>OZ253476.1:1352500-4665992 GCA_965261795.1 Dehalococcoidia bacterium
TCTATGCTCACGTAGTGGACTATCTCTCATTGGGTACACTTGGTGAACGTGGGCAGAATCTAGTAACGAGCAGTCTATCTTTTAGTATAGAGCGATTTGTGGAATCTTCACTGTCCAAAACAGATGACCCAATGTGGGATCCAAACGTCACAGACTCCCGGACTTTGATGAAGCGTAATTTCGATTCGCTTTCGAAGAAGTTGGACTTGGTAGAACATAATCTCGTTAGGAGTATTGGATATTATAAGTCTCAATACGGGTTTGTGGATGACTTCACTCAAGTACTTGAACGCGGTGACGTCCCCAGTGTAATAGACGCCTTTTCCGACGAACCCGTATCGAAAGTATCACTCCTAGTCCAAAATGTATACAAGGCCTTGCTAGCCTATGTTCCTAATCTCGGACCTGATTTGGATTTATTACGCACAAGACCTTACGTATTTGGAAGCGACGCAGAGACTATAGGCTTCGTTGAGCTATGCGGGACGATTCAGATCAGTGTATATGTGGAACTATCTGAGATAAACCCGCTTGGGAAGCTCCAAAAAATGGGGCACCTTATTCGGTGATTGCTACGAATTATTAAGCATCTGGCAAGTCTGTTGAGCATCAAAGGAGACACGCATGGGCAGACAGCAAGTCCACCAAGCCATCCGCAGCCTGACACAGAGGGCAAGGTGAACCAATGATGCAAATGATCCTGGTTGCAGTGTTCCTAGTCGCGATAACGACGATGGCTTGCGGACCTTCGGCCACGACTTCGGAATCTGACTCTGGTACAAGCCCGCAACAACCCGATGAATCCGGCCCTGCGTTGCTACTGTCCGAGGAGTCTGCAATTTCAATCCTGCAAACTTTTCTACAGGATTGCGTGCTTAGCTGGGATAGAGCCTATGCGAACCAGATGTCCAGCCAGATGCACAGCGCGAAACCTACGTTGTTCGACAGGAAAGAAGCGTTGCGCAAGGCGAATGCACGTCGTAGGGCCGAACTTCGGGGAACAGTTTTTCCAACATCTACCCCTCGGCCTACTCCTACTCCTCGGCCGCCCGACCCTCTGCCTCCGTCCGAACAGGAAAAGAAATCGTGGCTTATCGATTTGGCAACCGGAACCACTGGAGACTTCGCATGGTCGGCCAGTTATCATGGAGTCACGGAAGTTCCCAACAGTTACACGCGGGCCGGCACTGCTATTGAGGCTGAGACGTGGGTTGTCATCGGGCCGAGCCTTGAAAGAGTGGAAAGTCAATTGGCCACTCCTGGAAGATGGAAGGTATACGCAGGACACCGGAGGGCTTATTATTTGGATCCTCCTGCTCGCCTAGCCCTTGAAGAGTATGATAGGTATGACTCTTGCCCCTAACAAACAGCCCGCCGCCACCCACGCCAGTGACAGCAAGTGTCGGTCCTAATGAACCTAGCCGAAAATCTAAGCGACTTCCTAAACCTGCTCCCGGCAGTGCGACATTCCCCGAACGGCCGATTGCAGGCTTCTTACGATGAAGAGGGCGACGTGCTGTACGTCCATTCAGCCGTTACGGAGGATCATATGGTAGATTCAGAACGCGAATACTGGTGCATTCCAAGGGATGCTGATTTTCCCACACTTCCCGTACCTACCGACTTTCAAGAATATGCTTTCGCCTACTATCTCGGAGCGAAAGAGCTATGGGAGAAAACCGGGAAAGGCCAGTATAGAGGGGTGCCTATACCAGACAATTTGGTTTACCCGATACTATTCTTGGTTCATCACTTTCTGGAGTTGGAACTGAAATCCGGGATCGTGCTAACCTATTCCATCGGCCACATGACAGGGGAAATCACTGACGAGCAAGGCTGGCGGAGTCATGACCTCGATCATTTGTTATCTCTGCTGAAAGGAAACCTAGCCAAATTGGATGGGATACCTGACGGAAGTCCCGCCGAATCAACCTCTCGGTTAATTGAAGACATCAATAAGTTTGGTATGTTTGGGGAATCACTACGGTATCCATTACCAACCGTTAACCCGAAAACCAAAAGAAGAGCTATGGGAACCGGATGGCCAAATGGTCTCATACCAGACATTTCAGCCGTAATTGAGTTGGCCGAGAAAGCCTGGTTGGACTTTGGTGGTCTTATTTCTTACCTCATGAATTGCGAAGAAATCTTGATAGAGGAAAGATTACAGCAATTTTGACCCGTGGAAGCAGCGAAGCATATCTATGATCTTGGAGAGCCTAAATGATCTCCTAAACTTGTTGCCCGCTGTGCGACACCCCCCAACGGGCGATTGCAGGCTTCTTACGACGAAGAGGGCGATGTACTGTACGTCCACTTCGGGCAGCAACCCAGGTAGGCCATCGACAGCGAGTTGACCGACGACGACATTACCGTGCGCTACGACGGCGAAGAAGTCATAGGAATCACCATCCTGCACGCCAGCCAGCGGTGAAGATCCCACACTTTGAAAAGCGGCAGCTATCTTGTAATCAAGACGCTGGACTCTATGAACGAGAATAAGCTATTGGAGAGAATCACGGTGGACCCGCGCATCTTTGGGGGTAAGCCGCTCATTCGCGGCCGGCGTCTGGCAGTAGAGTATGTGTTGGGTATGCTGGCAGCCGGGGATTCTCCTGACACCATACTCAGCGGTTACCCTTGGTTGGAGCCGGAGGACATTCACGCTTGCCTTCTCTATGCCCGGAAGATCATAGGACGCGAGCGGATTGAAACGTTGGTGATTTAAACCCCTTAAGAAGAAAGAGAGTATGGTCCTGAAAGACCTCATCGAATACCTTACCATGGCTGCGGTGATCAACCAGTTCCCGATCAACAATTTATGGTCGTCTTATGACGAAGAGGCGGATGTTCTTTATATCCGTTTTGACAAGTCAATCCCGGTTACTGATAGTGAGTTAACCGACGACGACATCATCCTGCGATACAACGGCGATCTGGTGATAGGGATCACTGTTTTACACGCCAGCCAACGCTGAAGGAACTACACATCGGTGGTTAACACCCAAAGCGAATGGCCGGACTCGATGAGTCCGGCTTTTTGATATGATTGCATGGACGGGACAGGAGATAGCAATGGACAAGCAGCAAGCCTACCAAGCCGTCCGCCATTACCTGCGCGAATGGGAGCAGATGCTGGCGGCCGTTGACGAGGTTCAAGCCAGGTTAGGGATGTCCGAAGTGCCGGGGCCGGATATGCACACCCTGCAATCCGGTCCGCCCATCGGAGCGGAAGGTGTGGAGGAAATCCGCAAGGCGGAAAATCGAGTGCTATGCAAGTGGGAGGAACTGCAGGAAGCCGTTGACCGCTGGAACGGTATGGTGCTGCGAAACCGGCCCCCGTTGCAGGAAGTCCTCAAGACCCTCCGGGCGAATATGCCCGCCCTGGAGGCGGAGTATGGCGTCACCAGCCTGGCGGTAATTGGCCCTTACGCCAAGGGGGACGACTACGAGGCCAGCCGGCTGGAACTCATGGTTGACTTCCAGCGGCCGCTAGGACTCAAGTTTTTTGGCATGGACCGCGAATTAAGCGACCTGCTGGGCGTAAAAGTTAGCGTGGTGACTAAGTCCGTCATAGAAGAGAGAGAGCCTCATCTGTTGGACGGCGCAGTGTCGGTGTGACCACGCCCAAGCTAGACTCCATCAACTTGACCTATATCGAAGCCGCAGCTCAAGAATGCCTCGAATTTATGGGGGATCTGAGCTTTGATCAGTTCTTGAATGACCGCAAAACGCGGGCCGCAATAGTGTGGCAAATATGCGTCATCGGTGAAGCTGCCAATCGGCTTTCCGAAGACATCGGGCAGCAAGCACCCGAAATAGATTGGCGGCGCATGATCGATATACGGAACATCCTGATTCACGGATTTCACAGAATCGACTACACAATCGTCTGGTACGTGGCGCAGGAAGAGTTGCCACCGCTTCGTGATTCAATCAAGCGCCTGCTGGAAGAGACTTCCTGAAATAGTAATCTGTCGCTTCGATGTATACGGCCTGGTCCCTTTCTCACGTCCGCCGTCTCCTTCAAACCTCTACTGCGCGGTCCATCCCCCGTCAATCACCAATTCGCTGCCGGTCATGAAACTGGACTCTTCCGAAGCGAGGAAGAGGACTCCATAGGCGATGTCGTCCACCGTGCCGATTCGCCCCAGCGGGGTCCTTCCTATCAACTCCGCCCTGATGGCCGGCTGCGACGATATCCTTTCCGTCATCGCCGTGTCGATGTAACCCGGGTGCACCGAATTGCAGCGTATACGGTCGGCGGCGTACTGGACGGCCGTCGCCTTGGTCAGCAGCCGCACGGCGCCCTTGGAACTCCCGTATGCGGCACTGGCCCCTCTAGCCAGCGGCAATCCAACCAGCCCTGCGATGGACGAAATATTGACGATGGAGCCTCCCCCGGCATCCCTTATCGCCGGTATCGCCGCCCGCGTCCCCAGGAACACCCCTTTGGCGTTCACCTCCATTATGCGGTCCCAGACCCCCGCATCCACGCCGTCAATCTTTGGAGCATCCAAGCCGCTGACCTGCATTCCCGCAATCCCCGCGTTGTTCACCAATATATCCAGCTTGCCGTAGCGGTTCACGGTCTCTTCAACGGCCTGCTGCCACTGGTCGGCGTCGGTCACGTCCAAATGAACGAAGCTCGCGTTGGCGCCCAACTCCCGGAGTTCCGCCTCCAGTTTAATGCCGTCCTCGTCCAGGATGTCGGCGATGACCACCGCTGCGCCCTCACCTACGAAAAGCCTCGCCTCGGCCGCTCCCTGCCCCCGTGCGCCGCCGCTGATAAGAGCTACTTTGCCTTCCAATCGCATGTTAGTCCTCCTCCGGTGGCGTTATTCCTGCCGCTGTCAGTTCCGCCAGCAGTTCCGGCGTTGGGGGTTTGAACTGTACCGGAAACTCGATTTCGACCGTGCCGATTACTATGTGTTCGGCTTGACAGTGCCACAAGTCGAACATATCCCATTCGTCGGGGTCTTGTAAATTCAAAGCCAAGTTTTCTTTAACCGCAGACAACACTTCCCTTACAGTCTTCCCTTGGGGGAAATGATGGGGAAAGGACGGCGTTATGGCAGTGTAGACGCCGGCCTCGTTTTGAAACAGGACTACAGTCACTTTGGCCAGCTTCCCTGTATCCTTTTTGGATTCGGTGCTTCCAGGGCGCAGCGGCATTTCGATTTCCATCGTACTGACCGCCACATGTTCAGCATAGGCTTGGGCAAAGCTGTAATAGTCCCAATCGGCTGGGTCCTCCAAGCTTATCTCCAAACATTCCCTCGCCATGTCAAACGCGTGCTCCACAGTATCCCCCATAGTGCCCAGTTGAGGGATTGTAGGTATGACGACGCTGTAGCCACCGTCCTCACTGTCATCGTCATGGAACAGGACTACGGTCACTTTTTTCTTGCCCATTCAGAGGATCTCCTCTGCCCAGCGATGGAACTGGCTCGCCGTTATGCCCGCCTGACGCAGTATATTGCCAAAAGTTCCTCGCTTAACCTCACGGCCCGAAAGGGAAACGATAACTGTATGGCTCCCGTCCGGCAGATTTAGTGTAACATGGCTGCCACGCTGTCTCACCTGCACCCAACCCAGCCGTTCAAGCACCCTGATAACTTCCCGGGGACGATACTGTCTGGGCATCGCGAAGACTCTACGCCGCGAGTACTGCCCTCCCCGCGTTTACTTCTTCCACAAACCCCGTCAGCAGCCCGGCGAACCGCCTCGGCGCCTCAACGTTTGGCGAGTGGCCTATGCCGTGAAAAATGTGAAGGTGGCGCAGGTCTTCGGGCAAGGCGAAATAGTCGGCGATGATGTTGTCCACTCCCACGGTAGTATCGCGGTCGCTGCCCACTACCAGTGTTGGAACCCGGATTTCGTGCAACCGATCCCGCAGCCGCAAGGCCGCCATCGAACGCCGGCCCCCGACGGCCCGCTCCACGGGGTTCTTGAGAATGATGCCGGTAATTTCGTCCTTGAAGTCCTGGGTGACGTGGGGAGCGTTGAAGCCCATGTCGCCCTCGGTAAGGCCGCCCCTCGCGACCAGCTTGCGCAGTTCGTTCTCCCAGTCCAAGCCCAACCTACGGCCGTGCAGGGGCGTAGAGTTCAATAGCACCAGCCCTTTCAACAATTCCTGGTAGACCAAGGAGAACTGGGTGACCGTCGCACCGCCCATGGAATGGCCCACGAGGGTGAAGCCTCTTAGCCCCAGTGCGCTCACCGCGTTAAAGAGGTCATCCGCGAAAGCCTTGACGGTGTAGTCTATCTCGGACTCGGAGCGATCAGACTCTCCCGCGCCCCGGTTGTTGAAGGCGATAATCCGGAATCCTCCGCTGGCTTCCAACGCTTGGACGGTGTACCGCCAGATGGGCGCGTTGGATGCGTAGCCGTGCACCAACACCACGGTCTCCGGTCCGTTTCCGCTCTCGAAATACTCCAACCGCACCGGTCCCGCTTGGACGAACTTGGACTGCATAATGAACACCTCTGATTGGTCTTCTCTCACCCTATAAGAGGGATGTCGCAAATGGATTGTCGGCCCCGTTCTTCAGTTATCCGGCTGCGTGTTCTTGCCGGTTGGGTTATGCTACCACACGATAGACTATCCCAAGAGGAGGAACCATGCGGCTGGAAGGAAAGGTTGCTTTGATAACCGGCGGGGCCCACGGAATGGGAGCGGAGGAGTGCCGGTTGTTCGCCCGCGAAGGGGCCAAGGTTGTAATTGCCGACGTGCTCGAGGAAGACGGGCGCCAAGTGGAGGCGGAGATAACCGAGGCTGGCGGCGAGGCGATGTTCGTCCTGCTGAACGTTTCAGATGAAGCCAACTGGGAGTCGGCGGTCCAGCAGATTGTGGCCCGGTTCGGCAAGCTGGACGTGTTGGTGAACAACGCCGGGGTCACCGGCAGCGGCGAACCCAATTACGCCAGCAGTGAGACCTGGGACCGCTTGATGGAGGTCAACGCCAAGGGGGCATTCCTGGGAATCAACTGCGCCATCCCTGAAATGCTGAAAGCAGGCGGCGGGTCCATAGTCAACATTTCGTCTATATCCGGCATGGTAGGGCAGGAGTACACCCACCCCGCCTACAATGCCTCCAAGGGCGCCGTCCGGCTGCTTACCAAGGCCACGGCGGTGCAGCACGCCAAGAGCAACATACGAATCAACTCAGTGCACCCGGGAGTGCTGCCGCCTATGCTGAACTCGTCGGAGCGACGGGCCCAGTTCCAGGACGGCATGGTGAAGGCAGTGCCCATGGGACGGGAGGGCCTGCCAATAGAAGTTGCCTATGCCGTCCTGTTCCTGGCCTCAGACGAAGCGTCCTACATAACCGGTACAGAGCTGATGGTGGATGGGGGGTTCACGGCGCAGTAGGGTTTTCGTGGTTGCCCTTGGAGCTATTAACCACACCCTACTCTCCCCGCTTGGCCCAACTACCGGCTTCCACTCCGGTGAGGAAGTCCAATATCGTGCGGTTGAACAGGTCCGGCTCCTCCAGGTTGATGGTATGTCCGGCTTGGGGAAAGACCGCCAAGCCGCTGCGGGGGATGTGCCGCTTCATGAACACTGACGGCTCGATGCAGGGTTCGTCTTCATCCCCAATCAGCACCAGTGCTGGGACATCGATCTGTTTCAACTGCTCTTCTAACTGGTAGATGGTGGGGCGCTTCATCTGCACGCCCCGGAAGGTGTAGGCGGAGCCTTGGGCCGAATGAGCGGCCAGCCCAGCCCGGAATTTCTCCCATCCTACCGGGTCCTTACGCAGAAACTGGACCCGCGCCGGGCCACGGGCGTATTCTTCGGCGAACTTCTCCATGCCCTCGGTCAGCATTAACTCGCTCAGTTCCTGCCATGAAGCGAGCAGGTTTTCCCGGTCGGTGGTCCCAGACCCGGCTGAGGCGACGATCAACGCCCGGCACCTCTCGGGGTGGGCTATGCCGAAGCTTACGGTAACGCTGCCGCCCATCGACAGCCCGCCGATATAAGCCTGTTCGATTCCCAAGTGGTCCAACAACGCGAGCAGGTCTTCCACCGATTGCTCCTGGGAGTAGGCCGCCGGGTCTTCGGGTACGTCGGACGGCGAATAACCCCGAGCGCAATAGGTTATGACCTGGTAGCGCCGGGAAAAGAAGTTGACCTGCGGCTCCCAACTGGTAATATCACCGGCGAATTCGTGGCTCAGGATCAATGGGACGCCGCGGCCGGTTACCTGATAGTAGAGATTTACTCCGTCAACGGAAAAAGTAGGCATACTTGACCTCTGGAACGGTGATTGCCGCCCATTATGCACTAATTTCCTGCATGGCGTCCCCGGCATGTTCGGGATTGATTCCGTGGTCGAAAACGGCTAGGCTTCAACCAGCCAAGACGCTCAAGGAGGACGGTATGTTCAATAAAGTGCATCATGTGACTTACGCGGTCGAAAGCGTTGCAGCTATGGCCGCCTACCTCGACCGGAACTTCGGCCTCAAACCCATTCGAAGCGACGAATTCACGGACCGCGGCTTCAAGTCCATACTGTACCAAGTGGGCGAAACCCTGGTCGACTTCTTCGAGCCCTTGCGGGACGACACGGCATTGGCCGAGCAACTCCGAACTACCGGCCCTGGCGTCATGCATGTCGCATGGGGCGTTGATGGCATCGACCAACTCTTCCAGGACCTCAAAAACAATGGCAACGAAATGCGGGGCGACGGGCCCTCCGTGAGCCCCTTCGGCTACAAGACCGCCAACATCGAGCCAAGCAGCTCTCATCGTATTTACTTCCAACTGGCTGAAGGCGAGCACAGCTAGACGTTCAGGGAGGCATACATTCCCAGGAAGGTGACAACGTGGGCATTTTGACCGACGACATGAAGCGGGTCGTGAGGGAACAGCGGCTTGGGTACATCGCTACAGTGTCCCCTGACGGCACACCAAACTTGTCCCCCAAAGCAACGATGAGGGTCTGGGACGACGACCATCTTATTTTCGCGGACATCGCCTCACCCGGTACGATGGCCAATCTGCGCCAGAACCCGGCAATCGAAATAAACATGGTTGACATCTTCTTGCGGAAGGGTTACCGGTTCAAGGGCGCAGCCAGCATCCTTGAGTCGGGAGACCAATTCGACGAAGGCATGAAACTCTACACTGGAGCCGCAAATGGCGCCCAGTCCGGTGTCGCCAGCCTGATCCGCCGGTTCGTGCTGGTCGAAGTGACGCGGGCGCTGCCGGTGGTGTCTCCCGGCTACGTGGGAGACGTTACCGAAGAAGAGATGAGGGCGCAGTGGAAGCAGTATTACGATTCGCTGGAACCGGTACCGAGTAAGGATGGGGCTTCGTCCCACTGAGGAGGAATATATGGAATACACAACCCTTGGCAGGACAGGGCTACGGGTTTCCAGGGCCGGATTCGGCGGAGGCGGCATCGGACAGGTGTGGGGTCCCACCACCGATGAGGAGTCGATACGGGCGGTGCACCGGGCCTTGGAACTGGGCATCAATTTCTTCGACGTAGCCCCGCGCTACGGCAACGGCAAGGCCGAAGAGGTATTGGGCCGTGCGCTGAAAGGCCGCAGCGAAGATATAGTAGTAGCCACCAAGGTCCGGCTGGAAGCCCACGAGATGGATGACGTGGAAGGAGCGGTGGCCCGTTCGGTGGAAGTGAGCCTTCGCCGTTTGCAGATGGACTCCGTCGACGTGCTCCACGTCCATAACCGGTTCACCGCCACACGGGGCGAAGTGCCGGACTCTCTTTCCGCTGAGGATACCCTGGGCCCTGTGCTGGACGCCTATCGAAAGGTCCAGCAAGCAGGCAAGACCCGGTTTATCGGCCTCTCGGCAATGGACCACGATGTGCCCACAATGACCCGCATCATGGAAAGTGGCGAGTACGACACCGTGCTGGCCTACTACAATCTGCTGAACTGGACCTCTCAGGAACCGCCGCCACCGGGTGTGGACCTGTTCGACAATGGACAGATCATCCCGTTGGCGAAGAGCCTGAACATGGGAGTCATCGGCATCAGGTCCCACGCCGCCGGCGCCCTGGCCGACGCTGTCGACCGGGCCATCCCTCAAGGAACTTTGCTGGAGAACGACGCCGCCAGCGCGGCCAAGCTGGGGTATCTACTCGAGGGGCCAATCCGCACCCTGTCCCAAGCGGCAATGGTGTTCTGCTTGATGAACCGGGACATTCATACCGTGGTGCCGGGCGTCAAGAACACCACGGAAGCTGAGGAGACCGCCGCTTCCGTGGACGTGCCACCCATCCCGGAGCATCACTTGGAACGGCTGCGGGAAATGTACCGGAGGGGGTTTCGGTAACTGAGCAAAGTTTCAAAAGTAGTCAGTTTGAGTCCGGTCCGGATTGACGGACCTGACATCCTTACGGACCGTTCGCTCCCCGGCGGGCTGGTATTCGCTCCCGCCGCTGCGTCCAAGTCACCGCGTAACCGTGATGGTCACGTCGTCGGTATCCGTGCCTCCCTGGCCGTCGGATACAGTCAGCCGGAAGGTCAACGTCGCCCCGCCGGGGGGCAGATTATTCGGCGCGGTAAAAGAGGCCGTGGCCGTGTTCGCACCGCTCAGGGTGACTGTGGGACTCCCGCCGGTCTGCGACCAACTGTAGCTCAGCGTGTCCTCGTCAGGGTCGCTTCCGGAGCCGCTGAGAGTTACTTGAGCGCCGAGGTTAACCGTCCGGCGCGGCATTGGCCGTCGGGGCACGGTTGGCCACTACTCCCGCGCGGTTGATTACTATGGTCACGTCATCGGTATCAGTGCCTCCCCGGTTGTCGGAGACGGTCAGCTGGAAAGTCACTCTGCGCCTCCTAGGGGCAGATTATTCGGCGCGGTAAAAGAGGCCGTGGCCGTGTTCGCACCGCTCAGGTTAACTGTGGGACTCCCGCGAGTCTGCAACCAACTGTAGCTCAGTGTGTCCCTATCCGGGTCCATCCCGGATCCTCGAAGGGTCACAGTGGCGCCGAGGCTCACTGTCTGGTTGCTACCGGCGTTGGCTGTCGGGGCACGGTTGGTCCGGGCCGGAGCGCGCACCGTGATAGTCACGTCGTCAGTGTCGCTGGCCCCGTGGTTATCGGTGACGGTCAAGCGGAATGTCAGCGTGGCACTGGGTCTGGGCGCATTGAACGTTGGGTTAGAGATCCAGGAGTTACTGAGGGTCACCGCGGGTGTGCCGATCTGTGTCCAGGAATAGGTCAGGGTGTCGCCACTGTCCGGGTCGGAGCCTGAGCCCGAGAGGGTCACCAATGCCCCGGCGCTTACTGACTGGTCCCTCCCCGCGTTGGCCGTCGGCGCTTGGTTGGCTGGGGTAGTGCTTGCCGGCGCCACCAGTTGCAACCGGCACGTCTTGTCGGTGAGTCCGTTCACCCTGGTAATCCAAGCAGAAGCATTGGCACGGTCACTCGGACCTCTGACCCACCATCCATAAGGCTCGGCAGAGTCACCGATGCCGGTGAATTCCACCTGAGAGCCGTCCGACGCGACGAAACGCATTATGCCGCTCTGCTCGAATGAGGGAGTGAAGTCCGGTCCCGCCTGACTCGCCGCCGGAGAACCGGATTGGGCCGAGGACATCCGTATGGCTATATACGGCCAATTGGTGATCTCCAGAAATTCCAGGTAGGCCGTCTGGCCATTCGCCATGAGTGCGCCCGGGACCGCCAAGCGCGGGATTGGAGTCCAGATGAAGAGTTGCGGGTCATTATTTGAGGGCGCCCCAACGTTGATGGTATGGGTCATTCCCTGGATGCCGGCAGCCGTCGCGCGGGTAACTGCAACGGTGTAGGTCTTCCGGGTAGTCCCATCCTGGGCCGTCACCACGACGGTTATGGTTCTCACACTCACCGGCAGTGTAATCGATGGCTGGCTTGGCCGCTCGCTATCGTAACGCCGTTCACCGTCACCGTTGCGTTGGCTTGGTTTACCGTCGGCCTCACCCGCACGCTGGCCACGTCGTTGCCCACCGTCGCCCTATAGTCCGTTGTGGCCCCTGAGAAAACTGGAACGACCGAGGCCGGTGTGGGAGCGATGCTCAGAGCGCTCAGCGTCGCGTTGTTGCTTGCCAACGAAGTTCCGAAGGTAATATCTAGCTCCGATTCGGCCACCGAGGCCCGAAAAGCGTAGGCCTTGCGGCCATCGTTCCGCAACCGGGAAACCAAAATACACGCCATATGAAATTGCCCAGGCCGTTCTTGGACTAGGCAAGGAGCCCCGGAATCCGCGGGCTGCACCGGCCTCTGGTTGCAGTCGAGTTCGATAAACCCGGTATACTTTTCTTTCCTCTCTACAGTGTAATTTCCTACCCTCTCTTCAGTGGAGAAATGAACCTCTCTATCAAGTTTTCGGACGCGAACCACGCCGACTCCGCCTTCCGCTCCCACCATGGTGAGAGACGTTCCTACTATTGGGCGCCTGGTCCCGGAAAGGACCACGCCCAGGTTGTGCCCGGCGCTGTGGAGCTTGAATCCCGCATCAACATTGGAATCAAGATGAGCCATTGCAACGTCCGCGGGCGTGCTCGGCACGTTTTCGTTGGGCAAAGCAGTCTTGAGCGGGACCCACTTGAAAAGCCGCCCGACTTTGTGATTGAGGTCCGTGGCGTCTGGTTGATAAATCTCGGCGTTAGTAGACGGATTGAACTTGTCGTCGGTCATGACGTGGAGATTGGACACCAGCACTTTTTCGCCATTGGAGTTGCGCGTAGCCAACCCGGTCAACGTGCCCCGATTGCTCTGATTAGATCCCGGAATTTTGGACCTGATTTCTAGTCCGGCCATCAGCGGCCGGTGGACTGTGTTTGCGTTGCCCATATATTAATCCTCCTCCGCATTGCTATTCGGTTCCTCCCAGGCGGGCGCTGTGCTCTTTAAAAATTCGGGATAAGGTTCCTCCACGATCTGAATCGGCACTCCCTCCAGTTCCGCTGGGATTCGGTCTTCGACAGGGAGTTCCTCCTGGGGCACTTTCTTGGTAACCGAGACTATGACACCAACTTCACCGGTATATCGGAAGTCATCGTTTTCGTCGTTTTCGTCTTGCAATAATCCAACACCGGTCGCCCACACGTTCGGTTGACGCCAAAACAGGTCGTGGTACTTCCTATGTACTGCGATGCCTCGATCCGTCGCTTCTACAGCCTAGAAACCGGGCCGGAAAGTCCTGGTTGGGTAGGGGGATTTGGGCAATAAAGCCGACGTGAGCAGGATCACGGAGCACAGTTGTCCGAGCCGGACCGCGCAGAAATTGGCCGCAGCATGGGCGACAACAAAGGGGACAATATTGAGGACGACGCTGCGGCCTGTTGCGCCGCCACCGGTACGGCCCGACCACCCGAGTTTCCCGGCCACCAGGGTCAGGTTGGCTACCGTGGCAGCCAGATACAGCTGGAACCTGGTCTTGACCCTGCCGAAATAGCGGGACTGGCGAAGGCCCAACTGGACCAGTCGGGCCAACCGGTGTTCCACCACCACTCGGCGCACTCGATATTCGTCATAGTGAGTGCTTTGCTGCAACGCTCGGGCCTGCTGCAGCAGGGCTTCCTGGGGATGGACCAGCACCCGCCGCCCCCTGCTCCCCTTGGCTGCGATGCACTGGGACCGCAGTGGACATGTCCGACATTCGGCCCCGTCGAACTGGAAGGCCTGCAAGCGGTGGACCCGCCCCCTGCGGTCCGTCCGCTTTCCCGCCGGCACGATGGTGTGGGTAACCTGTCCCGCCGGACAGGTGCAACTGCCCGCGGCCAGGTCGATGACAAAGTCATCCTTGGGAAAGTGCTTCCGGTCGGGCCGTCCCGGCACTCTGGCCACCAACCGGCGTCCCGCATCGGCGAAGGCCTGCCTGGTATCGCCATCCCCATAGGCGGCGTCGCCCATGGCTTCCTCCACCGGCACACCGGTGTTGGCCTCGCTCTGCTCCACCAATTCCAGCGATCCCAGGTTGTCCGGAGCGTTGCCGGGCAATACGTCCACGGCGGTGATCAACTGGGAGCCGGTATCCACGACGATGGCCGCCTTGTGTCCGTCGCCGTCTACTGCTGCTCTTGTGGCCGTGGCGCATCTCCGGGTCATGCACCGACATCATGCGGTCCCGGCTCACCCCGTCCTTGAGACTTGTTCCGCCTTCGGTCCGCTCCACGTCCCCCGTTCGGGGCCGGGGGCAGGCTCTGGAGCAGCAACTGTCCCAGCAGTTCCGCCGCCGCCACAATCCGCTGGCGCTCATCACTGTCCTCCGGCAACTCCCCCTGCGCCTGCCGCGACAACTCCAACAACCGGTCGGCGTCAGCTACTATCAAGGACAGCAGCGCCGCCCCCGCCCGCTTGTCGCTCCAGTCGATGGCGGCTTCGCCCTTCACGCTGGAGGCAAAGTACCGTCCGTATCCCCGGTCCTTGGCCCATTCTCTATCGGTGGACTTCTCCACTGCAGCCAGCGCCCGCAACAGCTTGACTATCCCGTCCGCCAACAGATTGTAGGTATCCTTGACCGCGCCCCGGCCCAGAATGTTGGTCGTGTCCAGCGCCACCTTCATGCCAGGCTTTTGCAGATACCCCGACTCCCGGGCCAGCCGCAGACTGGACTCGAATACCTCCCGCACCTTGCCGTGCAATATCAGCTGGGCGCGAAACACCTGCAGCGTGCTCTTGGCGAAGGGACGGTCTTCCACCTCAATCCCCAGAGCTACTTTCCACCGGAGGTCAAAGTCGGCTCTGGCCTTGGCCTCGGCGTCGCTCACCTTGTCGTGGGACTGGAGCAGGAGCGCCGTCGCCAGCAGGCTGGGCGGCACGCTGTCCCGTCCGTTGTCAGGGCAGTAGAACTCGGCGAACTCGGCGTCTCGGAACAGCCGGCCCCGCAGTGATGCCAACAGTCCGTAGTAGGTGTCCCGCCCCACGTGGTCCAGATACAACCGGTCCGCTTCCCAGAGGCCCCTCTGGTCCGACCGCTCTCCCATCATGCTCAAGCCCTCGCTATTTCTTGATGGCTCAAGTATAGCTGACCACCCGGCTGAAGCCAGTTTCCGGCCACGTTTCTAGGGGGTGTCGTCAAAGTGAGAGTGAGGTGATAAGCTGACATTGCAATCAGTGTAGTAGGATTGGGCTATGCCAGCAGCAACCGCAGTGCCGGCGCACCGGCGCCATGATATTTCCGGCCAGGTATGGGAAATCCTGGAGCCTCTTCTCCCCGGCGGCAAGGGCAAGACGGGCCGGCCCGCTTACGATAACCGGCTTTTTCTCAATGCTGTGTTCTGGATTCTGCGCACCGGGGCTCCTTGGCGCGATTTGCCCCCGGACTACGGGGACTGGAAGAACACCCACCGGCCCCCCCGGTCAAGCCGGGGGGCTAAAGGCTTCTGCCGCTGGCGGGACCGGGGCGTATGGGCCAAGCTGCTGGACGCCATGATTGACGATCCTGATTTTGAGTGGCTGATGATTGACGCCAGCTACATCAAGGCTCATCCCCACAGCGCCGGGGCCCGGGGCGGCAATCAAGCCATTGCCCGCACAAAAGGGGGCTCAACAGCAAGCTGCACCTGGCGGTGGACTCCCACGGAATGCCGGTAAAAGTGATAGTCACCGGAGGCACGGCAGCGGACTGCTCCCAAGCACTGCCCTTGATTGAGGGTATCGCGGCGGAGCATCTTCTGGCAGACAAAGCCTATGACACCAATGAAATCATAGCCGCCGCCTCGGAATTGGGGATGAACCCGGTAATACCGCCCAAAAGCAACCGGCGGGAAAAGCGGGAATATGACCGGGCACTGTACAAGCTGCGGCATCTGGTGGAAAACGGCTTCTTGGACTTCAAGCAGTGGCGGGGAGTGGCAACCCGGTATGCCAAGAACTCCCTTTCTTACCTGGCCATCTGCCAGATTCGGGCGATGGTGATTTGGACTAAGTTGATTTGACGACACTACCTAAGTAGTCAGGAGGGTATTTGGTAACGATTTCATCCATTGTGAAACTCCTTGAGGCCGATTTTTTTTGCTCTCGGCGGGCACTAGGGTCAGTTCCTTTCCACTACCGGTTGCCACAGGTGTAATTTCCATTTGGCGTTTGGTTGTCGCCGGGGGCATCTCCATTCGGCCTTCGGTCGGCGCCGGAATGGTTTCCGTTCCCCTGTCGGTTGCAGCCGGAGTTGTCTTAGTCCCGCAAGCCAACAATGCCGCCAGCAAAAATGCCATCGCCGCTGTCTTGAGAATGTGCATGGTCTCCTTCCGCCTCCTTTGTTGCTTGGATTATTCTTCCAGGCCTTTGACGGCAGAGCGGCTGTTATAGAACTAATGTTCGTATAATAAAAGCCGCTCGGCATTGGTGCAAGACCTAACTGTCACTTTTTCGAGGATTCCTACTCTTGCATGCACCCGGACAATGCCATCCAGTTCTATCCCTCAGTTCTGGCAGCGTGCCCTGGGAATGGGTTTCATCAGGATCGGGCCAAGTCGAAAAGAGTGGAGAGGAAGCCAATCCAACCGAAGGTTCCCAACATACACAGTACAACTTCCACCATGTTGACCCCGTAGGTCGTCATGGGCCCGGCGCTCACCTTCTCCCAATACCGGTTCAAGTTCCCTTGGACGTGCAGCACCAGCCACAGGGCGGAGAACACGCTCAGGACGTCCAGCATAGCGGAAATTGCTTCCTGCCAGCGGACCACGTCATAGTGCATTCCGGGATGCATCAAGATTCTCAAGGCCCCGCTCAGGTAGAAGTCCGAAAGATCGGTGGCGAAGTGGATTATTACCAGCGCTAGGGACCACCCCGGGCTGATGGTCGTTGGGACTCCGGCCCTGGTCATCAGTTCCCTATACCTGCGGATGTGAGCGTAGCATTGGAGTAGGACGTATATAGGGACGAGCAGCGGCACTTCCCCGCCCCAACGCACGAAGACAGGCACCTTGCCGGTGTGGGCTTTGTACTGTGTCCAAGTAAGATAGAACCAATAGAATATGTAGAGGCCGTGGGTCATCATGGTGATGGCGAATACGCGGCCCAGGGGTATCATGTGCGAGGAGGCGTCGGCCAACGGCCCTTCCAGGGTTGGCGCTTCGACTCTCCGGAGGACTACATTGCCGCCGCACAAGCGACAATACTTAGTGCCGCGGCCGGCCCCGACTCCGCAGCTTTCACAGCAGGCCCAGTCTCCTTCAGGACGATTTTCCACCGAATGTCCTTTCCGGCTGAACAGGGATTTCATCCACTAAGACCCGTGAACAATCACCGGGTTCTCTTTGCGCCATTGCTCCATCGCGGGATAGCAGGCTGCGATACCAAATTGCCCTCCTCATGATACCAGCGAACCGGGATGGGATAGGATCCGGAAAGGCGGATGGCGGTCCGTAGGGTACTCTGGCAGATGGAAGGGGGTAACCCGGCGCATTCGCCGGACGTAATGGAGGAGCCTTGGAGAAACTTTAGACCTTCGGCCACACTTGGTCGGCGAAACGCTCCATTCCGGTAAGCGTTTCGTCCAAGTCGTTGGTCAGGCGCACGAAATCAAGCACCATCGATCCGACGCCCATCTCCTCGTAACGGCGGATGTCGCTGGCTATTTGTTCGCCGTTGCCGTGGAAGGGAAGCCGATCGTTGCCGGCGGGGTTTCCGGGGTCGTTGAGCCGGTATTCGTGGGTACGGTAGATAACTTCGATCTCAGCGGGGTCCCTGCCGAAACTCCGGGCGTAACGGGCCAAGCGTTCCATCCCCGCCGCCAGTTGTTCCGGTGTCCCCATCGGGAAGGTGGGGTTGGTTCCCAACGGGCACCATCCGTTGGCCAACTCGGCGGTACGCCTCAGGGCTGGGCGGCTTTCTCCCCCAACCCAGATGGGCGGGTGTGGTTTTTGAAGGGGTTTGGGCAGGAAGTTGATGCCGTCGAAGTTGACGTATTTGCCCTCGTAGTGTGGGGTGTCGCTGGTCCACAACTCCTTGAACACCCGGATGTACTCGTCGGTGACCGCTCCCCTTGCCTGGAATTGTTCTCCAATCCCCAAGGCCTCGAACTCCTCCCGCATCCAGCCTACGCCCACTCCGACGACCAGCCTTCCCTTGGAAAGCACGTCCAGCGTCGCCAGGGCCTTGGCGGCGACCAAGGGGTTGCGGTGAGGCACGATTATCACACTGGTCACCAGCCGTATCTTGTCGGTCCTGGCGGCCAGAAAAGCCAGCAGGGTCAACTGCTCCATAGCCTCTCCCGAGGGAGAGCCCGGATACTCGCCGCCTTGAGTGTAGGGGTACATCGACGCGATGCTACGAGGGACCAGGATGTGATCTCCGGTAAAGAGTGCGTCGTAGCCCAGTTCTTCGCCTTTTTCGGCGATGACGGTCATTTTCTCCGGGTCGGCCAAGGGTCCCCGCGGGGCTAACGTGAATCCGTACTTCATTTCGTGCGCTCCTCATCAACTGGCGGTCCGAGTGATTCTGCTGTTCTAAGTGCTGACTCCAACCTGCGACGGCTCAAGTGTGTTCTGGGATGGTCCTGGCCCAGCACTTCCTCGCGTTCCTGCAGCGTCTGGCGGTGCAATGCAGCCGCTTCTGTATGCAAACCCAAGCAGGCATAGGTATTCGCGAGGCTGCCGCGGCTGCGGAGAGTATCGGGATGTTGCGGACCCAGAACCCGTGCCCTCTGGTCCAGAATGTCTTTAAACTGGCCGGCAGCTTTTTCATACTGCCCGGCGGCGTAGTAGGTGTTGGCCAAGCGACTGCGGCTCCGTAGTGTTTGCGGGTGAGTTGGCCCCAGCCTAGCAAGGTGAAGTTCCAGTGTGCCCTGATAAAGGTCTATGGCCTCGTTAAAATTCCCCGCGTTCCGCAGTGCGTTGGCCAGGGTGTTTCTCGCCGGCACAGTCTTATAAGACATGTTTCCGTACTCAAAGCGTGACTCCTGCAGCACGTCTCTGAGCCGCCGTATCTCTGAGTCCTCTTGTACCGACATGAGCAGCGTTTCGCTCACCTTTGCCAAGTTTCCCATAGCCCGTGTTGGCTATGCGGCCGGCAGTTTGAGAAACCGTCTAATATGCTTTGCTCAACACCTCCAGCACTTGGTCGGCGGTGGTGATGCGGATGGGATTTGTGCGGCAACCGCCGTCGCCCAACACCTCTTCCGCGATGGCGGGCAAGTCTTCTCTGGGTATCTTCAGGTCCCGCATCCTGTGGGGCATGCCCAGTCCAAGGACCAAGTTGTCCACGGCCCGCGCCGCCGCTTCGGACGCCGCCTCGTCGCTCATTCCTTTAGCGTCGATCCCGGCCGCCCTCGCCAGCAACGCCTGTTTATGGGACGATGCGGGGCGGTTGTATTCCATCACGTAAGGCTGGGTAACGCACGATGTGTAGCCGTGACCCACCCAGGACCTCACTCCGATGATGTGCCCCATGGCGTGGCTCAGGCCCATCGCGAAGTTCGGCGCACCCATCATGGAAAGCCAAGCGGCGATCAAGCATTGCAGGCGGGCTTCGGAGTTACCGTCTCCCTCCTTGGAAAGGGGCAGGTAGTTGAAGAGCAACTCGGCGGCGGACAACACAGGCGCGTCGATGGCGGGTTGGTTTCCACGGCTGTACAGACGTTCGATGCAGTGGTCCAAGGCCTTTACACCGGTGGAGAGCCACAGCCAATCGGGCGTGCCTATCGTCATGTCCGGGTCCAACACTATCAGGTCGGCGTACAACAGGCGGTGGCGCACGCGAATCTTGTGGCCCGCTTGGTCGTCCAGCACATTGCCGCCGCCCATGTTGAACTCGCCAGCCGATAGCGTAGTGGGAATCGATACCTGCAACGGCAGCGGCTTGCCTTCCAGGTCTGGCGTCAGCATCAGGTCATGCTGTACTCCCAACGCCCGCAACTGCTCCACGGTGTCGATGCCTTCCGCCATCAGGACGGCGATCATCCTGGCGGCGTCGGATATGGTGCTGCCCCCAACTCCCACCAAGGTGTCCACACCTTGGGACACAGCCAGGTTGGCCGCCTCCACTGCCGTAGCCAAGGGAGCGCGCTGGGTGAGACCGGAATAAACGCCGGCGGAGAGTTCCCCCAAGGTTTCGTTGACCTTGCGCACCGTCTCGGTCTTCTCCGCGACGGTGCGGCCGGACAGCACCAGCGCCCGTTTGCCGCCAAGGTCTTTGATCTCCTCGGCCAGTGTCGATGCCTTGCCTTGACCGAATATAATCCTGCTGGGCACCGTGGGGTTGAATTCGCCAGAAAGAACGCTATGACGCATCACGCCGGGACCCCCTCCAAGCAACGGATAGCCTAATCCGCCAGCGGAACGATGATGAAGAAGCGCGGTTGGTCGCCCACCACGCGGGTAAAGTGGCCCGCCCCGGTCAGGTCTTCCGCCAACAGCACCGATCCCGGGCCGCAATGTTTCACAGTCCCGTCCGGTGTCCCTAGCTCGATTTCCCCGGTCAGCGTAATGCTGTACTGACGCCTGGGTGCGGTGTGGTAGTCAAGAAAGTAGCCGGGTTGATATTCCCGGAATGAGATTCCCGGGGTGTTTATAACCGAAGTAGCCAGTCCGTGGGCGCCTTCAGTATCGACAAACTCCTGCATCTCGAAGTCCAACTCTTCAATGTGGGACTGGCCATCGTCGCCGGAATAGACTCGCAGAAAACTAGGCATCATGCTCCCCTTTCCGATAGCGTAACTAATTTCGTATCCTACAGGAATTCGAGACAGCGTCAAGCAAGGGGAACTGTATGACGCTATGCTCGTTGACTAGGGAATGATTAGGTCATTACAGTAACGTAATTAAAACCCGACAGGGGCGATGAACTAATGACAACCCCGCAACGTGCAACACCGCAGCGTCGTATCTCCAGGACCCGAAGAGGCAGTAGAAAGAAAATCGCCTTCGGTTGGTACGGCGGGAAATTCAGCCACTTGGATTTTCTATTGCCGTACTTGCCTACTGACGCAGCCCATTTTTGCGACGTGTTCGGCGGTTCCGCTGCTGTCCTCATCAACCGCGAGCCGGCCCCGGTCGAGACCTACAACGACCTTGATTCCGAATTAGTCAATTTTTTTGCTACTCTCAGACACCCTGAAAATGGGGAGCGTTTGTTGCGAGAAATTGCCCTGACCCCGTTTTCTAGAGAGGAGTTGGAACTGGCGTGCACCCCGGAACGCGACTTGGACCTTGTGGAGCGTGCGAGGCGATTTTACGTCAGAGCGCGTCAGACACGAACCGGCTTGGCCCAAACATCATCTAAAGGCCGGTGGGCCCAATGCGTATTGACGTCCATATCCGGTATGGCGGGAGCAGTATCGCGCTGGCTGGGAGCCATCGAAAACCTGCCCCCGATCGCAGACCGCCTTATGCGAGTACAAATTGATAACGCGCCGGCCTTAGAGGTCATTCAACGCTACGACACCCCGGATACCTTGTTCTACCTTGACCCGCCTTACGTCCACGATGCACGTGGAGATAAACACGCCTATTATGGCGAAATGACCGATTTTGACCACATAGAACTTGCCAGTTTATTGCGGCAAATCAAAGGGCGGGCTGCCATATCCGGGTATAGAAGCGATTTATACGACTCTCTTTATACTGAATGGCATCGAGTGGACGCGCCGGTAAAAATCTGCCACTCAGTGCGTCAGCCGCGGCAAGAATGTCTCTGGATGAACTACGAACTCCATGCCTGATGACGATGTTGCAGGTCTGCATGTACCTGTCAGTCGACTTTCCGCATTGGAGCGACTCCGGGCGATGTGGCAGGAAGCTCTAGCCGACACAAGCACGGAAATTGACGACGACATAGATGAGCTAATCACATGTTCGGTGGTTAGCATCAGGTACGCCCTGCTGACTCAACTACTGTTGGGCAAGTTATCAGACCCAACGCGGGACACCCTGAGCATCCAACGCGGTGAACCGGCTACCGCAGAGGCCGCAGGACGTTGGGATGCCCGTAGCTTTTGCCAATCGAACGTGGTGCCGTGGGTAGGTGAAACGTCACAAGTCCTGGGCACCAGCCCTGACCCATATGTAAACAACCCACTGCGGCGTCCCCGTTTGGACGCCGGGTATGAGCCAAGACGTGACCGGGCGCTTTGGGACAAGTTGACAGAAACATTAGCGTTGGTACAGGAAAGAAACGACCCTGAATATACCGAAACCCAACTACAGCTCTGTTTAGCGTCGCTGACCAGGCAGTACAACGCTTTAGTGGTCCAGTTTGATGTGCCTCAGCGCATATCATTGGACGCCGCGGCAAGTATCGTCACACGTTATCTCCAGGAACCGAGCGGAGGTGAGCGTCCCCAGATTATTGTTGCAGCCCTGATGCGGGCCATTGGCCAGAGGTTTAACCTTTTTGACCGGATTGATCGGCAAGGTATCAATGAAGCCGACGCCGCCACTGACAGTCCAGGTGATGTAATTTGTTATTAACACGACGAGCCGGTGCTTTCAATCGAAGTAAAGGACCGAACTGTCACACTGGACGATGTTGATATGGCAATTCTCAAGGCCAGGCGTAGTGGAATCACAGAGTTACTGTTCGCCACAGTGACATTTCAAGCCGACGATTCCGATGTGACCCAACGAACGGAGAGAGAGTTCAGTCTGGGGACCAATGTTTATCAACTTCAAATCGAAGTATTGATACGTGCCGTGCTTGCGATTGCCGGGGAAGCCAGCCGGGTCGAGTTCTTGACGTTGGTCGGTGAAGAATTGAATGACCGGGTCACCCAACCGGCGTACAAACTGGCATGGCAGGAATTACTACGGAATATCTGAACGGTCAGACCGCTACTTGTTCTCGATTATAGGCTACGGAACGAAACGCCTACTTAGGCCTTCACAACGCCGACTCCACCCGCCGCCGCAAGCTGTGAACCCAGGCCTTGACTATCGTGTCGGACATCACGGCAGGCCAGGACCGGGCCATCATCCAGTAGACCCAACTTCGTTTGACTTTCGACGGCTTGGCCGGGTCCAGCCAGTCCCGGTTCTTTGCCAACAGCGCCAGTGTGGCCAGACCCAGCAGCATGGGCCACAACACTGCTAACCGCAACCGCACACACCGGCGAGGCAACGCCAGCAAGTACCGCTCCGCCTCGTCGAAGTGTTCCAAGGCAGTCTCAATCCACGAGACCAATACCGGGCGGGCCCTGTCGCCCGCTATTGGGTCCAGCAAGTCCCCGGGTTTAAAACCCGCTTCCGTAAGTTCGTCCGTCGGCAGATAGCACCGGCCGTTGCGCAAATCGCGAGGGATGTCCCTCAGCACGTTGGTCAATTGCAGAGCTTTCCCGAACCGAACGCCTACGCCCTGCATGTGCTCACCGTTCCAGTCCTTCAGTTCCGGGCAGTGCTCTATCATAATGCGAGTCCAGAACTCTCCGACGCAACCCGCCACCATGTAGGTATACCGGTCCAGGGCAGCCGAATTCGCCAACGCGGCGATCTGCCCGGAGTCCTCGGCCGGGAAGGTAGTCAGGTCTTCCTCCATGCCGCGGGTCAGGGTCACAACCACCGAGCGAACCAAGGACCGGTCAGGCTCAACCAAGGAATCCAGCACCGAGAAAACCTGCGGGAGGGACTCCAACAAAGCTCGTTCCTCAGGCAGGTCTTGCTTGTCCGTCAGGGCCTGGCCGATTTGCCGAACTGACGGCCCGTTGGCCGCACCTTTGATCTGGCCCCGGAATTTGATCAACTGGGCCAGCCGCTGTGAAGGGGGCAACAAACGCGTGTCGGCGATCGTATCTGCCGCTCTGCCCAATAAATATGCCACCCCCACGGGAATCCGCAAACCGGCAGGCAAAATCCTAAGGGTCAGATAAAAACTGCGGGAGACGCCACGAAGCAAGTCCGACAATAGACGCTCCCGGTCTTTTGCCGGCATATCGAGTAGAGCGCTTTCAACCGTCGATCCCAGTGTTGAGCCTGCTACGGGTAAATCTTCCTCACTATGTGAGACCGTCTTCCGGCGACGGGGAGAAGAATTCCTTAGTCTCGGTATTGTCCAATGCCTGCCGCACAAGATCGTCGACGGGAAGCGTCGACTCCAGCTTAACCACCGTCTTCAGGCTCGCTTGGGTCTCCGGGTGACGCGGCACGAACAACGAGCAACAGTCCTGGTCGGGCATTATGGAAGTCTGGTAGGTGCCCAACTGCCGGGCGAGATTGATTATCTCCTCTTTATTGGCCCCTACCAATGGGCGGAACACCGGCATTTTAACGGCGTCGCCTATCACGGCCATGTTGTCCAGCGTCTGCGAACTGACCTGTCCGCAGCTTTCGCCGGTTACAATCGCCTTGGCCTTGCTACGGTGGGCCAGCTCTTCGGTAATCCGCATCATAAACCGCCGGTACAGGATTATCCGATAGGCAGGAGGTGTGGACAGAATGATCTGCTTTTGAATTTCACCCAGCGGCGCCAAATTCAAGACCGAGCGGTACTGGTAACGGGTAAGAAATTGGGCCAAGTCCATGGCCTTTTCAATCGAGGACATGTCCACCAGCGGGTAGCTGTGGAAGTGGACAAACTGCACCCGGCAGCCGCGCTTCATCAGTTGCCACGCCGCCACCGGGGAATCGATCCCTCCCGAAAGCATGGCCGTCACCAAGCCGCTGACACCTACCGGCAGACCGCCGTAGCCCTTTATCTCGTCAAAATAAATCAGTATTTCTTGAGGCAGCACGTCCAAGTAAATCTGGAAGTCCGGGCGGGTCAAATCAACCCTGGCACCCGTCATGTCTTTAACGTACTGGCCTATGTCGCGGCAAATCTGGTCCGAGGTAACCGGAAACCGCTTGTCCGCCCGGTTTGCGGTGATTCGGAAAGACTCGAACTTGCGTCCCTCCAACAGTCCGGGCAGCGCATCCCTCACCAAATCGAGGTCGGGCTGCACCGCATAGCTCTTGAAGTACTTGGCTATGCCCATACAGTCCCGTACCCGCTCCCTCACCACCGGCCAAGCATCCTCGTGGGCGAGAGTAAGGCCGATGATCATCTGCCCTTGCCACACCCGCTCGACGCCCGTGCCTTTGGTGGCCGTCCGCAGGTTCTCCACCAACCGGCGCATGAACCACGGGCGGTTCTTACCCTTAAGGGCCAATTCGTGGGTCTTGACTATTACGTGAAGTTTCATGCAACCAAGCTGTTTTAGCCGAATGTTCTTCGTACACTTGCCAGTGGGGGCAAAGAGCAGTTGCCCCAAGGCGTTCCTTGCCGCTATCAACCACGGGCAAGCCCTATTGTACGCTAATTACACGCGGGAAAAGCACTCAAGGAACAATTATGGGTGTAACTCGGGGCAGTGGGGCAGCCTTAGCAGGACGGGCCGTGCTATCCCGGACGCAGCCTCTCTGTGCCCTAACTGCTTTCAATTACAACCGGCAGGGACCGGCCGCAGTGGACTCTTTGGAAGGGTCAATGAAGAACTGTTTGAGCGGTGGTTACCCGTGATCCACAAAGCTTATCCACTGGTGTCAACACTTATCCACCATTTTGGGCGGTTTATCAACGACGCCCTTCGCGGGAACGCTCTCAGACCGGCGTGAATATGGCTTCCTTAATGGCAAGCACGTCACGCCGCAGGTCGCTGTCCTCATTGATCTCCCCGTTGATTTTTCCCGCCCCGTGAATAACGGTGGCATGGTCCCTATCCCCCAACAAACGTCCTACCTGGGTTGGGGACATCTCCAATTCATGGATGAGGAGGTACATTGCGACTTGGCGCGCCAAGGCGATTTTCCGGGTCCGGCCCCGTGCAATGAGGGACGAGGTCTCTACCCGGAAATGGCTGGCCACTGCATCCAGAATCCGTATCGGCTCGATGGAGTCCCGGCTTTTGTCCGTCGTTACCGCATCCAGGATATGCGACGCAGACTCCATGGTTATGGGAACGTTCATCAATTGAGAGTGGGCAACCATCCGGTTCAAGCTCCCCTCCAATTCCCGTACATTCTTTTGGATCCTTTTGGCGATTAACTCGATTACATTTTCCCCTAACTGTATTCCCAAGTGTTTCGCCTTTGAAACCAGTATCGCCATACGGGTCTCCAAGTCCGGGGGCTGTATGTCAGCGGTCAGCCCCCATTCCAACCGGGAACGCATCCTGTCCTGTAACAACGCCAGGGCTTTGGGGGCCCGGTCCGACGTAATAACCACTTGGTTGCCCGAGTTGTGCAAGTCATTGAAGGTGTGGAAAAAGCTTTCGTGGGTCTGCTCTTTGCCGCTTAAAAACTGAACGTCGTCCATCAACAGGACGTTTACGCTCCGGTACCTATCCCGGAACGCCTCTGTCGTTCGATTCGCGATGGACGTTATGAAGTCGTTGGTAAACTGCTCAGAAGTCACGTACAGGACCGACAGTCCACTGGGATGGACGGCGTGGCCGATTGCGTGGAGCAGGTGGGTCTTGCCCAGCCCCACACCGGAATACAGGAACAAGGGATTGTAGCCTGATCCAGGGGCATCGGCCACTGCCCGGGCCGCACTGTAAGCCAACTGGTTGGATGGACCGGCCACAAAAGAATCAAAGGTGTATTTTGGATTGAATGAAACCACCGGACGGGCCGGCGCCGTGTAACGCTCGGTTTCCGGCGGCTGGTCCATCGGGGCTTCAATGCCGTTTTGTCGGCTTTGGTCCTGCTTGACCTGGAAATGCACTTCCAGCGGCTGTTGAGTTACTTTCTCAACAGTCTTTTGGATCGCGTTATACATTCGCCTTTCGAGCCAAGCCACTGCGAACGTGGTCGGGGCCTCCACCACGAACCGGTGTCCGTCGTGGGCGACCCCTTCAGTCTGCTTCAACCAAGTTTGGAACGCCGAACGTGGTAGCTGAAGCTGAAGCTCACCCAGCACCGCCCTCCAAATTTCTCTGGTCGATAGGTTTGTCATCGGCGAAAGCCCTCGATTTTGCGTTCAACAAATAATTCCAGCCTGAGCCGTTTACGCGAGAATTCCGCGAATGGCCGGGGAAACACACAGTCGGGGAAACGCATCGTCACTGAGCAACGAACGTCCAGCACTATGGGAGTATGCTGAGGTTGGAAAGCCGCAAAGTAGCAATCTTTGCGAACCCATGTCAACGCGAAACCAAAGTATTTAACAACCAATTTCCCGGTTACAACCACCCTCAAAAGCCTATTCCTATCTGGACAATTGGAGGGGTCAAAAAAAGATGGCTGGCGTCAAGCGGATGGGCCACTGTCGGACAAGAATTGACACCCTGCTCCTTCCCAACCCCGGCAGCAATTCTTTATTATAGACCTGCGTGACATAATGCTTTCCCGCCCGGAATCAAGTCCAATACCTCTCTAAGAGAAGCAAAATGGGAGGAAACGAGAGGAAATGAGAGCGTTATCAAAAATCCTGCCTGCCCCGCAACAACGCAGTTTGCGGAGCATGGTTGCTGGATATATAATTGTCAGACTTCACGCTCAGGGGTGGATGTTGTGTGTGGGGCCGGCGTCAAAAACGGACTGATTGGACCTGCGAGGGGGCGTCCATACGTCCCCCTTCTGGTTTGTACCGCTGAACACGAGGGAGCAAATGACTCAGGAAAGAAGCAATAGCTCCGAAAGCGCCGACGAGGCTGATATTTCGGTCGCCGACGGGCCGGAAAACCTGCCGGACGGCTTGACCCGTGGAGACCTGGTCGAGTGGTACACCAAGATGGTGCTGGTCCGGACCATCGATGAGCGGATATGGGCCTTGAACCGGCAGGGCAAAGTGCCCATTGCCGCTTCCTGTCAGGGCCACGAAGCGACCCAACTGGGTAGCCTTCTAGCCGCGCAAAAAGACGGCAATTGCTTCCTCTTCCCCTATTACCGGGACTTGGGCCTCAAGATGGCCGCGGGACTAACCCCAACCCAAGTAATGCTCTCGTTCATGGGGAAAGAAGGTGAGCCGTATAGCAACGGGCGCCAGTTCCCCCTTCAAGGCGCCGATCTGCCGCGCAATATCATACAGATTTCCAACGTGGTTGGAGCCGGGCTTACCCAAGCTGTGGGTTACGCCCTGGGGTCCAAGATGAAGGGTGACGGAATGGTTGTGTTTTCTTACTTCGGCGACGGCGCAACCAGCCAGGGCGAAGCCCACGAGGCAATGAACTTTGCCGGTGTACACAAACTGCCTGTCGTCTTCATCTGCGAAAACAACCACTACGCTATCTCGGTGCCGCAGCGCCTGCAAATGGCCACCGAAGACTTGGCGGCTCGTGCCTCCGGCTATGGCTTTCCCGGGTTCGCGTTGGACGGAATGGACTTTGTCAGGTGCTACGAGGCTACCCGTGAAGCCATCAACCACGCAAGACGGGAGGGCCCGGTGTTGCTGGAGATGCAGGTGGAACGGTTGATGCCCCACACTACCGACGATGACGATAGACGGTACCGGCCTCCTGAGGAATTGGAAGCCGTCCGCCAGATGGACCCGGTGGTCAACTTTGGCGCCAGTTTAATCGCCCAAGGAATCCTTTCCCATGAACAGTCGGAAAGGATTAAGGCGCAAGCGCTTCAAGAGATAAACGACGCCACCGACGCTGCGGAAGCGGCAAACCTACCTGACATCTCGACGCTGTTCCATGCAGTCTACAGCCAGTAGGGGGACGGATTGGCGGTAAAGAACGTAATAGAGGCTGTCCGCGAAGCGTTGCAGGAAGAGATGCGGCGCGATCCCGACATATTCGTCATGGGAGAAGACGTCGGTAAACGGGGCGGTGTGTTTTTGGCTACCCAGGGACTCATGGACGAGTTTGGCGAGTCCCGTGTGATCGACACGCCCCTCGCGGAAGCTTCCATCATGGGCATCGCGTTGGGTTGCGCTTTCAAGGGTATGCGCCCTATTCCCGAGGTGCAGTTTTCCGATTTCATCTGGCCTACTATTAACCAACTCGTTGGCGAGGCTGCGCGGGCTTGCTATGGCAGCAACGGCGTCCTGCAAGTGCCGATGGTCATCCGCGTCCCTTACGGCGGCGGGATTCGCGGCGGTCTCTTTCATTCGCAAAACGTCGAGGCCCTGTTCTTCCATACCCCGGGCTTGAAGGTCATCGCGCCGAGTACTCCTTACGATGCCAAAGGGCTGCTCAAGTCGTCCATCCGGGACAATAGCCCTGTGGTCTTTCTGGAGCACAAAAAGACCTACCGGCTGGTCCGGGGCGAAGTGCCTGAGCAGAATTACACTCTTCCTTTGGGCGTAGCCGACGTTAAACGTCCTGGAGAAAACATCACAGTCGTTACTTACGGGCTGATGCTCCACTACTGTCTGGAAGCGGCAGAACAAGTATCCGCCGAAGGCATCGACGTTGAGGTGATAGACCTTCGCAGCCTCAGACCTCTCGACAAGGTTACCGTTCTCGAGTCTGTAAAAAAGACGGGTAAGTTGATGATCGTCCACGAGGACAACATCACCGGCGGCGTAGGCGCGGAAATAGCGGCCTTGGCCGCCGACGAGGCCTTTGAATACTTGGACGGCCCGGTTACACGGGTGTGCGGCCCGGATGTGCCTACGATGCCATTCGCTCAAAACCTTGAAGACGCCTACATGCCCAACGCCGAAAAAATCGCTCAGGCCCTGCGCAAGCAGGCCGCATATTAAGTAACAGGTGGCGCAGCTTTGTCCGTAACCGTCGAGCTTCCCCATGTTGGCGAGTCCGTGGTCGAGGGGACCATTGGAAAGTGGCTGAAACAGCCTGGCGATAAGCTGGAACGGTTCGAGCCGATGGTGGAAGTGATTACCGACAAAGTCACCATGGAAGTGCCGTCCCCCGTCAATGGCTCTCTCTTGCAGATACTGGCCCAGGAAGGCGAGACCTTGCCCATGGGCGCCCCCATCGCCGAGGTGGAGTCTATCGATGCGGTCGAGAGTGAACGGCCGGCCGTGGCGACTCCGGCAGCTTCAGCGTCAACCGAGCAGGCAGCTCCGGTTGGCACCATCGGCTACTTGGTCAAGGACGTAAGACCTGTGGGGCCGACGGGCGGCGACGGAGCCTCCGAAATGGCCCCGTTGGTGCCGGACGCCGCCCCGCAAACCACACCGGGCCCCACTCCTACGCCCGCCGCGGTAGCCTCGAACCAAGCCCCCGGAGGAGCGGCCAGGCTGTCGCCTGCGGTCAGGCGGTTGGCCCGGGACCACAACCTCGATCTGTCGCAGGTCACCGGCACAGGACTGGGCGGACGGATTACCCGAGAGGACGTGCTTCGCTATGCTGAGTCCAAGGACGCTCGCAGCGCCGCAGTTCCCGCGGCGGCCCAGGCTCCAATCACCCCCACGCCTACTTCATCGGAAGCCGACGAGCAGCATGTGCCCTTGACGCCCGTCCGCCGGATGATCGCAGAGGCGATGGTCCGCAGCGTCACTCAAATCCCCCACGCTTGGAGCACAGTAGAAGTAGACGTAACCAACCTTGTGGCGCTCCGCAACCAAATCAGGACCGACTTCGAACAACGGGAGGGGATTGACCTGACCTACCTGCCCTTTGCCGTTAAGGCCGTTGTCGCGTCGCTCAAAGAACATCCCACTCTCAACGCCGCTTGGGGTGGAGACAAGATAATATTGAAACGGCGGATCAATTTGGGCATCGCCGTCGCCGCTCCGCATGGATTGATCGTTCCGGTGATTCATGACGCCGACCGGCTGAGTGTAGCCGGCCTTGCCTCGGTGATGAGTGACCTGGTCCAACGGGCCCGCCAAAACAAGCTGACCGTCTCGGATGTCGAGGGCGGCACATTCACCCTGAACAACACCGGCGCCTTGGGTTCAACCACGTCCTACCCCATCATCAACTACCCTCAAGCGGCCATCCTCACCACCGAGGCGATTCAGAAGCGGCCCGTGGTGCGGGACGACGCCATCGCCATCCGTTCCATGATGAACCTTTGTATGTCCTTCGACCACCGGATCAACGACGGCGCCGAGTCGGGAGCCTTCCTGCAAGCGGTCAAGTCCCGCTTGGAGGCCATTGGGCCTGGCGCATCGATCTACTGACCTCACCTTACTGAATAATTCATCGCACCCAGCCCGCGCTCGAGAGTCACCCATCTACGGAGTTGCCGCCCGTGCCCGTTGCTCCTCTTTGCCAAGTAGTCCGGTTGGGGACGGTGGAGTACCAACGGGCTTGGGACCTTCAGAAAGACTTGGCCGTGCAGGTGCATGACGGCGTCCGGCCCAACATCCTGTTGTTGCTGGAGCATCCTCCGGTATACACTCGCGGACGCCTCAGCCGGGCCGAGCACTTGTTGGCGCCCGTCGAGGTATTGGAAAAGAAGGGTGTCCCGGTGTTCGATACTGACCGCGGCGGCCAGATTACCTTCCACGGCCCGGGCCAGATAGTTGCGTACCCCATCGTCGACCTTCGCGGATGGGGAGGGCCGGTGAAGTACGTCAGGACGTTGGAAAGGGTAGTCGTAGACACGCTGGCCGATTTCGGTGTGTCCGCCTCTACGTTGGAGGGCATCACAGGCGTCTGGGTAGGTAATGCCAAGATTGCCGCCATAGGCGTCAAGATAAGCCGGGGCGTCGCTTACCACGGGTTCTCCCTGAACGTGACCACGGACCTGTCCTACTACGATGACATCGTTCCGTGCGGCATAGCCGACAGGCCGGTAACGTCCATAACCCACGTACTGGAAAAGATGGTGGACCCCGCCAGCGTCCAATATAGCTTGGTCTATCACTTCGGCGAGAGCATGGGCTTCCAAATGGTTGAGCAGGAAGAAAGTGTCGTGCTTGACGCCGCGACCGCCGCGTGGCCGTATGCGTTAAACTGAGGGCCGTGTAAAACACCGTTGCAAGGAGGAAGGCCATGCCGGTTTCAGACAAAGTAAGCCTCTTCGTCGAGCAGGGCGGCTGGATCCGCCGGATGTTCGAGGCCGGTATCACTCTCAAGGCCCAATACGGGGATGCGAATGTCTTTGACCTTTCCCTTGGCAACCCCGTGATGGAGCCGCCGCCGGAGTTCCACCAGGAATTGCGCCGCTTGGCGGATAATCCTATCAAGGGTATGCACCGCTACATGCCCAATAACGGATATGTGGAGACTCGTCAGGCGGTGGCTGATGACTTAACGGCTGAGACCGGCATCGCCTTTTCCGCTAACGACATCGTAATGACCTGCGGCGCGGCGGCGGCCATCAACGTCGTCTTGAAGACCATCCTGAACCCAGGGCAAGAAGTGCTTCTTCTATCACCTTACTTTGTGGAGTATGGGTATTACGTCGATAATCACAACGGCGTTGCCGTCGTCGTACCAACTGATGAAGACTTCCAGCCGGACCTCTCGGCTATCGAGGCCGCTATCACGCCGCGAACCCGCGCCCTGATTCTGAACTCCCCCAATAACCCGTCGGGAGTCATCTACTCATCCGAGTGCCTGCAAGCTTTGGGAGACTTGTTAGACAGAAAGCAGCGGGAACACGGCATCGAGATTTTCATCATCAGTGACGAGCCGTACCGCCGTATAATCTACGATGGCCTGACCTACCCTCAAGTATTTCCCCACTACGAGCAGACCATCGTAGTGAACTCTCATGCCAAGGACCTTGCCTTGCCCGGAGAGCGCATCGGGTATGTGGCGGTCAACCCACACTACGCCGGCAGGGAAGAACTCATCGCCGGCTTGACCTTTTGCAACCGCATCCTCGGGTTCGTCAACGCCCCGGCGTTGATGCAGCACGTTGTTCGAGCGTTGCAGGGCGTCAGCGTTGATGTGGCCGATTACCAACGTAAGCGCGACTTTCTCCATACTCAACTGACGGAAATGGGCTACTCGGTGACCAAGCCGCAGGGCGCCTTCTACCTGTTCCCCAAATCACCGGTAGAGGACGACACCGAGTTCGTGAACGCGCTGCAGGAGCATTTAGTGCTGGCGGTTCCCGGAAGGGGTTTCGGAACGCCCGGCTACTTCCGCATATCTTACTGTCTCGACGATTGGGTCCTGGAAGGGGCGATGGACGGCATGGCCAAGGCGATCGATCAGGTCAAGTAGCGGCCAATGATCTAACCGGCGGTGTGGGCACGGGTATGATCAAGAACATGATACCCGCCAAGCCGTACAGCGCGGCCAACGGAATCAAGGCCCAAACGTAGCTTCCGCTGTGGTCGAAAATAAACCCCATCCACCAAGGGGTAGCGGCAGACATAAACTGGTCAGGCAGGTGTTGCCATCCCCGCAGTGTGGCAAAGCTGCGGCGGCCAAAGAAATCGCCCAGTATGGCCCAAGCCAAGGCATTGGAGCTCTCGGAAAATGCCAGCAAAACCACGAAAAGGGCCGCTTGCCAAATATGCCCGCTTTGGTCCATCAGGACCAGCAAAGCCAGCACACCAGACACCATAGTGACGGCGCTTAACTTCAGTTTGGACCAGGAATCCCCCAACCATCCAATCAACGGATTGAACACGATGGTGCAGAAGGCCAGCATCGTAACCAATGGGATGGCTATCGTCATCCCGGCCTCCTCCGACCGTCCGCTGCCTTCCAGGAACCACACCAGCATCGGCACCATCAGAAAGGAAACCCCTGAATGCACCGTGTTGCGAAAGCCCACCGCCAACACCAGAAACCAGTACGACCAGGTCCACATCGCTTCCTTCGCGGTGAAGTCGGGGTCCGGCGGCAGGACGGCTCCTGCTCGTCCGATTCGCGTGCGGCCTGCGGTTGCCGATTGACCTCTCAAGCTTCCAGGCTGTGCGGTTGGACCTGGAGACGGCCGGTCTCCGTCGGGCAACAGGCCCATGCTTTCCGGAGAGCGGCGCACCAGCATCGCCAAGGGAAGAACAATCGCCAGAACGCCGATACCCGATACTTTGGCTGCGGTGCGCCATCCCAACTTCAACACCAGCAAGCCCACCAGCGGTGTTATCGCTACCCCGCCCAAGCCTTGACCGACTGACGAAAAAGACATGGCCAAGGCCCTTCTCCGGCGGAACCACTGGTTCAGGGCTGTGGACGCGGCGTTGTCATAGCCGGTCCTGAATCCCATCGAAATAAGCCCGACGAAGACCAACAAAAACACCCGGTAACTGTTCACAAAGGACAACAGTATCAGACCGATGCCCGAGGCTACTCCGCCCGCTATCAGCATAATGCGAGCACCGAAACGGTCTGTCAGGTACCCCATAAAGGGGCCGACAATTCCTCCCGTAACCCGTCCCAGCACATCGGCCACGGAAATCGCAGCAACCCCTACCGACATTTCCTTGGTCAAGGGCAGAACGTAGAAGGATATCCCGCGGTTGAAGGTGCCGTGCTTGCAGGAATTGATGATCATCGAGGCCGTAACTATCCACCAACCGTAGAAAGCCTTGGCCGGGCGCGTGCGATGACCGCGCGCCCGGCGGCGGGACCCCGGCAATGCGGCCAAGGCCTTACCCGTTGCCCCGGTTACCAAACCCGTCAGCCGGGTAAAAGCCCTCACTCCACGCCCCCGGCGTAGAAGCGTTTTATGTGTGCGGTTAATAAAGGCATTACGATAGTTAGAGGCCAACGGCAGCCAGAAAGTACTGCGCAGGGCGCAGAAGACCGTTGCCCCCAACATGGATGAAGATGGCCGTTAGCAGGGCCACCTTCACAAATTGTCCCTCCTCGCTAGAGTTGCGATGGCGAATGAATTGTCTAGGGATACTCGTTTACTCGTCCAGGTTAATGACGATGTTGTCTGGGCCCCTTGAGAGAATCGCTTCCGCAGGCTCGTCGGTAACGTTGCCCTCAATGTGCGGCATGTGAGCGGGAACAAAGATAAAGTCCCCCGGAGCCGCGTCAACGTACTCTTTGAAGTCCTCGCCGAAGTAGACTCGAATGTGCCCGGTGACTACGTAAGCCGCCGTCTCCGCTTCCCCGTGATGATGGGGTGGCCCCAACGTGTTGGGGGCGCAGGTTACGTGGCCCAACCAGATTTTTTCAGCGCCCACGGTATTGCTGTCTATGCCGGGCTTGCGCACCATCCCGCGAGTCTGGGGAGTAGTGCTTGGGTCCTGGGTCCCGTGGACCACTTTACAAACTTGACCCTGTACGGAAGTGCTCAATGCAATCCTCCTGCCGACTAGGAATTTCCCCGGCCACCCGGCCCATTTGAGACCGCTGCCGGTCGAAGGGTGGCCGGAGTCATAATACGCTGGGGAACAACGGCTATCAAGGAGTCTGTCTTTAAGGCGATAAGTTACCCCAAGAGGCGGAGTTGCCCCGACCGCTGTGGGTATAATCATGCAAACCATCTTCGACATGGGTCATTAACTTGATGATTAATCCGGCTACACAGGTCGCCGCCATCCTTGCCCACAGCCTGGCTTGGGCAGCGGTCGTCTATCTACTGTTTGTACCTGTCTACGCGGGCCAAATAACTACGGCTGTTGCGCAAGGACAACCCCCTGTCATCACCAACACTACCACATCCACTTCCGCTACCCTCGTGGAAGTCAACGGGTTGGAAATAATTCCGATGATCCTGGTTCCCGTGCTGCTGACAGGATTCGCGTTGCTTGGAGTCGTGTTCACTAAACCCGGCCGGGCGGCGCGGAAGGCGATACTGTTGACGGCAACAGTGCTTACCTTCGGGTTTTGCGCTTTGGCCATGTTCTCGGTGGGTATATTTTATTTGCCGGGGGCCGTTGCATTGCTGGTGTCAGCGATATCAGGGTTGTCGCAAACCCAACAGGAGGTCGCGCGGCGATAGTATCCAACTACGCTACGCCGCATAACTTAAACTGCCGCGGCACATGGGTTGACCGAGGCCTGCAATGCATCGTGTAGTGTCAATTAATCGATTGTGAAATAGTATGCAATGCCGTTGACATGCTTATGTGTCGTCACTAGAATTGGTCGCCATTGGGGGCGGTATCCCCTTGGAATTTCCCGCTCTGGAGGCAAATACATGCCCAACCAAAGGTGGACGCCTAAGTTGTTGATTATGGTTTCAGCGATATTTCTTCTAGCGGCCGTCGCGGCATGCGGAGGTTCGGACGCGCCAGTAGCTCCTGCAGCTACGGAAGCGCCGGTCAAGGAAGCCATGTCGTCTGACGCCAAACCCGAGGCAACCAAGGTCGAGGCAATGGAACCCGAGAAAGATGTCGCAGTGATAACGTTAACGTCCACCCCGGTGGCCGCTGCGGCCACGGCGGCTCCGGCGGCCAGTGGCGTGGAGGCCGACTATGTGCCCGATTGGGTTTCCCTAGGGCAGTATGGCGGCGACCTCACCATGAACGTCAACCGCGACCTCCGACACTGGGACGCTCACCAAGGGTGCTGCAATCCTGAAGGCTCGTGGGCTTCCGTCATATTCGACAGCCTGGTGGAGAAGGACCCGGTCAACACCAGCGTCATTATCTGTGATCTCTGCCTTAATTGGGAGACAGCCGAAGACGGTCTTAGCGTCACCTTCAGAATGCACCCCAAGGCCAAGTGGCAGGATGGTATGCCGGTAACTTCTCAGGATGCCAAGTACAGCATCAACCGTATGATGGAAGAAGGAAAACCCAGACCCAGGGTGGGTGTCTTCCGGAACTACATTGAAAACATGGAAACTCCAGATTCTGAGACTCTGGTGATCAACTTCCAGTTCCCCGATCCGGCCGCATTCATGGAGTTCATGGCCATCGGCTACACTGCCATCATGCCGGAACACGTATTGGCCAACAGTTCCGATCCGGACAATTACTTCGACGAACCTGAGAACCTGGTGGCCAGCGGCCCATTCATCTTTGAGTCCTGGAACCGCGGTGAAAGCGCCTCTGCTGTCAAGAATGAAAACTACTGGAAAGAAGGACGCCCCTTCGTCGACAGGGTCCATGTTTTCGTTATGACCGACGTCGGACGCGTCATCGGCGGTTTCGAGACCGGCCAGCTTATGAAATGCTTCAAGACCGTCTCTTGCGGACTTTCACTGAAGGACTTCCGCGCCCTCGTAGATGCAATGGGTGATAATGGAGTGTGGCATCCTTCGCCGCCCATACCCAGGAGCCTCAATATCAATCACACGCGCGAACCCTTCACCGACAAGCGGGTACGGCAGGCGGTTTACATCGCCATCGACCGCAAGAAGGCTATTGACGTCGTGGCTCTCGGAGAAGGGGTGCCGGGCATTCCCTTCCCGCCCAACACCTTCTTTTCATCCCCTAAAGATGAGTGGGCAACTTGGAACGGCTTCCGTTATGTGGATGGCAACGGAGAACTTGTCATTGACTATATCGGCCGGGACGACGTTGTGAAGGACCCGGCGGACATAGAATTGGCCAAGCAGTTGCTGGCCGATGCCGGCTTTCCCAACGGGATCGACACTACGCTGGAGGGCCAGCCAGGATTGAACGAATGGATGTTGAGTCTGCAAGAAGACTTTGCGAAAGTCGGCATCCGGGCGGAACTGAAACCCATCGACGGCGCAACCAACGCCGGCAATCTCGCCTCCGGGAAGTACAATCTGGCGATGTTCGGCCACGGCCTCAGCATAAACGACCCGGACGAAATGCTGACCTGTTGCTATATGCCCGGCGGCCCCCGGAACCAGATGCTTTGGGAGAACGAGCGCATCGTAGATATCTTCCATACCCAGAAGAAGGAAACCGACCAAACCAAGCGGGGCGAAATGATTCTCGAGGTGGAGGACATCCTGCGGGATGAGATTGGCAGTTGGTTCCCGATTTCCTGGTTCAAGGCCGAGGGGATGATGCTCAATAAGCGGGTCAAGAACTATTACCCACCCGACGGCACCATTCACCAGGCCATGGGGCAGGATCACATCTGGATCGAGCAGGAATAAGCGATTGGCGGCTGGTGATCAACACTGGCCGCCAACTTTCAGGCACGGGTTAAGAGATGACGGTATACGCGCTGAAACGGCTGCTCCTCTTTATACCAACCCTTTTGTTGGTATCTTTGGTTATATTCGGCGTAATGCGGGTGATTCCAGGAGACCCCGCATTGTTGGTGCTTGTGGGAGACCAGGGTGAGGGCAGCTATACTCAAGAGGAATACGACGAAGTAAAGCACAGGCTGGGACTGGACAGGCCTCTCTTCCAACAGTACCTGCACTGGGTATGGCGGGTCATCAAACTGGACTTCGGCGCATCCTTTTTCTATCACAACCTGACCGTCGCGGACGAGTTGAAGGAACGTATTCCCGTAACCGCCCAATTGGCGGTAATGGCGGTGGTGATGTCCTTCATCGTCGCGGTGCCCTTGGGCGTCCTGTCCGCTGTGCGCCAGGACACTTGGTTTGACTACGTGTCCAAGGCAATCACCATCTCCGGTGTGGCAATGCCGACTTTCTGGGTCGGTATCCTGATAGTGTTCGTGCTGGCCCGCTTCTTCGATTACCTGCCACCATTAGGATATGCCGATCTGTGGGAGAACCCTTGGAACAACCTGCAACAGATAATATTCCCGGCCTTGGCTCTGGCCTTTAATAATATGGCCTTCACCGCCCGGGTCACACGTTCGTCGATGCTGGAAGTGTTAAGGGAGGACTATATCAGGACCGCCCGGTCCAAGGGACTGGTGGAGATGATTGTAGTCTTCCGCCATGCTTTGAAGAACGCCTTCTTGCCGGTTATCACCGTTTCCGCTTGGCAGTTCAGCCGTCTCATCGGCGGTGCAGTAATAATCGAGGTCATCTTCTTGGTGCCTGGGGTGGGACGCCTCCTTATAGAGAGCGTGCTACGCCGGGATCTGGACTTTGTGCAGAGCATCATTCTGGTCACCGCATGCTTGGTGTTGATTGTCAACCTTGTCACCGACCTTTGCTACGGCTGGTTGAATCCAAGGGTGCGTTACGCCTGACTATCCTTGAAAACGGAGAGTGGTTGATAACGTGGAGGCTAACGCCAGATCAGCGGTCCCTCAAAGGATATCCCGTGGTCCCTTCGCCGCGCTGCAAGGGGTAGTCGAATTTGGCAGGCGAAAGCCGCTGGGAGCAATCGGCGGCGCAGCATTGCTGTTGTTCATAATCGTCGCCATTGCGGCGCCATTGATTTCACCCCACGACGCCCGGAAGCTGAACGCTGACCATGTATTTGCCCCACCCAGTTCTGAGCGCCTTTTAGGAGGTGACTCGGTAGGGCGCGACGTGCTGAGCAGGCTGATCTTTGGCAGCCGTGTGTCCTTGGGTGTGGGTTTAGCCAGTGTGACCATCGGAATCTCCTTGGGTGCCCTGCTGGGAATCGTGAGTGCCTACTTGGGAGGAATGTTCGACCTTCTGGTGCAACGAGTGGTCGACGCCTTCCTCGCTTTCCCGGCTATCATCTTAGGCCTCACTATCGTTGCCGTCCTAGGGTCGTCGGTGTTTAACGTGATTCTTGCCCTTGTATTCGTGTTGACCCCTGGATCGGTGCGCACCGCGCGGGCGCAGGCGATGGCAATTAAAGAAATGGACTACGTGCTGGCGGCCCGCGCGATTGGCGCCGACAGTTGGCGCATAGTAATGAAGCACTTGGCGCCAAATTGCATGGCCATCTTCATCATTTTGTTTACTATTACCCTCGGCCTTGCCATCATCGTGGAGTCCTCCCTCAGCTTCCTGGGTGTCGGAGTCCCGCCCAATGTCCCATCGTGGGGCGGGATGCTGAGCGAGGCTGGGGCGGGTAACTTCGACCGCGCCCCGTGGCTGGCTATAGTGCCCGGCGTGGCGATATCTTCGGTGGTGTTTGCGGTCAACTTTCTGGGGGACGCCTTGCGGGACGTTTTGGACCCCAGGCTGCGGATGGGATAAGATCGGATTACGAATTTCGCCCCCCTTCCTTGTTGACAAGCGTTGCCCAGGGGGATACTATTTCCGTGGTGCCCTTCTTTAAGGGCAAGTATTATCTTATAATCAACCTGCTCTCAAATTTAATATAGGAGTTAGGACGGTATGGGTGAACAGGATATTGCTTTAATGGCACACCTTATGCGCCGGGCAGGGTTCGGTGCGAACCGTGAGGAGCTGGAAGCCAGAGCAGCCAAGGGCTACGAGGCTACGGTGGAAGAGCTTCTCAACCCCGATGACCAGCCTGAGATGGACCGGATCGAAATGATGCGGTATCACCCTTGGACTTGGCGGCCGGGCACTTTGCCGGGCATGGGCGCCGGTGAATGGGTACACGACATGCTCAACACCAAGCGGCCTCTGGAAGAGAAGATGGCGCTGTTCTGGCACCAGATTTTCGCTACCGGCGTTTCCAAGGTTGACCACTACGACGACGTGATGGACATGATCGTCAAGTTCCGCAAGTTCGGAATGAGCAGCTATAAAGACCTCTTGATAGAGATGGCCAAGGACCCGGCCATGATCTACTGGCTGGACAACTGCGATAACCACCGCGACGCTGTGAATGAGAACTGGGGTCGTGAGTTGCTGGAGCTCTTCAGTTTGGGCGTTGGCAGCTACACCGAGGTCGACGTTCGCGAATGTTCCCGGTCCTTCACCGGCTGGACCATCCGGCCCAAGCTCCCCCGCGGCCCCCTTGGACGGTTCGACTGGTTCTTCGAGTATAAGGCTGACGACCACGACGAAGGTGAGAAGACCTTCTTGGGCGAAACCGGCAACTTCGACGGTCAGGACATCATCGAAATCATCTGCCAGCAGCCCGCTACCGCGAACTTCATTGCCCGCCACCTGTACAACTTCTTCGTCGCTGACGAGGCTCAGGTCCCGGCGTGGCCCGTGACCCCGCCCAGAGACCAGGACGCCATTGATGCGTTGGCCGATGCTTTCATCGATTCCAACTACGACATGAGGTCCGTCCTGCGTGTGCTCTTCAACTCTGACTTCTTCAAAGAAGCCCGCTTCGCCCGGTTGAAGAACCCCACCGAGGTAGTGATCGGCACTTTGAAGATGGTCGGCGGCTCCGAGTTCCCGGCCCCCGGCATCGGCGACCTTTCCCGGCAGCCCTCCTACATGGGCCAGGACCTGCTCAATCCTCCCAGCGTGGAAGGTTGGCACACCGGGGTAGAGTGGATCAACAGCGGTTCCTTGATGCGGCGCGTCAACTTCGTCGCTGATCTGGTTGGCGATGTAGGCCGGCCGGGAATCCAAGCAATCGTTACCCGTCTCCGAGACCAGAGCGTGACGACCGGTGAGCAAATGGTAGATGGCTGCTTGGACCTGTTGGGGCCCTTGGAAGTTGCCCCCGAAAGCAAGGCCGAGCTCACCGATTTGGCCAACGAGAAGGGCGAGTACAAGTGGGACACCGAGGAAGACCTCCGGGTCTCCAGCCAGCGTGTCTCCGAGTTGTTGCAGCTCATCGTTTCCCTGCGTGAGTATCAGTACGCCTAAGCGACACATTGACTAAAGGGCGGTTGCCGGCAGGCGGGGAAAACCCTCCGTCGGCAACCGACAGCCAACCCGTTGCCAACGATAAAGAAGGAGAAGTAGAAATGACCAGTTCTCACAAAGATCCGGTTTTGGTGGTGTTGCAGCTCACCGGCGGCAACGACTACCTGAACACGGTGATCCCCTACTCCAACCCGTTGTACCGGGACAATCGCCCGGCAGTGGGCATTCCCGAGGGCAGGGAGCTCCGCTTGGACGACAAGACTGCGTTGCACCCCGAAATGGGTCCCATGAAGGCCCTTTATGAACAGGGTGCGCTGGGTATCATCCACGGTGTCGGTTACCCCGATTCCCCGCGGTCTCACTTCCGGTCTATGGACATCTGGCACACTTGCGAGCCCGACAAGCTGGGTACCGAGGGCTGGCTGGGTCGCGCCACCCGCGACATCGACCCCAACAAGGAAAACGTCCTGACCACCGTCAGCTTCGGTCCTTCCTTGTTCCGTGCGCTGGCCATGCCTGGCGTGCCGGTAGCCTGCGTCGATGACCTAGAGTCTTACGGGCTGCTCCCCGGCATCTCCGAACAACAGCAACGCGAGAAGATCCTGGGCCGCTTCTCCCGGCTGTATTCCCCGGTCATGGGTTCCAGCTCCGTTATGGACTACATGGGCCAGACTGGTTTGGACACCCTTCAGGGCGCTCACATCTTGAAGGAAGCCCCCAGGACCTACACTTCCTCTGTCGAGTACCCGGACACTACCATCGCGGCCAAGCTACGGGGCGTTTCCCAGATTCACCAAGCCAACCTGGGCACCCGCGTCCTGTATTGCGACCACGGTAGCTTTGACAGCCACTCCAACCAGTTTGGAATGCACGACAAGCTGTGGAAAGACGTCTCCGAGGCTGTCTCCTGCTTCTTCGAGGACCTGCGGGAGAACAACGTAGCCGATAACGTCGTCATGCTTATGTTCACCGAGTTTGGTCGGCGTGTCCACGACAACGGCTCCGGCACGGACCACGGCGCCGGCGGAGTAGCCTTCGTCGTCGGTGACCCGGTGAAGGGCGGTCAATACAGTGAGTTCCCGTCCCTCGCTTCCCAGGATTTGGAACAGGGCGACGTGGTCCCGAATCACGACTTCCGTGGCCTGTACTCCACTTTGCTGGAAGACTGGATGGGTCTCGACGCCAAGCCCATTGTTGAAGGATCGTTCGAGAAACTGTCTTTCATCGCCTAGACCGCGTACTTAATTAGCCGTCGAGAACGCGGAGAGCGCAGAGTTTACCAGGTGGTCCTGATAACAAAAAACTCAGCGTTCTCTGTGTGTTCGGCGGTAATCACAAGGAGGAATACGGATGCTAACTGAAACTGTAGCGGGACGGACCTACGATTATAGCCACTCTGTAGGTCGTGGCGCCTTGACCGGCATGGGATTCAGCAACCCCGTGGCGGTGGCCAAGGGCAAAGATGAAGTGATGTATGTGCTAAATCGCGGTAGCGAAGGCGTCAGCAATGTGCCTTGGAACCGTGTTGGGTACGGCGCACGCGTCGGTATCGTCAAGCTGGGATCGCAGCCCAAGGAAGAAGAATTCCTGGGCGAATTCAGTAAGTACGGCGACGCCAACGGCGAGTACATCTGGGGCTCCAGTATGGTTATTGACAGCCAGCAAAAAGTTTACGTCCTGGACGAATGGCTGAATCGTGTAACCGTGTTCGATGCCGAGGGTAAGTACCAGAGCAGTTGGTCAACGGTCGCCGCGAATGACCCAGGTCCTAACGGCTCTGCTAGTATGGTCTTGGACAAGGACGAGAATCTGTACATGACCGATGGCCGCAGCCACCAAGTCAAAAAGTTCACTCGGGACGGTCAGTTACTGGCCAGTTGGGGCAGCCATGGCAGCGAACCCGGCCAGTTCGACTCCCCTTGGGGCATCGCAGTCGACCATGAAGGTTGTGTCTACGTCTGTGACTTCAAAAACCACCGGGTCCAGAAGTTCACAGCCGACGGCGACTATGTGACGCATTTCGGCAGCCAAGGGACAGGCCCGGGACAGATCAATCACCCGGTCGACGTGACCGTAGACCCCGAGGGAGACGTTTACATCTGTGACTGGACCAACAACGGCTGGGAGGCCGGCAAGGTCCATATATTCGAGAAGGGCGGCAGGTATATCACCAGCTTAGCTGGAGACGCTCAAGTACTGTCTCACTGGGGCCAGATTACGGTGGATGCTAACGCCGACTACGCCAAGCGGCGGCGGGAAGTACGCACCACCGAGCCCGAATGGGTATTTGCCCAGCCCACTGCGGTCGAGTACGACGCTGACAATAACCGTTTGTTGGTGGTGGACACGCAGCGCAGCCGGATCCAGATATACAACAAGCAGGCCCAGTACATGGTTCCCCAGTTGAACCTATAATCTAGCTGGACCTTCCTTCCGTCAGTAAAGGCGGCAACAAAACCAGCCGGACATCGCGCGCTAAGTGGTGATGCCTGGCTGGGGTTTGTTTAGAATCAGTACACGTTTTCTTAATTCCAATTGAACCCAATCGTCGGGGGTTAGAACAAGGTTATGGACTCAGCCAAGGAGGCCTATTACCTCCAGTTCGCGGCGGACAACCCGGAAATCCTGTGTTCCGAAGTTCCTTCAGATCTCTTGGAAGAGGCAGCTACAGAAGCTGAGCCTACTCCGTTTTTTGAGCAGTTCTTCGGCATCGGATATAGCGGGTGGCTGGCCAAGAAGCACGGCAGAAGAATCAGGTTCCCTCAAGAACGTATCAACGCCGCAATCCTGGTGTTGTGGTACAGAGCGATCCTGCTTAATACCGACCGGATAGTAGGCACGCATGAGGTTAACGCGGACGGCCCGTTTTTCTCCGATGAAGGACTCCATTAAACAGTGTTAACGAAGGGCCGGTTCGGATGCTCTCATTAATATATTACGGATGACCAACTCCTGTAGTAACGCATGGCCGTCATCGGCTTGGAGGTAAAGGATATGGCCTCTCCATCCTTCAGCTACGAAAGTCTGTTCGCTGAGAATGTCCCCGTCACCGGCAGGGCGCCTAATCAAAAAGCGAAATACGACTTCGCGGTAGCTTATCCCTCTCCGGAAACCATGCCCTTGGACGGACTTGTAGACGCGGTACGGGAAGCGATGGACCGGGAGGGCTGCGACCTTTCCTATTACCCCCACCCAGCCGGCCTGCCTGCGTTGCGGGAGTTTCTGGCCGACAAGTTAGCGCGCGACCGTAACATGAAGGTTAGCGCCGACGACATAGTTCTTACCGCCGGTTCGGGGGAAGCCATCGGAATGATGATCCAGGCCATGACTGACCCGGGACACGTGCTGCTCACCGAGGAGTACGTTTACCTTGGCACGCTGCGCCAGATGCGCCGCTACCGGGCCGAGGTCGTCGGCGTCAAGTGCGACGAGCAAGGAATCATCCCGGACGAGCTAGCAGACACCATAAAGCGGGTGCGAGGCCAAGGTAAAAGAGTCAAGTTCCTGTACACGATTCCAACTTTCCAAAACCCGTTGGGTTTCACCATGACCTTGGAGCGCCGGCAACGGGTCCTGGAAATTGCCCAAGCGGCGGAGATACCGGTCTTCGAGGACGATTGCTACGTGGACCTACGATTCGAAGGGGAAGACGTCACCTCCTTCCATTCGTTGGACGATACCGGCAGCGTCGTATACACCGGGTCGTTTTCCAAAATAGTGGCTCCGGGAATGCGAATGGGCTACTTGGTCGCACCCAACCAGGTGATGGAGCGGGCAATGAGCTTCAAGTCGCCCAGCGGCGCCAACGAATTCGCGGCGTTGACCATTGAGCAATACCTCAAGAAGGACATGTACCAGCACATCGACGACCAGAACGACTCGCTCCGTGTCAAACGCGATGCCATGCTGGCGTCTTTGGGGGAGAATTTCGGTGACGCCGCAACATGGAGCCATCCGGAGGGTGGACTATACGTCTGGCTGACGATGCCCGACGAAGTTGACCTTGCCGCATTGCAAGACCGGGTATTCAGCGAGGGGGTTGGGTACTATAACGGCACCCTGTTCTCGCCGGAGGGACGCGGGGCCAATATGGCGAGGCTGTGCTTCGGGCACCCTTCCGCGGACACCGTGTCCGACGGTATCGCGGAACTGGCCCGCATCCTGGAACGCCACGGGGTGATGGGTAGTTAATTCCCCGATAATGCCCCGTTAGCATCTAACGGGGCATTAATTCTACTCCGAGGCCGTAGGGGTCCTTTCTCCTGAAATTTCACCCGCGTCTCGGTCAATTTCTCCCTTACTTCGCTATTACATCGGGCGGTTGGCCACCTGTGAGTCCACTTTCCGCTGAACAAACCGTCCGGTGCCCAAGCCGACTTTGAGTTCGCCGTCTTCCACTGCCACGGCGCCCCTGATGATGGTCATTACGGGCCAACCTTCAATGTCGAAACCGTCCCAAATGCTGTAGTCGGTGATATGGAAGTCGTTGCTCGTCAGCTTCCTCTTTATAGAAGGATCTATCAACACTATGTCAGCATCGCTGCCCGGGGCGATGATACCTTTGCGGGGATACAAGCCCATGATTTTGGCCGCGTTGGTGGACGTAACATCTGCGAACTGTTGCAAGGACATCCCCTGCTTAGAGACGCCTTCGCTATAGGTGATGCCTACCCTGGTCTCTGCGCCGTTATGCCCTCCGGTGACGTCCGAGATCGTACGGCCTGAAATCTTTATGTCCCAGGAGGTGCAGTATTCGTCGGTGGCCATTGTGTGCAAGCCTCCTTGGATTAGGCCATTCCACAAAGCCTGGCGGTCTTCCTCCGACTTCAACGACGGGTAGGTATGGTACTTCATCCCGTTCTCTTCGCGGTAGTTGTCCTGGTTGAAGCAACAGTAGTTGTGCAACGTTTCCCCATAGACCGGCATACCTTTGGAACGGGCCTCTCCAATGGCGTTCACCCCCTGCCGGGCGCTTACGTGAACGAAGTACACCGGCGATCCTGTCCACTCCGCCACTCGCAACACCCGCCGGAACGAAACGTCTTCCGACTCGTTGCTGTGCACCAAGGGCATGTTCCACCACTCGGTCCGCTCCTCTTCGGCCAACTTGCGGTACATGTGCTGCACCATGTCGTCGTCTTCCGAGTGGACCAGCAGCATGGCCCCCAGCCGTTGGATTTGCTCCATGAGGTCATGCAAATGTCCCGTGCCAACCATTCGCGGCTCGCCGGACATGGCGGGAGGCCGGATGTTGGTCGTGAAAATTTTGACAGTAGCGAACCCGTCCTGCACGAACTCCGGTAGTTGTCCGAGAACGTTGGCGGGAATCTCTCCAAGCATCATCAAGTGATGGGCATAATCGGCATAGGAGTTGCCTGACCACACATCCGTGCGTTCTTGGACCGCTTGGCTGAGGTCTATACCGGGATATTGGATGGCGAAATCCAGCAAAGTAGTAGTGCCGCCAAAGAGAGCGGCCCTGGTTACCTGCTCCGGCGGAGCCGTGGTAAGGTTCCCTTGGCCCATGATTGGGGCCGCAATGTGAGCATGAGGCTCTATTCCGCCCGGAGCTACGATCTTGCCGCTGGCGTCGATTATACGCCCCACATCGTCGGTGATAGCTCCCGGCGCCGCAATGGCTACAATTTTCTCTCCTTGGATGGCGATGTCCCAGTCTCCAACTCCCCAAGGAGTTATCACTTGTCCGCCTCTGATTATCAAGTCCAGCATTGCCGGTCCTCCTGCAATCAACGTCAATTCATTGATGCTTGAGTTTAGCAGATAGTAGAAAGCGTCGCACTGAATCGTAATCTCACACGCAAACCCGCATACGAATGCGATACTCCCCAGCTACTTCTGTTAGCCTGTTGCGGCCCTGGCTTCCTGCGGTAACCCCTGTTCCCAGTGAGGCATCAAGTGCCTGGAGGTAGTTGGCAGCACCAGAATCGATACGACCCCAATTGTGCTCAAAAACAGGGACAGCAAAATGGTCGCGTCGAAGTCGCCTGTCCAGTTTCTCAGCCACCCTCCAACCAGGGCCCCTACCGCCATGCCCGTACCGGCTCCCATCATCTGCCATCCATATGCGGTGCCGATGGGAGCGTTCCCGTAATATTGGCGGTTAATAATCGGAAAGGCGCTCATCTCCCCGCCGAATCCTATGCCGAAAAGGACGCTGAACAAATAAAACATCCACGGATCGTGGGCAAAGAAGAGGATGACTATCGGAGCGGATTGCAGGAAAAAACAGACCCCCATCGCTCCTTTGCTGCCCATATAATCGGCGATGACGGGTACGGCAAACCTGCTGGTGGTGCTGAGCACCGACATGATGACGAAAGCAGCGGCTGCGGGGCCTCTGTCCAGTCCCCGGTCTTCGGCGATGGCGACCAGGAACACCATGATTATGGCGTGTCCGGCGCATCCCCAAAAATGAATTCCGATGAGGTTCCAGAAGGCGCTGGTCTTCTTGGCTTGCCGCAGGAACGTATCGGTCCTCAGCTTGGCCACCGGCCCTTGCTGGGTGCGCCGTATTGGCTCGTCTCCGGAAGCTCCTAATGGCCGCAAGCCAATGGCCGCCGGTTCGCTGTGGAAAGGCCGGATCAACAATAATAAGATTAAGCCGCCGCCTACTCCCGTCACCCAGAACGCCGCCCGGATACCCTCAACACCGTGGCCGAACTGGGCGATAATGAACAACACCATGGGAACAAACACGACGGGGCCCAAACCTTGGGACGCTTGCAACAACCCCATCCCGACGCCCAAATGCCGTTGGAACCACATGCTTACCGCCGCCATGAGCGGTACTTGGAAAATGGCCAACGACGCGCTGAGCAATACGCCATACCACAGGTACAATTCCCACAAGTGGGTCATGCGCCCAGTGAGGACCATGAACAGGATAAACAAAACTCCGCCCAACGCCAGGGTGCGTCGGACTCCGTAGCGGTCTCCCAGCCAGCCCGCGGCCGGGCCGAACAACCCGGAGAAAACCCACTGAAGAGCCAGAGCAACCCCGATGGCGCCGTAACTCCACCCGAAAGCCTCCACAAGCCTGGGCACCAGAATGGTGAAGGAGGTACGTACCGCCGAACTGCTCAGCCGCATTGCGGAGGCTAAAATCACGATAGCCCAAGCGTAATGCACCCTTCGACGGCCAAGTTCGGGTACTACTGCTAGAGCAATAAGAATGAAGCCGGAGGCCAGGATAGCCAAGCCGGTGGAGGTCATGCCACCGTCGCCCAGCGCTGCCGCGGTTTGAATTCAAAGAAGACTTGCAACAAACTACCTGATCAGGAAGGTACAGCCAATCCTGATGCTATGCGATTTGTCTGTCAAGGGGCTGGGCAGCCGCATCGCCGCCGACTACTCCGCTGGCGGGTTCTCCAAGTCTTTCCTTGGTTAGGGACTTTCGGAACTACCATTGATAGGCGCCTGATTGTTGAAACCGGCCAACCGCTTTTTATCACTTGCAATTTGCGTCGATTTGTGCTTGACAAGTGTTTTCGCGTGTGTATAATTGAGGTTTACTGACGTATGCCTCAATTAGCGTCTCCGGTCATCTTTTCAATTACCCTCAGTTTCTGGCCCCTTTTTGCGCCCTGATTCTGGTCGTGTGGGCGCACGCATCCAATCACCCAAAGGAGAAAAGGAATGGGATTTTCTGCTTCGCAGAATGGCCATGCCACGTCGCTTCCCGAGTTGAAGACCTACTCCCGGATCGAGCAGGTCCTGGATGTGCCTAACCTGATACAGAGCCAGCTTCAATCGTATGACTGGTTCAAGACCACCGGCTTGCAGGAAGTGTACAAGGAAATCTCGCCCATTGCAGACTACACCACGAAAAAGTACGAACTGCATTTTCAAGACCACTATTTCCGCGATCCCAAGTACTCGACGCAGGAATGCAAAGAGCGGGAGATCACCTTTTCTCAGCCATTGTACGTAAAGACCCGGCTGGTCATGAAAGACACCGGGGAGATAAAGGAGCAAGAGATTTTCATGGGGGACATCCCCATGATGAGCGATAACGGCACCTTCATCATAAACGGTGCGGAACGCGTGGTGGTAAGCCAATTGGTGCGGTCACCAGGCATTTATTTCGTCTATGAACGGAATGCTGCGAGCAACAGGAACCTTTGTTTTGCCAAGTTGATCCCTTCCAGAGGTGCTTGGCTGGAGTTCGAGACCAGCGCCAAGGATGTCCTCTCTGTCAAGGTTGATCGTAAGCGCAAGGTCTCTGCCACTACCTTCCTTCGCGCCCTGGGTATAGCATCGGACGAGGAAATCCTGGACCTGTTCGCCGATGTCGATACCGACGAGGTCCACCAGTACATTCGCTCCACTCTGGACCGTGATCCCGTGGCCGAGACCAAAGACATGAACTTTAAGGATGACGACCTTAGAGGTCTCTGGGACTGGCTGTACCCTGAGGAAGAAGGGATCGAGAAGGTGGAGTTCAACTCGGCCTTGGCGAAACGCGTCGCCAACGCTCAAATAGAGTTCTACCGGCGGCTGCGGCCTGGTGAGCCGCCCAGTCTGGAAAACTCCCGCAACCTGATACGAAACCTTTTCTTCGCGCCCCGCCGTTACGATTTGGGCCGGGTGGGCCGGCACAAGTTGAACCAAAGGCTTAACCAAACGGAAAACGCGCGCCTGATGACTCTGGCCGTCGATGACGTGGTGGCAGTAATACGCACGATGATCCGTGTCAACCAGGGCGATGGCCGCCCGGACGATATCGACCATCTGGGCAACCGTCGCGTCAGGGCGGTAGGTGAATTGGTCCAGAACCAAGTGAGAGTGGGCCTCTTGCGCATGGAGCGGATGGTCAAGGAAAAGATGACCCTTGTCGACCCGGAAACGGCTGCCCCTCAAGGGTTGGTGAACATACGCCCGGTGGTGGCCGCGGTACGGGAGTTCTTTGGTGGTTCCCAGCTTTCCCAGTTCATGGATCAAACCAACCCTCTGGCTGAGTTAACCCACAAGCGTCGCCTATCGGCCTTGGGACCCGGAGGCCTTTCAAGGGAGAGAGCTGGGTTCGACGTACGGGACGTGCACTTCTCCCACTATGGGCGTATCTGTCCCATCGAAACGCCTGAAGGTCCCAACATCGGGTTGTTGAGTTCCTTGGCCTCTTACGCGCGGATTAACGAATTTGGGTTCATCGAGTCTCCCTACCGCAGGGTGTACAAGTCACTGCCGTGCACTTCGCCCGACCTAAAGGGACGGACCGTAACCGAAACGGTTACCGACCCTTCGGGCAAAGTCATTGTCAACAAGGGCCGGGCTGTAGGCGCCAACCGGGTCGCTGCCCTGAGCCAGTTGCCGGAAGGCACTGTGATTCCGGTGCGGCCATTCGTCGCCAGCAAGGACATAATTTACCTCTCCGCAGACCAGGAGGAAAGGTTCAGAATCGCCCAAGCCAATTCGGCCTTGGATAGCCTCAACCAGTTCGTGGGCGACCGAGTAGAATTACGCTTGAGTGAGGCTTACATGCAGGAAGCGTCCGATACCGTGGACTTGATGGACGTTTCGCCTATGCAAATTATGAGCGTTTCGGCAGGATTGATCCCCTTCCTGGAGCACGACGACGCCAACCGAGCCTTGATGGGGTCTAACATGCAACGCCAGGCCGTGCCCTTGCTCCGGCCTCAAGCGCCGATTATCGGTACCGGCATTGAGAAACGGGTGGCCCGCGACAGCGGCCAAGTGGTCATGGCTAAAGTCAACGGCGTGGTTACCTCCGTGACTGGCCGCGAGATCATCGTGACCGATGTGGAAGGCAACGATGTTGTCCATCCGGTGATCAAGTTCGCCCGCACCAACCAAGGCACGTGCTTCGACCAGCGCCCTATTGTGGCCGCTGGTGACGTGGTGGTCAAAGGCGACATCCTGGCCGACAGTTCCTCGACCGAGGACGGTGAGCTTGCCTTGGGTCAAAACGTGCTGGTCGCGTTCATGTCTTGGGAGGGCTACAACTACGAGGACGCTATCATTATCAGTGAACGGTTGGTCAAAGAGGACTACTTCACTTCCACCCACATAGAAAAGCACGAGATGGAAGCCCGCGAGACCAAGCTGGGGCCGGAAGAGATCACCAGGGATATCCCGAATGTCGGCGAGACCAGCCTCCGGGACTTGGACGAACGGGGGATCATCCGCATTGGGGCGGAGGTAGGCCCCGGAGATATCCTGGTCGGCAAGGTAACCCCCAAAGGGGAAACGGAGCTGACCGCCGAAGAAAAACTGTTGCGCGCCATCTTCGGCGAAAAGTCCCGGGACGTCAAGGATACTTCGCTTCGCGTCCCCCACGGCGAGCGGGGCAAGGTTATCGAGGTTAAAGTACTGAATCGAAGCAACCGGGATGATTTGTCTCCCGGTGTAAACGAGGCCGTGCGCGTTTGGATTGCCCAGACGCGGAAAATCTCCGTAGGCGATAAAATGGCCGGCCGTCACGGCAATAAGGGCGTGGTATCCCGCATACTGCCCGAAGAGGATATGCCTTTCTTGGCCGACGGTACTCCAATGGACATCATCTTGAACCCCATCGGTGTGCCGTCTCGGATGAACTTGGGGCAGGTGCTGGAGACTCACTTGGGGTGGGCCGCCAGGATGCTTAACTTCAGGGCCAGTACCCCGGTGTTCGACGGGGCGCGGGACGACGCAATAGAGGACGCCTTGGCCCGGGTCTGGTTTGTGCAGCAAGCCGACGCCATCGATACCGTTTCCTCCGATTCCGGTCCGGTGATAGATCAAGGAAGGGTCGAGTCCTGGCTGGACGGAAAGGGTTACGACGGCAATCGGCTATTCGATCAACAGGTTATAGGCGAGGCCAGAGAGGCGTGTCTCCGCCTTTGGCTGAAACAGGAAGTAGGCATAGATCCGGACGGTCTGAGCTTCGAAGAGATGCAACGGGAGGCTTTGCAGGTACACCGGGACCACCGGAAGGCGCCTCCTACATTCGGAAAGTTTGAGTTGTTCGACGGACGGACCGGAGAACCCTTCGATCAGTTCGTGACCGTCGGCAACATCTACATCCTTAAACTCATTCACTTGGTTGAAGACAAGATTCACGCCCGGTCAACTGGGCCTTACTCCATGATCACCCAGCAGCCGTTGGGCGGCAAAGCCCAGTTTGGCGGGCAACGGTTTGGCGAAATGGAGGTATGGGCCCTCGAAGCATACAGCGCGGCATACAACCTGCAAGAGGTTCTCACTGTAAAATCCGATGACGTGGCAGGGAGGGTCAAGACTTACGAGGCCATAGTCAAGGGAGAGCCGATCGGGCAGCCGGGAGTTCCCGAGTCTTTTAACGTGCTTTTGAAGGAACTCCAAAGCTTGGGGCTTGCGGTGGAGTTGTTGAACGAAGACACCCGCCCCCCGCTACTCCATGGAATCTCTGACGATACCGAGCTTTATCAGCCTCTGGAGGCCGATTAATGGTCAGAATGTCTGACAGGACCGAAACTCAGGGCACCAATTTCAACGCTATACGCATATCGATCGCGTCTCCCGAACAAATCATGAACTGGTCTCATGGCGAGGTGACCAAGCCGGAGACCATCAACTACCGCACTTTGCGGCCAGAAAAAGACGGGCTGTTCTGCGAGCGTTTGTTCGGTCCCACCAAGGACTGGGAATGTTTCTGTGGCAAGTACAAGCGCATCCGGTACCGGGGCGTGGTCTGTGACCGCTGCGGCGTCGAAGTCACCCGGTCCAAGGTGCGCAGGGAGCGCATGGGTCATATCAAGTTGGCCGCTCCGGTGGCCCACATCTGGTTCAGCAAGACCACCCCCAGCCGATTGGGACTGTTGCTTGACCTATCTCCCAGGAATCTGGAGCGAGTCCTTTACTTCGCCCAGCATATCATTGTGTCCGTAGACGATGATGTGCGAAACGATACCATAGAGGAAGCAGAGCTGAGGTTTGAGCTTGAAGTAAAGAAGCGGAGAGAAAACGCCGAGCAGTCGTTGGCTCCGCTGCGCCAGAAGCTCGAAGAGTTGGACCAATCGCCCGGCGACGCTGGCGCTGAGGTTGACGTCGAGGGCTTGGCTGCTCAAGCGGAAGCGGCGATCGAGCGCGCGGCCATCCAAGCGGAGATCGAGGCCTTGGAAGACCAGTTGGCTAACGAAGAGAAACAACTGGAAGAACAGATGCAGATCTCCGTCGACGAGCTTAACGACCTCAGGCCGCACAAGCTTGTCCCTGAGTCACGATACCGGGAGCTTAACGAGCGTTACGGTGACGTGTTTGAGGCCGGCATGGGCGCCGAGGCCATTCTGGCGATCCTGAGGGCCATAGACCTTGAAGCATTGCGCGAGCAACTCATAAATGAGATGCACTCCACCTCCGGTCAACGCCGCAAGAAAGCCATCAAGAGGCTGCGCGTCGTAGAGTCGTTCCGTAACAGCGGGAACCGGGTGGAGGACATGATCCTGTCCATTCTGCCTGTACTCCCGCCGGAGTTGCGCCCCATGGTCCAACTGGACGGCGGCAGGTTCGCCACCAGCGACCTTAACGATCTTTATCGCCGGGTAATCAATCGGAATAACCGGCTCAAGCGCCTTATGGACTTGCGCGCCCCGGAGATTATCATCCGCAACGAAAAGCGCATGCTCCAGGAGGCTGTTGACGCTCTCATAGACAACGGCCGGCGAGGGCGCCCGATCCAAGGGAGCCATAACCACAAACTCAAGTCTCTGTCGGACTTGCTACGGGGCAAACAGGGACGATTCCGGCAGAATCTCTTGGGTAAGAGGGTGGACTATAGCGGCCGCTCGGTAATCGTGGTAGGACCGGAACTCAAGATTAACGAGTGCGGTCTGCCCAAGCGAATGGCGTTGGAGTTGTTCAAACCCTTTGTAATGCACCGTCTGGCCGTTTACGGCATCGCGCCGAACATCAAGAACGCTAAGCGCATGGTGGAGCGGACTCGTCCGGAAGTGTGGGACATTCTCGAAGACGTGATCAAAGACCGGCCGGTTCTGCTGAACCGTGCCCCCACCCTGCACCGCTTGGGAATCCAGGCTTTCATGCCGAAGTTGATCGAGGGCAACGCGATTCAGATACACCCGTTGGTATGCTCGGCTTTCAACGCCGACTTCGACGGCGATCAGATGGCAGTACACGTCCCCCTGTCACGGATGGCAGTGCTGGAGGCCCGCGAGACCATGCTGAGCACCCACAACATGCTGTCGCCGGCGTCGGGAGAACCCTTGGTGGCCCCTACCCTGGACATGGTAATGGGCTGCTATTACTTGACCGAAACAAGGGAACGCGTGAAAGGAGAAGGCCGTCAGTTCTACGATTTTGACGAAGCGCGGATCGCCCACGCCACCGGTTTGATAGACCTTCATGCCAATATCCTGGTGCGTGAAGTTCCGGGCTCCGACCATGAAGGCTGGTTGGAAACCACTCTGGGCCGGTTGGAGTTTAACGAAATCCTTCCGGATATACTCCCTTACAAAAACTCCTTGATGGACCGCAACGCCCTCAAGGACCTGACCGCAGAGCTTTACCGGAACTTGGACAACATTGAGACCGCTGCGGTTCTGGACAAGATCAAGGAGCTGGGGTTCCGGTACGCCACAGTGTCCGGCATCACTATTGCCATCAACGATATCAAGGTGCCCGACGGAAAAACGGATGTCCTGAACAGAGCCTCCCAAAAGGTCGCGGGCTACGAGGATGAATACCTGTCAGGTCTTATCTCCGAGGATGAGCGCTATGCGAATACTGTGGAGGCTTGGACTCAGGCCTCGGACGAAACAGAGGAACTGGTAAGGAAATCGCTGAACGACTACGGCGGCATCGCCGTAATGGCCAATTCAGGGACCAAGGGCAACATCTCCCAAATCAAGCAGATGGCCGGGATGCGCGGGTTGATGAGCAACCCGAAGGGCAAAATCATCGACCTTCCCATCGTATCCAGTTTCCGGGAAGGCCTGACGGCTTTGGAGTACTTCATCTCCACCCACGGGGCCCGAAAAGGTCTGGCCGACACCGCGCTGAGGACCGCGGACAGCGGCTACCTTACACGGCGGTTGATCGATGTGGCCCAGGAGGTCATCGTCCTGGAGGGCGATTGTGGCACCTTCGACGCTTACCTGGTGTCCAAAGGACAGGACGATCCCCTTCACTCCACACTGGAGCAACGGTTGTTGGGCCGTATGGCGGCAGATCAAGTTGTCCACCCTGAAACCGGCGAGATACTGGTGGACCGGAACCAGCTAATGGACGAGAACCTGGCACAGGCAATCGCCGATGCCGGAATAACCGATGTGCTGGTTCGGTCGCCGCTGACCTGCGAGTCTCACAGGGGAATCTGCCGGATGTGCTACGGCAGGCTGCCTGCCACCGGCATGATGGTGGAGAAAGGTCAAGCGGTCGGGATTATAGCTGCACAAAGCATCGGTGAACCCGGCACTCAGTTGACCATGCGCACCTTCCATACCGGCGGAGTCGCCGGTCTGGATATCACCAGTGGTCTACCCCGTGTGGAAGAGCTGTTCGAGGCGCGCGTCCCCAAGGGAGCCGCGATACTGGCGGACATCGACGGCACAGTTACCATCGAGGTTGAAGAGGAAGGCCGCCGTCTCCGGGTGTACAGCCGCGAAGAATTCCGGGAAGACTACGCCCTTTCGGATGATGTCAACCTGTTGGTCGACGACGGGGAGTACGTGGAGCCTGGGATGATTCTGGCCGGCGTTACACCGGCGCTCCCGGGGGAAAACGGAGCAACGGCCGATGAACCCCAGCCGGAGGAACAGATAATCGCCAACATCGGTGGTCGAGTGGAGATCAGCCCGGACCGTGTGTCCATTATCTGGGAAGACGTGGAAGAACGGGAGCACATAATTCCCGTATCGGCCCACATCCTTGTCAAGGATGGGGACGAGATTAAGGCGGGCGACGCTTTGACCAACGGCCCGTTGAACCCCCACGACATCCTGCGTATCCGGGGAAAGGACGAACTACAGGGATACTTGGTCGGCGAAGTGCAGCAAGTGTACAAGTCACAAGGGGTGAGCATCCACGACAAACACATCGAAATCATCCTGAGGCAGATGCTTCAACGCGTACAGGTGGAATCCACCGGAGACTCGGACTTTATACCCGGCCAGATGGTGAACCGCTTCGAGTTTCAGGAGAAGAACGCCAATGTCCTGGCCGAGGGCGGTGAGCCCGCGACGGCCAAACCGGTCCTGCTGGGCGTCACGCGGGCTTCCCTGCTGACTGACAGCTTCCTGTCCGCAGCCTCCTTCCAGGAGACCACCAGGGTGCTTACCCAAGCCGCGGTTAGCGGCGCACAGGACTGGTTGCTGGGCTTGAAGGAGAATGTCATCATAGGTCGGCTAATCCCCGCTAGGGTCGGCATTCCAGGCATGGACGAATTGCTTGAGCCCGAGCGAATCCCGGAGTTGGCCGGTGTGGCCCCAGGAGGCTGGTTGGGAATGGGTCAGCCATCGGGCATGGGGGAATTTGGCTCTGCGCCGGATGACATGGATCCGGCAAATTACGATCTTCTTAGTGACGCAGAAAAATTCTTCAAAGAAGACTCAAACGACGCCTTGGCGGATGCCGCGCGGGTCTTCGGCTTGCAATCAAGCAACGGCGGCGCCTTTACCCCGGGAAACGGGCATGACGCCGAAGGACCGGGAACCCAGCCAACAGAGCGCGCGGAGACTCTCCCCGGCCCATCGTATAATGATGAGTCCAGGAGTAGCGGCTAACCGGGTTTATTGTAAGCGTCGGCTTTCAGTTCTGTTGTGGAGGGGGTTAATGTGGAGTTAGCGGTAGATTTGGCTCCCAACAACCCCCGCCACTTGAAGTTGACGAACCCGGTTATGATCGCTTCCGGGACCTTTGGATTCGACGGGTACGGCCAGGGCATCCCGCCCGACATGCCGTTGGGCCGATTGGGGGCGATGGTCCCCAAGACTGTCACCCGATATCCTTGGTTGGGTAATCCCGAGCCACGCTGGCATCCTCCATCGTACCGTCGCGCCTTCGCCAATGGAGATCCCATTTTTCTTAATTCCATCGGGCTGGCTAATCCTGGCATCGAAACGGCCCTGAACGACCTCGCGCCGGAATGGGTCGGCTTGGACACTACGGTCATCTTCAGCCTGGCGGCGGATAGCGTCGACCAGTTCTCGCAAATGACCGCCATGACTCGGGGCGTAGATGGGTTTCAGGCCCTGGAGCTTAACCTTAGCTGTCCTAATGTAAAGAACGGCGCGCTGTTCGCGCACAGCCCCGCGCTCACGGCGGAAGCAGTCACGGCTGTCAAAGACAATACCGACCTTCCGGTGCTGGCTAAACTCGCGCCCAACGTGCCTGACATCACCAAGGTGGCGTGTGCCGCGGCCAAAGCTGGAGTCGACGCCATCACCATCGGAAACACCATGCCGGCGTTGCACATCGACGTAGCTTCCCGTACCCCTGTACTGGGCGCAATCACCGGCGGTCTTTCCGGTCACGCCCTGCGCCCGGTTAATGTTGCCCTTGTCTATCGCGCTGCCCAAGCCGTTGATGTCCCAATCATCGGGGTGGGTGGCATCTTCACAGCCGAGCACGCTTTGGAATACTTCCTGGCCGGCGCCACCGCGGTACAAATCGGAAGCGCTAACTTGGTGGAGTTTCAGACTCCACTTCGTGTCCTGGACCAACTGCAAGCCTATATGGGAGAAGAGGGCATTAACGATATTGGCGACTTGGTAGGCGCATTCCGGCGAGAGTTACCTGATGAAACGCAACGCACCTTTGGTTAAAATATAGAGAGAATCGACATTACGTTATCCCTATTGCTCTCGGGCCATCGCGGCAGCGTTACTCAGGGCAGGGATACTACCATCAAGGCGGTACCGATATGGTCTCCATGCTGACTAAGATTTTGGGCGACAACAGCGAGAAAGCTGTCAAGAAAATTCGCCCAATTTCCGACAAAATAAACGCCCTCGAAGCTTCGGTCCAAAAACTGAGCGATGTTCAGCTACGGAGTAAGACGGACGAGTTCAGGGAAAGGCTTGCCGGACGGGAAACCATCGACGACCTGCTCCCGGAGGCGTTCGCCGTCGTCCGGGAAACTGCTTGGCGTACCTTGCGGCAGCGCCACTACGACTCTCAACTCATTGGCGGCATAGTCCTTCACCGGGGACAAATCTCAGAGATGAAGACCGGCGAAGGAAAAACTCTTGTCGCCACACTACCTGTCTACCTCAACGCTCTGTCAGGACGCGGAGTGCACGTCATTACGGTAAACGACTACTTGGCCCGCCGCGACCCGGTGTGGATGGGTCCCGTCTATCATGCCCTTGGCCTGTCCGTTGCCTGCCTCCAGCACGACGGCGCCTATGTATTCGACCCTGAGGTGACAGACGTCAAAAATTCCTCCAATGGGGCCAAGGATTCTCAGAGCGGCATGAAATTCCTGCGCCCCGTCAGCCGGACCGACGCCTACGGGGCCGACATCACCTACGGAACCAATAACGAATTTGGGTTTGACTACTTGCGGGACAACATGGCCTTGGACCCGTCATCCCGGGTCCAAGGGGAACTCAACTTTGCCATCGTCGACGAAGTGGACAATATACTTATCGACGAAGCCAGGACCCCTCTTATCATTAGCGGCCCCGCTGAAGAGCCGGTCAGCCACTACTATGACTTTGCCAAACTAGTGCCCCGGTTATCCGAAGAGGAAGACTACACCATTGACGACCGCACCCGCGCCATTTCGTTAACGCAGGAAGGCATTAGCAAAATGGAGCAGTGGACAAGGGTTGGCAACTTGTACGAGCCGGAAAACTACCACTTGGTTCACTACATCGAAAACGCTCTGACCGCCCATGTGATGAAGAAACGGGACAAGGAGTACGTGGTCCGGGACGGTGAAGTGGTCATCGTGGACGAGTTCACCGGACGCCTCCAGTTCGGGCGACGCTGGTCCGACGGTCTGCACCAAGCGGTGGAAGCCAAGGAAGGGCTGAAAATCCAGCGAGAAAGCATTACCTACGCCACTATCACCCTGCAAAACTACTTTCGCTTGTACAACAAGCTGGCTGGGATGACCGGTACGGCCGAGACCGAGGCGGACGAATTTCTGAAAATCTATGGCTTGGACGTTATGGTTATCCCCACCAATCTGCCCCTTGCGCGTTACGAAGCCCCTGACTTGGTGTTCCAGAACTCGGAAGCCAAGTGGCGCAACGTCACCGATGCCATCGCCAAGATCAATGAGACAGGACGCCCGATACTCGTTGGCACCACTTCCATTGAAGCTTCGGAACGCCTGAGTGAACGTCTCAAGCGGCGTGGTATCTCCCATCAAGTGCTGAACGCCAAGAATCACGAACACGAAGCCAGCATAGTGGCTCAAGCGGGCCGCATAAGTGCGGTCACCGTATCCACCAACATGGCTGGCCGCGGCACCGACATTATCCTCGGCGGCAGCGACACGGACCGGGACGGTTGGCAGGAAGAGCACGATAAGGTAGTCGAGTTGGACGGGCTGCATGTGCTGGGCACCGAACATCACGACGCCCGGCGTATAGACAACCAGCTCCGGGGACGCTCCGGGCGTCAAGGAGACCCTGGCAGTTCCCAGTTCTACCTGTCGCTGGAAGACGAGTTGATGCAACGGTTCGGCGGTGAACGCATCAAGAACATGATGAGTTGGACGGGCCTCGAAGAGGACACGCCTATAGAAAACAAGCTGGTTACCAAGTCTATCAGCAGCGCCCAAGTCAAGGTCGAAAGCTCCCACTTCGACATGCGGAAACATCTGCTGCAATTCGACGACGTGCTGAACCAGCAGCGCCGCGCCATCTACATCCAGCGCCATGAAATTCTCGACGAGGTTGACCTCAAATCCAAAGTCGTAGACATGGTCCGGAGCCAGTTTGAAGAGCTGGTGCGCAGCCACCTTCCCAGCCGGCACGCTGACGATTGGAACGTATCAGCTTTCCTGAACGACCTGCGCCAGATCGGCCCACTTCCTCCCGAGTTGGCCACTGAGGACGCAGTCTACAATCACAGCTTGGATGAAATACGCCAAATAGTCACGGACTACGCCGAAACGGTCTACGAGGCGCGTGAGCAGGAATTGGGAGAGGAGCATATGCGGATGCTTAGCCGCCTGTTGCTCCTCAGGGCTATCGACGTTCACTGGGTCAACCACCTTACCTCGATGGAAAACCTGCGTACCGGCATAGGGCTTCAGGCCTACGGTCAGCGGGACCCTCTTATCGCCTATCGCACCGAAGGCCAGAAAATGTTCCAGGAGCTATTGCACCGGATGCAATATGACGTGGTCCATACATTGCTCCACGCTTCACTTGGGCCCGAGGCATTCAATGACAACGGGAGTCAGAGGTCAAGGAAGACCCCCAGCGAGCAAGTAAGCCCAATGCAGGCGGTGAGTCAGCGGAATCGCAATGCCGTAGCAGCCGGCGCAAACAAGATCGGCCGGAATGCCAAATGTCCCTGCGGCAGCGGCAAGAAATACAAGAGGTGTTGCGGGGTTGCTGCCTGAAGCGTCTTACCATTCACCTGAAGCGTCTTACCATTCAAAGGTAAGTCCGCCCTGTTACATCTCCAACCCCTTCTTACCGGAGAGGTAAGCGTCGGGCTCCCTGGAAAAAGCCACTCTGCAACCCGGGGCGCAGAAATAGTAGGTCGCTCCCCCGTGAGCATGGGTGCCGCCCGGCGGGTTCTTAATATCTACTTGCATGTGGCAAACGGGGTCCTCAGCCACCCCTCCGCGACGCAGAAACTCTAACAGCCGGTTTACCATTGCACCACTCCCACGAAATGTAGATTTACTGTAGAGAACGCCGGGCTTATCAACTTTCTCCCTGCGCACTCTGCGGTAGACTTTTGAGCCGCAAGGAATTGGTCACCACCGACACCGAACTGATAGCCATCGCCGCGGCGGCAACTACGGGGTTCAAAAAGCCCGAATCCCCAAACAGGAACTGTAGCGGCCCGGCTGGCATCGTGGTGTTGAGCGCCCGGTCCAGCAGCAAATACAGTACCCCGGCAGCCAAGGGAATCAACGCGACGTTGTAACCGAAGGCCCATGCCAGGTTCTGCTTTATCGTCCTGACCGTTGCTTTGGACAGAAATATGGCATCGGCCACACCCCTCAAGTCACCCCTCATCAGCGTAACGTCGGCGGCTTCGATGGCAATGTCGGTCCCATTGCCGACGGCGATACCCACGTCGGCTTGCGCCAATGCAGGCGCGTCGTTAATGCCGTCGCCCACCATGGCCACAACCTTGCTGCCAGCTTGAAGACTCCTTATCTGCTCAAGCTTTTGGTCCGGCAGCAGTCCCGCCAATACCCGGTCCTTCCTTCCGTGAGGGCCTTCGCCTATGCCCACTTGCTTGGCAATCGCTTCCGCCGTGCCCCGGTGGTCGCCGGTCAACATCACAACCTCGAGTCCCAGCGAATGGAGAGACTCCACCGCTGCCCGAGACTCAGCCTTGACGGTGTCGGCCACCGCGATAATTCCCAGCGCCGATCCGTCGGCGGCCACGAAAATGGGCGTCTTCCCTTGGTCGGCCATTTTCAACGCCTGGGCCTCAAGACCGTCGACCGGCGTCCCTCTGTCTTTCATAAAGGCGAGGTTGCCAAGCGTTACCTCGCACCCGTTCACTTGGGTCAGCACCCCGTGGCCCGGCAGCGCCTGGAATCGGGATACGGGTTCCAGCGTCAAGCCTCGCTTCGTTGCCTCAGCCACGACAGCCCGCGCCAAAGGGTGCTCCGAGTCCTGTTCGGCTGAGGCCGCCAACGCCAGCACCCGGCTTTCCGGCAGGCCCAGCGACACTACGTCCGTCACCCTGGTGTCTCCTTGGGTCAGAGTGCCCGTTTTGTCTAGCACAACAGTCTGTATCTTGCAGCTGCGTTCCAACGCCTCTGCATTGCGGATAAGAATACCCTGCTCCGCAGCCTTGCCCATGCCGACCATGATGGCCGTGGGCGTAGCAAGGCCCATTGCGCAAGGGCAGGCAATTACCAGCACTGCCACGGTGTTGAGAATCGCTATCGCCAGCGCGGGCTCCGGCCCAAAGAAGAACCAGGTCGCCCATACCACTGCCGCGACGGCTATGACAACTGGAACGAAGTAGCTGGCGACAACGTCCACCAGCCGTTGTATAGGCGCCCTTGAACCTTGAGCCTCTTCCACCATGCGGATGATTTGGGCCAACACAGTCCCCTGGCCGACCTTGGTGGCGATATACCGGAAGCTCCCTGTGGTGTTCACGGTGCCGCCGTACACCGGCGCGCCGGCGGTCTTTTCTACTGGAAGGCTCTCCCCGGTGAGCATGGACTCGTCCACCACCGGAATCCCGTCGATCACTTCCCCGTCCACTGGCAGTTTCTCTCCTGGACGGACAGCCACAGTGTCGCCTGTCACCACCTCGGCTATCGGTATCTCGAAAGTTTGTCCGTTGCGGATTACCCTGGCCGAAGAAGGCCGGTACCCCAGCAGTTTACGGATCGCATCCGACGTTTGCCCCTTGGCGCGAGCCTCCAGAAGCCGGCCCAGCAGGACCAAGGCGATGATCATCGCCGCCGCGTCGAAATAGACTGCCGTATTGTGATTGAACGCGGAGTTGGCGTGGAGAAGGTGCGCTTCACTGAAAAAGCCGCCGAAGAAGGTCAGGGCCGTGCTGTACGCATAGGCAACGCTGGTGCCCACCGCCACCAACGTGTTCATGTTGGCCGTCCGGTGCTTGATTGCTCCCCAAGCCGACCGGTAAAAGACCGCGCCCGCCCAAAACTGTACCGGAGTAGCTATCGCCCACAAAAACACGTTGAGTTGGAAGGCGCTCAGCCGTAGAGTTTCCAACGGAACGTACATCAACGTCATGATCGTGATGCCCGCCAACCCGGCCAAGCCGACTTTACGGGTCAATGACGTTATTTCACGAGTGCGGGCCAGCCTTTGCTGCTCCGCCTCCGGATCCATATCGGAGGCGATTCCTTCCACCGAGTAGCCCGCATCGGAGATGGCATCGCAGAGGCTCTCAAAGCCGGTCAGCCCGTCCAGGTATTCTACTCTCGCTTGATCAGTGGCCAGGTTTACCGATGCTTCCAAGACGCCGGACACGCTCTTGAGCGCCGCCTCTACGTGGACAACGCACGCGGCGCACGTCATGCCCTGCACGTTAAGCGTCACGGTTTCTATTGCTTGGTCTGCCTTCGTGGTCATGGGGTCTATCCGGTCAACTCTTGCTACCCCGCCTCTGCATTGTGCGTAGCCTATGCCCCTTGTACTATGATCGCATTGGTTACGGCGCTCCTGTGCCGCATTTCCATCACCGGGCGATACTCGTCAGAGTCATGCCACGCCTTGGCTTTGTCTACGTTCTCGAACTCTATGATCACCATTCGCTTGGGTGACCAGTCCCCTTCGATGGTCTCGATGGCTCCCCCCCGGACTACATACTTTCCTTCGTACTTATCTACCAAGGGGGCCACCAGCGTGCGGTACTCCTCAAACCCAGCCGGATCGTTTACCTCAAGTTGTGCGATAAAATAAGCTGCCAATTTAATCCTCACTTAACGGTTATTTGCAGGATCCCCACCATATCTACCCTGAGAGGGACGCCTACTTCATGCTTCCCACACTGATATTGTACTCTCATACTACACCCAACCCTATAAAAGGCCAATGGAGAATCCTGTACGGGGCTGCCACTTGGCAGCCCCGGTTGGTCAGGCTTGGATGGACTGTGTAACCCCATGTTAAGCTACAGTCGAATTGAACGAGGAGGAATGTCGTGCCGCTAGGTTGGGCTATTGTCAGTACTGGAAACCACCCCGATTTGAAAATCGCCCCGGCAATGAACGCTGTCGACGGGCAGGAGTTGGTCGCTGTTTACAGCCGGGACCAAGGCAGGGCCAATGCGTTCGCGGAAAAGCACGGCGCGGCGGCCGCCTACGATTCACTGGATGCTATGCTGCGGGACTCCAGGGTGGATGCGGTGTTCATCGCCTCCCCCAACTCCCTCCACTGTCAACACACCCTGCAAGCCGCAGAAGCGGGCAAGCATGTGTTGGCGGAAAAACCCATGAGCACAACTTTGGAAGATGCCATCGCCATGGTGCGCGGCTGCCGGGACCAGGGTGTTAAGCTGGGGACCGGCTATCACCTGAGGACCCACCCTGGCCATATCCTGGCTGAAGGGCTGATATCCGGCGGCGTCCTGGGACGGGTGGCCTTGGCGCAGGCCCAGTGGGGTTTCGGCGTCCGCGGCCAGGCCGAGTTCCCTACCCGGACCGGGTTGCGGCAGTGGTGGGACGCCCCGGAAGCCATTGGTGGCGCGTCCACTATGATGGGCACTGGCATCCACGCGGTCGACCTGTTGCGGTTCCTTCTGGGCCAGGAGGTAACGGAGGTGGCGGCGGTAACCGACGGCCAGACCAAGCAAAAGCCATTGGAGCAGGTCGCCGCCATGAGCCTGCGGTTTGACGGCGGCGCCATTGCCACCGTGTGCTGCGGGCGGCTGCTGCCCGACTCTCAGAACAACTTCACCATCTACGGCAGCCAAGGTCGCATCAGTGGAAGAGCTACACTATGGGAGGGCTTTCAGGGCGACGTGGAGGTGATCAGCGACACGGTAAACCGGACAGAGTCCTACTCTGAGGAGTTCTTGGGAAACTTCATCAACGAGTTACGCGATTTTCATCAAGCCATCGAGGAGGACCGGGAACCGGCCGCCACCGGTATGGACGGGCTGCGGTTGGTGGAAGTGACCCTGGCCATGATTGAATCGGCGTGGGAAGGGCGGACGGTAAAAGTCCAACACGCTCAGGTTTAGGGCCTGTCCTGGTGGACCATCAAGTAAACTAAGGGGAGGAAAACCGTCAGCATCACGCCGGCTGCGGCGATAGCTTGAAGGGTTGGAAGGTTTATACAGGGCCAATGGAGATATACAGTGACCGCCTCTTTTTGACGGTCCAAAGCTTGATTACACAGCACCACACTATATATCCACGGATTCCGCCTCAAGGGATATTCTTCGAGGCTTTAGCAGAGAGGGCCTTTCATTTGGCAGGAGTGCCATCCGCTCATATTGCGCAGACCGTCAGGAACACTCCGGGACATGACATCATTGTTGGTGAGGAACGTATTTCCCTAAAGACCGAGACAGGAAGGGGTACGAAGCTTGGCCGAATCGCTATCACGAAACTTTGCACCACGGAAAGGGAACCTTGGGATGCGAGAGTTTTAATAGAGCGAACTGTCGACCATCTGTCCAGGTACGAAAGGATGCTCATGCTACGGGCGATTTGGAGCGAGAACATCTTGCAATATCAACTCGTCGACGTACCGCTGGAGTTACTCAGACTCATCCGTCAGGTCGAGTTGTCGTATGTGGGTAGGAGGCAGGGCAGACGCAGCATGGGCGGGGACATATCAATAGGTGACGAGGTTGCGTTTCACGTTCATTACGACGGTGCGGACGGTAAATGCCAAATCAGAAACTTGGCTTTGAACCAATGCGTTGTGTTACGCAGGTGGGACCAACGGCTATGAATGGCCAAGTGTTCACTCGCACCGGTCCGACTTGCGAAACACCAGCCAGTAGCAATGCTGTTTCCTGGCATGGTGTGCTATTTTCCATCGGGAGTCTATGATTGGTCCTTTGCGGACTTTGATTATGCAATCGCAGGCGCAAAAGCCGACCGATGTTGCGGCTTGGATAAGGTCAATGTGCGCCCACTGAAATCTATGGCCGTGGATGTAATCGGAAATTTTACAGAACAGTACCCCGTCATGCTTGAGGACCCGGTGGGCTTCACATGCGAATGGCGGGAATGTGTGGGAAAAGTTATAGTTCGTCTCTGCGGAAGACTTGGAACCCAAGCCAAATCTGACTTGGAAATCTTTGCGGCGGTCTTTGCCTTGATTTGGAATGTGAGGCGGGTCATATACTACGACATCGAATGTCTCCGATTTGAAGGGCATGTTCAAGCCGCTGCCCAAAACATCCGGCCGGTGCCGAACGTTGATGTCCATCCCTAGCACCGCCCGGGTAGAACGACGCCAGAACCTCCCTTTATTGACCGTGGCATCCAGAATCCGCTCGGGTGGCTTTTGGGGGTAAAATTGGAGCATTCGCTCCAAAAGCTCGTCGTCGTTGCCATACCATACAGACGGAATGGGTTCGTATTTTTCGGCGGCGAACATTTCAGATTGCAAGTTCTTCTCCCCTGGACCGCTTTAACTATACATAGGGGGCTATGTTTGCCGTCAAGGGGATTCCGTCAGTTGCCAGTGATTTGATCAGTGGCAAGAATTTAACACGTTCAGATGTAGCCCAAGCTCTTGGCGGGCGTCAATTTGCCCACACCCGAACGGTTAGCGGCCTCCACCGATTGCCGGCAGAAAGTGGATCTCGCTGTCCTCCCGGACTCTCTCCAGAAGACCTAGCTGGCTGGCCTCCCCGTCCACGATTACCGCCACGCCGGGCATCAGCTCATCCAATTCACCGTCGTACAGTCGCTCCTTCGTGCCCGGGAACTGGCGCTCCAGGTTGTTGATCAACTGCCTCACGGTAGCCCCGTCCACTTGGACTATCTGGTTTCCCTTTGTCAGGCTTTGCATTCCCGTTGGGATCCACACTTCCGGCATAGTTGCCTTCCTATCCGCTGACTCTTCCCGTGAAGGGGTTACAATCAGGTCTAATCCGGGCCAATGACCACAGCGTCATTCTGACGGCCTACAGGCTGCTATCAGCGAGGCGTGAAATTCCTGAAGACGGCGTCATAAACTCATGCCGCCGCCTTTGTGGCGGTCGTCGGGATGGTTCAGTGCGTTATGTCTGCGGCGGTGTGGACGATTATCTCGGCGGCGGTCCTGAACTCTATCCGCTTCATGTTCAGCATAATGTCGTACAGGTTGGGGTCGTCCGGGTTGACCCTGAAGAACTTGCGCATAAAGGCGATGCGGGACCGGTCCAACTCCTCCACGTACCCCAGTGCCTCATCCCGGTCGAAGTGCTCCCTCTGCATCATGATTTCCACCCGCATGTCCACCGGCGCAAGCAGCGCCACGTGTATCACGCCGGGCGCGTCAGCCAGGATGGCCTGGGCGCCTCGTCCCAGAATCACCGCGTTGCCCTTTTCATGTACGTCCTTTACTACTGTAGTGGTGGCGTCGATAAACGCTTGGTCTCCAACCCTCTGGGTATTCCCTTTGCCTTCGCCTGTCAACTCCATGTAGGTTTCGGGCGGCAAGGCTTCGATACCGCGACCGAAGTACGGCTCCCCGCTGACGCCGGACACTGCGGAGCGTTCCAGCATAGTTTGAATGAACCTGCCCAACCGGTCCCGGAACCGGTCTACTCTATGTTCCTTATCGATCAGGGATCCTACTGGAGTGCCTACCAGCCTGGCGGCTTGAGTAAAGACGAACCGGTCCACAAAGTCCAAGTGAAGCTGGTCGGCGACCATCTGCCCGATAGGGACTGCCCCGCATCCGATGGGTCCGTTAATGGTGATCACCGGCATAGCATCCTCCTCTACACCCGTTATTCCAGACCGAAACTTAGTTGTCGATACACCGTGCCTCGATATTGTATATTAACCAGTAGGTGACATAAGGTGCAAGTCTGGCGCGGACAGGACCATTATCGAAGGTGGCCGTTGTACAAAACGTCGCGTTAGAGACCTTGGCCCTGGAATACTAAATTCCGGAGTTTGTCATAAGCCGTGAGCGGCGACGCATGTATTCTTCCGCCAACAGCCCCATCGCCGAAGAATCGTACCATTGCCCATCCTTTCTATGGGTCTTGCGCAAACGCCCCTCCAGAACGAAACCCAGGTGCTGGCACATTTGCAGGGCGTGCTCGTTGTATTCGGGCACGTCCACCCAGACACGGTGCAGCCCGTGGTCTTCGTAAGCCTCGTCAAGAAGCTTGATCATGGCCATTGTGCCGTAGTGGTGATGCCACAAGTCCTTGCGGCCAACCAACAGGAAGAGTTGCGCTTCCATTAACGGACTTTCGACAACAAGTTGCCCTTCGCCTATGTGCGCACCGTCGTCAGTGTATACGGAATAAATCCTGCGGACCTCGTCTTCGAAGACCTGCTGAATCTGTTCATCCGACGCTTCCAGCAACTCGTGCGGAGAGTAACCGATGTGAAGCGGTTTGCCATCGTCTCCCAAGCCGTACCACATGGAATTTACTTCGGCGTCGTCCAGCCATTCGATGATTCTTTTGACGTCTTCCCGGGTCCCGGTTGTGAGCTTAATTTCTGGGAACATGGCGCTCCCTCCGGCAAGATGGCGTAAGTCCAACGGTCTGCGCTGGGGTCACGATTGTCAGGTTTTGCGAAACTGAATTTTAGCAAACATAATATAGAAAATCAATTGACCACACCATTCAAGAAAATGAACATCAGTAGCATATTATGACGCACGATTCAGGTAATAAAACGATATTACGTTGCCGGATACGTCATCTACCATGAGAGCCTGATTACATAAGATAAAGCGCGCACCAGCGCGGCGGGCGATGAATTCGCCGGGTGTCGGGCCGGAAAAACGGCTAGCCGGTGTTGAACCACTCGTCGAACCTGGCCGCCAGGCCTTCATCCCCGTCAATGGTCAACCGTCCGCGTGATTGGGCTTCATGCCGCGTCAACCGTCCGTAAGCCATCAAAACGAAAACCCCGGCTTCGCATTGGTAAACTACGTCGGCGGGAGAAGCTGCGTTTTCCTGTAAGTCGAAATTATCACCCTTGACTACTACGTCCCTGCTGCCGGTGACGGGGCCCGAAATTAGAAACCGGAACCGTATCGCCTTCTCCAACCGCTCCGTGGGATGAAAACAAAACACCCTGAGCCATGTGTCTATAGAGTCCACCAACCCCGGCACGCAATCAGCGCCAAGCGGCGCATCGTGGTCCACCCCCCAGCGCATGTCCCATCCATGTACGCCCACTCCCCGGGTTATCGAATTGATGTACTTCCATAACGGCATCTGGCCGTCCGCGTTGTGCAAGACCTCGGTCTCCCAATTTTGCGGCGTGATTTTGGTCAACATCTGGTCCAAGCGGCTCAGGTTATCAAGGAGGGTGGGTACAAGCCTCTGGCCCAATTCTTTCCTTTGCCTGATGGCGGTCTCAGCGTTTTCATCGGGCTGGGCAGGCCCGGTTGACCGTCCAAGATTGGACGGAGACGCGCCGGTCAAGGCTCTCTCGACTATGTTCGCCCAATTCTCCGCGGCGGCCACCAAGTGAGCTGCGACGTCCTGCACTTCCCACTCGGTGCAGGCGCTTGGCAACGAAAGGGCGTCGGCGGGAAGGTTAGTCACCAATTCCTTTAGGCTGGCAATCTCTTTCCTCAACGATTCCGTACGGGTTGCTGCTATTTCGTGCACGCTTGCACTACTCATTTTTCAACTCCAAGCGACCAATTTGTGAGGGTCCTTTACCCTGGCGCGCGCCCGCTCGAATCAATGCCAAGACACGACCGGGCAAACCCTAGCATCCGTTTTTGCGGGTGTCAATCAGGGTCAATAGTGACTACCCAAACAAAAAAGAGGCCGGGGTCAACACCCCGGCCCTCTATTTCGGCAACCTGTTATTCCGCGCCCATGCGGACGCCCGCACATTGTTTAAGATACTGCGGCGGGCTGTTGGCGCACCGAAGCCACCGCTTTCACTTGTGCCATCAGTCCGTCAAAGTTCTGGAACGTCAGTGACTGCGGGCCGTCGCACTTGGCGACGTCGGGGTTGGGATGTACCTCCACCAGCAGGCCGTGCGCACCTGCGGCAACGGCGGCCAAGGCTACAGGAGTCACCAAGTACCATCTCCCGGTGCTGTGGCTGGGGTCGGCGATGATCGGCAGGTGGCTCAAGCGTTGTATCACCGGAATAGCCGCCACGTCCATTGTGAAGCGGGTATATTGCTCGAAGCCTCTGACCCCCCGTTCGCAGAGCATAACCTGGTCGTTTCCACCGGCCATCACGTACTCGGCCGCCAGCAGCCAGTCCTCGTATGAAGCGGCCAGACCGCGCTTGACCATTACCGGCTTCTTGATGGCGCCCACGTAGTCCAACAGGCTGTAATTCTGCATGTTCCGGGCGCCGATCTGGAGAATGTCGGCGTACTCGGCGACGGTGTCCACGTCCTCGGTCGCCATTACTTCCGTAATTATCGGCAGACCGGTCTCCTGCTGGGCCAACCGGAGCAATTTCAATCCTTCGATGCCCATCCCACGGAAGCTATAGGGCGAGGTACGTGGCTTGAATGCCCCGCCTCGCAGGACGGTGGCCCCGGCGGCCTTTACCGCCTTGGCCGTTGACACCATCTGTTCCTCGTCTTCCACGGAGCACGGCCCGGCCATGACGATGGGGGTGTCGCCCCCTATCTCTACACCCTTGACTACGACCTTGGAGTTATCGGGATGGAACTCCCGGCTGGCGAGTTTGTAGGGCTTGGTGATGCGGACCACCTCGATTACGCCGGGCAGTACCTCCATCTCGTCCTTCAGGTCTGGGGGAATGGAACCCAGCACTCCCACTACTATTCGTTCCACACCGTCAAACACCTGCGGACGGAGTCCGGGATGGCTCTCTATCCGCCCCTTCACCTCCTCCAATTGTTGCGGCGAGCTGTCTTTGCCCATGACTATTATCATGTCTACGTTAACCTCGGTTTATGGCCCGCCACGTTTGGTGGCGCTGCGCACGAATTATGAAAGGGACAGACTTGCGAATGACCTAATACAATATCTCACAATCTACGGCCCAAGGGCCGTAGTACAGGACGCAGTTGGGGCAAAATGAGCAGGCTGACATCAAGCAGACTCCACTCCCTGGAGGCGCAACACATCAGTCCCATTGAGGTAAAGGTTTACCAATTCACGGGGCTCCTTATCGGTGTTGTAAAGGACCAGGATGCGGATGCACTTCTCCAAGCTCCCCGGCACCGCGATCTCCATTCCGCCCATCAGCGCCGTGTTGGTCCAGCCTGCTTGCCGGGCGGCCGCGGCTGGAAATACGGCATTCAGGTCGGGCGTCATGGTGAAGTACACCGCCGCCACATCGCGCTCCACGATGCCATTGGCCTCGATCAGGCCCTCGAAAAGATTCCTGGTGGCCGAGTATATGGCCTCCGCCGTGTTGTCGTCGGCGATGGTCGCCCCTCGAATGCCCCGGCAAACGGTCACTTGGTTGTACCCTCCACGGGAGAAACCGTCTTCCCCGCCAGTTCAGCGACAAAGCTACTGGTCCTTGCCACCAATTCGTCGCGAGGCGATTCTAGCATTACCCTCACTATTGCGCTACCTACAACCGCCGCTTCCGCTTCCCGGCAGACCAGCTCCACGTGCTCCCTGCGGGAAATACCGAAACCCACGGTCAGCGGGAGACCAGTGTAATTACGGACTCTCCGCAGCAACTGGGACCCCCGATCCGAGACCTCGTCCCGCGCGCCGGTTACACCCGTCACGCTGACACAGTAAATGAAGCCCGTAGCGCTGCCGGCCGTACTGCGGATGCTCTCCTCGGTGCTGGTGGGGGCGAGCAACGGGATATTGTGTACCCCAACCGCTGCCAATTGGGAATTGAGAGGCTTGGACTCGGTGTGCGGCAGGTCAACGGTTATCAGACCGTCTACGCCTACCCGGTGGCACTCCTTGGCGAACCGCTCTACACCAAAGCTGTAGATGGGGTTGTAGTATCCCATGAACACCAAGGGTGTATCAGGTACTTTGTCCCGCAACTCCTCAACAGCATCCAAGCAACCGGACAAGGTGACTTGTTGTTGCAGGGCTAGGAAACTGGACTGCTGGATAACCGGGCCGTCTCCTAGGGGATCACTGAAAGGCACGCCAAGTTCAATTATGTCGGCCCCGGCGGCTGCCAGCGCGGGGACCAACTCCAGCGTCGCTTCCATATCGGGAAATCCGACTGTTAAAAAAGCGATCAGTCCAGACCTTTGCTCGCGTTTTATCGCTGCAAAAGTTTCTTTCACTCGGTCCCTGTTCATATCAGGACTTTCAGGCGATTCCCGTAATGGTTGGATTCCGTAACCCGGATGCCGTATTTTGACCCCGGATGCCGTATTTTGACCAATGTATCTTACATCCAAGTCATTGTCTAGACCCCCATCCAGGTTAGTGTCAATGCCAGTGCGTTCTGCCCCGCATGGACCGCGATGGGAGGCCAGATGGACCCTGTTTTGTGGTACAACCAAGCCAACAACAGCCCAGTCATGAAAGTAGGAATGAGCAGGCCCGGTAAAATGTGGAAACCGCCAAACACTACTGCACTTACTAAAATCGCCCGCCCGGCCCCAAGGCGGGGAACCAGTCCGGCGTAAACAAAGCCTCGAAAAAATATCTCTTCGGTAATCGGCGTCCATAATGCCACTGCTTGGTAGGTCAGGGCAGCAGCCGCACCGGGAAAGATAATGTCCTTGGGGATTTCTGGAGGAGCAATATAGGAGACCCCAAGCCAGTTAACAATAGTCGAATACAACGCGGTCAAGCCCAAGCTTGCTCCAAGGGCGCCGGCGCTCAGCAATACCAACTTTACCGTAGGGGCCGTCGGCATGGTCAGCCCCAAGGACGTAACTCCGATGCCGCGACTACGGAGGGCCAGGAACCATACCACCGCCAGGATCGCCATCCCCATGAAGTTGCTGCTATACCATACGGTGTACGCTACAGTGGCCGCTTGTTCCGTACCGCCGGTCAGCTTGGCCAAGCCGATTGAGATGACGGTGATCGGAAAGATGCACACCAGGATAAGCAAAATCCCTATCGCTACCACTCTGGCGCCCCATTGGACCGCCCCTCCGGTGTTGACACCGTCGGGGGTTGCTTCCGTATGCGAAGGGGCCAGGGGACGTCCACACCGGGTGCAATACCCACCGTTCGTCGTCGTCTCGTATCCGCAACTAGCGCAATGCAATAACAGGTCTCCCAGTGCCGCTGAATTGGGTGAGTATAGCAACATTGCGTGGTTTTCCAACCGGTCCGCACGCTCCGTTAGGACGCCCGTCCATAATTGCAAGATTGCCCCGCGGAGAGGATAATACGAAAAGGCCGCACACGTTGGCGGCCTGCCGGGAGGGCCGTAGCAATGGCATCTGAAACGCCTTTTAGTCACCAACTCTTTCTGCGTATGGCTGCGGAGGCCGGGTTGGACGTTCAAAGCCCCCACATGGACGATCTGTACGCCTACACGTCTGGGGTATTGGATGGTCTGAGGGCGCTTCAGAATTTGAACGTCAGCGGCGCCGAGCCCGATATGGCCTTCATACCCTCGCCCGAATAGCCTGCCCATCGGGTTCGCGCCGACCCGATTACCATGATGGTCCTGCTTGGGCGCAGCCTGCTATGTTAAGATTGTTTGCCCCAACCGATGCACTTGCCGTCAAGTCAATTTCCGGGCCCGGGGCCATCAACTATAAGCTTGCAGTGTAAGACTTTCATCAACGTAAGACTCTCATCAAGGAATACTTGGCACAAACCATCAAGGGATTGAATCTATGGACGCCACGGAACTATGCTATGCCAGCGCCGGGACGCTTTCCCGGCTTGTACAACAAAAGGAACTCTCTCCTGTAGAGATCATCGAAGCTCACTTGGCCCGGATTGAAGCCACCGAGCCGGTGCTTAATTCATACATAACCGTGCTGCCGGAGGAGGCCCGCGCCGCGGCGCGCAGGGCTGAATCGGACATTCAGAAAGGCGACTACCGCGGCCCTCTGCATGGCATACCCGTAGCCCTTAAAGACTTGTACAACACTGCGGGCGTCCGTACCACCTCCGGTTCCCGAATATTCGACAACTTCATTCCCGAACAGGACTGCACCGTTGCCGACCGTTTCAGGCAGGCGGGCGCAATCCTGCTGGGCAAACTGAATATGCACCAGTTCGCCTATGGCCCCACCGGGGAAAATCCGGACTACGGTCACATGCACAATCCCTGGGACCCGGAAATGGTGAGCGGGGGATCAAGCGGCGGCTCCGGTTCGGCGGCCGCAGCTGGACAATGCACTATCACCACCGGCAGCGACACCGGAGGATCGATTCGCATTCCGGCGGCCCTTTGCGGCATAGTGGGCCTCAAGCCTACCTACGGATTGGTAAGCCGGCGCGGATTGACACCCCTTTCATGGAGTTTGGACCATCCCGGCCCAATGGTCAGGACGGTGGAAGACGCCGCCCTTACCATGAACGCCATTGCAGGATACGATCCCAGAGACGTGGCCTCGGCCAACGTCGCCGTTCCAGACTACACCGCGGCCCTGACCGGGGACATAAGAGGGTTGAGGATAGGGTTCCCGAAGGAGTACTTTGATGCCCCGCTGGACCCGCAAGTAGCGCAGGCGGTCCATGACGCGCTGGCGTTGATGGAATCTATGGGAGCCGTGGTTGCCGAAGTCTCGCTTCCCATGTTTCTGGACTCCCACACAATCTCCACGGCCATCCTCATGGCAGAGGCTTCGGCCCACTTCCGGGATCTGCTGGCGAGCGACGGCGACAAGATATACGGCCCCGTCCGGCTGCGATTGGAAGCAGGCCTGTTCATTTCCTCCGCCGACTACCTCCGCGCACAGCAGGGGCGCTCGGTGTTCAACCGCCAGGTCCGCCAACTATTGGAAGAGGTGGACCTGCTGGCTGGGCCAACCGAACCGGTGACCGCTCCTCGCCTGCTGGCCGAAACGGTCCAAGCCGGAGAGCGGGAGGTAGGCACCGTGGCGGCGTTGACTCAATACACCCGGTCTTATAACGTCACCGGATCGCCGGCCATCTCCATACCCTGCGGCTTCTCCAATGCGGGGATGCCCATTGGACTCCAATTGGCGGGGCGGCCTTTCGATGAGGCCACCGTCATCCGCGCTGCCCACGCCTATGAGCAGGCTACTGACTGGCACACCCGGAGACCTCCCATATAGCGGCCTCCCATATAGCGTTGGCCGCCTGTTTTGCCGCACTGGTTGAAAATCCGCTCGGCGCGGATAATCATAGACCCGGCAGCAGTGACTTACCAGAAAACGTGAAGGCAGGTTGGGCCGGTGAAGGCAAGGCGCGCCTGTATCCACCGAGGAGCGCTTCTCCTTGTCCGAAATAGTCGCGGTCACTTTCGACTTGTGGCAAACTTTGCTATATGACAATCGGGAGCGCGGGTTGGCAAGAGCCGAGTTGAGGTTGGAAGGCGCGCAACAGGCTCTGGCCCGCAGTGGTGAACGGTACGACTTGGAGCACATCCGTGAAGCTTATTGGGCCTGCGCTCAGAGATGCCGCGAAATACGGGAAGGATTGCTGGACATCGCCTTCCGCGAACAGGTGGAGATTTTCATTGAAAACATCAACCCGGGACTGGTAAGTCGTCTGGAAGAGAACACTATAGAAGAGGTCGCCCGGGCTTACTCCGACTCCTTCTTTGTCCACCCGCCAACGGTGCACCCGGACAGCGCGGCGGTGCTTCGAAATGTCAAAGCGATGGGCTTGCGCATAGGGTTGATATCCAATACCGGAATGACGCCAGGGAAGGCCTTCCGACGGTTTTTGGAACAACATGAACTTCTGCCTTACTTTGATGTGATGACATATTCCGACGAGGTAAAGATTTCCAAGCCGGCCCCACAAATTTTCCATCTGACTCTGGAATCCTTTAGGGTTGCTCCCGGGCAGGTCGTGCATGTGGGAGACAGTGTGGCAAATGACATTGCCGGGGCAAACCGTTGCGGTCTCAAGACCGTTTGGATCGCGGGGTTTTCCGAAGAGCCGGACCCCGCTGACCCGGACGCCCAGCCTGACGCCATCGTTTCGGACTTGGCCCAAGTCGTGCCGGCTGTTTCCAAGCTGACCGGCCGTGACCTGCCCAAGCGTTGGCCATGACGTCCAAGCAGGATGATTTTTCCTTGGCAGAGGAAGCCGCGCTGGCAACCGACTTGGAAAAAAGCGAAGCCGCGCTGCAAGAGCTGTGCGATGGTGTCTTGGCGCGGCGGCCCTTGGTCCTGGTAAGCAACAGGGGGCCGGTGGAGCACCAGATGACTTCAGATGGCCGCCCCGAACCCCGCAGGGGGACCGGCGGAGTCGTCACCGCGTTCAGCTCCCTGGCCAAGTTAGCCGAGTTCACCTGGATTGCCAGCGCTACCGGCGAAGGAGACCGGGTTGTTTCCCGCAATGGACAAGGCCCACGCCTGCGGTCTCCCTTGCCTGGGCACAGGATAAACCTCCGCTACGTGGTCACGCCCCGTCGGGTCTACCACAAGTATTACAACGTGCTGTGCAATCCCTTGTTATGGTTCTTGCAGCATTATATGTGGAACCCGCCCTACAACCCCAACGTTGACGCCTCGGTATACGACGCTTGGGAGACCGGGTACGTCCCGGTAAACCAGGCCTTCGCCAAGTCCGTGGTCCAGGAGGCCGGAGAGGCCGGCGACTCTCCCATAGTCATCGGCCACGACTACCACTTGTATCTGATGCCAAAGTACGTGCGGCGCGAACTGCCAAATGCCGTCATTCAGCATTTTGTTCACATACCGTGGCCCACCGCTCGCTACTGGCAGATGGTCCCTTACACCATCACCCGGGACATTTGCTCGGCCCTGTGTTGCACAGACCTGTTGGGGTTTCAAAGCCCTCAAGACCGGCGCTGCTTCCTGGACACGGTGGAAGAGTTCCTGCCTGACGCCCAAATCGACCACCAGAGATTTACGGTAAATTGGCAGGGCAACACCACGGCGGTAAAGGTCTATCCTATCTCCATCAACGTGGCCGAGGTTAAGCGTATCGCCAACTCCCCCCGGGCAAACGAATACACGTCGCGCCTGCAGGCATACTGCAACGAGAACACCATAGTCCGAATAGACCGGGTGGAGCCGAACAAGAACATCGTCCGCGGGTTTCGGGCTTACGAGCTATTGCTGTCTCGCCACCCGGAACTGCAGGGCAAGGTAAACTTCCTGGCCTTTCTGGTGCCTTCGCGTACCCACATACGCCAGTACCAACGGTACATGGAAGAAGTGATGCAGGTTGTCCAACAGGTGAACACTGCCTTCGGAAATGAGGAGTGGCAGCCTATCCACACCTTCGTAGAAAATAACTATACCCAAGCCATCGCCGGTATGAAGCTGTACGATGCCCTCTTGGTGAACACCATCTTCGAGGGCACGAACCTAGTGGCAAAGGAGGGTCCGGTAGTCAACACCCGTAACGGGGTGTTAGTCTTGTCCGCTAGCAGCGGGGTGCATCACCAACTAGCGGAGGGCGTGTTGAGCATATCCCCAACCGACATAGAGGGAACAATGGAAGCCCTTTATCAAGCTATTACGATGTCGTCGGAAGACCGTCAACGCCGCGCCTCCCTGCTGTCCGAGTCCATCCACCGTCAAGACATCACCCATTGGCTCCGGCGTCAACTGCAGGACATCCAAGGGCTGCTATGAACGATGGGCGGACCAAATCGGTATCCTCGATATAGGCGCCTTAAACCCGGTTTCTCCGGGTTAACGCACCCCGAAAGGAGAGTTCCTCTCCATGGATGAATTATTCGATAACCAACTCCCCGGCGGCAGGTCGCCGGATATCCAGCTGTGTATTTTCCCGCACCTCAAAGAGTTCCTGGTCATAGACCTGAGAGAAAGACCAAGCAGAGTGTCGTTGTTTCATACCGAGGACGTATTCGTCGAAGAATATTTTAAAATCGTCGAAGCCGACTTCGCCGAAGTGTTGCGCGAGGATACCGACTTCCCGTTCAGTCACTTGATTGACCTGCCCCTTCGCTTGGAAGAGATCATGAGAGACACGGCCATGACCGTTATCCTGGGGAAACTGGGCGTGGAGGTAACCGACTACGACCAAATCCCCAACGTGGTCGTCTTCGTTATCAGCGGAGGCGCCCTCACCACTCACTCAGATCACGTTCTGGAAGGACTCCGCGAGCTTATAACGGCCCACGGCAGCGAAACGGCCGCCGCGGATTGGGAGGAAACCATCGCCCGCCTCGTCGCCGGCGAGAAGCAGGTATTGCAGCAAGAGAACCTGCACGAATTGAGCGAAGCAATGAGAGGGGACCCGCCCAATTACTTCACCCTTTGGGAAAGCCGCAACTGAAGCGGCGAGCCGCCGGTTGCTGGTCACTGACTACTCGTTTACATGAAAATCGGACTAATTTCAGACACCCACATGGCCGGCAACGGGCGTGACCTGCCGTTCCAGGTGCTGGAATCATTCGGCGGAGTGGACCTGATACTCCACTGCGGCGACTTGGAATGCTTGGGCGTGTTGGACTACTTGGAGAGAGTGGCCCCTGTCTTGGCGGTACGCGGCTATGAAGACCCCACCGAGCCAGGCGACCGCTTGGCCTCAACGACTCGCGTGGTGCAAGCCGAAGGCTTGGCCATCGGCTTGGTTCACGATATCCAATGGCCCAGCCCCAGGATAGACACCGGCCCGGACGGCGACAAGCTGCGCTTGCCCGCAGGGTCTGCCAGGGACACGGTGGCCCGCAAGTTCAAGCAGCCGGTGGACATAATAGTCTTCGGTGACACCCACGAGGAGTTGGTCTGCTATTCGGACGGGGTGTTGTTGGTCAACCCCGGCAGCCCAACCTACCCGGGCCGACGCCACCGCTCCGGCAGCCTTGGAACAGTAGGACTGCTTGAGGTGGACGGAAAGACTGCCAGCGTCCGGTTGATCGACCTGGAGAATGCCTTCTGACCGGAGTTTCGCCCCTCAGGCAGGCCCTGCTCCGGTTATGCCAGGTTGATGAGGGGGGGTACCTTCAGGAACACGGGCGCGAACACCAGCGACACAATTGCCATCAGCTTGAGTAGGATGTTCAGCGATGGCCCCGACGTGTCCTTGAACGGGTCTCCGACTACGTCGCCCTCGACCGCTGCTTTGTGGGCATCGGACCCCTTGCCGCCGAAATTTCCCAGCTCAACGTACTTCTTGGCGTTGTCCCACGACCCGCCCGCCGACGCCATCATTATCGCCAGCATGAACCCGGAGGAAACCGCTCCGATGAGCAGTCCGCCCAATGCAGCCTCCCCCAGAATAAACCCTGTGGCGATGGGAGCGACGACGGCCATGACCCCGGGCAGGATCATTTCCCGCAGGGCGCTCTTGGTGCTGATGTCCACGCAACGGGCGGAATCGGGCTGGGCGGTGCCCTCCATAAGGCCGGGAATCTCCCGGAACTGGCGTCTGACTTCGTCCACGATTCCTTGGGCGGCGCGTCCCACCGCCTGCATCGTCAGCGCCGAGAACAGGAATGGCAGCATGGCGCCGATGATCAAGCCGACCAGTATTTGGGGTTGCAGAAGGTTGATGCCGGCGGAGCCCGCGGCCAGACGCCCATCCTCACCCAAGGTAATCAGCTTGGCGCTGACCGAGTAAGCTGCCAACAATGCCAGGGCGGTAAGGGCGGCGGAGCCTATTGCGAACCCCTTGCCCGTTGCCGCGGTGGTGTTGCCAAGGGCGTCCAGCGCATCAGTGCGTTCCCTCACTTCGGGGTCCAACTGGGCCTGCTCCGCGATTCCGCCCGCATTGTCTGCCACCGGGCCGTATGCGTCGGTCGCCAAGGTAATCCCCAGTGTGGAAAGCAACCCTACGCCTGCCAACGCCACTCCGTAGAATCCGGCAAACCAGTAGGCCAGCATTATTGCCACGGACACGCAGGCTACTGGAATCAGGGTACTGAGCATACCGGTGGCGATACCGCTGATAATAACGGTCGCTGCCCCGGTCTGCGAGGACTCGGAGACCCGCTTCGTGGGCATGTAGCTGTACGACGTATAGTACTCCGTCGCAAGTCCGATGATCGTGCCCGCTACCAAGCCTGCAACCACGCAGCCAAACCAGAACCAGTTACCGGTGAAGGTAATGGTCAGGATGGCCGCGAAGACTATCAACAGTCCTCCGGCAGTGAATATGCCGTACCGCAGGGCCCAGAGCAGCCGTTCAAAATCGGCCTGCTCACCGCTCCTGACCACGAAGGTGCCCAGTATTGCAGCTATGATGCCTGCCCCTGCCAGAAGCATGGGGAACACGGATTGGGGATCGGTGTAACTGCCTCCGCTGGCGCCGACTGCCAAGGCTACGGCGCTGGCCGACAGGGCTACGGCGGAGATTATGCTGCCGACGTAAGACTCGAACAGGTCCGCGCCCATACCGGCTACGTCGCCCACGTTGTCGCCCACGTTGTCGGCGATGACTCCGGGGTTGCGCGGGTCGTCCTCCGGAATTCCCGCCTCTATCTTTCCAACCAAGTCTGACCCGACGTCGGCGGCCTTGGTGAAGATGCCTCCGCCGACCCTGGCGAACAAAGCGATAGAGCTTGCGCCAAAGCCGAAGCCGGCGACTGCGCTGATGTTCTGGAATACCAAGTAGAGGGTGGTTACGCCCAACAGACCGATTCCCACCACCGTCACGCCCATCACGGTGCCACTGGAGAAGGCGACGCGCAGCGCGGGGTTAAGACCTCGTTGGGCGGCGGAGGCGGTCCTGACGTTGGCTCGCACCGCGACGTTCATGCCAACTATGCCGGCGAGGCCGGAGCAGATGGTGCCGGCCACATAGGATATGGCGGTGGCGGGTAAGCCGAGGTTGTGGGTGAACAGGGTGTAGTCGAGGACGGCTAATGCAACGGCTACAACGAGGGCAAAGGGCAGGAGCGTCATATACTCCCGCCGGAGAAAGGCGTTCGCCCCATCCCGTATCGCGTTTCCTATAGCCTGTACTTGTGGGCTGCCTTTGTCTGCGGAGAGGACCCGGGCTGCGGTGACGGCGGCGAAGGCCAAGGCTAAACCGCCGGCGACGAGGGCTAGAATCATCGGTATCATAGCCTATCCTTATCATGGCAAAAACCGCCTGTTTTGAGGCGTGCGAAACTTATCATACCCCTTACACGGGCGTCAAGCAAAACTGGAGCTGCGATGGGCATGTGCAAAGTCGCAGGAGCCAATCCAACATTTCATCCCGCCCCCGCGGAAATGAAAATAAGCCATTTTCGTATACGGTCTGCCATTTTCGTATACGGTCTGCCATTTTCGTATACGGTCTGCCATTTTCGTATACGGTCTGCCATTTTCGTATACGGTCTGCCATTTTCGTATACGGTCTGCCATTTTCGTATACGGTCTGCCATTTTCGTATACGGTCTGAAGGAAACGGGAAGGAGCGCGGGCGTCCCGCCCGCACCCAGGTGAGGACCATTTTTTTGATCCAACCGGGGATACCGGCCTTGGTCCCGCCCGCACCCAAGTGAGGACCGCTTGGCACAGACCCTCCCTCAATGACACTTCACTATTGCCAACTCGTAAAACACCTCTCTATCATATTACTTGATTACTTGTCCTGCTCAACGTCCCATTGGACGTGGACAAATCCAATAAAGCCACTGAGGCAACTTGATGATTGATGACTGAAAAGACCTCTATGAACAAGTTGTCCGGACTCAGCAGGGACCTCGAAGTCCCTTCCAACTCCCGTGCCCTCCCCTGACAAGGGTATGTATTTCATTTGGGACTTTACGCAGTTGAACGTGAGACCGCAGTTGAACGTGAGACCACATAGTAGGGTAGGCTTGCTCAAATACAAAACCGCTCCCAAATGCTCACTATCGGGCCCATTCCGTCATTCCAGCGTAGGCCGGAATCCAGGCGGGCCCATTCCGTCATTCCGGCGTAGGCCGGAATCCAGGCGGGCCCATTCCGTCATTCCGGCGTAGGCCGGAATCCAGGCGGGCCCACTCCGTCATTCCGGCGTAGGCCGGAATCCAGGGGCGGTGGGGCCGGTTCGTAGCTATAATCTCAATTTTACATACCCCTATCAGCGTGCCCTCCCCGGATGTCCTGAAATGTCCGCAAATGTCCGTGATTCTGAAATTCACGGCTCTCCCTCCGGCAAATCAGACCATCCGAGGAGTTGAGCATCATACGAAGTGAAATAAACGCTCTCAACGCCATCCTCCCCTCGCCCGGGATATTTCCCGCCCGTAGGTCTTTTGGTTGACTGAAAGACTTGGCCTGCCCCCAGTAACTATCTCAAAACTCGGTGCACTACCGGACCCGTCATTCCCACGAAGAGCCTGCCCTCGCGGATGCGCCTGCCCTCGCGGATGCGCCTGCCCTCGCGGATGCGCCTGCCCTCGCGGATGCGCCTGCCCTCGCGGATGCGGGAGAACGTCACCCCCTCCCATAGCGAAACCCAATGCCTGACCCGCAATTGCTATGAAAATAAGACGATTTCAAGTTCGTATATAGCTATGGCTCAAATAAGACGGGAAGGAACGCGGTTGTCCTGCCCGCACCCAAGTGAGGGCGACTTTGCACATACCCCGGAGCCGCGATAAGTGCGGCTGCATCCGCCTGTCCGATTTAACGCAGAGGACGCGGAGTTTCCTGATATTTGATAGCTTCAACCAAAAGACTCTGCGCTCTCTGCATTGAACGGGTCCTTCCACAGGCGCATTCGACGCCTACCTGTGGCTGGCTCGTGCTATCATGGCGTAGGAAACCAGACAGCCATAGACTTCGGTCATTGCGCAACGTTTGGAGGAAACATTTCCATCCTTTAGGAGGACACATCAAGATGGCCACAAGCGCTCAAACCTGGAGCGAAGAGATAATTGAAGCGGCGGGGGGGCCGGTCCAATTAGCAAAGGGCGGCCAAGGAGAGCCCTTGCTGATATTTCACGACGAGATAGGCGACCGCACGTGGTTGAACTATCATCAACAACTGGCCCAGGACTACAACCTTGTTTTACCCTCCCATTCCGGCTTCGGCGCCACCCAACGCCGCGAATGGATTGTAAGCATGAGGGACCTGGCAGGGTGGTACCTGGAGTTGATGGATGACCTGGGGTTGGGCCAAATCAACGCCATCGGCTTTTCTATGGGAGGCTGGCTGGCTGCCGAGATCGCCAGCATGTGCCCCCATGCGTTCAAGAAGTTGGCGCTGGTGGGGCCAATGGGGATTCGTCCGCCCACCGGGGAGATATATGACATGTTTCTTGTGGTGGCGAAACAGGTCATCACCGCCGGCTTTCTTAATCCCGACAGCGTGCCCGAGTTCGCCGCCCTGTGCCCCGATGAGCCGACTCCGGAGCAGATCGACGTTTGGGAGGACGCCAGGGTGGAGGCCAGCAGGCTGGGTTGGAGGCCGTACATGCACAACCCCAGCCTTCCCAATCTGCTTCACCGGATCAAGTCCCTTCCAACCCTCCTTATCTGGGGTCAGCAGGACGGCATTGTGCCTGTGAGCGCGGGCCAAGTCTATCAGGAGTCCATTAAAGACTCCCGATTGGCGGTGGTCGAAAATTGCGGCCATCGGGTTGAGGTGGAGAAATCCGACGAGTTCGTGCGACTCGTCAAGGAGTTTCTAGCGGCCTGATATCCGCCGCCACGGTTCAGGAACAACGGTGGTATAATCGAGCGAAATTGGCCCCGCTGCGCTGAGGCGCGGCAGTTGGGTTGAGCGGCCGCCCTAAACAAAGGAGGTTACGCATGTTTATTGGCTATTTCACTGAACGGCCTTATCAAGACCCCAAGTCCGGCTTCTTCGGCGCAACCGGCAAACCTATCATGGACTTGACGGTGAGCAACGAAATCTACGACGCCAAGCTGGGAGCCAGCCTTTACAACCGTTACTTGGACGAGAAGATTTACGCCGAGCAGATGGGCTTCGACGGCTTGATGCTCAACGAGCATCACGGCACCGCCTTCTGCATGGGTGGGGCAATGAACGTGGAGGCCTCCATCCTGGCCCGGATTACCGAACGAGCCAAGATAGTCCTGCTGGGGAACATTCTCCCCCTATGGGACGACCCCCTGTGGCTGGTGGAACAGTTGTCCATGATCGACATGATTTCCCACGGACGCCTGGTTTCCGGCTGGGTGCGTGGCACCGGACGTGAAAGCGTAGCCCATAACATAGAACCGCACTACAACTGGGAGCGTTTCCAGGAAGCCCACGAATTGATCGTGAAAGCTTGGACCACCCCCGGCCCCTTCCGCTGGGAGGGCAAACACTTCCACTACCGCCACGTCAATCCCTGGGTCAAGCCTTACCAGACGCCCCACCCGCCGATCTGGTTGCCGGGAGTAGTAAGCCGCGACTCGCTGATGTGGGCTGCGGAGAAACGCATTCCCTACATCATGCTGGCGACCGAAATGGAGCCGACCAAGCAGGCGTTCCAGCTATACCACGATTCCGCCGCCGAGTTGGGCTACCAGTCGGGACCTCAAAACCTTGGCTACCTTTGGAAGGTGCACGTTGACGAGACCGAGGAACTGGCTGAGCAGACGGGTCGGAAATACGTTCAAGGTCCCAGTAATCCCTTCCTGGCAGGCAACGAAGGCACTGTGAACCCCGCCTTGGTCAACCTGCCTGGTCTGACATCCCGCAGGAGGGTGCTGCCCACCCAAGCAGTGGCTACCGCGGCCCGCGGCGGAGGCGGAGGCGTTGCCGGCGTGTTGGGGCGGCCCTACGAGCAGCAGATCGCCGACCACACGATCATCTGCGGTACTCCCGACACGGTGATTCCCAAGATTCGTCACGTCCTGGAGTACATCCGCCCCGGAAGCATCTTCTTCTGGGATGGCGACGGCGCCATGACTCATGACGATGCTATGCGCAGCCTGCGGTTGATGGGTCAGGAAGTCATACCGGCGGTCCGCGAAATGGCGAAGGAGTTGGAGCTTCCCGGCCCCTTCGAGGTGGACCCCGCCACGGGCAAGTCTCTCGTCGCCAACGGAGGAACTCCTGAATCCAATTCCTAGGGAGTGTCGTCAATTGCATATTTCCGTCATTCCCGCGGAGGCGGGAATCCAGAATCCGCACCAACAGTGTGGTATTCGGTCCCAAATTTATCCGGATCCCGACTCTCGCCGGAATGACGGCCGATTTGACGACACCGCCCAGGAAGCCGCGTAGGGCGACGAGCTTATGCGGCAGTTGAATAAAGGAATTGACGAACAGCAAAGAGACGAGCGATGGTAGCAACCGCCCGTGTGCAAGAGATATTCACCGATGTTAGGGCGATGCGCGAGGCGGCGTTGGAACGGTTGGAAGCGGGCGACGTCCGTGATTCAGCGGAAAAGGCTTGGTGCGCCACCAGGCGGGCTACTGATGCCTTGATTCTGGCATGGACAAACAGGGAACCGGAAAGAGTACCGGAGACAACTCGCGAATTACGAAAATTGGGCAACGATAACGCTGGTGTTGCCTTACTGGTAAACCGCTATTGTGCGGTGCGGGATTTGTTACACGGCGACTGTTTTTATTTCGGGCTGTGTGACCCTATCGAGGACACCGAACGCCGCATCCGCCAGACCCTTGAATACATTGATGACGCCGTGCGGCTGGCAGACCTGGCCCGGAATGGTTAAGCCCACATCTCAAGGGCATGGTATGCCGCCAACTGGCGGACGGTAAACTTGCGAAGCTAAGGATATAGTTTTCTTAGAAACCTTAGAAACCTTAGAAACCTCCGGCGCTATTCCGTTTCCGGAATGGCGCCGGTACTTTTTCCTCACGACGTTGACCTTGGTGGAGCCTGATTGACCGCCCAAGATATACAGACAAGTGTCCTCGTAATCGGCGGGGGGCCCGCTGGGAGCACAGCGGCGGCGATGCTGGCCCGTCAAGGCGTGGAAGTAACGCTCTTGGAACGGGAGCGTTTCCCCCGGGACCATGTCGGCGAGTCGCTGCTGCCGGCCAGTATGCCCGTTCTGGAGGAATTGGGCGTGCTCGGTGCGGTGCAAGAGGCCGGGTTCGTGCCCAAGTTCGGGGCGACTATGTCATGGGGCCGCGACCGCACTCCCTGGAGTTGGTACTTCGGAGAAACCAACGCCAAGTATCCCCACTCCTACCAAGTATGGCGCCCCCTGTTCGACCAAATCCTGTTGGAGAACTCTCGTTCCCTGGGTGTCGATGTGCGCGAAGGTCATCGGGTGGTGGAGGTTATCTGGGACGGAAAAAGAGCTGCCGGGGTACGCTTCCGGACGGAGGACGGGCACACCGGCAGCGCCCGCGTAGACTTCGTCGTTGACGCCAGCGGACAAGCCGGGCTGTTGAGCAGGAGTCTGGACCTGCGCCGTTGGGACACCTTTTTTCAAAACCTGGCAGTGTATGGATACTTCATCGGAGGCCGTCGGCTTCCGGGTCCCGACGACGGCAACATCTTCATCGAGTCTTACGAGCACGGCTGGCTTTGGACTATCCCCCTGAACAATGGCTGGAACAGCGTTGGCGTAGTGGCCGACAGTGAAACAGGTCAGCGTCTCATAGCCAAACATGACCTCAAGGGATTTTTCGATTCCCAGATCGTTCAAGCACCCTACACCACGGGGCTCCTCACCGGAGCCGACTTGGCATCCGGGCCGTTCATAGTGAAGGACTGGTCCTACGTCTGCGACCCGTTGACGGGAGACGGCTATGTTCTGGCGGGCGACGCCGCCTGCTTCGTGGACCCTCTTTTCTCTTCGGGGGTGCATCTTGCCTTGATGTCCGGTGTGCTGGCGGCGGCATATGTGAAGTCGGCGTTGACCGACCCGAGCATAGCCGAGGAAGCCGGGCAGGCTTATCAAGAGCTATACCTTAGGGAGTACAGCCACTTCAGGGAAATGGCACGACTGTTTTACTCCAGCAACCTCACGTCAGATTCGTACTTCTGGGAAGCCCGACGGATACTGGATACCGGCGACGCCTTCTCTCCCCGGCAGGCCTTCATTCAAGCTGTGGCAGGCCAACCGCCGCGAGGTTATGAACGAGCGGTCCTGGAGCACGGCCAAGCGCCGGAGAGCTTCGCCTCCAGCGTCCAACAAGTGGAGGCGGACCGGGTGCAACGGAGGAACCGCTGGAAAGACGCCATTTCCACCGTCCAACGCCAACAACAATTGCTTGCCGCCGTCCCCCGCTTGGCCGACGGGGCGTCGATACAGCGTAAGCCGGTATTGGGGGCCGGGGAGTTCGTATGGGGCTACACTCTCACCACCAACAGTCAACCGGAAGGGACTCCATGCAGTAACGTGGTTGCCCAACTGGTCTCTCGCATCGATGGCGTGGCAACCGTAGGGCAACTGATGGCCCAACTGGGATCTCTGGTGGAAGTTGACAGGATCGAGGATTTACAGCGAAGTGTCCTGGCCACGCTGCAAATCCTGTACGTGGACGGGACGGTGGACGAACTGGCCGGATTATGATGGCAAACCGGGTTGTGTCACAGGATTCTCCGGCGTTATATTGGCGTTCCCACCAACGGAATTTCCCACGGTAGCCACAACGGGGGACAAAGGCCCATGCCCAACATCAAGTTCCAGACCATACTGCCCGCGGCTCCGGACCAAGTCTTCGAGCACATTACGTCATTCCCTGCCGACGGCAGCTTCAACCAAGCCGGGTTAGAGACAGCCTACGGCAGGCTGGTGGAGCGGGACGGAGACACGTTTACTTTCGAAGACCGCTCCGAAGACCACATAAAGTGGGCCTGCACCTTCGATCCTCCCCGCGGGCGTATTATGAAGGCGCTGGAGTCCAAGTGGGCCGACCGCTTCGACTGGTTTGAGGAGGCGCCCGACGGCACTCTTTGGACTGTCGTATGGGCGCCGAAGGCCTCCGGTATTACGGGGTTGGTCCAGTGGGTGGGATTCAAGCTGAGAGGCAATACACAGATATATCAAAACGTAGTCGCGCCGGCGGTGCACCATTTCCAGGAACCGCCGCCGCTCGCCCCAGCGCCTGAGAAGACCACCCACAGGCGTACCATGAGCCGTCGCGGCCGCAGGGGCCGACGCCAGAGTTGACCACCGGCCCCTGACCGCGGCCTCCGTTCGACAGTAGAATTACCGGACGCCTATTCTGTTCTGTGAGGACCGGGCGTTAAGCTGCTGTAACGGCTACGTTCCGCCCCTCGTCCGACGACTCCCGTATGGCGTCCAGGAACCTGTGAAGGTCTACCGCCGTATCGAAGTTGGGGTCGCAGGCTTGGCCGGACCGGATAGCCTGCCCGAACAGGTAGTACATCTGCCCAACGTTGTAGGGCGCTCCTTGAGGCATGCCTTCCAGAACGTGCACATGGCGGCCGGGTATCTCCAACTCGCGCAAGGTCTGGTCACCGGCCTTGGCGCCCCGGATTCGCAGTTCGTTTAGCTGCGGTGACTCGTCGGAGTCCGCCACCAAGGTCCCCTCTCGCCCGTAAACCTCCATCCTCCAACCGCTGCCTGCCCACGGAACGCTGGCCACGTGTACCGACGCCACTCCGCCGTTGGCCAGTTTGCCGCTGACCAGGATATTGTCCGGGGCGGTGACATCCACATACTGCTTGGTGTCGGTCTCAAACCATTGCGGGGCTTGGGTAGACACGACCGAAGACACGTCGCTGAAATCTCCAACCACGTATCGCACCGCGTCGATAGAGTGGCCGCAGGCGATGGTGAGGGTGGTCGCTCCCAATGAATCATCCCGTTGCCAGGTCCGGTCCGAGGTGCGCTCCAGGACTCCCCCGCGGGCCAGGCTCATGTGGCAGGACATTACCTCGCCCACGTAGCCCGTCTCGACTAACTCCTTCATGTAAGTCACCCCGGGCGCGGCCCTCGCTTGCAGCCCCACCATCGTTTGCACCCCCTTGGCCCGGGCAAGGTCGGCAAGCTCCTGCGCCTCCGCCAGCGTCGCCCCCAAGGGCCACTCGGTGAACACGTGCTTGCCGGCGTTGAGTGCATCCAAGGTCAATTGGTAGTGGTTGGGGACCCTGACCACCACTGCCACTGCGTCTATCTCGGGGTGGGCCAGCATGTCCCGGTGGTCGTGGAAAGCGTACTTGGCGCCAAACTTGGCCGCCGACTCCTCGGCGCTTTCCCTCCGGGTAGTGCACACGCCGGTTAACTCGAACTCCGGGCTGGCCAGCAGCGCCGGAAGATGGGACCTATGGGCCCAGCCCACGCTCACGTTAGCGCCTATGACGCCCAGCCGAATCTTTTCAGATGCCATCACTTATCCTCTCGCTAATTCAGGGTCGGTTTCCCTTATCCTAACATCCGGCTCTTGCCGGGGCCATGCTCCGGTTTCCTGTATCTTCGTATATAATCTCTTTGAACAATTCCGTTAGTTCAATCGTCATTCCGGCTCAAGTCCGGAATTCATAGGAGGTAACCATGGCAGGAGCGTGGGAGACCATCAATGTCGATGGCTCGGACATGCGGATGTACGTAAGCGTACCCGAAGGCGCGGGGCCGTTTCCGGCAGTGCTGGTCAGCCAGCACGGGCCTGGCGTCAACGAGTTCATCCAAGACGTAGTCAACAACCTGGCGAAAGAGGGGTACGTCGGTTGCGCCCCCGACCTGTACCACCGGGTCACGGAAGAAATGTTGGCCAACGGCTCCGGTCCCGGTGAGCACATGACCGACACCGGCTCCGTCACCGATCTGAACGCCACGGTGGACTATTTGCGCAGCCACCCCTCGGTTGACAGGGAACGGTTGGGCATCACCGGCTTCTGCCAAGGCGGTCGGACGACATGGCTCGGCGCGGCCTCCAACCCCCACTTCAAAGCGGCGGTCCCGTTTTTCGGCGGCAACATCATGGCTGCCAGGGCTGACGCCGACAAAAGCCCCTTCGAACTGACCCCCAACATCAAGTGCCCGGTACTGTTCCACTTCGGAGGGATAGATACTAACCCGTCGCCGGAGGACCGAGCCACCTTCGACGCGGAATTGACCCGGTTGGGAATTCCCCACCAGTTCTATAGCTATCCGGAGGCCGACCACGCTTTCATGGACTACAACCGCCCGCGGTACCACAAAGAGTCCTCCGAGATCGCTTGGCCCAGGACCCTGGAGTTTTTCGCCACTCACCTCAAGGCCGTAGCGGTCAGCTAACCGCCTTAGACCAGTGTCACACACACCGGCAATCGTCATTCCGGCCTTGAGCCGGAATCTAGGGGAACAGAATGCGCTTTGGCAGCTTCGTTTTTACTATCAGCGGCGACCCTGACAACGACCAACACGTCATCGAACGGACACTGCGCGAGGTGGAACTGGCCGAAGAAGTCGGCTTGGACGCCGTCTGGTTGACCGAGCACCACTTCGACGGCGCGGTTGCCTACGCCGACCCGGTGGTGTTCGCCGCTGCGGTCGCCGCCAGGACCAGCCGCATCCGCATCGGGTTCGCCGTGGTGGAGATGGCGTTGCACCACCCAGTGCGGCTGGCGGCCCAGACCGCTCTTCTGGACAACCTAAGCAAGGGCCGCCTCATCATGGGAACGGGCCGCGGCTCCGCTTTCAACGAGTACGAGTACATCGGCTTCGGCCAGTCCATGGAAGACAGCCGGGAAATGCTGCCCGAGGCCGAGGAACTTCTGATAAAGGCGTGGACCGAACAGGACGTGCATCACCAAGGGCGGTTCTGGCACGGGGCTTTCCCTCTCATAAGGCCCCGTCCCTACCAGCGCCCCCATCCCCTCATGGTCCGCGCCTGCATCAGCGAACCTTCTTTGAAGGAAATGGCCAGAATCGGGCGGCCCGTCCTGATCGGGGTGCAGACCATAGAGACCCTGAAGCAACGGCTGCAACTATACCGGGACACCATGGTGGAAACCGGGTTTACCGATGATGCGGTGGAGGCGACGCTGGACCAGTGCTGGGCCCAACGGGGTCTATGTATCCGCGACAGCGACGAGGAAGCCGTAGCCATCGCTTCCGAGGGCCTCGGCCGCTACCGCAAGCACCTGATGGACGCACGAATCATGTATAACCCCGGAGGCGTGCCTCAGGAGGAGATAGACACCCCCCGGTTCCCGGCGGAGTATGTGGAGCACGCCTTTCTGGCCGGCACCCCGGAGACGGTGGCCGAGGGAATCCATCAGTTGAAGCAGGCAGGGGTTCGCAACCTCATGCTCAACTTCAATGTTGGCGAGTTGACGGCTGAGCAAGTCGAGAACTCGCTGCGCCTGTTCGGCAGCAAGGTATTGCCTCAATTCAGCGACTGACGCGGGACGGGCCGGAATGAAAGCAAGCCAGATGTTCGACCTGACCGGGCGGGTGGCCATAGTCACCGGCGGCAACGGCGGCTTGGGCCTCGCTATGGCCTTGGGGTTGGCTGGGGCGGGAGCGGACATTGTCGTTGCCGCCCGCAATGCGGAAAAGACGGCCCAAGCCTGCGCCGAGATCGAAGCCTTGGGCACGAGAGCGGTTGGGCTTGGAGTGGATGTAATACAGGAAGCGGACATCTTGCGAATGGTGTCCCAGACTATAGAGGCTTTCGGCAGGGTCGACATCTTGGTAAACAACGCCGGCATGACGGTGCGCAAAGAACCCCAAGACCTGGAAACGGGGGAATGGGACCAAGTATTGGATGTCAACCTGCGGGCCGCCTTCCTGGCGGCCAGGACCGTCTATCCCCACATGAAGAGCCAGGGTGGAGGCAAGATAGTCAACATCGGCTCCATGTTCTCCATTTTCGGAGGCGGCGGCAGCGGCGCGCCCTACTCGGCCAGCAAGGGCGGCATTGTGCAGTTGTCCAAGAGCCTGGCCGTGGCGTGGGCTAAGGACAACATCCAGTCGAACGCCATCCTCCCCGGCTGGTTTATGACCGACCTCACCGCCGCCGTCCCGGCGCAGCAACCGGAGCGGTACGACCTCATCAGCCGTCGCATCCCTTACGGCCGCTGGGGAGAGCCGGAGGATCTGCAAGGGGCGGCAATCTTCCTGTCAAGCTCGGCGTCTGACTATGTGACCGGCGCGGTCCTGACGGTGGACGGCGGTTATTCGGTAACGTAGAGAAGGGAATGGGTACTGCGGGTTACTACATCCGGTGGTACGGGTAACTGCTGTGGTTCGGGTACATGTCAATAATAAAATCGCGCATGTACCCTCCTATGGAGTTCGAGGACATCAATTGTTGGTGCACCTCAGCTGGCACGCCCTCATACCAGAAGGTACGTCCGCTATTGAACACCGCTACCAATTCCTGTGTGTCCGGGTCGTAACCCACCGCGTATAGCATACTGGAATCTACTGTTACGAGGTTCACTCCCTGCGCCTCCGCACACTTCAACTCCAATAGTCATGGGTCTTCCGTGTTCACGGGACACCCAAGTCCGGTGTCCTACCGCCGTTACCCCACCTGTGCCAACGCCTGCCGTGACAGCATCATCTTCACCGGGCTGATGGGCCTGAATGTCCGTGAAACACGCACGTCCCCGGCGACGCTGAGCAGCGTATAGGCGTCGTAGGGCGCCATGCCCTTTTCCTTCACAAGAAAGTCCCCCGTTTCTGGGCATTTCACGATAGCTTCCGTTGAGGATGAAAAATAGGTGGGGCTTGATTTGGGGCTTAGGCTATTTGGATCAGGGACTGTGGTTGTGACTGACGCGAAGGAGGAAGCCTGTGCTGGTTCTTTGGAAGAGGGGGTTTGGGTATGTGTAGTATGCGCAGGAGTATTTATGGTCTTACGACTGGACCAGTCAGCGTGTTGAGCTTTTTGAGCACGTCTTCAACCGTGCTTTCCGGAACTTGGCAGATTACCTTTGCCTTTCGAATCTTCCAGTCCAAGCTTTTTACGTGGTCAGCTAGAATCACTCCATTTACGGTGAGACCCTTGGGTATATCGACTTCGAATGGGTAACCCTTGATTTGGTTGGTGACTGGACATACCAGCGCCAAACCGACTTTGTCGTTGTAGGTGCTGGGGGATAACACGAGTGCGGGGCGCCGTCCTGCCTGTTCGCGCCCCGCTTGTGGATTGAAGTCGATGGTAATGACGTCCCCTCTCTTCGGAACTGGGGATACTGGAATTACCATATCTCTTTTCCGGTAACTGGCCCAGTGTCAGTTTCACCGTGAAGGTTGGATTCGTTGACTCCTTCGAGCAGGGTGTCTAGCAAATTTGACTGCCTCGCGTGACGAATCAGAATGGATGTTCCCAATATTGTTACTGATACCTCCGAATCAGGCTCGAAGCCGAGCTCTGAGGCAAAAATTTGGGGGATCTGCAGGCTCAACCTTCCGTCCAGTTTCCGAGTAAGCACCTCCATATTTTTCCCTCCTGTCTGAGTAATCCAGAATCTAATTCAATGTGTTTTATTTGTCAATCGGGCGGGTGATTAGCCAGTAGATCTGTTATGGCTTTTCTACGAGCCTTACGTGTGGCCCCGTGTCACACTGTATTCTCTCATTTTACATTGTGGATGTGCACTTGTGGGGCTTCGCAGGTTTTCATTGTTGCACAGGAATTCCTCAGGATACCTTGGCTGCGCCTGCTGCTGGCAATCCTCCCGTGGTTCGGCCTAGACTTCAATTACGATAAGGCGGTCTGAGACCGAGTGAGGGACAGATTGCCCCCGAAAATGGAGGATGCTATTGGAGCGTGTGTTTGGGGAACCAATACCTGGTACAGGAGAGTATAGGCAACTTATTCGGGAGGCTGGACATCCAGAAGGATGAGGTCAAATTGCGCTATTGCACCTCATACAGTCAAGCGCGAAAGGGCTTCTGCGAGACTCTCTGCCCCATGCTCAACCCCAAGCAAATGCACATATCACTTTAGCTTCGGGTTAGGGCTACCCCACCTGCGCCAACGCATGGCGTGACAGCATCATCTTCACCGGGCTGATGGGCCTGAATGTCCGTGAAACACGCACGTCCCCAGCGACGCTGAGCAGCGTATAGGCGTCGTAGGGCGCCATGCCCTTTTCCTTCACAAGGAAGTCCACCATGTCTCGGACCGACTGCCTCATGGCTGGCCCCAGGTCTTCTCCGTGAGACAGAATTACGAAGTAATCGGGGGTCATGGCCCTGGGGCCGGCAATGTTCATCCCTTTCTCCACGGTGACCCTGACGTGGGCGTCCGCTGAGCACTCCGCGCCGGTCCCGGCGACTGCGCCATCGCCCACAACGGCGTGACAGTCCCCCATGGCCAGTAGGCCGCCGGGCACGAAGACGGGCAAGTAGAGTGTGCTGCCCTCGACCAGTTCTTTCAGGTCGATGTCGCCGCCGTAGGGGCCGCTGTCGCTGGCGGTGTTTTGTGGGTACGTGGGAGTGGTCGCCACCAGCCCCATGGAGGGGTTCAACGGCAGCCTTATGCCGCTGGGCAGCACCGCGTGGCCGTCCTTGAGTTCAATAATCGTTGGATAGGCTTGGTTGAACTCCTCATCCAGGAATCCCCGGCCCGGCATGACCATGTGCGCCGCCGTCTCCTTGGGGGTGATGCTGATAAAGTCGATTTTCAGCGCGTCGCCGGGTTCGGCGCCGTTGACGTAGATGGGACCGATGGCCGGGCCTTTCAACGAGCGGGCGTCGATGACCGCCGGGTCCCGCTCACCCTCGAAGGCGTCCCAGGTCTCGATGAGGAATTCCTCACCCGAGTCGATGGTCATCGCGGGGGTTGCGCCCGGCTCCAACACGTATATCTTGTGCTCCCTACTCAGCTTTTGCATCCTGATGCCTCCAAATCTTGCGTCGCCACTCCCCATCCTCAATGATGGCGAACGAGGCGCTTTCGATGTCTATTGAAAAGAGATGGTATTCCGGCTCTTGCGGCATGAAACCGATTTTATCGTAAAGGGCGGCCGAGTAGCGCCTGCGGGTATCCAAGTCTGTCACTTCGACGGCGCGCCCGTATATCTTGAACTCGCCCTCCCCACCGCTCTTGTCGGATACTGCGTTATGGAGGCTGCAACGGGAGTCCCGCAGCAGGTCCAGTGCCTTTCGAGACCGCCACATCATGCCAAGGTACAGGTGACCGTGGGCAATCAGAAACTCCACCGGACTGATTCGGGGCCAGCCGTCACTCCTCAGAGTGCCCAGCAAGACCAACCCCGTTCGTTCGAACCACTCTTCCCCCAACACGGCAAGCGCCGGAGCGTTGGCTTTGAACTCTTCCCAAGTCAATCCGATAGCCCTCTCCAGAATCGACACCCGAGGCTAGAGGGTACTCTGCCTCCAGGACACCCCGGCATCCGGGTCCAGGTCCACGACGGTTACTTCTGCCAAAGGGTCGTTCCGGGACGAGCCTCGGGCGGTTCCCGAATAGACCGCCGTCACATCTCCTTGAGACACGTCAACATGCCTGTCCCAATGCCCCAACGCCAAGTAGTCGCAAGGGGCCTGCGCTATCTCCAACGGATAGATAGGGGACGAGCGCCGGTCCAGGTCGTCGTCATAGTGGAAATGGCCGTGGGCCAATGCCACCAGCCAAAGGTCTTCCCCGTTGTCCGGCATTCCTTCAAGGGGATGGAATTCCGGCGTGTGGTTCGGCATGGCCCTGCCCCACACCTTCAAGGTCAACTCTGGGAAGGTGATGGTCTCCCCGTCGGCTTGGCTGATGATGTGCAGGTTGTCCGGCTTGTTGCGGAACGCCGGTCGCAAGTAAACGGAACCGTCGTGGTACAGATCATGGTTGCCGGGAAGTATCACCGCTGCGCAGGACCCGAGACGGCTCATCTCCTCCAGGAACGTCTCGATCACGTCGTCGGAGACCCGGTCGTTGTCGAAAATATCGCCGGCCAGCAGGAGAATGTCTCCCTCTAGCCGCGGCGCTGCTTCTACCACCGCTCTTAGTGCTTCGGAGGCTAGAGGATGACCTGAGTGGTCCCCCAGATGAAGGTCCGACGTGTGCACCAGCCTTACTTTCTTCTTTGAAGACACCAATATCCTCTATGGTTTCGTCCGGTGAGTTTCCCAAGGCCTCAGCCCCTGGGCTGACAAGGGTATGTATTTCATTTGGGACTTTACGCAGTTGAACATGAGACCGCATAGTAGGGTAGGCTTGCTCAAATACAAAACCGCTCCCAAATGCTCATTATCGGGCCCATTCCGTCATTCCGGCGTAGGCCGGAATCCAGGCGGGCCCATTCCGTCATTCCGGCGTAGGCCGGAATCCAGGGGCGGTGGGGCCGGTGGGGCCGGTTCGTAGCTATAATCTCAATTTTACATACCCTTGTCAGCAGCCCCTGGGGGTAAACGTCGGTTGCGTCTGTCCCGCTCAGATGGTGAATGTGCTCCAATACAGCTTCTGCCAAGTCGTTTATTGCGTCGTGCAGGTTTACTCTTTCGCCCGGTGTTATCTGGTGTTCCGTTCCATCGTATCGGTAGATGACTGCGTAGTTGGTCAGCCAATCCTTTATTTCTTCCGGGTATGATGGATCAGAGTATTCTATGTAATCGAACAGGCGCTGCCCGGCCTCTTGGATTTTCTGAGTCTCCCCCTTGTCCAGTTCGCCCAATTTGTCCAATTCGTTCCAGAGGTCCCGGAGATTGTGTGTGTAGCCGGCATTTTGATTCAGACACGACAGCCAGCCCTTCAGGGCGTTTCCCACCGTTTGTTGGGCCTCGAATCCCATCCCTTCCTGGTCCCAGTGGTCGGATTCTACCCTTTCACTGTAGTTTTTGAGCCATCGCTCCGTCGCTCTGATCCGTCGCTGGGTTTCCGGCCAGTGGTCTGGATAGCCGTCGTCCCCCTCGTTGCCGTACTCCGGCCTTTCTCCACTCATTGCTATTCCATAGGTGTCTGCCGGTCCCGCAATGTGCTGCTTGGCCAACCGGCATCGTTTGAATCTCTTCCAGGTCATGCCAATGATGTCGTCGGGGATTACGATTCCGGTCTGTTTCCGGTGCGATCTTACCCCGGCGCTGGCGGCCAACACTGCTTTCTTTGGCTCCGCATCGTCGGTTATGACCAGCAAGTCTATGTCCGAGTCGTTACGGTAGTCCCCGCGGGCGCGGGAGCCAAAGAGCATCACTACCGCTGGTTTTGCCCATTCCTGGGCTACCCGGGCAATTTCGAGAGCCAGGGGGTCCGGTTTGCCGACCGCGTCGTTGCTCATACAGTATCGCTAACCCCGATGACCCCCTTTTGCCTCAACCTGTCGATTTGCTCCCCGTTGTAGCCGCATTCAGCCAATATCTCTTCGTTGTGCTGGCCCAGCATGGGAGGGGGGCGCCGGATGCTGGGAGGGGTATCGGCGAGCTTCAGAGGAGAGCCGGGCACTTTCAAGTCGGGCACCCTGGGATGAGGCATGTCCACGATCATGTTCCGGGCGTTAACCTGCGGGTCCTCGATGACTTGGGGCACCCGGTTGATGGGGCCGCAGGGCACCCCGGCCTCGGATATGACGTCCACCCAGTGGGCAACTGTGTCGGTCTGGAAAATCTGGCTCAAGAGTTCCACGCATTCGGCCCGGTGCGTCACCCGGTCCGTATTGGTGCTGAACCGCGGGTCTTCCAGCAAGTCGGCATGGCCAATACCCCGGCAGAGGCGTTCCCACAACCCTTGGTTGGCGCACCCCAGGATAAAGTAGCCGTCGGATGCCGGGAAACTCTGGTAGGGGACCAGGCTGGGATGCCCGGAACCCAACCGCTTCGGCTCTACTCCCGTTGCCAAGTACCCCGTGGCATGATAGCTCATGGTGGCAACCTGGCCGTCCAGCAGGGCCGCTTCGATCCGTTGTCCTTCCCCGGTCTTTTGCCGGTGGTGCAGCGCGGTCAAAATCGATCCATACGCCATCATGCCGGTGAACAGGTCCACCAGCGAAAAACCAACCCGCAACGGCAACCCGTCCGGCTCTCCGGTCAGGTTCATCAAGCCGCTGTAGGCTTGGATTATAAGGTCGTACCCCGGCTTGTCGGCCATCGGCCCGGTGCGGCCATAACCTGAAACGGAGCAGTAGATAATTCCCGGGTTTACGGCTCGCACCGCCTCGTAACCCAGACCCATCCGGTCCAACGCTCCGGCCCGGAAACTCTCGATCATCACGTCGGCCTTGGCGGCCAACCCCAAGACAATATCTACCGCCTCTTTTTCCTTCAGGTTGATGCTCAAGCTTCGCTTGTTGCGGTTGAAGGACAGGAACTGGGTCCCTTCTTCGTTCCAGAAAGGCGTCCAGGAGCGCGTCTCATCACCAAGATTTGGCTCCTCGATCTTGATGACGTCTGCGCCCATGTCCCCCAACATCTGGGTGCAGAAGGGGCCTGCCAAGGTGCGGGTCAAGTCTACAACTTTGATGTCTTCCAGAGCGGCAGTCATATCCGATACTCCGGGCTTAGCGGGTTTGATGGAGAAAAGGACTGAACGAGGTCGCCTGCCATGGCAACAGACGCCCTTCATTGTCCGTGGGCATTATAGCATGGGGCATGATGCGCCCCCGTTGGGGGAGCTGACAAGGGTATGTATTTCATTTGGGACTTTACGCAGTTGAACGTGAGACCGCATAGTAGGGTAGGCTTGCTCAAATACAAAACCGCTCCCAAATGCTCACTATCGGGCCCATTCCGTATCGGGCCCATCCCGTCATTCCGGCGTAGGCCGAAATCCAGGCGGGCCCATTCCGTCATTCCGGCGCAGGCCGGAATCCAGTCGGCCCATTCCGTCATTCCGGCGTAGGCCGGAATCCAGGCGGGCCCATCCCGTCATTCCGGCGTAGGCCGGAATCCAGGGGTGGTGGGGCCGGTTCGTAGCTATAATCTCAATTTTACATACCCTTGTCAGCGTTGGGAGAGAGGGTGCAATTGTGCTCCCGTCTACCGTGTGAACCGGCAACGCACGAAGTCCGTTGTAACGTGGTCCCAAGGACGACGAATAACTAGACGAATAACTAAATGAAGCGTTTCTTGCCGGTCGTTTCTTCGAACAATTGCCAAGTGCGCTCGTTGAAGGGGTAGTACTTACCCGGAGAGCACTGCTCTATCTCCAACTGCGCCTTGATTACCTCCTCTACTTCCTCCCGTTGATGCGCTATCGTAATCACCTCGTCTACGACCGCCCGTGGCACTACCACCACTCCGTCATCATCGCCCACCACTGCGTCTCCGGGCCGCACCAACACGCCGCCGCACTGGATAGCGTCGTTCACCTGCCAAGGCCAGAACTCGCCGGGGCCCTGCTTGGCGGTGGTGCTGGCGCTGTAAACAGGAAAGCCGTATGCCTTCAACGAGTTGCTGTCCCTGGCGCCGCCGTCAGTCACCAGCCCGCCAACGCCGCGTTGGTGCAGCCGCAGGAACTTGATGTCTCCGCCGATGGAGCTGTAGGTCCATCTCATCGCGTCGATAACCAGCACCTCTCCCGGCCCGCACAGCTCAAAAGCAACGTATTCCGCCGACTGGTCCCCCTTGGGCTTGTCTTCTGCCAAGTCCGGGCGATGGGGCACAAAGCGCAGGGTGACAGCTCGTCCGGCCATGTGCTGCCCAAGCTGCAATGGGCGGGCCCCTTCCACGTACCCCATGGGCCACCCCTTGACCCACAACGCATCCACCAGGGTTTGAGTCGGAATCTCTTTCAAGACCTCCAGGGTCCTGTCCGGAATGGGCTGGAACTCCGGCACTTTTGCCCTCCTCTATATGTTTAAATGTTCAATTATCGGGTCGATTTGTGGTTGCCCCATTCTATCCGCCACAATGGATGGTGTATAGAACTGATGACCAGCCCGCGAACGTAATCCAATTGCAGGGCTGGTCTCTTACCAATTGCACCGGCGGGTTGGAACCGGCGGCAGCTAGCGAATATAATTGCACCCACCAACCTTGACGGGCTTGACCCGGCTTACTTTGATGCCGGAGGCGTAAGCGATAATGAATGAATCACAAATAGTACCCAATGGACCAACCGGGAAATTACGGCGTCTAGGTCTGGGGTCCGGCTTACTGGCGGGTGTGTTGTTGACCGCGCCACTGACGGCACTGTTATATCTGGTGGACAAGCTGGCCGGATTGCCCTTTGTGCCTTTTGCCCTATTCGACTGGATCGGCAAGGTGCTGCCCGGTTCGATCGTCACCTTTGGCATTGACGTCATGATCGACGGAATGCGGATGCTAGGCATGAGCGTCGCCAGCAGCGCCAAAACGGCGGAGCAAATCGCGGCTACCATCCTGTTTTTCCTCATCGGCGTTGCTATCGGCACGGTGTTTATGGTCGTAATGAAGTCGCGCAACGCCGATCCTATTTTTCAATATGGGTTGATAGCGGCGGCCCTGTTTGGCGTGCCAATGGTGGCCGTCAGTCTGCCTATGGGCCAGTCAACGGTGGACCCGTTGATGACCGTCGTAGTGTTGGCGGTGCTGTTCCTCGGCTGGGGCCTGGCCTTCATTCCGCTATATCGGCGCCTGTTGCTCGACCCCGTCCGCTTGGAAACGGAGGAAGAAATCCGATGGGCCAAAAGCATTAACCGCCGACAGTTTCTGGTTCGGGTTGGCGCTGCCACCGCCACCATCACGGTGCTGGGCGGCGGCCTCGGAGGGATGCTGGCCCGCACAGAGCGGCAGCAAGTCGTGGAGGCGGTTGGTCCGTCCGGGGAACCGTCCGTTGAGAGCAACAGCCCTCCGTTGCCCAACGCCAACGACCTTGTTAAGCCGGCGCCGGGCACCAGGCCTGAGTACACCGCGGTGGAAGACCATTACAAGGTGTTTATCCGCTCCGAACCCTCTGTAATCGACATCAACGGTTGGGCGTTGCCCATCATAGGGCTAGTGGATAATCCATTGGTCCTTACCTTGGACCAAATCAAGAACAACTACGAATCGAGAGACCAGTTCGTAACCCTGTCGTGCATCTCGGGACGCATCGCCACCTCACTCATAAGCACGACTTGGTGGACCGGCGTCAGCCTTCAGAAAATCCTTGCCGACGCCCAAGTGCAAAGCGATGCCAAGTACCTTGTCATTACGTCTGCCGACGGGTTCCACGAGACCGTAGATCTCGACCTTGTCGCGTCCGACGAACGCATCATGCTGTGTTACGCATGGGACGGCAATCCTATTCCCTTCGACCACGGCTTCCCCTTGCGGATATGGTTGCCGGACCGGTACGGAATGAAGCAACCCAAGTGGATAACCCGCATGGAGGTCATGGCCGATTACCGGCCAGGTTATTGGGTGGCGCGCGATTGGGATGAAGTGGCCCAAGTCAAGGCGACTTCAGTCATCGACACCGTTGCCGTGGACAACATCGTGGAGCGCGACGGACAGATGCTCGTCCCCGTCGGCGGCATTGCCTTTGCCGGAGCGCGAGGCATATCCAAGGTCGAGGTGCAAGTCGACAGCGGTCCTTGGGAAGAAGCCATGCTGAGAACGCCGCTGTCGGAGACGACTTGGGTGATATGGCGGTACGACTGGCCCTTCCAGCAAGGCAAGCACACGTTCGCGGTGCGGTGCGCCGAGGCGGACGGCACGCCTCAAATCGAAGAGAAGCGGGGCAACCGGCCCAGCGGCGCAACCGGAATCCACCGGAGGCAGACGAAAATGTAATCGGTCAGCAAATAATGGCCGGCAGTTGGCTTCCGTTTGCTGACTACCGGCCACTGACCATTGGTCACTGGTACGGTTGCAGCTTTATTTCCTTGAGGGCTGGCAACACTTCCCGGCCCAACAGTTGGACCGACCGCATGACGTCCTTGTGCTGGATGTTGCCGTCGCTTCCGATCAGGATCAAGTAACCCGGGTTGAGACCCTCGATGGTCTGGGTCAACTTCTTCGTCACGGTCTCAGGACTGCCTACCACAATCGCGCCGACTTCCTGGAGTTGCTCGTAGGTCATCTGCGAATCGGGGCCGCCGGCGCGCCTCCTGCTTAGCTGGGTGGCCACCGTCGACTGGTAACCCGGAGGATCATTGTGTTCCCTGGGCCCCCGCATCCGGTGGTCGCCGTTCCACAGAAAACCCCTTCCGATTTCCTGGGCTTTTTCGTCGGTGTCGGCCACAACAGCCCGCATCTGGTACCCGAAATGTTCCGGCCCCGGCTTGAACCCGACCTCGTTAGCGGTGTCGATGTATACCTGCTTCAATTCCAGGGTCAAGTCCATCAACGCCCCAAGGTTCACGTAGGTATAGCCGCGGCTCGCTGCCCAGATAACGCTCTCAGGGCTGCTTCCGCCGGGGAACCATATAGGGGGATGGGGTTGCTGCACCGGCAGCACCCACGGGTTGACTACCCGGTGGTGGTAGTACTTGCCCTCCCATCGGAAAGGGCCCGGCTCCGTCCAGCACTTGATAATCAGGTCGTGGGCCTCCTCGAACCGTTCGCGGTTCTCAGTGGGGTCAAGGCCGGCCATCAAAGTCTCCACCGCTCCTCCCCTCACAAACCCTGAAACCAGCCGCCCCCCGGAAAAGCAGTCCAGCATGGCCAGTTCCTCGGCCATTCGCACCGGGTCGTTCACCGGGATGATATTGCCCAGGATGGCTATCTTGGTGTTCTTGGTCACCTTGCTGATAACCGCGGCATCCAGGTTGGCCGAGGGTTTCATGTTCCAGTAAGAGGCGTGATGCTCGTTGGTCATTATCCCATCGATGCCTTCTTCGTCGGCCAGGGCGTACTGCTCGTGGTACTGGTTGTACAGTACGTGCGCCTTCTCCGGGTCGAAGTGTGTGTTAGGAAAATCAAGCCTGCCCGACTTGTACTGGGAGATGTCCTCCTCTTTGACGTAGGTATAGGGTTGTTGCGAGTGAAAGTACAACTCTATGGTGTCTCTCGTTTCTGGCATGGATTCCTCCCGCGGCTTTAGCCTTAACCCGATTCTGGAAGCGCCCGGTTAACCTGCCAAGCTGTTTTAACTCTCGTCCATCAGTCTACGTGCAAGGGATAGCAGCATCAAGTCGCCGCCCCGGCGGGCAACCAGGGACAACCCCAAGGGAAGGCCGTCAAGGGATGCCATCGGGATGCTCACTTGCGGCAGGCCTCCCAGTCCTGAGATGCACAGCAGGCACATGGCTTGATGGCGAAACCTGACTTCTATATCATCGGTAGGAGTGTCTTTCAACGGCGCCACCCTGGGCGACGTGGGCAAGCATAGCACGTCACCCTCTCCAATCAGGTCGTCGGTCCGGCCTCTTATCCTGCTGCGCTTTTCCTTCTCGACATCCACGTCAACCGCTTTCACTTGGGAAGCCCACTCAAACCGTTCCTGCACTCCGGGTCCGAATTCCGGCTTCACCGACTCTATCCATTGTCCGTGGTTGCCCCAGATCTCGGCGGCTTGCACCACGCGAAAGGTCTCGAACCAATCGGCTAAACCTTCAGCGCTCACGACAACGTCTTCCCGGGGCCCAATAGCCTCTGCGGCCTTGCGGACGGCGTCCTGCAACGCATCCGTCACTAGTTGGTCAACCATATCGAAGGCGTCGCGGGCAACCAGCAGCCGCCGGGGTGTCTGCGGCTTCGAATGGTCGTCCAGAAGTACGCGCCCCACCCGCTCGAACAGGCCGGCGTCGCGGGAGAACCAGCCCGCCACGTCGAAGCTCGGCCCGAAGGGAATAGCCCCATCCAAGGGGACCCGGCCATGACTTGGCCGCATACCGAGAATGCCGCAATAGCTGGCCGGCAACCGCACCGACCCCCCGCAGTCAGTGCCGATGGCGAAGTCCACCAGCCCGCCTGCCACCGCCGCCGCCGACCCGTTGGATGAGCCGCCGGGCACCCGGTCTGGGCCGGCCGGATTGATCGGAGTGCCGTAATGGACGTTCTGCCCGGTCAAACTGTAGGCCAACTCGTCGGTATGGGTCTTGCCCACCATGGTTGCGCCGGCCTGCAGAAGCCGCTCAACCGCTGCCGCTGTTACTTCGGCAGGCGGATGCAACCGCAGCCAGTCCGGGTGGCCGAACCCGGTCCGGTGCCCCGCTATGTGGAAGACGTCCTTGACGCCGAATGTCGTCCCTTTCAGTGGGCCGTCCGATGCGCCTTGAAGAGCGGCGTGATTATGAGCGCAAAAAGCCCCCAGTGGGTCGTCAGGCGGTTTATGTAATTGCAGGTCCGTCATATTAACAATTGGAGTGCGCCTTAACAGTTGGAATGCGCCCTAAAATTCCCCTCTCCTCATGGGCTGACAGGGGTATGTATTTCATTTGGGACTTTACGCAGTTGAACGTGAGACCGCATAGTAGGGTAGGCTTGCTCAAATACAAAACCGCTCCCAAATGCTTACTATCGGGCCCATTCCGTATCGGGCCCATTCCGTCATTCCGGCGTAGGCCGGAATCCAGGCGGGCCCATTCCGTCATTCCGGCGTAGGCCGGAATCCAGGGGCGGTGGGGCCGGTTCGTAGCTATAATCTCAATTTTACATACCCTTGTCAGCTCCTCATGGGAGAGGATCAGGGTGAGGGCCGGTGGAGTTCGGCCGGCTTCCGGGTAAACGTCGGCCGACCTTGCTTGAATCCCCACAAGGGCGCTGCCAACTCGGCGACGGCCGATGCGCGGTCGAAACAGTCCAAGACCACCAAGTCGGCAGACTTGCCCACGGCCAAGCCGTAGTCATCCAAGCGGAGAAGCCTGGCGGAGCGGTTGGTGATCATTTCATAACATTCCACAATGTCGTCGCGGGCCCCTACGTGGCATACGTTGGCGTAGAGGTTCGCCATGCGAATCAAGGAGCAATCGCCGAAGGGTGTGAACGGGTTGAGCACGTTGTTGGTGGACAGGGAGCAATTCACGCCCCCGTGGAGGAGCTTGTGGGCCGCCGTCACGCCCCGCATGTTGCTGTGGTCCTGCTCTCTCCCCATGAGAAAGAGGTCGGTGGAAGGGACTACGGTAAGGGCAACACCGGCGTTGGCCAGGCGTTGGGCGCTTTCCCGTAACCGCTCCGGCGTGGCTGCCGACAGCTTGGTGACGTGGCCAATGGCTACACGCCCCCCATAACCGAACCGGTCGGTGAGTTCGCAAACGTAATCCAAGTCCAATTCCGCCGGGTCCGCGCCGAAGTCCAGGTGCATGTCGATGTCTATGTCGAACTCGCGGGCCATCTCGAATATGCGGTCTATCTGCCCGTGGGGGTTGGTATCAGTGTAGGGGGCGGCGCCAACCACGGAGCCGCCCTGCTGAAGGGCCTCCACCATCAGTTCGTCCGTTCCCGGATAGTTGAGCAAGCCCTCTTGCGGGAAGATGCACACTTCGATGTCTATGGCCCACTTGTACTCATCCACCAGGGCTTTCACGCCCTCCAATCCTCTCAGCCCTATGACCGGGTCCACTTCAAGCTGGGTGCGCATGTGGGTGGTGCCGTTCAGGATGCACTTCTCCAGGGTGCGCTTGCCCCGCTCGTAAACGTCCTGGGCCGTGAACTCCCGCTTGGCCTTGGCCACCTCCTCGATGGCCTCCGGCAAGTCGCCCTTTTCCGACCGGCACCGTTCCAGGATGCAGGACTTGTCCAAGTGGATGTGAGTTTCTATAAAACCGGGAGTCACCAAGCGGCCGCCAACGTCGATCTCTTGCCCCTCGGCGTTGATGCTGGGCTGTATAGCGGCGATGCGGCCCTGGTCTATGCCGATGTCTACGGCGGGCGCGTTCAGCCCATCGTCGATGCGGGCGTTCCTCAAGATAGTGTCCATCAGAACCCCCGGGCTTCGGCTAGTCGGAAGACGTCGGCCCCGGCGCGGACAAGGTTGGTTTCCGGGTCGACCATCACGCCAACCGGGTTGGCGAAGCTGCTTTGCGCAGCGGTCTCTTCCTTTACCAGCATGTGGTGCCCCATGCGCGTCAGGGTCTCTATGGTTGCTTCGTCCATCCTCGAGTCGACGAAGTTCTCCCTGTCAGCGGAATCGACCCGGGGCGCGGTGATTGCTTCTTGCACGCTCATTCCGTGGTCAAGGACGTTGAGCACCACTTGGGCGCTGCAACAAATAATCTGGCGTCCACCCGGCGCGCCCACGCCGAGGAACGGTCTGCCGTCTTTCATTACATGCAGCGGCGTCATGTTGGCCAAGCCGCGCTTGTAGCCGGCGATGGAATTGGCGGCGCCAGGCTTGGGGTTGAAGACAATCATGCCGTTGGGGAAGAGGACTCCGGTGCCAGGTGTGATAATGCAGGAGCCGAAGTTGCTGACGGCTGTCTGGGTGCAGGAGACCATGTTGCGCTGGCGGTCCACCGCACCGAAGTGGGTGGTGCAATCGCCGATACTGGGCGGCGACGCGCCTACGAGATCGGGCGGTTTATCTTGAAGGTCGAAAGGCCAGGGGTCATGCAAAGCGTTCTCTGCGAAGGCTACCCACGGCTGTCTGGCTCGTTCGTTCTCCAGCAACGCTTTGCTTCTGTCGATCGTTCCGGCGATTTGGCGGGCATACTCGCTGGAAAGCATTCCGGCGAGAGGGACTGGCGAAAAGTCGGGATCGCCCAGATAGCGGTAGCGGTCGGCGAAGGCGTGGCGGGCGGCCTCGATGAACAGGTGCAGGCATTCGGGCGAGTTGTGGGCTAATGCCGGCAGATCGAAGTTGTTCAGGATGTTAAAGATTTCCAACGCCGTGGTAGACCCGGACGGCGCCGGTATCCCCAATATTTCGTAACCCCGGTAGGAAACCGATGCGGGCGTCCCCACGACAACCTCGTAGTCGGTGAAGTCATCGACTCTCAGGTAGCCCCCGTTCTTTATCATGTCCTCTTCTATGACGTGAGGAATGTCGCCGCGGTAAAAGCCGTCCTTGCCGTGCTTGGCGATCAACCGCAACGTCTGTCCCAAGTCGCGCTGGACTACCTTGTCGATTCCAACGCGGGGCGGATGGCCGTTGGGCAGAAAAACGTTTGCGGCCTCCCCGTACTTCAGGAAGGCGGTCATGGCGTCGGAGATGCGCAGGACGTTGTTCCAGTCCGGCAGGTAGCCTTGCTCCGCGTAGTGGATTGCCGGCTCCAACAACTGCTCCAGTGGCATGGAGCCGAACATGTCCCTGGCTTTGCATAGACCGGCGGTTACTCCGGGCACGCCGATGGACTGGTAGCCGATAACGTTGGCGTTGTCCTCCACCATGTATATGGAGTTGCCCGCCTCCGATTGGCCCAGTATCCGGTACATGTCCGCCGTCGCCAGCTTCGGCGCGCGATGGGAAAAGTCCAAGGCGGTCGTCCTGCCGTCCATGTGCACCAGCATCTGCCCGTGGCCGGCTATGCAGGTGCTCTGCGGCTCCACCACCGCGGCGCAAAACCCCATGGCAACCGCGGCGTCCACCGCGTTTCCGCCTTGCCGCAATATCTCCACGCCGGTCTCGGATATCAATGGACGTTCGCTGGCGACTGCACCGTTCTCGGCCACTACCTCATCTTTATTGGGGCGCCAAACGCTTCGTTTGGTCATTGACTTCTCCTTGGCAACTAAAGCATGTTTCCGGTGATTATACGCCGTCATGGGTTACACGTCATGGGAGTTAATGCCGTGGCACACTACACGGGTGTAAAATCCCCGTTGAAAACCGAGTTGTTCTCAACACCGAGTTGTTCCCAACGTTGAGGTCTTATGACACAGAATCAAACGCTTGGACCCGGCGGCGTGGTTGTGCTGGGTGGAATCAACATAGATCTGGTCGCTATGACCGGCCGCTTTCCCCAAGCCGGTGAGACCGTGGTTGGGGACCGGTTCCTGACATACCCCGGAGGAAAGGGGGCCAACCAAGCGGTGGCCGCCGCCCGGATGGGAGCGCGAACGGCGCTGGTCGGCAGGGTAGGAAGCGATTCGTTCGGCGAGCAACTGAAGGAGTCCTTGGCGGGCAACGGCATAGACATTTCCGGGGTGGGCGTTACCCCGGATACCACTACCGGCATCGCAATGATCGAGATAGACGCATCCGCCCAAAACCGCATTGTCCAAGTATTGGGGGCCAACGCCACTTGCGGCGAGGTGGAGGCTTACCAAGTACGCCAAGCGTTGATAGACGCCTCGGCCCTGTTGTTACAATTGGAAGTCTCCGCTGAACTATCCCTCCAAGTAGCACGAGAGGCCTTTTCCAATGGCAAAACAGTGATTTTTGACCCCGGCCCCGTGCGAGAGTTCCCCCGGGAGTTTTACTCTTGCTGCTCTGTGATCACCCCTAATGAGACTGAGGTGCAGTCCCTGGTCGGGTTTTCGGTAGTGGACAGGGAGTCCGCGGCGCAAGCGGCGGGGCACTTGTTGAGCCTGGGGGTCAAGACTGCGGTGATAAAGTTGGGAGCCCAAGGCGTGTACTACGCGACTACCGAAGGGGGGGACTACTTGCCGCCCTTCCGAGTACAGGCCGTGGACTCAGTAGCCGCCGGGGATGCGTTTAACGGCGCCCTGGCGGTATCTCTTGCCGAGGGCAGGGACCTGGTGGATTCGGTCCGGGTTGCGGCTGCCGCTGGAGCATTGGCCGTTACCAAGTCAGGCGCGCAAGACTCCATGCCGTTCAGGCACGAGGTGGAGCAGTTGATTCGCATTTCAAGGTAAACGCTCGCGAAATCAGCCAAGGCCCACGCGCTTATGCGTGGTGTTGTCGTCAGCAGGGGCTCATCACCTGAGCATCGACGTCAACTCAGTCACAGACCCCAGGTCCTGCAACCCATAGATACGTTCTATGACCTTCGCTTGGTCCGCATCCGATAGCAGCCCGCGGGCGCAATCCCCAAACTTGTCGGCCAACTCCTCCCGGGTCATGGGCCGCTCGGGAGTTCCACGAGAGGAAGACGCCTCTTGGGAAAGTACCGTCCCGTCCCTCAACTCCACCTCCACCAAGCTGCGTATTCTCTGGAACCCCAAGGCCTCAAGCCCTTCGTGCAGGTAGGGCGTTACCCGCGACATCATCTCCCGTACGTCGGGGCGAAGCACCACTTCGTCGGTAAACTGCTCAATGCCGCCGCGCCCCTCCAGCACCAGGATTCCCATGCAGAATGGGATGCTGAACTTGGCTTGCAACTCGTTGACGGGCTCGGCATACCGTAAGGCCGCCAGCACGTTGGATGTAGTGCCCAAACGTACTGCTGCGACGTTCTCCGTTTTAACGTCGTGTTCCCGAAGCAAGTCGATCATGGCGTCCATTGAAGGGTGGGCCAGTGATCCGCATGGATATGGCTTGATCGACACCCCCGGGTCCACCAGCGAATACGGGTTGCCCAACTTGCCCTGTATCGCCTCGGCATCGACCCCGCTGCCGGCAACCTGGAAGAACCCCCAAGGCCCGTCCAGGGCCTCCGGCGCCGTGCGGTAGCCCATTCGGGCAAGTTGGGCGGAGACTATGCCGCCTTGCGCAGCCGCTCCGGCGTGGTATGGCTTGGTCATGGTGCCGAAGGCGGCCCGTATTCCGGCGCTCTTGCTTGCCGCGATGCCCAAGGCGTGGCGTATGGTTTCCGCATCCAAACCGTACAATTTAGATGCCGCCGCAGCCGCTCCGAATATGCCTATGGTGCCCGTGGAGTGAAAGCCGTTTTGATAGTGGTATGGCTTGATTGCCTCGGCCATTTTGCAAGCTACCTCGACGCCGCAGGAATAGGCCGCCAGCAGGTCGCTGCCGCTGGCGTCAACCTCCTCCGCAACAGGGACCGCTGCGGAAAGGACGGGCGTAGTCGGGTGGGTCAACAGTCCGTACACCCGGTCCGGCAACGACGAAATCTGCGTGTCGTCGAAGTCCAGCGCGTGGCCGCCCACGCCGTTGGCCAAGGCGGCGTACTCCGCAGGGAGCGTGATGCTGCCGCCCATTACGGTTGACTTACCCTTTACGCCAAGGGTGTCGATGTAACGCCGGATCAGTTCGGTGCAATCGGCCGAATAACCCGAAAGGGTAACGCCGATGCCGTCGATCACTGCCTCCTTGGCGCGCCGGAGCATGTCCTCCGGCATATCTTCGTACTTGACCGAGCTTATATAGGCCGCCAGTTCCTCGGTCAGTGACTCGTAATTGCCTGCCATGTGCGTAAGCCTCCGGTTGACGGGATTCCTCGAGGGACAATCGACATGCGCGACCGTCCATGGGGACATGATAGCCCATGATGGTATGATGAGGAAGTTATGACGCCCAACGACAGGTTTTGCCCATCTTGCGCCACGCCTCTTGAGACTAAGGAGGTCGCGGGCAAGGGACGACCCAGTTGCCCGGAATGCGGGCGGGTGGTCTTTTACGATCCCAAGGTAGCCGCTATCTGCATCGTAGAACGCGGCGATACACTATTACTGGTCCGCCGCGGCAACGAGCCGGGTTACGGCCTGTGGAGCCTGCCCGGTGGCTACGTCGACCGGGGCGAGGTGGTGGAAAAAGCCGCTGTCAGAGAGGTATGGGAAGAGACCGGGCTGGACGTGGAAATAAAGGAATTGATCGGCCTCTTTTCAGAGGAGGGGCAGGCTGTGATGGTGGCGGCCTACTCCGCAGTCGAACTGGGCGGGGCGTTGACGTTGGGGCCGGAGACCTTGGACGTTGGATTCTTTGGAGACGACGACTTGCCGCCCCTGGCCTTTCCCCGGGACGGGCAAATCTGGTCCCGATGGCGCGCCCGCAATAACCGGCTGTAAAATACCTTCTCATAGGATGTAGTATAACTGCCAGGGAGCACAACACCCATTTATGACGACCATCAATAACATCGCCGACATCGTTAGAATCATCCGGGAACAGCCTGAGTGGGCCGATGCTATTCGAAGTATCCTGCTGAGCCAGGAACTGCTGGAGTTGCCGGAGCGATTCGCCAAGTTTGTTCAACGAGTGGACCAGAAATTCGATGCCATTGACCAGAGGTTCGACGACCTCACTCAAGATATGAATGCCCGGTTCCAGGAAGTGGATGCCCGGTTCCAGGAAGTGGATGCCCGGTTCCAGGAAGTGGATGCCCGGTTCCAGGAAGTGAATGCCCAACTCCAGGAAGTGAATGCCCAACTCCAAGGCATGAATGCACGATTCAATCGACTGGAAGGACAGATAGGCAACCTGAACGGCTACGTCTACGAGCAAAGGGTGAGAAACGGGGCGCTTGTGCGGGCCAAGAACATCCTGGGTTTGGAAGACCCTCAACTGGCCTTGACACGGGACACCGGCCGAACAGTCGAATTGGATAGGCTCGTCAACCGGGCGCTGTCGTCCGGCGTCATTTCTCCGGAACAGGAAGAGGAATTGCAGGAAACGGACATCATCATCGCAGGCGCAGGCAACCGCCATGCAGCCATTGAAGTATCTGTTACGGCTGACAATAGCGACATCCAACGAGCAAGGCTGCGCGCAGACATCCTCGCCAACGTTACCGAGGGAGAAGTTACGCCGGTGATAATCACTGCCAACCTGAACGAGCCGCAACGTCTGTTCGCGGAAAATCAGGCCGTAACCATATTTACCATGAAAAACTGAGGTAATCCGGCCCCGGCAACTCCTGGACGCCGCGGCGCTTGGGAAACCCCTTAGGAGCAGACCCCGTTGGAGACCGCTTGCCGCTGAATACGGTTCTGAGGCAGTTGCCCCGGCTGGCTTTGGACCTGCTGTTCCCGTTAACCTGTTTGGGATGCCAGCGCGAAGGCAAGCTCCTGTGCCAAGCCTGCGCCGATAAGTTGCCCCGCCTCAAGACGCCTTACTGCCGCGTTTGTGCCGAGCCCAACGTCCGCTCCCTATGCAGATGGTGCTCTAGCATTGCCCCGGCGTTCGACGGCTTGCGCGCGCCTTACCTGATGGAAGGACCTCTCCGGGAAGCAGTCCACGCCCTGAAGTACCGCGGCGTCAGGGCCGCCGCTCCGCAGTTGGCTGACCTTTTGGCGGATTTCCTGAAGTCGCATTCCGTACCGGGGGAGGAGCTTGTTCCGGTGTGCCTGCACCCTCGACGGCTTCGAGAGCGCGGCTACAACCAGTCCGCATTGCTGGTCAAGGAGCTATCTAAACGCACCGGCCTTCCCATCAACGAAGGCTCCCTGATTCGTATCAAAGATTCACTGCCCCAGGTCCGGGTCGCCTCCCGCGAGCAACGCCGGGAGAACGTGTCCGGCAGCTTCCAATGCACGGACGACATGACCGGGCGGAAGCTCATCCTGGTTGACGACGTAGCAACCACCGGCAGCACCCTCTCCGCCTGCGCCGCCGCCCTGAAGGCCGCCGGAGCCGCATCGGTATGGGCGCTGGTATTGGCCAGAGAAGGCTGATTCCACTGGGAAGTTCCTACTGCTAAGCCCGGGGTCTTCCGCTTCGTTTACAGGTCGTCGAGGCACTATCGGCCGACGAAATACATAGATTGACAACCGTGGGGCGGTCTGGTGAAATTACGATGCACCCCAGGCGGCGGCAGATAGCCTACTTGGCTTGGCTCGCTGCCTTAAACGACCATTTTGTAGATTTGGAGGTAACGACGATGGCGGACAAAACGTTGATATACGTCGGCGCGGAATCCAGCGGCCTGTACCGGAAAGAGGCCAACGACTCCCGTTGGGAAAACCTCACCCGCGGCATGGCCCCGGCGGCCCAAGCGCGTGCTATTGCAATTCATCCTGACAACTCCGAAGTAATGTTCGCGGGCACCCAGCGCGGCATCTTCCGCAGCAAGGACCGGGGCGACAACTGGGAGCGGATGAACATGCCCGAAGGCCGCGTCGTGTGGTCCATCAAGTTCCACCCGAATGACACCAATATCATGTTCTTGGGCACCGAGGGCAGCGAGGTGTTCAGGAGCGACGACGGCGGGGAGAATTGGCAGTACCAAGCCACCATCTCCAACCCCGACCAAGTGCAGATGGCCTTTGCTACCCGCATCCTCGGTATAGGCATAGAGGCCAAAGACCCCAACCACATGTATGCCGCCTTGGAGGTTGGCGGCGCCGCCCGCAGTTCCGACGCTGGCAAGTCCTGGCAAATAGTGAACAAGAACTTCGCCGATGACGTAGACCTGATGGACCTGCATGGCGTTGCCGTCGGCGCGGCTGATTCCAGCGCCGTGTTCATTTCTAACCGCGTCGGGGTGTGGCGGACCCGCGACAGGGGCGAAAACTGGGAGAACCTCCAATTCGAGCGGTTCTCAAATATCATGTACTCACGCGGTATCCAAGCATCCCCCAGCGATCCCAACACCCTGTACGCCTGCGTAGGCTTGAACTTCGGCAGCGAAGAGGGCGGCGTACTGCGCACCACCGACTTGGGTGAGACTTGGGAGCGGTTCGACAAGGGTATCAGCCCGCAAAGCACCACCTTCGGCGTGGCTATCAACGCCGCGCAGCCCGATCAGGTTTATTTCTGCACCCGCCGCGGCCAGGTCTTCGGCACCCACAACGGCGGCGCAAGCTGGCAGGAACACCCCGTGCCTGAAAGCGCTGCCAGCGTCATCAGCGTGGCTTGTAGCTCTGCTTAACCGCAACCGGTCAGGCGCATCAGGGCAACGGCGGAGAGAGGAACACTATGGTTGATACGGCGCACCAGGACTTCATAGCCAACGCCGTAGCCCTGATGCCGACAATCCGTCAATACCGGGAAGAATTGGACTCCGGTACCAGCTTGCCGGCGGGCCTGGCCCGGGAACTCAATAAAGCCGGGCTGTTCCAACTGGCGTTGCCGCGCTCCATGGGTGGTCCGGAGTCCGATCCACTTACCTCTTTCCGGGTCATAGAAGAGCTTTCCAGGGTGGACGGGTCCGTCGGCTGGTGCGCCATGCTGTCCAGTTCCTGCTCTCTCTTCGCCGGATGGCTCAAGGCGGACGTGGGGCGGGCTATGTTCGGGCAACCCCCGGATTTCCGCATGGCCGGCTCCATACGCCCTCAAGGCGAGGCGTTAGTCGTGGACGGTGGTTACCGTCTGCGGGGCCGATGGGACTACGCCAGTGGGGTACACCACGCCAACTGGTTGCTGTGCACCTGTAAAATAGTTGACGCCAACGGCCCTCTTACTAACCCGGACGGCTCTCCTCAAATCCGTACTCTGCTGGCGCCTGCGGAAGCCGCCGTCCTCCACGATACTTGGTCGGTCGTGGGCCTGCGGGCCACCGGCAGCCACGACTTCGAGTTAGCCAACGTTTTTGTGCCTGAAGAGCACAGCTACGCCTTGTTCAATCCCGCCCACGAGCAAGGCCCCCTCTACCATTCCCGGTTCACACTGGTTGCCGCATGGACGCCCATAGCCGGCAACACGTTGGGAATGGCCCGCGGCGCAATGGATGCCTTCGTAGAACTTGCCACCGGTGCGGGCACCACCATGTCCGACACCCGTCTCAGGGACCGCCCCATGGTTCAGACCAAGGTAGCCGAGGCGGAAGCCATGATCGGCAGCGCGCGGGCTTATCTATTGGACGCCGTGGGGGCCGCATGGGACGCGGTGTGCAATGGACATCCCGGTCCCGAAATAGCCTTAGCCAGGCTGGCCATAACAAACGCCATGAGGGAATCAGTCAAGGCTATAGACCTGCTTTTTCACGCTGCCGGGACCAACGCAATACACCGCCGGTATCCCTTGGAGCGGTTCTTCCGGGATGTCCACGTAGCGGTGCAACACGTTAGCGGCCTGCCCTCCAACTTCGACTCGGCCGGCCAGGCGCTGCTGGGACTCCGCCCCAGCGACCCCGGTTGGTAGTCTTGAAGCGGGTAATCCGTAACCCGCTAAGGCTCGCTCCTGTCCCAGTCCGGCATAGTGAAGTATCCCACCTCTGGAAGGTCCACCATCGTCTCCAGTCCCTGGGCCCGCTTTAACCGTTGGATGTTGTAGAGATGGGTCGTGTGCTCGAAGTACCGGTGACGGAGCGTGTTCTCCAGGCTTGCGAAAATCTTGGATGAATCGCCGGGGTTTTCGCGTAGTCCCCTGGGGAACAACTGCGGATAGTTCACCATCACGCCGTTGTTGTCCAACTCCACCTCTTTGGCCTTCAGCGATCCCACCGTCTCAGCCGAAATCACCGTCCACCAGAGGTCCAGTGCTTCGCGCAGCTTTCCCAGAATAGAATCGATCTCCCAGTATACGTTTTCGTCCAGACGCCGGTCGTGCGGCGACTCCACAATCCTGTCCAATTCCTCGCCGTTGGGCAGGCCGTCGGGAAACAGTATGTTACCCCACCGCTGCCAGCACCAACGGAAATCGCCGGATGCCATGTGACTCAGGTTGCGGCGGATGCTCCACCCGCTCCAACCCCACCGATCGGACTCAAAGTCCAGTTGTTCATCAGTAAGCCCCCGCACTTCCAAGGAAGCCCACTCGTATATCTGATTTTCAAACTCAGGGAATAACGCCGTCCCCGGCGCATTGTCGGGCAACTGCTCGGTCGCCATATCTTCAGTCCTCCTGGCCCCCGGCTTCTTTCACACCGGGGAGTATATTAAGCGTCGTAGGGTTTCACCCAAGTCTCCGACCAAGCCAAGCAAGCGGTGCTGCTGACTCTGTCTCCCCTCATCTCCTGGTACACATTGCCCTCCGCCACATCGCCATTGCAGGTTATCTGCGCCCTGCGGGCGGGTACAAAGCAACTGTAAACGCCGTGGGCCCTGCCCGGGGTGCCGCCTGCCGGGGAAACCAGCATATAGGGTTCGCCGAAATCGTACCAACTCAACGCGATAGTCTCTTCGTCGCTTTCCACCGACTCAGTCCAGAACGACCGCCCGTCGCCGGACTTGATGAACTCCGCCGTAATCACCGGCGTGTCCTGGTCGGCGAATTCCGGGAACAGCATGGACTCTATCTCCCCCTGCAGCCAGCGGGCAAGCCCGATATTGTCCGAATATATCCTGACTTCATCGTCAAAAAGTTCGCTTTTGATGTACAGCACATGACCGGGGCCGGCGGGGGACAGCAGGATGCGCCAGTGGCTCACCCTAGTAGACGACGGCCCGCCCTCCTCTTGCGCCAAGCGGATAAAGGAATTTTCGCCGGTAAGCCGTACTTGGTTGGGGTCCGTGGGGTTGGTAGTCATGAATTAACCTCCGTTAAAAGCTATACAATATATTGCCTCGTATGACCGTTACCGCCTTTCCGAGAATATCGACCCTGTCATCCTTCGCTCGCACCTTCAGAAACCCGCCCCTGGCCGAGGCTTGGTAGCAGTCCAACTCGGCCTTGCCCAGTTTATCGGACCAGAAGGGCGCTAGGCTGCAGTGGGCTACTCCGGTCACCGGGTCTTCATTAATGCCGATTTCCGGGTGGAAATACCTGGAAACAAAGTCCACCAGCGGCGAGGTGCTTTTCGCCGTCGCCACGATTCCGCCAAAGCCCCCTTGGCGCATCAACTCGAAGTTTGGGCGCAGCGCCCGTATCGCGTCATCCGACTCAAGCTCAGCCAAAAAACCGCCCGCCTCAATCCGGTATACGTCCTTTGGAACAGTCCCCAGCGCCTCCTCGAGGCCCTTGGGGCTGTCCGCCGGCGTCACCGGGCGAGCGGGGAAGTCCAAGCACACCCAACTGTCCGCGTTGCTCGCGCGCAGCACTCCGGCCTTGGCATGGAACACAATCGCGTCGTCCTCGCCAACCAATCCCTGTTCCCAGAGTATGTGGGCCGACGACAGGGTGGCGTGTCCGCAGATGGGGACCTCAGTTTGCGGAGTAAAGTAACGAATCTCGTACCCCTTTTCCGCCTTTACCAGAAAGGCCGTTTCTGACACGTTCATCTCCCGGGCTACGTGCTGCATCCACGAGTCGATGGCAGGCTCGTCCAGAATGCAAACGCCCGCCGGGTTCCCTTGGTACGGTTGGTCGGTGAACGCGTCTACTTGGAATATCTCCGTTGCTCGCCTCATATCTGATCTGGACTCCAGCACTGCTCGGATAGGTCAAGGCCATGCCCGGTGATGTGGACTTCGCGCAAAATTGGGGCCGTCCGGTAAAGGGCGGCCCCAACACGTTCGATCGAATTCGGCGCTGCTAAAGGGCCTGGTTAGTCCTTTACGGGGAACCAGTCCTGTTTCCAAGGGAAGTCCCCGTCAGCCGGATCGAACGCCGGCAACCCTTGGTCAACCCGGTCCCGGTAAGGACTGGTGACCGGCTCCACGTATGGATAGATGCCGCCTTCGTAGGCGGAGGGGCCGCGCTTGAAGTGCTTGGCCTGCTCCAACGTCTCCACAAAGGGCATGTTGATGTCGTACAGGTCCTCCACCCGCTTGGGCCTGGGCCCGGCCTTGGAGACGTGGCCGTATAACTCCCTACCTACTATCCCCTCCAGCATCCAGACGCAGTCGATGAGTTTGTTGATGTCCACGCCTGTCTCAACGCCCATATCCTCAAACATGTGCAGCAGGTCTTCGGTCGGAGCCATCCCGGTGGCCCGTCCGTTGCCGCAGTAGGGGCAGCCGCCCAAGCCGCCGATGGTCCCGTCCAGTTCCAAGGTATCGTCGGGTCCGAGAACCCGCACCGCCGCATAAGCCGACGCAATGGCCATGTTGCGCCCGTTGTGCAGGTGCAGCCGGAAATGGTCTATCTCCGGCCATCGCTCTTTCACCCTGGTTATGCTCTCTTCCACCTTGGCCGGCGTACAGTGGCTCATCGGGTCGCCCATCGAGCAACTGCGCACTTGGATACCGACCTCGTCCCACATGCTGTGCTCTTTTTCCAGCAGTATCATAAGGCTGTCCACCGGGAACTCCCCGAGGAAGTTGGACCCCCAACTGGCGTTGCAGCCGATGCCGGCCTCCGTGATGTTCAACTCTAGCGCTTGGGCCAGTATTCCTGGCCAGCGCTCCATTTCCTGCATCTGGGAGCGGTTCGTGTTGCGGCGGGTAAACACATCGCACATGTGGCAGGTAAGCCTCGGGTACTTGTCGCGCTCGATGGTAAGGGGCGGTGAGTAATTCCGCGCCCGCTCCACACCACGGGAGTTCAGGGCCAACGCCGTGTAAGTCACGTCCTGTCTGGGTGTGAACAAGTTGACGATTTCGTCGATCCTCTCCATCTGCGGTGTCCATTTGGGACTCACAAATGAACCCACGACGATTTGTTGCAGCCCGGTCTCGGATAAGGCATCAAGAAGAGCGACCTTGTCTTGCACCGAAATCTGCGAGTCCTCAATCTGCATGCCCTCGCGCATGCCTTCCTCTTTATAGAGAATCTTCGGGTAGCCAGGCATTAGGTCCTCCTATCCCATAGTTGGATTGGACACAGTAAAGTCCGAGCAGGTCGCGCATTCCAGCAGCTTGGTAGTACGCTCGAACAGAGGCCTGTTGGCTGGATTGTATTGCTCCCCTTGAACGGCTGTCAAGGAAGGTTGAGCCGCCCCAAAATGCCGAGAATCGCGCGACCCGGATAGACCCGGCAGCAGACGGCCTGGAATCGGCGGAACGGCTTGGTTCATCCGGACTGACCCAGCGTCCTGGCATGTCTGCCGTGGGACTTTCCGGCAGTCCTGTAGGATTGAATCTCAACCGCCTACCGGCTTGCCGCTTCCTCGGCAGCTTGGATATAGTCTGGAGTCTCACGAATCAAATCGGCTATTCCGTCCGCTGGCTCGCAGTCACCTTCATAAAAACACTTCCCGTGCAGGCGGCGTTGCCGGTGGTCATATTTCTCTAGCGTACTCTTCAGACTGTGGTCCCGCCGCGACAATTCGAAGATGCGGCGACTGGTCCTTCCCGATGAATGAGGCAGCTCGCCGATGCGTGCCAGTATCAAGGCATCGGTGGCGCGTTTAGTAGCCCCCCAAGCCTTTTCCGCCGCGTTGCGGAGTTTCCCGGCTTCCAGCATCTCCAAGGAGTCAGCGTAAAGGGTCCGCGCATCAGCGAAAATTTCCCTCACCTGCTCGTTGGCTGTAACCATAAACTTTCCTCAAAATACATCCAGTCATGAATTTTAACACTGGAGATATCTAAAAAACCGGCGAACGGAAAGCCAGGGGTGTCCGTCGCGTTTTTGGAAAGCTTGTAACGCGAGGTTCGATTGCGGCAATTTCTCACGCTCTCCAATTGCCGTTGCCAGCGTTGAAATCCGGACGGTGTCTTATGACACTTTGCCCCTTCCCATCCCCGGTAACACTTCTTTATCATAGACCTGCCTGACATACTGCTCCCCGGCCCGGAAGCAAATTCAACACTTCTACAAGCGATGCGAAATGGGAGGAAACGAGAGGAAATGGGAGTGTTATCGAAAATTCCACCCTTCTTCCCCGGCCCATTCTGCAGTGAAAATGTCAAGGAATGTCCGCAAATGTCCGGCGATCTAAAAAAATCAACTGGCTATCTAACATCTCCGAGTGGGCGCCCAAAAATATGACGGACACCCGAAAGCCAGGCTGACAGGGGTATGTATTTCATTTGGGACTTTACGCAGTTGAACGTGAGACCGCATAGTAGGGTAGGCTTGCTCAAATACAAAACCGCTCCCATTCCGTCATTCCGGCGTAGGCCGGAATCCAGGCGGGCCCATTCCGTCATTCCGGCGTAGGCCGGAATCCAGGCGGACCCATTCCGTCATTCCGGCGTAGGCCGGAATCCAGGCGGACCCATTCCGTCATTCCGGCGTAGGCCGGAATCCAGGCGGACCCATTCCGTCATTCCGGCGTAGGCCGGAATCCAGGCGGACCCATTCCGTCATTCCGGCGTAGGCCGGAATCCAGGGGCGGTGGGGCCGGTTCGTAGCTATAGTCTCAATTTTACATACCCTTGTCAGCGAAAGCCAGGGGTGTGATTACAACCGGCTGGCTGGTCTCGGTAGGCTTCGTTAGACAATCTCGTCCCAACGGGTTTTGGGCACAATTGTGCTGACAAAAGGTTGGCTGAAGCCCGTATAGGCTGGTGTATAATGCGGCTTGAACCAGAGACCGGCATTTCCCACCTATCGCCAAACCGCCGAGGTGCCGCCATGTCCATGGCCGAGCCCACCACACTGCCGCTATTCGCCGATCCAAGACCGTCGCTCTTGATGCTGATGGACGGCCACGCCATGGTCCACCGGTCGTTCCACGCTATCTCCGTTCAGGGCCACTTGACAGTCCAGACCACCGGCGAAGATACGACCGGCGTGTACGGATTCGTGAACACTTTCCTGCGGGCATTGCAGGACTGGAAGCCTACCTACTGCGCCATCGCCTTCGATACCTCTGCGCCAACCTTCCGGCATGAACAGTTCGACCAGTACAAGGCCCAGCGGCCGCCAACGCCGCCGGAATTGAGGCCCCAGTTCCAACGGGTCAAGCAATTGATGGAAGGGTTCGGAGTAGCGGTCTACGAGGCCGACGGATTTGAGGCCGACGACGTTATAGGTACCCTCTCCCGCCAAGCGGAGGCGGCGGACATCGACACCATCATCCTGACCGGGGACCGGGACACTTTCCAGTTAATATCTCCTAGGGTGCGGGTGGACCTTTCTTACAGTATCCAGAACAAGAAGGTCTACGACGAGTCCGAATTGGCCGAGCGTTATTCCGGTCTTACCGCTGCCCAGCAACCCGACTTCAAGGCGCTTTTGGGCGACTCTTCGGACAACATTCCCGGAGTCCCGCGGGTGGGCGAAAAGCGCGCCATCGCGTTGCTCAGCCAGTACTATGACTTGGAAGGCGTGTACGCTCACTTGGACGACGTAAAGCCTGCCAGCGTCAAGAAGTCGCTTGAGGAAAGCCGTGAATTAGCCTTCAGTAACCGGTTTCTCACCACCATCAACCGGGAGTCGCCGGTGGAGTTGGACTTGGAGAGGTCGCGGTTCGGCGTCTACGACCGCAGGGCGGTGGTTGATCTGTTGACCGAGTTGGAGATGTTCAGCGTGGTGCAGCGTCTTCCCGCGTCGGAGGCCGCCGGCGTGGCTGGGGAAGAGCCAGAAGCGCCCGGCCCGCAAATGTCCCAGGACAGGGACTACGAAGCCGTCCGTACTGAAGCACAACTCGACGCGATGTTGGGCGCTTTGCACGAGGCCGGCAGGTTTGCCTTCGATACCGAGACCACCGCGCTGGACCCCATGAGGGCCGAACTTGTTGGCTTGAGTTTCTCGGTGTCTCCGGGTCGGGCTTGGTACGTCCCCGTGGGTCACAAGGAAGGGGACCAACTACCCTTGGAGACGGTCCTGGCTCGGGTACGCCCGCTGATGGAGTCGCCGGACTTGGCAAAGTGCGCCCACAACGCCAACTACGACGTTACGATCTTGGAGAACTACGGAGTCCGCTGTAACAATGTCGACTTCGACACGATGATCGCCGCCCATTTGTTGGGCAAAACCGCCGGCGCCCTCGGCCTCAAGAACATGTCCTTGGACGTTCTTGGGATAGAGATGACGCCCATCAAGGACCTCATAGGCACTGGTAAGAAACAAGTGACCTTTGACAAGATAGATATCGAACCCGCCACCCAGTACGCGGCTGCAGACGCCGACATGACCGGCCGGTTGCGAGCCGTGTTGGAGCAGAAGGTCGCCAGCCAGGGCTTCACCAATATTCTTGACGATATGGAAATGCCCTTGGTGCCGGTGCTGGTCTCGATGCAGCGCCACGGCATCAAGATGGACGCCGGAGCGCTGCACGAGATGTCCCGGGACCTCAACCAGCAGATGCAGCAGGTGGAAGTAGACCTCTACAACTCCATCGGCCATACAGTGAACATCAACTCGCCGCAGCAACTGAGCGACCTGTTGTTCAACGAGTTGGGCCTTCCCCGCACCAAGCGCACCAAGACGGGCTATTCCACCGACGCCAACTCCTTGGAGGGACTCAAGGGGCTGCACCCGGTCGTAGACAACATCCTGGAATACCGGCAGATATCCAAGTTGAAGTCCACCTACGTGGATGCCTTGCCGGAGATGATCAACCCGGTCACTGGGAGAATCCACACCAGCTACAACCAGACCGGGTCTGCCACCGGCCGGATGTCCAGCAGCGACCCCAACCTGCAAAACATACCTGTCCGCACCGAACTTGGGAGGCAGGTGAGAAGGGCCTTTGTGGCCGATAACGCCCCCGAGTGGCTGCTTTTTTCCGCCGACTATTCGCAAATCGAACTCCGGGTACTGGCCCATTTGTCCCAGGACCCGGGCCTGCTGGACGCGTTCCGCCGAGGCGAGGATATTCACTCCTCCACAGCTTCCCTGATGTTCGACGTCCCCATTAACGAAGTGGACTCAGACATGCGCCGCATAGCAAAGGTGCTGAATTTCGGCGTGATTTACGGCCTTTCGCCCCACGGCATAGCCCAGCAGACCGGGTTCAGCCGTGAGGAGGGCGCCAACTTCATAGAGTCCTACTTCTCCAAGTACCCGGGCATCCGGGACTACATCGAAACGGTCAAGGCGGACGCCAGGGCAAACAATTACGTGGAAACCCTTCTGGGCCGCCGCCGATACGTGCCGGAAATCAACGCCTCCAACTTCAACGTCCGGGGTGGTGCGGAGCGCGTGGCGGTGAACATGCCGATTCAAGGCACCGCCGCCGACATAATGAAGCTGGCAATGGTGCGGGTGCACCGCCGGCTGCAAGAGGATGAAATGAAGACCAAGATGCTCTTGCAGGTACACGACGAGTTGGTCTTCGAAACCCCTCAAGACGAACTGGACGCCATCAAAAACGTGGTATTCGATGAGATGCCCGCCGCAATGGACTTGGACGTAACCCTGAAAGTCGATGCCAAGTGGGGCCACAGTTGGGGGGATATGGAGTAGGTTAATCGACTGACAATCCTGAGAGTGGAGTATTTATTCCGTGGGTAGGACCGAAGTAAAGGCGAAGATAATTGGAGAGGCACAGACACGAGAATATACTTTCCTGGTGTATACCGGAGCAACGTACCTGGGGTTGCCTTTGGAGGAAATCGAGGCGCTGGGACTGCGTCAACTTCGCGGTAAAATCAGGCTGATGAGCGCTACCGGCGTGGTTGAAGCAAATACCTACTTGGCCGAAGGCGAACTGATGGGACAGGAATTCGGCGCCCTGCTTGTTCCCGCCTCCACCCCACTCCTCGGTTACGAACTGCTGGAGAATTTACGCTTCAAGGTCAACCCGGTAACCCAACAGATAGAACGGGTGCCGGACGATGAAATGCACCCGCCGTACCTGCTGTAGGTGGATGTGCATCCCTGAATATGATGTACATTTTGAGTAACTGACCAAACCAACGGAGGAAAAATTGGAACTGCTGCGCAGCCTTATTTTCGTGCCGGGGAACAGGCCCAACATGCTGGAACGGGCCCTCCGTTTTGACGCCGACGTGGTGATGGTTGACTTGGAAGATTCGGTCCCGCCGTCGGAAAAAATGAACGCCAGGGAAGTGGCCCGCGAGTGGATTCCCCGGCTGCGGCAAGCGGGACGCCGGGTGATGTTCCGCGCCAATGCCTTGGACACAGGGCTGACGAGGGATGAGTTGAAGGCGTTGATAGGCCCCGACCTTTACGGCGTCAGTGTGGGCAAGGCCGAGTCGCCCCAGGAAGTCCTGGACAGCGACCAACTGATAGGTGTCACGGAGGCTGCGGCAGGGCTGGAACCCGGAAGCATAAAGTTCATTCCGTGGATTGAAAACGCCAGGGCGGTTATGACGGCCGGCCAGATTGCTATGTCATCAGACCGCATAATCGCCGTCGCCTTCGGTTCAGAGGACTACGCCGACGATATGAGCCTGCAACGAAGCGACACCGGCGAGGAGGTCTACTATGGCCGGGCCGTGGTCCCCGTTGCCGCTCGTGCGGCCAGGGTGGCTGCTTTGGACGCCCCCTTCGTCCGGTTCCGCGAACCTGACGCATTGGAGCAGGACGCGGGCATGGCCCGCCAACTGGGTTACACCGGCAAGTTCGCTATCCACCCGGCCCAGATCGAGGTTATTAACAAGGTCTTCAGTCCGTCGGAAGAGGAACTGGCTTACGCCCGCAAGGTGGTCGAGGCTTGGAACCGCGCCGAAGCTGAGGGCCGCGGCTCGGCGGACTTGGACGGTCGTATGATCGACGTGCCGGTCATAAAACGCGCCCAGAACCTGCTGGCCCGCGCCGAGGCCATCGCGGCCAGCGGCGGTTGATTTACGATGGCTGCCAACGGGCATCCGCCTGATCGGATTATCCTGGAAGGGATGCAGTTCTACGGGTTCCACGGGGTCAACCCGGAGGAGCGGGCCTTGGGCCAGTCTTACTTGGTCGACTTGTCCATCGAGATGGACCTGCTGCCTCCCGGCATCTCCGACCGGCTGGAAGACACATTGAGCTACACCCGCTTGTACCGCTCAGTGCAGGCAGTGCTGGAAGGCGAGTCCAAAAACCTGCTGGAGGCGGCAGCCCACGCCATAGCCACCAGGATTCTGGACGAGTTCTCGGTCCAAGCGGTGCAGGTGCGGGTGAAGAAGCCCCGGCCTCCGATAAAAGGCTCCGTAATCGAAAACGCGGCAGTGGAGATTTACCGTTCCAAGGGTCAATAGCTCACGGCAAACAGGCTATCGTTCGCATAGCGACTTCGATTACCCCGTGGTATACTCCACAACTACGTTCGCTAAAACTATGTTCGCTAACGAAATCCGGTGGGTAGCTGGATAATCTTTAACTCCCGAAGTAAAAGCCATGAGATGTGAAGTTTGCCTCAAGTCCGGCATGACCGGCAACAACGTAAGCCATTCCAACCTCCACACCAAGACACGCTTCAAGGCCAACGTCCATAAGCAGACCATCGTTCAGGACGGGAAGCATATCAAAGTCAAGATTTGCAGCCGGTGCTTGAGGTCTTTGAGCAAGTCGGCCAAGGTTCGTAAGGCCGTAGCTAACTTGGCGTAGCAGCCCACTGCCAGGGCTGGTCATCTTGAGAGTATCCCGGCCTCCCCTCGTTTTACTCCGGCCAATGTCGACGCATTACCGGCGAGCCTCAGGAAAGGAAGGCTGGCTTAGGCTTGGCGCAACCCGTGGATGCATCCGCGCATTTGCGCCATGCACTGGCTGACCGGCTCTTTATCGTTGAAAATCGCTGTCCCGGCTACAAGGATGGTGGCCCCGGCCTTGACCGATTCCTCGGCGGTCCAGTCCGCTTTTACCCCGCCGTCGACTTCAATCTGCGTTGAATAACCCCGTTCCCGTACCATTTGGCGCAAGCGTCTCACCTTGTCGAGCGTTTCCGGGATAAACGTCTGGCCGCCGAACCCCGGGTTTACCGACATGGGCAGCACCAGGTCCAAGTGTTGCAACACCTCTTCCACCGCCGACACCGGCGTGCCTGGGTTGATGGCCACGCCCACTTCATGCCCCGCCTCTTTAATGCGTGTGACCGTCCGATGAAGGTGAGGGCAGGCCTCCGCGTGAACGATAATCTGATCGGTTGACCGCTTCATATAGCCGGGCAGCAGTACGTCCGGGTCGGAAATCATCAGGTGAATGTTCAAGGGCAGGTGCGTACTGCGCCGGATGGCATCCACCACCACCTCGCCGAACGAGATGTTGGGCACGAAGCTGCCGTCCATCACGTCGACGTGGATCAGGTCCGCGCCGGCTTCCGTAACCTCCCGCACCTGTTGGCCGAGGTTGGCGAAGTCTGCCGCCAGCACCGACGGAGCGATCAGTATGGGCGTGTCAGAGTCTATTGGCATTGGCCTCCATAAGCTCCTTGGCCTTTGTTAGTTCCTCGGCCACTCGGTTAGGCGCGGTGCCCCCCAAGTTATCCCTGGCCGCCGCCGACGACTTTGCCGTGATGCCGTATACGTCTTCGCCAAAGTGGAGCGAGAAACGGTGGTACTCCTCCAGCGTAAGGTCCTGCAATTCCTTGTCGTGTGACTCGCAGTAGTCGCATAACTCCCGCAGGGCTCCGTGGGCCTCCCGGAAGGGCACCCCCTTGCCCACCAAGTAGTCGGCTAAGTCGGTCGCCAGTATGAAGCTTTCTCCCGCCAAGGAGTTGACCCGGTCGGCGTCGAGGGTCAGCCCGCCAAGCATACCCTCGAACACCCTCAGCGTGGCGAGCAACGTGTCGACGGCGTCGAAGAACCCCTCTTTGTCTTCCTGCAAGTCACGGTTGTAGGTGAGGGGCAGCCCTTTCATTACAGTCAGCAGGCCGAACAGGTCCCCGTAGACTCTGCCCGTCTTGCCTCGCGCCAACTCGGCAAAATCTGGGTTGCGCTTCTGCGGCATGATGCTGCTGCCGGTGGTGAATTCCTCTGTAAGCCGCACGAACCGGAATTCACGGCTGGCCCAAAGGACTATCTCCTCCGACAGGCGGGACAGATGCATCATGCAGACAGAGGCGGCGGACAAGTACTCCAGCAGGAAGTCCCTGTCCGACACTGCGTCCATGCTGTTGCGGCTGACTTGACTGAATCCCAGTTCCCGCGCCAGGAACTCCCTGTCCGTCGGATAGGCTACACCCGCCAGCGCCCCGCTGCCCAGGGGCAGGACGTCGGTGCGCCGGTAGCAGTCACGAAAACGTTCAATATCCCGTTGGAGCATTTGGAAGTATGCCAGCATGTGATGGGAGAAGAGCACGGGCTGGGCCCGTTGCAAATGGGTGTAGCCGGGCATCAATACACCCTGGTAACGTTCCGCCAGTCCTACGAGAGAAGCTTGTACTCCCGACAGGCCTTTGACCGTCTCGGCGATGACCTCCTTGGTGTAGAGGCGCATGTCCAGCGCAACCTGGTCGTTGCGGGAGCGGCCGGTGTGCATCCGCCCTGCCGCCGGTCCGATCAGAGCCCGGAGGCGGGTCTCGATGTTCATGTGCAGGTCTTCCAGCCCCGGGTCCCAAGGGAAACTGTCCGACTCGATCTCTTGGCGGACCGAATCCAACCCTTGGATGATAAGGTCCGCATCCTCCGCGCCGATGATGCCCTGCTTGCTCAACATGCGCACATGGGCAATCGACCCGACGATGTCGTGCTTATAGAGCCGACGGTCGTATTGGATGGAAACTGTGTAGTCGCTGAAGCTGGTCATCTGAGGTCCGGCGTGACCGCCCTTTACGCTCGCCCCGCGCCCAGGAAAGCGAAACTGGCAGCCAGGTTTTCGAACACGTCCTGATGGGGAGGAATTTCCATTATCGCCGCGCCGTCGTAACCCTTGGCTTCCAGGATTTCGAGCATCCTCAAACAGTCCAGGTCGCCGGTATCGACGGTTGGATAGGCCACCCCCTCCCGGGCTTGTTTGAAGTGAATGATCTTGATCATATCCGGCGCCAGCGCTTCCAGTTCAGCCAAGGGGTCGCTGTCCGGGTAACGGCGGAGTTGGTTGGTGGCATCCGGGCAAAGCCCAAGGAACAAGCCCTCATCGTTCGTAAGCGCGCCCCGCGCCTGTTGCACCAACAGGGCCATGCTGCGAATCGGCTGGCCGGAATTCTCCATGGACAATGTCACGCCCTGCTTCGCCGCCTCTCGGGCCAGATCGGCAACCGCCAAGGCTTCGGCGGGTATATCACCGGCGCTTTCCCAAGCTTGGTCGAATGGGCTTGGGTCCACTATTCGAAGATGAGGGGTGTCCCTTCCGACGAGCTTTGCGCCCTCCAAGGCCGCTTGGAACGCTTCGCCTTGGGCGTCCGACTTGCGGGTGAGACAAGGCCACGCCATGGCCAGATCAAAAGACAACTCCGGGAATGAGTCCACCAAGGCTTTCAACCGCGGCAACACCGGCCTCCAAGCCTCGCCCTCTCCTGACTCGCAGTCTCCCAAGCACGTCTGCCGCAACTCGATGTGCTTCGCCCCGCGAGCGTTTGCCTCGGCTACCAAATCGTTGATGTCCTGGTCCTCTAACTGGAGCCGCCAGGAATTAGTGATCGCTCCAAAGTTCATTACAGTTATCCTTTGAGGTGGCTGAACGGCATTGCCCGATGAGCTACATTCCCTCTCCCTCTGCTTGCGGATATCTTATTGGCTATGAGACGCTTTGTCACTACTACGGATATCCGCTACAAGGCTCAATCGGCGCCGGACTGCCTATGCTAGAATTGGTAAGACGTTACCGGTTGGAGTTCTGTAGTTAAAGGGAGGCGGAAATGGTCCAACTCAACCAGGAAAAGTGCGTTGCTTGTCGGCGGGACTCACCATCCGTGACCCTCGACGAGAAGGCCCAGTTGCACTCGGAGTTGCCCCAGTGGGACCTGATCGATGAGGGAGGGATTCCCAAACTGGACCGGGTGTTCAAGTTCGGCAACTTCCAGGGAGCGCTGGATTTCACCTCCGAAATCGGCAAGTTGGCCGAATCCGAAGGACACCATCCCAGGATCATTACCGAGTGGGGCCGGGTAGGCGTTACTTGGTGGACGCACAAAATCCGCAACCTCCACCGCAACGACTTCATCATGGCCGCCAAGTCCGACGACATTTATCAACAACTGGCGGGTGACCAAGCCTGAAGCCCGGAAAATAAGAGACTACCTCAACGCTTGGCGCAGTACCCAACCCACGTCATTCCCGCGCAGGCGGGAATCCATGGGCTTCGGTCAAGGAATGACCGCGTTCCAAGGAAGAGAAGACCTGATCAAAAGGGGGAAGGTATGCGGGTAACTTACCGCTTGAGTTCGAACGAATTGGCAGGCATCCCGGCGGAAGCCGCATGGGCGGAGTCAATGGGATACGACGGCGTCTCTTCCAATGAGACAGCGCACGACTCCTTCATGCCCTTGGTGCTGGCTGCCACCGCAACCTCCCGGGTAACCCTGGAGACTAGGGTTGCCATCGCGTTTCCCCGCTCGCCGATGGTCGTCGCCTACACCAGCCGCGACCTGCAGGACCTGTCCAAGGGCCGGTTCAGGTTGGGACTGGGTACGCAGGTCAAGGGCCATATCGAACGCCGCTTTTCCTCAACGTGGGAGTCGCCCGGCCCTAAACTGCGGGAGTACGTGGAGTCCCTGCATAAAATATGGGACTGTTGGGACGACGGAAGCCGCTTGGACTACCAAGGCAAGCATTACCGGTTCTCTCTGATGACGCCTTTCTTCAGCCCCGGCCCCAGCGAGTATCCTCATCCTTCCGTTTGCACCGCGGCTGTGAACGCGTACAACTGCCGCGTCGCCGGCGAGGTGTGCGACGGATTGATGCTCCACAGTCTCACGTCGGAAAAGTATGTGCGAGACGTAGTGCGCCCGGGTGTGGCAGATGGGGCGGAACGAGCCTCCCGCGAACCGTCTGAAATCTCGGTAAGCGGCGGTGGCTTCATCATCACCGGGCCCAACCGGTCTAGCCTTCGTGAGGCTTCAGCCGAGGTCAGGCGGCGCATCGCCTTCTACTCGTCCACCCGAACCTACTTCCCGGTGCTGGAAGCCCATGGGTTCGAAGAAATAGGGCAGTGCCTGCACCAAATGTCCCTGCAGGGGCAGTGGGCCGAGATGGCCGAGTTGGTCAGTGACGATATGCTCGAAGCCTTCGCAGTGATTGGCGAGTACGATGAAATCGCCGACAAAATTCTCGAGAAATATGGCGGCCTGCTGGACGAGGTTGGGTTCGCTCCACCAGCCGAATACTCCATGGACGAGACCCAATTGAAGCGCATCATTCGCCGGTTACAGGAAGGGGCTTAACCCCAGGACTCGGAGAACCCAAATAGCTCGGATTACTGGCACTGTTACGATACAGAGTTGGGCCACCACCCGGGTCGGAGACAAATATGGATATTTTTGAGGGCTACACCACCGAAGAGATTGTCGCTCTTGGCCAAGCGATCTACCGTGACCGGATAAAAGAATTGGTCAAACACACGGAAAAGGGGAAGCTGGTCATCATAGACGTCAAGAGCGGTGACTACGAGATTGACGAGGACGACATTACTGCCGTGCTGCGGTTGCGAGAGCGGAAACCAGATGCCATTACGTACGCCGTAAGAGTCGGATATCGCGCTGTCTACAGTTTAGGCTGGAGGATGCGAGAGGAGGAATGTTAAAGAGGAGGTTAAGGAAGTCCTCTATTGGTAAAACATGAACGGACAGGCTTTCAACTGACTCCGGGTTATCGGTCTGCTTTCTCAAATTCTTCCAGCGTTGGTGGGACAATACCGAACCAGGGATAGTTGAAGACCCTTTCCCGGTCCACATTCAGGGCGTTTATACTGGAGAGTCCCTGGCCCGGCTCTCCGGTCCCTCGGTTTACTACGAGGATGGTCAACGGTGGCAAGCCGTTTATCTGGCAATACCGCATTATGGGGTTCAGATGCCGCCCCATATCTCTGGGAATAACGGATCCTCCTAGCATCGTTGCCAGATTACTGTATGTCATGGTTTGGCGGTTACTAGGTTCTGTTGACATTTCCCCGTCATTCCCGCGCAGGCGGGAATCCATAGACTTCTAATCGGAGAGAACGTGACTGGCTGATAGTGCTTCTGGATTCCCGCTTTCGCGGGAATGACGTTATGGGGTTACTGGACTGCCTGATTTCGCAAATGTCAACAGAGCCTAGCCTTAGAGATGAGAATCTGCCAGATTTGCAACGCCCGGTAGTACAGGGTTGGGTTTTCGTCGAACCGCCTGACCATCTTACGCTCACTCGTGCCTTCTCTGTGGGTTTCTGTTATTGGGATCACGAACTGGGAACCGGGCTTATAAACTCCGCTACGTGTGCAAAAACCGCCACCTGTCAGACTGAAGGTCGAACCGTATCCGCCGGAAGTTTTCAGAATAGGGCACCCCGGCCATCTCCGCCGAACGGCTTGCCCACTGCTCCATCCTCTCCAACCGTTCTTCGGGGCTCCTCCGGCCCATCTGGCTGACATGCCTGCTGAGCGATTCGGCTTTTGCCTCTACGAAGCCGGTTACGTCAACCGCTATGTCCGGGCTTTCACTGCCCCAGAGGAAGGCCTCGGAGACCTTGTGTGGTTCCAAGCCCTCTTCGGTGATTTGCTCCGGAAACTGCAATGGGTTCCATGCGTAGGTGAAGGCCGAGTCCAGCGCCACTTGTCCGCTCATGCGGTGGTCCCGGTGAGTGTGGCTGACGGTGCGGTAGGGGTCGATGCACATGACGACTTCCGGCTTGTAGGTGCGGATAGCACGTACTACCTGGCTTCTGAACAGTAGGGTGTCCTCCAGACCGCCGTCGGGGTAGGACAAAAACACCACTGCGGAGGCGCCCATGACTTCCGCCGCCTCCTGCTGCTCCCTCTCTCGAATGGTGGCCAATCGCGCCGGCGTCATGTCCCGGTCGGTGGCGCCCTTGTCGCCGTTGGTGCAAAGGACTATAACCACCTCTGTGCCTGACTGTTCAATCCACTTTGCCAAGGTAGCGCCGCACCCCCCTTCACAATCGTCCGGGTGGGGGGTTACTGCCATAGCGCTTCGCGGCGCTTCCTTTATGATGTCCATTTTTGTGCCTTCTTCCTTCAGGTTATTTCAGTCTGCTCAGAAAGGCCATCCTTGGCTGACCGGGCTGGCCGGCTATTAATGGAAAACAACCATCTTTAACTCGGTCATCTCCTGTACGGCGTAGGCCGGGCCTTCCTTGCCCATGCCGCTGTCCTTCAGCCCGCCGTATGGCATCAGGTCGGCGCGCCACTGGGGGGAAGAATTGATGTGCAGGTTGCCCGACTCCACCTCTTTGGCGAACCGCATCGCCCAGTCCACGTTCTGGGTGAAGATGCCTGCCGCCAAACCGAACCGGGAGTCGTTGGCCATGGCGATAGCCTCGTCGATGTCACTGAAAGCGCTGACTGCCACCGCCGGGCCGAACAGTTCTTCCCGCGACACTTTCATATCCGGCTTGGTGTCAACTACAACCGTCGGAGCGTGCATGGTCCCTTCGTGGTCGCCGCCCACCAGGATGCGGGCTCCTCCTTGCACCGCCTCGCTGATCCATTGGCCCACCCGGTCGGCGTCGGATGCCCGGATCATCGGCCCCATGCGCACCGCCTCGTCCAACGGATTGCCTATGGAGAAAGCCTCGGTGGGGGCAACCAACGCGTCAAGGAAATCGGCGTAAATCCGGCGGTCGGCAAAGACCCGCTGGGTGGAAATGCAGACTTGCCCGGCGTTGGCGAACCCGCCGGCTACCGTAGCGGCCGCCACCTTTTCGATGTCGGCATCGGACATAACGATCAGAGGGCTGTTGGATCCCAACTCCATGGTTACTTTCTTGATGCCCGCGTTGCGGCAAATGCGCTCCCCAATCTCCATGCTCCCGGTGAAAGTGATCTTGCGTACCCGGGGGTCGCCGGTCAGCACGTCGCCGATTTCACCGCCCGGCCCGGTCACGCACTGGATACCCTCTGCGGGAAGGCCGGCTTCCAGCAATATCTCTGTGAGCTTCAAGGCGGACAGGGGAGTATCGCCTGCCGGTTTCAACACCACCGAGTTCCCGGCGGCCAGAGCCGGCCCTACTTTGTGGCACACTAGGTTGAGGGGGAAGTTGAACGGGCTGATGGCCGCCACCACGCCCACCGGCACCCGCATAGTGAACCCGAACTGGTTCACGTTTCCGGGTGCGGCATCCAGCGGGATCGTCTCGCCGTGCAGCCGCTTGGCTTCCTCGGCGGAGGTGGTGATGGTCTGGATGGCGCGTTGCACTTCGCCGCGGCCTTCGGCGATTACCTTGCCCTCTTCTTTAGTAATGGTCTGACCCAGGTCCTCCAGGCGCTCAGCCATCAGTTCGGCGGCGCGGTGGAGAATGGCATACCGTTCATACGCGGTCAACTTGGCCATTGCCTTCGCCCCGCGCACGGCGCTGGTGATCGCCAGGTCCACGTCTGAAGCCGTGCCCCGGGGAACGGTGTCCAGGACCGATTGGTCAAATGGGTTGAACACCGGTATGGTTTCAGCCTTGTCTATCCATTGTCCGTTGATGTACATCCTCATGGGTCTCGCCTCCATGCGCCGGGTATGGTCTAGGGGTAAGGGCTATCCTTCAAGGATGGTTGTCCGGCCCAAGTCAGTCACCGTGTAGTGGCCTGCGCGGCCTGGAACTCGTTCCAGCCATCTGAATGTGCTCCGGGCGGCGTTGCGAAGAGTCTGGGGGAAGCTGTTAGGCTGGCGCCAGCCCACCCGGTCGAACAACGTCTGCAACTCCTGTTCGTCTACGCTGGTCATTTGCAGGAACCGATCAGCCCCCTCGATGGCCACCACAACCTTCCGCATGTCCCCCATGGGATTGACCGACTGGCAAAATTGAACGAATGCCAACTCGGCGGCCGCCGAGTAGGCCGCTTGTTGCGCCTTTACTCTATCGGTCGTGAAGGACTCCCTGTAACGTTCCAACGCCGGCGGAGCCCCATTTTGGGGTGTGCTGAGGCGAGCCTCCATGGCCTCGCCCAACGGCGAAGCTTCTTCCATATCGGCATCGGAAAGGGCCGGACCATCTAATTCGCTGACTACTTCTACCGCGTGTGGTTGGTAGACTTGGTCCCGCCGGGAAGTAGGGGAGAAGACCAAGTCGCCAGGAAGTTCCCGCAACACTTTAGCCAGCATTGCAGGAAGGACTTCCGGGTCTTCGGACTCCACTGTTATCTGGGTATTGTTCGGGAACGAAATAGAGACCTTTACCATACACGCAGCCTGGAGACGATTGGGCTTTGATAACAAATACTACCCGACGACTGAAGGGTAAGCAACAAGATCGGGGTGCTCGATGATTAACTTTTGTGGCCCAGCAACCGTGACAACTCCGGCATCGCCGGATGATTTGCTGACACGGTGGACGGCATGTTTTCATACCGTTCCAAGAGTTCCGACTGAGAAAACTGTTGCGGCCAATCTAAGTTAACCCGGACGTGTTCGCCATGAAGGTCCATTGCCCCCAAGTCAATCAGACCAACCAGATCCCGCACCTGCGCCCGATCCGGATACTTTAGGTTTTGGTAGTTTGGGTTGGTATGCGTGATTAAGTCAATAACGTGTATCGAGTCACTGTCCAGTAGGGTCTCAAGCAATTGTAACTGCCGTTCCGCCAGGACTCTCCGCCGTGGATTGCTGAGTTGTCCAAACAACGACCGCGCGAATTCGCGGAACAGGGACCGTTTATGGTTGACCAGAATTTCCCCTGCAACTGCGTTGCACCGCTCGGTCACCGCCGGCAGTGCAAACCGTAGGAAGGACGTCAGGTCGTGTCCCCGTTGACGCTGATAAGGGTATGTATTTCATTTGGGACTTTACGCAGTTGAACGTGAGACCGCATAGTAGGGTAGGCTTGCTCAAATACAAAACCGCTCCCAAATGCTTACTATCGGGCCCATTCCGTATCGGGCCCATTCCGTCATTCCGGCGTAGGCCGGAATCCAGGCGGGCCCATTCCGTCATTCCGGCGTAGGCCGGAATCCAGGGGCGGTGGGGCTGGTGGGGCCGGTTCGTAGCTATAATCTCAATTTTACATACCCTTGTCAGCCCCGTTGACGGGACTCGAACAGGGCGCCAAAGTACGCTTCCTTGTGGCTGTAGTAGTAATTGGACAGGCTGACCATTACCCGGTCGTTAACTCCCGCTTTCCTCAGCATAAAGGCTTCCAAGGCCCGGGCGGTGCGTCCGTTGCCGTCGCCAAAGGGGTGCATGGCGCCGATATGGTAGTGGGCGGCCATGGCCTGAATGATGCCGTCGTGCCCACGGAACTCTCCCTCGATAGCATTGCAAAGAGCATCAAACGCATCCCGGCAACCGTCTCCGCCCTCCGCACCCCGGCAACGCGGCAAGCCGAAGGTAACATTGTGACCGTCTCCTCGGAGCGCTCCCGGCTCGCAGTGGTCGTCTTCACAGCCAGTAACGATGCGCCGGTGGACTTCCAACATGAACTCGCGATTGACGGGACGCTCCTGTGGTTGGGAGGCTATCCACTGGTAGGTCGCTTCGGCAGCCCGTAACTGCCGCTGGGAGTAGGTCAAGTCGGTGCGGTTCTCAGCATCGGGAGCCAGGGCTTCGTTCTCTTCCTGGGGAGTGAACTCTGCCCCTTCAATTCGGGAAGTGCCAGCGGCCTCCAGCCGTAGTTGCTCTTGGTGCACCGCTTCGATCCATTGCGGCAGATAAGGAAGTTGCCGCAACACTCCCGCCGCAGTCTTGGCTTCCACCAACTGATCCAGGATATTGGCCTTATCGTAGTAAATCCAACCGGCGGGCGGCGCGTAACGATTGATGTTTGCGGTGGTCATTTCCGCCCCATTTCCATTTCATTTCCGGTTCATTTCGTTATTTCGTATCTGGATTTTAGCATTTGGCGGCTTTCATTTCCGGCTCATTTCACGCTCGTTTCCGCACCATGTACTGATGAAGTCTAACGGATAACAAGTACGGGATGCGCGCAACTGAAGAAAGCCCCAAGTCACGCATGGCTCGCCGGGACGTGCTAAAGAGTCTGCTTCAGGCGTATAGCCAGAGACCGGGTCAGGCCGGGAACGGCGGCAATGTCGTCAATGGAGGCCTGCTTGATTCCGCTGATTGAGCCGAACTTGCGCATCAACATTCGTTTTCGCTTGGGGCCGATGCCCGTGACCAAGTCAATGGGCGACTTCAAGCTGCTCTTGCTGCGCAGGTTCCGGTGATAAGTGATGGCGAACCGGTGGGCTTCGTCGCGAATGCGCTGCACCATGTACAGTGCCTTGGAGTCCCGGGGCAGGATTATGGGCTCCGGCGTATGAGGCACGAACAACCATTCGTTCTCCTTGGCCAGGGAAGCAAGCGGGACGTTGTCCAGCCCCATGTCAAGGAAAACTTCCAAGGCGGCGGAAAGCTGGCCCTTGCCGCCGTCGATCAGGACCAAGTCGGGGAAAATCCCCCAACTCTCGTCGATTTTCTGCTCTTCGTCCAAGATTGCCTGTTGCTTGGCCCGGACGTCGGCCATACGCTTGAAGCGGCGGCGCAAGACCTCCCTTATGCTTTCGTAATCGTCAACCCCCTCCACCGTCTTGATCTTGAAGCGCCGGTATTGGGACGGCTTGGGGGTACCGTCTTCAAAGACCACCATGCTGCCAACGGTGTTGGTGCCCTGGATGTGGGAGATGTCGTAGCACTCCATGCGCCGCAGGTCGGTGGGCAGGCTGAGCTCCTCCTTCAACTCCTCCATGGCCTCCTGGATGGCGTCAGAGTTGTCCAGCCACCTGACGTAATAGTGGGCCAGGCCCTGCTTGGCGTTCTCCGCAACCATGTTCATCAGCTTCTTGTGTTGACCGCGCTGGGGTAACACGAGCCTTACAGATCCACCTCGCCGCTGCTGGAGCCATTCCCCTATCACCCCCTCGTCTTCCAAAGGATGCTGCACGAGTATCCGGGGCGGGACGGTCGAGGCCGATTGGTAGAACTGCTTGATGAACTGGCCCATTACCAAGCTTGGAGAGTCGCCCTGAGCGCCGTCCATAAAGAAGTGGTCTCGCCCGATGAGCTTGTTGTGCCGGATGAAGAACACCTCGACCCAAGTGTCCTTTCCTTCCTGGGTCATGGCGATGACGTCCATGTCGCTGACCGGGTTGGCGTCCACCTTGATCCGCTGCTCTTCGGCCACCCGTTGCACACTGCGCATCCGGTCTCTTAAAACGGCTGCGCGTTCGTACTCCAGGTTATCGGACGCCTTGTCCATGTTTTCCTTCAGGTCGGTGGTAACTGCTTCGGTGTCGCCCTCCATGAACAGGATCACTTGGTTAATGACCTTGGCGTAATCTTCTTTGTCTGCGAATCCAGTGCAGGGGGCGACGCACCGGTTGATGTAGTACTCAAGGCAGGGGCGGGGGTCCCTTCCGGTGATGGCCTTGGTGCAGGACCGGTAGGGAAAAAGCCGTTTCACCAAGTCCATTGTTTTACGCACCGTGCCGGCGGTGGCAAAGGGGCCGAAGTACCGAGCGCCGTCATTGTTCACCCTACGGGTGATGTAAATGCGCGGAAAGTCCTCGGAGAGGTCAACTTTCAGGTACGGGTAGGTCTTGTCGTCCTTGAGGCGGGCGTTGTAGCGGGGTCTGTGGCGTTTGATTAAAGTATTTTCAAGTATCAACGCCTCCGCCTCGGTATCGGTGACGATACACTCGAAGTCTTCGAGTTGCCCCAGCATCCGCTGGATCTTGGCGGGCAGGTTGGACGGCGACCCGAAGTAGGTGCGGAGCCGGTTGCTCAGGACGCTGGCTTTCCCAACGTATAGAACGTTGCCCCGGACGTCTTTCATAATATAGACTCCGGGACGGTCCGGCGCGTTGCGCAACCGGCGTTCGAACTTGGATAGTACCATTAGGGCACTACGAAGCCTAAAACAACAATAGCCGCAAATATTACGCTGCTAAACAAGAGAATGCGACGGACCTCTGGGACCGTATAATTAGTCGACAGAGTCTGTTCTCTCCGGGCCCGTGCTTGGCTGACTGGCCTGGCCGCGAGGATGGGGGCTGCTGTGGAGGGCGCGTTCTGGACAGGAGACGACGCCCCGGGGGCTGGCGCAGCGTGAAGGCCGTTTTCAGACGCGACCGCCTCGTTTCCTGAAGCCGGGACCGTTGCTACCGCGGGGGCTGGCCTGGGGGCCCGTTGTTGCTTTTTTCTACGGTTGAGTTGCGCTTGGCGCGACGCAACCCGGCGAGCTTTACCGGGCATCGAGAATTACCTCCTGGCCCCTAAAATACCACCGTTGGGGCCGACATGCCCCCCAAGTTCTCTAAGGAGACATAAGACACTATACCAGTAATTTGCCGTAAAAAGCACTAGGGAGTCTACGGCGCCTTGGGACATTTAGAGCCGGTCCCGTAACTGACCGGAAAGACTGCGGTAACCGCCGGGGGGTGAGTCGGGAACGTGCGAGCTTGTGCCCCAAATAGGCCGAAAACTACACAATCTTCTCGTCCCCGGCGCTCCGGGTTGTTGCATGACCGGCTTTGAGAGCCTGCTTGCCGCCGTAAATCATCAGCCCGTACCGGGAGTATCAACCAGGAAGGGCGTAAATAAAGGCCGGCATTGCCGCGTCAGGCCCGTGGGTGGCTTTTCTCGTACTCCCGGTGGAGATGGCTGTCGGTAAGGTGGGTATAGACTTGGGTGGTAGAGATGCTGGAGTGGCCCAACAACTCTTGGACGTGGCGCAGAGACGCCCCGTTTTGAAGGAGATGAGTAGCAAAGCTGTGACGCAGGGTATGGGGAGTAATCTTCTGGTCGATGTTTGCCCGCTCTCCGTAGGACTTCAAAATGTTCCACACCCATTGCCGGGTCAGGCGCTGGCCGCGGTGGTTAATGAAAAGGGCTGGTTGGTCTTTGTCTTTTACCGAACCAAGCAAAGCCTTCCGCGCGTGTTTCAGGTAGTTTTTCAACTCCGATAAGGCCCTGGGGTACAAGTATGCTATCCGCTCTTTAGAGCCTTTGCCCCAACACCGTATGTAAGACTCGTTCAAGTCCAGGTTGCTCACGTCCAGCGAGACCAACTCGCCTACCCGGAGGCCCGTTGCATAGAGCAACTCGAGAATTGTTGCGTCCCTCTGCCCTTCTTTGGTCTCCGGTTGGCAGGTTTGATCCAGCAGTCTTGCCACCTCTTCCTGGGACAGGTACTTTGGCAGCGAACGCCCCACCCGGGGGGAACCCAACCCTTGAGTGGGGTCCTCTGCAACAAAATTGTTGTCGGTCAAAAACCCGAAGAAGGACTTGATAGCCGCCACTTTGCGTGCGGTTGTGGCGTCCCGGTAACCCCTGCGGACACGCAAGTCGTTGATATAGTCGTTTAGCAGGTTCAGGTCTACGGAATGCCAGGGCGTAGCCCCGTTGGCGTCAAATTTCTTGTGTTCCTGGAAGAAGTCCCAAAACTGTGTGAGGTCGTTGTGGTAGGCGTTCGAGGTGTTGTGAGAGAAGCCTTTTTCGACAATGAGGTGTTGTAAAAACGACTTTATCGCTTGGTCCATATATTCGAATCCTTTCGCTATTAGCGTAACAAGATGGTATGACTAATTGGTGCCATACCAATATTTATGGGCCAATCCTAGCATAACCTCCATTGAGGCTCATTGAAAAAATCCGACAGGATTTAATCGGTTAACGGCTCTCGTCAAGGTTGTGGTTCCGTCCCATCAGCACTGTTGCATAACGGTCAGCAGTACGGGAGCGAACAGATGACGGCCTTCCAGTCCAAACAAAAAAATCCCCCTTACTCTCCCGTAAAAGAGTAGGGGGGACCTTGGTTTTCAGCTTGGCGAACTCTTGTTGCCGCCCTTGTTGTCCGTCCGTTTGGCGGTGCGGTTGGCCGCCGCAGCTACTAACCAGTGGCTAGGACCACGGTGCCGGTGGAAGACAGGGAGCCGCCGGTCCCGTTCACCAATGACACTTTGGGGTTTTCATCGGCGCTGCCCTTCCGGTGGACTTGGCGGTCGCCGCATTCGCCCCTCAGTTGCCGAACGGCCTCCACCAGCAGGAAGCTGCCGTACATGCCGGGGTGGGTATAAGACAAGCCGCCTCCGTTGGTGTTCAGCGCGAAGTCGCCCCCCGGCGCCGTGCGCTGGTTGGCCACGAAGTCTGCGGCCTCTCCCCTGCCGCAAAATCCCATACCTTCCAGGGTCAGCATAACCGTGTAGGTGAACGAATCATAAATCATGGTCAGATCGATGTCGTCGTGACGGATGCCGGCCCTTTCAAGTGCCTTGGGCCCTGTCTCCCGGGAAATTGACGATGTCAGCGACGGCATCATGCTGATCATGTTGTGGTCATGCCCCTCCGCCGCGCCCAACACCCAGACCGGTTCCTTGGCGCAACTGCGCGCCCGTTCGGCCGTGGTGACGATTATAGCCGCGCCTGAGTCAGTCACCAAGCAACAGTCGAACAAGTGAAAAGGCCACGCCACCCAACGGGAGTTATGATAGTCGTCAAAGCTCATAGGGGTTTCGTGCATCGCCGCGATGGGGTTCAGATTGGCCCATTTGCGCGTTGATACAGCGACCTCCGCCATTCCCTGCCGCGTGCGCTCCTCGCCGTACTCGTGCATGTAGCGTGAGCAGGCCAGGGCGTAGTTGATGGGCGGCCCAATCATGCCGAAAGGAGATTCGTATTGGGACGCGGGCAGGTTTGGGTCCGCGGGAACGCGGCCCCTGGTGGACCTTCCCGCCTGTCCGTGGGTGATCAGCGCCACTTCGCAATACCCGGCACGGATAGCGGCGATGGCGTGAGCAACGTGGATGACAAACGATGAGCCGCCCACCGATGTGTTGTCGGTGAATCCCGGCTGGATGCCCATGTACTCGGCAGTGGCAAGCGTGGAAAACCCGGCCGTCAACAGTCCGTCGACGTCGGATTTGGACAGGCCGGCGTCCGCCAACGCGTTATGGGCCGCTTCTGCGTGGTGTTGCAGCGATGACTTGTTTGGGACCGTTCCCATTACGTCGGACTCGGCAACACCCACTATCGCGATGTCTCGCTCCTTGGGAGCGCTGGATGTCATTCTTTTCCCCCGCATTTATGTATGTGGCCAGCCCTCGCCTTGTTGTCCCCGCCAAGCCTGCGTAATGGACAGGGGGGATGCTGCTTGGAAAGGCTGGCGTTGCCTGGAAATTTGGAGTGATGTTACACCAAGCCGCTACAGAGGACAACCAAAGCTTGGAAATCCTCAACTATGATTCAGTCTCAGGAAGTTGCATTGTTACCGGCGTGGTAAAATGTTGGAATTAATCGCCTGAAGCCGATACGTTGGCCGAGGCCATCCCGAGGTGACTATGCCTCACAATTTCTGGATGATTGTATGCAACCCGGAAAACTTCCGCATCACGCAGGAGCGGGGGTTTACTATTCAAGGCTTGAAATCGCAGCACCGCCGCAAAGTTCAGCGCATTGGGAACGGGGACCGGATTCTTTACTACGTCACCCATGACCGCCGGTTCACCGCAACTGCAACTGCCACCACATCGTTCTTCGAGGACGATACTCCGATTTGGGAAAAGGAGGGCTGCTCCGGTTGGCCCTACCGCTTCTACATAAAACCCGAAATCGTGCTTGAAGATTCACAGTACATGGACGCCAACCAGTTGGCCCCGCGCTTGGACTACGTAAGGCGGTGGCCGCCCGAAAACTGGTATATGGCCTTCCAAGGTAACCTGCACCTGCTGCCGAAAAGCGATTTCCTTCTCATCGAAGAGGAGATGAAGAAGCTGAAGTTTGGGCCAAGCTACACGCCGACTCTCGTGGCCGCCAATGCACCGAACACCCGGAGAAGGAAATCGGGGTCCAGAGGCCACAACCGGCGCAATCGAGGCCAAGGACAGCCGACCGCAGACAAGGGAGCCAACGGCGCCGGCCCTTCAGACGCCGGCCCTTCAATGGAACCGCAGCCAACCCCGGCGAAATAGGCGGCGGCCAAGGTCCGCTGGCTGCGCCACTAAGCAACTATCTCAAAACCAGGTGCACTACCCAACACGTCATTCCCGCGAAGGCGGTAATCCACTGTATCGTACCAGGTGCACTACCCAGCACGTCATTCCCGCGAAGGCGGGAATCTACTGTACCGTTGCTGCTGGACAGACCACCTGAAACGAAACGCTACCCGTCACTCGTTGTCGCTGGTTGATGCCCAACGGCGGCCAACGCCATGCTGATTTCGGTCAGTACGTCTGTGTCGGATTCCGCATCTAGGGCGTTTTTCAAGGTCTCTTCAGCTTCCCGGGTCCCGATTCGCCCTAACGCCCATGCCGCGTGGCCCCGCACCAGTGGCTCAGCGTTGGTTGTCAATGCCAGGCTCAATTCCGGAATGGCCGCCGGGTCTCCCAGGTTCCCCAAGGCCACGCAGGCATTCCGTTGTAGTCCCACCCGCTTGGCCCGCAGGACTGGAGTGCCCCTGAACCGGCGGCGGAACTCCTCCTCGGTCAGGTCCACCAGCTTAAGCAAGTCCAGGGTCGCCAGTCCTTGCGAATGACCAGCTTCGGCCTTTACCGGTCCCTGTGATAAGACACCGCCGGGCGGCTCCTGGTTCCACAAGGGCGAACCAGCGGGCACGGCCTTGCGGTTGACCGGACATACGTCCTGGCAAATGTCGCAGCCGAATACCCAGTCCAGCATTTGAGGCCTGAGTTCAAGCGGTATCGGCCCTCGATTCTCGATGGTCTGGTAAGAGATGCAACGCGTGTTGTCGATGACATAGGGAGCGACAATTGCCCCGGTGGGGCACGCGTCGATGCACCGGACGCATGCGCCGCACGTCTTTTTGCTCGGCGCGTCCGGCTCCAAGTCCAGATCGGTTATTATCTGGCCCAGAAATATCCATGAGCCGTGGCTGCCGGTAAGGATGTTGGTGTTCTTGCCGAACCAGCCCAACCCGGACCGCGCCGCCGCCGCCCGGTCCAGCATCGGCCCATCGTCCACGTACCAGCGGGCCGAAACGGTTGTCCCCAGTTGTTTGGACAGACCTTCCACATAGGCTTTCATGCGTTTCTTCATAACCTTGTGGTAGTCCTGAAGCCAAGCGTAGCGGGCCACCCGTCCCACCAAGGGCGTTGACTCTTCCTCAGGTAAGTCGTCTTGGTAGTAGTTCAATCCCAAGCAGATGATTGACCGCGCGCTAGGCAACAACTCCTGTGGGTCCGCGCCCCTCCTGACCCGCCCCTCGTGGTACCAAGGCAGACCGTCCATCAGGCCTTCATCAATGCGCTTGATGGCCTCGTCGCGGTCCCGCACGAACTCTCCAGCGGACGTAACGCGCACCAGGTCGAAACCCATCGCAAGGGCGTGGTCCGTGACGGTTTTCTTCAGGTCGGGCGTCATGGTTGTAAGCCCCTACAAATTCTCCCCCCAGAACCGGCCCTGGTAGCCCTGGCTGGCCGGCGTCGAGAGGCGAAAGAATACTAACTGGACAATCCGTGCGTCCCGCTGGAGCCTGTACCCCAAGTGGTTCTGCACCGCCAACAAGGCTTGGGAACGGCCCCTGTATCCAGCGTCCCAGACCGCCGTGTGAATGCTCACGCCGCTGCGCAGCAAACTGGAACGGGGACGGCCCAACGCTATCACGTCCAAAGGGAGGTTCACTACCTCATTGAAGGTTATCAGGTAGGGGCCGGGGTCCAGTTCAAGCCACCCGCGGGAGTCGAAACCGATAACCTCGGTGGACGGCAGTTCCCGCTGGTCCAAGCCCGCTCCCATGCCTCCGCCCGATGTCATCCTGTTCACCTCTCGCAGCGTCAGGTCGAAGCCGTTAGTTTGAAGTTGTTCGTCCAAGGAGATGTAGCCTTCCATAAGCGGGGGATTCCCCAAGACCAGGTCGCCTATTGATTCTCTGTCCAGCGCGCCGGTAATCATGGCTTTTCCCAGTTGGTGGATTCAGATATGCCCGTGAAAAATGAGAGGCCCAGGACCGGTTGCGTAATTATACGCGGTCGTCCTGGGCCTGTGCCTTGGCGAAACTTATGCGGGCCGCAGTGGGCCGCATAGGCTAGTCGTGCATGAAGTCTTGCACGTCCGCCGGCAACGGTATCTCTTTGGGAATCTCGGTGATGACCGCTTGAGTGGTGAGCATCATTCCGGCAATACTGGCCGCGTTCTCAAGGGCGGAACGGGTAACCTTTACCGGGTCCACAATGCCCCGCTCGATGAGATGGCAATACTCGCCCGTCTCGGCGTCAAATCCCCAGTCACCCTCGCCATCCCGGACATGCTCCAGGATGACCTCCCCCGGGTGTCCCGCGTTCTGCGCGATGAGAATCAGCGGAGCACTCAGCGCGTGCCTAACCAACCTTGCGCCCAAAAGCTCCTCGCCCTCAAGAGAGGCCTCAACCTCGTCCAGCACGTGCGAGGCGCGGATCAACGCGACGCCGCCGCCCGGCACGATGCCCTCTTCCACTGCGGCCTTGGTCGCTGACAGGGCGTCCTCGGTGCGCGACTTGCGCTCCGTCACTTCCGGCTCGGTGGCTCCGCCGACCTTGACGACGGCAACGCCTCCCACCAACGATGCCAGCCGCTCCTCGAGCTTCTCCCTGTCGTAGTCGGACTTGGTCTCCTCGATTTGCACCTTGAGCTGGTCGGCCCGGTCTTTGATCGCTTGGTCCGAGCCCCGACCCTCGACAATGGTGGCGTCGTCCTTCAGGGCCAGCAAACGGCGGGCTGATCCCAAGTGGGTCATTTCGATGCCGTCCAACCGCAACCCTACATCATTGCTGATGACAGTGCTGCCGGTCAATATCGCCATGTCTTCCAAGAGCGCCTTCCGGCGGTCGCCGAACCCCGGCGCTTTGATGGCAACGCAACCGACGGCCCCCCTCATTTTGTTCACTACCAAGGTGGCCAGCGCCTCCCCTTCCACATCCTCGGCTATTATCACCAAGGGCCTTCGGCCTGCTTGGGTGATCATCTCCAAAGCCGGAACGATGTCGTTGTGGGTGCTTATTTTTCGATCGGTGATCAAGAATAAAGGCTCGTCCAGCGCGACCTCCATGCGGTCGGCATCGGTTACGAAATGCGGCGATATGTAGCCGCGGTCGATGCGAACGCCCTCTACGATGTCCAGTTCGTCTTCCAGCGTCTTGGACTCTTCGACGGTGATAACTCCTTCCCGCCCCACCTTGTCCATCGCGTCGGCCAGAAGTTCCGCGATAGCCTCTTCGTGGGCGGAAAGCGCCGCGACCCGGGCTATCTGGTCGCGGTTTTCCACGGGAATAGCCATCTCCTTCAGTTCAGCGATCAACGCTTGGACGGCTTTGTCGATGCCGTCTTTCAACGCGCCGCCGTTGGCTCCGGCTGCAATATTCAAGAAGCCTTCCCGCACCAAGGACTGGGCCAGTACCACCGAGGTAGTGGTGCCGTCGCCAACTACGTCGTTGGTCTTGGAGGCCGCCTCCTTGACCAACTGGGCTCCCATGTTCTCGTAAGCATCGGGAAGCTCTATTTCCTTGGCAATGGTGACGCCGTCGCTGCAAACTATCGGCAGGCCGAACATGCGGCTTAGCAACACGTTCCTGCCGCTGGGTCCAAGGGTTAGTCCTACTGCCCGGCACAGTTCGTCTACACCGCGCATCAAGCTGGTACGAGCTTCCGCGTCAAAGGTGAGTTGTTTGTCCGCCATTTCCTTACTCCTGAGTCGACTTAGTGCCGACTCTCGCTGATTCGTGAGTCAAACAGCCTCTGATTAAGGCCTTGAAGTGAAGAATTTACTATTATAAATATCCGATAGTGGGATTGGATTGTCAACTGCTTGCCCTGGCGTCGGCCGAGGCCTCTTGATGGTGGTTGCCGGTTCCCCCGCAGTTGCCCTGACAAGGGTATGTATTTCATTTGGGACTTTACGCAGTTGAACGTGAGACCGCATAGTAGGGTAGGCTTGCTCAAATACAAAACCGCTCCCAAATGCTCACTATCGGGCCCATTCCGTATCGGGCCCATTCCGTCATTCCGGCGTAGGCCGGAATCCAGGTGGGCCCATTCCGTCATTCCGGCGTAGGCCGGAATCCAGGCGGGCCCATTCCGTCATTCCGGCGTAGGCCGGAATCCAGGTGGGCCCATTCCGTCATTCCGGCGTAGGCCGGAATCCAGGTGGGCCCATTCCGTCATTCCGGCGAAGGCCGGAATCCAGGCGGGTCCATTCCGTCATTCCGGCGTAGGCCGGAATCCAGGTGGGCCCATTCCGTCATTCCGGCGTAGGCCGGAATCCAGGTGGGCCCATTCCGTCATTCCGGCGTAGGCCGGAATCCAGGTGGGCCCATTCCGTCATTCCGGCGTAGGCCGGAATCCAGGCGGGCCCATTCCGTCATTCCGGCGTAGGCCGGAATCCAGGTGGGCCCATTCCGTCATTCCGGCGTAGGCCGGAATCCAGGGCCGGTGGGGCCGGTTCGTAGCTATAATCTCAATTTTACATACCCTTGTCAGCGCAGTTGCCCGGAGGTTGTGCCACAACCGATGTAGTGGTGCCCCATCCGGTGGTTTCCTCACTGGACTCCGTTAAGGGCTGCTACTACGGCCAGGGCATCGCCGCGGGCGTAAAAGTCAATTCCTATGATGTTGGGTGTCATGCCCCGTTCTTCCTGGCAATCGGCAATGCGTTTGTTGAGGATTTCGGCGGAATTGGCCAAGTCACCGGTTTGGGCTAAGGCCGGTGTGACCCAGTGGTTGACCATGAACAGGGGACTGTCCGGTTGGCCGCGATTGGGGCTACAGTCGAACTCGTCAACGCTTTTGAAGGTGTACGGGGTCTCCTGAGCGAACGTAAACGCGGGGTGATACCAAGGCACGCTCCCAGTGTCGTTCTCAGCCATCACCACCAGCCGCCGACTCGAATCAATCATCTCCAACAGCGTGGGCCACGGCTCGCCGAAAACTTGGGTGTGAGCGTACTCGACCAGTCCGGAAGCTTCGAAAGCGTGGGCCACGTCGGCAGGGTGTACGCGGTCCTCGATGATAATGAACAGCACCTCACGGGGGTTGTCCTCCAGCCAGACACGGATTCTCTCCAGTTCGGTGGAAAATCGGATAGCGCCTATCTCGCACTCTATGTGACAGAGATAGACATCGCGGACACCGCCTGCGTCCAGATTGCGTTTCCGTAGTTCCTCGGCCGAGCGCACCGCGGCGCTGCCCAATTGCTGCACCAGTCGTTCCCTTTCTTCCGGCGTGCTTGGCGCCACGTCGGTCACCACCACCTGCGACCGCTCCGATTCGATGGCATAGTAAAGGTCAATCAACAATCCACGGTACCCGACTTCCAGTTGGGGAATGATGCCCTTGGAGTGGTTGGCCAGAACGAACTCGTCATCCGTGTTGGACATCGAGTTATGCGTGGCGGCAATCGTCACGTCGTCCAACCGCCGGTCGCATAAAAGAACATGGCCGTTACAGGCCGGATTGAAAGGTTCAACGACCACGCCCGCTCCACCGCTTCGGTCGATGGCCAAGTATCCTCCCACGATTACAGCCATGGCCGCCAACAGACCGGCGCCGGCCAACAGCCACTTAACTGCGGCACGGCTGACCGGTGCCTTCATGCTGGGAGTGGTTCCTATCTGGCCGGGGGCTATCATGCGCAACATTTCAGCCATGGCGTTGACCACAAGGATAATGCCTGCCAGCGTAACGATCAGGCGCGCGGCCTCTTGCCATCTCAAGACCAGGAACGCGCCTATCAGTATCCAGATTGCCACCCAGAAGAATCGCGGTAATGCCGCCGTCGGCGGTTCCATAAACCGCCGGACCTGTCCGAACCGGGCCGCAACGTCAGCGGGTTCCGACATCCACCATACGGCAGACACCATCATGGTCCCGAAGCCCGCGATAAACAGCGCCCAGATGTTCAAGTCGGAGACAAAAGCATTCCAAAAGGCGCGGGCGACATTGCGCGTGGCGTCGTCTTCAAAATAGCGGACCACTAACTCCCCCAACCCCGCCTCGATGACCAGAACAACCAATCCAATGGCGATGATCCCCAAGCCGACCCGGACCCAAGCCTGCTGGCGGTCGGACGCCAAGAATATCGAGGCGCCAAACGCCATGATCGATGCCAAGGGCAGCACGAAGGCCAGTAAACGGATATCCTCGCCGGTCTGTACCGCTTCGAGGATAAGAGGGTGGGACTGCACTTCAATCAGCGTATCGGTAAGGCCGTCAGGTATCTGCGCACTCAACTCGGGGCTCAGCACAGCGGCCTGCGTCCTTACAATCAACACCATGTCGGTCAACTGCACTGTGAGTGTATCTATGTCGCCAAGGAACACTGTTTGGTGCACGTCTCGGATTGCCGCCTCGTAGACCGGGCGGAAAGCCCCCGCCCCTAACACGCTCGTTACCACCTGTTTTAGCAGCGGACGTGCCGCCATTGCGTCTGGTTGAGCCGCTACAACCTGCTCAACGATCTTCTCCGCAATAAAGTCCCGCACATCCGGATGCGCCAGCGCAGCGGCGGCCCGCTTCGCAGCCTCATCACTGTCCACTATCGTATCCCGCACATAGACCGCAAGAACGCCGACTACGCCGATGAGTATTCCTGCTAAGACCAGGATAGGTACGACTACGCGCAATGTCTTTTGGGTCCTGTCCCGTCATTCCGGCGGAAGCCGGAATGACGGAGTTGGTTTAGAAGTTTATTCACGTGGCGGCTCCCATAACTTTACCCCGTCCCTGCCGCCCACCACTTTAACCATTTGACCAATGGTGAAGCCCCAAAGTGGGTGGACAATGGCCGCGGCCAATTCCGCTAAAGGTGCCAACACAAAAGCCCGTTGTTCCATCCGCGGGTGGGGAATTTGTAGGTCGGGCGTGTCCATCGTTATGTCCCCATACAACAGGACGTCCACGTCGATAACCCTCGGCCCGTAACGGGGGCTCCACTCCCGCCCCAAGGTTTGCTCCACCTGCTTGGCCAGCGCCAAGAGCCTTTCCGGTGAAACGGTGGCGGTTACCTCCAGGACACAGTTGAGGAATTTGGGTTGGTCTGCAAGTCCCCAAGGCTCCGTCTCGTAGATGTTGGAAGACCGGATGACCCTGACGCCGTCGTCCAATGTATCCAGGAGTTCCAATGCGTCCTGAAGGTTTCTCCGGCGGTCCCCCAAGTTGGAACCCAGACCCAGGTACGCCGTCACCATTTCCAATTGGCCGGTCTCCAACCGCGCACTATGGCGTCGCTCATTCTGCAGACGCGGACCATCTCCCGGATGTCGTGAACGCGGACCACGTCGGCTCCACCGGCGACCGACAGCGCCACCGTCGCAGCGGTTCCTTCCATCCGCTGCTCCACCGGCAGGTCCAGCACGAACCCGATGGTGGACTTGCGCGACGACCCAACTAGCAGCGGGTAGCCCGCCTGTTTGAACTCGTTGAGTCTCCTGAGCACCTCCAGGTTGTGTTCCGGGGTCTTGCCGAAGCCGAAGCCGGGGTCAAGAATGATGTTGCCTTCGGGGACGCCCGCCCGGATTGCGGTATTGGCGCTTTGGGCCAATTCGGCGATAACGTTGGGCGTCAGTTGCTCGTAACGGCGGTGATGCCTGTTGTGCATCAGAATCAAGCCCGCCCCTGTCTCGGCTGCCAGTGAAGCAATCTCCGGGTCCGCTTGAAGGCCCCACTGGTCGTTTATGATGGTTGCCCCGGCAGCGAGGGCTTCCCGGGCCACGACCGATTTGAAAGTGTCAACGCTGATGGGCACAGTAACTTCAAGCGTCAAGGCCTCCAACGCCGGTATCAATCGCCGTAGCTCTTCATCAACGGTGATAGGCGCATGGCCGGGACGCGTAGACTCCGCGCCCACGTCCAGAAAGTCCGCCCCTTCCGCCTCCATGCGGAGGGCTTGGTCTACTATGGCAGGGATGTCGTCACCCAGCCCGTCGCCGGAGAAAGAGTCCTGGGATACGTTCACGATGCCCATGACATAGGTGCGGCGTCCCCATACCAGCGACTCACCGCCGCTTACGGTCAGTTGATCGAGAGGAGGTATTACTGGAGTCATTGGGCCGCCTGCTTAATGTACTCGAGCTTACCGGAGGCGATGATTCACCGCCGAATAGCAACCGTCAGACTATCATATATCACCTATATCACCCCGCCGGCTGACAAGGGTATGTATTTCATTTGGGACTTTACGCAGTTGAACGTGAGACCGCATAGAACGTGAGACCGCATAGTAGGGTAGGCTTGCTCAAATACAAAACCGCCCCCAAATGCTCACTATCGGGCCCATTCCGTATCGGGTCCATTCCGTCATTCCGGCGTAGGCCGGAATCCAGGCGGGCCCATTCCGTCATTCCGGCGTAGGCCGGAATCCAGGCGGGCCCATTCCGTCATTCCGGCGCAGGCCGGAATCCAGGCGGGCCCATTCCGTCATTCCGGCGCAGGCCGGAATCCAGGCGGGCCCATTCCGTCATTCCGGCGTAGGCCGGAATCCAGGGGCGGTGGGGCCGGTTCGTAGCTATAATCTCAATTTTACATACCCTTGTCAGCCCCCCCCCCCGACAGCTACTCTACATTGCATTTTCATTGTCACAATGTACAAAAAGCACAATTCAAACAAATCGGAAACCCTTTGCGTCATCGCGCCGTTGCGTCCCGAACTGACACTTGCCCCTTCCCAACTCCGAGAACAACACACTAACATAATACCTGTCCGCTTTGGTGAATGACTGAAAGCGGCGACATCCTGAAAATCCCTACATCCAGTAAGTCCTGATTCAGCCAGAATGTCAGCAAATGTCACGAAATGTCATGGGATCTAAAAATTTCTGCCCACGCTAGCACTCTGTTCCGCCCGTCATTCCCGCGCAGGCGGGAAACCAAATCTCAGTGAGGTGAACACCGTAATATGACTACACTAAGCTCATTGAAGGCCCAAGTCCGTACCCTCCGTCGAAAATTGATTCTCGAAGTCACACTTGTCCGGCTCCGCCGGTCGGTCGAGGAAATCCGCCTTCAATGGTATGTGGCCCTCACCGACCGCCAACCCCTGCCCGAGTCCCAACCCGTTATCAAAAGGTTGGGCGCCGCCGGCTTCTGGCTCCCCACCTTTGCGGCAGCCCACGGGTACTTGGACAAGTGCCGCCGCAGCAACACTGAACTCGACGGCGACCAACTCCTCCGCATCCTTATCCCTTGGTCCCGCCGTTACTCCGCTCCCCGGTTCGAGCAGGCGGCAATATAGTCGGCGAAATCATCCAAATCAAACGAATCAAGGTTTTCAAGACAACCGCCTATGTAGGAACGTCGGTATGTGGGAACGTCGGCATAAGGTTGAAACGTGGTGTCCCGGCCATGCCGTCGTCCTTGCACCGCCCCATAGCGGTCTGCTAGGATGAGGCGGGATTCCGCGGCGGTTAGGGCCTGCGAGAGGTACTTTGTGGCGGTAGAAAGACGTTCAATCGACGTAAAGCTGGACACCCTGCAGCAAATGCGCGCCGAGGCGCGTAAGGGTGGTGGCGAGGCTCGTATCGAGCAGCAGCACAATCGAGGCAAGCTGACTGCCCGGGAGCGGTTGGCTTTGTTGATGGACGATGGCGCTTATGAAGAATTGGATACTTTCGTAACTCACCGGGCCACTGATTTCGGCCTTGCGGACCGCAAGTTCCTGGGGGATGCGGTGGTGACCGGCTACGGGAAGATTAACGGGCGCCAAGTGTTCGCTTACGCTCAGGACTTCACAGTTCTGGGTGGTTCCCTGTCCGAAGCGGTGAGCGCCAAAATCTGCAAAATGATGGACTTGGCCGCCAAGACGGGTTGTCCCGTGGTGGGACTGAACGATTCCGGCGGAGCCAGGATTCAGGAAGGCTCCTCGAGCTTGGCCGCCTATGGAGACATCTTCCTGCGAAACACCCTGTTTTCCGGAGTCATCCCCCAGATTTCTGTAATTGTGGGGCCGGCCGCCGGCGGCGCGGTTTACTCGCCAGCCATCACCGACTTCATATTTATGGTCAGCGGCACCGGCCAGATGTACATCACCGGACCGGACGTGATCAAAGCGGTGACCGGAGAGGACGTTACCCACGAGGAGTTAGGCGGCGCAGAGTCCCACGCTACCCGCAGTGGAGTCGCCCAATTTGTATATTGCACCGAACAGGAGTGTATAGCGGAGGTACGCCGTTTGCTGCGGTTCCTGCCGGGTAACAACCTGGACGACCCGCCCCCCATGCCCACCAACGACCCGCCGAATCGTACCGACCCCGAGTTGCGTTACTTGGTCCCGGACGACGCTAACCGTCCCTACGACATGCGGGACATCATCTACAGGATTGTGGATGACGAAGAGTTCATGGAGGTCCATGAAAGCTTCGCTCCCAACGTTGTAGTTGGGTTTGCCCGCTTTAACGGCAGGACGGCCGGAATTGTAGGCAACCAACCCGACTATCTGGCCGGGGTGCTGGATATAGACGCCTCCAACAAAGCTGCTAGGTTCGTGCGGTTCTGTGACTGCTTCAATATTCCTTTGGTTACTCTGGTCGACGTTCCAGGATTCATGCCGGGCGTGGATCAGGAGTACGGCGGCATCATCCGCCACGGAGCCAAGCTGATATACGCTTATGCCGAGGCGACCGTCCCCAAGATAAGCATCATCACTCGCAAGGCCTACGGCGGCGCTTACATCGTGATGGGCAGCAAGCATTTGAGGGCCGATGTCAACCTTGTATGGCCTTCGGCGGAAATAGCGGTGATGGGGGCGGAGGGCGCAGTCAACATCATATACAGAGGTGAAATCGCGGCTGCGGACGACCCGGATAAGACCAGGAAGGAACTGGTGGTGGACTACCAGGAAAAGTTCACCAACCCCTACATAGCCGCCAGCCGGGGCTTCGTCGACGACGTGATCGACCCCGCCGATACCCGGTCTCGCATTGTTCGAGCCTTGGAGATGCTCCAAAACAAGCGAGACAGCCTGCCCGCCAAGAAGCACGGCAATATTCCCCTGTAAGGCTCGGCCCTTCGACCTCTCCACCGGCGGCTGCTTGACCGGGAACTCTCTGAGATATTCCGTTGCAGCCCTTAAGGCGGTAGAATCACTGCCAGTCAGAGACGGGCAGGAGAATTTAATGAAATTCGGCGTGTTCTATCAAATGCCGTGCGCGGTTGATCAAGACCCTGCCGCCCGCTACCAGGACACCATCGCCCAATGTCAATTGGCCGACCAATTGGGGTTTGACTCGGTCTGGTTGGCCGAACTGCATTTCAATGCACGTTTTTCGGTGATGCCCGCGCCCCTGATGGTGGCGTCGGCCGTCGCCCAGACCACGGAGAAAATCAAGATTGGCACCGCGGTGCACTTGGTTGCGCTGCATCAACCCATCCGGTTGGCGGAAGAAGCCGCGACTCTGGACGTAATGTCCGGAGGCCGGTCGATCTTCGGTATAGGACGCGGCGCAATCCCTACCCATTTCCAAGGCTACGGCATAGACCAGGAAGAAGCTAGGGACCGGTTCCTGGAAAGCCTGGAAATGGTGTTGGGTATGTGGACCGAGAAGAAATACTCCCACCAGGGACGCTACTACCAAGCGAACGACATAGACATCGCCCCCCGTCCGCTCCAGCAACCCCATCCCCCGGTGTACATCGCGGCCAACAGCCCCGATACCTTTGACATAGTGGGGCAACTTGGACACAACATTCTGGTGTCCCCAACCATCGTCACCGCCCAGGGCGCGGTAGACGGCTTGGCGTCGTACCGGCAGAACCTGGCGGCCTACGGTCACGATGAGGACAAGCTCAACGTCAACGTAACCGTCCATGTCAACGTTGCCGATTCAGAGCAGGAGGCCCGCCGCGGCTTCGAGAAGACCATCAACAACTACCTCGCCACGTTGCGGGACATGGGCGGCTCCCGGGGTTCCTCTCGAGCGGGGTCGCTGAATTATGAAACGGTGCTGGACGAGTTCGCCGCTGTGGGTACTCCGGAGCAAGTGGTGGACAAGCTGCACCTGTTCAAAGACAGGTACGACCCCGAAACGTTCATCTGTTGGTTCAACACCGGCGGAATGTTGACTAACGGAGAGGTGAGCAACTCCATGCGGCTATTCGCCGCGGAGGTCATGCCCGGGTTTCAGGAATAGTCTCATCGCGGGCCGCAAAGGACAACTCTATGGCTGCGTCGGAATCGCTCTTTGAGCGCCAGGAACGGGTCCAAGCCGAGAGGGACGCCCCGCTGGCAGAGCGGATGCGGCCCCGCAACTTCGAAGAGTTCGTAGGTCAAGAGCAGATCGTGGGTTCCGGGCGAGTCCTGACCCGGGCAATTGCCGCCGGACGCGTCCCGTCCTTCATCCTCTGGGGTCCGCCTGGTACTGGCAAGACCACACTCGCCCGGTTGGTGGCCACGGTAACCAACGCTGCTTTCCAGTCCCTGAGCGCCGTCACGTCCGGCGTGGCCGACTTGCGCCGCATCGTCGCCGAGGCCCGGGACCTGAAGGGAATGCACGGTCAGGCCACCATCCTGTTCGTCGACGAGATTCACCGGTTCAACAAAGCCCAGCAGGACGTCATTCTGCCCCACGTCGAGAACGGCTCCATCACCTTCATCGGGGCAACTACCGAGAACCCGTCTTTTGAAGTAATCGCGCCGCTATTGTCCCGCAGCCGGGTGTTCGCGCTGCAAAGCTTGGCCCCCGGCCAAGTGGAGACCATCGTCAAACGGGCTATCGTGGACACGGAACGCGGACTGGGGAGCATGGGCGTCGCGGTCCAGGAAGACGCCATGGCCCATCTCGTGAACATATCCAACGGCGACGCCCGGATCGCGCTAAACGCTTTGGAGACCGCTGCTTTCGCCACCGCTCCCGGCTCGGATGGAGTGCGCCGGATCGATTTGGAAACCATCGCCGAAGCCCTTCAACACCGCTCTCCTATGTACGACAAGGCCGGAGAGGGACACTACGATACTATATCCGCCTTCATAAAGTCGGTCCGCGGCTCCTCTCCCGACGGCGCCCTTTACTGGCTGGCCCGGATGATCGAGTCCGGGGAGGACCCGCTTTTCATCGCAAGGCGCTTGGTGGTGCTGGCCGCCGAGGACATCGGGCTTGCCGAGCCTCAAGCTTTGCCGGTCGCCATGGCCGCCCAGCAGGCAGTCCACTTCCTGGGGATGCCGGAAGGTCGCATTCCGCTGGCCGAGGCTACGGTATACTTGGCCGTCGCGCCCAAGAGCAATTCGGCCTACATGGCCTTGGAACAGGCCTTGGACGACGTGAGACGGATGCCCAACGAACCAGTGCCGTTACATCTGCGTAACGCCGTCACCGGCTTGATGCGGCAGATGGGCTATGGCAAGGACTACAAGTACTCCCACGATTACGACGGCCACTTCGTCGACCAGGAATTCCTGCCCCCGCAGCTCAAAGACCGCCGCTACTACCACCCCGGTCAGGAAGGAGCGGAGAAAGATATTGGGCAGAGGCTGAAGGAATGGTGGAGGACTGGGGACATGAAAGACGTCGGATAGGTTATCAGGAAATGGAACTAAGCCCTTTTCTTGATCCAAGAAAACAACTCTTCGATTGGATCACGATGAGATGGCTTTACCAGAAAGGTCAACCACTTCCGCGCCGACGGCCGCCACCAAGTCTTCCGGGGTGATCATGATTTCCTCTCCCCAAACGCCGGCGCCCACTCCCAGGACCTCTTCGTCCATCAGGCAAGCGTCAACTATGGAGCGGAATCCGGGCGGCTGCCAGTGGAAGGGAGGTATGGAGCCGATTTCGTAGCCGGTCACATTCTTGACGGTTGTGGGGGCGGCGAGCTTGATGTTCCGGGAACCTAGGGCCCTCTTCAAACGGCCTGAAATGACCGATTTATCGCCGCCCAGCATTATCAGGGAGTGTTCCCCGGTCCCGGTGACGAATATGAGGGTTTTCACCATCTGGGCCTCCGCGAACCCCAACGCGTGGGCCACGTTGACTGCCCCCTTATCGGTGTCGGACGGGAAGGACAACCGTTGGTACGGAACGCCCCGTTCGTTCAGAAAACGGTGGGCTGGCAGGTCCATCTAACCTCCGCTAATAAGCGTCGGGGAACACATGGTCCCTCAGTGCGTGATATATGACGTGCCCTATGGCGATAGCCAACGCCCAAAGAGCAATAGTCCGCGTTCGAACCCGCGGGAACCGGCCTTTGCGGATTCCCCCGGCGTGGCATGGAGGTGATTTTTCACTACCCGGCTCCCGGATTGAAGGTCCGTCGGCCATCATTCACTTAGAGCCCGGATGACGTCTTCCGATTGGACTACCTCGGCCTGGCGTGGGAAGATACGTCCGGTAAGGAATTCGTGGACGTCCGTGTCGGAGTCTGAGCAGCAATCTTCGACTACGTACAGGTTATAGTCCAGGTCCGACGCGTACCGCACCGTAGATAGCACCACGCCGCTGGTGGCGTACCCCAGGATAACCAGGTTCTTGATGTCGTTGGCCCGCAACACAACATCCAACCCAGTGCCGTACAGGGCGTTCACCCGGTGTTTGCCGACTACCACCTCCCCTTCCGCGGGACGCACCGATGGATGGATGACGGCCAGCGGGTCGAACACCGCCGGCTGGCCCGACGTTTTGCGCTGGTTGAAGGTCTTGTTGCGTTCGCCTATTTCCACGTAGCCGGGCCGAAAGACGGTGGCGCAATAGCACAGCAACACCCCGGCATCGCGGGCGGCCCGTTGCAGGGTGGCGGTCTTCTTAACCACGCCGCGTTCGGTGGCGTGGGGCAGGGTGTCCATCATCTCCGTGTAGAAATCGGCGATCAATAGAGCGGTTGATTTCGCGTCCAACTTGAGGTCAGTCATGATTGTTCTCTCACGAGGCCATTCCCACGATGAATTGGTGACATCATAATATTATTGTGCCATCCACCGCCACCGGGTTCAGTCAATATGCGATCTGTGGATATGCCGACAGTCGTACTTTTTATTGCAACTGTCGTTTATTTCCGAGACACACCGCCTCTTGCTGTTCTACGATGGTTGTAAGGAGTAGTCAACGTGGACGACCTCGTCATCGAAACAAATGAGTTAAGCAAGCGTTATGGGCGAGTGACGGCTGTGGACGGGTTGTCGCTACAAGTACCTCGCGGGGCCGTGTTCGGCCTGCTGGGACCCAACGGATCGGGCAAGACGACCGCCATGAGTATGCTGCTGGGGTTGGTCAGACCCACGGCGGGGAGCTTCCGCCTATTTGGGACCGGTCACCCCCATAGAGAGGCTTTGCGCCGCATTGGAGCCATTATCGAGACTCCATCGTTCTACCCGTACCTCTCGGGAAGACAGAACCTGGAGTACTTTCAGGGCGTTTCGGGACGAGGGGACCGGCGGGAATTGGATGAGTTGCTCGACAAGGTAAGCCTTCTCCAGCGGGCCAACGACCGTTACCAGACTTACTCCCTGGGAATGAAACAGCGGTTGGGTATCGCTTACGCGCTTTTGGGAGACCCTGATTTGCTGTTCCTGGATGAACCGACCAATGGCATGGACCCGGCGGGTATGGCCGAGATTCGAGACATCATCAAGCAACTGGGTTCGGAAGGGCGAACGATTCTTCTGTCCAGCCACTTGCTGCACGAGGTCGAGTTGGTGTGCGACAGCGTAGCGATTCTCGCCAAAGGGAGGCTCATCGCCCAAGGAAACGTGGAGGACCTCGTGCATCCCCGAGAGCAGGTCCAATTGCGCACCACCGGAAACGAGCAAGCGCACCGGATTCTGACATCGCTGGACTGGGTCGAAGGGGCGGTCGTCGAGAATGGCCACCTTGTAGTCTCGGCTCCGGTCGAGCGGTCATGGGAGTTGACTGCCGCATTGAGCAGATCGCAAGTCTACGTGACGGAGATGTGGCCGCTGCAAATTTCCTTGGAGGAGTATTTCCTGGACGTTACGGCTGAAGACGTTGGAGTGTCCAATTGATCGCCCTGATTTTGTCGCTGATGACGTGGGAGTGGTATAAACTGCGGCGCCGCTGGATGCCGTGGATCATGCTGGCTATAGCGATCGCCTTTTCGCAGCTTATCTTTTGGGCCGGTTTCGCCTTTGAAAGCGCGTTTGGTCAGACCGGGGAGACCCTGCGGCTTCCTGACGTTATCACGGAGGGTCTTGGCTTTGGGTACCAGATCGTCGCCATATTGATCATCATCTGGGCTGCGTCGGCGCTTGGTTCCGAATACGGATGGGGTACTTTCCGCACAATACTGGTCAAAGGCCCCGGACGGTGGCAGTTCCTCTGCGCCCAGTTTTGCCTGATGTTGGCGATGGCATTTGCTTGGATGGCGGCGGTTGGAGTTGCATTCGCCGTCAGCAGCGTGATCGCGGGATCCGTTATGGGTGACGGAGGACTGCTCAGCTTTGCCGGCGAATGGGTCCACTTGGGAAAGATGTTTGGCAAGTGGATTTACGCCTTGGCCCCCTACATAGTTTTGACGATGTTTCTCGTAATATTGACTTCGTCAACCGGCGTTGCTACCGCGATCACGTTGGGTTACGTATTCGTGGGAGAGGGCGTGCTGATTCCGGTCCTTACTGCCACGGTGGACGGCTTCGAGACAGTAGCGGACTTCGTGTTGGGCCGGGCTGTTGACGCTTGGCTGGCCGAGGGCGGACCCAATGAAGCGGAAGCAATGCTCTCCGGCTTTGGCGTCTCGGCGGACCTTCCAAGCAACCTCCACGGGTTCTTGGTGGCGCTCGTTTACATCGCCGTCCTGGGTGCGGCTACTGTCTGGCTGTTCCTGAGAAAGGACATTGGAGGGGCGAGAGGCTCTTAGCCGGTCAGCACCTCTCGCAGCCGGCGAATCACCGTCTCGGTTTCCTCTTCGGTGAGATTGAGCGGGTCTATTCCCAGTTGGTCGGGAGGTCCCAGCCGGTGCAGGTAGATGGGCCGGTCTCCGTCCTCCATGCTCTCCGCCACTTGGCTGGGAGAGGGGCCCTGCCAATCTGGGCCGAAACGAATCACCGCGGCGGGGATGAGGTAATCAATCCCGTCGTGTTCCAGGCTCACTTTTAGTCCGGGGACTTCCACCAGCGCGTCCACAACCCGCTGCGCCAACGCCTCATACTCCGCCATCTCGGCCTGTTCGTCCTCGTCCACGAACATGCCCAAGGCAGTGACCAACCCCAGGATTTCCTCCTTGGCTACTTTGCCCGAGCGCCCGAGAAACTGAGCCGGGCTGCCGTTGGCCGCTGCCGCTTCAATCAAGTCCCCGCGCCCGCACAGGATGCCGGTGCCTTGAGGCCCGCGCACCCCCTTCCCTCCGCTGAACACCACCATGTCTGCGCCGTCCCGCAGGTAACGATGCAAGTTCCTTCTTGGTGGGAGCATCGAGGCGGCGTCTACGATAACCGGGACATCGTGAGCGTGGGCGATTTCGCACACCTGCTCCAAGGGCATCACCCGGCGGCTGCTGAAAGGTGAGCACAGATAGGCGACGGCGGCGGTGCGTTCGTTAATGGACCCTTCCAGTTGCCACGGATGGGCGAACAGGTAGTCGCCAAACTCCACCAGCTTGGCCCCCGCGGCGCGGTAGGCTTGATCGTAGGGAAACCGGTGCACCGTATGGATGACGATCTCGTTTTTCATGCCCGTAGTGTCGGGGAGTTGCCGCATCTTCACCGGGTCGCTGCCGGCTATACAGGCGATGGCCTGAAGCAAAAGCCCTCCGGCGGCCCCGCTGCAAACAAACCCGGCCTCGGCCCCGGTCAAACGGGCTATTTCCTCGCCGACCTTCCGGTTCAACTCGTCGATGTTGACCATCACCCGTGCTGCACGGGTCATCAGGTCCAGCACTTCGGGGCGGGTGCGGGTGCCGCCGTACCTGGTTACCGAGCCGGAAGCGTTGATGATGGACCTTACGCCCAGTCTGGCATACGCTTGCTCGGCGTCATTGAGGCTTGAGTTTCCTGTGCTTTGTGTCAACGTTTCCTCCGTGGTTGGGGCGGCTCATGAGTTGTACCGTATTATATCAGCTACTGTGGTAATATTCGGGATGCCCGTGAAACCAGGGCCAATACTATCAATTGTCAAGCCGGGGTTGGGTCTCCAACTCGGCAGCCAAAGGAGGAATAGGAAGTGACAACCACAGAACGTCTTAACACCATTCCCTTGGGTGAGGCGATGTTCACCCAACGGGCCATCCGCCGTTTCAAGCCCGATCCCATTCCCGAGGAAGTGATGCGGGACATCATGGAGGCCACCATCCGCGCTCCCAACGGCGGCAACGCCCAGCCGTGGCGTTTCATCGTGGTGCAGGATGCCGAGCTGCGCCAGAAGCTGGGTGAACTGTACCACGAGGCTTGGTGGGCCAAGCGCAAGGACGCGGGCATCAACGGCCCGGAGGACATCCCGCCGGGGAGGAACACCATGCGCTCGGCGATGCGGTTGGCCAACGAGATCGGCGACGCCCCGGTGATGGTGCTGATCTGCGCCACCAGCAAGGGCGCCCAAGCAGCAGGGTCGGTGATTCCGTCGTCCCAGAACATGCTATTGGCGGCGCGGGCCTTCGGCATCGGCGGCACCATTGCCACCCTGCACCCGGTGGTGGAAGAGAGGGTCCACAAGCTGTTCGGCATCCCCGACACCGCTCAAGTGGTCTACTGCATGCCATTGGGCTACCCCCGGGGAGTCTTCGGTCCGGTAACCCGCAAGCCGTTGGCGGAGGTCTGCGCAGCGGATGGGTGGGACAACTCCTTCTGAGCTTGGACCATCTCCAGAAATAAGAGGCCCCGCGCTCTGACCAGTGGGGCCTATCCAAACCGGACAAGTGGGGCGAAGTACTCCAGCCATAGATATCAAGCGGGTTCTATCAGCACTTCGCCGCCTACACGAGCATCTATAGAAATCTGGCTTCCCAAGAGCAGAGCCATTCCGAGCAGGGCCTCCCCGGCAGTTTCAACAATCTCCACTTCTCGTCGCTGGGCGTGCCACGACACTACCCCTCCGTATGTATATGCCTGAATGCGTTGACTGTTGGCTAGGTTCTGTTGACATTTCCCCGTCATTCCCGCGCAGGCGGGAATCCATAGACTTCTAATCGGAGAGAACGTGACTGGCTGATAGTGCTTCTGGATTCCCGCTTTCGCGGGAATGACGTTATGGGGTTACTGGACTGCCTGATTTCGCAAATGTCAACAGAGCCTAATACAAGCCCGATCTCTGCTCTATGGGGTATGCCTAGAGACCCAATTACGTCTGAAGGCAGCGCCAGTTCGCCATCAAACCCCGTATCAAGAATAACATCCAGTGAATGAAAGGCTCCGTTGCCATCGGCAATCTCAATGGTGACCAGCGGATATAGTTCCGGAGTGAATCTCCCTCTAATCATTTGTTGGGGGAGATAGTCTGATGCTTACCATTCGATATTGGTCGCGCTGGCCGATGCGCCTTGTGTACGATTCCACTCCTGGATGGCGTGCCTCCAATCGTCGCCTTGCGGCAGTAGGGTTGGCGTCTATCTCGTAATCGCCGCTGCCTGGGTCTATGACCACGAAACTTCCGTTTTCCGACGCTTCCAGTCGTTCACGCAATTGAGCGTATATGGCTCGGCCTGCTTCCGCCACGTCTTCCTTCTTGACCGTCATAAGAATTCCTTTTCCAGTCGGTCGGGTTTTTAAAATGCTGGACATTTGCGGACATTTCCTGACACCCAGCTTTGACGGCGGAGGTGGATTTCTTGATAATTCTGCCGTTTTCCGCCATATTCTGCCAATGTGGCTCATTGGCAGGGTTGGATTTTTGATTTGCCGCAAATACCCCAATCCGTGTCGCCGTCATGGTGATAGCCTTCGCCTTTCCTCTGATCATTGCGAGGGGGCGCGGAACCGGAATCCCGTCTTGAATGCGGCGGGATAGCCGACGCGAAGGGTGAATGTGATTACGCCAGGACGACGCGCCTTCAACCGTTCTACGCCTGTCGCATGGTTCAAGTCGACCTCGTAGTCTCCGCTATCGACATCAATAACTACCAGCTTTCCTTTTTCCGCAGGCTCAACCAAATGGCGTATTTTTTCATCGTAGATGGCTTGTCCCCTCGATGCGATTTCATTGCCAGGACCGACTGAATCGTTAGATAAGGGCAGCGTGCTCATTCGTGTTACTCCGTAGACCGTTTCCAGCCGGTGGGGTTTTTAAAATGCTGGACATTTGCGGACATTCGGCCTTGTTGCTCTGACCCATCACGGGAAAAAGCGGTAGATGTCGCGCCGGGGTAGGAAGCGGCGTAGTACGGCCACATCGCCTTCCATGGTGATACCCAAGCGATAGTCTCCTATTCTGATGCGGTAATGCCGTCCCTCAGCCCTCAATCTCGTAACTCCGCTGACCTCGATGATGTTGGATGCCGCCTCCAGATCCTCTATTTTGCGGGCTAATCTCCGGCGCAACTGAGCAGGGCGAATTTGCCTCAGGTCCCGGCTGAATCCGGCGCTGTATTCAACATTCATCCGGCGCGAGCAGAATCTCCATTACTTCCTCCCGGCTGACCCGGTCCTCTATGTTAACCTCCAACATTGCCAGGAGTAGAGCCGCGTCCTCCTCCTTGTCGCTGGCATGTATCAGGCCGAGGCTCCGCTCCATGGTGGTTATCTCTTCCTCCGTCAGACCATACAGGTCGTAGACCAGACAGTTTATCTCCTCGTCAATATTGTTAGTGTCAGCATTGGGGTCGGCGACCTTGGCTTCCAGGGCTTTGTCCACCAACCGGACGAACGGACGCTGCTCTTTCGCGCTGATTTTGGGTATGGGAATGTTTTTTGCCCGTAACAGGAACAAGCGCCCCATGTTGGAGTTCAGGATAGCGCTGACATACTTGGCCCGCTTGACCGCGGCATCTGTAGCCAGTGGCGTTTCCTTACGGTACACCCTGTCCAGAATGATTTGTTCTATGGCCGCATTCTTATCCGCCATTAGTCGCCTGCCTTTATTCGGGGTTTCGGGCTATCGAACTCTACCAACACTCCGCGCCTACCCGTCCAATTTTTAAAATGCTGGACATTTGCGGACATTTCCTGACACCCAGCTTTGGGAGAGGGGATGGATTTCTTGATAACTCTGCCGTTTTCGACTATATCCTGGCAGTGTGACTCACTGGCAAGGTTGGATTCTTGATTTTCCGCTTATTTTCTCCCAGTGGTCTCGTTGGGAGGTAGATTTGATATCCGGCGAGTAGGAGGCTATTTGGCTAAGTAGTATGGTACGGCAGCGTCATCGGAGTTGGGAAGGGGCAAGTGTCATAGAGGGACGCAGGGGCGGGGTGTCTGAAACCGTCTTGCAACGTCCGGCAACCGGCGAATGCTACGGCGAACGGGAGTCAGGGCGTGCGGGCAAGGGATGCAGCAGGTGTGACTCCGGAGATGAGTCTTTGCTTCTCGGCGGCCAGTCGGCGGAAGTCGCATTCTACTTGTATGCCGTGCCAGAATTGGTCCGACTGTCCAAAGAAAGCGCCAAAGCGAATTGACATCGCGGGCGTAATGGAACGCTTGCCATGTACGATTTCGTTGATCGCCCTGGGGGAGACACCGATGGCGCGGGACATGGCATTCTGCGAAACACCCATCGGCGTGAGGTATTCTTCGAGGAGAATTTCGCCGGGGATTATGGGTGGTTGCATACTCAACAATATGAACCTTTTCGAAATCTTCAAATCTAGCGTTCGGTCAGGTTCTACACGATCTTCGGTTACGTGATGTCGTCGGGACTATCCGAATAGTCATCGATCTCTTTTATCACTTCGCTCAGCCAATCAAATTGCTGCCTTTTTGATCTGTAATCCCGATATGCCTCAAAGGCGTTATGGAGAAGGGCGTCGTAGTTGACGTACCGAGCATTAACTGCCGCCAAAGTTCCCTCAACTACCTGCTGCCCTCCTTCGTCGGATTCCTCGAGCGGGGGCTTCCCTAAGAGGCACACGAACTCGACTGGTTCGTGTGGAGTACCTATGGAGGACAAGATTCTGAGCATACCACTACGATATTTCCCAACTTGTCTCGCTAAGTCATGTACACTGACGGACCGCTCAGGTCTTTTTAATTCGATTATTACGTGTTTACCTACAGTCTTGCGGTACTTAATGTCGATCCGTGCATCTCTCTCTGCTTGCGAGAGTTCGGCTTCCACATCATCAAATAATTTCCCAACGCTTGTCTCCATTCGCTCGGACCCCTCCACTCTCTCCCATGATGGATCTAGGAGCCACAAGTGGTCAAATATATAGCTTTGTATCACCTTCTCTTTGTCGTTTTCATCCACTTTATCTTGCAGTGTACGGATCACTGCTATACGTTGCTGAACAATCTGGCCGTAGAGACTGGCTTCCAAATCATCAAGATCTTGAAAAACACTTATCACTGCGTCGAGATTTTCATCTGTTATCTGATCTAAACGATCGATATTACTCTTCCATCTGTAAAATTCGAACGCGAGGATCGCGTGCTTAACAAGATGGAGGCGCTCACTAGGATTGTCAGTACTTATACGGTGCACCTTTCCAACCCATTGTCTCGCCTTAACTGCATAATCACGCGGTAGTCCATCGAGCCATTTCTTTACCGCCGGAATCTGAATGGCGCTTTTGACGCCGTCTTCCAACCGAAGTTCCCTCCATCGCCGGCGAATGTATTGCAACTCAGCATTCAGGAAGCTCTTTAGCGCGACGTACCGAGAATCGTCTTCTAATATTCTCTGCCTGCTACTTGTGGCTGCATCATCATCGAGTTCAGTTCCAGGACCTTGATACGTGTCCAGCCCGTCTACGTGAATTTCTCCTATTAAATACTTCGCGTACACACTCGTCTCGGAGAAATCGGACAAGATATCTTCTTGTGCAATCTTGCCTCTTACAAAGATGGCAATTCGATTGAGGTTTTCTCCAGAATCGTCTTTTAATTGTCCGCTATCGCGAACAGTACCAAGCCAACCGGTAACGGTGATGGTTGAATCCGAAATCTGGTTTGGCCTAGCTTCCATAGCATCTCGATGGGTTGATAACTCTTCAATGCGCGAGGACTCTCCATATGTCCAGACGTATTGGAGTTTATCGTAGTATCCTCGATCTTCTGGACATATAGGATGGTCATTAACCAGAACTTCAAAGCCGTAAACAGACCCAATGATTGAAAAACGCCGTGCGAGTCTTGTGACCAGTGCGTTCTCTGTGCTAACGGTTTGGCGTTTTTTGATGTCCTTCAATGTGATTCGTGTCCCGTGGGTGAAATCGATGTTGTCGGTACTAAGAGAATCAGCTTCGTAATTCTCTTTACCTCGTCTGATCGCTTCCCTTATCTCTTCTAGTTTCATGTGGAACGCACTTTGGCTATGTTCACGAGCAGTTTCAACGATGATTTCGTTAGCTATCGAGAAAAGAGAAAGTTTGCCGATGCCTTTCCTTCCCATAGGAAAACGGTCTTTTTTCGTTAAACCAGGCTGTTCATCGCGACGCCGATACCCGACAGTCAAAAACCGCGCCTTGACTTCATCGTAGGTCATACCTATACCGTCATCCTGTATTACTATGACGGCGTCATTTCCTGTATTAGCGAGTCGAACGACCACATTTCCGGCATCGGCGTCCCAAGCATTGGCGACCGCCTCTGACAGGACGGATGGCACGTTACTGTATAAATTGATACCGAGATGCTCCAATACATTGAGGCTAATCTGCATCGGGTACTCGCGAAGAGTCATGATCTAGCCTCCAGAACTTCGTTTTGAATGGAGCGAAGGTGGCTCAAGTGTGTTAACAGAGCATCCGTGTCTGCCTTCAGGTGACACTCCCAAACCACCAGTACCGTCCAGCCCAAAGATTGTAACTTAGCGCGATTTAAGGCGTCGCGGGCAATGTTGTCGTCGAGTTTTCGGTTCCAAAAATCTTGGTTCGTGGTGGGACGACGAAGACCTTTTCGACAATCATGCCCATGCCAGAAACAACCTTGGACTAAAACTGCGGTGTGGTAACGGCGTAGCACCAAATCCGGAGCACCGGGCAACTTGCGAACGTTGAGACGGTAGCGGAAGCCATCCATCCATACGGCTCTTCTGACATGCCGCTCCGCCGATGTTCCCCGATTTCTGACACGAGACATTAGCGCGGAACGGCGGTCTTTGGTCAAAAAGTCAGTCATCCGGATCGGCAACTGCGGCTGGGTTGACGATTGACGGGAGGGTCTTGGCGATGGACATCACAACCGTTGCGGCACTCTGCGCGGATAACCTGCGGATTTCGTCAATTTGGTCTTCAAGTGCTGTTTTGGTTTCGGATTGTTCCATTCGAGAGTAGGCGTCTTCTAGCCCCATCATCAACACTAACATGCCCATTCGGTACTGCTCGGAGACTACCTTTTTGTCAACATCGTTGCGTTCTCGGTCCAGAAATCTACGGAAGTGTGCGTTGTCGTAGTTGATACAATATAACCTCTGGTCCTCGCCCAAATCGTCAACTCTACCGCCGTCTTGGTCCGTAAAATCGTCCGGCCACTGTTCGGTTTCTTCTTCCCCTATCGAGCGTCCATCTCTGGTAAACCATTTGGTGGGTGGTAGGGCCCGCCCCTCCGTGGTTTCCTCATCTCCCCCTATGTCAGGGTCAAGTGAGCCTGGTGGTCTAGGTGGGCCAGGCGGGCCCGGCGGACGGGAGAGGCGGGCAGCAACAACCTTCATCGTCAGTTGCTCAGTGACCGGCTCGGGTATCGCTTCGTCCAACATTGCTACGGTGAAAGAGATTTCCTCGCCTGGAGTAACCTTGTCAGTCAATGCGGTAAAAGTCATCGCGAACCTGCCGTCGCGAAGGGTACTCGTATAGGAAAACTTCCCCCCGAGGCCGCCGATAGTGAATACCCTTCCTCGATTGTCAGGCCGGGTCAAGTAACCGTTCTCCGCATCAGTCTTGAAAGCAACCATCCGGCGGCCATCAACGGCAATTTCGGCCCCGTTTTGCTTTATTGAGTTGGCGACTAACTGGAGAAACGTCGGACTGTATTTGCCCTCCCACTCGTCGACATCTTCATGGTTCCGACCCACATAACCCGGTAACTTTACTATCTGCCCACCGGGCAACAACTGCGCTATGCTCGGATCGGTGTCCACTAAGTTCTGGAACAGGGCTACTTGACCTTCCTGTGCCAGGTTCTCGGTTTCTTCTCTTGCGATCCGCTGTTGTAGTTCTTTTAGGTAGTCCGAGTTAGTTATTAGTCTAGTAACTTCGTTTCGGTACAGTTGGCCAACTTCGGTTGCCCGGACGGTTTCCCTATCACCCTTCCAGACGTCGTTGTGTGCAGCCTCGGACAGATTGCTGGCATCCACGACTATGACTATGCGGTCTTTGAGTCCAGGGAACTTGCAAGTCTGTGATAAGTAAGCGCGGTTCTGCTTAAACTGGACTTGACCGTTGACCGCATGGGATACCCTTGAAGTATTGGCTGGAGGTTTCAGCCATCCGGGAAGTTCTTTGCCCAAAACAATAGCCCGGATTGAAATGTGACCCAAATCCGGGTGCTCAACATCTCCTATATGCTGCTCGCTCCCGGGTTGATAGACGCGGTTTTCATCGTTGGCATCCGCCTCATCTTCTCCGTCTCTACGGAGTAGAAGGAATTCCATACCGTTAACTGGGCGTTCATCAACACCTAATGCCCGGCGTCCGCCCCGTCTTTGGTCAGGGGGGTATCTGTAATCCATTAACCTGAACGGCAAAATAGTGGACACTAGGTTTTCGTTAAGTGATTCTCTGATGTTCCTGAAACTTGCCGCGGATTCCATTTGGTAGTCGTAGAGCTTTACCACAGTTCCGGTTGCGAGGTGAACCTTGTCATCCCGGTCACCACTTTTCAGACGCATCGGATGCACGACCGACGCGGAAAACGAAGGAACACCCTCTGGTGGTTTAAAATACTCCGCTACCGGCATACCCTCTCCGGGCCGACGCCGTAGCAATGTCCAACCCCAATCTCCGCTGGCATCGTGCCGACGCGAAACAATCAGCTTGTACCAACGTCTGCCGCAATACGTTAGGACGCCGGAAGACCCCATATTGTACTTGCCCTGTACGAAAGGTATTGCGGATTTGTTGCCTTTGCTAAGTGAAAGAAAGGTGTCTTCAAAGTCGTAAGAGTGTTGTCCTTCCCCGTTATCTACGAATGTGAAGCATAGCGAGTCGTTCCGACGTGTGCCACCGGTCACTCCGATGATAAGGTTCTTTTCGGCGAATTCTTGCAAGTACTTGGGATCGTCCACTTCAGCCAGTACGCCGCTACGGGCGCCCCGAAGCTGAACCAAGTCGCGAACTCCCGCTATCACTGATTGTGGTGCATTAGAGCCAGTTAGAGGCACGCCACGCTTGTAAGCGTGTTTCATCAGTACAGCGTCCACCATGTTGGTACAGAGTTCCGTGAGGGCTTTGCTTCCGGTGGAGGCTTGATTTGTAACCACGTTAAAGTTGGTATCCCGTCCGTCTATCGGGTGCCAGTTACTTTTTTTGCCTAAGTCCGCTTCCGATGAGACGATGGCATCAACTTGGCGTTCCGACTCGGCGTGGAGTAGTTGGAAACAGAGGTCCTTGCTGTTCATCCGCTTCCCCTTAAGCTATTTGATCTACGACTGTGGCCGGCTCTTTGCGGTTGTCTGCCCACAGTCCATAAAGCCATCGGGCCATGAACTCGGAGAGTCTGGGTGGCACCGCATTACCTATCATCTTCGCTATTGTGTCCATGCCCTCACCATAGAACCGGTAATCATCGCGGAACGACTGCAAAAGTGCGCCCTCACGCAACGACAGCCCCCGAACTTGGGCTTCGTCGTAGTGTCCAAAGCGGCCGTTTGATACACTGTGGAACCGAGTGGTGATAGTTGGCGCGGGGCGGTCCGGGCACATACGGGTATACACGTCTCCGAATCCCCGTTTGCCTTTCCCCAAAAGCCGACGATGACATGGAAGCGACAAGTCTCCGAATTGGCTTTCATCAAATCCGAAATTAGGCTCCCCAGGCTTGACGGACATCAACCGCTGCCGGTTAATTTCCGTCAAATTCCTACATACGTGGTTGGCAATTCCGGGGCACGAATCCCCCGCCTGCATGGGAGGTAGATGCCCGATGGCCTCCTCAACGGAAAGTGGCGGCGCTTCCGGGTCGTGATCTGGGATGGATATCGGGACTGACAAAATCATATCAAGAGCGGAAACCGTTCCTTTTTGGATGGCCATTAGAATAGATCGGCGGCGGTTCTGAGCCACACCGAAGCGGGACGCCCAAACACTACCAGTGCCTACGGCATATCCAAGACCGCGCAATTTGGATTGGAAGTCATCCCAGATTTGCCGGTATTTGCTGCGTCCAATGCTGGCGACGTTCTCGGAGAGAATCATGTCAGGGCGGAACGTTTCAATGAATCTCAAGGTCTGCGATAGCAGGTTTTGGTCACGTTCGCGCCCTTCGGTCCGTTCTGGGGTCATGCTGTGCTGGATGAACTTGGTGAAGGATTGACAAGGTGCACAGATGGCGAACATCAACGGGATACCCGCCTCTATCCGACGATAGCGTGGTATCAAATCATTCAGCTTATCCCAAATTTCACCCTGTTGCCCTTGGGGATACTCAGGGGAGGCTGGGAACATGTCCAGTGCAAGGAATTCAGGGGTGGCACAGTCCAATGTAGTATTTGGGTTGTTGCGCAGGTAGGTTTCGCAGCAGTCCTTATCCTTATCAATGCCGGCAATGACATAACCACCAGCATCCAATAGGCCGCGAGTGGTCCCACCAGCGCCGCAGTAGAAATCGACGGCCATGAACTTTGGCATGTTAACATGATTCGTCATGGCCGGAATTTTAACATAGCTTTCCAGCCGACCCCGGGAGGGTCCGCCTCGTCCCAGCGATTGCAGAATCCAACCGGCAACCGCCCGATTCCAGCTACTGCTTACCTCCCCTTCAACTCCCCCACAGCCCTTGACGTGCGGGACAGGGCCTCTTCTATGTCTTCGCCGGCTATGTGGCGGTGGGTTACCATGCGGATGGACTTGGGGCCGGGGGAGGAGACCTTTACGTCGTGACGGTCCAGGGCGGCGATGAGGTCGGCGGCGGTGCCGACTGAAGGGTCGACGTCGAAGATGACGATGTTGGACTGGATGGTGTCGGGGTCTACGCCAAGGCCGTCGATGTTGGCCAAGCCTTGGGACAGCCTGCGGGCGTTGGCGTGGTCGTCGGCCAAGCGGTCGATCATTGTGTCGAGGGCCACCAGCCCGGCGGCGGCCAGGATGCCGGCCTGCCTCATGCCTCCGCCGACCATCTTGCGCCACTTGCGGGCTTGGTCGATGAAGTCCTGGGTGCCGCACAACACCGAGCCTACGGGGCAGCTCAAGGCTTTGGAGAGGCAGAAACTGACGTCGTCCACGTCCTTGACCAATTCGCTGGCTGGGACTTCAAGCGATACGGCGGCGTTGAAAATCCGGGCGCCGTCCAAGTGCACGCTTGCGCCGGCGGCGTGGGCAATCTCCCCGATCCTGGCAGTGTCCTCCGGCGTCAGCACCCCGCCGCTGCAACGGTTATGGGTGTTTTCCAAGCAGACCATGGTGGTGGGCGGGAAGTGGATATTGCCCGGCGGGCGGATGGCCGCTTCCAAGTCGGCCGGGTTGATGCGGCCTTGGTCGTCGTTGGGCACCAAGCGTATCTGGGCCCCTGCCAAGGCCGATGCGCCGCCCGATTCGTTCCAGAACATGTGGGCTTGGTTGCCCATGACAATCTCGTCACCGCGGTGGCAATAGGTCAAGGTAGCGATCAAGTTGCTCATGGTGCCGCTGGCGGTGAGCAGTCCCGCCTCTTTGCCGAGAATTTCCGCGGACCGTTGCTCCAACCGGTTAATGGAGGGGTCTTCGCGGTAAACATCATCGCCCACTTCGGCCTTGGCCATGGCTTGGCGCATCTCTTCGGTGGGTTGGGTGATGGTGTCGCTGCGCAGGTCTATTACCGACATGGAAGCTCCTGTTATTGGGTAGGTTACCGACTATTCTAGCAATATTCATTAGTGAACACTACAGACCGACTTTTGCACGATAGCGTTCCGGTCCAGGTGGTGTGTCCGGCGGTCACGGTGCGGTGGATTCCCGCCTGCGCGGGAATGACGGAACCATGAGGGGAGTGGTGTGTTCGGCGGTCACGGTGCGGTGGATTCCCGCCTGCGCGGGAATGACGGAACCATGAGGGGAGTGGTGTGTCCGGCGGTCACGGTGCGGTGGATTCCCGCCTTCGCGGGAATGACGGAACCATGAGGGGAGTGGTGTGTTCGGCGGTGACGGTGCGGTGGATTCCCGCCTTCGCGGGAATGACGGAACCATGAGGAGAGTGGTGTGTTCGGCGGTGACGGTGCGGTGGATTCCCGCCTGCGCGGGAATGACGGAACCATGCGGGAAGTGGTGTGTCCGGCGGTGACGGTGCGGTGGATTCCCGCCTTCGCGGGAATGACGGAACCATGAGGGGAGTGGTGTGTTCGGCGGTGACGGTGCGGTGGATTCCCGCCTGCGCGGGAATGACGGAACCATGAGGGGAGTGGTGTGTTCGGCAGTCACGGTGCGGTGGATTCCCGCCTGCGCGGGAATGACGGAACCATGAGGGGAGCGGTGTGTTCGGCGGTGACGGTGCGGTGGATTCCCGCCTGCGCGGGAATGACGGAACCATGAGGGGAGTGGTGTGTTCGGCGGTGACGGTGCGGTGGATTCCCGCCTGCGCGGGAATGACGGAACCATGAGGGGAGTGGTGTGTTCGGCGGTGACGGTGCGGTGGATTCCCGCCTGCGCGGGAATGACGGAACCATGCGGGGGAATGACGGTCGCACTGCGGGGGAATGACGGTCGCATCGTGATCGGGGGTTGCCTTGCCAAACGTTAGGCGCTCTCATAAGATGGGCGTAGAAAATTGGAGGTTTGGGGCCATGCGACAAAGCGCCGTATCGTTCAATACCAAGGGACTGACCTTCGAGGGAGTAGTGGCCCAGCCCAGCGATGTTGAAGGCCCCTTCCCCGGCGTAGTGATTTGCCATCCGCATCCCCTGTTCGGCGGCAGTATGGACAACAACGTGGTGCTGTCGGTGGCGTTCGGCTTGGTAGAGGCCGGGTTCGTGACAGTCCGCTTCAATTTCCGGGGAGTCGGAAACAGTGAAGGGGAGCATTCGAAGGGCGAGTTCGAGAGCCAGGAAGTGTTGGGCGCTTTGGACCTGTTGAAGGCTTGGCCTGGGGTAGACGGCAAGAGAATAGGGTTGGCCGGGTACTCTTTCGGCACGTCGGTCATCCTGGGCAATGCCAATTTACATAAGAAAGCAAAGGCCTTTGCTTTGATTTCTCCTCCGGCCCACGCCTTGGAAAGCACTGCCTTGCGGAAAGGGAAACAACCGACCTTTGTCATTTCCGGCGACCGGGATAAGCTGGTGCAGTCGGAGCAACTGCCCGCGATTCTGGACTCCTTCGCCCAGCCTCCTGAATGCCATATCGTGCCTGGTGCGGACCATTTCTGGGCCAGGTACGAAGACCAACTGGCGCCGGAAGTGGTCAAGTTTTTCGCAGGGCAGTTGAGGTAGGGCTTGATGGAATCCGAGGCTGAAAGTCCCGCGCTGCCCCGCGAGGGGCCTTCGTTTATCTTCAGGGACTTGGCGCTTCTCCAACTGGCCGCGCTGGTCGTATTGTGCGACCAACTCACCAAATACCTCGTCAGGGAATACCTGCCACTCAGCCAGTCCTTCCCGGCGGAAGGGTTTTTCAGGATAACCCATACCTTCAACACCGGCAGCGCCTTTGGCTTGTTCCAAGGGCAGAATACTCCTTTAGCCGTGGTGGCGGTGGTTGGCATCGTCATTCTGGGGCTGATTTACCGCAGCCAGCGACCGCCCGGCAACCTGCTGCGGTTGAGCTTGGGCCTGCAGGTAGGCGGTGCGGTGGGTAACCTGACCGACCGGTTGCTCTTCGGCCACGTTACTGACTTTCTGGACGTGGGGGCTTGGCCGATATTCAACTTGGCTGACTCCTCGATTGTCGTGGGCTTGGTGCTGTTGGCTTGGGTCTTCCTGAAACCCGGCCGGCGACGGAGCGAGAGTCCGGCGGCTGGCCCGTCTCTGTTGGACACCGCTCCAACATGCCATCCGGCAGAGGCCGTGGACGAACCAGGCCTGACCGGAACAGGGAAGGCCCAATCGAGCGATTCTCGACTTGAACGTCATGAAGAAGACCGGCGATGGCTGCGGCTCGACCGGTAACCAGGAAATTCACCGTCGATAAGAGCGGCCTTCGTTTGGACCAGTTCCTGGCTGGTCAGCCAACTGGGTTGACCCGTTCTCAACTGCAAAGGCTGATAGGGGATGGGCTGGCGCTGGTGAACGGGAGCGGCTCCAAGGCTTCAAGCAAAGTACGGCGCGGCGACCGGATAACGTTGACGGTCCCGCCGCCCAAGCCGACGGAAGTCGTGCCCCAGTGGATGCCGCTTACGGTGGTCTATCAAGACGAGCACATCGCGGTCATCGACAAGCCGGCCGGTCTGGCGGTGCATCCCGGGCCGGGACATTCAGACCACACCTTGGTCAACGCGCTTCTTGCTATATGCCCGGATATCCAGGGCGTTGGGGGTGAGATCCGGCCGGGAATTGTGCACCGGCTGGACAAGGACACTTCCGGTCTGATGGTTGTGGCCAAGACGCACCAAGCCCACTTGGACGTCTCGGGCCAGATCAAGGCGCGGCAGGTTGACAAGGGCTACATTGCCTTGGCTGTGGGAAAGGTGGAGCCTGCGGTTGGGGTGATAGATGAGCCTATTGGGAGGGACCCGCACCACCGCAAGCGGATGGCCGTTGCGCCCGATGGCCGGGAGGCCCGCACGAGGTACCGGGTGCTGGAGTACATCGTGCCATCCAGCGGGGCCCCGATGCCATCCGGCGGAGTCCGAATGCCATCCGGCGGAGTCCGGCCCGGCTACAGCCTGTTGGAAGTGGTCCTGGAGACAGGGCGGACCCATCAGATCCGGGTGCACTTGTCTTTTCTCGGGCATCCCTTGATGGGCGACGGCGTTTACGGGCGGTCAAGCCCTTTGTTGGGCCGGCAGTTCCTTCACGCGAACCGGCTGGGCTTTCGGCATCCGGCGACGGGCGAGCCGGTGGAGTTCCGGTCCGAATTGCCGCCGGAGTTGTCGGCGGTCCTGGACCGGCAGAGAGACGGCTGATTCCGCCGTGTTACAATAATTCTGGATTCCCGCGCAGGCGGGAATGACAGGGAGGCCATCGTGGCGGAAGAAGTCCGCGTTAGATTCGCGCCCAGCCCCACCGGGGAACCGCACATCGGCAACGTCCGCACCGCTCTGTTCAACTGGCTGTTCGCCAAGAGCTATGGCGGTAAGTTCGTCGTAAGGGTTGAAGACACCGACCAGGAGCGCTTGGTCCCAGGGGCCATGGATGCGGTATTGGACTGTTTGGAATGGCTTAACATCCCGTGGGATGAGGGCCCGCGGGTTGGCGGGCCTTACGCCCCTTATATCCAGTCGGAGCGGTTGAGCATCTACCAGGAATTGGCCGAGTCCCTGCTGCGGGCAGGCCGCGCCTATCCCTGTTATTGCAGCCGGGACCGGTTGGCCCGGATGCGTGACGAGCGGAGGGCCCAAGGCTTCACGACGGCCCATGCCTGCGAATGCCGGACCATGACGGCCCAGGAACGCAGGGACAAGGAAGCCGAAAACGGTGCGCCGGTAATACGGTTCGGGATGCCAACCTCGGGCGTCACCAGGGTGCATGACCTGGTCCGCGGTGACGTTGAGTGGCAGAACGATCTGCAGGAGGACTTCATTATCCTGAAGTCCGATGGTTTCCCCACGTACCACTTGGCTGTGGTGACCGACGACCACCTTATGAACATCAGCCACGTATTGCGGGCCGAGGAGTGGCTGCCCAGCACGCCCCGCCATCTGCAACTCTATGACGCGCTGGGTTTCTCTCCGCCGGAGTTCGGTCATTTGCCTATCATCCTTGGGCCGGACCGCTCAAAGCTGTCCAAGCGGCACGGCGCCACCGGGGTGCTTGAGTACCGGGAAGAGGGCTTCCTGCCGGAGGCGCTGGTCAACTTCATGGCGCTGTTGGGCTGGTCTCTTGACGACAAGACCGAGGTGCTGCCGGTGGATGAAATCGCCAGCAACTTCACATTGGACCGGGTGACCAAGTCGGCGGCGGTTTTCGACCGGGAGAAGCTGGAGTGGATGAGCGGGGTCTACATGCGGCAGTTGTCCACCGGCGACTTGGCCGAGCGTATGATACCTTTCCTGGAACGGGACCTGCCCAAGGACTCGCTGCCGGTGGAGCGGCCCTACTTGGAGCGTATAGTGCCGCTGGTGCAAGAGCGGGTAAAGCTGCTGTCTGAAGCGGATGAGTGGACGTCTTACTTTTTCAACGATGTGCCGGACTACGACCCGAAGACATTGGTGCAAAAGGGCATGGACGTTCAGAATACCTTGGGCGCCCTACGCACGGCGCGCGATGAGGTTGCCTCGGCTGCGTCCTTTGACCACGAAGCCCTTGAAGCGTTGCTAAGGGGTGTTGGAGCCGGGTTGGGGCTGTCGGCCCGGCAGTTTTTCGGCGTATTGCGCACCGCGGTTACGGGGCGGACCGCCGCGCCTCCGTTGTTTGAGACTATGGACGTGCTGGGCCGGGACCGCGTGTTGCGGCGTCTGGAATCGGCCGCAGACCGGTTGGATGAAGCCTCCCAAATCGAGGAGTAGTAAAGGGAACAGTCAATGACCACAGCGACCCCTGCCGAGTCAAACGATTTCGTTCGCAGCATCGTCGCCGACGACCTGGTTACAGGTAAGTTCGGCGGTCGTGTCGTTACCCGTTTCCCACCGGAACCCAACGGGTATCTCCACATTGGACATGCCAAGTCCATCTTCCTGAACTTCGGCGTGGCCGGTGAAAACCAGGGCGGCATGTGCTACCTGCGGTTCGACGACACCAACCCGGTCAAAGAGGACGTGGAGTACGTGGAGTCGATCCAGGAAGACGTGCGCTGGCTGGGGTGCGACTGGGGAGACCGGCTGACCTACGCCTCCGACTACTTCGACGACCTTTACCGCTTTGCCGTGCAGTTAATCGAGTCCGGCAAAGCGTACGTTTGCGACCTGTCGGCTGAAGAGATAAGGGAATACCGGGGCACCTTGACCGAGCCGGGGCGGGAAAGCCCGTACCGGAACCGCTCGGTAGAAGAGAACCTGGACCTGTTCCAACGGATGAAGGCCGGGGAATTTCCTGACGGCGCGCGAGTGCTGCGGGCCAAGATAGACATGGCATCGGCCAACGTCAACCTGCGTGACCCGGTGATGTACCGTATTCTGCACCAGGAACATCACCGCACCGGCGAGAAGTGGTGCATCTACCCCACTTATGATTTCACTCACGGCCAGACGGACTCGATAGAGGGCGTGACTCATTCCATCTGTACGCTGGAGTTCGAGGACCACCGCCCCCTTTACGATTGGTACTTGGACCAACTGGGCATTTACCATCCCCAGCAGATTGAATTTGCCAGGCTTAACGTCAGCCACACCGTGCTCAGCAAGCGAAGGCTGCTGACCTTGGTGGAAGATGATCACGTCAGTGGCTGGGACGACCCGCGAATGCCCACTCTGGCCGCGTTGCGACGGCGGGGTTACACTCCGAGGGCAATCCGCGATTTTTGCGAACGGGTTGGCGTGGCCAAGCGGGACATTACCGTGGACTTGGCGCTTTTGGAGCACTGTGTTCGAGAGGACCTTAACCAGCGGGCGCCGCGGGTGATGGGCGTTTTGCACCCCCTCAAAGTAGTGATTGACAACTATCCAGAGGGAATGGTGGAGGAGTTCGACGCGGTAAACAATCCGGAGGATGCCGGCATGGGCACCCGGAAGGTGCCCTTCTCCCGCGTGCTGTACATAGAGCGGGACGATTTCAGGGAGGACCCGCCCCGCCGCTTTTTCCGGCTTGCGCCTGGACGAGAGGTGAGGCTGCGCTACGCTTGTTACATCACCTGCACGGACGTCGTGAAAGACGAGAACGGCGATGTGGTGGAGTTGCACTGCACCTACGACCCTGAATCCAGGGGCGGCTCATCTCCTGATGGACGCCGGGTGCAAGCGACGCTGCATTGGGTATCCGCGGAACATGCGGTGGACGCGGAAGTACACCTGTACAATCACCTGTTCGAGTCCGCCGACCCTAGCGGCGGGGAAGACGGGGGGAACTTTATCAGCGGTTTGAACCCGGAGTCCTTGGTTACGCTGACGTCCTGCAAGGTGGAGCCCAGCTTGGCTGACGCCGAGCCAGGCGCGCGGTACCAGTTCGAAAGGCAGGGCTACTTCTGTGTGGACGCCGTGGACTCCGCGCCAAGCTACTTGGTGTTCAATCGCACGGTGTCCCTACGTGACAGTTGGGCGCGCATAGAGCAGGCAGGGCGACAGGGATAAGAACGGGCTCGGGCTTCACCCATGCCGATGCCATCAAGCGTTACCCTTTGCGGTACACTTGCAAGCGGTGGCGCAGGCTGTCTACGATGTAGATGCGGCCCTGGCTGTCTACTTTGACGGCTGTAGGCCCCCACAGGAGCTTTTCGACGTTGGCCGATATTTCGCGGGATCGTTCCCCTAACGGCTCCACTTCCGGCTCCAGGTCGGACGCCAAACGCGCCGCGCCCTCCTCCGGGTTGGCCTCGAAGTAGGCTCGGGACCACGTGGACGTGATGGAGTCGCCGCGGAAGCTGGTCAGCGTTTCCCCGACGGGGCTCAGGATCTGGACGCGTTCGTTGCCCCAGTCGCACACGTAGATGTCGCCGTCGTCGTCCACGGCCAAGCCCGACGGACGGTTGAACCGGTCGGCCGCGCCGCCCTGACCGTCCCATTCGGCGATGAAACCGCCCGCAGAGTCGAATTTCTGGACTCGGTCGTTCCGCCAGTCGGCGACGTAAACGTTGCCGTGCCGGTCCAGCGTGATGCCCCAAGGCATGTTGAACTGCCCCGGCCCGTCTCCTTCCTCGCCCCACTTGGCAAGGAACTTGCCGTCCTTGGTGAACTTCTGGACCCGGTGGTTCAAGCTGTCGGTCAGGTACAGATTATCTTCAGCGTCAAAAGCCATCGCCGAGGGACGGTCCAGTTCACCGTCCCTGGAGCCTTGGGCGCCCCACTGGTCCAATAGCTTTCCCTGCTTGGTGAACACCGAAACCCGCTGCAGGGCTTCGTCGGCGATGTAGATGTTGTCCTGGCTGTCTGCGGCGATGGCGCTGGGCCACCAAAGGCCGCCGTCGCCGGTGCCCCCGGTGGTGAACTCCCCCAAGTATTCTTCATCTACCGTGCACATGGTCACCCGCTTGTAGTGCAAGCGGGCGTCCAGTTCCGGGCCGCCGCGGCTCACTACGTATAAAACCCCTTGGGAGTCCATTGCAACGTCCACCGGGTTGTTGAAGCCCCGGCCCTGGTTGGCCAGGAAACCGATTGTGTGGCTGTATTGAAACGCGGTCTTGGTGGTCATTTCGACGCTACCTCGTGCGGGTAATCAGGCCAGTTGGAACTCGCGGGTCGCCACGATCAATTGAAGCATATCGGCAACCCGCTGGTTGGAGCAGGATGCGACATCGGGGGTATCGAAGCGGAGGTCTCCTTGGGATTCAGCGTAGCTGACGAGGTGGTTGCGGGTAGCTTCCGAGACCCAGAGGTCCCCCGCCAAGTCGAGGCAGCCATCGACAAATTCCTGAGGGGACAGGATATTGCCGCGCTCCTGCAGCCGCCTGATGATGTCCCTTACGCCCGGTTGCTTTACGTCGCCCACTTCCAGCGCGGCGGAGTTTATGCGCTCGACCAAGCTGCCGGTGTCGATCCACTCGGAGCCGGTGTGCCAACCCTCTACGGACGGGGGGTTCAGGATTTCCTGGCCCATGAAATTAGCGTCCATAGCCAGGTTGATGATGCTCCAGTCGGGGAACCGGTGGCTGCCGGCAAGCCTGGCAGTTCCGGCGACCAATTCCACCGGGCTCTTGACGCGGGAGAAGCGGACTGATTCGGAGCGGAAGAAGTCTGACATGAACAGGGTCCGCATTACAGACTCGATGTGCCCGTTGGTGCGGGTAAACTCGTCAGCGAGGGTTTGCACCGCGCTTTCGTCGATGGTGTCGGACACGAAGAAGGTGTACAACTTGCTTGCCACAAACCAAGCGGTGGCCGGTTGCTCACAGATGATGTCGATAATGTCCTCGCCGTTGAACCCGCCCGTGTGACCCAGGAAGGTCTTGCCGGAATCGTCGTGGTCTTCCGGGCGGTAGACAAACTGCCAGTCCAAGCGGCCATGAGGCCAGATGGAGTCTCGGGAGGCGCGGATGCTCATATAGTCCTGATTGGCGATGGTCCAGCCGGTGAATGCCCTGGCGCAGGCCTTTACGTCGTCCTCGGTGTAGTTGCCGATGCCCAAAGAGAATAACTCCAGAAGCTCCCGGCCGAAGTTCTCGTTGGGGGCATCCTTGTGGTTGTCCTTGTTGTCCAGCCAGAAGATCATCGCCGGGTCCCGGGCAAGCTCCAGCAGCAGAGTGCGGAAGTGGCCCGATCCGCAGCGACGGAACATATTGGTCTGGTTGACCATACCCTTGGCGTGGTTCAACTTGCCGTAGGCGGTGGCGAAGAGGCTGTGCCAGAACAGGGCCATTTTTTCGTCCAGAGGCCGCTTGCTGTTGATCATGCGGTAAATCCAGTAGGATTGAGCGCTTTCGACGAGCATCAAGCTGTTCTGGTCCATGTGGTAGCGCCGCACCACGTCTTCTTCTATAGGCGACTCATCCGCCGGATGAAGTAATTCTTCAACGGAAGCTTCGTAGCCTTTGGCAACGTAGCTATCCAATTCCTCCGGCGTAGCGCCGAATCCGGCCCTCCGCAGCAGGTGGGCAATGAGCGCTCTTTGGCTATCAGGCATGATGCTGACTCCTCATCATGTTTGGCCGGGAAAGACGTTCCCGGCCTTGTAATTTCCGAGGGTTATACAGGCCATAGTATAACACCTGACCATCAGGGGTGGTGAGGCCGAGGCAGCGAGGTTGGGCATTGATCGCCGCGACAGGAATCCTCGAATGCCCGGCACGTCCCCAAGGAACTCTACATGAACCAAAGCCAAGGCGTGATGCGCATTACGGGTATCCTTAGTGCTCTGTTGACAAAAAAATGTTACCGGAATACTATCCCGTGCGGCTCATGTACAGGAACTTCCTCAATGACCGCAGCAGAGGTGTCAGTTGGAGCGCACCAGACCGGCAACCAACATGAACGTGGACGGCCCCCGGTGGGACGATCCCGACACCACTGGTGACGAGGCAGTTCCCAGGGCCTTCAACATCACGTTTCACCCCGACTCGTTGCCCATGCTCCGCGCAATCCTGCTACAACTACACGCCGAAGGTCTGGCTTGGTCTCCCGATACATCCGTAGAAGGTCCGCTTCCTCCCCGCTAAGAGGACCCTCGTCCTTGGAAGACACTTCCTCTTCCGTTAGCCACCCGGCGCGATAAAAGGCCTCCAGCGGTGAAACACCAGCCGCTTTAGCCAGATCCACCAAGACCTCCGCCGTCGCATGCCCCCTCTCTTCTATCGTCGCCACTGCGTTTTGATTCCGGCCTGCTGCTAAGGACAACCGCCTGGCTGTGGGAAACGGACGGCTTGGTCCGTACAAACTCTTCAGCCAGTCGACGAGCTCTTTCCGGTATGTACCTGTAGGCATAAGGATTCACTCACATCAGTTTCACTGTGAAATTATTTTAGCTTATATAAGTATCGAACGCACCGAGTGTGGTTGTTCCACACGGTGGGCAGTGGTTGACAAATCCATGTAGCAAAGATATTGTCTCCCAGTACTTAGTGGGATGACACTTGTGATTGCCGGCGAGCGAGGCAAGCTGAGGAGATACATGACTGAAAGAATGACACGCCCTAGAGGGAAAACGGCCGTACTTTTCTTGGTCACTGCTGCTCTGTTGACAGCGATAGTCCTGCTGGCCTGCGGCCCGGCAGCGGACGACGGTGACAAGGAAGGCGACCCCGCCGCCAGCGCCGTCCCAACGGCGACGCCAAAGGGTGACGAACCGACCAAGCAACCAGATCCACCAGCGACTGCCGCGCCCACGGAGACGCCCAAGCCAGCGGAGGAGCCGACCAAGACACCGGAACCCACCCCAGCGGAAAAGCCAACTGAGACGCCCAAACCAACGCGACACCCGGACGACCCGCCAAGCCCGACGGCTACCCCCGTCCCTACCTATCCGCCCCAGACACCAGGCCCAGTGATAGAAGACCCCGTCATAAGGGATCTCCCACACCCCGACGGGATACAGGGCTGCCGGTCAATGAACATGTTCGTGGACGCCCTGAGCAACTTGGACTACTACACCTGGTGCCGCGAAACCCTGGAATCGGACGTGCAGACCAATTGCAGCGGTCAGGACGGCACCACGGCGCAACTCCAGTGCGCCCGAAACCGCCTAGCCGAAACTCAATCGCCTTTCCTGAAGTCTCTGCTGCCCTGCACCGCCATAACGTACAGGGACGCCCGAGCAGCATGTATCACCCGCGAGACGAACGAACTTGCAGACAAGACCCACCAGATATGGCAGGTGTGGCCCCAAATCCTGAACAGGGTAGACAGCGACGCCAAGGTCAAGAAACGGAAGCAGGAAATCGCCAAGTGCATGCTGGAGCGCGGCTACGACGAGCATGACGTCGCGGTGGTGCTGCCGTGGCAGAGTAACAAGAAGCCCGATGAGGAGAAGCCCGTCAAGCGGTACGCGACCACCGCGGAGGAGCGGGCGGCCATGCGCGCCAAATACACGGACCTGCATGAGTGCGCCCTGGAGAGCGGCATCTACGACGTACAAGAGGAACTATGGTTCGCCGAGGTCCAGCGTCTTGAACAGCAAGACCCCTCCAGCGTTGAGGCGCTTCTGGACTTTGGCTTGAAGGAAGCCCTGGAACTGGAGGGGCCGGCCCCTTTCCTGACCTTCAGGTAGGTATTGCCATGAAGCGAATCACCATAACGACCGTAGCATTGCTGCTGCTAATGATGATAACTACGATTGCAACAGCCCGCGACGTTGAGGCGGTAATCCAGAACCCGACCATTCCTACAGACAGGTTCGATGCCCTTAACGCCATCGTCCAAGAACCCTATCTCACTTGGACGAGCACCAACACCAACATCGGCTACAGCAAGCATCGAAATCTCGCAGCCAACGCCTGGATGGACTGGAGCGAGGACGGATGCTCGGTACCGTCCGATCTTACTCCTTACAGGACGAACTTCTATAACGGATGCCTACGGCACGACTTCATGTGGCGCACGATGGCCGTTCTGGACCAAGCCACTGGCAGAGTGTGGAACGAGCGGAACCGTTTCGTAGCGGACCAGAAATTTCTTGTCGACCATCAGGTCTATTGCACCCTCGATTTCCTCAACACCTCAAATGGTGTCGCTCATGCAAAGTGCCGGAGGTGGGCCGACACGTACTACCTAGGCATCAGAGAATGGGCAGGGTTCAGGGCAAACCTTAACGACTCAGAGCGCAACTCCATCACCTATGGCCACGACGACTACGTGAGCGGACTGGTGCCGGCCCCCGCTGCCAACTGCGGTCTGCGCTCTAACCGCTGCCTGCCGATAAACTATCTGGAGTACGAAGGCAAGCCCCTTGTTCCAAAGGGTCTGGCATCTATCCCCCAAGGCGTTGTGCTGGAGATGCAACTTGTCAGGGCTAACCAGTACGCGGTTAAGGGGCCGCCAGTCAATAGGATTATTACTGACCCGTTTGACGATGGATGGCGCAAGACGGGAGAAATCAGGTTCAGTGCCCACACTCCCTTCATGGTTGGCAAAATGTCGGCTCTAGATTGTACGAACCAAGCGGCTGGTGCTGGCGTCTACGTGGACAGCGGTGAGTACCCCATACCCGCCAATCCCGATGGAACTACGCCTCCACCGGATACCGAGATCAAGCGAACCTCGGTGTTTGTAAAGGCATGTTTGGCTACAACTGGCGAGCAAGAAGCCGCACCCCAATTGGAGATGTATCCGGTTGAAGCAAGGCGCGAATTGGGCATGGCTGGCTTCGTCAAACGGGCGGGTGGCGGGCTGTTGGGGGGCCGCGTGAGGCACTACCAGGACATAAACGCCATCATACCGGCGGCCCGAATGACACCAGACCCCAGCCGCTACACAATCGCTGCCGCCGGGACTTGGTACGGGCCAGTGGGCGTGTTGGAGACCTTGGATGACACCGATAGGGTCAAGGTTATCGCTAACCCCGATGACCCAACACCCCTGGCCGAGATAGCACGCAGTTCGACCACTATCAACTTCTGCCCGGCTGAGACGAATGACCCTATGAATGTGTCGAACGGCACACAGATGAAGGTAGCGATGTGTGGACCCGGCACGGGTATCGTCGAACTGCGTCACCCTGACGAGGGCTACCTGCTGAACCGCTACGTCCTGCGGATGGGTGCACCGCCGCCCCCGCCAACCACCTGCGACGAGGTGGCGCTGACGCACGGCAACCAGACCGTCAGCTACGTGGCATGGAGCATGGCGGACTGCGAGTCGATATGGAAGACCGGGAGTTACATCGACTACTACTCCATCACCCGACCGTCAGCGGCAGCGTTACCATAAGGTTGGAATCAACCGAGAACACCTACTTGCTACTGTACGAGGGAAGTCTTACGATTGGAGCACCATCACAGGAAAACGACGACCATGGGACGGGCACCAACTCACAGATCGTAGTCAACATGACAGCCGGAACCAAGTACATCATCGGAGCGACAACCAACGTCAGTAACACAACAGGCAGCTACACACTAAGTCTAACTATGCCTGCCGTACCTACCGTGCCGCAGCCCACCACTCCTACCACGCCACCAGGCGGCCCGACGGTGCCACCAGGCGGGCCGTCGGTCAACGCCTACAGTGACCAGGCCGTTACGACGGGAGCAAGCGTATCCCTCACGGGCACCGGATCCCCTGTAGATGACGACGACGATGCAAGCTACAGTTGGACCCAGCAGAGCGGGACCACGGTGAGCCTGAAGAACTCGGTAACGCCGTCTCTCCCATATTCATCGGGGCTTGGCGGTAATGCCGCCAAGTTCACCGCGCCTTCAACATCCGCAGACCTGATCTTCCGGCTCACCGTAACAGACGCAGGAACTGGAATCAGCTCGTGGGATGAGTTGGCCATCACGGTGAGATAGTAAGTTGGATACACCGGCAGGGACTGTTATGGCCCTGCCGGTGCCAGGAGCTCGTAAAAGAATATCGCGGCGGGATTCCTAGTCCCGCCCCAACGCAGGCCCACGTAATTGAGGGAGTATCCGGTCAGCAGACAAGCTCCGCATCACGTGGGCCTGTCCCGTTGCCCGGATACATTTTTCTTCCTGAAGACACACGGTCCAGGTACGCGGCTGCGGACCTGCTTGACTATAACTCGGGCTTCAATACCGATGAGCAGATTGGAGATTAATCTCTGCCGTTTACCCCCAGGGGACCGGTTGAGGAATTTTTACAGCCACTGTGTAAGGGTTGACAACTTGTGAATTATGTAATTAATATAAAATTAGTTTCAAAATAACACTAAATCTCTTGACAACATGGGGCTTTCAGTCGGCAGGTTGCGGACTGAGTGACACGGCGGTTGTGCGACCCAGTTGCATAAAGAGAAAGGAGGTGAAACGCTTTCAAACCGACAGAGCAACAATAAATATGCTGGATTCTTTTCGACCGACCGCTCGTCTTGGACGGCGGAACCCCGTTAATTGGCGTCCCTGAATTCAGGCGACTCTTCATGCGAGTTTTTATTATCAAGACCTTGTCATAATTTTCATTTTGGAAGACGGGGCTGCTTCGACGGGGAGGATGAACACGATATTTGGTTAAGGGTTTGGGGGTTAAGATGATGTCGACAGCTGTCAAGGTAATAAGTGACGGAGTCATCAAGCTGGATGGTGGCTCAATGTTTGGGCAGGTGCCCAAGATGGCTTGGGAGAATAGTGTGGTAACCGATCGCAAGAACCGCATGACCCTGGGCCTCAACTGTATGTTGCTACAGTTAAGCGGACAGAACGTGTTAATAGACACCGGCGTGGGCACGAAAGACGTTGACAACGACAAAGAGAGCTTGGGGCTGGTGCCCAGCCGATTGCTGAAAGGACTCAAAGGCTTGGGCTTGGGGCCCAAGGACATCCACGCAGTAATACTTACTCATCTTCATTTTGATCACAGTGGCGGTTGCACCCGCTTGGACCGGGTCGGGAACATCGTTCCCACTTTCCCCAAGGCCCGCTATTACGTACAAGAGTCTTGTTGGGACGAGGCCTGCAATCCCAACGAACGTTGCCACGTTAACCACAGGGCGGACAACTTCCTGCCCATTGAGGAACGAGGCCAACTGGAAATGCTCAACGGCGACAGCGAAGTACTCCCGGGGTTGAACGTCATTGTCACCGACGGCCACGCCAAGGGGCATCAGATGGTCATGGTGAACCACGGCGGCGAACGGATAGTGTTCCTCGGGGACATCGTTCCGACGCCTCATCACCTGAACCTGTCCGTCATCTCCGCTTTCGACAGGTCTCCGGAGGTTACCTTGGAACGGAAGCGGGAAGTATTGACGCAGGCGGAGAAGCAGGGATGGCTACTCGTTTTCTCCCACGGGCACGATGTGCGGGCCGGCTACTTGGAGCGCAAGGGGGACATGGGTTATCTGCGGCCGGTGGAACTGTAATGGCCGTCTCCCGTTAACGCCGGGTCAATTCGTAATACATCCGGCGGCCTGCCTCTCTCCTTGAGGGGCGGGCCGCCGTTTTTTTGGCATCGGCGTGGGGCCGCGGGCTGCTGAAACAGGGTGTCCGATTAAAGGGACTGGACGGCGACCTCCCGCTGGTCCAGCTCTACAAGCCGCGCCAAGGAAATAGAGTTGCTCAAGTCCTGGCCGGTCTTTCCGTAAACGCGTATGTAGTTGTCGGTCAGTCCCCGCCAGGTCATCCCCTCGTCATCCACGCGCTTCGATTCCCAAAGCACCGGGCGGGTCTGCCCCAACTGGCGAGTGCGAAAAGCCCGGAAGCCCTCCTCGGCCATTTCCATCATCCGGGCAACCCTGGACTTCTTCTCGGAGGGCGATAGATCGTCAACGAAGTAGGCCGCCGTGGTGCCCGGCCTGGAAGAGTAGGGGAAAATGTGCATGTCCGCGAAATCCATTGCTTGGGCAAAGGCGAGACTTTCGTGGTATTCGATGTCGCCTTCGCCGGGAAAGCCGACGATAAGGTCGGTTGTCACACTACAGCCCGGAACGGAGTCTCTTACCAATGCAATGGTCTCAGCGAACCGGCCGGTAGTGTAACGGCGCCGCATACGCCCCAGCACGGCGTCGCTGCCGCTTTGCAACGGGATGTGAAAGTGGGGGCACATGCGGGAGTCTTGCCACAACTCCAGCAATGGCGGGTCTATCTCATGAGCTTGAAGAGATGACACCCGCAGTCTGCTGACCCCGGTTTCGGCGAGGATGCGCCTCAATAACCGGGTCAGGGTTATATCGGACAAATCGAAGCCGTAGGTGCCCAGTTGGGTGCCGGTCAGCACCACTTCCAGGAAGCCCTCGTCCACTCGCTCGTTAATCTGGGATACCAGCGTCTCGGGGGGAATGCTGCGCTCGCGGCCCCGCACCTTGGGCACAATGCAGTAGGCGCAAACCTGGTTGCACCCCTCCTGTATCTTCACCATAGCCCGGTTCCGCCCGGCGGCAACCGGCAGATTGACCGCGCCGGTCGTGGGTTGTGGATTCCCGCCTTCGCGGGAATGACTAAATTGGCCGCGGGAATGACTAAATTGGCCGCGGGAATGACTAAATTGGCCGCGGGAATGATGGAATGAGGCTGGGCTTGGCGAGGTGGACGTCGTCAAATCGGATGGGCCCGGCCTCTCGTTATGCGAGTGGGTGGGCGCAGCGGGCGACTGCTCTTTCTCAAGTAAGTCAGTAACCATTGAGGGCAGCCGTTCCTTGCCGGTGTTGCCCACCACCAACGACACGCCCTCGATTTTAGACAACTGTTGGCCGGACCACTGGGCGTAGCAGCCGGTGGCGACTACTACCGCTTGAGGATTGGCCTTCTTCGCCGCCCGCAAGGCTTGGCGGGCCTTGGCGTCGGCGTTGGCGGTGACGGTGCAGGTGTTCAGGACAAAAACGTCGGCATCGGCAGTCGAAGATACGATGCGATAGCCTGCCTGTATGAACTGCCTGGCCAGCAGGTCGCTGTCGGCTTGGTTCAGCTTGCAGCCCTGGGTCTTGATGGCAACGGTGGGCCGCCCGTCCGTCCCAGACGCGGGCGCTTCGCGGACGGTGCAATCCAACCTGTCCGTTTGAGGGGCTGCGCTAACCTCGGTCATTCGTTGGCACCATATCCCAGAGTTGTTCGACGGCGGAAGTCACGTCGTCGAGAATGGGGAACAGCCGGTCGATTCGGGAACGGGACTCCCTGATCAATTGCACCGATTCGCCGAAAGAGGCCAGCCGCTCGAAAGCGTCCCGAATCCTGCGGTCGCGGTGTTCCCGCCCCAGTTGCGCGGCGTAGCTCCGCACGGCGTCATCGCCGTCGAGTTCCTGCCCCCGGCTCAAAGCGACGGCTTTGACGGCCAAGGTAAGGCTGCCCCAAAGCAGGTCCTCGGAGCGGGCCCATCTGCCGCCGCGCATCTGCCCCAGGGCGTCATCCAGCAAGCGGAAGCTTTGAGTCCTGTAACGTCGTATGCGGGGGGCGTTCGCGGCCATTTACGCCGGCGTCCCTTGGGTAGTGGGCGGCGGAATCTGGAACGGGGGCAGCAGATTAGGAATCGGTACCTCGATGACCACTGGCCGGTCCGCTTTGAGAGCGGTCTTGAGCGCGTCTCCCACGTCGTCGTGGCTGGTGAGCTTGATGCCCATAGCCCCGTAGACCTCGGCCAATTGGGCGAAGTCGGGGTTGTGAAGCTGGGTGCCGATGATCCTGCCCTCCAACCGGTTGCGCTGTTCCATGAGGGACGCTCCCAGCATCTCGTTATTGAACACCAAGGTCACCACGTTGATGCCTTCCTGTACCGCCGTGGCCAACTCGCCGGCGGCATAGCCAAATCCGCCATCCCCGGTAATGGCTATGACCTGCCGGTGGGGGTTGCCCACCTTTGCGCCAAGAGCAGTAGGAAAGGCGAATCCTAACGTAGCGAAGTAGCTGGAGGTTAAGTAAGACCTGGGTTTCAGCACTGGCAAGGCCAGGTTGCTCCAATATCCGATGTTGGTTACGCCGCTGACTACGATGGCGTCGTCATCCAATTCCTTGCGAATGGCTTCTATTATCCCCACTTGCGTAGGGGCCATCTCCCGGATGTTCTGGTCGGATTGCTGGCGGATGGATGCGACCTCGGTTGGCGTCCATTCGCTGTTCCGGGAACGGTCTTTCAGCTCCTCCAGCAATGCTTGGACGCTCAGGCGGCCGTCGGCGGCCATGCCGACCGTTGGCTCGAAGTTCCGCCCCACCTCTTCGGGGTCCGCGTCTATCTGGACCAGTTTTTGATGGGGTTGGATTGTCCAAGGAACGTTGGGAGTAATGAGCAGGCGGCTGCCTACGGCCAGGATTACATCGGCTTGGGGCAGCGTCAGGTAGCCCGGCCCGTGGGCGTAGTAGAAGCAGCCGACGGACAGCGGGTCATCTTCGGGGATGGCCCCTTTTCCTTGAGGCGTGGTGATTACCGGGGCGTTCAGCGTCCGGGCCAGTTCCAGAAGCTCGTCGGACAGGTCCGCCTCGCGGGCCCCGCCGCCTGCCCAGATTACCGGGCGGCGGGCTTGTGACAGCAGTTGGGCCGCCTCGTGGACTTGCGACGGTTCCGGCGGCGTCTTTGCATAGATTTCGCCTTCCAGCAGTTCCGCAGTTGCTTTGGAGGGCAGCACGTCCCAAGGGATTTCGATTTCCACGGGCCTAGGTCTGCCGGTGGTCAGGTGCTGCATGGCCGTTTGGACCATCTCCGGTATTTCCTCAACGCTGCCGGCGCGGTGACGCCACTTGGTGAGATGTTCGAAAACGTCCAGTTGCTCGCCGATCTCGTGCAGGGCGCCCCGATTTTTGCCTAGGTTGTATGTTTCGATCTGTCCGCATACCAGCAGCACCGGCGACGAGGTGGCGTAAGCGGTACCCAAGGCGGCAGTGGTGTTCAGCGCCCCCGGGCCGGGAACAACCAGCCCCACCCCCGGCTTGCCGGTGGTGCGGGCATAGCCGTCGGCCATGTAGGCCACGGCTTGCTCGTGGCGGGCGGTAATCAAGCGAATGCCCGGTTCCTGGTAAATGGCGTCAAAGGCATCCATAATCTGGACGCCGGGAAGGGCGAACACCACTTCCACGCCGTTGCGGGCCAAAGACCGGACTAACGCTTGGGCGCCGGTCATCTCCGGCATAACGCACCTCGAGTTGGCAGACTTGCACGGTTGCCGCCGATATGGCGGCTACATCATCATAATGGACGGGGATATGGTGTCAACCGTTGCGGAGTGAGGGCTAACTCCCAATGGCATGTCCAACCCCGGTTTGTTGCGAAAATCAACACCGAATGGCAACATATAATCGCGTGAGGCGCTGGGCGCATGGGCTGCAGACCTTGTGCGCCGGGGCGCCGGATTCAGGGAGAAGCGCCGTTTGCTTTTGGCAACGGCGGCAAGAGGTATTAGCTATGAAATACGATTACATTATCGTTGGGTCTGGTTCGGCGGGCTGTGTGCTGGCGACCCGGCTTTCCGAGGACCACACCAAGTCCATATTGCTGCTGGAGGCAGGGCCCGACTATCCCGACTTCGAGCAGTTGCCAATAGACCTGAAAAACGGCAACAACATGTGGCGGTCGGCTTACGGGCCCCATAGCTGGAACTATGAGGCTACCGGAACTCCCCTTCAGTCGGACCCTATCATCATTCCCCGAGGCCGGGCCACCGGCGGCTCCAGCGCCATCAACGGGCAGGTCATGTTCCGCGGTGTTCCCGAGGACTACGACAACTGGGCCGAATGGGGCAACACCGAGTGGGGATTCACCAGTGTTCTGCCGTACTTCAGGAAGCTGGAGAACGATCTGGACTTTCCCGGCGGGGACTTTCACGGCAACGACGGCCCCATCCCGATACGCCGATATAAGCGGGAGGAGATGATACCCGCTTTCAGGGCCTTTTATGACTCCTGTGCGCGGATGGGATTTCCGGAAGACCCGGACCAGAACCATCCGGACTCCACCGGCGTGGCCGCCCGTCCGTTGAACAACATCAACGGGGTGAGGATGAGCGCGGCCCTTACCTACCTCAATATGGCGAGACACCGGTTGAACGTGACCATCAGGGGCAACGTAACGGCCCGGCGCATCCTGTTCGAGGGGAACCGGGCGGTTGGGATAGAGGCAGACAGCGGGGAAGAGAACTTCACGGTGTTGGGTGACCAGATTATAGTCAGTTGCGGGGCTGTGGCTTCTCCTCAGCTATTGATGCTTTCCGGTGTCGGCCCCCGGGAACACTTGGAGTCAATGGGTCTCAGCCTGCTCAAAGACATGCCGGGCGTGGGCCAGAACCTGCGAGACCACCCGGCGGTGTTCGTCCTGTTCAGAGGTGTCGGCAAGTCCCTTGACCCGGAAGCCCCCAACATTCAGGTGTGCCTGCGGTTCAGCAACCAAGGCTCCCCTACACGGGGCGACTTCCAGATGAGTCCAATCCTCATGAGCAGCGAGCACCGGCCGGCCAACGTAAACATCGAAGGAGACGACTTTCACTTTGGTCTGACCTGCGCCCTGCAGAACGCCGTTTCGGCCGGGGAACTCCGGCTCCAGTCCACCGATCCTCATGTGCAGCCTTACTTCAACTATGACTACCTGTCCGATCCATACGACCGGCAGCGGATGCGGGAGGCCCTGCGGTTGGCGGTTCGCATATCGGAACGACCGCCATTCCGTGACATGATCGTTGAGCGCCTGAGCCCCACCGATGAGGACCTGGCTTCGGACGAACTCTTGGACAACTGGATGCTGAGGAACGCCTACACCCAGCACCACATCTCCGGCACTTGCAAGATGGGCGCGGCGGAGGACCCCACGGCAGTGGTGGACCAGTACTGCCACGTCCACGGTCTGGAAGGCCTGCGGGTGGTGGACGCCTCGGTGATGCCCGACGTGATCCGGGCCAACACCAACGCCACCACGCTGATGATCGCGGAGCGGGTGGCCGACTGGATGAAAGAGGGGCGTTAGGGGATGGTTGCTGGCCGTTACCAGGAGGACTTATGGACAAAACCAAGGTAGCACGACTTCTTTACGCTGAGTTTGGCGACGAAGAGTTCCGCTCCAGCCAGATTTCCGATGAAGCTATGGCTTTATTGGTCGAGGAAATGGGAATCACCAGCACCGCTCGCCCGGACCTGGATTCTCTGGTGAGCAAATTGCTGGAATCGCTGAATGGCCGAGCTTTCCGGCTTCAGACCGGCGGTCCTGCTTATTTCGACGTTCATTGGTCGGAAAAGACTCACCAGGCCTACAGCTTCCAGGTGATTCCCATTGACGTCTCTGGGAGCGAGGATACGCGTTGGGTGTCCGACAAGCTGGTGGGGGTTGAATTTCCGGATGCCGAAATGACTTACTCCGTGGTCTTGACTTATTCCGAGGAGGGTTACTCGGTGGTGTGTCCGGCTCTACGGGGCTGCGTTTCCCAGGGAGACAGTGAAGAAGAAGCCTTGGCGAACATCAAAGAGGCTATTACCGGGTGGTTGAAGTGTGAAGTCCTGGACGCGAGGCGACGGACGCAAGCGGCGCTGGACGAAGAATTGGAGGCGGGGTTTCCTGCCAAGTTGGTGAATGTCACAATAGGCCGGATAGCCACTTAATGCCTTCGTATGTTCGAGGGGTTTCTTTTGCTGATGCACTGGCACGGTTCAATTTAGTCGGGTGGGAACAAGTAAACCAGGAAGGCTCACACGTTGCGTTGAGACATCCGAATTTGCCTGACGTTATCATCTGATTGCCAGACCACCGACGTAGAGACTTGAAACCGAGGACCTTGGCCGCTGCCATGTAGGCCGGCGGTCTGACTGCCGCGCAATTCGGCCAGCTATCCGGCTCCGGGCGCCGCCGCAATGCCCGCCGGATACGACGGGAAGTCTACGGGATGGAAGACTAACAACCTTCAGAAAAGAGGTAGTGTAAACATGACCACCAAGGCTGAAATGCGAATAGAACGCGACTCTATGGGCCCGATGGAGGTCCCGGCCGATGCGCTTTACGGCGCATCGACCATGCGGGCTGTACTGAATTTTCCGATCAGCGACCTGCGGTTCCCGCGCTCCTTCATCCGGGCGCTGGGACTGGTCAAACAAGCCGCCGCCACCACCAACATGGGGCTGGGCCTGCTGGACCGGAAAGTCGGCGAGGCCATAGTCGCCGCCGCCCAGGAGGTGGTCGACGGAAAGCTGGACGAACATTTCGTGCTGGACATTTTCCAGACCGGGTCCGGCACCTCCACCAACACGAATGCCAACGAGGTCATCGCCAACCGCGCCTCTCAAATCCTGGGAGGCGACCTGGGTTCCCGCTTGGTGCACCCCAACGACCACGTCAACATGGGCCAATCATCCAATGACGTCATACCTACCTGCATCCACTTGGCGGCCCTGCTGACCATCAAAGAGGACCTGATTCCTGGGCTGGAAAGGCTTAAGACGGAGTTGAGCGCAAAGTCGGACGAGTTCTGGCCAATCGTCAAGACCGGGCGGACTCACTTGCAGGACGCCACGCCCATCCGGTTGGGGCAGCAGTTCCTGGGGTTTGCCGGCCAAGCCGAGAACAGCATCCGCAGGCTGGGGCGGGCCCAGGAGGCGTTGACCGAGGTGGCCTTGGGCGGCACAGCCGTGGGCACCGGCGTCAATACCCACCCGGAATTTTCGGCCAGGACGTGCCAGCTAATCTCCGAGACTACCGGGGTTGCCATCCAGGAAACCAGCAATCACTTCCAAGCCCAAGCCACCATCGACGCGCTGGTGGAGGCCAGCGGCATATTGAAAACCATCGCCATCAGCCTTCATAAAATCGCCAACGACATCAGATTCATGGCTTGCGGGCCAAGAGCCGGGCTGGGCGAGATTACCGTGCCGGAGGTCCAGCCGGGCAGCTCCATCATGCCCGGAAAAGTAAATCCGGTGATCGCCGAGTCGGTGATACAGGTGGTGGCCCAAGTCATGGGCAACCATAACGCAGTGGCCGTGGCCGCCCAAGGAAGCTACTTCGAGTTGAACACCATGATGCCGGTGGCTGCCCACAACATTCTCCAGTCCATCTCCATCCTGGCCTCCTCGGTCAACAACTTCGCCGAGCAGTGCGTCAAGGGCATTGAGGCGACTGCGGTGGGACCGGAAATGGTGGAAAAGGGGTTGATGCTAGGGACAGGCTTGGCGCCGGCCATCGGCTACGACGCCGCTGCGGCCATTGCTAAGGAGGCCGAGGCTACCGGAAAGACAATCCGCGAGGTAGCCAAGCTGAACACGTCCTTATCGGACGAGGAGTTGGACGATTTGCTGGACCCGCAGGCTATGACAGAGCCGGGCCTTGGGGTTGGCGGGGGCGGCGGCTAGAAGCCTGTCGGACAACCGCAGCCTGAGTCGAGTGCGATGGGTCGATAAATCCCATCGCACTGTTGTTACTCCAGCGGCAGACCTTCCTGCGTGGCGATGGCGACGCACTCGGGGCATTTGTCTTCTATGCTGTGGCCGCTTGCGTCCCACACGTTGTTGGTCTTGAGTCCGCAAAGGTACAGGGGCTCAATCTCTTCGATTCCGAGGTCTCTCACGTAGTGCACTTTACCGGTCTTGGACGCCGTAGGCCACCACCAGGAAGTCATACGGTTCGACAAGTCTTGAAGCGACGCCCGGAAGCTGTCCACCCAGCCTTCTTCGGGAAGTTCCACCATCCAACGGGAACCGGTGAGGCCGGGTTCCCGTTGGGCTTTTAACTCGCCGTTTCTGATGCATTCCCTGATGCCGGCTTGGGACAGGTTAAGCCGGTAAGAGGCTTCTTGTATGGTTACTTTTTCCAATTCGTTCTCCGGTCCAATCCTGGTTAGCCGGATTGGGATGATTGGAGTTTGCGGGCAATCAAATACATTGTGGCAGCTTCATATTGGTGCAAGTCTAGGCGAATCGCCGGTACGGTGCAAGTTAAGCGCAAAGGCGATTGATTTCCACGCTGGATGCAACGAAGCCGACTCCAGTACTGAAGCGTGTACAATAGGGTACCTGACTTAACGGTGAGTGTGATGCGCAAACTGCTAATTATTGCCGGGAGTATAGTTCTGGTTGCTGTGATAATTATCGGTCTGTTCATCTTTTTCTCATTGGCAGTCAGCTATGAAGCCAATACCGAAGCATATCACCTTTCGTCCATGAATGAGACGGACCGCTTCTTCGGCCACTTGAGCGCTGACGGACAGGCGGGTACTGCCGCCAAGGAGCGTATTCCCAGGTCGGCTGCTCTCCCCATGCCGGCGGCTACTTCAGCGCCACTAATGATAGACCCGCAGGAAGTGGTGAAAAAACAAGTATCCGGGACAAGTGCAAGTGGACCGGCTGGTCAAGCCGCGCCAGACGGTACTCTGGCGGCCTCTCAAAGGAAAATCATTTCGGACGCTTCCATTTCCGTCCAAGTGGAAGCCGCGCAAGATGCCGCCAATGCTGTGCAGGCAATAACCGAAGGTTTGGGTGGCTTTGTAGAGCACCTCAACATCTCCGGGGACGTCGACGATAAGCGGGCTACCATGATCATCCGGGTGCCGCAGGCACAGTTCTTAACCGCGCTGGAGCGTATCGAGGCGTTGGGTAAAGTCCTAAGCAAAAACATGGGATCGGAGGATGTCTCAGAAAGGTTTATAGACTTGGAAGCACGTTTGAACAGCGCTTTGAGGGAAGAGAAGAGCTTCCTGTCCCTCTTGGATAAGTCCAGCACGGTCAGCGACGTGCTGGCGATCGAGCGGGAGCTAGCCCGTGTCAGGTTGGAAATCGAACGGTTCCAAGGCCAGTTGAACTTCTTGACGCGGCAGGTGGACTTGGCGACGATCACTGTTTCCCTCGAGCCGCCCAGCCTGTCAGGGCCAAAGCCACCCTCAGCCAACCTAGCAGTGGAGGTGTCGGACGTTAGCGCTGACGTTGAAGACCTTAAGGCCCTGCTGAGTTCCTTGAACGGAGTGGTGGACAGTGTAGTGCTGTCAACGCGCGACGATGTCGAAAGAGCGCACTTGGAAGTCCGAGTGTTCTCTACCGACTTTCAGAGAACTATGGATTTTCTGGAAGACCTGGGAAAGGTCAAAAGCAAAGAACTGCGAGAAGGTGTGCCCGGCGAGAAGGCCAACGCCAGCGTTGAGGAAAAACCCCTTGCCGCTGTAGTCGTCTCACTGTCAGAGAAACAGGGGCCGGTCAATGTTTCACTGGTCATAGGCGTCATCCTCGGCGCAGTGGGGATAGGGCTCCTACTCCTGCTTCTTTACGGCGTTTATCGCTTTGGCGTACACCGGCGGTCTTGAAAGCGGCCTATATTCTTACACCCTTACACCGCGGGGTCTTCCAGTGTGTCCGCCAGTCCGCCGCCGGGCGGGACCATCGGGTAGACGTTGCCGGATGGGTCAACCACGAACTCAATCAGGAAAGGCCCGTCATATTCCTGGGCCTGCCTCAGCGCGGGCAGCACGTCTTCCCGTTCGGTGACCCGTACCGCCCCCACGCCGTACGCTTGGGCGAGCTTAACATAATCCGGCCCCGGTACGGGCACGGCGCTCAGGTGGTTGTCGAAGAACAACTCCTGCCATTGCCGCACCATGCCAAGGTAGCCGTTATTGAGGAGAGCCATCTTCACCGGCAGCTTTTCGTGGGACAGCGTGGCCAGTTCCTGCGAGGTCATTTGGAAACCGCCGTCCCCGGCCACGGTCCAGACGGGGATGTTCGGCTTGGCCGCCTGTACTCCCAGCGCCGCCGGCAGCTCGAATCCCATGGCTCCAAGCCCGCCTGAAGACACGAAGGAGTTGCTCCGGTCGAAAAGCAGGAACTGAGCGGCCCACATCTGGTGCTGTCCAACGCCGGTGACCACGACGGTATCCTGGTTCTCTTGGATAAGTTCGTTCAAATCTCGCAAGACGTGCTGCGTTTGAAGCTTGTCGCCGTTGGGGATGCTCAATGAAGGGTGGTTGCGCCTCAAGTCCGCGATGTAATTCATCCAGTCGGGCCGCTCTGCCCGGTTCACTTGGGGCACCAAGGCCTTCAGGATGGCCTTCGCGTCTCCCACCAAGGGCACTTCCACCGGCACGTTGCGGCCCACTTGGCTCGGCTCGATGTCCAAGTGGATGATCCGTGCATGGGGAGCGAATGTAGATACCTTTCCGGTGACCCGGTCGTCGAACCGCATCCCCAAGCCTATGACCAAGTCCGCTTGGTCCACGGCGAGGTTGGCCCAATACATCCCGTGCATCCCCAACATACCCATGCTGAGCGGGTGGTTTCCGGGGAAACTGCTGACGCCCAACAGGGTAGTAATGACGGGTATGCCGGTAGCCTCGGCCAAGCTCTTCAGCTCCTCCGATGCACCGGAGGCGATGATGCCGTGCCCGCCGATAATTACCGGTCTCTCGGCTTCGTTTATCAGCCTGGCGGCTTGCCGCACCCGGTCCAGGGTGTCCTCGGACAAGACGGTCGGGCTGGCGACCCATGCCTCCGGGAACTCTACGTCCGCCTCTTCAAGTTGAACGTCTCGCGGCACGTCGATCAATACGGGCCCGGGGCGGCCTTCCTGGGCGGTCCGGAAGGCCTCATGGATTGCCCGGGGCAGGTCCCGGGCGTTCATCACCATTTGGGCTTCCTTGGTGCAGGGGGCCATGATGGCGCAGGTGTCGCATTCTTGAAAGGCTTCCGACCCAAGGGCAGCGCGGGCGACTTGGCCGGTAATCGCCACTATGGGCACCGAGTCCGCCTTGGCGCCCATAATACCGGTCACCAGGTTGGTGGCTCCCGGGCCAGAAGTAGCCACACAGACGCCCACCCTGCCGGTAATGCGGGCGTATCCGTCGGCGGCATGGGCGGCCGCTTGCTCGTGGCGCATCAAAATATGGCGCAAATGGGGGAATCCCCACAGCGCGTCATAAAAAGGAAGGATTGCCCCCCCTGGGTGCCCGAATATTACGTCCACCCCTTCGCGGCGCAGGCTCTCGCAGATGATCTCCGAACCCTTGAGTTTCACGTCAACCTCTTTTTAGGGGATGAAATTTAACAACAAAAAGCCCCGTCCAATAGGGACGGGGCTTTGCATACCCGCAGTACCACCCTAATTGCCCCAAACATAGTCAGGGCCACTCAATAAGGACACTGACATGCCCCGCCGATTGTAACGGACGGCGAGCCCGGCCCGGCTTACGTTCCCCCCAAGGCTATCGAGAGGAGGGGTTCAGCTGGCGACTCCGGAGGGATTTTCGGACAAGATCGGCGCACCTGCTTGCACTATACCAGGCTCGCTAACCGCCTACCCCTGCCTACTCGTCTCCATCACAGTCTTTACTGATCAAAACGTATCATTTGGCGGCGCGGCTGTCAACATGAGGCGGTACGCAAAGAACCGCAAGACCAACTAAGGCTTGCCGTTCCACATTCGGGCGCGCGCCGTGAAAATCGAAGGGTCTTCCAGCCATTCGGCGTAGCCGATGTTCCGGTTGTCCGTGAGCCACTTGATCCTCTCGTTTATGCAGGAGGCCAGTTCAGTGTCTCCGGCAGCCAGCGTAAACCCGCCGAGCTCTACCAGGTCGTCGAGAGCCGTAACGACGAATTTGCCCTTGGAGTCATTGTCTGCGGTGCGGTTGCCGATTTCGCCGCGGGCCACGGCGTCAATTGCGCCGGAAGCCAGGGCTTCAAAGAGTTCCTTTTCGCCAAGTTCCTGCCCAAGATAGACTACTTGCGGCATACCGGTCGATGCCGGGCGGATGTACGTCCGCCCCTCCAGATTCCCGGTTTCCATCGCGGAGGTGATGACGTAGTCCGTACTGCCGTCCGCAACTACCGCGCCCTCCGGGGTTTCTACCGCTGTACCGGCGGTCAGCACGCCGTCTGAATCGACCAGTCCGGTCAGTTCCAGCAACCGGCCCTCTCCCGTTGTGCCGGCAAGAACGCCGACGCGCACGCCGTCTGTCAACTTTTCATGGCTGGACAGACGCTCCGCGTCCGCAGCCCGCACCAAGAGCGACTGGCGAAAGCCGACGTGGCCTGAGGTGAATTGGACTACTTGGTTGCCGTCGGCGTCCTTGGTGCGGGAGTCCAGGATGGTGATGCCGCCGCCGATGAGGTCGTATTCCTGGCCTGCGGATAGGAGCCAGATGTTGTCCCAAGCGGCGATGCCGCGGCGCGAGAACGACATGCCTTCTCCTTCCATGATTTCGAGGGCCGACAGCAGGTCCGCTTCATAGCCAAGGTGGGTGTTGAACCCGTCGGCGTCCGGGTTGTCATCTGCGCTGTAGCTGATTGGCGCGAAAAATGCGTAGAACCCGACTTTCAAGGTGTCCTCCGAGCAGGCTGGCGCCTCGCCGCCGGACGAGCAGGCGGCCAGCAACAGCAGCGCCAACCCCAATACGGCAACCACTGGCCGCAAGTTACTAGCAGCGGAGCTTGTTTCAACCAACTCCTCGCCTCCATTTCGCCGATGGCTCAGCCAGGTTGTATATGCAGCAGGGTATATCAGTGACGTTAAATATACAGAGGCGGGGCGCTGCCAGCAAACCGCTATAACCGCCGGGGCGGTAGCGGTTATGGTAGTATTGTAGGTGGAGGCCGCGTGTTGGACGGGGATTTTCAGGACGTAAGCTATCTTACCCACATTCGGGACGTAGCCCTTCTGCCGGGAGAGAGGGTGACCCATGTCTTTTCGCCGTCTTCCGGGCTAAGCGACGAGCCTCCGGTGGAAGGACAACTGTTGATTACCACCGACCAACGGATTCTGGCCTTCTCTCAAGAGGATGGTAAGGCTCAGACCAACATCGTCCCGGTCGAAGAATTGGCCGGCGTATTGGTGCGCTCAAGCGCCCGCGGGTTCGGTTCCTTGATGCAGGGGCTGGTCTTGGTGGTCGGCGGGTTGCTGATGTATCTTATCGTTTCCTACTGGCTTACCGGGCACATCGACGGCCCAGCCGTTCCTTTCATCGGAATGGATGTTGGAGCGCTACTGGTGCTGCTGGCGGTTATCGCGGGGGTGGTGCTGCTAGGGCGGTATTATTTTGTGAGGGACACAGGGTCGGTCGTCTTCCAAGGGAGCAACTGGCTGTTTGCGTTTCCATATCACAGTGACAAGTCCAAGCTGCAAGTGTACCAACTGGTGAATACTGCGTTTGTCGCCCGGCGGTCGCTGAATGGACATCGCCGAGGCTTGGGCGGAACCGATCTGTCGCACTGGGCGTCGGCCACTCCTGGCTATGGCGCCGACTCATCCAGCCGGTCTGAAACGCCAAATACAATGTGATAAAACCTTCGGCGTCCATCTCCCCTCAGGCGTCAAGCGGCTGTCCGGGGGTTATCCCAGCGACAACCCCGGGTCTATGTCCAACTCCATCCCGAATTCCATTCCCCGTTGGTACTGGTAATAGGCGCAGGCGGCGATCATTGGGCCGTTATCGGTGCACAGGATGGGAGAGGGAATAATCGCCGGCAGGGGGGAGCGTTTAAGTATCTCCTGCCGCAGCCGTGCGTTAGCGATCACCCCGCCTCCCAAGACTAGGCCCTTGGCGTGGTAACGCTCCGATGCGTCCAGCAGCTTGGCGGTCAACACGTCTACGACCGATTCCTGGAAAGCGTGGGCCATTTCCCTGACCAAGCGGCGCAGCTCTTCTTGTTCCAGGTCGCCGTCGATTGCCGGGTATAAACCCTTATCCTGGGCCAGATGCAGCAGCGCGGTCTTTACGCCACTGAAACTGAAGTCAAGAGTGCCCCGCATCCAAGCTCTTGGGAGACGCTCGTCCCCCTCCGCGCCCTCAGAGACCCGCTGTATCTCCGGCCCGCCGGGGAAGCCCAACCCCAGAATCCGGGCTGCTTTGTCGAATGCCTCGCCGGCGGCGTCGTCCCTGGTGCGTCCCAGCAACTTGTAAATGCCGTGGTCCTCCATCAGTATCAGATCGGTATGGCCGCCCGACGCCACCATGCACATAAGGGGGAACCCCGGGTCTTCGTCCGGCTGGTGCTGGGTCAGCCACGAGGCGTATATATGGCCCTCAAGGTGGTTTACCCCAATCAATGGCGCTCCCAAGGAAAAAGCGATGGCCTTGGCGGTATTCAGGCCGGTGATGAGCGACCCTCCCAACCCTGGGCCGTAGGTCACCGCTACCGCGTCTATATCCTTGAACTCCAAGCCGCAGTCTGCCACCGCCTTCTCAAGCACCGGGACCATGTCCCGGACATGCTGCCGTGAGGCCAATTCCGGGACCACTCCGCCGTAGCTGGAATGAATTCCCGCCTGCGAGGCGATGACGTTGGAGCGCAGTATTCTCCCGTCTTCAACCACGCCCGCAGCCGTCTCGTCGCAGGATGTTTCTATACCCAGGATTTTCAAGCCCATATATTCCTTTCAGGGCCTTTTCATTTTCCGGTTTGGGTTACGTGGGTCCCGTCTTTCCCGCGAAAGCGGGAATCCACATCACCGTCGCCTACGGCAACCTTCTCGTGGCAAGACTATATGGTTTCCCGCCTGCGCGGGAAAGACGAGAAAATGAATAGGCCCATATATTCGTTTCCTGTTGGATTGCCCTACGGTCAAGGCTGTTGGGGCAGAGAAATAATATGACCGGCAGGTATGGCCGTCAACTTTACACCTCATAAGGCCGATGCTATCATCCGAATGCAGGTCATTTCGCAAGACCATACCGGGTTGAATTATGGAGGTGTGCTCCGAAAATGGATACCGCCGATTTAGGGAGACTGGGTCTACTCGGTCTTTTTGTGGTGTTGTCCGCCTTTTTCTCAGGTTCGGAGACAGCCTTGGTGGCGCTCTCAAGGGCACGGTTGACCCACCTTGTAAACATTGGCCAGCCGGGCGCCAGCCGGGTGGCCCAACTGGTCCACCGTCCGGAAAAATTTCTAGCCATGGTGTTGCTTAGCAACAACCTTGTAAATACTGCCGTCGCCGTCATCGGCACCTCCCTGGTCGTAAACATGATGGGCAACAACTCCACGGCGGTAGTGGTGTCCACCTTGGGCGTCACGCTGGTGTTGTTGATTTTCGGCGAAACCCTTCCCAAGACCATTGCTTGGCGCGAGCCGGAGAAGGTCGCTTTCGCTGTATCACGACCGTTGTCCTTTGTGGGGTTGCTGCTGTCTCCGTGTGTGCGCCTGCTGCAGGGAGTCAGTTGGTTGGTCAATCGTCTGCTGGGCATCAGCGGCCCCGCGCCGGAGATAGGCGAACAAGAGATACGGTCACTCATAGCCGTGGGCGCCCAGTCTGGCGTCGTGGAGGAAAACGAAGCGGCGCTCCTGGAGAAGGTGTTCCGCTTCGGCGATCGGCAAATGCGTGAAATAATGACGCCCAGGCCGGAATTCGTAATGATCGACAAGGATATGCGGCTTGACGAGTTTTTGCCCCTGTACACAGAGCACAGCCATACCAGGTTCCCGGTGTATGAGGGCTCGATGGAAAACGTCGTGGGCGTCCTTTCCAGCAAAGACTTGCTGCTTGCCATGGGCCAGGTCATGCTGCTGCCTGATGACAGTGTGACCGGCCTGCTGCGCCAGGCTTTCTTCGTGCCGGAAACCAAGACCGTCAGCAGTACCTTCGATGAGATGCAGCGCGGCGGTCATGGGTTGGTGTTGATGGTTGACGAGTTCGGCGGCATCGCCGGCTTGGCAACGTTGAAGCAACTCCTGGAAGTAATTGTTGGCCAGGTTGGAGAGGAGGGAGACGCTCCGGACCAGCCCTACACTCCGGTAGACAAAGATACTTATCGCCTCGACGCCGGGATAGCAGTGTCGGAGATCAACGAAGACCTGCACCTCGGTCTGCCCGAGGGGGACTACCAGACCGTCGCCGGGTTCATTCTGGACCACTTGGGCCGAATCCCCGAAGAAGGTGAAAAGTTCAAGTTCAAGGACTTGAGCCTTACAGTCAAGGCTATGAGCGGGGTAAGGATAGACACCGTTGAGTTGCGTCGGGAGCGCGGTGAACCGGACGGTGACAGCTAATGAAGTTCTTATTGGTGCGACACGGCGAGACCGAATGGAACAAGCTGGGCAAGTTCCAAGGCCAGAAGGATATTTCCATGACCGCCCGGGGCGTGGCGCAGGCTTCGGAGACCGGCCGGGCGTTGGCTGGCGAGGGCGTTGCATCCATATATGCCAGCCCGTTGATGCGAACGATGCAATTCGCCGGCGAGGTTTCCCGTGCGACAGGCCTTCCGGTGGTCCCTGTGCCCGGGTTGGAAGAATTGGACCTGGGAGAATTGGAAGGGGTGACAGGCCGGGAGATGCGTACAGGCTGGCCTCAGATATACGCCGCTTGGCGTGAGGACCCCACCAACGTGGTGCTGCCCAAGGGAGAGTCCCTGGCGCAGCTTCAGGAGCGGGCTTGGCGATCGCTCATGGGGATTGAACAAGCGCATCAAGACGATGACATCCTCGTGATCGTGTCCCATAACTTCACCATCCGGGCCATCGTCGGCAGGGTGTTGGGTATGACCCTTTCCAATTTCCACAACATGACGCTTGGCCTCAGTTCCATCTCGACGGTCGAGTCAAACAACGGGAACCGCCGGCTGGTCAATTACAACGTGACCAGCCACCTGTCCCCGGAAAACCGGTAAGGGGATGCAGTCGGCCGTTGCCCGTATTGAGCGGCAAATAGCGGCAGCCCTGCGCCGGACAGGTTATTCCGGGAATAGCAGCTTGCTGGTGGTGGCGGCCTCCGGCGGCCCCGACTCGTCGGCCCTCCTCTATAGTCTGGACCACCTGAAGGATGCCCACGGACTCCGGCTTCACGTCGCCCACTTGAACCATGACTTTCGAGGTAAAGAAGCCGACGAGGACGCCGAGTTTGTGGTCTCCCTGGCGGAAGACCTGGGGCTGCCCTTCACGGTGGAACAACAAGACCCCACGGAGTACCGGCGGCAGCGTCGTATCTCGTCCTTCGAGCAATTGGCCAGGGAGATGCGCTACATGTTCCTTGCCCAAGTGGCCAAGAACACTGGCGCAAAGGCGGTCGCCGTTGGGCACACCGTGGACGACCAAGCCGAGACGGTATTGCAGCACGTGCTGCGGGGGGCCGGCCTTCACGGGCTGAGAGGGATGTCCGAGGTGTCCTCCTGGCCGTGGCCTACGGAAGGCCCGGACTTGCAACTGTTCCGCCCGTTGTTGAGCGTGACCAAGGCTGACACCGTGGCGTACTGCCGGGAGTTGGGCCGAGATTACCGTGATGACAGCGGCAACTACCTTTCCCGTTTCACCAGGAACCGTGTGAGGCACGACCTGTTGCCTGCCTTGGCATCCGGGTTTAACCCGCGGGTCAGCGAGTCGCTGGCAAGGTTGGCCAGGACCGCGTCGGTGGACTTGGACTTCATTGAAGGAGAAGCGGCCAAGTTGTGGCCGCATGTAGCCTTGGCCACCGCTGATGAGGTGCGTTTCGACCTGTCGGGGCTTTCCGGCGTCCATCCGGCACTGCAACGGATACTGTTGCGCCGGGGTTACGCGGCTCTTACAGGCGGCGCCATGCGCCTGCGCGAAAGCCATTTGAACGCGATGGCGGAGATGGTGGCGTATAAGACGCCAGGCACGGTGCTGGAGTTGCCGGCGGGAATTCGCCTCCACCGCGGCTACACTGGCTTGGTGCTCTCCAAAGACCCGGTTTTGACATGTCCTTTGCCTCCGCTGGAAGACGAACACCCCTTGACGTTGCCTTCGAAGGGAGAGAGCGAGTCCACATTTGAAGGGACAGGATGGCGGATCACTTTAAGCGCTGGCGATTCCGCTGCTCCCTCTACTATATTGGCTGATGGTCCGCGAGACCCTGCGGTCGCCCCTGTTTGGTCAGCCCGGTTGGACCGCGCGGCGTTGGGTGGCTCGCTCTCGTTGCGAACGCGCCGTCCGGGGGACCGCTTTCAGCCGTTGGGTATGCAGGGAGAGAAAAAACTTCAAGACTTTTTCACCGACTCAAAGGTTCCCAGAAGCTGGAGGGACAGGGTGCCGTTGCTTGTATCTGAACGTGGCATCGCGTGGGTGGTGGGCTACAGGGTTGCCCACTGGGCGGCCGCAACCGGAGGCGCCCTACCGGACGCGGACGTAATTCTGGCGACCTTTGAAACAAATATGAGGAATCCCGGCCTAAATGGCTTGATTCCGGCGAGTTGATGTTATAATTTCGTGCAACTTGCACCCATGCTATAATCCCCATCCCTAGTCTTCCCAGGAGGCGAAGCCAATGGCCCAAAATCGGCGGAATGGCGATACCCCGCTGCTGGAAGTTCGCAACCTGACGACCCACTTTTTTACCAGGCGCGGCCTTGTACGTGCTGTGAACGGCGTTAACTTTGAGCTGATGCCGGGTGAGACATTGGGTCTGGTGGGTGAGTCCGGCTCGGGCAAAACTATCACTTGCCTGTCCATTCTCAGGCTGCTGCCTCGAGGCGGGCAAATAGTTGACGGAGAAATTATTTTCGACGGCACGAACATTGTCGAAAACACCGAAGGAGAAATGGAGCGTCTTCGTGGGAAACGGATAGGCATGGTGCTCCAAAACTCGATGGCGGCGCTGGACCCGGTGTTCAGCATAGGCACCCAAGTGTCCGAGCCGCTCGTGGTGCACGAAGGGCTGCCTTGGAAACAGGCAATTGCCCGCAGTATAGACCTGTTGCGGATGGTCAAGATTAACGATCCGCAAGTCAGGGTAAAAAACTATCCTCACGAGCTGAGCGGAGGGATGCGGCAGCGCTCCTCCAGCGCGGCGTCCATTGGGCCCCGGCCTGACCTGCTGATAGCGGATGAGCCCACCACCGCGTTGGACGTTACCACCCAGCGCCAGTACTTGGACCTCCTCCAGGAAATCCAGCAGCAAACCGGCATGGCCATTATCTTTATCACCCACGACATCAGCATCACTGGCAACCTCTGCGACAAACTCGCGGTGTTCTACGGAGGTCTGGTGGTGGAATACGGTCCCAAAGACCAAGTGTTGAACAACCCTCAGCACCCCTACACCGAGGCTTTGCTGCAAGCCCTGCCGGTCTTGGGTGAAAAGACCGACCGGCTGAGGACGATTCAAGGCGATCCGCCCAATGCCGGCAATCTGCCGCCCGCGTGTCCCTTCCATCCCCGGTGTGAATATGCTATGGAGCAGTGCGGAAAAGGGGACCCGCCTCCGGCGTTCATGATTGAAGGCTTCCATCAAGCCAGATGCTGGTTATTGGAGAAGGAATATGCCAGAGCCAGTAGTTGAGGTCCAGAACCTCGTCAAATATTTTCCGGTAAGACAAGGTGTGATCATGAGTCGCACCATCGGGGAAGTCAAAGCCGTGGATGACATCTCCTTTACCGTGTCACCGGGTGAGACCTTCGCCTTAGTGGGAGAATCGGGTTGCGGCAAGACCACCGTTGCCAACCTGATACTCAAGCTCTTGGAGCCAACGTCCGGTGACATCATGTTCCAAGGGATATCCCTAGCCAAAGCTTCCGGCGCTGAAACCAAGCAGTATCGAAAAGCGGTCCAAGCGGTGTTGCAGGACCCATACGGGGCGTTGAACCCCAGGATGCGCGTGGGCCACATCATCGGTGAACCCTTGGAGGTTCACGGGTTCGGCAAGAGCGAAAGGGAAAAGAGGGTCAAGGACGCCCTTCGGGCGGTGGGCTTGCCGCAGACCGCCGAGACCCAGTTCCCTCACGAGTTCAGCGGCGGGCAGCGCCAGCGTATCGGCGTAGCCAGGGCATTGACCCTGGAGCCGTCGTTGATGATCCTCGACGAACCGGTATCCAACCTGGACGTGTCCATCCGGTCCCAAGTTCTGAACCTGCTTAAGGACATCCAGGAAGAGAGGGGAATTTCCTACATCCTGATCAGTCACGACTTGGCGTCGGTGGAGCACATGAGCCATACCATCGGCGTTATGTACTTGGGAAAGATGGTGGAGCTTGGTAGCGCAGTGGACATTTGCACGGACCCGGCCCACCCGTACACAGCCTCCTTAGTGGCTGCCGCCACGCCCCAAGGCCGGACGCCCCCGTGGCAGATACCGATTGTGGGTGAAGTGCCCAGCGCCATGGCAGTCCCGTCAGGGTGTCCTTTCCATCCGCGCTGCGCCTACGCTATGCCCATGTGCAGCGTAACGCCACCGGCTTTCAGCCAGTTGCCCAATGGTCGGTGGACGTCTTGCCATCTTTACCCCGACCATATAAGGACTATCGACAAGACTGTTCCTCCTCCGGAACCTGAGCAACAGTGGATTGGACATCATGAAGGGGCTGATAAATGATGCCGGCTCTATAGCGATTGACATCCGGAGAGCCGCGCCCGTGGTCTGCGGTTGAGAGCAGGAATCACTGATTACGGCGTGTAAAACAAGAAGGAGCCTGGATTGATTGTCCAGGCTCCTTCTTACTTGTGCCGGTTCTGAGGGCTGAGCCGGGTATTACAATTGGCGGCGGGTTGGGTCGGTGCGGTCCCGCAGCCAGTCGCCGGTCAGGTTGCATGACATAACCAGCATGGTTATAGCCAGACCGGCAAAGACGGGCGACCACCACGCGATGTAGATGTACTGCTGCGCGTCGCGCAGCATACTGCCCCACGACGGGTCCGGCCGCGGCACGCCCAAGCCAAGGAAGCTAAGGGATGACTCGGCAATGACCGCCAGCCCTACCTCCAGCGTGACGAGAACCAACAACGTGTTGATGATGTTGGGGAAGATGTGCCGGACCATTATCCGCAGCTTGCTGGCCCCAGCGACGTGGGCCAGTCTTACGAAGTCCATCTCCATTAATTTGAGTACTTCACCGCGAAGAACGCGGGCGAATCCCATCCAGCGTAGTAGCCCTATGACCAGTATCACGTTGATGATGCTGGCCCCCAGCAGCGCCACCACCATTAACGCAACCATCAGGAAGGGCAGGGCCATGAACCCGTCTGTAATCCGCATCAAGGTAACGTCCACCCAGCCGCGGAGAACCCCGGCGGCAAGGGCAATGGCCGTTCCCACAATCGCCGCCACCCCTACGGCCACCAGCGCCACCGTCACCGAGATTCTGGCCCCGTGTATGATCCGGCTGAGGATGTCCCGGCCCTGGTTGTCGGCTCCGAGCCAGTACTCCCCGCTGGGAGGGGCCAGAATAGCGGAAAAGTCGGTGCTTATAGGATCGTAAGGGGCTATGTAGCGGGCGAACATCGCGAATATTAAAGCGGTGGCAATGAAAATCAACGATAGCTTGGGCGCCCCACGTATCACGGACTGGGCCTTTTGGACTGGTGTTGGCAGGAAACTAGAAATCCCTCGATGCCGACTTAGAATCAGTTCATCGTCGGCTGCGCCTCGCAACATTGGATTGTCCCTCCTCTGCTATGTCTATGTCACCCGAATGCGCGGGTCCAGCCAAGCATACATCACGTCAACGAATATGTTGACTATCAGTATGAAGGCGGCGGAAAAGAAAATCACCGCCTGCGTGGTTGGGAAGTCCCTCAGAATGAGCGAGTCCACCAGCAAGCGCCCCACGCCGGGCCAGGAGAATATGGTTTCGGTGATGACCGCGCCGGAAATCAGCCCGGCGAAGTTTACGAAAAACAGCGTGAACACCGGGATGGACGCGTTCTTGAAAGCGTGCTTCCAGATAACCATGCGACGTGGGAGACCTTTGGCCCGCACCATCTTGATGTAATCCGACTCCAGGACCTCCAGCATGGTGGAGCGGGTTATCCGCATGTGGGACGCTATCAGGAAGAACCCAAGGGACAACCCGGGCAGGATTATGCCCTTAGGCCCCAGCCGGTCCAGCCCCCCTGCGCTGGGGAGCCATCCGAGATATACGCTGAACAGCAGTATCATAAGGATACCGACCCAGAAAATCGGCATCGATTGTGCGGTGATGGCCAAGACCCTGCCCAACCGGTCAAAGATTGAGTCGGGCCTTGACGCCGATATGGCCCCCACGCTGACGCCCACAACTATGGCGAACAACAGCGCAGCCCCGCCCAGTTGCAACGACGCTGGCACTCGCTCCAGCACAACGTCTACGGCGGGCCGCTTGTCCCAGCCCATCGCGTCGCCCAAGTCGCCCCGGACCAGCTTCTTGTTATAAATCCAGTATTGGTAGATGAGAGGTTTGTCGAACCCGTAGGCCTTTGTAAGCTCTATCTCATCTTCGGCGGTGGCGTCCTCGGGCAGCATGTATTCAATAGGATTGCCTCCGGCTATCCGCAGCACGAAAAACACAGCCAAGGTAATCAACCACAGGGTCAGAACACCCTGCGCTGTCCGCCTGATAATGTAAGATCCCAACTTTAGCTCCTTGATCTTACCCGGAGCGGTTAACCGGTACGGGTTGGGTAATCCGGTTCGGTTCCTCAGTTACCAGTCTCGGCCTCGATAGCATCGGGGCCGAGTATTAGGCAACTTCACTCCGGGTATAATCCCCGTAGCGCGGTCCCGACCGGCGATTAGTCTTTCAGGAGTATCAGTTCCAAATGCTTGAAGTGGGGAGAATTCACCACCGTAGGGTGCGCAACCACCCGGTCGGTGTAGCCCATCACCAACGACATGCCATAGAGAGGGAAGATTTCCTTCAAGGCCAGTACCTTGTCTTCGATCTCCGCAATCAAGCGTTTTTGTTCGTCTTCAGGAATGGTCTGGAGCAACTCGAACTTGAGCGCGGTTACCTCTTCGGTGAGAGGTTGTTGATAGCTTCCGGTGGAGTGGTAGCTGCTGATAACCCTCAGTGAAGAGTGTTCCTGGCGTCCGAATGTAGGAATGGCGACCTGCACCCAGGAGAGGTTTCCCGCTCGGAAACCCTTCACGAAGTCCGAGGGGTCGTGTTCCTGCCAGGACACGGTTACTCCGATATCCTTCCAGTAGCTGGCTATAGCATCGGCGGCCTCCGGAATGCCCGGCCTGCCGGCAAATTGGCCCAAGTGGCCCGTAATCTTAAAGCCATCGGAATATCCGGCCTCAATCAGAAGCTCCCTGGCTCTATCCGGGTCGTAGGGACTTGGGTTGTGGACGACCTCATCGCGGGACCCGAACGTGCCAGAGCTGAAGAGTGATCCGGACGGATGAGAGAAGCCGAAGTGCGGACCCTCTGAGATAGCGACTTTGTCTATCGCAAGGTTCAAAGCCTCGCGTACTCGGACGTCCAAGGTGGGATCGTTTTCGAAGCCTTTAGGGAAGGTGTACGGCTTGATGGGAACTCCGCCGGCGTCAACGCTTCCTTCCGGCCACTTCTCTACCGTATTCCTCTGACGGTGAGGCAACGAGAAAGTCATGCCCAGCATACCGTTGGCCTCATAGGTCTGGGTCCAGAAGTCGTCGCCATTACCGGGATTGACGCCCCGCTTGAAGTCCTCGGACCGTACCAGGTTCTTGGCAATGGGCCAGGGTATGTTGTAGACCATGTCAACTTGCTTGCTGGCCAGCAGGGCGTAACGCGCGGCATGGTCTGAGGTGGTCAAAACTTCCAGGTCTTTGTACTGGGGCTTGTGGTACCAAGGATAGTCGGCCCAGTAGTCATCCCACCGTTCCAATACGGCGCGGCTTCCAGCGTCCCATTGGGTCAGCCTGAATGGACCAAACCCGGCGGGGTCCTTCAAGTAAGCATCCAGACCCTGACGGATCACGCCCGGGTTCCCGTACCAGAAAGAATGATACCCATGGCCGCCAATGATAGCGTTCACCGTAGGTTGAGGTCCCTTGGTCTTAACGTAGATCTCTGTGGGACTGATCACCTCGAAGCTCTCGCAGCATGACTTGATTCTGCCACGGTGGTACGGAGGCTTGTCATAGCCATATTGGGCTATGTCCGAGTAGCCGGCCATAGCTTCAAAGTTTTCCTTGAGCGCTTGGGCGTCGGCCGGGGAGCCATCCTGGAACTTGGCGTCAGGATGCAGATGGTACGTGATGCTGTCTTCAGTCAGATCATAAGAGGTCACCCAATAGGGAGCCAGGTCTCCATTGGGGCTCTGGCGCATCAACGTGCCGTTGAACAGGTCCTGCAGAAACTGGACGCTGCCGATGGTCCAGGGGTTGATGTCGCTGACACCCCAGCTATCTACGGCGATGGTCAACTTGCCGGCTTCGGTCGGCACACCGTCTTCGCCAGCTACCGGGTACCCTTCAAGTCCGCCCATACTGGACGAGACCTCTTGGGCTTCGGCTTGGGGGTTGACGATGATTTCCTTGATCACCTCCTTTACGACCTCTACCTCTTTTACGACTTCCTTCTCAACCACTATCTCTTTGGGGACTTCTTTGATGATTTCCTTTTCTACAACGATTTCTTTAGGGACTTCCTTGATCACCTCTTTTTCCACGATTATGGGCTCGGCCGGAGCGGTGCCTCCGCAGGCTACAGTGATCGAAAGGACAATCAAGAGCATCAGAAACACAGGGAGTTTGCCGCCTATGGGATGGGTTGCCATTGTTTTACCTCCATATCCGTGTTCAGGAACATAATAAACACTGATTGCACGGGGTCCGATTGGCGCAGAAGTTTAGCAGGTAACTTTGACCATTGTCAACATAATTACACTCATGTTAGGCCGTTCGCTCCCGAATGGTCAATATACTTAACAGAACGGTTACAAGATGGTTACATCACGTTAACATGTATTACGATATAGTGTCTTAAAAGGCGCGGAATTATCGTGAATCGGTAACTATGTAACTCAACCAAAAACCGGCACGAGTAAAAGACTACCCGTCATAGAGGAAGGGAAACAGGAGGATTTGAGGGAGGTGCCGGAAACGGCTTATAGGCCCATGAGCCGCGACGGATTGTCTTTCACCAGCATACCTACTTCCACCTCTTCCAATCCGGCTTGAAGCAAGGTGGCGATGCCCATGCGCATCCCCTCGGCGGGCATCGGGTGGTAGTCCTGCCCGAAGTCCGAACTGATGATGCAGTGTTCCGTGCCTATGGCGGTAATGGTCTCAACCAATTCCCTGGGGGTCATGCGGTAGGTTAGCGGCATCATAACGTGGAGGCAGTGTTCGATGTACGCGCCCATCGACGCCAGGGTCTTCATGTCCTCGAGTGTCATGCCGGTCAAGAAAGACATGGTGGTGGCATGGGTCACGACTATCCGCTGGATGCCTAAATTCCGGGCCTCGGCCACCAGCGTCATGCTCTCCTCGGTGGAAAGATGCCCGGTGGCCAGCACCATGTCGTGAGACTTGATCAAGTCCAGGATGGCGTACACCTCGGGGACCAGTCGCTTGTCGTCCCCCAGCACGCTGATTCCGCCGCTGAGGCCTTTGTATTGACGGTCGGCACGGGCCGAGTAGGTCGGCATCCATACTACCCGCCCGCCCATCTTGGCGGTGCTTTCCACCGCCATGGGATTCAAGCCGCCGACTTCGACGTCCAATGCAATTCCGCCGATTAAAGTTATTCCCGGTACAACTTCGCTGACGGTGTACGCCACCGGATGGGTGGGGTAATCGTGGCTCTTCAGCACCAGCCCCCGCATCCCCATGTCACGGGCTTGTTTGGCAATCTCGATGGCACCCCCCCTCCGTTCTACCCGCGGGTCGGGAGCGAAGTGGACGTGAATGTCCAGAGCGCCTTCCAGGATACGGTCTGCGTGGCTCACGCTATCACCTGCCGGTCCTCAAGTTCCTCGAGGAATGCTCTCGGGGTATTCCCAAAGGTGCGGGTCAACGAAGGTCGGGGGAGTTAGAAAAAGGCCGGGTAGCAAAGGGTGGCCTACCGCAGCTTTTACGGCGGGCCACCCGGCCTGCTCCTGGCCTTTAAAAAAGGTTACTCTTTCCTGGGCTGGTTACAGAAGACCCCCCTGGAACATGGGAGTCTGCTTCTGGAATACTTGGACCCGGTGGGTGGCGACCTCCACCACGAATACCCGGTTCTCAGCGTCCACTTCAACCGCGATGGGTCCCCGGAACAGCTTCTCGCGCTCGTACAGGCCCTGGGCCGCTGCCCTGCCCTTGGCCGCCACAGGGTCCAACATCACCCGCTCTCTGCCCCATTTGGAAAGGGTCGCCGAGCCTTCCAGTTGGGTCATATAGTTGCCGTCGGCGTCGAACACCTGCAACCGGTCGTTATTGTAGTCGGTAACATAGATGGTCCCTTCCCGGTCAACGGCCACTCCGGTGGGTCGATTGAACTCGCCGTCTCCGTTTCCGGTAGTCCCGAACTTCATCAGGAACTGCCCGTCGGAGGAGAACTTCTGGATGCGGTCGTTATGCCAGTCGGCCACATAGACGTTGGCGTCCTGGTCAACTTCGATACCCCAAGGGTAGCTGAACTGACCGTCTCCGTCGCCTTGGGATCCCCACTTGCGCAGGAACTTGCCGTCCTTGGTGAACACCTGCACCCGGTGGTTCAAGCTGTCGACCATGTAAAAGTTGTCGTCCTTGTCAAAGGCGATGCCGGAGGGGCGGTTGAACTCTCCGTCCCCGTCGCCCACGGTGCCCCACTTGCCAACCCACTGTCCATTTTTGTCCCAGATTGAGATTCGCTGGAGGTATTCGTCTGAGCCATAGGCACTGCCTTGGCTGTCGACCGCTACGGACGTGGGCCAGAAGAACGCGCCGTCAACGGCATCAGGGCTGGCTTCTTCCGGGGTGGCCTTGAATCCAAAGTCCCGGATAAGTTCCTCGTCTACGGTACAGACGGTGATCCGTTTGCAGGGATAGAAGGCCGGAGTCTCAGTGCCGCGGCTCAAGACGTACAACAAGCCGTCGGCGTCACTGGTAATCGCCACAGGGTTGAAGAACCCGTTGCCATTGCGGACTTCCTGGCGTCCGATGGTGTGGCTGTATTCGAACATTATTGATGGAGCAACTTGTGTAACCATAGAATACCTCGCTAAGGCGTCAATTTGGGGTGACGACTAAGCTTTAGCCCAGCCTTACCCTCTTTGTGGGGCAAGGCTGGGTAAGATGCAGGGTCGCCTACTTTACCTACTTTATGAAGTCGAACTGTTCGTAAGAGGCGCCGAGGATGGACTTGGAGTCCAGTCCCATCCACTGGTCCAACAGCGTGGCGTAGGTGCGCCGGAAGTCGTTGTTCCACCGCAAGTCGCCTTCGTCCAGCTTGCTCGGTTCAAGGGACGGGTACTCGCCGTAAGCGCCGCCCTTCACAGAGTCGCCGATCACGAATGCTACGCTGCCGGAACCGTGGTCGGTGCCGGAGCCGTTCTCCTTCACCCGGCGGCCGAACTCGGTGAACATCAACATCACCACTTCCTCGTTGGCGTGGTGCTCTTTAAGGTCGTGGTAAAGGTCGCTCACGGCATTGCTTACTTCAGACCACATCTTCGGGAATGCGGTGTTCTGATTGGCGTGGGTGTCGAAAGAGCCGGGGTTGAGGCTGGTGTAAAGCACCCGGGTGCCGAAGTCGGCCAAGTGGACTTGGGCGATGTTCTTCACCCACTGCGTGAAGTAGCCGCCGCTGTACTCCACGCTGGAAGAGTACTTCAACGGGGCAGTGCTCAGAATGTCGGCGCCCTTCAAGGCATCCAAGCCGGTCTGGGACAGGTAGTCGCTGGCGGGTCCGGTGCCAATAGCCGGCGAGTACATCCGGGCGAAAATATCCAACGCTTCCATCCTCTGGTCTTCGCCGTCCAGGCCGGTCAGCACGCCGTAGTTGTTCAAGTCGCCGACGGAGGCTACGGATACTCCGGGAGCAGCCAATGCCCGCGGGAGGCCGCGGCCAAAGTTCACCGCAGTAAGAACGTTCTCCTTGTGGGGGTCCAAGTCCCGGATGGCTTTACCCAGCCAGCCTTCGGTGACCATCTTTTCAGGCTCGGCGGTGTGCCAGATGTCCATCGAGCGGAAGTGGGAACGGTTGGGGTTGGGATAGCCGATGCCCTGGATGACCGCGACCTTCCCTTCGTCGTAAAGCTCTTTCATCGGGGACATAGAAGGGTGAAACCCAACGTTGCCATCAATATCCAGGACCTGTTCCGGGTCCACTTTCAAGACCGGGCGGTAGTCCGGATACAAGGGGTCGTTGTAAGGGATCACAGTATTCAGTGCATCGAATGCGCCTGACATTTGGAGGACTACCAGCACCGGGTCTTTTCTGTTGGATGTCATATCCTTCTCCTTACCATATTCAGGGTTAGCTCTCTTGACGTAGCCACCCCGTCCGTAAAAGGATTGCCTTATGCGTAAAGGTATTCTTTCGTGGATGCGATCATTTGAAGCATCTCGGTGACCTTCTCAGGGAACTCTTTCGTCCCGGTTTGTACGTCACCGGACTTTTCGGCGTGAGCCATGAGCATTTTGCGGTTCTCTTCGGCCAGTTCGTAATGCCCCAGCAACCGCAGGCAACCGTTAACCAAGCCCTCCGGCGAAAGGGTGTCCCCTTCGGATGCCAGTTGGTTAATTATCTCCTGTATCCCTGGGTATTCCGTGTCGCTCAGGAAATCGGCCGTGAAGTTGATCCGGTGCACCAGAGTGCCGCCGTCGATCCACTCCCTGCCGGTATGCCATCCCTCAACGGAAGGCGGGTTCAACGGCTCCTGGCCCATGTACTTCATCTCATCGAAGATGAACTCGAAGCCGGGTTTAGGAGTTGTCCACTCACCGACCATTCGCAGCGTGCCGATCACCGTCTCAACGGGACTCTTGATCCGGCGGAACCTGGCGTTCTTGAAGGCATCGGAGTTGAACAGGACCCGCAGCATTGAGCGGATGTTATACCCGGAGCGGAAGTACTCGTCCTCCAGCATCTTGATGGTTTCCGGGTCCGCCGGAGGAGTATTCATCCAGGAAGGCACCCCGACTTCGTCGGCTACGAAGTAGCTGTACAGGTGGCGGGAGAGGAACCTGGCTGCCGCCGGTTGCTTGACTATGATGTCGATGATGTCCTCTCCGTTGAAGTTGCCGGTCTCCCCCAGGAAGGTCTTTTCTCCCTCGTCGTGATCATCTGCGTTGTAAATGAACTTCGCCTCGTAACGTCCGTAGGGCTGTCCGGGGATGTTGTTGGTGATGGTCCAGCCCGTGAACGCCCTGGCGCATTCCTTTACGTCGTCCTCGGTGTAGTTGAACTCGTCGTCCATGCCGACGCCCAAGGAGAACAGCTCCAGCAACTCGCGCCCGTAGTTCTCGTTGATGGCGCCCTTGTGGCTCAGGCAGTTGTCCAAGTAGTAAATCATGCCCGGGTCTTTGGAGATTTCGATGAGGATGTCCCGGAAGCTCCCCATCCCATACTTACGGAACATCTCAAGTTCCTGATAGTGGGTTGGGTAGCTTTGCAATTTGCTATCGGAAGTGCACAGGATACTGTGCCAGAAGAGGACCATCTTCTCTTCCAATTGGGCCTTGGAATTGATCATCCTCCAAGCAAAGTATTCCGGCACGCCCCTGGCGAAGTGGTTCCATTCGATGAAGTAGCGGGCTACCAGGTCCAAGTCCATCCCGTTGGAGTTTTCTTCGGGGTTCAGAAGTTCTTCTACGGTTTCCTCGTACCCCTTCGCGGCGCGGGCTTCGATCTCGTGATACTGGGCCCCGAACCCAGCCCGGCGCATCAGGTGAGCCATCAAAGCGGTGTCGTTATTTCCCATACGTTCTCCTCTCTGCTTTGAGCACAATAGGTCTTAGCGCGCCCACTATGGCGGCTGTCGCCTATATGTTAGCATTCCTGAGTCTCCCCGTCCAACGGGTTATGGTCAGCCATAATCAATATCAAGAACTATTGAGTCACCGGCGCCGAAGTCGAAAAAGCGCCCCGGTGTGTTGTTCTCGCGTCATCATGGGTGGGGTGATAATTGCGATGTTCTGGTTTGACGCCCTGGCTATCACTCCGTAGCCCGCCGCCGCAGTTGTTCTTCCAGTTGCCGTATCCGCTCCTCGGCAGCTTGGCGTGCCTCCTGCTCGGCCTGCAGGGCGGTTTCGGCACGCTCACGCGCAGCATTGGCCTCCTCCAGGGCGGCTTCAGCAACCCGTCGGGCCTCCTCCGTCTCGTACATGTTGCTAAGGTTGGTTCCGGTCTCCGGATCCTGGAAGTTGAGCCATCCTTCTTCCCAGCATAGGTACAGTCCCAGTGCCGGGCTGTACCCCTTCAGGACCCCGTCGGGTTCCGTGGTCAGGCCAATGGGCTGGTATTCCGCTTCGACCAACCGCTCCCCTGCCAATGACTGCCCATAGTGGTCTCCACCAGTGGGGTCGAACCGCCAATACTCCGGGACACCTACTTGGGCGTAGATACGGCGTTTCTCCGTCAGGTCATGTCTCGCCGTCGTCTCCGACGCCACTTCAAGAACAAAATCCGGCGGCTTGCCCGCTTCCCATGGCAAGTACAATTTCTTTTCCCGTATGGCCTCCGCATCCACCCCGAAGGCTAAGTAGAGGTCCGGCCCCACCCGCACGTTCAGGTTGCCAGGGTCGTAACAGATGACGGTGTTGTTGTCCAGAAACACATAGGGCTGGCGGCTTCCCGTGGAGAAGCGTGTGGTGAGTATGGATATGATTTCATGCAGGACGGGATTTTGAATCATGGCGTCGGGCAGCGGTTCCGGTTCGTCGGGGTTAAATTCCAAGCTGTCGTAGTTAATGACGGTCTGGCGGTCGTAAGCGGGTTTTGTGGTCATTGCGGGCCTCTGGGCGCTAGGGATTAGTCACTGTCATAGTAACATACGCCATCTGGGTCCATTTTCGTTGGTGGCAGGCGCCTGGAGAAATTGCTGCAATAGGCCATCCGACTACAGTGTCGTGGGTTCCTGTGTAACTATTATGTCTGTAACGTGTTGGACTGTCCTTTAATCAAAGTCGGATAGTATGCTGGGCGCCGCCCAAATCTCCACATGAGCAACCGGTTGGTTGGACCAAATGGTGTTATAAATCATTTCGAAGGCTGCCTTCCCCTCTTTGGGAACCCGATCGACAATGTCCCATCCGGAGCCGATCATATCCCCGTCTCTGTTGAAGAATATTGAAGATAATTGGACTGACGTGACGTCGATTGGGAAAGGGTTGGAAACGACCCCAGTAACTTTTGTATACCCAAAGTTGCGTTTGTAATTTACATTCGATATAGGAAACAATGAATGTATCACACTGTGCTGAATGGCTAATGGTTCGAGTGTCTTGATACTTCCAGGATGTTCCCATTCGATATCAATTCGGACAACTTTTGTATTTCCCGGGAGGATTACAAAGTTGGCAACCCCGAGTATTTGTCCAGGCAGCAAGTAGTCGATGTAGCCCGGTTCGACGCCAAGCAATGTCTCGTCTTCGGAATACGCCAAGACTTTAAACACCATGTCCCGCATCAATGTATCCGGCGTGGTGTTTTCCACTATCAGTTCCCAACTACCCACAAGAGTGCTTTGCCCTATGCCCGCCAAACGCAAATTGAGCCCTGGGACGGTGGTGGGTGAAGATTGCTTGCTGAGAATCGGGTTTGGTGGCTCAATAGTCTTTGTTGGACGGGAAGAGAGGGTAGGACTTGGGTTTGGAGTATGAGCCAAGTCAGGTGCGACAGTCGGGTAAGACGTGGGAGTTGGGTACGGTGTAGAAGTCGGATAGGGGGTTGATGTCGGGAGAGCCGCAGGAGTATATGTTGGCGCAGGCGTGTATGTCGGGGCTGGAGTGTACGTTGGCAGCGGTGTGTGATTCGTCCGGGTCGTAGTTTGTGGCGATACGTCTGCCGGCGAGGTATTAAGCGAATCGGGGGCCTTTGTGACTCGATTAGTCTGAGGGACAGCCTGGGAATCACTGGCACAAGCCATAAGCAGGACAATCGTTGATACGATGACTATGCCCATGGCAATCCCGAAAGGATGATAGAGATTGCCACAACTCATTTGGTAAGTGCCTCCCCTCACTGCGGGCCGTGAACCTCCTGAATCACGACATTGACCCGATGCCATACGCCCCCATCAAGGTCTTTACCTGGTCGAAACGGTCCATGCTGTACATGTCGATGGGGACGCGAGGTTCTAATCCCAAAATGGTTTGGGCCAGTGCCTCGCCCATAGTCGGCGAAGACCTGAAACCGTGGCCGCTGAAGCCCACCGCCACGTATATTCCGTCCATGTCGGGGGCGGGGCCGACGATGGGGTTCCAGTCCGGAGGTACGTCGTACATCCTGGTCCATCATTCCGTGTACCGGGCTCCGTTTTGCATATGCCTTGGGTGGGGTGATAATTGCGGTGTTCTGGTTTGACGCCCTGGCTATCACTCCGTAGCCCGCCGGCCCAGTTGTTCTTCCAGTTGCCGTATCCGCTCCTCGGCAGCCCGTCGTGCGGCCCGTTCCTCATCAAGCAGGTCCGCCGATTCATCCAGGCTCAAAAGGAACCCTCCGGCCGCCGGGTCGTAGAACCGGAGTTTTAGATTATCCCAGCATATGTCCAGCCCCAGGATAGTGCTGTGTCCCCTGATGACGCCGTCGGGACCTGTTGTGGTCTCAATGGGCGTGTACTCTCCGCCTGCCAGTTGGTCCCCGGCCAGTCGCTCTGGGTAAAGCTGTTTCTCGGCCCCGTCGAACCGCCAGTATTCGGTTACTCCAAGCCGGGCGTACAACTCTCTTTTGAAACCCGTGTCGTTGGGATGGGTGGTCTCGGAAGCCATCTCCATCGCAAAGGCCGGAGGGCGGCCCGCTTCCCTGATGAAGTAGCCGTTGCGGCGCCGCACAGCGATGGGGTCAACCCCGGTAGCGACGTAGCAGTCGGGATAGACAATCCGTTGAGCCCCCGTGGAGTCGATGTAGTACACCGGGGTATTGGCGCTGACGAATACGCCCGGGCGTCCCCGGAAAAAGGCTTGAAGGGCTGTAACGGCGTAGAGAACGTGAGGTAATTGTTGCATATCGTCTGCCAAGGGTCGGCGGTCGTCGGGGGACCCAGGAGCCGCCGGGACCGGCGTGATAGGGTCGGCAGGCAGGGTCCGGGTCTCCCATGATGTTTTCCATGCGGGGGGGCCGGCCTTCAGCGTATGCAATTTGTCGAAGGGCGGCGGCAACTTGGTTGTCATCGCTGAGCTTCCTCCCGGAGGATCGGCCCGCAGGCTGGCTGGGTTGAACTGTGAAAATGATAACACGCCAACATAGGCCCCTTCCCGGCCTGCGGTTACTTGCCCGAAAATCTCACGGCAGCCCTATGACACTTTGCCTCTTCCCAACCCCGGTGACTCCGGCTTACTATTATGTTTGCTCCGCATCACGCCTCTGCTGGACGGGGAGCCAAATCGAGTCTTGTAACTGAATCAAAATGACACACAATGACACAAAAGGTCGCATAAACTGGCGCAAAAGCGGTGCTGCATGAGGCGATATGACGCAAAAATCTAAAAAACAAGCCGCGTCGCCAAAGCTAAATGGCACGAAATGTCACATATTTTAGAAAATTCAACAGTACTGCTCTCCGCGGCATGGCAATCGTATTTTAACTATCAGTGCACCAGACAGGCCAAATCTGCCGTAAAACCTTCCGTCATTCCCGCGAAGGAACGTCACCCCCGCGAAGGAACGTCACCCCCGCGCAGGAACGTCACCCCCGCGCAGGAACGTCACCCCCGCGAAGGAACGTCACCCCCGCGAAGGAACGTCACCCCCGCGAAGGAACGTCACCCCCGCGAAGGAACGTCACCCCCGCGAAGGAACGTCACCCCCGCGAAGGAACGTCACCCCCGCGAAGGAACGTCACCCCCGCGAAGGCGGGGGCGGGAATCCACACTGTCTCCCATAGGCAAATTTACCCTTTCCAACGACTATGGATTCCCGTTTCCACGGGAATGACCCCTGTCAGCGTGAAGACGGGGGATTAAATGGGCCGCCAAGCCTTATAACGCGACTGCCCTGCTCTCTGCGCACTCTGCGATGATATAAAGGAAGTAGGATAGTAGCGGCGCCCGCTGTGAATCTGCTGCAACTACTCCAGTCGAATTAATGGCCGCCGTCGCCAAGGAAAGGGAGGCCAGGTATCGCTAAATTGATATGTCCCCGGTGTGATTACGCATGGACGCCCGATGAACCTCCCGTGGAATGTCCCCGGTGTCGGCACCGGCCTGGGGATTGGGGAGGCGCATTCATGGAGTATGACAAGTACCCCCGGTCGCTGAGCTTGGGCGGGGCCACTCCCCGGCTGCCGACCAAGGAATATCCTGGGGTGTAGACAACCCGCACGTTGCCCGGTACCATCCCTGTATTCTGTCCCAAGGTCCCTTAGCGACGGTTTGCCATGTCTGCTTTAGCCCGTAGCATCGAACATCAAAACCACGCGGTTGCGTCGAACCCCGGCGTCCCCCTGGAAACCGGGACCTCCGTCGTCTTCAGGGGCGACGGCGAACCCAAGACGCCCCAGTCGATGCTGCGCCAGTTGATTGACGCCGAAGCGGAGTCCGGCTTGGAGAGCGATTTCTACTCTTTGGGAGGCGACGTCGCAAAGCTGGAGACCCGGTTTGCCGAGTTGTTGGGGAAGGAAGCGGCGGTCTTCATGCCCACGGGCACCCTTGCCAATCATCTGGCTATCCGCGCCCTCTGCGGCGGCAAACCCCGGGCAATCGTCCAGGAGCAGAGCCACCTGTACCATGACAGCGGCGATTGTGTAACCCAATTGAGCGGCATCAATCTGGTCCCGTTGGCTAAAGGGCGGGCCGGGTTCACCTTGGAAGAGTTGAAAGGGGCTGTTGACGAGTCCACTTCCGGACGGGCGTTGACCCCTGTTGGCGCGGTAATGATAGAGAGTCCGGTGCGCCGCCAAGCGGGACAAGTGGTCCCGTTCCCGGAAATGACGGCCATCACCGAGTATTGCAGAGGCATGGGTATTGGGACCCACCTCGACGGTGCGCGCCTCTACATGATGTCCGCCGCCACCGGGGTGCCCGTGAGAGAGTACGCCGCCCTGTTCGACACTGTTTACGTCTCGTTGTACAAGTACTTCGGCGCACCGTTCGGCGCAATCCTCGCTGGGGAGTCGCGCCTTCTGGACGGCATGTACCACATCAGGAGGATGTTCGGCGGCGGCCTCTCGTCTTCTTGCTTCGCCGCAAGCCTGGCTTTGAGGGGATTGGTTGGATTCGAGGAACGGTTCCATCAGGCCATGCATAAGAGCAAAGACCTTTTCGACAGGTTGAATGAATTGCCGGGGCTGGAGGTGGGGAAGTTCGAGCATGGCTCAAACATCTACCCCCTGTCCCTCCCCTATAACGTGGACGCCGACAAATTCGCGGAGAACCTGCGCCTCAATGACGTCTTTCTCTACCCCGACGAAAGCACCGGCCGGATCTCCTATCTCACCGTCAATACAAGCATATTGCGAATGTCCAACGAGGTCATCGTCGAAGCCTTTGGCGCTGCGTTGAATGAGGGGAGAACGGCATGATCTCCGAGAGCGACGACACCCGCTTGGGGCGGCTGGAAGGCCAGATGGAGCTTATGGTCCTGGCCATCCAGGACCTCCGCAACGAAGTCCGCAACGAAGTCCGAGCAATCAACGCACGAATAGACCGGCTTACTCTGGCGATCTTGGGAATGGGCGGCGGGGTAATCGTTGCCCTGATCTCGCTGGTAGGTGTGCTGGCTCTTCAGCTTGCCCAGGGCGGATAGCCGCCACACGGCCGAGGCCGCCGCCATACCCTACCCATCCACACTGTCAACAATCGAATATTCGGTCAATGAGTGAGGTAAACCATGCCGGAAATGATGCCCGGAAAACGCGCCCTGTTGGAGATGTTGAAGGCCGAGGGGGTGGAATACATATTCGGCAACCCCGGAACAAGCGAAGGCCCCATCATCGACGTGCTGGGCGATTACCCTGAGTTCAAGTATATCCTCGCTTTGCAGGAAAGCGTCGCCGTCGGCATGGGGGAGTCCTACGCCCGCGCCACCGGCACGGCGTCCTTTGTGAGCCTCCACGTAGACAGCGGCTTGGCCAACGGAATCGCCTTGATGCTGGATGCCTACAACACCGGCACTCCAATGGTGGTGACCTCGGCCAACTACGACGCCCGGAGCATCACCGGGGCCAAGACCGACTTGGCCGAGCTTGTTCGCCCGGTCACCAAGTGGTCGGCGGAGTTGACCTTGGCCGACCAGATTCCCGGCGCTATGCGAAGAGCTTTCAACGAGGCCAACAGTCACCCCAAGGGGCCGGTGTACGTGGGATTTACCTCCAACGCGCTCGAGGGCATGGCGGAAATGAACATCGTGCCGTCGAGCAAAATTCATGATGCCACTCGGCCGGGGGCCAACGGGATACAGGAAGCCGCCGAGTTGCTGCTGGCTTCCAAGAGCCCCATGATGATCGTTGGAGACAGGGTTTCCGACGACGGAGCGGTCGACCAAGCCGTTGAGTTGGCCGAGTTGCTTGGCTTGCCGGTATACCAGTCACGGGCTGCCGAGGTCTCCTTCCCGACTACGCATCCCCAGTATTTCGGCGCCCATTCACTGAGAGTTGAGGCCAGCAGGGAGGTCTTGCACAGCGTGGACCTTGTCCTGGCAGTCGGGATGGACGTGTTCGAAGAACTGTTCTACTGGGGCGACGTTGTTCTGGATCCCGATGTAAAGCTGGTCCACATCGACCCAATACCGGGCCGTGTCGGCAGGAACGAACCCACCGACGTGGGCATCGTCGCCCACTGCGGACGGGCCTTGGAAGAGCTTATCGAGGCCGTCAAGCCGCGCCTGTCGCCCGCGCTGGAAGGCGAAATTCGCAACCGTCAAGCCACGGTGACCCAGGAAGCCAAGGACAAGCGCCAAGCATACGAGCAAACGGTAGCCGGCCGGTGGGACAGCCTCCCGATGATTCCCGCCAGGATGATGTCCGAACTGGCCCAAGCCTTGCCGCCCAACGCCATCGTCGTTGACGACTCCATCAGCAACCGTGGCGCGCTGCGCCACTATTTCCAGGGCGCTAAACGGGGTGACATTGTAGGCGTGAGAGGTCAGTCCATCGGCGGCGGCATAGGCGCCACCATGGGCACCCAGTGCGCCTACCCGGACAGGCCCGTTTTCGGCATCATCGGCGACGGCAGCGCCATGATGACCATCCAGGGCCTATGGACCGCCGCCAACGACAACATCCCGTGCGTTTTCGTCATTTGCAACAACGGCAGCTACCGGGTGCTGAAGGTCAACTTCAACGTTTATCAGAAAGATATCCTGGGAGTCGAGCCTGCGGGGCACAACCTGCTTTACTCCGACTTCCCAACTCCCTTCGACGTAGCCGCCATAGCCAGGAGCATGGGGGTGCACGGTGAGCGCATCGTCGATCCCGGCGAAATCGCGCCGGCCGTTCAGCGGGCCATAGCGTCAGGCAAGCCCGCTGTCCTGGACATAGTTATCGACGGTTCGCTGTAGACCCAGAATATATCGTATCCGTAAAGTCCCCGTCCCAAAGCTGACAGGGGTATGTATTTCATTTGGGACTTTACGCAGTTGAACGTGAGACCGCATAGAACGTGAGACCGCATAGTAGGGTAGGCTTGCTCAAATACAAAACCGCTCCCAAATGCTCACTATCGGGCCCATTCCGTATCGGGCCCATTCCGTCATTCCGGCGTAGGCCGGAATCCAGGCGGGCCCATTCCGTCATTCCGGCGTAGGCCGGAATCCAGGGGCGGTGGGGGCCGGTTCGTAGCTATAATCTCAATTTTACATACCCCTGTCAGCCGTCCCAAAGGGAGAGAGTTAATGTGAGGGCCTTCCCGCTTGCACCAGTCCCCAAACCCGGTGAGGCCCCACCGGCGGCTCGGTAAGCTCCGCGCCTATCGGCAAAAGAGCGTCGGCGACGGCGTTGGCCACCGCTGAATATGCCCCTACCGTTCCGGCTTCCCCTACGCCCTTGACTCCCCCTGGGGTGAACGGCGACGGTGTTTCCGTATGAATGACTTGAAAGTTTGGTATGTCCGTCGCGCTGGGAACAAGGTAGTCCATCAATGAACCGGTGATTAGCTGGCCGCCCTCATCGTACCGAAGTTCCTCGAACAAGGCGTTGCCCACTCCTTGTGCCGCCCCTCCAACAACCTGGCCGTCTACTACCACATGGTCCAGGATTGTTCCACAGTCCTCTACAATGAAGTATTGCTCCAGCTTAACCATCCCTGTTTCCCGGTCTACCCTGACCAAGGCGATGTGGGCGCCGTTGCCGAAGACCTGATGGGGAGGATCGAATGATCGTGTTGCGTGCAACCCCCGCTCGATGGCCTCGGGCAGCACCACTTCGCGGGAGCCGTTGTAGGCGGCCCCGGCCACTGTCGTGAAGGGTACCGTGCGGTCAGGGTCGGACTTGACGAACACCTGCCCGTTGGCGATGTCCAACTCCTCATCCTCGGAGTCCAGGAAAAACCGTGCTACCTCAAACACCTTGCGCCGGATGTCCTGGGCCGCTAATCGGATCGCCCCTCCCGTGCTTACCGCGCTTCTGCTGACGCCGGTGCCCGTTCCGAAAGGCGTGGAGTCGGTGTCGCCTTGAAGTATCTTGACCGTCTCGTAGGGAACGCCGATTTCCCTTGCCGCAAGGCTGCCAAACACCGCTTCATGGCCTTGGCCGCTGGACCTGGCGCTTACGCCTACAAGGACGTTGCCGCGGGCGTCCACCCGTATCGTGGCGGCGTCGAACCCAGGGTTTCCAACCACGCCGCGTCGCCGGTAGTCCATCGAGCCGGTGCTGGTATGCTCCACGAAGCAGGCGATGCCGATTCCAACCCACTCGCCATTGGCCCTGGCTTCAGCCTGCTTCTTGCGCAACTCGTGGTATTCGGATAGTTCCAGCACCCTGTCCAGCGTCCCGACGTAGTCGCCGCTGTCGTACAGCCTGCCGGCGGCGGTGTTGTAAGGCATTTCGTGAGACTGGATCAGGTTGCGTCGGCGGACTTCCGCCGGGTCCATGTTCAGGTTCTGGGCGATCATGTCCATTATCCGTTCGATAACGAATATGCCTTGGACGGTGCCCACGCCTCGGTAAGCCCCGCCGGGGCACTTGTTGGTGAGTACCCCATACGATTGACAGTTGTAATTGTCGATGTGGTAAGGCCCAACGATGGACTGCCCGGTGGTCATGGGCTCCAGACCCGCTCCCACCGGCCCCAGGCTGTGTGCGCCTTGGTCCACGAATACCTTGGAACGGACACCCAGGACCGTTCCGTCGTTAGCCGCGGCAACCGACACCTCAACCCTTTGCTCATGTGCATGAGCGCACGCCAGAATGTTTTCCATCCGGTCTTCCACCCACTTGACCGCCCGGCCAATCTTCTTGGAGAGGAAGGTCAAAGCAATGGCCTCCGGGTAGCCGGTGCCCTTGATCCCGAAATCGCCTCCCAGGTCGGGGGATATCACCCGCACGGAATGTTCCGGTAGCCGCAGAACCGAAGAGAAAACGGAGCGAGCCCGGTGGGGCGCTTGGCAAGATGAGTAAAGAGTCAAGCGGTCCAGCCCGCTGTCGAAATCCGCGATGACACCTCGGCCCTCCAAGGGAATGGCCGTTTGCCGGGGGAAATGGAACGTCTTCTCCAGGACCAGGTCCGCCCGCTGGAAAGCCGCGTCCGGGTCTCCTCCGCCGAACTCCCGGTAAAAAAGGATGTTGTCCTCCATCCCTTCATGAATCGTCGGAGCGCCGGGCGCCAAGCTGTCGTCCACGTTGGTCAATACCGGGATCGGCTCGTACTCTATGACGACGGCTTCAGCCATATCTTCCGCGATGTACGGCGACTCCGCCGCCACAGCAACTATCGGCTCACCTGCGAAGACCACCTTTCCCGGAGGCATGGGATATCTGTCGTAAGGCCTGGCAAAATCGCTGGAGCCGGGTGTGGCCGGGCGCACCGGATTGACATAAGGCAGCACTTCCTCCGGAGTCAGCACGGCGATCGCGCCGGGGACTTGAAGCGCTGCGGAGACATCTATATTGGAAATATAGGCATGAGCGTGAAGACTGCGAACGAAGGCCGCGTAACACATCCCCGGCAGCTTGATGTCGTCCAGGAACCTGCCCTTGGCTTGGACCAAACGGGACTCGCTAGGCCGGAATATGTTCTCTTCAGGATGGGCCATTTTCATGTCCTTGCGGGCAGAGTCTTTTACTGCGAAGCACACCGGGAGAGCAAAGTCTCATTTGGGTTTTACTCAGTGCACTTTGCGGTCTCGGCAGTGAAAACGAGATGAGGGAGGAAGACGGTCAGTCCCTAAGCAGAATGTAGGCTGCTGCGTTCGGAGACAGGTCCAAGTGCGTATGGCCTTTCCCGGAAGTGTCCTCCATGAACCGGATGTCCCCGGCCCGCAACACCCGCTTGGAGCCGTCGCTGGCGCCTATCTCAACCTCCCCGGACAGGTGAACAATCAAGCGGCGCTCCGCAAGGGGATGGAAGTCCATGTTGCGAGACCCGTCGAACTGCTGGACTTTCACCTCGGATACGTTCAGCAAAGACCCCAGCTCGGGGTGGCCTTCAAGGTCTATGTCCTCGATGTGGCTCTCCCCGTGGGAATCTGCGAAGACTCGGTAAATTGCCATGTTCGCCCTCCAATCGGTGCTCCCAAGGTAATGCGGAGCGTAATCGCACACAGGCTGGCCGTTCAGTCTCGCCGCGCCGCGGCGTTGCTCCAAGGACACCGGCTTTCGGACAATTGTAACAGCAGAAAACGTTGCTATCTAATGCCGCGGTGTTGGACAGCAACAGTTAAGTCCAGTAGGACTCAATCCTGGACATGACATCCGGGACCAGCATAGGCGGTTAGGGTGTGCGCTGACCGAGAACATTTACCCTGTAAACTGGCGCCGGAGGGGAGTTGAATCGATTAACCTGTCCTGAGCCGCGGGTCCAGCACGTCGCGCATAGCGTCGCCCAACAGGTTAACCCCGAACACGGCGAGGGCTAAAGCTATGCCTGGAGACATAGCCAACCAAGGCCGGTTCTTAATTTGTATAACGTTGCCTCCTTCGCTCAACATGCTGCCCCAAGTGGGTACATCCGGCGGCACGCCTACGCCGAGGAAGCTTAGCGAAGACTCCACGATTATGGCATAACCCAAGCTCAGGGTGGCGAGAATTATGAAGATGGCCATACAGTTGGGCACAATATGGCGCATGATAATGCGCATATTGCTCGATCCCACAGCCCTCGCTGCCAGCACGTAGTCCATCTCTTTAATGGCTAATGCTTGAGATCGTACTGTGCGTATGGCGCTGGGCGCCAACACGATGACCAACGCGATGATAATGTTGGTCACGGAGGATCCCAATGCGGCCATGAGCGCCAACGCCAGAATTATTCCGGGAAAGGCGATGAACGTGTCGACGAAACGCTGGACGATCAAGTCAAATCTCCCGCCGTAGTAGGCGCTGATGGCGCCCAGTAACGAACCGGCGGTTATGCCTATTGAGATGCTGACCAAGCCGACAAAGAGTGAAATACGGCCGCCGTGGAAGATACGGCTCAGCACGTCGCGCCCGAGTAAATCACTACCCAGAGGAAAGTCTCCCCCCGGCTTCTCGTATATCTGCTTAGCGTGGATTTCTCCGTGGTGATGAGGTGAGATGACGGGAGCGAGAACCGCAATAACTATCAGGACCAGGAGAATGGCTCCGCCGGCAGCCCCCAGAGGCTTGCGACGACAGAAGGTAGCCAACGCCAATGCCATTCCCCGGACCGGAAGCAGTCCTCTGAGGATTGGGGACTGGGTAGTCTCGGTTTGATCAGCTAACACGATTTATTCCTCATTTGGGACCTGGAACTTCTCTAGCCGTAGCGGATCCTGGGGTTAAGCCAGCCGTAGAGCAGGTCAACGATCAGGTTCAGGATCAGGACTACGACGGCCACCAGCATCACGAAGGCTTGGACGATCGGGTAGTCCCTGACGATGACACTCTGGACTAACATGCTGCCCATGCCCGGTATCGTGAAGATGAACTCAATGAGTACGGCGCCGCCCAATAGACGGCTAAGCTGGAACCCGGCCACCGTAATTACCGGCAAAAAGGCATTTTTCAGCCCGTGGCGTCCGATGACTACAAGCTCGGCCAACCCCTTGGACCGCGCCGTGCGAATGTAGTCTTCGCGCATCACTTCCAGCATAGAAGAGCGCGTGAGTCGCGTTGCGAAGGCGGTGTTGAAGTAACCCAGCGCCAAGGCAGGGAAAATCATCTGCTCTAGATTCGTCAAAGGGTCTTTCCACAAGACCGCATAGCCCAAAGGGGGACCCCAGTTGAACCAAAAGGCGAGGACAAATATTACAAGTATCCCTACCCAGAATGTGGGCAGGGCCACACCCCCGATGGTGAAAATCTTGGCAACGTAATCGAACCAACTGTCCTGCCTTACAGCGGAGAGAACCCCCAAGGGCACAGCCACTCCGTAAGAGATCAGTAGGGCGAGGATAGCTAGCTCAATGCTGATGGGAAACCTGGACTCGACCATGCTGGCCACCGTAACGGCAGGAAAGAAGAAGGAGTTTCCGAAGTCTCCCGTTAACAACCCCTTGACCCAGACTGCGTACTGGACGACGAAGGGTCTGTCAGTCCCTAGTTGCCTTCGAACATTCTCAACGTCTTCCGGAGTGTAACTTCCCTCTCCACCGCCGCTTAGTATAGCTATGGCCGGGTCACCGGGTAGGAATCGCATGATGCCGAATACCAACAACGACACCATTATCAATGTTGGTATAAACAGGAGCAGCCGCTGTATTAGGTAGCCTGTCATGCTTCCTCTTTCTGGCTCGGCTGGGGCCTATGGTTAATGCCTTGTTATGCGGTTGTGGTTCCTAAACCAAGGCCAAAGTGGAATCTACATAGACCTTCTTACGAATCCCTGCGGATTTCACCTTGGCTTTAGTTCAGGTGGCGCAGAAGCCCTTGAGATCGGGCCGCTTACGCTAGTGTCAGTGTGCGATGGGGCCGGTTACATGTTGTGGCGGGCTGTACACAGCCCGCCACCCATTACACCACTACTACTCCTCTAGCCAAAGGTGCTCTTTCTGGAATCCATATTGAGATCCCAACGGCACCAGAAGGAAATTCTTAACGTGATTATGATTCACTATGAAGCTGTAACTAGCCACCCAAATCAGGTGGACAAAGTGCCCCTCTCCTTGGCGAAGAATGTCTTCCGCCTCTTTGATGAGCGCCCTGCGTTTCACTTGGTCGGTCTCCGATTTCTGCTCCTCGAATATTTCCCTGATCCTGGGGTCGTCGTATTTCAGCGCGTTCCTGGGGCCTCCCGGCAGGTATATGCCGATGAACAGGTCGTCAGGGTCGTTGATATTCGGGCCGTGGCCGAGCATAAGCATGTGTTCATAATCTCCGGATTGCTCTGCATTAAATCCGGTGGTTGTGTCAGTTATCTTTAGCTCCAAGGTGATGCCTGCTTCGGCCAATTGATCCTTGAGTATTACCGCCACGTCTTGGATCAGGTTGTAAGTGTGGAACTGTAGGGCGACCCCGTCTGGGAACCCTGCCTCCGCTAACAGTTCTTTGGCCATTTCAATGTCGCGCGGGTCTTTCTGTGCATCCGCGATACCGTAAGGCCCCGTGGCCAACGGGGTTCCGGCCCCGTCCACGTAACGGAACCCGGGCCAATTGGCGATCTCTTCGTCCGAGGCGGACATCCATGTGTTGGGGTAGAAGGGAACGCCAAGCTTACCATTACCCAACCGCCGGATGATGTTGATCTCCTGTCGGTCTACTGCCAGGTGTACCGCTCGCCGTACACGAGGATCATCCACTGGTGGGTTATTGAAGTTGAACTGGAAGAAACGCATCCCGTTGGCGCCTTTCAGCCAAGCCTTACCCTTGTCTTTAAATAACTCGTTAAAGTCCAAGGCATCCTGGTCACTTATGCCGGTGCCGGGTGTCAGCCAGATTTGTTCCGTCTGCAAGGCAGTCAACACCCTGCTCCTGTCACTGATGACGAAGGCCTCGATTTTGTCGATGAATGGCAACCCATTCTTAAAGTAGTCGGGGTTTTTCTCCATTTCGATCAAGCTGCCCCGTTCGTGGCTGACGAACTTGAAAGCGCCGGACCCCACAATGTTGGACGGCGTATCGAAGTATGTCTCGGAATCTTCTCTGCCCTCCAGTACGTGCTTGGGCATCATAATCATGTAGTCGATGGCCAAAAACGGGATCAAAGCGTTGGGGGTAGTGAACTTGGTGTTTACTTTGACTGTCTTGGCGTCTACCGCTTCTGAGCCGGCATAGTAGGGCGTCAGGTTCCTTACCCTGGGCCTGGCTACTCCTTCCTCGACCATCCTGTCCAAGCTGAACACAACATCGTCGGCCGTAACTGGCTGGCCATCCGTCCAGTTAGCGTCATGGAGCCGGAAGATTAGGCTCATGCCGTCGGGACTCCACTCCCAGCTTTCGGCCAAGTCACCGATTATGGTCGTCTGGTCGCGGTGGTCCTGCATCACAAGCGTGCTATAGAGGTCCCGTGCGTTATACAAGGCGCGGTTGCAGCAGGCTTGCATGGTGTCCCAGTGGCTCAGTTCATACACCACCGCCATCGGGAGGGTGCCGCCGTACTTCCCTTGGTCTGACCACTCTTTCCAGGGCCTGGACACGGCGGGGGCCGCGACTGCGGCAGGGGTGGCGAAGTCCAAAGGAGTAGGCTCCGCTTTCTCCATAGCCTTCGGCGCGGTGGTGGACTCCATCTTTTCCTCTTTAGCAGATTCGGGTACGGTGGTAGCCTCCATTTTCTCAGCGGCTTCAGGTTTCTCCATAGCTGCAGGCGGTTTGGTGGAGACGGCCTCCGGGGCCACCTCCGGGTCAGTTGCTCCTCCACATCCCGCCGCGAAAAGGAAAACGATCACCAGGGGCGTGAACAACAGCACCTTGAAATGCTTGAACCACTGGTACCTCATGGAGGAGCCTCCTTAGATTTGAGAATCCTGAGCTATGTAACCAGAGAGTCACGGCACACTCTTCATAAGCCTGGATATACGGTGTCGACGTGCTCAGAACTATTATGTCGATGGACTTCGTAGTAATAATATCTTTATGAGTATTTCTAGTAATAATATTTTGATTTATATATATGTGAAACGGAAATCACAATGTATTGAAGTTGGTAGAGTATACTCCATAGATAATACAAGTACAATAGTAATACTTTATGGAATAATAATGGTAATAATATATGTAATTCGTCTATTCACCACCGAAAAGCGGAGCCAGCTCTTGGTTTCATCAAATGCCGAACGACGGAAGTCGGAGATTCAGGCAATATAATTCGTCATTCGGACTTAGATCCCGTGCCATTCCAATCTGAATGGGTTAGAGATGCGGTCGAGATAAGCTTGCCGTTTCGGGGAATTGAGGTACACGGCGGGACGCGCGCAGCTAGAGGACTAACGTGATTAGGCTATTGCGATTTGGGGGCGCAGGTAGTGGGGGAGGTAGGACTACCAAAGATGTGGGGCATAACCGGCGTCGGGGCGTGGTCTATCGGTGTGCAGAAGAAAACGCCGCCAATCAAAGCGGCGGCGTCTCAGAATTAAGGCTTGGAGTGCTTGCTAAAACCGCAACCCGTTACTCACCCCATAATCCGCCGGAAGAACGCCAGCGCGTTGCCGCCAGCTATCTTTTTCACGTCCTCGTCGGAGTAGCCGCGGGCTATGAGGCCCCGGACGATGTTCTTGCCGTCGGCCGGGGACTCCAAGCCGTTGAGATACGGCGCGGGGGTAGGGCCGGTGCGGCCCATTACCACTTGGCCCACCCCCACCATGTCGCCGATGCTGGTGTCGGTGCCGATGGCTACGTGGTCAATGCCCACCAGTCGGACCATGTAGTCGTAATGGTCCAACACGCACTCTATGCTTTGCTCCGGGTCGTTGCTCAGCCGGTTGGGTACCGCCGTGATCCCGATAACGCCGCCCTTTCTGGCGCAGGCCAGCAATTCTTCGTCCTTCCTCAACCTGCGGGCTTGCAAGCTATCGCTGGCCAGCGTGTAGGAACCGTCGTGACTGAAGGTCACCGGGGTGTTGGATGCTTCGATGGCGTCCATGGCGGTGCGGAACGACGCGTGGGACACGTCGACAACCATCCCCAGTTCGTTCATTCGTTGGACGACTTCCACCCCGAACTCGCTGAGTCCCCCGTCGTTGCGTTCGAAGATGCCGTCGCCGATGTAGGCCTTGCGGCTGTAAGTGAGGCCCGCCAACCGGATTCCCGCGTTATAGAGCACGTCCACCCGGTTCAGCTCGTTGCCGATGGCGAGGTGTTCCACCGTGGGTAGGAATCCTACCTTGCCCTGGTGCTTGGCCGACTCGATCTCGGACGCGTTGTTGACCCGGAGCACGTCGTCATGCCGGGAAATATCCGAAATCATCATGCTGATCTCGTCCAGCAGGTCGGAAAAGCGTATGAAGGACATCTCGCTGGTGTGCAACATGCCGCGAAAGACGTTGGCTGTTCCCACGGCGGTAAAGCCGCCTTCCCGGACCGCGTCGTAACCCCACACGTAGCTGTCGCTTCGGAGGTATTCCCAATATTGGTTGAAGTCCTCCGGCAGGACCATCGGATGCTGATGAAGGTCGATCATTACCGACTCTTCCATCAAGCGCTCGAACCTGAGCCGCTGCTCCGCATCAAGCGGAACGGTCATTGAAGGGACTCGGCTTACTTGACTCACTAAGTTGAATCTGCCGGGCGTCATAACGGCAACTCCCTGCTAACGGATTAGGGCCAACGACTTTAATCTTCGAGCGCGCCTTCCAAGTACCGGCGAAAGGCATCCGGGTCGTTGATTAGGGCCTGAAGCTCCATCGAGGGCAGGCGATGGGGGTCGGTATGTTCAGTGATATACCGTGTGCTGTTGGGCGGGCCGCCGTCGGCCTCGTCAGGTTCCGTTGACCCCGCCAGTGCGGCGTAGCGTATGGGTTTCCCGTCGGCCTCGTATTCGGAGCCGACGATCCACAGCCGCCCAAACCGGTACCTTTTCTTGACCTCGGTCTCGGCGGCGCTGCTCCAACTGGTGCCAGTAAAAGCGAAGTCCTGCGGAACAAATCCAAGGTTTTCTTCGATTACCCGGTTGCACCGGTCCAATTCTTCCCGCAACACCTCTCCTTCCGGGTCCTCTGCGGCCAGGTTGGACAGGTTGGGATGGCTGATGGTGTGGGCGCCGATATGCCAGCCGAGGCCCCGAAGTTCCCTGACTTCCGACCAAGGCATGTGCTCAGGGACTTGGGCCAACGCCAGCGGGCGGGGATAGTCCGGGTCGTAGGGCGAGGTGTAGATGAACAGGTTCCCCTTGAACCCGTAGCGCTCCAACGTCTCGTACACCTCCCGCCGCATCGAGACGACCGGATGATCGAAGTCGATCATTATTGGCCGCTCCGGCAGGCTGGCCGTCCCATCCCGCCAAGCGGCGAGTTGGTCGTAATTGATGGAATGAAACCCCATCTCCGCGGCCATTCTCATCAGCAGGTCGAACCGTTCTTCCGTCAAGGGATGACTGAGGGCGCCGGCTGCGGTGGGGCGGATTCCGTGGCACATCGTAATCGGTATTCTCATAACACGCTCGAGAGTATCACAGGGTCCGCAGGGCCGCAATTCGGACATCTGTGACATCAGGATGATTGGATTTTACTTGAACATATCTGTACGGGCAGCGACTTGTGCCTGCCCCGTACCTAGCGGCATGGACAACCTCTTGCGAAAGCGCCCGTCAGTCCGACGGGCGCACACCCTCGAAGTACCTCCTGGGGTTCTCGATCATCATCCTGTCGATGACGTTTCCAGGCACTCCCGACTCTGTCAGCCTTGGAATAACGGCACGGCTGAGCCAAAGGTAACCGTCGGGGTTCTGCTCCCTGGAGGGCATCCCCGGCGAACCCAAGCGGGACAGCACGATGTTCCAATCGTGGGAAAGCATCATGTTGGAGGCCAAGCCCTCGTCTAGTCGTTCTTTCAGGTAGTCGGTCCTTTCCTGCCACGGAGGCAAATGGGGGCGGCCGAAAGGATTGTTTACGTCCCAGCCCAGCCAGACGCCCAATCGGGCCAACTCCCGGTGGTAGTCGGGGTCAAGGGTGTGGTTGATGTGTCCCACGTATACGTTGTGGGGTTCTACACCTTCCTCTTTCAGGATTCGCACCTGCTCTTCGCCTATCCTGGACTCCGGCGGCGTGTGAGTAGTGATGGGAACGCCGGTCCGCAGGTGGGTCCTGGCCGAGGCCCGCAGCATCAACTCCTCCTGTTCAGTTATCGGGTCGCTGGTGGCTACCTTGATGATGCCGGCCTTTATTCCCGTCCCCTCAATGCCTTGTTCGATCTCCCGCACCCAAAGGTCAGCGATGAAGTCCTTGTCCCGCCCCCAGAAGCTCCGCGGCACGTCCAGCCAGCAGCCGGTGCAGCAAATGAACTGCACCCCCGTTCGTTCCGAAACCTCTTTCATCAGCACAACGTCCCGCCCCAAGTCCAAGGGGGAAACTTCCACCACGGTGTCAATGCCTCCGTTCTTGGCCTCGGTAAAGGACTCCAAGGCCATGTCCAAGGCTTGGTCGCGGAATTCCAATTCGTAATAGGTGTGCCGGATGCCGGCGGACGAATCGATCAGGTGTTCATGGGGCAAAGTGAACCCCAAGTCTGCGGTATCCAACGGCCCCAGCACCGAATTTATTGTTGCCATACGACACCTCCGGTTTTGTCGCAGTCTAGCTTGCGGGGTTATGTCTCACCGGATTATACAAGCCTTGGCGTCATCCTGCGGTGTTAGAATTAACGAATCGTCTCACTGAACTCAAATGCAGAGTCGTCCTTACGACAGGCGGTAGAAGGAGCGAAATGCCAGTACATTTCACTGAACAAGAATTGGCCTCCCGCAGAGAGAAAGTTGTGGCCGAATTGCAGGCCGCCGGGTTGAGGGCCTTGCTCATTTTCCGGCAGGAAAGCATGTACTACCTGACCGGGTACGATACCACTGGCTACTCCCAGTTCCAATGCCTGTATCTGGGAGCCGACGGCAAGCTCATCCTGTTGACCCGGTCAGCCGACCTGCGTCAAGCCCGGCTGACCTCGGTCATTGACGACATCCGTATTTGGGTGGACAGCGCCGACAGCAACCCGGGCCAGGACCTTTGGCAAATCCTGGAAGAGCAAGAATGTGGAGGCCGCCGCTTGGGAGTGGAGTTGGAGGCGTGGTGCCTGACCGGCAAGCGCTGGGAGTACGTCAGGGCCGCTATAGAAGGCCGCTGCGAGTACGAGGACAGTTCGGAGTTGGTCAGCCGCTTGAGGCTGGTCAAGAGCGACGCAGAGTTGGAATACATCCGCAAGGCGGCGGCTTTGGCCGATGACGCCCTGGCGGCGGCGCAACGACTGGCCAAGGCGGGCACGCCGGAGGAGGAAGTCCTGACAGGGATGCAATCGGCGGTCTTCCGGGGCGGGGGCGACTACCCGGCCTCCCGGTTCATCATAGGGTCCGGGGAGAACGCGCTGATGGTGAGGAATTTTTCCGGCTACCGCACATTGGGGGACAACGACCAACTGCAACTGGAATTCGGAGGCACTTACCGTCAATACCATTCCTGTCTGATGCGAACGATCCTGACCGGAGAACCTACCGAGCAGCAGCTTGCCATGCACGCCGCCTGCTGCGACGCGCTCCAAGCCTGCAAGGACGCCGCCCGCCCTGGCTCCACCTTCGGCGATATTTTCGCCGCTCACGCCGCGTCCCTGGACCGTTCCGGCTTCGGCGATCACCGGCTCAACGCCTGCGGCTACAGCCTGGGCGCTCTGTACCCGCCGACGTGGATGGACTGGCCCATGATTTACAAGGACAACCCGGTGGTGTTGCAGCCCAACACGGTCATCTTCATGCACATGATCCTGCTGGACTGGGAGCGCAAGCTCGCGATGGCCGTGGGGGACACCGTACTGGTCACCGCCGGTGAATGCGAGACACTGACGAAAATGGGGACGGGGTTGGTGGTGAATTAGGCTCAACTTGGCGAAGCGGGTTTGTTTACAGGGCTCAGCAGAAAATGGAAGGAGGCCAGTGTGATGAATGTACAGCCGTCACCATTGTTTGACGCTTCGTTTCCTGCACGGCTGCACGCAGACATTCACCGTATGAACCCTTGGTGGATCGGTGACGCAATGCCCCTGCAGCCTAGGACTCGCCGCCACTTAGTACAGCAGATCCGTCGTCGCTTGGACACTGACATCGCCCCGATCGTTGTAGTGCGAGGTCCCCGTCAAGTAGGTAAAACGACTGCCCAGTTTCAAATCATCGCAGATTTGTTGGAAGAAGGAGTGCCTCCTAGCTGCATCCTCCGAGTGCAGTTCGATGAACTGGCGTCGCTAAGGGGGATTCAAGAGCCGATTCTGACCATTTCGGACTGGTTCCAGAAAAATATAACCGAAAAGAGTTTTAACTCTCTCGCGCAAGACGGCCGGAAAGCATATCTCTTTTTTGACGAAGTGCAGAACCTGGAAGGTTGGGATACGCAACTCAAGTCGCTGGTGGATAACACTTCGGTCAAGGTCGTTGTCACGGGCAGTTCCGCTTTGAGAATTGAAATGGGCCGGGATAGCTTGGCCGGGCGCATCAACACAGTGGAAGCGGGAGTGCTTTCGCTGACCGAAATCGGGGCATTGCGAGAAATTAACCTAGTAGAGCCGTTCCTGCGTGACAATGGCATTAGTTCTTTGATTAGTAAGGAATTCTGGCAGGAACTGCGGGCACACGGTCTGAAAAATTCAATGTTTCGTCAAGAAGCATTCCGGCATTTTTCAGAGCGGGGAGGCTATCCCATTGTCCACAGGCTAAGAGATGAAGACTGGCCCTTGCTTGCGGATCAGTTGAACGAAACGGTGATAAAGCGTGTTATTCAACATGACCTCCGGCTTGGTAATCGCGGGCGGAAGCGTGATGCTCCACTGTTAGAAGAGCTTTTTCGCTTGGTGTGCCGCTACGCAGGGCAGACGCCGACAGTCACCATGCTCGCTGAAGAGGCTCGGTTGTCTCTGGCCGCCAATATAGGCGGCCAACGAGTGGGTCAATACCTGCGGTTTCTTGACGATACACTTCTGGTCCGGTTGATTCCGCCCCTTGAAATACGGCTTAAAAGGAAGCGAGGGAGTTCCAAGCTTTGCTTGGTGGACCACGGCTTGCGCGCCAGTTGGCTTCAGGAGCAGGTGCCTCTCACATCGGAAGAACTCGCGGTGCAGCCGGAACTCACAACGCTGGCAGGTCATCTGGCGGAAAGTATCTTCGGGTCGGTTGCCTCGACGATTCACGGCTTGGATATCGCGCACTTTCCCGAACGGGGAACGGACCGTGAAGTAGATTTTGTGCTAACCATCGGAGCCCAGCGTGTACCCGTGGAAATCAAATATCAACGCAGGATAGACCCTTTGCGCGACACTTTAGGCATCCGCTCTTTCCTGGATAAGTCGGTCAACAACGCTTCTTTTGGTCTGCTGATAACCCAGGACGACTCCGGAGAGGTTGACGACCCTCGCATCGTGAGTCTGCCGCTCTCAACCTTTATGTTGTTGAGGTGATGAGCAGGCGTTCGCTTGCTCGCAATAAATATGTGCAGCAGTGGCCGCCGTCAGGGAGCAAGACAAGCGATCTTACGGACGTCAGGAAGGGTATCGGTCCAGACACAACATAGGCTGAACCGATACCCTGCTCATTGCTCGAGCAAGGGGGATAGAAACCGTATTTTAGCCGGTCCCCCTAAGCCTTGGGTCCAGAACGTCCCGCAGTGCGTCACCCAGCAGGTTCCAGGCAAACACCACTATGCCAATCGCCAACCCCGGGAACACGCCCAGCCATGGCGCCAAGCGCACGTAGGTTTGCGCCGCGCCGCGCAACATGCCGCCCCACGAAGCTACGTCGGGGGGAACGCCGACGCCGAGGAAGCTCAGCGTCGCCTCTGCGACTATGGCTATCCCCAGAAAGACCGTGACCATCACGATATACAGGGCAAGGCAATTGGGCATCATGTGGCGGAATATGATGCGGCCGTGGCCGGCCCCTACCGCCCCCCACGGACGAAACCGTGGGAGGCTTGAACAGTAACTCCTAAATCGGCGGCCTGCGCAGATGCCAGGTGGTGCTCTGTTCGTAGGCGTGGGCCACTTTCATGACGGTGGCGTCATCAAAGGGGCGGCCGGCGATTTGGAGGGATATGGGGAGGTCTTCGGACGTGAATCCGCAGGGGACCGATATGGCGGGGACTCCGGCTAGGTTGAAGGGGCCCGTGAAGCTCCTGACGCCGGATATGCCTCTCTGGGCGTCTGCCTGGCTCCTGATGCCGGGCGAGTCGGCTATCTTGGGGGCTGCACCGGGCGATGAGGGCAAGACCAGCACGTCTACGTTTTCCAGCAGCTCCAGAATCTGCCGTCTAAGCAACTCGCGAATCTTTTGCGCCTTGGTATACATTTGAGCGGGGGTAAGGATAGCGGTCAGAAGCCTCACCCTGGAGTTGTAGTCGTAGTCGCCGGGGCGGCTTTTCAGGTTTTCGTAGTGGACAGCGGCAGCCTCCATGTCAGTCAGCCCCTTGGAGGCCACGCCGCCCGCTTCGATCAAGGGGAGGGATACTTCCTCCACCGACGCCCCTAACTCGCCCAACGCTCCAACCGAGGCGATTACGGCGTCTCGTACTTCCGTGTCAACGTCGTCACCGTACACCTTCTCTTTGATCACCCCAACCCTGAGGTTAGTGATGCCGCCGTCAAGGGCAGCGCGGTAGTCGGGCACAGGAGCGTTGCGGGAATAAGCGTCCTTGGGGTCGTACCCAGCGATTGCTTGCAGGGTGATGGCGCAGTCCTCCACCGTCCGGGTAATGGGCCCCACCGTGTCCATTGACCAGCAGGCTGGAAGGACACCGTACCTGCTCACCAAGCCCCACGTAGGCCTCAACCCGACCAGCCCGCTCCAAGCTGCCGGGATACGGATGGAGCCGCCCGTGTCTTCCCCCAAGGAAGCGGCGCACAGGAACGCCGCAGTGGCTGCGGCCGACCCGCTGGAGGAGATGCCAGGGTTTCTGGTGAGGTCCCACGGGTTGTGGGGAGTGCCGCCGGGGTGGTAGAAGCTGTCTCCCAACGCAAACTCGCTCAGGTTCAGCTTCCCCAGCAGCACTGCGCCTGCGTTCTTCAGGCCCGATACCACCGTGGCGTCCTCATCGGGAACAAAGTCCCAAAGAATGGTTGACCCGCCGGTGGTGCGGACCCCTTTCGTATAACACTGGTCCTTGACAGCGACGGGCACGCCGTGGAGCGGCCCGAGGTATCGGCCCGCCCTTATGTCCTCTTCGGCTTGGCGGGCCTCTTGCAACGCCGCATCCCGCAACACGGTTATGTAGGAATTCAGCTTGCTGTCAACCTGCTCGATGCGGTCAAGGTAGGCTTCCGTCGCCTCCACCGGCGAGACGTCGCCGGTCTCAATCAGCTTGGAAAGCGCGGCTGCCGTAAGGAACGGTATGTCTTGCTTGTTCATTGACGAGTCCTTAACGAATTCTTCTTCCGCTTTGGAATACGGCCCAGATGTTTCTGAGAGCTCCCGGGTCGGACAGCGGGTCCCCGTCTATGAGCACCATGTCGGCTTGCTTCCCGACCTCGATGGTGCCCGCTTGGTCCTGGATGCCCAGGAGGTCGGCGGCAACCCGGGTAGACGCTTCCAGCGCGGTCTGAGGAGTCATCCCGTTTTCTACCATCAACTCGATCTCCCGGGCCACAAAGCCGTGGCGGGCCGGGGAGCCGCCCGCGTCGGTGCCGGTGGCTATGCGGACGCCCGCTCGCAGGGCGCGCTGAAAGCTGGCGATGGAATTTTCCTTGCGATCATAGATTTCCGCCATTTGGTCGTGCGACCACCCCAGCTGCGTCGCCAGACGCGCTCTGGCATCCCATGTCGACATGGTGGGCACCATGTAAGTGCCCATTTGCGCCATGAGTTGTACCGTAGGCTCGTCCACGTAGGTGCCGTGCTCGATGGAGTCGATTCCGGCCTCGACCGCCAAACGAGTGCCTTCGAACCCGTGGCAGTGGGCGGCGATTTTCAACCCGGCCTCGTGTGACGCTCGCACCGCGACGTTCAACCCTTCGCGGCTCATGCTGGCGAATTGCTCACCGTCGTCGCGGAATCCGGTAGCGCCTACCTTGATGAGACCGGCGCCCTTTTCGATCATATCCTGGATGCCTTCCAGCAGCTCCTCAGGTGTTTCCGTTCCCCGGGTCAGCCCGGCGGGCCAAGTCCCCGGGAACTGGAACCACTCACCGGAGGCTATTATCCGCGGCCCCAGAATCGCCCCGGCGGCAGCTTGGCGGGCGATTCCGATGTTGATGGCGTAACGGGCCCCAACGTCCCTCGCCGAAGTAACCCCCGACATGAGTGCCCGGCGGCAGTTGCCCACAGCTTTAAGCGTGAATTCCTCGTGAGTATCGTTCAGCAGGCGTTCCATGACGTCCATGCCGCCGTCGCCCGTGAAGTGCTCGTGGCAATCGATTAACCCGGGTATCAGGGTCAAGCCTTGCCCGTTGATATCCTCCTGGTGCAACGCCCGTTTTGGCCGGGCCGATTCCTCTCCAATCCAGCTTATCACCCCGCCCGATACTTCCAAGCTCACCGCCGGCAGCGGAGCGGCCTCTGTCCCGTCGATTAGCCTGACATTTCGAATTACCAGGTCCATGGCTGTCTCCTTACGGCGTCCTCAGCATCGAATGGCCCAAGCCTATCACAATTGGGAAGGTTACCGCAGGTTGCCGGATGCCCTCCAATCTTGGGCGAGCAGCCCGTACAGAAGAGTGTCCCACCAACGACTCTTGAAATACTCGTTCTGACGTAACTGCCCTTCGAGGCGCAGACCCAGCTTTTCCAGGACCCGGCCCGACGCCGCGTTGTCTGCAATACACCAGGACGAAATACGATGGAGCTTCAACTCACTGAATCCGAACTCAACCATGGCATTTCCGGCTTCGGTGGCGAAGCCTCTGCCCCAGAACTCCGGCGACAGCTCGAACCCTATGTCAGCCTCCCGGTCGTTGTCTTGCTTGAGCCGTATCCCGCAGTTGCCTATAAGCTTACCGCTTTCGGAGAGGACTATGGCAAGCTGGAATTTACGCCGGGGCCGCTCGTCCTGCTGGTCTATAAAACCTTGGATGAAATCCTTGACCTCGGCCTCGGCGCGGTCGGTCCAAGGGTAAAAACGGAGGTATCTGGGATCGCGCTGATAGGCCAGCGTCTCCGCCCAGTCGGTAGCCAAAAAGTCCCGGAGCAACAAGCGGTCTGTAGTAATTCGCATTACTGCTGGCAGGAAATAAGAAGATCACGCCGGGCCGCAAGTCAATGTGGACCGGCATGTCAAGCCGTTTGAAGTTTATCGTGAGCCGACCGGATGCAACCAGCCTTTGCCGCCGCAACCGCGGCGTCAGCACCCGGGCCTGGTGCTACAGTCGCACATGAAAGCCGGAAGGGTCAAATGGGACTCATCATGACAGACGATCTATGGCCTGATGACGCCGTCCCTGTCTGGACTAAACTAACGCCAAACTGAAAACCGAATGGTCATGGGGAAATCCGAGGCAAGTTGAGATATTCTGTACATCCCACCTTGGTTTTAGTTTAGCCTTATGAGGTTACTTGGTAAGCCCATATACGATGGATAACCTCCGGCTCTCCCTTGGGGAGTGGCTGGAACGGTTCCGATAGTTCAGCCAGCTTCCACCTGCCCGCTTCTTCCAAGCCTGCTTGATATTCCTTGAACCCGCCTTCTTCATAAAGGTCCACGCGCAAACTGAAAACGACGATCCCGTCCGGCTTGGTGACCCGTGCCAGTTCATCGAAGGCGTGGGCCGGGGCGTGCCCGGTCGTAAACACTCCCACGCTGATTACCGAGTCGAAAGAGTTGGTCTCGAACCCCAACTCTTCGCCAAGGGTCATCTGGTAGAAGTCCTTGTAGAGGTCTTTGCGGCGGGCTTCCTCCAGCATACCTAAGGACAGGTCCATGGCGTACAGGTCCCGGTAGCCCAACCGGGCCAAGCATTCGCCCACCAGTCCGGTACCAGCCCCCGCGTCGAGAATCTTAGCTTCAGTGGGAACGTGCTTGGCCAACAGGTCCACGGCCGTCCTGGGGGCGTTCCACTCGAACTCTTCGGCCAGGTCCTTGTCGTATTCGGAGGCCCATTGGTCATACCTCTCCTCCAACTCCCGGTTGCTGGTGGAGGAGTACACCCATTGGACGCGCCGATGGCTTTCTTCTTGCAACAGCGCTCTCACTTCAACCCTATCCGGAAAGGATGGAGTTTACAGGATAGTTATTTCCGGCAGACGAACAGGGCCCACCCGACCTCGTTCTTGTCGACTGCGGCCGCAGTTTCCATATAGGCCTTGGCAAGCCACTCATAATGCTCGGCGGCGTCTGAAGTGTCATTCTTCGGAGTGCGCTCGGAAAGGCAAAGGTAACTTTGCTTCAGGTGCCGGGACAGGTCCAGTGCCTCCAGCACCTCAAAGCCCTGGTCCTTCAGCGCTTGCTGGTAGGACTCCAAGGTGAATTCGGTGTCGAACAGCAGCCGGTCATATACGTAGGTTTGGGCTTCCGGACTGATGTCCCGCTTGGGCCTGACAAGGTCGTCGAATACCATGATGCCGCCGTCCGCCAACACCCGGTAGACTTCCTTCAGCACGGTACGCTTGTCGGGTACGTGGTAAATCACCGCTTGGCTCCACACATGGCTGAACACTCCATCCGGGAAGGGCAGGTCAGCGGCAGAGGCCTTTTCGAACGCCGATCGGTCCTGCAATTCCAGGCTCAGGCTGGCCCGTTTGGCTTGGGCGTTGGCAACCCGGACTCCGCTGAGGTCGATGCCGGTAACTTTCCCGCCCGTTTCCTTGGCCACCCATATGGCTATGGTCCCGTTGCCGCATCCCAAGTCAAGAACTTTGGATGTTTGGTCGATGCAGCCTTTTTCGACCATCATTCTATTCAGTTTTTCACAGGCGCTAAGGAAGTCGGGGCCAGTGGTTTCATCGAAGAAACCCCAGTGGACGCTGCCGTCCTCGTCCCAGACAGACCTGTAGATAACGTCTTCCGCGTCGTAGTATGACTCGGTTTCTTGCTCAGTGAACTGGCTGGTCATTTTTGGCTCCCTCAAAGTATTCCAAAAAAACGATTCTTTTCGGCGATTAAACTAAAGCCAATGTGAGAGGTACCTTCCAAGAACGAGGTTTCGCGACGTTGCAGTTGCGTCCTTCAATCAAGGAAGGTACTGGTAATCAAGGGAGATACTCGGTCAGTGTGACAAAGCCGCTTCTAAGTGCTCCAGAAATGTAGATTCCACCCTGGATCTGGTTTAGATTCGAAGCGACTCTGGCGCACGGTAGGAAGTTCCATATCCATTGATCTGCGGCTGTACTACTAGAGGCGGAGCTTACTTCTTTGCCACTTGTATGACGAAGTCCGGCCCATAAAAATCGTACTCCGCTTGAAAGTCGCCGTACAGGTCCACTTGGTTGAAGCCGACGCTCTCCAGCAAGTCGGTAACATAACCCTGCCTGATGGGGCATAGGGTGAGGAAATGGACTTCACCGTCGGCGTACTCGTAACGCAGCTTAACGGCCTCGTCGCTCAATTCTTCAGGCCTGACGTTGACCGTCTCTCCCAAGTAATACGACTGGTGCTTGCTGTGGAAGCCGTTGTCCAGAATGGCATCGTAATTCCGCTGGTCGATAATGGCGATGCCGTCGTCGTTCAGAAGTTGGTATATCTCGTTCAAGGCCTTGATCCGGTCGGTCTCCTCGAACAGATGGGTGAAAGCGTTACCCAAGCAGATTATGGCGTCGAACTTCTCTCCCGGGAATGACTTCGTAAGGGTGGTCCACTCCGCCTCCACCAATCGAACGTTCTTCAGGCCAAACCGCGCGGCGTTTTCTTTGGCTTTGGCCAGCATGTTGGGGGCGCCGTCCGCGCCGGTTACGTCAAACCCGTCAGCGTTCAGGGTAACCGTGTGAAACCCTGTGCCGCAGGCAATGTCCAATACTTTCTCGGCTCCGTGTTCCCTCAGAATCTCTTGAAAGAAATTGTTTTCCGTCTCAGCTCTCCGCTGCCAGTTAATCAATTCGTCCCACCGGCCCGCGAATTCTGGTGAGTACTGTTCCTTATAGAGGTTCTTTGGCACCATGGTGCTGCTGCGTTGGTACATGTGGTAACTCCTGGTGTTTGATTGAACTCGAGACTTGGACACCGGTTGATCCGCCTTACCTTTGGCCGGTCCCATTTGTGCCGGGGAACGTCCACACAGGCGGTTGCATCCCGGGTCTAAACTCGGTCACCCACACCTCACCTGGATCGATCGCGCTTGCAGCGGCGAAAATTGAAGCGGGCGCGTTGCCCGCTGCATAAGTTTCTTAAGGGGCGCGTGTCTATTTACAGGCACGCATGTATCAGGGAATGGGCTTGGTTGGGGTTGCAGTTCCATTCCGTGCGACGCTTTTGAGGACAGGCAACAGTAGTTAAGACTGTCCAGTCAGCGTTTAAGGAATTCAGGGAAGGGGATGGAACTGAGGGGTCAACCTAGCGGCGACCCGCCAAGATCTATGCGGTTGTACTCAGGCCAGCTAAGGGTTGCAGGGGAAGTAATAGTTCAGCCGCCGCAGGAACAGAGGTCGCGGCGGGGTAATGGAGGTTCGATCCTCGTCATTCACTAAGAACCCTCCGGGTGAGGGAGGACCATTTTTAGGATGATTCGTACTGCTTTCCATCATACGTTTTCCCAACCTTCCGGCTCAAACGAGTCCGATTTGGGCTTATTTGAGCATACGGTAAGTTAACGGGAAGGATTGATATTGTCAAGCTGGAAGAAACGCGATGAGAATATCAGCCCGGTTGAAAGCGGCTTTGGATGGGTTCGCAATGCACTATAGTAGGTTCTGTATACACACACCATACCGGTTTTCTTAGCAAACCTGGGTGTCCTATGCGGATACCGATTCCACTTCAGGGTGGACGTACAGGTGACGGTATGCACCTGATATGGCATATGGTGATTCGCCGAGGATTCCTGAAGTTAAGGCGCGGCGGCCGCGGGCGGGTGGTCAATCCGGCCGGGTTGGGCGTTGGCTCGGGCGATTGACACCTCGTCACTATATGCTATTATTTGCAACGGCGAACAGTTGCAATAACCTGCTGTCAGGGGTCAGGGAATGTCCGGCCACCAAACAGCCGTCGAACAACTGCGTGAGCAAGGCTACCGGATGACGCCGCAGCGTCTTTCAGTGCTGGATATAGTTGCCAGTCGGCCCGGTCACATAGGCGCCGACGAAGTGTGGACCTTGGCAAAGGTCCAGCACCCCTACGTTGACTTGGCCACCGTGTACCGCACTTTGCAATTCTTGAAGCGGGTCGGCGTTGTGACCGAAGTAGTCATCGGCAACAAGCTGCACTTTGAGTTGATCGACCATCATAACCCGCATCACCACTTGGTCTGCTCCGGATGCGATGACGTATACACGCTCAGCCCGGACTACCTGGGGGAATTCAGCCAGCGGCTTTCGCTTGAATTCGGGTTTTCCCCAGATTTGGATAATCTTACGATCAGAGGAAAATGCTCAAAATGCACACCAGGCGCATCAGGATAACTCAAAGCTGGGCGCCGGCTTCGCCATGCGAAAGGAGAGAACGGCCTTAAGTTGCGTCTGGCGCTGATAACCTTGGCGGCGGTCGCGGCCATAACGGCTGCGCTGGCCTGCGCAAGCTCAAACGAAGGAGATCCCGGCCTTGCCGAGTCAAAGGAATCGACCAACGCTCTTAACGTGGTGTCTACCGTTTCGCCCATTACCAGTATTGTTGAAAACATCGGCGGTGCTCGTATCGACTTGCAGGGCGTAGTGCCCGAAGGGGTCAACTCGCACACTTTTGAGCCTGCCCCTTCGGTGGCGGCTACCCTGTCCAACGCCGACCTGATTTTCTTGAACGGCCTTTTTTTGGAAGAACCGACGTTGGAGTTGGCGAGGGCCAACCTGAAGCCGAACGCGACAATCGTGAAATTGGGCGACCAAACTATTACCAGTGACGAGTGGCGGTTCGATTTTTCATTCCCCGAGGAGGGAGGTCACCCCAATCCTCACTTGTGGCCCGATCCTATTCTAGCCCTTCGCTACGCAGAAATCGTCAGCCAGAATTTGTCGGCCCGGGACCCTGCCAACGCCGGTTACTACGCAGCCAACTACACCGCCTTCGAGAAGCGCATCCGGCAGTTGGACGAGACCATAAAGTCCATGGTGGCCGGAGTCCCGGTTGAAAATCGTAAACTGCTGACGTACCACGACTCGTGGGCTTACTTCGCCGACCGGTACGGCTTCACCGTCATCGGGGCGGCTCAACCGGCGGATTTTTCCGAGCCGTCGGCGCGCGAGGTGATTGCCCTGATCAAGCAAATAAGTGCGGAAGGGGTCCCGGCCGTTTTCGGATCGGAAGTGTTCCCCAGTGACGTGATGAAGACTATTGCCGCAGAGGCTGGCGTAGAGTACATCGACGAGCTTAGCGACGATGATCTTCCCGGCGTTCCCGGAGACCCGTTGCACAGTTACTTGGGCCTGGAGGTGAAAAACCTGAGAATCATCATCCCGGCTCTTGGAGGCGATGCTTCCGCACTGGATGGGTTCGATTCCAGCCTGGTGTTCGACGGCGAATCGGGCGCCGTCTATCCATGACGGCCCGATACTTACTGATACTCTAAAGAGGCCGGCGGAGTTCACCGCCGCCCAATAGTTGAAATGCTGCATCCGCCAGAATTAGCGCACCTTCACCGGCCCGATCCCGACGCTGGCCCTGTGGTTGAATTTCGACGGGTAACCGCCGGTTACGCCGGCTCGCCCGTCGTCCGGGACATTGACCTCAAGGTGATGCCCGGCGATTTCGTCGCCCTTCTGGGACCCAGCGGGTCGGGCAAGACCACGCTGCTCCGCACAATACTGGGCGCCGTTGACATAATGGCCGGCGAAGTGCGCTTGCACGACAAACCGGCCAAAGGACGCCGCAACCGGGCTGGCTACGTGCCCCAACTGGAAACCATCGACTGGAACTTCCCGGTCACCGTTGAGGAAGCGGTGATGATGGGGCGCACCATGTCGAACGCCCTGTTCCCTTGGTTCCGTAAGCAGGAACGGGAATTGGCCTTCGATATGATGGAGCGGTTGGGGATCGGGGGCTTGGCCAAGCGGCACATCCGCGAGTTGTCGGGGGGGCAACAGCAAAGGGTCTTCCTGGCGCGGGCCCTGGTCAGCAACCCGGAGTTGCTCCTGTTGGATGAGCCTACGTCCGGGGTTGACGTAAAGACGCGGGACGACGTGATGCACCTGCTTCACGACCTCAACCACGCCGGTGTCACCATCATACTGACCACCCATGAGATAAACGCGGTGGCGGTGCATCTGCCGCGCATCGTCTGCTTGAACGGGTCTATCGTCGCAGACGGCCCGCCTCACCAAGTGATCGTGCCTCACATTCTCTTTGAGGTGTATGGGGCGGAAATGCCGGTTATCCAATATCAAGGGATGACTCTGGTGGCGGAGAGCGCCCACTTCTGGTTCGGAGGCAAAGAGCCGGTTGCCACGGTGCAGGACGATAGCCACCGCGGCCCTGTGGTCCCGCACAACCATCCCGCGCCTGACCGGTCCCTGGCTCACCACCACCACGCCAGCCCGGCTGCGGCGGGAGATTGTTAGCCTTGCTGGAGCCTTTCGAATACGGTTTCTTTGTGCGGGCCATCATAGCCGCCGGACTGGTTGGCGGGTTATGCGGCTTGATGGGTATTTACATAGTGCTCCGGGGTATGGCCTATATCGGCCACGGCCTTTCCCATGCCATCTTCGGAGGTGCAGTGGTCAGTTGGGTGATGTCCGTCAATTTTTTCATAGGGGCCACTGCGTGGGGCTTCCTTTCGGCGCTGCTTGTCACGTGGACCACCCGCAAAAACCCTATAGGGTCCGATGCCGCCATCGGTATCATAACCACTGCAAGCTTTGCCGTAGGTATTGCTATCATCAGCATGAATCACGGGTTCAGGGTCAACTTGGAGTCATATTTGTGGGGCAACGTGCTGGGTGTTCAAGCGGCGGAACTAATCGCGATAATCGTTGTGACCTGCATCGTTGGCGCGGTTTTTTTTGTCGCCTACAAACTTTTCCTGTTTGCCACCTTTGATACCGAAGTTGCCCAATTCTATGGTGTGCCCACGGGATGGGTTGACACACTGTTCTCGCTGCTGTTGGCAAGCACCATCGTTGTTTCCATGCAAGTGTTGGGCGTAATGATGATCGCCGCCGCCGTCGTCATCCCTCCCGTTATAGCTCGGTTGCTTACCAACAGCTTCGGTAAAATGACTGTCCTGTCCACTGGCATCGGCGCCATCTGCGGAACGGTCGGCATATATTTGAGCTACCTCGCCGACGCATCGTCGGGGGCCAGTGTGGTGTTGCTGTCGGCGGCGGTGTTTGTGGTAGTTTTAACATGGACCAAAGTACGGGGCCGTTTTGTCCGCAGCAGTGGCCTGTCCAGGTTGCCGCAGAATTCCGGCAGCGCATTTGACTAACGTCATATAACACGGCCATCGGAGGTACGCATGGCACACGCACACCATCACCACCAGATGCCCGCAGTGGTGGAGGGACGCACCGGGGTGCGGCGAGGCGCCGCATTCATCATCGGCGGCCTGACCAGCGGCCACGGAGTGTTCCACTGGATCGCCCAGAGCTTCATCGTTGTACTCCCGGAAGTGCGTGACTTGCTCCTGGGCGGCAGCGTCATCGCCGCTACAAGCATCCAGAGCACCCGGGAAATTGCCTCCGGCGTAGTGTCCCTGCCCGGAGGGGTGATAACGGACACTTTGCGGCGTTACTGGGGCTGGGTGATGGCCGTGTGTATGGGGCTGTTCGGGGTCGGTTGGCTGCTGATGGCTGCCGCAGGCTGGCAAGTACCGGGCAGCGCTTGGCTGGCTGCCAACCAAGCCTCCCAAGCTGCCGGAGAGCAGAGCGCCTTGAACCCTTTGGGTTATGCGCTGTTGCTGGCCGGCATGGCGATCGTCGCCATCGCGGCGGCGTTTTGGCACTTGCCAGCAATGGCGGCCTTGTCGTCGCACTTCTCCCATCGTCGGGCCTCGGTGCTTTCGTTTCATGGCGTTGGCGGCAACATTGGGGACGTTCTCGGCCCGGTGCTGACAGGGCTTCTGCTGATTAGCCTGACTTGGCAAGCGGTGATTACCATTTACGCCGCCGTCCCCATATTCCTGACTTTTCTTGTTTTCTGGGCTTTTCGAGACATCGGCCAAAGGGCGCAAGCCGCTGCTGAAGCACAGCCGGTTTCCACCATGCGCGGGCAGATTGAAGAAACCAAACTGTTGATACGCAACGGCCGGATGTGGGGCATTACGATAGTCGCCGGATTGCGCGGCATGGCCTACATCGGGTTTATCACCATATTGCCCTTGTACTTGGTGGACGAACTGGGACTGACCGCCAACACGGAGCACGGAAATTTCTCAAACCTGTTCATCCGCGGTTCGTTAATCGGTCTTCTTGTTCTGGTGGGAATCTTCACCAGCCCGGTTATGGGCTATATCTCGGACCGGATAGGCCGAAAGCTGGTGCTTGTGCCGGGTATGGCCTTCCTGGCGGTGATAACTTTTTTGATGGCTCCTTATGGCGATAGCCTGCCGGTAATGACTGTGCTGTTGGCCGCTTTGGGAATTTTCCTGTTCAGCGACCAACCCATCTTGACCGCTGCGGCGATGGACATAGTACGCGAAGGGACGGCAGCAACGACGCTGGGCTTGGTTTCCACCTCCCGGTTTGTTTTCAGCGCCGCGTCGCCCATCATCGCCGGCTGGCTGTACGGCTTCAATACCGATAACCTGTTCTACTACACGGCGGTGTTGTACGTGGCCGGCGCGGTGATCCTGATGTTCCTTCGGATGCCGCGACCTACGCCCGCAGCCGACCTGCATGAAGACCACCACGATGGCGATCATGACGGGCACACTGGCGGACATGATCGCGCTCATGGGCACGAAGGCCGTCACCACTAACCATCAGCCTCTCTCTCGCACCGCTGACAGGGGTATGTATTTCATTTGGGACTTTACGCAGTTGAACGTGAGACCGCATAGTAGGGTAGGCTTGCTCAAATACAAAACCGCTCCCATTCCGTCATTCCGGCGCAGGCCGGAATCCAGGCGGGCCCATTCCGTCATTCCGGCGCAGGCCGGAATCCAAGCGGGCCCATTCCGTCATTCCGGCGCAGGCCGGAATCCAGGCGGGCCCATTCCGTCATTCCGGCGTAGGCCGGAATCCAGGCGGGCCCATTCCGCCATTCCGGCGCAGGCCGGAATCCAAGCGGGCCCATTCCGTCATTCCGGCGCAGGCCGGAATCCAGGCGGGCCCATTCCGTCATTCCGGCGTAGGCCGGAATCCAGGCGGGTCCACTCCGTCATTCCGGCGTAGGCCGGAATCCGGGCGGGTCCACTCCGTCATTCCGGCGTAGGCCGGAATCCGGGCGGGCCCATTCCGTCATTCCGGCGCAGGCCGGAATCCAGGCGGGCCCATTCCGTCATTCCGGCGCAGGCCGGAATCCAGGCGGGTCCACTCCGTCATTCCGGCGTAGGCCGGAATCCAGGCGGGTCCACTCCGTCATTCCGGCGTAGGCCGGAATCCAGGCGGGTCCACTCCGTCATTCCGGCGTAGGCCGGAATCCAGGGGTGGTGGGGCTGGTTCGTAGCTATAATCTCAATTTTACATACCCCTATCAGCTCTCGCACTGGGGAGAAGTGACTGGAGACGTCCAATGTGTAAGTGAAGGCAGGGTAATTCCACGCTCCCCACGGTTGTTTTACCCGGACGTTCACAAAACCTTAGCGGACAGTGCTTCTGGCTTGGTTAAGCCAGTTTGTCCACACCTGTTCATTGGTTGCCGCCCACTCTTTAGCGTAATTGTCGATGTCCTCTTGGGAGTTCTCGCCGGCTTCCATGCGGCTATTCTGGGTCAGCACGTCTTCAAGCGACAAATTCATTACCTCGAAAAGTCGCTTGACCGCGGGATTATCGGCCAGGAACTTGCTGTTAGCTACAACCTGGATGTCATTTGCCGCGAAGCCTAAGAAGCAGGGATCGTGGTAGCGCACACACCCTTCAACACCGTAAATCTTGACCATCCACTCGTGGGTAATCACTGGATGGGCGAAGCTGGGCACCTCAATCCATGTAACGTCGCTGCCGGGGACCAAGCCGAAACGCTCGGTGAGAGTGACGCCGGGGGTCGAGGCGTAGTATAGAATGGATTCTCCGTTGGCGTGACGGGCTTTTACTTCGGCGAACATGGCGTCATATTGGCCGGTGTTGTGATTGATGTGGTCTGAAAGTTCGAAGGCCTCGATCTGGTACTCGATGACCTTGTCGCAACCCCAACCGTCGGTGCAGCCATAAAGGTCGGCCTTACCGTCGCCATTGTGGTCAAAGGCTGCTTTGACCTCCGGTTTGGCGAAGTCCGCCAGCGTCATAATGCCGAATTTTTCCACGGATCCGCTGTCTACCAAGTAGCCTTGCATCGCACCGCCCTTGATCACAGTACCGGCAATCTCGGCTCCTTGGGACCACAACTCTTCAAATTGATAATGGAGAGGGAACCATCCGTTGGCCCAGAAATCCAGGTCCCCCTGGGCGACTGATTCGTAGAACAACGCGTTATCCAGCTCCTGATGGTCCTGGACGTCGTAGCCCAGCTGCTCCAAGGCTAGGCTGTAAAGCGCTTCCTGGAAGTAGCCCGTATTCCAAGTGGCTCTCCCGGGCCACACCCTGACACCCATTCCGGGCAGGGCTATATGAGCGTGATCTACCGCCTCTTCGTCATTATCTTTTTCTACAATGACTTCTACAGGGACCTCAACGATGACTTCCCTGATAACCTCTTTTTCTACGATGACTTCTACAGGGACCTCAACGATAACTTCCTTGATAACATCTTTTTCTACGATGACTTCTACCGGCACCTCAACGGGCACTTCTATTATCTTCACCACCTCAACCGGCACCTCTTTGATAACCGCTTTTTCTACGATGACTTCCACCGGCACCTGCTTCTCTACGATTACTTGCTCGACAACCGGCACCTCCTTGATCACCTCTTTTTCCACAATCTGTGGTTCGGGAGTGGCAGAGGCGCAGGCAATGAAAACCAACAGCAGCGACAGTAGAGCGCAGCCGAGAAACACAGTCCGCAAGCGCGTTTTTAATTGCATCTTAAGCCTCTTGGTGTCATTTGCAGTATTCTCGCAGGTCAATGGAGTGCAGCCGTCTCAACCGGTTGTCGCCGAGAGAGGAAGTTTCCTGCATATTAATACGCCATGGCGCTGTAAGTGTGCGGCGGCACGACGCAGTTATGCCGGTTTTTGCGCTACGAACAACGCCCAGCCAATCTTGCCGGCGTTGGCCGAATCCACCCAAAAGGTAAGGGCCTCGACCGTGCGGTCAATGGTTTCGGCGTCGATGCGTGATAGAAGGGCCTCACGGTTCTCCTGTAGCCGGTCCCGCACCCAGCCGTAAGAACGGGCGACGTGATGGGACCAGTCCTCAGCCCTGCTGACCGGCAGGTCCAACCTGGCCAGCGCATCAGTGTAGTCTTCCAGGTCCCACATATCCGGAGACTTGACCCTGTCGTAGATTCTTTCCCGGTCCGCCTCCGGTGTTCCGCGCCGCACCAGGATGTCGGTGAAGATCAGGGCGCCATCCGGTCTCAGGACTCGGCGGCATTCGGACAGTACGGCCGTCTTGTCCGCCGCGTGGAGAAACGCCTCCTGGCTCCAGACAACATCATAGGAGTCGGCGGGGTACTGGAGGCTGTGGAAGTCCTCGTACTCGAAGGACAGCAAGTGGTCCAAGCCCGCTTCGCTGCTTCTCTCCCGCGCCAACTCCAGTTCTCTTTCGCTGATGTTGGTGCCGGTTACTGCGCAACCGTAATTTGCGGCTAAGTAGCGGGCGGTTGAGCCGTAGCCGCATCCCAAGTCCAGGACCCGGACTTCCGGGCCGAACGCTACGGCCTTGGCCATGATTTCGTTGGTGTGTTCCATGGCCTCGGGATGAGGACATTCGTCGCTGCAGGGGACGCCCAAGTGGACGTTGTCTCCCCAGATAGTGCGGTATATCTCATCAGCCGGGCCGTCGTAGTAGGCTTGAGTACTGGAAACGATTGATTCTACATCCCTATTGGTCATATCAGTATGGATCTCCTTACGCGATTCGTTATGGCCGCATTCGTGAAATCAGGCTTGTGGGAAGAAGCCCCAAATTATTAGGAGGGGCCGGGATTCCCCCGCCCCTCCTGTTGCGTGTGGAGTATGGTCCGGCGTGTGGACGAGACATCGTCCCCAGCCTTGTTGCCGTTACCCGCCCCGGACTATCAGCACCACCAAGGCTGCTATGATGTCTCCGCCGATAGCCCAGGAGGTTGCCAGAAACATGCGGTCAATCCGCGGTTGACTTCCTGAAGGTCGTTCCTGAGTTCCTGCCGGACTTCCTGAAGGCCGTCCCGCATTTCCTGCCGGACTTCTTGAAAGCCGGTGTTGACTTCCTGTCTGAGACCAGCCAAGTCCTGCCGCACGTCTTGCAAGACCGCCGCCTGTTCGGTGATGCGGCCTTCCGGATAACCCAGCGTGCGGTCTGTTGTGTCGGGTTCCGTTGCCATTCCGGTACCTTCCTGTAAATCTCGCCGGTTGGCTGAGCCTTACTTGGCGGCTCTTCTCGCTTGGTCCAGCCAGCTATTCCACACGTCCGCGTTAATCGCTGCCCACTCCCTGGCGTGTTTGTCGATGTCATCCTGGGAGTTCTCGCCGGCGGCCATGCGGTTATTCTGGGCCAGCACGTCTCCCAACGACAGGTTCATCACCTCGAAGAGCTTCTCCGCTGAGGGGTTCTCCTCCAGGAACTTGCTGTTGGCAATAACCTGGATATCGTTGGCCGCAAAGCCCATGAAGCACGGGTCGTTGTCTCCCACACATCCTTCGACGCCGGGAATCATTACTTTGGACTCGTCGGTGATGGCCGGATGGGCGAAGCTGGGCACCTCGACCCAGATGACGTCGGTGCCGGGAACCAATCCAAACCCTTTCGTAAGCGTGGAGTTGGGGGCCCAAGTGTAATAAAAGACGGAATCACCGTTTTCGTAGCGGGATTTCACGTCGGCAAACATGGCGTTGTAGGCCGCGGTGTTATGATTGATGTGGTCGGACAGTTCGAACGCCGGGATCTGGTGCTCAATGACCTTGTTGCAACCCCAGCCGTCGGAGCAGCCATAGAGGTCTGCCTTGCCGTCGCCGTCGTGGTCGAAGGCCTCTTTAACTTCCGGTTTGGCGAAGTCGGCCAACGTCGTGATTCCGAACTCTTCCACGGACTCCTTGTCCACCAAGTAGCCCTGCATCCCTCCGCTCTGAATCACGGTTCCGGCGATCTCGGCTCCTTGAGACCAAGTCTCCTCGAACTGGTCGTGCAGCGGGAACCAAGCGTTGGCCCAGAAGTCCACGTCCCCCTGAGATACGGCCAAGTAGAAGATGGCGTTGTCCAGTTCTTGATGGCCTTGAACGTCGTAGCCCAATTCCTCCAAAGCCAGGCTGTAGAGGGCTTCTTGGAAGTAGCCGGTGTTCCAGTTGGCGCGCGCCGGCTGGACCTCAACTCCCTTCCCAGGCATCGCCAAAGGCGGAGGATTCACGAGGACCTCTTTAACGACCTCTCTTTCTACCACCACCTCTTTTTCTACGATGACTTCTACAGGGACCTCAACGGGCACTTCTTTGATCCTTTCGATCTCTACAGGGACTTCCTTTTCCACCACCACTTCTTTTTCGACTTCAACCACCACCTGTTTCTCGACGGGGACCTCCTTGATTACCTCTTTTTCTACGATAACCTCTTTTTCCACGATCCGTGGCTCAGCCGCGGTGGCGCAGGCGGCAAATACCATGAGAAGGACCATAACGGCGCTCGCCAGTAGCGCCGGTCTCAAAAACGTTTTCAGTTGCATGTTAAGCCTCTCAAGTGTTTTTGCGGGATTTGTTTGGGTCTGCATTGAGGACATCCGCCTCACTGCGTCATACCCAGGGGTGGATAATTTTCCAGATTCACCTCCTGACTTCCAACAGGATTTCTCCTCAGAGGCCTAGCGGGTCGCCTCTTCCCGAGTGGATGTTGTTTCTTCGGATGGGACACTGCTGCCGGATGACGGGTCCGGTACGGAGTCTGCCGTTCGCCGGGACCCGAAAAGGGTCGTCAAAATCCTCAGCAGCGCGCCTTGCCCTCCTCCCGGGCTTCCACGCCCCAAAGCTTGCGTAATACGGTCTAGGACTATGGCCAGGACGACGATGCCGACGCCGCCGACCGCGGCCAAACCCGGTTGCAGGTTGTTGAGGCCCTGCCGCACCGGACGGCCCAGCCCGTCTGCGCCGATTATTGAAGCAATTACCACCATGGATAACGACAGCAATAACGTCTGGTTCATCCCGGCCATAATGGTGCGCATCGCCAAGGGGACTTGCACGTCCTTGAGGGTTTGCCAGGACGTGGAGCCAAAGGCATAGGACGCTTCAACTACGTCCAGAGGCACCTGCCGGATTCCCAGGTTGGTCAGCCGGATGACGGGCGGCAGGGCGAATATGATGGTGGCGATTACGCCGGGGACGGAGCCGATGCCGATCAACATCGCCACCGGCACTAAGTAAACGAAGGTTGGGATGGTCTGCATTACGTCCAGCACCGGGCGGATTACCGCCTCGCAGCGGTCATTGCGGGCGGCAATAATACCCAGGGGCAATCCCACTGCGGCGCAGAAGGCCAGCGCGCATAACACGGTCGCCAGTGTCTCCATAGTGAGGGTCCACAGGTCCAGAAAGCCTAGGAAAGTCATGGCGACGACGCTGAACACCGCTACGCGCCACCCTGCGATGCGCCAAGCGATGAAGCCGAGCAGTATCAAGAACGCTACTGGGTGCAGCCAAACGAGAAACCATTGGATGCCGTCCAGCACGACGTCAACGGGGTCTTTAATGACCATCTCGAACAAACTGCGGTACTGGCGCACCCATTGGACGAAGATGTCTATCCACTGTTCCAAGGGAATGGTGTAGTAATCGAACGGGTTTGGGATAACGCGCCCTCCTTAAGAAGTCCGTTTCTGCGGCGGTGTTCCACATCCCGCCGCATGTCCCTAACTACATCACCTTAAGGGGTTCCGTATCAGTGTCAAGAGTGAGGTTGGCAATACTTTAAGGGGTTCCGTATCAGTGTTAGGAGTGAGGTTGGCAATCATATCCGTTGCGTCAACCACGCCTATCAGCGCACCCTCTTCGTCCAGCACTGCTATGGGAAGGCCGGCGGCGGCAAGATCATATACGTCCGCCAAGGTTTCCGATGCGCCGGTGGCCGGGTATTCGGTGTTGATTACCCGTCCAAGGTCCCGGACGCCTTCCCGGGTGGCTGCGCCCACGTCCTGCCGGGTAACAATGCCCACCGGCTTGGAGTCCTCGTCCACCACGTGCAGCGCGTCAAGATTGTCCTCCCGCATACGCGACAGGGCTGTCTCCACCGTGTCTTCCCGTTCAAGCAAAGGTTCGATCCCCCTGGTGATGGACCCAACGGTGAAAACGCGGCCCCGGTCCACGTCTTGCGTGAAAGCGGCCACATAGTCGTCGGTGGGTTCGGATACGATGTTCTGGGGAGAGCCTATTTGAACGATGCGCCCGTCCTTCATCACCGCCACTTGGTCACCGAGTTTCAGGGCCTCGCTCAGGTCGTGAGTGATGAAGATGATGGTCTTGTGGACAGTGCGTTGCAGTTCCATCAATTCGTCTTGCATCTCGCGGCGTATGAGAGGGTCGAGGGCGCTGAACGCCTCATCCATCAGCAGTATCTCCGGGTCCTTGGCCAAGGCTCTTGCGAGGCCCACCCTTTGCTGCATACCGCCGCTGAGGTTGTGTGGGTAGTAATCACCCCAACCGCCAAGCCCCACCACTTCCAAGGCCTCAAGAGCTTTCTCGCTGCGTTCCTGGGAGGCGACTCCTTGCACCTTCAGGCCATATTGCACGTTTTCAGCGACAGTCTTGTGGGGGAACAGAGCGAAATGTTGGAATACCATGCCCATCTTGTTGCGGCGGATTTCCCTCAGTTGCTGGCCATCGGCGATAGTGATTTCTTCTTCGTCTACGAATACCCGCCCGGCGGTAGGAGAAATGAGGCGGTTGACGCACCGGATGAGCGTGGATTTGCCCGACCCGGAGAGGCCCATGACCATGAATACCTCACCCTGCTTGACCTCAAAGGACGCTTCGGCCACAGCGACCACGTTGCCGGTCTCGTTAAGGATATCCTCCCTGGTTGCTCCTTGTTCCGCGAGTATCAAGGCCTTATCGGGAGAAGGGCCGAAGATTTTATATACGTTGTCCACTTGAACTTTGGCTGTCACAAGGTCTTCTCCAACGCCGCCGCCGGCCACCAGTTGGCAGTCAGTATACACTATACAACTTAGCGCACTAGCGACATACTGGCTGTGCCTACAGGGTACTTTATATTATTAATCCGGATCCGTTGAACGGGGAGAAGGTAAAGGACGCGCCGAGACTGCGGAGGTTTTTTATGCCATCCGGCGGGATTCTTTCCGCAGCCGGTGTAATCGGGCTGTTGGTGCTATTGCCTATATATTTGTGGCTCACCGCCATAGAAAGGCCAAGCACACCCATCCTGACCGGGTTGAAGTCACCACGCGGCCTTACTGCATTGGACGGGGAACAACTGCTGATTTCGGAAGTGTTGGGCGGCAGGCTGCTGCGAACTGACTTGAAGGGTAAGGTTACCGAGGTGGCCGCCGGCTTGCCGGCCACTTTCGGTGGTCCCAGCGGCGACTATCCTATCGGTGTTTCTTCAGCCATTCTGCATGACCAAGCCTATTACTACGTCGCGGGGGAACCCCATCACGGAGGCGGCGTTTCCCGGATCAAGGACTTTTCCACCCTGTACCGTTTGGAGTCGGGCGGCGAGCCGGAGAGGGTAGCCGGAGGAATAGGCCCCTTCGGCTTTTCAATCACCCGGATAACCAATCCTTACGATTTGGCGGCCGCGCCCCGCGGCGGCTTCTTCATCAGTGACGCCGGGGTTAACGCTGTGCTATACGTCTCCGAAGCTGGGGAAATCTCCGACTATGCCGCTTTTTCCAAGAGAGACGTTCAGGGTCCAGCCGGCCTTATAGACATTGAGGCCGTGCCAACGGGCTTGACCATCGGCCCGGACAAGGCTCTTTACGTAGCCACATTCACTGGCCACCCTTACCCTCGGGGTGAGGCCCGCGTATACCGTTTCGTGGATGTCAACGATGACGGCGACGCTATGGACCAGGGTGAGGTTACGGTATTCGCCCACGGATTTTCGGTAGCCACCGACCTGGCCTTTGACGACAAAGGAGGGTTACTGGTGACGGAGTTCAGCGCCGATATGTTGAGGCTGGTACAGGAACTGGGCCACAAGCGGGCGGCGGAGATCCCCGGAAGGGTGGTGCGCTGGGACAACGGAGTTATCTCGGTGGTTGCCGAGGGCTTGGTCTCTCCAACGTCCGTTGCGGTCGTGGATGGCCGGATTCTGGTGAGCGAGGAGTTTATCGGCTCGATAACCGAGGTCAATCCGAAACGGTTCTCCATCTTGTTTGCCGCGGTCATATCGGCTGCTGCTGGAGTGGGCGTTGCCCTCGTTCTGTTGGGAGGCATGTACGCAGCGCGTTCGAAGTTCCGGACAGGGTTGCAAAGCTAATACGACCTCGAAGTGGCCGAGAACCATCTATACCATAGACTGGACGTAGTGACAGCCTACGCGCCACAGTAGTCCCGCTGGTTGCTTTACACGCTGGGCCAGGTTGCCGTTTCGGGCATTAGCGTTTCTTATGCAGGCTTCGTTGCTTTGCCGGTGGCGTAACGATTTGGCGGGACCGGCAAGCCCAGGTTGCCGTGGAAGGTGTCGTCTTCATACGCGGTGCGGAACAGCCCGCGCTCCTTCAGTATCGGCACAACCCCATCGACGAACTCGGTGAACCCGTCGGGCAGCACTGAGTTGCTCACCATGAAGCCGTCGGCGGCCCGTTCCTCGAACCATAGCTGCATGGTGTCCGCCACGTTGGCCGGTGTGCCGATGTAGGCTGGTTTGGGGGTCGTTTCCCGGAGCGCTACCTGCCGCAGCGTGAGGTTTTGTTCTCGTGCAGCCTCTTTAATCCTGTCGGTGGCGCTTTCCCAGCCATTGCGGGCGAAATCGCCCAGTTCGGGGAAAGGGCTGTCAATCTCGAACCGGGTGAAATCGATGTCGTTAAAGTAACGGCCCAAATAATTCAGGGCGTCGGTCATGCTGACCAAGTTGGCTATCTGGTTATATTTATCGTTGGCCTCCTGGGGCGTTCCACCGACTATGGGCCCGCAACCGGGAAGGATGAGGACCTCGTCCGGGTTCCTGCCGTGCTTGGCGGCCCGTTCCTTAATCTCCTTGTAGAAATCCTTGCCGTCCTCCAGCGACCGGTTGGTGGCGAATATGGCGTCGGCATGGCGGGAAGCGAACTCCTTGCCGGCTTCCGACGCGCCGGCTTGGATAAGGATGGGCCTGCCCTGCTTGGACCTGGCTATATTCAATGGCCCTTGGACTGAAAAGAACTCGCCTTTGTAGTCCAAGCGGTGCATCTTTGCTGGGTCAAAGAAGACGCCGGTTTCCTTGTCGAAAACGAAAGCGTCGTCCTCCCACGAGTCCCACAGGCCTTTGGTGACCTCCACAAACTCGTGGGCCATCCGGTACCGCAGATCGTGTTCCGGGTGTTCCGGCTTGCTGTAGTTGAGAGCGGACCCCTCTAACGGAGAGGTCACAATGTTCCAACCGGCGCGTCCTCCGCTGATATGGTCTATCGAGGCAAACTGCCTGGCAATGGTGAACGGGTCGCTGTAGGTAGTGGACAGGGTGGCCGCCAAGCCGATGTGAGAGGTGTGGGCAGCCAACACCGCCAGCAAAGTCAGCGGCTCGAACCGGTTCAGGAAGATGGGATGGGACTTTTCACTGATGTACAAGCCGTCGCCAAAAAAGACGAAGTCCAACTTCGCCTCTTCGGCCTTCTTCGTCAGGTTTATGTAGTATTCCAGGTTGATGGGCCCGTCGGGCACGGCGTTGGGGTGCCGCCAGGAAGCCATATTGCTCCCCGTCCCGGAAAAGAACGCTCCCAGGTGCATCATGCGGGCTTCCGTCATTCTTGGCCTCAACTTTTATATGCCATCCGGCAGGGTCCGGAGTCAGGAAGTGAGAGTTTGGGGCAGCGCTTCGCTGAGCAGCTTGTACGAATGGAGGCGTTTTTTAAAGTCACGGATCCCAGTGACGACGAACACTTCATCGACTTGATATTTTGCTTGAACGCCGGCCAGCTCGCGTCGCACTGTTTCTTTGGAGCCGTGGATAACTTCCAGGTCCCGTACTTCGAAAACACAGTTTTCCCCGGACTGGCGGCGAAACTCTTCCGCAACTTCCAAGGTGAAAACGGTTACTATCCTCCCGCTTTCTACGTGAACTCTCACCAACTTGAGGCCTGAGGCGAACGTTCGAGCTTCTTCATCGGTTTCGGCTACCATAACTGGTAACGCCAGCATGGCTTGGGGGCCTTTACCGCTTACCGGGTCGAACTTGTCCCGGTATGTTTGCATTGCCTCCGCCATTACGCCCTCGTCATTATTGAGAAACAGCGCGAAGACGTAAGGCAACCCAAAGCTGCCGGCCATTTCCGCGCTGGACGGAGTCGTACCCAAGACAAACAGGTCGGCCGGTTGGGTTGGTATAGGACTTGCTTGCAGTCCATAAAGGGGATGGTCCTGCTCCAACCGGTTTTGGAGGAAGCTTTGTAACTCCAAAACCTTCCCTTGAAGTGACTTGGCGCCGTACCCGGTGTCCTGCTGCAACGCACGGGTCGAGTTGGGCATCCCGCCTGGCCCGCCGCCAATTCCCAAGTCAACTCTTCCGCCCGCAAGGCAGGAGAGGACATTGAAATTCTCCGCCACCTTGTAGGGACTGTAGTGCTGGAGCATCACCCCGCCGGAACCAACGCGAATGCGGTCCGTTTTTGCGAGCAAGTGAGATATAAGCACCTCCGGAGAAGAACCCATGACCCCTGTGGAGCCGTGGTGCTCGGTGACCCAAAACCGGTTATACCCCCACCGCTCGGCGCATTGAGCCAGTTGTATAGTGTGCTGAAAGGCGTCGGCAGCAGTTTCATCAGGATACACTGGACTCTGGTCCAGTACGCTGAGCTTCAACCGGGCGGTTTGTGCGTGTTCCATAGTGGGACGGTCATACCCCGGCTTGGGCCAGGGTGGTCACGGTGGGACCGTTGACCGGCCGGGTCAGCATTTGTACCGCTGACCGTAAAAAGTCAGTCCGCCACGCCGCCTCCGCTTCAGGCGTAAAGTTCAGGTTGCCCAGTGGATGGTGGAACCTCCCCTCGGCTTTGAATATACGGTTTGCGCCGACCCGCTCGGCGATGCTGATCAGGGCAGTAATCAATACGACGGGCAGCCCCGCCCGGTCCAGTTCCTTCGCCAGCGTAGCGCCGCTACGCGTCCCGGTCCCTCAAGTCGCAGTGAGAATGACTGCCTCGACTCCTTGCGACTTCAGGTCCTGGGCCATCTCCCGACCGATTCGCTCCATCACTTTGATGTTAGCCATGTTGCCCGTAGTCACGTAATAATGATCGCAAAGGCGTCCTATGATTCCCGCTTCTTCCAAGGCGCGGGCCGCATCCAGAGGCACGGCCCTGTGTGGGTCGGCGTTGGTGCCTGTGGTGTCGCATCCGCCATGCCAAGCCTCGTAGCTCCCTTGCCTTAGAGTGTCCAGCCCTGCGATGGGGTACTTCAGCCACTTGGAGGCGTTCCATGTTTCCAGTTTGTCGGGGTTCCCAAAAGGGACCAGCCCGGACTCGGTCACCAACGCCACCGTTGCGCCCGACAGGTTGGGCACCGGAGGCGCAGGGGGAACATTGGCAAAGTCGGGAATTGGAAGTTCGCTTTGGAAAGGCCTGCCGGCCAGCTTTGACACCAGCATGTCCACGGCCCTTTCCGCCGCCCCCTGCGGCACGCGCAGGTTCTTGCGCAGCCCGGTGGGGAAATAACCCTCCTCGTGAGCCGGGCCTATCTCGCGGCCGTCGCCAAGCTTCAGCGCGAAATTGGCAAGGTCGGCCAGGGCCTGATTCATGGATGCCACGGTATCGCCGGTAGGGATGATGTACACGTTGTTACGGTAAAGCTCCACACCCGGATTGTTTATGTTCATCGCGGTTACCCCAGGCTTGCCGATGCCGCGCCACGCTTGGGTCAACGCACCGCACGCCGTCCCGTAGCGGCCGGAGTTGAACGCTGGTCCCGCCACCAGTACGTCTGCCCCTGAATTCTTCGCCATCTCCAGCAGTTGGGCCAGGGCCTCCTGTTCGTGCTCGATGAAATGGTTGTCGCCGCAAATTATGGTTCCAACGATGTTGCCCCGCTCTCCAAGCTGTCTCGCCAGTGCGATGCCGGGGCCTACCGGCATGGAGCGGTATTCGGGAGGAACGTCGGCCTTCTCCTCCCCTCCTATCCCACCGAAAAACTGGTTCATGTAGTGAACGATCTTTATTGGCTTGTCCATAACGTAGCTCCCGGCGTAACAACTAAGTGAGTTACCGTGACGAGTCCTGTTAGTAGTCCCTGGCCGTAATCCCATTGATCTGCATCATCCAGAACCCGGCGTACATCTCGTGGGCGCTGACGGTCAAGCTTTCTCCAGCGGGTTGCCGCTGGCCCCATCCTTCGTTAGAACTGAACAACAGGTCCCGTCCTCCAATCACGCGCTCCATTGCCGGAAGCGTAAACCGCCGGTCGGCGCCGCCGCCGGTTATGATGGCGTCGGCTTCCGGAACGTAATCGACAATGGGCCAGTCCTTGCCCTCGGCCCCGCCCAATTCGTGGACGATGGGGACAGTACTAATACCCGACTGCTCCAAGGCTTTTACGGCCTGCATGAAATCAACCCAAGTGTTTCCGGTCCCCTCCAGTGTCATAACGACTCCCTGAACGCCCAGCATTCGCGCCAGATTGGCCACCATGTAGCCGTTGCGTTCCTTCAATTGGTGGTCGTCGTGGTGGCCGCGGCACAGTATAACGCCGGTGAAGTTCAGGTCTTTGCCGTGGCGGGCGTATAGCTCGCGTATAACCGGGTTGTTGAGACGCAGCCACGTCGGCGCTTTTATCATGCTGCGGTAGTTGCCGCTGACCACCGCTCCGTCGAAGTACTCGTTGGGGTGGAGCAGCGTCGGCACAAGGGACTCCATCGATTGTCCGTAAAGGAAGGTCTGCACCAATATACCTTGTTGCTGTACTTGGTCCACGTAAGCCACCTTGGGCAGGGAGGGGTCCACGGGGACAAGCTCGAATACGTCAACATCGTTCGGCTCTACACCTTCGAGAGCGGCGTTGACCAAGTACCGCGAAGCTTGAATGGACCCCAAGCGAACTGCGGTCTCGAAGTCCTGATTGGCTACTCCGGGCTGGGCTGTAAACAGGAGCACTACGTTGTGAGTATTTGAGCAGGCGCAATAGTCAACCCCCGGGCCGCTCATATCGATGATGCCTTCGTTGAACTCCAGGATGCCGCCGGTGCGTTCGGGCAGTTGGGCCGACGCCAAGAGGGCCATTCCTTTGAGCCGCCGTGTAGTCCCGTGGCCAACCGTGCGGGCCGGGGCCAGAAAGCCCGGGAAGGTTGCGCGGTCACTCTCCACCTTATCTCTAGGTTCTAAAGCGTCCAGAATATGGATGATCCGCGTCCTCTCGCCCGGAGAGGCCAACTCCACCCGCACGTCTCTGATGGATTTGTCGAATAACGCCGCGTTACAGAGTTCCTCCGCATCAATGCTGAGAACACCGCTCTTCAGCCTCGTTGTGGCGCCCAAGGTTACGGCGTTAACTTCGTAATTTTCCAGCCGCAGTTTCACCGTGCCACCCCCGCAAGTAATCGAAGGTAAAGATGAATGTGATTGCCGTTATGGGGAGGATGAACGAACCCGTGCCTTGGCCGACGGCGAAGAAGGTCTCTATCCTGCCGTCATCAGTCATTTGGTATACATGATACCATTGGTATACATGATACCATTGGTATACATGATACCGAATGACCAAGCCGACGCAGACTGTCAGTTTAAAGTTGAACAGCTTCGCGCACACAATAGGAACGATGGAAAACTACTCCAATCAACCTTAAATCTGTAGTGTCGCGGGTCTGTCTCTTATCCCGTGCACCCAAGCAAATCAGGTCCGGGGCTCCTGTGATTCCTGCCCCTTCCCAACCCCGGCAATCCTTCTTTATCATAGACTTGCCTGACATAACGCTCCGCAGCCCGGAAACAAATGCAACACTTCTCCAAGCGAAGCAAAATGAAATGAAATGAGAGGAAATGGAAGTGTTATCGAAAAATTCGGACCCGCCACTAAAGCCGAATGTCGGGGAATGTCCGCAAATGTCCTGCAGTCTGAAAAATGCACCCCGTCTTGCTCCGAGATCTCCGCAGTGAAAAATGGTGACGAGCAGGAAAATCCGACAGGTTACGCAGAATTTCCGGTCGAGGCCCGAAAAATCTGACGAACACCACCCGGGTGAGAGTTATAGAGTAGCCACGCCTTGGGTGCTATAATCTCATCTAGTGAGAACAATCGCCGAGTATTGCTTGAGGGGATTGTCACGACTTTTCATGCAAGTAATACCACCGAATTCGACCTTAAGCACTGAAGACAACGCGAAGGCCGATAATACTTGCCTATGTTATGGGGTGCAGGGCGCGCCGATTGCAGGCAAGTAGAATCTGGGAGAGCCATCGTAAAGGAGCAGGTCCTAATGGTAGCTAACGACAGGGAAGGCGAAGAGCCTACTACTTGGACAGTGGCCGATATAAAGGATTTGACCATACATGGTGAACAGATAGGCGGGGCTGTGGTCATTAAGACCGTGGGCCGGGTCGACGGCAGCAACGCCAGCCAACTCCAGGGCGCCTTGGAAAACATCCTGGACGGGAATGACAGCGGCATGGTCCTGGACTTGGAGGATCTGTCCTACATCAGTAGCGCAGGTCTCAGGGTTATATTGCTGGTGGCCAAACGGCTGCAGGGCAAGTCAGCGAAATTTGGGGTATGCTCGCTTCCGGGCCCCATTAGCGAGGTGTTCCAGATCAGCGGCTTCGACAAGATTGTACCGACTTACGCTGCTCAAGCAGACGCGCTTTCCGATTTCAGCAAATAACCGGGATATGCTCCGGGTCGCCGTACCCTCCCCCTTGGTCACGCTCTCTTGTCGGAGGCTTTCCAAAGGGGAGCAAGGTAATTGGGTAAGGCCACGCCGGATATTGAGGCAGCGGATTGAAGACCGCGTTCGTATGTCCGTCGGCCAAGCCGGGTGCGACAAAGGTTTTGGACTACATAATCAACTAATGGAATGGGTCACCAAGGCATGACGATGAATAGGCCGTACAAGATCCTCGTAGTCGACGACGAACCGGACGTGGAGCCCCTTGTGCTGCAACGCATGAGACGCAAAATCCGGTCCGGTCTTTATACGTTCGTCTTCGCGCAGAATGGCATAGAAGCATTGGTGTGCCTGCGGGAAGACAATGAAATTGACATGGTGCTCTCAGACATCAACATGCCGCAGATGGACGGACTTACGCTGCTTGAACAGATACCCAAAGTGGATCCCGAATTACGCGCGGTGATCATTTCGGCTTATGGAGATATGAAGAATATTCGCACCGCGATGAACCGCGGGGCGTTTGACTTCGTCACCAAACCCATTGACTTTGAGGATCTTGAAATCACCATCGAACGGACCTTGAGCCATATAGCGGAATGGCGCGAGGCCCTGTCGTCCAGGGACAAGCTGGTGGCGCTGCAGAATGAACTCGATGTGGCCAGCAACATGCAGCAGTCCATTCTCCCCACCCAGTTCCCCAAAGGGCCAAACTTCCATGTTTTCGGCAACATGAAGCCGGCCCGGAGCGTGGGAGGCGACTTCTACGACATTATGCGTTTGGACAATGGGCGCATCGGTTTGGCAATCGCGGATGTTTCCGACAAAGGGGTGCCCGCCGCCCTCTTCATGATGTCCACCCGGACCCTGTTGAAGGGCGCGGCCATAGGCACCCTTAAGCCCGGTGGGGTGTTACGCGAGGTCAACGACCTGCTTAACGAGGACAACGAGGCATCGATGTTCGTCACAGTCCTGTACGCGGTGTATGACCCGGCCAACGGGACACTGACCTACGCCAACGGAGGACACAACGCTCCTCTGGTCGTTCACGCTGATGGACGATCGGACCTGCTTCCCCTCACCGACGGTGTGGCTCTCGGTCTAGTCCCGGACATGGAATACCAAGAGGATACATTCACCCTTTCGCCCGGCGACACCGTCGTCCTTTACACTGACGGAGTTTCCGAGGCCATGAACGGCGATGACGAAGAGTTCGGGAACGAACGCCTGCTCAAAATATTTGCGTCCAGCCCCCCGACGAACTCTGAGGAAGCCAACCAAGCGATACTCCGTGCCGTGGAGGCCTTCGTCGGCGACGCGCCGCAGTCCGATGACATCACCTGCCTGACACTTTGCCGAGGTGAGTTCGGAACTTGAATGAGAAGCTGTCCCTGAGGGTTGAAACCCACCGCGACGAGTTGGGTCATATCATCGCTGCTGTGGAAAGCATGGCGGAACGGCAGAACTGGCCCCCCGAACTGGTTTTTCGGGTGCAACTGGCGATCGAGGAAGTGGTGCTCAACGTCATGGACTACGGGTACGACGAAGGTGCCCACGAGTTTGAACTTATCCTTACCTCGGAGGCTGATACCCTTACCATTGAGGTAGTGGACGATGGCCGTCCATTCGACCCGCTGAATGACGTTCCCACACCCGACTTGGAAGCGACGGTCGAAGAGCGGAAGGTGGGCGGCTTGGGCATCCATCTGGTACGGACGATGATGGATCAGGTCAACTATCGGCGGGAGCAGGGCAGGAACCACCTGACCCTGATAACCCGCAAGGCTGAATGAAGCGGACTACTGGTCCATCTGCGGCCTCGCTGTTCTCACGGCGGGCCCTTATACCTGTGCTGATCGTAACCCTCATCGCGGCTGCGAGCTTATCGGCCAACCTTTCGTGCAACCCCTCGGACAATGCCCAAACCCCCGTCATCAAACCACCATCCGTCCTGGCGAATGAGCAACCCGAAGGCTCTGCTTCAGAGACTGGTGTCTCCGGTGAACGCGTTCTTTTCGGCCAGTCCGCCGCCTTCAGCGGCCCGGCCCAAGAATTGGGAAAGAATATGCGGCTGGGTATCGAGACAGCGTTCCACGAGGTGAACAAGCGAGGCGGCGTCCATGGCCGCATGTTGGAACTCAAGTCCTTCGACGATTTCTACGAACCGGAAGCCGCCATAGTCAACACCATCCAACTGATCGAGGAAGAAGGGGTATTCGCACTTATAGGGGAAGTGGGGACCCCGACGTCACGCTCGGCCACGCCAGTAGCCGCAGAAGCCAATGTGCCGTTCATTGCTCCATTTACCGGGGCGGAGTTCCTGCGGGACAAAAAGTGGAACAACATCCTCAACATGCGGTCCTCCTATTACCAGGAAACCGAGGAGATGGTAGACCGGCTTACCAAGGACCTTAAGATTCGTAGAATTGCGGTGATGTACCAGGACGACTCGTACGGTCGAGCCGGGTACCGGGGTGTGAAGATTGCCTTGGAACGCCGGCAGATGCAGCCTGTGTCCATCGGGTTGTACCCGCGAAACACCACGGCGGTGAAGACCGCTCTGCTGGATCTGAACCAAGGATACCCAGAAGCCGTCATCATGATTGGCGCGTACGAACCGGTGGCGGCGTTGATTTCGTGGGCGCGGCAGACGGGCTTGGACCCGGTGTTCATGACGGTCTCCTTCGTAGGCAGCAATGCGCTGGCGGAAGAATTGGGACCCGGCGGCGAGGGTGTTTACGTAACCCAGGTAGTACCTTTCCCAACCGACGACTCCCTCCCGGTCACCGCCGCCTACCTCGATGCCCTGTCGGACTATGCTCCCGACGCCGTCCCCGGCTTCGTCTCCTTCGAGGGTTACTTGGCAGGTCGGTTGGCCATCGCCGGCCTCGACGGCTGCGGGCGGAATGCCGCCCGGGCCTGCTTCCTGGATAACCTGCGAAGCTCCGACGTTGTTGACATCGACGGGTTCAAGCTACGATACGGAGATGATGATAATCAGGGGTCTGACCAAGTTTTCCTGACCAGAATCGGGACAGACGGGAACTATCAACCTGTGACCAGTTTGCTGGACGTGAGACCATGAGAGCACGTTTGAGTAGTTTGTTGGAAAGACGCTACCGGATTTCGACCCAACTCTACTTGGCGATCGGTGGGGCGGTGGTTCTTACCGTGGCGGCCAGTTTGGTGGGATGGTTTTCCTTCAGCAGGGTGGATGAGGCGCAGTCGAGGGTGAATGAAAGCAGCGTGCCCGAACTGGTGGCTGCGTTCGGCGTGGCGCAGCATAGTGGTACCCTGGTAGTGGCGGCGCCCCGGTTGACTACGGCGGCCACACCCAAGGAATTGGCGGCCGTTTCACAGGACATTACCAAAGCGCACGAGGCGCTGCAAGCAGCGATGAAGGTGCTGGGGCAACAAGGCGGCGAGGGCGAAGTTTTTAACCGGATTCAGGCTGACGCCGATACGTTGATCCTCAACATCAGGGCGATAGAGGCGGAAAAGTCGCAGATCTTTGACCTGAGTTCGCAGTCCGGCGCACTCAGGGCGGAACTCGGGGAGTTGCGCACCCGCTTGGACGGTATACTGGTGCCGGCGGTCGACGACCAACTGTTTTACACCATGACCGGCTATCGTTACCCTGGGCAGGAGCAGACGGGCCGGGAAGAGTATTTCTCGGAAGAGGAACTGTGGCGATACCGCCGTCTGGCGGACTTGCAGGCAGACGCCAGCAACGCTGTCCACCTGCTCGAAAGCGCGTTCAGCGTCTCTGAAACCCCTCATCTCGAGCCCCTGAAGGAGCGATTCGAGTCTTCAGCAGGCCATATAGAGCAGAGCTTGGCGTCGCTTGAAAATTCTCCGCTGCGCAGCGCGGTCGCCCCGGCTTTGGACAGACTGATCGAAGTGGGGATTGGAAACCAAGGCGGATTTGACCTTCTTGATCAAGAGTTGAGGTTGGTCGAAAACCAAAGTGACCTGTTGGCGCAGAATAGCGGCATATCTGTCAACCTTATAGCCGTGGTCGATGGCTTGGTGAGCCAAGCCCACGCCAATGCCCAGGAAGCGACCCGCGCCTCAACGGAAGCCGTATGGATAGGGCGCGTACTGCTGTTGGCCATCACTGCCGTGAGCATCGGCGGCGCTTTGCTGATTGCGTGGCTGTTCGTGGGGCGAGTGCTGTTGCGCCGGTTGGAGATGCTGGCGGACTGGATGCGCCGGATGGCTGGGGGCGACCTGGAGGTGCAGGTGGAGATTGGCGGGCGCGATGAGGTCGCGGATATGGCGGCAGCGCTGGAGGTGTTCCGCCAACATGCCTTGGAGGTACAGCGGCTGAATTTGGTGGAAGAGCTGGCCCAGGAGTTGGAAGGGAAGAACGTTGAATTGGAGAGCCTGGCCGGTGAGTTGCAGGGTAAGAACGTTGAGCTGGAGAGCCTGACGGACGAGATGTCAGGGAAGAACGAGGAACTGGAGCAGACCCTGGCTGACTTGAACCGGGCGCAGGACCAGATTGTCATGCGGGAAAAGCTGGCGGCACTGGGCGAACTCACCGCCGGCGTTGCCCATGAAATCCGGAACCCGTTGAACTTCGTGAAGAACTTCTCCGAGGTTTCAAGTGAACTCCTGACGGAATTGCGGGAGGTCCTTGACGAGGACGGAAACAACATGAGCGAGGACCAGCGAGGGCTGGTCCAGGATATCTCTAACGACATCTCCAGTAACCTTGAGCGAATCGGATCGCACACCGCACGCGCCAACCGGATAGTCCACGACATGCTTATGATGGGCCGCGGGTCAGCGGAACGGGCGTCTACCAACATAAATTCCTTGGTCGACGAATACTCCAGGCTGGCTTTCCACAGTGCCCGGGCAGTGGACCCGAATTTCCAATTGGACATACAACAGGACTTGGACCCGGATACGGGCGAACTGGAAGCCATCCCGCAGGACTTGGGCCGTGTGTTCCTGAACATGGTGGGGAACGCCTGCTACGCAACAGACGAAAAGCGGCGTGGCCTTGGGGGAGCGGGTGCAAGTGGAGATCCCTACTGGCCGACTGTGTGGGTCTCCACCAAGCGGGAGGAGGACCAAATAGTAGTGCGGATCAAGGATAACGGCAACGGTATGCCCCCGGAAGTGGTGGAGAAGATATTCAACCCATTCTTCACCACCAAGCCCACCGGCGAAGGCACCGGGCTGGGTCTCGCTATCTCCAGCGACATAGTGCGTGAACATGGCGGCACTATCAGCGTGGATACCCAGCCAGGCGAGTTTACTGAAATGATAGTGGAACTGCCGTTGGAGCCGCCCGTGCAGGTCGTGGCTCCTGTAAATGACTAACCCTTATCGAGAACTGGACTTACTGTGTTGTCCATTTCATTGAACTAGGCGTTTCTCCCGGCCTATACTTTCCTCCTGTGGTCCGGCGAAAGGACCGGAGGGCATTAGCCGGGAGGGCATTAGATGGTATTGTGGCGAAGAGGGTTAGCCATTCTATGTGCGATGGTCGCACTGGTAGTCATTGGCAACTCGTTCATCTTCGCCTTCGAAGAAGAAGCGGGGCGATTCATCTGGGACTATATAGCCGACCCGTTGGTGATTGTAGTCCTTTTCGTCGTTACGGTAGTCAACGTGATGGATTCGCTCCTGATTCGTATGTCCGACGATTCTCACTTGACCCAACTTCCCCGCGACTTAATCACGGCATTGGTGGCCATCGTGGGCTTCCGGTACCTTCTGCAATACCTTGCCAAGATAGGCCCCACCAGCGACCCCGTCGCCGATTTGTGGGGCTACCTTGTCTCTATTGTCATAGTGGTCCTGTTCTTTGAAGCCATTTCCCTGTGGCGGTCTGACACCCGGTAAAGTCTCAGTTGGGCCGCCGCGGCTTTCTTATACGTGAGGAACTATCCCCCGAAGCCCGATCATAAATCGCCCCTGTCCTCTCTCGGAGAGAACAGGGGCGATGTTCATTGCCCATTGACGGACGTTAAGCCGGGGGTTGAGGCAATTCCTAAGCTCTCGATGGCTGGTTTCCCATGCCTCCTCTCTGGAACTTGGCAAGAATTCCCAGCAGTATCCAAGCAGGAAGGGCGGCGATAAGCGTGTATACAACGACGCCGACCGGCCCGAAAAGCCCGCCCACGATGACTGCCAAAACCGATCCTGCTCCCAATATCAAGGCGCAAACGTAAGCCAGGACCTGCGAGCGTCGATGCAGAAGTCTAACCGCCAAGGTCAGTGGAATCGCGGCGGGCCAAGCCAAAGCAAACAGCGTAACGAAGCTCATTAAGAACATAATGGTCCCCATAAAGCCGGGCCCTTCAAGCGAAGACAAACTGGACCAACCACCCGAACCGAGCATAATGGTCCCCATAAAGCCGGGCCCTTCAAGAGGTGTGTTAAAGCCAAATCTGAAAGCGGAGACAACGACAACCAGGACCGGGAGCCAGAGCGAATAAAGAATAGTGCGGACCATGTTCACGACCTCCTTATTATAAGAATGGGGCTGCGCCGAAATTCTTGGAAACCAAGGGTACTATGCTGTGGATATTCTACGTTCGAATACTGTTTACTGGTTTCGTGCGTTTTGGGCGCTAAAAAATCCCCTCTCCTGCCGGAAGAGGGGATTCTTGATGCCTTACCGGGAAATCGGGGCGTTAGGTGCCGGCCCCAGTCCCTCGGAGTCTGGGGTCCAGGACGTCCCGCAAGGCGTCTCCCAGCAGGTTGATGCCAAATACCGTCAAGCTTAACGCCAGCCCCGGGAAGATAGCCATGTGGGGAGAGCTGACGAAGAAACGCAACGCTTTCCCTGTTAACATGCCGCCCAAGGACGGGATGTTGGGCGGCACGCCCACGCCCAGGAAGCTGAGGCTCGCCTCGACCACAATCGCCCATCCAAGGGTGACTGAAGCCAGCACGATGATGGGAGCTATACAGTTGGGCAGGATGTGCACGAAAACGATGCGCTGGCCGCTGGAACCGATGGCTCGGGCTGCCAGCGTGTAGTCGTTCTCCTTGATCGCGAGGGCAGTGGCGCGCACGGTCCTGGCTGTGAGGGGGATATTGACTATCGCCAACGCCAGGATTACTGCCATGGGGCCGCGGCTCATGATTGATACCAGCACCATGGCCAGAATCAGGTGTGGGAAGGCCGAAATCGAGTCTATGAACCGCTGGACCAGCAAGTCGAAGACGCCGCCGGCATAAGCGCTGAGGGTACCGATGATGGTGCCCGCCACCGTTCCCAGTATGACGGTGGACAGCCCCACGATGAGGGAAAGGCGGGCGCCGAAGATTATGCGGCTGAGGATGTCACGTCCCAGCCAGTCCGTCCCCAGCCAGAAGGGGTGCTGGAAGGGACCCACCTGACCTTGCCCGGAGAAGGTGCTGGACGGGTCGAAGGGCGCCAGAACGGGAGCGAAGAGGGCGGCCAGAGAGATGAGGACCAAGAGGGCCAGCCCCAAGCCCCCCAAGGGCTTGGCTCGCACGAAACGGACGAGCGCTTTCCACCGGCGCGCGGTACCGGAAAGCGGCGCTTGAAATATGTCGGTACGTTCTTGGGAAAGCATAATGCGCCTCTATTATTGGTAGCGAATCCGAGGATCCAGCCACCCGTACAGCAAGTCTACCATGAGGTTGAGAACCAGGAAGATGCCAGCGAACAGCAGGGTTATGGTCTGGAGGACGGGGTAGTCCCGCTCGAAAACGGAGGACACGAACAACCGGCCAAGGCCGGGCAGGCCGAAAATGGTTTCTGTGATTACCGTGCCGCCCAAGAGGGCGCCGAACTGCAATCCGGCGACCGTGGTAACAGGGAGAAGGGCATTCCGAAGGGCGTGGCGCGTGATGACCAGCCGCTCGTGCAATCCCTTCGCCCGGGCGGTGCGGATGTAGTCAAAGCGCATTATCTCCAGCATCTGGGCCCTGGTCATACGTGCGGTGACCGCGTTGGCGAAAAAGCCGAGAACCACCGCAGGAAACACCAACTGGGTGAAATTGATCCTGAGGTCTTCCCAGAAATTTCTATAGATAAGCGCGGGTATCCAGTCGAAAAATATGGACAGGACAATGACCAGCATGGTGCCCACCCAGAAGGTGGGCATGGTGAGCCCTAGTATGGAAAAGCACCGTATACCATAGTCCAGCCAGGTATCCTGCTTCAGCGCCGAAATCACCCCGATTGGGATGGCCAACATCAAGGAGAAGATCATGGTCAGAAAGGCCAATTGGATGGTGAGAGGCATACGTCGAGCGATTTCAGGGCCGATGGGGGTATTATCCTGGAAACTAAGGCCCAGATCCCCTGTCAGGATGCCATGGATCCAATCGTAGTACTGGATGTGCAGCGGTCTGTCCAACCCCAGGTAGGAACGGGCGCGTTCAAGGTCGTCATCGGTGAAGTCGCCCTCGCCGAGCATGGCCAAGGCGGCGTCCCCGGGTACTACCCGGATCAGCAGGAAAATAAGGATGGACACTAATAGAAGGGTGGGCACGAAGAGGAACAGTCTTCTAATGACATATTGACGCATCTAGCGACTCGCTATTCGGAAAGCATTGAGGGGTGAAGAATTGTTAGACGGGCGAGACATTCCATCCCGCCCGTCTCAAACCTGAGAGTATACCGGTCTACTTGACGAACCAGACGTCCGACATGGGGCTGTAGGAGTTGGCCGTTTGGAATATCTGCCAGCCCTTGAAGTCGGATCGCCAAACGATGAACTGGGCTGGCTCGATGAGAGGTACGTCGGGGAGTTCCGTGCGGAGGATCTCCACCATCTGGCGGAGAATCTTGCCGCGTTCGATTGGGTCACTAATCTGCTTTTCTTGGTTCCACAAGGCGACAAACTCTTCGTTCTCCCAACCGACGCCATTGTTTCCGGCGCCGGGTAGGTAGAACGCGGCGTTATAAGCCTCGGGGTCATCATAGGCCATGGCGGTGCGCTGCCCGCCAATCATCTCAAAGTCGCCGCGGCGCCATTTCTGGATACCGGCGTTGGGTTCGAACGACTCCAAGGTCACGTCTATACCGACATTCTTAAGGTCCTCAACGATGATCTCGGCTTCGTCGCAATACACGTCGATGGTGCGGCACATCAGGTTGGCCTTAAGCCTTTTACCGCCGGTGTAATCGGAAACGATTCGGGCTGCCTCAGCGATGTCCTGTTCCTTGGTATCAGGATTGAACCCTTCCCAAGTCTTGATTTCTTCCAAGGGCACGATCCATTCCCAAGCCCAGTGGTACCAAGGGCTTATCTCGCCTGCGCCCTGGACTACCAGGTCGATCATCTTCTGGCGGTCGATGGCCAAGTGCACCGCACGACGCATGTTGACGTCGTCCCACGGTGCCTTGTTAATGTTGAACTGGAGGAAGTAGAAAATCGCCGGGGTGGAAGACTGGACGACCACATCATCGCCCAACTGGGCCTTGATCTCGTCGGACTCAGTCTTGGTCCAACCGGGGAAGAAGGAGCTCATGGTGATGCGGTTGGTCCGTATCGCCGCTTGCTGGGTACTGACCGAGTCCATACGGAAGACGCGGACGCCATCCAGGAAGGGACGGTTTTCCACGAAGTAGTCCGGGTTCCTTTCAGTCTCGAAGAACTCGTCCTTGCGGAATTCCTTGGCCATAAACGGCCCTGCGCCCTTCCAGTCTTCTATAGTAAGGGGCCGCTCTTCATCGTCGGCAGGCTTAAAGATGTGCTTGGGCACTATCCCGGCGAAGGCGTTGCCAAAGGCCGGTATGAAGCCAACATCGGGGTCCTTGAGAGTAACTTGGAAGGTCGTGGGGTCGACCGCCCGATAGCTGTCCACAGTGAACCGGACCCCGGCGTTGCGGGTTGCTGTCATCTTGTTGGGGCGCTCCATCCACCGGTACATGCTGTATTCCACGTCCGCGGCGGTCAGAGGGCTTCCGTCGTGGAACTTGACGTCGTCGCGCAGCTTGAATGTCCAGGTCTTGCCGTCGGGGCTGGCGCTCCAGTTGGTGGCCATCTCGCCCTTGACTTCAAAGGTCTGGGAATCGGTGAACATCACTTGGCTGAACACGCCGTTGACCACGGTCACCTGGCAAACGCAGGTATTGTCCGTGGGCTCAAAACCGGAGAGCAACCGGCCCTCGCCTTTAATAAGGATCCCACCGAACTCGCCGGGGATCTGCGGCTGAGCGGTAGGGGCGGGGGCCGCGGTAGCCACGACCACTACTTCACGGATAACCTCTTTTTCGACCTCTTTTTCGACAATGATTTCCTTAATGACTTCCTTTTCGACTTCTTTGATCACCTCCCGGTCCACCGGGACTTCCTTGATGACCTCTTTCTCGACTATCACCTCTTTTTCCACTATTAGAGGTTCTGTAGTGCCTCCGCAGGCAATAACGAACATCAACAGCGACGCTAACGCCAGCGGAACTGCTATCCCAAGAATTTTCCAGGGTCGTGCAACCATTCCTAAGTCCTCCGTAACGATTGGAAGTGGGTATACCTTGCGCCTCAAAAGGCAATCAGACAATGGGGAATTGACGGCCCTTGACGGCTGATGCATACCATAAATAAACCGGATGAGTCTAGCGTAACTTTACTACTGGGTCAAGCAATGTCGGTAACACTCCCAAGGCAAACGCATTCTAAATTTGGACGAGTCTGGAAGTCCGAATTCCTTCGACAACCAGTAAAAGCGTTCGTTGGATTACGCCCAAATCGGTCATTTCAACGGTAATTAGCCAAGAGGCTGACCATAAATTCCTTGCGTCAAATTTAGAATGCGTTTGCCCTGGGTAACACCCAGTTCCGACACGCAAGAGAATGTTTTCAAAGTTCCTGACGCTTCCCGTACCCAACTTGTTTCGTATAGACTGGTGTAACCTGCAAACTGTGATGACAGACTCTTGTCATTGCTTGCATGAAAGGTGATGGTCTTATGCTGATATACGATGTTTGCCCAATATAACGGCTATGGTCCAAGTGAACGTGAGCAGACATGATATAAAGTGTTTCATATACGATCGCACTGCAACACCGTCAGAGGAATTCGATTGTTGAGCAGCAGCCGGAAAAGGGATAGTCTTATGGGGCTCGTGACGGGGGCAAGGCCCATCGACGGCATGGAACGTTAAGACTGGGGTATGGCGGGATGAACACCGCGGGTTCATATCTCCAAAAGTCATCGAAGGCGCTGTTGAGCTACGACCTGCAAACGTTCCGAGGGGACGTTTTCGGCGGAATCACAGCGGCGGTGGTAGGACTGCCGGTGGCGTTGGCCTTCGGCGTAGCGTCGGGTTTGGGCGCGCTTGCCGGCATATACGGGGCAATTGCGGTCGGTTTCTTCGCGGCCGTGTTCGGAGGGACGCGGTCACAAATATCCGGCCCCACCGGGCCAATGGCCGTGGCAATGGCCGTGGTCGTCACCGCCCACGCGAGCAATATATCCGAGGCTTTCACCATAGCCATCATGGCGGGCTTGATACAAGTCCTTCTGGGCGTGATGAAAATCGGCCGTTTCGTGGCTTTTACTCCGTATTCGGTGATCTCCGGGTTCATGTCGGGCATTGGCGTAATCATCATCCTGTTGCAGACGCTGCCTTTCATGGGCGCGGCGGTCTCTGCGGGCGGACCGCTGGGTGCGGTGCGGTCGTGGCCCGGCGCGATACAAGGTATCAACTTCGAGGCTCTTGCCATCGCCTGCGTCACGCTCGTTGTTGGGGTGTTATGGCCCAAGCAGCTAAGGAAGTACATGCCTCCCACATTGGCGGCCCTGATCGCCGGGACGCTGCTGGGTGTTTTGTGGCTGACCAACACGCCGGTCATAGGCGAGGTCCCAACCGGACTGCCTATACCCCGCCTGCCCGACCTTTCGGTCCACATATTAACCAACGCAGTGCAACCGGCGCTGACCATTGCGCTGCTCGGCTCCATCGACAGCCTGCTTACCTCCCTGATAGCCGACTCGCTGACTCGGACCCGCCATAGCCCTAACCGGGAGTTGGTGGGCCAGGGCATCGGCAACATGATGGCTGGGTTTGTCGGCGGCCTGCCGGGGGCGGGAGCCACCATGGGCACGGTGGTGAACATTCGCGCCGGCGGGCGGACTCGCATGTCCGGAGTCTTGAGAGCAGCGATCCTGCTGGCACTGGTGCTGGGTCTTGCCAAATACGTCGGGGCCATACCCCACGCCGTCCTTGCCGGCATCCTGATGAAGGTCGGCTGGGACATTATAGACTGGCGTTTCCTCACCCGAATTCATCACGTTCAGCGGGAACACCTCCTGGTGATGCTGATTACCATGGGCCTCACGGTGTTTCTCGACCTTGTAACCGCTGTGGCGATAGGCCTTATAGCCGCGGGGATGGCCAGCGCGCGGCAGTTCGAGCGGCTGGAGTTGGACAGCGTCGTTTCGACGCCGTTGCTGGACCAGAGTTTCCTCGGAATTCAGGATGGCGACGACGACTTTTCGGCCCGGGTTGGATTGGTGGCCTTGAGAGGGAGCTTTTCCGTCGCATCCTCCAACAAGCTTATCGACACCATCAGCAAGGATGTCGGGGAGCATGAAGTCGTGATCCTCGACTTCTCCAACACCTTATACATGGACGACAGCGCGGCCTTGTTGGTGGAGCAGTTGATCGACGTGGCCATAGCCGAAGACACCGATTGCGTCGTGATGGGTCTCAGAGGCGGCGTTGCCAGGAACCTCCGGGGGCTCAACGTCCTGAAACACGTTCCTCCCGACAACATAGTTGAAACCTTGGATGATGCTAGGGAGGCCTCGAAACGGATACTTGAGGTTTAGAAGCAGGGAATGTTGTTGGCAGGTAAGCAGGGTGCCGCCGAGACAAAGCGACTGCCAGGGAGAGGGAACTGTCTGCAGGGTCGGCTTATTCCAGGTAGGATGTTAATTGAGAGGTGCCAACGATACTGAGAGAGGGGCCGTATAGATTCTTCTTCTACACGGCAGACCGGATGGAACCCCCCTCACGTCCATGTTGAACGTGATAACCGGGTCGCCAAACTCTGGTTAAACCCGTTAGGCTTCAGTCCAGCGGCGGTTTAAGGCGCCCCGAAATACGCCGGATAACGCGAATAGTGGAGGAAAACCAGATGTTTATCATGGGAGAATGGAATGTACGTCTCAACAATTGAGGTGATGGTGCCGGATGCGTTGGAAGTTGTGGTTACCGAAGACACGTTAACCGTTGAGCTTTCAGACGGCCGGACCATATCTGTGCCATTAGATTGGTATCCCAGACTGGTGCACGCGACGCCGGGCGAACAAAACAACTGGCGGCTGATAGGTGGAGGGCAGGGTATCCATTGGACAGACCTGGATGAGGACATCAGCGTGGAGGGATTGCTGGCCGGCAGGCAATCCGGCGAGAGTCAGAAGTCCCTTAAACAATGGCTGGAAGCGAAACAAACAAGGCAAGGTCTAACCTTGTACGAACTCGCAGCCTACGAAAAAGAACGGCAGCAGGGCATTTGATGACTGATAGGGTTTAACTGTCTGACGGCTGGCAACTGGCGCGGCTACACCGGTTCTACTTGTCTGGTGAAGCACTGCCGGAGGGGTGTGGGATCAAGCACATGGAGCCGGCCTGGGAGGAAGTTCTGACTGTGCCCAGCCGCGATAGAGTCCGCCTTGGCAACACGATCATCGACTACGAAATCCGGCGAAGCGTCCGCCGCAAGAAGACTGTCCAGATTACGCTGGAAAGCGGCGATGTGCACGTCATGGCTCCTTCGAAACTGCCCAAGCGCGAGATACAGCAGATTGTTCTCAAGAAGGCTTCCTGGATTATCGGACGTATGTCCGAGGCAGCACAGGAAGCGCCGCCCAAGCGGTTCGTTAGCGGGGAAACGCTGCCGTATTTAGGCCGCGATGTGCGCCTGATTGTCGAATTCGCTGACATTGCGTCGCCCACAGTAAGCCTCGACCATTGGACCTTGTACATCGCAGCGCCGCACGGCAAGAACTTGAATGACCATGCCAGCCAAATCCGGGAGGCAGTTGTCAGTTGGTATCAAGCCCGCGCTGCAGAACACCTGCCGGCGGAGGTGGACCGTTGGTGGGACCGGTTGGGTGTCGAGAATAAGTCTCGGATACTCATCCGAAACCAGCGCAGCCGGTGGGGAAGCTGCGCTCACGATGGCACTCTGCGCTTCAACTGGCGGATGATGATGCTCGATCCGTCGTTAGTCGAGTACATCGTGGTGCACGAACTCGCCCATCTGAGCGTCATGAACCACTCGGCGGACTTTTGGAATTTGGTAGTCCAAGTCTTGCCGGACGCGCAACAACGCCGCCGCCGCCTGAGAGAAGCTGGAAAGGCGCTTCCGCTGTAGCCAGGAAACGCCCCAACAATTCTCTTTTCCGGGACAGGTCCGGTATAGCTCAGGCCTGGGAACCCGCTTGCCAGAGGCGGATTCCCGTGACACCCGCGGATTCCCGTGACACCCGCGGATTCCCGTGACACCCGCGGATTCCCGTGACACCCGCGGATTCCCGTGACACCCGCGGATTCCCGTGACACCCGCGGATTCCCGTGACACCCGCGGATTCCCGTGACACCCAATGTAATCGGCAACATCACGTCAACGACCGCCCAGATGACCCAGGCTGTATCGGTCTCGTTAAGGTTCTGCTCGCCCAATGCCAGCAGCGAAAACCAGTTGTGCAGGAACAGAATCGTAACGCCCACAGCGAGGTGGAAAGCGGCGTCGGCTTCCAAGTACCGGCGGGTAACGGGTCCCTCAGGGTCGCGCCCACACTCCTCCCGCTTGCGGGAAAAATTAAAAATCAGGGCCAGTGCCAGCCCTATCACCATCAGAACGTCCAGCACACTCCATACGGTCAATTACGTCGAAGGACTTGACGAGGAACGGATTGATGACGAAGTACGCGGCCACTGCCACGGCAAGGGCGGCCAAGTGCATTCCCACAGGTTTCCGCAATGCTTCCATGATGTCTCCGTCACCACCTATTTCACGCTCAAGACTGGAGAGTCCAAGCTTCAATGGGAGGAATAGGAGCGCCTGCCGCTACTCGTCTTCGTCGTAGAACTCTTCCGGCATAAGCACGAATTCGGGGTAGGCTTCGAGCCCAAGCTCCCCGGCATCCTGGCCCAATTGTTCGACTTGGCGCGATACTCTCAGTCCCAGCGCCAAATCTATTCCCTTCCACAGCAGCCACGAGATGCCGAACGTGAACACTCCTATCGCTACGATGCCGAGCAACTGGATATGGATTAAGCCGCCACCGGCAATGCAGACCGCCAAGGTACCCCAGATGCCGGCGAACAGGTGGGCCGGAATTGCCCCGACAACGTCATCCAGCTTGACAATCTCCATGAGCTTGAGCCCGCCGGTGCATATAATACCGCCTATGGCGCCGATGACGACCGCCCAGTAAGGGTGGACGATGTCGGGGCCGGCAGTGATGGAGACAAGGCCGGCGATGGCGCCGTTCAGTCCGGCAAACAAGTCCATGCGGCCCAGGATGGGACGGGAGACGGCAAGGGCCGCCATCACCCCGGCAGCGGCCGCCAGGTTGGTGTTGACGAGCACGTTGCTCATCCCCACGGCGTCGACCGCGCTTCCCAAGGCCAGTTGCGACCCGCCGTTGAAGCCGAACCAACCCAGCCACAAAATGAATACCCCCAGGGTCACCACCAGAACGTTGGAAGGGGGCGTTGCCCTGGCGCCGCCGTCGCGGCGGAACTTGCCCAGCCTGGGCCCTACGACCATCACGCCGGCGAGGGCCGCCCAACCGCCGGTGCTGTGCACTATGGTGGAGCCTGCGAAGTCCTTGAAACCAAGGTCTGCCAGCCAGCCGCCGCCCCAGGTCCATGCGCCGACGATGGGGTAGATTAACGCGGTCAACAACAGGGTGAACAGGAAGAAAGGCCATAGCTTGATCCGCTCGGCAATTGCGCCGGACACAATCGAGGCTGTGGTCGCCACGAATACCATCTGGAAGAACCAGTCGGACATGACGGCCCTTCCGCTCTCCACAACCTTGGCCACTGCGTCAGTATCTCCACTCAACATGGCGATCTCATCGGCGGACGGACCGTAGAAAATCTTGAACGAGCCGATGACGCCGGCGAAGTTGTCCACACCGACGTACATGAGGTTGTAGCCGATGAAGAAGAAGGCCAGCCCGGCAATCGAGTACAGGCCGATGTTCTTCAAGCAGATCATGGATGCGTTCTTGGTGCGTACCGAGCCCGACTCAAGCATCGTGAATCCGGCGCACATCCACATCACAAGGGCGCCCCATATTAAGAACGCAAAGGTGTTGAGAATGAACTGGGACTCGCTGTCGACTCCAGCCGCGTGGGCTATAGCCGGCCGGCCAAAAAAGAATCCGACGGTTAGGACCGCCATTAATACTGTTACGGCGACGCGGCCGTGGCGCCAGAATATACTCATAGACCTCGTCCAGTTATCAATGGATTGGGACCCAGGAAACCCCTTGGCCCATATGCCAGTTCCTGACTAAGAAACTATCTCAAAACTTGTCGCAGCACCCAACCCGTCATTCCCGCACCCAACCCGTCATTCCCGCATCCAGCCCGTCATTCCCGCATCCAGCCCGTCATTCCCGCGCAGGCGGGAATCTATAGGCCTCGGTCAGCTACGTGGGGAAATCAGCGAGACTGATTGGTTTTGACATAGTCCCTAAAGGCCGCTGGTCCGGTACCGGTTATTTGTTGAGCACTTCCGATACATCGTTATCCCTAGTAGTCCCGCCAGAGTTTACCATAACCCGTCTTGATCCGGCACGGTCACCAACTACTAATGGTTGGCTGCCGGTACAGGAAGCGGTGTCCGCTGAGATGCTATCGTTGCCCCAATTGGGGCAATGCCGTTATTCTAATCGAATGAAGCGAATACTCGTTACCGGCGCGGCCGGACAGCTTGGCTCCGAGCTAGTGCCCGCCCTGCGTGATAGATACGGCGGGGTCAACGTTGTCGCCGCCCAACACCGCAGCCCGTTGACCGAAGAAGTCGCCAACACCGGTCCGTCGACCATGGTCGATGTCACCGACCAGAGCTCAATGGAACGGGCTATCAGGGACTACGGGATAGATTCCGTTTACCATCTGGGGTCGCTGCTGTCGGTGGCGGCGGAGGCCAATCGCCCCCTTTCCCACCGGGTTAACATAAACGGTCTGTTGAATGTGCTGGAGGCTGCCTGTGGCGCTGAATTGGAGCGGGTGATTATTCCAAGCTCCATCGCCGCTTTCGGCGTGGACACACCCCACGACAACACTCCCAACGAGACCCTGCAACGCCCCACTTCCTTGTACGGCATCTCCAAGGTGTTTGGCGAGTTGATGGGCAACTATTTCTTCGAGCGCGTGGGCTTGGATGTCCGGGGCGTAAGGCTGCCCGGCGTGATAAGTTGGAAGGTGGAACCGGGAGGCGGTACGACGGACTATGCCGTTGACGCCTTCTACGGGGCCATACGTGAAGGGAGGTACAGTTGCTATCTGCGGCCCGGCACCTACCTTCCGATGATGTACGTGCCCGATGCCATCAAGGCTATGATAGAGGTCGCAGAGGCGGACATAGAAGGCCTTCGGCATCACGCCGATTACAATGTCAACTCCATGAGCTTCGAGCCGGAAGAGTTGGCCGAGGCCATCCGGCGGCGTATGCCGGGTTTCACTATTGACTACGACATAGACCCGCTGCGCCAGTATATCGCCGACTCCTGGCCCAACTCACTGGACGACACCGCCGCTCGCCAGGAGTGGGGATGGCGTCCCGAGTACGGCCTTGAGGCCATGGTGGACGACATGTTCGAAAACCTGTCACTGAAGCTTTTGGGCTAACGGACTTCGGCGTTGTTCAGGTGATTCTCAGCGGCTGATGCTGCTTGAGCGGCGAATCCGGGTAGATCGGGCAGGGCCTCGGAGCGGTTGGCGTGGAGGAAAAGGAACACCACTTCCGTTACGGGTTTCCCCGTTGCTCTTTCAACCGCCAGGGCATAGGCTCCTCCTTGCGGGCCGTACCTCGCAGCCGCGTCCTCGACATGGTCCGAGTCCACCGCGTCGGTCTTGTAGTCCACCACGATAAGGTTGCCGTCTTCTTCAAACAGCAGGTCTATGAACCCTTCCAACACCCCTTCGCCCAAGGGGGCGGCCACCGGCGCCTCCCGCCAGAACCGGGACGCTGCAACCGCCCTGCGAACAACTTCGCTGTCCACGGCTACGCGAGCCAAACGGGCCACTTCGGCCGACCGCTGGGGGATTCCTTCAGCCGCGGCTTGGGCGCGGGATGTTTCGTCGATGCCGTCGCCGGTGGAGAGATCTATGGTCTGAAGCACCGAGTGGACCGCCCTTCCCACCGAAGTCCCGCCCCGGCCCCGTCTCCAGGGTTCGTCGGTATCGGGTTCCTCCTTCAACACTTGGGCCAGCTTGGTAGCGGAAACCGACACGGGCCTGCCCTGTAGCCGAATGGTCTCCGCCCGGCGATTGAGCCACTCTTCCCGGTCTACCAGGGAGTGACCTTCCAGTGTGGCGCCATTGGGAGAGGCGTCCTTGCGTTGCGGCGCAGTCCTGCCGACCAGCGGGGCAGGCTCCCAGAGGTGGTCCGCGTCGTCCAGAATTTCGGCGATTTTATCGGCGTCCGTATTACGATTGCGGCCCTTGGAGGAGCGGTGCAGGCTTATCACAAGATGGTCCCGCGCCCTGGTGGACGCGACGTAGAGCAGCCGGACCTGTTCATCATCGCCAAGCTCACGCTCCCAGGTTGCCAGCGTTTCATAGCCCGGTGTTTCAAATCTCCGGCCTTCCGGGCCCACGGATATTTCCACTGTATGCGTGTCCCGGTCAAATAGGACGACCTCCCGGCGGGTCGAGCGTTGCGTGTTCAGCGCCGTTAGAATCACGACGGGGAATTCCAGCCCCTTGGCGGCGTGGACGGTCATAATCCTGACCGCTTCTTCATCACCCTCCGGCACGGGCGTTTCGGTCACTCTCGCCCCCTCTGCGGCTTGGCGTTCTATCCACTCCAGAAACTTCCGCAACGAGTTCCCGCCCGTCTCGATGAAGGAACGCGCCTGCTCCACAATGAAGCGGAACCTTCGCCACTGCTCCCGGGTCCTTGGATGGTCAATGGCCGATTCCATGAGCAGCCGCGCACGGATGAACCGGTCTATCAATTCCGGCAGGGACATCCAGAGCCGGTGTTCGTGGAAATCTTGAAGCAGACCGAAGGCTTCGGCTACCGGGCCGCCGGCAACGTTGTCCTCCGATAGGTAATCGAATTTGCCCCCGGCCTCAGAGAATCGCAATAATTCCACGTCGCTGCAAGCAAAGGCCGGAGACCGGAGCGCCGCCACCGTCGCCACTTGATTCGCCGGGTCGTCGATGGCCTTTAAACAATTCAGCAGGTCCATGACTTCCTGGGTGGCGAAGATGAGAGAAGCGCCTTCCAGCCGGTACGGCACGTCAGCTTCGTCCAACGCCTGTTCCAGAGTCCTCAGGCCGGTGCGTCTCGGCATGAGTACGCATATATCCGAGTACGTGGCATCCGTGTACCGTTCCTCCCCCGTCTCCGCCGTTTGCGCGGTATCGAGGACCTGCCACCCCTCGCCGACTATGGTGTTCAACAGGTTGGCGATGTCCCGGGCCTCTTCCCATCTTACGGCGTTTACGTTCTCGTCCAGAGCTTCACCGAGCCGGTAGACTCTGGGATGGCCCGGATGGGCGGTCTCCGCTTCCCAACGGTGGGTGACGGGAGCGTATTTCGCTTGATGCTCAGATCCCTCGCCCATCCACTGCTCGTAAACGTGGTTGACCCATTCCAGCACCGGGCGTTGGGAGCGGAAGTTCTGGACCAACTGCACGGTATCCCCGCCCATGACCTGCCGCAGTTTGCTCATTTGGCGGACGTCGGCCCGGCGGAACCGGTAAATCGACTGTTTGGGATCGCCGACGACAAACAACTTGCCCCGTTGTGGGACGACTTGGTCCCATGACACCGGTCTGTTCACCGCCGGAAGGTCGCCGCCTCCTTCCATAACCCCTTCGGCAACCCCTTCGGCAACCCCTTCGGCAACCCCTTCGGCGATGAACATAGCTATCTCAGCCTGTATCGGGTCGGTGTCTTGAGCTTCGTCCACCAGGAGGTGGGAAAAACGCCGCCGGAAATGATCGCGCACCTCAACGTTGTCTCGCAACAGGTCCCTGGCCCACACCAGCAGGTCGTGGAACCCGGTTTTGCCATCGCTCTTACGCTTCCTGGCAAAGTCTTCCACGAAATCCTTTAATGCCCGCAGTACCGGCATCAACGCCGATTGGTGGGCTTGGGCCAGTTCTTCCGTGGCCGCTTCATGCAAGTCGCCAAGCAGTTCCTTCAGGACTTTGCAGGCATTCTCGGAAGTTGCCGGGTCACGCTCCCAGTCCCTCTGATTTCCCCGTCCTTGGCGGATCGGGAGCGTCCGCTGCAACTGCCTATACACCGACGGGGAGGCGTTTCCCAATTCCACGAACCTGTTTACCGCCAGCAAAACCCGTTGGACATGGCTGTATAGCGGGTCCGGCTCGCCCAGTTTCGAATACTGGCACAACCTCTCCAACTCCCCGGAGTCATCCACCAACTGTTGCACCGCCGAGGCCGGGGGCATCGGAATGTCAGCAAATGACGCCCCCTCGATCAGGTCGTAGTTCTGGTGAAACTCCAGCGCGACCGATCTCAGCTGGTCTATAGACAACCCCAAGGAAAGGGCCGGATACAGGTCTGAGTCGTGTTCCGGTTCATCCAACTTCTGATCAACCCACGCCTTCCAAGCCTCGTCGAAAGCCAAGTCGCTTTGGATAGCGTCCATGGTCTCGAATATCGGCGGCAACCCCGCCTCAAGCGGGCGTTCCCGGAGAATGGACCCGGCGAAGCTGTGCAGTGTCTGGATGGATGAACGGTCCAAGTCGGCGAGGGCGCGTCGGCAACGGAGCCGCTCGTCGTCGTCCAGCATCCCGTCGGATGTGCCCTTCTCCAGTTTCTCTCTAATGCGGTCGCGCAGTTCCGCTGCGGCGGCATCGGTAAAGGTTATGACGGCGACCCTGTCCAGCGTGGTCCTGCCTGAAGTGGCAAGCCTCATTACCCGGTTCACCAAGCTGGTGGTCTTGCCGGTGCCGGCCCCCGCCTCTACGAATAGGGTCTCGTCTAGGGACTCCCGGATGCATTTCCTTGCGTCGTCGTCCTGTGGTACAAAGGCGGTGCTCAAGGTCTAGCCTCCCTCAGACAATTGAAGGTAGCCGGCCAGAAGCGGGTATCCCTTTTTCCGTCTCCATAGGGTGTCCTTTCGGGAAGGGCACAGCGACTTGAAGTCGCAGAACCGGCAGTTGCTGAAGTCCCCTTGGTCCGGTTCGCCGGGGTTCGCCGGGAAAAGGCCGTTCTTGATACCTGAAATAATGATCGAAACCCCCTCTTTGAACCGGCCCAGGGTATTCTCGTCGGCTATGTCGAGCGGCTCCGGCGGGGCCAAGGCGAATCCGCCTCGACTTGACGTAAACCAGTAGGCGGCAGTCACGTTCGCGTCTGCTCCCAAGGCGCTCCGGGCAGCCAGGGAATACACCGCCAATTGGAGGTGTTTGCCCTTGTCAATGGGGTCGTCTTTCAGCCCCGCGTATGGCCTAGAGCTGCCGGTCTTGTAGTCCATGACCAGAACTTTTTCACCGGAAGAATCGGCGTCAACCCGGTCTATCACGCCTCGGAACTTCAAGGGCGGACCGCCATCGACCGGCAACTCCGCTGCGGGCCAAGGGTCTCCATCCCTCCCGAAACGCGCTTCGAAGTAAACAGGGGATACGCCGAATCGCCCTCTCAGATCGGTGTCGGCTTCGAGGAAGGAATACAGGTCGCTGAGGATGTCATCCTGGTCCAACTGCCATATCAACCGTTTGCCTGTAACGCCCCGGGTTTCAGATTCCTTAAAGTGTGACCGGGCAATGCTTTCCAACGCAGCCCGGTGCTGTCTGCTCCACGGTTCGCCGGGCTGGGGCAGCGTGCGTTCCTCCTTGGCCTTGCCGATAAACTCCTCCAATACCCCATGCACTAATGAACCCCTTTCCAAGGGGGTAATGGCATAGATTTCCTCCGGGTCGTCCAGTGCGCTGATGCGCAGCACATGGCCTAAAAAGTATCGGAACGGGCAGCCGGCCCATTGCTCCAGGCTGGTGGGAGACAAGGGCGTGTTTTCCAATCGTTCAGCCAATCTCGATCCTTCCAGTGCCCCGGAAAGATTGCCGTCCCACTCAGTAAAGCTCGTACTTCCGTAACGTTGGCGGCCCAAGTCGAACGACTTGGCGAGGATGCCCGATGCCGCCAACGGGTGCGCCCTTGCCTCCAGCCCGGCCTGTTCCCAAGTCCACAACCGCTCCAGGTCGTAGTCGTGCAGGTCCGCTGCCGTGGAGCCGGAAACCGACGCCAAGGACTGGTCCATCGATCGGAGAATGGTAAGCCAGGGCTTGCCGTCCATAGACCACAGGTCCGACGTGTGTACTGGCGGTCCCTCGATGACCGACGCCTGCTCCAGGAACCAGCGCGAAGGGTAGTGGGCACGCTGGCCGGCGGGATTGGCGCGGGGGAACGACAACGTTGCCTCCGGGGCCGCGCCCAAGGCCGAGAGGAATGCGTACCTGTCCTCGGCAAGCCGCGAGTCCCGCAGGGGCAGACCTGCCCCTGCGCCGCCGGCCTCTTGCCTGCTAACGTCGGGGATGAGAGGGTCGTCCCCAGTCGGCGCAGGTACGGCGCCCTCTATCATGCCGACCATGTGGACAACGTCGAAATTCATAGCGGCAGCCGAGGCAATGGAGCCGACGAACACGCCCTGCCCGGTCACTCCGGAATGGCCCGCGGGGACCTGCAACGCTTCCTCCAAGCTAGCTTTGAATACGTCGAGGCGTGGTGAAGGGTCGACTTCCTCTGCCGCCGCCAAGCCCTCCAGGATGCCCTTTATCTTGTCGAAAACGCTCCTTTCCGGCTCGGGTATCTGGGAATCCGGGGCTAAGTAGCGGGTGAGGAGGTCCAGCGCCCAGCCGGAAAAAACGCCCCACGCGCTCCCATCCGGGGGCGGCGACACGTCCGCGGACAAGCGCCGGACGAATCGCAGCAACCCGCGGGCTGCGCGGGCCTCTGTCATCATCAGGTCGGCGTGGGCCTCGGAGATTTCCCCCTTCTGCTCCCTGAAATAGGCCGAGCGTTCCGTGTCCGAAGTGTAGCGGTCCAAGCGTTCTACCCACTGCTCCAGCCCGCCCACTACTCCGGCCTTCTTTGAAATCGCGTCCCAGTTGCTCGGACTGAACCCCGCGGCGTCACTGTTTCCGGGAGGCTGCACCGGGCAACCCATGAGCCAATTCATCACCGTGTCGCGGGAGAGCTGACCGTCGGAAAGATTCATCAGGCCGGCGAGAGTCCTGCCCACGGCGGTCTGGGCCAAGGGAAAAGAGTTGGGGCCGGAAACCGGGATACCGGCAAGCTGCAATTCCTCCCGCACCAAGGTGCTATAGGGCGTCTGCGCCCCATAGAGCGCGGCCATACGATGGAACGGAGTGCCCTGCTCCGCGCGATTTACGACCTGGCGTATGGTCCACCGGACCTCTTCATGTGGGTCCGGTGCGATGAGCAGCCGCTTGCCGGATGGAGCCAGGGCTGGGACCTGTTCATCGCTCCGGGCCGTCTGCCGTTCGGGTTCGCCCAGGAAGGGAAACAGATCATTCGCCAGCGTTTCAATGGGCGCGTCTGCATCTGCGTCCCCGGTAAGCTCCAGCAAAACGGCGCACCTGTCGGCGGCGGCCAAGGCCGCAACCAGATCCTTATCTCCCGGAGACATGCTGGACAGCCTGAAGAACAGAATGAATCCCAAGTCCGAAAGCCCCGCCGTCCTGCCGGCCCGCACCGCTTCGGCGGCGGCCCTGGCAAGGTCTTCTGCGTCATAGAATTCCTTGGTCTGCTCCCGGAATCCCTCGTACAGCCCCACCACCTCTTCGCGAAGTCCGCCCTGCCCGGCCAACCGGCCCAATGCCTCTTCCGAGGCGTGGCGAATCTGGCGAAAAGTTCTCCTGATGCTCGTGATGGTCGATGAATGGGAACTGACTTCCGAAAGGACTCCTGAAGCCTTCGTGGTTACCGCGCGAACGGCCGCGTTTTCCAGGACTGGCGTAAGGGGTCTGCGGCCTTGTGAGGCAAGGGACGGAGCGCCCAGGAACTCGGCCAGCCGGGGGAACACCAGGAATCTGACGTTGGCAAACCCGGAGCGGCCCAACTCGTGGCGCATGGCTAGGTTTGCGTAGACGGAAGGCCCGACGATAGTGACCGGCTCCAAGGAGTCGCCCTGCTGGACCGAGTCCACAACCCGTCTCAAGTAATCAGGCGAGTCTCCGGCCGCAAGGCGAAGAGCCAGCTTGGGACAGTCGTCCGGCCGCAAGGTTTGTTTGGCGTTCAAGGCCATCTGTCTCCCGCCGCTTGCTAGAATAAAGGTAGCATTGGTTTGAGCCGAGTGTAGCGCGAGGGGCGTGGGCTTGCAAAGGGAAGCTGTCACACAAGTGTGACCAAGAAACTATCTCAAAACATGGTGAAGTACCCAACAAACATAGTACAGCACCCAACCCGGGTACAGCACCCAACCCGGGTACAGCACCCAACCCGGGTACAGCACCCAACCCGGGTACAGCACCTAACCCGGGAACAGCACCTAACCCGGGAACAGCACCTAACCCGGGTACAGCACCTAACCCGTCATTCCCGCGCAGGCGGGAATCCATACGTTTAGGCCATATTCGAGTGGAGGTTAGCGGGACTGGTTAGTTTTTAGATAGTCACTAAACCCTGTTGGGGCGAATCAGGATTTACCGGATTTCAGCATTCTCAAGATGGACACCTGTAATCCTGCTAATCCTCTAATCCTGAAAATCCTGATTCAAACAATAACACCCCCGGACCGCAGCCGGGTAAAAGGTGACTAACGCATGACGGACAACCCGATGGCGGGCATACGCCTCTACAACGAGTTGGCCTACCTGTGGCCGGTAATCAGTCCCGCCGAGGACTACGCCGAGGAAGCGTTGTATTGGCTGCGCGCCATTGGCGCCAAACTCGGCCCCGGAAGACATAATCTCTTGGAGTTGGGCATGGGAGGTGGGCACCTGCTCTCCCATCTGACGACCCGCCACCAAGCCGCGGCGGTGGACGTATCGCCGCGTATGCTGGAGTTGTCGCGCCGACGGAACCCTGGGGTGGAACACCACTTGGGCGACATGAGGACGGTGCGGCTGGGGCTCCTTTTCGACGCCGTCCTGATTCACGACGCCGTCGGCTACATGCTGACCGAAGACGACCTGCGGGCCGCGTTCGAAACGGCGCGGTCCCACCTGCGCCCCGGGGGCCTCCTGCTGGTGGCCCCCGATATAGTGACGGAGTCCTTCCGGGAAGGCAAGGTAATTCGCTGGACCACTTCCGCCGGCGGCGTAACCATAACAACCGAAGAGCGTCTTCACGACTCGGACCCTTCGGACACCCGGATCGAGTCCCTGTTCACTTACGAAATTACGGAAAACGGCGTCCGCCGAGTGGAACATGACCTGCACGTCACCGGCCTGTTTTCCCTCAAAGCATGGACATCGCTGTTGGAAGAAGCCGGATTCAACGTAGAAAGGACGCCCCTGCCGGGCCAGGACGGGTACGGGGAATGGCTGTTTGCGGGGACAGCCGTTGACGTTAGTCCCGCAAACGCCTGACTTCGGCCTCAAGTTCCCGTATACGCGCTTGAGCGGCGTCCCGTTCATCCAATGCGGCAATATGCTCCTCGGCTATTTCATCGTAAGTCAGCAGGTAGCGCCTTGCCGCGGGGTCGTACCAGCGGAGCCGCCGCTCCTCCCAGCAGGGATGTAACCCCAGTACTTCACTGGCCCACCAGTAATGGGTCTCATCCATCGTTACAATGCTGATGGGCTGGTACACACCGTCAACCAGCTGGTCCCCTGCCAAGCCAGTCCCATAATACTCGCCCCCTGTCGGGTCGAACCGCCAGTACTCCCGTATTCCGAAGGCGGCGTAATCGTCCGACTTCTCTCTGAGATCGTTGCGCGAGGTGGTCTCGGAGGCTACTTCCAGCACGAAGTCCGGGGGCTTGCCCCACTCCTCTATGGAGTATCCTCGGTCGGCGATGATTTTGGCGGGGTCCACGCCGAAGGCAATGATCAGGTCGGGGACCCGCAGGCCCCGGCGTTGGCGCAGGTCCCGGCCTACTGGGACTTCGCCCAAGACCAGAGTGGTCTCCGGTGAGCCGAAGTGGACACTCAGGGCAGCCAGATGACTTGGACGGTGAAGGTGGATAGGGTTCTGCATATCGCCCCTGGGTGGAAATACGGGAAACTTGCCGTCGCCCGGGTCAAACGGTATTCGAGGAGGCGATGTGAACTGCTCCCCGGTCGGGGCGGACGGTTTTCGTGGGACCGGTCTGCTGGTCATAAAGGTCCTCGTGCAACCGGGTGATACGGAGCTGACAAGGGTATGTATTTCATTTGGGACTTTACGCAGTTGAACGTGAGACCGCATAGTAGGGTAGGCTTGCTCAAATACAAAACCGCTCCCAAATGCTCACTATCGGGCCCATTCCGTATCGGGCCCATTCCGTCATTCCGGCGCAGGCCGGAATCCAGGCGGGCCCATTCCGTCATTCCGGCGTAGGCCGGAATCCAGGCGGGCCCACTCCGTCATTCCGGCGTAGGCCGGAATCCAGGCGGGCCCATTCCGTCATTCCGGCGTAGGCCGGAATCCAGGCGGGCCCATTCCGTCATTCCGGCGTAGGCCGGAATCCAGGCGGGCCCATTCCGTCATTCCGGCGTAGGCCGGAATCCAGGCGGGCCCATTCCGTCATTCCGGCGTAGGCCGGAATCCAGGCGGGCCCATTTCGTCATTCCGGCGTAGGCCGGAATCCAGGCGGGCCCATTCCGTCATTCCGGCGTAGGCCGGAATCCAGGCGGGCCCATTCCGTCATTCCGGCGCAGGCCGGAATCCAGGCGGGCCCATTCCGTCATTCCGGCGCAGGCCGGAATCCAGGCGGGCCCATTCCGTCATTCCGGCGCAGGCCGGAATCCAGGGGCGGTGGGGCCGGTTCGTAGCCATAATCTCAATTTTACATACCCCTATCAGGTGATACGGAGGGAGGATACGGTAATCAGCGGTCATTATACGACGGACCAGAATAGCCCGGTTTGTAGTTGTCTGAATCAGGATTCTCAAGATGGAAGGATTAGCAGGATAACCCAACAATCCTGACAATCCTAAAATCCGGTAAATCCTGATTCAGACAATTTATCGTTGAATATCCGTCTGTATTTCAGGCTTTGTGCTCCGAAATTGATCAATAGACCAATGCGAAAACCGTAAGCCACAACGTAGTTTTTGGCTTGTGCGATATGAACGTCTTCCAATGTGGTTAAAGCTTTGATCTCGACTACGACTCGATTGTCCACGATGAAGTCGGCTCTTCTCGTTCCCACCGCAACCCCGTCGTAAAAAATTGTCTGGTCCACTTCCCGCCCGAAATCAATCCCGGCCCGCTCCATCTCAATAGCGAGGCATCTCTGGTAAATGACTTCCTGAAACCCATTACCAAGAGTATTGTGCACCTTCATGGCGCAGCCAATTATCGAGTAAGTTAACTCATCCCGCATCACTCGGTGCAATCTCCCCGACTCTCAGCATCAAGCTTTACCGACTCTCAAAATTCTCAGCACAGAACCAACAATCCTGAAAATCCTAAAATCCTGTAAATCCTGATTCAGACATTAATCACACCCGAAGTCTCCAGTTTGCCGGTACCAGTTGTCAACGAGCATCTGTCACCCCACCACCCCATACCCCCATCGTCACAATCAGTATTTACCAAATCTCAAAACTCTCAGCACAGAACCAACAATCCTGAAAATCCTCTAATCCTGTAAATCCTGATTCAGACAATTACACCTAGCAGATACCCCCACCGTCACAATCAATATTTACCAAATCTCAAGGTTCTCAGCACAGAACCAACAATCCTGAAAATCCTAAAATCCTGTAAATCCTGATTCAGACACTACCCCGCCACCACCGTCCCGGTATCCCCCGCTGCCAGCGCGTTCATGTATGCCAGCACCAGGTCCCGGGTGCGGAAACTGCCGAAGGCGGCCTCGTCTTCGCGGCGCACTATCGGGAAGGTCTCCATCACATATGCCGCATCTTCCCTGGAGAGGCCGTAGAGGATGAAGTAAAGCGCGTCGAGCCTGGCTCGCAGGTGGCGGCGCTCCTCCTCGTCCCAGATGAACGACTGCCCGTCGTAACCCATGTCCCTGGCGAAAGGCGCCATGTCGTGGGCGGTATAGGTGAGCCGGAGAACGTGGTCGCGGACCAGTTCGCGGGCGGTCATGTCACCGAACTGCCGGTCGTAGTCGGCGGGGGCGATGACGGGGAGTTGTTCCAAAGATGTGAGACTCATACTCGCGCCTTGTAGTTTTTGACGAGCGATGTAATCAAAACTAAAGCTGGTGAGCGTAGACAGCAGACATGCTGCATCCGAAGCCGAAAACCCCTCATTTCCAGGCAACAGCATGGGTAATGTATAGCTAACGCCGTTCCAAGGTATGACCGTTGCGATTGTGGTTCGAGAGTCCGTCGGCCTTGTTATACGGCGGTATACCAAAGTCCATCCCAAAGATTTTGGGAATCGCTGTGAGACCTTTTCTTCAGGAACCCAATACACAACACTCGGCATGAAAGCAGGGTCTGTATGTTCTTCGCTGGTGGTGGATACACCGACATACGGGTTATGCACGTTTTCCGTATTGATTGAGACTGAACTAGCCCGATGGTCGAAGATACTTACCATAAGGCCTTGGTACAAGGGCAGGTAAAGTTCGTCTCCTTTCAGCCAGCGGTTATACTCAACCGGATAAAAACCTTCGGATTTGAGCTGCATATCAGTTCTAAAGAGATGAGAATCATTTGTCATATCAAACTGTCGGTGGTGTCTAACCGGCCAAGCGCGGCGTTCTTCCCCGATTGACCGGTCCACCAACACCGGATGCTGCTCGTAAATGCCGCGGGTTATTTCTGCGTCTCGCCGTGTCCGGAAAATGGGCGCCGTTCCAGTGTTCGGGTTGACGCGGGTGAAATCCTCCGGCGCCAACGGGAAGCACCGGTCAGGGTCGTTGACCGTCTCAAGGTCGTGCAGGAAGAAGGCGCACTCGGTCTCTTCGAATCGCCGTCCCTCGCCCCCGAATATAAAGGCGCAAAACTTGAAAGAGGCGTGAACATCCTTGAAGAAAATCTTCCGGTTTTCAAAATCGAACAGCCCTGCCACCCGCCCGCTCGTGGAAACGGACTTGAAGAACTTGGCGGCGGTGAGGTCGGCGTAGATTCCCGATGGAGTTAGCAAGCCGACGATCCCGTCCGGCTTGACCAGGTTCATTGCCCGCTCGACGAACAGGGAGTACAGGTTGATGTCGCCGCCGCCCAGAAGCGGGTAATGCCCCGACGCCCGGACCAATTGGCCGAACCTGTCGGCCCTTTCCTTCGCCGCGTCGTAATCGGCTGCCAAGGTTGGTTCCTTGTCACGCAGGCCGCTAATGCCAGCCCGCCGTGCCGCCGCCGTGGATGCAAGGGCTATTTCTGGGGCGCGGGTAGCGAACCACTCCACTTCCTGCAATTTGGTCCGGTCCCATGGCGGGTTGCCCACTATAGCGTCGAAGCCTCCCTGCGGGTGGACGTTCTGCCATCCCAGCCACACCCCCGGAAATGCGGCCTCCCAATGCAGGAAGTCTTCCCGGTCTGCGACGGCCCGGGCGGACCCCCACAACTCCCTGAACGCTGGAGATATGGGCTCGGTTTCCGTCTCCTGGCCGGGGCCGCGGGACAACAGGGTGTAGGCATTTCCCGGCTGCTGGCCGAGGGTTTCCACCAATGGGGCTTCAAAGGCGGCCCGTTCCTTCTTCTTCATCCCCGCGCTCAGCCACCGCAGGCCGCAGAGGGTGTCGAACAGGCCGCGCAGGTCCGCCGTTGTCTTTTCTACGTTCTCGAACAGCGTGGCCGACTCCTGCACTTCTGCTATGTCGGCGTCGGACATCTCCTCGATGCGCTGCATACTCTCGGTGGCGGCCTCCGCCCCGGCAATGGCGCTCCCGGCGAACAGGCTTCCCAACTGCTGCAAGTCGTTGACGGCGTCCCGTACCCGCAGGCCGACCAGTGAATCGCCGCAGCGCAGGTGGTGGTCCAGGAATGACAGCGGTGCGCCGACGGTGAAGCTGTGCAACCACAGGGATACCTTGGCCAGTTCTACGGTCAAGGGGTTCTTGTCCACGCCGTAGATGCACCGTTTCAGCACCATGCGGCGGATGATGGCTTGGTCGGTCAATTGGGGCTCGTTTATTACCCAGCCCGATTGCTTGGCCCGCGCCAGTATGTCGCTGCGGATGGCGGCTATCCGTTGCACCAGCGGGGAAACGTACTCGCCGTCCAGCCACCCCGGCACGGCGGGAACGTACTCAATAAGTTCTGCGATGTAGTCGGCCAGAAAGTCCACGGCGGTAACCAGAAAATGGCCGCTGCCCATGGCCGGGTCCAGCACCTTCAAGTCCAGGGCGGCTTCTGCCGGGTCCACCTTCAGCAGTTCGTCCTGGCGTTGGGCTCTGGGCCGGTGGTCGCTTTTGAGTTCCTCCGCCTTGACCTCGAACGTCTTGAGACGCTCCTCCACCAACGGCGTCAGGGTACGTTCCACAATCAGGTCGACCAGTTCCTGGGGAGTGAAGAAGCTGCCGCTGTCCTTGCGGGCGTAGGGGTTGGGGCGTATGACAATCTCGCCCGCATCGTTGCGGGCCGGCTCCCGTTCCAGCAGGCGCTCGTAAATTGACCCGAGTTGCTGGACGGACATGTCGCGGTAGTTGACGAACCGGCGTCCCTCGGGCGTCCTGGTGTGGCTCAAGTCGTAAATGACCGGGGCTACCACCGAGTCGGGCAAGCGCACGTTTTCCAGGATGGGAGTGGACTCGGTAGCAAAAAGCCCGCCGTTGTAGGGAGGCAGGCCGATGGAGGGGTCGCCCTTGTCGATTTGACGGAACAGGGTGGCCAAGTGGCTGTAGTAGTTGGCGGCTACGCCCGAAAAGGCGTCTCCCCGCTCCATCCTTCGCGCCACATCGTCCCGGACCCGTTTCCGCAGCCCGTAATCGTCGTATCGAGGGTCGTTGACCGGCAGCAGTCCGCGGTCTTCGGCGTAGAGGAGAAAGAGCAGCCTGTAAAGGAAGATTAACGCCGCGTCCCGCACTTCTCCAAGGCCCGCGTTCGAGACCTCCGCCAGAGCGCTTATCAAGCTGGGGAAGACGCTTTCGAAAACAACCCCGGACAGGTCTTGGGCGACCTTTTCCTCGTACCTGCGGCCTTCCAGAATGGCCGTTTCCAGGAACGTGGCGGTTGCGCCCTCTTGGAGTATTAAGGCGTCGCGGCGGAAGAGCAGGAAGAAGGTTATGAGGCCAGAGTCGTCGTCACCCGCCAGCATCGTTTGCAGGTCGGCCTCGTAGTAGGCGCTGGCGCGGGGCCTGGCCCGGTGGTCGTACAAGCGCCAGACGCCGCCGTTGGTCAGGATTCCCCACCTGATGCGCCCGTCGGAGACCGTCTCCGCGGTGGACAGGTACCGCAGAATCTGGCCGTGGGGTGTACCGTTCTGGACCTTGTCGGCCAGGTCTCGGCTGTCGAGAGGGAGGCCGGACCGCTTGCTCTCCTCAATCAGCAGAGCATCTTGGTAGCGGTCCTGCGAGTTGGCGCGCCCGGCGGCCCGTGCCTTGGAATCGGCGTCGGCGAAAAGCAGGTGGTCGGGGATGTCCTCGTTCCTCTGCGTCCCCTGCTGCGGCAGGTAGTCGGTCCAGCCGAGAAGGTCCAGCGCCGGCCGCACCAGGTCCTGCTCAGTCAAGGACTCGTTAGGCGATGTAAATTGAGTGAACTGGTCAATCCTGGCCGAAAGGGCTTCCTTAAAGGCCGTAAATGCCTGCGGCTTGCTCAAGCAATCCCGCCACTCGGCTGTAGCCCGGATACCGTCGGTAAGAAAATATTCAGTAAACAGTTGTCCGGGCATGACAAGTCCAACAGGGAAGGGTGATTACTCGAACTGCGGAGGTTCCCGCATAGGCCCACGGTCAGGAATCTCCAGATAAACTCCTTGATAACACCTCCGCGGGTAGCTCTACAACATTATATATGCCGAGTAACCTATGACATCACCTATGGGTCTCACTAAAACCCGTTGGCGCGAGACTATCTGAACCAGGATTCTCAATATAGACGCCTCTAATCCTGCTAATCCTTAAATCCTGAAAATCCTGATTCAGACAATTTATCGTTGAATATCCGTCTGTATTTCAGGCTTTGTGCTCCGAAATTGATCAATAGACCAATGCGAAAACCGTAAGCCACAACGTAGTTTTTGGCTTGTGCGATATGAACGTCTTCCAATGTGATTAAAGCTTTGATCTCGACTACGACTCGATTGGCCACGATGAAGTCGACCCTTCTCGTTCCCACCGCAACCCCGTCGTAAAAAATTGTCTGGTCCACTTCCCGACCGAAATCAATCCCGGCCCGCTCCATCTCAATAGCGAGGCATCTCTGGTAAATGACTTCCTGAAACCCATTACCAAGAGTATTGTGCACCTTCATGGCGCAGCCAATTATCGAGTAAGTTAACTCATCCCGCATCACTCGGTGCAATCTCCCCGACTCTCAGCATCAAGCTTTACCAAATCTCAAGGTTCTCAGCACAGAACCAACAATCCTGCTAATCCTTAAATCCTGAAAATCCTGATTCAGACATTAATCTCCACCCAACAGGCGCCCCCCACTGTCCCGAATATTTACACCCGAAGTCTCCAGTTTGCCGGTACCAGTTGTCAACGAGCATCTGTCACCCCACCACCCCATAGCCGCCACCGCCTGAACCAGTATTTACTGGATTTCATGACTCTCAGGATAGAGCCAATTCATCCTGCTAATCCTTAAATCCTGAAAATCCTGATTCAGACAATCACACCCGAAGTCTCCAGTTTGCCGGTACCAGTTGTCAACGAGCATCTGTCACCCCACCACCCCATAGCCGCCACCGCCTGAACCAGTATTTACTGGATTTCATGACTCTCAGGATAGAGCCAATTCATCCTGCTAATCCTTAAATCCTGAAAATCCTGATTCAGACAATCACACCCGGAGTCTCCGGTTTGCCGGTACCAGTTGTCAACGAGCATCTGTCACCCCACCACCCCATAGCCTCACCGTCACAATCAATATTTACCAAATCTCATGACTCTCAGGATAGAGCTAATTTATCCTGCTAATCCTTTAATCCTGAAAATCCTGATTCAGACAATTACGAGTCCACCATCCCTGATTCAGACAACCACCCCAACCAGTCCCGCTCCGGGAAAACTACTGACACTTGCCCCTTCCCATCTCCGAAAACAACACCCTACTATAGTACCTGTGCAGCACAACTCCCCGCCCTCCGCACAGATCATGCGGATGTGACCAAAACCGGCTGGTCAAATGGGAGCGCGGGCGTCCCGCCCGCACCAGCTAGGGACGACTTTGCCCATGCCCTGGACCAGGTCAAGGCCGTGATGTAGGGGCAACCCTTGTGGTTGCCCTGGCACGTGGACTCAACGACATCCTGAAAATCCGGAAATCCGGAAAATCCTGATTCAGACAAATGTCAGCAAATGTCATGAAATGTCCGGCAATCTAAAACCTTCAACCCCGGATAAACTTAACGAGGTGAACGCCCCCATGAATGAATTGAGAGGTCTTCGGTCCCGCGTCAACGCCCTCCGCCGGAAAATGGTCCACGCACTGTCCATCGTCAAGGTGCGCCGGATGGCCGATGACTATTGCCACCGCTGGTTCGTAGCAACGTCCAACCATGAACTCCCGCCCGATCCCCACCGCTTGATACAGGGGCTTGGCCGGGCCGGTCTCCGGCTCCCCTCCTTCGCGTCGGCCAATAATTTCCTGGACGGCTGCCGCCGCGGCAACACCGACCCCGACCCCCAGCGCTTGGTCAGCGTTCTCCTCCCCTGGGCCCGGCGTTATCTCGCTTCTTAGCTTGGCTGACCGGCAAAAACCGTCATCCCCGTACCCAACCCGTCATTCCCGCACCCAACCGTCATCCCTGCACCCAACCGTCATCCCTGCACCCAACCCGTCATTCCCGCACCCAACCCGTCATTCCTGTACCCAACCCGTCATTCCCGTACCCAACCCGTCATTCCCGTACCCAACCCGTCATTCCTGTACCCAACCCGTCATTCCCGTACCCAACCCGTCATTCCTGTACTCAACCCGTCATTCCTGTACCCAACCCGTCATTCCCGCGCAGGCGGGAATCCATAGTTTAGGCCGTTGGTAAAAATGGGAGCGCGGGCGTCCCGCCCGCACCAGCTAGGGACGACTTTGTCCATGTCTTGGGATCAGGTCAAGGCCGTGATGTAGGGGCAACCCTTGTGGTTGCCCTGGCACGTGGACTCGACGCCACATCCTGCTAATCCTTAAATCCTGAAAATCCTGATTCAGACAATACATGCGCCCCTCCTTCATACTTTCTCCAAACTCCTTGATTATCATCGTACTCAGTCCCGCGTGAGGACTCAGGACATCAGGATTGGATGACAGGAGGTGTTGATTTTGAGCAGGCGTAAAATTACCTTGTTGGTGCTGGCGGTTGTTATGGCCATAGGGCTGACCGGAAGCATCGTGTGGGCGCAAACCGACGGGAACGGCGGAACGCCTACTCCTACGCCGACAGCCGACACGACGACCGGGAAGAGTTTCGTTGCCCGGGTGGCGGAAATTCTTGAGCTGGAGGAGTCCACTGTACAGGATGCCTTCACTCAAGCCACGCGGCAGCAGATTGACGAGGCCTACAGAGGCCGGTTGGACAAGATGGTTGAGCGGGGACGGCTGACCGAGGATGAGGCCAACGAGCAGTTCAGTTGGTTCGAGGAAAGGCCGGACAGTGCAGTAGAGCGGTCCAAGTCCGGCAAAAATGACGGAAGGGGCTTCCATCGCAGGGGCTTCAAAAACGGTGAGAGCCGTTGGGGCCACCGCGGGGGCCGAGGTGGATGGCGAAACCGGGGTGGCTCGCAAACGTCGCCCATGGACCCCTCCCCCACGACCGAACAACCGTCTTCCTGACCGTTCGGGATACCAAAATCGTCCGGCGTTCGGCGGTTGCTGAGCGCCGGACGCGCTTAAAAACTATCTCAAAACTTGTCGCAGCACCCAACGCGTCATTCCACCGTCCACCCCGTCATTCCCGCGCAGGCGGGAATCTATAATCCTCGGTCAGCGACGTGAGGAAATCAGCGAGACTGATTGGTTTTGAGATAGTCTCTTAACGTAAGACCAGTAAAACAGGAACCAGGCCGTGGGAGTTTAAGTGTGGCCAGCACCGTTCTGATAGTGGAAGACGACCCGCACACTGTGGAGGTAGTCCGTCTGTACCTGCGGCGCGACGGGCACACGGTGCTGACTGCTTCCAACGGCAAAGACGGCCTTCGAATGGCGCAGGAGTCGGCCCCCGACTTGGTGGTGCTCGACCTGATGCTGCCGGAAATGGGCGGGCTGGAAGTGTGCCGGGAACTGCGGAAGGAGTCGGACGTTCCCATAGTTATGCTCACTGCCCGCGCCGAGGAGGAAGACCGCATCGCCGGGTTCGAGCTTGGAGCCGACGACTACGTAACCAAGCCCTTCAGCCCCCGGGAATTGGCGGCCCGGATACGGGCGGTCCTCCGGCGGACGGCCCAGGACCGGGAGGAGGACTCTCCCGCTAGGTTGACCTACCGCGAAATCACCCTCGACACGCAGCGGCGCACCGCCTCCGTCGGGCAAACGTCATTGAATCTCACCCCCACCGAGTACCGCCTGCTGGCAATGTTCCTTCGAGAGCCGGGCAGGACCTTTACCAGGGACGAAATCATCAGCCGCGTGTTCGGCTACGACTTCGATGGATTTGACCGGACAGTGGACTCCCACGTATCCGGGTTACGCCGCAAGCTGGATGCCGCTGCCAAGGACCGCCGTTACATCCAGACTGTTTATGGGGTGGGCTACAGGCTCAGCGATGTTTAGATGGGTGTTCAGCCTCCGGTTTCGCTTGATCCTTGGCTTCTCCCTGATACTGGCGCTGGCCTTGGGAGGCGTCAGTTTCTACGTTGCAAAGGCGGCCGAGGGGCAAGCGGAGAGGTTCGACCTTCGACGGGAGCAGGCCCAGCAACGGCGCATCGGCCGCTTGATTGCCCGGGGATACGGCGATGATGGGGAGTGGCGGGAACTCCAGCCCATCCTGGAGAGGACGGGGCCGGCGTTCGGACGGCGCATAGTGGTGCGGGACCGGGAGGGTAACGTGGTGGGGGACTCCCATAGTCGGCGGGGCCCCTTCGAAAGACGCCGCCATATAGACCGGTCTGACACCCCGTTGGTGTTGGGGGACCGGCAGGTCGGGGCCATGCAAATCACCCCGGCCGCCTCCGCCGCCTCCATTCCGGACCCTCCAATCTCTCGTTTAGTCTCCGCGTTAAACACCTACTTGCTGTGGACCGGCATCGCTGCCGGCATCGGCGGGGTTTTGCTGGTGTCGCTGGTCTCCCGGCAGCTTCTGGCCCCGATTCAGGCGTTGGGAGCCGCCGCGACTCGGCTGGGCCGCGGAGACCTGACCCAGAGGGCGCCCGCGTCGGGCCCCAAGGAGATCAGGGAGTTGGCGGACTCCTTCAACCTGATGGCTGAGAGTCTGCAAGAGGCTGAACTACACCGGCGAAACCTTGTCGCCGACGTTGCCCACGAGTTGAGGACGCCCCTCTTCAATATCCAAGGCTACTTGGAGGCGATAAAAGACGGCTTGCTGGAGCCTGACGAAGCTACCATAGACACGATTCACCGGCAGGTATTGCACTTGGGCACACTGGTCGAGGACTTGAGGCTGCTGGCCCAGGCCGAGGGTGGCGTCCTTCACCTGGACCTCCAACGTGACTCCTTGGACGACGTTGCCCGCCGGGCCGTGGAGGGATGCCGGGCCAGGGCCGAGGCCAAGGGCCTCACGTTGATTTACGTTGCCGGAGAAGGTCTTCCTCCGGTAGCAATTGACCGCCCCCGCATTGCCCAGGTCATTGGGAACTTGCTCGAAAACGCCATCCAGCATACGGAAACTGACGGCACGATAACCGTCCGCACATACGCCAATGGGCCGAATGGGGTGACCCTCAGCGTGGAAGATGATGGGGAAGGCATCCCGCCCGAAGCACTGCCCTTGGTGTTCGAGCGGTTCTATCGTGTGGACCCTTCCCGCGCCCGGACAACGGGCGGGGTTGGCTTGGGCCTGACCATCGCCAAGCGGTTGGTCGAGGCCCACGGCGGCTCCATTACTGCGGAGAGCAACTACGGACGCGGGACCATAGTCTCATTTATGCTGTCGGCCGTAGAGGAAGACCTTTCCGTTTAATGTTCCGGCTCGCAGGCATGGAACCGTCTCCAGCCCAATGCTATGCTCCAAGCAGTAACTTGAGGAGAGGCGTTTATGAGCGGGGCGGCAAGGGTTACGGCCCACATACTGTTGTTCGTGTTGGCGATCGCAGTCTTTTACATTGGGCTGGGTATAGGGCTTCAACACAACCCCACCATCGGCAGCGTCCTCTGGTTCACCGCGGCGGCAATAGCGGTGTTGAACTTGATATGGATACTCCGATGGCGGCGGCGGAACGGGCATACGCGGTAGCTTGACCCTGCCCTCCGGCCTATTTTGAGTGGGAAGAGGCCGGAGTTAACTTGGGAGTTGGTAGTTCTACCGAGCAATCTAGCCCCATCTAGTTAACGAAAAGACCGTCGAGTTCTTCTGCATAAGCACTGATGTCTGATACAGTCGGAGGTCTGTTGATTGACCTATTGCATTTTTCTGAGAGCGTAGAGCGAGGGGCTTCCTTACTGGCCCATTTAACCGTCCGACGGTGAACGAATCTATGAGGAAATTCTTGACAGTATCCATAATCCCCTGTTACTTCACCAACCGCGATTATACTTTGGCGTCTAAGGGGCATAAGCACCCGGTCACCGATTTGAATCTTGACTCTGAAAAGCCATAACGACCGAACACGTTGACCAATTCGTCCCGCGCTCTCATCCGGGTTCGCAAGTACGTACAACCGCTTCACATCAGGACGGGTTAGTACATTGGTCAGGTCCACTTCTTGCATTCCAGCGAACCTTATCGCCAGCACATCTTTTTCAAGGGCTTCCTCTTCGCGTTGTTGTTCGCCCTTCCTTCCGCCGCGTACTACCCAGACCGCCATTACTGTCTCCCTAGCCGAGGATCATTTCCCAAGATATACCAATCCTCTCCGTGTTCTGCGGCTAATCCACCTCCCCCGGCGAGACGCTGACAGGGGTATGTATTTCATTTGGGACTTTACGCAGTTGAACGTGAGACCGCATAGTAGGGTAGGCTTGCTCAAATACAAAACCGATCCCAAATGCTCACTATCGGGCCCATTCCGTATCGGGTCCATTCCGTCATTCCGGCGTAGGCCGGAATCCAGGGGTGGTGGGGCCGGTTCGTAGCTATAATCTCAATTTTACATACCCTTATCAGCCGGCGAGACGGGTCTTACGGGGGGCAGGTCGCTTACGTCGTCGTCATCCGGGGGTGGGCGGCGAGTCAGTTTTCGGAGGCGGGCTTGTTGCTCCCGCGTTTCGGGGCCGAAGGGACGCGGGGGTTGTTGGCGCAGCGTGTGTAGTTCCTCAATGAGGGTCATTGCGTCGTTCATGGCGCCACGTACTTGGGTGCTGGTCAGGGCGTGTTCATAGAAGTTGTTGTGCAGGTAATTGGCTGACCGGAACAAATTCTGGAGGTCGGTCCTGTCTCGTTCCTCAGAAATCTGGTCCACAACATCCGCCAGCAGATCGTGCCTGGTGTGATTCCATGCTCTTGTCTGGGCCAATGATTTAATGGCGTGGGCCGTTGCGCCCCAAGCCTTCTCAGACGCTTGGATGAGGTCGCCGCGGTCCAGTTGTTGCTGGGCTTCCTCAAGCAGGTACCGGCTTATTTCGGTATACCGGTCGGCTTTCGAAATTGTCATTCCGGATGTCGCTCCCTTGATGATCGTCATTGAGGGGAGAATATCATATCCTCCGCCGTAGCCGTTTCCCGAGTTTAGAATTGCATGGAGTTATATATCCATACATCAAACGCACGCTCTCCGTATCAAGGACTGGGAGGCCGTGTAACCGTTCAGGCGCGTGTGTGCAACCGCTTAGACACCGCCTTACACCTCCAGCCGGTAGACACGGGCCGCAGTATCGTGCAGCATGGCGGCCCTCTCCGACGATGAGTAGCCTTGAGAGATGCGCTTGAAGGCGTTGTACATGATGTTGTAGGAGAAGGACACCTTGTCCGGCGGAAAGTTGCTTTCCAACATGCAGCGGTCCGGGCCGAACTGCTCGATGCAGTAGGTCTTCCAGGGAGACATCGCTTCCGCCAACTCCTCGGAGCCTATGGGGATGTCCCGGGAATGCCATCCAAATCCCCAGCGGGGCATGCCCATGCCGCCGAGCTTGCAGGTGACGTTGGGGCAGGCGGCGACGGCGGCGATGCCCTCTCGCCACGCGGGAATCACCTCGTCGTACTTGTTGGCGTAGATTCCCGTGCGGCTGACGCCGCCCATGTGGTTGAGGATGATGGGCAGGTCGGGGACCGCTTTGGCGAAGTCCGCCAGTTCCGGCAGTTGGGGGAAGGAAAGCATCATGTCCAGGCTCAGCCCCATTCGCGCCAAAACCCTTGCCCCGGCAAGGAAGGAGTCGTTGGCTAGGATGCCCTCGGTCTCCCGGTTGTCCAACTCCGGGTCCGGGCTCCAAGTGACGTTGTGCCGGATGCCTCTGAAACGGTTGGGGCTGGCCGCTTGCAATGCTTCCAGCACCGGGGCCACCGCCTCGCCCAATTTCAGATCGGCGTGTCCTACGATTCCGGCCGCCGCCCTGCTTGGGCCGTAGGTCCCGCTGGCGCTGGCCGCGGCGAGGCCTTGGACGAATTCCACTTCTCCCACGGGGCGCAACTCCGTCGGCCCCGAGTCGCGGTACATGGACCTGGCTTCCACGAACACGGTGGACCGGACGTTGTGGCCGCTGTTCAGGTCGACCATGAGTTCGTGGATGAGGCACCTCTGGTAAGGAATGCTCTGGAGTCGTCCATCCCAGAAGTGGTGATGGGGGTCACAAAGGGGGAGTTCCGGCTCCAGCGCGGGTTCCTTGGTAAGCGCTAACCAGCCATTATTGCCGAAGGGCATGACCGCACCTCCTCTTTTGGGCTGGAGTGGCCCAATAATATCACGGGCGCCGATGACCAAGCCGGGACAGGCATCAGGACGGGGCAACCTGTTGGAGGTTTCAGGTCGCCTCCCATTTCCACCGACCCGGTGAGAGGCCAAGGCAAGGGACCACCTGGAGACCGTAGAAGAAGACGGAGGCGGTTTGTCTGATTTCTGTGTCATTGTGTGTCATCCGGCCCTGGCAGCGTGGCCCGACTTGCGATCAGGCGGACAGGGCGCCGCACCCGGCATGTATCATGGTAAGGCGATGCAGCCGGAGTTGGAAAGGGGCAAGTGTCATACATAAGATGGGCGGCAGTGGTCCAACCGGGACAGGCCCCAAGGCCGGAGAAGCAATTGAAAAGTTGGGCAGCCGTTCAGACCCGGAACGGAGGCGGCCCGCAATAATGCGCCCTGACCCGCTTGGCAAGGCTCGCAACTTCTTTAAGGAGGTCGTCCGGTTGGCCTTCCAAGTCGATGGATGCCACTTCGATAGTCTTGTCTGCGTGCCTGATTCTGTAGCGTCTGGGCTTCGTTGGCTCCAACTCCCCGGCTGCGTAGATAAGCAGGCCGGAGGGCAAATCGGCGGCGACACAGTAGGCAAGCATCTGGTAGATGTCGGCGTTGGGGAAACTTTCCGATTTGATGCGCTTGTACTTGGCGTCGCCCACGAACCGGCAGCGTTCCCCACTCCACCATGAGAGGTCCGGCTCCAGGCTAATGGCGTTGGTCTCGTCCAGGTGCAGACGCCCGCGCCGCCACTCGCTTTCCGAGAGCATCAACTTTTCCCGCAGGGCGACGAACAGGAACCGCTCGAACACCCGGTTCATGTCCAGCATGAAGGAAGCGCCCGTCGTTTCTCCGTGGAGAAGTTCCAGGCTGGAGTTGTCGATAATCAGTCGGGCCAGTTCCACCGCGGGGCGGTAGTGGCTGTTGAGGCGGGTGCACTGGACCTCCGGAACGCCGCGGCGGTATGTACCAAGCTCGACGGTGTTGAAGACGGGGCGCAGGGCATGGACGTCGCGCCGGGCCTGTTCCGACCTGACGGGCAGGTGGGCCAGGCAGTGGAGGGCGGTTTTGAGCAGCCGGTTCTCCTCGATATCCTCGGTGAACTCGTCGAAGGCCACCTCCAGGGGCAGCGGGATGCCGAAGCGGCGGTTTATCTGGTCGTTGAACCGGATGCGGCCTCGGACTGTGTGCAGGGCTTCCTCTAAATGCCGGTAGCCCTGCAACAGACCGCGGCGCACGGCTTGGCGAGTGTGATGCACGAAGGCGGGAATGATGCTCTCCAACACGTCGGCGTCCGGGGCTAGGTTGAAATACTTCTTCCAGTCCTTGGGGTCAATAGCGTAGGCCACCAGGAACATGACCCTGTCGATGGGTATCTTGGGGCGCACGACGACGGACAGGTCACCCAAGCGCACCGTGCCGATGTAGGACGACGGCCGGAGCACCCACGTCGTTCCTTCATCGGTTGGGGGCGTTACATCTATGTGGGCGCCGGTCAGGACCTTCCGTTGTTCCAAGTCCAGCCGCACATTGACTGGCCGAGGTTCGTACTCAACAAGGGTTAACGGTGTCATCATTCGTTGGCGGCGTCGTTCGCCGTCGCTTGATCGGAGGCCTCATCCATTGCCGTTGGACCGGTCAGTTGCCGCTTCAGCCGGTCAAACGCGAACTCGGCGAGTTTGTCCGCATCCCCGAAGAACTGTTCCTCGATATAGGGAATTACCGCCCGATCCCAGATGCGGCGCACCCGGCTTTCGTCCAGCGTTTGACCGCTACGCATGAAGTAGCTGGGACCGATGCCCATGTCCCGTTCCAGCTTTTTATTTGCCTCGTCCACCAGGTTGGCGGCCAAAGTATCCTGGTTCTCCCGCACCAGCCACCGGCGCAGCAGTCCTTCTATTGGGGGTTCATTGGGGAAGAAGGGCGCAAAGTAGAAGCGGCGGCGCAAGGCCGCGTCCATCAGGGCGATGGAGCGATCAGCCGTGTTCATGGTGCATATAAACCACAGATTGCAGGGTAGGCTGAACCCCTCGCCGTCGCCCCCGTACTGTAGCCGCACCTCTTCGTCCCGGTACTCCAGCAGGAAATAAAGCTCTCCGAACACCTTGGCGACGTTGCCGCGGTTGAGTTCGTCGATAATCAGGATAAAGGTAGCGTCCGGGTTGTTTCTTGCTTTGTCGGCGATGCGGCGGAGCGGGCCGTCAACAAGGTCAAACCCGGGTTGGCCGTTTATGAGTTTGGGACGGAAACCCTGTACGAAGTCCTCATAGGAATAGGAGGGGTGAAACTGGACGATTTCAAAGTCGCCGCCGTTGTGCTTGCATTGCTTGGCGATTTCGCGGGCTACGTAAGTCTTGCCGGTGCCTGGCGGGCCGTAGAAGATGACTTGGCGTTTTTCTTGCAGGTCTTCGATGATTTCTTGAAGGTAGTCAGGCTGCCACAAGAGGTCTTGGGCGAGGGCGGTCGTGTTGGCCTGAGACCAAGGGTCTTCGTGAGACGCTGGAGATGTCGGATTCCCTTTTCCATTGAACGTGTTCCACCTGTCATCGCCATTGATTATGCCCTCAATCTCTCTAATGTGCTTAGTTACGTTGAATACGGTCAACTCACTGCTGATTGAGCTTTGGAGAGGCCCTGAGAGGACCGACCTGGAAACCCTGTTCAGCCAACTCACCTTCCTCACGTCTGGATAGTAATCAGAAATCACGTGTGGCGAGTACTCATACGGCCCTTGGCAGCGTCCTATCCAGACATCCGTCGACCCTGTTGGTGGAGTAAGTATCAAGTCCCCCACCGAGATGTCTTTTGAGAATCGCCAGAGAATTCCTGCATAAGAATTCACTGCCCCGTCTGACGATTCCGGATACTCAACCCGAAGTCGCTCTTTTATTTGTTCCCGATTGCTAAGCCTGGACAGGTCTTCTGAGAGATATCCAATCGCAACAACTGATTTCTCCGCGAACAGATGCGAAACATCCTCGCCCTTGCTACCGCTGCGAACTACCCAAGCTTCCATTACCGTCTCCCGGGCTTAGAATTAGCTGGAATTATACATCTGTACACGCGGCACGATTATTATGGGAATGCTCCGGCAAGGGCGTGATTGGAGTAGGTAACCCCGTCGCTAGGGATGCATTTCAATCAGCCCCCTGCTGTGGACTGTAACTAACCTGCCAGTTGATGCCGAGCCGGTCGGTGAAGGAGCCGAAGTAGGAGCCCCAGAACATGTCCTGCATGGGCATGGTTACTTGACCGCCTTGGGAAAGCTTGGCGAACTTGTCGTCCACCTCATCCCTGCTCTCTGCCGAAAAGGATATGGAGAAGTTGTTCCCCGCGACCGGCGGCGACCCGAAGGTCGAACAACTGTCGCTCCCCATTAACACGCTGGAGCCTATGGGCAGCGACACGTGCATGATGCGGTCCTGCTCCGCTTCAGCTATGCCCATGCCCGGCGGTCCTTCGCGGAAAGTCACGATGCTATCGAACTCTCCGCCGAAGACCGAGCGATAGAACTCGAACACTTCACGGCAGTTATCGTTGAAGGTCAGGTAGGTGTTAAGGCTCATTGGTGTCTCCCGTAAAACTCGGGTTAGCAAGTGGACGCCGGGGACATTACTCCCAGCCAGACGGCGGGTTAAGAATCCTGCAGGCAGTACGCGGATTTTTGCGCTGACGTGTACCGGAAGCCCCAGTGACGGTTAGGGTACAATACCTCTATAAACCCTTTCTCCCGCGAGGGCGACCCAGTTGACCTTCTTTGCGGAATCGGAAATTCTCGAGTGGCTCATCAGGAACGGCTACTTGGTTATGTTCCTGGTCATGTTGATAGAAGGGCCGGCGGTGACCTCCATTGGCGCCCTTGGCGCGGCCTTGGGCCACTTCAATGTATTCATCGTCTTCGTACTCTCTTTTTTCGCCAACTTCCTTCCCGATGTCCTGTACTACTACTTGGGTCATTGGGGTGGGCAATGGGTGCTGGACAAATTTGGGCCCCGAATCGGAGTCCCTGTCGAACGGCGTGAAAGAGCCGGAGAACTCATTAGCAACCACATGGGAAAGTGGCTCCTGTTCATCAAGACTATTCCTTTCATAAGCCCGCCTGGGTTGGCGGTGATGGGGGCGTTGGGCGTCTCGATCAAGCGCTTCATCTGGTGGGACATAGCAATCGTCGCCCTGACATCATTGTTCTTCACGGCGCTGGGATACTATTCCGGCCAAGGTTATGGCTTCCTCCAACGCGCGTTTGGGTACGGGGTCTTATGGTTGGCCGGGTTCTTCATGCTGTTCCTGTTCGTGACATATATTTACAATCGGATTGCCCAGCAATTCACCCGACGGCTACGACAATACGCAGACGAGGAGAGCCAGGTGCAACCGTAAGATTTGTTGCGGCGAACTCTAAACGGCCAAGTCCCGGCCTGAAGGGAAGGGGGTAAGAACAGTGAGAGTGTTGGTAGCCAATGACACTTATCCACCGCAGTTGAACGGCGCCGCGGTGGCGGCTCACAGGTTGGTACAGGGCTTAGCCCGGCGCGGGCATTGTGTGTCAGTGGTCGCTCCCAGCATGGCCTACCGGGACGAGGAACAGGATGAACCCTCCAGCCCCGGTGTCACGGTCCATCGCATCAAGTCCTTTCCCACTAAACCGCTCCACCCGGAGTTTCGGATTGTTTCATGGGCCAATATTGACGCCAAGCTAGACCGCATTTTCGACCGGTCCCGGCCCGACATCGTCCACCTGCAGAACCACTTCGTTGTCGGCCAAGGGTGCTTGAAACAGGCCCGGAAACGGGGCATTCCCGTAGTGGGAACCAACCATTTCATGCCGGGGAACCTGTTTGACTATATTCCCAAACCCCTGAGGTCTGTCGGCTCGGTTGTCATATCGTCGGTGACGTGGAAGCACTGGATGAGGGTATACAACCGGCTGGACTGTGTTTTCGCGCCGTCCCACTCCTGCTTGAAAATGATGCGTGGCGTTGGGTTGACCGCTCCGGCAGAGGTTGTTTCCAACGGGATCGACCTGCGGCGCTATTCGAAGGCTCCCGCGCCGGAGTCCATTTACGAAAAATATGGCATACGCCGAGGGATTCCGACTTTCCTGGCGGTGGGACGATTGGAAAAGGACAAGAAAGTTGATCTGGTCATTAACGCCACCGCCAAAGCATCGGCTGACGCGCAAGTGCAGACCGTGATAGTAGGCAGGGGCAAGGACGAAGCGGAGTTCCGGGAACTCGCCGCGCGTCTCGGGTTGGGCGGAACGCTGGTCTTTACCGGGTATGTTCCCGACGAAGACCTGCCTCTTCTGTACAACGTTGCCGACGTGTACATAGGCGCTGGGGCCGCCGAGTTGCAGGGCATGGCCGTGATGGAGGGTATGGCCAGCGGACTTCCCATTCTGGTGGCCAACGCGGTCGCTTTGCCGGAGCTATTGGAAGAAGGCGTCAACGGGTTTTTGTTCGAACCCACGGCGGAGGACCTGGCCCGCAAGATGCTTCTCATGCTGGATCACCGCGACCGCTGGGAATCCATGGGCGAGCGCGGCATGGCCAGTATGCAACTGCACGACACTCCTGTGGTGCTGGCCCAAGTGGAGGAGTTGTACCGGCGGATGATTGCATCGCAAGAGGGTAGGCTGGCCGGGCGGAGTTAGGGCGTTCCTGATGTGGGTGGTAAATCTAATGAAATCACGGCCATGTGCCAGTTGATAGAACTGTTGGACCTGCCCCGATTGATTTTCGACGATCAGAGCCTATCTGTCGGCGCCTCCTGAACCTGACTTGGTCAGCGGTTCCAGAATATTCAACAAAAGCTCGACTCGGTCAAGCCTTCTACCAATGACGTCGGGGCGTAGGAATCTTTTGCGGGTGTAAAAGTACCCGTGGAGTTCGTTCGCTATAGGAGAAAGGTCACTCAATCGGGTATCGTGAGTCAAGTCCTCGGCTTGGTACATCACGGTGAAAAACTGCTCGTGCGTTTTGTACTGCCAGCCTTGGGCTTCGGCAACGGCCTTGGCCATCCAAGTGGCTGCGCCCCAACCCTTCTCAGACGCCTGATGCAGATCGTCTACGGCTAGATATTCCCGCGCCTTAGCCAGGAACTCTCTTGACTGCTGGCGATAATCCGTTATGGCGTTGTCGCCGTTGCCGTATGGTCCCATTGGGGAAGTTTGAGTCATTCAACATATCCTAAGCTTCCGATTCTGCCCCGGTCAAGGGTTCCAGGATATCCAGCAAGAGTTCCACTTCGTCAATCCCTTGATTAATGACATTATGACGCAGGAGCATCTTGCGAGTGTAAAAGAATCCGTGAAGTTCTGTTGCTGCACGCCTCAGGTTGCGTAACCGGGTATCCCTTGTCAAGTCTTCGGCTTGATACATCACGGTGAAAAACTGCTCGTGCGTTTTGTACTGCCAGACTTGGACTTCAGCGACAGCCTTGGCCATCCAAGCGGCGGCGCCCCAACCCTTTTCAGCCGCTTGGTGCCAGTCGCCCGCGGCCAAGTAATCCCGGCTTTTATCCAAAAACTCTCGGGATTGTTGACGGTAATCGTCCGAGGGGTTGTCTTCGTTGCCGTATGGTCCCATTGGGGATGTTTGGGTTATGTGAGTGTTCCTAAGCGTCAAATGTTGCCTCGGTCAACGGCTCCAAAATGTCCAACACGGTTTCTATCTGGTCAAGTCCTTGGCTGATGGCGTCAGTCCGAAGGAACATCTTGCGAGTGTAGAAGAACCCGTGGAGCGTGTTGGCAACGTGCCACAGACCCGGTAAACGAGGGTCATCGGAGAGGGTCTCCACCCGATACATCACGGTGAAAAACTCGTCGTGTTTTCCGTAATGCCAGCCTTGGGCCTCGGCAACCGCCTTGGCCATCCATGCGGCGGCTCCCCAGCCTTTTTCCGCCGCTTGGTGCAGGTCATCTACCGCCAAATATTCGCGCGCCCTGACAAGGAACAACCTGGACTGCCGATGGTAATCATCGGCGGCGTTGTCGTTTTGTTCGTATGGTTCCATGGGGTACATTTGGGTCATGGACTAGGTTCTGTTGACATTTCCCCGTCATTCCCGCGCAGGCGGGAATCCATAGACTTCTAATCGGAGAGAACGTGACTGGCTGATAGTGCTTCTGGATTCCCGCTTTCGCGGGAATGACGTTATGGGGTTACTGGACTGCCTGATTTCGCAAATGTCAACAGAGCCTAATCTCTCGAGGCCGCGAATAAGTATCATCTTCAATCATCTCTATCCAAGATTATCCAACAGGACGTACCTGTGACGCAAAGGCTTGTTGTCATACGGGGTTGTATACTGTCCGACGTTCACAGGTTGACAACGGGGTCCGCCCTGCCTATATCAGCCGGCAGGACAGGAGAGGTATATGCCGGAAGCGCCGGACTTGGAAGTTATCAAAGATTACCTGAACGAACATGTCCAAGGGCAAAAGGTGGAGTCCGCGCGGGTGTTGCGGCCCACGGTGTTGAGGGCCTTGGCGGGCGAGTTCACCGTCGACATTCCGGGGCGGACGTTGGGGGCTTTCGAGCGGCGGGGCAAGTTCTTGTTGACCCGGTTGTCGGGGGAGCGGTGGCTGGTTATCAACCCAATGCTCACGGGCGCTATCCAGTATTGCCGCAGGCGGGAACGGGTGTTGAAGAAGACTTCATTCGTTCTTGAGCTTGATCAAGGCTCGGACCTGCGTTACTTGGATGACCGGCAAATGGGAATGGTCTATTACGTTACAGAAGCCCAAATGGCTGATGTGTCACGTCTGCAAGACCAGGGTGCGGATGTGCTGAGGGACATATCTTTCGATGAGTTTCAAGCCCGGCTGAAGAGGTTCCAAGGCGAGATCAAGGGAGTGCTTACCAGAGGGGCATTCATAGCCGGTATTGGCAACGCCTACTCCGACGAAATTCTTTTCGCCGCCGGTATCTCTCCTTTCCGCAAGGCACGCTCACTGAGCAAGGAGGAATTGGCCCGGCTTCACGAGCAATCCCGTGCTGTGGTTGAAGATGCTATAGGGGTATTGCGGGGCCGCATGGGCGAACAGATACACGTGAAGATTAGGGACTTCCTGAAAGTGCACGCCAAGGGGGGCCAACCGTGCCCCAAGTGCGGCGGCAACATCACGCAGCTTAACGCCAATCAACGGATGACCAGTTACTGCCGAAAGTGCCAACCGGGGATGCTTATAAAAAATTGAACGAGTTCTTGGTGGTTTGTTACGGTAAAAAATGAGCCCGCTTAACGCGGGCATCCTTTTTGAGTTGGTTGGAGCGGGAGAAGGGATTTGAACCCTCGACCTTCTCCTTGGCAAGGAGACGCTCTACCCCTGAGCCACTCCCGCATAACCATCCGAGGTGACGGCTTCTTGTGCTTGTTTGCCGCCCTTCCCCATGTCTTGGGAATTAGCAATCATTATACACGATATTTGCGGTGTCGTGTAGATGCCGTATGACGATTTTCAGTCTGAATCAGGATTTACCGGATTTCAGGGTTCTCAGGATAGCGTCAATTCATCTTGTCCATTCTTACATCTTGAGAATCCTGATTCGGACAATGATATCTCGGATGTAACCTTCTATATTCCAACCGCTTTCGGTCAGACGCGCCAGCAACGAAACGGGCTATACCACTCATAACCGGCCCGTGGGAGATGACAGGGCTTTTTGCCTCGTTAACCGTTATTGGGCCAGTTTCCAGGAATAGAGCATCACAGCTACGGCTGTGGCCAGATTAAGGCTGGATACTCCATCGGTCATTGGGATGGACACATTATAGTCGGCCAAGGCTATGAGCTCTTGACTCAGGCCGTCCCGTTCCGAGCCAAAGGCCAGAACGGCGCGGGGCGGGACTTTGCAATGAGGTAGTGGTTGGCCGGTTGGGTCAACCACTACCAATGGACGGTCACACCGCGGGATAGCTGCCGTGCGGGTTACAGGCAGAGCGTATTGGAGGCCGGTTGCCGCGATAATCGCGGCGGGATGCCAGGGGTCCTGGGGGCCGGTGGTGACCACGCCGGCCGCTCCGGCGGCCGCGGCCACTCTTACCGACGCGCCGATGTTGAGAAGGTTCCTCGGGTTTTCCAACATGACGACGGGCGCAGGACGGGGGCTCGCCAACATATCCGTCAAGGAGACCAAGGGGCGGTTCGCTGTCGAGATTACGCCAGTAGGCGGCGTTACCGGAGCCAGTTGGCGGAATACGGCTTCGGGGACGACATAATGATTGGCGCTTATCCAATGTGCCAAGTCCGGCGCGTATTCCGTTGCCAGCTTGTTAAGGTCTGTGGTGTTGACGGTAACGACGTCCGTTATCTTCGCGCCGAAACGAAGGGCGTGTTTCAAGGGATGGAACCCTTCGAGCACCGCCACGGACTGGTCGGCGCGTACACCGCGGAACCGGTCGATGAGGGTTTGGTGTCTCATGGGCAATGATTGCTCAGCAAATCGGAGAATCAAGTCCAAAACGCAATATGCGCGCGGTTGCCCTTGGCGATTCGAGGTGGGCGTGTGTCGGTTGTCCGTGGACCGGCGAGGGATGCTACGTCGCCGGTTCGGGCAGGTTGCGGAAGTCAGGATCGTAGGCCGCGATGCCGCCCAATTCGACTTGACGGGCAAGGGGCACTATTGACGGCGGCTGGCCGCCCTGCAGGGCGGTCCCGATTACGCCGGTTTCACGCAGGTGTTGGATTTCCTTGCCGGTCAGCCCCAGGACTTGGCGGAGTACGTAGTCGTTGGCCTCGCCCAACATCGGGGCCGGTCCTTTGGTCCTGGCTTCCATACCCGAGAATCTCCACCCACGCCCCAGATACTCTTGCTGCCCCAATCCGGTTTCCTGCGGATGCTCGACAGTCTCGAAAAACCCTCTGGCGCGGAAGTGGGGGTCGCGCAGCAACTCGCCGGCGTTCAAGACGGCGCCGGCGGGCACTCCCTTTGCTTGCAGCGTTTCCATCACTTGGTACGGCGTACGTTGGGATGTCCAGTCGGTAATGATGGCGTCCAGTGATTCCTGGTTGCCGTACCGGACGAACGGGTCAACAAACCGGGGATCGTCAGCCAAGGACGGCTGCTCGATGGCTTGGCAAAACGACGACCAGTCCTCGTCGTCCCTGACGGCAATAGTGACCCACTGGTCTTCTCCCAAGCAGGGGTAGCAGCCGTGGGGCGACATGTATTCGTGGCGGTTCCCCAAGCGCCGGGTGCGGCGTCCGTTGAAGGCGAAATCCAACAGCCCCTCACCGAGGAACGAAACGCCAACCTGGTACATAGCCAAATCCACCCACACGCCGCGGCCGGTGGTCTTACGGTGTATCAATGCGGCCAATACGGCGAACTGGGCGGTGATGCTGGCGAGGAAGTCGGTATAGGAATTGGCGACCTTGTTGGGGATTTCGCCATCGAGGAGACGGCCCTCGGGTTCCGCTTCCATATAGCCCATAAATGCGCCGGTGCCGTGGGTGGGCTCCAACGCCGCCGCCATGGCCCCGTAATTGCTCCAAGGCCCTGAGTGGCCGTAGCCGGTATTGGAGACCATGATCAGGTCCGGCTTGAGGGCTTTCAGGCTGGGGTAGTCCAAGCCGAAACGCCGCATGACCCGTGGAGTGAAGTTCTCCAGCACCACGTCGCTAAGGGCAACCAGCCTTTTCAGCAAAGCCACTGCGTCTTCAGAGCGGAGGTCGAGGGTCAAGCTCCGTTTTCCGCGGTTAAGGGTCTGGAAGGTGCCTCCCCGCTCCCAGAACAGTTCTCCCGGATCGTTGTCCGGGTAGGGGCCGTTCAGTGTGCGGGTGGTGTCGATGAACTGCGCTTGGCAGGAATCGACCTTGATAACCTCCGCACCAAGGTCGGACAGGAAAGCGCCGGCGTAGGGCATGGCAAATACCCGGCTAAGGTCCAACACGCGGATTCCGTTAAGAGGTAGTTGGGTCATGGCTATTAAGTCGCCCGTTGGCCCCAGCGTTCGTGGAAGGTTACTTCTGAGGATGGTCTTCTTCTGCTGGTGCTGAAGCGTTGGCCTTGTGCCGGGTAACCCAAAGGAATCAGGGCCGCGGTGGCAACGTTACCGGGGATGCCCAAGTATTCCTTGACTTCTTCCTCGTGCTGGGTGTGGAGGGTGGTCAAAACGGTGCCCAAACCGAGGGCGCGGGCCGCCAGCAGTATGTTTTGAACCGCGGGGTAGATAGATGATCCGCCGGTGATTGGAGAGGCCCGGAAAGCCGATGGGACCTGTTCCAAGCAGGCAAGGATCAATACGGGGATGTCTTCCATATTATTGGTCAACATGCTGGGGCGGTATGGCTGGGTTGCTTGATTGTTGAAGTCCATGTCGGCGGTGATCTTGCTCCAAGCAGACACGTACCACTCGCCGAAACGGCGCTTGGTTTCCCGGTCTCGGATGACCAGGAAACTCCAGCGTTGGGTGTTTCCGCCGCTGGGAGCGCGGACTGCGGCGTCCAGGATTTTGGCGACAACCTCGTCGGGTACAGGGTCGGGTGCGAAGTTACGGATGGCCCGTTGGCTGTGAATAGCTTCAAACAGTGATATATCGCTCACTTGCTGCCTCTTTCCGGGCTGGATAGGGGTAACACCCTCTCCCCTTGGAAGAGGGGAGAGGGGATTCTCCGGCCACTTTATCAGATAACTCCCGCAGACCGCAGAAGGACCATTTGCGAGGGAGTGTAGCCCAGTTCTTCAACGTATATTTCGTGGTTGTGCTGGCCCAGCAGAGGGGCCGGGCGGTGTACCTTGAACCCAGATTCCGACAGACGGGATCCCATGCCCGCGTACTCCGCAGTCCCCGCCACTGGGTGATCGACCTCGACAAAGAAGTCCCGCTCCCGCAGGTGAGGACAGTTGAACAGGTCTCCAGCGTCCTGGGCCATGCCAAACACCAGCCGGTTTTCGCCCGACGCCTCGAACAGCGGCTTCCGGTCCCAATGGGACAGGGCCTCTATAAGCAGTTCCTTCAGTTCCTCGCCGTGTTCGATACGGCCCGCGCCGCTGGCGAACCGTTGGTCTTGAAGGGTTTCGGAGCCGATTACGCCGGCGATGGTGGACCAAGGCTGGGAACCCTGCACGGATGGGACCACGTAGCCGTCTTGGGCGGGCATCAGTTCGTCGAAGCCCGAGCCCCGGACGGGACGGCGTCCTTTGACAGCCCCCATGAACGAGTAGTAGGGGACCGGTTGCACCAAGTGGGTAGCCAAGCATTCCACCGCGGAAACGTCCACATGCTGGCCGCGTCCGGTGGCCATGCGTTGCAGCAACGCCGCCAGCGTGGCGACCGCGGCGTTGGCCCCGGCGACGTAGAGGGACTGGCTCAAAGCATTGCGCAATGGCTCCCGGTCGGAATCGCCCACGTGGTACATCAGGCCGCTCATAGCCCAAGTCACGATGTCGGTGGCCGAATAGTCCCGGTAGGGGCCGGTCTGGCCGAAAGCGGTAATGGACGTAACGACCAGTCCAGAGTTGTTCCGCGACAAGGCATCGTAGGTCAACCCAAGCGTTGCAGCCTCAGAGGGGGAATAATTTTCAACCACCACGTCGGCAGTCTGCGTCAGAACGTCCAGCAACTCACGCCCGGAGTCGCTACGTGGGTCCAGCGTGACACCTCGCTTGTTGGTGTTTATATAAAGAAAGGGGATGCTCTTGTCAGGATGCGGGTCGTCCTCTACGAATGGCCCCATGCGGCGGGCCGGGTCGCCTTGACCGGGCATCTCGACCTTGATGACGTCCGCGCCGTAGTCGGCCAGCAGCTTGGCGCAAAAGGGGCCGGAGACCTCAGTGCCCAAGTCCAGGACGCGGATGCCTTGCAACAAGGGGATTCCGGTCATTCTTCCGCTTCCCATTCCAAGGGCAGGGTCTGCCCGTGCTTGGGCAGGACTACTGTGGCTTGGCCCAATGCCGTTTGCTCGCCGCGGCTGTTGCTCAAAGCAATGTTACAGTCCACGTAACCGAAGCCGTCCTGTTCCCGCTTGGCGGTGATTGTCCCGGATGCCGTAATCACGTCTCCCGGGTAGTCCATGCCCCGGTGCTGGACGTAGAACCGCTTGAACCAACCCTCATCGCCGGCGAAATCGTTCAGCAACTGCCCCAAGTACTGGTTCTTGAGGGAGCCGTTGACGACTACATTGACCAACCCTTGGCGGAGTTGGGCGAAGGGCAAATCCCAGTGGATACGGGCGTAGTTGCCATTGGCAGCGGCCCAGCGCACCAAGTGGGTGGTGGTCAGTGGGCCTTTGACCACGGGTTCCAACGAATCTCCCACGGAGACATTAGCGTAGTGGAGTTGCTGCCGGTCTGAAGGACTTGGCCGAGGGATGTCAGCTCCAGGTCCGGGAGGGGACACGTGGACGGTGTCCAGTTGCTCCCGGAGGTTAACCGCCTCTTGAGGTTCGCCACTGGCGGGAAGGGCGCGGTGGATGCTGACGCGCTTGGCCAAGCTGATTACTTGGTCATCCTGGTTGGTCTGGGTCTCCAACCGTACTACGAACACCAAAGCTCCGGAGCGGCCCTGCTTCTGGAAGATGTCCAGAATTTTGAACCGTCGGGTTATCCAGTCGCCCGCATAGGCTGGGCGGAGGAATTGCCAGTCGCTGCCGCCGTTGAGGCCGTAGCTGCTGAAGGGAAGGGGCACTTGGAAGTGGGATTCCTGCCCGGCGCCAAAATAGCCGATGGTCGGGGCGATGTCCTTCCAGGTCGCCAAGGGCGGGCAGAGCAACCCGCCGAACCTGCTTTTCCCGGCGTATTCGGGATCGGTGTACAAGCGGTTGGGGTCCTGGATGGCGTCGGCTACGTCCCACGCCATTTCGTCACTGATGGGGAAACGGTTCCGTTCCGGCTCCGTTTCCTGGCCAATCAGGGACAGGACTTCCTCCGTGATCAGGTTTTCGGGCATGTTCTATCTCCGGGTTTGGCCGGTAGTTTGGGGTTGGGTATGTGTACGAAGTTTAGCACAGAGGAATGGGGCGGGGGCAGGCGAGTGCGTAGAGACCGCGGAGGGAGACAGGGACGAATTTTAAGATTTCTGGGTCATAGTGGGTCATTGTGTGCCATTCAGCTTCGGCGACAGGGTTGGGTTTTCCGATATTTGCGCTATGTTGGGGTTGTTTCCCCCCGGTTTTGGCTTGAATGTGCCAGGTTTTGGGTCATTGTGTGTCATTCCGATTTGGCGGCGGGGTTTGATCCGGGACCCAGCTACCGGAGTGCTGCACCGGGCTAGTATCATGGTAAAGCGGCGCAGCCTGATTTGGGAAGGGGCAGATGTCAGTGGATTCCTCAAGTCACGATATTTGGGAAATGCAGCGGACATTCGGCAACAACCCTCATTTATAATGAAGCGTCTAAATAAACGATTGGAGTTTGCCGAAAGGATCCCATTGCGAGGAGCAGGTCATGACCCTTAACGAGTTCATTGAAGACGCATTTAACGTAGAGCACGAATTCCTGATGGAAGCGGTGAAGGACTTGACGCCGGAGGAGTTGCGCTGGCGGCCGGGGCCGGAGGCGAACCCCATTGGATGGATGCTCTGGCACATGATCCGGGTTGAGGATATGTGGTTTCAATTTTTCATCCAGCGCCAGTCGGAGATGTGGGAGCGTGACGGCTGGCACGAGAAGTTCGAGTTGCCTACAAGGGACAACGGCTTTGGGCACACGCCGGAGCAGGTAGCCCAGTTTCCAGAATTGGACTTGGCGGAGTTGCTGAGGTATGGAGAAGCAGTGCGCGCCGGAACTTTCGAATACCTGAGGGGGTTAACCCCGGAAGATTTTGAAGTAGTGCCAAGGGAACAGCGGCCGGAAATGTCCGTTGGGGCGATCTTCCGCCAAGTGGTTGGCGAGGTGTACCAGCACCAGGGGCATATTTCATATTTGAAGGGGCTGTTGCGGGACGGGGGATAAACGGAGTCCGAGCGTAGGCGTCGGTCAGGGCGGCGGTCTTTGGGGCCGATTAGAGGGGGAGTTAGCCGCCACCCCGGGCGCGGAAGTCTTCTATGCCTATTTCCAAGGTGGTCCACGGCAGAAGAGCGCACTTGATACGCACCGGAAACTGGCGCACTACTTGGAGAGACAGCAAGTCTTCCAGACCGTCCATGTCCTCTCCCGGCGCGGGCTTTCTCTGCATCATGGACCTGAAGCGATCGGCCACGCTTTCCACCTGCTCCAGCGACTTGCCCAGTGTCATCTGGGCCAGCATTGAGGCGGATGCCTGGATGATGGAGCAGCCTTCGGACCGGGCGCTGGCGTCGGCCACAAGTCCCTGCCGGTCTACGCTCAGTTGGAGGATTACCCGGTCGCCGCAGAAAGGATTGAACTCCTCGGCTTCCACGTCGGCGTTGTCCAAAGGGGTGCGGAGGCGTGGATTGCGGTAATGATCGAGTATGTTGTCTCCGTAGAGGCCTTGCAGAGGCATGTCGGGAAGGCTGGCCATAACGATAGTTCCTAGTGGTCAGTGCCGGTGTCTAGTGATCAGCAGCTACTGACCACTAGACACCGGCCACTAGACACTTGTGTCTACTCGGTCATAACCGCTTCCGGTTGGCCGTCCAACGCCGCCCGCAGCGTATGCCAAGCCAGAACGGCGCACTTGATACGAGTGGGAAAGTTGGACACGCCGGAGAGGCTTTCCAAGTCGTCCAGCAAGTCGTAGTCGACCTCGGCGGACGGGTCGGTAAGCATGTTATGGAAGGCCTCGAAAATCTCGTGGGCTTTCTCCACGCTCTGACCTTTGATGCTCTGGGTCAACATCGACGCCGATGCCCTGGATATGGCGCATCCGGAGCCTTGGAACGCAACGTCGGATATTACTTCGTCGTCCAGCTTGAGGAACAGTTCCACCTTGTCGCCACACAGCGGGTTGTAGCCGTCGGCGCTACGGTCGGCGTCCTCCAGCTTGCGGAAGTTGCGGGGACGGCTGTTGTGCTCCAGGAGGATTTCCTGGTAGAGGTCGCCTAGACTGGACATTAGCTGAACACCTCGATGACTCGGTCGATCCCCAGGACCAACGCGTCGATGTCCTCCTTGGTATTGTACATCGCCAAGGACGCCCGGGCGGTGGCCGGGATTTGGAATCGGTCCATCACCGGCTGAGCGCAATGGTGGCCGGTCCGCACCGCGATCCCTTCCGCATCCAGGATGGTGCCGATGTCGTGTGGGTGGACACCGTCCATGATGAACGAGAGAATTCCCGACTTGTGCGCCGCAGTGCCGATAATTTGAACGCCCTCTATGGATGACAGGGCGCGGGCGCCGTAGTCCAGCAACTCCTGCTCGTGAGCCATGATCCGGTCAAACCCAAGAGCCTCAACGTAGTCTATCGCCTCTCCCAATCCGATGGCGCCGGCGATGTTTGGGGTGCCCGCCTCGAATTTGTAAGGAAGGTCAGCATAGAGAGTCTTTTCGAAGGTGACCGACTTGATCATTTCCCCGCCCCCTTGGTAGGGGGACATAGAGTCCAATAGCTCCGCCTTACCGTAAAGAACCCCAATGCCGGTGGGACCAAAAAGCTTGTGCCCGGAGAACACGTAAAAGTCGCAGTCCAGACTTCTTACGTCCACCCGCATATGAGGGACCGCTTGGGCGCCGTCCAACAACACGGGCACACCCTGTGCGTGGGCCAATTCCACGATGCGTTTGGCGGGTACGATGGTGCCAAGGGCATTCGAGACGTGGGTGATGGACACCAGCTTGGTGCGGGGGCCCAGCATTGCCTCAAACTCATCCATCAGTAACTCGCCCGAATCGTCGATGGGCACCACCCGAAGTTTGGACCCCTTCTCTTCGCACAGGATCTGCCACGGGACGATGTTGGAGTGATGTTCCATGTTGGAGACGATGATTTCATCGCCGGGGCCTATGTGCTGCTTACCGAAGGTTTGGGCCACCAAGTTGATGCTTTCGGTAGTTCCCTTGGTGTAGATAATCTCCTGGTCGCTGGCGGCGTTGAGGAAGCTGCGGATTTTGCTGCGGGCGTTCTCATAGTCGTCGGTGGCCCGCTGGCTTAGCGTGTGGACTCCCCGGTGCACGTTGGCGTTGTCGGTTGTGTAGTAACGGACCAGCGCGTCTATCACGCATTGGGGTTTCTGGGAGGTTGCGCCGTTATCCAAGTAGACCAGCGGTTTCCCGTTCACCAACTGGTGGAGGGCGGGGAAGTCCTTACGCACCTGCGCCGCGTCCAAAGGCGCGTTGTTCGAAACGGCTTGGGCGTCACTGATGGTCATGCTGCGCTCCCAAATTGAAGACCTTTGGTCGGTATGGCTGCCAGGAATAGTTGGTCCAAGTAATTACGTAGCGGTTCTGGCCGCACCATTTCAATGATTTCATTGGCGAAGGCGTGAATCAAAATCTGGCTGGCCGTTTCCTTGTCCAGCCCCCTGCTCCGCATGTAGAAGAGGGTGTCTTCGTCAATGTGCCCCGCCGTTGCGCCGTGAGTGCACTGAACGTCATCGGCGTAAATGAGGAGGCTGGGCTTGCTGTCCACTTCGGCCTCGCGGGACAACAGCAGGTTCTTATCGGTCTGGCGGGCGTCGGCTTTCTGAGCGTCCTTCCGCACCAGCACTTCGCCGCCGAACACAGCCTTGGACCTGCCGTCAAGGATGCCCTTGTAAAACAAACGGCTGGTGGTGTTGGGCTTGGCGTGGTCGATGTTAATCAGGTTGTCTATGTGCTGCTCGCCAGTGGTCAAGTACAGACCGTTTAGGGAGCAGGATGCACCAGGGGCGTCCTGCAATACTTGGAAGTCCTGTCTTGCCATGGCCGCACCCTTGGCGAAAGACGTGGACCTGAAAGTACTGTCCCTGCCTTGGACCGCACGGCTGACGCCAACGTGGAACGCCTTAGAGCTTTCGAGAAGGAGCCTGTAGTGGTCTATCTGGGCCCCTTCTTCAAGAATAAATTCGGTTACAGCGTTGGTGAAATAGCGGGACTCGGACAGAGTGGCGTATGTTTCGGTTATGGTCGTCTGTGAGTTCGCACCGGCGATAACCAAGACCCTTGGGTGGGAGACGGTTTGACGCTGCTGATTCGTGGTTATAAAAATGAAGTGCACCGGCGCCGTGGACTGGCAATTGGCATCTACTTGGACTAACGCCCCATCTTCCAGGAAAGCGGTGTTCAAGGCGGTGAAGGCGTCGTCATCGAAACCGGCGTGTTTGCCCAAGTTCTTTTCAAGACCTGCTGCGTTGGAGGCGATGGCCTGTGCCAGGTTGGTTACCGTGATGCCGGCGCTGTCACTTGGCTTTGCAGAAAGCGTCTCCGAGTACCGCCCGTCCAGAAAAACGATGTTGTGCCAACCGTCATGCCAAGGAGCAACGCCTCGCACTGCTTGGGAGTCAGCCAGTGAAAGCTCTTGGCCCGGGCTTTCGAAACCGGCCGCAGCCAACGGGCGCACATTGGTGTACTTCCACCTTTCGTTGCCGCGGCGGGCTGTGGGGAAGCCCAGTTCATTGAACTTGTTCCACGCCTGAGTGCGAAGAAGCCGGAGCCATTCGGGCTGGCCGGCGCCTGCCCGTTGCTCCAAGGCTTCAAACCCTTCCCGGTAGTTGTCGAGTCTAATGGCTGTTTGAGTCATAAGTTACTATTGCGTGAAGAACTTCAGCTTGCCTGCGCTGACGTAGATCAGCACCCTTCGAAATCAGGAATTACACGCCGGCGTCGATGGCTTCTTTGATCCAGTCGTAGCCCTTCTCTTCAAGTTCGTGGGCCAGTTCGGGGCCGCCGGAGCGCACGATTCGCCCGTCCATCAGGACATGGACGTAGTCGGGAGTGATGTAGTTCAGCATCCGCTGATAATGGGTCACCAAGACCATGGCGTTGGAGTCGCTGCGCAGCTTGTTGACGCCGTCGGCGACGATGCGCAATGCGTCGATGTCGAGGCCGGAGTCGGTCTCGTCCAGGATAGCGAGCTTAGGCTCCAGCATAGCCATTTGCAGGATCTCGTTGCGCTTCTTCTCGCCGCCGGAGAATCCTTCGTTGACGGAGCGGCGGGCCAGGTCCGGGTCAATTTCGACCATCTTGATTTTGTCCCGGAGCATCCGGTCGAAGTCACGGGCGCTGAGTTCCTCCAGCCCCTTATGCCCTCGCTGCGCGTCCACGGCAGCTTTAAGGAACTGCCAAGCGCGGACGCCGGGAAGCTCCAAAGGGTACTGGAACGCCAGGAATACACCCTCACGGGCACGCTCTTCGGGTTCCATCGCCAGCAGGTCCTGGCCTTGATAGACTACCTGACCGCCGGTTACCTCGTAGTCGGGCTTGCCGGCGAGGACGTTGGCCAATGTGCTTTTTCCCGAGCCGTTGGGCCCCATGATAGCGTGTACTTCGCCCGGGCCGACCGACAAGTCAATTCCGTTCAGTATGTCCGCGTCGGCCACCTTAACGTGGAGGTTATGGACTTCTAGCATTGGCTGTTTGTTGTTCATTGTCGTATCCGGTTCTGGTCTAGGATGTCCATTGTTGCGTCAAGCAGACGGTTGAATACTTCCGGCTTCAGCCTGGCTACACTTCTGGTTATCAGGACTTCATTGCCGGTGAACAGCTTGTTGGGCCGAAAGTAACTCACGATGTGAAGAGAACCATTCGGAGAGGCTATCGTTCGTCAACTCAATTGCCAAGTCGTTTATGTCAGCATTGGTGGTAATCTGTCCTAAAATCCAGTCCCCTAAGCCCGCACTGGCTAACACGAGGGCTGGACGAATTGTCGATCGGGTCAAGTTAGAGTAGGGAAAGCGAGTTATAACGACGGTAGACTCTTCAAGCGAGAAGCCCAAAATTCATCCTCTTCCATTTCTGCTCGGAGTCGCTCCTCCGAATAACCGACGGCTCCGGTTGATACCATCAACGAAATGAAAGTGTCCTTGTCTATGAATGTGACCAAGACTTCACAGCCTATCGGCAGTTCTACCGGTTCATGTAAACGGATAGTGCCGTCCTCAGCGACTTTGCCCCTGAATGTTCGCAACATGGCTATGTACCTTATTAACGGTCTGTCCAGTGGAAATCTGAGCCTTTACCCCACGGCCCCTTCAAGGCTGACCTTCAGCAGTTGGGATGCCTCCATGGCGAACTCAAAGGGCAATTCCTGGAAGATGCCGCGGCAGAAGCCGTTGATGATCATGTAGTGGGCGTCTTCAACCCCGATGCCGCGCTGCTGACAGTAGAAAAGTTGCTCGTCGCTGACCTTGGAGGTGGAAGCCTCGTGTTCCATCTGGGCGGTGGGGTTGCGTACCTCGATGTAGGGCACCGTATGGGCGCCGCACTTGTCGCCGATGAGCAACGAGTCGCATTGGGTGAAATTCCTGGCGTTGTCGGCGGTGGGCATCATCTTGACCAGGCCGCGGTAGGTGGCGTTGCCCTGTCCGGCGGAGATGCCCTTGGCGACGATGGTGCTCTTGGTGTTCTTCCCGACGTGAATCATCTTGGTGCCGGTGTCAGCCTGCTGGTAGTTGTTCACCAAGGCCACCGAGTAGAACTCCCCCACCGAGTTGTCTCCCTGCAGGATGACACTGGGGTACTTCCAAGTAATGGCCGAGCCGGTCTCAACTTGGGTCCAGGATATCTTGGAGTTCCGTCCTGCCGCTTTGCCACGCTTGGTGACGAAGTTGTAGACCCCGCCCTTCCCTTCCTTGTCTCCTGGGAACCAGTTCTGCAAGGTGGAGTACTTTATCTCGGCGTCGTCAAGGGCGATCAACTCTACAACGGCGGCGTGGAGTTGATTGGTCTTCCTGGCCGGAGCGGTGCATCCTTCAAGATAGCTGACGTAAGCGCCCTCTTCGGCGATGATGAGGGTGCGCTCGAATTGGCCAGAGTCCGCTTGATTGATGCGGAAATAGGTCATCAACTCCATGGGGCAACGGACACCCTTGGGGATGTAGGCAAACGATCCGTCGCTGAAGACCGCCGAGTTGAGGCTGGCGTAGAAGTTGTCCCCGAATGGCACCACGGAGCCGAGGTACTTTTGCACCAAGTCGGGGTGGTTCTTGACGGCTTCGCTCATGGAGCAGAAGATTACCCCGGCTTTCTCCAGCGTTTCCCGGTAGGTGGTAGCGACGGAGACGCTGTCCAGCACGGCGTCAATCGCTACACCGGCGAGCTTTTCCTGCTCGGCCAGAGGTATACCCAGCTTATTGAAGGCCTCCACAATCTCCGGGTCCACTTCATCCAGGCTCTTGGGTGCGTCCTCCCTGGATGACGGGGCGGCGTAGTAATAAATGTCCTGGAAATCTATTGGAGGGTAGCTGACGTTGGCCCACTTGGGCTCCCGGAAGGTCTGCTTGGACCAATGGCGGTAGGCCTTGAGACGCCATTCCAGCATCCAGTCGGGTTCTTCTTTTTTGGCCGAGATCAACCGGACGATGTCTTCGCTCAACCCCTTTGGGGCCAAGTCCGAGTCGATGTCGATGGTGAAGCCCCACTTATAATCGGTGTCCAGATCATCGGAACTGGTTGCAGTGCGGGATAAAATCCTGGGTGCCGTCATTCGGTCTTCCTCCGACCAAGGTTGGCGCACAACGGGCCGCAGCGACCATTGTCATAGCCGCGGCCCGCAAAATGATAACATTGTTGACTGAACAAGTCGACAATTATGCTAGCATCGGGGATGATGGGTGTCAACGATTATCGTAGCCGTGGCAAGCAGGGCCTTTTCAGGGCCGCAATAGTCGCAGCCCCGGGCATTGGGGACGGCCTTATACCAACAGATCACGCCAATCATCCAATTCAAACGACTCCCCGACCGGGACAACTACTGACATCTGCCCCTTTCCAACTCGTGAAACACCTTGCTAACATAATACCCGTCCGACCCAAAGCGTCCCGCCGTTCATACGGTTCAGACAAGCAACCCCGCCCACAAAGCGGGATGTCTGAAAATGTCCGGGAATGTCCGGGAATGTCCGGGAATGTCCGGGAATGTCCGGGAATGTCCGGGAATGTCCGGGAATGTCCGGGAATGTCCGGGAATCTGAAATTTCTGCCCCTCCCCCTCAGCGGTCTCCTCGTCTTGGGCCCGGCGCTATCTCGCGTCTTAGCTTGGCTGACCGGTGAAAATGAAAAGGCCATGGGCGGCAGGGCCAAGGCGTAGTATGGTGGGTGAAATAAGTGTTATTCTATTCATCGTACTTGTCATTAACATGATGCACCGGCTTGCGAGTCTATCTCATTGTCGGGAACTACTCGTAGTTTGAACTTCAACTTAAATCAGGGGAATTGGCGTGATGTCCGAAAACGCCCTACTAGCCGACTGTCATACCCACATTGACGACTACCCTCCCGGTGAGATGCCGGATATATTGCAGCGTGCACAGGACGCCGGAGTAAGGTTCATCGTAGTCGCCGGCACCACTATGGAATCGACCAGGAAGTGCATAGACCTGTCAAGTCAGTACGACATGCTGTACGCCGGTGTCGGTATTCACCCGATGAATGCCCGCGAGACGATCGACGAAGAGACGTACACGGACTTGAAGAGTATGGCGGAGGGCTGCGACAAGGTGGTCTGCATCAGCGAGGTTGGGTTGGACTTCCTGCCCGATTCTCCCGACCATGAGGTCCAGTACCAAGTGTTCCGCGAACAGATACGCTTGGCCAGGGAGTTGAAATTGCCCATCATCTTCCACTCCCGGGAGTCGCACCCGGAGGTATTTCAGACTTTGCGGGAAGAGCGGGCCGGGGATGTGGGCGGGGTGATGCACTATTTCCAAGCCGACGAGGCCACCGCGAAGGAGGCCATCGATTGCGGGTTCTTCATTTCGTTGGCCCGGCCGCTGCTCCGGCTTCCCGAATTGCAGGAAGCGGCCAGGAACATTCCGTTGGACAACATTGTACTGGAGACCGATGCCGCTCCCCAGCCTTTCAAGAAGTACCGTCATAACTGGACAGAGCCTCGTCACGTACAGACGGTGGCCCAGAAGTTGGCCGAGATCAAAGGCATCAGCTTGGGCGAAGTGGCCCAGACCACCAGCCGCAACTTGACACGTTTGCTGGGCCTGGAGCGCTTAATCGAGCAAGGTTAAGTCTGATCGCGGAGACATGCCATTGGCGGCAGACTAGCCGCCCCGTCGCGTTGAGGCCAAGCATCGCCGGTGTTATCATTGATGCACCGGATTCGACTTGAAACGTCGCCCTGAAACGAAAGCTTGGCGGCCATTTGTTGAGAGGGAGGGCATCATTTATGCAACCGAAGCAGTGCCACATCGCCTTGAAGGAATGGGCAGTCACCGTGCAAGCACTGGCTCGTGGTGAGCAGATTCTGTTGCTGCGCAAGGGCGGAATCCACGAATCGAGCAAGGACTTCCGAGTCCTGCACCCGGAGTTTTTGCTGTACCCCACGTATGAACACCAGAAGGGCGAGTTGTTGCAACCTGCCTACCGGCCCGCGCTGGAGGCGCTTCTGGAACAGCCGAGGGACCCGAGCGAGATAACCTTCACCCACTTCGCCAGAATGGAAGAGGCGCTGGAGCTGTCAGAGCAAGACAAGGTAGACGACCTGGAGCCGCACTACATCTGGACCACCGCCTACGCTCAGTCCAGGCTTCACTGGAAGCCAATGCTCCCCCTGTCGGTGATGCTGCTCCGGGTCTACCGGCTGGAGACCCCGGTGACCGTTCCCTGGCTTCCCGAATACGGCGGTTGCACCTCTTGGGTTGAGGACTTGGTCGAGGTGCCGCTGGGCAACATGGAGCCGGTTATCAGCGATGAAGAGTTCCGCCGGAGAGTGGACGAGGTGAAGGGAAGCCTTGGATTGGCAGTAGCCGCCGGGTGATAGGGCGTCGTATCCCGAGCGGCGTCACTTGCCGTCGCCTTGGGCCGCTGGTTGAGCGAAAACACCTGAGGACAACATGCTATGAAATTTCGTCAAATGCCCCGCACCGAGTTGACCCTTTCGGAAGTGGGGTTCGGGGTCTGGACTGTGGGGACCAACTGGTGGGGCCGGATAGAGGAGGCGGACAAGGCGGCCTTGCTGGAAAATGCCGTGGAGTTGGGCGTGAACTTCTTCGACACGGCGGATACATACGGCGAGGGGTACGGGGAAGAGATTCTGGCAAAGGTGCTGGGACATCGCCGGAATGACATAATCATCGCCACAAAGTTCGGTTACGACTTTTACGACCCCACGCCGCGCATCGGCCACCAAGAGCGGAAACAGAACTTCGAGCAGGAATTCGTACGGTACGCCTGCGAACAGAGTCTGCGTCGCCTGAACACGGACTACATCGACCTGTACCAGGTACACAATCCGCGGGTCGACTCGCTGGAGCGGGACGAGTTGTTCGAGACGCTGGAGCAGTTGCAGTCAGAGGGGAAAATCCGCTACTTCGGGGTGGCGCTGGGGCCGGACATAGGCTGGTTCGAAGAAGGGGAAACCTCGATGAAGGACCTGCATGTTGACAGCCTGCAAATCATCTACAGCATCCTGGAGCAGGAGCCGGCCAAGGACTTCTTCCCCATCGCGCGGGACCACGAGGTTGGTCTGCTCTCGAGGGTGCCCCACGCATCGAATACGCTTACGGGCGAGTTTATTGAGATACCCACATTTGACGAGAGCGACCACCGAGCGCACCGGCGGGCGGAGTGGCTGAGAGAAGCGATGCAGAAGGTTGACCAGGTGCGTTTCCTGGAGTTGGAGGACACCAGGACGCTGGGGCAGTCTGCAATACAGTTTTGCCTGAAGAAGCCGGAGATCGTGTCGGTATTGCCCAACTTCACCAACATGGACGAGTTGAATGAGTACACGGCGGCAGTGGATACACCCGCCATTACCGATGCGGAGCAGGAGTACTTGGACGAACTTTGGGACAATGCGTTCTACTTGGTTGAGCCGGAGCCGGAGTTCCGGGAAATTTAATCCTCCAGTTCCAACAGTTCCCTGAACAGCGTGTGAAACCGGGCGGTGTCTACTTGCTGAGCCAATGCCACCGGCCCCGTTTCTCTCTCAATGGTGACTTTGCCCCATAGCTCCGGGTCGGACGCTTCTACCCTGAGGGTCAGGTCGCGGGTTGTTATCACACCGGGATCCAAGGCCGCCGCCACGGTCAGGGGGTCGTAGAATACGAATCGTTGCCGGGCCGGGTCGCGGCGAAACCAGTCTGCCAGCATGTCGACTGCCAACGTTCCAAGCGAGTTTCGGCTGCGTAGGCTTGCCACATCCTCTCGCGTCACCACTACCTGCTGGCAGGCCAGCAGGTCCACCAATGTCAAGGGGACTCCCGACGACAGAACCAATTGGGCCGCCGCCGGATCGCTGTAGAAATTGAACTCGGCGTGTTCGGTTACGTTGCCGGCGGAATTGACTGCTCCTCCCATCACCACCAACTTCTCTACAAGTCCCAATGCAGGCGGATGCCGTTGAATCAGCCTTGCCAGGTTGGTCAAGGGCCCCAACGCAATGATGGCGACCTGCCCCGGGGACCGTTGGAGATGCCCCGCCAGAAAGTCCACGGCTGTATCATCAATAGGCGCGGCCTTGGGATTGGGAAGCTTGCGAGTAATTCCGCTGGCTGAATGCACTCCCTTGGCGTACCTGAAACGCCCCTTGACCGGCCGGGAACTGCCCCGCGCCACCGGAATCTCTGAACATCCCGCATACTCCAGCAATGCCAGCGCGTTGCGGGTGGTACGGGCCAACGGCACGTTGCCGCCCACGGTGGTCATCCCGATTAACTCGATGGATGGAGACGCCAAGGCCATCAAAATGGCGATGGCGTCGTCCACGCCCGGGTCGGTATCAATGATCGTCTTGGCAGGCGGTTTCTGTCTCAAATGTTTTGGCCTCTGTCCACCAGGTTGGCGTTGGTGAAGGCCGTTAGAGTTTCCAGTGACGTGTGCCAGAACCGGTAGCCGGTAACTTCATGAAGTTTCCCGGTGCTGAGTACTATCGGGTACTTGACCAAGGCCAGCCCCGCCCCCGGGCTGTCAACTTGTATGCGAAGGTTCCAAGTAAGTTGGGTCAGCGAGACGGCCAGAAAAGCTGGCAGCATCAAGAACCTGCTTCCTATCATCTCCGCTATTTCCCGGTAGAACACGACCCCGTCGCCGGCCACATTGAACACACCGGCGAGGCGTTGTTGAACGACGATCGTCAATACCCTGGCCAAGTCATCCTCATAAACGAACTGCATTGGGGGGTTATGGTTCCAAATGCCCAACAACCAGGGCCTGAAGAATGCGTTGGCGACGTAGTTGTTGGCCGAGGGACCAAGCACCACGCACGAGCGCAGAATGGTCACCGCGATATCGGGTTGTTGCTCCTGGAACTCCTGCAGCATCTGCTCCGACAGGTACTTATCGTACCCGTAAGCGAAATCCGGCAAGGGACGCAGGGGGGCCGAATCGGTAATCGGGATGGGGTTGTCGGGGTGAGCGCCATAAACCGTGTAGGAGCTGAGGTAGACGACGTGGTTTACCCCAGCCCTGACGCAGGACTCCAAGACCGATCGCAGGGTGTCCAGGTTGGTCTGCCGGATGGAGTTGACCTCACGGCGGTTGCGCCCCGGCTGCGTTATGAACGCCAAGTGCACCAACGTGGTTACCCGGTGAGCGAGCAGGGCCGAATCGATCGGCTTGGCCACATCCATGCGATAAGCCGCCATGTTATGAATCGGCTCGGTGGGTGGATGGATGTCTATCGCAACCAACTTTCGGATGCCCTCTTCATCCTCCAGCCTTCGCAACAGCCGGGAGCCGATATAACCGGACGCCCCGGTAATAGCCACTGCCTTAGTGTCGTCAGCCATCAGTCCGCGATGCGCCCTGTAATGCGACAGAACAACAACGTACCGTTGTGGCGGCGAAGGGTGATACTGTGTAACGCAAGCTTAACGGCGCCCTAATGGCAGCACGGTGGTCAACCAGGTCTGGGCGGTTACTCGAAGCTTCTCGCCCTTGCTCAAGCTGATTCTTTCCCGGAAGACGTCGTAGCCCGAGGCTTCGATGCGCTGCAGGACTTTGCTGTAAATCCGGCCGAGGACCGCTGGGCAGGAGCGGGACCGTGGAGACAGGTAGGGGAGCAGTTGGAACCCGCTGTCGAAGTAACGCCTGGCCCGCTCTGCCTGAAAACGCATCAGGGCCACGAAGGTGTCGTTTATAACGTGGTGGCGCAAGTCCGTCTCGGAGCACCCGAACCGGGCCATTTCGTCCTGGGGGAGATAGACACGGCCCATTTCCAAGTCTTCGCGCACGTCCCGCAGGATGTTGGTAAGCTGCATGGCCAAGCCCAGGTCGATAGCGTAGTCCTTGGCCTTGGCGTCCTGGTACCCGAAGATTTGCAGGCAAATGAGGCCTACAACCGAGGCCACTTGGTAGCAGTACCCACGCAGTTCTTCGAAGTCTTTGTAACTGGCCTTGGTCAGGTCGGCCTCGACGCCGCGGATGACATCCTCGAAATACTCTTCCGGGATGTCGTACCTGAAGGCCACGTCGGCCAGGGCCTCGAACAACGGGTCTGATGTACGTTGCGAGTAGGCTTCGCCAAGGTTAAAGCGAAGGTTGGCTAATGCAGCCAGTTTCTCATGGTCAGATCCGGCCGTATCTACAGCGTCGTCGCAGTGGCGGCAAAAGGCATAAACTACATAGATAGCGCCGCGGCGGGCTTGGGGGAGAGTGAGAAAAGCGTAGTAGAAGTTCTTGGCTTCACTGCGAGTGATAGCCCGGCTCTGGCGGTAACCCAGTTGCAGACTGGTCATCACAGCGCCTCAGGAGTCCCCGCCCGTGCGGGAATGACGGGGACGAATGTTGCCGCAGTTTGAGTGGTTTCTATTCTCCCACCACCTGGACCATTATCTCTCGGTCGCGGGCCTCGTCCAGTTCGATGAAGAACACACTCTGGTATTGGCCGAATTGCATGGCCCCATCCAGGAGCGGCACCGTTTCGCTGGTGCCCATAAGCAAGTGTTGAACGTGCGCATGGCCGTTGGGAGGCTCGTTGGGGTGCATGTTGACGGTGCGAATGCTGAAATCGTTGTGATGATAGTCGCCTTCACGAGGGGAGAACCGCTCCAGGAATTCCGTCATGTCCTGAATAAGCAACGGCTCGTTTTCGTTGATCTTGATCGAGGCGGTGGTGTGCCTTGAAAAGACTACGACAAATCCGTTGGAGATTTTGGATTTGCTCACGCATTCGGTTACCCAGTCGGTGATGTCGATGAACTGGGGGGCGCGTTCGGTGCGAAGCCGCTTGCAAAAAGCCTTGGTTTTCATCTTTTGTTGCTACCCCCTGAGTGAATAGTAGCGCCTCGGCGCTCCACGGCATTGGTAGAGAAACCGTCCGTGAACCGGCCGGCGATTTTCTTCCGGTATCTACCCAAGGCCATCAACGGCCAGTAGGCACGGTACATGTGATAATTGATCATGAATCCGGCAGGCATGTCTAAGCCCTGATGGCCGGCTTCCCCCGGTTTGGGCATAGATGGAGGCGGTTCCCCTAATCCATAGCCGGGGAACCCGGTGCCAGTGTAATAGGGCTCGTCCCAGCAGCCCGTTTCGTCCTGCGTGTCCAAAAGATAATTCACGCCGCGCACCACCGAAGGGTCCGACTCCCTGCCGGCGGCCATCAGGGCGAGCAAAGCCCAGGACGTTTGGGAGGGGGTGCTGGGCCCGACGCCGCGGAGCGATTCGTCCACGTAAGAGCCGCAGCTTTCGCCCCAGCCGCCGTCGTCATTCTGATGGCTGACCAGCCAGTCCACCGCGCGACGGACGTAGGGCTGGTCCAGGTCCTCTCCGATGGCTTGCAAGGCCGGCAGCACGGCGCCCACTCCGTAGATGTGGTTGACGCCCCACCGTCCGAACCAGGAGCCGTCGGTCTCTTGCTGGCGGCGAATATATTGATAGGCCCGTTCGAGCGGAGCGAAATTCCTGGTATAGCCAAGCTTCCCCAGCATTTCCACGATGTGGGCGGTAACGTCGACGCTGGTCGGGTCCAGGGCTTCGCCGAAGTCTGAGAAGGGGAGTTGGCTGACGTACTTGCGGTTGTTGTTCTTGTCGAAAGCCCCCCAGCCCCCGTCGTCGCTTTGCATGGCCAGGATCCAGCGCACACCCCGTTGGATGGCCTCCCTGCGCCGGTGGTCGTCCCCATTGGGACTTAGCGGAGCCTCATGCAGGGCCATTATCACTTCAGCGGTATCGTCGATGTCCGGGTAACGGCTGTTGTTGAATTCGAACGCCCATCCCCCGGGTTCAGCGTTCTTGGCACGGACCTGCCAATCGCCCGGCTCCAGAATCTGTTGTTCCAACATCCAGCGGGTAGACTTTTGGATCATCTCGTCTGCCGGAGTAAGTCCTGAATCGATCAAAGCCAACTGCGCCAGGCAGGTGTCCCACACGGGAGAGATACATCCTTGGACTGTGATGGTCTCCTCGTCCTCTATGGCGTAGCCGTCAATCCCGTTGAATCCTTTGTCGATTACGGGGTGATCGTTGGGAAAGCCCATGTTATGCAGCGCGATCAACGAATATACCCACGGCGGCTGAATTCCCGCCCAACTGCCGTTGGCTTCCTGATGGCCCAGGACCCAGTCAAGCACCTTGCGTTCAGCCAGCTTACGGAACGGATGTACCGGCAGCCGTTGATAAAGGCCTGCCAGTTGATCTAGGTGGTACAGGAAGCGGGACCAACCCCAACCGGACTGCGGTTTGGGGAGAGAATAATCGGTCTCGCTGCGGGGCATGGGGTAGAGTTCATCCAGGTTTGCCCACTCCGGAACGGGACAGTGGGGCTTGCGGCTGAGGATAACCATCATGGGGACGATGGTGGGTCGGGCCCATCCGGCGAAGTCGTAGACGCTGAAGGGGAGAATGGGAGGGACCAGAATCAATTCAGGCGGCAGGTTGGGGACGCCTTTCCAGTCCCATTGACCGAACAAGGCCAGCCAGATTTTGGTGAATATCCGGGTCTTGGGGATGCCACCCCGGGACAGGATGAAATCGCGGGCCTTGGTCATGGTGGGGGAATCGGGAGAATGTCCGGCCAGCTTGAGCGCGAAGTAGCACTCCACGGAAGTGCTGAGGTCGCCCGGAGCGGCGTAGTATTGGCCCCAGGAGCCGTCGTCCTGCTGCTTTTTGAGGATATGGTTGCACAGCTTCCGCCAGCGGTTCGGGTCCGCTTTGCCAAGGAAATGGGACAGGAGCAGGTATTCGGCTTCCATGGTGGGGTTGGACTCCAACTCCCCCCACCAATAGCCGTCGGAGTACTGGTTTTGGCGAAAGAATTCGTGGCACCGGTCGATAGCCCGATGCAGGTTGTCAATAGAGGGAACGTACACCCTGCTTCGCTCCTTTCGCTGTCATTTTTGCGCCGGGCCGGCCTTTACGTAGTTGTGGTCGGTAAACCAGCGCACAGCCTTTTCCAAGGCGGCCTCTATGGGTTGCTGGGGTTGGCGCAGTTGGCGGACCGCTTTGTCGGCGCTTACGTACATCGGATGTTTGGCGACCTTCAAACCCTCTACCGGAATCCTGGGTTGCCGCCCGATCAAGGATCCCTCCACTACTTGGTCCAGGTATCCGGCCCCTAAAGCCAACCAGTAGGGCAGGCGCCACTTTGGGGCGGGTCTCCCGGTCACGTCCTGGAGCATCCGGAGCATGTCTTTGAAGTGGATGTTGCGGTTTCCCAGAATGTACCGCTGCCCCGGCTCTCCGACCTCCATGGCGGATATGTGCCCCGCCGCCACGTCCTCCACGTCCACCAAATTCATGCCGGTGTCCAGGTAGGCGGGAATCCGACCGCGCATAAAGTCCAAAATGATGCCTCCGGTGGGCGTAGGTTTTACGTCCCACGGTCCCACGGGCGCGGTGGGGTTGACCACCACGACGGGGAGGCCCTCTTCGGCCATTTCGAGGGCCAACCTCTCGGCTTGATACTTGGACTTTTTGTAATGGCCCACCAAGCGGCTGGGGTCCATCGGCGTATCCTCATTGGCCGGGGCGCCCAGTCCTTCGCGGGGCATCCCGATGGTGGAAACGGTGCTGGTGTGCACGACCCTGGCGACTCCGGCTTGCCGCGCCGCTTGGAGAACAATGGATGTGCCCTCTACGTTGGTCTTGTGGACCAAGTCGGGCCTTTTAGACCAGAAACTGTAGACGGCGGCGCAGTGAAACACCGCTTGGCAGCCCTTCATCGCCCTGGCGACCGAGTCCGCGTCGAGGATGTCTCCATGGACCTGCCGGATGTCCGTATCGTCGATTGTTAAAGTGTTGCTGCCGGGGCGGACCAGCGCCTTTACGTCGTAGCCACGCTGCCAGAGTTGCCTAGCCAGGTTACCTCCAATAAATCCTGTCGCTCCCGTGACAAGGACCCGCATGTGTTCATTCCTTGTGGGAGGCTCCCGCCGCCGTCAGAGAGGCTGAATGCAGGAGGTTGCCGTCAAAAGCATGACGGTTGAACAGGTCAATGAACGATATTGCGAACTTCGTCAATGGTCCCCGCGCTTGCCGTGCTTGATGGGCCAGTTTCAACAAAGTGGGCGTTCGCCACGGCATAGCGGCGGTGCGCAACACATCCAGTGGCCTCGCTTGGGACATACCGAGCAGGTATGGAGGCAAGTTCTGGTCCGCTTGGTCGAGGACGGCCCGTACAGACAGAAAGGAGGCGCCGGCTGCTTTCGCTTGCGCCGCCAGCCAATAGTCTTCCATATTCACCGTGGCCGCGGGAAATCGGCGTCCGCACTCCGCTTTGTCCCTTGGTGTGCATACCAGCGCATCAACGGTCAGGGAGCAGGCGTGCGCTGCCGGGATACCGCAGTCCCCGGCGGCTGCTTGGGCCAATTCCAACATCGACGCATCCGCGCTCATAAAATCCGCCGATGGCCCCGCCAGGTAGTAACGGGACGCCACCACCAAATCGCCGGTCTTTAGCTCTGGGTCGATGCCCCCGGCGAACCCCAAGAGCAGCCATGCTTCTCCCGTGTCATCAGGCGGTTGCGAGGCAGCGGCCGGTCTGGCCGACGGATGCTGGAAATCCGACCGGGCCTGCGGCGCGCCGGGTCCCACGACCCGCAACTCCACTTGGGGCGCGGTCTCCTTGCGGGCAGCTTGAAACTCCTTCCGCAGACCCGATAACTCTTGCTCCAATCCAGCGATGATCCTTAATATCAACATCACGCCATACCCATACTAGGCGGCGGTTATGCCGCCCTTGTGGGCGGCCCCCGACTTGATGAGAGTAGCCCAGTCCTTGGGCGTGGAGATGGCTTGGAAGATAGTGGCGGATTCAAACCCGCAGTGCATCATGCAGTTCGAGCAGCGGGGGTCCTTGCCGACGCCGTACTTGTCCCATAGAGAGGCTTCGTAAAGCTCTCCCAAGTCCTCCACGTGCTCGTCCGCCAAGGGATAGCACGGCTTCCGCCAGCCCATCACCGTGTAGGTGGGGTTGGACCACGCTGTGCATTGGTAGTCCCGTTCTCCCTGCAGGAAATTGAGGTAAAGGGGGTTGTTGTAAAACTTCATCCCCTCCGTGCTTTCGGGCGCCAGCAGCTTCTGGAATAAGTTGTGCGACTCTTTGCGGCTCAGGAACAGGTCCCGGTCCGGGGCATCCTCGAAGTCGTAGCCCGGAGAGATCATCGAGCCTTCCACTCCGATCTCCTTCACCAAGCGGAACATCTCCCACAGGTCTTCAACATCGCTGTTCCTGAACACGGTGGTGTTGGTGCAGACCCGGTATCCCTTGTTCAACGCCAGCTCCATGCCTTGGACAGCCTTGTTGAACACCCCTTTACGGGCGACCGACTCGTCGTGCTTCTCCTCCATGCCGTCCATGTGGACGACCCAGCAGAAATACTTGGAGGGGGGGACCTTGTTCAGCATCCGTTCCAAAAGCAGGCCGTTGGTGCAGCAATAAACGAAATATTTTTCCTTGACCAGGGTGTTGATGATTTCGTCGATCTTCGGGTGGATGGTGGGTTCGCCACCGGCGATGGACACTATGGGGGCCCCCGATTCCCTGACGGCGTTGAGGGCGATGTCCACTGACATCATTTTGTCGAGCACGGGCTTGTATTCACGAATGCGGCCGCAACCGATGCAAGCAAGGTTGCACATCTCCAACGGTTCCAGCATCGTCACCAGCGGGAACCGCCGGCGGCCCCGTAATCTGTTCTTTAATAGGTAAAGGGCCAGCCGAATGGACAGTTCTATGGGCCGTTGGGCAGTTTTCATATAATGCTTTCCAGCGTGGTGATTTATTAAGTTGCCACGGAGGGCTCAATACTGACGCCGGGCCAGGAAGTCCACCAACTCTTCGGTCTCGGCCCTGGCCCAAGAGGGCAGTTCCACGGTGTCCAGGGCTTGCAAAGCTTCCCCGGCGCTGGATTCCGTCAGTGTCTGGGAAAGGTCTTGCGCTCCGACGGCGTCCAGGACGGTCAACACCCTACCCACATCCTCTTCGTCCAATTCATCCTGACCGTAGATCCTGCAAAGGTCCTCGAAGTCCTTTCCCGTGGCGAGTTCGAAGGCCAAGACCACCGGGAAGGACTTCTTTCGTCGTCGTATGTCGTTCCCTGTCGGTTTGCCTGTGAGGTTGCTCTCGCCCCAGATGCCGAGAAAGTCGTCCCGTACCTGAAAAGCCCGTCCCAAGCAATTGCCGAAGCGGGAGAAGGCGGTGAACGTTTTCCCGCCGGGGTCTCCGGTAGCCAGGAGGGCGCCAATTTCCAGTCCGCTTCTAATCAACGCTCCCGTTTTGTAAGCGATCATTTGAAGGTAGTTCTCGGAAGAGATGGTGGTGCTGGCCTCGAAGGCCAAGTCAAGGCACTGGCCCTGGATCATTTCAAGGTAACTTTCGGTGAGTATCTGGGAGACCCTCAGCGCGGTGTCGGGCGCCGCCCCGTACTTAGCGGTGCCCAGCAGGGTTACGTCGCCCACCGACTGAAGGGCGTTCCCGGCCACCAATGCCTTGGGCACACCCCAAAGACTCCACACGGTGGACTGGTGGCGGCGCTCAAGGTCCTGGTCTTGGATGTCATCGTGGACAAGGGAGAAGTTGTGGATAAGCTCCAGCGCCGCGGCTGCGGGAAGCGCCCGAACAGGGTCCTGGTCCAATGCCTCGCAAGCGAACATGCAGAGAGTTGGGCGCAGGGCCTTGCCTTGGGAAACGGGAGTCCCGGCGGGGGTCCCGTCAGCGTTGGCCCATCCCAGATGGTAACGCAGCAATGAATAAGGGTCAGTGCCCTCAGACACGGGCATAGACCGGGAAAGCTCGTCTTCCACCCGGCCCTTGTACCTTGCGAACATGGCCGGCAAAGCCGGACCGGCATCCTTCAAGGGAACTGGCAAGGATACAGGTTGATGAGCGGTTTCGCCGCTCATTTGCCTCTACCTTGAATGAGAGCGTCCGAGGGTAACACCTCTTCAGTCACCACCATTTAACTACATCGGATACCGATGTCAGAATCCTAGCAAGGCCATATCGTCAGTGTCAAGGGCGGATTTGGCGTTCACAGGCTCTTTCGGAAACAAAAACAAGGGTTTTTGACGGAATAGTCCAAGCCGCAATTTTCTTTGCCTTTTACCGTTCCGGGCCATCACCTGTGGCTGGTTCTCCCTACGAGAGGTCTAAGCGATTAGCTGTATGTCCTTCGCCAACGTGCCCCAATGGAAAACGCCGTAATACGGCAATGTTGGGCAGGGAAAGCACAGCTTTCGTAAGATATACGGTAATGGATTTGCGGGTAAAACGTATGGTATCATCAAGCAGGCGCGGAGTGTTGACACTTGTTCGGGAGGTATATATCATTTTGGTACTTGATAATTACCTTGGAATGGTTGTTATCAAGAAGCGATACCCCCGTCCCACGGGCGTTTTCCTCGGTTGAGTGTCGGCGGTTACTCCGTAGCGAGGACATTTAAGGTTGCACTAAATTTCATGGTTAAAGAAAAAACTAGGAGTAGGAGGAGGATATGGCTGACGAAAATGTGGCGTTAATGGCACACCTGATGCGGCGCGCTGGATTCGGGGCGAGTCGTGATGAGATCGAAGCCAGGGCTGCCCAAGGCTACGATCAGACATTGGAAGAGCTGTTGAACCCCATGGGTCAAGAAGGTATCGAAGAGGACCTTTATTACCGATACAACCCCTCCTACTGGGAGGCGGCGGCTATCGAGAACAATGTTCAAGCATGGGTCTGGAAGATGATCAACAACCCCCGCCAGCTTCAGGAAAAGGTGGCGCTATTCTGGCACATGATTTTCTGCGCCGGTCACAGCAAGATCGACAGCGGCTGGGAAATGGGGAAGATGGTCAACATGTTCCGGGACCAGGGCATGGGCAACTTCCGGGACCTGCTTTACCGGTTGTCCACCAACCCCGGGATGATGTACTACTTGGACAACACCGAGAGCCACAGGGTTGCGATCAACGAGAACTATGGCCGCGAACTGTTGGAGTTGTTCTCCATGGGCGCCGGGAAGGACGAGGGCCTCAACTATTCCGAGGATGACGTTAAGGCCTGTGCCCGCGCATTCACCGGGTGGAACGTCCAACCCCCCTACCCGCCATTCCCATACGGGCGCAGCCCTTGGGAGTTCCGGTTCGATCCGGCGGACCACGATGCTGGTGAGAAGACCTTCTTGGGAGAGACCGGGAACTGGAACGGGGATGACATCCTGGACCTCATCTGCAAGGACCCGGCAACTGCACGTTTCATCGCCCGCCACATGTATAACTTCTTCGTCGCCGACGAAGCCCAGGTGCCCGCATGGCGCCTGACTCCGCCGCGGGATATGTCGTTGATCGAAGACCTAGAGAAGACTTACTTCGACTCGGGGTATGACATCACCGAGATGCTGCGCGTTCTGTTCAGCTCGGATGCCTTCAAGTCCGAGTCGGTCCGGTATGCCAAGGTCAAGAGCCCTGCCGAGGTGGTCGCGGGAACCCTGCGCTTGGTGGAAGAGCACAAAGAGATGAAGCCGGGTCTTTTCCAACACTCCCAGGAACCCAAGTACATGGGTATGGACCTGATGAACCCTCCAACGGTTGAGGGCTGGCACACCGGCCGGGAGTGGATTGACAGCGGCACGCTGGTTGAGCGCATCAACTACGCTTCCGAACTGCTGGGCAACACCGAGCTCCCGGGTGTGCAGTCCTTGGTAAACCGTTTGATGGGCCGAGGCGACACCCTGTCCCCCGAGGCTTTCGTTGACGGATGCTTGGACGTGATTGGCCCGATAACCCTTGACGCTGGCACTCGCGAAGAGCTTATCGCCCACGTAAGCAAGATCGGTGACCTGCGGCACAGCTCCAGCGACGAGGCAACAGACTTCACCCGCCGCACCGGAGAGATGTTTCAGATGATCGCCTCGACGGCGGAATTTCAGTTCGAATAAGCCCCTCCCACGCCCTCTCCTTAAATAGAGAGGGCTAAGAGGTGAGGGAAATTAGGAGGATATAGAATGGTTTCCACTAAGAAAGACCCTGTTCTGGCGGTCCTGTCTCTGTCCGGTGGCAACGACGGGCTGAACACCGTAATCCCTCGCACAAACGGTCTATACCGGGACTATCGCCCGGTCCTGGCTATCCCGGAAGACCAGATCATTCCCATCAACGACGAGTTGGGGCTGCACCCCACCATGGCCCCTTTGAAGAAGTACTGGGACGAAGGCAAGTTGGCCATATTTCTGGGTATCGGCTATCCCAACGCCAGCTATTCCCACTTCAGGTCCATGGACATCTGGCACACCTGTGAGCCGGACACCCAGGGTCCGGAAGGCTGGCTGGGCCGAGCCATCAAAGACATGGACCCCAACGCTGAGAACGTGCTGACCGGCGTCAACTTCGGGCGCGGCCTGCCCCGGGCCTTGGCCAAGGACGGCGTTCCGGTAGCTTCCGTGGGTGACTTGGAAACCTACGGCCTGTTGACTGGTATCGAGGGCGAAGACCAGCGCACCGAGGCCTTGGACGTCTTCGGGCGCATGTACTCCCCGGCCGTTGGCCGGAGCGCCGTGCTCGACTACATCCGCAACACCGGCACAGACGCCCTGAAAGGAGCCGACATCCTGGCCACCGCACCGCAGATGTACAGTTCCGACATCGAATACTCCACCACGGCCGTCGGCCAGTACATGAAGAACATCGCCCAGACCCACTTGGCCGGCTTCGGTACGCGGGTGCTTTACACCACCTCTCCGTACAACGGTTTCGATACCCACGCCAACCAGGCCGCGCTACAGGCGGGCCTGTGGCAGGATGTGTCCAACACCGTGGACAATTTCATGTCCGATCTGAGGGCCAAGGATGCCAGCGACAACGTGACGCTGTTCCTGTTCTCGGAATTCGGACGCCGCATCGCCGATAACGGCTCCGGCACCGACCACGGGGCCGGCAGCATTGCCATGGCGGTTGGCGAACACGTCAAGGGCGGCGTCTACGGCGAGTATCCGTCCCTTGAGCCGCAGCACCAGGAAGAGGGCGGCAACCTCCGGTTCAGCATGGACTTCCGCCAGGTCTACACCTGCCTGCTGGAAGACTGGATGGGACTGGACCCCAAGCCCATCATCGGCGGCAGCTTCGAAAAGGTTAAGTTCATCTAGGCTGCTTCAGGCTTGTTCCGGAAAGCTGACACCCGCCGTTACATGAGAACGGTTGTGCGGCTGCTTCAGCAGGGAAACATCTTAGTTGAAGCGGCCCACACGGGTAATATTTGAAGAGGTAAAAGCGATGGCTACTCACTTTTTCGGTCTAACCGAACGCGCCTTCTCCTACAGCCATTCCGTAGGGCGCAACGAGTTCGCGGGCACCGGGTTCCGCAACCCCGTAGACATGGCGATCACCGACAACAACGTGGTCTACGTGCTGAACCGAGGCTACGAGTTCCGGAGCGACGGGCTTCGCATCAGCCAGGCGACCCTGGACGAAGAATACATTAACGAGTTCGGTTCCTATGGCAATGGCCCGGGCCAAATGATCTGGCCTACCTCCCTTGATCTCGATTCCAAGGGCAACCTGTACGTCACCGACGAATGGTTGAACCGCATCAACGTGTTCAACCCTGACGGTGAGTTCATCCGCAGTTGGCCCAATGGCTTCGAGGCCGGCACCTCGGCCGAGGGCGAGGCTGTGCGGATGATCGACTTCGGCGCCAACGCCGCGGTCCCTCCCGGCGTTTCCGGGTCCGGAGACGGCGAGCTTGACCGGCCCGGGGGGATCGCTATCAGCAAGGACGACATCATTTTCATCAGCGATAGCCGCAACCACCGGATTCAAAAGTTCACCCTCGACGGCGAGTACCTAGGCCAGTTCGGCAGCTTCGGCAGCGGCCACGGCCAACTGAACATGCCTTGGGGCATCGACGTGGATAAAGAGGGCAACGTGTTCGTGGCCGACTGGCGCAACGACCGCATCCAGATGTTCACCGGCGATGGGGAATGGTTGGCCAGCTTTGGGCAGTCAGGCACGGGCGCCGGTCAGTTCAACAGGCCCAACGGCGTCTGCGTGGACGACGATGGCGACATCTACGTTGCGGACTGGCTCAACAACCGGGTACAGGTGCTGGCCCCTGACGGCCGTTTTGTGACTATGCTTCGGGGCAACCATCAGCTCTCCCGGTGGGGTAAGGACAAGCTGCTCTCCAACCCGGACATGATCCGGCAGCGAGCGCTGGCGTACTCCAACGATCCGAGCTACGAGCAAAAGTTCAACCACCCCTGCGGAGTTCGGATCGATAATCAGGGCAGACTGGCGGTCTTGGACCACATCGGAGGCCGCATCCAGGTTTACGCCAAGAGCAAGGACCCGGCCCTGGTGTAATTGTGGATTCCCGCCTGTGCGGGAATGACGGTGTGGCCGGCTAAGTCAGGCTAACACACGCTCCGCCGGACAATGGGCCAGAGGCCCAAAGACGGCGGAGCGTTTTTTTGTTGCTATTCCGTTGGGTCGTCTTGGGGAGGCCCTTCGGGCATACCGGCGTCGATCCAGGAGACGATCTCGTCCAGTTCTTCCGAGGGCAGGAACGGTCCCCGCAGTGGCATACGCCCGAAGGTGAGAATGCTTCGCGCCAAGGAGCGGACCAACGCGGTTTCCCTCCCCGGCACGCCCGGCTCAATGGCCCGGAGACTGGACAGGACACTATTGGCCAATTGGTCGCGGGAATCAAAGTAGTAGCGGTGGATGCCCGGCAGCGGGTCGCGGCCCCACCGCTCCTTCCAGCGGTCCATGATGCCGTCCAGGATCTCCTTGACCCTGGGCCAATAAACCTCGTTGTTGCCGTTGTCTCCGTCGGGGGTGGTGCTCAAGATAGGCTCTCCCGTTGTCTGGCGGCGGGTATTTTTAATTGGTTTCTTAAACCGGGTGATCGCTAACCGACTCGCTGCCCAAGAGGTGCAGGGCGTGACCCAGGACCGGCGTCACCACATCGAGGCATTCCCGCACTCCCTTGGGGCTGCCCGGCAGGCTGATGATCAGCGTACTGCCCCTTATGCCCGCCACCGACCGGCTCAGCATAGCCATGGGGGTGAATTGCAGGGTTTGGGCGCGCATCGTCTCGGCTAAGCCGGGCACTTCCCGGTCGAACACTGACAGGCAAGCCTCCGGCGTAATGTCTTGGGGCCCCAAGCCGGTCCCTCCGGTGGTGACCACCAAGTCAACGTCGGAGTCCTCCGCCCACTGAACCAACCGCTCGGCGATCATATCGCGGTCGTCGGGGACCACCTCGTACCGCGTGACGTCGTAGTCGGGCAGAGCCAGAATCTCCCGGATGGCTTGGCCGCTGGTGTCTTCGCGCTGGCCGTGATACCCGGAGGTGCTGACGGTAAGAATGGCGAGTCGATACATAATTCAGTCCAAAGGACATAATACCATAGGGTGAATCGGGTTTTGAGTGGGCGGATGGAAATCCCCTGCTCAATGTACTTTTGATTGGAACCGGCTTTCGCGGGTACGGGTTGCTAGGCGTCCTCCAAGGGTTCAATGCGAACGGCGCAGACCTTGTATTCCGGGATTTTGGAGATTGGGTCGTAGGCTGCGTTGGTGAGGAAGTTGGCCGCAGATTCCGACAGTTTCACGAAGGGAATGAAAATCTCTCCGGTGCGCTCCCGGTCTGTGAACAGGGCGCGTCCGGTCAGTTTGCCCCGGCGGGAGGAAACGCGGACCATCTGACCGTCTTTAAGCCCTAATTCCGCGCCGTCCTGGGGGTTGATGGCTATTTGCAGTTCCGGGGAACGGGCCATCAGCCCGGCGACCCGCCGTGTGATGGTGCCACCGTGCCAGTGGTACAGAATCCTGCCGGTGTTGAGGATGAACGGGAACCGGCGGTTGGGGGTTTCGGCGGCTACCGGCCCTTGATCGAAGGGTACGAACAGCGCCCGCGGCCCCCGGGGAAAGCCGTCGGCGTAGAGGTAGCTTGTCCCCGGGTGGTCCGGGGCAGGGCAGGGCCACTGGATACCTCCCTCCCTGTCGAGCCTGTCATAGTCAATGCCGGCGATTATGGGAGTAAGGCGGGCCATCTCGGCGAATATTTCCGATGGGTGGGCGTAGTTGAACTGGTCTTCAAATGGCAGTTCCAACTTGCGGCACATGCGGCGGGCCAAGTCACTGACTATCTCCCAGTCGGGCCGGCTGCCGCCGCGGGGCGCGATGCCCTTTCGTACCCGCTGAACGCGGCGTTCGCTGTTGCTGAAGGTGCCGTCCTTTTCGGCGAAGCTGCTGGCGGGCAGCACCACATCGGCTATCCGCGCGGTCTCGTGCAGGAATATGTCCTGGACCACCAGGAAATCCAAGCTTCGGAACATCTCTTCGGCGTGATTCAGGTCGGGTTCGCTGAGGAGCGGGTTTTCGCCGGTTATGTACATTGCCTTGACGCCCGTCGGCTCTTTCATGGAGTCCACCATGTCAGTCACGACAAGGCCGGCTGCACCCGGCAATGCGCTCCCGCCCCAAGCTCTTTGAAACTTGGCGACGGCTTCCTCGCCCAAGCCTTGGTAACCCGGGAGGGAGTTGGGCAGGCATCCGGCGTCGCCGCAGCCCTGCACATTGTTCTGGCCGCGCAGAGGAGAGACGCCCGACCCGGGGCGGCCGAGTTGGCCCGCTACCAGCGCCAGGTTGAGGAGGCCGTGGGAGTTGGGCGTGCCGTTGGTGTGCTGGGTGATGCCCATTCCCCATATAAGGCAGGAGCCGGGGGAGCCGGATTCGCCAGTGAATCCGATAGGTGGAGGGGGCTTGGCGTACAAGCGGGCGGCTTGGCGAATGTCTTCCGCCGGGACGCCGGTGATGTCCGCGACACGTTCGGGCGCGTAACCATCAACTAGCTTGGCCCACTCGTCGAAGCCCTCAGTGCGGTTGGCTACGAACTCCTTGTCCATCAGGCCCTCGTCCAGGATGACCTTGGCAAGGCCGTTCAGCAGGGCCACGTCGGTACCGGGCAGCGTTCGCAGCCACAGGTCGGCGTAGTCGCACATGTCGATGCGGCGGGGGTTGACCACGATCAGCTTGGCTCCCCGCTCGACCACCGCCCGCCGCATCCTGGAGGCCGCCACAGGGTGGTTGGACGTAGGGTCACAACCGATGACGAACAGGCAGCCGGCGTTTTCGTAGTCGGTGTAAGAGTTACTGGTTGCGCCGCTGCCCAGCGAGGTAAGCATGGCCTCCACCGAGGGCGCGTGGCAGAGCCGGGTGCAGTGGTCAATGTTGTTGCTTTGCATGACCAAGCGGGAGAACTTCTGCTGGACGTAGCTATCCTCGTTGGTGGCTTTGGCCGAGCACAGGGTGGCGAAAGAGGGGCCACGATACTGGGACAGCCGGTCGGCGATGAGGTCAAGGGCTTCGTCCCAACCGGCGGGGCGGAACTCGCCCCCTTCCTTAATCAGCGGCGTGGTCAAACGGTCCGAGTGTTGCACGAAACCGTAGCCGAACCGGCCCTTTACGCAGAGCATCCCGACGCTGGAGCGGTTCTCCGGGGAGTCTTGTACTTCAAAGATTTCGTCCCGGTCGTTGACTTGGAGTTTGATGCCACAACCGACGCCACAGTAAGGACAGGTAGTAAGAACGGAAGTTACCGGAGACTGGTGGTTGGTGGCGAGTGACTCGTCGTCAACTACTGGTGACGGGCTACCGGCCACCGGTTTGGTCCGGATAGCGCCGGTGGGGCACACTGACAGGCATTGGCCGCAGGTGGTGCAGATTGACTCCACCAGGGGCTTGTCCATGAAGGTCCCTATCCGGCTGGCGCCGCCCGCTCCCAGGAAGTCGATTGCGCCGATAAACTGGTGCCCGTCCTGGCAGGCTTGGGCGCAGCGCCCACAGAGTATGCAGGACTCCATTGCGATGTTGAAGACCGGGTTGCTTTCATCGGTCTTCTCCCGCCGGCGGGGCTGCCATCTGGCATAGTCTATACCGTGGTGTTGGGCCGCGGTAGTAAGCTGGACGTAATCGGAACCGTCATGGTGTCCGTTGGCTCCGTTTTGTTCATTGAGGCTATTCCCGGGCGGCGGGAGCATTGCCAGGGTCAGTTCGATGATTCCGGAGCGGATGCGCCTTACTTCCGAGGACTCGGTATTGACCACCATGCCGTCGGCGGCAGGTACAGAGCAGGACGCCGGAAAGCCGCGGACCCCTTCGACCTGCACCAAGCAGGTGCGGCAGGCGCCGATGGGCTTCATGTCCGGGTCTTTGCATAGCTGGGAGATGTAAATCTCCGACGCGTTTATGGCATCCAGCACCGTCGCGCCTTCGGGAACGCTTATTTGATGGTCGTTGACTGAGAGGGTGACGGTCAATTGGTCATACCTCCAGGGCGTTTCCGAAGAAGTGAAGGGCGCTGTTGACCGGTCCACCGGCCATCTGCCCCAATCCGCACAGGGAACCCGCGCCAACAATCTCTGCCAAGTAGCGGAGTTCATCAATGGTCTCAGCCCTCGCGCCGTCCTCGGCCACCCGGTCTAAGGCTTGAACGATGCGGGGCGTTCCTTCCCGGCAGGGGGTGCACTTGCCGCAGGACTCGGCGGCGTTGTAGGCCGCCAACCGCCGCACCACATCGATGACAGGAACTTGGTCGTCCATTACCATGATACCGCCCGCGCCCATGACCACTCCGGAAGGGTGAAGCATACCGGGCCGGAGGGGAGTGTCCAACTCCGAGGGCGGCAATACCCCGCTGGAAGGGCCGCCGACACCGATCACCCCCAGGTTGTGACCGGGACGAGGGCCGCCGCCCATGCCATAGACAATGTCCCGGATGGTCGTGCCCATGGGGACCTCTCCCAGTCCAGGCCTGCGTACTGCGCCGCTGAGACAGACCATCTTTGTGCCCTTGGCCGCCTCCAGTCCCAATTCAGTGAAGGAGGTCAGTTGCTGGCGGAAAGGTCTTTCGCCGTTGCCGTCCGGCGTGGTTGGCGGAGCCGCCCCGTCGGAGAATATCAAGGGCACGTTGGCTAATGTTTCAACGTTGTTGATAACGGTGGGCATTCGGAACAAGCCCGACTCCACCGGGAACGGGGGCCGCAATCGCGGCTCGCGGCGGTTGCCTTGGATGGTGTCAAGGAGAGTGGTCTCTTCGCCGCAGACGTAGCCACCCGCGCCTCGCCGCAAGGACACTTGAAGCCCGAAACCAGATCCCAGGATGTCGTCCCCGATGTATCCCGCTTCCTGGGCCTGCTTGATGGCCGCTTCCATGCGTTCAGCCGATAGATTGGCCCCAGCGTTGACGTAGACGTAGGCTTGGCTGGCCCCGGAGGCATAGGCGGCGATCAACATTCCTTCCAGCAGCAGGTGGGGGTCTCCCTCCATGATGTGGCGGTCTTTGAAGATGCCCGGCTCGCCCTCCTCGGCATTGACGACGAGGTACCGCATCGGCGCGTTGAACGAGCGGGCCCCCTCCCACTTGCGGGCGGCCGGGAAGTATGCCCCGCCCCGTCCCAACAGCCCCGCGTCCTGGACAGTTTGGATTACCTCTTCCGGGGATACCGACAAGGCCAACGCCAAGGAACCGTAGCCGCCGATAGCGACGTATTCGCCGATGCTGCCGGGGTCTATGGAGCCGCAACAGGAAAGGAGACGGCGATGCTGGGCATCGAAGAAAGCCTCGACATCGCTTTCCGTCGTGCTTTGGGGATTGGCATTGCCGAGAGATCGGACCAATGCCGGAACGTCGTCCAACGTCACCCGGGTATACCGTTGCTGCGCACCGGAGGGGTAGGTCACGATGACCTGCGGCGCGGCGAAACAAGCGCCGTCGCATCCGGAGGTGACCAAGTAAGCATCGGAGCGTTCGGCCAAGGCCGTTCCCAAAGCGTGGGCTATCTCTCCCGCGCCGACAGCCTCGCTGCAATGACCCACTTGGGCTGCTACGCGAGTACGTACGTTTCCGAAGGTCGGGGTTGGGTGTTTTGAGTTGGAAGGGGATGTCACGTCAACTCAAACTTTCGACCAAGGATGGTATATCGTGGGCGGCCACCCTGCCCCTCCACATCCCGTCAACCTCCAATGCGGGCGCCAAGGGGCAAATAAATCCGCAAGGGACTTCCTCCAGTGTAACGCGCCCGTCCGGTGACGTTTCTCCCGGCGATATGCCGAGTTCACGGGACAATTGGCCCATCAACAACTGACCGCCGTTGTACCAGCAACTGAGGGCGGTGCAAACTCTAAGGATGTGTCTACCGGCGGTCTTGATACGAAGCTCGCTGTAGCTGGTGGTGCAGCCATAGACCTCGCTGGGCGGCACCCGCAAGTGCCACGCCACCGTCTGGAGCGCCCAATCGGGAAGGTTTCCCAACTCGTGGTGCACATAATGGAGCGCGGGCAGCAGGTAGGTGCGCTCCCTGGGGAACTTTTTGCGGAGTATAGGCCGGAGTTCGCTTCTTTCCATCTCACAAACTTTGAATTAACGCCTACTCTACTCCTCTAACCGGCGGTTGCCCTGGATCGCCTGGGAGGGGCGAAAATCACCAGAATGGTCAGGTCTTCGGTGATGGAGTGGAAACGGTGGTCCACACCTTCACCTACGTAGACAATGGACCCGGCGGAGACGGGCCGGTCCTGGCCGTCGACGGAGATTATGCCTTGGCCGCTTGTCACATAGTAGACTTCGTCTTCGGTGTGAGGATTTTGGGGGTCTGCTTGGCCTGCGGGAAGGACGTACAAGCCCATACTGAGCCTTGGGGCCACAAAGAACTCGTGATAGAGTTGCCCCGCGAGTCCGTGAGCAGCAACAACGTCGTTCAGTTCAAAAGCGTCCATAGTCCGGCAATCGTTAACGGGACAAGGAGGCTGCGAAATCATCCCGCAGCAACTCCGGCAGCCCGAGATCCGCTATCTTTGATTCCGGGATAAGGCCGTCTTGCGTCCAACCTCGGGCGCGGTAAAAGCCCCCTATCATGTAGTCCAACTCTTCTTGGGTAAGTCCCACGCCGGCGACAACTTCGGACGTTAATTGCTCCTGGAGGATCCTGGGTGGCAAGGTGTCGTCTTCCCGCCGCCAACCCTCGCGGATATTGAACAGTTTCTTCAAGTTGTTGATGCGTTCGCCGGCACGCTTGAGTTCACCGGTGGACATATCCCAACCGGTGATCATGGAGTAAACGCTGGCTGACTCTACATAAAAGTCGGCAAACGCTTTTCGGAGGAACTTGCACCAGATAAGCGAGTCGAGCACTGCGGAGAAGTCCTCGCTTTCGGCGGCGATGCGTCCCCGTTGGTCGTCTACCGTGAGCCGGTCCACCCGGTCCGAAAAGTCAGCTTCGTAGGCGGAGGAGCGGTTGTGGCATGCGCCCCTAGGGGTGACAGCCAAGCCCAGAGCCATTGTCTTGAGGCTGCGGGGCTCATAGCCCGGCATCTCCAATCCCTTGACGTGCATGGCCCAATCACCAGAGCCGCAACCCAGTGTTTCCGCTGCCCGCTTGCACCCTTCGGCCAACAGGTCTCCCAGTCCGTCGCGGCGGCCCATACGCTCCAGAATGTCCAGCAACGCCTCGTTGCCGCCGAACCTCAAGTCCATTCCGTCGGCATCGTCCGGGGTAAGCAGGCCCCGGTCAAAGCACTCCATAGCCCACGCGATGGTGACGCCGGCGCTGATGGTGTCCATGCCGAGGTCATCGCATATCGCGGCGGCGCGGATGACGGTGTTGGGGTCGGACACGCCGCACAACGGCCCCAAGGCGAAGAGGCTTTCGTATTCCATGCGGCCCTTGGACTTCTTGCCGTGGTCGTTTGTAGACAGGACCTTTTCGCAGCCGATGGTACAGTTGGCGCAGTGCGCGTTCTTGACCAAGTATTCCTGGTGCAGACGCTCGCCGCTGACTTCCTCAGCGCCTTCAAACGACGAATCGCGGAAGTTTCTGGTAGGCAGGGCACCCAGCCGATTGAACACCGAAACGTTGGCCATGGTGCCGAGGTTGCGGTACTTGTCGGTGGCGGCCCCCAAACTGCGTTGGCTCAGGTCTATGCTGTAGCGATGAGTAGCCTCCGGTTGGGCAACGTCTATCGTGTTGGTCCCGCGCAACGCCAGGGCCTTGAGGCGCTTGGAACCCATTACGGCGCCCGGTCCTGATCGGCCTGCTTGGCGGCCGCCGTCGTTGGCGATGCTGGCGTAGCGTACCAGGTTCTCCCCGGCAGGGCCGATACATGCTACCCTGGCTGCACGGTCGCCAAGCCGTTCCTTGACTGCGCGCTCGGTGTCGAACGTGCCCAAGCCCAACAGGTCGGATGCGTCCAAAAATTGTGGATGCCCCTCATGGATGTGCAGCAGCGTCGGCTCGTCAGCTTGCCCAGTGATTACCAAGGCGTCGCCGCAGGTCTTTTTCAGCTCGGTTGCCAGGAAGCTGGAGGATAAGGAGTCGCCTATGAAGCCGGTAAGGGGTGACTTGGCCATGACCGCGAACTTGCTGGAGGTGGTAAGGCGGCTTCCCACCAAAGGGCTGCCGACGAAGATCAATGGGTTGCTGGGCCCCAAGGGATCAGCCCCGGCTGGGCAGTACTTGTACAGCAGGTAGGTCCCCAAGCCGATGCCGCCGATAAAAGCCCGCAGGACTTCCTCTGGGATCGGGTCCCAGCGATGGGTCCGGTTGGTCAAGTCTACGACCAATGCCTTGCCGTGATAGCCGTACACTCGGGTCAGCCTCCCGCTTGGCTAGAGATGATGAGCAGCGTATCCCCCGGGTTGACGGAAATGGCGCCGCCCGTCAAGAACGCCTTCCCATCTCGGTTGAGCAGGTAACCCTCCTGAAGGTCGGTCAGGTCTGATCGTATGACGTGGTCAACCAACTGGGGACAGGCGGCGGCCAAGGCGCAAACAAAGTCCCGGCGACTGGTGTTTCTGGACAGCGCCACTTCGACAGCCCGTTTTCCGGTGGCCAACCGAGCGGTGCCGAACAACTCCACCTTGACGGAGACCTTTGTGTTCTCCACTGTAGCCACTACACACACCAACTTGCCTTAACGTCCTTGGGCGGCCAAGTCCAGCGCTTTGTCCAAGTCCTCTGGAGTGTTCACGTTGAAGAAGCTCAAAAACTGCGGGTCCATGGAGGATACTTCATCCTCCGGCACGTAGTGGACCCTCACCTGATCGTAGAAGCCGGATATTTTCAACTGCCGGTTGACCAGCTTGGGTTCTATGAAGGGGAGGCAGGCCTTGGAATAAAGGGCGTGGGTCGGTTCGGGGCGCTCTTCGATGAGAGGGACAACCACGTCCACGTCTTCCCTCAACGCCAACATCCGGTCAATCAACGAAAGGTTTAGGAAGGGCATGTCGCAGGCGACGGCGATAACCCAAGGGTTGCTTGCCGCTTCCAAGCCGGAGAAGATGCCTCCAAGGGAGCCGGTCCCCGGATAACGGTCAAGCACTACCCGATGACGGGTGTCAAGGGGTAGTGCTCCTCCGCGCGACGAATCCGCTACCACTACCAAGACCTCACATGCCACTTGTTCGACCCGCTGTATTACCCGGCGAATCAAGGGGAGGCCGCCGATGGGTTCCATCGCTTTATCCCGGCCCAAACGCCTGCTTTGGCCACCGGCCAAGATGACTGCGGAGGCGCCGACAGCGGTGGGTACGGACATGGCAGCTTGGCTCCTGGAGCCGTTTTAGAACCCGGTTAGGATGCCAAAGTATAACATGGGTCAAGCTCACTGCCGTGGCTTTTGCACACGATTTTCAATCGTATCAAGTGAGTATGGATAGGACTGATGGGGTATGACCGGATTATCGGGACAACCGTTGTAGGCGTGTCGGTCAGTGTTGGCGACGGAACAGCCGCCAGACGGGGGTGGTGAAGCCGGGGAGCAAATCGCCGCCGGTGAGTTCGTCGTCCTCGCGCAGGACTTGCGGGTCTGTCCCGGGGCGGTAGACGGTCAGGGTGTTGCGCTCCGGGTCGGCTACCCAAGCCTGTTGCGAACCGTAGCTGAGCCACATCCACGCCTTGGCGGCCATTTCGGGGTTGGAGTTGCTGGGAGATTTTACCTCGATTGCCAAATCGGGGGCCAGGTTAGGGAATCCGCGCGTGCCTTCGGGGACGCGGCCCGGCGCTATCCACGCTACGTCGGGACAACGCACCGTATCCGGGTCGAAATCGAGGTGGTAACCGGGTTCACCGGCAATAACTACTCCGTATCCGGTAGCTTCGGTATAAGTGAACATGATGCCAGAGATTCTGACGACTACTATTCCATGAGGATGTCCAGTGCCCATTTTATCTATCAAAACTCCCCGGATAAGCTCGTACCGCTTGCCGTTTCCGCGAGGCAACCGGAGGAGTTCATCGGCGGTTATCAACTTGCTTATGGTTGTCATAGCCTATCCGTTAACCGTTTTAAGTGAGTGTAGTTTGTGGTGGCATTTTAACACGGGAGCGCCTTTGCCTGAGCAGTAACCGCGTCATGCAAACGCCTATCCCGCAGCGTACAGGCGGTTGAAGTTAGCGTACCGGGCCGGGTCCAAGTCCCGGCCTTGGAAGGCCGGATAGTCAGGGCCGTAGCGATGAGCGCGGAACAGAGAGTTGTTGGACTCGGTGCGCCCGCCTGGAGTCAAAGGGGCCATCCGGGTGAAGATGGGGAAGATGTACTCCCAGACGACGTCCTTGTTGGCGGTGACCTCGAATATGCGGCCCGGCGTGCCTTCGCAGATCAGCGTGTTGCCGTTGGGCAGCCGGTCGGCGCTGCTGGTGGCTTGGCTGTAAAAAGATATGGGCGGCTCTCCGGCGTACTCCCAGACTATCTCGTTGGTGGCGGGATTTACTTCGATTACGCGGGAGAAAGTCGACAAGGGGCGGTGAAAGCCGTTGTCAAATATCAGGATGTTGCCGTTGTTCAAGTAGGTCGGATGGTGGGGATGGGAGATCTGGCCAGGCCCCCACTTCCACCGGAAGTCGCCGGTGGCCCGGTCTACGATGCCCACGACGCTGATGCGCCGGTAGCTGACCAGCAGGTCGCCTTCCGGGGTCACCTTGAGCGAATTACCGTGGGTCCATTCGACGCGATCTTCCAACGGGCAGATGATGTCCTCGTCCAACGACAAGTGCTCCGCCGCGTGCCACTCGTACACCACCGAGCCGTCGGGCGTAATCTCCTTGACCACGTCGCAGAACATCCTGTCCGGGTTTTCGGGACTGTCCATGCCGCCCTTGATCTTTGCGGTCAATTCTTCCGAGACCCTTTCAAACAGCAGCACCAGGGTGTTGCCGTTGGGCAGCCGCTCAAAGTCGTGGTGAACCATGGGGTCTCGGTATTCCCACACCACGTTGCCATCCCAGTCCAACTCCAGTATGGCCGAAGAGGACCCTCCAATGTTTTGCGCGCCGTCGGCGTCCTGAGCAGGGCCAGTGCGAAGGAGCAGGTTACCGTAGGGCAGGAGTTGGGCGTAGCCGACGCCGTCCGGCGAATACCATTGATGGCACAGCCGGCCTTCCATGTCGAAGAGATTGGCGTGATGGCCGCCTCGGCTACCGGAGGTAAGGGTATACCCCCGGTAGCAGTGCTGCGGCGCGTAATAGATGAGTCCCGTTGGATGATGGCTGGACCAGCCCATTTGCTTTCTCCTCTGTGTATTTGGTTATTGCGTCAAGCCAGGTGCAGGAGCCTCGCTCCTTTCAGCACCCACGTGGGCGCTGGCTCGATGCGGCGTATTCTAAAGGTAATCAAACAGGCGGTCACCGCGCCGATTAATCCTCCGGCAATGATGTCGCTGGGGTAAAAGAGTCCTCCAGCCACCCTTGCCACACACCACAATATTGCCATACAAAACAATGGCAGTGCAGCCCGCCGGTTGGCCCACCAGATGGCGATGGCGACCGCGAAAGCTATGGCCGCGGGGTTTGACGGGAAGGATGAGTCCGTCGGCTCGTAAAATATCACGGTCAACTCGTAATGGATGAAGGGACGATCGCGGAATATTTCCTGGTTCAGCAACAAGACCGCGAGGTTGGCAAATCCCAGGGAAATGGCCGCGGTCAAGACGGCTTTTTGATGACGGCCGCGGCGTTCGGGCCCGGCCGCAAAACCACAGCCCCAGCATCCAGAAGCAGATGGCCAATGGGATGCAATAGTCGCTAATCAAGACCGAGATAGTCCAGTCGGTAAGCCCGGACCAACCAATCCACTGGTTGAGCCAAACCACAATCCTGCCGTTCAGCGCCGAAAACGTTTCCAAGGCTAACTTAGACCGCGACGCCGGTCTGAGGCCCCAGCGTGCTGATTTCTTGCCCAGCCTTGAAATTCAGCGACTAAGCCTTGGTTGTTCCAGTGCTTGAAGGTGCGGTGTAACACCCGCAGGTAGTTGCTCTTTGTCAGCGCGTCCATGCCCTGTGGCATGTCCGATAAGCCCTCACCCAGCCTGCTGTTCCTGATTGAAGTGACCAGCAGAGTAAAAGCCAGACCCGCGCCACCACCGGCGAAGAAGTACCCGAACTGTTCGTTGCCGGTCAAGCCGGCTCCAGTGTCAGGCATGTTACGCGGTTCAGACACAAAAAACCACGTAAACGCCCCGGCCAACAGGGCTATGCCAAGCAGAAAGCTAACGGCCGGCGACCTGAAGAGCATCAGACCCCGCAGTCCGTTCAAAGCCGCCGCCGCTTGAAAAACGCCGCATGAGCCAAAGAACATCAGGATGAGATAGTCAAGGATAAATGACTCACCCATGGGGTTGGCTACCCTTGGGGAAGAGCCGGTTTACTGCCAGCGTCCGGCGCCGAGTCCCGCCGGACGCTGAGAAAGTGGCTGACGCCGACCAGAATGGGTATGCCCAGCGCGAAGGCTGCGACCTCGTAGGAGTATTGGACCGGCCACCAAGCAGCGACGGGATACGGGTATTTGGCCAGCCACCAAGTGAGGACCGGGACGGTGATAAGAAAGAATGCCAGGGATATAATCGCCTTTCTGGTCAGCCACAGGATACACAACCCCGTGATGCCCAGGGGCAGGGCCAGCGCGGGCAGCACAGCAATCAAGACGCCTACTCCCGTAGCAGCGCCCCGTCCGCCCCTCAACCTGAAGTGGACCGGCCAGTTATGCCCGGCCACGGCTGCGACCCCGGCGATCATTTCGGCGGCGGTGGAGTTGAACAACGCTTGGGCCAGCAATACCGTGGCTGACCCCTTGGCGATGTCGATGATTCCCACAGCTATTCCGGCGCGGGAGCCGATGTTGCGGTAGACGTTGGCCGCGCCAAGATTGCGGTCTCCCAACCGGCGCAGGTCCTCTCCCTTCAGCCACCGCGCGGCCAGATAAGCAGTGGGAGTGCTTCCTACCAAGTAAGAAATCAGGCCAGCAATCAACCAATCTAAGCTGTTCGGCGGCAACTGAGACCCTCTCTCCGGAGAGAATCACTAATGCTGGGGGCTAGCGGTTGATTCATCCGGCGCGTCAGTGACATGCGCCAGAGGAAATGCAAACCCGCCCGTGACAAACGTTGACGGTTTTCGGCCCGGCCCTTTGAGAGACCCGCTTGGACTGTGACTTAAACGGTGACCAAGCGAGGTTGGGCGGTGGTGCACCAATGGAGGTACTTGGGGTTCCGGCCAACTACGATGTCGAAATACATTTTTTGCAGTTTAGTAGAGACAGGTCCCGGGTTTCTGTCGGCGATGGGGCGGTTGTCCAACTCGATTACCGGCGTCAAATGGGCCGCGGTGCCGGTGAGGAAGACCTCGTCAGCCAGATACAACTCGCTGCGGTCTATGGTGCGTTGCACCACCTCCATTCCCAGTTCCCGTTGGGCCAATTGGATGATGGTCTCGCGGGTAATGCCGGGCAGCACGTTGTCTTCCAACGACGAAGTGACAAGCCGCCCGTTGATAACCACAAAGATGTTTTCGCCGGAGCCTTCGCATACGTGGCCGTCGTGGTTGAGGATGATGGCCTCGTCGAACCCGGCTAGGGTGGCCTCGGTCTTGGCCAGGATGCTGTTGACGTAAATGCCGCTAATCTTCAGCCGGGCCGGGATCATAGGATCGTCCACTCGGCGCCAGGATGAGGTGCAGCAGCGCAGTCGGTCCGACCCCAGGTAGTTCCCGAAGGGAACAGTGATCAGGGTGAAGTCGCTGGCGAGGTCCTGAAGCTTCAGGTTGGCTACCATCTCCGCGCTCTTGTACGCCAGCGGCCGGATGTAAATATCCTGCCGGTGCTCGTTGCGCTCCACCAACTCGACGGTAATCTCGCTGAGTTCATCCGCGTTGTACGGTATGTCCAGCATCAACAGGCGGCAACCGGCCAGCAGACGATCGTAGTGCTCCCGGAGCCGGAAGATGTGGATGAGGCCCTTTTCCTCGTTCCAGTTGCCCCTGATGCCCTCAAACACGCCGGTGCCGTAGTGGAGAGCATGAGTCATTACGTTGACTTTGGCCTCGCTCAGAGGCACGTACTGTCCTTGGAAGAATGCTTGTAGTTCGTTTGCGCTGGAGGCTTGACCTGTGCTCACCTAAGACCCCTTTCCCCGGAAAGTTCCATAAATTATAATCGGACGCCCGCTATAAAAACAAGGCAACTTTCCGGGTGGCGGTTCTTGCGTATGCCTGAGTCCCGAAGTGGTAAATTGGCGATCGTGTTGGTGGCTCTGCTGGCTGGAGGCCTCATCCTGGCGGCAGTCGTCCTTCTGTTTCGCCGCGACGACAATGCGCCCATCCGGATAGTGCTGCCAACGCCGGCGGCGACCGGGACCGGGCAATCGGATGTCAAATACACCGAGATTACGGCAGCCGAGTCGGAGTTGAAGGTCTATATTGCCGGAGCGGTCCGCTACCCGGGCGTGTACCGTTTGCAGCCCGGAGACCGGCTGGAAGACGCACTGGCGGCGGCCGGAGGGGGCGACGAGGAAGCAGACCTGGAGGCGATTAACTTGGCCCGACGGGTCGAGGATGAAGCCTATTACCATGTGCCGCGTCTTGGAGAGACTCCCCGGCCTTCCGTCGCAGAAGCAGCCAACCCTGTATTGGGACAAGGCGCTTCCCAAGAGAATTCAACGTCAAGCGGGGGCTTGGTAAACCTTAACACGGCTTCCTCTGACTTACTGGAGACTTTGCCGGGCATCGGGCTGGTCCGGGCACAGGCAATAGTAGACGACCGGGAGCAAAACGGCCGCTTTCAATCGGTAGAAGAAGTTACGCGCGTCCCGGGGATTGGCAGTGTAACTTACAACGCAATCCGTCCTTTAGTAACCGTGGGTCCGGAGCACTAGCGTCATCCCAGACCGGGTTTTTGTCGAGGAACCAATTGGTTGACGCACTGGTATGAAGCTGGCGTTTTTGGCTGCCGCATGGCTTGCCGGGACCATGCTGGGATTGGAGGTTGACCCGCCCCTTCTGCCGGTAGGGTTGCTGATGTTGGCCATCCTGCTCTTGGCGCTGCTGAGCCGAGCGGTCCACTGGCCCGTTTGGCCTGCTCTGTTGGCGGGGGTCTTGCTGCTTGGGTTGTTGCGGGTCGAGGCAGTCCCAGGCGCCGCAGCCCCGTCACTGTTGAGGGGCGATGGGCCGACGGTATTGATTGGGCGCATATCCGACGACCCGGAGCCCACTGCCCGTCGCATCAGGTTCCCCTTTGACGTGAACGCCGTTGACGAGGCTGGGGTGATGAAGCCCGTTAGCGCCAGGATTCTGGTGTACGCCACTCCTCCGGAGTCTCTCCTTGCCAGGCGCGACGGTGGGTATTTCAGGTATGGCGACGAGTTGAGGCTGGAAGGAGAGCTTCGCCGACCGCAGCCCTTTGGCGATTTCGACTATCCGGCTTACCTTGCCAACCAAGGAATCTCGGGCATCCTGTACACCCACTCCGCTCACATGCTGCCGCCGGAACCTGTCTCCCTTCGTTCGGCGCTGCTGGGCAAAGTATTTGATCTGCGGCGGGCGTTGGCGGACCGGCTGGAACAAGCCATGACGGAGCCTCACGCTTCGCTGGCGCAAGCTTTGTTGCTTGGGCTTCGGAGCGCGTTGCCCGAGGACGTGGAAGAGTCCTTCCGCCGTACCGGGACATCGCACCTGCTGGCTATATCCGGCCTCCACGTTGGCGTGATATTGGCGTTGACGATGGTTGCTGCGTCCCGGTTGCTGGGGCGGCGCTGGCACATATACCTGGCCATTTCCGTTGCGGTGGTCTGGGGATACGCTCTGGTAAGCGGGCTTCCTATCTCGGTGGTCCGGGCGGCCATCATGGGCACCGTGTTATTGCTGGCGTGGGCGATGGGCCGGCCCCGAAGCGTTCTGCCGTCGTTGGCCCTCAGCGCTGCCGTCATGGTTGGGGTCGATCCTAAAGTGCTGGGCCAAGTCTCGTTCCAGCTCAGCTTCACTGCGCTGGCGGGGATTGTCCTGGCGTTGCCATATCAAGCCCGAATATCCGGATGGGCAGCAAGGCGGGCGGAGTCAGCCGCTACTTGGCGGCGGGTGTGGTTTTGGGAAGGTTCCAGGGTGGCCTCCTCCGCATTGGTCATCTCCGCCGCGGCGACGCTGGCAACGTGGCCGTTGATAGCAGTCAATTTCGAGCGCGTTCCGCTCCTGGGAATCTTTACTACCCTGCTGGCCCTACCCGCGCTTCCCGCGATACTGGTTGGATCTATGGCAACCGCGACGGCAGGATTAGTGCACGCGCTGCCAAGCCAATTCTTCGGGTGGCTTACATGGGTCCCGCTGAGCTATTTGCTGGGTGTGGTCTCCGCGTTTCCTACGGTGTCGTTCTCAGGTTTTTGGGTAGGAACGCCGTTTTTGTGGGCTTGGTACTTGACGCTGGGCGGGTTACTGCTTGTTCCAGGAGGACTTGCCCGCTTGAAGACGGCTTTGGCCAAGCTGGAAGAAATAATGGGCCGCGTGGCAGGCAGGGACCCGAGTAGCGGGACGACACCGGGGTTGTCACTGGGAAGCGCGATGTTCGCTGTGGCTCTACTGGCGGGCGTCGTCGTGTTGTGGATACAAGTCTTCAGCCCGGCGGACGAAAACCTGCGGGTGCACATCTTCGACGTGGGTCAAGGAGACAGCACCCTTATCGACACTCCGGGAGGCAAGCAGGTGCTGGTTGACGGCGGGCCGGACTTGGAAGGCCCAGTACATGCTTTGGCCGGGGTCATGTCTCCGGGCGACCGGACTCTGGACTTGGTGGTGATTACCCACATGGACGAAGACCACGCCAGGGGTTTGATCGAGGTATTGGACAGATATGAGGTCGAGGCGGTGCTGTTGGGGACGGCCCCTGCAGATGACGCTGTTATCGGGCCCCAATGGGAAGCCGCGCTGAGACGGAACGGGATAGAGCCGGTCCAGGTAGCTTCCGGGCACTTGGTCGAATTGGAGCCGGGCATCACGCTGGAAGTGCTGAATCCGTCGGCGACACCGTTCGCGGGTACACCCGCCGACCGGAACAACAACTCGGTCGTAATGCGACTGTCCTATGGACGGATAACCTACCTGTTGACCGCCGACATAGAAGCTCCGGCGGAGAGCCGCTTGGCGCGGAACCCTGACAATCTGAAGAGTACGGTGCTCAAGGTGGGGCACCACGGCAGCCGTTCGTCGACAACCGCATCATTCCTGGAGAAAGTAAGCCCGTCCCTGGCGGTTGTCTCAGCCGGGGCGGATAACCGCTACGGGCATCCTCACCGTGAAGTCATAGACCGGCTGATACGTAAGCTGGGACCGGACAGTGTTTTCAGGACCGACCTGGATGGGAGCGTGGAGCTAATCAGCGACGGGGTTGATTTGTGGGTGAAGACCGGGAATGACCCCCGCCTTCGCGGGGGTGACGTTCGGTGACCGCGGGGGTGACGTTCGGTGACCGCGGGGAGTGACGGTCGATGATTGCCGACGTGAACGTTCGGTGACCGCTGCCGCCGTGAACCCTCGCTGACCGCTGTCGCCATGAACCCTCGCTGACCGCTGTCGCCATGAACGTTCGGTGACCGCTGCCGGGAACAGCGGGGACGCAGGGTCATGTATGATGCGGGGTCATGTATACTGAAACGCAGCCCTCTTGAATATTCGTCAAGCGGGACTACGCGAAGGAAGTACATACTTTGGCCAGAACCGACGGACGCCGTTGGGACGAAGCCCGACCGGTTAACATAACGACGGGTTTCCAGAAGTTCGCCGAGGGATCGGCGGTAATCGAAATGGGGGACACCCGGGTCCTCTGCGCCGCCTCTATGGATGAACGTGTTCCTCAATTCCTGAGAGGCCAAGGCAAGGGATGGGTCACTGCGGAGTACGCGATGCTGCCCCGCTCTACCACGACCAGGACCGCGCGGGAGAGAGACGGAGGCCGGATCAGCGGGCGTTCCCAAGAGATTCAACGGCTTATCGGCAGGTCGTTGAGGGCGGTTACGGACTTGGAAGCCTTGGGTGAGCGCACGGTGCAAGTGGACTGCGATGTGCTTCAGGCCGACGGGGGCACCCGCACCGCGGCTATTACCGGAGCCTACGTGGCCCTGCATCAAGCGTTGAAGGTGCTGGTTGACCACCGGGTGCTGCGTAGAATCCCCCTTTTGGACGCGGTGGCGGCGATAAGCGTCGGCTTGATTGATGATGAACTGTTGCTCGACCTGTGTTACGAAGAGGACTTCCGGGCCGACGTGGACTTCAACCTGGTGATGACCAAGAGCGGCGACTTGGTGGAGCTTCAGGGCGCCACCGAAGCAGCCCCGTTCCCGCGCCAAAGGGTGGCCGACATCCTGGAGTTGGCCGCCGAGGGCATGGCGCCGCTATTTGCCGCGCAACAGGAGGCGTTGGCGCGGGGGTGATGTTTGGGTTGGTTTCGAGTTTGATGCGACCTGCCGGCCTCATAAGGCAGGGGCCCGTTTGGCTTGTTACGCTGGGGCTGTTAGTGGCGCTGGCGGCCTGTTCAATGGCTGCTCCCGCCGCTGAGACGGGGCTTGGCTCCGCCGATGCCAGCGGGACGGAGGCGGCGCAACCCAGCTCCGGGGAACCGGACGCCAGGGTTATAGGCCAGACGCCGCAGCCGGAGAATCCAAACCCAGCGGCGACGGTTGCCATGGGGGCGCCGGATGTAGCAACATCGCCGCCGCCGTCAATACGAGATGTCGCAACCGCAACACCTGCGCCGACGCAGGATATCGTCACTCCAACGCCGGTAGCCGGTTCCGGCGACGCACCAGGCAGTGTGACCGATAGCCCTGCAACCCCTCCCCCTACAGCCGTGACGGTGCTGCAACTGCCCAACGTCGCCGATACGGTGGAGCGGGTGCGGCCGGCGGTGGTGTCTTTGGTGACCGAAGTAGTGCTCAGAGACCGGTTCGGGATGGTGAGGCGAGACTTCGGCAGCGGGACCGGCGTGATAATCAGCGAGGACGGGTTGGTCATCACCAACAACCATGTGATTGAAGGCGCGGCCAAGATCATCGTCACCATGGACGACGGTTCCCAAATGGAAGCGGAAATGGTTGGAGCGGACAGGTTGTCCGACTTGGCCATCTTGCGAATACCGGGCACCTATGACACCTTCCTGCCATTGAACGACGATGTCCATTTGCGGGTCGGCGAATGGGTCATAGCCATAGGCAACGCGTTGGCGCTGCCGGGCGGGCCTACGGTCACCGTGGGAGTGGTATCGGCGATGGGCCGCACGATAGGCGGGAACGACGGCACGCCGCTGTACGACTTGATCCAAACGGACACGTCGATCAATCCGGGCAACAGCGGCGGTCCATTGCTAAGCCTGAACGGCGACTTGGTGGGCATCAACACCGCGATACTCCGAGGAGGGGATTTTGGCGGGCCACACTTCGAGGGTATAGGCTTCGCCATTAACATGGAGACCACCATTGATGTGTCCGGGCAGTTAATCAAGGACGGCAAGGTCGAGTGGGCTTGGATGGGAGTGTTCCTGGCTGACCTGACGCCTGACATGGCGGCGCAATTCGGACTGCCCATCCGGGAGGGCGTCATCATCCAGGACGTTCTTCAAGGCGGCCCGTCGGACAAGGCGGGTATCCGGCCCGGCGATATAGTCACGTCGATAAACGGGAAGGAAGTCGCCACGGTACTCGACCTTATGCGTATGCTGCGGCAGGACCTGGAGGCCCATCAAGAGGTCGAGGTGCAACTGTTCCGCGACGGGGGACGTGACACCATCACCATGGTCATGGGGGAGCGGCCTACCAGGTAGTGGTAGAGTCGGCGTGGGCGATGTATCGTCCATTGCCTCCTTGGATGGTCCGGCGCCGGCAGTCGGATTGGCCCGAGGACTCGTTTGATGTGGGTGACTGCGGCGAATCATTCCTCCTCCGCCCAGACCAGATCCCGGCGGTATTTCCTTACCCAAGGGATGAGGGTCCGCAGGAGTTCATGGTCGTCGATTTCGACCTTTTTGCGGCGGCATTTCTCCAAGTACCTGTTGACGCCCATGAAGGTGGGAAGCCGGAAGCCGGCCTTGACCACCCGGAACCCGAAGGAACGGGGCTGGGGCAGGGGCTTACGGTCGGTAAGGGCGACGAACCACTGGAGACGAAATTCCCTAACCAACGGGCGAAGCCTGACGATAGCCAGTTCCAGGGCCATTTTTTTCTGAAGGGCACGGATGCGGGATCTCAGTTCTCCCATAAGTAAACATTCACCTCGCAGAGTTTATTTGGAGGGGGCAAGAAGGGAAATTTTTAATTTGTCTCCCATTTCCTCTCATTTTCTCCCATTTCTCCTGAGCGGCGGGAGCGACGTATGGTCCGTTGCTTCCTTGGGTGATCTGGCGCAGACTGGTTGCAGTTCCGGTCTGCTTGTTTGGTAGTTTCAAGGTACCGAGATGTAATCCCAGGTGTCAACGACGGGATGTCAGTGAGGGTGTTTTGTCTGAACTGTGATTTATGTGATTTTTATGATTGGCTTGATTTCTCTAGCCGGGGCAACCACGAGGGTTGCATTAGAATGCGGTTGCTCCGTATTGGCTGACATATTTATTTGCAACCTGATTGCCTTAGCTATAGAATCCGACATGACAGTCCCTCTGGATGTATGGATTCACTATCAAGGCGTTATCGAGGTGTAGAGCATGGCTGCTGAAACCGTCGCGCAGGCCATTTCAGATATCCGAAAGCAATTCCCCAATATGGATGGCCTCAACAACGAAGAAGAAACCAAGCAATTTGTTATTGAGAGGATCCTGGAAGACTTGGGCTGGAATCATAGGGCTCCTGAAGAAGTGAAACGCGAGCTCAAGGTCAAGTTATCGAGTGACCGGCCCGACTACACCTTGAATCCGAATTTGCCAACTGCTGTTTTCATAGAAGCCAAGAAGTCCGGCGAACCATTGGAAAGACACGAGAAACAGCTTTTGACCTACTGCATTCAGCAGGTGGTGAACTTGGCTGTATTGACCAACGGACGGACTTGGTGGTTGTATCTGCCGAACCACGGGTGGAGACAAGGGGAAGGTCAGCAGTGGAGCAAAAAACGTTTCTCCGAAATCGACATCACCAGTGGAGGGCCAGCAGCTATACAAAAGGAATTTGAGAGATTCCTGACCAAAGAAAAGGTGTCGTCCGGTGAAGCCGTAGAGGCCGCCCGGAGTGAAATCGACGAACGTGATGCAATAGCCGTGGCCCGCAAGGATATGGTGGAAACTTGGAACGGCTTCGTAACTAAACCGTCTGATGAATTAATTAAGCTGTTGACTGGATCAATCGCCAGTTTGAAAGATGTTAAACCGAACAAACGGCAGGGATTGGTGAAAGAGTTTTTCCAAAACCATCGAGTGCAATTCAAAGTATCAGATGTCAGCCATTCACGACCAAAGCCAGCTACGAATGGCGTGGGTGGCGGACAAAGCGGAAAGCCGTCGTTCATATTTCGGGACACCGAGTACTCCGTCAAAACTTGGGAACAAATGTTGGTGAAACTTTGCGAATTGATATATGTCGAGAAACAAGATGAGTTCGACCGGATTATGAATGTGCAAGGAATAAATAACTTGTACTTTTCCAGAAATCCCGATGACCTCGACAAACCTAAACTTATTGGAGATAGCGGCATATTTGCGGCGACAGGTCGTATGAAGGCATTGAGAGTCGAAGAACGTTGCCGAAAAGTGTTGGATAAGTTTGGTTACTCAAAAACCCTCTTCGAAGTAGAGTAATCTCATTCGCGGTCCTTAGCTTTCACCTATCGCTGAGGCGATCGCATCGTTGACGGGGCAGCGTCTCCCTTGTCTGCGATTCGGCAATCAATAAACTAACGGACGCCATGCTGACTCAGGTGTGATCAAAAGTGGGTGGAATATTCAGTATGGCGCATCCGGCGTTTGGTGTAATTGTCTGAATCAGGATTCTCAGGATTGAAGGATTAACAGGATGAAAAGCATCTATCTTGAGAATCCTGAAATCCGGTAAGTATTGATTCAGACATTTGGGTCTCGACCAAGTTTAATCACACCCGCTGACTCCACAGAGTCCCTGTCGTTGGCCTCGCCATCGCTTATGTTGATGACGGCGGGGGAAAGTTGGGATGCTGGGAAATAGATTTCCCCCCACGGCCTACAGCAGCCGGTAGACAAATTTGGTCGTGTTACTGGGGTTTTTGCCAACTACCCGGATTAACTCGACCTTGGCCCGCTGAGCAAATTCTTCGCGGCGATACATAAGGGCACCGCACACCGCAGGGTGGCGGTTCTGCCATTTTAGTTGCTTATGGACGTCCCCTGACACAACGGTTACTTCTCGCTCGCCCCGGCTGCGGGCGGGAGTGAACCAATGGTCTATCACTTCTTGCCGAACGACTTCCGCTAATGTAACCCGCGGCCGGTGTGCGGGTTCCTTGTTGTGAACTTTTGGTTCGGACTTTACATCAGGGCTGACAACCGGTTCCGTGGACTGGGGTTCCGACATCCCCATCACTTGCTTCCGAAGCCTTTCCACTTCCCACGCTTCGGGCAAACCGGCGTTAGACAGCAGCTTTTCCATTGACATCAGGGCTCGAACCACATCATTGTTCGTCAGGTCTGACGATGCCAAAGAATGGGCCCATCTGTTGCGGGCTTCGGAGACTTGTACCAGCAGCGACTGAACTTCCCTGCGGTTGGGGAAGATGTCCTGAAAGATTGCATGATTGCGGGTGATAATGTCCCCGGGTCAAGAAATGTGACTTTGTCTGCCCTGGGGTCTTTCGCCATGTCGCGCTCAAGCTGGCGCCATCTCCCGTATGAGAGCGTCTTAATTACGCCCTCCTCCCACCATGCGTCGCCAAAGGCGGTTTCCAGCCGTTGTTTGACGAACCGGCCACTGCGTTGGTGTACAGCCTGAGACCTTCCCCCAGGACGCTGTGGTTACTCTGTACCATCTCTACCTCTCGTCAGAATGGGCATTGAGTCAGGTCTGACTGCCTGACCTAAGCGGACGGGGAAACTCCCGTACATCCTCGGCAAGCAGTCGTGGATCCTCCAACGCGGCGAAGTGGCCGCTACGGGGCATCTGGGTCCACCGCTGGATGTTGTATGAGATGCCCGAATGTTACAATGGAGAGCAGGGTGGATGAAGAACGAATATCCATTTGGTCTGTCCGAAAGTCATGGCATGGGGTATTTGCTATCGTCTTTGGCGCCTTGACGGTCACAAGCCTTGCCATCATTATCTACAATGAGCTGAACAATCCCGAGTCGGTGGAAGGAGTTTACAGGACGGCGATCATCATAGGCCACACCGCCAGCCCATTAGTCCTACTGTGGGCGGCAATTGCGGCCATTGCAACGGAGGTACTAAGCGTGATACTCAATCTGAAAGAAATGTACGATAGGCGTAAGGTTGGCCGAGTAATAGCAAAGCTTGACAGGGCAGGACTCATCACTATCCCTCCCGGTAAGACGCTAGATGAAATAAAGGAGTACATGGTAAGAGAAGAGGAAGAGGAACTCATTGCCTACATCAAGAAGGATGATAAATAGGACTTGATTTGGTGGTGAAAGAAAGAGTCGATTCTCTTGGAATGAGAACGTTGCCCCCTTCGCAAAATAACGATTTCCTTCATCGGATGAGATTGGCTGAATCGCTTTGCCCAAGTTGTGGGCAAGTCCCGCCAACCGTTCGAGTCAGACTCAAAGGGCCGAGAAGGAATATTGAAATGCGACTTTGTAAACAATGCGCCCAAAACACATACAGGGATATGGGCACTTATAAGTAAAGCGTTTGGAATCCCGCCAAGACATTAGGAAATCCCCGGATGATGAGCCTGGGGTTTTACTTTTTGGGCGATGAATGGAAGCTATTTATTGCCATCGTTTAGCTGTTTAAGTGTCTCCCGCGTAATCTCTATCGTGCCGTCATTTCTAACCGTTCCTGCTTTCTAAACATTGGCTAGTGTCCTTTTGACGATACGATTGTCATACCACTTCCTTATGTCTTTAACGTTAAGCATTACTCCAAGAACCTCCATTGTGATTGCGGAAACCCCTGCCCACAATATCAGGAGTGGACTTGCGGTATGGCCAACGGCTATTGTTATTTGATAGATTTCTTGGGTATCTGGATTGTTCACCTCGTGTCGGATAATAGCGACAAGGCTAATAGCCGTCAATAATATAAAGACGGCGGCGAATATCCTATGCCATGACTTTCGGACAGACCAAATGGATATTCGTTCTTCATCCACCCTGCTCTCTATTATAACATTGCCAAGCCTTTATTACTGAAGCTGCCTCAACCTTGATAACGGTCCAATTTAGGTGGTGTAACCGTAGGCAACTATCCCCTCACATCAGGTAGCGTTCCGTTTTAGGTGATTTATCCAGTCGCAACGGTACGGTGGATTCCCGCCTTCGCGGGAATGACGAGGGCGATAAATCCAAATGCGATTGCCCTGTGTGTGATGGGTCGTGGCCCTGTAACCGGGATGCTCGGTCGGGGTTAGATATGAAGGGACCGCCCAAGAAGGAATGGCGGTATCTAAAGGGAAGGAAAGACAAAGAAAATGGGCCGGATTAGGAACCCAGCCCAATTGGTTGCTCTTTCCTTACGGTACACTCAGGAAGAACGGCTGCTCCTATATACCCTAGACCTTAAACCCTGTTCAAGGTCAAGCGTTCCAGGATTTCTGCGTCTGATAGACCTTGCGCTTTCCATTCTATTATCTTTCTCTGGATTTCTTCTTCCTTTTCCTTACGTCCCTTTTCGATATGCTTGTCACGGATAAATGATGCTAACATAATTATTCCACCTCCTGATTCAAAGATTGCCGTAGCCGTAACTGCTAGGTCTACCGACAGCCCAAAGCGTTCCTTGAATGGGTAATTGCAACATGCTTCCAAGACTAAGTAGCTAATCAAAAGGCCAAATAGATAGGTTCCTGCTATCCAAAGACCCTTCACCATCTGATTCTATTTTAACATATTGATTCTTGAGACGGGAAATTAAGAGAAAAGCAAGGGATTGATTGAAGCTCGTGTAGTTAGGTATATAAGTCCCTCTGCTGATACCCTGAAACTGTAAGCCTTCGGTCAATCATCCGAGGGCTTTTCCGCGCAACACTACCTTCGTTCCTTTTGACAGGCATCGGATTAAGCCTTTATCATTGAGTTGCCCAGCGACAACCAGTTCCAACAAGCCTGTAACAGCCTTGTAGTAGACCAATAAGGGTGAAAATCTATCAAATGGTTTCGAGCCATTGGAGGTTCTATAGGAACCTCCATCCGCGAAAATGTTAACTCGATAGGGGGTGCATTCTGCGGTCTGTTCGTTTCTACTTTGATAATTTGCTCTGTAGTTGCCTTCTGGTACGGAGATGATTGGGAACCACGGAAGCCGGTTGGAATGGCTGCTGACATTTCAGGTGCATCGTTTGCAGTCTCTATTGTTTTACTCAGTCTTGGGAGGGTAGCTATGGTAATGACTCGTATTTTCAGAGATAGACGGGTAGAAGAGGCACGACGAGAAGAACGAAACCTAGCCATACAAGCCGACAAGCAAAGACTACCTGGTGAAACTCTCGAACAGGCTATGGAACGCCTGCGCGAATCACAACGTTCTTAACCTCCGGCACCCGCGCAACCACGAAGCTCCTGCTAACCAGTGGGGGCTTTTGTTTTGTCAGCGTACCCCCTGTTACAGATTGAAATCCCTTTGCTGTCCTCTTGGTACGGTTGATTTACTGACCATTGGTGCAGAATCAGCAGTTGCATCAAAGTCAGTCTAAATCAGGACTGTTGGCGCAAAGCCGCGAGCGGGACTGCTGAAAGCTGAAAGGCCCTGTGTGTGACGGTCGTAGCCCTGTAACCGGGATGCTCTGCCGGTTAGAACGGGTAGATAGAATCGCAATTGTGAGGCTCCTTCGATGGGGACTTTCAGGTGGCCGCTGCGGATTTCGAGCATGGACGGCCAACGGACCCAGGACCTAGAAGCTACGGTGGACACTGGCGCGGCCTACACCACGCTGCCCGGTAGGTTGCTGCGCGAGTTGGGGATTGAACCGGTGGGAAAGCGCAGGTTCCTGCTGGCCGACGGGCGACGGACCGAGATGGACTACGGGGAGGCTCGCGCAATGGTGGACGGCGAGAGCGTGGCGACCTTGGTGGTCTTCGGACAAGACGACGCTCCGGCTCTCTTGGGAGCCTACACCTTGGAGGGATTGGCCTTGGCCGTGGACCCGGTGGAGCAGCGACTGGTCCCCACTCATCTCATCATGTACTAGCTCCGGTCAACTCTGAAGCATTAACCGCCCGTCAGCTAATACGGGCACCGTCGGGGTCCAGCAGCACTACGGGCAGGTCCAACTCCCGGAGGCCGGGATCGATGGATGGCCCTTCTTGATTGCCTTTCAGTGGCATCATTTATATACTGGGTTCCCACAATGCAACAGATGACAGAAGGAGTGCCCGCCCGTGCAGGAGACACTGACCTGTCAGGCACGCAGTCGTGCGTTTCTGTCCAAAGCCCGTGAACAACTTGAGGCTGGGGACTTAGAACAGGCGTCGGAGAAAGCTTGGGCCGCCGCCGCCGTGATAGTAAAGGCTGTCGCAGAGGCGCGGGGGTTAGAACATGAGAAACACGGACACCTTTTTGGTGTTGTCCGTGTTTTGGCGGGAGAAACCAGCGACCGGGAACTACGCGGCCTGTTCCACGTTGCTAATGGTCTGCACAGCAATTTCTATGAAAATTGGCTGGATACTGACGATGTCGTCGAGGGCCTTGAGGACGTGGAAAGGTTCGTGGAGAAAATAGAACGATTCCTTTAAGCCCTTGAGCCTTTCGATACGGCGCACTAAAAAGGCGGCAGTTACAGATCTGCCGCCTTTTTAGTGCGCTACTACTTAGAGACTATCTCAAAACCAATCAGTCTCGCTGATTTCCCCATGTCGCTGACCGAAGCCTATAGATTCCCGCCTGCGCGGGAATGACGGGTTGGCGGGAATGACGGGTTGAGTGCTGCGACAAGTTTTGAGATAGTTTCTTAGATTTGAATGTCAACATGCCCTCAGCTAACCCGCGCCCCGTCGGGGTCCAGCAGGACTACAGGCAGGTCCAGCTCTTGAAGGCCGGGTTCGACCGTTTCGCGGTCTCCGACCACCAGCACTTGCAGATGGGCGGGCAGCAATCTCTGGGCGGCAACGCGATGGGCGTCTTCCAGTGTAACCGCCTTGACTGACGGCGGGACGGTGTGGAAATAGTCGTCGGGCAGGTCGAACACCAGCATCTGAATCAAGTGGTTCAACACCGAGGCCGAACGTTCAAAGCTGGCCGGGTAGCCTTGCAGGATGCCGCCGCGCGCGGCCTCCAACTCTTCATTGGTAATCAACCGGGTGGTCTGGATTTCGTTAAATTCCCGCAAGGTCTCCTGCAATGCTTCCTTGGTCACCGCGGTTTGAACGGAGCCGCCTGAGGCCATCAAGGACGGTCCCCGGTGCCAGTTGATCGACGAGTGGTACCCGTAGCTGTACCCCTTGTCTTCACGCAGGTTCTGGTTCAACCTGGCGGAGAACTGCCCGCCGAAAACGTAGTTGACCAAGGTCAACCCGAAGTAGTCGGGGTGTTGTCGCGGTATGGTGGGTTGAAGGGTACGTATCACCGACTGGGCCGCCCCCGGATGATCGACCAGATAGATTCCCGCCTGCGCGGGAATGACGGATTGGGTGTCTGCCGTGAGGCTGTCTGCATTGGGCGCAGTGGGAGTGGCGATGCCGTTGTTGCCGCTCCAGTCGCTGAAATTGGCCTCGGCCTGCTTGATTACTTCATCCAGGACAACGTCGCCCACAACGATGAGGGTTGCTTGAGCCGGGACGTAGGTGCGCTCAAACAGGTCTCTAAGGTCCTGGCGGCCCAACTTGGCAGTGGACGCTTCCGTTCCCAGGACGTAGTGTCCGTAACCGCTGCTGGGGGCGAACACCAAGCCGGACATCAGGCGTTCCGCCACCCCAGTAGGGTCGTCCTTGCCGCGGCGGAGATCGGTCAAGTGCTCACGCCGGACCCGCTCCAACTCGTGATCGGGGAAGGTTGGCCGTTTTACCAAGTCGGCCACCAGTTCCAACGCGGTGGACCAATGCTTGCTGAGGGTCTCGGTGGACAGCAGGGTATATTCCCGGCGGGCGTCGGAGTTGATTCTCGCGCCCATGAACTCGAAGGCGGCGGCGATGTCCTGGCTGCTGCGGCTCTCCGTTCCTTCCGTGATCATCTGGGCGGTGAAGCTGGTCAACCCGGGCAGGGCTTGAGGATCGGCGGTTGCGCCGGTGCGCAACACCAGGGCGAAAGTGACTATCGGCTGCTCCCGCCGTTCAACCACGGTGACGCCCATGCCGTTGTTCAGGCGGTGGCGCACCGGCGTGGGCGGCGTGAAAGCCGGCTCCGGCGCGGCTTGGGGCATTACCCAGCGGTCCACTCCGCTGACTGTTGGCTTGAGCGGCGCTTCCGGCATCACCCGCAGCCGCACTTGGCGGTGGTCGAGCAAGGTCTCGCTGACCCGGATAACGTCCTCCCGTTGCACCGCCAAGTACCGGTCCAAGCTGGTGTTAACCATGTCGGGGTCGCCGCCCATGATGTTGAAATGGTTCAACTGGTCGGCACGCCCTCCGAATCCGCCTATCCGGCTTAACTGGCGATAGTGGGACGCTTCGACGTGGTTCTTGATCCTGGCGATCTCCTCTTCGGTAGGGGGTTCCGTCCGCAGTCTGGCCAACTCCGCCTCAAGGGCCTCTTCAATCTCGTCCAGGTTGCGGCCTTCGGCGGCGGTGACTTGGACTACGAACTGGCCGGCGATTTCTGCGGAATGGTAACGCACCGAAGCGCTCTGGGCTATTTGCTTGTCGTAGACCAAGCTGCGGTGCAGCCGGGAACTGAGGCCGTCGGACAGCACCCCTTGTAAAATGTCCACTGGGGCGTCATCGTCGTCCATGTCCGCTGGGGCGGGCCAAGCCACGTACAGCCGGGGCAGCGAGACTTTGTCACGCATTTCCAGTTCCACCCGGCCGCCAAGGGCCGAGTCGCGACGGCCCTTTCGAGGTAGGGGCGGCCCCGGCGGCAGGTCGCCAAAGTAGCGGTTAATCAACTCCACTGCGTGTTCCCGCTGGAAGTCTCCGGCCACGGCCAAGCTGCCGTTGGAGGGGGAATAGTAACGCCGGAAAAAGCCTTTTACGTCGTCCAGGGTTGCGGCGTCCAAGTCTTCCTGGGAGCCGATGGTCATCCAGTTGTACGGGTGGGGCAAGGGGAACAGGGCCTCCTGTATCTGACCGAAGGCCATGCCATAGGGGCGGTTTTCGTAGCTTTGCCGCCGCTCGTTCTTTACCACGTCCCGCTGGATGTCAAACCGCTGCTGGTCCACGGCGTCCAGCAGGAACCCCATGCGGTCGGCTTCCAGCCACAACGCCAACTCCAGGTAGTTGGACGGTACGTCCTCCCAGTAGTTGGTGCGGTCGGTGGTAGTGGAGCCGTTCAGGTTGGCGCCAACCTTCTGCAACGGCTCGAAGTGGCTGCTGTTGTGGTGCTTCGACCCCTCGAACATGATGTGCTCGAAAAGGTGCGCAAAGCCGGTGCGCCCAACTTCTTCGTCCTTGGATCCCACGTGGTACCACACGTTGACCGCCACCAGCGGGATGGAGTGGTCTTCATGCAGGATGACGTCCAAGCCGTTGGACAGGGTGATTTTTTCAGACTGAATTGCTGCCATAGGATACATTCCTTGGGCGCCCACAAGGGACGCCCCTACGGACGCCCACGAGGGACGCCCCTACGTTTTTCCGGCGGATGGCGGCGGATGGTTTGTGGCGGGTCTTACCGCAGAGCACACAGGAGCCGCAGAGGTTTCAGGGCATTCTCTCGCCTTGAAGAAAACTCCGCGGCCTCACTGGTCTCTGCGATGAATGGAGTGGGTTAGCTGGTTGTGGGGCGGTCCGAAATCGGGCGGTCCGACTGGTTCCTGGCGATTTCTTCAACGTCCCAAAGCTTGGAGAACTTCAATGCCCGGGGGCAGTGGCCGTAGGACTCTTCCACCTCGATGATGACGCCTTGGAGGTGATGGGACCGTTCGTCCATTTCGTACAACGCTACTTCGACGTTGCGCCGCTCCAGGTCCTCATGGTCGACTATGGAGACTCGCCCATTCACCCGGACGGTATCGTTGACACCGGGGATGAGGAACAGGAGGCCGACCTTGGGGTTGGCGTCCATGTTCTGGTAGGACTGGAACAGACGGTTGCCGGCAACGTCGGGGAATAGAAGATGCTTGTCATCCAATACGCGGACGAATCCCGGCTTGCCCCCCTTGGGAGAGGCGTCGCAATTGCCGTCGACGTCGCTGGTTGCTTGTATCACGAAGGGGGACTGCTTGATAAACTCCTGGACATAGGTGGTCATGGAGTCTTTTACTTTGGTGGCCGCCCTTCCCGTAGGGTAGCCGAAAACATCGGAGAAACGATTTTTTTCGGTGGTCTCGCTGGTCGTTGTCATGGCGTCTCCCAATCAACTGGATTGCGCCCATTCTAACGGGCGGGATAGTTAACGGCAACCAAATATAGTGACGGGGTCATTTAATTGTTCACACGGATGGCGGAGCACCCAGGGCAACCACAAGGGTTGCCCCTACGGGGTAACGGGGTTCTGCGTGTAGAGGCGAGGTAAAGGAGCGTTACTGTCAGCGAACGACTCTGGATTCCCGCCTGCGCGGGAATGACGGCATGGTGAGCGGGAATGACGGCATGGTGAGGGGGAATGACGGCATGGTGAGGGGGAATGACGGCATGGTGAGGGGGAATGACGGCATGGTGAGGGGGAATGACGGCATGGTGAGGGGGAATGACGGCATGGTGAGGGGGAATGACGGCATGGTGAGGGGGAATGACGGCATGGTGAGGGGGAATGACGGCATGGTGAGGGGGAATGACGGCATGGTGAGCGGGAATGACGGCATGGTGAGCGGGAATGACGGCATGGTGAGCGGGAATGACGGCATGGTGAGCGGGAATGACGGCATGGTTAGTGCGCCAAGTTTTGAGATAGTTGGTAAATGCGCGATTGCTTCGCTTTACGCCACGGGATAGAGAAGGGACTTTTCCAGCGATTGTTGGAACTCGGAAAGGGCCAGTTTCTCTTGGGGGGCCCAGCCGTTCGGAAAGCCAGTTCAAGACCCAGCCCTTTTCTTCGGCTACATCGTCGACCAGAAGGCAGCGGATGATGTCCAGTTGCTTCTCGTTGTCGAAACGTTCGCGGATTTCCGGCAGGACGAAGGCCTCTTCGCTCTCCAAGTGGTCGTCCTGGGCAATGCGCAACTGGACCACGGCCCCGTACAGGTGACGTTGGGTGCGGGCGATCAACTTCATCTTGCCGATTTCGTCTTCCAACACCATCATGACGTCTTCCAGCCTGTCGTTGATGGCGGCGTGCTCTTTCTCAGCGTCCTTGGCGGGCATAAAGCTACCCAACACGGGTGTCATGTAAATGTCTTCCTGCTCGGTGTGGAACATCAAAGCGGCAGCCCAACGGATGAAGTCCTGGCGGATATGCTGGAGGCTGTCGTCCTCGGCGTCGAATTGCCTGATCGACTGTTCCAGGGCGGATGCCTCGCTTCGGAGCGCGGTATGGAGGAGGAACATTACGTCTATGGGGCTCTCCAGCCGTATCACATCGGTTGTCATTTCTCATCTCCTGAGCGGATGCTAAGTGACTTCCTGAGCGCCGCCTCCCATCGTCTGACACCACACCGTGAAGGAAACAACGTGCCCCTCATTTTTAAAAAGCTAAGATAGCCAAGCAAATCATTATTTGTCAAGATAATATTATGTGATATACAATATCCAATTCTAAGGCGACGGGCGTTGGACGACATAAAGACTTGTCAGGGGTGATGAGAAGCAGGATTCGATGACTAGGCTCTGTTGACATTTGCGAAATCAGGCAGTCCAGTAACCCCATAACGTCATTCCCGCGAAAGCAGGAATCCAGAAGCACTATCAGCCAGTCACGTTCTCTCCGATTAGAAGTCTATGGATTCCCGCCTGCGCGGGAATGACTGCCACAGGGGAGAGTGACATGACGAACTATGCCTATGGATTCCCGCCTGCGCGGGAATGACTGCCACAGGGGAGAGTGACATGACGAACTATGCCTATGGATTCCCGCCTGCGCGGGAATGACGGGGAAATGTCAACAGAACCTAGACTTGGAAGGAGACGGTTTCCATCGCCGCGACCAAGCGTTGGCAGTCGGGCAGCGCCCTCAGACCTATACGAATATAAGCGGGCAAGCCGAAAGAGGCGCAGTCCCGGACGAAAATGCCCAAACGCATAAGATTGTCTCGCCAGAGCTTGCCGTCGGACACGTCCACCAATACGAAGTTGGCGGCTGACGGAAGCACGGTCAGTCCCAGCCGGTCAAGGCGGTCGGACAAGTAGTCCTTGGCTTCGTCCACCGCATCCTTCGCTCGGGACAAGTAACCGGCGTCGGCGAGGGCCGCTAGGCCGGCGGCTTGGGCAAAGCCGTTGACGCTCCAGTCGGGCTGGAGCGGGGCCAGTTGATTAATGATGTCAGCGGAAGCCACCGCGTAGCCGAGCCTCAAGCTGGTCAGCGCGTAGTCCTTGGTCATAGAGCGCAGAAGGACTACATTGCTTTCCAAGGCCATTCCCAAGCTGTCCCAAGGTCTGTCTACGAAGGAGACATAAGCTTCGTCTATGATTAACAGGCCATCATAAGCGGCCGTCGCTCCGGCCAAGCGCCTGACATCGGCTTCGTCCAAGTAGACGCCGGTGGGATTGTTCGGGTTGCACACGAACACCAACCGGGGCCGGTCCCTTACTATGCGGGACGCCGCTTCGTCTACGTCCCACCGGAAAGGAGGGGTGGACGGCGCTTGAAAGGCGGATATGGCTACTCCCATCAACGCGCACGCTCCGGCGTACTCTCCGTAGGTGGGGGACAGTTGCAGCGTGGAGCCATTTCCGGCAGGGGACTTGCCGGACAGGAAGGCCCGCGCCAGCAGGTGGATGATTTCGGTAGAACCGTTGCCGACGAGGATGTTCTCTACGGGAATTTCCCGGCCGCCGGACAGATGATTGGATAACGCCTCCCGAAGGACCAAGCAGTGCGGGTCAGGGTAGGCCCCCAAGTCCACCCTGCGCAGGGTTTCCCAAACCCCCTCCGGCGGCCCTATGGGGCTGACGCTGGCGCTGAAGTCGAGGACGTCTTCGGGGTCCAGCCCCAAGGCGCGGAGTTCCTCCGGCTTGACGCCGCCGTGCACCGGACGGCCCGCCGTGGGGCCCTGCGCCGTCATTTGCGCGCCTCCTCGTGAAAACGAGGACCAGTCATCAAATGAACTGCGTCCTCAGGTAGGTCAAGGCCAAAGCCGCCACCAAACTCATACCGGCTACAACGTACATGGAACGGACGGTGCGGGTAATGTCCATCGGCTCCAACTGCCGCACAGGGTCGCCCAAGCGATAGTGACCGACCTTTTCCAATTCGACGCCCAGTGCGCCGGCCATGCCGCTCATGGCCCATCCGGCGTTGGGGCTTTCGGTGCGCCCGTGGTCCCGCCACATTATTCTCCAAGCCCTGCCGGCCCTTTGACCCGGCAACGCCGCGCTGGCCAACACCAGGAACGCGCCGGAGATACGGGCGGGTATCAAGTTCACGAGGTCATCCAGCCGGGCGGCAGCCTTGCCAAGATATTCGTAATGGCCATGATAGCCTATCATGCTGTCCAGCGTGTTTATCGCCCGGTAGGCCACCGCACCGGGCACACCGAACAGAGCGAATGCCAGCCAAGGGCCGATGAAGCTGTCGCACATGTTCTCCGACACCGATTCTATGGCCGCGGCGGTGGCGAGTTCCGGGGTTAGCTGCGATGGGTCTCGGCTGACCAAGGAAGACATCCGGGACCTGACTTGGTCCATGTCTCCGTTGACCAGCAGGTCTCGCACGTTGGCCGCAACGCCGTGCAGCATTTTCACCGAGAAGGTGGTCTTGAGTATAGCCGCCCCGGCCAACAGGAAGGCAACGGTGTGGAGTCCTCTCAGCCATTCAAGCAGAAAAAAAGTGGCGGCGGTCCATAGCCCCGTTATCAGCAGAACGACCACAACCCCCGCGACCAGTCCGGCCCGCGGTGACTTGGGCGCCAAACGGTCGGCGATGGAGACCGTGCGGCCAATCCAGACCGTAGGGTGGAGCCAGGTTGGCGGCTCCCCCAGCGCCAGGTCCAGGACGACGGCCAGCGCCAACATTGCCAACAGTTCGTAACCGTGCAGCATGGCTAGAGGGTTGCTCCGGTCGTTTTGCTAAGACCTTTTGCGATGGACTCTTCTCCGATACTTCCCCTTTCTCAAGAAAGGGATTGATGTGAAAGTAGTGGCCCCAACGCCACCCCTATTCTGACCTTCTGCCGACCGTAAGGTCCGGTTATCTTTTCGTTTCCGAAGATCGGGACTTATAGATGGGGCGCGGGCAATTGACCTTCCCAGTATGGCTCGGCAACCCGGACGCCTTCTATGGGAGTACCTTCAAAGTGCTGCGAGAAAGGCTTATCCCACACCAGCAGCACATCGCATTGCCACCAGATAGCAGTGGCCAGGTGGATTGAGTCTATGGTCGTGATGCCATATTCAGCCCCCAGCGCTTGGGCTTTCTCGGCTATCTCACGGGTAACGTCAATGGTGTGAATATATTGGTGTTGAAAGAACTCCTGGATTTGCTGAAGTTCCGCTTGGTCCAACTGCTCTACCCTTGTCCGGATACGTCTGACCTCTGCGATGGTGGCAGTGGACGTGTATATTTGGTACTGACCGGCTTCAGCTCCATTTAATATGTGTTGGGTGATTTCCCACCTCTTCAACCCTCCAGTTCAACCCTCCAGGACATACAATCTCCTCTCGTTTTATGTGAGCAAAGAACACCGAGGAGTCCAAGCAGGGCTTAATAAATAGCTCAGGCATCACGCAATTGCCGGATGTGCTCCTCGGTACTCAAGTCCCCGGTGATGTCCCTGACAAGGGTATGTAAAATTGAGATTATAGCTACGAACCGGCCCCACCGCCCCTGGATTCCGGCCTACGCCGGAATGACGGAATGGGCCCGCCTGGATTCCGGCCTACGCCGGAATGACGGAATGGGCCCGACTGGATTCCGGCCTACGCCGGAATGACGGAATGGGCCCGCCTGGATTCCGGCCTACGCCGGAATGACGGAATGGGCCCGACTGGATTCCGGCCTACGCCGGAATGACGGAATGACGGAATGGGCCCGACTGGATTCCGGCCTACGCCGGAATGACGGAATGACGGAATGGGCCCGACTGGATTCCGGCCTACGCCGGAATGACGGAATGGGCCCGCTTGGATTCCGGCCTACGCCGGAATGACGGAATGGCCCGCCTGGATTCCGGCCTACGCCGGAATGACGGAATGGGCCCCCCTGGATTCCGGCCTGCGCCGGAATGACGGAATGGGGGCCCGCCTGGATTCCGGCCTACGCCGGAATGACGGAGTGGGCCCGCCTGGATTCCGGCCTACGCCGGAATGACGGAGTGGGCCCGCCTGGATTCCGGCCTACGCCGGAATGACGGAGTGGGCCCGCCTGGATTCCGGCCTGCGCCGGAATGACGGAGTGGGCCCGCCTGGATTCCGGCCTGCGCCGGAATGACGGAATGGGCCCGACTGGATTCCGGCCTACGCCGGAATGACGGAATGGGCCCGACTGGATTCCGGCCTGCGCCGGAATGACGGAATGGGCCGCCTGGATTCCGGCCTGCGCCGGAATGACGGAATGGGCCCGCCTGGATTCCGGCCTGCGCCGGAATGACGGAATGGGCTCGCCTGGATTCCGGCCTACGCCGGAATGACGGAATGGGCCCGCCTGGATTCCGGCCTACGCCGGAATGACGGAATGGGCCCGCCTGGATTCCGGCCTGCGCCGGAATGACGGAATGGGCCCCCCTGGATTCCGGCCTACGCCGGAATGACGGAATGGGCCCCCCTGGATTCCGGCCTACGCCGGAATGACGGAATGGGCCCGCCTGGATTCCAGCCTGCGCCGGAATGACGGAATGGGCCCGATACGGAATGGGCCCGATAGTGAGCATTTGGGAGCGGTGTTGTATTTGAGCAAGCCTACCCTACTATGCGGTCTCACGTTCAACTGCGTAAAGTCCCAAATGAAATACATACCCTTGTCAGCGGGCGACTTGGGGGCCGAAATCTTCCTGGCCACGGATGACCCGGCTTTCAGTCTCGACCACGGCGCTGCCGGGTTTCAACCCGGACACCATCCATTTGAGAGTTCCATCGCGGCGTTGAGATACGGCCCGGTCCAGTTCTTGAAGGATGTAATGCGACTCGCGAAGTATTAGCAGGAACGAGTCCAGCGGAATTTCAGGAAGTTCGCCTTGAACTGTCAGGGTCACACGAGCCATGTTGCCCTCAGCGGAATCTCCAAGAAGGAATTGTGCAACCAAGATGGGTCGTTGATTGGCTGCGCTGGGCAATTATACACAATGCAATCTCTCACGGCGGACCGCGGATGTGTTGGAGTGTTGATCACGCCCCAGTTTCATGTCCTTCCCGTTTCCAGCAAATTACAACTGAAAAACAATCGGCATCAGCCACTCTTGGTGGGCCAAAGCCACAGCCCCGGCGAGGACAGCAACCTCCGAGACTTCGTTGACGGCGCCGTAGCAGTCGCCGGTGAGACCGCCGAAGGCGCGGGTCATAATCCATCCAGCCGCCAAAGCCAGGAGGGTGACCCCGGCCAAGAGGCCAAGCCCGCCGAAGCCGCCCAAAATCAGCGACGCGGCCAACGCCGTCAGGGCTGCCGCCACTGTGGCCGGCTTGGCCCCGACTTGGTGGAAGGGCGAGCCAAGCCCCTGCTGCCTGGCGTATGGGAAAGCGCCAAGGCAGACCACCATAGCCCAGCGGGAGAGGGTTGGGAACAGCAATAGCGCCAAAACCTTGCCGGGTTGTGACGAAAACGCCAATGCCCTTAACACTGTGATGCTGTCGGGTGGGGCGCCCCCGATGAATTGGGGGTCCAGCAACGACAGCAAGGCAGCAAACTTGAGGAGGATGAGCATTGATCCGGCGACGACCCCGAAAGCTCCCACGTGGGGGTCTTTCATAATTTCCAAGCGGCGTTCCTTGGTGTAGCCGCCGAACAGCCCGTCGCAGACGTCCATCAGGCCGTCGAGGTGAAGGCCTCTGGTAGCGAGGACCATTACCACCAACAAGATGCCTGCGGTCAGGTAAACGGGGAATATTCTGGCGCTGCCCGCTTCCACGCCAACCAATACCAAGCCCAGCAAGAGGCCCACAAACGGGAAGAACGCCCTGGAATTGCTTACGGCGCGCTGGTCGGTGGACTGGCTTGGAGAAATCCTGCGTCCGATGGGAAGCACCGTCAGGAAGCTTACCGCCGCACGCAGGGGTTCCAGCCAGAAGGAGACCAGCGGGACTGACCTCAACCGACAGTTCCTTATGCCATCCGGCGGGGTTCGGGGTCATCCTCGCTCTCTATCCGCTCCGAGACACCGGCGTCGGCGAAGGTTGCCATCTCCGACAGGCATCTCGCGGCGGCCTCTATGATGTGCATGGCCAACGCCGCGCCGGTGCCTTCGCCCAAGCGCATCCCCATGTTGAGGAACGGGACCAATTGCATCTTGTCCAAGGCAATGCGGTGCCCCGGCTCGACCGATTGATGGGAAGCTATCAAGTGTGGGCCGATGGCGGGGGCTAAAGCCCAAGCGATAAGCGCCGCCGCGCCGGAAATGAACCCGTCCACCACCGCCGGGCGGTTGGCGGCGGCGGCGCCGAGCATGACGCCGGCCAGCACACCGATTTCAAACCCGCCTACCTTGCTCAACACGTCGAGGCCGTCCGAGGCGTCCGGCTGGTTGACCTCGATGGACCGGCGGATTACCTCGATTTTGTGGGACAGGCTGGGGTCGTCGATGCCGGTGCCGCGGCCTGTTGTCACTTCCGGGTCCGCGCCGGTTATGACTGCGGTGATGGCGCTGGAGGGAGTGGTGTTGCCGATGCCCATGTCGCCGCAGGCAATCAGGTCCGCGCCCTCGGCGATCTGCTCGCGGGCGGCCTCGATTCCGGTCTCGATACACTGGACCGCTTGCTGCCGGCTCATCGCCGGGCCGACGGCCATGTTGGCGGTGCCCCGTGCGATTTTGACTGACCGCAGGGCCGGATTGGGAGCAAGGTCGGCAGCAACTCCGGCGTCCAAAACGACTATGTCCGCTCCGGCGTGACGGGCCAGCACGTTGATCGCCGCCCCTCCGTTGATGAAGTTCGCCACCATGGCCGGAGTAACATCCTGGGGGTAGGCGCTGACGCCCTCGGCCACTACGCCGTGGTCGCCGGCGGCCAGTATTACCGCCTTGCGCGATATTCGGGGCATGGGGTCTCGGAAGATGCCCGCCAGGATGATGGACAACTCCTCCAAGCGGCCAAGGCTTCCTTGAGGCTTGGTCAGCGTGTCCTGGCGCGCCCTGGCCGCATCCATCGCCGCCGTGTCCAGCGGCAGGATGTCAGCCAGTGTCTGGTCGATTAGCGGCGAAATAGTCATGTCGCTCCTCTAGGCTTGTTCTTCCGGTGGCAGGCCCAAAAATACCCTGATACTGTTGTTCCTCACGATAGTCTCTGCACCCGGCAGCGCATCTTCGTAAACCCTCTCAAACAGCGACTCAAGGGCGTCCATTGTTTCCCTTGCCCCGGTTGGCGTCACTCTCAACCGTATCAACCCGTAATGCCGGCCAACCGTATAGTTCCAGCCATTGGCGAAGGTTTTGTCGTATGTGATCACCAGGCATCTGTTGGCCTGCGCCCATGCGAAAACCTCGGAGTCCGGTCGAGATTCAAGCCCAACATCGTATACATGGGACACTTCCCACAGGGACTGGCGTTCCTGGAGCCATTCCTTCACCTCAACAGGGACGTTTTCATCGAGGAGAACTCTGATTCGTGCTCGTGTCAAGCTCGCTCCAGTCCCGGAAAATCACGGTTTCTTCATCAAGCAAGTCCATGACATATTCGAGAGAAGCAACTATATCCTCTCTGGTTATGCTCGGATAGCTTTTCAGGATGTCATTCATCGTAGCGCCCCCGGCGAACATGCCGAGGATATTCCACACCATGATGCGGGTGCCCCGGATTGTGGGTTTGCCGCCGCAGATTTGCCGGTCTGCGACGATGCGATGCGGTTCTCTCATACGGACCTCTTCCGCCTCTGGCGGATTAAAACTCTATTCCCGGCTGGGCTTTTATGCCCTGTTGATAGGGATGCTTCACCACGTTCATCTCGGTGACCATGTCGGCAAACTCGACTAACTCCGGGGGGGCGTGGCGGCCGGTGATGATTATGTGCTGCATTTCCGGCCTGTGCCGGAGCACTTCCAGTACCTCTTCCACGGGAATCCATCCGTAGTGCATGGGGTAGGTAAACTCGTCCAGAACTATAACGTCGTGCTGGCCGGAGGCGATGACCTCCTTGCAATCTTCCCAGTGGGCCCTGGCGAGATCGGCGGTCTGGTCCATGTCCTTGGAGCGCCAAGTGAAGCCGTCGCCCATGGCCCGCATTTCGACGCCTATTTTTTTGGCGGCCCGCTGCTCGCCAAAGTTGGCGGTGGAGTGCTTGATGAACTGGAGCATGACGACCTTCAGGTCTCTGCCCCAAGCACGGAACAGGACACCCATGGCGGCGGTGGTCTTTCCCTTGCCGTTGCCGGTGTTGACGATCACCAGTCCCTTGTTAATCCGGGGGCCCTTCACCGATTGGGGGCCTTCCTGCGCGCTTTCCTGAGTACTCATCGGGTATTAACCTCCGGTAAAGATGGGACCTGGGTTGGAATAGTCCTTTCGAGTCCGCTTGAACTGGGAATACAGGCGTATTCAAGTCCTCATGCCGGAAAGGGGGGCGCATACGTCCACGAACCGGCGGGCGAGAGAAGGATGGCTACCCAAGTGGATGTGGACGTAGGAAGCCCACACGCTGCCGACGTGGAACCCGTCGGCCCTGCCGTTCTGGTCAAGTATCCTGTAGACCGACTTGTCCAAGTCCGGGGCTTGCTCCAGGACGGACCAATGAAATTCATGCGCACGGACGCGCTGGCCCTTTGCCAGCAGCGGACCGTCCGCTACCGACTCCACCTCCCGGTAGCCCAGGGTCAAACGCTTTTGGGACATGGACGAAACCGCCGGTATTGCGCCGATCATTGGGTGGAACTCGCCATCGAGGTTGGAGAGGCTTTCGCCAAGGTACATCAAGCCGCCGCACTCGGCGTAGACCGGCACGCCCCGCGCCACGGCATCCCGGATGGCGGCGTGCATGGGCTTGTTCTCCGAAAGCTCCTTGGCGAACATTTCCGGGAAACCGCCGCCGAGGTAAAGGCCGCCAATTCCGTCGGGGAGCGCGTCATCTTCCAGTGGGCTGAAGGGGGCTAACTCCGCGCCCCAAGCCTCCAGTAAGTCGAGGGAGTCCTGATAGTAGAAGCTGAAGGCCATGTCCTGGGCGATTCCGATGCGGGCGCGTTTTGGCTGAGGCTCGGATGGGAAGGCTACCCGAGGCGTCTGCACTGAGTCCGTGTCACCGGACAGGGCGATCAGGCGGTCAACGTCGATGGTGTCTTCTATCTGGGCAATCAGCGTGTCGTACCATTGGCGGGCAACCGAGCCTTCGACGGTGGGAATCAAGCCAAGGTGCCGTTCCGGCTGGACCAGGTCCTCCCGCCGGGGCAGGTAGCCCAGGACGGGCAGGCCGGTGGTGGCTTCGATCTGGGGTTGGCAGAACTCCAAGTGGCGAGGGCCTCCCACTCCGTTGAGGATTACGCCGGCGACGTTCAGGTCCGGGTCGAACCGTTGGTATCCCATGACCTCCGCCGCCACGCTGCGGGCGACTTTTGAGGCGTCGGCTACCAGAATTACCGGAGCGCCCAACAGCTTGGCCAACTCGGCGGTGGAACCCTCCTCGGAGAGGCTGGAGTGGCCGTCGAACACCCCCATCACGCCCTCGACCACCGATATTTGCCGGTGGCCGCTGGCGCGTTGAAAGAGTTCCAGCACCGTATCGTGGGACAATAGCCAAGTGTCGAGGTTGCGGGATGGGACGCCGCAAGCCAGCTTATGATAGGAAGGGTCGATGTAATCGGGGCCGGCCTTGAACGGCTGCACCTTATAGCCGCGGCGGGTCAACGCCCCCATGATGCCGGTGGCGATAGTGGTCTTGCCCACCCCGCTGCGCACGCCCGCTATGACTATGGTTGAAGCCAATCTTATCTCCCCGGGCCGATGACGGCCTTTTGTACGCTATGGCTGACCGATGCCTATGGATTCCCGCCTGTGCGGGAATGACGGGTTAGGTATGTTGGATTCCCGCCTGCACGGGAATGACGGGTTAGGTATGTCGGATTCCCGCCTGCGCGGGAATGACGGGTTAGGTATGTTGGATTCCCGCCTGCGCGGGAATGACGGGTTAGGTATGTCGGATTCCCGCCTGCGCGGGAATGACGGGTTAGGTATGTCGGATTCCCGCCTGCGCGGGAATGACGGGTTAGGTATGTCGGATTCCCGCCTGCGCGGGAATGACGGGTTAGGTATGTCGGATTCCCGCCTGCGCGGGAATGACGGGTTAGGTATGTTGGATTCCCGCCTGCGCGGGAATGACGGGTTAGGTATGTCGGATTCCCGCCTGCGCGGGAATGACGGGTTAGGTATGTCGGATTCCCGCCTGCGCGGGAATGACGGGTTAGGTATGTTGGATTCCCGCCTGCGCGGGAATGACGGGTTAGGTACTGCGCCAAGTTTTGAGATAGTCTCTTGGAATCAGCCGGTGATGGGCAAGACTTCGCCGTATTTTTCAATCAAGCTCATAAATAGGTCGTGACGCGGCTGGTTGGTCTCTTCCTTCTCGGACTTCCGCAAATAGACCCGCAGCATGGGTTGTTCTTCCGGGTCCATAAACCATACCGAATAGCTGGGCAGGCCCTGCTGGTTGGTCGTGTGGATGAACTTGACCTCTTTCACCTCGTCCATGTGCATGTGGACGTGGGTGCCGCCTTCGGCCATAAAGGTGACGATTTTGCCGTCGTCGGTGAAGCGCAGGTCATCGAACATGGTGTAGATTTCGGCGGTAGAGCCGTTATTGGCCAGCATCAGGACCACCTCGGCGAAACCGGGTTGGCAGTCATCGAGAATTCCCTTTATCATCGCGTTCACCTCTCGTTACTTGGAGGAATGGCGCTCACACCGCCCTCTCCCATAGGGAGAAAAGGTCTTGCTGGAGGCCATTAACAAATAAGCCCGACCACGCAGTCGGGCTCAAGCGTTTCACGACTCATACCCTCATCCGCGAAGTGTATCAAGTCAAGCCTGGGGCAGGTCTTCTGGCTCCCGGTGTCGTCGTCCCCTCCGGCGCAACGATAGTGCCCTGGGGATGGCTTCGACCGGTTACAGTGGCGGGACCGCGCCGGTTTCTCACCGGCTTCCCTCTTTAGTCCCAGAAAAGGGACACCTACAGGCTAGGTTCAATTGTTAACAGGGGACTGCTGGTCGGGAAGTTTGGCCGACCATGGCGGTATTGTAAGGCGGGCTCCAGTCAGCGTCAATGTTTATTATTGACAGGGTGGTGACCTGTGCAAAGTAATTGTCTGAATCAGGATTTTCAGGATTTCGGGATTTTCAGGATATTCCCAATCCGGAGTATCCTTTAATCTTGATAATCCCGATTCAGACATTTGCCACCGGTAAAGACTTTGCACAGGCCCTGGTTGACAGGGTGGGGCGTTGTCGGTGGCACGGTGTAGCATCAGTCTGCTTGACCACCATGCCTTACGGCATATAGCATATTGGTAAGGAGAACAGCCATGATCGTCAAAATCACGTCAAAACGCCAAGTTACCTTCCCGGCGCGAGTGCTGGACGCTATGGGGGTAGGCCCCGGCGACCATCTCGAATTGGACGAAGGTCCCGACGGTTTTATACTGCGGCCAAGACGTATCGACCGCACCCGCTTGGCGCCACTCAATAACCAGATACCAACCGGCCTGCCGCCGTTCGACATCGGCAAGTTCCGAGAGGAATCGTATGACCCAGCGTTACGGGACTGACACATCCATACTGGTGAGGCTGCTGACAGGCTTACCGGCATCTGCATTTGAGCGTTGCGACCGGGAATTGACCAAGTTGATTGAGGAGGACGGAGCGGAGATTTTCGCATCAAACCAAGTCATCGGAGAGGCATATATCGCCGTCCAACATCACTATGGAGTAACGAAAGGAGCTGCCCGCACAGGCCTGCTCAGCGTCCTTACGTCCGGACTCGTAGCCCCGTTGAAGGGGCAATCAGTCCTTAAGGCGCTGGCGGAGGACGGCGGCGCCGGACTACTCGATAGACTAATCGCCGACGACTACTCACGCATAGTATCCGAAACCCTGACCCTCGACCGGAGGATGGCCTCACTGCCGGGGGTGCGGCGGCTGTAGGACCTTACAGCTTCCGCGTACCAACCTAAGCCGGAGGAGTGCAATGACTACTTACACCTATGACCATATTCACCTGCGGAGCCAGGACCCGATGGCAACGGCCCAATACTTCAACAAGATGTTCGATGCCAAGATTCTGGAATCGGTGCAGACCGACGGCCAGTCGCGCATCGACATCGACGTCAACGGGCTGATGATTTTCATCGCGGCGGCGGACGAAACGACTCCCACCGGGCCGGTCGACCCTCATTTGGGACTGGACCACTTCGGTCTCCGGGTGGAGAACCTGGCCCAAGCGGCGGCGGAGTTGAAAGAAAAGGGCGCCGAGTTTTCGTTGGAGCCCAAGGACTTGCGGCCAGGGTTGAAGATTGCTTTTGTTCGTGCGCCGGGGGACGTGCGGATTGAGCTGTTGGAGAGAAGCTAACCGCGACACTCGCTGTTTGAAGGTTCGCTGATGGCGCGGCCATATTTCAGGCGGGTTAGCCGCGCTTGAGCCGGTAGGTGGCGGCGTCTTCGAAGGCCGACCCGTCCTCCAGCAGCTTTTCCAAGTGGGTACGCACGTTGCGGACCGCCGCTTCCCGGAGGTTCCGGCGCAGGTTGCCGGGGTAGACGGCCGTCACTATTTCGTCGGCAGTCCTGTAGCCCTGCTCCAAGGCATTGATAATTTGTTTCTCCCGTTCCTGCCGGTGGTGAATGTACCATTCGATGCGGGCGGCCCCGTTCTGGACCAACTGGCCGTGGCCGGGGCATATAAGCGCGGGCTTCTGCTTGGCCAACAACTCCAGCGACGACATGTATTGCTTCAGGTTTCGTACGCTGGATGAGGAGTTGCCCAGGATGGTGTCGCCGCTGAACAGCGTCCGGTGCTCCCTCAGAAAGTAGCAAACGTGATTGTCTTCGTGGCCCGGGGTGAACAGCGCCCGCAGGCTTACGCCGCCGCCAGACTTGATGACCTCCCTGGAGCGCAGCGGGACTACGCAGTCCAGGCCCAGTCGCTGGACAAGATAGGGCGCAAGCTTGGGATGGCAGCGGATGGTGCACCCCATAGCCTCTTGAAGACGGTCAAGCCCGCCGATATGGTCGCCGTGGCCGTGGGTAACCAGGATGGAGGAGATTTCAGGCTGTCCCAACTCGGAGTAGTAGTCCAGGATTTGCTTGGTCCAGGAGCGATAAGGCTCTCCCGAATCGATGACCACCATGTGATCTCCGGGGTCGCCGACGAAGTATATCTGCGTTCCTCCCGGGTGCATTGCCCCGAAGGTGTTGGGGTCTTCTTCTATATGGGTGCTGTAGACGTGTTCGGCGATTTGCATGGCGCCCCTCTTGGTTGAGGCCTGTCGGATTCAAGGGTTTGAGAAGATATTTGAGCCTGACCGGATGTTAGCGGCGCTGTATGCCATCGTCAACCGGCAGCACCGTTGTTACTGTCCATATCTAAAGTCAACGATGGTATCATGGGCGCAGACGCTGGAAAAAAGACACCAACGGTATTGAGGGAGACCATGATTACTACCGACCAGCTAAAAGCAGCGATTCCTCCTTTGACCGGGACTCTGGACATTCCCGGGTTTGAGTCCGCAGTTGAAGTGTACCGGGACGGGTACGGTATCCCGCATATTAGAGCTTCAAACGAGCGCGACGCTTTCTTCGCCCAAGGGTTTGTCACCGCCCAGGACCGCCTGTGGCACATGGAATACGACCGGCGGCGAGGAATGGGCCGGTGGGCGGAGGTGGTCGGTGCGTCGGCATTGGAACAGGACAAGCTGATGCGGCGGTTCCGCTTGGAAGCCAGCGCACGGGCGGACTATGGGGCCGTCGCCGAGCGCACCCGCAGTATGTTCGACGCCTATGCTTGCGGCGTCAATGCCTTCATAGAACATGGCAAGGCGCTGCCGGCGGAGTATGAAATCGCTGGCATAAGCCCCGAGCCCTGGCAGCCGTGGGACGGGTTGGTGGCGTACAAAGTCCGGCATATCCTGATGGGCGTGTTCGAGTCGAAGATATGGCGGGCGCAGGTATTGAAAGAGGTCGGCCCGGAAAAAACTGCGGAGTTGTTCCCCGGATACCAACCGGGCCAACTGTTGATACTGCCTCCAGGCAAGGACTATGAAGGCCCGCTGGCCGACAGCGTGGAGGAGTTGAGCAACGGCATTGCGGCCTTGGGATACCTCAACGGCAGCAGCGGCGGCAGCAATAGCTGGGCTCTAGCGGGGGCAAAGACCGCCACCGGGATGCCGCTTGTGGCGGGAGACTCCCACCGGGCGTTGGACACGCCCAACGTCTACTACCAGAACCACCTGTCATGTCCCAGCTTTGACGTGGTTGGTCTTTCCTTCCCGGGAATGCCTGGGTTTCCTCACTTCGGCCATAATGACTGGGTGTCCTGGTGCGTCACCCATCTCGGGGCCGACTACCAGGACCTGTACATAGAGCGGTTCAAGGAAGACGATCCACGCTACTACCTGTTCGAGGGACAGTGGCGGCGGGCTGAGTCTTTCCCTGAAGTAATCAGAGTGCGGGGCGGTGATGACGTAAACCTGCAAGTCACGGTCACGCACCACGGGCCCGTCATTTCCGGCGGCCCGGAGTCCGGCAGCGGCCTGGCCTTCAAGTACACCGCCACCGAAGGGGCATCCACATGGCCGGATACACTGTGGCAAATGCTGCTGGCCAAAGACTCCAATGAGTTGGTCGAGTCGATGCGGGAGTGGATGGACCCGTGCAACAACTTTGTGTTCGGGGACGTTCAAGGCAACGCAGGATACCTGTGCCGGGGGAAAGTCCCGGTCCGGTCGTCGGCCAACGGGTGGCTGCCGGTGCCCGGTTGGACGGGAGAGCACGAGTGGCAGGGGTATATTCCGTTCGATGAGATGCCCCGCTCGGTAAACCCGGAGCAGCAGTACATCGCCACGGCCAACAACAAACCGGTCGGCGACGACTATCCCCACTACATTTCGGTGGAGTTCACTCCCGGGTTCCGAGTGAGACGGGTCACCGAGGGCCTGCTGGCGTTGGACCATCCCGACGCGCCGGCCATGGCAAAGGTGCACGCGGAGCGGATTTCCATTCCGGCCTTGGCTTACTTGGGCATCATGGACCGCGTTGAGCCGCAAGACGCCCTCTCCGCCTCGGCCAAAGAGCGGCTGTTGAGTTGGTCCGGGCACATGGACGCCGACTGTGTTGAACCGACGATTTACAGCGCCTTCAGGGACGCACTGCTCAAGGAGGTGCTGCACCACAACTTGGGACACAAGTTGGGAGAACTGGCTTGGAGTCCCGACGGCAGGGGCTTAGGCGGATTCATCGCCAGGCTGAGGTCCCGGTTGTCCGCGATGGTTGCGGAGGGCGATCATAGCCTGTTGCCAACGGGGAAGAGTTGGCCGGAGGTAGTGTCTGACGCGCTGGCGAAGGGCGTAGCCAGCCTGCGGGAGCGGTTGGGGGACAACATGGACGAATGGCGTTGGGACCGGCTGCACCAAGCCCGGCCGCGTCATACCCTTTCCGAAGGATTTCCGGAACTAGCGGAGTTGCTGGACCCGCCGCCGATTCCGATGAGCGGCGATGGGGATACTCCGTTGGCGGGCAGCTATGCTGCGGCCAACCCGGCCACGGTCACCGGGCTTTCCGTAGCCCGGTATGTCTACGATATGTCCGACTGGAACAACTCCCTTTGGGCGGTCCCTCTGGGAAGCTCCGGCCATCCCGGCAGCCATCACTATCACGACCAGTCGGAAACTTGGCGGAAAGTCCAACTGGTCCCGATGGAGTACGATTGGGACCACATCATTGGCCACAGCGAGACGCAGCAACGGCTGGAGCCGGTGTAGGTGGCGGGCGGTCAGGCGAAGCGCCTGACTCCGCCTTAGTCCCCCCGTTACAATCAAGTTGGTTCACTGGTAGTACCGGACACTCCAACCAAAAGAACTTGCCTTGAAGTAAAAACATCCGTCGATTGGGGTAACTTCGTGCGAGAAATGGTTACGGTGATACATAGGACCATCCACGGACTTGCTGACTTCGTGGTCGTTCTCACCTTTGACTTCTATGAAGAAAGGGGGCCGTGGGTTGGGGTCTGCCTGGAATTGGGGACATCGGCCTTTTCAGACAGTCTGGAACAGGTGCGGGAGGAGTTGCGGGACGCAGTAGAACTTCAACTGAATGAAGTGGAACGGCTCTGTGATGTCCGGGACTACTTGGAAGAAAATCACGTCCACGTTGTGCCAATCGAGGCAGCCGCCTCTCCGGAAGAAGCCGGGGAAGAAGCCGGGGAAGAAGCCGGGGAAGAAGCCGGGGAAGAAGCCGGGGAAGAAGCCGGGGAAGAAGCCGGGGAAGAAGCCGGGGAAGAAGCCGGGTTCGTCGTGGGCGCCACCAGCGTGTAAGCAGGTTTGAATATATCAGGTCGTGACCTGATGCGTCTCCTTGAACTGGACGGTTGGACCCGAGGCGGGCGCCGGACTCATGGTGTCTTTTACTATCGACGTTTCCCTGAAGAGCGACTCCCACGGTCCACGGTCATACCCGATAAGTCCGTTCCTTTACCGCAGACCACACTGGGCGCAATTCTGAGCGTCAAGCAGACGGGGCTCGGTCGTGCAGGTCTGCAAGAGCTACACGACAAATACCGTTAGCCAAGCTTGAGCAGGGAGCGCCAAGCAACCGCTGGCTACTAATCCACGACGCCACGCGAGGACAGTAGTTACCGCATGTTTAACAAGGGCCGTTATCTCGTTTAGTTCGCCGTCAACGGCCATTTGCTACGGAACCGCAGGCTGCACGGCGGTCCAAGAGTCCACCAAGCGAGGTGGCGAGCGCCCTTCCTCCCGGTAGTAGTAACGGCGCATGTTTTCCCTTCTTGCGCGCGTTCCTCCGTCACCCGCCTTTCAGGTGGCGGCCCAGCAGGTCTATGGCGGCTTGGGCTGCTCCGTGCTTGGTGGCGTCGCGGTCTCCGGCGACGTGGATTTCGATGGCTGAATCTTCCCCGTCCTTAACCGACAGGCCCACCCAGAAGGTGCCGATGGGCTGGCCGCCGCTGCCAGGGCCGGGGCCGGTGACTCCGGTGGTGGAGACGGCGAAGTCGGTGTCGGTCAATTCCCGGACGCCCTTGGCCATGGCTTTAGCCATTTCTTCGCTTACGCTGCCGTAGGTGGCGGAAAGGTCATCCGGGACTCCCAACACTTTTTCCTTCAAGCCGCCAGTGTAGGCCACTACCCCGCCGGGAAAGTACTTGGAGCTGCCGGGAACTGTCCCCAGCAAATAGCCGATCAGTCCGCAGGTGCAGGCCTCGGCCACCGAAACCGTCTTTCCTTGGGCAGTCAGCAACTCCGCCAATTCCTGTACTTCCATCAAAAACTCCTCCTTAACTTGGTCCTTTGCACTTTAGTTCGATTGTGACTGATTCCCGCGGGCGCGGGTTATCCACGCCACTAGAACACCCGCCAACAGCCCGCAGAGGTGTCCTTCCCACGATATAAACCCCCCTACAGGTAGGATGCCGGAGAGCATCCCCCAGCCGAACACCACTATAACGATAACGGCCACCAGAACGGAGAGGATACTCTTATCGTACCAGCCCTTGGCTACCAAGTAACCAAAGTAGCCGAAGACCAGTCCGCTGGCCCCGACATGGACCGCGGAACGTCCTATCACCCATACTCCCGCGCCGCCGACGATGATGATGGCCAATGATATCCAAGGGAAAGCGCCCCTTGCCCGCAACGCTGTGAAGCCGCCCAGCACCAGCAAAGGCACGGTGTTGGAGAGGACGTGCCCGATACCTGCGTGGAGAAAGGGACTCAAGGGGATGCCCCTCAGCCCTTCCTGTGTGCGGGGCACAATGCCGTAGGCGCTTAGTCCGTGCCCCATAAGGATATTTGCGATCTCCACTATCCAGATTACCGCAACGAATCCGACGAGCAGACACAGGATTGCTATCATTAAGCCTTAACCTTTGCCCACAAGATTGGGCCTTAACCTTTGCCCACAAGAAGGGAGGTATGAAAACAGGCTTTGACAATACTAACGTCGCACCTCATCGAGCACCTCCGCCAGGTGCTTTGATGCGCACTTGAGGGCCACGCCTATGGGGTCGCGCACACCGTCGGGGTTTTCTTCGTCCACTTGCCAGTACCCTACGAAATCTCCGGTCTCGGTAACAAGAGCCGGATCGCTGGTTTTCGTCCCCATGATCAAGGTGTCAGTCTCAGAATCGTATCCCAACCCCAAGGGTATGTACGCGGACGCTCCCATGACGATCACCCCCACTATCTCGTGACCGTCCCACGCGACGAGCTCGACGGCAATGCCGGGGTCGTCCAGCAGGGAGGCGGCGGTGGCTTTTGGCGCCTCTGTGGTGACATGAAGGACGTGCCCTCTTTATCATAGCTGACCTGCATCACGTTCCTCCAAGCCTTCATAGTTCCTGACGAAGTAATCGCGATTTTCTTTGTTCCAATGGCTGGTAGCCGTCCGACTCGGAACGCCGTAATGATTAACTCATCGTCCATGGAGACCGCCACTCTGACCATCCCGTCTAGTCCGGCTGACAAGGGTATGTAAAATTGAGATTATAGCTACGAACCGGCCCCACCGCCCCTGGATTCCGGCCTGCGCCGGAATGACGGAATGGGCCCCCCTGGATTCCGGCCTACGCCGGAATGACGGAATGGGCCCGCCTGGATTCCGGCCTACGCCGGAATGACGGAATGGGCCCGCCTGGATTCCGGCCTGCGCCGGAATGACGGAATGGGCCCGCTTGGATTCCGGCCTACGCCGGAATGACGGAATGGGTCCGCCTGGATTCCGGCCTGCGCCGGAATGACGGAATGGGCCCGCTTGGATTCCGGCCTGCGCCGGAATGACGGAATGGGTCCGCTTGGATTCCGGCCTACGCCGGAATGACGGAATGGGCCCGCCTGGATTCCGGCCTACGCCGGAATGACGGAATGGGCCCGCCTGGATTCCGGCCTGGGCCGGAATGACGGAATGGGCCCGCCTGGATTCCGGCCTACGCCGGAATGACGGAATGGGTCCGCCTGGATTCCGGCCTACGCCGGAATGACGGAATGGGCCCGCCTGGATTCCGGCCTACGCCGGAATGACGGAATGGGTCCGCCTGGATTCCGGCCTACGCCGGAATGACGGAATGGGCCCGCCTGGATTCCGGCCTACGCCGGAATGACGGAATGGGCCCGCCTGGATTCCGGCCTACGCCGGAATGACGGAATGGGCCCGCCTGGATTCCGGCCTACGCCGGAATGACGGAATGGGCCCGCCTGGATTCCGGCCTACGCCGGAATGACGGAATGGGTCCGCTTGGATTCCGGCCTGCGCCGGAATGACGGAATGGGCCCGCCTGGATTCCGGCCTACGCCGGAATGACGGAATGGGTCCGCCTGGATTCCGGCCTGCGCCGGAATGACGGAATGGGTCCGCTTGGATTCCGGCCTGCGCCGGAATGACGGATGGGAGCGGTTTTGTATTTGAGCAAGCCTACCCTACTATGCGGTCTCACGTTCAACTGCGTAAAGTCCCAAATGAAATACATACCCTTGTCAGCCGTCTAGTCCGGGGACGAAGGTCATATACGCTCGACTCTGGCTTCCGTCGCGCTCAGTGCGGATGCCCCGCATTACCCAATGGTCCAGCACATGCGAACCCTCCGGGCGGTGATTCCCAAGTGCCGCTGCTCCCTCATGTGGCGACTGACTCGCCGTGTCCGGCCACCTGCGGTGATCGTTTCGGGCAACCGCTTCTACCACGGCTTCCGCAACAGCAGGAAAAACTCCCGGTTTCCCGCGTCGCCCAGGATGGGAGAGGTGCAAAGGTCCCGTACCCGCAGGCCTTGGTCCACGGCCCAAACGATACAACGTCCGAGGGTCCTGGCATGAACGGCCGGGTCTTTGATTACGCCTCCCCGGCCTACTTCCTCGCGACGGGCTTCGAATTGCGGCTTCACCAAGGCGGAGATATAACAGCCCTTCCGTAGATGCTGGACTACCGAGGGTATCACCAGCGTCAACGATATGAACGAAACGTCGATGGTCACCAAGTCCACGGCCTCGGGCAGGTCGAAAGGATAGCGGGCGTTGCACTTTTCAATCACCGTCACCCGCGGGTCGCGGCGCAGGCGGTAGCTCAACTGCCCGCGGCCAACGTCGAGGGCGTAAACCCGGCGTGCGCCGCGTTGCAGCAAACAGTCGGTAAACCCTCCGGTCGACGCCCCCACGTCCAGCGCAGTCAAGCCCTCGGTCGAGAGTTTGAAAACATCGAGAGCATGGGCCAGCTTGACTCCGCCGCGGCTGACGTAAGGAAGACCACCCCGCACGTCCAGCGGTTCGTTTTGCAACAGGGTGGAACTGGGTTTGAGGACCCGGCCCTGGCGGTTGAACACCAAGCCCTCGGCTATCAGGGTTTGGGCTTGCTCCCGGGTCTGGGCCAAGCCCTTCTCGACCAGCAGAAGGTCGGCCCGTTTTCTGGCCGCAGACTTAGGCATTGGCGATGGACAAGGGCGTCATTTGCCAATGAAACGCGGGGGGCGTTTCTCCAGGAAGGCACGGTACCCTTCCACGTAGTCCTGGGTCTCGAACTGGCCCAGCGGCAGGCTGGATTCCTCTGGGGTCAGGTCGGCAAGGTCAGGCTTGGCTTGGACCTGCCTGAGAGTAAGCTTGTTGACCGCGTGGGACAGGGGCGCCAACGCTGCTATGTCGTTAGCCAGCTTGTAGGTGTACTCGTGCAACTCATCGGCTGGCACGACTTGGTTGACCAACCCCACTCTGAGGGCCTCTTGAGCGTCGAGCAAGCGAGCCGACAGCAGAATGTAAAGGGCGGCGCCTTTCCCAACCAGATTGACCAGCCCCTGCATTTCCTGGTGGCCGATGGTTATGCCCAAGCGGGCGGCAGGGATGCCCAACCGGCTGTCTTCCGAGGCTATCCGGAGGTCGGTGGCTACCGCCAACTCGCAGCCGCCGCCGACGGCGAATCCTCGTATCATGGAAATGGTGGGGGTGCGCATGTCGGCCAACTTGGCCAGCACCTTGTCGACCGCCTCGTTGTAAGCCTTGGCCTTGGCGCCGTCGGCCCGGTGTTCGTCGAAGTCTGCGATGTCCGCCCCGGCGGAAAAGGCCCGGTCGCCGGCGCCGGTGACGACAACGGCCCTGACGTCAGGGTCGGAGTCCAACGACTCCAACAACCGGGACAACTCCAGCCACATGCCAAAGCTGATAGCGTTGCGTTGCGCCGGACGGTTGATGGTGATGGTAGCAATGGGGGTGTCTCGTTGCACCAGGATTTCGTCGTTCATGGCCACATGATCCAGCCGGTGCGGTCGGTGCGCGCGCGGAAGAGGTGGCCGCCGCCGGTGGTTACGTATAGAGTCTGCATATCGGCATCGCCGAAGCAGCAATTGGTAGGCCGGTCCACCCGGAGCGGGTGGGTCTCCAGTACCCTGCCAGTGGGCGAGAAAACGTAAATCAACGGGCCGGGGCCGCTCTGCTCCCAACCGGCGCAGACGATAATGTTCCCGTCAACGTCCAGGGTCATGCCGTCCACTCCCCTTTGCACTCCTTGATGGTCGATGCCGAAGGTGTGCAGCGTGGTATAAGACCCCAACGACCCGTCGTTGTTGATCTCATAGGCCCGGAGTTGCCGGGGCTGGTCCGGCGAGTAGTCGCTCTGGGCGACGTACAGGGTCTTCTGGTCCCGGGAAATCAGTATGCCGTTGGGGCGGCTCACGTCGTGAGTGACCCGTTTCAACTCCCAACCGCCGGACGGCTGAGGGTCCAGCTGCAGCACGGACATGTGGTCCAACTCCTGGTCTCCGGCCGACCCGTTGAATGGATCGGTGAACCAGATGCGTCCCTGCTTGTCTACCGCCAGGTCGTTGGGGTTGTTGTGCCGCTTGCCGTCCAAGCGGTGCGGCAAGGAAGTGATGGTGGCTTGGTCCTTCCCGAAATGGACGATGCGGCGGCCGCCGCTCTGGCAGCCGTAGAGGTTGCCTTGGGCATCGAAACAAAGGCCGTTGGTGCGATTGGTCCCAGTGAAATACTCGGTGGTCTCGCCGGTCTTGGGAGAGTATCTCAATATACGGCTGGCGGGAATGTGAGTGAAAAGCAAGGCCTCGCCGTCCCAGACGGGGCCTTCGGTAGTGCCGCCGTAAGGACCGGCGACCAGCTCAAAGCTCCAGCTCATGGCATGGCCTCCCGATGCGTTTGGTGGGAGAATGCCCTCAGTATATCGGCGGGAAGGGAGGATGTCATCACTTGTCCAAGGCGCGGGTTGAGAGCATCGCATCACCCGCGCCTCGCCACGTTAAGCGCGGGTGGTGCCGCGCAGCCTTGGGTCGAGCACGTCCCGCAGGGCGTCGCCCAGCAGGTTCCAAGCGAACACGACGACGCTGATGGCCAGTCCGGGGAAAACTCCCAGCCACGGCGCAACGTCGACGTAGTTCTGGGCGGCGCCGCGCAGCATGTTCCCCCATGACGGAGTATCTGGAGGCGCGCCGATGCCCAGGAAGCTGAGGGTAGCCTCGGCCACTATCGCGCCGCCCAAATGGATTGTCACCAGCACGATGTACAACGCCATGCAATTGGGAATCATGTGTCGGATAATAATCCGGCCATTTCCCGCGCCGACGGCTACGGCCGCAAGGATGTAGTCCATCTCCTTGATGCCAAGGGCTTGAGCGCGCACGATCCGCGCGGTGCTGGGTATATAAATTATGGTCAATGCCAGCACCACGTTGTTGAGAGAGCCGCCAAGAGCCGCCATGATGGCGATGGCCAGAATCAAGGCCGGGAACGCCATCATGGAATCGATGAATCTCTGGGCTATGAGGTCAGTCTTCCCCCCGAAGTGGACGCTGGTAACGCCTATCAGCAAGCCGATGGCGCAGCCAATGACCGAGCTTACGATGCCGACGTATAAAGATATTCTCGCGCCGTACACCAGCCTGCTATAGACGTCGCGCCCGATCTGGTCGCCCCCCAGCCACCGCCCAGGGTCAAGCGGGGCGGCGAACTTGTGCTCCGCGGCAGTGGCGTAAGGACCTGTAGTGGCGATCAAGGGGGCGAAAATCGCGATTATCAACAGAATTGCGACTACCGTCAGCCCAAAGCCTCCCAGGGGCTTGGTGCGGTAAAAATGCGCCAAGTGACGCCAGCCCAGGTTCAAGGCCTGTAACGACCGCTCTGATAGGGCCGGAGCGACTGCACTCTGTTGTTGGTTCATGTGCACTCTCGAAATGTTGTTTAGTTGACCGCCCTGGCTAGGTGTACCTGATCCTGGGGTTAAGCCAGGCGTACATCAAGTCCAGCAGCAGGTTCACCGCCAAAACTACCGTGGTAATCACCACTATGACGGCTTGTATCATAGCGTAGTCGCGGTGGTATATCGCGTCCAGGAGCAATTGTCCCATTCCCGGCACCAGGAAGATGAGCTCGATTACTACCGTTCCCGAGATGAGCCGGCCGAATTCGTACCCGGACACTGTAATGACGGGCAGGACCGCGTTTTTCATCGCGTGCCGGGCAATAATCACCGCCTCGGCCAAGCCTTTGGAACGGGCGGTGCGGATGTAGTCCTCCCGCAGAATCTCCAGCATGGCTGAGCGGGTTACGCGGGCAATAAACGCCATGTTGAAGACACCCAACGCGATCGCGGGGAAAACCAGTTGTTCAAGATTTCTCCCAGGGTCTTCCCATAGCTTGGCGAACCCGATAGAGGGGAACCAGTCAAATATCTTGACCAGAAAATAGATTATTAGAATTCCCAGCCAGAAGTTGGGGATGGCGATGCCGCAGAAAGTCACTATCCGGGACACGTAGTCGGCCCATGTATCCTGTTTGATGGCTGAAATGACCCCCAACGGCACCGCTACTACGGTGGCCATCAGCACTGCCAGGATGGTCAACTCCAAGGTAATTGGGAATTTTTCCTTGATGTCGTCGCTGATCGGCGTGTCGTAATGGAATGACTTGCCAAAGTCCAAGCGAAGCATCTTCCACACCCAGTCGCCATACTGGATGTATATGGGACGGTCGGTGCCGAACTTCGCTCTGACCGCCGCCAGTTGCTCCTCGGTGAAGTTGGTCTCACCCTCTTCCGCTCCCATCAGATAAAGGACCGCGGGGTCGCCGGGGATAAGGCGGAGAATCAAGAACACGAGAATAGTAACAACAAACACGGTCGGCACGAACATGACGACCCGTTTGATCATGTAAGGAATCATCGTTCACCTTGAACGTAAGGGTTAAAGAGTTGGAGTTATTGTACAGCGTCCAAAGTGTCAGAGTGGCCGGCCCTTATCTTGGAGGGCCGGCCACAAATTGGTCTATCTAACAGATTCGGCGTCCGACTCGCTCTGGTCCCACCAGATATGCTCGTACTTTAACTGAGCCTGGACCGTGGGAGCGCCGTGCAGGTTCTTGATGCTCTTGTGAGCTACCAACGGGTCGCCCCAGAACCAGAACAAGCCTATGGATGGGGTACCAATGTCCGGCGAAAGGATCAGGTCCTGGATTTCCAGGAGCGTTACCTTCCGCTTTTCGTTGTCTGACTCTGCGGCCTGTTTCTGGTAGAGGGCCTCTACCTGGGGGTTGTCGAACCCGGTGTAGTTCCGAGTGCCGCCCGGCCTGTAGTGAGCGGTAATCAGAGAGTCGGGAACGTTAGCTGTGTAGCAGTGTCCTTGGTTGGCGATAGCGAAGGCATTATCCCTCCACTTCATCAAACCGGTCGCGGGTTCGAAGGTCTCCAGGGTAAAGCGAACGTTGACGAACTCCGCAAGCTGGTCCTTGACGATGGCCGCGATGTCTCCGTATTGACCGTAGGTCCGGTAGGAGTAGGTAGCCTCGAAGCCGTCGGGATAGCCGGCCTCGGTGAGCAACCGCTTGGCTTCGTCAATGTCGTCTGGGTGCTTTTCCCCGTCAAGCTCGCGGAAACCGGGGACCTGCTCCGCCTCTTCCGGCGTCAAGGAGTACCAGGAGCCGGGCTGCAACGGGATGCCGACGTCGCCCTTGCCGCTCTGGATGGTTTCCAGGATCGGTTGACGGTGTATGGCCAGGTTCAGGGCTGTCCTGACCTTCGGGTCGTCGAAGGGCGACACGTTGACGTTGAACATGGCGACCTGGAGGCAGCCGTAAGGCTGGCCGTGGAGTATAAGTTCGCCCTTCATGTCCTCTATCATCTTTTCGCGTTCGTCAACGCTCAAATGGTAGGCGGAACTGGAGGAGAACATCACTTGCTGAGTCTTGAAAGCCGCGATGATCGTGCCTTTGTCCTTGATGATGAAGGTCTTGAAGCCGTCAAGATAGGGCCGTCCCTCTTTGAAATAGTCCGGGTTCTTGATGTAAGTGGTGGAAACGTCCTTCTTGTACTCTTCCACCATGAAAGGGCCGGACCCGACCATATTCTCCCACTGCTGAAGGTCCTTGACCTCCCCGACGTGTTTGGGCACGATTTTGAAAACATCGGCGCCCAAGTAAGTGAAAAAGTCGGCGGCAGAGAACTGCAGCGGAATCTTCACCGTGAGAGGGTCGATGATCTCAACAGACCCATGTTTATAATAGGCGCCGACTTCACCGGTGCGGGGCCTGGGTTGATCGGCTTCCACCCACCGGTCAACGCTGTAGGCGACGTCTTCGGAGGTGACGGGTTCGCCGTCATGCCACTTTACACCCTCGCGTATTTTGAAAACGTAGGCCAGGCCGCCGTCGGTGACCTCCCAGCTTTCCGCTAGGTCATTGATCAGATCGTCCCGGTCATCCGTCTCGGGGTCGAACTCGACGAGTTGGTTGTACACCGGGCTGGAGTGCATGATCTGGTTGAGAGTTCCGGATGCGTGAGTGCCCCAGTGGTCGGGGGCGGAGTAGGCGTGGGCCGGTGGGAACCCGCCCATGATGACCCCGTCCATGGGCATTGCCGGGGCCTCGGTGGCCTCGGGCGCTGCCGTGGGTTTGGTGTCGACCAACGGGGCAGACGTAGGCATGATGTCCCGCGTAGCCGTGGGCTGGGCTTCCATAGCGGGAGCCTCTGTGGCCTCCATCTTCGTCTCGGCCGCAGGAGTTTCGGGTTCCGACGCTGCTCCACCACAGGCTACCACGAACAACGCCGCAACCATAAGTGAAGCGAGTAACAAGGTCTTGGGGAGACGCAACCAGTTGAGATATGTCATCCGACCTCCGAGTCAGAAAATTCAGGACCCCTATTGAGGCCCTTGTATTTTAGATACATTGAGTTGAAATCTTGGGTTCGCGTGAAAATCCAATTTAGAAGGCCAAGCATCGCTTGACCGTATTATTTCGAATCAGTTCACCTTCTTCGGCTCTGTTGGCAATACCTCCCTACTCTTAAATATCCGTGAATCCTGATGAGCCGGTGTAATGTAGACCACAGGTTTTCAAAGTGTCAACCGGGTTCCTTTTCCGGGACGGCCCAAAATACCGTTATTCACTAACCCAGCAACGAAACCCGTATAATTTTACAGGGCAAATATGTCCTCGCGGTTACCGGTGGGATGATTCGTGAGGAAGACGGAAGCCGCAATCTGAGGACTCCCCGGAGAGAGTCCCCTGATTGATCGTGGACTGTGGAGCGAGGAAAGAGCGCCGCATTGGCCAGGCTATCTGCCCCTTAACTTGGGGTCCAGGACGTCCCGCATAGCGTCGCCGAGCAGGTTGGCGCCGAACACCGCCAGCGCAATGGCTACGCCGGGGAAAATCGCCAGAGAAGGAGCTACGCTGATGAAGGCATCGGCCGCCGCCCGCAACATGGTGCCCCAAGTGGGAACGTCCGGCGGGACGCCGATTCCCAGGAAGCTAAGGGAGGCTTCGGTGGTAATTGCCAGGCCCAGGGTAATGGTGCTCAAAACGATGCAGGTCGCAAAGATGTTGGGCATTATGTGCCGGAAGACGATGCGGACCGGCTGCGCCCCCACTGCTCTGGCTGCCAGAACGTAGTCGAACTCCTTGACGCTCAGGGCTTGCGAGCGAACCGTTCGGGCGGTACGCGGCACCATGATGATAATCAACGCCATGATGACGTTGGTCACCGACGCGCCAAGGACGGACATGATTCCCAACCCCAGTATGATGACCGGAAAGGCGAGAAGGGCATCCACCAGTCTTTGCGTAATCAGATCGAACTTGCCGCCGATGTAGGCGCTGACAATGCCCAGGACCGCCCCAACGGAGATACCGATGAGTACGCTGATTGTCCCAACCCACATGGAGACACGGGCGCCATAGACGAGACGACTCAACACATCCCGGCCGGCCTCGTCGGCCCCCAGGAGGTATTGGCTGTCCGGAGGGGCGTAAATGGCGCCGGCGTCGGGCTTGTATGGATCATGGGGCGCAATGAGAGGGGCAAATACGGCAACTAACACAAGGAACGCCAATATTGCCCCACCTGCCGCTCCCAAGGGCTTGCGACGAGAGAAGTCTATGACCACCCGTAGGGGAGCGACAACCTGCCGCCATCCCCTGTCTATAGTTGGGAGCGCTTCTTCTAACCTTTGCTCCGGGAGCATGGCTCCTCCAGTAATTCTGAGCGGTTAACCGTAGCGGACCCTGGGGTCCAGCCATCCGTAGAGAAGGTCTACAATCATGTTTATAGTCAGGACGAATACCGCCGCCAGGAGGATGATTGCCTGAATCATGGCGTAGTCCCGGCGCTGGAGACTGTCCAGCAAAAGGGTGCCGGTGCCCGGCACCAGGAAGATGGCTTCTATGAGCACCACGCCGCCCATCAGCGCACCGAATTGTAGCCCCGCGACGGTTACCACTGGCAAAAGGGCGTTCTTGAGGGCGTGCCGGAATACAACGGCCCATTCCTTTAAACCTTTGGACCGTGCGGTCCTGACGTAGTCTTCGCGCAGCACTTCCAACATGGCCGAGCGGGTCAGCCGGGCAATGAAGGCAACGTCGTGGTATCCCAAGGCAAGGGCTGGGAATATCATCTGTTTTGTGTTGGTCCACGGGTTGTCCCAAGGATTGGCGTAGTCTAAGGGAGGCAGCCATTTGAACCACAACGCAAGGCCGACAATCACGAGAATGCCAATCCAGAAGGTCGGGGCGGCCACGCCGGTTATGGTAAAAACCTTGGCGGCGTGGTCGACCCAAGTGTCCTGCCGGATGGCCGACAGGACGCCCAGAGGAACGGCGATAACGGTGGAAATAAAGATAGCCATTACGGCCAATTGCAGGGTTACCGGCAGGCGGTCCTTGATCTCATTCTTGACCGGGGTCCCGTCCCAGACCGACTCGCCGAAATCGCCGCGCAGCAGGTCCCATATCCAGTTGCCGTACTGTATCAGGATTGGGCGGTCGGTGCCCAACTTATGGCGGAGGTTGTCCAGTTCCTCCTGGGTATAGGAACCTTCACCCTCTTCCCCCAATAGAATCAGCAAGGCCGGGTCGCCGGGCAGTACGCGCATGATGGCGAACACCATGATAGTCACCAGCACTATCGTGGGTACGAACAAGGCCAACCGTTTGAGTACGTATTCGCGCATCGTATCGCTCGCCGGGGTTTAAAGATGAGGAGGAACGGCGCCGCCGGCCCATCGAAACAGACCGGCGGCTTGGGAGATCTGGATGTGCTAGTTGGGGTCTCCCGGTTTAGCGTCGGGGTCGTACCACCAACTCTCCATAGTGTGGAGTATGTGGAGGGTGGGCGGCGTGTAGTAGTTCTTTATCTTGACATTTTTGATGTCGTAAATCGGCGACCAGTACATGGTCGGCCAGTGCAGGGTGCCCTCCCTGGCGATGTCCTCGGCTTCCCTCAACAGTTCGCGGCGCTTGCTGAGGTCCAGTTCGCGGGTCTGCTTTTCGAAGATCTCCCGGAGCCTGGGGTCGTTGTACCCAAGCTGGTTCCTGGAGCCGCCGGGCAACAGAATGGAGGTAAAAATCTCGTCCGGGTCGCTGATGGTCACACCGTGGCAGATGCGTCCCAAGGTGTAGTCGCCTTCAGCGAACATGGCCAAGCCGGCCGTGGGGTCGACGGCGTTCAACTCCAGTTTCATCCCAATGGCCGCCATTTGTTCCTTAACGAAAGGGGCCTCGGTGGGGTAGACGTAGTTTGTGCGGTAGGTGTAGACAACCTCAATACCTTCACCGTAGCCGGCTTCGGCCATCAGCCGCTTGGCCTCTTCGATGTCGGCGGGATCCTTGACCACGTCTTCACGGCCGATGGGATTGGTTACCAGGTTGCCGTCCTTGTCCAAGTAGCGGTGGCCGGGCCAAGTCCATGCCTCTTCCTGGGGTATCACTGTATCAGGTGCGAAAGTGGTGGCTGCGGAGGCGGCCCAACCCCACACAGCTTGGTGGTACGTCAACCGGTCGAGGGCGAGATAGACTGCCCTTCTTACCTTGGGGTCGTTAAACGGCTCTCTAGTGAAATTCATGAAGAAACCGCAGGGTCCGCCCGTAGTCTGTCGAAACACCAGCCTGCCTTCGGTCTTCTTGATGAGGGCATCTATCTCCACGTTCTTCAAAGGCGGCGCTCCCAGCGAAACGTGGCCCAGGACCTGCTCGGTTTCCAGGGCGGTCACCGACCTAGCTTTGTCTTTGATGATGAATACCTTGATGCTGTCCAGGAATGGGAGGCCTTCTTTGAAGTAATCGGGGTTCTTCTCGAAGCTATAGGAACCCAGACGCTTGAACCCGGCGTGGATGAAGGGACCGGACCCCACGATGTTTGCAGGCACGTTGATGTCTAGGCCCGCTCCCGCCACCACGTGTTCGGGGACAATCTTGGGGTAGGAACTGCCAAGGAACTTGATGAAGGCAGGGGCCGGGTAGTTGGTGGTTATCTGGACTGTGTTCGCGTCTATGGCTTCCGAGCTCTTGTAGTAGGGCCGCAGGGCTCCGGTGCGGGGCCTCGGCTCTCCAGCGGCGGTCATCCGGTCCATGCTGAAGACGACGTCGCTGGCGGTAACCGGTTTGCCGTCCCACCATTTGGCTTGGTCGTTCAGGTAGAAGGTGTGGGTGACGCCGTCGTCGTCCAGTTCCCAAGTGGTGCAAAGGTCGCAGATAATCTCGTCGGTCTTGACATGGTTGTACATCACCAGGCCGTTGTAGAGGGAGCCGGTAGGCCTGGCAGTATGCGTGGTGGCGCCGCGGTGAACGTCCCATAACTCGGGGTTCTGATCGTGGAACAGGTCAATATGACCGCCGTACTTTCCGTTTTTAACCCAAGCCATGACGTCGGCAGCGCCCTCAGGGACCGCAGTGGGAGTAGCGATGACGATGACCTCCCTCACTACTTCCTTCACCACTTCCTTTTCTACTGCTACTTCCTTGATGACTTCCTTCTCAACCTCTTTTTCCACCACGACCTGTTTCTCAACAGGCACCTCTTTGATGACTTCCTTCTCGACGATGACCTCTTTTTCCACGATCTGAGGCTCGGCGGCGCTGCCGCCGCAAGCCAAGGCAAATAACAAAAGGAAAGCGGCCACTGCCGGCAAGAGTGTGCTCGATTTAAACCAACGGTACCTAAGCATCAAAATCCCTCCGTTTTTCTTGGAACTGAAGACACGAAACAGATGACGTTTTTCGTATATGATGTGCACCAAAATCGTTGTGTAGCACTATAGATTTGCCGAGTTCCGTATGCTATGAACGGTATACGTCGCACACGACTAATGACACAAAGCCATTTGTTTGCAATGCGCTGGGATTCTAACCGAGGGCTGGCGGCAAGTCAACGCTGAACATGCTGTGGTGCAGGGCCTGTTTCAAGGTGATATGTGACAGGGTACATGCTATAATCTTGCTCCGCTGGCGAAGGCATTTGGCGGCGCCCTTTGTGTAGAAAGGCAACTATAGAGATACAACTATGTAGACAGGCAACTATAGAGATACAGTTATAGAGATACAGTGGATGGGTAGGAAAACATGGTGAACATCACCAAGCAAAACCTTCGGACGCCCGGGCCGACACCGGTGCCGGATGACATCGTTGAGGCGATGTCCAACCCGATGATCAACCACCGGGGCCCCGAGTTCCTGGAGATCATCTTTCAGTGCACTGAACAGTTGAAGCAGGTCTTCATGACCCAGAACGGCGTTTACATCCTCACCTCGTCTGGAACAGGAGCGCTGGAGGCCGCAATCGTCAATACGCTGTCACCGGACGACCGGGTGATAGCCGCATCTGCGGGGTCTTTCGGGGACCGGTTTACGGACATGGCCGAGGCATTCGGCGCGGATGTGCGCAGGCTGGAGTTCGAGTGGGGCGAGGCGATAGACCCGGATGCCATCCGCCAGGCGCTGCGCGAGGACCCGGACGCCAAGGCAGTGCTGGTGACGCACAACGAGACTTCCACCGGGTTAACGCACCCGTTGGAGGACATCGCGCGGGTGGTCAAAGGCGAGTTCGGCAAGCTGCTCCTGGTGGACGCGGTAAGCAGCCTTGGTTGCATTCCATTGCCGGTGGACGGCTGGGACTGCGACGTGGTGGGAACGGCGTCGCAAAAGGGGTTTATGATCCCGCCGGGGCTGGCGTTCGTCAGCATGAGCAAAGCCGCATGGGAAGCGGCCGAGACTGCCACCATGCCGAAGTTCTACTTCGACTTGGCCGAGGCCCACAAGTACCTGGAAAGGGGCCAAACTCCCTTTACCCCCAATGTCGCCCTGTTGTATGGCCTCTCCTTGGCGTTGGACAAGCTCCACGAGGAAGGAATGGAGAACGTCTACGAGCGCCATGCCAACATCACCAAGCTGACCCGGGACGGCATCCGGGACTTGGGGTTGGAATTGCTGGTGGAGGACGACAGGCTGGCCTCGAATACCGTCACGGCGGTAAAGATGCCCGAGGGGATCGACGGTAGCAAGCTGATGTCGTTGACCCGCACCGACGAGAACGTGGTACTGGCGGGCGGGCAGGGCAAGCTATCCGGCAAGATATTCCGCATAGGACACTTGGGGTACGTAACTCCTGAAGACATACAAGAGGTGTTGGACTCGTTGAAGAGCGTGTTGCCCAAAGTCGGCTTCAGGGCCTACTAAGGTCATCACCGTATGTCTATAGTTAGCTGCCGCGGGACGCGAGACGGAAAGGCGCCCGCGATGAAAATGGAGGTCTGACGTTGGCGACCTCTCAGTTGCAAGTGACAATGGCCACGCTGCGAATCGGCTTGGCTGAAATTCGGAACAAAGAAAGTCAGTTGGACCACCTGATCGCCCAGTTCCGTACCCAACTACGCAGGCTGCCCCGCCAGGTTATTTACGGGCGGACGTCTTTGGATGCGTCCTTGGCCGCAATGGGCGAGATAGAAGAGCGGCTAGCCGACGTGCTGGTCACCCGGAGAAGGCTGCTGGCTATCAAGAAGACGGCCACCGAGGAACTGGAGTCGCTTGAGGTTGTAAAGCAGGTCGATGAAGCCCGGCGCTCCTTGTCCACATTGAGGCAGCATGCGCGGGTTTCCGGACAGGACACGGAAACCGAGGCCGAGATCAAACGGCTGGAGAAATTCATCGCCGAATACAGCAAACGGGCCGAGATGATCATCACTGCCAGCTACGAAGAGCGGAACGACTTGGGCTAAATGCTTTTGGAACGAAGCGCGAGGCTAATGGCAGCGACAGACCGGGTGAGGGCAATATTCGCGGACGCGGAGGCCTTGGCCGGCTCTTAGTTCCCCGGATACCCAGCATGATGATACAGGAACATATAAATACGGCCCGTGAATTCCTCGATGGGTCCGCCAGGGAGTTTGCCGCCGGGGATGTTCTGCAAGGTTCGGAGAAGCTGTGGGGCGCCTTTTCCCATGCAGTGACGGCTGTATGCCAAGAAAACGGCTGGAAGTATGGAAATCACCAGCAGACCATCGATGCGGGACTGCGGCTAGCTGACGAAATGGGAATCGACGCAGCCGGAGTGTGGGCGGCGCGCAGCTTTCGCGCGAATTTTTATCATGGGTTCCTGGAAGACTTCGAAGTAGAACACGGACGCCCAGTGGTGCGTTACTTTGTTGAGCGCATCCTGGACTCGCGAGAAGCATAGCCACCTGCCCTACAAGACGCCGTCCAGTTGGTTTATGACCAACCCGGTGGGCAGCTTGGGGTAGAAGAAGGTGGACTTGCGCGGCAGCCTTTGCCCTTGGCTTACTACGTCCTCAAACGGTCCCATTGGAAACGGCTTTAGTAGAAACGCCATTTGACTCTGTCCGGTTGCCACCTGCTTCGCCGCCGCCTCATGGTCATGGGTGTAGCCGACGTGGTTAGGGAGTGATTCTCCCAAGACCGGCTTCAGAACCTGCTCTTCGAGAATCCAGGCTTCCGAGACTGCCAAGGGTCCCCAGTCAGCGTCAGTGGCGGACTCTTTCAGTTGCCAAATGCGGGAGTAGCTCCCTCCGTTCTCGATGGCTGCCATCACCTGATGGGTTTGCCCCAACTTTTCAACCGTATCCACCAACCAATTTGCCGAGTGCGAACCTTCCGTGTGCGACTCAAACAACTGCCTTAGTCTCTCCACAACGCGTTCTATCTGCTCCCCGGTCAGTCCATGAATTGTGCGGTGGTAGGGCAGCACCATCAACCCCGGGTCGTCGAACTCGATCAACGTCATCATTACGAAATTGCGGGCGTCATCGGCGGCAAGGCCGCCTTGGCTGCCTTGTCGCTGAAGTTCCCTGAACCGCAACGACGCTTCGTACCGGTGGTGGCCGTCGGCAAGAAAGACAGGCGTGTCGCTGAAGAAGCTCTGGATATGCTCGATGGCGCCCAGTTCGGAGATTATCCAGAGGGAGAGGCGCTGGTCCTCGTCCGACTCGATGTCAATCACCGGCGGGCTGTCCATGATGCTTTGCAGGGTGGGAGCCAAAACGCCTTGCGAGTCGCGGTACAGGCTCATGATGGGGCTGAAGTTAGTGTTGCAAGCGGACATCAGCGCTACCCGGTCCATGACTGCCGGCTCTTCGGTGTACTCGTGGGCGAACACTTGGCGGCTGTCGTATGGCTCCAGGCCGATGCAGCCCGTAATGCCTATCCGCGACCTGCGCCGGCCTTCGAAGGTAAAGTCGTGACGCAACAGGTAGAAGCACGGTTCCCCATCCCTTTTCAATACCTGTTGACCCAGCCAGTCCTCGAATAGCGCAGTGGCGCCCCGGTAAAGGTTTCCCCCTGGAACGGTCCAGTCCAATCCCTCCCCGGCTTCCAAGTGCACCACGTTATAGGGGTTCCGCTGTCGCAGCGACTCCTGCATTTCAGGCGTAATCAGGTCGTAGGGAGGACAAACAACCTCAGCCAGGTTGCCGACCACGTCCGGGTTATATTTCCAGCCTCTAAAGGGGCGAAAAACTACCATAGCCAGATATTCCCTCCAATCACGATTATATGGGGAGATGAAGGATTGAGTCTATGGCTAGCGAGGGAGGAGATTTCCCTCAAGATTATAGCCTGCACCTTGAGCGAGTGTTCTTTCATAGGCGATGGTGGAGTACATATATCTACTGCCGCCTCGTTGTCACGGAAACGCCGAGGTTGCTATCATTGGTGAGCGAAACTGTGCCTTGGATGCGAATAAAGCAACTATAACTTGAGAGGATATATTACATGTCGTAGAGTATTCCCGTCGCCTCCTTTATGGGAGGCTGACAAGGGTATGTAAAATTGAGATTATAGCTACGAACCGGCCCCACCGCCCCTGGATTCCGGCCTGCGCCGGAATGACGGAATGGGCCCGCCTGGATTCCGGCCTACGCCGGAATGACGGAATGGGTCCGCCTGGATTCCGGCCTACGCCGGAATGACGGAATGGGTCCGCCTGGATTCCGGCCTACGCCGGAATGACGGAGTGGGCCCGATACGGAATGGGCCCGATAGTGAGCATTTGGGAGCGGTTTTGTATTTGAGCAAGCCTATCCTACTATGCGGTCTCACGTTCAACTGCGTAAAGTCCCAAATGAAATACATACCCCTGTCAGCTTATGGGAGGCGGAATCGGGTGCCCAAGCCTCCATCGGAGAAAAGGCTTACACTCTACTGAATTGCTATGGGAACTTGCTTACTGTGAAGCACCTCCCAACACTAAGGAAATTGAAGTATGAGAATCCCAGAAAACGTGCCTTGGCGATCCGTTGGTACCACCTTGGGCAGTGGTGGCCAAGGTGTAGTAGAGCTTGTTACTCGCAAGGATGATCCGGAAGGCCCCCAGTATGCTCTAAAAGCACTTCGCAACATTGGGTCACAGCAAGCACAAGAACGATTCCGACGTGAGATCGAAGTTGCGAAAAATTTGACTCATCCGGCGATTGTTCCAGTGGTTGATCAGTCCGAGCCGGACGATGACTTTCAATTTTACGTTATGGAGTATCAAGAAGGCGCGAGAACTCTTGCCAGTATTATCTTCTCAGGATCGAACCCATTTTACGGGGACGGACTAAATAGCCTCGATTTGTTTGAGCGGATAGTTTCAGCGATTAGTGTATGTCAGACCTACAATCCTCCGATTGTCCATCGGGACATCAATCCCAAGAATATTCTAATTCTTCCTGACAAGACGATACGCCTAATCGATTTCGGAATCTGCTAGATTCAGGATGGGGAAATGATCACACTTGCAGATGAGGACGTTGGCGCTCGCAACTATACGTCACCGGAATGTGAGGCAGGTAACGATGCGTCCATTGGGGTTCACTCAGACATCTACTCTGCTGCGAAAGTTCTCTGGTCTGTGATCACCTCGCAACGGGCATTCGCTCGCGAAGAACCTGCTTTTCGCCTTCGGTCTATGGAGAATATATTTCCAACTCGGACTGAAACCTGGCATCTAACGCATATCTTTGAAAAGACGATTCGTCAAAGACCAGAAGACTGCTATCGGGATACCAGTCAGGTGCTCGACCTAATACAAGACGTACGTTACATTATTCAGCGAGGATTTCCGCCACTACAAGACGTGAGGAAACGTTGCCCTTCTTGTGGGTGGAAGTACCTCATAGCCTTCCCTCAAGGACACGCGGTTTTCGGAAATCCGAATCCGACAGGCGTTACTTCGTTCATGTGTGACTTTTGCGGCTTTGGTTTTGTTCGGAACACAGACGTCTTGCAGAGGAGTATCGATCGCATGCAAGACTTGAACTGAACGACCCAACTGGCTGTTACACATTTGGGTTTAGTTAAAGGGCTTATGATATACTCGTTGCTCTTACAGGGTTGGGGCCTTCGGGCCCGCTAACAGATTTCGTAAATTCGAGGGCCGATTAGTAATGGCTGGTGCGATCGAATACATAGAAGGCGGAACGGTCACCACCCCCCGTGGATTCAGCGCTGGGGCGACCTACGCCGGGTTGAAGACCTTTTCCGAGGACAAATTGGACCTGGCGATGATACTGTCGGAAGCGCCCTGCGCCGCCGCCGGCGTTTACACGACCAGCACCATCAGGTCCTTCTCCGTCGCGGTGACCCAGGAGCACCTGAGCCAAGGGCCGATGCGCGGCATAGTGGTCAACGCGGGTATCGCCAACACCTGCGTCGGCGATCAAGGTTATAAGGATGCCAAGGAAATGGCAGTCGTGGCCGCCAAACGCCTTGACGTTGAACCAAACGAGATGGTGGTGTGCAGCACCGGCGTGATCGGCGTCGAACTTCCCATGTCCCTGATTCGGGAAGGCATCGAGCAGATAGAGTTGTCCGACGACGGCGGCAACTTCCTGGCCCGGGCCATGATGACCACCGATACACGGCCCAAAGAGGTCGCCGTTGCCTTCGAAGTGGGCGGTAAACGGGCCCACATCGGCGGGGCGGCCAAAGGCTCCGGCATGATTCATCCCAACATGGCCACCATGCTGTCTTTCGTAACAACCGACGCCGCGGTAGACCAAGGGTTCCTGGAGCGGACGCTGAAGGAAGTGGCCGACCGGTCGTTTAATATGATGACCGTCGACGGCGACTCCAGCACCAACGACACCTTGGTGGTGCTGGCCAACGGCTTGGCCGGGAACACTCCCATTACTGAGGGCAGTGAGGACGCCAAGGTCTTTGAGCAGGCCTTGCTGGAGGCCTGCGTACACTTGGCGCGGGAGACCGCCCGGGACGGAGAGGGCGCGACGAGGCTCATCATAGTCGAGGTAGACGGAGCGCGCACTACCGAGGATGCTCGAAAGGCGGCCCGCACCATCGCCTCTTCCAACTTGGTGAAGTCGGCGGTGTACGGGTCAGACCCCAACTGGGGCCGCATATTGATGGCTGTGGGACGCAGCGGCGCGGCCGCCGACGAGAGCAAGATAGACCTTTTTGTCAACGGGGTCTGCATTATGGAGGCTGGGGCGCCGGTTCCCTTCCATCGTGACTCGGTAGTGGCGTTGATGAGAGGAGCGGAGGTGACCTTCCGGGTTCGGATGAACATTGGGGATGGGGAAGCCACCGCGTGGGGCTGTGACCTGACCGAGGAATACGTCATCATTAACAGCGCTTACACTACCTGAACGTCTGCGAAGGGAACGGAGGCGTTGCGCCGGCGGGTACCGGCGGAACAAAACAGGTACTCAACGATCCCTCTGTTCCTACAATGGTATTGCCGTGAATGGTATTGCCGTGCCCCTGTGCACTTCTACCGTGATTGCAAACCTTTCACTCTTCCCATCAAGTGACGAAGTTGCTTCGCGCCCGTGGAAAGAGAAGACCGGCGCGTCATTTGGCAGCATTCACCACTCTTGTGGTGTAAAGGCATCACATATCTCCTACCTCATGCGCGTCTATCGGAGGACAAGGTGTCTACCCCACCGGTAGTAATAAAAATCGGCGGTAGCACTCTGGGTAGTCACGACACTACCCTGAAAGATCTGGTGACGCTGCAACGGGACGGGGTCAACGTCGTAGTAGTCCACGGCGGAGGCAGCGTCATCTCCCAGTGGATGCAGAAGCAGGGAATCCCGCCGCGGTTCGTCAACGGGCTGAGGGTCACCGATGCCGCAAGTTTGGAAATAGTCGTCGCCGTACTCACCGGCCTCATCAACAAGGAACTGGTGGCGCAGATGCAGGACCTGGGCGGCCGGTCCATCGGAATCAGCGGTATCGACGGCGACCTGCTGGAAGCTTACGTCGCCAACCCGGAGTTGGGCTACGTGGGTGAGATACAGAGGGTGAACAGCAGCCCGCTGGAGGCGTTGCTTGACAGCGGTTACGTCCCGATGGTGGCGCCGCTGGCCAGGCAATGCCGGGACGGATCGGAGCACGCCGGAGGCCCGTTGAATATCAACGGCGATACCGTTGCCGGCGAATTGGCCCACGCCATGGGCGCTACCCGGCTGGTATTCCTGACCGATGTGGAAGGGGTCATGGACGCCAACGGCCGGGTTATCCGGCGATTGGACCAGCGGCGGGCCAACCTGCTGTTCCATTCCGGTGTGGTCAAGGGCGGCATGATACCCAAGCTCTCCGCTTGCTTGCGGGCCTTGGAGCGGGCCCCGGTGGCGGACATCATCGACGGACGCAGGCCGGGAGCCCTCTTGGACTGCCTGAAGGGTCAGTCTACCGGCACCACCATCGTCAGCCGATTCTCTCCTCCTTCCGCCCGATAGCGGCTCAGGGTATGTTTAAGAGTCCGTTCTCCATGAGGGAAGGTTGGGACGAGAGGGATAGCGAGAACGACGCTCGCTCCAGTCCCCTCCCATCCGGCTGACAAGGGTATGTAAAATTGAGATTATAGCTACGAACCGGCCCCACCGCCCCTGGATTCCGGCCTACGCCGGAATGACGGAATGGGGGCCCGCCTGGATTCCGGCCTGCGCCGGAATGACGGAATGGGGGCCCGCCTGGATTCCGGCCTGCGCCGGAATGACGGAATGGGGGCCCGCCTGGATTCCGGCCTGCGCCGGAATGACGGAATGGGGGCCCGCTTGGATTCCGGCCTGCGCCGGAATGACGGAATGGGGGCCCGCCTGGATTCCGGCCTGCGCCGGAATGACGGAGTGGGCCCGATACGGAATGGGCCCGATACGGAATGGGCCCGATAGTGAGCATTTGGGAGCGGTTTTGTATTTGAGCAAGCCTACCCTACTATGCGGTCTCACGTTCAACTGCGTAAAGTCCCAAATGAAATACATACCCTTATCAGCCTCCCATCCGGGGAGTGGGTCAGCATATCCCCGGCGTACTGGTAGGCGGCTTCAGGCATGAGCTACAATCTCTCCAACGATGCCGACCCGCCTCCGGCGGCTAAACCCCCTGGCATATCGTCCGCTAACGCGCAGCGCTTGTGGCGGGCAACCATGGTTGTCACCGCTATCCTTATCGTCGTTCTGGCGCTGGAGTGGGCCCGGGGCGCCTACACCGACTGGCTGTGGTTCCGGCACTTGGGGTTTGCTTCCGTATTCACCAAGGTAATCCTACTCAAGACCTTGATGTTCCTCGCGGGCGCCCAACTCGCGCTATTGGCCTTGACATTCAGCGTTTGGCTGACCCTCCGCTTCTCCGAGGGGCCGTTAACGCTCACGATACCGGCGGATACGCAAAGGCTGCTCTGGGTGCTGCTGTTTACGGCAACAGGCCTTACGGCGTTAATCTCCAGCTTCATCTTCGGGACGACCGCGATGAACAACTGGGACACTGTCCTGCTGTTCATTAACAGGATTCCCTTCGGTGTAGCAGACCCTCAATACGGGATGGACGTATCCTTTTACGTCGTGACGCTGCGGATGTTCCGCTTCATCCAAAGCTGGTTCCTGGGGTTGGCGGTCACCGTAACAGTGTTCTCGTCGAGCCTTTACATCGCGGTCTACGCACTGAGGGGCGTGGGCTTTGTTATGGCCCCGCGAATGTTGAGACACGTTGCGGGCATGGGGGCCATCCTCATGCTGGCAATTGCCGCAGGCCACGTTCTGGACATTTATGAACTGGTGCTCTCGGACTCGGGCGTAGTTGTCGGCGCTACCTATACCGACATAAACGCCAGGATGCCGGCCCTATGGCTTTTGACCGGGATTGCGCTCTTGGCAGCCATCGGGTTCGCCGTCAGCGACTACGCGGGAGGTGTGCGGCTCATGGCCGGGGCGTTCAGCCTTTGGGTTATCGCTGTCCTGTTGGCCAACATAGCTTACCCGTCTCTCTTTCAACGGTTCAAAGTGGCCCCCAACGAGTTCGAGAGGGAGCGAATTTTCATCGAACGCAACATCGAAGCAACCAGGGCCGCATACCAACTGGACATTCTCCAGGAGTTCACCTTCGAGTTGGATCCCAAGATAACGCCCGAGGCGGTGAGAGACAGCAAAACAACCTTGGACAACATCCGGTTATGGGACCTGCAACCGTTGGAAGACGCCTACAACCAGCTTCAGTTTATGGAGTTGTACTACAACTTCCTGAACATGGACTGGGACAGGTATCTGGTAGACGGCGAGTTGCGCCAAGTGCTGGTGGCGGCAAGGGAGTTGAACCATGAGAACCTGCCCGTCGACGCCCGCAACTGGGTGAACCAACGGCTGCAATACACCCACGGCCACGGCGTCGCGATGAGTCCCGCCACCGGGTTCACCCCCGGAGAAGGCCGCCCCGAGTTCCTGTTGCAGGACATACCTATACGGGGCGCGTTCCCGGTGACACGGCCGGAACTCTACTACGGCGAGTCCCCTGTAGAGTTTGCCATTGTGAACAGTCAACTGGCGGAAGTGGACCCCGGCGCCGGGCCGTCGCATTACGGCGGGACCGGCGGCGTTTTGCTGAGTTCCACGCTGAGGCGCATAGCTTACGCGTGGGAGTTCCTGGACGTTAACATCCTGCTTAGCGACCAGATATCCCCGGACAGCCGGATACAATACCGCAGGGATATACAGTCCAGAGTCGGAGCCGTAGCCCCGTTTCTGGAACTGGATGGCGACCCCTACCCCGTATTGGACCAAGCTGGTAAACTGTGGTGGCTTCAGGACGCATATACAACCACCGACCGGTACCCGTACTCGACACCTTACAGCAGTCCAGCGGCGGATGGGAGTGACAGGCTGGTAGAAGGAGGTTTCAACTACATCCGCAACAGCGTCAAGGTCTCCGTAGACGCCTACAACGGCACGATGCACATGTACGCGGTTCAGCCGGACGATCCTTTATTAATGATGTACCGGCAAGCCTTTCCGGACTTGATCAGAGACTTTGACGAAATGCCCACAGACCTTAAACAACATATACGCTATCCCCGCGACCTGTTTTCGGCTCAAGCCCAACTATATTTGAGATACCACGTTACCGATCCTCAAGTGTTCTTCAATCAAGCGGAACAACGGGCGATTCCGTTGGAGACGCGGTTCGGGAAACGGGGCGTTCTAGTGACCCCTTCATACCTGATGCTGCAAACGCCCGGTGAAACGGAGGTCGAGTTCGTCCTGATGGTGCCATTTACCCCGGCCGGGGCGAAAAGGAACTTGGTGGGATGGCTGATCGCCCGTAACGACCCCCCAAACTACGGGCAGTTGATGGCCTTCCGGTTGCCCGGCGACCCGCAGGTTGACGGCCCCAGCCAAGTTGAGGCACGAATCGAAAACGACCAGCAAATTTCGCAGCAGTTCACCCTTTGGGAGGGCGCCGGGTCCCAGGTTATCCGGGGTCAACTGCTGGTGATACCAATGGCCGGTACCATACTCTACATGGAGCCCATGTATTTACAATCGGAGGGCTTGGCCTTTCCGGAGTTAAAAAAGATTATCTTGGCCGATGGTAGCGATGTGGTAATGGCCGACAGCCTGGAGCAAGGGTTGGCAATGCTCGTGGGCGGCGAAGCGACGCCGGACGAAACGGCCGCGCAACCAGATTCTTTGCCGGTGTCAGTATCGCAAGAATTGGAATCGGTTGAAGACGCGATTGACGGGCTTGATGAAGCCGTAGACGATCTCAGGGAAGCCTTGAAAGGACTACGCGAAAATTTGGGAGGAAGGAACCCATGACAAGCAGCAGGGAATGGATTGCAGTTGAAAATAAATACTACGCCCAGACAGTCCGGCGCCAGCCGGTTGTGATTGTTCGGGGCGAAGGCACCAAGGTCTGGGACGCCGACGGGAAGGAATACTTGGACTTCGTGGCCGGTTGGGCAGTGAACCAGTTGGGCCACAGCCATCCGGTAATCACCCAAGCTATCTCTGAGCAGGCCGGCACGCTCATTCAGACCTCCAACCAGTTTTACACCGTGCCTCAACTCAGGCTGGCGGAAACTCTCATCGAGAATAGCTGCTTGGACTTGGTGTTCTTTTGCAACAGCGGGGCCGAGGCCAATGAGGGGGCGCTCAAGCTTGCACGTCGCTACGGCAAACTGAACCGCGACGGCGCTTACGAAGTAATCACGGCCTTCAACTCCTTCCACGGACGGACCCAAGCTACAGTGGCGGCCACCGGACAGCCCCACTACCAGGAGAACTTCGCCCCTCTACTGCCCGGTTTCGTTCACGTGGACTTCAATGACGTTGAAGGCATCATGAACGCAACAACCGAGCGCACGGCGGCGGTGATGGTGGAGCCGGTGCAGGGCGAGGCCGGCGTGATTATCCCCGACGACGACTATCTGCAAAGAGTCCGCGAGTGGTGCGACAGCCAGGGCATCCTGCTGATTCTGGATGAAGTCCAGACCGGCATGGGCCGCTTGGGCAGCCTCTTTGGCTACCAGGAATACGGTGTGGAGCCGGATGTAATGACGCTGGCCAAAGGGCTTGGCTACGGCGTGCCTATCGGCGCATTCCTGTCGAAGGAGCACTGCCAAGCCCTGGTTCCCGGAGATCACGGCTCGACCTTCGGCGGCAACGCGCTGACCACCGCTGCGGCCTACGCCGGCACCAAGTATCTTCTCGACAACGACATTCTTGGCCACGTAAAGGAAATGGAGGGTCACCTTCTGGCCCGGTTGAACGAGCTGAAGGGCCGCTACTCCTTTGTGTCCGAGGTCAGGGGCAAGGGACTGCTGGCGGCAATGGACTTTGACCAGGATATATCCGGCCAGGTCCTGACCAACTCCAATGAGGTCGGACTTCTGCTCAACGCTCCCCGTCCCCACACCATCCGCTTCATGCCGCCCTTGACGGTGACCAGGGAGGAAATTGACGAGGGCGTCAGCCGGTTGGGAGACGCGCTGGGGAAGATCTAAGGTCAAGAGGCGGCGTCCACATGGAGTTGCGGGAATTCTACGTCCTGATTGAAAGTGACGATGCTCTGGGCTTTGTCGGCAAGGCGCCCCAGCTGAGAAAGTGTCATAGCCATGGTAGGACGCTTGACGAGCTAATCATAAACATGCGCAAGGCTATTGACCACGCTCTGAAAGACGACGACTTGGATAACCACGCCGACTTCATTGGGGTGTACAAGTGCGGCCGTGTGGCAACGATGAAAAAGCACGAGTTCTACGTAGTGGTGGAAAAGGACGAAGATGGTTATTTCGTCGGTGAAGCCCCGCAACTCCGTGCCTGCTTCAGCCAGGGGCTGACACTGGAAGAGCTTATGGAAAACATGGAAGAAGTTATCGGACTGGTACTAGAATATGAGGAGAACAACGTCGGTGTCTCCGAGAGATTTGTCGGAGTCCAAAGGCTTACGGTAGAAGATCGTTGGGCCGAATTCCGACCCTGACGGCTAGGGAAGTGCTTCAAGCCCTGCGCAACGTGGGATACGAGACCGTTGGGCAGAGGGGAAGCCACATTCATCTTCAGCACTGTGACGGACGCACAGTGTCAGTCCCTTTCCATGGCTCAAGAACTTGGGGCGTGGCTTGGTTCGGGATATCATCCGCGAGGCTGGACTCACGAGAGAACAATTTCTGGAAGCCCTAAACAACTCTTAATCGGAGTTTTTGAACATCAAATGACCCAGAACAGGATAGTCCTCGCCTACAGCGGGGGGTTGGACACCACAGTGGCCGTGCCTTGGCTCAAGGAAAAGTATGACGCGGAGATAATTACCCTAACCATCGACTTGGGAATGGTGGAACTGGAAGCCATCCGCCAGCGCGCCCTGTCCATTGGCGCGGCCGATGCTGTAACGGTGGACGGTAAAGAAACGCTGGTCAACGAGTTCCTGATTCCCAGCCTTCAGGCCGGGACGGTCTACGAGGAGCAATACCCCTTGGCCACCGCTCTGGGAAGGCCCCTCATAGCGCGGTACTTGGTGGAAGTGGCCCGTCAATACGGCGCCTACGCGGTGGCGCATGGCTGCACCGGCAAGGGCAACGACCAAGTCCGGCTGGAGGTGGGAGTTGTAGCCTTGGACCCTGAATTGCAGGTAATTGCTCCCATCCGGGACTGGGGTATGAGCCGGGACGATGAGATCGAATACGCCCAAGCCCGCAACCTGCCCGTCAGTGTGCGGAACAACCGTTTCTCCACCGACGACAACCTCTGGGGGCGCAGCGTCGAGGCGGGAGAACTGGAAGACCCTTGGCTGGAGCCTCCGGAAGACGCCTACGCATGGACCAACCCGGTGTCCGCCGCCCCGGACGAGCCGGTATACGTAGAGTTGCATTTTGAGTCAGGGGTTCCCACGGCGGTCGATGGCGAGTCCATGTCCGGCGTGGACATGATAAGGCACTTGAACGCCCTCGCCGGCAGCCACGGCGTGGGGCGGATAGACCACGTGGAAAACCGGCTGGTCGGCATCAAGTCCCGGGAGATTTACGAGGCCCCGGCGGCGGTGGCGTTGCACGCGGCCCACAAGGCCCTGGAGACCATGACCCTCTCCAAGGAACAGGCCCGGACGAAGGCCCGTATCGCCCAGGAATACTCCGACGTTGTTTACAACGGGCTTTGGTACACGGCGCACCGAGCCGACCTGGACGCATACGTGCAAAGCACCCAACGGTTCGTAACGGGAGATATCCGGTTGCGGCTGCATAAGGGGACGTGCACCGTGGTGGGGCGGCAGGCGCCCCAAGCCCTTTACCAGCACGGCCTCGCCACCTACGACCGCCAGGACCAGTTCGACCATGCCTCGGCGGAGGGCTTCATAAAGATTTACGGGCTGCCGGTCCGCACTCAGAACCAAGCGCAAGGACAATAGGCGGAACGGGGAGACTTTGTAAAAGCAGCTAACAGGAAAGCCAATATGGTGCAGGAATATTTAATCGAAGGCGTCTCTGGAGAAATGGTCAGGGTATCGCGAGCAGAGTTTGCGCAAGCTCTGTTTGAGCGTGCGGAAAAATCTTTGTGCGCTACTCGCGCCCTCATCCTAGACGGCCACTGGGCCGGAGCTTGTTTCGCAGGTTGTACCGCGGCGGGTCAAGCATTGGAGAGCTACTTAATATATGCGGGTTCTGGCCGAGGCGAGACGGAATCCGTAGGCGCAATGGCGCAAATGTGCGCTGAATTCCAATCCGAATTCTCTCAAGTTATCAAAATAGGGAAGTACCTCGACCGCTATTACGCCATAACAAGGTACCCCGACGCCCTGCCGCGCGGAGCCGTCCCATATCTGTGGTTTGGCGAAGATGATGCGGAGCAGGCGATGCAATACGCGGCCGAAATCGTAGATTTCACTCGCAGCCGTTTCTAGCCGGGCGTATACTCCAAGACTGAATGACGCTGGCAGGAGAATGGCTACGACAGGCGTTGGATTCCCGTCGCGTGGCGCAAGCCGCCTTGGCTCTCGGCATTTGGGACTGGGCTTGCTTCCACTGCAATCAAGCTGTCGAGATTGCTTTAAAAGCGGTTTTAATATTGCACAGAGGAGGGAACCCGCATACTCATTCTATCGAACATTTATTGGCCGAGTGCGCTAACTACGATACCGGGTTTGAGCGTTTTAACGACCGCGCCAGTTTTATCGGCCGGATGTATCTTGCAACCAGATATTTTGATGGCCCGGCCGATGCGTCAAGCTCCGTGCAACGGTATTCAGAGGGGGACGCAAACGAAGCCTTAGCATATGCCGATGGAGTTCTGATTTTGGCGCAAGAGCAATTCTCCGACAGGCCCCTGGATTCGGAAACTTAATAATCACGAGCACCCCTCGGTTGGAGGACAGATGACCGTCGCCGCAAGAATGAATGACTTAGGCACCGAGACCGCCTTCGAAGTATTAGCCAAGGCGCGGGCCTTGGAGTCCCAGGGCAGGGACATCATCCACTTGGAGATCGGCGAGCCGGATTTTGACACGCCCAAGCACATCGTGGAAGCCGGCGTTGAGGCGTTGCGCCAAGGGTACACTCACTACGGCCCCACGCCGGGCTTGCCCGAGTTGCGGGAAGCCATAGCGAGGAACAGTCGCGAGGTACGTGGTATCGACACCGACCCTGGGCAGGTGGTGGTGACCCCCGGGGCCAAGCCCATCATGTTCTACGTACTGCTGGCGTTGGCGGAGCCGGGCGTGGAAGTGATTTATCCCAACCCAGGATTCCCAATTTACGAGTCGATGATACGGTTCTGCGGCGCTACGCCAGTCCCCATGCAGTTGCTTGAGGAGAGTGGCTTCCACCCCGACCTCAACGACTTGGCCGAGAAGATCACCGGCCGGACGCGGTTGATCATACTTAATTCCCCTGAGAACCCCTGCGGCTCGGCGTTGACCAGCCAGGAATTGGAAACTATTGCCAACTTGGTGAAGGCCAGGGATGGCTTGTACGTGCTGGCCGACGAAATTTACAAAGACATTTTGTATACCGGAGAGCATCACAGCATAGCCGCGTTCCCGGATATGTCCCAGCGCACCATCATTCTGGACGGCTTCTCCAAGAGCTACGCAATGACCGGGTGGAGACTGGGATACGGCATAATGCCCCACGATTTGGTCCCCCATGTGGTGAAACTGGCAGTCAACAGCGTTTCCTGCGCCGCCTCCTTCTCGCAACGGGCGGCGATCGCCGCCTTGGACGGTCCCCAGGACCCGGTGCAGGAAATGGTGGAAGAGTTTACCCGCCGGCGCACCTTGGTGACCGACGGCCTTCGCAGCATTCCGGGAATCAATTGCCCCGAGCCGGAGGGGGCTTTCTACGCCTTCCCCAGCATCAAGGGCACCGGCTTGACCAGCGAAGAGTTCGAAGACCGGGCGATGAACGAGGCCGGCGTCGCGCTGTTGTCCGGCTCGGCATTCGGGAAATTCGGGCAGGGTTACATCCGTCTCTCTTATGCCAACTCCCAGGAAAACCTGAAGAACGCACTGGACCGTTTGCATACGTTCGTCCGCACCCTTGGGTGATGGTTTTCAACTGACTACTAAACGACCGTTCCAGGAGGCCTGTACATGGATCTCGGGCTTAGTGAAGTCCAACAGATGCTTCGCACCAGTTCCCAGGGCTTTTTGTCTCAAGAATGCCCGCTGAGCTTGGTGCGGGCCATGGAGGAAGACTCCCGCGGCTACACGGACGACCTGTGGAGGCAGGTCGCCGGACTGGGCTGGACCGGGTTGGTATTCCCGGAGACCTACGGCGGCACCGGCGGCGACTTCCTTGACTTGGCCGTATTGCTGGAGGAAATGGGGCGTTCTCTGTGCCCCGGCCCCTTCTTTTCCACCGTGGTGCTGGGAGGCCTGACCGTTCTGGACGCCGGAAGCGACGAGCAGAAACGCGACCTGCTGACACGGATTTGCGACGGCCAACTATTGACGACTCTGGCTTTGACCGAAGCATCGGCCACCTACGAGCCGTGGGGCATTGAGACAACCGCCACGCGGCAGGGGGATAACTACGTCCTGAACGGCTCCAAGCTGTTCGTGCCCGACGCCCACGTTGCCGATGTGCTGTTGGTAGTTGCACGCACGTCCAGCGACGGCGACTCTGCCAGCGGCCTGACTATTTTCCTGGTCCCGTCAGGGGCCAACGGGCTGAACGTTACCCAGATGAACACCATCGCTCAGGACCGGCAGTGTGAAGTGGTCTTGGGCCAAGTGAGCGTCCCCGCAACTTCGGCCTTGGGCGAAGTGGACCAAGCTTGGCCGGTTTTGCAGCGGGCCATTGAAAGGGCTACCGCCGGCAAGTGCTTGGAGATGCTGGGCGGGGCTGAAGCCGTGCTGGACATGACCGTCGAGTACGTAAAGGGTCGCACCCAATTCGGACGCCCGGTGGGCAGTTTTCAAGCGGTGCAACACCATTGCGCCCAGATGGCCACCGACGTTGAAGGAAGCCGGAACGTCGTCTACCAAGCGGCGTGGCGGGTTGCCGAAGGTATGCCTGCGGAACGCGAAATCTCGGTGGCGAAGGCGTGGGTCAGCGGGGCTTACCAAAGGGTATGCGCAACAGCCCACCAGTGCCACGGCGCAATGGGGTTCACCAAGGACTACGACCTGCAACTCTACACCAGGCGGGCAAAGGTCCTGGAACTCAACTACGGTGATGCCAACTTCCACAAGGACTTGGCCCTCCAACACCAGGAGCGGGGCTTGGCCTGACCCAAGACCGGACTACCAGGCAGGAGCCAGCAGCGCAGAATGAACGCCAGCGATTGCATCTTTTGCACCATGGCCCAGGACCTTGGCCACCCGGCCCCGATACACCGGGATGACTTGGTGTTCGTCTTGCGTGACATCAATCCCAAAGCCGCGGTGCATCTTCTCATAATTCCCAACAACCACCTTGCGGCTCTGGGTTCCGTTGCCGCAGACCAGTCCGCCACATTGGGGCACATGCTGACGGTGGCAGCGGAGATGGCCCGACGGGAGGATGTGGTGTACGGTGGGTACCGGCTGGTGGTGAACCAAGGCCGGGACTCGGGCCAGGAAATTGAGCACCTTCATCTTCACCTGTTGGCGGGGCAGCCCTTGGGAGCCATGGGTTGATGCCCAAGCCTCATCAACAACCGGCAGTTGCAGATTGAATAACCCCGTCATCGGAAAGTTGACACCGCTGCTATACCACCGCGTAGACAGCCTTCCGCGCAGCCTGCGGGCCCACGTATTTTGCGTGGTTGAGATTGCCCGCTCGCTGGCCCGTCGGCATTGCTTGGACGAGGACCGGGCTGCCCTTGGAGCTTTGGCTCACGACGTGGCCCGCGCAATGCCGGGTAAGGAATTGTTGCGGCAGGCGGCCCGGTTGGGGCTGCCTGTCGGTGCGGTCGACCAACAAGTCCCGGTTTTGTTGCATGGCCCCGTGGGAGCGGAGTTGCTGTGGCGGGAGGACGGCTTGGACGATTGCTCCATCTATAACGCTGTTCGCTGGCATACCACGGCCCATCCTTTGATGGATAACTTGGGGAAAGTGGTCTTTCTGGCCGACAAGCTGGACCCTCAAAAGATAGCGTCCTATCCTTACTTGGACGTCATACGATTGCTCGCTTTCGAGGCCCCCGTGTCGGGGCGCGAGGCAGGCTTGGACCGGGCGGTTCTGGAGTTTTTGACCCGTGAGACCGTCGCCCGGATGAGCCGGGGCGAGTTGGTGCATCCGTTGACGATCGAGGCCCGCAACCATTTGATAATGTCCAGTGACCAGTCGCCAGTGACCAATGGTCAGCCATTGACGACTGATAACTGACCACGTAGAGGAGGTGGACCGATGAATATAATAGTAGACGACAGCGCGGTGTCGCACATCCAACGCAAAGGGGGCCGGGCTGCCATTGACCTTGTGTCCTGTTCATCTTGATCCGGCCCCATTTTGGAGGTGTCGGTCGACACTCACATCGGGAGACGGGACGTGTCCATCTACCAGAGCGTTCAACTGGACGGAGTGGAGCTGCTGGTATCACCTGACTTAGCTGATAACGCCTCCAGTATTGCAGTGCAATTGAAAAAGTTCATGTTCTTCAAACACCTGAAGGGCGCGGTAAGGTTTTCCAACGGATCGGTGGTGGGCGCCCGTGGTGTCCTGGACGCCAGTTGACCCGCGCTTGGTCCCAATTACGGCGAAGCCAAGGAGTGACGCAATGCGCTTCGGCATAAATTTTGGCGGCGGGGACTTGCCGGGCGAGCCGCGGCAAAAAGCGTTGGACGGGAGGCTGGCCAAGGCCCGTTTGGTCCATCAGTTGGGATACCACTCGCTATGGACCGGCGCGGGTTACCTGAACAACGACTTCCACGGCATGATGCTGCTGGCCAGGGCCGCGGCTGAGGCCCCCGGCGTGGAGTTGGGCATGGTGGCGCTGCTGCCGCTGTACCACCCGGTAGAGGCGGCGGAGCAGATTTCGACCCTCAACGTGATTTGCGGCGGCAACTTTGTGCTTGCGCCGGCCCTCGGGTGGCGGGATTTCCAGTTCAACGCTTTTGGCGTGCCCAAGAATGAACGTTTGTCCCGCTTCCGCGAGGTGATGGCGGTGATGAACAAGCTGTGGACTGAGGAGCGGGTAACCCACCATGGACGATACTTTGATATGGACGATGTGCCCGGAGCCGGGGCCCTGGCGCCGGGGCAGCGCCCCAAGGTATACATAGCCGCCAACTTGGACCAAGGGATTTTGCGGGCTGCGCGGGAATCCGACGGATGGCTGGTCAGTTCCCGCGCCACCCTGCCCACCATCGAGCGGCAGGTAGGCCTCTACCGCCAAGCCGCTGAAAAGAACGGCAAACGGGGCTTCATTTCAGCTTGGCGGGAGATGTTCGTAGCGGAAACCCGGGAGGAAGCCGTGGCCATTGCTCGCCCCCACGTGGAATGGCTGTACCGCGACCGGGCCGCGCTGGGGCATAGTCAGGAACTTCCCCAGGCCGACCGCATCGACGTGGCCTTCGACCAGGTCCTGGAGGGCCGGTTCATCATCGGCAGCCCGGCGGAGTGCATCGAGGAAATCAAGAAGTACCAAGCGCTGGGCGTGGACGAACTCGTCCTCCGCTGCCAATGGCCCGGTATGCCTAACGAAGACTCCCTGAGAGCAGTCGAGCTGTTCGGGAAAGAGGTCCTGCCGGCGTTTAGGTGTTAGCAAGACCCGTACTCCTTTTCACCTCTCAAACGAAAGCTTTGGTTTTCTATACAAACTGCCGACGGCTAGCCTTGAGCGCCCGCACCAACTCGGAAGGTCATTGGACAAAGGAAACCAAAGACTACGGAGTAATCCGAGAGTAACACGGTGTGGGTCGGCCTAAATTTTGGCGACGTATATCTTTTGGGCCTGCCACGATTATTTTGCATCGAAACGTACTTCTACGGCGGCCACATCCACTGCCAGTTTGTTCAGAAGCAATACAGTATGTGCAATGCAATCCTTTGAAGAGTGCTTGGTTTCGATGAATATGCCATTTGAAGTCTTGTAAATGTTCTTGAAGCTTGTTCCGTTCCGATGTGTTGGCGAAGCAGCTGCCAAGTTTCGAATTTTCCCCGTTGCTATGGGTATATTCTGGGAAGTCAGTTTTCCTTCGCGGCAAAGCCATTCGATGGTATGCGTCAATACATGATTCCACTGGTGGATTTCGATATCGGAGCCTTGATTGAATCTAATGGCTTTTGGCGGGCTGTCTCCTGGGCTCGGAGTGACTTGAGAGATAGGTGTCCATCCTGTTCCATGAATGACAATATGTGCTGGTGTCTCTCGATGCTCGGTTGGTGGATTAACTACCGCTTCCTCGGACGGAGGGTCGACCAGTGCTGGCCCATTTGCCAATGACGGGCGATTACTGCCAAGGTTGTGCCGCCAAAGCAATAACAACCTTAGCGCACATTCGTAGGCTGGCAACTCAGAGATGCTAAGTTGTAGAATGCGCCGTTCCTCCAGAGGCCTAGGTTTGAACACCTCGTAGAATTCCCATTGGTTGCCTTCAGTCAATCCGACATAGGGTACACCTTCGGTATTGGAGTAAGTTAGCATTTGGTCTCTGTGCTGACTTAACACCTCACCCAACTTCTTAGTTTCGACCAATGCTGCAGGTTTGCCGTTTGGTCGCAAAAGGGCATAGTCGGCTCGACCGTTACCAGCAGTGTATTCCGGTAGCACTAGGCTAGGATCTGAAGTATCCCACCCTAGTGTAGTTAGTAATGGGTCGATAAGGGCCATGCGAGTGCGTGTTTCGTTTCCTCGCAAAGTGTCGCCGTGAACTCGAATGCGCTCCTTGAGTGTCTCGATGGCATTTATCAGTGGTTCCAACAGCATGATCTTACTCGATTCGGTATTTTTTGGGCAGTTTGACTCCCTAGATTCCCCTGCCTCTTGCGAATGCACTTGGGGCTACTCATTGCACTTGGTCATGGGCGTGTTCAAATCTTTGAAATAATTGGTGACGCCGCATTCTACGGCTTCCTCGGCGACCACCTTGACTCATTATCACATTATGTTCCCATAGCCGCAATTTTCCACGTTTCACTAAGCCTACCATTAATGCTCAATTTCCTTTTTGACTTCAACCGTGTTGTACAGAACCTGAGCCAATAACAGTACGCTGTTGTTGGCTGTGTGTCATCCCAAGTCATTAGGTCAGGCTGGGCAATGTTACTGACCTGCAATAGAAACACCTGTTCTGAATTCCCTTGAAATCGTCCTCAAAACTATTGACTGCCTGAGAACGTGCGTTCTATAATTTGCCGCATAGATTAGAACGCATGTTTCGGAGGACGGTTATGGCGAATGCAGCGACGGTCATCACCCAGGCGGACGTCGATTCGGAATATTACCACTACGAAGACACTGGCTGCGAAGTATCGTCATCCTGCCTTGTCTGCCCCCTGTCCCGGTGCAGGTACGACGATCCGGTCTGGTACCAACGGCTCCGGCGAACAGCGAAGGACATGAAGGTGTGGAGGACCGTGGAGTCGGAGGGCTTGACGGCAGAGGAAGCGGCCATGAAGTTTTCGGTGACGGAGCGGACCATTTTCCGCATGATCAGCCGCTGCAAGGAAGCCCTGCTGGAACTGAACAAAGACGAGGTTCTGGCCCTGGTCGCAGACTAGGGCCAACCTGCATGTTAGCCTCTGGGCAAGCCCAGCCCGCGGGAAGCGATGATGTTCCGCTGCACCTCGGAAGTGCCGGCGGCGATGGTGCCGGAGAAGGAACTCATCCAATGCTCCTGGATCCGGCCCATAAGGGGCGCCCACTTTTCGGAACGGGTCAGGGCGCCGTACATGCCCAGAACGTCCATACTGGTGTTGGTTACTCTTTGTACGGTCTCACTGCCGAATACCTTGCTCATCGAGGCCTCTTTATTGGGCACCAACCCCTGCCCCTGCATGTAGGCGACGTTGTAGGCCATGAGCCTGGCGACTTCGCACTCGATGAACCGGTCCGCCAAGGCGTTCCGCACCCAGCCCGTCTCGGTTAGAGGCCGCCCGTTGCGCTTGGTCTCGGTGGCGTACTCCAATGTCTCCCCCAACAAACGGCGGGCGCTGGCGGAGTAGTCGATGCCGGACCGCTCAAAGTCCAAGAGAGTGACCGCCACGTACCAACCGCGGTTTTCCTCGCCCACCACGTTGTTCCTGGGGACCCGGACATTGTCGAAGATGACTTCGTTAAACTCGTGCCGGTTGGCCATGTTTACGATGGGCCGCACCTGTACGCCGGGCGTTTTCATGTCCACCAGCACGAAGCTGATGCCCCGGTGCTTGGGCGCTTCCGGGTCGGTGCGCGTAAGCAGCATAATCCAATCGGCCCGGTGGGCCATGCTGGTCCAGATTTTGCTGCCGTTTATGACAAAGTCGTCGCCGTCAACCACCGCGCGGGTGGAAAGGGAAGCCAGGTCGGAACCCGACTGGGGCTCGCTATAGCCTTGGCACCACTGGATCTCGCCCCGGGCCACTGGAGGCAGATGCGCGCGCCTTTGCTCCTCCGAGCCGTGGATCATCAGCGTCGGCCCCAGCATCCGCACACCGAAGATGTCCCTGCCCGGGGCGCGGTTGTAGGTCAACTCTTCGCTGAAGATAGCTGACCGTATTTGGGATGCCGCTTGCCCGCCGTACTCCTCGGGCCAGTGCATGGTCAGCCAACCGCGGTCAGCCATCTTCTTGCGTATTTCCAGCGCGAAGTCCCAGTCGCTCTCCTCGGGATAGCGGCCTTCGCCTTCCCAATGGGCCGGTAGTTCCTCTTGGATAAATTCAGCCACTTCCTGGCGGAAGGCTTCGTCCTCTGAGGTAAACCTGAAGTCCACGGCGGCGCTCCTTTATGGAATGCTGAGGAGATTGCTGGGGGCGGGTTGGTGTTTTTCGCTGGCGAAAGTCGTTGGCAAATTGTTAAGCCGAAGCGTTCAACTACCCACGGCGACGCAGGTAACCGTTCGGACGACGCCGGTCACGGTATGGATATTGTCGGTCACTACGTTGCCAACCACAGACATATCTTCGGCGCTGACCACTGCGATTATGTCGTAGGGGCCGGTCACAACGTCAACCGATTCGATGTTCTCCAAGTTCCGCAGCGTTATGGCCACGTCTCTGGTCTTGCCCACTGCGGTTTCCACTAACAGGTACGCTCTGGTAGCCATCTTTTCCTTCCGGTCGCAGTCCAGCTTGGCCGGTCAATCGAAAGGCGGTGCCTCTGACAAAGGGGCCGGGCGACTGGAATGCACAGTTTTCTGAGACTGGTGCTAATTCTACGGGCAGCCTATGGGGCTGTCAATTCGATTTCCGTTCGAGACTCCCTCCGTAACGGGTATAATTCCGAACGATGATGCATCAAATGCAAATACTGGTTAAGGGTTCTGAGGAGCTTGGCATCCGGTTGACCGAGGGTCAGCTTGACCAATTCCAGACCTACTATGAAACCATGGCCGACTGGAATCAACGCATCAACCTCACCAGGATCACCGGGCTGGAAGAGGTGCAAGTCAAACATTTCCTGGACTCGCTTACCGTGGTACTGGCTGCGCCGATGTGTACAAGCGTCTCACGGAAGGTCATCGACGTCGGCGCTGGAGCGGGGTTCCCTGGATTGCCGCTGAAGATGGTCTTCCCGGAGACCGAATTGGCGTTGGTCGAATCGGTTGGAAAGAAAGCCGACTTTTTGAAGGAATTGGTCTCAATCATGAGGATTCGAGATGTAGAAGTACACACCGGAAGGGCCGAAACATTGGCTCACCAGCCCTGCCTCCGCGAGAACTTCGATGTTGTATTGGCGCGGGGGCTGGCCCGGCTCCCTATCCTGGCCGAGTACACGTTGCCCTTTTGCCGGGTTGGTGGAACGGTGGTAACGCTGAAACACGGAAGCATGGCGGCAGAGATTGCCCAAGCTTCAAACGCCCTGCGGACATTGGGCGGGGCCGCGCCGCAGGTCCACCAAGTAGACGTAACCGGTCTGACCGACAACCGGGTGGTGGTTGCCGTGGAAAAAGTAGCACCGACGGCGGAGAGGTTTCCCCGCCGTCCAGGGATACCGGCCAAGCGTCCGTTGTAGGCCGGCGGTCTTTTTCGCGAGAGGCCCTCAAAGCCGCATTGCATCGGCTATACCCCGTTTGTATGATTGGTCACATCAAACCGCTTGCCGCCTGCTCCAGTAATTCTTGTCGGGAGAGAGCGGGCGGCCTTTGGGAGAGGTCTTCATGTCCGTCATGGTAACCGGCGCAACCGGCTTCATCGGCAACCGCATTGTTCGCAAACTGGTCGAACGCGGCGAGGACGTAGTCTGCTTCGACCTGGCTCCTCCGCGAGCCAACCTGCAACCATACTTGGACCGGCTGCGGTTCTACCGGGGCGACATAATGCAGATGCCCCACCTGTTGGACGCGATCAATACTCACCAAGTTGACAGGGTCATCCACATGGCCGCTTTGCTCCCCCCGGATACCGAGGAGCGGCCCCACTTCGGTATGTTGGTCAACATTCAAGGGACCAACAACGTGTTCGAGGTAGCCCGCTGGACCGGCGTGCAGCGGGTGGTCTACGCTAGTTCCATAGCTACTTTCGGGGTACAGGAGACCTTCGGGGATCGCCCGGTGAACGAGGACGACCTCTCCGCGCCGGTTAACGTGTACGGGATGACCAAGGCGGCCAACGACTTTGCCGCCGGGAGGTACATCGACCGGTATGGTCTGGACATAGTGGGTATACGGATCTGCACCGTGTTCGGCCACGGCCGGGTCACCGGCATGACCGGGGTAATCGGCGGCCTGTTGATGTCGCTGCCGGCGGTGGGCCAGCCCATCAGTATGCCCTACCACCGAGACGAACCTTCGCCGATGATTCACGCCGAGGACGCGGCGGAGATTTTCGTCCGTGCGTCGCTGAGCGACCGTCTGAACCACCGGATTTACATAAGCGGCGGTCACCTGGCCACCATCGGCGATATGGCCGATATGGTCAGGAAGTTCATCCCCGACGCCGACATAACCACCGGCGACCAAGCCGTGCCCCACATCTACTTGGTGGACAACAGCCGGATGCTGGCCGACATCGGTTACGAACTCGCGCCCCTGGAGGTAAGGGTTCTGGAGCACATCAACGACGCTAGGGCGGAGGCGGGGTTGGAGGCTATAGGGTGAACCTTCTCTTTCTTCTTCGCTACAACTCTCAGTCACTCCTACTTGGTCAGGGAGAGAGGGTACGTTCCTTAGCTCGACTTTGTAGACGGGTGACGTGGATTTCCTCTCAACCTGAAGCACTTTGATAAAATGACTTAGACCCATGTCCCATCGGAGAAGCGCGATGGAGTTCGGTGAGCTTAAAGACATTGATTTGTGGGAAGCATGGCCGCACGAAGCCGCAACGGACGAATAGCCAATTTAGAATATACTGTTCCACCGGAGGGCAAAGATGGTCAGCCCCAGACCAAAGACCAAGCTAACCTACGAGGACTACGCCAAGACCCCCGACGACGAGCGATGGGAGTTGATTGACGGGGAGTTGTTCAGGATGCCATCGCCCAATATTGCACACCAGATGATTTCAGGGGAACTCTTCCCGCGTATGAAGCAATTTGTGCAAGAAAGAAACCTGGGAGTAGTCTTCCACGCCCCCACCGACGTTGTGCTGTCGGACACGGACACCGTGGAGCCGGACCTGTTGTTCATCTCCAGGGAACGTATGGGCATCATCACCCGTCTCAACATCCAGGGTGCGCCGGACTTGGTGGTCGAAATTCACTCCCCGTCCACGACCCGACGCGACCTGACGGCCAAACGAGCGTTATACGCCAGGAGCGGCGTAAAAGAGTATTGGCCGGTGGACCCCGAAGCCCGAACCGTGCGGGTCCTGTTGTTGCATGGCGGCGATTTCGTGGAAGCAGGAGTCTACAGGGAAGGCGATGTCGTGACTTCACCCACGTTCGAGGGCTTTAGCTTCCGGCCGGAGGAAATATTCCCGGCCTGAGCTTTGGCCCCTTACGAGTCGGGAAGGTGACGTAGTGAGAACCCCACCGGGGAAGTGTCTCCGATTTTCAACCCGGTGGTCCCAGTGAATTCTACAAGCCTCCGGCGTTGTTGATCGGAGGTGATGGTAAAGGGTCCAGGGGCCTCGAATTGAAGAGATTCCAGTGTCGGCAGCGCTTCTTCGACATTGCGGCGACCCCGGTAGTCCCTCCAATGGATTCGCTATATAATAGCCGGGCGCAAACAGCGATTCATCCAGGTTTAGAGGGAGTGGTTATGAGCATCGCCATCGGTTACGTGCCCGGAGCATTCGGCCAAGGGGGCGATGACCCCGGGTTTTTGAAGGAACTGGTGGGCCTGGGTGACAGCTACGGGTACGATTCCATCTGGCTGAGCGACCGGATCGTCAGCGACCGGTTCAGCTTGGAGCCAATGATCGCCCTGTCGATGGTGGCGGCCTACTCCGACAAGATGAAGTTCGGCACCAGCGTACTGGCCATGCCACTGCGCAACCCGGTGGTGTTGGCCAAGCAGATCGCAACCCTCGACTACCTGTCCCAAGGAAGGTTCTTCCCCGCCGTGGGGCTGGGGCAGGAAGAGCCCGAGGAGTACGAGGCCTGCGGAGTGTCCCAGGAAGCCCGCGGCCCCCGCACCGACGAAGCCATCCGGTTGATGCGCCGGTTGTGGGAGGAAGAGAACGTCACTCACGAAGGCGCTTTCTACACCTGCCACAACGTCACCATCACTCCCAAGCCCTTCCTGAAGCCGTCTACCCCGGTCTGGATCGGAGGACGCAGCCCCGCCGCGGCAAGAAGAGTCGGGCGCGTGGGCGACGGCTGGCTGGTTTCCAGCGCCACTCCCGCTGAAATCCAGGAAGGAAGGGATATCGTCTTCAGCACCGCCGCCGAGTTCGGAAGGGAAATCGAGGAAGACCATATCGGCGTGCTGTTGGGCTATTATGTGGCCAACGATACCGAGGAAGCGGCTGCGACGGCTTACGACTACATTACCCGGCACCGGCCTGACGCCCATTTCACCGAATACAGCGCGGTCGGGACCACCGAGCAGGTCGCCCAGACCATCCAGAGCTACATAGACGCCGGGGCGCAGAAGTTCGTGGTGCGGCCCCTGTGCCCCGCCGACGAGACCATCGGCCAACTGGAGATAATGGGGACTAAAATACTGCCCAAGTTCGTGAAGTAATTGGAATTGTACAGTTAACTGAGGAAGCGCCGCTCAAGGACCAGCAATGATCTTTACAACTTCCGGTAACGGGCAGAGCATTTATTCTTAGTGGATGAACACACTGGAGCGGTTTTTCACTTGGTATTGGCTGATATACTTCGCCATCTATCTGATACTGGTTGGCGTTTTAACGTGGTTGTCCTGGAGAGAATTAATCACCGGTGATAGCCAACTCCAGACATTGACCAACGTGTACGGCGCATCCGCCGGCACTGCCTCTATTGCAGCCATCGTATTGGAGGGGTTAGGAAAGATGTCATTGTTGATATTCGGGTCCGCAGCGAAAAAGTTGATGGAAGAAGTACGGCGGGAAGGACGTGAGAAGGGCCGCGAGGAGGAACGCGAAAAGTGGATGGCGTGGGAACTTCGCCGAAGAGAAGCCCAAGCCCGTAATGAGTCATTTGACGAACCACCGCCCTGAATGCGTCACATGGCTCACTGAAATCTCTTTAACAAGAAGCCCGGGGTAATTGCCCGGGCTTTTCAATGTCTTTGACCGGTCTTAGCCAGAGGATTCCCCTCGCAACCCTTTCTCTACCGCTATGAGCTTGTCGAGCCGCCGTTGAAACCTTGGCTCCGGAATGAAGTTGGCGGAAAGGAAAGCAGTCAGGATTTCTTTCGACAACTCTATGCCGATTACCCGCCCTCCCAAGCACACCACGTTCATCTGATCGTGCTCGACGCCTTGATGGGCGGTGTAAGTGTCGTGGCACAGGCAGGCCCGCACGCCCGGCACCTTGTTGGCGGTGATCGACGCGCCTACCCCGCTTCCACAAACGACGATGCCCCTCTCGAACCTGCCCGACTGCACCGCTTCGGCCACCGCCGCCGCAAAGTCGGGGTAGTCATCGTCGGGGTCCAGTTCGTGGGCGCCAAGGTCCACGACCTCATGGCCCAGCGACCGGATCCACGGTACCAGTTGTTCTTTCAGTTCGAATCCGGCATGGTCGGCGCCGATGGCAAGTTCCACTTCCAGCATCTCCGTTAAAGCAAAGTTGGGGGTTTGGATAGCCAGTCCATATTACCATGACTCGGAAAGGCGGGAGGATTCCAGACTGATTTAGACAAGTGTCAGCGAACGGTTGACACACCGGAAGTCACCTCCGTAACCTTTTATCAACGAAAAAAGAGAGACGCGGGCGGCCAAGCCGCCGTCCGCACTTGCTTGAGGGACAGACCCCAACGCGGGCCTGTCCCTTTTTCGTTGGAGCAAATAGCAAAATGGAGGTGATAGGTTGACCAACACCGATCTGGGACTGTGGGGCCGGGAGCGGCTCCTGGAAGCGTTGGACGCTTACAGCAGGGGCTTGAGTGATGCTCCCCTGCTGCATAAGTGGACGAAAAGCGACGTAACCGCCGCCGCTGATGACCGCGACCAGCCAATGTCTTTCATTATTTCCACCGACGACGTGGACCGCCACGGTGATGTCATTGTCGCTGAGGGATGGCATCTTGACTCGTACTTGGCCAATCCAGTGTTTCTGTGGGCCCACGACTACGCCCGTCCGGTCATAGGCCGCGCCGCGGAAGTCTGGAGGGAACCCCACCGGCTTCTGGCACGAATGAAGTTCGCTCCCACCGAGTTCGCCCAGGAGGTGGCCCTGTTGTACCGGTCCGGCTACCAACGGGGAGTTTCGGTGGGATTCAAGCCGCTGAGCTATGAAGAGCGGCGCAACGACAAGACCGGGGCCTTTCTGGGAATCCGCTTTCTGGAGCAGGAGTTGCTGGAAACCAGTGCGGTGCCCGTGCCAGCCAACAGCCACGCTTTGAGAAAGGCTTTGGACCAAGCCCCCCTGTTGGGAGAGTACCTGAGACAGACCATCCCATCGGACACGGTGGTGGATGAGGTGGTAAGGGCGCTGCGCGATTCAATACGTCCGTTTTAACGGAAGGGTCGCAGAGAACTGTAGAGAATCCTGATTCGGACCATTATACGCAAGGAGGACAACATGACCATCGGAGCACACGATTTGGACCTTATCAAACGGGAGGTGGCATCCGTGCGGGAGTACTACCAATCGCGCATGGACGCCGACATACCCCCGTTGAAGGAGGAGTTGGACCGCATCGCCGCCCAGTTGACCAAGGCCCAGGACGCTTGGCGGGATGGCGAAAAGCGGGCCATCCTGGCCAAGTTTTCCGGCGGCGACCGCCCGCGGGTGGCCTTTGGCAAGTATGAAGGGTTGGATGTGCTGGACGTGGCCTGCATCCGCAGCCTGCTGAACGCTCAACTCAGGGACCCGTCCGGGCTCCATCCCCGGATGCTGGAGGACTGGCAAAGCAACATCAAGGCGGCGATGGACTCCACCACCGCCGGAGCAGGGGATGAACTGGTCGATACCCAGGAGGCCCGTGCCCTTTGGGACGACGTGAATCTTGAAACCTCCATTGCTCCGCTGTTCAACACGGTGCAAATGCCCAGCAACCCTTTCCAGATTCCCCTCCAGTTGGGCGACGTGAACTGGTACCCCGGCACCGAGAACGTCGCCGCAAGGGGCTCCGCTTTGACCACCGCTCGCCAAACCCTGACCGCCTACGAGCTGGTGGCCGAGGTCCCTTGGTCCTACGACCTGGACGAGGACGGCGTCATCGCCATGATGGAGGAACTGCGCCGCAGTCTCCTGCGCAACGCCCGCGAGGTCATCGACGATGTGCTGTTGAACTCCGACACTACCAGGACGAACAACATCAACGCCGACGGCGCCACCATCTCCCCCACTGACGCGGGGAAAGCCCAATGGCTGTTGGGGTTCGACGGCATCCTCCACCTGCCCTTGGTGGACAACAGGGGCCAAGCCAACAACCACCAAGCGGCGGTATCCGACGACATGTTCAACGAGGTGAGAGCCAAGCTTGGCAAGTACGGCGTCCGCCCCTCGGAAGTGGCGTACGTCTGCGACATCAACACCTACATCCGCGCCCTCTCTATAAGCAACTTCCGCACCTTGGACAAGTTCGGACCCCAAGCCACCGTCCTGACCGGCCAGTTGGGGGCGGTCGAGGGCGTCCCGGTAATAGTCTCCGAGCAGATGAGGCCGGCCGATGCCGACGGCAAAGTGACCGACAGCGGAAACACGGCCACCACCGGGCGGCTGCTCATTCTGAACCGCACCCAGTGGCTGGTTGGGTTCAAGCGCGAGTTGGCCATCGAAACGGTGCGGGACCCTCAGAAACGCCAGAACATCATGGTCGTCAGCTTCCGCATCGCCCTCCAGGAACGCAGCGGCAGCAGGTCGTCCGCCACTCATACCGCGTTGCAGTACAACATCACCGGGGTCTAAGCCCCCCTGTTCACCGCCGGGACCGGCGAGTTTTCGGGATTTTTCAGTGCATCAAAAAAGCTCCGCGAACTCCGCGCTCCCGGCGGTGCATTAACCGAAGGAGGATTCTTATGACTACTATCAGCCAAGCAGACCCGGTTGCCGAGACCGTCAAGAACATGATGTCCCCGAACCGTGACGGGGCGTCTTACGTAATGAAGCGCTACATCGTGATGGACTTGGAAGGCGGCAACGCCAACGCCTTTGCCTTCGCCGTCCAGAATCCCGAGGACGTCGATTGCGTCGTTACTAACGTGGTCTTGAACATCGAGACCGCCGGAGGCACTACGTCTTCCGTCCTGGACGTGGACGTAGCCGGTGACGCCACCGCCACCGGCAACAAGATCATCGACGGCCTTGACCTGAACAGTGTGGGATTGTTCGACCGCCACAGCAGCGCCGGGACCAACGGCGGCGCTCCCAGGAAATGGGATAAGAGAGAGGGCGGCAACGACTACGTCACCGGCAAGATTCTGGCCCGGAACGCCGCAGCCCTGTCGGGCAAGGTAATCATCGAATACGTGCCGCTGGCCTGAAGCGGCGGTTAATAGAACATGCACCGGGAGTTTAGGATGAATTTTCTCAAGCCGCTGCCCCAGTCAGCCGCCGCCAAGGCCTACCCCGTCGTCGCCGGGTTGGCGATTATCACCATCGGCGGGCTGGAGGGCTACGCTCTCAGCCAAGGCATCAACGGAAATGCCCTCACCGCATCCCTTGCCGCCATCGCCGGGTTGGGCGGGGCCAGCGTCGGCAGGCTGCTGCGATGACCGCGCCCCGTACCGCTGGACGGTCCGCCCGCCGGGTAACGCCCCGCAGCCGCGCCTACGTCGTGCTCCTCAACGCCCACGATTCCAACACATCGAACACCAGGGAGGACATTGCCGTCCCCAACAAGGGAAAGAGGGTCCGCATACTGCGGGTAAGGGTCATTCAAGAGCGGGCCGACGGCCGTCACTTGTACGAGGTCTATTTCGGCGCGGGCGAGACCATCAGCAGCAACCCGGACAAGGCAGTGGACGTACTGGATGTTCCCGACCTGGGAGAGGCTTCTACGAGGACTTATCTCAGGGAAGAAGGCCCCCGCGGACTCCGGGACGAGCAACTCAGCGGCAGGTGGGCCGGCAGTCCTCCCAGGGGCGTCCACAAGATAATGGTCGAGTACGCCGAGGAGAGCTGATGAGTGTGAGAGTCCGCCGCCGCCCTTACATCATTAAAGTCCGAGAGGTGGAGTCTGGCGCCACTACGGACCGGCAAACGTTGTTGACGCCCGCCAAGGGTTACAAGGCCAGGCTGGTGCAGGTCAAGGTATTGCAGGACGCCAGCGACGGCCGCCACCTTTTGGAACTTTACTTCGGCAAGGCCGACAATATCATCACCGAACCAAGCAAGGGCATCGACATTCTGGCGGTGCCCGACGAAGGCTCCGCGTCCACGCGGGTCTTCCTGAAAGACCAAGGACCGCGCGGCCTGCGGGACGAGGTCCTCAGCGCCCGGTGGCGGGGGCGCCCACCCGACATCCCACACAAAATACTTATCCAGTACACCGAGGAAAGTTAGCCCGTCGCCCTCATCCCGGCCTTCTCCTAAGAGGGACGGAGTTTACCTGAAAATCTTCCTCTGCCTGAAAGTTACCCTCTGAAGGAGGGCCGGGCTGCGGGTGGGCGCTTTCATTCTGACGGGCACTCTCTACAGGAGACTTATATGGCACGCGAAGCGTACCGTTCGCTATACGGCGATCTCACCAAGTTAAAGGACGACAGCCTTCTCAAAGACCCGGCGTCCGGCTCCGGGGATGACGACGAAATGTTTCAACTCCTCCTGGCGGTGTCCGACTGGGTTGACCACTACTGCAACCGGCGCTTCTACCCCCGCGTTCAAACCTTGGAGATTGACGGCAGCGGCGGCCCGAGACTGCCGGTGCCGGACTTGGTGTCGTTGGCGTCCTTGACCGAGGATGTGGACGGCGACAACACCTTCAGCCGCGATTGGAAGGCCGAGGAGTATTGGCTTGAGCCATACGACGCCGACCCGGCGGAGCATTGGGGCCGCCCCTATACCTCGCTTCGCGTGGGCCGCCCCAATCCTAAGGCCTGTTTCACCAAGGGAGAGCGGCGCTTCCGGGCGCACGGGACTTGGGGCTACCGGGAGTTCAAAGAGCGTAGCGGCGCCGCGGTCGATGACGCCACCGTAACCCCGGACGGCGCGGCTATCACCGTCAGCGACGGGGCCCAGTTCGCCGTCGGCCAGACCTTGATCATCGGCGCGGAGCAGTTGCTGGTAGCCGGTATCGAAGAGAACGCCCTGTCGGTCACCCGCGGCCTCAACGGGGCCCTACCCGCGGCGCATCCTGACGGCTCCGGCGTTTACATCCTGCGCTGGCCCGCATCGGTCGAGCGGGCCGCCCTCATCCAAGCCGCCCGCATCTGGACCCGCGCCGCCGACTTCGAACCCTTCTACGTCGATTCCGACGTTGACACCGATGTGCGCCTGCTTCTGGAACCGTACCGGAAGGTACTGGTGTAAGCGGGTTGGGGAACTTCCCATCAGAGGAGCATTTGAACGGTGAAGGAAAAACAACAGGAGGGTGAGAGAGGGTGAGTCCCAGAGACTGGCGCAGGAACTGGTTAAATTACCTATGCCATTGGCTTGGCGCAGGCCTCGGCGCTTTGCTGATTGCCCAAGGCTCCGTACCGCTGGGGATTGCATTGACCAGTGTGCAGTACGTGTACCAACTGGGGTCATACTGGCACAAGCAGGACACCCTGTCCCGCGACCTGTACGACCTGACATTGGGGTTCTTTGCCGGGGCGCTGCTGGGGATTGGTCTGAGAATCGTTTCCTAACGGCATTGCCGGCGGCGTGTTAAACCTTCTTCTTCATCTCAGGGTCATATTCAAGCTCGTCCGTGTAGGTGCCGTCGGCCCACTCCCAAACAACCTTGCCATCCTTGAACACGGCCACCGGAAGGCCCGCCTCAAAAGATTTGCGCCGCGCTTTTTGGGCAGCCCTGTGCATGGCCGCCTCTGCGCCTATCATGTCCGGGTCGCGCGGCCTTTTGGCTCTTGCCTGCCCTTGATCGTTCTGTGAAGTCATTGCCTGCCTCCCTCTGCCAATAACACGGGGCTATCCCCGGAGTTATTATAGACGGCCCACTCGTCAACCAAGTCCCGATATACGGAATTGAAGTTCGCCCATCCCCTCTGAAACCGCTGGCGAATTACTTCCTCCGGAATGTTATGGCCCCCACGCATTACCCGGTGCCGAACGCGGGCGATGGACGCTTCCGGGTCCGGGAGCCGCAGGAAGTACAGTTTAACCCAATAACCCTGTTCCCGCCATTGGGGAATCATGCGGGCGTAGCCACGTCCGCTCAAGGTGGTCTCGAAAGCGAAGCTCTCTTCCATTCTAAGGCGGTCGTCGATCATGCTCAGCATCAGCCTGCCCGCTCGCATTGCCTCCGACTCCGGTTGAAGCGGGTTCAGCCCGGCAGCGATCAGGTCTGCGTTGATAAACGTCAGGGTGTCCGCTTCGTTCGGCAGGAATTCCATAGCGAAGGTGGTCTTTCCCGCGCCGTTAGGTCCGGCAATGATGATTATCTTTTTGGTAGTTGGCATACTTTAGGGCAGTAGAACTCGAAACTGCTCCGGATCCCGGTCAAATTTGGCAACCAGTTCCGCGCAACGCCGGATAATTTGCCTCGGATCCCACTGACAATCCACCCATAAGCCATTTGACAGAGGTTTGAATTGCTTGGATGCTTGTCCGTTTGGATGCTCGGGCGTTGTGTGAATCAAATATCTCTTGGTCATATTCCCAACTGTGACTGCTCCCGTGTTTTCAGTTAGCAGACCTTCCCTTATCAACCACTCAGCGGTTTGGAAGAGAAGGTGGGTCCAACTGGTAACGGAAGTTTCTTTTCCCTGCGGCCCTTGAAAGTGTAGGGGCCTAACTCTACTGAACTCCTCCTTACCCCATTCTCCTAACTGGACTAACGTCATCCATTCGCCTGTATCAGTTGAAGCCGGGCGCAAGTTTTCCGCAAGCTTCCGACGCTCGGGGACTTCTCTGATACGTTCCCGTGGAAGTAGTCCCGCGTCTCTAGCTGCGCCCTCGAACAATTGTAGCAGGCGTGTTCTGGCATTGTTGATGATTACCTGTTTGTCCACGGGCTGCGCTTCCAGTTTGGCTAGTTCATCCCTTTTGGCGGTAAGCTCTTGCTTCATATCCCCTTCCCATTCGCCGTAAAGGAGGTGCGTTTGTCGGCCGGGACGGGGACGTTCCCACAGCGGCAGGCTGACGACGTAGTTCTCATATATCTCGTTGATTTTATCGTCGTCGGCCAACTCCAATTCTCTGGCGGATATAAAAGACCGCAGTTCCTCCTTGCGCTCTTCGGCGCCACCGTCGATACGCCGACGTTCCTCTTCTAACAGACTCCTAAGGAATGATGACCCGTCGAGGTCCAGTTCTATGGCCATCTCTTCATCCGCGAGGTCATCCAGTTCGGTGACCATACCTTCATCACCATGGGGATCTTCCAGTTCGGCCAGTTTTCTCAACTCATCTATTATAACCGGCAAATGGCTTTGGATATGGGCATCGTAATGACAATAGTCGCAGACTAGGTCGTGAAGGTCTCCGCAGTGAGTTTCATAGCTCCAACGCACGAAGGCGCGCCACTTTCCACATCGCAAGCAGTCCTTGCCGAAAGGCGCATGACAGTAATTGCAGAAACGGCTGGCGGCGGGGGAAACACCGTCGCATTTCTCGCACCGGACTACCGGTGCATCTCCGGGGGGATTGTTCCCTCTAGGGTATAGTGACCATTGCCGGTTCTCGTCCGGCAGCCCGTGAATTTCGGCGTTGCCCGCTAGGTCGAGGATCAGACAGTCGCCGCCGTTGGCTTTGGGACGCAGGCCGCGGCCCACCATCTGCAAATAAAGCCCCAAGCTCATGGTTGGCCGAGTAAGGACTACGCATGAAGCATCGGGCAGGTCGAACCCCTCGGTGGCGATAGCTACGTTGACCAGTACGCGGACGGTCCTGTTACGGAAGGCCTCTATGGCCCTGTCACGTTCTTGACGGGGCGTGTCGTCCAGCATAATTGTTGTGGGGATTTCTGCGGCGTTGAATACCGCCGTCAGATTGTGAGCGTGGTCTTTGGAAATGGCGTAGATAACCGTCTGGCGTCCGGCGGCATGGGCTTGCCAGAAGCGGAGCGCCCCGGCCGTCATGACGTCGGGATGGTCGCGGTTGGCCCCCAGGATTCCCGATTCGTTGAAGTCGCCGGTGACGGTAATGTTTCCGCCGCGTATGATGTCCTCCGCCGGCGGCATCAACATTTGTGCCGTGCACAGCCATCCATCGGATTGCAGTTCGTGGACTTGAGGGCCGCAGTGCAGTTCTCTGAACAGGTGATTAAAACCTTCCGTTTTGGATAGCCGCCACGGAGTGGCCGTCAAGCCGAGAACTCTCCCGGGCCACTGGTCAATCGCCCGCTCCCAACCTGCTGCGGAGGCGTGATGCGCCTCATCTATTACCAGTAGGTCGTTGCTTCCATAGCTGTCCCAGATTTGCCTCTTGCTGGTGCGCCTGCCGACGGTCTGGGCCATAAGTATGACTACGCCGTTGGCAAGGTGCGGGGCCTGGTCACCCACGACCCAATTGAGATTGTTGATTGCCGATACTCCGGCATCCGCCAGCATCCCGCGCGTTTGCTCGGCCAACTCCGCGCGGTGAGTCAGCCAGACAGCCTTTCGGCCACCCCCCAGCATACGGGCCAGCAGCGCCCCGGCAATGTGGGTCTTGCCGCCGCCGGTTGGCAATTGCAGCATGACCCGCGCTTTGGGGGACTGCAAGGCGGATTCCGCCCTTTCCAAGAGTTCCTGTTGATAGTCGCGCAGTTCGTCCAACGTGGTAGCCTGTCCCAAGTGATTCTCTGCCGCGGTGCCCTTAACGCCCGATGCTATCATCAGCAAGGCCGGGCGTCTATCCGGGCAAGCGGTCCGACTTGTCAATCTCCTCCATATATATCCCAGGGCCTTTTCATTTTCCGGTTTGGGTTACGTGGGTCCCGTCTTTCCCGCGAAAGCGGGAATCCACATCACCGTCGCCTACGGCAACCTTCTCGTGGCAAGACTATATGGTTTCCCGCCTGCGCGGGAAAGACGAGAAAATGAAAAGGCCCTGATATATATCCCCGCAACGATTGCAAACTCGACCTGATACAGGTAAAAGAGGTCAGAATAATCAAGCAAGGGATAACCGAGGCTATGTCAACGGACAGACATCTGAACCAGACCTGAAATCCCCCTCGCTCCCTCTTTATGGATGGACAATGTTGTACTTGGTTGGCTTGATAGCCCTGCTGTTGGGGCTTTTCGTGGGAGAGCGTTTCCCGGACGTCGATCAGAGGACCGACCTGTTGCTGCATCGCTCGATTATCACCCACGGGCTGTTTTTGCCGCTGATTCTTTACGCCGTCGCGTCGAAGATCGGATGGACGCCCTTGCGTTGGTTGAGCATGGGAGTGGCCTTGGGTGTGGCGGTCCATCTGGCGTTTGATTTGTTCCCAAGGGCTTGGACCGGTTTTGCCTTGGTGAGTATCCCGGTATATGGTTGGCTCCCTGCGCCGGTGTCGTGGGCTTGGATAGCGCTCAGTATGGTGGCCTGTGTATATATGGCCGGAAAGCTCGCCCGCAACATCGGAGAGGCCGGCGTCTTCATACTGGCAATAGCGGGCGGTTTTGTATATGCCGCCCTTGGCGAGCATGCTCTATGGAGGCCGATGGCGGCGGTAGTTGTTTCGACGGCCATCGCGGCCGTTGCCTTCGTTGTCACTTCGCGGTCAACCGATTAGACGCGAGGACGTATGACTAAAACTGGTCAGGACGCAACTCTCTGAACCAGAACTAGCAGGACTAAAGGCGTCCATCTTGGAAATCCTGAAATCCAGTAAATCCTGATTCAGACAATTACATCTGCCCAGGCCATCATTACCCGACTCTGAAAACTCTTCCAAGAGGTCTTAATGCAATTAAAAATGACCGCTCTCGCCCTGATGACGCTCTTTTTAATATTTGCCGTTTCCGCTTGCGACGCCGACTCCCCAGGGGAGGCCATCGGTGTTATAGCCACCTTCGCTCCTGCGGAGACGTTAGCTCCCGCTGAGACGTTCGCTCCTGCCGAGACCCTGGCCCTGGCGGAAACGCTGTCCCCGCCGGTGACGTTCACGCCGGCCGAGACGCTGGCCCCAGCATCCACTTTCGCCCCTGCGGAGACGTTGGCCCCGGCATCTACCCCCGCTCCGGCTGAGACGCTGGCCCCGGCGGCCACATTCGCTCCGGCGGAAACGCTGGTTCCGGCATCTACTTTCTCACCGGCCGAGACCCTGGCCCCGGCGGCCATACTCGCTCCGGCGGAAACGCTGTCCCCGGCAGAGACCTTGGCCCCCGCCGCAACTTTCGAACCGGCGGAAACGCTGTCCCCGGCAGAGACCTTGGCCCCGCCGCCTACGCCGGAGGGACTCACCCGCAAGCGGTATGGCAGCCCGCCTGAAATGACTATCGACCCCGCCGGCAGTTACACCGCGACCATCAAGACCAGCATGGGCGACATCGTGGTGGAGCTTCTGCCCGGCCCCGCGCCCAAGACGGTGAACAACTTTGTGTTCCTCGCGGAGGAAGGGTTTTATGACGGGACCATTTTCCACCGGGTCATCCCGGCCTTCATGATTCAAGGCGGGGACCCGACCGGAACGGGGACGTCCGGCCCCGGCTATACCTTTGAGGACGAGTTCGCCCCGATGTTCGTTTTTGACCGGCCGGGAATTCTGGCCATGGCCAACGCCGGGCCCAACACCAACGGCAGCCAGTTCTTCATTACCACCGTCCTGACTCCCCACCTGAATCGCGCCCACACCATCTTCGGCAGGGTGGTCGAGGGCCAGGATGTGGCCGAGGCCATCTCCGTTGTTCCAAGGGGGGCCGGAGACCGGCCAATAGAGCCGGTTTATATCCTGACGATTGACATTGACTAAGAAACTATCTCAAAACTTGTCGCAGTACCCAACCCGTCATTCCCGCGCAGGCGGGAATCCACCGTACCGTATCCGCCGGGCAGACCACCTGAAACGGAACGCTACCTGCTCCGCCAGGGCATGTGCAAAGTCTTTACCGGTGGCAAATGTCTGAATCAGGATTATCAAGATTAAAGGATACTCAGGATTGGGAATATCCTGAAAATCACCAAATCCGGCAAATCCTGATTCAGACATTTACTTTGCAATCGCCCTACCTGCTCCGCCAGGGCCTTTTCATTCTCTCGTCTTTCCCGCGAAAGCGGGAATCCAGCAGCACCACCGCCTATGGCAACTTTCCCGTAGCAAAACTATATGGATTCCCGCCTGCGCGGGAAAGACGGGAACCATGTAACCCAAACCGGAACATGTAACCCAAACCGGAAAATGAAAAGGCCCTACCTGCTCCGCCCAGAACGTTGACAAGGGTTTCATGGTCGCGTACTATCCTTGCTAATTAGCCTTGGCCCTTTTGTGGGCTTCGTTTTCGTATACGACGTAGAGGTGGATGTTATGGCCACGGTGCAGGACCGGACTTCCTACTGGGAACAAGCCAAAGAACAGGGATTCGACCTTTCCTGGTTGAGCAAACTCGAAGAAACCGTTACCCGCGAAAGCGTGAACGAGTTCTCCATGAACAACACGGGCCGGGTGGAAGGCTCCATCGCCAGGGGTGATGTGCCTCAATTCGGCGCTTACACCTTCCGGACCAAGAGCGATGTATGGGGCTACAACCTGACCAAGCTCTATCAGGAGTTCGTTTCCCGGCAGTGGAGTTCCGCCACTGACATTCCGTGGGACACCCTTCAGCCATTGCCCGATGACATTGAGGCCGCCGAGTGCCAGTTGGCTACCTTCTTCGCACAGGTGGAGTTCATCGCATCCGACGTTCCGGGTCGGTTCATATCCTCCATTTCGCCCGACTACCACGAGGTCCGTTTGGTGTTGCTGGCCCAGGTAATGGACGAGTCCCGCCACCTTGACGTGTTCCGCAAGCGGGCTCTGGCCAACGGCGGCGGTCTTATGCGCATGATCGACAGTGTCAGCGACGTGGTGGGCGGCAGCACCGACAACGCCCGCGAGTTCACCGAGTTGTCGTCCCGGCTGCACATTACCGGAGAGGGCAACGTGCTGACCCTGTTCCGGCTGGGCGAGTTGATGGCCTACAACGAAGCGGAGAAGGCCATCTACCGCCGGTGCGCCCAGGACGAGGCCAGGCACGTCGCCATCGGCGTGCTTCACCTGCGCTACATGAACGAGTTCAGTCCGGAGCGCCGGGAAGAGATTCACGGCTACTTGGACGAGGGCGAGAGCCGCCAAGCCACCGGCGCCGGCGGAGAGAACCCCGCGGGACAGCAACAGCTCACCAGCCAAGCCTTGGCGGTGTTGCTGGGCGGCGGCAAGGACAAGATTGACGAGGGCCAGAAGCTTCTGATGGCTATCAGGCAGCGCCAAACCAAAGAGTACTTCCAGCGTCTCAAGTCAGCAGGCTTTGACGACCGGATCGCCAACGGCCGCGTGAACCCCGCTTTGATGGAGGCGTACAACGCCGCTCCGTAGCACGCACGCGATGCGATTTGAAGACCTCCCGCGAATATTCAAGGGAGGTCTTACTTTATCCGGCCCCATGCAACACTTCCGAGGAATGTGATGGCGACAAACGAGGAAGAGAAGTCGGAACAACCTCAAGACCAACAGTCCGCAGAGTCCTCCAACGAGACCCCTGAAACGCCGGCCAGTCCAAGCTTGGACTGGATGAATGACACTCTGCAATGGGGAACAAAGGTCCCGCCGGGCAAGCACGGTCTTACCATAGGAGACCTTCAAGTCGGCGTCTACGGGGACATCCCCGAGGTCAGCACCGATATGACCCGCCGGCCCAGGGGCGCTTTCCCCATTCCCGGCATCCCCCGAACGGACCTATATGCGCTGAGCGCCAAGGTGGATATATGGGCCGACAACGCCGCGGACCTGTACGAAGAGGCTATTCAAAGGCGTTGGATGGCCCACGCCGATGTTCCTTGGGATGACTTGGTTCCTTTGCCAGATGACGTTGAGCTTGCCATGCGGCAACTCTGCACCGAGTTGGCCCAGCAGGCCTCGCTGGAGACCGACGTAGTCGGCCAGTGGCTTCATCGTATGAACTACGCCTACTATGAGGTCAAGGCTTTCCTGGCGACTGAGATCTTCGACACTGGGCGCCATTTCGTTGCCTTCCGGCAGCGCGCCCTGGCGAATGGCGGCAAGTTGGGCTTGGAGAGTCCGGGCCACTTCAACCGGCGCTTGATGGAAGTCAGGGCCGGTTGGACCGAAGTGGCGGTATACCTTTACATAATCCGGGGGACCCTCACCCAATTGGTCTTGCGCTACGCCGAGGCCTATGCCCAAAGCCCGGCGGAGAAGTACCTTTTCCGCAAGTGCTTGGAGGACAAAGCCCGCCATGTAGCCTATGGACTGGCCCACGTGAAGTACGCCGTGGAGAACAGTGACCCAAGCTTTGGCTTGGGGCTGAACAACCTCATGCGGGCGGTGGAGGGAGACCTGAGCCAGGAAATGCAGGACCCCGTCCTTTGGGAGGCGTTGGCCATCATATTCGGCGGCGGCGTCGCCAACATGACCGCCGGTATGGAAGTGGTCAAAGGCCTCCAGCAACGGTTCATAGAGCAATACTTGGCCCGCATGAAGTGGGTTGGCATCCCCAAGACAGAAGCAAATCTTAATTCGGACCTGGCTGTCTACCTCCGAAGGGAAGAAGCTACGCCGGCCTGAGGATACTGTCGTGCCCATTTACGAGTACCGCTGCTTGGACTGTGGCGGAGTCAACAGCGTGTTCCTGCGCTCCATGAACTCGCCGGCCCCGTCGGGTTGCCGGCTATGCGAGGACGGCCGCCTGCAACGGATCATGTCCCGGGTGGCCTATGTACGGTCGGAGTCAGACAAGTTGGCGCAACTTGACCCCAAGTACTTCAAAATGGTGGACCAAGCCTTGGCCAACGCGCCCGCAAATTCCGACCCGGACTATCACATGAACAGACTGGTCCCCTTCAGCCAAGCGAAGGAAAAAGGCGAGCCTTACTTCAAAGAGTAGCAGGCCAGCCTGTCACCGGCATCACCAAATACCAGGAGGTAGCAGATGAGCGCCCACGGGGCGGAGGCTCTGGTTTTCCCATCGGTAGAGTGGTTTCAAGGTTTGCAGCAACTGGTCAACAACGATCCCGAATTCCGCCGCATCGGTTCGGTGGACGCCGTCATGGGTGTGAAAGTGGGAGAGATGGTCTTTGTAGTGACCTTCGAGGCTTTCGAGTGTTCCGAAGTTAAAGAGGGCACCGACTACGACCTGATTGACGCCGACTTCTTCCTGGAAATGAGCGTGGAAGACTGGCGGGAGCTCATAGCCAACACCAAGGACAACGGCGGCGCAGACCGCACCCACACCCTCAACACTCTGGACCTGCTGTCCGGCGACGGCATCTCCAAGAACGCCACCGGCGATCAGTTGCGGGCCGACATCTTCTTCAGGGTCAACCAGAGCTTGCAGCACTTCTTCGACAGTTCCGCCAAGCTGGAGACCGTCTTCACTTCTGACGATTAGCCGGGCAATATCCGGTATTGCTCCTGCGGCAAACGCGGCAACCTCGTAGACTGGGTTGTTGCGTTTTGTTTGAAGTAAGAGGTGCGTTGCCCTTGAAAGTACATTCTTCGGGACTTAGGATGAAACCGGATGAGGGATTGAATGGGAAGCTTAGTTTATTAAGGGGCAAGCGTAGCGGTGAGTGCTAACGAGGAGAAACCCGGCATAAACGGATCGACCCCCCGGCAGCCCAATGTATTTCATCGGGTTGGGGGCCATGTCCAAGGTAAAACTTTGTCCGGCCTTATGGAGTTGGTGCCCCTGCTGGTCACGGTTATCGTTCTATTGTTCGTCATCGGCTATGCAGACAGTTTCGTCCGGCCTTTGGCTTTCGTTTCCGAAAAACCTTGGGACTTTCCAGGCATAGGCATTCTAGTGGGAATCGTCATCTTCTACGTGATTGGACTAGTGATCTCCACCCGGGGCGGCAGGAAGGTGATGAACTGGAAGGATGCGCTTATGAACCGCATCCCAGTGGTGAAGACGGTTTACGGAGTAACCCAACAGGCTACTACAACTTTAACATCCCAGTATCGCTTCACCCGGGTAGTGTTCATCGAATGGCCGAGGGAAGGCATGGTGGCCATGGGTTTTGTTACCGGACGGGCTTATGCAGCTGATACCGGCCAGTCCTTGGTGATCATTTACATTCCGACCGTGCCCAATCCGACATCGGGCAACATGGCCTTCATCATCGAAGACGATGTTATGGAGACAGACTTGACCGTGGAGGACGCGATGAGGCTGGTCTTCTCCGGTGGAATCGTGCTTCCCAACGCTATAACAATGGCCAGGATGCCCCGCGAGCGTGAAGCTGGGGAACTCATCGGCCGGTTCGAGAGCGATTCCAGCGAGGGGCCGCGGCGGGGTTGACGAAGCTGCATGGCGTCGGACGCCATGCAGCGGCCTGAGGTGCATTCAGCCTTGAAGGGCGGCTTTCGCCTCCGACAGGGATGGGTGCACCCGGATGATCTTGTCGAACCCGCTGACCTTGAAAACCTCCTGCACTGGGTCCGTCAAGGAACAGACTGCGAACTTGACTTCCTGCCTGTCCAAGGCCTTGGCTGTAAGCAGGATTACCCTGAGACCGGCGCTGCTGATGTAAAGGAGCCTCTGCAGGTCGAGAATGACCGTCCGGTCATTCTCGTCAATCATAGTTTCCAACTCGTCCTGAAACGCCCGAGCATTGGCGCCGTCAACCCTGCCGTCAGTCCTTGCTATCAAGGTGGTGCCATCCCGTTCAGCTTCAATCGCCATTTTACCCCTCCAAGACCTCGTAACCGGACCAATCGTGTCATTGTTCCAAGCGGCGCCGCCCAATTCGGCGGCCAAAGAGGGTTCCAGAATCCGCAACCCTCTTTGGCTTTCAAGCCCCGTTTAGTAAGCCTGTCCCCAGACGGTCCCACGCCGGATGATTCACGAGTAAATATAGCAAATTGGCTCATATTCCCGCAATGACTATACCAACTGGGAATGCGCTTATTTCGAATATCCTGAAGCCGGAGAAACTCCCGTATAAAAATGGATTGACCACTGGACACTGGCTTGCATGAACAATTTGCGATAGTCTTACCATACGGAGGGAGGCGTCTGGATGATCAGTATCAAGAGGAACGAACGGGGAGACCCTGTCGACGCCCGGGGGATTCGGTCCCGTGCTTCTTCCATCTACACCCCCAACCAGGAAATCCCCTTCCGGCTGAGCCGCAGTAAGTTCAACGATTTTCTGCTGTGCAGAAGGTGCTTTTACTTGGACCGGGTAAAGGGAGTGATTTCCCCCTCCACGCCGGGATGGTCGTTGAACGAGACCACCGACCTGTTGCTCAAGAGAGAGTTCGACGCTTGCCGGAAAGCCGGGCAGCCGCATCGCATCTTCAAACGGTCCGGCCTGGACGACATTGTGCCCTTCCAACACCCGGACCTTGACAAGTGGCGGGACTCGTTACACTCCGGCTTGGAGTTCAAAATCGAGGAAGGCAACATCGTATTGCACGGGGGAGTGGACGACGTCTGGCTACATAAACCTACGGGCCGGTTGATTATTGTCGATTACAAGTCTCAGGCTGGGCGCAGGCCGGTTTCAACTTGGCAGTATCTGTCCAACGTCCACCACCAAGCCTACAAAGTCCAGTTGGACGTTTACGCCTACCTGCTGACCAAGATGGGCTTCCACGTGTGGCCCGTCGGCTACTTCTACGTTTGCAACGCCGACCGTAACGCGCCGTCCTTCAATGGGCAGTTGCTCTTCCAGGAGACCCTGGTGCCCTACAAGTGGAACATCGGCTGGATTGACGAGCAACTGTCCGAGATGGTCCGGGTATTGGACTCCCCGGACATCCCGGAGTCCAACCCTTCGTGCGAGAACTGCGCCTACGCCCGGGCCTTGGCCCAAATCACGGCCGTTGCGACTTGACCCGCGGGCCCGGCGGCAGCAGGCGTCCTTTGACACGGCCCAGTACGAGCATCCCGCCCATCGCCAGTAGCCACACCAGAAACGCAACGCCGGAAATCCGGTGCACCGGGGTGGCGGCGTCAATCCAGATGAACTGCATGGCAACTCCAACGGCCACCGATGCAATCGCGAAGTACTTCAGCCTGCCGCCGACCCTCCAGTGATAGCCGGCGGAGCCCATCAACGCCAGGCCGGCCACTGTGAAGCCCACTTTCCCGGTAAACCATCTCAGAAATGCCAGCATCTCGGTCGAACGGTCAACCGGGCTTTGGCCGACGACGCCGGTCAGAAAAGCCTCGTTCACGCCTTCCGCTGAAAAGGCCAGTCCAACGGCGCACACTCCTGACACAGCAGTAAATATGCCAGACGCAATCATAATGACCGGAACTGTAGGCGCGGACCATCGCCCGCCATCGGCCCATATCTTCAACACGTAACCCGCCCCGGCGATTAACGTAATCCCAGATGCGAAACGGGCGATGCCGCCGATGCTGTAAAGCTCTTTGTTCGCGGCGATGGCGGCCAGCGATTCCAGAAGCGTTGGCTGGTCTGCCCCGGACGCCACCCGGGTAACGATGGATACCACGGTTGCGATAGCCGTCAGGAGCAGCAGCGCCCCGGCCGTCCGGGCTGCGGCATGCCTTTGCGGCTCACGCGGTCCCGCAGCCGGGGATGCGGAATTTGTTTCAAGTTGCCTCTGCATTCTTTCTATTATTCCTCAACCTTGTATCCGCTCCGGCGGAATTTAGCGTCGCGGGCCGCCACTGTTCAAAACGAAGGCCATATTATGCTTCCTTTCGAAGACGGTCAATGGGCGCCGTCTACCGTGTGCTCAGGACGTCAACCAATGCCATCCTTTACTGGTTACTTCCACCAGCAAGTGGTACTCTGGCCTCCACAGGCCGCGCAGCCGATTTCAGACCAAGATTGAGGAGGCCTTAATGCTTATTGTTGATGCGCAGGTCCACATCTGGGGAACCGGACTGCCGACAAACCCCGCCCACCGGCAGATAACTTCCTTCCTGGCGGAAGACCTCCTCAAGGAGATGGACGAAGCTGGGGTTGACGCAGCGGTTATACACCCGCCGGGTTGGGACCCCAACTCCAATCAGTTGGCTATAGAAGCCGCCCGCCAGCACCCCAACCGGCTGTCCATCCTGGGCAATTTCCCGCTGGACCGGCCCGAGAGCCGTGACCTTGTTCCCGATTGGAAGCAAAACCCCGGTATGCTGGGGCTGAGATTTTCCTTCCAAGGGGCCGGTCAGGAAAATTGGCCCACCGACGGCACGATGGACTGGCTTTGGCCGGCGGTGGCCGGGGCCGGGATACCGGTGGCCCTTATGGCGTCAGGCTTTCTACCCGTGGTGGGACGGATTGCGGAGCGTCATCCCGGTGTGCGGCTGATCGTCGATCACTTGGGACGCACCCGCGGGGCCCAGGACGAAGCAGGGTGGGCTAACCTGCCGGACCTGCTAGCCTTGGCCAGGCACCCCAACGTGGCTATCAAGGCCACCGGCGCGCCCAGCTACTCCAGCGCCCCCTACCCATTCAGCAACATTCACGACTACCTGCACCGGATTTACGACGCCTTTGGACCGGAACGCATGTTTTGGGGCACCGACATCACACGTATGCCCTGCTCCTGGCGTCAATGCGTCACCATGTTTACCGAAGAGCTGCCTTGGCTGTCCGACGCCGACAAGGAACTTATAATGGGTCGCGCCCTCTGCAACTGGATAGGTTGGGATATATCGGAGTAAGCGGTTGCGGCCTTGGGGGCGCCTGCGGATAGTGCCGAGGTTCGTTGGCTACCCACCCCACAACCCGGCAAACTGGGTTGCAACCACCTGCTCGTAGGGCACGTCGGCGGACAACAAGCCGACGTGTTTGGCGAAATTGTTCACACCATCAACCGATTCCTCGGTTATCACAGGATCGTAATAGGGCAAGTCCCTGCGCACCAAGTCCGCAATCATTTCTGCTTCCGCTGTCGGAAACAGACGCTCCCCCACAGTAGTAGCCAGGGATAAATCATTTCGCAAGGCTTGTTGGGTCTTGACTATCGCCCGCACCGCTGCCGCCGCGCTATCCGGGTCGCAGGAAATTAGACTCTCCGTGGTAACCAATACTGGGAAGGTGTAGTTCTGGGCGACAACAGGGCCTACGCCTCGCCTCACGTCGAGGACCACCGTCCCGACGCCGCTGCGCACCGCCACCTCGCTGCCCATGGCGTTGGCCCAGAAGCCGTCTATGATGCCCGCCTCCAACGCTTGGGCTGCGTGTACGCCGAAGGACACTCCGGGACCTGAAGCGGCGGGAACGGGGCCGATCTCTACGTCATCGGATTCCAAATCTATCCCTTCCTCCTGCAACAACCGTTTCAAGGCCAAGTCAGGCCCAGGGGCGGCGCCTATTCGAAGCCCCTTCACCGCTTGCGCGTCGCCTTGTTGTACGCCAAGGTCGGAGCGGAGAATCAACAGCCAGTAAGTGCGTTGCGCCAAGGCCACTATTAGCTTGGCGCTCTTCCAATCGGGAAAGGCCGTCAGCGTAGCATGAGCCGGCCCGGCCACAAAATCCAACTCGCCGTCCCGAAGGGCCTCCATGGTTTTGGGAATCGGGAACAGGTGCTCCAGCGTTACGTCCAACCCTTCAGCCCTGAAGAAGCCCAGTTCCACCGCGGCCACGGCAGGAAAGTAGGAGTTGGACACCAAATCAGGCACGGCCAAGCGCATTTGACGCCTCCTTGTAACTTCGCAGACCCCCGGCCTGCTGTCATGGCAATAACGGGGATGGATAAGCAGGATACCATGATATACTCCAATCCCAGACAACAGGCGCGGAAATGCCATGACGACATCGAAAAAAGCAGTGAAATTGCTGACGGCGGACGACCTGCTCCGTCTCTACAGCGAAGGAGTTCGCGGGGAGTTGATAAGGGGGGTGCTGCACGAAACTGTGTCCAATGGACTGAGACACGGCGAGATTGTGATGACGCTGGGAATACTGCTGGGAATTTTCATCAGACCGCTGCGTTTAGGCAGGCTGGTAGGATCAGACTCCGGTATCCTGCTGGAACGCAACCCCGATACAGTGCGGGAGCCGGACATCGCCTTCATCTCCGCTGAAAAGCTGCCGCTGGACGTGGAAGTTCCGGGATACTCGGAAGTGGTCCCCGACTTGGTGGTGGAAATCGTCTCTCCCTCCGACAGCTTGGCAGCGGTCAACGACAAGGCGCAGATGTGGCTCCGTTTCGGTGTCCAGACCGTCTGGGTGGTGTTTCCCGAGTCGCGCACCCTAGAGGTTCATTCGGCATCCGTTTCGCCCGTGCTGCTGGGGCAAGAAGACCAGTTGGACGGCGGAGCCGTCCTTCCGGGGTTCACCTGTACGGTAAGCGAGATATTCGAGCGATAGGCCCTTGAGGAGGTCCGGTCATGGACAAGAAAGACATCCCCTTTCTTACGGCAACGGAGCTTTCCAATTTGATCGCCGCCAAGGAAGTGTCTCCGGTCGAGGCTGCCGAGGCATACCTCGACCGCATCGACGACCTGGACTTCCAGTTCAATTCCTACCTGACGGTGAGCCGTGGGGAGGCCCTTCGGGCTGCCCGCGAAGCTGAAGACGAGATAATGCGGGGCAATATCCGCGGCCCCATGCACGGAGTCCCCATCGCCGTCAAGGACCAGATGTGGACCAAGGGTATACGCACCACCGGCGGCTCCCGTATACTGGCGGACTTCGTGCCCGACGAGGATGCGACGGTCATCGCCAAGCTTAAAGACGCGGGCGCCGTCCTGTTGGGCAAGACCAACCTGAGCGAGTTCGCTATTACATCCTTCAGCCACCGCTTCAGTCTCCCGAGGAACCCGTGGGACTTGGACCTGTCGGCGGGAGGGTCCAGCAGCGGCTCCGGTGCGGCCACCGCCGCTTTTCTTTGCGCCACCTCTTTGGGTGAGGACACCGGCGGCTCTATCCGGAGACCGGCGGCGTGGTGCGGATTGGTGGGGATGCGGCCCACTTGGGGCTTGGTCAGCCGCTACGGGCTGATGAAGGGCATCTGGTCAATGGATACCATTGGCCCTATTTCGAGGAGCGTGGCCGACGCTGCAATCACCTTGGGCGCCATCGCCGGCCATGACCCCAAGGACCCTTATAGCTGGAACAGACCGGTCCCGGACTACTTGGGCGTATTGGACGGAGACATAAGCGGCATCCGCATTGGCGTGGTTTCCGAGTTGCTTCACGATGAAGTGGTGGAGCCGGAGACCAGGGACGTGGTGCAAAGAGCTATTGCGGTCTTGGGAGAGTTGGGCGCGTTGGTGGAAGAAGTGTCGATACCCCTTACCGCCCACGCCAACACCGTCTCGTCGATTTTGCTCGCTGCCGAGCCCGCCCAGAACCAACGGGAGTGGGTGCTGGACCGGTTGGAGGACTACGGGCATGACAATCGGATAGGACTGCTCGCCGGGAGCCTGATGCCCGGCGCGGCGTACCTGAAAGCCCAGAAATTGCGGAGCATGCTGCGCCAACAGGTCCACGAGACCCTGGAAAACTACGATGTCTTGGTGTCTCCCACGGCCGGGAGGCCGGCGGTGCCGCGTCAGGACGATCCCATTATTACGAGCAAGGAGATGGCGGGGCGTTTGCCCTACATGCGCACCAACACCTTCAACCTTTCCAGTACCCCCGCGGTCTCCGTGCCCTGCGGTTTCAACTCCGGCTCCCTCCCCATCGGACTACAAGTAGCGGGCAGGCCCGGCGGGGACGCCACGGTCCTCAAGGTGGCCCACGCCTACGAGCAGGCTACGTCCTGGCACACCATGCGCCCGCCCCACGCCTGACCACGCCTGACGGAAGGTAAAAAAGCCCCTCTCTCTGTGCTGACAGGGGTATGTATAGATATTGTGGACTTGGAAGGGAAATGACTTTCTGGCACCTTTTCGGTACCAAACCAAAGGTAAAAAGGGTCTTGTTACTTCCTGAACCACGGCCCGGCCCGTCGGCTGAGCCGAAGATGATCTGTCATCCCAAAGCTGGAAACACCCCATACATACCCCTGTCAGGGGGGGGCTGACAAGGGTATGTAAAATTGAGATTATAGCTACGAACCGGCCCCACCGCCCCTGGATTCCGGCCTACACCGGAATGACGGAATGGGCCCGCCTGGATTCCGGCCTACGCCGGAATGACGGAGTGGGCCCGATAGCGAGCATTTGGGGGCGGTTTTGTATTTGAGCAAGCCTACCCTACTATGCGGCCTCACGTTCAACTGCGTAAAGTCCCAAATGAAATACATACCCCTGTCAGCCCCCCGCAAGTGGGGCGTCAAAATGACGCCGCGCCGGGTGGCCAGCCTGTTCCCGTTCCTGGCCCTGCGGCCGTTGTTCTGGGTATCCTGCTCACCGGCGGGCCGACGGCTTCGGCTCAGACTTTTACTCCCTACACCATCACCATCTCCGCGCCCGCTTCCGTCACGGAAGGGACTGGCGCGGTGTTCACCATCACCGCTGAACGCACCATCGGGACCAGCGACTTAACGCCCCAAGACTTGGCCATAGGGTTGCAGCAGGTTGTCAAAAACAACTGCGCCACCGCCGGATGTGACGCCGACACAACCACCACGACCACCCTGACCACCGCGACCATCTCGCTCAACCAACGGTCGGTTGCATACACCGTTCCAACCGAGAGCGACGAGGCTGACGAGTTTGACGGCTCCGTCACGGTCACGGTGCAGCCGCCCTCCGGAAACACCCGATACCAAGTGGGTAACCCGGCCACCGACACGGTCGTGGTCGCAGACGACGAAGCGCCGCCCGCGGTCGAATTCACGGATAGCACGGGTTCCAGCTCCACCGAGAACTACGGGAGGATCACCGCCAGCGTGCGCATGACACCGCGTACGACCTACAAGGGCGACGTGACCGTGGACTGGGCGGTCGTGCCCAACGAAGTTATCCCGGGCAGCACCACCCCCGGTCCAACGGAGGGCCTGGACTTCCTGACGTCGTCGGGCACAGCGACCTTCCCCGTACACGTGGCCGGAACAGACATTCGCCAGCGGCTACCGTTCGATTTCCCAATAGTAGACGATGAACTCGACGAAGCCGACGAGGAAACCTTCCTGCTCGAGCTCTCCAATCCGCAGGGCGCCGACGCCACAATCGGGGAAATTTCAAGGACCGGGATGCGCATACGGGACGACGATCTGGCCCAGCCGCAGCCGGCACCGGACGTATCCCCGGCGGGGACTAGCGCGCTGACCGTCGAATGGGCCGTGCCGCCAGTCACTGCGGCGAATGCCTTCAGCGGCTACAACGTACAGTACCGCCTCGCCGACGGCGTGGTCGACGACAACACGCCAGCATGGACCGACGGGCCTCAGAACGTGGATGGCCTCAGCGCCGACATCACCGGCCTGGACGAAGGCATCGAGTACCAAGTACGGGTGGAGCCCCGGAGGGTAGCATCGGCCCTCGTCACATGGTCGGCCATCGGCACGGGCACATCCTCGCCCCTCCACAACCAAGACGGCGACAATCTCATTGAGATCACGAACCTGGCGCAGCTGAACGCCATCCGCTGGGACCCGGACGGCGACGGAGAAGTGGCAGACGCTAACCAAGCCAACTATGCCGCCGCCTTCCCCGGCGCGGCGGGGGGCATAGTCTGCGCAGCGACCTGCCTGGGCTACGAGCTGACCGCCGACCTGGATTTCGACACCGACGGGAGCGGCGCGGCCAACGACGCCGATGACTACTGGAACGACACCTGGGGCTGGGATCCCATCGAAGGCTACACCGCCGATTTCAACGGCAACGGCCACGGCATCAGCAATATGTTCATCAACCGCAGCGGCAGTCACATCGGGCTGTTCGGCACCACCAACGGTGCCTTCATCCACCACCTGGGCCTGATTGACGTGAACGTCAGCCAGCGCGGCATCATGGCGCACAGACGCGCGGCCCCGCTGGTCGGCACCGCCACCGGCGGGACCATCGCCGCCGTGTTCGCCACCGGCTCCATCACCGGCGGCGCAGTGGCCGCAGGTCTCGTAGCGAACACCTCCGGCAACATCTTCGCCAGCTGGAGCAACATGGCCGTCCGGGTCAACCACGATCCGGACGCCGTAGGAGTAGCCTTCGGCCTCGCCGGCGGGGTTCCGGGCGCCCACGCGGAGGCCAGCTACGCCGTCGGGTCACTGCATGGCGGCACCAGTCATATGGGAGCAGCGCCGACTACCCGGCGCTGAAGGTCGACCGCAACAACGACGGCATCTTCACCGTGGCCGAGTTCCCCGGACAGCACGTGCGGACGCCGCAGGACTACGACGCAGACGACGACAACTTGATCGACGTGAACAGCGTGTCCAGGCTCGACGCCCTGCGCTGGGACCCGGACGGCGACGGCGCTGTCACGGCAGGCGACCAAGCCAACTACACCGCCGCCTTCGCCAACCGGGTGGCGGGCATGGGCTGCCCCGGAACCTGCGCCGGCTACGAGCTGACCGCCGACCTGGATTTCGACAGCAACGGCGACGGCGCGGTGGACGCCAAAGACCTGTACTGGAACGGCGGCGCCGGCTGGGACCCCATTGGGTCGGAAACGGACAGCGCCTACGCCGCCGAGTTCAGCGGCGACGGCCGCCGCATCATCAACCTGTTCATCAGCCGGAGCAGCGGCAACGCCGGGCTGTTCGGCGCTCTGGACAACGGCGCCTACGTCCACCACCTGGGGCTGGTGGACGTGGACGTGACGGCAACCGCCAGCGTCACCGGGCAGAAAACGGGCGCGCTGGCCGGGGCCGCCGACGGCGCGCGCATTGCCGCCGTCTACGCCACCGGCGCCGTGACCGGCTACCAGTTGGCCGGCGGCCTGGTGGGCGATCTGACCTACGGCGGCGTGATCGCCGCTTCCTGGGCCGACGTCGCCGTCAGCAGCACGAGGGGGCCAGGCCGGGCGGCCTGGCCGGGCACGCCCAAGAGAACGCCATAATCCGCGCCGCCTACGCCATCGGCACGGCGGTGCAGACCAACAGCGGCACCGGGTGGGGGACGGCCCCACTCTCCACCAATGCTGCCCTGAACGATACGTACTTCAACAGCGACACCGTCGGGACCTTGGTCGACGCCTATCTGGGCAAGACGACCGCCGAGCTGCAATCACCCACCGGCTACGCGGGCAGCTACGCCGACTGGAACGTGGACCTGGACGGCGACGGCGCTGTCGACGACCCCTGGGACTTCGGCACGTCCGGCCAGTACCCGGCGCTCAAGTTCGACCGCGACGGCGACGGCACGGCTACGGTGGAGGAGTTCCCGCTGCAGCCGGTGCGCACCATCCTGGTGGACTACGACAGCGACAACGACAACCTCATCGAGATTACGACCCTGGCCCAGCTCAGCGCCATCCGTTGGGACCTGGACGGCGACGGCATCGGCGCCGGCGTCCTCCGGAGCAGCTACGTCGCCGCCTTTACCCATGCCATAGAAGACGAAAGCACGGGCGGCCTACGCTGCGCCGCAGCCTGCCGGGGCTACGAACTCAAAGCGGACCTGGACTTTGACACCAACGGCGACGGACGCATGGACATCGCCGGCGACGAATACTGGAACGGCGGCAAGGGCTGGCATCCCATCGGAACGGAGCGAGTCAACGGATACCAAGCCGTGTTCAACGGCAACGGCCACACGATATCCAACCTGTACATGAATAGGAGGACATTCGATACGCCGCTCGATTTTTTCCACGGGCTGTTCCGAATAACGGAGAGGGGCGCGCGCATCAGCCACGTCGGCCTGGTGAACGTGAATGTCAATGCGAACAGCTGGGCAGGCACGCTGGTCGGCACCATGAGGGGCACCAATGATAGCGTGTACGCCAGCTACGCCACCGGCAGGGTAAGAGGGGATACTCGGATCGGCGGTCTGGTCGGCTCCGTAGAATCGACAGGAGGGAGCATCGCCGCCTCCTGGGCCAACGTCGCCGTAGACAGCGATGGGGGAGATACCGGAGGTCTGGTTGGCGGCATCGTCGATCATAGATCGGTCACGGCTTCCTATGCCATTGGCGACGTTGCCACGAGAAGTGACGGTGGTGACAAAGCCATCGGCGGTTTCTCCGGTGCGCTGGCATCAGCCGCCATTACCCACAGCTACTTCGACACCCAAACCATCATCAGCACCCTCAGCCACGGGCGCGTCCTCATAGACAGGATTACCCGGGGCAAGACCACCGCCCAGCTGCAATCGCCCACCGGCTACACCGGCATCTACGCCAACTGGGACGTCGACGTCGACAGCGACGGCATTGCCGACGACCCCTGGGACTTCGGCACGTCCGGCGATTACCCGAGGCTGAAGGCGGACCGAAACGGCGACGGCATCTACACCGCGGCCGAGTTCGGCCGGCTGGCCGGCGTGGCCGCAGTCGCCCCCGGTGTCGCCCAGGGCGGGACCGCGCAGTTCCGCGTCACCGTGAAGCCGGCGCCCGCGGCGGACCTGGACGTGAACCTGAGCACCACTCCCTACCGCCAGGCTACCGCCACGCACACGGTGACCGTCTCCGCGGGCCAGACCACCGCCGTGCTCCGCGTCACCACCACGTCAAGCACGGCGGTGGGCGCGCTGCGGGCGACGGTAACGGGCGGCCAAGGCTACGCCGCAGTGGGCAGCGCGGTGTGGTGTACGTGAACGGCCCCGGCGACCATGACACCGACGACGACGGCCTCATCGAGGTATCCACGCTGGCGCAGTTGGACGCTATGCGGTGGGATCTGGACGGCGACGGCCTCCCCGCCGGGAACGACAACGGCGCTTTCTCCGCCGCCTTCCCCAACCCGGCGCCGGGCATGGGCTGCGCTCCCTGCCGGGGCTACGAGCTGGCGGGCAGCCTGGACTTCGACACCAACGGCAACGGCGAGGCGGACGCCGGCGATACCTACTGGAACGGCGGCGACGGCTGGCTGCCCATCGGCACCAAAGCCGACCCCTACGGCAGCGAGTTCTACGGCAACGGGCATACCATCTCCAACCTGTACATCAACCGGCCCGACGCCAGCAACATGGGTCTGTTCGGCGGCCTTGCCGCCGGCGCAGAGGTCCACCACCTGGGGCTGTACAACGCCGACGTGACCGGCGGCAACAGAGCCGGCGCGCTAACGGCCCTTAACGCTGGCATCATCCACGCCGTCTATACCACCGGGCAGGTCTTCGCTGACAGTCAGGTCGGCGGCATCGCCGGTAGAAACGAAGGCACGATCTCCGCCGTCTGGAGCGACGCAGAGGTGAGCGCCATCACCATCGACAAAAGTATCATCGGAGGCCCGCAATACGGCGCGGGAGGCATTGCGGGATCCCAAACCGCCGACGGGACCGTCACCGCATCCTACTTCCGCGGCAACGTCAGGGCGTCTTGGGGAATAAACCCCACCTACGCCATCTACGAGAGAGGGCTAAACAGCAACAACCTCCACTTCGGCGGCGCCGTGGGCGGCGCGACGGCAAACCAAGGTCCGGTTTCAGGGACGGTCAGCGACGTGTACTACAGCAGTGACGATACTTTCCAGAAGCGCGGAGGGACCGCCAAGACCGCCGCCGAACTACAAGACCCCACCGGCTACACTGGCATCTACGCCAACTGGGACGGCGACGGCATTGCCGACGACCCCTGGGAGTTCGGCGGCGCCAGCCACTGGCCGTCGCTCTACGGCATGGACGAGCCGCCCGTGTCCCGGCCCACGACGCCCGGAGACGACACGTTCAAATACACCTACGGCGACGGGTTGTACCGGCCCAACAGCCGGGCTGAGCTGCGGAGCAGCGGGAGCTACGACCCGGAGGGCCAGTCTCTCTCCTACCTTTGGGAACAGACGGACGCCAACACGGTATCCCTGAGCAACACCCGGACAGCCAACCCCACCTTCACCACGCCGGGGCTGGGCGAGGCAGAGCATCTGCAGCTGTACTTCCGGCTGACCGTAACCGCCGGCGGGCTTTCCGATACCGACGTGACGGGCGTCTGGGTAACGGCGGACTGGGAGCCGCCGGAAATAGACATCCCGCCCATCGCCGTCATCGCCGACCGGACCGAGGTCGTATGCACGGAAGCGGAACGGGACCTTTCCCGTCCCGGCCAGCCGGGCAATCCCCTGTGCCACTACATGGAACCCGCCCCGGTGACGGAAGGCGTTAGCGTGATCCTGGACGGCAGCGGCAGCACCGACCGGCACGTAGACGTAGACGAAAATGGCCGCCCGGTCATTCTGGAGGACGGCCGCATCGCCAGCTACGAGTGGGAGCAGATCGCCGGAACCGGCGGGACGCTGACCAGGGCCACCAGCAGCAGCGCCACGTTCCTGACACCCACCGGCCTGACCGCCGACACGGCCTATACCTTCCGGCTGACCGTGACCGACGACGACGGCTTAACTGATTCCGACGAGATCACCATCCAAGTCACGGTGAAGCCCATCGCGGACGCCGGGCACCTCGTGGTAGTTGACGCCGGCGCGCAGTTCACCCTGCGGGGCAGTGGCGCCGGCTACCCCGGCGAAACCCTGACCTACGACTGGAGTGCAACGGATTCACCTACCCAAACCGCTTTTGGCGCGCCCGTCGCGGCCGAGCTGCTCGCAGTCCAAAATCTAGCCCTCACGGCGCCCGTCGTGGACACGGACACGTCGTACACCTGGACGCTTACGGTGACCGACTCCGACGGCCTAGCCGCGTTCGACGACGTGATCGTCAGGGTCAGGATACCGCGCACGACCGAGCAGCTAGCGCCGCCCACCGTGGACGCCGGCGCAGACCAGGAAGTCGTCAAGGGCGATACCGTGCATCTGACCGGCAACGTCAATCACCCCAGCGAGCCGCTGACCGCCGTGTGGACACATACCGGCCCGGTGGAGTTCGCGGAGCTGGACTACGACCGCTACAGCCTTACTCCCGACTTCACCGTGCCCGAGGTGACCAGCACAACGGCGCTGACCTTCACGTTGCAGTCCTGCATTGATGATGAATTCGTCCTGGTGAGCGAGGAAATCTGCGCCTCCGACGCCGTCAACATCACGGTGCTGACCGCACCCCGGCCGCCGGGGCTTGGGGCGTACGCCGGGCGCGACCAGGTGGTGCAGCCGGGGAGTGTGGTGACGCTGAGCGGCACCGTCACCCTGGACGGCCTGCCGCCGGACGAAACGCTGACCTACACCTACCTATGGCAGCAGACATCGGGGACGCCGGTAAATCTGCAGAACGCCACGCTGGCTGCCGCCGGCTTCCGGGCGCCGGAGAACGACGGAGCGATCAACCTGGTCCTGGAGTTCCGGCTGACGGTAACGGAAACCGGGGGAGCGGAGCGGAGCGCCAAGGACACCGTGCGGGTGGAGGTGCTGCCGGCGGGGCGGGGACCAGGGACGGGCGGGCCGGGATTGGGGGGAGACCAGTCCTACTTCATGATTCCCATGCCGTTCCTGAACGCCCTGTCGGGCTGCGCCCCCGGCAGCGAAATGGACATCATCGTGAGTATATCGGACGGGTCAGACGGCGAGACAGCCGGCACCTGGATCATCAGGGTAGCGCCCGGCTGCTAACGGCGGGCGGCGAACCCACGCCGCCGCCAAGGAATCCACGAACGCGACTGACGTCGCCGGGATTCTTTCCGGACGGTCCCGGCGACGCCTTGGTCTACGAAAACGGGTTGCTCACACCGTCCTTCTTCGCGCCACACATAACCCAGGACACCTTCGTCACACTCATGCTCACCGTCGACGTCATCGACGGCACCGATACCGTCATCTACACCCTCACCGACACGGTCACCATCTACGTCTACGCCGCGTCATCGCCAGCACCCGGGAAATAGGCGCGCTTTCGCTTAGCGCGCTCTAAGCCAAGGTCTTTAACTGATGCGTGAATTGCTTACTAGTGTGGTGTAACTGAAGTTAGTAGTAATAGTGTTCGCAATGAGGTATTCTTTCGATCACCGACTCAGGAGAGGGATGATCATGGCGATCGGAAGGCCAATGCCGCCGCTGATATTGGACGACACCGAAAGGGAAACGCTGGAACGGTGGGTTCGTCGCCCCAAGACGGCCCAGAGCCTGGCGCTGCGGGCCAGAATGATTCTGGCCTGCGCCGAAGGCCGCAGCAACATCGCAGTGGCTGCCGACTTGGAGGTGTCCGACGAAACGGTGGGGAAGTGGCGTTCCCGGTTCTTGGAACGGCGATTGGACGGCCTGTCGGACGAGCCCCGCAGCGGCCGACCGCGAGCGGTTACTGATGAAGACGTGGAACGGGTGATTACGCTGACGCTGGAGTCCACACCCAAGGACGCCACGCACTGGAGCACCCGGTCCATGGCCCAGCGTTCCGGTCTGAGCCACACCACGGTCAGCCGCATCTGGCGCGCCTTCGCACTGCAACCTCACCGCACCGAAACCTTCAAGCTGTCGGCGGACCCCTTCTTCATCGAAAAGGTGCGGGACATTGTGGGCCTCTACCTTGATCCACCGGACCGGGCGTTGGTCTTGTGCGTGGACGAGAAGTCCCAGATTCAGGCCTTGGACCGCACCAGGCCGCTGTTGCCCCTGCGCCCGGGCCAGGTGGAGCGGCGCACCCATGATTACGTGCGCCACGGCACCACGTCCCTCTTCGCCGCTTTGGACGCCAGGACCGGCAAGGTGATTGGCCAGTGCCACCGCCGCCACCGGGCCGTGGAGTTCCGCAAGTTCCTCGATGCCATCGAGTCCGAGGTGCCCGCCGGGTTGGACGTGCACCTGATTGCGGACAACTACGCCACCCACAAGACGGCGCTGATCCGGAACTGGTTCGCCAAACGGCCCCGCTTCCATATCCACTTCACGCCCACCAGCGCCTCCTGGCTGAACCTGGTGGAACGCTGGTTTGGGCTGCTCACCGAAAAGCAGTTGCGCCGTGGAGTGCATCAGAGCAGCGGTGAACTGGAGGCTGCCATCTACCGTTACCTGGACGTCACCAACGAAGACCCCAAGCCCTTTGTCTGGACCAAGACCGCTGACCAAATCCTGGCCAGCGTGGCCCGCTTTTGCCGACGCACTTTAGATACAGGACACTAGTGTGGTGTAACTGAAGTTAGTAGTAATAGTGTTCGCAATGAGGTATTCTTTCGATCACCGACTCAGGAGAGGGATGATCATGGCGATCGGAAGGCCAATGCCGCCGCTGATATTGGACGACACCGAAAGGGAAACGCTGGAACGGTGGGTTCGTCGCCCCAAGACGGCCCAGAGCCTGGCGCTGCGGGCCAGAATGATTCTGGCCTGCGCCGAAGGCCGCAGCAACATCGCAGTGGCTGCCGACTTGGAGGTGTCCGACGAAACGGTGGGGAAGTGGCGTTCCCGGTTCTTGGAACGGCGATTGGACGGCCTGTCGGACGAGCCCCGCAGCGGCCGACCGCGAGCGGTTACTGATGAAGACGTGGAACGGGTGATTACGCTGACGCTGGAGTCCACACCCAAGGACGCCACGCACTGGAGCACCCGGTCCATGGCCCAGCGTTCCGGTCTGAGCCACACCACGGTCAGCCGCATCTGGCGCGCCTTCGCACTGCAACCTCACCGCACCGAAACCTTCAAGCTGTCGGCGGACCCCTTCTTCATCGAAAAGGTGCGGGACATTGTGGGCCTCTACCTTGATCCACCGGACCGGGCGTTGGTCTTGTGCGTGGACGAGAAGTCCCAGATTCAGGCCTTGGACCGCACCAGGCCGCTGTTGCCCCTGCGCCCGGGCCAGGTGGAGCGGCGCACCCATGATTACGTGCGCCACGGCACCACGTCCCTCTTCGCCGCTTTGGACGCCAGGACCGGCAAGGTGATTGGCCAGTGCCACCGCCGCCACCGGGCCGTGGAGTTCCGCAAGTTCCTCGATGCCATCGAGTCCGAGGTGCCCGCCGGGTTGGACGTGCACCTGATTGCGGACAACTACGCCACCCACAAGACGGCGCTGATCCGGAACTGGTTCGCCAAACGGCCCCGCTTCCATATCCACTTCACGCCCACCAGCGCCTCCTGGCTGAACCTGGTGGAACGCTGGTTTGGGCTGCTCACCGAAAAGCAGTTGCGCCGTGGAGTGCATCAGAGCAGCGGTGAACTGGAGGCTGCCATCTACCGTTACCTGGACGTCACCAACGAAGACCCCAAGCCCTTTGTCTGGACCAAGACCGCTGACCAAATCCTGGCCAGCGTGGCCCGCTTTTGCCGACGCACTTTAGATACAGGACACTAGGGAGTGTCGTCAAATCAACTTAGTCCAAATCACCATCGCCCGAATCTGGCAGATGGCCAGGTAAGAAAGGGAGTTCTTGGCATACCGGGTTGCCACTCCCCGCCACTGCTTGAAGTCCAAGAAGCCGTTTTCCACCAGATGCCGCAGCTTGTACAGTGCCCGGTCATATTCCCGCTTTTCCCGCCGGTTGCCTTTGGGCGGTATTACCGGGTTCATCCCCAATTCCGAGGCGGCGGCTATGATTTCATTGGTGTCATAGGCTTTGTCTGCCAGAAGATGCTCCGCCGCGATACCCTCAATCAAGGGCAGTGCTTGGGAGCAGTCCGCTGCCGTGCCTCCGGTGACTATCACTTTTACCGGCATTCCGTGGGAGTCCACCGCCAGGTGCAGCTTGCTGTTGAGCCCCCTTTTGTGCGGGCAATGGCTTGATTGCCGCCCCGGGCCCCGGCGCTGTGGGGATGAGCCTTGATGTAGCTGGCGTCAATCATCAGCCACTCAAAATCAGGATCGTCAATCATGGCGTCCAGCAGCTTGGCCCATACGCCCCGGTCCCGCCAGCGGCAGAAGCCTTTAGCCCCCCGGCTTGACCGGGGGGGCCGGTGGGTGTTCTTCCAGTCCCCGTAGTCCGGGGGCAAATCGCGCCAAGGAGCCCCGGTGCGCAGAATCCAGAACACAGCATTGAGAAAAAGCCGGTTATCGTAAGCGGGCCGGCCCGTCTTGCCCTTGCCGCCGGGGAGAAGAGGCTCCAGGATTTCCCATACCTGGCCGGAAATATCATGGCGCCGGTGCGCCGGCACTGCGGTTGCTGCTGGCATAGCCCAATCCTACTACACTGATTGCAATGTCAGCTTATCACCTCACTCTCACTTTGACGACACTCCCTAGGAACCGGGCCGGAAAGTCCTGGTTGGGTAGGGGGATTTGGGCAATAAAGCCGACGTGAGCAGGATCACGGAGCACAGTTGTCCGAGCCGGACCGCGCAGAAATTGGCCGCAGCATGGGCGACAACAAAGGGGACAATATTGAGGACGACGCTGCGGCCTGTTGCGCCGCCACCGGTACGGCCCGACCACCCGAGTTTCCCGGCCACCAGGGTCAGGTTGGCTACCGTGGCAGCCAGATACAGCTGGAACCTGGTCTTGACCCTGCCGAAATAGCGGGACTGGCGAAGGCCCAACTGGACCAGCCGGGCCAACCGGTGCTCCACCACCACTCGGCGCACTCGATATTCGTCATAGTGAGTGCTTTGCTGCAACGATCGGGCCTGCTGCAGCAGGGCTTCCTGGGGATGGACCAGCACCCGCCGCCCCCTGCTCCCCTTGGCTGCGATGCACTGGGACCGCAGTGGACATGTCCGGCATTCGGCCCCGTCGAACTGGAAGGCCTGCAAGCGGTGGACCCGCCCCCTGCGGTCCGTCCGCTTTCCCGCCGGCACGATGGTGTGGGTAACCTGTCCCGCCGGACAGGTGCAACTGCCCGCGGTCAGGTCGATGACAAAGTCATCCTTGGGAAAGTGCTTCCGGTCGGGCCGTCCCGGCACTCTGGCCACCAACCGGCGTCCCGCATCGGCGAAGGCCTGCCTGGTATCGCCATCCCCATAGGCGGCGTCGCCCATGGCTTCCTCCACCGGCACACCGGTGTTGGCCTCGCTCTGCTCCACCAATTCCAGCGATCCCAGGTTGTCCGGAGCGTTGCCGGGCAATACGTCCACGGCGGTGATCAACTGGGAGCCGGTATCCACGACGATGGCCGCCTTGTGTCCGTCGAACCGTCTACTGCTGCTCTTGTGGCCGTGGCGCATCTCCGGGTCATGCACCGACATCATCCGGTCCCGGCTCACCCCGTCCTTGAGATTCACTCCGTCATCGGTCCGCTCCACGTCCCCCGTTCGGGGCCGGGGGCAGGCTCTGGAGCAGCAACTGCCCCAGCAGTTCCGCCGCCGCCACTATCTGCTGCCGCTCAGCGCTGTCCTCCCCCAATTCCCCCTGCGCCTGCCGCGACAACTCCAGCAACCGGTCGGCGTCAGCTACTATCAAGGACAGCAGCGCCGCCCGCGCCCGTTTGTCGCTCCAGTCGATGGCGGCTTCGCCCTTCACGCTGGAACCCAGGTACCCCTCATATCCCCGGGCCTTGCCCCATTCCTTGACGCTGGACTTCTCCACTGCCGCCAGCGCCCGCAACAGCTTGACTATCCCGTCCGCCAACAGATTATACGTGTCCTTCACCGCGCCACGGCCCAGGATGTTGGTCGTGTCCAACGCCACCCGCATCCCGCGCCCTTTCAGATACCCCGACTCCCGGGCCAAACGCAGACTGGACTCGAACACCTCCCGCACCTTGCCGTACAGTATCAGCTGGGCGCGGAACACCTGCAGCGTACTCTTGGCGAAGGGACGGTCTTCCACCTCAATCCCCAAGGCCACCCCCGATCGTGGCCGAGGGCAGGCTCTTCCACCGGATGTCGAAGTCGGCCCGGGCCTTGGCCTCGGCGTCGCTCACCTTGTCGTGGGACTGGAGCAGCAGCGCTGTCGCCAGCAGGCTGGGCGGCACGCTGTCCCGGCCGTTGTCGGCGCAGTAGAACCCGGCGAAATCAGGGTCCCGGAACAGGCGGCCCCGCAGTGATGCCAACAGTCCGTAGTAGGTGTCCCGCCCCACGTGGTCCAGATACAACCGGTCCGCTTCCCAGAGGCCCCTCTGGTCCGACCGCTCTCCCATCATGCTCAAGCCCTCGCTATTTCTTGATGGCTCAAGTATAGCTGACCACCCGGCTGAAGCCAGTTTCCGGCCACGTTTCTAGTGTCCTGTATCTAAAGTGCGTCGGCAAAAGCGGGCCACGCTGGCCAGGATTTGGTCAGCGGTCTTGGTCCAGACAAAGGGCTTGGGGTCTTCGTTGGTGACGTCCAGGTAACGGTAGATGGCAGCCTCCAGTTCACCGCTGCTCTGATGCACTCCACGGCGCAACTGCTTTTCGGTGAGCAGCCCAAACCAGCGTTCCACCAGGTTCAGCCAGGAGGCGCTGGTGGGCGTGAAGTGGATATGGAAGCGGGGCCGTTTGGCGAACCAGTTCCGGATCAGCGCCGTCTTGTGGGTGGCGTAGTTGTCCGCAATCAGGTGCACGTCCAACCCGGCGGGCACCTCGGACTCGATGGCATCGAGGAACTTGCGGAACTCCACGGCCCGGTGGCGGCGGTGGCACTGGCCAATCACCTTGCCGGTCCTGGCGTCCAAAGCGGCGAAGAGGGACGTGGTGCCGTGGCGCACGTAATCATGGGTGCGCCGCTCCACCTGGCCCGGGCGCAGGGGCAACAGCGGCCTGGTGCGGTCCAAGGCCTGAATCTGGGACTTCTCGTCCACGCACAAGACCAACGCCCGGTCCGGTGGATCAAGGTAGAGGCCCACAATGTCCCGCACCTTTTCGATGAAGAAGGGGTCCGCCGACAGCTTGAAGGTTTCGGTGCGGTGAGGTTGCAGTGCGAAGGCGCGCCAGATGCGGCTGACCGTGGTGTGGCTCAGACCGGAACGCTGGGCCATGGACCGGGTGCTCCAGTGCGTGGCGTCCTTGGGTGTGGACTCCAGCGTCAGCGTAATCACCCGTTCCACGTCTTCATCAGTAACCGCTCGCGGTCGGCCGCTGCGGGGCTCGTCCGACAGGCCGTCCAATCGCCGTTCCAAGAACCGGGAACGCCACTTCCCCACCGTTTCGTCGGACACCTCCAAGTCGGCAGCCACTGCGATGTTGCTGCGGCCTTCGGCGCAGGCCAGAATCATTCTGGCCCGCAGCGCCAGGCTCTGGGCCGTCTTGGGGCGACGAACCCACCGTTCCAGCGTTTCCCTTTCGGTGTCGTCCAATATCAGCGGCGGCATTGGCCTTCCGATCGCCATGATCATCCCTCTCCTGAGTCGGTGATCGAAAGAATACCTCATTGCGAACACTATTACTACTAACTTCAGTTACACCACACTAGGTTCTGTTGACATTTCCCCGTCATTCCCCCTGACAGGGGCTGACAAGGGTATGTAAAATTGAGATTATAGCTACGAACCGGCCCCACCGCCCCTGGATTCCGGCCTGCGCCGGAATGACGGAGTGGACCCGCCTGGATTCCGGCCTGCGCCGGAATGACGGAATGGGCCCGCCTGGATTCCGGCCTGCGCCGGAATGACGGAATGGGCCCGATACGGAATGGGCCCGATAGTGAGCATTTGGGAGCGGTTTTGTATTTGAGCAAGCCTACCCTACTATGCGGTCTCACGTTCAACTGCGTAAAGTCCCAAATGAAATACATACCCTTGTCAGCCTGACAGGGGTATGTATAGATATTGTGGACTTGGAAGGGAAATGACTTTCTGGCACCTTTTCGGTACCAAACCAAAGGTAAAAAGGGTCTTGTTACTTCCTGAACCACGGCCCGGCCCGTCGGCTGAGCCGAAGATGATCTGTCATCCCAAAGCTGGAAACACCCCATACATACCCCTGTCAGCTCTCTCTGTGGGAGAGGGGCAAGGTGAGGGCCGGTCCCACTTCACCCAACCATCTTCTTGGAGAAGAATCCCCATCGGACCTCTTCTGACGTCAAGCATGCGCCGCTAAGTTGCGGCTTTGGTTTCCTGTTTTCTCTTCAGAGGAGCTTTGCCGGCGGTGGCTGGTAGCGCCTCTGGAAAGGGGTTGAAATAGTAAGCTTTTCCGCACCTCTGGCACACCATTGCCGGAAACTCCCAGTCATATCTCAAGGCCCCCTGGCACTTCAAGCATGTTCTCATTTTCTATCTCCCTTCTTTCCTGCCTGCTGATATTTTCAATTACGCACGAAAGTGCAAATCGGTTCTTTTTCCGTCCACCCCCAGGGTATAGAATGGAGATGATTTCAGGGCTGCTCTTCGGTAGTCTGGATCGATAGCCCTGAAATTCCCCGGACAAAAATAAACCCTTGCTCCAAGGAGGCCGAAGTGACATACACAGGCCAGTCTTTGAAACGTTTCGAGGACCACCGGTTGTTGGGTGGAGGAAGCTCCTACGTGGATGACATGGACCTCCCTGGGCTGCTCCACGCCGCCGTGTTGCGCAGTCCTCACGCCCACGCCCGCATCGCGTCCATCGACACCTCTCCCGCCAGCCGGTTGCCGGGGGTGGTTTCAGTGTTCACGGCGGATGACTTTGCTGGAGTGGTTGAAACCCTGCCCACCAGGACAGCCACCGACGCCGACGAAATGCATCCGCCGCCCCATCCTATACTCGCCAGAGGCAAGGTAGGCTATGTGGGGCAAGCAGTTGCTATCGTCGTGGCTGAAGACCCCCAAACGGCCCTCGAAGGCACGGAACTGGTGGTAGTGGACTACGAGTTGCTGCCTGCGCTGGTTGACGCAGTGGTCGCGAAAGAAGACTCATCCCCTCTGCTGCACGAGGAGTTGGGCAGCAACGTAGCGTTGCGGACTGTCAACGCCGGCGGAGACTTGGACGCGGCCTTCAGCCAAGCCGACCGGGTGGTGGAGCAACGTTATCACGTCCAGCGGGTGGCCCCGGCCCCCATGGAGCCGCGCGGTTTGATCGCGAATTACAGCCGGGATGAAGACCTTCTTACGGTCTGGGACTCCACCCAGCACCCCCACGAGGTGCGGGAGCACTTGGTGGACCTTCTGAAACGCCCGGAGAGCGGCATCCGTGTGATTGCTCCCGATGTTGGGGGAGGCTTTGGAGAGAAAGCCAGCTTCTTCCCCGAGGAAATCGCCGTTCCCTACATATCCCTGCTTCTGGCCCGTCCCATCAAGTGGCTGGAGGACCGGCAGGGGAACATGCTTTGTTTTCACGGGCGCGGCCACACCGTTGACGTTGCTGCAGCCGTGAAGAACGACGGCACCCTGTTGGGCATGAAAGTGGACATCGTCGCCGACCTGGGCGCTTACTTCCTCATGTCCACCCCCACGGTCCCGGTGTTGACCAGCCACCGCATCACCGGCCCGTACCGCACTCCGGCCATGACCGTCACCGTGCAGGGCGTCCTGACCAACAAGCCGCCCACCGGGGCGTACCGTGGAGCGGGTGGACCCGAGGCGGCGTTCTGCATGGAGCGCACCATGGACTTGATTGCCGCCGAGTTGGGCATGGACCCCGCAGACGTGCGGCGAAAGAATTTCATCCCGCCGGAAGCCTTCCCGTATGAGACTCCCACCGGCATCACCTACGACTCCGGGGAATACGCCCTGGCGTTCGACCGCGCCGTGGAGATGGCCGACTACGCCGGCTGGCGGGAGCGCGCCAAGCAGCAAGCCGAGGCCGGCGGCCCCCTCATCGGCGTGGGTCTGGCGACTGTGGTCAAGGGGTCCGGCGCTCGCGTCGCCCGTTTGACCGATCACGCACGGGTAATAGTCGATGCCGACGGGCGGGTCACGGTGCACACCGGCGTTTCTCCTCACGGTCAAGGGACCGAGACGACCTTCTCGCAAATGGTCGCCGACGAGCTTGGCACCACCCCGTTCAACATCCGCGTCCTCCACAGCGACACCGACGTGCTGCCCCACGGCGGCGGAACCTCCGGCAGCCGCGGCATGATCGCCGGCGGCACCGCCATGCACGTGGTATTGCAGGATACGCGGCAAAAGCTGCTGTCCATCGCCGCCCACCTGCTCCAATGCCCCGCGGAACAAGTGACGTTGGCCGAGGACAAGGCGTTCAACAGCCAACAGCCGGACCAGGAAGTCTCCTTTGCGCAACTTGCCGCCGCCGCTTACAACGAGGAGTTGCTGCCGCCCGACGAAGAACCCGGCATCGACTTTGTGGGGAGCCACACGCTGACAAGAAGCCCCTACGCCTTCGCAGCCCATGTAGCCGTGGTAGAGGTTTCTCAAGAAACCGGGACGGTCAACATCCTGAAATATATCGGCGTCCATGACTCGGGCAAGGTTATCAACCCGCTGCTTTTCGAGGGCCAAGCCCAGGGGGCCATTGCCCAGGGAGTCGGACAAGCTTTGTGGGAGGGCATGGAATACAACGCCGAAGGCCAGCCGTTGACCGGGACCTTGATGGACTATGCCCTGCCCAAGTCGACGAACATGCCGGCGATGGACTTGGACACTGTTGAAACCCTGTCGGACATCACGCCATACGGGCTGAAGGGCATCGGCGAGTTGCCAACACTGGCTGCGCCGGTAGCTGTGGCCAACGCCGTGATGGACGCCCTGTCCAGCGCGGGCGTTCGGCACATCGACACCCCTCTGACGCCGGAAAAAGTCTGGCAGGCCCTCCAGACCCGAGGTCAGTAGGCGGGCCCATGACGGACGGAACCCCGGACCGGCACGCCCTGAACGTCGCCCGAGCCGTCCAGAAAGAAGTGGCTCCGGCTATGGTAATCCTTTTCGGCTCGAGAGCCACTGGGCGGCACCGCGAACACTCTGACATTGACCTCCTGGTAATAGCCGGCGACAGCAGCAAACAAGGGGCGGAGATTGGCGCGCGGAACGCCGCCTATGCTTATATGAAATCTAACCCCCCAAGATTGGGATTAGACGTTATCGGCATGACCAGAAAGGAGTTTGACTATCGCCGAAGAGCAAAACAGCATGTCGCGGGCCAGGCCGCCCGGTACGGGGTGATAATGAATGGCGAAACACTGGGACCTACGCCGCACTACGAGGACGGTTATCCTGCCCACTGGCCGGAAACAAGACAGCGCATCCAGAACGCGGAAGAATACCACCACCACTTCAACGAAATGGTCGACGAAAACCATTGGAATCAAAAGACCCTGGGTTTTCTGGCTCAGCAGGCTGTCGAAAACGCTCTGAAAGGCTGGCTGTCAGCCTACAACGACGACAGGACTTTCGGGCACGAACTTACCGCCCTTTGGAGGGACGCCGAGGGCATCGAGGACTGGAGCAACCCGGAGTTGGGTCCTCACCACGAGTCCATGACAAGACTGTTCGACTACATAAAGTACGAAGACCCTATGCAAACCGGTGAACAAACCGACTGGCTTACCAAGTACGGCGTGATATACCGCTACGCCGGCGCTTCCTATCAAATGACCCAGGAAGAACGGCTGCAACTGAGAGAAAGGATAAACGACGCCGTCAACTCCGTGGTCGAACGAGTCCACGCCATCAGCGGGACCGCGGAATCCGACGTTTACCCGGAAGGAATCAAACCTTGGGAAACCTGATTTGCGGGAAGAATAATTTCCCATGGGAATTTGGTAACCTCACCAACTTGGAGCAGTTGTATCTGGACCATAAAACTACAGGTGTCGTGGTCGAATACACATGATAGTCATGCCAACAGTAGCAGCACGTTGTTGACGAATTAGGTATTGAGTGGTGGTGTGGCAGGGGATGACTATGAAATCCACGTCCGCGGAAGAGTTTATACTTACTCCAGGCATTTCATTCAAAATCTTCCTACGCGGCCAGAAGCCACGAAGGAATATATCGAGTACGTGTTGCTCAATCCATCCTATCAAGAAAGGCAGGGCCCCAGGCGTATAATTTATTGGAGATATGTTCCCAGGTTAGGTAAACACATGAAAGTCGTAGAAGACCAGTTGCCGACAGGAGAATTACAGATATTGTCAGCCCATTGCCCAAGGCAAAATCCACCGGACGAGGCAACCCATGAATAAGACCCAATTGAAAGTGTCTTATCTGTCTAATGTCGTGGACTTGTCTACAGGTGAAGTAACCAGCGGGTCTTGGATGATTGCCGATAACCTGGCGGTGTTTTTTGCTCAAGGAGAGGACAGGGCGGTTGAGATTGAGCTTTTGGAAGGCGCCGAAACTCTTCTGCCTCACCTGCTCCCGGAGGAATTTGGGGATGTCTGGCCCCCTACCAAGTGGCAGCCCAAGGTGGCTTACGACCGGGAACGGGACATCCTACGGTTGTTTAACGATGATACACCCGTGACGTCCCACACCGTTGCCGAAAACTTGGTAGTCGGTTGGAACGAAAAAGGTAGACCGGTTTCCGCAGAGATTTTGGGTGCTGCCAAGTTGCTTCTGCCTTACTTGTTGCCCTTGTCGACGGACGTTCGGGACGGGTCGAATTTCTCCGTCTAGCCGCTAATCCTCAATAACATTCCCCCCGGACTTCCATCCGGCACAACCCGATTGCCCTCGTCGATTTTCGGCATGACCGTCCGCCAACGGTTCAAATAAAATAATTGACATTAAACTGGCTGCGTTATTTAATATAAGCTTAACAATTTAAGAGTTGTTTGGATGCTCGGAATTGGGGATAATCGTGGTGCCGGTACGGAGACAGGCCGGTAATACAATTACGACAACCTAAGGGAAGGAGTGGACTATGGCTGACCAGGATATCGCTTTAATGGCCCATCTGCTCCGTCGGGCTGGTTTCGGCGCAAGCCGCGACGAAATCGAACGGAGAGTAGCCCAAGGTTATGACAGCGTGGTCGAAGAGCTGTTGGAGGCTGGTGACGATCCGGGCATCGACGAAGACTTGATGTACCGGGCGTATCCGTCTTACTTCGACAGGGGTGCGATAGAGACCGGACAGACCGAGTGGGTCTACCGGATGATCAACAATAAGTACCAGTTGCAAGAGAAGATGTCCCTTTTCTGGCACACCATTTTCTGTTCAGGCGACAACAAGGTAGACAACGCCCGCAGTACCTCCGTCCAGATAGACAAGTTCCGGGAACAGGGTATGGGCAACTTCCAGGACCTGCTGCTGATGCTGTCCACCGATCCCGCCATGCTTTACTACTTGGACAACATTGAGAGCCACAAGACCGCCGTCAATGAAAACTACGGCCGCGAGCTCCTGGAGCTGTTCTCCATGGGCGTCGGCAAAGACGGCGACTTCAACTATACCGAGGATGACGTCAAGGCCTGCGCCCGCGCCTTCACCGGTTGGAACCTGGCCCCGACAATCCCGGTGTTCCCTTACGGGCGGACACCCTTCTTCTTCCGTTTCGACCCCGCCGACCATGATTACGGCGAAAAGACCTTCCTGGGTGAGACCGGCAATTGGGACGGGGGAGACATAGTCAAAATAATTAGCAAGCAACCGGCCACCGCCCGGTTCATCGCAAGGAAGATGTACGACTTCTTCGTCGCCGACGAGCCCCCGGTCCCGGCTTGGCGCCAAAGCGCCCCCAGGGACCCGGAAGCAATCGCTACCCTGGAGAAGGCCTACTTCGACTCCGGGTACGAAATAAAGGCGATGTTGCAGGCCCTCTTTACCTCCGACTTCTTCAAGTCTGAAGCGGCGCATTACGCCAAGGTCAAAAGCCCCGCCGACGTTGTAATCAGCGTCCTCAGAATGGTGGGAGACCACACCACGCCCAGGCCGGGGCTGTTCTTCGTCGCGATGGAACCCAAGTACATGGGCATGGACCTGCTGAACCCCCCCACGGTGGAAGGTTGGCACATGGGCGCGGAATGGATCAACAGCGGCACGTTAATCGACCGGATCAACTTCGCCGCCGGACTGCTTGGCGATACCAGCCTGCCCGGAGTGCAGTCGATGGTTTCCAGGCTTATGGACCAAGGCGACACCGTGACCGCAGACGGCTTCGTTAGCGGGTGCTTGGACTTGGTCGGGCCTCTTTCAGTGGCCGAGGAGACCCAGGATGAGCTGGTGTCCCATGTTGCGGCGGGCGGCGAACTTCGCCACGCCACCGACTCCGAACGGCAGGACTTCACCCGCCGCGCCAGCGAGATGCTCCAGATGATCGCAACCACATCCGAGTTCCAATTCGGCTAGACATTCTCCTAGATTATCGTTTAGGGAGGACGAACATGGTTTCCACCAAGAAAGACCCAGTACTGGCAGTCCTTTCCCTCTCCGGGGGAAACGACTTTATGAACACGGTCATCCCTTATGCCAATCCCCTCTATCGGGACTACCGGCCTGCTCTGGCTATCCCGGAAGACCAGTTGTTGCCGCTTAACGACGAGTTGGCCTTCCACCCGGCAATGGCGCCGCTGATGAAGTACTGGAACGAAGGGAAACTGGCCATCATCCTGGGAATCGGCTACCCGCATCCCAGCTTGTCCCACTTCCGCGCCATGGACATCTGGGCTACCTGCGAGCCGGATGAACTTGGCTTGATTGGCTGGCTCGGCAGTGTCATCCAGGACTTGGACCCCAAAGCCGAGAACGTCTTGACCGGCGTCAACTTTGGCCGCGGTCTGCCCAGAGCTATGGCCAAGGACGGCGTTCCGGTAGCATCCGTCGGGGACCTCGGCAGCTACGGCCTGCTTACCGACATAGAGCAGGAAGACCAGCGCACCCAGGCCCTGGACCTCTTCGGGCGCATGTATTCCCCCGCCATTGGGCGCGGCGCGGTCAACGATTACATCCGGCGCACCGGCGTGGAAGCCATGGCCGGCGCGGATATCCTGGGCACCGCCCCCGGGAAGTACACTTCCAGCATCGAATACGGCAACAGCGCCGTTGGCTCTTACCTGAGGGATATGGTGCAGGTGCACAACGCTGGCTTCGACACCAGGGTCCTGTTCACCACCGCCCCCTACAACATCTTCGACACACATGCCAACCAAGCCGTGGGGCACTCCAACCTGCTGTTGGATATATCCTCCAACGTGGACTGCTTCATGTCCGACTTGCGGGAGCATGACCTAAGCGACGAAGTAACGCTGCTCTTCTACTCCGAGTTCGGGCGCCGCGCCATGGACAACGGTTCCGGCACCGACCACGGCACCGGCGGCGTGGCCTTCGCCGTTGGCGAGCATGTCAAAGGCGGCATCTATGGAGAATACCCGTCCCTCGAGATGGATAAGCTGGAAGAGGGCGGCAATTTGCTCCACAACGTTGATTTCCGCCAAGCCTACTCCACCATCCTGGACCGGTGGATGGGTCTGGACGCCAAGTCCATTGTCGGCGGAAACTATGAACAATTGGACTTTCTGTAAGCCCGTGCCATGGATTAGAAGACTATGGCAATCAACCTCGGCGATCTTGAGGAGGTAACCGATGGCAAGCGTGTTCTTGGGCATCAATGATCGGACCTACACCTACTCCTACGTAGCGGGCCGGTCCGAGTTCCAGGGAACGGGGTTCCGCAATCCGATGGACTTTGCCTTGGCGCCGGACGACGTCATCTACGTGGTTAACCGGTCCTACGAGTCCCGGCCCGACGGCACTCGCATCAACATGTGGCGGATAGACGAGGACGGAGAGGAAGAGTACATCACCGAGTTCGGCTCCTATGGCGAAGGCAAAGGACAGTTCATCTGGCCCATGGCCGTCGCCGTGGACAGCGAGACCAACGTCTACGTGTCCGACGAGTGGATGAACCGCATCAACATCTACAACAAGGATGGCGAGTTCCTCAGTGATTGGGGGACTCAAGGCTCCGGGGACGGCGAGTTGAATCGGCCCGCCGGTTTGGCAATTACCCCGGACGACCTCATCTACGTTGTGGACAGCGCCAACCACAGGGTCCAGAAGTTCACCCTGGACGGGCAATACATCAGCCAATTCGGCTCCCAGGGCAGCGGCCCCGGTCAGTTGGACACTCCTTGGGGCATCTGCTTGGACAAGCACGGCAACATATTCGTCGCCGACTGGCGCAACGACCGCATCCAGCAGTTCAGCCCCGAGGGCGAGTGGCAAGCCAGCTTCGGCCAGCCCGGCAGCGGCGGCAACGCCCACATTGCACGGGACAAGGGCGGCATCGAGCGCTACGAAGCGCCCGTAGGCCTGTTTAACCGGCCCGCTGGCGTCTGTGTCGATGACGACGGCGACATCTACGTGGCCGACTGGCTGAACAACAGGGTCCAAGTGCTGACCCCCGACGGCCGGTACATCACCGAGTTTACCGGCGACGCCGGTCTCTCCAAGCTGGGCGTTGAAAAGATCAGGTCCAACCCGGACATGGTCCGTCAGCGCAATGGCGTGCGGGACTTTACTCCCGAGAAGGTGCTGTGGGCTCCCACCGCCGTGAGGGTTGACCATCGCGGCCGTGTCCTCGTGGCCGATACCACCAGGCACCGGTTCCAGATATACCAGAAGAATACGGAGCCGGTTTTGGTGTAATACCGGAAGCCTTCCCGGGCTCTTGCTGAGTCCATGGCCGAACAGCCCGCGATAACCTCGTGGGCTGTTCCATTTTCATAACTCAGCCGCTATCATTGACCCATCGCCGGACCGGTTTGCGGTCCTGGTGCAAGCAAGCTGAAACACCCTTGACCCAACCATGTCAATAAAGACCGGGTTAAGGTCTAAGTCAGGAGGGATTCGCAGTGGAATACGGACTTTTTATGATGCCGCTTCACCCGCCTCGGAGGTCTTACGCCGATTCCTACGATAGGGACGTGGAGTTGCTGGTGCTGGCCGACAAGCTGGGGTACCACGAGGCTTGGGTAGGGGAGCACATTACCGAGGTCTGGGAAAACGCCCCGGTGCCGGAACTGATTATCGCCCAAGCGTTGGCCCTTACCGAAAACATCATTTTAGCCACGGGCGTAACCATGCTTCCTTTGCACCACCCGGTCGATACAGCCCACCGCATAGCGATGCTGGACCACATGGCCAGGGGGCGTTTCTACTGGGGTATCGGCATCAGGTCCCTTCCGACCGACCTGCATCTCTACGGTATAGAGTACAGCTCCATGGACGAGGTGCGGGAGCAGGGGCAAGAAGCCTTGGACGTCATTCTTTCCCTTTGGCAGGCGGAAGACGGCCACTTTGGCTACGAGGGCAAGTACTACCAGGTGCACGCGCCGGAAATCGACCCCGAACTGGAACGCCGGCTCTATTACAAACCCTACCAGCAGCCGCATCCGCCCATTGGCGTTGCGGCCACCACCCCCGGCGGCGACACCATACGCATGGCTGGGGAACGCGGTTGGATACCAATGACCAACGTGCCGTCCCAACACGTGCCTGGGCTATGGGAGACCATGGAGGCGGGAGCGGCCAGTGCCGGAAGGACCGCTGACCGGGGCGAGTTGCGTCTGGGCCGTGACGTGTATGTTGGGAAGACTTCCCAGTCTGCCCGGGAAGAAGCCCGTGAAGTGCTGGGCAGGCCCTTTAACGAACACCAATGGATCAACCGTAAAGCGGGAGGCATGTTGGGTGCGTTGAAGCTGGATCCCAACATGTCGGACGAAGCGGTGGATGTGGACTACATGATGGATAACGTCTGGATCGTCGGCGACCCCCAGGAGTGTGCCGACAAAATCCGCCAGCACTACGAAGAAGTCGGAGGATTTGGGCACCTGTTGACCATCACCCACGACCCGGACGACCATTCCCTGATGCAGAACTCCATGCGCCGGTTGGTGGAGGACGTGGCTCCCTTGATCGAAGACTTGGCGTAGCAGCGTCTGCGTCCCTATACAAAAAGATGGGCTATCCCGTACCTTGGAGTCCGTTAATCGTGCAGTGATACAATCCACGCGATGACAGGAAATGAGCCTGCGCCCAACACGCCATGCGAACTGGTAAGGTTCCGGCAGCGATTCGAGGCACGGGAGCCTTTGATACTCCCTCAAGTGTATGAAAGTCTGCTACTGGACCACTCAGATGGTTTGCGGTTGTTTGAATACGCTCCGGCCCAAAATGTAGAATTTGGTGCACCTCCGCGTTCACAAGGAGATAATGCCGCCATCGGTATCTCTGGGTGATTAACGACGAGGGTGTCCCGTTCATCAAGGAAATGCCGATACCTGCTTTGAACTCGGAATTTCCGAAACATACCAACCTGACGGGCGGGCGGCCGGCCTATATTGGCGGCGAGTTGTGGTTTGCCGGTCAGGACAGGCTTTTCGTCTCTGGAGGCTCCGGGCGGTACCCGCCGATTAACGAAGGACAACTGGAAGAAGCCGTGCGTGTGTTCGAAGCCTACAGGTACGCCGTAATATCGCTCGGATGGGATGAAGATACCAGGAAGGCGAAACGTACCTACGGAGGAACGCCGTGAACGAAATATCCAAAGTTTTCGGTGATGTCACCGCTGATGACTTGGAAACGGCAGCCCGCGAATCACCCCGAAAGTTCGTAAGGAGCAAAGCCGAAATCGGCCTCTTGGCGGAAGGTTCGACCCCCCCGGGCCATATATTGACGGCTTGGGAAGCCTACAAAAATTATGGGTTTGCGATACTCGACGAGTCGATTGAATACGGTAGCGCCATATTGTTGGAATCTGTCGGGGTTGTTGAAAGAACTTTCAAGGCTCGGCGCAACGACCTTGGATTGTCCGTCGAGTCGGTGGCGCGAGCCGCAGATGTTGACGCAGATGTCGTTAAACAAGCTGAAAAACTCGCCCGTGACATACCGGTAAAGGTGCTTGAAAAGTTAGCCTTCGCCTTGGGACTCGACGAGCGTCTATTGGCTTTCGACGAAAAAGCCGTCGGCGACCGGAACTTGGCCTTTCGTCTCAAAACCCTTCAACAACCCGGTACGGGGGTTTCAGGTCTTTCCGCAGGCACCGTGCTCCGGTTCACAGAAGCAGCCTCTATAATTCGCGTCCAAGCAATGTTGATGGACTGGCTGGGTCAGTCAAGCGCCGTAAAGGATTTTCAACCGTCCAGTGATTACGGGCGCTATCCGAACCCGGCCTGGAAAGTAGGATATAGGCTGGCAGAGCAGACCAGAGCGCGTCTTGGACTTGGAATTGAATCTATCTCTTCAATGCGTGAATTGGTCGAGGACACCTTGAACATTCCTGTAGTGCAGGCACGTTTACACAATTCGATTGCTGGTGCCACCATCACAACACGCGGTTCCGATGGCAGTGAGGTTCGTGGCTTTGTCCTCAATACCATTGGTGAAAACTCCAATGTTTGGGTAAGACGCGCTACGTTGGCCCACGAACTTGGGCATATCCTGTACGATCCGGATGTGGCATTGGAACGCTTGCGAGTCGATTCCTACACAGGGACACAAGGCGATCCGCAAGGCGGGGTTCATACGGATTTCGTGGAACAACGCGCCAATGCATTTGCGATTGCTTTCTTGGCCCCGCTGGATTCGGTTCGCGACATGACTCCAGCACCCATTAAGGCGGAAGCCCTCGGGGAGGTAATGCAGACCTTTGGCATTAGCCGCACCGCAGCCCAGTACCATGTGTTTAATGCCCACTACAGAGGAGATAGTCTGCCGGAATGGACAGAGCAACTAGACCCGGGAGATGAATGGCTAATCGCCGAGGATTTCACCTTGGACTATTTCCCAGTTGGTTCGGTGCCCCTGCAACGCAGAGGGAGATTTGCCGGACTTGTTGCCGAATGTCACCAACGCCGGATGCTTTCGTCTCAGACCGCTGCCCTTTATTTAGGTTGTGCCGAACAGGACTTTTTGGACAATGTAGGCTCGATTCGAGACCTTCATCCAATTGATAACGTCTGAGGCGTTTTCGAGTATCGGCAGCAAGGGCTACACAGCGGAGACCTCGTTAGCCCCGTTCATGCAGCTGATAAGGGTATGTATTTCATTTGGGACTTTACGCAGTTGAACGTGAGACCGCATAGTAGGGTAGGCTTGCTCAAATACAAAACCGCTCCCAAATGCTCACTATCGGGCCCATTCCGTCATTCCGGCGTAGGCCGGAATCCAGGCGGGCCCATTCCGTCATTCCGGCGTAGGCCGGAATCCAGGGGCGGTGGGGCCGGTTCGTAGCTATAATCTCAATTTTACATACCCTTGTCAGCGTTCATGCAGGGGCTAACCGGCACCAATCAACACCGGTCATGGTACGCCAGCAACCGCTCCACAAAGTCATGTATTGTCGCCCGGTCAGGTTCCAGTTCAAAGTCTTCCATGAAGTTGTGGTAAAAATTCCGATGGAACTTCTCGGCGATTGAAAATCCGTGTTCAATAAGCTGGTCTTCGAACTCGACGGCAAGCTGTCTGGAAACGCCCTTCATCGCCCGATGGCTGCCGCAATCCCAACCCCGCTCTTCCGCCATCGCGATTATTAACTGGGTGGATGCTCCCCAAAGCTTCTCAGAGGCTTGCCGGTTTTCTCCGGCGTCGAACTCCCTTATAGATGCCTCAAGAAAGTCCTGTGCCGTCCGAGCCCGTTCACTTGTCGGCACGCATCCTCCTCTGGATGTCACCTATGCTGAAGGGTCACGTACAAGGCCCTCAGTTGCCTCTTGGAATCATGTCTTGGGGCTAATAACCCTCTCGTTCCCTCAATGCCGCTAGTACCTTCTCCGACGTGATGGGCAAGTTGGTTATCCGCACCCCTACCGCGTCGTAGACGGCGTTGGCGATGGCCGGGGCCACGGGGGCTATGGGGTTCTCGCCGATGGCCTTTCCGTCAAAGGGGCCGTTGCCTTCCGGATTTTCCACCAGGACCGTGACCAGTTCGGGTATGTCCCGCACCGTCGGTATCTTCACTTCACCAAGGCTGAGAGTGGAGACCCGTCCCTCTTCGGATTGAAGTTCCTCCATGACTGCGTACCCAAGTCCTTGAATAACGGCCCCATCTATCTGCCCTTGGTGGCCCAGAGGGTTATAGATGGTGCCAACGTCGTGGGCTGTGGTTATGCGGTGCACCGTCACTTGGCCGGTTTCCGGGTCTACTTCCACGTCAGCCACTTGGGCGGTGTAGGAGGTTACGGGCGGTTCTTCCGCATCGGTGGTGGTTTCCCCTTCAATGGTCTTGCCAAGGGCGGCGACTGACCGGGCGGCCAACTCGGCTATGGGGACTCCCTGCTCAGGGTCTCCTTCGGCGAAAACGCGGCCATTGCGGAACACGATCCGCTCTTCAGCCCAGCCGTAGAACTCGGCAGCCAGCCCGGTGAGCTTCTGCCGCACCTGCTGAGCGGCCCCCAAGGCTGCTTGAGCAGCCCCCACGCTGGTGCCCGCACCGGCTCCGGTATCGAACACCACTTGGTCGGTATCCACATGGGCGACTCGTACATCGCTGACCGGAATGCCCAAGTCCTCCGAAACCATTTGACGGGCAACGGTGTAAAAGCCCACCCCGGTGTCCGGGACAGTGGAAGAAACCGTGGCTTGGCCCTCTTCATCCATGCTCACCCGCCCGGTAAACACCGCTCGCCCTTGGGGACGCTGCCCGAACGATATGCCTCGGCCAAAGTTAGGGCCGGCTTTCGGCCCGCCCCAGTTGGCGGACTCGGCGGCTCTCCGCAGGGTTTCTTCACCCCGCACGTGCAGGTATTTCTCCCCCGTCCCCGCCGTATCGCCTTCCTGGACAACGTTCTTGAGCCTGATTTCGTATGGGTCCAGCCCCATTTCCTTGGCGATCATATCGATGTGGGACTCAATGGCGAACACTGCTTGCGGCTCTCCCGGAGACCGGTAAGACCCGCACGGCATGTTGTTGGTGTAGACCATGTAGTTGTCAATTTGGAAGTTGGGGACCCGGTAGGGTCCGCCGCCGACCTGGCGTCCGCCGCTGAGGTTGGTCTGGCCCCGGTAGCCGCCGTAAGCTCCGCCGTTGAACACCACCCTCGACTGGCGGGCCCAGAAACGCCCGTCCTGCTTCACGCCTGTCTTGATGGTTACGGTGGAAGCGTGCCTGGGGTTGCCCGCCATGAGTTCTTCTATGTAGGTCATGACCATCTGGATGGGACGGCCTGAACGCCTGCTCAACTCGTAGGCCAAGGGCACGTTCATAATGCCGGCCTTGCCGCCGAAGTCGCCGCCGATACCGCACGGGTTGACCGTTACGTGGTCCTCGGGCAACTTCAAGTAACGCGCAAGCTGCCACCTCAACCGGTAAGGTTGCTTGTTGTTTGCCCATACCTGGACGTGACCCGATTCGTCAGCGGCGACCATGCAGGTATAGGGTTCCATGTATCCTTGGTGCACCCAGGGGGTGGTGAAAGTGTGCTCGAATATCAGGTCCGACTCCTGAAACCCGCGCTCCAAGTCGCCGCCGGACCAAGAGTTGCGGGAGACGACGTTGCCGTCGGGTTGCACTGGCCCGGAACTTCTACCCAGCCACGCATCATAGGTTGGCGAGCCGTCGTGGACCAACGGCGCCCCCGGCTGCATCGCTTCCAAGGCATCGAAGACGGCCGGCAACGGTTCATATTCCACTTCGATAAGATTGAGCGCCTCTTCCGCTACGTCGGCGTCGGCGGCGGCCACGCCGGCAACTTTCTCTCCAACGTACCTTACTTTGTCTACCGCCAAGGGCGGCACGTCCTGCAACACCCGCCCCAATAACATCCCCGTCATGTCCTTCCCGGTGATTACCGCGTGGACGCCGGGGACTCTTTCCGCCCGTGAGGTGTCGATGTTGACGATTCTGGCGTGGGGGTAGGGGCTTCTCAGCACCTTTCCGACGATCATCCCGGGCAGGAGCACGTCGGCGGAGTACAAGTGGCTGCCGGATACCTTGTCCGGGCCGTCTTCCCTGGTTACAGGTATCCCAAGCACTGCATAAGTAGTCAACTGACGCCTCCCGCTCGAGCCTTTTAGAATGCCGCACGTGTAACGGTTGAATGTTAACTTGGCGGAGGTTCCTATGTAAACATACATGGAAACAAGTAAGCATCCGGGAGAATGCCGTTATCGCGACGTCAGGATACAAAACCCTGCACCGCCAAGAAACTATCTCAAAACTTGTCGCAGCACCCAACCCGTCATTCCCGCGAAGGCGGGAATCTATAGGCCTCGGTCAGCGACGTGGGAAATCAGCGAGACTGATTGGTTTTGAGATAGTCTCCAAATAGTTGTGGTTGGCACAGCACAATATCCGACCATAACGGGCTATATTGAAGTGGGCTTCCCTCACGGTTATTATTGGGGGCACCGCTGAAGCAGTGGGCCAAGCAGGCGCCGCATCAATACGGGATGCGCCGAGGAGAAGTGAAAATGGGCGAAAAGCTGCAACAATCAGACCGGTTTCCCGCATTGACGTTCAAGCTGTTGAACGGCGACGCAATACGGATACCGGACGAAGCGCCGTCGCGGTACACCGTTCTGCTGTTCTACCGCGGCCACTGGTGACCCTACTGTGCACGGCAGTTGGCCGAGTACGAAGCAGCAAAGGGCGAGTTAGACGCATTGGGAGCAACAGTCATAGGGGCAAGCGTGGACGATATTGATCACGCTAAAGAGATGGCGGACAAAGGGTTGACCTTCCCGATGGCCTACGGCGTGACACGCGAGGATTCCGAGGCTTTCGGCGCGTGGTGGTCGGACGACCGGGGCGGCTACATACAGCCCGCCGAATTCCTGATGGGCCGGGGCGGCGTAGTGCTGGGGTCGATGTACGCCTCGGGGCCGGTGGGCCGGATGCGTGTGGATGAAGTCATCCGGCAGATCACCAACCGGGAGCGCCGGCGCAATGAAGAAGAGGCGGCGCATTAGGACACAGACCACATTGCCCTGTTATCACAAACGCTCGGCGACGGCATTCGCCGTCGCCGATTGGCTAAGAAGGTTGGGACCATGAGCAACCAGGAACTCGTCAACAGGATGGAGGCCGTCTGGCTTTCGATTACCTCTCTTTGCCAGGACTTCACCGAAGAGCAGTGGAAGACACCAACGGACTGCCCGGGATGGTCGGTACAGGACCAGTTGTCCCATCTAGTGGGGGCGGAGACCCGGCTGCTGGGCCTTCCGCTGCCGGCCTATATGCCCCAGGACGTTAGCCACGTCAAAAACGAAACAGGTCAGAGCAACGAAATACTGGTGGACTGGCGTCGTCCGATGACCGGCGCCCAGGTCCTGGCAGAGTTCCGGGAGATGACGGGACGGCGCCTGAGCGCGCTGAGAGCCATGACCGGCGACGATTTCGCCGAGAAAACCGACACTCCCATAGGCTTGGCGCCGGTAAGCGAACAGGTCGCCATACGCATCTTCGACGCATGGGTGCACGAGCAGGATGTGCGCCGCGCCCTGGGGCGTCCGGGAGGCTTGGACGGCCCGGTAGCAGAACACTCGATGGGCCGGATAGCCATGGCGATGCCGTACATAGTCGGCAGAAGAGTCCAACCGCCCGACGGCTCCACAGTGGTGCTGGACATAACCGGCGCTGCCGGGCGTCGAATGGCCATCGGAATGGATGGCGGGCGGGCTGGCTTTCTCGACGAAATCCCGGCCTCTCCAACCGTCAAACTCACCATGGCATTCGAGACCTACGCTTGCTTGGCCTGCGGACGCTGGGAACCTGCAGAAGTGCTGGATACGGACCGGGTTCAAATCGAGGGCGACCAGAGCGTCGGCAGGGCATTCGTGGAACAACTGAATTTCATGATTTGATCCGACAGCGATTGCCGTATCGATCGAGGATGAGTGCACCATGGCGGAGCGACAGATTCCCTACCTGACCGTAAGCGAACTCTCCCGCTTGATTGCCGACAAGGAAGTCTCGGCGGTTGAAGCGACGCAAGCCTACTTGGACCGTATAGATCTCCTGAACGACAAGCTTCATGCTTACCTCACCGTTTGCCGGGATGAAGCTCTGGAAGCAGCGCGAGAGGTTGACGAAGCCTTGGCCCGTGGTGACAACCTGGGCCCGTTGCACGGCATCCCAGTGGCGGTCAAAGACCAAGTCAAGTCCAAGGGCATCCGAACGACGGCAGGCTCTCCCATACTCAACGACTTTGTACCAGATGAAGACGCGACGGTGCTGGCTAACCTGAAGTCCGCCGGGGCGGTGCTCCTGGGCAAGCTGAATATGACCGAGTTCGGCACCACCGGTTTCTCCCACCAGTTTGAGACGCCCCGCAACCCGTGGGACACGGAGCGTTACACCGGCGGCTCCAGCAGCGGGTCGGGCGCAGCCACCGCAGGATTCTTGTGCGCCACCTCACTGGGCGAAGACACCGGCGGCTCGGTGCGCTTCCCGGCGGCGTGGTGCGGTCTGGTGGGCATGAGACCCACTTGGGGAAGAGTAAGCCGGTACGGCGTTATGCCCGGCGTCTGGTCGATGGACGCCATCGGCCCGCTGTCCCGCACAGTGGAGGACTGCGCGTTGACCTTCGGAGCCATCGCCGGGCACGACCCCAACGACCGCTATACTTCCATCCGCCCGGTGCCGGACTACGTCCAAGCTTTGAATGGAGAGATTAAGGGCCTTCGGGTCGGCATTCTTCGGGAGTTGATTGACGACGAGGGCGTGGATGCTGAGGTGCGCGAAGCCGTGAGAACGGCCGCAGGGGTCTTGGGCGATCTGGGGGCCACGGTGAAGGAGGTATCCATTCCCATGGCTGCTCATTCCATGACCATTTCAGGCGCACTCAGGGTCGAGGCCCCCACCAACTACCGGGACTTTGTGAAAAACCGGCTTCAGGAAATCGGACACGACAACAGGATCGGCTATCTGCTCGGCAGCATATTGCCGGCCCAAGCCTTCTACAAGGCGCAAAAACTGCGCAGCATATTGAGACAACAGACGTTGGAAGCGCTTGAGGAGGTGGACTTGCTGGTTACTCCGACTACGCGGGTTGCCGCTCAGCCGGTGGCTCCCGACCCGGTGGTGGACAGCAAGGACAGGAGCATACGCAGCCAAATCCTGGGCAGCGCCGTGTTGCTCACAACCGCCTTCAGCCTTGCCAACATCCCGGCGGTCAGTATCTGCTGCGGCTTCACATCGCAGGGCAGCTTGCCCATCGGCCTGCAGATAGGGGGAAGGCCCTTCGCCGAAGAGACACTCTTCAGGGCGGCCCACGCTTACGAGCAGGCTACTCCCTGGCATACCCGCAGGCCGCAGATATAGGCTCTACCGGAAGCCTTGCCGGAACAGTCCCCGGAACAGTCCAAGGTATAGACGTCGCCCGGCATCGGCTCCGTTCGACGCAGGAGTGGAAGCTCACCCCCGCGCTTACTTGGAAGGGAACCGCGCGGCGAGAATGTCCACCACGATTCTGGCCGCCAGCCCAACCGTCAACTCCGCGGAGTCGTAGGGCGGCGCAACCTCCACCATGTCGAACGCCACCAGGTTCGACTTGCTGACCAGGGCCTCCAAGCATTCCCGTACTTCGTGATAGAAAAGCCCGCCGGTCTCCGGCGTACCCGTTCCGGGGGCTTGGCTGGGGTCCATCACATCGATGTCGAAGGTGATGTAGAGGTTCTCGCCCCTGGGTATCAGGTCGGCTACATCTGCGGGACCAACCTGCCGGAAGCGATTGGTGGTGATAATCAGGCTGCCGTCCCGGATGGCCTCTTCGTAGGGTATTCGTCTGGCGGCGCGGATGCCCACCGACGTTATGTGGTCCACGAAAGGCAACTCCCGGCAGCGCCGGATGGGGCTTGCATGGGTCAGAGTGACGCCCTGAATATCGTGGCTGTAGTCCAAGTGAGCGTCAAAGTGGACGATATTAACCGGGCCAAACTTCCCCAACCCGCGCACCACCGGGAAGGTAATGGCATGGTCACCCCCAATGACCACCGGGAAGGCGCCCCGCTCCACCACCTTCTCCACCGCCGCGGTTATCTTGCCGAAATTTTCCACCACCTCGGAAGGGACGATGGTGATGTTGCCGCAATCTGACATGGTGACTCCCCGTAGCTGCTCGTCCTCCACGTCGATGTCGTAGAAACCTTCAGCTACGTTCTGCTGACCGTAAGGGTCAGAGTAGTTGTAGGTCCTCGGGGCATCGCGGAGAGCGTCCGGCCCGAACCGCGCCCCCGGCCTACCCAGCGTCCCTTGGTCGAAAGGCACGCCAATCAGGGCCACCTCGGCATCCAAAGTGTCAAGGTTGTCACACACCGGCGCCTTGAAAAACGTGCGAGACTGGGCTTTGATGATGGGCCAGCGCTCTTGGGTGGACGGGGCGTTGTCGTTTGGTTGTGTCATGGATGCTTCCGCCTTCTGCTACAATGGTGTCGTCACCAAATGGAGCTTTCGATATGGTCAATCACGCGTCTCCTGAAGAGTATACAGAACTCAGCCAGCGTTACATACGACAGGCCGAGGAGGAATTTCAGAAAGGGGACTTTCTCCAAGCTTCCGAGAAGGCATGGGGCGGAGTTGCCGTAGCCGCCAAGTCCGCGGCGGCCCATCGGCGTTGGAGGCATCATAACCACGCGCTGCTCTATGACGTCTCCGATCAGATAGCGGACGAACTGAGGCGCCCCGACTTGGCGAGGTTATTCAGAAGCGCCAGTTCACTACACATCAATTTCTACGAAAATTGGATGGGAGCAGGCCACGTACGGGGCGGCATCGACGACGCCGCGAACTACGTGCGCGAACTGGAAGCAACGTTAGCCGCACAACCGCCGGAGTTCATCCCTCAAACAACTGAACAAACCGCCCGGCTTAGAAGGCTCACCGCCCCCTAAAACGGCGGCTTGAAACCGTCCTTGCCCTCTCCCAACTGGGGCAGCTTTTCCCGCAACACTCCGAGCACTATTCGATAGTGCTCAAGGTATTCATCGCGGAAGGATTCTCGGTCACAACCCAGTTTCTCCGCCATCAAGTCGAAGGCCCGGTCACGGGTGCCCGCTAGGAACTTGCCCCGCTGGAAGTGGAACGGCTGGGCTATAAATTTTTGCACCCCCGTATCGAGCAGACTGCCGGTGAACGCATCCGGGTCGCTGACCAGCAGCAAGGGCGTCATCGTGATGCAGGAGTCGATACCTTCCGCCTGCACCTCGCCGATAGCCCGTAGCCGCGCGTGACTGGACGGACAGAAGGGCTCGAAGGTGCGCCGTATGTCCTCGTCGTCGGTGGTAACGGTCATATTGACTTGCACCCGCCCGCCGTTCTCCTCGATACTGCGGAACAGGTCGCAGTCCCGAACCATGTCGGGGCTCCTAGTCTGCACTACTAGCTTGGGCTTGTCCCCACGGTTTACCATAGTCTGAAGCAAGCCCCGCGTAATCTCCACCTGCCGCTCCACCGGCTGGTAGGGGTCGGTGACGCTGCTCATGTATATCAGCTTGCCGTCAAGCGTTCCCGCCTTGCGCTTTTCCAGCAACGCTACAGCGTTTTCCTTCACGTTTACCCAATAACCCCAACTATTCAGCTTCTCGGCGTTGCGGCTGAAAAAGGCAGCGTAGCAATAAGTACAGCCAAAGGAACACCCACTGTAGGGGTTCAGGGTGAAGTCGTAGGCGTCCATGAAGCCGGTGGCGCGAGTCAAAATCTCTTTAGCCGAAGTATAGAAGATTTTGGTTTCGCCGATGCTATCGGGAATCGCCGCTGGTGGCGACCATCCGGAAGAGCTTCCGCAAAAAATCGAATACTGATGAGGACTGTTCAGCATCGCTCTGTCTCGTCCCGTAGTAGATAAAGGCCGTAGTGCGGTCGGGCCAATCACAGTAAGTATGATACCAGCCCGGAGCGAAATATCCCCATTCTCTGGCAACCTTGGCAGTGAGAGAATTATTCATCACTTCTGGAAATTGTGGTGTAAGATGCGGCGCCGGTAATTGTATCAGCCGGTATTTATTCCTAAATGGCGATATATAGTTCACGATCGGGATGTTGCCTGGATTCTTCGCGTCGCCATAACAGGTAATAAATCCGGTATCTGGGCCGATTATTCCTTGCAGGCGGGATAGGGCGTTTCTAACATCCTTCCTGTTGCTCTCATAAACAACGTGCATGGCACTAATCCAGCTATCCGCATCGGGGATTTTCTGCACTGAATGGTAATCAGTATGCACCTCGTAGTGGTTCTCTATCAGATTGCACGACGTTTTCAATGCTTGAAGGCCAGCATCCTGGTTGACAATACCCCTGAATTCAGCCCATACCCGCCTGCCCATCTCAAGCATGGATTTGCTGGTGTCTATTGAATCAACCCTGACTTTTGAAATCACCTGTCCTTGTTCCAGAGCATACGCTACCGCCAACGCTACCCCGAATTGCATGGCCAGTGCACCGCAACCAAAATCGATAACATGTAGCCTGCCGGTATCCGTCAACGTGGAATGACCAACACCAGCTTGCTCATTCATTGCCTTAATCAACGAGTACGCCAAGTTAACGTGCGAGAGCTGATAACGGGCAACGTAAAACAATGTCACCATCTCGTCGGCATAGTCCGGGCTTTCCAGGGACCGCAGCCGGTCAAGGGAAACCGCCGCCTCGCTGACCCAGCGCAGTTTTTCAGTAGAACTCATCCCATCGGTACACTGGTCGAATTCGGATTCCGCAGCTTTTGCGATCGCACTATCCAACACACGGGCAATAGTAGCATTCTTATCCATCAATTCATCCACCAGCGAAGGCTCTCACACTATTAACCCACCCTCATACGCTCCCGCAGGTCTTCCGCCGCAACGTCCAGGGCCATCATGCACCCCAACCGTACCCAATGCCAAACCTCCCACCACCCCTCCAAATCCTATATCATGGGAGTGTTGCTGCCACCAAATGCGTCGGCAGCGGCCCCCAAACCATTTTCCGAAAGGAGACCAACCATGCCAAAAGAAATAATCAGGACCGACAAACTGGCGACACCCACGGGAATAATGTCTCAAGGCGTCAAAGTGCCGGCGGGCCACATCATATTCGCGTCAGGGCAAACAGCCCGTGACTCCACCGGCGCCATCGTCGGTGTGGGGGACATCAAGGCCCAGACCAGGCAGACGCTGGAGAATGTCAAAGCGGTGTTGGAAGCTGCGGGAGCCACCTTGGAAGACGTGGTTAAAGTCCAAGTGTTCATTACCAACGTGGCGGACTACAGCGACATACATGCGGTAAGGGCCGAGTACTTCAAGTCGGACTATCCCGCCAGCACCATGGTGGAGGTACCGGCCCTGGTGCACCCCGACATGCTTATCGAGATTGACGTCATCGCCGTTATACCGTAGGGAACCGATTTCCGCCACTCCGGTTGGGCCCGACGGAAGTGGAAGCCGCCGGGCCCGGTTTTCCCCTTCAACCCCTACACCATGCCAAGCGTGCGAGTTTGTCCCGGGGCATTACCTGCCGAGCGGGCAACTGGTATTAGAACAGTATGTCGAACCTTCGAACCACACCCGGGACCGCCATTATCTCTAACGTTTACGGTCATACTCCACTCGCCAAGCGTTCGTTTAAGTCTCTGGGGGTGATTATGGGGACAGAGAACTCCGACGATAAAACGAGCAGGTCGGGATCGCTTGTGACGAGGGCATCTGCGCCCCCGGCTAGAGCCAGCTTTAGAAATGGAATGTCATTGGGGTCGCGGCAATCGGGCACGGTTAGAGGCTCCGGCACCACAATTGTATCTGTCCAAGGCGGATAGGTGTCTAACAATAGACCTTGTTGCTCCGCCGTTAGCCCGAACTGAGTATATGAAAGCACCCGCTTCAATTCCGCGATGGTGTCGCAACTTATTAGCGGTATGATGGTTTCCAACCGCCATGCTTGCCGTATCCAAGAGAACCCTCCCGGGAACATCAAAGCCGGGACAATGACGCTGGTATCGATGATCACCCTCAACCGCCGTTGCCCTGCCTCGCCCAAGCAATCGCGTCGGCCACGTCCGTCTCGGTTATGCCCCGTTTAGCCAGCTTCTCCCGCACGGCATCCGCCGGGGACACGTGAACAGGCGTAAGGATGATGCGACCGTTTTCCTTGGTCACGTCAAAGTACTCTATTCCCCCAAAGACTGGTCCAGCATCTTCCAGGAAAGTTAGCTGGTTTGCGCCCGTCACTTTCGCAAGCATGTCATATTTCCTCAGCAAGGACTCCAAGAACAACTATCGGTTACAGTCTATTGTAATCCACCAGGTTTGTTGGCCGGGTGGAATGGATCGACCTTAAAGGCGGGCAGTAAAGGAATGCTTTGCGCCGGTTCCACCGCTCTACCGCGCCGGCAGGTACTCCTCGTACCATTCCATGGTGGCCTCCATTACCTCGGAGAAGGCTGGCTCCGCGTAGACCTCGTAGTGGCCGGGGCCTTTCAGCGTTACCAGCTTCTTGGGTTCCTTGGCGTGGGCGTATAGCTGCTCCGACTCCTCCGGCAGAACCAACCTGTCGTTGTCGCTGGTGATGAACAGCACGGGCCTTGGCGAAATTTTATCTACGATCCACTCCGGGTTGAAGCCTATGGTGTCGTCGACGTACTCCAAGGGGATGGTGTTCACTGCCGACGGGTTGTTGCGCCGGGCCGCGGCGGCAAGCTCGGCCGATTGGCGGTCAGGCAAAAGAATCTCACTCCGTTCCACGTATTCGGACTTGCCGGTGGCTGCCCGTTTCTTGCGGTCTTCAACGGACCTTTCCTGCAGGTCGAACCACTCGTCCACCCGCCGTACCCGGCTCATCCACCGGGCGCCGTGACCCACGCCCACGACGCTGACGATGCACTTGGCCCGCGGGTCCACCGCCCCAACCCAGACAACCGTTGCGCCGCCGTAGCTGGTGCCATAGAGTCCGATTTTTTCCGAGTCCACCTCCGGTTGCATCCCAAGGAACGTCATCGCCGCCTGCACGTCCGTTACCCGGCTGTAGGGGGCTAATCGGCTGCGCACCCCTTCGCTGTCACCCCAACCTTTATAGTCGAAGGTCATGACCACGTACCCATGTTCGTTGAGTACCCGGGCGTTGTCCGGCAGGTACAGGTCCTTGACTCCGGTATAGCCGTGGCACAGCAGCACCGCGGCCCGCTTTTCTCCCGGACTCAAGCCATCAGGGATGTAGACGTCGCCGCATAGCTTGAACCCTTCGCTGTAAAACTCGACCGTCCGTTTCATGGCAAACCATCTCCCGCTGGTTTAGGTTAATCTAGGCATTTTACACTAGGGGGATTGTATAATGGCTACAATCTTTTCCGAACCGGGGTACGCTCATGACGACGAAGCCGAAGCTATTGACTCCGGATGACTTGCTCGAACTGTACAGCAAAGGAATCCGGGGCGAGTTAATCTATGGGGTGCTTTGCGAGACTATGCCAGTGGGTAAATATCATGGAAAGCTCTCGGCTATCCTAATTAGCATATTGATGAACTTCGTCCGGCCTCAAAAGTTGGGCACCGTGGCCGGCACCGATGCCGGCGTCGTCCTGTCTTACGCCCCATACGTTTTGAGAGAACCGGACATTGCATTTTTCTCGGTCGAGAAGCTGGCCTTAGACGACGTTGACACCGGATATTATGATGTGGTCCCTGACTTGGTGGTCGAGATTGCGTCTCCCAGCAACACAAATGTTGAAAGCCACGACAGGGCGCGGATGTGGGTCAGCTACGGAGTGTCCATAGTGTGGGAGGTCTTGCCCGCCCGGCGCTCTGTAGTCGTACACCAACTCAACCGGCCCATCGTAGTGCTTAACGAGGATGACACGCTGGATGGCGGCGGCGTACTGACGGGTTTCAGTTGCCCGGTGCGGGAAATTTTCGACCTGTAACCGCAATGGAATCGAGGACGCTTCCGTCGGGTACGTTTACGGTTTCCAGAGCACTGGGAGCGGGAATCGCCTGATCGGATGACTTCATGCTTTCTACCCAACCCCGCATCGCGTCCTCCGCATTCCGCATAGCCTCATCAATTGAGGCTCCCATAGCTACACATCCGGGCAGGTCCGGGAAAACGACCCCATAGGCCCCTGCCTTGCCATCAATCAACACCGGATACTTCATGTTACCTCTCCCATCCAGCGGTCTTGGCGATGGAATTCGCTACTCCTGGAGGCACCTCACGGTGACGGGGCAATGTGATGGTGTTGGGAATTCTCGGATGACGATATATATCGTGGTTCCCGCCACGGCGTTCCAGGAACCAACCATCCTGCTCCGGCCTTTGCCTTATTCTTTGGGTTCGCGTCTCCACAACTGCATTATAGAGGGTTGGGTATTACGGTAATATACAGGTTTAACAACCGCCCCTACACCGTGACCCCGGTAAAGTTGAACTTGCTGATTTTGAGGGCGGGCACCCTGGTGGCGAAGCCCCCCTCGTTCAACAGCAGTTTTCGCTCCCGGCTTACGGCCTCAACGTTGGCCAAAGCCTCTAGGTAGGACTGGGTAAACCGCAGGTCCTTAACCGGGCGGCTGAGTTGGCCGTCCTCGATGAGGAAGGTGCCATCACGGGTCATGCCGGTGACCACGCAGCCCCGGTTGTGCACCATCCTGGTGTAATGGAACCTGGTGATGTACAGTCCGTGCTTGGTGGAGCGTATCATTTCGTCCAGGCTCGAATCTCCGGCCTTCATAAACAGGTTCGTGGCCATCGGCCCGCTGGTGGGCGACGACTGGTGCCCGGTAGAGTCCTTGCCCTCTTTGCGGGCGGTGTAGGAGTTGTGGACCGGGTCCAGCACAACACCGTCCCTGATGATGTCCACTCGTCGGCGGCCAACCCCTTCGGCGTCGAACGGTACCGGCCAACCGCTTGGGTCGGCGCCGTCGTCCCAGATGGAAACCAACGGACTGACGGCCTGCTCTCCCATGACGCCGTTCATCCAGCTTCGCCCATCCTGGACCGCCAAGGCGCCCATGCCGTACAAGCTCAAGCTGCCCAGCAGATCGTCAACGGCGTAAGGGTCAAGGACAACTGTATATTCTCCGGGGTCTATGGCTTGAGGGTCCCGGCCCCGCAATGCCTTGGTGACGGCTTCCTGTGTTAAAGCTTCAGCGTCTATGTCAGCCACCTGCCAGGAGCCGCCCTTGGACCAGCCGGATGAGGTATCGCTCATGGCCATAATCAACAGACCGGCGAGGCTGCCGATATGGTAGGCTTGGACCCCTTTGGTGCTCATCACCGCCGCCTCTCTGGCGCCGGTGCGGAAGAACCCGGAGGCGGTCAGCCCATTGTTCATGGCTTCGCGGCACACCGACGCCACCACTTCGGCGCGAGCCGTGGGGCTGTAGTCTTGGGTTGCTTGGTCCCGCATGGGCACCGATGGCGGCTGGGCGGGGATGGGCAGGCCCTGGAAGTCCGGGTCCTCCGGCATTAGCATCGCGTTACGCCGGGCTTGGGTGGCGGCCTTTTCAACCCCGGCGGCGCTGAGATCGTTGGTGGTGGCCCTGCCCTGCCGCTGGCCCGCCGCTACCCTTATGTGCAATTCGGCGTTGCTGTGGGACACGCTCTGGTGGATGATGTTGGACGCGAACCGGGTGAGGCCAAGGTCGCTAATGAGCAGGTAGGCTTCCATTTCGCCCAGCCGCGACGCGTCGAGGCACTTGGAGAGGATGGCCATGCAACCGTCCTGCCCGATCATCTCATCACCCCTACCCGCACGTTTCGGAACCGCGCCGGAGCGGCGCCATGTCCGGTGTGCGCCAGTTGGCCCGGCTGCCCCTTGCCGCAGTGGGGGGTGCCCCACATGTCCCAATGGTCAGCGTTGCAGACTGCGTCGCAGGAGTTCCAGAACTCAGGCGTTATCCCCGTGTAGGTGGTGTTGCGGAGCAGGCGTCCCATCTTGCCGCCCTTTATCTCGTACCCAACCTCGGTTCCGAACTGGAAATTGTAGCGCCGGTCGTCTATTGACCAGGACCGGTTGGTCTCCAGGAAAATACCGTCGTCGGTGTCGGCAATCAGGTCCTCCAACTCCCACTCCCCCGGCTCCAGGCTGACGTTGGTCATCCGTATCAGCGGCAGCCGGTTCCAGGACGACGCTCTCATGCACCCGTTGGAAGTCATCCCCAGCAAAGACGCGGTCTCGCGGGACATCAAGTAGCCGACGAACTCGCCGTTTTGCACTACGGGGGTCGACTGGGCGGGCACTCCCTCGTCATCCCACCCGTAGGAACCCAGCCCCGGCAGCCTCAGACTGTCGGCGGTTATATTAACTTGGGCGGAGGCGTAGCGGAAGTTGCGGAGCTTGTCAGTGGTCAGGAACGAGGTGCCGGCATAGGCCGCCTCGGTGCCCAGAACGCGGTCCAACTCTATAGCATGGCCGCAGGACTCATGCACTTGCAGGGCCAACTGGGAGCCGCCGATGATCACCGTGGTTACAAGGTCGCTGGGGCAAGGGTCGGCGGTAAGCAGGGCCACCGCTTCGGAACCGACCCTCTCGGCGTTTCCGGGCAAGTCCATCCCAACGATGTACTCCCAACCGGCGCACCCCTGCTGGCGGCCCATGGACTGGGGGTAAGACCGCCTCTGTATTTCATTGTTGCCCACGGCAGTCGCTTGCATACCTCCGCCTGCTTCGTAGATGGTCTGCTCCACGTGGGCGCCCTCGCTGTTGGCGAAGGTCTTTTCTTCCTTGATGAATATCAGGTTGCACTGGCGGGACCGGACGCCCTTCACCGAGGCCATCCCTTGATCAGCGTCAAGGAGCAACGCCAGCTTATGGTCCGGGGAGATGACGAACGGGTCTTCTTCAATCTGAGTGGTATACGTTCCCCGGCTGGTGACCGGTGGGCCCAACTTCACTGGTTCGCTGGCCAGCATGGAAGACGCCCGCGCAATCTCGACCGCAAGGGCAGTAATGCGGTCTACCTCCTTGGGGGAATAGTCGTAGCTGGACGCGAACCCCCAGCAGCCGTTGACTACCACCCTTACGCCGAACCCGAAGGACTCGTCCGCGCTCAGGGTATCGACGACACCGTTGCGCACCACGTACCGTTCCTGGTTGGTGCGCACTACCCGAATGTCGGAATAAGCCGCGCCCTGGACTTGGGCCAAGTCAAGGGCGCGCACTACCAAGTCGTCCATCTTGAACACCTCGCCTCGGCAAAACCGGCTTCCAAAACTGGCTCCAATGATACACTATGCCAATCGAAGGACCACTATCATGAACGAGGCTATGGTCCATACCTGACCAATGGTTGCCTTGACTGACTCATTGTCTCAAAATGGGTTTTTGCAACGTCGTGGCGCGGAGTCCGTCCGCACGGGTCTTTCAGGAGGAACTATGTCCGATTCCAGCGTAGTCAAAGCCGCGCAAGAGTTTATGGTGAGCCAGGACCTGCCGGGTTGGCTCATCCACGACTTCCGGCGCTCCAACCCGATTTTCCCCCAAGTGGTGACAGCGTCGGGCCACGTTACGCGCCCTAGCTTCCTGTATCTGCCGAAAGAAGGCTCCGGTCAATTGCTGGCCCATTTCGTGGACGCCGGCAAGTTCACCGATTCCGGATTCGAATTGTTAGTCTATCGTAACCGTGTCGCTATGGTTGATGCGCTGACCGGAATGTTATCGGGCATTTCGTCGGTGGCGATGGAGTATTCTCCTCAGAACGCCCTGCCCAGGGTATCGCGGGTTGATGCCGGGACCGTGGAACTGGTGCGAAGCCTTGGAGTGGAGGTCGTGTCCTCAGCCGACTTGATGCAGTACGCCACGCAACGCTGGTCTCCCGAACAGTTGGAGGGGCACCGCCGTTGCGCCGCCAAGCTGGGAGAGATTGTCAACCAAGCGTTCGATTACATCGGCGAGCATCTGGGCAGCGGCGTGAATGAATTCGACGTTGCGGAGTTTATCCGGGGCAGGTTCGCCGAGGAAGATTTGGAAGCCGCCGACGGCCCGATAGTGTCCACCAACGCCCATTGTTCCGACCCTCACTATGAACCCACGCGGGAGGGCAGCAGCGCCATAGTCCCGGGAGACTGGGTGTTGATTGACCTTTGGGCCAAGGAAAACCGCCCGGCCAACGCTTCGAGGGCAGCCGCACTGGAACAGGGCAACGACAGCGTTTACGCCGACATCACTTGGGTGGCCTACGTGGGTGACTTGCCGCCGCAACGCCACCAGCAAGTGTTCGACATCGTCACCGGCGCCAGGGACGCGGCCCTGAAATTCCTGGAGGACAGCTATCAGGAGGGGATTCAGGTAGCAGGCTGGCAAGCGGATGAAGTGGCGCGCACCTACATCACCGAGCGCGGCTACGGAGACTACTTTACCCACCGGCTGGGGCACAGCATCAGCTACGAGGTCCACGGCGAGGCGGTGAACTTGGACAATTTCGAGACCCACGACACCCGCCGGATCATTCCGGGCGTCGGGTTTTCCATTGAGCCGGGGATTTACCTGCCGGAGTTCGGCGTGCGTTCCGAGATAGACGCTTTCATGTCGGCGGACGGTCCCTTCGCCTCCTCACCGGTGCAGCGGGAGATAGTATTGATTGGCGTATAATTCATCTTACCCGGTAATGGGTTTCTACGCGAAGAGCGGTATCTGGCTGTCCAAGTTCTGGCTGTCCTCATAGAAGGGGTTGTGGCTGTCCCGATTCAATGTACATCATTGGAATGTAGGGGAGATAATAGCTAATGGCGCTGCCTTTCAGAAATCGAGCCGCGGTGGCCGTGGTGGACGTCCACGGAGCCATCGGCCCAAAAATTAAGATTTCGACCTACGAGCGGTTGTTCGACTCCATCGCCCTGAACAAGCGCTACCGCGCCTTGCTCCTGGACATCGACTCACCCGGCGGCACAGCGTCGGGGTCGGAAGTCCTCTACTACAGCCTCCGGCGGGTGGCGGCGCGGAAGCCCGTGGTGGCGTATGTCCGGGGCATCGGCGCCTCCGGGGCCTACTACATGTGCTGTGCTGCCAGCAAGGTTGTAGCGTTGCCTAGCGCGTTGGTGGGCTCCATTGGAGTCATCTACCTCCGCCCCATCATCGAGCAGTTGTTGGGTAAAGTAGGCGTGGAGTTCTCCGTATTCAAAGAAGGCCGGTTGAAGGACATGTCGGGCTTCTGGCGCAGCCCCACCCAGGAAGAGGCGGGGAAATTCCAGGAGTTGCTGACGGAGATTTACGAAACCTTCGTGTCGGTGGTGAGCCAGGGACGGTCCATGGAAGAATCGAAAGTAAAGGAACTGGCCACCGGCGAGATTTTCACCGCCAAGAGCGGCCTTGACCTGGGACTAGTGGACGAACTGGGCGGTTTCCATCAGGCCGTCGAGGCCGCGGCCAAACTGGCCGATGTACCTCGGCTTCGTCCCCGTTGGGTCACTCCCCGGCGGCCCTTTTCGGAACGCCTGATGGGGCGTTTCGGCTCAGGCCCCGGGACGGCGGAACTGCTGGCCGGCCAAGTCCAGCACATCCTGGCCGGGGGCATCTACTACATGGAACCGTCCTATCTGCTGAGCGACTATTCAAGCCGGTTAACTTAGGGAGCGTCAAAAGTACCCTCTCCCGGCGGTGAGGGCCCGTGTGACAAGCGTTTCTAACCGTCCTTCAGCCGTTTCGCCTCCTGCCACAGGGCTTCCTTCTCCATCAAGGGAAGGCTGTTGAAGTCCAAACCCTTGGCGGATGCCAATTCCTCCATTTGGAGATACCGGCCCCGGAACCGCAGGTTGGCTTGACGGAGGGCGTCCTCGGCGTGGATGTCCATCCACCGGGACAGGTTGACCATGGTGAACATCAGATCGCCCAGTTCGTGGACCTTCTCCTCCATTGTCGAAGCCCCGCGCAACTCCTCCACTTCCTCTGCCACTTTGTCCAGCACGCCTGAAATGTCGTCCCACTCGAAACCGGCGCGGCCCACCCGGTCCTGCATCAGTTGGGCGTAGGTCAAAGCGGGAAGATCGCGAGGAATCCCGTCCACCGGAGACTGCCGCGCTCCCTTGCGCTGCTTCTCCTCTTCCTTGATGCGCTCCCAGTTGCGCTCCACCTCCCGCGCGTCTGCGGCTGTGGCGTCGCCGAAAACGTGGGGGTGACGGCGCACCAGCTTGTCGTTGATCTGGGTCAACACGTCGGCGACGCCGAAGTGACCGGCCTCGCGGGCAATATCGGCATGGAACGCCACCTGCACCAGCAGGTCGCCTAACTCCTCGGAGAGTGCGGCGGGATCGCCATTGTCGATAGCTTCCAGCACCTCGTAGCACTCTTCCAGCAAGTTCCTTTTCAGCGAGGAGTGGGTCTGTTCCCGGTCCCAGGGACACCCGCCTGGTGCCCGCAGCCGTTCCACAATGTCCATGAGTGCCTGAAAGCCGCCAATGTTCGCTTTTGATATATCATCGTTGTACATGGGCGAATTATATACACCCCACGAATTGCTTCTCAAGGAAGCCGGTAATACCTTGAGAGCTTTTTTATTTCCAACCATCAGGGCACCGTTTTGAGAGTATTCCGTTTCGCAATAATAAGGCAAAGTCTCCATGGAATCAGAACAACCTTGATGGGTTTTTGGCAACCGCCTGACATTCACCATGTGGGTGTAGTCACGCGTCAAGCCTCATTCAACGCTGTCCTCCATCAACCGCGCGTTGCAACCCAGACGACATGATGTGCGCCTCCCTTGCGGCTGCTTCCACCGCGCGCCCGCACCTTGCATTCATCCACATCGAAACCGGCATAACGCAACCGTCTGACGAATGCCGGTTGAGGACCGGCAGACCATATCGCCAATACCCCGCCGCGCCGCAACGCCGCGTAGGTGGTGGTCAGCCCCGGCAGGCTGTAAAGCCAGTTGTTGCCCTTTCGGACCATCGCCTCCGCGCCATTATCAACATCAAGCATAATGGCATCGTAGTCACCTCTAGCGGCCTTTATCAACTGGACAACGTCGGCTTCATGGAGTTCAGTCCGGCGGTCGTCAAGAGGCCGGCCGGCCAGATCGGCAAGCACTCCCCGGTTCCATTCAACCACGGCTGGCACCAACTCCGCGACCACCACCCGGGCATCCTTGCCAAGGATGTCCAGCGCCGTTCTCACCGAGTATCCCATTCCCAGACCGCCAATCAGAACGCGGGCCCCCGGATGTTTTGCCAGCTTCTGACAGCCCAGTCTGGCCATGGCCTCTTCTGACCCGTAAACCCGGCTGTTCATGAGTTCCCGGTTATCCGCTTTGAGCGAGAACTCGGAGCCACGTTGGTACAAAACGAGCTCCGCTCCTCCGCCAGGGGTCTGGGCCCGGCCGAGCAACTTCCAAGGATTCATTCACACCTCACAATGATGCATGAAGTTCGGGGACCATTTCGAACGGATCGTTGTAATGCCCCAAGTTGAGTAAATCTAATGCTTCCGACCCAATTTTACCCGTTCTTTATCTACGGCTGTAGTGCTGGATGGACGACCTACCGGACGAGGTATAATAATTTAGCTCATGTAATACTATAATGAGAAAGTGTGACATGGTTAATGTTGTAGGCTCCAAGGGCCAAATCGTAATAAATAAAAAGATTCGTGATCAACTCGGAATAGTACCTGGCTGCCGTGTCAGTCAGCGGTTGGTTGATGACCATGTAGAAATATATTTCATGGGGCCGGAGCATAACCGGTCGCTGAAAGGAATCTTGCGGCAATACATCGACTCTTCACCAGAGAGCGAGGCAGACTGGTCGGATGTCCGGGCAAGCGCGTGGGCTGAGACGGCAAAGGAGCGGGAAGCTTGCTAAGCGGGATGAACGAGCCGGCGTTCGTCGATACTAACGTTGTGGTCCGCTACCTGACGGGGATGCCCACGAACCAAGCCGACCGCGCCGCCGAGATAATCGACGCAACCGATGGACTCTTAATCTCCGCAGTGTCTGTGGCCGAGGTGTACTTCGTTCTGGAGAAAGTGTACGGAGTCCCCAAAGACACGGTGATCGGCTATTTGATCGAGTTCCTCCTGAAGAAGAATATCACGCCGTATGCGGTGGAAAAGGAGTTGTTAATTGAAGGACTCCGGTTGTGCCGCAGTTCGGGCAGAGTAGGCATTCCTGATGCTTTGATCTGGGCTGAGGCCCGGACTGCCGACGCCCGGATAATCTATTCTTTTGATGAACGATTTCCGGGCGATGGGGTGCATATCAGGGCTTAGGATATCTTCGCTTAAAGCAGCGAATACTCGGGAGAAGACACAGGAGTGAAGAAACTTCCCACGACCATGGAGACTCAGGAACGGGTCCTGAACGCGCCTTGAGGCCCACCATGCCAAGTACCCTCGGAAAGATAGCGGCAACCCTTTCCGGGCCGATATTCGTGGCTTGTGTGCCGCTATTTCTCGTGACCGGAGCAGTGTCTTGGGCTTTTAACGACCCCGGCTTGTACTACCGGGGCTTCCAGAAGTACAACGTATCCCGGGTGACGGGGATAAATGAGTCGGACCTGCGACAGATTGGGTCAGAGCTTCGCAGATACTTCAACTCCGGCAACGAACCCCTCTCAATCAAGGCCCGCGTCTACGGTGAGGAGCGGGAGCTTTTCAACGAGCGTGAGGTCCTGCACATGCGGGACGTAAAGCGCCTTGTATGGGGCGTCTACGTCATCGCCCTGCTGTCGGGCTTGTACTTAGCCGTAGTGACCGTGTGGGATTTGACGCGCCGGCGCAGGTACGCCTGTAGGCTGTGGGCCCGTCGGGCGATATGGGGCGGCGGGGTGACCGTCGGGCTGATAGTCCTGTTTGGCCTGTTCGCCCTGACCGGGTTCGACTCGCTGTTTACAACGTTTCACCGGATCAGCTTCGCCAACAACCTGTGGCAACTGGACCCGCGCCGGGACTACCTGTTGATGCTGTTCCCTCTCGGCTTTTGGTTCGACGCCACAGTATCGGTCGTGCTCCGGGCCATTGCCGGGGCACTGATTTTTATGGCTGCGGGCAGCGGGCTGCTGGTGTATTGGCGCTATGTTACTCCTACTGACCAATAAGTAACTATCTCAAATACTGACCAATAAGTAACTATCTCAAAACTCGTCGCACTACCCAACCCGTCATTCCCGCGCAGGCGGGAATCCATAAGCTTAGGTAATTATCCCTTTACGTCACGTAAACTTTTATTACTTTTTATTGTGCCAACAATGCTATAGTCCCAATTGCCCTCGTAGCTCAATGGACAGAGTGCCATCCTTATAGGCTAAGCAAAAGCCCCGGAGTCCTTTCCGGGGCTTCCTTCTTGTTGAGCCGCCAAATGTTCAACAACCAATTGCAGCAGTACAAGTACGCAAGCTTCCTAGCTCGGTACTTGTTTGAATCTGGTCTAGTGTGGTGTAACTGAAGTTAGTAGTAATAGTGTTCGCAATGAGGTATTCTTTCGATCACCGACTCAGGAGAGGGATGATCATGGCGATCGGAAGGCCAATGCCGCCGCTGATATTGGACGACACCGAAAGGGAAACGCTGGAACGGTGGGTTCGTCGCCCCAAGACGGCCCAGAGCCTGGCGCTGCGGGCCAGAATGATTCTGGCCTGCGCCGAAGGCCGCAGCAACATCGCAGTGGCTGCCGACTTGGAGGTGTCCGACGAAACGGTGGGGAAGTGGCGTTCCCGGTTCTTGGAACGGCGATTGGACGGCCTGTCGGACGAGCCCCGCAGCGGCCGACCGCGAGCGGTTACTGATGAAGACGTGGAACGGGTGATTACGCTGACGCTGGAGTCCACACCCAAGGACGCCACGCACTGGAGCACCCGGTCCATGGCCCAGCGTTCCGGTCTGAGCCACACCACGGTCAGCCGCATCTGGCGCGCCTTCGCACTGCAACCTCACCGCACCGAAACCTTCAAGCTGTCGGCGGACCCCTTCTTCATCGAAAAGGTGCGGGACATTGTGGGCCTCTACCTTGATCCACCGGACCGGGCGTTGGTCTTGTGCGTGGACGAGAAGTCCCAGATTCAGGCCTTGGACCGCACCAGGCCGCTGTTGCCCCTGCGCCCGGGCCAGGTGGAGCGGCGCACCCATGATTACGTGCGCCACGGCACCACGTCCCTCTTCGCCGCTTTGGACGCCAGGACCGGCAAGGTGATTGGCCAGTGCCACCGCCGCCACCGGGCCGTGGAGTTCCGCAAGTTCCTCGATGCCATCGAGTCCGAGGTGCCCGCCGGGTTGGACGTGCACCTGATTGCGGACAACTACGCCACCCACAAGACGGCGCTGATCCGGAACTGGTTCGCCAAACGGCCCCGCTTCCATATCCACTTCACGCCCACCAGCGCCTCCTGGCTGAACCTGGTGGAACGCTGGTTTGGGCTGCTCACCGAAAAGCAGTTGCGCCGTGGAGTGCATCAGAGCAGCGGTGAACTGGAGGCTGCCATCTACCGTTACCTGGACGTCACCAACGAAGACCCCAAGCCCTTTGTCTGGACCAAGACCGCTGACCAAATCCTGGCCAGCGTGGCCCGCTTTTGCCGACGCACTTTAGATACAGGACACTAGTGGACTATAGGCTATCTCGCTGCCTGACGATCCTCAAAAGATTCCGTAGAGCCTGACGTCTCCGGTCTGTGGGCTGTTTGTTATCTTGAACACCGGAGCACCGCTATCCCCGTCCTGCATCCCCGGAGCCGCGCCAATATCTTGACACTCCAACACGAAGTCCTCACCTCCCTCGTTCACCAGCTTATTTTCGCACAGCCTCTTGATTACCGGAGTGTAGGTGCCTGTACTACGTCCTACCAGAACAAGGGTTTCGCCTACTTCTCCGCTGGCGCTTTCGGCCACGATTCTCCATCTTGGGTTTGAATTGTTGATGGTGATGGAGTTGTTTCCGGTTGTTCGCGCTATCCTGCCCAAGTCCCTAGTGACGCCCTGACAAGGGTATGTATTTCATTTGGGACTTTACGCAGTTGAACGTGAGACCGCATAGTAGGGTAGGCTTGCTCAAATACAAAACCGCTCCCAAATGCTCACTATCGGGCCCATTCCGTCATTCCGGCGTAGGCCGGAATCCAGGCGGGCCAATTCCGTCATTCCGGCGTAGGCCGGAATCCAGGGGCGCCAATTCCGTCATTCCGGCGTAGGCCGGAATCCAGGGGCGCCCATTCCGTCATTCCGGCGTAGGCCGGAATCCAGGGGCGGTGGGGCCGGTTCGTAGCTATAATGTCAATTTTACATACCCTTGTCAGCTAGTGACGCCGGAATCGTACTTGATGAACGACGCATCAGCACGGCGGCAACTGTATCCAAGCCAAGGAAAGAGGCAGGGGGATGTACTACCATCAACCGTCTCCTTGCCGATCCGGTTGCTGTCGCTCTGCGTAGGTTGATAGAACACGGTTGAATCCATAGACGCGAATGCGGACGTTCAATGAGAATTGACGACGACGCCGTGCACGTTGGAACGGATGGCGTTGAACCCTTGAGCGCAAATGCCCTGACCGTTCCCCTTCGTCTCGATGCCGCCGATGTTCGGTCTAAACCTGTCGCGCACCGTCTTGTTGGAGGGATCGCGCTCGCTGCGGAAGTGGAACTTCTCTCCAATCGTGACCGTGACCACACCATCTGGGACGCCCGCATCTCTCACCAGTTCGTTCACCCGTGGGATCACATTCTCATCGTCGACCGTGAGTTCCAGCCGGTTGTTATGTTCTCCCATGTCTGTAGCCACCAACTTGCCCCTGAGTTCCGACTGGACCACGGCGGCGATTGCGTTATCGTACCACTCCTTGAGTTCCCTGATATCGTAGTCACCCTGAATGGCGACAATGCCTCCGGGTGGTATGGCATCGGGGAATTCCTCGCCAATCGCATGTTCTACCTCTGCTAGTTGTTTTTCATCATCGGGGTCCAGCAGGAACACGTTCAACACGTTGGGATCGTCCGGGTCTATGTACATACCGCCGAATCCGGGAACTATGGTTGCAATGTCCACCAACCTGTCATTGTGGTTGCGGAATTCTTGGGCTTCTTCTTCCTCTTCTTCGCCGTCCCCCTCGGCACTCACCTCCCAACCTATGACCCCTTGTGCTGCCACTAGCAAGAAAACGGCCCCAACTACCAATAATAGACGGTTCATCTAATTTAGCGACGAGGGGTTGTCAGCCAGGGCCTTTTCATTCTCTCGTCTTTCCCGCGAAAGCGGGAATCCAGCAGCACCGCCGCCGCCTATGGCAACTTTCCCGTAGCAAAACTATATGGATTCCCGCCTGCGCGGGAAAGACGGGAACCATGTAACCCAAACCGGAAAATGAAAAAGCCCTGGGTTGTCAGCGGAGACAGTTGATTTGAGATAGTTTCTAAGTCCCGGGACACAGCGGCCTAGGACAGCCAAACCATCAACGCTATAACATTGCCATAGGGCGAAAGCGGAGCGGTCACCCCGAAGGTGACGCCGGGACGAGTCCCGCCTAGTGGCCGCAGCCGCAACCCCCGCCGCAGCATCCGCCGCCCATGGGAGGCAAGGGACTGAACCCGGCGTCGCTGGATTCGCCGCGGGTGATGGAGGAGAACACTGAAATGGCCCGCCGGGCCGGCTGTTCGCAATTGGTACAATCGGCGCCTGTAGCGCTCATCGACTGGAGCTTCTCGAAGTTGTTTCCGCAAGTCGGGCAGTGATATTCGTATAGAGGCATACTTGGACCTTCCTCAATGTTATGACATAAAGTTCGTTAAACAGGTAAAAGGTCTCACGACATCTGGTTGAATTTAACCGAGGGCCGGGATTCAGTCAATACCGGTCTGGCATACCGGCAAGCTTTCTTCATAGCCATCACCTCGGGCTTTCGAGCAGTCCTCAAGGGAAATCATGCCAATCATTCAATACAAACCCGTCCCGTTCCAGGACGGTCACTGACATCCGCCCCTTTCCAACTTGGGAAACACTTCGTTAACATAACTGCTGTCCAACAAAGACAATCAGCCCCGCTGCCAAAGCCGAATGTCCGGATATGTCCGTAAATGTCCGGTTTTCTAAAAGCTCTGCTCTCCTCGCTTGGTTCCGGCGCTATCTCTCCTCCCGGTTTGGCTGACCGGTGAAAATGACAAAGCCTTGGGAAACCCCTCGCTGTACGATTGGAAAATCACGGTTGAGCGTTCCGGCGCATTGGCAGTACAATTGAACCGCTCCGCCGCCATGCGGCGGAGCTTCAACCCGATGTTCCACCGCCGAATTCAGGAGGCGCGGGATGACCAGCGGCAACAAGGACCAGTGGGTCAGGGAAACCCTGGGGCCAGCGATTGATCGGTACCCGGAACGGCAGGAAGCCTTCGTTACTGACAGCGGCCTGCATATCGACCCGCTGTACGTCCCCGAAGACCTGGAGGCCAACGGCCACGCCTACGACGAGCGCTTGGGTTACCCCGGCGAATACCCCTACACCCGCGGCGTGCAGCCGAACACCTACCGGGGCCGTATCTGGACGATGCGCCAGTACTCCGGGTATTCCACAGCCGCCGAGACCAACGAGCGGTACCAATACCTGCTGCAACAGGGCCAGACCGGGCTGTCGGTGGCCTTCGACCTGCCCACCCAGATCGGTTACGACTCGGACCATCAGCAGGCCTTGGGTGAAGTCGGCAAGGTGGGAGTGCCCATTTGCAGCCTGGAAGACATGGAGTTGCTGTTCAAGGGCATACCATTGGACCGGGTCAGCACCTCCATGACCATCAACGCCACTGCGTCCATCCTGCTGTGCCTCTACATCGCGGCGGCCAGGAAGCAGGGGGTTTCGCCGGATAAGTTGAGCGGGACCATCCAGAACGACATCCTCAAGGAGTACATTGCACGGGGCACATACGCGTACCCGCCGCGCCCTTCCATGCGGCTGGTGGTCGACGTATTCAAGTACTGCGCCGAAAACGTCCCCCGATGGAATACCATCAGCGTAAGCGGCTACCACATGCGCGAGGCGGGTGCTACGGCAACGCAGGAACTGGCCTTCACCTTCGCCAACGCCATCGCCTACGTTCAAGCGGCCATTGACGCCGGCTTGGCGGTCGACGACTTCGCACCGCGAGTATCCTTTTTCTTCGTTGCCCAGAACAACCTGTTTGAAGAAGTGGCCAAGTACCGGGCGGCGCGCCGTATGTGGGCCAAGATCATGAAGGAGCGTTTCGGCGCGCAAAACCCCCGGTCGATGATGCTCCGTTTCCATACCCAGACAGCCGGGGTTAGCCTTACGGCGCAGCAGCCGGACAACAACGTCATCCGGTGCACCGTACAAGCCCTGGCGGCCATACTGGGCGGCTCCCAGTCGCTCCACGTCAACTCCAAGGACGAGGCGCTTGCCCTGCCCACGGAAGAATCGGCGCAATTGTCGTTGCGCACCCAACAGGTCCTGGCCTACGAAAGCGGCGTTGCCGATGTGGTCGACCCGTTGGGCGGGTCTTACTACGTGGAGAGCCTTACCGACCAGTTGGAGCAAAGCGCCTTCGAATATCTGGACCGTATCGAGGAACTGGGAGGGACCGTAGCCGCCATCGAGCAAGGGTTCCAAATCCGCGAAATCGGGGAGTCCGCTTACCGGCACCGTATGGAAGTGGAGGATGGTTCCCGCACTATAGTTGGGGTCAACAAGTACGTCGGCGACAGCCCGCCGGTAGAGGGACTGCTGCGGGTGGACTCGGAGGCCGCCCGCAGCCAGATTGAACGATTGCAACGGCTGCGGCGCGAGCGCGACGACGCGCCGGTGCGGGCTGCGCTGTCTCGGCTGGCCGATGCGGCAAAAGGCAACGACAACACGGTTCCGGCCATTCTGGAGTGCGTGGAGAGCTATTGCACTCTGGGCGAGATCTGTGAAGTGTTCAGGGGCGTATTCGGAGAACAAGAAGGCGTCGCGGCCTTTTAAAGGCGCGGCACGGGTGTATTTGTTAGCGCGGAATGCAGCCAAGGAGGACAGGTAGTGAGCCTGATACTGAACGAAGAAGAACAGATGCTTCAAACTCTGGTGAGGAACTTTGCCGACCGGGAGTTGGCGCCAAGGGCCCGGGAAATGGACCGGAAGCAGGAGTTTTCTTGGGAAAACTGGCGCGGAATGGCCAACATTGGCTTAACGGGAATAGGCATTGATTCCAAGTACGGCGGCAGCGGCCCGGGGGGCTTCCGGCACGTTGCCATCGCCGCCGAGGAGGTAGCCCGGGGCGACGCCGGAGCCAGCGTCAGCATGTTGGCTCACCTTTCTTTGGGCACGAACACCATCTACAAGTTCGGCAACGAGGAACAGAAGCTACGCCTTATCCCGTCCCTGGCGTCCGGCAAAGGGGTGGCCGCTTGGGCGCTGACCGAGCCGGGCAGCGGCTCCGACGCTGCCGCGTTGAGCACTACCGCCACGGAGAAGGACGGCACCTACTTCCTGAACGGGAGCAAGACCTTCATCACCAACGCTTCGGTGGCCGAGTCCATGGTGGTCTTCGCCACCGTTGATCGGTCCTTGGGCTACAAGGGGATCACAGCCTTCGTGGTCAACCAAGGCGCCCCCGGCCTGACCATCAACCCTCTGCACGGCAAGATGGGTATGCGGAGTTCCACCACCGACGAGATGGTCTTCGAGAACACCCCGGTGCCGCCGGAGAACGTCCTGGGCGAGGAAGGGCGCGGGTTCAACTACGCTATGGAGATTCTAAACGCCAGCCGCATCATCATAGCCGCCCAATGCGTGGGCATAGGCCAGTCGGCGCTGGAGGCGGCGCTGCGGTACGCCCAGCAGCGGGAGACTTTCGGCAAGCCCATTGCCCAGCACCAAGGCATACAGTTTACGCTGGCCGACATGGCGTCCCAAGTCTACGCTGCTCGGGCTGCCACCATGACCTCAGCCTCTTTGCATGACGAAGGCCTGCCCTTCGAGGCCGAGGCTTCCATGGCCAAGCTCCTGGCTTCCGAAATGTGCGTCGAGGTCTCTTCCAAAGCCATCCAGGTGCATGGAGGCATTGGATATTTTGAAGAAGCCGGTGTGGAACGTATTTTCCGGGATGCCCGGGTTACCACCATCTACGAAGGTACATCCGAAGTGCAGCGGCTGATCATCGCCAGGCACCTATTGGCCCAATATGCACTGTGAGGCCCATTCACCCCTGCGGGGCATTCATCACGGCGGCCGCATGAACATGGCGGCCCGCATGAACATGGCGGCCCGCATGAACACGGCGGTTAAATATGAGGACAAGTTGCCATGACACAAACTAACCGCCCTATCCGGGTGCTGGTGGCCAAGCCGGGCTTGGACGGCCACGATCGGGGCGCCAAGATAATCGCGCGGGCCCTGCGCGACTCCGGCATGGAGGTCATATACACCGGCATCCGCCAGACGCCTGAGATGATTGTGCAAGCCGCCATCCAGGAGGATGTTGCCGTGATGGGGTTGAGCATTCTATCCGGCGCTCACATGGAGATTCTGCCCAGGATTATGACTTTGGCGCACGAACAGGGGCTTGACGACGTCTTGGTAATCGTCGGTGGCATCATCCCGGAAGTGGACCGGCAGCAGTTGATGGACATGGGGGTCGGCGGGGTTTTCGGCCCGGGTACTTCCACTATGGAAATCGCCGACTTTATCAGGGCGAAAATCACGGGAAGGAGCGGCTGTTAAGGGGCGTTTCCGTTGGCGTAGCGGGCGGAAAGGTAACAGGATCTTAACTATGCTGCCCTTGACATCAACAGCAAGCACACAGGTATAATGACTGCCAATTGTTCCGGCCACGCCTTTAATTCGTAATGCAATATAACGTCGCGCAACTACTGAAAGAACCGACAGGCTCATCGCGCAGTTACCAAGTTGAGGAAAATTACTCAGAACTATTAAGTGTCACGGACTGGGTAGTCGGCACCGTCAACATGGTGCGGACTCACCAAGGGGTGCTGACGAAGGCCAACTTGGATGTCCAGACCACCGTCACTTGCAGCCGGTGCATCAAGGAATTCTCCCTCCCCTCCACACTACACATCGAGGAAGAGTTTTTCCCCACCGTAGACCTCCACTCCGGGCGTAATCTACCGCCGTTGTCGGAGGAGGAGAGGGAATTGAGCATCGACGCCAACCACGTCCTCGACCTGACCGAGATGACCCGCCAATACGCCATTGCCGACATGCCAATAAAACCCTTGTGCCAGGACGGGTGTTTGGGCCTTTGCGCTGTCTGCGGCAATGACCTGAACCGGCAACAATGTGATTGCGACAAAACTCCCAAGGACCCCAGATGGGGCGCCCTGGCCGGGTTGTTGTACCCGGAAATCTGAAGCGACGCCTTGGAAGCAAATAAAAGCCGAATTTTTGATAAGAAACTCCTTGGTCATAGGCCACTAATCAGCTAGACTGGAAGATAAGAAACTATGGGTGCAGTACCGAACAAAAAAGTTACCAGAGCACAGCGGGGAAGACGGCTTAACTCCCATAAGTTGAGGCCGGTCCACGCCGCTTATTGCTCGCGTTGTCGCAGCGCCAAGATGCCCCACACCGTTTGCCCCCAGTGCGGGTACTATGGGGGGCGGCAGGTGATTGATGTAAACGCTTAACCGGCGCTTCCTTTGGACTTCTGGTTTGCAAGGATGCCGACGGAGTAATCCGGCGCCACTGAACTGCAATAAGGCGATGGTGTGTAGGGTATACGAATGGCAACAACTGTGGTAGACCATACCTCAAGCCGCTTGGCCTATGTTTTTCCGGGCCAAGGCTCTCAGACTGTGGGTATGGGACAAGAACTCTACGAGACATCCCGCGCTGCAAGGGAGGTCTTTCAAGAAACGGACGATGCTTTGGGCGTTAAGCTGACCAAGTTGATGTTCGAGGGGCCGCCGAAGGAGCTTCAAAATACTATAAATTCCCAGCCGGCTATCATGACCGTAAGCATCGCCGCTTGGAAGGCGTGGCAGGAGTTCCTGGGGTCCGACCCGGAACCGCCTTCTGTTCTGGCTGGGCATAGCCTCGGTGAATATACGTCTATGGTGGTCTCGGGTATTCTCACTTTCTCCGACGCCGTCAAACTTGTGCGGGAGCGGGGCCGGCTGATGCAGCAGGCCTCCATTGACCGCCCAGGCGGAATGGCGGCCATCATCGGGCTGGATGAACTGGCGTTGACACAGATTTGCTCCGAGACTGGCGTAGAATTAGCCAACATCAACTCCGATGACCAGATAGTACTCAGCGGAGACAAGATCGCCGTCGCCCGCGCTATGGACTTGGCTACGGCGCGGGGCGCCCGCAAAACGGTCCCTCTGCCGGTAAGCGGCGCGTTCCATTCCTCCTTAATGGAGCAAGCGCGAGAAGGCTTGACCGAGGCTACTGCGGAGTTGGACTTTCAAGACCCCCTGATGCCCGTCATCGCCAACTCCGACTGCGCGGAACTGCGGACCGGCGAAGAGATGCGGAACGAGTTGATCCAAGGATTGTGCCAGTGCGTCCAGTGGAAGAACTCTGTCCGCTGCATGATTAATCTTGGCGTAACCGAGTTTGTCGAATTGGGGCCCGCTAGTGTTCTGGCGGGTTTGATCCGGCGGATTGACCGCAGTGTCCATGCTGTGGCATTATCCAACCCGGACTCCATTCGCAAGTTGCTCGGCGCGTCGGCGTAGACCCTGTGGAGCCAAGCCTGATAGCGTCTTATGCCTAGGGTAATAAAGTACACCGACCTGAGACGTAAGGCCAGAATAGCGGCCTTGCAGTCGTTGTTCGCTGGAGACATTCGGGGCAGCTTGGAAGACGCGTCCTTGGAATTGTTAGCGGAAGAGGACGGTCTGCCGGAGCAAGCGTCAACCTTTGCCAGGAAGTTGATTGACGATGTGGCCGGCAACTTCACAGCCCTTGACTTGTTAATCCAGAAATACGCACCGGTGTGGCCGGTGACCCAGTTGGCTCCGGTGGACAGGAACATCCTGCGGATCGCTCTGCAAGAGATACTGTATACCCCCGAGACGCCTGACAAAACGGCCATTAACGAGGCTGTGGAATTGGCGAAGGCGTTCGGCAGCGAAAGCTCCAGCAGGTTCGTGAACGGAGTCTTGGGATCGGTAATGGCTGATATGTCCACTGTTGGACCCTTACCGTAAGGGAGATGACCCTTTGGCGACCATTTTTGAACGCGTAAAGACCATAGTAGTAGACAAGCTCGGTGCGGATGAGGCGGATGTAGGCGAAACGTCGAACTTCGTGGAAAATCTCGGAGCGGACTCGTTGGACCTCGTTGAGTTGATAATGGCCTTCGAGGAAGAGTTTTCAACCGGCGACAAGACGCTGGAGATATCCGACGACGAAGCCGGTAATATCGCAACTATCAAGGACGCCGTTGAATACTTGAGGCAGCAGGGCATCAAAGACGAATAGGCCATGCCCGCATGGGGCGGTTTGGCCGCGGTGTTACACCGGCGCCGGCTGCCATAAGACCTATGCGGGCTAACGGCTTCCGGTACATGGTGTGACACGGTTAGGGAGGATACTTTTCCTCACGATGCTTGCCCCCCTTGATTCGTGAGTTCTCACCTGATGGGGATGACAAAGTCATCTTCAGTTTTGCTTGAGACGCCCTTTGGCAAGAGCCGACCCCCTGGTATTCCTGCAATGCGCCTATCAACAAGCGAACCATCGTGTGGATAAACAATTGCGCTCAATGTCACGCTGGCTTTATTAACCTGCCCAGGAGGTTCCAGCCTTATGGATAGCGTGGAAGAAGTTGACCGGTTAGTCAGGCAATGCCAGGATTGCTCGTTAAGCCGGGGACGCACCAATGCAGTCCCGGGTGAAGGCGCGCCCGATGCGGAGATTATGTTCATTGGGGAGGGTCCCGGCTACCATGAGGACCGGCTGGGCAGGCCGTTCGTTGGAGCGGCAGGGAAGTTTCTGGACGACCTCTTGAGTTCGATTGGCTTGACGCGGGAGCAAGTCTTCATTGCCAACATGATCAAATGCCGGCCTCCCCAGAACAGGGACCCATTACCCGCTGAGGTTTCGGCCTGCAACAAGTACTTGGAGCGCCAGATTGAACTCGTGGACCCGGCGTTGATTGTAACCTTGGGACGTTTTTCCTTGGCCAGATTTTTCCCCGGTGAAAGCGTAAGCCGGGCCAGGGGAAAGGTGCGCCGGAAGGACGGGCGGGCTATCTATCCCATAATGCACCCCGCGGCGGGACTGCACCGGCAGGAATTCCGGCCCGGAATCGTCGAAGACTTTAAGGGGATTCCCGCCGTGTTGGAAGATATTCGCAATTCGGGCGTGCCAGAGACTCCCACGCTCACACTGGAACCGCCACCGCAACAACTCAACATGTTCGAGTAACGAAATTGACGGGACCTAACATCCCTTTACGGGTCATACCTCTGGGTGGACTGGGCGAGATAGGCAAGAACATGCTGGCCCTGGAGTACGACGACGAAATCGTCATCGTCGATTGCGGGGTCCAGTTTCCTGAAGAGGACATGCTCGGGGTAGACCTGATCATTCCCGACATCTCCTACTTGGTGGAACGGGCGGACCGGGTGAAAGCCATCCTCATCACCCACGGGCACGAAGACCACATCGGTGCTTTGCCCTTCGTACTGCCCCGGTTGAACGTACCTGTATATGCGCCAAGGCTGGCGCACGGCCTGCTTTCCGTGAAAGTGCGGCAACGGCGGGTTGTCAGGGACGCCACTCTGGAGGCCATAGAACCCGGCATTGGCTATCAAATAGGCAAGCACTTCAAAGCAACGTGGTTCCGTGTGTGTCACAGCATACCCGACGCCATGGGAATCGCCATCGAGACTCCCCACGGCGTGGTCATCCACACCGGCGACTTCAAGATAGACCATACCCCCGTGGACGGGCAGACGATAGACTTGGCGTCGCTGGCGCGTTATGGCTCGTCAGGGGTGCTGCTTTTGCTCTCCGACTCCACTTACGCGGAGATGGCGGGTTATACACCCTCGGAGCGTGTAGTGGGAGAGGCGTTGGACGGGGCTATCCGTGAGGCGCCGGGACGGGTAATGGTGGCCACCTTCGCATCCTTGATATCCCGCGTGCAGCAGGTGATCGACGCCGCCGTAAAGTACGGACGTAACGTCGGCATCGTAGGCCGCAGCATGGTGGACAATGTCAATGTCGCTATGGACATGGGTTACCTGTCCGTACCGCCGAGAACGTTGCTGCCTCTTGGCGAGATCCGGCATTTGCCCGCGGACCAAGTCGTCCTGCTCACCACCGGCAGCCAGGGCGAGCCGACGTCGGCGTTAGTGCGGATAGCAAACCGCGACCATCGGGACGTACACGTCCTGAAAGGCGACACTGTCATCATCTCCGCCACGCCCATACCGGGCAACGAACTTGGAGTCAGCCGCACCATCGACAACCTGCTGCGGCAGGGAGCGAACGTGCTGTATGACCGCATCGCAACGGTACACGTTCACGGCCACGCCAGCCAGGAAGAATTGAAGATGGTCCTTAATCTGGTGCGCCCACGTTATTTCGTCCCGGTGCACGGGGAGTACAGGCACTTGATGGCCCATGCACAGTTGGCTTGGGACTTGGGAGTGGCGAAGTCGGGCATTTTCGTCCTGGAAGACGGCGACGTATTGCAGCTATCCTCCGATGAGGCCGTCGTGTCAGAGAAGATACCCGTCGGACCCATATACATAGACGGGCTGAGCACCCGCGATCAACGCAGCCAGGTCCTCAGCCAGCGCCGCGTCCTGTCCAAGGACGGGGTTGTCGTGGTGGTAGTGTCAACCGACAAATACACTGGCCAGCCAGTGGGGCTTCCCAAAGCGGTGGCCAGCGGGTTTATGGAGTCCACCGAAACGGAGCACCTGTTCGAAGAGTTGGCATCCACGTTGTCCAAGGTCCTGGCGGAAAGTGACGACCCGCCCGGCCAGACCGAACTTTTGAAGACCAAATTGCGCGAAACCGCCCGCGAGTTCCTTTCTAGCCAAACGCGCAGACGGCCTATGATAATACCGGTGGTCTTGGAAGTGTAGTTGTCTTCCCGGCCGCCGATAGTAGTTTGCGGTCGAATGGGAGGACTTGATGGCAGGTTCCGCGGTCGGACGCAAAGGCGCTTCACCACCTTCAATCAAAGACTTTTTTAAAGCCGGACCCAGCGTTGCCATTGACGCGCTGGTAGTGTTAATCATTCTGTTGGGCGTCGGCTTGTCCATTACGCTCTATCCCGGAATTCGAGAGGCTGCCGTAGATGCCCTCGCCTATGGGATGATTCCGGTGAGCTTGTGGGCCGGCGCCGCTCTAGTCACCTTGCGGTACCACCCCCGGTCTTTGGCCCGGCATTGGCGGCAATGGACTGTTGCGGCCATAGCGGTTGCCGTGGCCGTTGGCGTGCTGTCATTCTTTGGCGACGGCGACAGCATTTGGCCCAGCGCCGGGCTCAGTGGAAGCTGGGGTGCTCTCATCGCAGGTGATTCCTTGACTCTGGCAGCCTTGAAACTGGCCGCCATAGTCGCCCTTACACCGCTGCTGCTCTACCCTAAGCGTCTTGGCGTTGTCTACTACAAGGGATTGCGAATCCTCTTGGCGGCGATCAAGCGCGGGGCCTTCTGCCTGTATGTGATCGGCTATTTCGGAGGCCACTACCTGGGCCGGTTTATCAAGCACGTCTTTACGGCCCAATATCCCTCCCGCATGGCCCGCGTCACCCGCCGCGTGTTTTCCTTCAGGTCCAGCACAAGCAAAGGGCAGAGCGCCGGCATAGCCGATGGAGACGGCTCACACGGCGGCGAGGAATCCCAGGCATGGCCTGGCCTGGACCAAGTTGAGCCACCCGATCTTCCAATGGAGGCTGAAGCCGCCGCGAATGGACATTCAGCGGAAGCGGTTCCCGTCAAAGTACGCGGTTCCCAATGGTCCCTGCCCTCCATCGACTGCTTGGCCCCATCCGAATACCACGAGCAACCCATGGGTCCACTGGAAGAGATGGCCCGCCACATCGAGACTACTCTGGCTGAACATGGCGTAGCGGTAGCGGTCAAGGACATCAAGGCAGGGCCGAGGATAATTCAATTCGGCTTGGTTCCCGGCTGGATACCCAAAAGAGGGGAAGGCAGCAAAGACGACGCAAACCAAGGCAGGGTTGAAAGCCGGGTCAAGGTCCAGAGCATTCTGACCCGGGAGAAAGATCTCGCGTTGGCCCTCAAGACGCCCTATTTGCGCATCGAGGCCCCCGTGCCTGGAGAGGCCTTGGTGGGCTTGGAAGTGCCTGCGCCTTCGCCGGGTAAGGTGCATCTCCGGGAGGTCATAGAGTCGCAAGAGTTTCAAAAAATCGTCGCCAAGGGCGGACTGCCCGTGGCGATGGGCAAAGACAGCGGCGGCAACGCCTCGGTGGTAGACCTGTCTACCCTGCCCCACATGCTGATTGCCGGCGCAACCGGCAGCGGCAAAAGCGTTTGCACAAATTCAGTGGTTGCGTCCTTGCTCTTGACCAAGCCGCCGGACCAACTGCGTATGCTGATGGTCGATCCCAAGCGGGTGGAACTTACGCCCTTCAACGGCATTCCGCACTTGGTCATGCCGGTAATCGTCGACGTGGAAAAGGTCAACCCCGCCCTCCAGGGCTTGATGAAGGAAATGCTCCAGCGTTACAAACAGATGGAAGAGAGCGGGGTGCGGAACATCAGCGGCTATAACGCCCAAGCAGAAGAGCCCATGCCGTTTCTGCTGCTGATAGTTGACGAGTTGGCCGACTTGATGATGTCCGGCGGATTCGAAATCGAGCAGAACTTGGTCAGGCTTGCCCAACTGGGGCGGGCTGCCGGAATTCACTTGGTGCTGGCCACTCAACGCCCTTCGGTAAATGTGGTCACCGGCCTTCTCAAGGCGAACGTTCCGGCGCGCGTAGCTTTCGCCGTGGCTTCCCAGGTCGACTCTAGGGTGATCCTGGACATGGTTGGTGCGGAGAGGTTGTTGGGTAAGGGCGACATGCTGCTCCTGAACTCGGATGCTCCCAAGCCCCGCAGGGTGCAGGGCACGCTGGTCTACGACGAGGAAATTGACAAGCTGGTCAAGTTTTGGAAGACTCAGGAAGGCGGGCCGTTGCCCGAGATTCTGTTGGAAGACGACGAGGATGAAGAGGACGAGGGCGGGGAGCTTAACGAACGAATGTTAGACCAAGCAAGGGAAATTGCGCTCAGAAGTCCCCGTCTGACCGCCTCGGTCCTGGAGCGTCGCCTGAAAATTGGAAAGCAACGGGCCGAACAAGTATTGGAACACTTGGAAGACGAAGGGCTGGTGATGCCCCGCTAGTCTCGCTTACCGGTGCCGGTTGCAATCCGCGTGTTACAATTCGGCCAGCGATGATACACCCATACGGCTGGGGTGCTGCAAGATGATTACCAAACACAGGCTGATTACCGCCGACGAGTTGCTTATGATGCCCGACGACGGCAAACGGTACGAGTTAATCCGCGGCGTGTTGAGTGAAAAAGTGGCTCCAGGATATACGCACGGCGAAGTTGAAAGCCGCACTGCAACAGCCCTATCCAACTATTCGGATGCCAACGATTACGGAACCGTAATATCAGGGGACCCGGGGCATAGGCTGGAGCGCAACCCCGACACAGTGCGCGCCCCTGATGTGGCTTGGATTGCGCCGGGACGCGTACCAGCAGGCACGAGAGGATACCCCAACCTGGCTCCCGACTTGGCCGTGGAGGTCAAGTCGCCCAGCAATTCGTATGCCGAGTTGGCAGACAAGGCGTTGATGTGGCTAAGTTACGGCTCGCGGGAAGTATGGATGATTGACCCGGAGCGTGTGACTGTAACCAGGTACCTACCGGGAGTTCTGCCAGAGATGCTGTACGAGGACGACATTCTTGACGGTGGCGACCTGCTTCCCGGATTTACTATTCCCGTGTGGAGGCTGTTCCGCCGTCAGCGTTAACGGCGGGCTGTTTGAAAATGACGTTGCGCAGCCATTGAGAGAAGTTGGACGAGCAGAGTCACGGCATCTCCGCGATTTCCCTTTGAAGAGACGTTTTGCTATTATTGGAACCACATAGAATCAGAGCGTCTCCTTCTTGTTGATTGATCTCCACACCCACAGTTACCCCAAGTCCGACGATAGTTTCGTGGAGGTAGACGACCTGCTGGATAGAGCCAAGTCCGCCGGGTTGGATGGGGTTTGCCTCACCGAGCACGATGCCTTTTGGCCGGACGAGGAAGTCCGCAGGTTGTCCCGCAGACACGGCCTGCTTGTGCTGCCAGGTTGCGAAATCAACACCGATACCGGACATGTTATAGTGTTCGGCTTGCAGCGTTACGTGTTCGGTTTGCACAAACCGCACTTCCTGCTGGACTCAGTCCGGCAACGTAACGGCGCGATGATAGCCGCTCATCCCTATCGCCGGCGCTTTTTGGAAGACCCCGGCCGGAAGCCTGAAGTGCGTCAACACATGCTTGAAACGGCCAGCAATGACAAATTCTTCCAACATTGCGACGCCATTGAAGGGATTAACGGCCGCGGCAGCGAAGTGCAAAATCTCTTCTCGCATGACTTGGGCGGCCTGATTGGGGCCAGGATGACAGGCGGCAGCGACGCCCACCGTGCGGAGCAATTGGGGACGGCGGCGACTCGCTTCGAACGGCGGATCACCGATGTGAACGACTTGGTCTGTGAGTTGAAAGCCGGCAGGTTCCACGCGGAGCGGATGCGTAACTTCCACAACGGAAATCACAACGCCAATAGTTCCCGGTGATCGGCAGCGCTTTAGTAACAATGCTTATCCACCGCGAAAGGCGCGTTGACAACGCCCGCCGGTTGACCTTCGGGAGGCCCATACATGGCTGAAACTCTGGTTGTCGAAAACTTGCACGTCAAGTTCGGCACCGTCGGCGGCGCGGTAAACGCCCTCAACGGTGTCAGCTTCTCCCAGCAGGAAGGCGAGATTTACTGCATGGTGGGCGAAAGCGGGGCCGGAAAGAGTACGCTGGCTTTGGCTATCATGGGACTATTGCCCATCAATGCGACGGTGTCCGAGGGCAGCGTCGTGTTCGATGGCGTAGACCTGCTGAAGGCCCACCCCGACCACATGCGGAGCATACGCGGCAAGGACATCTCGATGGTGTTCCAGGACGCGCAAGCCGCCTTGAACCCCGTCCAGCTTGTAGGTACGCAGTTGGAAGAGGTCATCTTGGCCCACTTGGACATTCGTCCACGGGTGGCCAATCAGATGGCTCAGGACATGCTGCGTGAAATGGGGCTGCCGGACCCCAAGCGCATAATGGGACAATATCCGTTCAGCCTGAGCGGTGGCATGTGCCAGCGGGTTATGCTGGCCATAGCTCTGGTATTGCGTCCGCGGCTGTTGGTCGCCGACGAGCCTACGTCCGGCTTGGACGTGACCCTTCAAGCGGAAATCCTGGAGCGGTTGAAGATGCTGTGCCGGGAACAGGGATCGTCAATCTTGATGATCACCCACGACATGGGCATAGTCGCCAACATGGCCCATAAAGTCGGGGTTATTTACGCGGGCAGCGTGGTGGAGACTTCCCAAGTATTGCCCTTGTTCAAAGAGCCCCAGCACCCATACACATGGTCGCTGTTGAACACTTTGCCGCGTTTGGACGACGCCGGCAGAAGGCTTCAAACACTCCGCGGAGTGTCCCCGGACATGACCGACCTGCCACAGGAATGCCCCTTCCTGCCCCGTTGCCCCAAGGCGCTGTCCAGATGCCGCGTAGAGGACGCGCCGACGTTGGCTGAAATCCGGGAGGACCACTGGGTTGCTTGCTACAATCCCGTTTCCAGCGAGGCCTGACAGGCTTCGACGGCTAGGCTCCATTGCCGTTGCCGCTTTCGGACCCGGCGAGGATTCTGGACTTTAACCCTGGACGCACCAGAAACTCGTAAATGCCGGCGCCTATTGGCCCCCCTATGAATGGCCCCACGATGTAGGCCCAGAACCCCGATGACGGTCCGGGTATGGCGATAGTCCCCCAACCGGCGAAGAACGCCACCAGCCGCGGGCCAAAGTCCCGCGCCGGGTTCCATCCCGCTTGGGTCAACGGTGAGAACAGGCTTATGAGCACCGCCACGGTAAACCCAATGAAAAACGGCGCAAGATACTTGGTGGGCAGGCTGGAGTTGCGGTGGTCCACCAGCGCAAATATTACCAGCAGGAGTATCGCCGTCCCGAACCCTTCAACCAGCGCCGCCCCCATGGGGCTGATTAAACTCGCTGCCTCCGGCCCGGTGCCGAACATAGCGGGGTTGGGGAAATACTCTCCAAACACCATTGCAGAATGCTGGCTGCCCGCCGCCCCTCGAACCAGCCCGTTGACAGCCTCAAAACGCACTATGAAAGGGCCGAAAAGCCAGAGAACCGTCAGCCCTGCAAGGACTGCGCCTGCCAATTGGGATATCCAGTAGGGCGCCAGCCGGGTGTAAGGGAACGAAACCCGGCGGAATATTGCGAAGGCAAGGCTTACGGCAGGGTTGAGGTGGGCGCCGGAAACCGCCGCCGTCACGTAGATAGCGATGGTGATGCCAAATCCCCAAACGGCCGCCACTTGCCACACTCCCGCTTGGGCGCCGGTGAGCACCGCCGCAGCCACGGAACCGGTGCCAATAGTGACCATCAAATAGGTGCCGATTACTTCGGCCAAGCAAGCCCGAAGCAAGGAGGGATCTAACAGGTTCTTCAGGGTAGCCAAGGGTCCATCTTCCAGCTATTCTGTGACATGGGGCTTCACTGAACCGGCAACCGGGGTCACGCTCGATTCCTGACGCTGGCGGCTTGGTCCACTGCCAGCAATTCCAAGGCCAAGTCAGGCTCCAAACGCCCCTGCTTGATGGACAGGTCCGCTTCCAGCAAACGGTCGTACCGCCAGACAATGTTTTGCCAAGAGTCGCGGCGTGCCTGCTCCACGGTCTTCCGCACGACGAACTGAGAGTTGACGCCAAGAACGGCGGCCATGTCCCGCATTTGGACTCCTTTGTCCAGTGAATACCGCGCCAAAGCCATCAACCGGAGTTGCCTTTCAATCATGGCGATGATGTAGGACGCATCCCTGCCGTCGTCCCTCAACCGCTGAAGCAACTGCAACGCTACTCCCTGGCGGCCCTCTATCATCGCGTCAACGGCGTTGAACACGTTGGCTTCCCTGGCTTGGTGCACCAGTTCGTTGACGTGGCCTTCCTCGATACGCTGACCTCCAGCGTAAAGGGACAGCTTCTCCAGTTCCCGGTCCAAGGCCCAAAGGTCGCTCCCAACCATGTCGGTCAAAGCGCCGATGGCGGGCGGGCTGATGGCAGCGCCCTTGTTTTCCACCGTTGCCTTGATCCAACGAGCAAGAGCTTCTCCGGTGGGGGTGGTCAATGCGTGTACCTCTACAACGGGACGCAAAGTTCGCAGTAAGGGGTTGTTGTCGGACACTTGGTTGTCGATGAAAAACAACAACGTCGTGTCCGGCATTTGCGGAACGATCGCCGCCAGCGCGTCCCATCCTCCCAGCGAGTTGCCGGAGGAGGAATCGCCGCCGGACCGGCGGCCCCGCCCACCGCGGCGTTCGAAGTTGCTTAACAGACCGTCCACCAATACCAGCCGGTGAGAGTCCATGAAGGGCAGGGCGTTACATATGGATAGAAGCTCGGAAGGGTTGGTCTGGCTGCCGTTCAACCGGTGGCGGCTAGCGTCCAATACGTCTCCCGCTCCCGCGTCCGCCTCCAAACCAGCCAATCGTTGATGCACCAAGTAGGTGTCCCCGTGAAGCACGTGGGTAGGCAAAAAAGATCACCGCTCCGAAAACATTGCCCCAATGGATTCCCGCCTGCGCGGGAAAGACGGCAGGGGAAAGCCAAGGGGTAAGTATAAGAGGCCTGGGTGGGGAGAGCGAACCACAAGTGGTCCGCACCAGAGATTATATCAATTTCCTTGGCCTTGCGACAGGACTTTCCTGGCTTTGGCAGCGTTCCGTTTCAGGTGGTGTGAACCGCTACCGGTATCTCGGGACGGGTATTCCACCCGAAGTCACACGGGGAGGGCTGGCGGTTTTCTCGATTTCCCTCTCACTTTCTCTCATTCCCTCCCATTCCAGACCACCGGGGTGCCCCGCAGTGCTAACCGAAGGGCATAAATTTCGGAAATCCGGACATTTCCGGACATTTGTCTGAATCAGGATTTACTGGATTTTGGGATTTTCAGGATGCGGCCGAATCATGCTGCCAGGGCAACCACAAGGGTTGCACCCTACGTCACGCCATTGTCCAGGTGCCAGGGCAACCACAAGGGTTGCCCCCTACGTCACGCCATTGTCCAGGTGCCAGGGCAACCACAAGGGTTGCCCCCTACGTCACGCCATTGTCCAGGTGCCAGGGCAACCACAAGGGTTGCCCCCTACGGGATAAGGTGGCTCGCGTGTAGCGGAGGACATTTTGGACGCCTCGGACGGAAAACTGAAAAGCCCTGGGTCCCAGGTCAGGTGGGATGTTGTGTTGCACAGGTACTATGGTAGGGGGTTGTATTCGGAGATGGGAAGGGGGAAGCTGTCAGTAGTTTGGTGGTGGCCAAGGCCCTTAATCTATCGTGTCGTTGCATCCTGGTTGTAAGAACAGCGGCGCGTCTCCTTGTGGGGTATTATGTATATATTGCATAATGACTGCCACTTAACAGCGCGATCGTGCAAGTCCTGTCCAGTCTCTGTTGATAGTTGACAAAGGAGTACCGTTGTGACCACCGCGGACAATGTTGAATCCCGATTGGCCAGGCTGGAAGGGGCGTCTGAACATTGGGCCACCAAGGCTGATGTGGCGCGGTTGGAAGGCAAGATAGACGCGCTGGAAGCCAGGCTGGAAACCAAGATAGACGGGTTGGAGGCTAGGCTGGAAACGAAGATCGACGGGTTGCAAAGTCGGATACTGCTCCAATTCATGGGGTTTGCCGTCGCAATTGTGGCAGCTACAGTCGGTCTGACCAAGCTTCTGGCATTGGCGGGGTGAGCAGGAAAAGCGGGTGAAAATTCGCCCCTGCATTGTTTGGCGGATGCCCGTATACAAGGGACGCCATAGCTTCGGCCCTCTTTCAACGGTGTTACCCGTCTTCTGGTGGTGAAGGGGTCAGAAGGATCTATCGCATCGGCGTCGTTCCCAGGTACAGGAATCCAGCGGCAAGCTAGGAAGGACTTGATGGCCAAGATATGAGTCAGTATCATGCAGTTGTCAATGTCAACACGGTTGTTGACATGGCGGAGGGGCGGGGAGAAAAAAGTTGTCGAGTCAAGCGATGAATACAGAACGCGTTGCCTGCATCAAGACCGACGGTTACCCAGCATCTCTCGTGCTGAATGCTGTCTATGGCACCTTGCCCGATGATGATGCTGCGAAGCATGGACTGATCCGAGTCATAGATGAATCGGGAGAGGACTATCTGTATCCCGCGGCCTATTTTATTCCCGTGGGGGAGACTGCTGACTTAGCAGGCCAAGAGTTCCGTCCACCCGCTTGATTACAAGAGGGGTAAAGCCGAAGGCGCCAAATGGGCCGGAGTTCCAGGAAACGGATGCTCCGGCCCAAACTTTTTACCCTCTTGTTGTAACGTCAAGGCCAGATATGACCTACCCCGACATCATCGGTGATATAGAACGGGTCGAAACTATCGCAAGAGGTCGCTCGGTCCGGGAGCGCCATCGTCATGTTTGTTCTAATCTTACATTAATCTCTTCGCCTCGGTACTCCCTGCCTCGGTGGTTCACTGGAGATGCGGCGTGCCTCCCGGCGGGTTTGCTCCAGTTGTTCCTCTTGCCTCTTGCGCTTGCGGCGCATGAAGAACGCCGCGATCAGGCAGACGATGCCAGACGGTAACCTTATCCTCTGTCGAGCCCGACAAGGGGGCACGAGGCGTGCCTTTCCTTGACCTGTGAGGCTCGACATAAGGAGGATGCTGGATGAGGATGTTGATTACCGTCGCACCTGCAATCGTAGCAGGGGACACAAAATCCTGTCGATTATTGCAAAAAGACGCCATCGGCTTCAATAATTATCTCAGTGCCCGAATCTGTGGTACGATGGCCGTCAGGGTGGGAGGCCCGGGCGGGACTCGAACCCGCGAAAAACAGGCTGCGATTCTGCTGCATTAGACCGCTCTGCCACCGGGCCTCCTACCCAACTTCCCATAGAGATACGACTATTGAATACTTGACGGCGTGTCAAGGGATAGAACTATATGACAACACCGACATCAAGAGAACATCTCCCATTGGTGGACTTCAAGTCCCATCTCGACGCATTTGAGATCCAATGGAAGGAGCGCCTGGGAGATACGGGCGAGGCGTTAGCGCGCGACTTACGGCAATTGGTTGACCTGCTACTCATTGACCAAACTCGGCTATTGGATGAACGTATAAAGGAGCAAGTGGCGTCGTGGGCGTTGATAAATAGCGACGAAAAGATACCGCTCGAGAAAATCAGCAAGGAAGGACTCGCGATCCTGCTCGCCAATCCCGGTTACATATCGAACGGGGAGCTAATGGAGATATTAAAGCAACGATTCCCGGATATGTGACCGCGTCCGCAAGCTCGTGAAGATTCAAAGACCACCGGTGGTCTTTCTCCTGTAGAAGCGATTCCGTGTTTCACAGTCAAGTGATGCTTGGACCGCCTTATCCTCAATGCCTGGAAAGCCTAATGCCTGTCCGATACTGATCAGGATCCGATCGTAGCCTGTTCATGACCCATCAGCCAGAAGGAAACGGCACCGCGTTTACTGTGTGATTGCGCTTCAGCAGCAGTGTCTATATACTGTGTTTCCATCATTCAACCGAACGGAGCGTACGCCTGTGCAGGAGACACTGTCGTATCAGGAGCGTAGTCAAGTGTTTCTCGGCAAGGCCCGCGAACAGCTTGAAGCTGGAGATTTGGAGCAGGCTTCGGAAAAGGCGTGGGGTGCTGCCGCTGTGATAGTAAAAGCTGTCGCAGAAGCACGGGGGGTACGTCACAAGTCACACAAGAACCTCACAAGACTTGTGGAGACTCTCGCCGATGAAACGAGCGATGAGCATCTACGCGACCTGTTCGACGCTGCCCAGTCCCTTCACGGAAACTTTTACGAGAACGATTTTGGTGTCAGAGGTGTGCGGCGGCGGATAAGAAGGGTAGAAGAGTTCGTGGAAAAGATGGAACGTATACTGAATTCACCTCCATAGTCACGCCAGACATGGAGTGGCGCAAGCGTGTTCCTGTTGGAGGCATAGCGTATCGGCTATCGTGGCCTATACGGGCCATTCGTATAGGGTTTCCCCGTAGGCAGACAGGGCAAGGGTTTGATTCCCCTCACCTCCACCAGTCGGATGTCTGACAATGTTACCGTATCATAGAAAGGCGGGGTGTTTCCTCGCCCTTATTTTTTGAATGTCAACAGGCCCTAGCAACACTGTTAATGCTTGATTGCGTCGATGACGTATTTGACGAGGTGGTCGTTATTTCCAATGATTACGACCTCACTTTGCCCATAGACTACGCAGTCAAAAGATTCAACAAGACGGCTGGTGTCATCAACCCACAGAGGTATGGCAAACCCAGTAAAGAGCTGTCGAACGTGGCAACTTGGACGTATACCAAAATCAACCCAAGTGTGCTCTCCGATAGCCAGTTCACGCCTGTAGTCAAAGTGGGCAGTGGACAGGTTGCCAAGCCCACCTCTTGGTAGCCTAAGGCTTTCGCACCGATAAAGCCCTGGCTTAAGCCCCCGCCTACCCCGCCCTTGCCAGATTCAAGGCCAGCAGCCGCTCCAGCATCTCCGGCTCGGAGAGGTTGTCGGGCCAGCCGTAGGCGTCGAAGACCGCCTGGTCCAATCGTTGGTGGGCTTGTTGGAGCCAAGTGGGGCGGGTGTTTTAGAGGTTGGTGAGCGTCCGTTTCTTGAGTTCGGACTCCGCCGCGCCTTCTGGATTGAGCCACCCCTCGCCGAGTTGGTTCAGGTTCTTTGCCGCCTCCGCTATGGCTTCCTGTTGTTCGTTGGTGGGTTGGGGGAACGGGAAGGTCTCAAAGCAGGTGGGAGGGTGTAGCGGGAGGGCGGTATCTCTCTACCTTGAGATTGTGGGAGGGTCAATCGCGGTAGTGCTATAATAGTCTACAGCTATTGGAGTCGCTCGAATGGATGCCCTAAAACGGTTTGCTCCTTACGCCTCAATTGTAGCCATTATTGTAGTCATTGGCGTAGCTTTCTTTGTTTGGGCCAACGCCTTGACCGGCAATGTTGCCAAGTTGCAAAGCGACGTTGCCCATTTGACCCAAGGGCAAGATGTAATCCGGCAAGACATACAAATCCTGCGCCAAGAAATACGTCAAGAAATCCGCTTATCCAAGTCAGATTTTATAACTGCTGTTTCGGGGCATAGGCACGATAAAGAGGGCTTAGTTATTTTTCAGACACCGCCATAACACCATCGTCACCACCACCAAGAAACCCAAAGGGTAGGCCAACCAGCCTACCCTTCTTTATTGGCTTAGAGAGTGTGGGCTGGTTGGGTACTTAAGTTGGTAATTGCCAAATGAAAGGGTCCGAAACTACTTTTTCAGTGCCTTGGCCGTTTCTGTCGTGGTCTGAAGTTGCCGCCGGTCAAGCGACCAAATTTTCATCAGGCCCCGGTCAAAGTCCTTGTTGCTCTGCCCTCTCCAGATTCAGGGCCAGCAGCCGTTCCAGTATCTCCGGCTCGGCCAAATCGTCGGGCCAGCCGTAGGCGTCGAAGACCGCCTTGTCCAACTGTTGGTGGGCCAGGTGCAGCCAGGTGGGGCGGGTGTTGTAGAGGTTGGTCAGCGTCCGCTTCTTCAGTTCGGACTCAGCGGCGCCCTCCGGGTTTAGCCAGCCCTCCCTGAGTTCGTTCAGTTTCCTTGCCGCCTCCGCGATGGCTTCCCGCTGTTCGCCGGTGGGTTGTGGGAACGGGAAGGTTTCAAAGCAGGTTGTGGGAGTGTAGGTTCCTCCACTTTCCACTTCACGCAACTGGCTACCAACCCGTCTTGCCCACAGTTCGTGAACAGACGACGACAGAACACCTAACGTGTAATCACTATCGGTGGCGATCGCAATTACCAAATTGGATGGCAACATGTCTCTAGTCAACCACACGAAGAAGCGGTGCTTGGCAACTTTGGGAGTCCCAATATATCGCTGCCTTGGTGACAATTCCTTGCGCATCGTCGTCGCGGGATACCCGTGCAGCCACCAGTTTTCCGCCCGCCACTTCATTTTGTTCTTAACTCGGTCAGGCATTACCTTCTCTTTGACGTATTCAAAAGGGGCCTCATATAAGGCTGCTTCTTCCACGGACATATCCACGCCGAAGTCTACAACCCAAACGTTGCGTGGCCGTTGGGCGATGTCAGTCCCGTTAATCCAGCGTCTTAGGACATCAGAATTAGGCTTTCCGTGGAGGTTGGGTTTAGCTAACATTTCGATGGCTAGAGATTCTGGAATGTCAAAATCGCCTACCTTGCCAATACCTTGAAAAGCTATGTTGTGATTCTCAGCAAGCGGTCTGGCATCAGTCAGGTCCAACCCGGCAGTCAAGTCGGCGTTTATCCGTGAAACCTCTAGCCCGTCCAACGTCCGATAGGCCTCGCTCCCGTCATCGAAACAGATGATAGAAATATGGACAGTGGCTCCTTCAAGTATCCAGTCTTGGTCAGACACAGCGGCAAAGATGTCACCAGTCTCTTTGATGCGGGAAATGACACGGCGATTAGACTGAAAACGTATCGCCTGCGTAGCCAGGAGACCGGCACGGCGCGTTTTACCTTCTTCGATATGCTCTCGAGCCTTCTCAAGCCAATAGCAGCATAGATCACTCGAATTGGGTATGCGGTCACCGTAAATCGAATACATGGCATTGACATAGCCATCCCCGAGTTGTGACCGAAAGGGAACATGTCCCAGAAACGGCGGGTTGCCGATGATAAACTCGGCCGGAGGCCATTCCGGCTCCTTCGGGTTGGCCGTATCGCCATCGGCCAGGATGGCATCCGTCCTTCGGATGGAGACCAGCGGCGTGAGGACCGGGCTGTGGTCGTAGGGAAAGCCGTTGTTCTGGTGCCACTGGATGTAGCCGATCCATAAGGCGGTGCGGGCCAGTTCAGCCGCATAGGCGTTTACTTCCAGCCCCAGCATCTGGTCGGGCTTGACCGTCGGCCTCATATCCTTCCAGTCGTGGGCGGCGGCGAAGTCGATAACCTGCTTCTCTAAATCCAGCAAGGAGCGCAGGGCGAGGTACAGGAAGTTGCCGCTGCCGCAGGCGGGGTCCAGTACCTCCACCTCAAACAACCGCTGTTGGAAGGCCGCCAACCGGACCCGGGCGGCGTCCCGGTCCTCTTCAACGAGCAGGTTGCCCACCTCCCGCTGCACTTCTTCCCATTCGGTGCGCAACGGGGCCATCACCACCGGGTCAACCACCAGCATAATGTCGTCGGCGCTGGTGTAGTGGGCGCCAAGGTGGGCGCGCTTGGAGGCGTCCAATGCCCGCTCGAACAATGTGCCGAAGATGGAGGGCTCGATGTTGCGCCAGTTCCTGTTGGTTGCTTCTTCGAGCCTTTGCAGCGCGGTCTCGCTCAGTTCAACAGTCTCGGCGTTGCTGAACAGGTCGCCATTGAAGTGGGCAATCTGGGTCGCGCCGAACATGCCGCCGCCGGCCATTTGCTGGAATAGGCTTCCTATGGCGCTGTCGAACACCTGGGGATTGCGGTAATGCTGGTGCACCACCTGCGAGAAGGGGGAACCGGGGAGCAGGCCGGCATCCTCGGCATAGAGGCAAAATACAATCTGGTTGAGGTAGCGCGCCAGCCTTTCCGAGTCGGCGGTGTGCTGCTCCATGTCCACCACGATGGCTTGGAACAGGTCAGCGGTCTCCTTGGTGACGGCGTCCACGGTGCGGTTGGGCCGGAACTCGGCTGGGGAGAAGAAGGCCCACTGCAACTTGCGGAGTTGAGCGGGTTGGTCCAATTCGGCAACGGGAATCTCATGCCGGACGGTTTCCATGCCGGGGAAGTTGGTCTGAATACGTACGGTGCGGAACGACGACACGATGAGCAGCGGGGGCGTTTTCAGGTGGACCTGGTAGCGCAGAAGCTGGTTCAACGCAGCGGCGAGGTCATCGTCACTGCCCTTGAACTCCCAGCCGAAACACCCTTCGAGGTAGGCGTCGGCAAAGCCCCCTGGCACCCACTTTTCAAAGGTGAAAGCGTCCTTGTCGCCGTGTTCGACGGGAGTCGGGTGGCCGACCAGCGCGCAGATGTCCAGGAACATCTCCTGGGAGGCCTGCTTCTCCCCGAAGTCGACGTTCTTCCACTTGGCGATGAACACGTCGGGGTCCAACTTGGGAAACCCCGTCAGGCCGGGGGTCGTGTTGGGAGGCGGTTTCGGAGTGGTCATTTCAAGGTCCGTTTTTTGTCAGAGACGGAGCAGGTTTACTGGCACCAGGCGTCCGTTCGGGGGGGCCACCGCCAGGAGTGCGTCCTCGAGGGCGATCACGCCCAGCAGGTTGGGATCGCCTTCATCTCCGAATATCACCGGCGTAGGGAACTCCATTCCCTCCAGCCTTATGATTGTTCTTCCGACATACACTGGCGCCAAGCGGCCGTCGGTCAGTTCGGACTGGGCTGAGCGTTCTACCGGTACGCCCAGTCTCTGCAGCAGTTCTCTGGGTACTGCCGTGAAGGTCGAGCCAGTGTCCACCGTGACCTCCAGGGTCTCGAACCTCTGTCCCTGTGGGTCTCCGACTCCGATGGTCACCTTTACCGTTCCCATTCTGCGTCTCCTGGTGCGGCCTTTGTCACTTTATTTTTCCGGCGTTGCATCTATGGTACGGCGGAGTCGCGGGGTTGGGAAGGGGTGAGTGTCAGTGTGGCAGGGTCTTTTCATTCTTGGAAGTTATGGGAGAGTCCGTAGCGCCTTTACACCGGAATCCCCCCAGTGTAAATTGACTTCCACTTGACCCAGCGAGGCCGGAAATGACCAGCAGACTCAACTCGCAGACGCAGCCCGCCGGGACCGGCGAAATGTTCCCGGACTTTCCGCCCAGGGACGACATGCAAAACACCCTTCACTTGCACAAACCGAGCCACATAGCCGCGCTTACCGCCCATTTCGGCAATGTGGACTCCACCCTGGTGTTCAGTGAGATTCCGGTCAACTGGCGCGTCAGCCAGCAGCGGGACCAGCGAATCCCCGACCTGCTCATCGCTTTCAACGTAAATGCGGACGTTGCCATCGCCCAAAATGGCTACGCCATCGTGGACCAAGGCAAACCGCCGGACTTCGTGCTGGAAGTGGCCTCCACCACCACCGGACGCAACGACTACACAGCCAAGCGAATAGACTACCAGGAGTTCGGCATCCCGGAATACTGGCGCTTCGATCCCACCGGCGGCCGCCGCCACGACGCGCCTCTGGCGGGAGACGTCCTGATTGACGGAGCTTATCGTCCGGTTGAAATCATCCAGGTGGACGAGACTCACCTTTGGGGGCACAGCCAAGTCCTGAACCTGGACCTCTGCTGGGAGAATGGAGCGCTCCGCTGGTGGGACCCGGCGGCGCGACGATACCTCTCGACATACGAGGAAAACCTAGAGGCCCTTATATTTGCCGAGACGCGCGCCAACACTGCCGAGGCTCAGCAAACCGCGGAGAGCGAGGCTCGCATCGCCGCCGAAGCCCGCGTCCGGGAACTGGAGGCGGAACTGGAACGGCGTCGGAACTTGTAAGGAGCACCCGGGCAGCGAATCCGGACCAGCTCTCGAACGCGGGTGGAGGGGTCCGCCGGTCCCTCGGAAAATCGAAAGCCTCTTGTTCCATTGACCCACCCGGACCGCTTCCTTGCTGGTGCTTGTTCTACACTACGGAGCAGCAGTCCGGTGTGTCAACGCGAGGATGTCAGTGAGCGGAGCGCTTTGTGTCCGACGGGGGTATTCCCGAAGGGGTGAAAGATTGCCAGTATGTGCAAGCATGGGAGGCGCGTCCAGCCTTTACACTGGAATCCCCCCAGTGTAAATTGACTTCCACTTGACCCAGCGAGGCCGGAAATGACCAGCAGACTCAACTCGCAGACGCAGCCCGCCGGGACCGGCGAAATGTTCCCGGACTTTCCGCCCAGGGACGACATGCAGAACACCCTCCACCTGCACAAACCGAGCCACATAGCCGCGCTTACCGCCCATTTCGGCAATGTGGACTCCACCCTGGTGTTCAGTGAGATTCCGGTCAACTGGCGCGTCAGCCAGCAGCGGGACCAGCGAATCCCCGACCTGCTCATCGCTTTCAACGTAAATGCGGACGTTGCCATCGCCCAAAATGGCTACGCCATCGTGGACCAGGGCAAACCGCCGGACTTCGTGCTGGAAGTGGCCTCCACCACCACCGGACGCAACGACTACACAGCCAAGCGAATAGACTACCAGGAGTTCGGCATCCCGGAATACTGGCGCTTCGACCCCACCGGCGGCCGCCGCCACGACGCGCCTCTGGCGGGAGACGTCCTGATTGACGGGGTCTACCGTCCAGTTGAAATCATCCAAACGGACGAGACCCACCTCTGGGGGCACAGCCAAGTCCTGAACCTCGACCTCTGCTGGGAGGACGGAGCGCTCCGCTGGTGGGACCCGGCGGCGCGACGATACCTCTCGACCTACGAGGAAACCTTGGAAACCAGCATCGCCGCCGAAGCCCGAGCCAACACTGCCGAAGCCCGCGTCCGCGAATTGGAGGCAGACCTGGAACGGCGTCGGAACTTGTAAGGAGCACCCCGGCAGCGAATCCGGACCAGCGCTCGAACGCCGGTGGAGGGGTCCGCCGGTCCCTCGGAAAATCGAAAGCCTCTTGTTCCATTGACCCACCCGGACCGCTTCCTTGCTGGAGACTGCCTTGGTTCTATGGAATAATAAGGCGGGCCGCCGACCGGGGCCCAGTTGGGAGGACCAAGTATGAAGTTTGGCATTTTTACCCACGTCCCTTGGCCCGAGGGATCAGACCCAAGGCAAGTCTTCGAAGACGCCACCGAAGAAGTCGTCCACGCCGAGCAATTGGGGTATCACAGCGCGTGGCTGGCGGAACATCATTTCTCCCGCTACGGCATCGGCTCGTCCCTGCCGGCCTTGGTGGGCAGCTTGGCCGCCCGCACCGAGACCATCCGGTTAGGCACGGCGGTGCTGGTGCCGCCGTTACACAACCCGATTACTCTGGCGGAGGACACCGCCACGCTGGACGTCATCAGCGGCGGGCGGTTGGACGTAGGTTTAGGAAGGGGAACGGCGGGTTACGAATACACCGGATACAACGTTGACCGGGAGGAGAGCCAGGAACGGTTCCAGGAGAGCATCGCGATCATCAAGGGACTGTGGACTACGCCGGAGTTCTCCCACCACGGCAACTTCTACCAAGTGACCCGCGCCAACCTGACCCCTCCGCCGCTGCAGCGGCCCCACCCTCCTATCTACTTGGCCGCAACGCGGACCGAAGAAACACTGGAGTATGCAGCCACCACCGGTCATCCCCTGATGATTGGTGTAGTGTTGGATACTTCGGACAGCGTCGCCCTCTGCCACCGGTACGTTCACTTGTCCAAAGAGGCGGGACATAACGTATCCATCGCTGAGATTCCTTTCTTCCGCTACGTTTACGTGGCGGAGACTGAAGAACAAGCCCGGAAGGAAGCCGAGCCCGGATTGAGCTGGACGATGGACATGATCCAGTGGCGGCGGAGCTTCACCGAAAGCAGCGAAGTGTACCATCGGTTGGACGAGTGGCGCAGCAACCGGGACGAGTTGCCCACCAGTTGCGAGTACCTGTACGAAAACCGCGCCGTTGTCGGCAGTCCGGAGCAATGCGTGGCCCAGATAAAGGCCCTTCAGGAGCAGGGCATAGAGTACTTCGGGTGCAACCTGTCTTTTGGGGGCTTGGAGCACCGCTTGCAGATGCGGTCATTGGAGTTGTTCGCCAAAGAGGTTATGACTCACTTCGCCTGATTGCATCCAGCCGGGACTCAACATGCCAAGTATGGATTCCGGCTCAAGGCCGGAATGACGATGATGTTTGGAGGAGTTGCCATGCCGACCATCGCCGAACAGTTGAGCGACTACGCGGTATCGTTGCAATATGAGGACCTGCCGGACGACGTGGTCCACTTGGCCAAGCGGATGATTATCGACACCTTGGGATGCGCCTTGGGCGGGTACCATAGCGAGCCGGCGCGGATAGCACGGGAAGTTGCTTCCACCGTAACAAGCAGCCCGGCCGGCAGAGTCCTGGGCAGCGGCCAGCTTACCAGCCCGGACTTGGCGACCTTCGCCAACGGCGTAATGGTGCGGTACCTAGACTTCAACGACGGCTATACCAGCAGAGAGTCCGGGCATCCCAGCGACAGCATCGCGGCTACCCTGACGTGCAGTGAGGTAGGCCGGGCGGGAGGCAAGGGACTGATTACTGCTACCGTGCTGGCATACGAGGCTTTTTGCCGGATTTGCGATGCGGTGGACATCAAACCCTCGGGGTTTGACCACGTTACTGTGGGCTGCATCGCCAGTATTCTGGGAGCCGCCAAGAGTATGGGGCTGGACCGTGAGCAGACCCTACAGGCGCTTAACCTTGGCATCGCGCCCAACCTGGCCCTGTACCAGACCCGCATCGGCGACGTTTCCATGTGGAAGGGCTGTGCCTACGCCAACGCCAGCCGTAACGCGGTCTTTGCAGTGACGCTGGCCCGCATGGGCCTGACCGGGCCGTCCCCGATCTTCGAGGGCGACGGCGGCTACTTCAAGGCGGTTACCCGTCATTCCTTCCAACTGGAGACGTTCGGCGGCCCCGGACAGTCTTTCAAGATCGGCGAGTGCAGCATCAAGCGCTTCCCTCTGGGCCAATACTCGCAGACAGTGGTACAAGCGGCCCTTGAGGTCCGGGAGCAATTGCCCGACCTGGAAGACATAACCCAAGTGAACGTCAGCACCCTGCAAACGGCAGTGAACATAATGGCCGGCGATCCGGAAAAATGGCGTCCCGTCAACAGGGAGACCGCCGACCACAGCATGCCCTATACCGTTGCAGTCGCCCTGATGTACGGAACGGTAGACCAGTCCCACTTCAACGACGAGCACCTCCGGGACCGGCGGTTGCTGGACTTGGTTTCCAAGGTTGAGGTCAGCGTGTCGGAAGAAGCGAACCAAATGGCGCCGGAAGCCATGCTGTGCGAAGTAGAAGTAGTGACGGGCAAGGGAGAACGCCACTCCCGCCGCGTCGCCTACCACAAGGGCCACTACAAGAACCCCCTGTCCGACAGTGAGTTGGAAGACAAGTTCCGCAGCTTGGCCGGGCCTGTGCTGGCCGGAGACCAGGTTGACAGCCTGTTGGACCGCCTTTGGCGTTTGGAGGATTTAGAGGACCTTGGGGAGATTTTCGAGTTAACGCGGATTTGACCGCTGGTAGACCAACCTGGACTCGGAGGGTATTCATGCAGCAACGTCCACTTAACGGAAAGATTGCCATTGTCACCGGCGCGGCCAGCCCCATGGGACTGGGACGGGCAATGACCGAGGCATTGGTGCGGGCCGGGGCCCGCGTGTCCATGATGGATATCAACCCTGAGTGGTTGGGCCGCAGTTCGAACTTCATGCGGGAGATAGGCGGCGACGACAGTGTGATGACGCAGGTGGTCGATGTCTCGTCCTCAGATTCTGCACAAGAAGCGGTGCAACGGACCATCGACGAGATGGGAGGACTCCACATCCTGGTCAATAACGCCGGAGTCGCTCCGCGGAACATGGTCGGGAGGCGCGGGGTACGCAACAATTTCTGGGACATTTCCAGCGAAGAATGGGACCGGGTGATTTCAATCAACAGCAGCGGACCCTTCTACATGGCAAGAGCGGTTGTCCCGCATATGCTGGCCCAAGGCTGGGGGCGCATCATCGGTGTTACCACCAGCATGAACACCATGTACCGCGAAGGCGGAGCCCCTTACGGCCCTTCTAAAGCCGCCCATGAAGCGCTTATCGCCATGGCCTCCCGTGAACTGGAAGGCACCGGGGTTACCGCCAACGTATTGGTCCCCGGCGGCATGTCCAGCACAAACCTGATACCCGATGACACCGATTATGACAGGGCCAGTATGATCCAGCCGGAGGTGATGCAAAGCCCGGTGGTATGGTTGGCATCCGATGAGTCGGCCGGCGTAAACGGCCAGCGCTTTATCGGCCACTATTGGGACGACTCACTGCCCATTCAGGAACGGTTGGAGAGGGCCGGTTCCCCGGCGGCGTGGCCGCAACTGGGGGCGCAGTCTGTGAGGCCGGCTTAAAAAAGGCCGCCGTCCTTCCCAAGTCAAGAAGAGAGTCCAACGCCGAGGCGCAAAGTTTGTGCAGAGGGCGCGGGGTTAGAGTGGACTTAACCGGCGCAACCAAACGACAGGCGCCCAGGCTGACAATTCACGGTTGTGCCCGTGAATGGGCATTGGTAAGATTTGGCCGTGGAACAGATTAGGTTAATAACCGGAATGTGTTACGGATTCTCTGAAACGCTCACCTCGGAGAACAACGTCCCAATCATCGCGCGGCAAAGCCTGTATGACCGCTTTAAGGACCGGATCCGGGTAAACGAAGCCCTTAGCCGCAAGCTTGTCTCTTACCAAGGAAACAAGAGCGTTCCCGGTCTCCGGTGGCTCAAATACAAGGAGGGGTTCTCCTCCAGCCTAGTGCGGGAATTTCTCCGGCAAGTAAACGCCGAAAGATTGCTTGACCCGTTCTCCGGCGCGGGCACTTCCGTTCTGACCGCCAGCGGGATGGGTTTGCAGGGGACCGGCATTGAGATAATGCCCGTGGGCAACTTGGCAGCCCATGCTATCGCGGCGGCAGCAAACGGATTGGAGCCAGGCACATTGGCCGAGGCGTCGTCCGGCCTGCTCGACAGAATTTCGCAAGAGGGCTGCGATGACGCTTTCCGCTTCCCTCATGTCGCGATTACGAGACGCGCCTTTCCAGAGTCTACCGAAGAGGAGTTGGCACGAGCACGGGAGTTTGTAAGCAAGGTCGATGAGCCGGCCTTAGCATCCATCCTTACCCTCGCCTGCGTCAGCGTACTGGAAGAAGTCAGCTACACCCGCAAGGACGGACAATTTCTGCGGTGGGACCCCCAGTCCGGGCGCAATGTAAGCAAGAAGCTCCACAAGGAGTCGGTCCCATCCCTGAAACAGGCCTTGCACAGGCGTCTGGACGAAATAGCCGAAGACATACCCGCCTTAAAGCGCCGGTACGGGGGATCGCAGCCTTTGTTTATACAAGGTTCGAGCCTCACGGAGTTAAGAAAACTACCATCGTGCAGTTTCGACACCGTTGTTACCTCTCCACCATACGCCAACCGGTATGACTATACCCGCACCTACGCCCTGGAACTGGCTTATCTCGGCTACGACGCCGATCAATTCAAAGAACTGCGGCAGGCCCTGCTGTCCGCAACTGTGGAAAATAAGTCGAAACGGGATCTCCTGTCCCAGGAATACGGAGCGCAACAACTGCTCTTGCACGCATTGGATATGGCGGACAATCAAGCCGCCTTGCAAGAAGTCCTCGGCATCCTCAAAGCAAACGCAAAATCACTCAGCAACTCAAACGTCATTAGCTTGGTGGAAAATTATTTTGCCGAGATGGCCTTAGTTATTTGCGAGCTTGGCCGTTTAGTTGTACCGGGTGGTAACCTGTTCATGGTCAACGACAACGTCCGGTATCACGGAGAGGAAGTCCCGGTAGACCTGATTTTGTCCGATTTCGCCGAACAAAGGGGGTTCAGGTGTGAGGCCATCTGGACCCTGATCCGGGGCAAGGGAAACTCCAGCCAACAGATGGGCCGGTTCGGCAGGCAGGAACTCCGCAAATGCGTCTACCATTGGAGAAAGTGCGATGGTTGAGCGGGAAGGTCGCCTTGGCGAGGCGCGCCAACGCGCGCTGATAATTTCCGAACGAGTCCGCCGTCGTTCTGATATTGAGGCCCGCCGGTTGATTGAGGCTTTCGACGGCGAGCTTGACTTCGAAAACCGGTTGGAAGAGCTTGCCATCGCGCAGGAGGCTTGGGAATATGTAATCGACGCCGGAATCGATCCCAAGCTGGTTTTCTCACATCAAAACATGCTGCAGGCACACCCTGAGACTTCCCTACACTACCGGGGAATCGCAACGTTGTCCCTAAAACGGGTCCAGGCTATGGCCACTCAGGTCAAGAGCTGGGAAGACGGAACATACCAGAGAACTCCTACCCCTCAAAGATGTGAGCGGGTAGCACGTGTCTATAACGCCGTTACTTCGGTAATCATCACAGGCACCGACGGATGGACGCTCGAAAATGGGTACCGCAATGTCTTAGCGACCATCGGCATCACGGAAGACGGGGCGTTGCGCAACATAGTTGGACAGGAGGGCGAGGCAGCTATAAAGGAACGTTTGACTGATTGGCTCGCAGCCAACGAGGGAATAGAAACGCAAGTTGACGGTGCGATAACAATACTGGGAATGGAGGGGGCTCTGCGGATGGTTTACGGCTCCGAGCCGGACATTAGCTTCCAACGCCTCAACCCCGACGGAGAGTGGCAAATCGAGTCCACGATAGAAATAAAAAGCGGCACCGATCCTGCAGGCGCGCTGGAACGGCTGGGCGCCATTCAAAAAAGTTTTTCCGAGACCCCGGCCAGATCGAGGAACTTCGCGGTTTTAGGCGTTGTAACGCCCGAAATGCGAAGGCGGCTGGATGAACTGAACGTGGCGAGGGATTTTTCACTTTACCGGATACTGCACGACACCGGTTCTTGGGAAGACTTCGTGCGTGAAATATTCCATCACACTCTTCGCATTATCTAAGCGGTCATTCGTGCGCTTAACGTTTAAACCACTTTAACCTCGACTAACAACAGCCCGCTCATACCGTTTCCAGCAGCGCGCGCAGCCTTGGCAGCAACTCCGGGATGTTCTTGTGGATTATTTCCCATACGCTGTCGTCGTCAATGCCGAGATAGTCGTGAATTATGAGGTTTCGCGTCCCGATGATTGATACCCACGGGACCTCAGGATGAGCATCCCTTACTGTGTCGGGGACATGCCTGGCCGCCTCACCGATCAGGGCAATGGTGTGAAGTGCAGAGCGGTTTATAGTGATGTCGGCGGAAAACTCCGCCTCGCTGATTCCCTCAGTAATTTTGAGCACGTCCTCGCAGAATCCAATCATATTCTCCAAGCGGAAGCGCCACTCCCTTGGCAGTGACTCCGGATCTGGCATTCGCGGGTTCTCCTCGGACACGTCGATGGCCTCCGCTTCTATGTATGGACGAATTTCCTTTTTCAATTCCTTGCGGGTTACGAGATCAACAGGGCGGTCCACAAGCCCCTCGATGTACGATTGCAGGTCGAAAATCCGCTTCACCGTAGCCGGACCGTTAAAGTCGACCAGTATGTCAACGTCGCTGGTCGCCGTCGCCCGGTCGCGGGCAGTGGAGCCGAACAGGTAAACCGAGGCAACGTCGAATCGCTCGGCCAATTCCTTCCTGTGGGACCGCAGCAACGCCAACGCTTCGTCTCGTCTCAGTGCTTCCTGTGCCATAACACCCCGTCTCTATTCTACTACTTCCCGACCTGCCAGCTTGTAACCGGCCAACGCCTGTTATACCATTGGGGCAATTTGGCGCAGTCCGTAATCTATCGCGCCGACAGGACCGGATATGGACCAATCTATCCAATTTCGAGTTAACGGAGCAGACCATCAACTGCAAGTCCCGGCCAGGCGGCTGCTGGTTGATTGTTTGCGGTACGACTTGGGCCTCACGGGCACCAAGGAAGGGTGCAGCGTTGGAGTTTGCGGAGCTTGCACGGTTCTGATCGACGGACAGATGATCGCTTCCTGCATCACTCTGGCAGTAGCGGTGGATGGCGCAGATATCACAACCATCGAGGGCCTTGCCGAACAGGGGCGGTTACACCCCGTGCAACAGGCGTTTATCGACCACGGCGGCTTTCAATGCGGTATCTGCACCCCCGGGCAGGTGCTGGCCGCCAAAGCGCTGCTGGACATTAACCCCGCCCCGACCGATGATGACATCCGCGAGTGGATGATGGGCAACTTGTGCCGTTGCACCGGCTACTACGGCATACTGGAGTCAGTCAAGAACGCCGCGCGCGCCGTGCAGGAGACCGCCCAATGATCGATTTCGAGTTCCACAGCCCCACTACCCTGGATGAGGCCCTGGAGCTGCTGGAAAAGCACGGCGACGATGCCCGGGTGATGTCCGGCGGCACAGCGCTGGTTATGATGATGAAGCAACGCTTGGCCCAACCCGGCCATGTCATCGGACTTCGGCGGGTTTCCGGCTTGACCGGGATTAGCCAGGCGTCCAACGGTGACGCGGGTGGCGTCAGGATTGGCGCGTTGTGCACCCAGCGACAAGTGGAGACCGATCCCACGGTTGCCCATGTGGCGCCGCTGGTTTCCTACGCCTTCAGCCGGGTGGCGACGCCCCGCATCCGGAACATGGGTACCATTGGCGGCGGCTTGGTGCACGGTGACCCCAACCAGGACCCTCCTCCTGCATTGATCGCCCTTGGCGCGTCGGCCATTCTTACGTCCAAAGACGGTGAGCGGGTGGTCCAAGTGGAAGACCTGTTTCTGGACTACTTCGAGACAGACGTGCAACCGGGAGAGATACTTACCAGCGTTTTGGTCCCGCCCGCCCCCGCCGCTTCGGGGGCCGTTTACCTGAAGTTTCTGCCCCGCACCGCCGACGACTACGCCACCGTGTCCGTCGCGGCTATAGTGGAGCCCGGGGATGGCAACACCTGTAACGACTTGAAGCTTGTTCTGGGGGCGTCGGGCGTAACGCCCATCAGGGCCAAGGCAGCCGAGTCCTTGTTGCGTGGGCGGTCCCTCAGCGACGAAAACATCCGAGCCTGCGCCGCTGCGGTCAAGGACGAGGTGGACCCTCTGGACGATTTCCGCGGCTCAGCGGACTACAAGCGCGACATGGCCGAGGTGTTCGCCCGGCGAGCCATTGAACAAGCTTTGTCAGCGGCCCGCAGAGGTTAACCGCGTGAAGCTGGAAAACCGGTGTTTGATACCCGCGCCCGCTGATGTTGCTTGGGCCAGGCTTTTGGACATCCCGCAAGCCGCTTCTTGTATTCCCGGAGTCAAAGAGGTCACGCCCGACGGCGAAAACCGGTTCCATGCCGCTATGCAGGTGCGGATGGGACCTATGCGCTTTGATTTCTCCGGCTCCATCGTGGTGCTTGCCCAGGACTTCGGGAAGAAGGAAGCCCGTTTCAGAGTGGAGGCGGCTGATCCCAAAGTTGGCGGCTCATTGCGCGCCGACCTGGAGATGCGGTTGGTGTCCCAAGACGATGGACAGACCGAGGTAGTTATTCAGACAGACACTCTGTTCATGGGCAAGATAGGCGAGTTGGGGCAACCGATTATACGCCGCAAGGCCGGCTCCACCATCGACGAGTTCGCCCGTAACTTCGCCAAGTCGGTAAGCTCATAGCAGCTACATGCCGTCCGTCCGTTATATCAGCAACCATACCCCGGCCGGCCCTTCTCCAGTGACTACACCAGCACAAAAGTTAATTTTTAATTCCTCTCGCGGAAGCATAGCGCACCCTGGGGGTGGGTGTGAACAATTCCAGCCCGGTGTCCAAGTCCAACCGGGTGATGCCGGCTTGGTGTCCGTCGTCCCACATCTCTGGGACCGTGGGCGCGTGGTAGATGTAAATGATGCTGTCATCTCCGTATTCCGCCCAGGTGGGGAAGGAACGGCTGAGGTTGAAACTGTCCACAATCTCTATGGAATTGGGGTCCATCACGTAAACGTCGGTGCGCGTGGCTCGCCCGGAGTAGTTGAACGTCCGGCGAAGAGTCAGGCCCACGGTCCCCATACGGCGAGACCGCTACGCCCTGGCCAATCTCTGCCTTCGGGAGTCCAGCCACAAGCAAGCAAGGACGGTCCCGCCGACGCTCAGGATAAGGCCGGGCAAGGTGAGCACTAATAGCGACGGGAGAGCCTTCACGAGGCCCGGGGCGTCCCATATCCTCTGCCAAAGCTCCGGTGTCACCGACAGGAGCGCCAGCCAGTTCAAGGGGTTCGCCAGAACGCCCACTCCGATCCCGATGAGCGCGCCCTCGGCCTCGGCCAGCCGCCTTAAGTAGGAGGCGTGGAAGATGCCGCAGATGAGGCCCACGGCCACGGGAGCGATGCCAAAGAGAACCCAGAAGGCGGCGGAGTAGTGGGCCCGTCCCCAATCAATTGCAGGCATATTCGTGGCACCTCCTTTGCTTGCTTGGTGCGGACCCGTCGCTACAAGTAAACCACGGCGGGTCCGCGCGCGGGAATCCTACTGGGTGCAGGAGAGGTGGACGTAGACCCGGCCCGGCGAGTATATCATACCGTTCTTGGCCCGCACATTATGCGAGTAGCACACGCTCCTCGGCAGACCGCTTATGGTCGCCCTGTTGGTGCCGAACACGATCGTGTACGACTCCGAGAATCCCGGTCCGGTCTCGGTGAATGGCAGGACTCGCCATTGCACGGCGCGCCCGTCCCATTGCTTGACCTCGTACTCCAGGGCGTTCGACCCGGCGCTCCACCTCAGGACAACGGTCCCGTTCGAGTAGCCCGTGCCCCGGAGATTCGTCGGGTTCCCAACGGTAACCGTCGGTGTCGCGTTCTCTTGAGCGGACCACGTCGAGACTTGGTCCCCGTTCTTGCCTCTAACCCTGAAGTAGTGGGTCTGTCCGTTGACGAGGCCCCGGACCGTGGCGGACGTGGTGCCGAAGCTGATGGTGTCGCCCAGGATCACCCAATCCCGGATGATGGGGAACCACTGCTGGACCTCATAACTGGTCGCGTTCGCGGCTGGGGTCCAGCGCAAGATTACGAACGCGTCCCGAGAGGTGCCCGCCGTCGCGGTCAGACCCGTGGGAATCGAGAGCGTCGGCGTCGCGGGCTCGGCAAGTCCGGCGACGTAGGTATTGACCACATGTCCGGTGGTCGGGTGCCGGAGTTCCAGGGTGCTGGTGCCCGGGGAGCACATGGCAATCCAGATGGACTCGCCGTCATCCACCGAAGGAAGGGTGTTGTCCTTGTCTGCACTATCGTTGCAGTAGTTGCTACTGAACCGCGACGTGGTTATCTCCAGGAGTGGCGTGTCGTCATTCGGGTTGGCGACGACGTCGACGGACGCGAGAGGCGCGACCGTGTCCAGGACGAGCGGCCCGTACCACGTGTCCTCCGCTATGACGATGTTCGTGTCGGGACGCGGCGCAAAGCTCGCCTTGGGAGCCTGCGCGTCCATGTGCTGGTAGTGACGGAACCTGTCGTCAATATTCGGTTCCCACCTGCTGCTACCGCGTGCTCGTCTGGTTTGCGCGGGGAGAAGCTCCATCTTGGCTTCGGTGAGGGATGCCGCTGTTACAGCGGAGCAAGCCTTGAGGTAGAAGGTCTTGTACTTCAAGGACGTGTCGTCAGTATGCGTGGCGGGGTTGTAGCTGGCGACACCCGCGTACATTTCGCGGAGGTTGCCCTGGTTGGTGCAACTCAGGTCCCGCGAAATGCTGATAATGAACGGCGACGCCACCCGCACCAGCAGAGTGCCGGTGTTCTGGTAGCCGCGCGGCATCTGCCCCGCCGGGTGCGATGGATCTGGCACGCCACCGACTGACTGGAGATTCGCCCGAATGACGCTGATCTCTATTGCGGTGTCTGTGGGAATGATGTTGTAGTTCTGCGGTGCGAACGGTCTGTCGTTGCGCTCCACGTAGGCGATGGGAAGGCAACGGTTGCTGGACCCGGCGCACGAACTCGAGGACATGAGCTTCATGCCAGGGTAGCTGGAGTCGTATACGCTCAGGGCCTCGGACGGGGATGGGAGTAGGCCACGACCGCCACCACCCACTCTCACCGCGGCGAAGTACCCATTGGCTACGATGTCGCACCCCTCGCGTGTGCCCTCTGTGTGCGGTGTGGAGTGCCGGATCGCGCACTCCCTCTTGTTGTCCCATAGGAATTGCATGTCGGCCCGGAAGCGGTTCCGCTCGTTCCAGACCTTACCCGTGGCCCGGTCCGTGACCGCTAGCGTCCGGTACACGAGGTTGTGCCGCAAGCACCCCGGCTTGAAGATTTCGCGGTGGCTGAAGTCCAGACCGGGCGGCGCGGAGCATCCGTCTTGGCTCCAGTCCATCCACTGGTAGAGCGTAGCGGTCCGCACGGTGTCGTACCTTCCATCCGCGCGCCAACTGGCGTAGGTCTCCAGAACGATGCGGTTGATTAGACTTATTTAGTTCTCAAGTTCGGCATCGGTAATAGTCGTTTGCGCGGAGGCGCTGGGGGGCATCGCCGCGTGCATCGCCCACGCGGTGGCTATGACCAACACCAGGGCGAGGAACGGAATTCTTGTTCTCATAGCATCGCTTACCTGTAATCAAAGTCTTGGATGGTTAGGAACAGAGCGGGACCGGGCTCCTCGAGAATGTCGATGATGCCTTCCTCCTTGAGCGGCCCAATCGCTCTGGCGTCTCGCTGCGGAAGATACGCCAGATTTCCTCTTGCCACGCGGTGTCCTGGCTCTGGAAGAATTCGGTGTCAAGGCCGCACTGGTTAACGACGCGAAGGCGATGCGTCTCGGTCCCCTTCTCCGCGTCAGTCGCGTCGGGTCCACGGTGGGCGGGGACCTCTACCTTGGTCTCGTCGATCTGTTGCCACGAGAGCGGGTAGTCAGGGTTCGGTGCCTCGTACCTTGCTCGCGGACGCACTCGGCCATCGCCCGGAAGTGGTCCTTCACATCGGGATGGGCGTCTACAGCGGCTACGACCCCGTTCCAGACTGCGATGAGGTCCTCCTGATGCTGGAAGAAGGCTTCCCACGTCTCGGCGATGCAGGTATCGCGGTCGGTCTGGTTAGAGATACCCATGCAGGGCGTGATAAGGCTCCGAATGGTGTAGTCCTTGAAGTCCGCGAGTCGCTGATAGGCGCATTGCTTAGCCGCTTGAGCGGTCTTCGCTCCCGAGCAGTGGGTCCGAACGTCGTCGCCTGCCGCTAGCGAACACCAGGGACGGTAGACTTCGTCCTCATCCAGAGAAGCGAATCGGTTCAACGTCTTGCACCCTTCCAGCCCGTTAGGGTGCGGTTGCATGTGCAGTTCCGGCCCGAACTCCTCGGTAGGTCCCGGCACCGGTGTTGGCACCGGCGTCGATAACGGTCTGGTGGGTTCCGGCTTCAGTGTCGGCGGCTCAGGGAGAGGCGGCTTCGGCGTTTCCGTGGGTTCGACCGCGGGCGGTCCTTGCGTTGGCGTCGGCTCCTCTTGCGCCGAGGCGCGGGCATCGTCCGGTGCTGCCGCTGGTGCCTCCATTGCCGGTCCGCAAGCAAGGACCAGCAGGAGGGCGAACGTGCCCAGGGCTATGACGAGTGTCTCTAGTCTCTTCATTCTGTCCTCGTGAGGGAAGTCTGTGGGTCGGCGGCAAAGACAAACGAGGGCGTGGCGGGTGTCAAGGCCGGGCATCTTGCACTGGTCTTAGAGGTGTCGTAAGGTGGAAAAGTGGAGGGCCAGGTTGGAAGGCTGGCCCTCTAAGGCGGAGTGGCCGAGCGGTCGAAGGTGCCGGTCTGGAGAACCGGATGGGGTACAACACCTACCCCACGTCACGGGTTCGAATCCCGTCGCCGCCTCCCTTCGCGCACCCTTTCAGGCACGGCGATGGCACCCCCCAATTAGGCCATGTCACGGCCTCAGGCGTCAAGCGCGCCTGGACTGACGCCTCGGATATTGCCACGCAGTCATCCCCTATGCTTTTATCGTGTCCCGGGGCTTCCCGGGAGCACCAGAAGCAAGAGGAGCGCGTAATGAGTTTCGAGGCTGGATACCGGGCTGCCTGCGATGAAATCTACCACGCGGTAGAGTACGAGGACCACCCGGAGAAGTGCGGCGTCTGCCGGGCCTGTGGTGTGATACGGACCGTGATAGAGGACGCGGCCAGCACCCTGTGCGACCAGATGACGCAGGAGGAATTCCTGACATTCGCGGCCATCGTGGGCCGGGGTCAACGAGCGGCGGGGCGATCCGGCCTAGGTTCTGTTGACATTTCCCCGTCATTCCCGCGCAGGCGGGAATCCATAGACTTCTAATCGGAGAGAACGTGACTGGCTGATAGTGCTTCTGGATTCCCGCTTTCGCGGGAATGACGTTATGGGGTTACTGGACTGCCTGATTTCGCAAATGTCAACAGAGCCTAAGCAGAGGCGCGTCCGGATGCGTTCTCTATTGGGACCTGTGGACCCGCGCTTACGCCTGTCTTTGACCCGCCAGGCCCCAAATCAGAACGAAGCTGTGTTTAAGACTTCCGTCGACTTTGACGGTGTTGTCTGGATTCGCTGTCTTGCATACTCTCTCCGAGGATTGGTGAGTTGGTAACCCGAGATTATACTGAGGTTCCTTCATATAGGACCGTTCTATCGCTGAGTTGGCTATCACTCTTTCGGGACTATGGGACAATTCACCCAAATTTGTGGATAATTCCTCAGAGACCCTATACGTGGGTGGGAGGACAACCACAGCAATGCTAGGCTGGTCCTTTACTTGAATCCCGATCAGACGAGGGATTGCGTGGTCTTTCAAGCCATGAAATATGAGATTTCAAAGTGAGTTTTATCCAAATGGCGCATTGGCGTAGCATTTTCAAACTTGTCTTTGCTGTGACTCCCCTGTTTCTTCCGTGGGTAAATTATCAATTAAATCCCATATTTTCCGCGCCATTGCCTCCGCGGTCCCGCCTTACGCAATCAAAACGACCAAACTACGGCCTTAGAACCGCTTGAAGTTACTACAGCGTAGTGAAAAGATACCAACGGCAGCGCCAACCGGGCCATTGGTTCTCTGAACGTCTCTCAGGAAAGAAGGAATACGCCCTGATGTTTGTCACGGTCCCGCAGCAACAGGTTAACATTGATGAATATCTTCCCCTGCTGTCCCCTGAATTGGCCCACGAATTGCCCGCCGTCGCCGGTCGCCTTCGAGGCCGTCGCATACTCCACCTGAACAGTACGGCCGAGGGAGGCGGCGTGGCTGAAATCCTGCGCTCCATGACGCCCCTGATGAGCTCCTTGGGCCTCTCCACCGATTGGATAGTAATCAACCCCCCGCCAAGTTTTTTCCAAGTCACCAAGAAAGTCCACAACCTGTTGCAGGGGGCTGAAGGGGAGCTATCCTCCGGGGAGAAAGAGACCTACTTGGGCAGCGTCCGGCAGGTAGCCGAGCAAATGCGGCTGGACGGCTTGGACGCCGATGTTTGGTTCCTCCATGATCCCCAGTTGCTGCCCTTGGCCCGGTTTCTGCGTAAGAGCCGGGGCGGAGCATGGTTCTGGGTAGTCCACATTGACCTTACTACCCCAAATCAAAGCGTCCTGGATTCTCTGCTGCCGCTGACGGCAGAGTACGACGGGCTGGCTTTCTCGCTCGAGTCATACATCCCGCCGTCGCTGGACGGGTCGCCGCCGATCTTCATCACACCGCCGGCCATCGACCCGCTGAGCGTCAAGAACCTACACTTGGACACGGCGGAAGCGTCACGGATCGTGGCCGCTATGGGAATAGACCCGGCCCGCCCACTGGTCACTCAAGTATCCCGGTTCGACTACTGGAAGGACCCCTGGGGGGTGATAGACGCCTACAGGCTGGCGCGGCGGGACATCCCCGGTCTCCAGTTGGCTTTGTTGGGGCTGAGTCAAGCCAGCGACGACCCCGAAGCCCTGGAAGTGTTGAACAGCGTCTCCGAATACGCCGAACTGGACCCCGACATTCACATGTACTACTCCTGTGAAGGGCTGCCCGCTACCATCGACAGTATAGTCAATGCCTTCCAGACGGCGTCCCGGGTGATTCTGCAAAAGTCCACCCGTGAGGGGTTTGGGCTGACCGTCACCGAAGCCATGTGGAAGGGCAAGCCGGTTATCGGCGGCAACGTGGGCGGCATACGAGTGCAAATCGAGGATGGAGTATCTGGGTACTTGGTCGACACGCCGGAGCAATGCGCGTCTCGTATCAGTGAGCTTATGAGGGAAGGCGAGTTGATGTCGCGGATTGGCCACGCGGCCCAGGATAGCGTGCGCCAGCGGTTCCTGTTGCCCCGGCTTGCTTTGGACTACCTGAAAATCGCCGACAAAACCTTGAGCGGCGGAACTTATGCCAACGGCCGCCGCGGTGCTCAAGGGCTGCTGTCTACGTAAGAGTCTTCCCTGTCCAGCGCGGAGAAAGCATGTTGCCGCGACAGCGCAGGTGCGCTAGAGTTTTATAGACCGCAATTATTCTGCAAAAGGACACGACTGTGCCTCTTACGACAGTAGTTATCATGATAGACGGGTTAGACCCGGAGTACTTCGAATGGTGCCCCATGCCGAACATCCGGCAATTGGCCCGGCAGGGGTTTATGGTGGAGGGCAAAGGAATGATGCCCTCGGTTACCAACGTAAACAACGTATCGTTGGTAACCGCCGGGTATCCTGACACCCACGGGATTACCACCAACTACTGGTTGAACCGGGAGGACAACCGGGAATACTACATGGAGTCGGGAGACTTCATTGAGTCCGAGACCATGTTTCAACGGGCGGCCCGGCAGGGCGCCCGCTCCTTGCTGGTCACCGCCAAAGACAAGCTGAGAAGACTGCTGGGCGACGGCGTAACCCTGAGCGTCTCATCGGAACAACCTCCGGAATGGGTCGTAGACGCTGTCGGAGAAGCTCCACACATCTACTCCCTGGAAGTCAACGAGTGGGTCATAAACACCGGGCGTTACATTCTGAGCCAAGAGCATTACGACCTGGTGTACCTGACCACCACCGACTACGCCATGCACACCTACGCCCCACAAGATCCCGAATCCTCCAGGCACCTGGACCTGTTGGACCAAGCTATAGGGCGGTTGGTGGACAGTCTGCCGGATGTGCAGGTATTACTTACCGCCGACCACGGCATGTCGTCCAAGAGCCGCATGGTCCATTTGCCCCAAGTCCTCGCCGGTCACGGAGTGCAAGCCCAAGCGGTGCCAATAATCAAGGACATGTACACCGTCCACCATTCTAACTTGGGCGGCTGCATTTACCTTTACCTGGCCGAAGCGGACTGTCAAGCAGCGTTGGCGGCCCTGCGGGAGACCGACGGGGTGGACGAAGCCCTGACCCGGGCGGAAGCTGCGGAAAAATTTCATCTGAAATACGACCGGATAGGCGACATAGTGGTCTTGGGCGCCCCCGATGTAGTGTTCGGCGACCCGCAGGAAGTCACACTACCCGCGACATTGAGGTCCCACGGCTCCCTGCACGAAGGCCTCGTGCCTATTATCGGCTACGGCGGCAACTTTGACGGCTTCGAGTTCAAGGAGAACAAGGACGTGGGGCGGTACGTCTTTGAACGGGTCCTGACCTGAGAGCAGCAATGGGAACGATCCGTGTAGCTGCGCCGGCGACAACGGCGAACCTGGGCCCGGGCTTCGATTGCCTTGGGATGGCATTGGACGTATGGAACCGGGTGGAAGTAGTCCCCGGCGCGCCGGCCGCAGGGCATCCCTTGGTGGACGTTACAGGGGAGGGGGCCGGGGAATTGGAGACCGGCCCCGGCAACCTGGTGTATCAGTCTATGATCTTCCTCTTCCACGAGGCGGACCGGGAGATGCCGGAGGTCAGCGTACGCTGCCAAAACGAAATCCCATTGGCTAGGGGGCTTGGCAGCAGCGCCGCCGCCATTGCCGCGGGGTTGGCGGCGGCCAACGCTTTATGCTCCAAAGCCTTTTCGCCCAACGAACTGCTGGAGATGGCAGCTACGCTGGAAGGCCACCCGGACAACGTTGCCGCAGCTGTACTGGGCGGGCTTCAACTGGTGGTCAGCGATCAACGCCAGCTATACACCGTGTCGGTAAACCTTCCACCTGAAGTGCACGCCGTACTGTTCATCCCGGACACCAGGATCGCCACAGCCGACGCCAGGGCCGTGCTGCCCACGGAACTGAGCATCGCCGACGCCGTGTTCAACATGGGGCGCACAGCCCTGTTGGTTGCGGGGATGGCGACAAATCATCCCGAGTATTTTAGCGTCGCCACCCAGGACCGTTTGCACCAGCCTTACCGGCAGGCTTTGTTCCCGGCCATGAAGCTGCTGTTCCAAGCCGCTACCGACGCCGGGGCCTTGGGGGTGTTCCTTTCGGGCAGCGGCTCCACCGTGCTGGCGCTTACGCAGGGCAGGGAGATGACGGTGGCCTACGAGATGGCCGAGGCCGCCAAGCAGGCGAACGTGAGCGGGAGGATACGTATTACTCAGCCGACGATCAGAGGCGCCCACGTAGAGGCGTAGCCGGGCGGGTGGACCCCGTGAGCGGAGGATTCCTCCCCTCGACTCAGTCCTATCCCCAAGTGAAAGAGAATGCAAGTAGTTATGGAGCGACATTGATTTGGCGTTGATAGTCCACAAATACGGAGGTTCGTCGGTAGCGGACGCCGACAAAATTCTTAACGTCGCCCGCCGTATCGTTCAGGCCAAGGACTCTGGTATGGACGTAGTGGCGGTGGTGTCGGCCATGGGTGACACCACCGACGAGCTTATCTCGCTGGCCCAGTCCATCACGGCCCAGCCGGACCCCAGGGAGCTTGACCTGCTGCTGTCGACCGGCGAACTGGTTTCCTGCACGTTGGTGACGATGGCTCTTCGGACACTGGGTTACCAAGCCATCAGCTTGTCCGGCGTTCAAGCGGGAATACGGACCGACACAACTTACGGCAGCGCCCGGATTTATCGCGTGGAAACCGACCGGGTGAAAAAAGAGTTGGCGGCGGGCAGATTGGTGGTCGTTGCCGGCTTCCAGGGGGCAACGGAAGACTTGGACGTGACAACCTTGGGCAGGGGAGGCTCGGACACGACCGCGGTGGCGTTGGCTGCCGCGTTGGGGGCCGACCGATGCGACATCTACACCGACGTCGAAGGCATCTACACCGCAGACCCCCGCTTGGTTCCCAAGGCCCGCAAGTTGGATGCGATAGACTACGAGGAGATGCTGGAACTGGCCAACTATGGGGCCAAAATGCACCCCCGGTCCATAGAGCTCGGGGCGGTCTATAACATCCCGATTTACGTGGCTTCAAGCTTCAGCAACGCCAGCGGCACGCTGATACATAACAAACAGGCACATAGCAAACAGGACGATCAGGCACATAGCAAACAGGACGATGGCCCGATGGAATATAGAATCAAGGTTACCGGGATCGCCGCCACTTCCAATGTCGCCAAGGTTACCGTCCGCTCGGTGCCCGACCGTCCCGGCATCGCCGCCGCGTTGTTCGAACCCTTGGCGCAGGCCGGTATCAGCGTCGACACCATAGTGCAGAACACCAGTGTCGAACGGGCCACCGATATAAGCTTCACCGTGAGTAGGACAGACCTTCCCAAGACGCTGGAGTACATGGACGCGGTCACAACCGAGGTTGGGGCCGGGGGGCTGGTTAGCGACCCAACGTTGGCCTCGGTGAGCATAGTGGGGTCCGGGATGCAGAATGCACCGGGATACGCCTCCCGTATGTTCCGCATCCTGGCTGATGGCAATATCAACATCGACATGATAACTACTTCGGAGATTCGGATTTCGTGCGTCATCCGGGAAGACCAGGTTGCTGAAGCAGTCCGTTTGCTCCACCGCGGCTTCCAGTTGGACGATGAGTCTTCGGTCAGTGACTAAAGCTCAGTGACCGGGAGACGAGTAGATGATTCCTGCCACCGGTCACTAACCACTGGCCGCCAGCCGGCTCTTTAAGGGTATCCTCCCTTGCCTGCAATTTTTTTGTCGGTGGTAATCCCGGTGTACAACGAGGAGGCCCGCATCCGCGGCACGTTGGACCGTATCGTGTCGTTCCTGCTGGAGTGGGGCCGCCCTTGGGAGATCATTGTAGCGGACGACGGTAGCACCGACGGTTCTGGCCGGATAATCGATGAATTTACTGCCCTTTACTCCAACGTCCGTTTGCTGAAGTTGCCCCACCGCGGCAAAGGATCGGCGGTAAAGAACGGTATGCTGGGCGCCCAAGGGGAATACCGGCTCCTGTGCGATGCCGATCTTTCCGTTCCCATAGAGCAGGTGGAAAGGCTCCTGCCTCCCCAAACTGAAGGTGCGGATATCGCCATCGGGTCCAGGGAAGCCCCAGGCGCTCGCCGCATCGGCGAGCCCGATAGGCGTCATATCATGGGCAGGGCTTATAACATGCTCGTAAGGTTTTTGGCCGTCCCGGGAGTGCACGACACCCAATGCGGGTTCAAGTGTTTCCGCGGCGTGGTAGCGCCCCAATTGTTCCAAGGTCAAACCGTGGACGGCTTTAGCTTCGACGTGGAGACGTTGCTGCGGGCACGCCGCGCGGGGATGGCCTTGAAAGAGGTTGGCGTAGACTGGCACTACCGGGAACACAGCAAGGTAAGGCCCCTGCGGGACAGTTTGGCCATGAGTTGCGACCTTCTGAGGATATGTTGGCGGTACCGGCGTGGATGAACCGAAGGAGGTCTTTGACGTAATCCCAGGGAGGGTTCGGGAACAGGCTCGCTAAAATCTCTTGCAAAGTCGGGTTGAACGTACTTGATGATACTCAATGCTCATGATATAACGTCAACTTCAAGATGAATCTTGCCTCCACGCGACTACCGATGCGATTGAGTCCGGCCGGGATTGGCCACAGAACGACTTCGTAAAGGCTTGACCAACAACTCGGTGATAGTTTAACTACATAACAACAGGCATTATTCCAGTCTTTATCTAGGACAGCCGTCAGGCCGTCCTGGCAGCCTTATATCCGTACTTTTGATTTGTTGAAGAAGGGGTGGACATCGAGGTGATTAGTTCAATTAACACTTCCAGACTGAAGCGTGACTTGAGCCGGGATGCAATCGCATTTGCCTTGGAAGGCGAGTGGGAGCGTGCATCCGAGGTCAACCGCGCTCTGCTGGAGTTATCCGAGAACGACGTAGAGGCAATGAACCGCTTGAGCAAGGCGCTGATCGAGTTGGGCAGGTACAGCGAGGCCAGGGAAGTTTTAGGTCGGGTCACCGAGCTGGCTCCTTACAACAACATCGCAAAGAAGAACCTTGGCAGGTTGGAACACTTGGAAACCCGACCGGCATCCGCTATACAAGGTCGCAAAATGGGAGGCGCTCCCAGGCTCTTCATAGAAGAAAGCGGCAAGTCCGGCACGACCCTGTTGAGAAAATCGGCTACTGGGCAGACGGCAGCAAGAATCGCGCCCGGTGACCCCGTCACGCTTGCGATTGAGCACGAGGCGATCAACGTTTACACCAGGGACGGCGACTACCTTGGGCAGATTGAACCCAAGTTGGGGACTAGGCTCCTCCGGCTCATGCGAGGGGGAAATCGGTACGAAGCAGCGATCATCGGTGTGAGCCAACAGGGCATCTCGATTATCATCCGAGAGGTCTACCGGCACCGGACTTTGCAGAAGGTGTACTCCTTCCCTACCAAGGCCAAGGACGAACACCGGATATACCTGAACGAGAGTCTGGCCAGGTACACTAGGGATGAAGACCTTGATGAAGAAGATGAGGACGGGGGAATCGTAGAGGACGAATTGGAGTCCGCCTGGACTGAGAACGAATAGGCTTTCGTTGCCCGGTCCTCCATCCTCACATCCCGCAGTAGATGCGCATGGATACGCGTGGCAACCGCTCTCCCCAGCAGCGGCGGTTGCCTATGCGCTATTGACATAGCCCCACGCCTACGCTATCTTACCTCTGGCCCTTCACACCATTCGTAGCGCAGGTAACTGCCAAGCCAACGATATGCGGCGGGCTTGGCTGCGAAATATAACCCCCACCTGAATCCCTTGACATAGCCCATGACCGACAAGCCGGTGGACGCTCAAGAGCCGCTATCTTGCCGGTGTTCAGCACCTCCTTCGAAGTTGATACGCGAGTTCCCATAACCCCATCAAGACCGCCTGTGCCGGAGTGTGTTGGTTGCCAGGCTGTCGAGTCCTGTCCGAGAGATAGGACGACCATACGAGGTGATTAGTTTGTGCGGTATCGCTGGATACTGCGGGCATGATCCGGCTCTTCCTCACGTAGTAGAAATGCTGGGGCGGCTTGAGTATCGAGGCTATGACAGCGCCGGTCTGGCCGTGGTTGAACCAGGGCGCCCACTGTACATCCGGAAGGACGCCGGGAAGCTTGGCGTCGTGACGCAACAATGCTGGCCAGAGTCAAAGGGCACCTTGGGCATCGGCCACACTCGATGGGCTACACATGGCAAACCCACCATGGAGAACTCTCACCCCCACACCGACTGCACCCAGAACGTGGCCGTATGCCACAACGGCATAGTTGAGAACCATGGAGCACTGCGGCAGCGCCTCATGGAATCGGGTCATGTGTTCCGTTCCCAGACTGACACCGAGGTTATTCCCCACTTGGTGGAAGAGGAACTCGCCGCCGGTGCGTCTTTCGAGGATGCCGTGAGGTCTGCGGTGGGCCAGATAACCGGCGCTCATGCCATTGTCGCGGTGGACACCCGCAACCCGGATGAAATCATTGGCGTGCGCATAGGCCATGCCGGGGGCTTGGTAGTGGGTTACGGCGACGACGCTATGTATTTGGCCAGCGACCTTCCAGCCCTGATGGGTCATGCCAAGTCGGTGGTGTACCTGAACGACCGCGAGATGGCGGTGGTGAGCCGGAATAAAACCCGGTTCAAGACCGTTGACGGATTGGAGGTCAAGAGGAAGCATCAGAAAGTAATCGGGACCGCTTGTAGCCCCACCAACGGAAAGTTTCCCCACTTCATGCTCAAAGAGATCATGGAGCAGCCCCAGTCCCTGCACAACGCTCTCCGAGGGAGGGTAGACGTCAAGCAACAGACCGTTGAATTATCGGGGTTCCCCTTCTCCCGAGAGCGGGTGTCCCAGTTCAAGCGAGTCGTTCTGCTGGGCATGGGTACCAGCTACCACGCAGCAATGGCGGGCAGATACATGATGGAAACCGTAGCCCGCATTCCCTGCCAAGTGGAAAACGCCTCCGAATTCCGGTATATGGACCCAGTGGTTGACTCGGACACTCTCATCGTGGCGGTAACCCAGTCTGGGGAGACCGTGGACAGCTTGGCCGCGTTAGAGAGTTTGGGCGCCAAAGGGGCCCCGTTAATCGTAATCTGCAACGTGCCGGGATCGGAAGCCACCCGGGTGGCGGATTACACCATGTCCATCAACGCGGGGCCTGAGATCGGCGTGGCCAGCACGAAGACCGCCACCGGGTCAATGCTCTGCTTGTACTTGCTGTCCATCTACCTCGGCCAGACCAGGGGCACACTGCCGATCTCCAAGAGGCGGCTGCTGCTGAACGAGGTAATGCACCTTCCCAACCTCGTAGGCCAAGCGTTGCAGACCGGCGAGCATATACGAGAAGTAGCCCGGCGTTTCACTTTCGTTTCAAACGTTCTGGTGATGGGCCGGGGAATCAGCACTCCAACGGCGTTGGAAGGAGCGCTGAAAATCAAAGAGATCAGTTACATTCACGCCGAGGGATATGCCGCTGGAGAGATGAAGCACGGGCCTATTGCCTTGATTGATCGACACACCATCACCGTGGCGGTCGCCTTGAAAGACCAGATGTACCAGAAGATGCTCGGCAACGTGTCAGAGGTCAGGGCGCGAGAAGGGAAGGTTGTGGCCTTGGCCACCAAGGGCGATGATGTTCTCGTTCACGACGCTGCCGACATCATCGAAATTCCCCCCGTGCCATACCTTCTGTCGCCCATCGTTGCCGCCGTGCCGCTGCAACTGCTGGCTTATGAGATAGCCGTGGCCCGCGGGAATCCCGTGGACATGCCGCGAAACCTTGCCAAAACCGTCACCGTTGAGTAGCGGTCCAAGGGACCTGTCAGCAGACAGTCCCACCTCATCTCCCATCCCTCGACCTGCCATCGACCGGCTGCAAGGCACCGATGGCATCCGTCGCCGCGTAGCCCTTTCATTAAATGACGCCGTTAATAGCCTGTCCCCCTTGGAAGCCTATACCCAAGAGGGTCTCATCACCGAGCAATTCCTGGAGCAGTATACCTATGCCTATTGCTCCGGCCTGCCCGAAGAGTCGGAAGTAGTGATTGGATGGGACCCAAGGGACACCCAAGGGGCATTCACGTCAGCCGTTGTTTCAGGTGTCCGGAAGGCGGGATGCACCGCCATTGTGGTGGGCGTCTTTCCCACACCGGGGATAGCCTTGTACCACATCTGGCGGGGGGCCGCTGCATCCCTGGCGGTTACGGCAAGTCATAACCCTGCTGAATATAATGGGTTGAAGATTTTCCAGGGCCCGCAAGCAATGAAGATGTTTGCCGAAGAAGAGCGGGCGTTGACGAAACGGGTAATCGCCTTGGACTATGACAGCCAGGTTGAGCCGTTGGATCCCTTGGGCAATCGAATAGACGCTAGGGCAGAAGCGTTGGACATGATCAGCCGGTTCCACCTTGACCCACGCAACTCGTGGCTCGCCGAAGGGGATACCTTGGGTGACTTTCCGTTAATTGTGGATGCCGCCAACGGGGCCTATTCGGAAATGGCGGCCAACCTCTTGCGAAGGATTCACGGGGGCGATGTTGTGGAAGTAAACGCCGATGCCGCCTCCGGCCAAGTGAATTTCAGAGGCGGTGTAACCGACCTGGAGGGAGTCACCGAAATCGGCCGGGCAGACCCGCATTTCAAGGACCACGTCGGAGTGCAGGCAGTCCTTGACCTGCGCGGCAAAGCGATGGTGTTCGACGCCGACGGAGACAGGTTCTTTCGCTTGGACTATGACCCCGAGGAGGACAAAGTCCTGGTGGGCGCCGGAGATAGAAACGCTTTACTCCAAGCGGCCTATCTCGCTAGAAACGACCAGTCCGGGAATCTCTTCGTCACCACCGTGGAGAGTGACCTGAACGCGTACCGCGCAGCGGAGGACATGGGGTTCAGGACCATTCTGACCGGAGTCGGCGACATACGAATATTGCATCACGCCGTGGTCAATCCCCTCCGGTTCGCCATCGGCAGCGAGGAAAGCGGTCACACTATTACTCCCGGATGGCTTACCACTCGCGGGGGCGAAGACGTACGGGTATTCGTAAGCAATGGACTCAAAAGCGCCATCAACACCTTCGTCGCGTCAAGGGGCAAGACCCCCAAGGAAATACACCAGCCGTTCCGCTCCGGGTTCAAACGGAACTCCGTCGTCTACCACGTCCGTAAGGAGCTCTTCTATAGCGGCAGCGAGGTCTATAAAGGCGTTGAACGGTTGATTGCCTCCGAAGTCCATTTCGTACAAGTTGAGGAGGTTGCCTTCGACGATGAGCCGGACTTGTTGTACTTGGCCGTGCGGGACGCCGCGGGGCGTCAAAACGCGGCGGTCTTCGTTCGGAACTCCGGCACGGAGGACAGGACCGTAATATCCGTTCGAGGGAGGCTCGAAGACTCGAAAGCCCTCACGTCCATCGGAATTTTAGCGGCAGGGTACATCGCCGGTTCTATGAAGGACCGTACACATCCAATGGCCCTGGCAGAGCAGGAGGTTCTTGCAACCTTGAAAGAAGGGCCGAGGCTATTCGAGGACTGTTCGGTGAATGAGGAATTCGACAAAGAACGTCTATTCAGAGAAATGGTCTCTCACGGCCTGATCACTCAGACCAAGCTTTTGGAATTTCAGACCACTCCCCTGGGATTGAAAATGCTGGAGGTGTGGTGACGGGTCTCAGTGGCGACGGAAAGGCTAGGGAGCCTGAACAGCTTGCTTGGGGCAGTACACAGACTTCCGATCAATAGCGGGGTGGGGCTTGCTTTGGTTAGAAGATTATAGCGGAAAGTAGATGCGTACCCGTTCCTTGACATCCTGTTACCGGGATAGTAATTTGCATTATATCCCACTCTCATGTGATATGCCTGCCAAGCAGACTTTTGCGCGACATACCTGAAAGAGGCACTGCGACTTGGGCAGTCTATTGCGCGATCTTCTATACTTGTTTCATCGGGTCGGTATTGTTCGCTTGGCTCTACCTTGGCGCTTGGACCAAAGACAGATGGATGTTCACGCTGGCAAATGTAGCTAGTGTCCTGTATCTAAAGTGCGTCGGCAAAAGCGGGCCACGCTGGCCAGGATTTGGTCAGCGGTCTTGGTCCAGACAAAGGGCTTGGGGTCTTCGTTGGTGACGTCCAGGTAACGGTAGATGGCAGCCTCCAGTTCACCGCTGCTCTGATGCACTCCACGGCGCAACTGCTTTTCGGTGAGCAGCCCAAACCAGCGTTCCACCAGGTTCAGCCAGGAGGCGCTGGTGGGCGTGAAGTGGATATGGAAGCGGGGCCGTTTGGCGAACCAGTTCCGGATCAGCGCCGTCTTGTGGGTGGCGTAGTTGTCCGCAATCAGGTGCACGTCCAACCCGGCGGGCACCTCGGACTCGATGGCATCGAGGAACTTGCGGAACTCCACGGCCCGGTGGCGGCGGTGGCACTGGCCAATCACCTTGCCGGTCCTGGCGTCCAAAGCGGCGAAGAGGGACGTGGTGCCGTGGCGCACGTAATCATGGGTGCGCCGCTCCACCTGGCCCGGGCGCAGGGGCAACAGCGGCCTGGTGCGGTCCAAGGCCTGAATCTGGGACTTCTCGTCCACGCACAAGACCAACGCCCGGTCCGGTGGATCAAGGTAGAGGCCCACAATGTCCCGCACCTTTTCGATGAAGAAGGGGTCCGCCGACAGCTTGAAGGTTTCGGTGCGGTGAGGTTGCAGTGCGAAGGCGCGCCAGATGCGGCTGACCGTGGTGTGGCTCAGACCGGAACGCTGGGCCATGGACCGGGTGCTCCAGTGCGTGGCGTCCTTGGGTGTGGACTCCAGCGTCAGCGTAATCACCCGTTCCACGTCTTCATCAGTAACCGCTCGCGGTCGGCCGCTGCGGGGCTCGTCCGACAGGCCGTCCAATCGCCGTTCCAAGAACCGGGAACGCCACTTCCCCACCGTTTCGTCGGACACCTCCAAGTCGGCAGCCACTGCGATGTTGCTGCGGCCTTCGGCGCAGGCCAGAATCATTCTGGCCCGCAGCGCCAGGCTCTGGGCCGTCTTGGGGCGACGAACCCACCGTTCCAGCGTTTCCCTTTCGGTGTCGTCCAATATCAGCGGCGGCATTGGCCTTCCGATCGCCATGATCATCCCTCTCCTGAGTCGGTGATCGAAAGAATACCTCATTGCGAACACTATTACTACTAACTTCAGTTACACCACACTAGCGGGTCCGTGGGTATAGCCTTATTTGTGGCAATATCGTGGGAAGGAGGAAGGGCCTTGGTATTATTCGCTCCCAGGATAAAAGAAAAATTGAGGGCAGAGGGAAAGGCCCAAGCCGAGGCTGAGGCCGCTGAAAAGTGGGAGTTGGCGCGACAAGTGGTGGAGCAGGCGACCGGCAAAGACTTGGATGAACTGATGAAGTCCAGCGGAGTCAGCCGTAATCCGCGGACATCGTGGGATACCACGTAGACCGACCCCATGGGTTCCACCTTCGCCAGCATCGCGGGTGGTGGGGCGCCGGAATAGCGAGTGGACGCCCTTACGTCAACCCGGAGCGGCTTCGCGGATAAGCTCTGCAAGCCTCGCTTGTTCCGCTGGTATCTCCGCCGGTTGCACTGGGATAGGCAGGGCGTTTAACGCCTCGACCACAATGCTCTCCAGCACTGACCGCTCCTGGTCTGACAGGCCCCAACGCTGGCTCACGTCGTCGGCGCCGTAAAGAACAGCTTGGCGAAACCCGTAATCAGCTACCGCGCGGTCGGATATTTCTATTACCTTTTCCATATCGGCCCCCCCGCGTACTAATCGGCTGTCGCCCACGCGCCGCCGTCGATAATGTAAGTGCTGCCGCTGACGTAGGACGCTTCGTCGGACGCCAGCCAACTTATCAGGTTGGCTATCTCTTCCGGGCGGCCTACCCTGGTCATGGGATGTTCAGCGTTCCGTTCCTGGAACACCTCCCTGCTGGCGGTGCTGCCCCGCATTTGAGGGGTGTCCACTCCACCCGGAGCGATGCAATTTACCCGGATGCCCTGATGGGTATACTGGGCCGCAGCTACCTTGGAAAGGTGAATGACACCGGCTTTGCTTACCGCGTAGGGCACCGAGTATGCAATGCCCCTCACTCCCGACATGGACGAGATGTTGACGATAGAGCCGCCGCCGTGCTCAAGCATCGCCGGGATGGCGTACTTGCAACAATAGAACAACCCTTTGAGGTTGGTGTTCATGGTCAGGTCCCAATCAATATCGTCCACCTCGATGAGAGGAGGCGTCCGTATCAGGATTCCCGCGCCATTGACCAGAACATCAAGCCTGCCAAAGCGGGAAACCGTTTCCGCCACCATACGCTCCACTTGATCAGACCGGGACACATCCACAACGGACACTGCGGAGTTGTCGTCGGTGCCTTCCATCAACCCACGGGTCTCCTCTGCTCCGGCTTGGTTACGATCGGCGACAACCACCTTCGCACCTTCTTGCAGAAGGCGGTAGCAAGTGGCCCGGCCGATGCCCGAACTGCCTCCGGTCACTATGGCTACTTTGTTTTCCATCCTGCCAACCAACGCAACCTCCTTGGGGGTGAGTTGTGCGCCCTCATGCGCGGTGCCGCCGATTATAGCACAGCGGTATGGCCGTTATTTTGAAGGCGGCCATGTAGGTCCTTCCAGAGCCGGCGGCGCACACGTGAAACTCAGCAACCGGCATTCCCTGTTACTCTTGGTAACATTCCAATTTAGGCAGTTTAATTCCCGGACCCAACGGTCATTCCCGCGAAGATCCAGCCCTCGTGGATGCGGGGCCGGGAAACTGAACAATCCTGGGCGCATTTCATCCTGTTAATCCTGTAATCCTGCAAATCCTGATTCGGATTTACTGACAGTTGCCCCTTCCCAACTGGGAAAACACTCCTCTAACATAATACCTGTCCTGTTCAGCGTCCCCTTGGGGCGTCGAACAAATCTAGGGCAGCCACTGAGGCAACATGATGTCTGATGACTAAACGCCGCCCAACCAACAATCTTCCCCAACCCAACTCGCAGCCTCCGGAAACCTCCCCGCAACAACCGGAACCCGACCCGCAGTCGCCGGAACCCTCCTACGGCCTTGCACTATCCCGCCTCAGTCCCGTCATTCCCGAGCAGAGCCTGTCCCTCGCGGATGCGGGGACGGGAATCCACACCGTTGACCCGGAACGGGAGGAAATGGGAGAAAATGGGAGGGAAATCCAAAAATCCAGCCTCACCTTTCGCCAGCAGGCCGCTCTGACCGTCATCGCCGCCACCCCTACCGTAGCTCAAGCCGCCCGCCAGTCCGGCATAGGGGAAAGCACCTTGTACCGTTGGCTTGAAGATGACAAATTCCGCGCCGAGTTGATCCGCCTCCGCGAAGAGTCCGCAAACCTCGCCCGCCAGGAACTCCAGGGACTTATGCTCCGCAGCGTCTCGGTCATCGCCGAGGCCATGGACGACCCTGATAAGGCCATCCGCCTCCGCGCCGCCCGTTACGCCATGTCTTTCGCCGCCCGCATCGGCGAGGTTGAGAAGATGAGACAGGAAATCCGGGACATCGAGTCCGCCCTGCCCATCTGGACCGGTCGCAACACCGTTAAATAAACGCCGCGGCGTGGCCCCCACAGAGCCAACCGTCATTCCCCCGCGAAGAACCTGCCCCCGCGAGAAGGCGGGGGCAGGACTCCGCCGGGTCACCGTTGCCCAAGCCATCTAAAACGGAACACTAATGTCAAGAGGTGAATGTTTACTTATGGGAGAAATAAGATCCCGCATCCGCGCCCTACAAAAGAAAATGGCCAAGGAACTGGCCATCGTCCGGCTTCGCCGCTTGGTCAAAGAATTTCGTCTCCAGTGGTTCGTCGCCCTCACCGACCGTAAACCCCTGCCCCAGCCCCGTTCCTTCGGCTTCCGGGTAGTCAAAGCCGGCTTCCGGCTCCCCACCTTCATGGGGGTCAACAGGTACTTGGAGAAATGCCGCCGCAAAAAGGTCGAAATCGAAGACCATGACCTCCTCCGCACCCTCATCCCCTGGGTAAGACATTACCGTCGCGACCTGGTCTGGGCGGAAGAGGACTGATTCGCTGAGGACTGATTCGCTAAGGAAACGAGAAGGAGCGCGGGCGTCCCGCCCGCACAAGGTTGGGACGACTTTGCCCATCCCCTGGGGCGTCCACGGTAGCGTTGCAATTCAGGCGTTTTCATTACTGGCCCCAACCTGACTGGCCCCAACCTGACTGGCCCCAACCTGACTGGCCCCAACCTGCCATTCGTACTGACCCCAACCTGACTGGCCCCAACCTGACTGGCCCCAACCTGACTGGCCCCAACCTGACTGGCCCCAACCTGCCATTCGTACTGACCCCAACCTGACTGGCCCCAACCTGACTGACCCCAACCTGACTGGCCCCAACCTGACTGGCCCCAACCTGACTGGCCCCAACCTGCCATTCGTACTGACCCCAACCCGTCATTCCCGCGCCCAACCCGTCATTCCCGCGCCCAACCCGTCATTCCCGCGAAGGCGGGAATCCACCGGACTGCCAAGCGGCCGGACCACCTGAAACGGAACGCTGCCTCAACTCTTGCGTGTGTGGCGTTATGGGCGTTATTATGCTAACCGTGCCTAATCCCCACCTCACGGTCGTAACTACGGGGAGGTAAAGGGACAATCTTGGCCACAACTAACTTTAGAACTGCCCTTTATGACGCCCATGTCGCGTTGGGCGCTCGTATGGTGCCCTTTGGCGGCTGGGACATGCCGGTGCAATACGCTGGTATCCTGAGTGAGGTAGCCGCCGTCCGCACCGCCGCGGGCCTGTTCGACGTCTCCCACATGGGGCGGTTGTACATCTCCGGGTCCAATGCGACGGCATTTCTGGAATCGGTGTTGACCGCATCCGTCGCCAGCCTGCGGGTGGGCCGGGCCCGTTACTGCTTCATCTGCAACGACAACGGCGGGGTCATCGACGATACTATCTTTTATCGTCTGGAGGAAGACCGGTATCTGTTGATCCCGAACGCCGGAAACCGGGCGGCAGTGGTTGCTTGGTTTCAAAAACAGACCTCGGAAAAATTCCCTCAAGGCTGCACCATCGAAGACCGCACTGACGCCACCGGCTTGGTCGCCTTCCAAGGCCCGGGAACGGCGGACGTGATGGACAGGGTCTGCGAGGAACCCGCGTCGCCGTTACGTCCCTTTGCTTGGCAGGAAAACCGGTTGCGGGGGGTCCCTGTGATGGTGGGGAGGACCGGATACACCGGTGAAGACGGTTTTGAGATGGTTGTCGACAAGTCCCAAGTCCAACCGCTTTGGCAGATCCTGCTGGACCAAGGAGCGTCGCCCTGCGGCTTGGGCGCCAGGGACGTGCTGCGATTGGAGGCGGCCTTGCCCCTGCACGGGCACGAGATTGACGAAGCTACTACCCCTATCGAAGCCGGGCTGGAACGGTTTGTTCGCTTCGACAAAGAGTACGTGGGAGTCGAGGCCTTGCGAGAACAGAGGGACAGCGGAGTCGAACGAAAACTGGTTGGGCTGACCATCCCGGGACGCAGCGCACCCAGGGCAGGATACGCCATAATGGAACAAGGCCGGACGGTGGGGAGAGTGACCAGCGGAAGCTATTCGCCTACTCTTGACACCAGCATAGGCATGGGCTACGTTGAGCAGCGTTGCGCTCATGTGGGCGCTCAGTTGGACGTAGACATCCGGGGGCGCACCGAACGTGCTGAGATCGTTCCCGTCCCCTTTTATTCCAGGCCCAAGTAACGCTATCCCCCTTGCAGGAAGCTGACAAGGGTATGTATTTCATTTGGGACTTTACGCAGTTGAACGTGAGACCGCATAGTAGGGTAGGCTTGCTCAAATACAAAACCGCTCCCAAATGCTCACTATCGGGCCCATTCCGTCATTCCGGCGTAGGCCGGAATCCAGGCGGGCCCGTTCCGTCATTCCGGCGTAGGCGGGAATCCAGGGGCGGTGGGGCCGGTTCGTAGCTATAATCTCAATTTTACATACCCTTGTCAGCCTTGCAGGAAGGGAGGTCTCAGGTAAGTTGAACCCTACCGACCGTAAATACACCTCGGAACATGAATGGGTTAAGATCGAAGAGGGCAGCTTGGCCTTGGCCGGCATTACCGAGTATGCCCAGGACCAGTTGGGCGACATCGTCTATTTCGACCTGCCTCAACCCGGCTCGACTGTTACGCATCTGCAAAAAATGGGAGAAGTGGAATCGGTCAAGGCAGTCTCCGACCTGTTCTCTCCGGTCACCGGAGAGGTTGTCGAGGTGAACCAGCGCTTGCGGGATCACCCGGAACTGGCTAACGAGGACCCTTTGGGTGAAGGTTGGCTGTTGCGGGTCTCAGTCAACGACTTGTCCGAATTAGACCAGCTCATGTCGGCTGAGGAATACGGATCATACATCAGTGGTCTGTCATGAGCGTATCCAACCAAGCATCCGGCGCCAAGGGTGAATCGGACTTTCAGTTCCCCTATATTCCCAACACCCCGGAAGAGCAGGCGGGGATGTTGGCTACGTTGGGCCTTGGTTCAATAGCCGAGCTTTTCCACGACATTCCGGAAGTCTACCGCGATCCGCCGCTTAACTTGCCGGGACCCACATCGGAATTGGAAGTCCAACGGGAACTGGCCGCTTTAGCGTCCAGAAATCGTCCTCTCAACAGTGGCCCGTCATTCCTGGGAGCCGGGTCTTACAACCACTTCATCCCTTCGGTCGTAAAAGCGTTGATGACCAGGGGCGAGTTTCTGACCGCTTACACTCCCTACCAAGCGGAAGCCAGCCAAGGCACTCTACAGGTTATCTACGAGTTCCAGACCCTGATCAGCAACCTGTATGGGATGGAAGTGGCCAATGCGGGGATGTATGACGGGGCGACGAGCTTGGCCGAGGGCGTGTTGATGGCGTGCCGCGTTACCCGGCGCAACCGGGTCGCCGTCTCCGACAGCCTCTCTCCCATCTACCGGCAGGTTATCGAGACCTACTGCCAAGCCCAGGGCATCCGGATCTCTACTGTTTCATTGAATAACTCGCCGTCTTTGGACGATCAAACAGCTTCGCTGGTGGTCCAGTACCCCAATTTCTACGGGTATATCGAAGACATGGGAGCGCTGGCCGCTGCCGCCCACAGTCAGGGCGCACTGTTCGTTGTGTCAGCCGACCCTACGGCCATGGGGATGTTCCACTCCCCCGGACACTACGGTGCGGACATAGTAACCGGGGAGGGTCAACCCTTGGGGATCCCGCCGAGTTACGGCGGCCCTTATCTCGGGCTGTTTGCCACCAAGCAGGAGTACATCAGGCAAATGCCCAGCAGGTTATCCGGGCGGACAGTGGACAGCCAAGGCAGGACCGGCTACGTGCTAACGCTCCAAACGCGGGAGCAGCATATTCGGCGAGAACGGGCTACCAGCAACATCTGCACCAACGAGGCTCTTTACGCCCTGGCATCCACGATATACTTGGCTGCCTTGGGTAAGCAGGGGTTGCGCAACGTTGCCGAGCTTTGCTACCAGAAAGCCCACTACGCCGCTGACTGTATCGGCCGGTTGCCTGGGTATTCATTGCCAACGTCGGGCACTTTCTTCCAAGAGTTCGTGGTCCAATGCCCGGTCCCTCCCGCTGTCATTAACCGGCGGTTGCTGGAACGGAACATACTGGGAGGGCTGGACCTCACCCAAGCGCCCTATAACGGCCACGCATCGAGAACCAACGGGCAGGGGGCAGCGGAGGGCCTGCAAAACGGCATGTTGCTGTGTGTCACGGAAATGAACCCGCGCCAGGATATTGACGCCCTGGTTGCGACACTCTCGGAGTTCAGCTGATGCAGACCGGCGGGAACAGGGACACTTCCAAGCTGTTGATGGAGCGGAGCGTGCCTGGTCGGGTTGGTTCGATATTGCCCGATTCGGACGTGCCGCACGAACCGTTGCCGGACCAGTCGCTGCTCCGGACCGACCTGGAGCTTCCGGAAGTATCCGAACCGGAAGTGGTGCAGTACTTCACCAACTTGAGTCAGCGCAACTTTTCCATCGACACCCACTTCTATCCCCTTGGCAGTTGTACCATGAAGTACAACCCCAAGATCAACGATGAAGCGGCGTTTTTGCCCGGGTTCGCGGCGATACATCCGCTGCAACCGGCAGAGTCGGCGCAAGGGGCATTGGAACTATTGTACCGGCTCCAAGGCTTCTTGAGCGAAGTAACCGGCCTGCCGGGAGTGAGCTTGGCCACTCTGGCCGGGGCCCATGGAGAGTTCGCCGGGATGCTCATGATGCGGGCTTATCATCACGAGCGCGGCGATCTGCAACGCACAAAGGTGATAATTCCTGACAGTGCCCACGGCACCAATCCCGCATCGGCCGCCATGGCTGGCTTCGAAGTGGTCACGGTGGCTTCGGACGATAAGGGCAATATGGACTTGGAAGCCCTCCATGAGTTGGCGGGGGCCGACCTGGCGGGCGTGATGATAACCCAGCCTAGTACGTTGGGCCTGTTCGACACCGGCATCGTGGATATATGCCGGGTGGTGCACGAAGCGGGCGGATTGGTCTACGGTGACGGCGCCAACATGAACGCCTTGCTGGGCCGGGTGAAGCTGGGTGACTTGGGGTTCGACATTATCCACCTCAACTTGCACAAGACCTTCAGCACCCCTCACGGAGGAGGAGGCCCCGGAGCTGGACCGGTTTGCGTTGGCGATACCCTGCTTCCTTACCTCCCCGCGCCCGTGGTGACACAGGCCGGAGAGAACGGCGGGATCACTTACAATCTCCATTACCCTGAGCGTACCATCGGCAAAATGAGCGGGTTCCACGGCAACTTCGGCGTCCTGGTCAGAGCTTACACCTATACTATTACGCTGGGAGCAGCAGGGCTGAAGGCCATCAGCGGCAATGCAGTGTTGAACGCCAATTACTTGATGCAGGCACTGAAAGACATCTACTACTTGCCTTTCGACCGGGTGTGTATGCACGAGGCCGTCTTCTCTGCCGATTGGCAGAGAACTCGCGGGGCCAGCGGGCTGGAGATCGCCAAGCGATTGCTGGACTATGGGTTCCACGCCCCAACGATGTACTTCCCGCTCATTGTCCACGAGGCTCTGATGATCGAGCCGACAGAGTCGGAGACCCGCGAGACGTTGGATGCTTTCATAGAAGCCATGCGGGAAATAGACCGTGAGATTGGAGAAAACCCGGAACTGGTACGGTCCGCGCCCCACACCACGCCAGTATCCAGATTGGACGAAGCCCGCGCCGCGCGCCAGCCAGACCTCAAGTGGCGGCGTGCGGGCCAAGGTTAACTTGGGCCAAGGTTAACTTATGGAGAGAAGCGATTAACCGCTCCTCTCCTCTTCCAAGGCTGCTCTCAGGATATCCTCCGGCACCCGCACTTCCGCACCGGCCCGTTCTTCCTGCAGCAGCATGGCCACCCGGGAATCCCTGTCGCCCCAGCCGCGGTTCAACGCCTCGGTAAGCTCCTGAAGAGCAAGGTTAGCCAGACGCATGGGAACGTCGTACTCCCGGCCTACGCCAACCGCTAGGTCCACGTCCTTTCTGGCCAACCGGAGCGCAAAGTCCGGCGGGTCGAAGTTGCCTGGTAGAAGGTGCTCCGCAAGCCCTTCGAAGGTACCCCGCCGCCCCTGTGCGCCTCGGCGCACTGCTTGCCAGAGGGCCAGCGGCTCAACCCCGGCCTTGACCCCCATGGTGAATACCTCCGCTAGAGCGCACTGGATGATGTAGCCGGCGCAGTTGTGCACCAGCTTGGCGACAGCACCGGAGCCTATCGGTCCAACGTAGTAGGCTTTGTCGCCTATAGCATCCAAAACGTCCTTGCAACGGTCGAACACCGCCCGGTCGCCGCCCACCCATATAGCCAAATTCCTCGTCCTGGCGCCGCTCGGACCGCCGCTGACGGGAGCGTCCAGGACTTGTATGCCTTGGCCTGCCGCGATGTCGTGCAAGCGGCGGATCAAGTTGGGGGTGCTGGTGCTAAGGTCGAAATAGACCTTTCCGGCGGATAGACCCTGCAACAGCCCATCGTCGCCTAGGAACACCGCTTCCACCTCGGTCGGGCCGGGCAGCGACGTGAACACGACATCGCTGGACTCCGCCACTTGCCGAGGGGTGTCTGCCCACGCCGCACCAGCCTCCAAGTGGGGAGTTGCAGATTCACGGCGGATGTCGTGGACAACCAAGTCGTGCCCGCCCTGGAGGGTGTTGTAGGCCATACTGCCCCCCATTGTGCCCAGACCGATGAATCCTATCTTCATGTCGCCCTCCAAGACCGAGATGGAATCTTATAGACCTGACAATGCAACATTATGATAAAAGGGTAAGGGGGAAACGCGCTAATGGAAGGAAGGCGACTACCATAAACCGCTCCGCGATACTGAACGTTATCTACGACTTGGGCCGCACCGTAGACAAGCCAAGGGGGTTACCGAATGCCCACGCACCCAGCGATGTCCAAGCGTAACCCACTGGAAGCGATACGAACGTATCGGCCCAATGAGTACGTTGAATTTGCAAGGTCTCTACTACCAAGGGATTAACCTCCTTGGCGGCAGGCCTGGCGATTGGTTGTCAAAGGTTATTTGACAGGATAAGGACTTTTAGCCTGGATTGTGCTTTTCGATCAGAGTCGTGACACGGGAGTCCAAGTCTCCCAATGCGACTCCGGCATCAGCTCGAGCGATACCCAAGTGGGCTGCCCGTTGTATATCTTCCCAGTCAGGCTCCAGTTCATATTCGTCTCTCAGCTCTTCCAGCAAAGCTTCCAACGAACTATTATCAAACATAGATAATCATCCCTCGTTGCAGTTATCTGAGTGCAGTCTTTTACGTTTGATGTCCCGCTTGTCCGGCACAAGGATGGCTTGTCTCATCCTCTTCCTTGCCAGCCCAGTATAGGCGTTCAACGGTGACTTAGTCTACTTGGTTCACAGCCCAAGGGCAATAGCTTAGAGCGTCCATCACCCCGTATCGGATGAGTCGCGCCGACGGGTAATTTAGGACTCGTCGCCAGTCTGCTGATATGTTTCCGAGGACCCAGGTCGACCTTGAGAGAAATACCCAACGACCAAGACGACAGGAATCGCCACGATTACCAATCCAATCAGCGCCACCACCAGCCAAGGCCCGAGATTGGCCAAGTCGTCAAGCCGGTCCTTGATCCAGATCAACAGTTCGGGATCAGCCGCGTCGCCGTGGTGGGAGGTAACCGACCCAAGAATCGCCCACAACATTATTGGTCAATCGCCTGCCGCGGCGGCTATGACGGGCGCTGTCTGATATCTGGAGGAGTACTTGCGTTCCCGGATAGAGAACGCTGACAGTGCCGCCGGGAACAACAGTGACCCCATGATCGCGAAGGGGATGGTGTAAGAGCCGGTGACGTCGAAGAGGATCCCCGCGACCCAAACGCTGACAAAGCCACCCGCTTGGTGGAACACGAAGGACGCGCCGGACACGGTGCCCAATGTCCGTAGTCCGTAAACGTCGGCAGTGAGCGTGGTGGTAAGAGGTGCTGTGGCGATCCACGAGAACCCCGCCACAATGGCGAAAGCCCACAATGAGGCGTCACCCGGCACCAGCAGAAGCAGCATATAACCGCAGCCCCTGCAGAAGTAGACCGCCGCCAGGAGGTTTTTCCGGGAGAACCTGTCCGCCAGCCAACCTGCGCCGATAGCGCCCGCCGCGTTCAGTCCCATCATCAGGCCGAACACCGTCGCAGCTAGAGTGGGTGAAACACCCCGCCCTATGGCGTAAGGAATGAAGTGTACGGTGAGCATAAAGGTGGTTGAACCGCAGACGTAGTAGGAGAGAGACATCTGCCAGAACGGCATGGAGCGGAAAGATTGCTTCCAATTGTCGGAAGCCAGAGGACCTTCTCTGCGCTGGGGGGGAAGATTGCCCTGCCGGTCTCTCAGAGGCTCCGCATCCCCGTCAGGCTGCAACCCCAAGTCGGACGGCCATTCTTTAACGAACAGGTAAGCAAGAGGCACCGCCAGCATCAACACTATCAAGCCCAACACCGCCCAAGTAACCCGCCAGTGGGTTGCTTGAAGCAGGTACATAGCGAAGGGGACCAGCAACAAGGCGCCAGCGGAGGTGCCGCTGGCGTTTATGCCCATGACCACCGCCCGGCGGCGGCGGAACCACCGCGCCAACATCGCGCCAGTGGTGTTGATGGAGGAGGCGCTCATGGCAGTGGACAGCACAAAACCGAACATGAAAATCAGGAAGAAGATGTGGAAGGTGAGGCTATGCAGCGCCGTTATAACACCAATGACCGCAAGACCGCCGATGATCAGCTTGCGGCCCCCAGTGCGGTCGAAAATCCTGCCCATGAAGGGTTGAGTGACGCCGTTGACGAGAGCGCCAAGGGCTGCCGCCAATGAAATGGTGCCCCTGGACCAGTTGAACTCCTCGCTCATGGGAATGACGAATATACCGAAAGCGTTGCGGGCGCCCATGGTGAGCATGGCCATGAAGAAGAAGGTGCCCAGCAGGTACCAGCCGTAAAAGATCCGCGGCTTTCCGTCTCCTCTTACCCGGCGGCTGATCTCTGGGACGATCGCCCATGCCAAAAGCAGGACGCCGACGGACAAAATGAGAAAGCCAGTGGAAGTCATACTGCGGCGCCCTTCATAAGCGGGTTCACCCTAAGTCTCTGCACGAGTTAAGAACACTTGCACCAGCGGTTGTGGATCCATACTCCAAGCCCGACACATTGGGGTCTTCGACGCCGAAGCCAGTTTAGACGAAAAACTATGTGCGTATGCTACCACTCAACAAAGAGTTCTACCAGAGAGGCGGTCAATAACATCCTAAAACGGATTCGGTCGTTAAAACTTGTGGACTATTCTAACCTTCGTTGGGTTAGGCCATTCCGTCTCAACCTTCAGCCCTGTGACACGGCGTTCTCCGGCAGCTTAACTCCCTGCTAGTCCTTCAAGGTCATGGCGTCCCGCCCCGCGCTGGTTCCTGCCAGCCGGCCAAAAACCATACCTGCCGAGAGGCCGGAGCCGCCCGGATAGTTGTAGTAGAAGAGGCCGCCAACCATTTCCCCGGCGGCGTAGAGCCCGGGAATGGGATCCTGGCTGTTGGTGACCACTTGTCCCCGGGTGTCGATCTTCACGCCGCCGAAGGTAAACGTTATGCCGCAGGTAACGGCGTATCCAAGGTAAGGAGGTGTGTCGATGGGTTGCGCCCAATTGGTCTTGGGCGGTTCGATCCCAACCGTTGCCCTGCCGTCCTTCACCGTTGGGTTGTAGGGCACGTCCTGCTGCACTGCGGCGTTAAACTCCCGCACTGTCCGCGATAGCCCCTGTGGGTCTATGTCGAGTCGCGCCGCCAATTCCTCTATTGTGTCAGCTTGGGCCATAGTCACTTGCGGGATGTGGTACTCATCCCGGAGTAAGTGTTTGACTTTGTCGTCGAAAATCTGGAAGGCTAAGCCCTGCGGTTGGGTAAGCAATGCCCGCCCATAGGTGACGTAGGTGTAATTGCGGAAGTCGGCCCCTTCATCCAGGAATCGCTCCCCGTTAAGGTTTACGATGAGACCGAAGGGGTAGGAGTGCTTCTGGTACAACTCTGTGATGGTACGGTCTCCGAAGGCCGGCGCGTTCATATCCCAAGCCACGGCATGGCAACTGCTCCAGTGCCCATGGGCTTGGGCGCCGATATCAAGCGCCATCCGGATGCCGTCGCCGGTGTTGTATGGAATCCCCCGCACCTTCACCAACTCCCAGCCAGGGCCAAGGTAACGGCAGCGCATTTCGGCGTTCGCTTCGAAACCGCCGCTAGCCAGGACTACCGAATGAGCATAGATATCTTCGAAACCGTCGGGGCCTTGCACCCTCAGCCCGTTGACCCGGCCTTTATCGTCCTGAAGCAGTTGGATGCCTTGGGTGGAGTAGCGGATGTCCACCCCGGCCCGCTGCGCCGCTTCAAACTGCTGATCGGACAACCCCTTTCCTGCGCCGACCGCCTCTACCACCAAGCCTCCCCAGAACCGGAACTTGTCGCCATCCTTGAAGGCTTGGCGCCCGTAGGAAAGGACGAACCGCACGCCCTTGTCTTGGAGCCACTTCATGGTAGGGAGTGACTGGCTTACCAGGATTTGCGATAAGTCCGGATCGGATAGTCCTTGGGTGACCCGCATCATGTCGTCATAGAATTGGTCCTGGGTGTAGCTGCCCACGTCGATGGACATTTCTTCAGTGGGGGACATGTCCGGGATCAAGGCTTTGATGTCCTCAATACCGTCGAAAGCAAAGCGGATGATCCCGCCGGTGAAGTATGTGTTGCCTCCCCGGAAGAACTCCGGCGCTTTCTCCACCACCAGCACTGGCCCGCAGACTTCTTTTGCCGCCAAGGCCGCGCTCAATGCGGCGTTGCCCGCGCCGACTACGATAACGTCATACTGCTCTGCCAAGGCACTCCTCCAGATGTACTAAAGCGAATGTAATCCCAACCACACCATTCACGGGCACGACGACCTGCCTGCCGGGGTTAATCATAGCGGTTGGCAGACCAAGTCTCAAGGATGTTGCTTCGGAACGGCGAACGGGCAACAACCCAGCTTGCCGACGGGAGTCCATCATATTAAGATACAGCCGTAATCGACTTAAGATACAGCCGTAATCGACCTAGCGGAGTATTCAAGGCAGATGAAAGCAGCCAGACTGACAAGCCCCAAGACATTTGAATTTGTGGACGTAGAAACACCCACGGCCGCCGACGGTCAGTGCTTGATAAAGATAGAAAGGGTTTCCATCTGCGGCAGCGATATCAGGGACAGTTACGGCCCCGTCCTGCCCGAGGACCGGTATCCTTTGCCGGCCGGCCGGCCATGCCACGAGGTCGCCGGTGTCATCGTGGACAGCAGGATTGACGGGTTCCCTGAAGGCCGGCGTGTCATAGTTATTCCGATGCCGGGCGTCGGAGGCTTGGCGGAATACATCGTTTCGGGCCCGGAAAGGCTTGCTCTTCTTCCCGACGAAGGGACGTTGGACGAGTGGGTAATGTGTCAACCTTCCGGCACGGTGCTGTTCTCATGTCAACAGATGCCCAACCTACTGGGCAAGACCGTAGTGGTAATGGGTCAAGGGAGTATCGGCCTCAGTTTCACCATGCTGACCTCCCGAATGGGGGCCAGGGCCGTGATCGCGGCAGACCTGCTGGACTACCGGCTGGAAAAGTCGAAAGAGCTCGGCTCCACTCATACCATCAACCCGGACAAAGTCAACATTAACGAAGCAGTACTGGACATAACCGGTGGCGTGGGGGCCGACGTGGTTGTCGAGGCTGCCGGTTATCCCGAGACCTTCGACATGTGCTTCCGGTTGGTGCGGCAGTTCGGCACCATCATAGTGTTCGGTATCACTGAGGAGCACACAGTGCCGATGGAACACCATCTTTTGATGGATAAGCAGCCCCGCATCATCCCCACCAACGGGGCGCGCAGCGGCGACCCCATTGCCCACATCAGGGAAATCGTGGGACTGCGGGAGAGAGGCTGGTGCGACCCGTCGACGCTGATAACCCATCGAACCGGTTTTTCCAATGTCCAGTCCGCTTACGACATGTACGAGCAACGGCTGGATAACGTCATTAAAGTGGTGATGAACATCAACGAGTAAGCATTGAGAGGGTGTTCGATAAGCCCCTGCTCCTTTGAGTGGAAGGTTGTGACAATGGGGCGCGGCTCTCAGCCTGGCCTTTTCCTCAAGGGGATAGGGGATTTTTTGATATCTTCCGGCGTTTGACCATGTAATGACCAGGGTAGTGACCAGGATTTTAGCAGCCCGAACCGGACCGGTGATGTTCCCTCATTCAACAACCCGGCTGACCCAGATTGCCGCAACAGTTGTGGAACGTCTTAACCTTGGTCGCGTTGTTGGTCACCACCAGCTTTACCTTGCGGTAAAGGCGCATCGGCTTCAACAAATTTTCTATAAAGGCTATTGGACTGGGATGTCGGTCCGGCATAGTTTAGGTATTATCGCAGACGGGATGTCAGGAGTACATCAAGGGCAAGGGGTTACAATCGGGAATTGAATTCCGAACTCGAAGGAGGCTCACGTGTCCGCAGAATATCTGGATAAGCTGGCTGGTTTTGTCACTGACACCAAGTTGGGAAACTTGGAGGAGTCGACGGTAACCGCCGCCAAGAACGTGGTGTTGGACACCATTGGCGCTATACTGGCGGGAAGCCGCCTCTCCGAGAACGCCGGTTTCGCCAACTTGGTCCTCGGTATGGGCAATGGCGGCAACGCGACTCTATTCGGACACGCCGGAGCGGCGCAGCCAATGATGGCCACGCTGGTGAACGCTACCGCTGGGGTATCATTGGAGATGGACGAAGGCAGCCGCTTGGGCGGTGGCCATCCTTCAATCCACGTCACTCCTGGGGCCATAGCGATGGCCGAGGAGCGGAAATGCACCGGCGCTGAACTGCTGGAAAGCGTAATAGTCGGGTACGAGGTGACCTCCCGTATCGGAAGCGGCACCACCGTGAAGGATGTGGTCCACTCCCACGGCACTTGGGGGACAGTGGGCACTGCCGCCGCCACCGCACGTATCCTGGGGCTTGACGCGCAGGAAACCAGGTCCGCTATCAGCATGGCCGCTTCGATGAGTCCGGCTAACACTTGGACGCCATGCTTGGAAGGGGCCACCGTCCGTAACCTGTACCCCGGACGCTCCGGCTTCCAGGGCATTCTGGCCGCCCAATTGGTGCAGTGCGGGTTTACCAGCCTTCAGGACGGGCCGTCGGACTTGTACGAATCATTGTTGGGCGAGGGCTTCAATACCGAAGCCGTAATGGCCGGTCTGGGAGAGCCGGGCGCCTACCGCATCCAGAACAACTACTTCAAGTTCCACGCCTGCTGCCTGTACAACCACCCGGCGTTGGATGCTGTAGAGTCGTTGCTGCTGCAAGAGGAGTTTACGGCAACGGACGTTAGCCGCGTCCAGGTAGAGGCCCCTCCTTTGGCTTTGACCATGGCTGACCCTGAGCCGGACAACATGCTGGCAGCCAAATTTTCCATTCCCTACGCCGTGGCAGCCATGCTGGTGCGGGGCAATGCCAACGTGACAGCCTTCTATCCCGACCAAGTCGCCAATCCTCAGATAAGGGAGTTGGCGGGAGTAGTGGAGGTCACGGCGGACTCCGAGATGAGCCTGCGCCGCTACGACTATCCGTCGGCCAGGGTTGCGGTGTCCCTGAAGGATGGACGCCGCTTGGAGCAAAGCATTACCGCACAACGGGGCGACTACAGGAACCCGGTGACGCGGGACGAGTTGTTGGCCAAGTTCAGGTTCCTGGCAACGGAGACGCTGGGGGAGAACAAGGCTTCCCAAGTGATCGACATCGTGGAGTCGCTGGAGACGCTGGGGAACGTTCGAGAGTTGACCGGCTTGTTGCAGGCCGGTTAGCGGCCTCGCTCGTCGCCCCAAAGCAGTATATGGAGACGGGTTGAAAACCGGAAACCCTCCCGCACGCATGCCTCGGAGACCCAGCCGCTGCGGCGTTGCAGCGCGGCAACCGTTGTCCCTTCCGGCAGCAGGATAATACGGTCTGCCGGCAAACGGTAACGGTCCCTCAGCCTGCATACCTCCTCCACGTCGTTTGGGTCGACGACCACGAACTTGAAGTAGGCGCGGGGAATATCGCGGAAGGCTTCAAGTACACGGGGCACTTCCCGCTTGCTGGCAAGCGTGCCGGAGGTTGCCAACTTGGGGGAAACGTTCCACTGGTCTATGTCCCGCGCCATTTCTTGGATGGGAGCGATGGTGCCGTTGGTCTCCACTTCGAAATAGAATCCTTCGTCCTTCAACTCCGCGACCAGAGGAGCAAGCTCCTTTTGTTGCAACAGAGGTTCGCCTCCGGTGATGATCAAGTGAGGGCAGCTAAAGCGGAGGATAGCGTCCCTCACCAGCCCTGCGTCCAGTGACGCGACTTCGTTCTTGTAGTTGAAGTTTCGCCAGTCCCACGTGTACTTGGTGTCGCACCAATTGCAGGTCAAGTTGCACAAGGCCAACCGCAGGAACACCGATGGAACACCGATGTTGAGGCCCTCTCCCTGCAGGGAGTGGAAGATTTCGGGAGCGCCACCAGCCCGTTTGCTCACTCTCAGCAACGGCTAACCGGCCTTCAGGCGTTGCAGCGCCGGGTCGGTCACACCGGCTTCCTGGAACCCTTTGGCTCTCAGAACGCAGCTATCGCAGCGGCCACACGGAGCATTGCCGGCCTGATAGCAGCTCCAAGTCAGCTCCAGCGGCGCTTGCAACTGCACGCCGAACTGCACAATTTCTTTCTTTGACATCCGAATGATGGGTGTTTCGATTGCCATAGGCACTTGATATTCAGCCCACAGCTTGCTGCCATAGGCCAAAGACTCCCGCATCTTCTCAAAGTACTCCGGACGGCAGTCCGGGTACCCGCTGTAGTCAATTGCGTTGGGCCCCATGAACAGCGTGGCCTGTACGTCTGCTGGAGACTCTCCCTCGACCTCCAGTGCGTAGAGGGCATTGCTTTCCAAGTAAGCGGCCGCAATAGAGAGGAAGATGGTATTGCGGACCGGGACGTAAGTTATGGGGATGCTGGCCGCCATCCGGTCCGAGGACCTATCCTCCGGGACGGGGAACTGCTGTGGGTTGGTCAGGGCAGAGTACCAAGCGACGGAGCCGAGGAAGGAGATGTCAACCAGCTTGTGCTCTATTCCCAATGCCCCGGCGACTTGGGCGGCGCAATCTATCTCCCTACCGTGGCTCTGACCGTAGTAGAAGGTCAAGGCCGTCAGGCGGTCAGTGGACTGGCGGGCATAGGCGGCCACGGTTGTAGAGTCCAATCCTCCGGAGAGAAGGGTCACGCCGTAGCTTGGCATACGGCTATCCCGTCGCTCCACCGGCGCCGTCATATTCGGCATACTGGTCCAGCGACTCCCAGAGACGCACCTTGGCCGGAGACATACCGCAAAGCTTGGCCACCACGTTGTACAGTTCACGGGATATCACTTCACAGGAAGGATTGCTGCTTTCGAATTGGTAGATTCGTCCTTGGGAGGCTGGGGCCAGTCCATCGATGAGTTCGGTGTCCCGGCTGTTGACCAGGAAAGCGTGATCCCAATTATCGTCGATCCAGCTTTTAACCCGACGTTTCAGTTCGGTGAAGTCGAACACCAAGCCTTGAGAGTCCAGGGAGTTGGCTTCAAGAAAGACCTCGGCCCGGTAGGTATGCCCATGGGGGAAGGCGCACTTGCCGTCGTAGTCCAGCAACCGGTGGCCGCTGTCGAAGGTGGTCTCTATCCGCACCAAGTACATTAGCCGGTCCCATTGCCGGGATATTCGACCGTGACGCAGGTATGGATGCCGCCCCTGACGCGGTAGTCCAACGTGACCTTCATACTCTTGGGGCGGCACAGTTCCACCAAGTCCAGCAGAATGCGGTTGGCCGCGTGTTCCTGGACGATGCCAACGTCCCGGTAGGACAGGAGATAGTATTTCAGGGCCTTCAGCTCGATGCAACTGCCCTGAGGAACGTAGGATATTCGCAACATGCCGTAGTCGGGCAGCCCGGTCCATGGACAGACGGCAGTGAACTCGTCGGTGTCCACGTCCACTGTGCAGTCCTGGCCTGGGTACTCGTACTGGAACGCCAGCAGGCAGGCGGTGTCGATAGCCGATTCGCCCTTTACTGGGACCGTCCGGTCCAAGTCTTCATACTGTTGTCTGAGCTCGGGAATAGTGGCCACGGAACATTTCCTCCTGGACCGGGTAACGCAGTGCCGTCAACATGATAGGCGTCCCCGCGCGGTGGTGTCAAAACTTGCCGGGGGCCAACCAAGGGCAGGACGGCGGGAGACCGCAGAGGGGCACCAAGGCCGAATTCAAAATTCTGTAACATTCTGTGTCATTCAGCTTTGGGCCAGCCGCCGAGCCGTCTGATATGCGTGTCATTTTTGCCAGCACTCAACCAGTTAATGTACCCGTTCTGTAGCAATCCGTGTCATTTTGTGTCACGTTTCCCAATTGCCCGAGCCGCCAAAGCCGGCCGGGCTATCGGGCGGGCTATGAGAGGGTACGGTTATGATAAGGCGGCAGCATCGGGGTTGGGAAGGGACAACTGTCACCCCGCCCAGAAAGCACGGGGGAAATGGAACGATTTCCCAAGAATCTGCATATTATCCCTTAGACGCGCTTCTCGAAATAGCCCCGGAGAGAGAGCCAATGACCGAAGACGAAGCAGTCCTTAGTTGCCAGAAGGGCGACAAGGACGCTTTCCGTTACTTGGTTGAGCTGTACAAAGACGTGGTCTTTGGCACGGCTTACATGATGACCGGCAACCGGAGCCTCGCCGAAGAACAGATGCAGGAGGCCTTTTTGGCGGCTTGGCTGGGGATCCAGGGATTTGAAGCAGGTCGCCCTTTCAAACCGTGGCTGGTGCGCATATTGGTGAACAGGATTTTGACGCTACAAAGGAAGCACGTTATTCCAACAGTCCCGTTGGACGGGTTGGACCCGTCAAATCAATCGGTAGACCCCGCGGAGGAAGTTGAAGCCATGGACCGGAGGGTCACGGTCCGGAAAACACTGTCGGGTCTCAATCAAGAACACCGGCAAGTGGTCATTCTCCGTTACTTCGCAGGGTTGACGGTGCCTGAATTGGCGCACGCGATTGGGAAACGGGAGGGCACCGTCAAATCCAGGATACACCGGGCGTTGGGCCGTTTGCGGGAGCAACTAAGCCAAGTCGCCGCAGGGGAGGTTGATCACAGTGGCTGACAATGATCTACCGGACCAGGACATGGAACGGCTGCTGAGGCAGCATTTCACCGAGGAGACGCCGGGCCTCCTGGCGCCAACCGACACGTGGACGCGGCTGGCCAGCCGCTTGGAAGAACAGCAGCCCAAGCCGCCAGGCCGTTTCACAGCCTTTCGCATCATCCTATCTCAGACATGGACCGGTGGCAGGGGCCTGACATTCGCTGGGACGGCGCTGGCTCTCATCGCCGTGGTAGCCTTAGTCTCCGTCTTAACGTTGAACAGCAACCCAAGTTATACGGAGCCTGTGGGGAGCGCCCTCTACTCCGGTCAGGAAAGCGAGTCGCAAGGTCCTACCGCCGCTCTTGAAAGCTCAGTGTTAGCGATGCCAGACCCATCGGAACAACGCATCGCGCCTACAGCCCAGGAGGACAGGGTTATCGTCGAAAAGGAGACCGCTCCAACCTCGATTCCTGGAAAGAGTAGCGAAACAACAATCGCGCCAACGTCCACCGGAAGGACGGTGAAGGAAGTTGTCAAGGAGGTCGCGTCACCTGTAACGGAGCCTCCGGGGAATGGGAGCACCCCCAGGGAAGTCACTGTGGAGAAGGAAGGCTTAGGGGGCCCGGTGGGGACGCCAGCGCCGGTACAGGCGCCAGCGGACACTTCTACTCCGCCGGGACTTGAGGCGCGCGTAAGTGCGCCGACAACGGCCCCGGCACCAACAACGTTGCCTCGGCGGGAAAGTGGAGGCCAAGCGGGCGCGACGGCAGAGTCAGCGCCCCAAATTTCCATCCCCACGCCCTACCCGCAAGAGACACCCACCAAACGGACACGTGGCCGTCGTGGCGGTGGCGGCGGCGGTGGCGGTTACGCCCCAGTGGTGGTGGCCACACCCCTCCCACAAGCGACGCCCGCCAAGCCTACCGGGCAGCGTCGTGACGGTGGCGGTGGCAGTTATGCCCGCCCGCAGGGCACAACCTTCAAAGACTATCAGCGGTCGCGCTTCGAGGTTGCCTCGGAAGACAACGTATCGACCTTCAGCCTGGACACGGACCGTACTTCCTACCAGTTGGCCCTCAATTGGGCCCGTTCCGGCTACGATGTGGACCCGGCCTCCGTCAGGGCGGAGGAATGGATCAATGCTTTCGACTACCAATACTCTCCGCCGCCCAAAAATGACATATTCTCAATCCAGACCGACCTTATTCAACATCCACTGGACGACGGGAAACACCTCGCCCGTATCGCTTTCCAAGCGCCTGAATTGTATGACAAGGCCCCGCTGAACGTTACACTCGTGCTTGACGCGTCGTTATCCATGCAAGAAGGCAACCGGGTGGACATAGCCAGGGCGGCGGCGGAGTCCATCAGGCGGAGCCTGCGCCCGCAAGACCGAATCGCCGTGGTCCAATTCAGCGGGGGCGTCGTGCATCACCTTACTGTTGATCATAACCCTCCCGATCGCGATTCCGTCCGGAGGTCGATAGAAGGGCTGCTTCCAAGGGGCAGCACCAACGTTCAGGCAGGAATGGACTTGGGCGTCCAAATGGCGTACGAAGCCCGCCGCCAACGCCCGGAAGCCCACAACTACATCATCCTGATGTCTGACGGGGTGGCCAACGTGGACGCCACCAACCCGTTCGCTATTCTGGAGTCCGCCTACGACCGGAACAGCCGGAACCCGTTGCGGATTATCACCATAGGCGTCGGCATTCAAAACTATAACGACTACTTGTTGGAGCAGTTGGCACAGCACGGCAACGGCTGGTACCGCTACTTGGATGATGTTGACTCCGCACGGCGGACTTTCAGCCGGGAGAGCTGGCTGGCCGTTTCGACCCCCTTTGCCGACCAGACACGGGCGCAAGTGACTTGGGACCCGGAGGTAGTCCGGTCATGGCGCATAGTCGGCTATGAAAACCGGCTGACCCCCGATGAGACCTTCACTCAGGACCGGAAGGAATTTGCAGAAATCCCATCAGGAGCGGCCATTACCGTGTTCTACGAGCTTGAGTTGAACGAAGCAGCAATATGGCGGGGAAGGGACTCCAATGACCTGAATCTGGGCGCGGTGGAATTGAGATGGGTAAAGCCGGGCACGGGCGTCCGTCAGGTACAACACACTCAAATATCCGGCGACCTCCGCACGACCTTTGACACGTCGGCGGACTATTTTCTACGGTTGGGCGCCATCGTTGCGCTGGCATCCGACCGGTTCAGTGTGTTGTCCCATCCTGAAGACGATCTTGCGCCCGATGTCCACTCTGAACTGTCCACTCTGCAAGACCGGCTCCAAATGTTAAAGGGCCCTTTGGGTGAGCTGGCGGCCTATCGAGACTTGGTCCTTTTGCTTGGACACATGGCCGATGACGCGACAGAGATTGGTGGCGTTGAACCGCAGTCAGGGTACAGCCGGTAATACTCGACGCTGCATGGACTTCATTGGCCGGCCCGGTTTCCCGCCCTCTCCTAACGGCTGGACCGGGCTTAGGCGTTAGCCAACTCTTCGAAGGAAGGCTCGGGCATCCCCTCGCCCCAGGTTGGGTCCCGAAGCTCCAACCGGTTGCCGCTGGGGTCGAAGAAGTACAGTTCGCGGCCAGTGAAGAACCCTTGGCCCCGGTAGGTCAAATAGGCGATTTTGATGTTTCTTTCGTGGAATACTTTGCACGCCTCGTTGAAGGTCTCGGGCGATACGGTGAATGAGTGATGCACTCCCTCGTCCTCCTCCAAGGGTCCATCCACCGCGCTGGAACGCTCGCACAGCAGAATATTATGGTCACCGACGTTGAAACAGGACATGATGTTGTTACCAAGCCTGCCCTTGGGAGTGAGACCCAACAGTTCGCCGTAAAACTCTTCCGCTTCGTTGAGGTCGTTTACAGGAATCGACCAGTGGGTTACGCCTTCAATCTTCAAGACTGCCATATCGCCTCCAGTAGCCCGAAAAAGATTTGGCTTGACGCCTGACCCGGAATTGCCGACCTTTGTCGTGATCCTTCCGGCAACGGTGTTGCGCGGGTCGCCGCTGTTTCGAAGGTATTATAAACATACGCGGGACGGAAAACACCGTTGTCCCGTCATTTCCTCTCCTCGTAGAGTCTGCCGTTTGCAACGATATTGCCTTGGGGGCGTAACGCCGTAATGTTGCGGTTGGATATGCCCCGCGTTAATATAACGGAGCCTTATACTACCCGGGACACTTGCTGGGAGAGGTGCGGTTTCGGCGTTTGCTACCTGTCAGGGATAGCACTAAACGACCCGGAAGGACTTCTTAACAAGGATGACTTATGCCCTATACTCTTGCTGAACTGGATGCAATGTCATTGGAAGAGGCGCAGGCGCTGTCTTACCAGGACAGGGACCAATTGCTCGATTTGATCATCGCCGCCGGAAGAGGGCAGTCCACCGACATGACCTCCTACCGGACGGGGATGTATTCTGACTACTTCGACGAAGACCTGTCGCGGATGCTGAAGGTCAAGGCGGTCAAGGTGCTCTGCCGTGGCACGACCTCTTCGGGGTTCGACGGGATGGTCGTCGGAGAAACTGCGGAGGACCAGTACCGAGCGGCGTTCCGCCATATCGAGACCACGCTGAAAGCCGCCAGGACCGGCTACAACCGAGTGGTATCGCTTATCGTATTCCTTACCAACATGGACAACTGGCCGCTGTTGAACCAAGTGTACCGGGAGTTCATAACCATCCCGCCATGCCGGGCGGTCATCGGCACGACCGGGTTGGCTCAAAAGCCCCTGGCCATTGAAATCGTAGAGTGCATTGCTTACCGTGTGGCGGAGTGATAGGCTCAACTTTGCAAGGCCCTTCATAGTCGGTCATTGCTGGGTTCACGGGGTTACCCCATGATTTCGCAAGGAGGGAAAACACCATGCCTGAACTAGCGTTGGCGTACAAAGTACACAGCTACAGCACCGGCACCCTAGGGCGCTCGATATGCAACGCCCGTAACCATCATTGGGTAGCCGACGACCCGGGCGGCGATGAAGTTGGGGCGGGCGAACTGTTCCTGTCGGGCATTACTGCCTGCGCCATCAACATGGTGGAACGCTTGGCCAACGAAGGGGGCATCACCCTGGACTGGATGGACGTGGGTTGCGAAGCTTGGAGAGACTCGGACAAACCCCTTGGCGACCGGACAGTGTACGAGGCTATCCGGGTCAACTTCGAGATGTGGGGTGTGGACGACGATCAAGCTTACGAACTGGTGGAAATGTGGAAACGGCGTTGACCCCTCTACGGATCGGTCGCCGTGGCGACCGCTGACACCACCGTGGACCTGGTTTCCCACATGGAGAAATTCCGCTAACCTTCTTATTGCTATGAAATGGCGTCAACCGGTAAAACCTTTTCTAGAGGCTAACAGTGCGAGTCTGGTAAGCTTTAGTTAAGCCCCGTGGTTCGGGCCGTGACGAGGTGGTGGGGGACTGATTGCTCCGTCTCGTGCTTGGTTGGCCGAACAATGAATCGGGGCGTCTACCCCTGTTGCTAATCGGGCCTGTCGACCTCGGGAAGTCAAGCGTTCGCTTGCGCCCGAGGTTTTCGCATTTTCTGGCCTTGGGTGATTCGGCATCTATGTGGATCGTTTGCGGACACCCTTTACTCAAAGATAGTCGCCGACCACTGTTGCGTGTAGAAAGGTGAAGCCATAGAAACGGCAATTGCAAGTGTGGCGTTGGCCGTCAGCCACGAGGAGCCACACCTTCTCCACGATTTCGCCATCATTATGGCCGTCGCGGGGGCGGCGTTGGTGTTGTGCCGACAGATCAAGCTGCCGCCCGTCCTGGGTTACTTGGTAGCTGGCGTCTTGATCGGGCCATCGGTTTTGAAGAGTGTGGAAAACCCGGAAACCATCGGGCTGCTGGCAGACCTGGGCTTGGTGCTGCTCCTGTTTGGCATAGGCCTGGAGTGTGGCTGGCGGCGCATTCGCGAAGTCGGCGGCAGGGTAATATTCATCGCCGCCGTAGAGATGGCCACGATGTTCGCCCTTGGGTTCGAAATCGCCAACCTATTGGGGTGGAGCGATATCGACGCGGTTTTCCTGGGCTCGGCCATGTGTATCAGCAGTTCGGCGATACTGATGACGATGCTGCGGGAGTCCGGGCAACTGCTGGAGATTCGAGGGCGGTTGATCGTTGGAATCCTGGTGGTAGAGGACTTTGCTGCGGTGGTCTTGCTGACCGTGCTGTCGGGAGTAGCTACCACCGGCGGGACTGACATGGGCGGCATTGGCGTCATTGTGGTGAATCTGACCGCTTTTGCGGTTCTGGCGTTGGTCCTTGGGGCGTCTTTTGCTAATAAGCTGGTCCACTTTGTCGACCGGTTCAAATCGGAAGAGACTTTGCTCATCACCGGACTAACCTTGTGCTTTGGCTTGGCGCTGACGGCGCAGCAGTTGGGCATGTCCGGGGCAGCCGGTGCGTTCCTCATCGGAGCCGTCCTGGGCGACTCCCATCACGCCGAAGAGTTGGAGCGGATAGTGGGGCCGATACGGACCATGTTTGCCGCGATATTTTTCGTCTCCATTGGCATGTTGATCGACTTGGCGCTGGTGGACGATTTCATCGTCCCCACGCTGGTGGTTTCGGCGGTGTTCGTGGTCGGGAAAGTCATCTCCGACACCGTGGGCACGTTCCTGTCGGGACAGGATGGGCGGGTGTCATTGAGCGTGGGGCTGGGTATGCCGCAGACCGGCGAGTTCTCATTGGCCATCGTCAAGACGGGGGCGGACTTCGGGGCGGTGGGAGTGTTCATGTACCCGGTGATCACCGGCGCAACCGCGATAACCGCTCTGATATACCCGCTGCTATTTCGTTCCGCGGACCCGGTCACCAATTTCCTGGTGCGCCGGTCTCCACAACTGTTGAAGCGTTACTGCCATGACCTGTCGCTGGCGCTTGCCACACTTCGCAGCGCGTTCCAGTTCAACAGCCCCAGGGCCAGGCAGATCCAAAGAAGCAGCCGCGTAATCGTGATAGACCTGGGCATCATCGCGGTCTTTCTCGCAGTGGGCACCGCCAGCCTCCGGTTCACTTCCCAGCTATCCGGATTGATACATTTGAGCGAAGGCGTGCTTGGGTTACTCATAGGCGGGACAGTCCTGGCCTTGTGTGTTCCTCCGGGGGTGGCGATTTGGAAGTCGTTGCGCACTCTTGCCGACAGCTTAGTGGAGTACAGACTGCCAAGCTACCTCGGGGTAGCAGACAATTGGACCAAGGGCAACCTACGAGCGGTGTTTCGAGACACTGCATTGGTCCCGATTCTGGTGGTGCCCGGGGTTTGGAGCATCCCGTTATTTTCGCGTTTGCTGGCCTTGGGCAGCCTGAGCGCACCGTTGTCGATAGTATTCATGATAAGCTTGATCGCCGGGTTGGTGGTGGTCACTTTCCGAATCCACCGGATGCTGAACCTTATGTTCAGCCAGACCTTTCTTGGCGATGACGACCCATCCTCCGCCGATGACTCAAAGCCAGAGTATGATGAAGAAGAGACTTACATTTACAGTGACAAGGACTGTTAAGCCAGCGCTTGCCGTCAAGCGCCCGGCCTTGCGCTACGTGGAGACTCCAGCCCAAGGCCGGGATGACCGGCCAGGCGCCACACCATCCCTGACGGTGTTAGAATGGGGCCAGTCATCGATTCTGGTCAGGCCGACGCCCGATGGCGGCACGGCCAACCTAACCTGAGATACCCAGGAGGCGCCTGATGCGCATTTGTTCTTTTCTGCCCAGCGCCACGGAAATCGTGTACCAACTGGGGCTGCAAGACCAGCTGTTCGGGGTTACTCACGAATGCGACTTCCCTCCGGAGGCCAAGGACAAACCTTGGGTTGTCAGGAGCGTGTTTGACGGAACGCAACCCACCAGCGCCGAAATCAGCCGCGTCATATCCGAAAGGCTGGAGCAGGGCCTAGGCATCTACGACATCGACCAGACAGTCCTGGAGGCGGCGGAGCCGGACCTGCTATTGACCCAAGCCATTTGCGAGGTTTGAGCAATCTCGTCTCGGCAGGTTGCCGAGGTCAGCGTCAGCCTTCCCAAAGAGCCTCAGGTTATCTCGTTGGACCCGCAGTACCTTGGAGATGTTTTGAACGACATTACCAGGGTGGGGCAAGCAACGGGCACGGAAGCAGCAGCCGAATCAATAACGTCCAAAATGCAGGAGCGGATCGACGCCGTGGCCCAGAGGGCTTTGGCCGTCAGCAACAGGCCCCGTGTGCTGCACTTGGAGTGGGTCGATCCTATTATGTGCGGCGGCCACTGGGTGCCGGAGATGGTGGAGTTGGCCGGCGGAGAGAACTGCTTCGGCGATAAGGAAACGGGTTCATTCCGCTTGGAGTGGCCTGCCATCGTTGAAAGCCAGCCGGAAGTGATCGTGTTCATGCCCTGCGGGTTCGAAGTCAAACGGGCCCTGCAGGACGTTCCGATAATGACGGCCATGGAGGGTTGGGCGGACCTTCCAGCGGTGCGGAACAACCGGGTATACGCTATCGACGCCAGCGCCTACACCAGCAGGTCGGGGCCCAGGCTGATAAAAGGGCTGGAAATACTGGCTGAAATGATACACCCGGAGATATTCGAAGGGTTGATACCTGAAGCGGGAGCGGCCCGGGTGTACGGGGAGTTGGTGTCGCCTTAAGCGGGTGAGACACTCCACCCGGTTAAGGCCAACCAAGTGGCACCGGCGGCTGAGTAGCGTTCTGTTTCAGGTGGTCTGTCCAGCGGCGACGGTGCGGTGGATTCCCGCCTTCACGGGAATGACTGGGAAGTACCAACACGCGCTAGTTGAGGCGGGGGCCTTTGAAGGGGTTGCGTTTGGCTATCTCCTCGGCCAGCGCCTCGTTGCCCTGCTCCAGGAGAGGGACCAAACGAGTCAAACGTTCCGCGGCGTCGGGGGCCTCCAGAATGTCCTGCTTGACGCCTCCCGGCATGGCGACGGTCGTGGCTAGGCTTGAGGCAACGGCGAATGACAGGGCTACCGGCTCATCGGGCAATTCAGCGGTCGAAGCCCAGCCCCCGGCAAGCGAAGTAAGGTTCCTTAGAAACACCGCGTAACCTTCCTTAACTTGGTCCAGAGCCGGCGACGGCGCATCCCCGGTTTCTTCCGGCAGGTACCTTACCTGGCCTATCAGGTAAGGCAACTGTTGAGTGACCTCAACTAACTCGAACCGCCTTTCGCCGGTAGTCATTATATTCAACCGGCCTTCCTGAAGCCGTTCGACTTGCATAATCCTGGCAGTGGTGCCGATTCTCACCGGTTCCGCCGGGCCGCCAACCTCGGGGCCTTCCTTGATCAGCATAATGCCGAAAGGGGTTTCCCTATCCACACATTCGCCGATCATCTGCTTGTAGCGTTCTTCAAAGATATGCAGCGGCATCGGCATACCCGGAAAGAGGACCACGTTCAGCGGGAATAGAGGCAGTTCGACCAGATTGTCTTGGAAGTCCGGCGTTGGCTGGCTCATGATGGTTGGAGTATATTCCCCCTCTTCCGGTAAGACAAGACCGGGCATTGAAACGCAGGGGCAACCACGAGGGTTGCCCCTACGGGATTATGCCATGTCTTTCCGTCGGCCAAGGGGCCCGCGGGCGGGATATTTCCAGGGCGAAGGGAGGATGGCATTGAGCAGCGCTTCGGGGTCGGGCGCGGTGTTTTTACGCTGGCAATTCAGCAGGTAGTTGTTGGCCGCGCCCAAAGGGAGGAGCCGGTAGCCGGCGTCTATTACCCGGCCGATGAAGGGCTGGATTCCGGGCAAAGGCTTGTGGTCGGACTGGGCGACGAACCAGCGGTGGCAAAGGTCCTGACTCAGGAGGTCCAGCCGGTAGACGGCCAGTTCGCGAGCCAATTTCCGTTGAAGGGCGCGGACGCGAGCGCGGATGGCGTTTATTGCACTTCTCATGATGCTCAACTCCCCAGATGGTCTATTTGCCGGAGCGGCGCTTGGACCAGATGGAAACGACCTGTTCGAGCTCATCGATTTCCTTCCTGAGGTTCTCCACATCTTCCGAGGGTCTTTCGGCTTGGCGAATTCTGGCAGCGAAAGACATGGCGTAGCGGGCGGCGCGGAGCCGGATGGCCTTGTCGGAGTCCTCCAATGACTCGGCCAAGACGGAGACGCTGCGAAGCAAAACTCCTTGGAGGGCCTGGCAGGCGAGGTCGGCAGACTCCTGGCGGCGGCGGGCCAACTCGCCGCGGAAGTCGTCTTCCTCGAGCCAGCGGCGAAGGGTCCTCTCGCTGACGCCGGAGAGGCGGGCGCCCTCGGCCAGAGACGGGGAGTTTACCATGACCGGGAGAACGGCCTGTTGCCGGAGGGAGAGGCCGGGAATTTCAGAATCGCGGACATTTTCGGACATTTCAGGACGTTCGTGGAGGGCACCGGAGTTGGAAGGGGCTTCGAGGCCCCGGTTGGATTCGGACAGCTTGTTCCTAGCGGGTTTTCCAGTCATCAAATATCACGTTGCCTCAGTGGCTTTATTGGATTTGTCCACGTCCGATGGGACGATGAGCAGGACAAGTAATATGGTATAGAGGTGTTTTCCGAGTTGGCAAGGGGGAAGTGTCAGCCCAGGGCAACCACAAGGGTTGCCCCTACAATACGGCTTCGTCACGATTGTAACAGCGTTTGCTCCGCAGCTACGGTTGGCCAAAATGCGATTGCCTTGGGGAAAGGGGGCCGTGGGACTAGCTCGATGCGGGGACTTGCTCGTATGTGAAGGCGGGAATCACCATGCGTTCGGTGGCGTGTTCGATGGTTATGGCGCTGACGCCGAGGCGTTCTCAACGGACGGGCACGGGTGGTAAGTTAGTTAAAGCAGGATATCCGGACGCTGCGGGACATGCCGGAGGGCAGGGAGGAGGCAGGCAATGGAATCGTATGCGCCAGTTCTGGGGATGACAAGAGAGTAAAGCATGACGAACAACGACCAAGTGGGTGGCCACGCCTCCCAATCCCGCGAGTTCCTCGGCAAGGCCCAGGAGTACTTGGACGCCGGAGACCTGTACCAGGCGTCGGAGAAGGGCTGGGGCGCAGCGGCGCATATGGCCAAAGCTGTCGCCCTGACTCAAGGCTGGCCTTATGAGAGGCATAGCTATTTCCACCAAGTGATGAATCGGGCGAGGAATCTGACCAGCAACGACCGTCTCCGGCTACTCCACGGCCGGGCCGAGGTGCTGCACATCAACTTTTACGAGATCAAGGACGGGCTGGACCAGGAGACTATCAGGGAAGACCTGAGTAACATCGGCGAGATGCTGGACATCCTAGAGCCGCTTACCGGACGGTGAAAATCTCCAAACGTCCACAGGCTCCGGTCCGGCTTTCGCCGGTTGCAGAAGACCAACTTGCCCCGGCCCAAGAAAACCTGGTCAGCCCGCCCGACTTAGTGACTATCTCAAAACCAGCTCGCTCTGCTGGCATCCCACTTGTCGATGGTTCAAGCCTATGGATTCCCGCCTGCGCGGGAATGACGGGGGGGGGGTGGGAAGGAACGGCTGAGGACGGGAACGACGGGAGAGAACGGCTGAGGACTGGAAATGGGAAGGAAGGGCTGAGGACGGGAACGACGGGAGAGAACGGCTGAGGACTGGAAATGGGAAGGAAGGGCTGAGGACGGGAATGGCGGGAGAGAACGGCTGAGGACTGGAAATGGGAAGGAAAGGCTGAGGACGGGAACGACGGGAGAGAACGGCTGAGGACTGGAAATGGGAAGGAAGGGCTGAGGACGGGAATGGCGGGAGATAGGAACGAAATGACGGAGTGGCGGCGGGACTAGTAGTCCAACTGCTTTGAAATGATGGATTGCTTCTGTGCCAAGGTTGACAATCCAATGCTTGCCAAGTAGTCTCGCCAACCAAATTGCCCATCATTACAAAGATTTCGGACTACTAGCTTGATGCGAGAACTTGCTCGTAGGTGAAGGCGGGAATCGCCATGCGTTCGCTGGCGTGTTCAATGGTTATGGCGCACAGGCGTCCCTCGCCGTCGAGGTCTAGGAGGGTGTTCTCGTCCAGGTCCCGCGTCTCGCACACTTCAGAGGGGCAAAGCTCGATGTAGAGAGTGTCGGTCTCAAGGAAGTGGGTAATCTTCATAGTATGAATGACCTGTCAAAGAATGCGTTATGCACAGTCTCTCCATCCTGCAGCAGGATAACCCGCAGATACTTTCCTTCCATCTCCGCCCATCTCCGCAATCTGGCCCCACCGTCTGATGCGGCCATCAGCCTGGACCAATTCCCTTGCCGGACTATCCACCACACGCTGAATCCAGTCCAACTCAATGTATGAACGGTCAGGACGTTGACGCACACGCCAGAAGTAGCCCGTGAATTTCAATGAGCCGGCTTCATCTCCAGATGGCTGTATCGTATTCCTAATTGTACCAGCAGTGGGGGGAGGGCGTTGACCGTCCCTACACCACCAACTTCGCGTTCTTGGGGCGGGCTTTGCCGCCGTGGACGGAGGGTTCGGCGCACCACTTGGCGGCGAGGCGATGGACTCCCTCATATATGCTTTCATCGAGGCCCAGCAGGTCGCAGACAACGCGGCGGTCCAGCAGGGCGCGGTTGGGGTCGGGATTCTGCGCGTCATCCCCGATGATGCCATGTTGCTGCAAACCACCGTTCCGTTATAGTATGGCTTCGGCGCCCCCGTTCAAGCATGGCAATTTAATCTCCCGTGGCGTTGAACCTACACTAACCCAATTTATTTGTCGGAGTGCTATGGACTTCGTCCTGCATAACCTACGGTTAGGGGAGTTGATTGCCATAGTGCGCGAAAACCGACGTTTCTATCAGGATTTCGTGGGTTTTCTAGAGCACGAAGGATATAGTTCGGTCTTGGACTTCGTTCAGGAACAATCGGACGAACTGGCGGCAGGTACAATAGACCGTTATCTCAACCGGCAGAGTGACGTAAAACTGTATGATGGCGTACTTCGACCTTACTCCAATTCTAGGGCCAAATGGTTCTTTCTTGCTTGGCTTCTTCGCGATGCGGCGACCCAACGTCTCCAACCGCTTCTTAGATACGTGCCGGGGAATACGACAATCGAACGTCAAACTTATCTGATAAATGAGATAAGGAAGTTTGTTGCTCCTCTGCTCCCCGAGGCAGAAAATTGGGAGTGGCCGGCCATTTCCGAGGTTATGCTTTCAAGGCTTGAAGGCAGCAGGCGAGCCTTGAAGGGGACACTCTTCGAAGGGATCGTAAGGCGGAATTTGGAGACACTGATCCAGGATCATGCACTGCCCTTAGTGGTGAACAACACTCAGGTAAAGATTGCTGACGAAACCTACGACGTGCAAGTTACAGGCCCAGGCCGTACGCTTCTTCTTCCCGTCAAGACTCGTGAAACTATGGGTGGGGGACATGCGCTGTTGTTCACCAGAGACATCTATAAATCGATTCTGGTCGCAACCGAGCAGGGCCACACATGCGTTCCGCATAGTGATAGCCGAATCGTGGACCGGGGACTTGGAAGAGCTTTCGTCTGAACTCTATATATACATTCAGGCCAATCCGAACCAAATCGCCTTGATCGAGCCGTTGTTAGCGCAAAAACTGGAAGAAGACCTGTTGCCTTTGCTTAAGGACCTCAGCGGCTTCTAGATCAACGGTCCTTGTGTGAGACGGCTTGCAGCCAGTTGACAATACTCTGCGTTGATGTCAATCCCCACGTAGTTTCTGCCCAGGCGTTGAGCTACTACAGCAGTTGTACCACTTCCAACGAACGGGTCTAGAACCACACCGCCGGGTGGACATCCCGCCGAAATGCAGAGTTCTACCAGCTTGTCAGGGAAGACCGCAAAATGGACCCCACGGAATTTTGAAAGCGGGATTTCCCATACAGTGCGGCGGTTCCTGCCCTTTGGATGAAAAGCTTGGTCCCAACGCGAGTCATGCAGGTTCCCGTTGCCTTCATTCTTACCGTTCTCCGGGGTCCCGTTTCTCTGGCCGAAGTGATTTCGGCCCCCCTTCATACGACTTTTGGAAGTAAAAGTCACATGGGGTTCTCTCGTGGCGTCAACATCATAGTAGTAATCTTGATTTTTCACGAAGAAGAATATGTACTCATGGTCTATGGTGGGTCTATTCTTCACAGAAGAAGGCATAGCATTGGGCTTATACCAGATAATATCTGAACGAAGAATCCAACCGGTGTCCTTCAAGGCTAATGCAATCCGCCACGGGAGCCCGAGTAGTTCACCGGAATGATATTTATCGCCTAGATTTAGCCAAAGTGTTCCACTTTGTGCCAGAACACGATGGCACTCTGAAAACACCTCTTTCAGTTTCTCGACATATTCTGCAGGAGACCCCTCACTACCTATCTGCCCGGGACTGCCGTAGTTGCGTTGGGAGTAGTACGGCGGGCTGGTAACAATGCAATCGATTGACTCGCACGGCAGTCTCCGGAGAACACACGTGGCGTTTCCGGCATGGATAGCGTTCAGCCAAGGATGGACTTCTCTAGTCAAGTCGCATTCTCCTCACACCCAAGTTTAGAGGTGTCACCGGGAGTGGCCCGGCGTGGTTACGAGCACGTCGGCGTGGCAGCCCGGATGGGCGGAGAAGGTCCGGGTGTTTTCGGAGAGGACCCTGCTGCCGGGCATCATGGCGCGGAGGAGGTCGCCGAGGGCGTTGTTGGCGTTGGGTTCGGTGTGTTGGGGCATGTACGGCACCTCCACGTGGCGGGCGGGAAGCTTGCACTTCAGGAGAGTATAGCAGAGGGGTGGGGGAGTTTTCGTGGGGGCGGCGTCAGTCCAGAGGCGACGGTATGGTGGATTCCCACGATGGCGGGAATGACGGTCCAGACTGGGAATTACGGCGTCGGGAGGAATGACGGGGCAATGCCTCGTTCCACACAATAGCGTAGGGTCATCCGGAATGGCTGTTGTACCAGAGTTGTAGTACAGGGAGACGTGGAGTTATACAATACATGCATAAGAGACATGGTGCCGCCAGCCGAAGTCATCAAGGTATTACAGAAGGAAGAAAGCCATGCAACAGACACAGACATACCATGAAAGAAGCCTGCACTACTTAGGCCAGGCTCGGGAAGAACTGCGCCAGGGAGACTTGTTGCAGGCTTCAGAGAAGGGCTGGGGCGCGGCGGCGCAAATAATCAAAGCTTTGGCCGATGAGCGGGGCATCAACCACAGGCACCATGCGGCGTTACAAGTAACGGTGGATACGATAATGGAGGAAACCGGGGACACAGATTTCAACGTGCTGTTCGAGAGCGCGAACGGCCTGCATCGCAACTTTTATGAAGGCAGGATGGCCCGGGCCACCGTGGAACTACACCTACAACGCGTTGGACAGTTCGTAGATAAAGTAGAGAATCTGCTGAGCGAGAATGATCGTGTTGGGGGAGAGAATAGCGGTTGAGGGCCGGTATGAAACCGCCTGCATTGCAACGCAACCGGAGCGCAACCGGCTGCTAACTACAGGTTACGAGGGTTCTTGAACGGGCAGATCGGTGGTGACTACGGCGAAGATGCCTTGGGCATCACGAACCGGAACGGAGCGGGTGACCATCCATATCTCACCGCCTCCCGCATCAAAATAAGGGTCCGTCCAGACGCCCGCGTTTGCGGCCAATGGCGCCGTGAGCCAGGCCTGCGACTCGATGCTGTAGGACGGCACGGCAAGATCCAAGGTGACGTAGCCGTCGGCAGTGCGATAGACGTAGGGGCTGGCGGTGACCCTTCCGTCGTCATCCAGCAACGCCGCGGCGCTGCCGTAGAACGCGGGGTGGGCATCCAGGTAGGCCCGCAGACGTTCCGTATACGCGGCCGCATGTGGGTCGCTCGGCCGCCAACTCCGCCGCCAAGGCATCGAGGGCGGGGCTGCAGGGCCTCCTGGGTCGGCGCACTGGTGTTGCAGGCGAGGGTGGTCACCAAGGCAATCAGGAGCAGTGAGGCAATCTTAGCACTCAAAGCACCAGCCAGGGCAACCACAAGGGTTGCCCCTACAATGCGCACGACCTGGGGCAACCACAAGGGTTGCCCCTACAATGCGCACCAGCCAGGGCAACCACAAGGGTTGCCCCTACAATGCGCACCAGCCAGGGCAACCACAAGGGTTGCCCCTACAATGCGCACCAGCCAGGGCAACCACAAGGGTTGCCCCTACAATGCGCACGACCTGGGGCAACCACAAGGGTTGCCCCTACAATGCGCACCAGCCAGGGCAACCACAAGGGTTGCCCCTACAATGCGCACGACCTGGGGCAACCACAAGGGTTGCCCCTACTTCGTCACGATTGTAACAGCGTTTGCTCCGCAGCTACGGTTGGCCGAAATGCGATTGCCCTGCATGGAAGTGGATTCCCGCCCCCGCCTTCGCGGGGGTGACGTTCCTTCGCGGGGGTGACGTTCCTTCGCGTGAATGACGGCTGGGGTGCGAGAATCAGCGGCGGTTTTTGGCGCGGCGGACGCGGAAGTTTGCGCCGCCCTTCTGTTTCCTGGCCCAACGGAGGTAGACTGCCATCTGGGGGTTGGCGCGGATGGCTTGGATGGAGCCTAGTTCCTTGGCCAGCACGTTGACTGAGAAGAGGGCGTGAAGCTGACGATGGCAGGTGGGGCAAAGCTTGGCGGTAGGGCCGAATTTGCCGCCGGCGGCCTTGGGCACCAAGTGGTGAACGGTGTAGTGGCCGACTTCCCTCTCGCACAGTTCGCAACGCACGGCTTCTCCGTCCTTGCCGGGGGAGCGGAGCTTCAACTCACGTTTTTCCCATTAGAAGTCTCTGGATTCCCGCCTGCGCGGGAATGACGGGGTATGTCCTGCGCGGGAATGACGGGGTATGTCCTGCGCGGGAATGGCGGGATATGTCAATAGACCCCTAGTGGTTCGAAATCTTTGAAATGATGGACAATTTCATTGACGGCATTACCTGGCCAGGATTGGATTACGAATCTCACCTCAAAAGCAATCCATCATTTCAAAGCAGTTGGACTACTAGTCGTCCTGAAGGAACCGCCAACTGGGCAGGTCTACACGCCACTCGCCGTCTTCCAGCAACATGGGGATTATCAACCCGGACATCAACCGCCGGTGGGAGACCGTGCTTTCGTCTTGGGTCACGCCGAAGGGCAGGAATGCGAAGGCGTGATCGTCGTCCATGTACGTCGTAGGGGCGACTCCCAAGTCCGTCAAATCTTCCAGCGGCCACAGCCTGAGGACGGTGGTGCGGAAGTCTTCCAACATGGATGTGCGCCGGGCGTGTCCCTTGTCATGGGCGGCCCGATAGGCTTCCTGCATGTCGATGTCGTTGCGCGTCGCCCATACACCCGTCCGCATACCCCGGGTCTCTTTGGACAGCAAAGACCATGCGAGGTCCATGTGGTGGTCGCGGACAGCCTCGGCGAAGACGCCGGCCAGGTTGCCGCATTGGTCCGGGTGCTGGCTTCTTTTTTCACCAGGTATTTTCATTAATCACACCTTCCACAGTCGCGGCGGCCGGTTATTTGTCGCGCTTTGCCGCCCAGGGTTTACCAAGGGAGGTTGATATGCCGCTGCTTACCAACCTACCGAATAGCCGTCGCGCCTGGGATCGGAAGCGCCGTGAAGCCCGCCGTTAGCTTGGTCCACCCATATCATCACTTCGCTGCCAGAGGCCTCCCACGGCCCCATGATGTTGAGGGTATGACCACGTTTCTCCAATTCGGCCCTTGTCTCCGGGGAAAAGCGGCTCTCCATGTGAAGTTCATTGGGAGAGATGTGAGGGAAAGTCGACTCGGTGGGGTTGTGGGTGTTCCGCCAGCGCGGAGCTTCCACCGCTTCGGCGACCGTCATTCCAAAGTCCAGCACATGGGTAATCACCTGCATGTTGGTCTGAACTTGAGTATCCGCGCCCGGCGTGCCGCAAACCAGCGCAAGCCGTCCCAGACCCATGCCGTCCGCCGCTGAGTTGGAGTTTACCCCAACAGGCTCACCGCTGGGCGGTCGGAACACCATCACGGGGTTCATGGTGTGGCGTACCCGCCTTCCCGGCCGGAGGCAGTCAACGTGGCCTTCTTCGAGGTGCCAGTAGGTCATGCGATTGTTAAGCAATACGCCGGTGTCCCCGGCGATGAGGCTGGAACCCCAAGCGCTCTGGATGCTCTGCAACTGACAAACGGCGTTGCCCCACCGGTCGACGACGGCAAAGCAAGTAGTGTCCTCCTCAGCGCCTCCCACCCCGGTGGTGGCCAGGGTTCCCCGAAGTTTACCGGCAACTCCCTGATGCCGCCACGGGTCTCCGGCGGCCACTTCGTGGGCTGTCCTCTCCGGGTCTATCAACTTGGCCCGTTCCTTGGCGTAGTCCTTGGAGACCAGCCCCGCGATGGGAATGTCCAAGTATTCGGGGTCGGCGACATAGGTTTCGCGGTCGGCGAAGGCCAGCTTTTTGGCTTCCACCATCAGGTGAATCGCCTCGGGAGAGTTGCAACCCATGGACTTGAGGTCGAACTGCTCCACCATGTTAAGTTCCTGGAGCAGTATGTGGCCGCTGGAGTTGGGTGGCGCTTCATATACGGTGTGTCCGCGGTAGGTGGTGGAGATGGGCTGCTGCCACCGGCAATGGGAGTCGGCCAGGTCCCGCATGGTGAGCAGGCCGCCCTGCTCTTCGCTGAACTTCACGATGGCCCTGGCTATGTCGCCTTGGTAGAAGGCGTCCCTGCCGCCGTCAACTATTGCTTGGAAAGTGCGCGCCAGGTTTTCCTGCCTCAGAATCTCTCCGGGCCGCAATGGCCGGCCGTCTTTCGTAAACACCGCCTTGGACGTTGGGAAACTGCGCAACAGAGGATCGGAGGCTATGGCCTGCGACAGAACGTGGCTGGTGGGGAAACCGTTGGCAGCCAGGTCGATAGCGGGGGCCAATACCTCTCCCAGAGACAACACACCGTACTTGGCATGACTGGACAGCCAGCTATCCAACAGCCCAGGGACTGACACGCTCAGCATTCCCTTCATGGGTATCCCGTCGGGCAAATAACGCTCCCTGGTTGCGGCGTAGGGAGCCGCGCCGGTGCCGTTGCAGATGTCGATCCGGTCCGCATCCTTCCAATACACCATGACGAAGCCGTCGCCGCCGATGCCGGACATAAGCGGCTCCACCACGTTCAAAGCGGCCGCGGTGGCTATGGCGGCGTCAACGGCGTTGCCGCCCTTCTGCAAAATGCTTATGCCGGCTTGGGACGCCAGGGGGTGCCCGGATGAGACCATGCCGTTAAGCCCCATGACGACGGGGCGGTGGGACTGGTAGTTGACGCCGTGGGGTGTGGTGGTCATCGGGACCTCCTGCGGACGGGTTTTGCGACAGAGAAGTTCGCTTGATTATGTCGGGGGAGGCACAAAGCGTCAAGCTGACGGTTATTGCCGGCAGTGTTCCGTTTCAGATTGTCTGTCCAGCGGCGACGGTGCGGTGGATTCCCGCCCCCGCCTGCGCGGGGGTGACGTTCCTTCGCGGGAATGACGGGCGAAACGAAAAGAGGGCCGCATCGTAGCGGCCCTCCAAAGTGGTCCGAGTTTAAACCGATGTATCAGTGGCCGCCGCAACCGCAACCGCCGCCGCCGCCGCCTCCACAACCACCGCCACCGCCGCCGCCACATCCGCAGCCACCGCCGCCACAACCACAACCGCCAGCCGCAGCGAACATTGGGTTATTGATGACGAACCCCACTCTTCCCCCCAAGTTCTCAACGAAGTCTATAGTGGCTTCTTCCAAGAACGGGGCGCTGTCCGAGTCCATCAAGAAATTGACGCCTTCCAAGCTCAGAATCGTGTCATCGGGTTGGGTCTCTTTTTCCATGGTCAACATGTACTGGACGCCTCCGGTCTCCGCCGGCATAGCAATGACTCGAAGGGAGCTGTCGTTTTCCCCTTGTTCTTCCATGACTTCTCGAAGCCGTTCGATTGCCAGTTCGGTGACTTGCATTAGCTCAACGCTCCTTAGGGGACCATACAAGTAGGGATATATTTTCAGGTCAGTCCGGTTAGGCTATCACACGGCAAATCTACAGTCAACGCTGAGCGAACCGTTTGGCAGGGTCTTTACCGGCGGCAAATGCCTGAATAGGATTATCAAGATTAAAGGATGCTGAGGATGGGAATCCTGAAACCTGTTTGGGGGAGGAACCCTGATTGACGCTGGCTTACGGCTGAAGTAAGCTCGCTGGAATTGAAGTCCCGAAGTTATCCGGGTTGCAGGAGGTCTGACCGTGCGGCAACTGACCAGCAATGTATTCGTGGAAACTGAGGCAAGGGGCTGTGACTTCGGTTTCGTGACCACCTCCGACGGCATTGTCTTGATAGACACACCGCACAAGCCCAGCACCGCCATGCGGCTAAAGGCTGAAATAGAAAAGCGCGGGCAGTTGCGGTATATCATCAACACCGAACCGCACGGCGACCACTGGACCGGCAACGCCTTTTTCGATGCCCCGGTCATCGCCCACGAGGGCGTCAGGACCCGCATCCTCAACACCGACATGGCCGACCACGCCGCCAGGGTGGGCACCTTCGGGCCGGAAGAGCCGGCTTTACTCGAAGGGTACCGGGCCAACCCTCCGGTCATCACGTTTCAGGACTCCATGACACTGCACGTTGGAGACCATACCTTTGAGATGGTCCACATGCCGGGCCATACTCTTTATCAAGCGTCCGTCTCCGTTAAAGAGGAAGGAGTAGTCTTCACCAGCGACAACATCTTTCATAAAGTACAGACTTGGCTGCACGAAGCCAATCCTGACCTGTGGCTGGCGGCCTTGGAGTCCCTGCGCAAGCTGGATGAAGAGATTTTGGTGCCGGGCCACGGCGACATCTGTGACAAGGGTTACTTGGACGAGCAGGGCGCCTTCATCATGGAATGGAAGGACTATGTGCAGGACGCAGTAAACCGGGGCATGTCCAAGGATGAAGCGGTTGCAAGCCTGACCAAGCTGACCGACAGGTATCCTATGGACATGGAGCAGGAAGGGCTGGCACCGATGGTAATGCGCATCAGCGCCGCCAACCTTTACGACTACCTGACCGGGGACTGGCCACCTCCGTCCCTGGGTACGGTTGCCACTCGCCTGCCAGACGACAGGTAGAGGTCGCTTAAATCAGACAGGCTGGCTCACGTAGTCCCTCCGGTTGCGTTGAAAATCGTTTTCCTTGAGACTGACTTCATGGTCTTCCGTTACCAATATCCCGCAGTCTCGGGAATCCTTAATCCGATTTCCTGAAATGGCGTAGTTGCGTGGCGGCAAGTCCAGGCTCGCCTGTCCTTCTGTCGCGGGGCCGCTCCAAAGGCGGATGCCGTTCCGGTTTCCATCAATCCGGTTGTCTTCAATCCGGTTGTCTTGCCCGTGCTCGATGGCGATGCCGTCGAACCGGCTGGCCTTTATCTCATTCCCCCTAACCGTGGTGTTGGTTGAATAGCCCAGCCAGAAGCCGTAGTTGGAAAAGTTGGCTACGTTGTTTTCGAAGGTGTTGTGGGCGGAGAAGACGGCCTCGAAGGCGTTGTTGGGCGAGTAGCTGGCGTCGTTGCCGGAGATGAGGTTGTGGTTGGAAGGGGTCCGATTGCCTCCGCGGATGAAGAACCCGTCGCCGCTGTAGCGCAGGCTGTTGCCAATTATCCGGTTATGGTTGGAGCCGTTCTCCAACAGAATCCCCGCAGAGTCGGCGGTGTCGCACCAGAAACGGTCGGTGTAACGGATGCAGTGCTCCGCCAGGTTGTGCAACACCTCGTTGTGGCTGGACGTCAGCAGGTAAATCCCCACGTTGCCGCAGTAGGAGGCGTGATTTCCGCCGATCACGTTGTGTTCCGACCGGACCAAGCTGATGCCGTTGAAATTGTTGTTGACTTGGTTGTTCTCTATGACGCTGTGCGAGACGTTGTAGAGATATATGCCGCCGCCGAACCCTTCCTCGACCGGCGCTTCGGTATCGGAGAGCCAGCCGGCGTCCGGGGGGTTCGTGTTGTCAGACACTACGCAGCCTTGGATGTTCAGGTTGGTCACGTTATCGGCGTGAATGCCGTAGTGGAAGCCTATGACCACGCCGTTCATGACTGTGACGTTCTCGCAGTCGTGGACCCAAATACCTACTCCGCCAGAGCCTTCGCCATCCAGCACGCCCCCCGATAGGTCCAGCGACACTCCGTCGGTGCAGACTTCGATGACGGTTCCTCGAGAGGAAACCGGCTCAAGTCCTTCGTATCGAGATGGGTCGAAGGTATGCTTGGTGTACCGGTCGGGAATCAGGTTGACATAAGCCATGTTGGCCCGCCTTTGGGGTGCTTAGGGAGAGTAAAATGCTCGTTGCCGTGGTGCGATGGCCTCAGCCATTATAATCGCGCCGTTTCTTGGCGATGTCCGGTTTCGAGTGTGAAAATTCCCCGGCGGCGTCAATAGTGATAGACTCAGGCCAAATCAGCAGGAGTGAAAGCAAAGCATGGACTTGGAACTTAGCGGGAAAACTGCAATCGTGACCGGGGGCAGCCGCGGCATCGGCAAGGCCATCGCCAGTGAGCTGGCGAAGGAAGGGGTGGATGTGGTCATCGCATCCAGGGGCCGGGAAGCTTTGGAGGAGACCGCCCGGGAATTGGCCGGCGAGACCGGCAGACGCATAATTCCCATAGCTGTCGATACGACCAACGAGGAAGCGGTACAGGCGATGGTGCACCAAGCCGCCACTGAGCTGGGCCGGGTGGACATACTGGTGAACAACGCCGCGCGGCCCGGAGGCGGGCCAGCGCCCAACCTGGCAGGGACCACCGAGGAGCTTTTCTGGGAGCAGATGAACACCAAGGTAATGGGCTACATCCGTTGCGCCAAAGAGGTGGCCCCCTACATGCGGCAGCAAGGCTGGGGCCGAATCATCAACATCAGCGGACTGGCGGCCCGGCAGTCAGGGTCGGTGGTGGGCAGCATCAGGAATGTAGCTGTAGCCGCTATGACCAAGAACATGGCCGACGAACTGGGACCGTTTGGAATCAACGTCACCGTCGTACATCCCGGCTTGATCCGCACCGAAAGGACGCCCGGTATGGTGTCAGAGTTGGCGGAGAGGGAAGGAATCAGTGGTGACGAAGCCGAAAAGAGAATGGCCCAAGGGATTGCTATAGGCCGGATGATAGATGCGCAGGAGATCGCATACATCGTGGCGTTCCTTGCATCGCCAAAGTCCGTGGCAATCAACGGCGATACCATTGCCGCCGGAGGCGGGGCGGGCCGAGCGATCCACTATTAGGCGTTATCCGAGAGAAAGCAATTCAGTTCCGGAGGGTTAAGCGATGCCTGTTACGAAGATTGAGGTCAAGTCGCGTGTCCCATTTGCCCAAGGGCAGGAGTTTGGTGACGTGGGGTCTTACGAACAACTGGACGGGACGGTCCATTTTGCCGTCGATCCCGAACATCCGGCCAACGAGACGATTGCCGATCTGAAGCTGGCCCCCAGGAACGAACAGGGCCAAGTGACCTTCTCGTCGGACTTTCGTATCCTTCGGGCAACCAACCCGGCGCGGGGCAACCGGAGGCTGCTCCTGGATGTGCTCAACCGGGGCAAGGCGCTGGCTCTCAGGAACATTAACAGCGCACCTGAAGTGGCGCCGGATGCCCCTCCTGACCCGGGCAACGGGTTCCTGATGTGCGAGGGGTACACCGTCGTCTGGTGCGGGTGGCAGCATGACGTCCCCGACGCGCCCGGTCTGCTTCGGATTAACGCGCCCGATGCGCGGGAGAACGGACGACCAGTTTCCGGGACGATCGTGGTAACAGTCCAACCTCACGTGCCCGGCCAAGTCCAGTTTTTGTCAGACAGGTTACACCGGCCCTACGCCTCCAACCACTTGGAGGACTGGAACGCGGTTATGACGGTGCAGGACCACGAGGACGGGCCTGAGCGGGTTATTCCCCGGCAGGAATGGGCTTTCGCCCGGCTCGAAGGCCAGCGCAAGGTACCGAACGCCAGCCATGTGTATTTGGAGTCGGGCTTTGTACCGGGCAAGGTGTACCAGGTTATCTATTCCACCACGGGGGCTCCGGTGGTGGGGTTGGGTCACTTGGCCACGCGGGACATCGCCGCGTTTCTGCGGAGTGCGGACTCTGGCAGCGGAAACCCCTGCGCCGGAGAGATAGACAAGGCCTACGCCTTCGGTGTGTCTCAGAGCGGGCGGTTCCTGCGGCAGTTTTTGCATATCGCTGTAAACCATGACCAGGACGGCAACACCGTCTTCGACGGCTTCATCCCTCACGTCGCCGGCGCAAAGCGGGGCGAGTTCAACCAGCGGTTCGGCCAGCCTTCGAGCCAAGCGTCGAGAAGCACCAACAGCCTGTTCCCCTTCAGCGACACCGACCAGACCGACGGCGAGACCGGCCTGACCGACGGTCTGCTGACGCGACTGGCCGCCAAGGGGCCGTTGCCCAAGATCATGTACGTCAACACCTCGTCGGAATACTGGGCAGGGCACTGCGCCCTGGTGCACGTCGATCTGGGAGGGAAACAGGACTTGGAACTCCCGGAAGAGGTGAGGGTTTACCTGCTGGCCGGGACCCAGCACGGATTGGGGAGTTTGCCCCTTACCGACAACGACGCCGACGGGTACCGGACCCAGCAGTTGGTGAACTGCTTGGACTACCGCCCGTTGCTCCGGGCTGCTTTGACGAACCTGGACAAGTGGGTAACGTCCGGGGAACTTCCCCCGCCCAGCCGGTATCCGAGGCTGGACGACGGCACTGCGGTGACGCCGGAAACGGCGTTGAAGACCATAGGCAGCATTCCCGGGGTCAACAGCCCGGCCCACCTGCGGCGTTTTGCAAGGCTGGACTTCGGCGTCGATCCAGGTGTGCCGACCAAAATACCGGCAGAGGTGGGCAAGCCTTTTCCAACTCTGGTCCCCGCCGTAGACAAGAACGGCAACGAGTTGGCGGGCATTCCGCTGCCCTACATATCGGCGCCGTTGGCGACCTACACCGGCTGGAACCTGCGCCACCCGGACATCGGCGGCGCGGATCAAGTCATGTCCACCGGAGGCGCGTCCGGGGGAACGCTGCGGGGTTCGACCATTCCTTTCCCGGCAACGGTTGAAGCCCGGTCATCTGCAGGAGACCAACGCCAATCGGTGGAGGAGCTTTACCCCACCAGGGACGGCTACTTGGAGCAAGTCCAACAAGCTGCCCAGTCCTTGATTGACGGGGGTTACTTGTTGGCTGAGGACGTGCCGACGGTGGTTGAGCAGGCGGGGCAGTTGTACGACGTGTTTTCGGCCCGTGTGCCGGAGGCGCAGGCGGCCAACGATTGACGCCCAATGATGAGGCCAAGACTATCACGTCTTGGCCTCATCATTGTGCTGTGGTGGGAAGCAGGCGCATCAGTCACCCTTGGCGTGTGCATCTTCCAGGCGTTCCAACCACTCTTCCAGCGTTTCGCCGGCGTTTGCTGCGGCACGCCCTGAGGTCAGAACTTCCGCTACGACTTCAGCCTTTACCTCAGCCTTTGCTTCCTCCCGCATCTTTGCCCGCCACTTTCGTCTCTGGTCAAGCGCCCACCATATCATCCTGACACTCCCTTCGGTCAGCACTGCAATTGCCCCTAAGGTGAACTTTGAACAGCAAAATAACGTCGACTTGCCGAAAGACATCGCCGCCATGCTGGGTGGATAGAGTTAGACATTTGACGATCATACGCGCTACCACCGACCCGCAATCCGTGGAACTGTTGCGGCGGGTCCTCAATGAGGCCAACGTCCAGCCCCACAGCGCGGAGATCACCGTGGGCTATTTCTATCTGCCTGGGTTCGCTCAAGTGACCAACCTGCTGCGAGGAGGGCCGCGAGAGCGTTACAGCCGAGTCTCATCGCCCCACATGTAGGTCCCACTTTCGCATTAGTTTAGTACCAGATCGCGATTCGGCGGCCGTCGTCGTCGTGCTCGGGCGATGATGGCAGTGAGATCGCCTCTCCCGCGGCGATGCGGCTGGCACTCCAAGCTGCCACGGCCGCATCAAGAATGTCGTCCGCGGCGGCGGTCCCCGCGTCTCCCAGCGCGTCGGCTGACAAGGGTATGTAAAATTGAGATTATAGCTACGAACCGGCCCCACCGCCCCTGGATTCCGGCCTACGCCGGAATGACGGAATGGGTCCGATACGGAATGGGCCCGATAGTGAGCATTTGGGAGCGGTTTTGTATTTGAGCAAGCCTACCCTACTATGCGGTCTCACGTTCAACTGCGTAAAGTCCCAAATGAAATACATACCCCTGTCAGCAGCGCGTCGGGGATCACTATACCGACCGCCACCAGCAATGCGCGCCGTTCTGCATGACCGTTCCACTGCTTTTGGACGTTAGGGGATGACCCGCGAGCGCCTGAAACGACACCTCGGGATGCACTTCGTAAACGCGCTCGTTCCGCGTGGCTATGGGCTTGACCTCGAGGATCTTCGGCATGAGATCGAAGCTCTGCATGGAGAGACCCTTTCCGGTCAATTCACGCGATAAGGCATTCGCGGTTTTCCAGTCCGGCGCCGTGAGTACACCGGGGTGTGGTGTCGGAAAGACGCTGGACGTGAGGGGCCTCACCATGGCGCGGGCGGCGCCATCGGCTGCGCGCTGCAGGGCGGGCGGGGATGGGTAACCGATTGGAATATCCACGCCGATCACGGTCGCGTCACCTGACGCACCGACGCCGGCGGCGAAGTGCTCATAAAACACTGCGGACGTAAACGCGCCGTTCCCCAGGCGGACAAATACCCAACCGCGTTTACATCCGTCGACACCAATCACGACCTGCATGTGAAATATATTAGCATGTGTGCCACCCGGACATCGGCGGCGCGGACCAAGTCATGTCCACGGGCGGCGCGTCCGGCGGAACGCTGCGGGGTTCGACTATTCCTTTCCCGGCAACGGTTGAAGCCCGGTCATCTACAGGAGACCCACGCCAATCGGTGGAGGAGCTTTACCCCACCAGGGACGGCTACTTGGGTTCTGTTTCATTTTGCGGGGTAGCTACGGGCTTTGGGCCTTCTTGCCTTCCGGCCCGTAACCGTGCGCTAACAGAAATGCGGCGGTGCTGCCGTACTCAGCTTCGATAACGAATGATTTTGCACTAAGGTCATGTCCCGAAGCGAAGTGTTGTTGCGTTGATTCCCCGCACCCGCAGTAACACTCTCCCACCTTTGGTGGTTGTTGCTTATTCATTGCGTTCCTTCATACCGGCCACATCCCGCCAACTCTCAAAGGGGATAATCACCCCGGCGCTTTCGGCTGGCCGTTTGCCGGCCAGCCCTTCATGTGGCCGGAAATAGTTGTAGTTGAGACCAGGCCGTCAAGGTACGCGCCTGCCCGCTGTCCCGACGTTTCAGCCCGCGTAACGTCTTGTCGCGGTCGCGGAATGTGCCTTGCAAACGTTCGCTGAGATTGTTGTTGATTCTGGCCCGGATACCTTGACTCACAACGTGTTTGACGGGATGCAAGGGAAAGGCAATGCGTACTCCACTCTGATAGGAAGTCAGCCCGTCCGTCTTGATTTCCTTCGGCGCGTTGGCGGCTCGTTCACGCGCCAAACTGAGGGCGGTAGCGGTCGCTCTCGTAGTTCGCTCGCGGGAAAGGTAGGCGGAAAGGATGAATCGCGTTTTAGAGTCCATCACATTGAACAGTCAATACTTTCCCCCACCTACCCTTACTTGCAATTCATCGGCCACCCATTCGGGGCCGGTCTCAACCTTGCTGCCCTCGACAACCTCTTTGGCGCGGGCGGTCTGTTCCTTGACCCAGCGGTAGACCGTGGTGGCATTAGTTGGGCGTCCAAAGTAGTCTCCAATGTTCTCGGCAGTCCGCCGGTAGGAAATGCCGTCAAAGTACATATCAACCGCCGCGCCGATTTCTACCGGCGTAGCGTGTTGGCGTCGAGTTTCTTTCTTTGAGGGGTCTATGGTGAGAACCTTATACTCCCCACCTGGACGCCGACACGTCTCGCAACGGTCGCCCGTCTTGCGCTTGCAGGTTGAACCGCATAAATGGCCCATGATATTCCTCGGATGTAATCAGAAACGCGGCAGGGCATCACCCCGCCGCGTAGGTTATGAGAGTTGCCGATTTACAGGTTTAGTTTGTTGCCTGTCCCACTCCCGCTATTTCGTCAGTGGGGACTCCAGCCCGTAGCTGGTAGACAATGTTTTCCCGGTCCAGCCTGTTGATGGTTTCCAAGTGCCGCTGGATTGCCCTGTTGGCGTCGCTCACTTCCCTGTCGCGCACGCCAAGTTGCGTCTGCAGGGCCTGGATAGTACTGATCATCTCGGCAGTTTGGGCCTTTGCCTCTTCCGCCAATTGAGCCTTCGTTTCGCTGGCGAATCGCTCGTAGGCGTTCCCGAAAGCCACAACGTTAAGTTGCTTCTGATCGCCAGCTGCACCCATCGTGATGGTGTTGGCGCACAGGGTTTCAGGGTACTTGGCCCGGACGACGGTGGGGTCGTCCTTCCACGCATTCATCATCCAAGCTACGGTTTCCTTTCTGCTAACCATCGTCAACCCTTTACGGCTCGGTGGATTTACGCGGGTAGGCTTGGGTCCGCTCCGATGTCGCAATATCCACGGCAAACCTTGACCATTCCGACATCGGGTAGGTGAGCCTTGGCCCAACGGTGGGCAGCGACGCGGGTATTCCAACTCCCTATGACTAAGCCCGGTTCGCCTCGTTTCTGGACCAATTCAACCTTTACCATAGTGCAACGACAATGACAAAACACCCATATGTGATAGCCGCCGCACCCTTCGTGACTCACTTCGTTGTCTTGATCATCCGGCAGCATCTGCCAAACAGAAGCATTACTGTACACATGGCAAACTGTGTCGACTTCACCCAGTGGTTCCAGAACACCGCAGGTCTCATGCGGCATGACGCATCCGGATATATGTGAATAATTGAAGGCGTCCATGACGGCGATTCTCCTGTCCAGTGGGTTATCTGGCTGAATCATTTTGCCACTCCTGTACTCACGTTGGGATGTTTCCAACGTGAGTACACTTTTCGGACGTCTCAACGAGTGCTACTATAAGGGCCTACCCCGCTAAATGCGACAGAACCGCTACTTGGAGCAAGTCCAACAAGCTGCCCGGTCCTTGATTGACGGGGGTTACTTGTTGGCTGAGGACGTGCCGACGGTGGTTGAGCAGGCGGGGCAGTTGTACGACGTGTTTTCGGCCCGTGTGCCGGAGGCGCAGGCGGCCAACGATTGACGCCCAAAAATGAGGCCAAGACTATCACGTCTTGGCCTCATCATTGTGCTGTGGTGGGAAGCAGGCGCATCAGTCGCCCTTGGCGTGTGCATCTTCCAGGCGTTCCAACCACTCTTCCAGCGTTTCGCCGGCGTTTGCTGCGGCACGCCCTGAGGTCAGAACTTCCGCTACAACTTCCGCTACGGCTTCAGCCTTTGCTTCCTCCCGCATCTTTGCCCGCCACTTTCGTCTCTGGTCAAGCGCCCACCATATCATCCTGACACTCCCTTCGGTCAGCACTGCAATTGTCGTGTAAACAACTGCCCCTAAGTCTACTACATCCGATGCAGTTTTTATGTCCTTGGCATTGTTCCAGAGACCCACTCCAAAGGGCAGAGACAGCAGGTATGTCGCTATGAAAGTACCTACTGGTACAAATACTACGTGGCGTACCAGCCACCTGCTTTTCCACCACTCATTTTCCGGTTCCAATTTATCAGCCTGATAACAAATTCACTGCTTCTTTATTCCGTTCGCATTTTCAAGAAACAGCGGCGACCCGCAGGCCATTTAACGAAACAGGCCGTTGGTCACTGTGTCCGTTCAGTAAGCCAACGGCCCGCTTCAAGGGTTTAAGGGGCTTTCATCGTAAAGGCACCCAACTGTCCGGGTCAACGAGCAAATGTCATAGGAGATGGCGCACTGCGCCGCTTATACCTCCAGCGGGGTGTCTTCCTGATTGGCCCATTCGCCCATGGAGCCGTCGTAGTTCTTGGCCTTCTCGAAGCCCACCAGTTGCAGGACAAAGTTTCCGTTCGCCGAACGGATGCCGCCCTGTCAATAGGAGTGGACCGTCTTGTCGGGTGTGATGCCGTGTTCTGACAGGATGCGGCGAATCTCTTCGGCGGGCTTGAATTGGTGGGTATCCCGGTCCATCATGTTGAACCATTCCAAGTGGACCGCGCCGGGAACGTGGCCGTTTCTTTTGTTGCCCCGATCAGCGGTCCCGTCCCACTCGCCGTCGGTGCGGACGTCCCAGACCACCACGTCGGGGTTGCTGTGAGTGGCCTTGAGTTCGTCCATGCGGCACATGATGGCTTCGTTGGCCTTGGGGGTGAAAGTGACGCCCGTTCCCGGACCGGGCCTGGTGGCTTCCACCGGACGCCCTTCCGACACCCATTGGCGCCAGCCCCCGTTCAGCACCTTGACGTTGGTGTGCCCGTAGTAGTTGAGCGCCCACCACAGCCTGCCAGCGTAGAGGCTTTGGGAGTTGTCATAGGTGACCACCAGCGTGTCGTCGCCGATGCCCAAACCCTGGCACATGGCCGCGAACTTTTCAGGCGCAAGGATGTGCACCCGGCCGGTGTCGGGGTCCTTTTCGAAGTTGTCGGGAACAATCATCGCTCCGGGGATATGCGCCCGGTTATAGGCGGCGTCAACGTCGGTGTCCACCACGACCACATTGGGGTCATTCCGGTGAGCATCGACCCATTCGGCGTCCGTCAGAAATTCAGGGTGAGCGTATCCTTCTTCCGGCATCAGGAAACCTCCTAGCTTACAAAAGTCTGCTCGATCACGGACCTGGCTTCCGCCAGGGAAACGCCGCTGGCGACGGCGCAAGGGCTGGTGTCGGCCATGATGGCGTTGGCGTCGCCTAGCAGCATGTGCTTCTTGTACTGGTCCTCGTGCTCTATGCCCAAGGCACGCCCCACCAGAGTGAGATAGTGCTCCACTTGCAGGGGGTATTGCTTTTCGTAGTCGCACAGCTTTCGTTGGCAGCCGTGATAAAGGGTGGAGTAGATGTCCACGCCGTCGTCCACGGCTTTCTGGAACGAGTCTTCCACCATGCCGTCCCAGATCTCCGGCCCCAGCTTTTCGCGCACGGCGTCAGTGCAATGACGGGCGAGCCTGACGTCGGTGCCCAGGTCAACCACGTCCAGACCCGGCAGCGCCGACAGAAGCTTGAAGGCGCACCGGGCTTCCTCGTCGGACTGGGGTCTGCCGGTGTGGTAGTGGAGGCTGACCTTCGCCTCGGGCTGAGGTTGGAACTGGAGCTTGTCCAGGTTCTCCACCAGGAACTCGGTGGCGTGCTGGAAGGAAAACTCGTTCCGCATGTCCATAATGTCGTCATAATAGGAAATACAGGAAGGACACCACATGACCACCCGTTCGGGGCTGAACTTCTCGAAGTTCTGGACTGTGGTTGCGGCTACGGACTGGGCCGCCGCTTCGTCGCCCCGGTTGTAGTGCTGGATGCCGCAGCAATAGGCAGCACCGCCCACGGCGACGAAGTCAACGTCCAGCAGCTTGAAGACGTCCATCACCGTCCTTACCAAGTGGCTGGTGCGCAGGATGTTGCAGCCAAGGTAAAGGACTACTTGGGTGGGCTTTACGTCTTCCTTGGGGACCGAGAGCAACCAGTCACGCTCCTCGGGACGGGTCTGCAACCCGTGAAGGACATCTATTTCCCGATAGTACTTGGAGTACCAGGAGCGGTTGTTTTTCTGTTGTGACATTCGTTTACCTCGCTGTTAGCTGCCGATGACGGATGCCTAAGTGACTATCTCAAAACCAGCTCGCTCTGCTGGCATCCCACTCGTCGATGGTTCAAGCCTATGGATTCCCGCCTGCGCGGGAATGACGGGGTGGACGGTGGAATGACGGGGTGGACGGTGGAATGACGGGGTGGGTGCTGCGACAAGTTTTAAGATAGTTTCTAGATCCTTCTTCCCGCGCCGTCCGTCACCAACCGACGGCGCAGCCGTCCTTTCGCGGTTCGGACGCGCCCCGGAGGACACCCGACTCTGGGTCTCGCTGTATAAGCTGGGCCCCGCCCAAGCCGCCGGTCATGCCGCGGTAGTACCCGCTGATGGTACGGGTGTTGTGGCCGCGTTTTGTCAGGTCGTCCAAGACTTCCGACGGCAGACCTTCCTCCAGAGCCACGTCCTCCTCGGTGACGATGAAACGGAGGGCGTTGAGAGCCGCTTGGGGGTCCATGCCATGGTCCACGATATTGCTGACGACTTGCAGGTGTCCTTGGGGCTGCATGAACGCGCCCATGACTCCGTAGCACAGGAACAGTTCGTCATCTTTCGTAGCTAATCCGGGAATGATGGTATGGTAGGGCCGCTTTCCGCCCGCGAGGGCGTTGGCGTGGCCGGGGACCAACGAGAAGAGCGAACCCCGGTTGTGCAGCACGATACCGGTGCCGGGCACCACCATCCCACTGCCGAAGTTAGAGTAGATGCTGTATATAAAGGAGCAGGCGTTGCCATCGCCGTCCACGGCACTCAGGTAAATGGTGTCGCTGCCGCCATGCACCCTGCCGTAGGGAACGGTGCTCATGGCGCGCTTCGGGTCGATCAAGTCACGGCGCTTCGCGGCGAACTCCTTGGACAGCAATTCTTTTGTGGGGACCTGAACATGACCGGGGTCGGCCACGTACTGGAAGGCGTCGGCGAAGGCCAACCGCATCGACTCGATCAGGTGATGGTAGGTGTCGGCAGTCTGGGAACCCATGCCCGCGATGTCGAAGCCCTCTGCGATGTTCAACGCCTCCAAGGCCGCGACGCCCTGGCCGTTGGGCGGACACTCCCAGCAGGTGACGCCCCGGTAGCCGGTGGAAATGGGATCCTCCCAGTCAGTGGTGTGGTTGGCCATGTCTTCAGTGGAGAGGCATCCCCCATGTTCCTGGACGAAAGAGGCCATCTTTTCCGCGATTTCGCCCTTGTAGAAAGCCTCGGAACCGCCTTCGGCTATCGTTCGCAGCGTACGCCCCAAGGTAGGGATGCGCATTATCTCCCCGTGTCCGGGGGGGCGACCGTCCAAAAGCATTTCCTGGCCGGACGGCAGTTGGGACAACAGGGGCACCATGTGCGACCACTGGAAGGCGATGATGTCGGAGACAGGGAAGCCCTCTTCGGCGTATTGTATGGCGGGCTCCAGCAGCTTCGACATGGGCATGGTGCCGCAGCTTTCCAGTAACTTCTCCCAACCGTCGACGGCTCCCGGCACGGTGACGGAGTGGACGCCTCGATGGGGCATCTTTTCGTGGCCCTGTTGACGGAGGGCTTCGAGGGACGCTCCCGCCGCAGCCCGGCCGCTGCCGTTGATGGCGCGGACCGATTTCTCCTTGTTGTTCCAGACCAGAGCGAACATATCCCCGCCCACCCCGGTGGATACAGGCTCCACCACGTTGAGCACGGCAGCCCCGGCTATAGCGGCGTCCACGGCGTTGCCGCCTTCCATCAGAACGCGCAACCCGGCCACCGCCGCCAAGGGTTGGCTTGTCGCCACCATTCCATGTGTCGCTACTACCGTAGACCGCCGGGAATCAAAGTACATGACGGGCCCGCTCCGCTTCAAAGCCTGGGTGTATGTTGGGGTTGAAATGCGGGGCCATTGTACCATGCGCAGTGGTTCATGCGGATGTCTTGGTGGTGTAAACTAATACGACGCTCTCATATATGCAGGAGAAGGACGCCAAGGGGCTTGCTGCGATCGAGACAATCCTAAAGCTACTGTTGAGGTCTGCCAAATAATTCGAAGACTGAACCCTACTCTTTTCGTCGTACTCATAGTTCCGGCCGTTGTGCTGGCGGTTGTAGTGACACTGGCGGCCGCCCGGTCCGGCCAAGCAGGTACACAGAACATAGGGACCAGTGCTACAGTCGTTCTGGAGTCATCGTCCGGCGATCCGATGGGGACCGTAATGATGACGCAGTGGACCGCGGGGTGCTGGTAGCCCCCGAGGTGCATGGACTGACCCTTGGAGGCCATGCTTTCACTGTTCACGCCGTTGGAGCTTGTACGCCCGACTTCGCAGCCGCGGGCGGCCACTTCAACCCCCAAGACACGCAACACGGATTTATACATCCTGACTGGAAGCGGGATAAGCACGCGGCAGGGCATGGCGGCGACCTGCCCAACATCTATGCGGCGCTCGACGGTTCAGCCCGCGCCGACTTTTTCACCGACGATATCAGCCTGGAGACGGACGCGGACCATTCAGTTTTCGACTCGGACGGCTCCGCGATAATCGTGCATGAAAAACCGGACGCCTATGGCGAAGAGGAATCGGATACCGGCAACCGTGTGGCTTGCGGCGTTATACGGCGCAACTAATCGGAGGGTTCCCCAAGGCCGGTTAGGGACTGTCATCAATCAAGGATTTGATGTTGGTCTAACCCCGAATCCACCGAAGGAGGGCGTGTAGCAGGGTCCTGAAGAGACAAGAAAGTACTCCTGTGCTTCTGGGATAATGGTTTTCGAGACAGAAGGCCGACCCCAGAAAGGAGCACCCAATAGATGCTACCACGCAACCACCCCGACCGCATCCGCATCGCCTTCGACGATCACCGCCTGGTGGCCAATGCCGGGCTGCTCCTGCCGTCCACCCTGGCCCAGCATCTCGGCCTGCCCCAACTGGTTGACCGGCGCCTCGACCTGGGCCGCGCCCCAGGCCGAGCCAACACCGGCGATAAGATGATGACGCTGGTGGCCTCGGCGCTGGCGGGCGGCGACTGTATCGACGACGCCGACGTGTTGCGCACCGGAGGGACGGCCTGCGCCCTGGGCAGCACGGTCAAGGCGCCATCCACGCTGGGTACCTTCTTGCGCAGCTTCCGGTGGGGCCATGTCCGCCAGTTGGACCGGGTGAGCCGCGAGCTGCTGGCCCGGGCCTGGGCCGCTGGGGCGGGACCCGGCGATGCGCCCCTGACCATCGACCTCGATTCCACCATCTGCGAGACCTACGGCCTGGCCAAGGAGGGTGCCCGCCACCACGGCTACACCGGCAAGCGGGGCTATCACCCGCTGCTGGCCGTCGCCGCCGGCACCGGCGACGTGCTGATGGCCCGGCTGCGCGAGGGCCGGGCCAACACCGCCCGGGGCGCCGCCCACTTCCTGCGGGAGACGGTGGGGCGGGTGCGCTACGCCGGGGCCAGGGGACAGCTCACCATGCGGGCCGACAGCGGCTTCTATACCCACACCGTGGTCTCCGTCTGCCGCAAGCTGGACGTGCGCTTCTCCATCACCATCCGCCAGCACAAAAGCCTGCACAATCTCATCGAGGCCATACCCGAAGATGCCTGGACGCCGATTCCCTACTGGATGGACGGCGCCGCCGATGTGGCGGAGACCACCTATATCCCCTTCCAGAGCGAGCCCGATGCCGCGCCGGTGCGGCTCATCGTCCGGCGGGTGAGGCCCACGCCCGGTTCCCAGCTGGCCCTCTTCGCCACCTACAGCTATCACGGCTTCATCACCGACCGGGACGGGGAGACCCTGGAACTGGAGGCGAACCACCGCCGCCACGCCGAGATCGAGAACGCCATCCGAGACCTCAAGTACGGCGTAGGGTTGAATCATCTCCCCTCGGGCCGCTTCGCCGCCAACGCCGCCTGGCTGGCGGTCCAGGTGATGGCGCACAACCTGGCCCGCTGGACGGCCCGGCTCGGCCTGGGAGAGCAGGTGGTAACCACCAAGACCATGCGACGGCGGTTCTTCTCCCTCGCCGGGCGGCTCACCCGCTCGGCGCGCCGCCTCACTCTGCATCTCCCCCGGCGCTGGCCCTGGGAAACCCAGTTCAGCCGCGCCCTGGCCCGGCTGCGAGCCATTCCATTCCCAGCCTGACGGCGCCGTCGGCGACTGACCCACCACCGGACAACCGAAGGTCCCCGCAAACTCGCGCCAGCCCGCTCCGGAATGGTCTCCTACTGCATGCTGTCCCGCCGATCTCGCTCGCCACATCCACTGTAGGCCGCCATCGGTGCCCCGAAAAGCGCCTGCAGACCGCCCGCCAACCTCCCGTCTACCCGAATTCGAGCCCGGATTATCGCGCTTGTAACTCCCTCACTCCCCTTCCGCTGTCCTCACGCCGTCTATCGGTGTCCATCGGTGGATTCGGGCTAACGCTGCAAGCAACCGAGTAAGGAGACGGTCTTATGACGGCAGCGCACCGCTGTCACGATATGACCGATGATGTTTGAGAGCGGTTGAAGCCCATCTCCCAGCGTAGACAACCCGTTCCCGGCGATAGACTGCGCGGCACCAATATGTAGGAGATGAGCTATGAAAGGGTCATTATTGAACTATTCTACGGACACAAGATCAGGAGTCATTTCCGGGGATGATGGTCATCGATACCCCTTTCGAGATTCAGATTGGAATGACTCACAGAACCCTGAGAATGGACTGCGTGTTGATTTTGAGGCCGTCTCCGATACCGCTACTGCCATTTACGTAGACTTGTCTAACTCGTCGGGTGCATCGGGATACGGTCATCAGCAAGTCCCAGGGCGTAAGAGCAAAGTATCGGCCGGGATGTTGGCTTTGTTTATCGGTGGCCTAGTACCGTTTCCAAATAGATTTGTTGATACGGTAAAGCTGCCTCTAACTCTGGATTCCCGGTTGCGCGGGTGGGAATGATTAACAGGTGAAACAGATATGCGATATAAGGCATATTCAAGTGGAAACGGTACTAGGAATCCACAAGTTTTACCTGGGCTACGTCGGCGCTGGATTCATACACATAATTCTTACCTGCACCATTATCGGAATACCTGTGAATTGGGTGATTACTCTCATCGAAGCCATCATTTATTTCACCGAGTCCGATGAAGACTTCCACCAGACTTACGAAGTCGGCAAGCGGAATTTCTTCTGAGACAGAGCGTTTTCGAATAATGTGACGCGACAAATCATTTTATACATCCTGCCTAGGACATAGGGTTGGACGTCTCCCCATGCTACTATGCAGGAATTTTCAAGCAGGCTCTAAGGGAGAACAGCCCTCACCCTATCTCTCGCCTTTTTGGAGAGGGAAGTTACAAAACTCGTTCTGAAACCTCACGGCCATAACGGAGATGATGTAATGCCACGCCGAATGAGCCGCCAGGAAGCCCACGAGTTTCTGGACAGCAAGCCGGGATGGATTGTGCTAACCAGCATTGGAGCGGACGGGTATCCCCACTCGGTGCCGTTGGGGTATTTCCGCTTGGGAGATGAAATCCTGATGGGCGTCCGACAGGGTACGCTGAAGCTTGATAATATCCGTAACAACCCCAAGGTGAGCCTGTTGCTCGAGACCGGCAGGTCGAGGCAGGACATCAAGGGCGTAATGATACAGGGGACGGCTACGGTGCATTCCGACCCGGAAGAAATTCTGCATTACGCACGGGAGGCGGCACGACTGCGGGGAACGCCGGAGCAGGACCTTCCCACGGAGCCGCGCCAAGGCGCAGCCTATATCAAAGTATCGCCACGGCGGTTCCGCTCTTGGGACTACTCATAAAGGAGTGAATAGTGGGGAGTGATTAGTGATTGGAAGTCCTCACGCGCCACTTCTCCGCTCAGTATTGGCCGATGAACTCCAGGACCAAGCCGTTCCAGACGTGCGGTCTTTCCCAGAAGCCGGCGTGTCCGGCGTCGGATAGCAGCGTGAAACGGCAGGCGGGAATATGGGCCGCCAGCATCCGCATCAGGGCCGGCGGAGACAGCAAGTCCGCTTCTCCCGACAGGATGAGTGTTGGGACGCGCATGGTCTGAAGCCGGGCGTAGGTTATTGGGTCGCGCACAGGCTGAGGGGGAACTACGCCATACGGCCGGCTGGCAAGCTCGATTTCCAACCAGCGTCTTGCGCCCTCCGGGTCTGTACCCCTGTAGGAAGGCCCAATCTCCCGCAGTTCTACAGGAAGCTGCTGTATCTCCGGCGGCCTCAGCCGGGTCTGGAGTGCGAGGTAATCTTCGTCCTGCACACCGCCGATGGTATTGGCAGCCACCAGGCTGCGGATGCGCTCCGGGTGGTCCAGCGCGTAGTCTAGGGCGGCAATGCCCCCCTGCGCCGTGGCTGCCAAGTGGAAACGCTCCAGCCCCAAGTGTTCAACCAGCCCGTGAAGGTCGTCGCCCATGAAGCCCGGCTGAAGGTCCGGGTCGGTGGGCTTGGAACGCCCCCAAGTGCGCCGGTCGTAGGTGATGCACCGGTAGCCCGCCGTCGTAAAGGCCGGTATCTGGTACACCCAGCTTTCGCAGGCGCCGGAAGCGGCGTGCAGGAAGATAACCGGGATGCCGGAGCCGCCGGTATCCTCGTACCACAAGTCCACTCCCGGCAGAGTCAGGTAGGGCATTGATTCGACATCTCTTGTGATACGCTCCGGGCGTGGCCGTTGGCAGCCTTGGGGCCTTGGCTAGGGATTGATCTCGCTGGACTGGCGGCCCACTACGAATGTGTCACGCCGCTCTACGAAGTCCATGACCGTGCTAGTTAAGGCTTCGGGGCGGTCTGCGACTATGGCGTGTCCAGCGTCGTAGACCAAGCAGATGTTGCAGTTGGGCATCTTCTCCCGGTAGACCCGAGGCGCTTCGGGAGAAATCATCCGGTCGTTCAGGCCGAAGATTGCCAAGGTAGCGCAAGACACCTGCTCCAGCCGGCCTTCCAACTCCGAATCGTGGATACCGCCTTGGATGAGCGCGCTCAATGCCTCGGTTTGATCGGTCTCCAACTGGAGCAACCCGTCAACGTTCTCCAGGTGGGCCACCAGTTGCTCCGGGTCCGCTGTTACCGGATTGCCCGTGGGGAGGACCACGACGGGCGAAATCAAGACCAGCGCTTCCACGGCTTCCGGCACGATGAGGGCCAGCCACAGGGCGACGGTGGCGGCGGCAGACCCGGCGACGAGGGTATATTTCCCTCCGGGCGACATCGTGTTGATTGCGTTAATCAGCAACTCGGCCGCTTCCTGGACCTGCTGAGGCCTGCCGTCCCGGCGCAACAGGTTATACCGCGCCAGTTGCAACCTGGCGACCTTGTACTTGGCGGCCAACGCATCGCGCAGCAGGGAGTCATCCCATCTCGAAGGGTCCAACATGACGACCATGTCGCGGGTATCCAATTGAAATAGACGGACCGGGTCGCTGCCCGTATCCCCATTGCCGGACCTCAGTGACATGTCAATCTCCCGGTGTTCCCCCAGTCGTTCCCCGGAGTGAACGCCGCCTCAACCAACTTCATGCCTTGCCTAAAACTCCCGGATGCGGGGAAGGACTTCCTTGCCGAACAGGTCGATCTCTTTCATGATCTCCCGGTGGTCGACGCCGGGCTGCTGGAAAAACAGGTCCACCACGCCCGCGCCGCACTCGTCATGGAACTGCTTGATCTGCTCCACGACCTTGTCGGGGCCGCCCATGAAGTTCAATCCCCGCGCCACGCCGACAACGTCTCCCTGCGGACTGCCGGCGAGGACGTTGCGAAGGTCGAACTCTTCCCCGGCCCGTGAAGCGTTGACCGCTCTAGTGATGTTGGGCCGCATCACGATGCCGCCGGGCACAGGCCCGATGGCCGTGCGTTTGGCCAGCCAATCATCGGCCTGCTTGTCGGTTTCGGCCAAGTAGATGCTCCCCCGGTAGACCACTTGGTCAGGCTCCGGCTGCCAGCCGGCATCGGCGCACCATTGGAAGTATTTGCCAGTGACCGCCGCCATCTGTTCCGGCGGGACGAACGAGACGCCGAGGCCCAATTGATGCTCGGCGGCGTAGCGGACGGTATCGTCGCTGCGAGTCGCAACTATCACCGGCGGCAAGGGCTGCTGGACCGGAAGCGGCCAAACGGACACGGTGCGGTACTGGTGGTAGCGCCCTTCCCAAGAAAATGGCTGCGGCTCGGTCAATGCCTTGAGGATGAGGTCCATCCCCTCGAAGAGCCTTCCCCGGCCCTCGGCTGGATTCACGCCGTAGGTCTGGTCCTCGTTGGGGGTGCCCCTCAGGAAGCCGATGATAAGGCGGCCGTTGGTAATGTTGTCCAGCATTCCCAGTTCTTCCGCGCATCGCACCGGGTTGTTCAAAGGCAAAAGCTGCCCCAGCATGGCTATCTTGACCCTTTTGCATCGCTCGGCGACCGCTGCTGCCATTACCGCCGGAGCCGCTGTGGCGATCCGGCCGGAATAGTGGTGTTCGGAGAAGCTGACCCAGTCGAACCCCAATTCCTCGGCAAACTCGCACTCGTCCATACCTTCCTGGTAGCTGCGCACCGAGGTCTCAGGATCGTGGTACGCCGGTGGGATGGGCCAGGTAGCCGGGAACGTATGCCGCTGCGAGTACCCCATCGCGCCAAGATAAGAGGCCTTCATGGTTTCCTCCGTTCGCCGGGGAAGATGGGCTGGGCCGGATGAATCCGGCCTTACGGCTGCCAATGGGGAGGCAGGCTGGGCGTTTCCAGCCCGAATTGGCGGGTCAGCCACTCTTCGCTGTACACACCGTCTTTGTAGCCGGAATGCTGCGACTCGTATACCTCGGATTCCCCATTGACGGCTTGGGCCAAAAGGCCGATGTCGTCAGCATTCAACCCCGGGGAGTCCCCGCCGGTCATCAGCAGGGTCGTGGCGTTGACTTGGGGCGCGAACCATCTGAGGTCGAAGTAAGACAGGGTGTGATGCACCTGTTCCCGCCGGGACGGATGCAGCCGCAGGTAATCGTTGATCTCCTCGAGCGGGTAGGCGCCGGTGCGCGAGGCCAAGTCGGCGGCCCCGTAGGAGAGGGCGGGACTGCAAACAACGTGAGTGATCCGGGAAGACAGGGCCGCGATGGTCAGGGCCAAGTCCGTTCCGATGGTTGCTATCCGCGTCCCATCGACCTCCGCCCGCCCGGCCAGGTACTCCAAGCCGCGACAGCAGTCGGCCACAATACCCCGGTATATGTAGGTTGCGAGGTCGTCTATGCCGTCGGTGAGCCACCCGGGAAAGCTGGCGGCGTAGGGCTGGTCTGCGCCTCTCTGCCCGCGGGCGGCCAAGGAAAACGTGATGTACTGGTTGCGCTGGCCGTTGGCCGTGCCTTGGGGCACCACGTCCACCACGCTTCCGTAGCGGGGCAGGAAGTACTTGGCGGGGAAAGGACCGTTGCCCTTGGGAATGCTGAGGTAGGCGAAAATCCGGTATGGGCCGATGGAGGTGAGGCGCACGGCGTAGGCGGTCGCAAAGTCAGTCGACCGCATCGGAATTTCTTCCACCTCCGGGGCGGCCGGCGTCGCTGCCAACTCATCCATGACCGTCTGCCAGTAGCTATCGAAGCCGCTTGGCTTTGCTCCGCTGAATGTCGTCATATCGTCCAGTCCGGTAAGGGAGTTTCCGGCCGCTCCCCGTAATGTGATAGTCCTGCGTCTCTTGCTCTCGGGCCTTGGCGGTCTGAGTGGGCGTGTTGGCGAAGGTTACTCCGGTTGCTGGCGCCGGAGCAGTTCGCGCAAACGTCGCAACTCTTCCTCGGCGTTGGCTCGTGCGGCGGCGGCGGCATCACGTTGGGCTTCCGCCTCGGCTGCGCGAGCAACGGCTTCCCGCCAGTTTTCCAGGTACGTGCCGGTCGACGGGTCGTAGAACCGGGGCCAGCCTTCATCCCAGGCCAGGCTCAGTCCCAGCACCGGGCTGTACCCCTTCAGGACTCCGTCGGGATCCGTGGTCAACTCCACGGCTTGATATTCTCCGCCAACCAGAATGTTCCCGGCCATTGGCGCCCCGTGATAGCGTCCACCCGATGGATCGAACCGCCAGTATTCCGGGACCCCGATGTGCGCGTATACTCCCGGTTTCCGGTTGATGTCCTCCTGTCCGGTGGTCGATGAAGCCACTTCCAGCACCCAGTCGGGGGGCTTACCAGCTTCCCAAGGTAAATACAGCCTGCGGGGGCGAATGGCCTGCTCATCGACTCCAAATACCAGGCACACGTCCGGGCAAATGCGGATGTTGAGATTGCGGCGGTCGTAGCAGATGTAGGTATCGTAGTCCAGCAACACGTCGGGACGCTGGCCGAAAGCGGTGAACCTGGCCCGGAGCAGGCCGTATATTTCCGATTGTTCCTGGCGTTGTTCCATTGCGTCCGGCTTTTCCGCGGCGGGTTTATCGGGGTCAAACTCCAAGCTGGCGTAGTCGATTTCCCCCTGCCGGTTGTATGGAATCATCGTAATTTTGGTGACCATCACGATCCTCTTAGTAACGCGGCGGAGTGTCCGGGAGGATGATAACACAGTCGCCGCACCGTCTACCCGCGGGAGCAGGCATCCGGTAAGCCTTTAACTCTTCAGGTGTTTTGCAAGGAACGCGTCGATGACGGCGGTGTGCTGGTGGTTGTTGGCGTCGTGGCCGTGGCCGTCGTAGGCGTACATCCGCTTGTCGGCGCTGGTGATGGCGTTGAACATGGTGTAGCCGGTTTCGGGGGGGCAGGTGCTGTCCTGGAGTCCTACGCTGACGATGACGGGGCAGGTAATGCGGTGGGCCAGGTTGATGCCGTCGAAGTATGACAGGGTGTCTTCCACCTGCTGCCGACTGTCCGGGTTCATTCGCAGGTAGTCGGCAATTTCTTGATAGGGGTAGGCGTCGGTCAGCTCTATGGCGTCCATGTACCCGCAGAGATAGGGAGCGCCCGCGGCGGCGGCCTTGATCTCAGGCCTCAGCGCGGCGGTGGAAACGGTCAGACCGCCGCCTTGGCTGTGTCCGGTCACGCCGATCCTGTCGCTGTCCACCTCGTCCTGGGCCAGCAGGAACTCCACGGCCCGGCAAGCGTCCATGTAGAACCCGCGATAGGAGTAGGTGTTCCGGTCCACCATGCCGTAGGTGAGCAGGCCGGGATAGCCGGGGTTGAACTGCCGGTTGCTGCGAAGCTTGCCCCGCGGGGCGGCGCTGAAGGCCGCGTAGCCCTTGCGCGCCCAGACCTTGGGCACGGGCGGCTCCATATTGTATCCGGGCACCTGCAACAAGCCGGGCAGCAGGCCGTCCCGCTGCTTGGGCACGGCATACCATCCTGCTATGCGGACCCGGTCCAAGCTGGTGTAGAAGACCTCGTAGACGTCTATCTCGTCGGAAGACCGCAACGGGTCAAAGACCACTTCCGGGTCCAAGGGAATCTTGGCGGTCTCCGCCAATACCTCTTCCCAGAACTGGTCGATGTCGTCGGGCTTCGTGACTTTGGAAACGTACTTGTCGGCTGCTAATCTTGGCATACGACCCCCCGCGCGGTCTTCTTCCGGTCCGATGATTGGAGTCTACGTGCCGCCCAACTCTCCGTCAACAGATGTCCTGAGAACACTGCGTGCTAAAATGCCGTTGTCCTTATAATAATTTCATTATAATAATTTCATTGACCAGGTGAAGAAATGCCAAGAGCGACCATCAACATTGCGGAGGCGTCCGGCCAAGCGGCCGTGGGCGCCGTATGGAGATATTCCATAGGCTATGTGCCCGGTGAGGCCAACGAAGGGCTGGCGGCCCAGGGACAAGGGAGCCCGGCGCGGTTGCCCGGGTACGACGACTCCGGGTGGGAAGTGTGCGACGACCTCCCGCGAGGAGTATCACGCGGTTTCAGCTTCGTCTGGTACCGGACCACCATCACCATACCCGAAACGGTGGCGGGACGTTCCACCAACGGGATGCGCGTCCAGTTCGAGACGTGCGTCGACGACTACGGCGAAATCTGGATTGACGGCGAATGCGACCGGGACCGGGGAGTCATTCAAGGATTCAACGTACCGCAACGGGTGCAGGTTACCGGCGACGCCGTGCCCGGCAACCGGCACACGATAGCGATACTGGCGGTCAACGGCCCGCTGGGCGCGCCGGGAGGCACGGTATTCGTTCGCTACGCCAACCTGGGATTTGAGTGGCCGAACAGATAGGCGTCGGAGGAGGGAACACTTGGTGCGATTGCTCACGTATTGAAGGGCTTGAGGGTAGGCGGACCGACCATGTACTTAGCCTTCTGTTTCTACCAGAACTCTACGGTTTCTCAGCGGGATGTCCTTCTGGATGTCGTCCGGAAGAGCATCGTAGGTCTCCAGCAACTTGTTTACCAAGTCGTTAGGTCCCCATAAACGAATCTGGAAAAATGACCGTTCGTTTTCGACTCTCACGTCTCTGGTGAAGTCGCCGAGGCTGACGAGCAGGCCATGGTCCGCACCGAAAGTGTTGACGTTGCCTCTGAGTTGGTCGTATTCAGGCCGGGTTACGGCAGAGCGGCCCGATTTCACTTGAACGCATAACCTCGGTTGCCCAAACCCCATATCACCCTGGCCTGCAACTACGTCTATGCCACCGTCAGGTCCTTGGCGGGTCTCCAGCGCGTTGTATCCGGAGGCCCTCAATATACTTGCTACAAGGTATTCCAGCTTGACGCCAGAGTACATCTGCCGGATGCGGTCCAAAATTCTTTCGGAGATCTGCTCTTCCAAGTCGATCTGGAATACTTCATCATCCGCAGGCGCGGCGGAGTCTGGCCTGTCACTTGGCGGCCCGGTCAGATGCCCAGTCATGATTTGCTCGATACGAGACCTGGCATTGCTTGCCCTGACACGATAGACTGTCGCCAGTCCGCCCAGTGAATAGATCAAGTCCTGATCGAAGTCCTCGCGCGGTATATCGCGGGCTTTCCAGTCCACCGCAAGGACATGGGGAGTATCCAGGGGGGTGTCCAGGTCGGGCATATACTTATATGCCCCCGCTGCTGTCCCTATGGCTACCAGTCGGGGTTGCTTTCTGGGGAGGAGAATCATGTCTCCTATGCCGATTGCATGAGCGAAGTTCCAGAGTTGGCCCGCGGCAGATGCAGCTGCGTTGGCGCTGCTATCTCTATAAGCATCGCCGATTAAATGGTCTCGTAAGGCATCTCGATTAGCGAACTCTGCAACGCTCATCTGCAAACCGAAACCGATACTTGCCATTCCTTTGTCTAAGGCAAATTCCTCCCTCTCACCCCTTCTTCCCGCCCTGACCACCCAGACGGGCATGTCCAACATCTCCAAGCGCATCCTTACCTACCTGTTTCACACTGCCGCTGGTTCCCAGACTTCCTATGCGATTTTCTACGCCGCTTGTAGTGGCCGAGGGCCATTGGGGTGGAGCGTCAAGTATGCGATTGACCCGAAGTATCAAGTGTATTCTAGCATACGCCGCTTCCCTGCTTGGATATGAGAAGAGGATATTATCCTCACCCATACTGGCGGTCAACGGCCCGCTGGGCGCGCCGGGAGGCACGGTATTCGTTCGCTACGCCAACCTGGGATTTGAGTGGCCGAACAGATAGGCGTTTCAGGAGCGGGTTAGTTGACGGCCACCTCGCTTCCCCGGTCCGACGCCTCCTGTATGGAGTCGATGAAGCGGTGCAGCCGGACGGCCTCGTCAAAGTCGGGTTGGCAGTCGTTCCCTTCGCGGATGCCACGGCCAAACTGGTAATACATCTGGCCAACGTTATAGGCTTCGCCGCGGGGCATTCCTTCCAGCACGTAGGTGTATTCGGGAGGGATAGGCAGGTCTTCGAGCCGGTTCCCGCCCTGTACGCCCTGCAAGCGGACGCCGTCATGGTTGGGAGATTCGTTGGACGAGGCGATGAGTGTCCCTTCCCGTCCGTATATCTCCATGCGGTAGCCGCTGCCCGCCCACGGGTTGCTGGCGACGTGCACCGATGCAACGGCGCCGTTGGCGAGCCTGCCGCTGACCAGTACGTTGTCCGGCGAGGTTACGTCCACCATCTGATTGGTGTCGGTCTCGAACCACTGGTCGGCCTGCGTACTGACCACTGAAGAGACGTGGCTGAAGTCGCCGACGACGAACCGCAGCGCGTCGATGGTGTGGCCGTGGGTGATGGTGAGCGTATTGGCTCCCAACTCCTTGTCCCTTTGCCAAGTCCGGTCAGACTGCCTCCGCAATACCCCCCCGGCAATGCGGCTCACGTGGCAGGACATGACCTCTCCCACGTAGCCGGCGGCGACCAGGTCCCTTATATATAACAGCACCGGGTTGGCGCGGGACTGGAGACCGACCATGTTCCTGATTCCCTTGGCCCGCGCAAGGTCGGCCATCTCCTGGGCCTCGGCGGTGGTGCGGCCAAGGGGCCACTCGGTATAGACGTGCTTGCCCGCGTTGATAGCGTCAACGGTGGGCTCGTAGTGATTCGGCACCCTCAGGCTCACGGCGACGGCGTCGATGTCCGGGTGCGCCAGCATCTTGCGGTAATCATCGAAAGCGAGCTTGGCCCCGAACTTCCGGCGGGACTCCTCCGCGCTTTCCATGCGGGTCGTGCAGACCGCCGTCAGTTCGAACTCCGGGCTGGCAACCACGGCGGGCAGGTGGGACCTGACAGCCCAGCCCCGGTGAATGTTGGCGCCGATGATGCCCAAGCGAATCTTGTCTGCCATGACGTCCCCCCCTTTACCAGAATCCCGGTAATCCTACCATACGCCCTATACACCGGGAGACGTTGATGCCGGGTTAAGCCGGGTATATGTTACGATACGCTTCGTGGACCCGTGCCCAAACGCTCTCAAGGAGGAGAGGATATGCCGTACGGAGACAACGACTGGCTGGCGTTAACCACCGAAGAAACCCTTGAGCCGGATATGCTCATTTGCGACGCCCATCACCACTTCTGGGACTTTCGCATGGAGCGCATACCCTACCACCGTTACCTGTTGCACGAACTGGCGGCGGACCTTAACAGCGGACATAACGTGCGCTCGACGGTGTTCCTTGAGGCGCGGGCCATGTACCGCCCGGACGGCCCGGAAGAACTGCGCCCCGTTGGAGAGGTGGAGTTTGTCCAAGGCCTTGCGGCGGCCAGCGCCACCGGGCTTTACGGGTCGGCCAAAGCGGCGGCGGCCATCATCGGCCACGCAAACCTTAACCTCGGCGACGACGTGGAGCGGGTGCTTGACGCTCTGCAGGCGGCCAGTCCCAACCGCTTCCGCGGCATCCGGCAGTCCGTCGGATGGGACCCCCACCCGGAAATAGAAAATCGCGGCGTGGAACATCAACTCGCCAGCGCGGACTTCAGGGCCGGAGCGCGGGTGTTGGCCCGTAGAGGGTTAGTGTACGAGAATACGGTGTACTTTCCGCAGCTTGGGGAGGTGGCCGAATTCGCCAACGCTGTGCCGGACCTTATCATTGTCTCGAACCATATCGGCGGGCTGATGCGGGTAGGCCCCTATGGCAACCGGGACGACGAGGTGCTGCCGGCTTGGCGCGAGGGGATCGCCACCTTGGCCAAATGCCCCAACGTCGTGATGAAGCTCGGCGGAGTGGGGCAACCGCGATACGGTTTCGACTGGCACACCCGTGAGAAGCCCATCGGCTCCGAAGAACTGGCGGAGGCGCTGTCCCCCCTTATGACCTATTGCATCGACCAGTTCGGCCCGGAGCGGTGCATGTTCGAGAGCAACTTCCCTCCGGACAAGGTGTCCTACTCTTACAACGTCATGTATAATGCGTTCAAGCGGATGACCAGTAGCTATTCGGCGACGGAAAGGGCCGCGATGTTCCACGACAACGCGGTACGGGTTTATAGTATCAATGAGTAGATTTTCATCCCGGAAGACTACCCGCCTTTCCCGTGAATAGGACCGTGCCGGGACCAAGGACTATATTGCTGACGTGGTTTGCGAGGTAATGTTATGAGACTAAGGAGATTTGCACTTCCGGTAGTCCTCGTTTCAGCCCTAGTCCTGATTGTGGGTGTAACGGCGGGCCTGATTTCGGCCAGGGACCAAGCTCCTCCCGCCGCGCCGCCGAAAGTGATAGTCTCGGCCCTCGACCTTGCGGTGACGCCGGAGCCGGAGATTGTCCCCCCGGCTACGACGGAGCCTGAAAACTTGGTTGTGCCGGAGTCGGCCCGCAAATCCGCTCCTGACACGCAGACGGGACCTTCTTCAGAAAGGCCGGAAGGCTCAGAAGGGTCCCGCCCCGCACTGGAAGGCGCCAGCCAGGGAACGGTCTACACTTGGCAGGACGGCGACAGGACCCTGAGGGCCGTGTTGCAGCAGCCCCGCCAAGCGGTCCGGGAGACCGTTGCCGACGCCACCGAGGACGGCGTAATCAGGAAGGACGGCGTAATCAAGGACGTAATCAAGAAGGATGGCGTAATCAAGAAGGGAGAGTTGGACAGTATCGTCCGGGAACAGTCCCAACGCGGCGGCGGCGGCCAGCCGGTGTTCCGCTCCGAATCGGGCGGCGAGTTGATGACATTGCCCGGAGGCATCGTTCTGGCCCTCGATCCAGCGTGGGACCAAGCCACCGTTGAGAAGTTTTTCTCGCGCAACGGCATTGCGTTGGAACGGGCGTCGGAACTGGACTTCCTGGACAACGGCTTCTTTGTGGAAACGGAGCCGGGCTTTCCTTCCTTGGAACTCGCCAACACGCTGGCCGTCCAGGAGGGGGTGATACTTTCAAGTCCCAACTGGGCGAGGGAAGTGGAGTCGAAGTGATGGGGCCGCGCCGAGTGGGGAGAATACTGTTGCTGGCGGTCGCGGTCTCCCTCTGTTTCATTCTGGGTACGGGCAGTTCCGAGGCGCAGACGGCCGACGACCACGGAAACACTATAAGTACAGCTACGACCCTTCGGTTGGGTTCCTCGGTATCGGGGCGCATCGACCCCGGAAACGACCAGGATGTTTTCAAGCTGGACCTGTCCGGCGCATCGGGGACCACCCACCTCTGGATATACACCACCGGTGGCCTCAATACTTTGGGTGGATTGTATGACAGCCACGAGACATTGCTTTACGCCAACGACGACACCACCAGTGGCGGAGTGGTTGTTGATACGAATTTTCGTATCCCGCTGACCCTGTCGCCGGGAGTCTACTACGTGAGGGTATTCAGCGCCGACTACACGACAACCGGGGACTACACCCTGTACGCCAAGGCAGACGACCACGGAGGATATTTTCTTGACACAGCCACAACCCTGCGGCTGGATTCCCCCATAGCCGGGCGCATCGATCCCGGATTTGACGGGGACTTATTCAAGCTGGACCTGTCCGGCGCACCTGGAAGCACCCACGTATGGATATATACCACCGGCACTCTCGATACTCTCGGCCAGTTGCATGACAGCAACGGCGGCCTGATTGTAGCCTACGGCGACACCACCAGTGGCGGGGTGGTTGTTGATACGAATTTTCGTATCCCGTGGACGCTGGCGCCGGGCGTCTACTACGTCGGGGTTTTCAGCGCCGACGGCACGACGACCGGGAACTACACCCTGCACGCCAAGGCAGACGACCACGGATATTTTCTTGACACAGCCACGACCCTGCGACTGGATTCCTCCATAGCCGGGCGGATCGATCCCGGATTTGACGGGGACTTCTTCAAGCTGGACCTGTCCGGCGCATCGGGAAACACCCACGTTTGGGTATACACCACCGGCACATTCGATACATGGGGCGAGTTGTATGACAGCAACGGCGACCTGCTTGCACTCAATCAGGACAGTTACATCAAGGGGAGGGAGACCGGTTTCCATATCCGGCGACGGCTCTCAAGTGGAATCTACTACATCCTTGTCCAAAGCTGGCTGACGGCTGACGGTGATTACGCTACCGGCGATTACACGCTGCACGCGGAAGCTGTAACGGGCCCAGGCAACACCACCGGCACAGCGACCACATTAAGTCTCGACTCCCCGACTCCGGGCGTGATTGACACGGCAAGTGACTCGGACTACTTCAGGCTGGTCCTTGCTGAGCCCAGTAACTTGGTTGTCCAGGCTCTAGGTCTAGTCCAACTCGACGGAAATCGTAGGCTCTTGCCTCTTGGGCCTCTTGACGTTGATGTGCTTAACAGCAACGGCGAAACAATCGGCGTAAACGTTTACCCTATTCGATATGATGGCGTCAAGCTCCCCAGCGCCGCTTCGCGTCACGGTGTCCGGATTGAGGACCACTTCGACACTGGCGCCTACTACATCAAAGTGACCGCTCCCGCCAGTGATACTACCTACCCGATTCCCTACACGATACACGCCTACGAGGATACCGATTACGCCAACTTTATCGACGACTGCGAAGCCGAGACGGCCTCGTTGAACGACCCGCAGATTAACGACTCTCTGTACGGCTGCCAGTGGCACTTGAGGAATCAAGAGCAGGGCGGGGAAGACATCAACGTCGAACCCGTATGGGCGGAAGGCATCAATGGAGAAGGCGTCAACATCGCCGTGGTTGACGACGGATTGTACTTCACCCATGAGGACCTGGCCGCCAACGTCAACCCTACTCTCAATCACAACTACCAGACTAGCGGACGTGACATATATGGGCCGTTTGAGCACCACGGCACGAACGTGGCCGGTGTCATCGCGGGCCGGGACAACGGCGCTGGGGTGCGCGGCGTGGCCCCAAGGGCAACCGTATACGGGTACAATTTCCTGGTTCAAGCGACGGTTGCAAACCTAGCGAACGCCATGTCCCGCAACCGGGTCGTAACCGCGGTGTCCAACAACAGTTGGGGTTCTCCTGACGGCCCCTGGTTGAGTGATGCCCACAGTACCTGGGAACAAGCCGTCGACTTCGGGGTCAGGGAAGGCTACAACGGCAAGGGGACCTTCTATGTCTTTACCGGCGGCAATGGCGGCAGGGGCCACCGCGAAAACCCGGATGGGACTCCGATTGGAGGCCCCATCGATAACGTCGAGAACCGTGGAGATGACTCCAACCTCGAAGAACTGACCAATTACTATGCGGTGACCGCCGTCTGCGCGGTGAACGATGGAGACGTCAGAAGCGTCTACTCGGAGAAAGGGGCTAACTTGTGGGTCTGCACCCCCTCCGGGGACTATACGGAGGACATGGGGACTGCCGATACCGGCGACGACATAGAGTACCGTGGCATCGTCACCACCGAAAATTCCGACCGCTACAGCAAAGATTTTAGCGGGACGTCGGCGGCCGCGCCCATCGTTTCAGGCGTGGCCGCGCTGCTGCGTCAGGCAAACCCTGAGTTGACTTGGCGGGACCTGAAACTGGTCCTGGCCGCCTCGGCGCGGAAAAACGACGCCGCAAACCCCGGCTGGGCCGAGGGCGCCCGGAAGTACGGGGCCGGTCCCGCCGCGGACCGCTACCACTTCAACCACGAGTACGGGTTCGGGGTGGTTGACGCCAAGGCCGCCGTGGACTTGGCAAGGGGGTGGACCAACGTGCCGCCTTTGGAAAACACCAGCATGGCCTCCAGGTCGGCCACCGTGATTCCCCCTCCGTTAGGCAGTACCCCCAGGACCGTCACCACAACGCTCACGCTGAACACCGGAATACGGTTCACTGAGTTCGTCGAAATCAACACCGATTTCGAGCACACTTCTTTCAGGGACATGGAAATCGAGCTGGTGTCCCCCTCCGGCGCGGTCTCCAAACTGGCCGTCCGGTTTAATACCCGTTACTACTACACTGATGAACTATGTCTTAGTCCTATTTCAGGCGGAGTTTTTCGATGCCCTTATTTTATACCTTTGAACGGAGAGTTCCGTTTCGGCTCGGCCCGGCACTTGGGAGAGGACCCCAACGGCGTGTGGACATTGAGGCTCACTGACCATTTTCCGGAACTTGGCGGGACCCTCCGGTCATGGAGCATCAAGGTGTACGGGCACGTAAGCCGGCTGGGCGCTCCCGCCATCACCACCCCAATCACGGCGGGAGCGAATTCGCTGACCTTAGCCTGGAGCGCCCCGGATGAGGCCGGCGGTCCGGCCATCATTGCCTACGACCTGCGACATATCGAAAGCGCCGCCAGTGACAAGTCCGACGCTAACTGGACCGTGGTGGAGGACGTGTGGACCGGCTCCGGCCCCCTCGAGTACACCCTCAGCGGCCTGACCAACGGCGTTCAGTACGACGTTCAGGTGAGGGCGGTCAGCTCCGCCGGCGACGGCGAATGGTCCGCCACCGTCACCGGAACGTCGGCAACTAACGAGGGTACGCCGAGCGTCACTGTTACCAGGAGTGATGCCGCCCTAATGAGGATCGGCTCACCGGTCCCGGTGACCGCCACGTTCGGCGAACCGGTTTTCGCCTTCACAATCGAAGATATAGTTGTGGCAAACGGCGCTGTTGGCAACCTTACTGGCGGCGACGGCGATGCAGTTTATACTTTCGACGTAACACCGAACGCTGTAGGCGCGGTAACGGTGGATATTGCCGCCGGTGTGGCGGCGGATGCCGATGGCAATGGCAACACTGCGGCTATGCAACTGTCATTGGGTATTCCTTATGACGACGACGGCGACGACAAGATTAGCAAGGAAGAGGCCATAGCTGCCGTAATTGATTATTTTGCTCACCGTATCACCAAGGAAGAGGCGATAGCGATTATCATTCTCTATTTTTCCAGTTAATTCAATTGGCCGGGGATATGGGTATCGTTGACGCCGGGATTCCTGGTGGGTATACTCTGGCTACTGCAACGCAACATTATTCTGTGAGGTGAACTATGCGGCGTATGCTCGTTCCGCTGGTGTTCGTAGTCGTAGTGGCGGCTGCCGGTATCCTGGGGTCGACTCTGCCTGCTTCCGCTGACGTAACCGCCACGCCGTTCAAAGGCTTGGAGCAGTGCACCGGCAACCAACTGTAAGGCGTTCTTTACATAAGGGCGTGACCAAAGGCCCCGCGCATCATGGATGGGTGGGGCTTTCTGTTTGTGGAATCCCATCAGCATCAACTACAATAGCCACGCTTTCAGCGTCCGTGGCCTCAACGCACTTATCGGGAGAGAGCTATGCGCGGCGTAACCTTCAAGGGAAACCGGGAAGCGGAGATTCAAGAGTTCCCGGACCCTCATGCCGGATCGGGCGACGCCGTTCTCAGGGTCAAAGCGTCCGGCCTATGCGGCACCGACTTGCACCGGTATCGTGGCGCCGCTCCCACGGTCATGATCACCGGGCACGAGCCGTGCGGAGTCATTGAGGAGTTAGGGCCCGGCGCGCCGCCAGGGTTGAGACTGGGCGACCGGGTGATGTGCCACCACTATGCCGGTTGCGGCGTTTGCGAAATCTGCGCCATGGGCTACGAGCAACTATGTCCCAGCGGCCGCATCACCTTTGGCGGCGGCACCGGCCACGGGGCCAACGCGGACTACATCCTGGTCCCTTCGCGGACGTTAGTCCACCTGCCGGACGAGTTGTCCTTCGAGGAGGGAGCGGCCATCTCGTGCGGAACAGGGACGGCGTGGAACGGGCTGCGGAAGATGGACGTTTCAGGCAGGGACACGGTGGCAGTGTTCGGGCAAGGGCCAGTGGGTCTCAGCGGCACCTTGTCGGCGAAGGCGATGGGGGCCAGGGTGATTGCGACGGACGTGGTCCCAGAGCGGCTGCAACTGGCGCTGGACATGGGCGCGGACCACGTGGTCAATTCCTCTGACACTGACGCGTCCCAAGCTATCCGCGACCTGACCGGAGGCGCCGGAGCGTCGGCATCGCTGGAAACTTCCGGTAATCCCCAAGCCAGGAGACAGGCCCTGGAGTGCCTGCGCCCGTTCGGCCGTTGTTGCTACGTCGGTATAGGCGGCCCCGCTGAAATCGACTTCAACCGGGACGTCATTTTCAAAGTGGTTACCATCTACGGTTCCTGGACTTTCAGCAAGTCTGAACTTATCGAGATCGCCCGGTTCTTCGTTGAAACGGGCGCCCCGCTGGCCAAGTTGATTACCCACCGCTACTCCTTGGACCAAGCGATCGAAGCGTTCCAGACTTTCGACGGAGCTACAACCGGCAAATGCGTGTTCGTTTTTGATTGACGATAGGGCGATCGTAAAGGACTTGGCTATCGGAGAATACTTTCTATAGAATATCATCATCTCGCTGGCTTGCTGATGGCTTGGAATGTTGAGTATACCAACGATTTTTACGAGTGGTGGAATGGATTGACAGACGACGAACAAAACAGTATTTCTACAACCGTCGATCTGCTTATGGAACATGGCCCTACTCTACGGTTCCCCCATTCATCTGGCATAGGGTCGTCGAGACACTCAAAAATGCGCGAACTCAGGGTGCAAAGCGGAGGCGGCCCGATCCGAATCTTCTATGCCTTCGACCCAAGGCGAAACGCTATATTGCTGATTGGGGGACACAAGACCGGCAACGACCGATTTTATGTTGAATACGTACCTGTAGCAGACCGTCTTTACGACGATTACATCGACGAGTTACGCGAGGAAGGCTTGATAACATGAGTGGTCATCGGCCATTTTCTGAATTGACCAAACGCTTTTCGCTAGAACGGCGCCAGCGTGTCGCCGGGATGGCCGACGAGTTGCGTGCTGATCTTCTGGCCTCTGACCCACAAATGGCCGACCCTGAATACGTGAAAGCCCGGGCCGATAAAATCTTCGATGCTTGGGACCGTGGAGACCGGGTACAAGCGGAATTACTAATAAATGGAGGTAAACGCATGAAGTACGATGTAATCGTAGTGGGAGGCGGTTCGGCGGGCTGCACAATTGCCACCCGGCTGTCCGAGGACCCAAACCGTTCGGTGTTGCTGTTGGAAGCAGGACCGGACTATCCTGATTTTGAGCAATTGCCGGAAGACCTGAAGATGGGCAACAACGTGTGGCTTTCCGCCTACGGCCCGCATAACTGGGGTTACACCGCCCAGCTAACGCCGGAGCAGCCGGAACTGGTCATTCCCAGGGGGAAGGCCACCGGCGGCTCCAGCGCGGTCAACGGGCAAGTACTGTTCCGGGGCATACCGGAAGACTACGACCGTTGGGCCGAGTGGGGCAACGACGAGTGGTCCTTCGTCAACGTTTTGCCCTACTTCAACAAGCTGGAAACCGACCTGGACTTTGGCGGCGGAGATTTTCACGGCTCCGACGGGCCTGTGCCCGTCCGGCGTATGCCCAGGAGCGAATGGCTGCCCCACGCCCGGGCCTTCGAGCAGGCCTGTGTGGCGGAGGGGTACCCCATCGATGAAGACCAGAACCATCCCGAGTCGACCGGCGTGTCGCCCAGGGCCCGCAACACCATCGACGGCGTGCGAATGAGCATGGCCATCAATTACCTGGACATAGCCCGCCACCGGCTGAACCTGACCATCCGGGCCAACGTTACGGCGCGCCGCATTTTGTTCGACGGGAAAAAGGCCGTGGGTATCGAGGCCGAAAGCGGCGGTGAAGTGTTTACCGTAGAGGCCGACGAGATCGTGGTCAGCAGCGGCGCGGTGGCGTCGCCCCAGCTTCTGATGCTCTCGGGAGTCGGCCCGGCGGAACAACTGCGCAGCCTCGGTATCGAAGTAGTGCACGACTCGCCCGGGGTAGGTAAGAACCTGCGGGATCATCCATCCGCGGCAGTCCTGTTCAGGTCCACCGGCGAGAAACCCGACGTCCAAGCGCCTGTGATCCAAGTCGGCCTGCGCTACACCATCGAAGGGTCGGACCTCCGCAACGACATGCAGTTGAGCCCGATGTTAATGACCAGTGAACACCGTCCGGCCCAAGTGGAGATCGACGACGATTTGAACTACATCGGTATGAGCGCCAGCCTGCAATTGGCCCTTGGGCAGGGCGAGCTTACTCTTCAATCGACGGACCCGCACGTCCAGCCGTTCCTGAACTATAACTACTACCAAGAGGAAGAGGACCTGCGGCGTATGAGGGAAGCTATACGAATGTGCGTACGATTGGCTGATCATCCGTCCTTTTCCAGTATCGTCCTGGAACGGGTGATGCCGACCGATGAAGAACTGGCCTCAGACGAGGAACTTAACGCTTGGCTGCGTAGGAACTCCGGCACATCGCACCACATCTCCGGCACCTGCAAGATGGGGCCGGACTCCGACCCGATAGCGGTGGTGGACCAGCACCTGAAGGTCAAGGGCGTCCAAGGGTTGAGGGTTGCCGATGCTTCGGTGATGCCCGACTGCATCCGCGCCAACACCAACGCGACCACCATCATGATAGGGGAAAAAGTCGCCGACTATATCAAGGACGGGCGGTAGTACAGGAGGTTTCAACGCAGAAGGCGCAAACTGATTCGAGAGTCTCTGTGCTCTCGGCGTGTTCTTTGCGCCCTCTGCGTTTAATCGGCTTATGAAACGCAGCACCGAACGCATACTCACTACCCATTGCGGCAGCCTGCCCCGGCCGGAGGGGTTGGTTGAAATGTTAGGGTCGGTGTCCCGAGGGGAGCCGGTCGATGAAGAGGCGTTCCGTTGGGCCGCCCGTCAAGCCACGGTTGACGTCGTTCAAGCGCAAGCTGAAGCCGGCGTGGATGTAATCAACGGCGGAGAGCAATCCAGGGTCAGCTTTTCCACCTACGTAACCCAACGTATGTCGGGCTTTGGAGGCTCCTGGACCCGGCGGGGGCACCGGGACCAGAACGAATTCCCTACTATCGGCAAGCCAAGGGTCGTCCAGTTGATGCGTGACGTTCCAACCTGCGTTGGGCCCCTGTCTTACCAACGGTTGGACTTGGCAGAGAGGGAGTGCGACGATCTGCTGGCTGCCGTGCCGGAAACGGGGGGCCAGCCCCAGGAGTTGTTCATGAGCGCGGCGTCGCCGGGCATTATCGCGTTGACCATGAAGAACGACTTTTATGCCAGCCAAGAAGACTACGTTATGGCCTTGGCAGGAGAGATGCGGAAGGAGTACGAGATCATCGTTTCCAAGGGGCTCATCCTGCAATTGGACTGCCCTGACCTGGCCATGGAGCGGCACGTTTCTTACCAGGACGAGCCGCTGGAAGCGTTCCAAGAGTTGGTCGCCCTCCATATCGAGGCCATCAACTACGCCATACAGAACATCCCCAAGGAACAGGTGCGGCTGCACGTTTGCTGGGGAAACAGCGAAGGCCCCCACCATTACGACGTGCCCTTGGACGACATACTGCCATTGCTCTACCGGGCCAACGTTGGCGCGTTGGTTATGGAGATGGCCAATCCGAGGCACGCCCATGAGTACAAGGTCTATCAGCAACACCCCCTGCCGGAAGGGATGCTGCTGGTGGCCGGAGTAATAGACACCAAGACCAACTACGTGGAGCATCCGGAAGTGGTGGCGGACCGCCTGCGCTTGGTGGTGCAAGCTGCGGGAGGCGATCCTACGCGGGTGCTGGCGGGGACCGATTGCGGGTTTGACACATCCGCCGGCTCCAACCGTGTAGACAAAGGGGTGGTGTGGCTAAAGCTCCGGTCGATGCGCGAAGGGGCCGACCTCGCCAGCGAGTCGCTCTCCTGGCCTGGGCGCAACTGAGACCGTAACGTAAGAGTTGTTTGACAGGGGTAACGGATTACTCCTACACTACCTGCGACTTCATCCACGGGCGGCCAAGACGAGGGCCGCTGCCAATGAATCTCAGTCAGGCCGTGAGGATTGCTGTGCAAGTCATAGAGAAGCGCTACACCGAACATCGAATGAAGGTCAATGGACTCGACATTCACTACACCGACTGGGGCAATCCCGATTCCCCGCACATGTTCCTGGCCCACGGAGCAGTGGCCAACGCCATCTACTGGGACTTGGTTGCGCCCGCTTTTCAAGCCAACTACCACATCGTGGCGGTGACCGCGCGCGGCAGGGCCAAGAGCGACTACTCTCCGACGGGCAGCTACAGGACCGAAGATTACGTGCAAGACTTCCATGAACTCACTATGGCCCTGGGCATGGAGAAGCTCACTTACGTTGGGCAATCGATGGGCGGGAAGATCGGAATGACCTACGCCGCCATGTACCCGGACCAAGTGGAGCGGATGATCCTGGTAGACGTGGGCGGAGAGAGCACCGGTTCGCCGTCGGGCGACCCGATGACGAACCGGCCAGAGGTGTACAGCTCCACGGAAGAGATAGAAGCTTGGCTCAGGCAGTTCGACCGATTTGCCAGGATAAACCGGGAAGCGATGGACATCGTCGTCCAGACCGGCTTCCAGCAGCTGGTAAACGAGCAATGGATCTCCTCTTTGGCCAATCCATTGGCCCCCCGCGAGCGTCCGGCCACGCCACCCGTCTACGATGTGCTGAACAAAGTCCAGTGCCCTACCATACTGATACATTGCCTGCGCAGCGACCTGATGGGGCCTGAGATAGCGGCCAAGACCCGGGACGCCATCCCCAACTGTGAGCTGGTCCAACTGGACTCCGGGCACTTGCCTCACTTGGAGCGGCCGGATGAGTTCATCCGGGTCGTCAAGGAATTCCTGGGGGAGTAGCCTGTCGGCGATAACGCAGTCTCGCTTTCTTGACCGCTCCGCTCCGCCCTGTTCGGACGTCTTGATGGACTTGATCCAAGGTGAAACCTTGGAGTTCCACTCAAGACGTTCCCGCTGTGATGACAGGCGGGAGGATTACTACGTCCTGTTGATGTCGCCCAGTGCCGCATATCTACATTACCGATAGCAGACCCCCGGTGTTGATTGCTCGAGGGTTGTTCCCGATATGGTAATTGTTGGCCTGGCTATCCTGGTCTTCGGGTTCTTCCTTCTGACCATCGTCATTATTCCTTCTGGGAACCGCTTGGTTATCGGCTCACGGTTGCCCCGTATTCATACCTTGGACTCCCTGATCCGGTACTCCGACTACCGGATGCTTTGGATCGGCAACTTCTTCGCCAACAGCGCCCAGTGGTTCCAACTGCTGTCCATTGGCTGGCTGGTACGTGACCTCTCCGCCGGTTCGGCCAGTTCCGCGGTCCAAGTGGTGACGGTAGGCGGCATGGTAACCCTGCCAGTACTTTTGGTTACTCCTTGGGGTGGAGTTCTGGGAGACCGGCTTAACCGTCGGAAATTAATCATGACCACCAATGCCGGCATGGCGGTCCTGGCCGCCGCCTTCGCCCTGCTGGTGGAATCGGGGCTGGTCCAAGTATCCCATGCTTATCTATACGTACTGTTCAGCGGTGTGGGGCTGGCCATCGTGCAACCGACCCGGCAGGCCCTTATCGCCAACACGGTCCCGCGGGACGCCATAGGCCACGCCTACGCCACCAACACCTTCACCATCGCCGGGACCCGCATGATCGGGCCTTTCTTCGGCGGCATTGTGATCGCAAGCTTGGGGTTTACTTGGAACTTCGTGGTGGAGGCGGCCCTTTACATTGGAGTGGTATTGGCGCTTATGCCGATGAAAACGCCCTATCAGGCCCAAGCGCGCCCTGCAACCCCAACCATGCGCCCGTCCAGGAGGATATCGCCCTTCAGTGACTTGGCGGAAGGCATCCGGTACGTGTGGCGAGACGAGCCGGCCATCTTCCAGATTATGTTGCTGAGCATGGTAGCCAACGTGGTGATCCACCCGGTCTTGTTTATGCTGCCCCTGTTCACCGCCGATGTGCTTCACCGGGGCGCGGACGTCGGCGGGTATTTGCTGGCTGCCAGCGGGTTCGGCGCCCTGGCGTCGGCCATGACCATCGCCACGGTGGGGTTTGTTTTCAGGAAAGGCAGGTTGGCGTTGGGTTCCGTCGTGGCGGCTGCCATCGCGACGATCATGTTCGCTTACATGCCTTGGTTGTTGATGGCTCTCTTCCTGTGCGCGTTGTTTTCGGCAGGTCTGAACGCCAACCGCACGGCAAGCGGCACCCTGGTGCAACTGCTTGCGCCGGACAGGCTGCGCAGCCGGATCATCGGGCTTCAAAACTACTTCATGGGATTCGTGGTGTTCACCAGCCTGCTCATAGGGTGGTTCGCGGGGGTCACCTCGGTAACCACGGCGATTGCTGCGGTGGGCGTCGTGGGGTTGGTCCTCAGCATAGCGTACTTCATCCTGTTGGGCAGAGTGCGGAACTTGGATTGACGCCCATCGTTTCCTGATACCGCGTCGCGTACAATGCGGGCCATAGAGGGTGTTTCGGGTAGACGGACCTAACCACGGCATTAGGAGGCAGCGGATGATCTACGACGTAATTGTGATCGGAGCCGGGTCGGCTGGCAGCGTACTTGCGGCGCGGCTTTCGGAGGACCCTGCCCGTTCCGTGCTGTTGCTGGAGGCGGGGCCGGACTACCCGGACCTTGATCTGCTTCCCGATGACCTGAAGTGGGGCAACAACCTCTTGAGGTCGGCCTTCGGGCCGCACAGTTGGGAGTACTTGGGCAACATTACCGAGCGGCAGTCCGCTGCCATACCTATTCCGCGAGGGAAGGTGGTGGGCGGCTCCGGCGCGGTCAACGGCCAAGTGTTTCTGCGGGGAATACCCGAGGACTACGACGGCTGGGCGGACCAGGGCAACGGTGAATGGGCGTTCGCCAACCTGCTTCCCTACTTCCGGAAGATGGAGAGCGATCAGGACTTTCAGGGAGACTTCCACGGTTCCGACGGGCCGGTCCCGGTGCGGCGCTACCGGAGGCCGTACATGGTCCCGTTCGCCCAAGCTTTCTATGAAGCCTGCTTGTCCGAGGGGTTCCCGGAGTCACTGGACGAGAACAGCCCCGATGCGACGGGCATCGGTCCCGTGCCCTTGAATCACAAGGACGGCGTTCGCATGAGCATGTCCCTGGCCTACCTGTCCGAGGCGAGGCACAGGCTGAACCTGACCATTCGCGCCAACGCGCCCGCCAGGCGGATACTGTTCGACGGCGCGCGGGCGATTGGGGTGGAGGTCGAAAGCGGTGGGGAACGGATGACGGTGGAAGGCAAGGAGATCATCCTCAGTTCCGGCGGCATAGCCTCGCCCCAGTTGCTGATGCTCTCCGGCGTGGGGCCTGCGTCCGCTTTGTCTGACGTGGGTATCGACGTTGTCCACGAATTACCCGGTGTGGGCCGGAACCTGCGCGATCATCCTATGGCCATGGCCCTTTACGAGTACCAAGGTGAGTTGCCGGACGACACGGAGGCGATGATTCAAACGCTGCTCCGTTACACCACCGAAGGGTCTACCACCCGGGACGACATGCACGTAGGCGTACTTTCGCTGGACCCGGCCCATGTGCCGGAGGGGCTGCCACTGGATATTGGGGGTAAGTGCATCACCATTTACTCCAGTGTCCAGAACGCCCTCAGCGCCGGAGAGTTGAGGCTGCGGTCCAGCAACCCCGATGACCCTCCGGTCATGGACTTCCGTTATCTCAGTGACCCTTGGGACTTGCAGCGGACGCGAGAAGGGGTGCGCCTTTCGGTGCGCCTTGGCGACCATCCGGCGTTCAGGGGTCTCATCACACGCAGGATTTCCCCCGATGACGCCGACCTGGCCTCGGACGAGGCGCTGGATGCGTGGCTGTTGGACAATATCGGCACCCAATACCACACGTCGGGGACCTGCAAGATGGGGCACGCCGCCGACCCGATGGCGGTGGTGGACCAGTACTGCAGGGTGCACGGCATCGAGGGACTGCGGGTGGCGGACACCTCGGTAATGCCGGACGTGATTCGCGCCAACACCAACTGCACCGCCGTCCTCATCGCCGAGCGGGTGGCGGACTGGGTCAAAGAAGGCAGGTAATGACGACGAGGTTAAACAGGGAGAGCAGCAATGGAAGTTGAATGGATGAACCATACCGGGTTCGTGGTAAGCGACATGGAAAGGTCGCTGGTCTTCTACCGGGACCTGCTGGGACTCAAAGAAGAACGAGACCAGATTCTGGAGGGGGAGTTCATCTCCGAACTGGTGGGATACCCCGACGCCAGGTTGCACATCGTCTACTTGGGGTCGGGAGACATGCGGCATTCGGTGGAGCTTATCCAGTACCTGAACCCTCCGGGAACGGCGGTGGCGATGCCGGAGCGGCACCAAGTGGGGGCTTCGCATCTGGGAGTAATAGTGGACGATCTGGACGCCTTTTACGCAGAGCTTTCAAGCCGGGGCGCGCGGTTCGTAAGCCCGCCGGCGATACGTCCCGGAGCGGTATACCCCATGGCCAGCAAGGGCTGTTACATGCAGGACCCCGACGGCAACTGGCTGGAGTTGCTGGAGAGGCCGCCGACGCCGGAAGGTCCCACTCAAGCCTGATGACCTGCGGCCGGTCAATGGCCCATGTGCAGCCGCTTGACGCACTCGTCGTGGACCGCGCCCAAGAAGCCGGAAACGTAGTGCTGGTGGCTGAATTCTAACTCCTGGGATTGGGCGCCGGACTTGGCCGTCTCGTAACATCGGACGGCCTCGGGATTGTCGTAAGGGAAGGGTATCATACCCATATAGTACTCGAAGTCGGATATATCGGCCCACGCCACGAGTTCCTGGAGCGTGGCATGGGCGCTTGCCCAGTGTTCGCCGTCGTTCTTGCCGCGCAGAAACGACCAGTCGGGTGTGTGCATGGCCTTCCCAGTGTTCTAGCCGAAGACCTGCTCGGCGATGCGGTCCATTTCCGAAAGAGACCCTTCGCCCGAGTCCAAGGGCAGGGGTATCGTAACCCTGGTGGCCCCGGCGTCCTCATAGCGGCGGACGAGGTCTTTGTCAGGATTGATGTTGCAGACTATCAACTGGATGGAATCAGGGTCGCGGCCCGCGGCCTCCGCCAGTTCGTCCAGGCTGGCCCGGCCAGCTTTCACCTGCTCTTCAGTAACCCGAACCGGCATCCAACCATCGCCCCATGCCACCACGCGCTTGAATACGTTAGAGGCGTAGCCGCCCAGGAAGACAGGCGGGTGGGGCTTGTGCGCCGGTTTGGGAGAGCATTTGACCGCCGGGAAGTCGTAGTAGCGGCCGTGGAACTCGGCTTCGTCCTTGGTCCAGAGTTCCTTCATGGCCAGTATGGCCTCGCGGGTCTGCCCCCAACGGTGCTCGAAGTTGCCGCCCATTATTTCGGTCTCTTCCCGTAGCCAGCCCGCGCCGATGCCAAACAGGAACCTGCCGCCGGAGAAGTGGTCCAGCGTGGCGATCTGCTTGGCCTGCATTATCGGGTTATGCTCCGGCACCAAGCTGATGCTGGTGCCCAGCTTTATAGTGCTGGTAACGGCAGAGGCCCTGGCCAAGCCTACCAACGCGTCGGCCATGTCGGCCATCGAAGAGGGAATCGAGCCGTCGGGCGTTCCGCCATAGCGGGAGGTGGTGTGAACGGGGAGTATGGGGTGTTCGGGGAGCCAGAAGGACTCGAAGCCCAAGTCTTCGGCCCTTTTGGCCAACTGAGCGGGGTCCAGGGAATTGCTGGACGCCCTGGCTGAAATACCGATGTCCATGGCAGTCGCCTCCGTTTGCTGAATGATCTAATGGTGGCAGCGTTGATCGTACCATTACCGGGGCGTGTTGTCGCGCCGGCTTGCTGCTCCTCTGCCTGCCGCCCAAGGCAACCACAAGGGTTGCCCCTACAATTGCCTGCCAGCCAGGGCAACCACGAGGGTTGCCCCTACTACTGCCTGCCGCCCAGGGCAACCCTCGTGGTTGCCCCTACTACTGCCTGCCGCCCAGGGCAACCACGAGGGTTGCCCCTACTACTGCCTGCCGCCCAAGGCAACCACAAGGGTTGCCCCTACAATTGCCTGCCAGCCAGGGCAACCACGAGGGTTGCCCCTACTACTGCCTGCCGCCCAGGGCAACCCTCGTGGTTGCCCCTACTACTGCCTGCCGCCCAGGGCAACCACGAGGGTTGCCCCTACTACTGCCTGCCGCCCAAGGCAACCACAAGGGTTGCCCCTACAATTGCCTGCCAGCCAGGGCAACCACGAGGGTTGCCCCTACTACTGCCTGCCGCCCAGGGCAACCACGAGGGTTGCCCCTACTACTGCCTGCCGCCCAAGGCAACCACAAGGGTTGCCCCTACAATTGCCTGCCAGCCAGGGCAACCACAAGGGTTGCCCCTACTACGGTTGGCCAAAATGCGATTGCCTTGGCCACTCGTTGGAGAAGCGTAAGCTGGATTTTTAGATCGCCGGACATTCCCGGACATTCCCGGACATTGGGCGTATTGAAGGCGGGTGTTCGGTCCAGCCCTAGCCGCGGGCGTCTTGTTGCGCAGGTTTATGGTAACGGGGTGTTACCGGAGTTGGGAAGGGGCAAGTGTCAGTGGAGGGGAGTTGTCTTGAACTTTGATTCGTTTGATTTGGATGATTTGTTTGATTATCGTGGTCAAAATCCGTTATGGCGCTGGTATTTGATTCGACATGTCATCACCAAGAGGCTGGAGCGATGAGGCGGTAGAACAGGGCTACCGGATAACCTGCGGTAACCTTGGAGGAAGAGAGGAAGAGAGGAAGAGAGGAAGAGAGGAAGAGAGGAAGAGAGGAAGAGAGGAAGAGAGGAAGAGAGGAAGAGAGGAAGAGAGGATGGGTGGGAGTCCGAGACAGTCCCTTTGAGTGTCCCTAGATCGGGAGTTGGGGGTCTGGACCAAGGCCACGTAGACACCCCCCTCACCTCATTGTCGGCGTCTAACCGCCAGACAGTATATTGCACCATAAGAGGGGCCGTCGCGGTCGCTTCGCCATCGAGGAAAATTGTTCCAAGCTTTTCTCAGTCTTTTGAGTTAACCTGACAAGCGCGACGGCGGCAATGGCGCCACCGACGAGAATCCCGATTTCTGGCATACACATCACCTCCTTTGCCCAATCCCTTATAGGTTCCAAAGATGCGACCGCGATTTGCTGGCCCCGCTGCATGATGGCGGCAACTATAGATGACCCTGCTGCTCGTTCCAGCCAATTATTTGATTAAGTAATAGCAAAGCGCCACTACTATTGCTAAAATTATACCTCCGGGTACCCTCACAGTTAACTCTTTACTGTAGAGTACTCCATCTGGAAGGGACTTATATACCTGAGGAAGGTCTGAATAAGTCCAGTGGATGCGGAGGATGGACATAAAACCCGCCCCTCCAGAGGGCTTCAGGCGAGTTGTTCAGCGGGTTTCCTAGAGATTGGAGGTCACGATAATGACGAGTACAGGAACGATGAGATGGCTTGCCTTGCTGGGCATTGTCCTTGCCCTGACGCTGCCGGCAGTCCTCATAGCCTGCGGCGGCGATGAGCCGCCGGCTTCGCCCGGGACGGAAGCAGCAACGTCCACCCCCATGCCGGGGGACGCGCCCACTGCCACCGATAAGCCGCGACCGACGGTTACGACACGCCCTCTGCTCACCATTGGGCGGACCTCGGCGGCAACGGACCGGGAGGCGCTGGTTGCCCTCTACAACGCAACAGACGGTCCGAACTGGGAATACGATGAAAACTGGCTGAGTGACGCGTCCCTGGGCGAATGGTACGGCGTCGAAACTGACGCCAATGGACGCGTAGGCGTTCTGAACCTCGACGGGAACGAGTTGAGTGGGGAGAGATACCGCCGGAGCTGGGCAGCCTCGCCAACCTGGGAGTGCTGTACCTCAGCAGTAACCAGTTGAAGGGGGAGATACCGCCGGAGCTGGGCAGCCTCGCCAACCTGCAAGAGCTGGGGCTCAACGTCAACCAGTTGAGCGGGGAGATACCGCCGGAGCTGGGCGGCCTCGCCAACCTGCAAGGGCTGTCGCTCAGCGGTAACCAGTTGAGGGGGGAGATACCGCCGGAGCTGGGCAGCCTCGCCAACCTGGAATATCTGTACCTCGACGTCAACCAGTTGAGCGGATGCGCTCCAGCCGGTTTGAAACGCGACGGCTTATCCGTTTCCCTGCCGGATACCGTGGAAGGTTATTGCCCGTAGAGGCCGGCGCTCAGCAGATATGGGAGGTCACGATGATGGCGAGTACAGGACCGGCGAGATGGCTTACCTTGCTGGGCATTGTCCTTGCGCTGGCGCTGCCGGCAGTCCTCATAGCCTGCGGCTCCGATGAGCCGCCGGTTTCGCCCGGGACGGAAGCAGCAACTTCCACTCCCATGCGGGGGGACGCGCCCACCGCCACCGCTGCAACGTCCACCCCCATGCCGGGGGACGCGCCCACCGCCACTGCTGCGCCGCGACTGGCGGCTACGACAGCGCCTCTGCTCACCGTTGGGCCAACCTCGGCGGCAACGGACCGGGAGGCGCTGGTTGCCCTCTACAACGCAACAGACGGTCCGAACTGGGACGACAATGAAAACTGGCTGAGTGACGCGCCTCTGGGCGAATGGTACGGCGTCGAAACTGACGACAATGGACGCGTAGTCCGTCTGGACCTCGACGACAACCAGTTGAGCGGGGAGATACTACCGGAGCTGGGCAGCCTCGCCAGCCTGGGATCACTGTACCTCTACGGGAACGATTTGAGCGGGGAGATACCGCCGGAACTGGGCCGCCTCGCCAACCTGGGATATCTGAACCTCAGCGAGAACCAGTTGAGCGGGGAGATACCGCCGGAGCTGGGCAGCCTCGCCAGCCTGGGATCACTGTACCTCTACGGGAACGATTTGAGCGGGGAGATACCGCCGGAACTGGGCCGCCTCGCCAACCTGGGATATCTGAACCTCAGCGAGAACCAGTTGAGCGGGGAGATACCGCCGGAGCTGGGCAGCCTCGCCAGCCTGGGATCACTGTACCTCTACGGGAACGATTTGAGCGGGGAGATACCGCCGGAACTGGGCCGCCTCGCCAACCTGGGATATCTGAACCTCAGCGAGAACCAGTTGAGCGGGGAGATACCGCCGGAGCTGGGCCGCCTCGCCAACCTGGAATATCTGAACCTCAGCGAGAACCAGTTGAGCGGATGCGCTCCAGCCAGTTGGGAACGCGACGGCTTATCCGTTGAACTGCCGGATACCGTGGACGGCTATTGCCCGTAGAGGCCGGCGCTAACTGGACAGCCACCGTCATACCCGCTTTAACAGGACCGACTTTAGACCCTTCGGCTACGCTCAGGGTGACAAGCCTGAGCGTAGCCGAAGGGCAGCTTCCGATTAAGACGCGGTTGCCCTTATCTACCATGCCACCTTCACCACATTATCCCTCGGAAGTGTTAGGGAATCTCTGAACAAGTCAACGGGATTATGGCATAGTAAGGGCGAGGCGGTCGACACCAGTAGAGGAGTGAGTCGGGATGGATCAGCCTACCTTTGCCGATCTGGAATACCAGGGCAAGAAGCGCAAGATCCGCCGGGAGGTGTTCCTGGAGCGGATGGATGGCCTGATTCCCTGGCCAAGGCTGGAGGGGCGTATTCGCCCCTGCTACCCCCAGGCCGACACTGACAAGGGTATGTAAAATTGAGATTATAGCTACGAACCGGCCCCACCGCCCCTGGATTCCGGCCTACGCCGGAATGACGGAATGGGCCCGCCTGGATTCCGGCCTACGCCGGAATGACGGAATGGGCCCGCCTGGATTCCGGCCTGCGCCGGAATGACGGAATGGGCCCGCCTGGATTCCGGCCTACGCCGGAATGACGGAATGGGCCCGCCTGGATTCCGGCCTATGCCGGAATGACGGAATGGGCCCGCCTGGATTCCGGCCTACGCCGGAATGACGGAATGGGCCCGCCTGGATTCCGGCCTACGCCGGAATGACGGAATGGGCCCGCCTGGATTCCGGCCTATGCCGGAATGACGGAATGGGCCCGCCTGGATTCCGGCCTACGCCGGAATGACGGAATGGGCCCGCCTGGATTCCGGCCTACGCCGGAATGACGGAATGGGGCCCGCCTGGATTCCGGCCTACGCCGGAATGACGGAATGGGGCCCGCCTGGATTCCGGCCTACGCCGGAATGACGGAATGGGCCTGATAGTGAGCATTTGGGAGCGGTTTTGTATTTGAGCAAGCCTACCCTACTATGCGGTCTCACGTTCAACTGCGTAAAGTCCCAAATGAAATACATACCCCTATCAGCCAGGCCGGCAAGGGCCGCCATCCCTACCCGCTGCCCGTCATGCTGCGTATTCACTGCGTGCAGCTTTTCTACAACCTCAGCGACCCCGGCATGGAGGATCTGCTCTACGAGTCCGAGCCGGTCCGTCGTTTCGTGGGCCTGAAGCTCTCAGGCCCCCTGCCCGACGAGACCACCATCCTCAACTTCCGCCATCTCCTGGAGCAGCACAACCTGGGTCAGGGCCTGTTCGAGGAAATTAACGCCCACCTGAATTACATGGGCTTGCCAGCCCTCTCCCTTAGAGGTGGTGTGGGTGTTGGACGGCAGCGACTTTCCCAAGCAGGGAATGAGGTCGGTGGGAGTGGCCCGGCAAGCATGTGATTGCGAACCTCGCTGTAAAAGCAACTCATCATTTCAAAGCAGTTGGACCACCATGTTACCTTCGGGAAGAAGAATCAGCCGAGCACACAGGTCAAGGTTCGGAGAACTGAGGGACTTATCCAAGTTGAGGGAACCGCCGCCAGCGGAGTAAACTGCCAACCATAAAAACACAAAACAATAAATTAGTGAGAGGATGCAATGAAGACCATCAGCGTGTCGGTGGACGACGAGACTCACAGGCTGGCGCGGATCAGGGCGGCCCAGACCGGGACCACAGTGTCGGCGATGATGAGAGACCTGTTGACCGCACTGCTGCAACATCCAGTGGGGCCGGAGCCGGCAGAGACGGAGCCTCAAAGGCGTGCCCGGCTGCTGGACGAGGTGCTGGAAAGGTTCGAAAGGGAAGGGATAGGCGTGGACACCAGCAAAATTCTGACCAGGGACGAGATGTACGACAGGAATGCGGCTCGTTGATACCAACATACTGATATACGCCGTGAGCAACCGGGACGCGGACGCTTGGAAGAAGACCAGAGCGGCGGGAATTTTGAAGGAACCGGACTTGGCGCTGTCCGTCCAAGTCCTCCAGGAGTTTTACTACCAATCCACGAGGCTCCACGGACCGGCGGGTCTGACTCACGAGGCAGCCATGGAATTCCTGCGCCCGTTCAGGACATTGCCAGTCCAGGAAATCACGGTGGAACTGTTCGACAGGGCAACCGAAATGAAGCAGAAGTTCGGGCTGTCCTACTGGGACGCCGCGATCCTATCGGCAGCGAAGATACTGGGCTGCGAGGCAGTGTACTCAGAAGATATGAGCCACCAAATGGACTACGACGGTGTTGTGGTGATAAATCCGTTCTCGGAGTCCACTAAGTGACCATCTCAAAACCAATGATCTTGCTAACAACCACTCGCAGGTGGCCGAGGCCGATGGATTCCCGCCTGCGCGAGAATGACGGGTTGAGTGGGGGAATGACGGTTGAGTGGGGGAATGACGGGTTGGGGGGATGGGATCTCGCTATGGGAAAAGACTTTGCACAGGCCCTGCCTTTTAGCCTCGCGTCATTGACGCCCTCCCGCTGCCAACTATAATGGCGAAAGTGCGGCTCCCGTTTCTTCAAGCTTCGCCTCTGCACCAACTGCCACGACAGGCCAACCGTATTGACGGGGCCGCCGCAAGATTACCCATTGAGAGGATGCAATGAAGTTCGGTCTTTTTTATCAAATCCAGGTGCCCAAGCCTTGGTCGGAGGAGACGGAGGCGCGACGGTTCTGGGAAGCGTTGGACCAGATCGTATTCGCCGAGGAAATGGGGTTCGACAGCGTCTGGTTTTCGGAGCACCATTTCCGCCCGGTGTGGTCCCACAACAGCGCACCGGACCTTACCTTGGCGGCTGCCAGCCAGCGAACGTCCCGGATACGCTTGGGCATCGGCGTGGTGCTGGCTCCGATCCACCACCCGCTGCACACGGCGCAAAGAATGGCGACGCTGGATATTCTGAGCAGGGGCCGGGTGGACGTTGGAATAGGACGCACGGGCTATCCATACCAACTCACGCCCTACGGCACAGACCTGGAGGACACCAGGCCGATATGGGAGGAGTTCGCTAACGTTCTGCCGAGAATCTGGACGGAGGAGGTAATTTCCTATGACGGAGAGTACTTCCAGATACCGCCGCGCGAGGTGCTGCCCAAGCCGTTGCAGAAGCCTCACCCGCCGTTGTGGTCCGCCTGCGCCAGCGACAGCACCACCAAGCGGGCCGGAGAGTTGGGCTTGGGAGCGTTGGTAGGCAGCGAGGGCGGACTGGAGAAAGTCCGCGACACGGTGCAGCTATACCAGGACTCGTTGAAAAAAGCCCAGCCGTCAGCGGGAATGGTCAACAACCAAGCGGCGTTGATGACCGCCGGGTATTGCCATGAAGACCCCAAAATGGTCGAGTCCCGGGGCTCCGAGCTGGTCCAGTGGTACATGGACCAGCAGCGGGAGCGGGCCCGGCTGGTGTGGCGCGGAGTAGACCCGTCGACGGTGCCGCCGGACTACCAGGGGTACTACGAAAGGGACATGACCCTGGCGGCCGGCCCTTATCCCGACGACGCCAAGGCGGAGGACAGGATCAAACAGGGGAGAGCCTTCTGGGTGGGGACGCCGGAGCAGTGCATCCAGTTCGCGGAGGAGTACGAGGCCATGGGCATCGACCAGATATTCTCCTTGTCCGCAATAGGTCCGGCGTCCCACGAAGAAACTATGAACACCATCCGTATGATCGGGAAGCATGTTATTCCCCACTTCCGGGAAAAAGAGAAGCGGCAGGCGGCGGCAGCGGCGGCGATATAACGGGCGGGCAACATGAAGGAGAACTGACATGGAGTTAGGGGTAGTTTTTCCACAAACGGAAATCGGGTCCGACCCCATCGCGGTAAGGGACTACGCGCAAGCAGCAGAGCAACTGGGGTATACCCATCTCATCGTGTACGACCACGTCCTGGGGGCGGACACGAGCCGCCATGAGAACTGGCAGGGCGGCTATACGTTGGAAAGCATGTTCCACGAGCCGTTCGTGCTGTTCGGGTACTTGGCCGGGTTCACGTCCAAGATCGAATTGGTCACGGCGGTGCTCATCCTGGGGCAGCGCCAGACCGCGTTGGTTGCCAAGCAAGCGGCGGAGGTGGACGTTCTGTCCGGGGGACGGCTGAGGCTTGGCATCGGAGTGGGCTGGAACCAGGTGGAGTACGAGGCATTGGGAGAGAACTTCAATGACCGGGGCAGACGCAGTGAAGAGCAGATCGAGTTGCTGCGGGCGCTCTGGACCAATGAGGTCGTTGATTTTCATGGCCGATGGAACAACGTTGCCCACGCCGGTATCAGCCCGTTGCCGGTACAACGACCCATTCCCGTCTGGCTGGGGGCCGGAGGTCGGGCAAGCCCGATTCCCAGCGACCGGGTGTTGCGGCGGGTGGGGCGCTTGGCCGACGGCTGGTTTCCCCAGTTCCAATGGGGCGAGGAAGGGAAGGCGGCCATTGCCAAGGTGCACGAGGCCGCACGGCAAGCAGGCCGGGACCCATCCGCCATAGGACTGGAGCCCCGGATCAACTTCTCCGACGGGAACCCGGAGTTCTGGCAGGAACAAGCCACCATCTGGCGGGACGCCGGGGCGACCCACTTTGGGGTCAACACCATGCGCGGCGGGTTGGAAACACCACAGCAGCATATTGACGCAATCCAGCAGTTCATGGAGGTAGTGGGGGGATAGCCCGGGTCCGGGTACGGCCGCAGACGGACTACAATAGAGTTAATGTTTCGCTGTGGCGAATCTGCCTTTGGCACGATGCTTCTGCAAAGGACAACGGGCATGACCACAACAGGATGCGACCCCCGGGCGCTCCAAGTCGCCCGGGAACTACACCAAGCCGAGCAGCCGGAGATAACCATTCTCTTCGGGTCGAGAGCTCGGGGCGACTATGAGGAAGGCCGCTCGGACATTGACATCCTGTTAATCAGGGACAATCTACCGACCTTGGAACAGGAAACCGTCATTGAACAAAACGCGGAAGAGCTGACGCAATCCCTGTACGGTTGGAAGGTGCCGGTGCAAACCGTTTGGTATACGAGCCGCGAGTTTGACCAAATGCGCCGCACTGTCAACCATGTTATAGCCCGTGCCTTAAAGGACGGAATAATCATGCCGAGCGACCCGGAGGACTACGGCAACCGTTATAGTGACGATGAGCAGGACCACAGCCAAGAATGGACGATAACCGGCGAAAGCTGCCGCCACGCGGAAAACCACCTTGTAATGTTTGACTTGATTATCGACTCCGGAAGAGCGGGCATGGACGACATGATGGGCCAGCAAGCTCATCAAGCCTTGGAACACGCGATGAAGGGTCTTATCTCGGCCCGCGGGTGGCAGTACAAGACGACTCATAATCTGAACGAACTGGTGGGACAGATACGCCGGGCAGACCCGGCATTCCGATTCAAGCTGACCATCAACGGGGAAATCTACAATCAGTACGTCGGCAGCGACGAGTACGAACGCACCGATAACCTCCTCACCAGCATTCCCAACTTCTACGTGACTACAAAATCGGACGTACAGTTACTGCTGGACCGGACCAATCAAGTTCAAGACGACAAATCAAGATAGGAATGGGACGTGGGTTCACGCTGTGAACGGGTGTGATTAAAAGTAGTTGGAATATCAAGGATGGTATATCCGCCATGGTGGGAGTCCTCGATATGGGATATGGCGGACGGGACGCCCGCGCTCCCATCTGACCAACCAGTTTTGGTCACACCCGCTGTGAACACTTGATTTGATAAATGGACGCGGCGGGCGGTTAAACCGGGGCGGGACCGCCGAACCTGATTCTGCAACGGCAACAAGGAGGCGGGTTATGGCGCTTCAGGTGGACCACCGGACAGCGGTGGTAAACGGCATAAACATCCACTACGTCATCCAAGGTGAAGGCTTCCCCGTAATGTTGTTGCACGGGTGGCCGGAGTTCTGGTACAGCTGGCGGGAGCAGATTCCCGTACTGTCGGAACGGGTCCAGGTCATCGTGCCCGACATGCGAGGGTTCGGGTATTCGGACAAGCCCGCTTCAGGCTACGATACCCGCACCGCGGCTTCGGACATGTATGAACTGGCCCGGCACCTCGGCCACGAGCAGGTGGCAATCGTGGCCCACGACATCGGCGTGAGGGTGGCGTTCCGTTTCGCGTTGGACCACGAAGGAGCGGTGCAGCGCTTGGCCTTTCTGGACTCGACTCCGCCCATGGAGCAGCTGGGTCCGCAGGAGCCGGCGGTGGTGAGAGAGCGATGGCATTCCTACTTCCACCAGCAGTTCGACCTGCCGGAGAAGCTCATCGAGGGGCGCGAGGAGGTCTACCTGCGCCATATTTTCCGTGACTGGACCATCAACAAGTACCCGCCCAGCCCCGAAGAGGTGGCGGAATACGTGCGGGCCTACTCCCAGCCGGGAGCGTTGCGGGGAGGATTCAGCTACTACCGGGCGGCGGCCTACCAGGACCCGGCGGACTGGCGGGCCGACGCCGACAGGCAACTGCCCACGCCGGCGCTTTTCCTTTACGGCGCCCGGCGCGCCCGGACGGCCGAGGCCGCCGGAGCGGGGCCGATAAGCGAGGCTTGGAGCAAAATCTTCCCCAACTCCCGCTCTAAAGACTTGGGCAACTACGGCCACTTTCTGCAATGGGAGTGCCCCGCGGAGGTTAACCGGGAACTGCTGGCCTTCCTCAGCGAGTAACCGCCGTTAGTCCTTGAGTCGCCTCTCGTAGCGGCCCCCCCGCTACAGGCGGGGTCTGCCTTTAGACGACATTGCAGGAATCACCAGTGAATTTGGCTTGGTGGGACGGGCTTCATGGGTCCTTGGAGGTCCCGGCCATGGCCAGGCTGCTCTCTTTGCCAATTGGCAAGCGGGTGCTGTTGTTGGGATGCGGGGGCGGGGTCGCGTTGCCGGCCTTGGCGAGACACTGCAAGCCCAAGACGCTGGTAGGGATCGACATCTCAAGGGACGCGCTTGACGAGGCGGCGGCTCTGCTTGGAAAAGAGCAAGCCGCCGCCGGTTTGGTCCACGCCGACGCCCACCGGATGCCATTCGCCGATGGGGCGTTCGACGTGGTAGTCGACTTCGGACTTTGTTACCAAGCCGGAAATGCTGCCCAAGTCCTCCAAGAAATAGCCCGGGTCCTTAAAACTGGCGGAATGTTAGCGCATGAAACGCCCTTGGCCCAGTTGTTGGCCCACCCACTGTACTCTCTCAGGCATGGGCTGTCGGCCGTTGGCAGCCCGGACCTCGTTCCGCGGCGAAACGCCCTGCTGTGGGCGGTCCGCACGAAAGTTTGAACTCTTACGATGGAGGGATTTTGTTGACCGTTGGCGGCAACCGTGTTTAGCTTGCCGCCGAGTTAACAAGCTTAAGTCTCAAGTTGGTGGCCGGAGGAGAGTGGGAGCAATGAAATTAAAGATACATAATCCCCGCATACTTGTGGTGTTGCTCCTGATGATCGGGGCCTTGGCTACTTCAGCGATACTACTGGCAAATCAAGAGGACGACGAATTTCCGACCAAGTCGTTGTCTATACCCACGGCTCCCATTGCAAATTCCATCTCTGACCAATACCAGAAAGAGGCGATAAATGTGGTGAAAGATTCGGGAGTAGTGGAAACCATCAACGGTGACCAAGAATGGAAAGCCACTCGAGTCCTTCCGACCAAGTTAGCGGGAACTGAAGCTGTCGCCGTAAATGTAACGTGGAGCAATCCGGTAGAGAGCACCGGGCCGTGGTCTGTGTTGCACTGCAGCAATACGCTGAAAGCATTCACAACAGCGCCTTGGAGGCAGGTGAAGAGACTTGAGGTGACAGTGAACATGAAAACTAGGTCTGTGGTCGGCCTCGCGGTCATAAGTGAAAAAGAAGAAGATGTTCCGCTGCCAGTTATGGAAAGTCTGGACGCCGATGACAAGGTCAAGCTATTAGACGTGAAGACTGGGGATATAGTATATGAGGGCCCCGTTTCCGGTGCCCCCCGGTTGGAAGAAGTGTGTGCGGAAGGCACCTACTACCGTGACTAGATACCGGATGGTTGCGTTATGAACCCCAACGGCTCAGTTGATAAGTCCCCATCACGCATCAGCAAGGAGGTTGAAACCGTCGTCATGCGATGCTTGGAAATTGTACGGTTACCCATATTGGCGCTCCTCGTCCTCGCGGCGTTGCTATATCTGGCAACGTCCGTTATTAGCCTCTTTACCGCCGTAGCCGTGTCCAACGCCGGTACAGCGCCCACGGGGACCTTCCATGCGGTGCAAATTGGAGATATCCACGAGAATAACAACCCGGATTACGTCTATAACTGGGACTTCAATAGTCGTAACAGGACGAGCGACAATGTTGATTGGGGAATGAGATTCCTGTTCGCCGGTCAGTATGTAACCGTTGACTACGTCAAAGACCGGCTTGATGACGCCGGCAACGATCCGTCAATTACTCCTGACATATCCTCATCCGGATGGGACCAGGATGCGTTCTTGGGCGACGGTCCGCAGCAGACCGGAAGCAACTGGACTAGTGACGATGGCATAAAGAATTGGCCGGGATGTATGCCGAACTGGGGCCACATGCGAGTTTACGCCCGGGGACAGGACCACAATTTCCACCCCGCCCTGGGGAACTACGTAGTGGCTTCCACTCACGTTGACACAGAAAGCGATGGCTGGGACGTTTTTTCGTGCAGAAAACAGTATAGGAGTTATGAGTCCGACGAGAGTGATTGGCGGACCCGCATAAGCAATCATCTGTTGGGGCTTCCATACAAATGGAGCATCGGTGCAAGTTTCAATTGGCGCAACGCGTCCGGCCCAAACACGGAATACGTATACCTTAGCCGTAACCCTAATAATCACCACTACCAGAGCGACGGCCATGGCACGGTTATTAACGTGAGGCATAACTACCCTCCGCAGTTCCAGAGTGCCCATTACAACTTTCAGGTGAACGAAAGTCAGGGGGCCGGGACTGTCGTGGGCACGGTTTCCGCTACCGATCCGAATACAGGCGATACATTGTCATACACTATCGTGACGGGGAATAGCGAAGGCAAATTCACCATCGCCGCCGGCACCGGAGAGATTACCGTCGCGGGCCCCTTGGACCCCGCGGTAATCTGGAGGATGGAGTATACGCTGGTGGTACGGGTCAGCGACCAATACAACGCCAGTGATGATGTTGTGGTGACAATCAGGGTGATTTAGACTTGGCGGCGGATATGACCCGGCAACTTAATTCAATGGCTATTTCCGATGCCATAAGAGCGGGCGCTACTTTGGCGCTTTGTTCCGCCGTGGTGGTCCTGCTGGGGTTATTGGCCGGATGCCGAACGCCCCCTGTAGAAGATCCGCTGCCTGTGCTCGACGGCCCGGGGCGGGTGTCCTTCGAGTCCCTGGGTTGGACCGAGGATGCTCTGATCACAAGCGGCTCGAACAACGCCAAGGTCCGTTTCCTGCTGCCCGACGATGCGGCCCAAGCAAAACCCCTGTGGTACGGCGCCCGCATCGCCTACGAGTGGACTGGCAATCCCGGAGCGGCCGGTTCGGGCGGGGAGGTGGGAGACCATGCTTTGCTCGTGGGGAGCTGGAATGGGCACGGGTTTTACCAACTGCAGCTGAAGACCTTGTCGGATCTGGACGGCGGCTACCGGTGGTCGATGGTGGACATGGTCAACGGCGGCAGCCACGGGTACGAGACCACCCCGACCTTCGCCGCCGCTTCCACTAATTTCGCTATGTACAAGGCGGTCCGTCCGGGATGGAACGAGGTCTTCATCCACCCGTTTCTCTTCGACGCCGGCAACAAGGACGTCAGGATCGTTGTCAAGAAAGAGTCCGAGATCATCGCCACGTCCTGGCAACGCCCTTCCTTCAAGGCGAAGGCGGTTGCGGAAGTCAAGGACGACGCTATACACCTAAAGCTCGACGGCGAGAACCAGGGATGGGGCGCGCCGGGCTTGACGGTGCGAGCTGAAGTCTTCCGTGAGGATGGCAGGAGGCGCGTGCATACTTGGGGCCAAGGGCCGCTGGAACCGCTGGGTCCGGTGAAGTTTGAACAAACCATCCCCAACAAGCACGAGTCGCCCGTTGTCAGCATAGTTATGAGTCTCGACTGGGGGTCCGGACGCCAGCCGTACTTGGCTTGGCCGGAGGAGCCTGAGCCGCCTTGGTACACTTGGGGCGTATTTCGCTCGTCCATCGGCGCCATGATTGCGCTGGTGGTGGTGTGGGTGGGAGGTCCGATGTTGTTCGGGGCTATACGAGAGACCCGCCGGGGTTGAAGGCGATTCTAAGCGTCCAAAACGCCTTGGTGGTCTTCATCGCAATCGCCCTGACCGCCGCCGTGTTGCTGGTGACGGGGCTGGTCCAGCTTCAGCGGAACGCCTTCGACGAAGCCCCGCCCTTTTCCTCAATCTCAGAGTTCCCGTCCACCGATGAGGCCGATAGGGCAGCCATGACGGAACTTGCCGCCGCATTTCTGGAGTCGGCTGAGTGGAGCGGGAAGGGTATTTCAGCGGAAGGCTGGAGCTTGGCCGACGTTGCTCCGTTGACCCGCCGCGGTGAACGCATAGGGGTTTACGCCGATATCCGGTTCGAGCGGCAACTGTGGCTCTCAGGACCCCTGCAATTCATCAGGTGCGGGCAGGATGAGACTTGGGAGGCGCCGAGCGGGGAGTTTACGCTCGGCGGCATCGTCATCTGGCTCTTGGACTGGGAGTCCCAACCCTATAACGTCCTGCCCCTCAACCGGAACGGAGAACTTCCAAAACTGCGAGACGTGGAGTCGTTCGTTACGGCGCCTGCCGATTGTCCGGGCGCAGTCGGGGCTTCTTAACCCGCATCTGGACTCCCGCTTTCGCGGGAGCGACGGTGGAATGGGGGGCATGTGAATGTTGCAGGTCGCCGGAGGATATAATGGGCAGCACACTTTGGCAGCGGGAGAGACTGCGTCATGGAGAGCATCGGCAGAGGAGCAAGCCGGTTTGAAGGCGGTCACGACGACTGCGGCTCAGAAGGAGTGCAGCCGTGACAACCCGGATAATACGGTGAGAGACCATCGGGGACAAGCGTGGGAGTTCCTGGACAAGGGGAGGGAGTACTTGGCTCAGGATGACTTACACCAAGCGTCCAAGAAGGGCTGGGGCGCGGCAGCCCATATGGTCAAGGCCGTTGCCGAGGCCCAGGGCTGGGATTACAGAAGGCATGACCAATTCCACACCGTGATTTACCAAGCTATGGCTGTAACGGGCAATAATCAATTGAGGCGGTTGGGGAATGCAGCTAACACCCTTCATAGCAACTATTACCAAAGGAAGTTCCTTTTGGATGCTGGTGCCATTGGGCAAGGTATTGACGATGTAGAGGAATTGCTTAATGCGCTCCAGCCGCTGACCGATAATGGATACAGCTAAAGTATGAGACCAAAGATGCCGTCCCGCCGGATGCTCAAGGTGATTCTCCTAGTCACGTTGTTTATCGGCTGCAACTTCTACTATTGGCCGGTAACGGAATCAATGGTCTTGGGCAGCGGGCCGGGACCGCCATCCAACGGGCCGTACTTCACTGACGAGGAGGAACGGGAGGCGGTGGAAATTATAAGGGCGTCCGGTGTCGTGGAACGAGTCAATGGTGGCCAGGATTGGGAACCTGACATTAGGGGGGGCAGCCGCTGGAGCGCCCTTGCGGGCACAAGGGGTATGAGGGTAGAGGTTACGTGGGAAGGCGTGGTGAACAGCAAAGGCCCTTGGGCTTTGATCCATTGCCAAGGCACACGGAAAGCAGTGCATAAACAGCAGTGGGACCTGATTAGCCGTCTGGCGGTATGGGTGGACTTGGATGCCCGGTCCGTGGTGGCCTACGGGGTTACGAGTTGGCCCGAAGATAACCACGAACCAATCATAGGTCCCGTAAGTTGGTTCTCTTTGGCCAAGGTGTACGACGTGGAGAGTGGGAGACTGCTATTGATTGCGCCCCCGTTCCTGATTCCCCCGGAGCCGATTTTGTGTGGGCCGGGGAGGTACTACCGGGACTAGCGGTCCAACATTTTTGTATTGAGGGGTAAACCGGGGCAATCACAAGGGTTGCCCCTATCGCTGAGTTTGTCGAAGGGTCTCCGGATTTTTGGTTTGAGATAGTTTCTTAGCCCTTCAGGTGCTTCTCGTAGAAGAGGAGGACGCGGCGCCACATGTCCTGGGCGGGGGCGGCGCGGTAGCTGGGGCGGTAGTCGGCGAAGAAGGCATGGCCCGCGTTGGGATAAGTTACGAACTCGTAGTCCTTGTTGTGGGCATCAAGTTCCTGCTTCAGGCGGGCGGCGTGTTCCGGTGACGGGTTGGGGTCTTCCTCTCCGAACAAGGCCAGCAGCGGGCAGTTGAGGTTGGCGACCATGTCGATGGCGCCCAGCGGCCTGGCCTCGGTCACTTCGTCGGGGATGATGTGGCCGCCGGCGGAGTCCACCGCCGCGTTCACGTTGCTGCTGGTGCAACCGAACATGAGGGTGTAGCGGCCGCCGGAGCAGAAGCCGATGATGCCGACTTTGCCGTTGGCGTGGGCATGGCTCTTGAGGAAGAGGGCCGCTCCCTCCAGATCGCCCATTGTCTGGGAGTCGGGAACGGAAAACAGGACTTCAAGGACCCTGTCAGGGGCTGGCCTGCCCTCCCGGGTGTAGAGGTCGGGAGCGATGGCGATGTAGCCCTGCTCGGCAAAGCGCCGGCAGAGATCCTTCATGTGGTCTTCCAGTCCCATACCTTCCATGGTGACAATCACGCCGGGGTATTGGCCGGAGGCGCTGGGCTGGCTCAGGTAGGCGTCGATTTGAGTACCGTCGTGGCTGGCGTACCGAGTCATTCCTGATTCCAGTTGCGCCGATGCGGTGACCATATTCTTATACCTCCCGGTTTTGGTTGGCCGATGTAGTCCGGTCAGGTTGAAATGTCGATTGTTACATTCCCGATTGCGCCGCCTTCCACGGCGCGATGGGCGTCGGCGGTTGATTCGAAGGGGAAGCGCGGGCCCAGAAGGTGGGTGAGCTTTCCGGCCTCCAGCAGTTCGTTGATGTCCTTGACGGCAGCGTCCTTGGCGGTTTCGGGCATGTCGTAAACCAAGACGAAGCGGACGTTGACGTTGCTGGACTTGAAGCCCAAGGGCACCGGCGGCTGGGCGGCGGTCCCGGCGGCGTAGATGGCGAGAGTGCTGTTGGGGGCGAGAATCTCGCGGCTGACGTTGAAGTTGGCGGCAAAGTCAACCTCGACGATGAGGTCCACCCCTGCCCCGCCGGTGATTTCCGATACCCGTTGCACTACGTCTCCGGTGCGGTAGTTGACGGTGTGGTCGGCGCCGGCTTCTACGGCGATCCGGGCTTTCTGATCGGAGCTAACGGTGGAGATGACGTTGGCCCCGGCCAATTTGGCCAGTTGGACGGCGTAGTTGCCAACCGCCCCCGCGCCTCCGGTGACCAACACGGTCTTTCCGTCTACAGGGCCGTCGGCGAAGACGCAGCGATGAGCGGTCATCGCGGGAACGCCAAGGCAAGCCCCCTCGGTGAAGGCGGTATTGTTGGGCAAAAGGACGGCGTGCCCGGCCGGTTGGACGGTGTACTCCGCCGCAGAGCCAAAGGGCCGGTTGTTCTGGGCTTCGAAGAGCCAGACGCGTTCGCCCATCCGCGACGCTTGGACGCCTTCTCCCACTTGCTCGATGATTCCCGCGCCGTCCTGGTTGGGTATGACCCTGGGAAAGTCGATGCGCCTGGTCAGTCCTTGGCGTCGTTTCCAGTCAGAAGGATTGACGCCGGAGGAGATGACCCGCACCTTTACTTCACCAGAACCCGGCTCCGGGTCGGCCATTTCGCCCACTTGCAGGACGTCTGCGGGGCCGTTTTGCTCATACCATACTGCTTTCATGCTAAGTCCGTCCGTGATTGATAGTGAAGACTATTATGGCTGCCCTAAGGGTTTTAGATTCCCGCCTGCGCGGGAATGACGTTCCTGTGCATGGGCGAGGTTGTTGCGCGCGGGCGAGGTTGTTGCGCGCGGGGGACGTTCCTGTGCGCGGGCGACGTTTCGCATCGAGGTGGCCAACGCGGTGCTGTTCCTGAGACGTTCCTGTGCGCGGGGGACGTTCCTGTGCGCGGGCGACGTTTCGCATCGAGGTGGCCAACGCGGTGCTGTTCCTGGGACGTTCCTGTGCGCGGGCGACGTTTCGCATCGAGGTGGCCAACGCGGTGCTGTTCCTGGGACGTTCCTGTGCATGGGCGACGTTCCTGCAATGGAATGACGGGTTGGCTGAAGGTTATTGATGCCCTCTGGGATGGGGCTGCTCCCGGAACAGGCTGCGGGCGCGCAACACTGGAGCGTCGGTGAAGCTGAACAACACCGCCGGCTCGGAGGCGGAAGGTCTAAGCATGTCGCACCCGTTTAGCCCGATAGATTAGAGCCTATCTCAAAACAAATCAGCCTTGCTGATTTCCGAACACCGCTGACCGAGGCCCATAGATTCCCGCCTTCGCAGGAATGATAGGTTGGGTGCTGTACCGTGTTTGCTGGGTGCTACGACAAGTTTTGAGATAGTTTCTTAGTCTTGCACCAACTCTCGAACGGCTTCCGTAAAGGCGGGCACTATTTCCTTCCAATCGCCGACCACGCCATAGCGGGCCTCTTTGAAGATGTTGGCCTCGGCGTCTTTGTTGATGGCGACGATTACCTTTGCGCCGGAGCAGCCGGCCATGTGCTGGCTGGCCCCGGAGATGGCTACGGTGATGTACACCTCAGGGGTGATGGTCTTGCCGGTCAGTCCGACTTGGTAGCTGGAAGGCACCCAGCCGGAGTCCACCGCTGCCCGAGAAGCGCCCACCGCGCCGCCCAGCGCCTTGGCCAGTTGCTCCAAGTCCTGGAACGGTTCAGGGCCGCCCAGCCCCCGGCCTCCCGAGACCACGATGCGGGCTTCCTCCAGTTTTATCCCTTCCGACTCTTCGGTCACCACGTCAACCACTCTGCTACGGGCTTGGGCCAAGTCCAGTTCCACCGGGAAGGAGACGACCTGGCCTTGGCGGGAGGCGTCGGGTTCCAGCGGTTCGTAGACTTTGGGGCGGATCGCGGCGACCTGCGGGGTGTAGTTGCAGCTAACCACGGCGACGGCGTTGCCGCCGTACACCGGCCGGTTGGCGAACAGGGTCTTGGATGCCGAGTCCACCGACACTTCAAGGCAGTCCTGCGCCAGGCCTACGCCCAAGCGGAAGGCCAAGCGGGGCGCCAGTTCACGCCCTTGGTTGGTGCGCCCGATGAGGACAACCCTTGGAGAAATGTCCTTGGCCAAGGCTTCCATGGCGGAGAGGTACAGCTCGACTTGGTACTCGGCCAGGTTGGGATGGTTAACGGCGTAGACCTTGTCCGCACCGTGGCTTATGGCTTGCTGGAAGGCTGGTTAAGCGTGTCGCCCAAAAGGCCGATGGCCAGTTCTTCGCCGAGGTCGTCGGCCAGTTTACGGCCCGCAGCCAGCAACTCCTTGGAAATGGAGCTAAGTTCATTGTCGGCGGAGTCTCCCAGAACCAGTACGCCTTGTGCCTCAGCCATCGTACCTCCGTTGAACGATGCAAGTAATTCAGATGAGCTTGGCCTCTCTAAGTTTCAAGGCCAATTGCCTGCCGGCATCGGCGGCGTCCTCGCCCTCGATGATTTCACACTGCTGGTCCCGCACGGGCACAAACAGGTCCTGGAGAGTGACCCGCGGTTGGAGTTGGGCTGTGTCTATTTCGAGATCGGCGGAACTCCAGATGATCGGCCTCTTCCTGGTGGCAGCCATGATGCCACGCAGCGTCGGGTAACGCGGCTGTCCAAGCTCGTTGCTGACGGTAACCAAGGCCGGCAGGGGAGCTTCGATCACTTCGTAACCGTCGGGCGTGATGCGCTCCACGGTTACATGGCCGTCCTTTACCTCAACCTTTTTGCCCAGCGATACGCAGGACAACCCCAGAATTTCTGCCACGCCCAATGGCACTTGGGCGTTATCCCAGTCGGACGCTTGACGCCCGCAAATAATCAGGTCGAACCCGCCAAGTTTCCGTATCGCCGCGGCAAGAAGTTGGGCGGTGAAGAAGCTGTCGATGGAATTCTTGAAGGCGTCGTCCTGTAGCAACACCAGCTCGTCGGCCCCCATGGACAGCGGCTTCTTCATTACATCCAGCGCGAAGGATGTGCCCGTAGATATTACGGTGATAGCGGCCTCTTGGGAGTCCTTAATCTGGAGGGCGGCTTCCACGGCGTTTTCGTCGAAGCCGTTGACTACCGGGGGAATGCTGGGGGGCGGCACGACCGCTTTGGCGTTGGCGTCTATGCGAAACGCGGCCATGGGCATTTCAGGGTCCACGACCTGTTTGGCCAGCACGGCGATGTTCACCGGCATAGCTGATACTCCCTTAGATATGAGGCTGCGGGAAACATATCACCAGCCGTTGTCAGGTGTCAATTGAGCGATGCTTCCGTTACAAGTCCTAGTCGCGGTGCTGGTGGTATGATGGGATGGTGAACAGGAGGCACCGGCAGACTCTGGAGAGGATTTTCACACGACCTACACCTGCGAACATTCGGTGGGCAGACATTGAATCTTTGCTCCGATCGCTGGGAGTGGAAATATCGGAAGGGTCGGGTTTCCGGGTGCGCCTCATGATAGGCTCCGCGGCCTTGGTAGTCCATCGGCCACATCCAAGTCCGGAAACTGGTAGGCGGACAGTACGTGATATAGCAATGTTTCTTACTTCTATTGGAGTTGAGCCATAATGCAATACAAGGGATATCTTGCCGCAATCGAGTACGATGAATCCGTTGAGCTCTTTCATGGCAGGGTGATAAACGCCGGCGACTATCCCATCGCAACATTTGAAGCTTCCGACGTAGAGGGGTTGAAGAGGGAGTTTCGGATATCCATCGAGGACTACTTGGCTTTTTGTGAGGAAAAGGGGTTGGAATCTGAGAAGCCTTACTCGGGTACGGTCTCCGTTGACTTTGGACCAACCCTTCATCGAAGGGCCACCCTCGTGTCCATAGAGGACGGTATGAGTCTGAACGATTGGATCAAGAGAGCCATAGAAGAGAAGATATCCGGGAAGGCTGCAAAGCACCTACAAAGCAGGGCGACCGTGTGTTAACACTCTGAAGGGGAAGCTGCCAGCGGCAGGATGAGGACATGAACACCGTCAAGACTTTCTTCTTGCTTATGGTAATGACCGGCCTGCTGTTGATGGTGGGCGGGCTGTTGGGAGGAGAGGGCGGCCTGATCATCGCACTGTTCTTTGCGCTGATGATGAACTTTGGGGCGTATTGGTTCAGTGACCGCATAGCCTTGAGGATGGCCCACGCCCATCCCGTAACGGAGGAAGAGGACCCTGACCTCTACCGAATCGTGGCGGAGCAAGCCCAATTGGCCGGTCTGCCAATGCCCAGGGTCTACGAAATCGAAAGCGACTCGCCCAACGCCTTTGCCACCGGACGCAGTCCCAAACATGCGACTGTCGCCGTTACCACGGGCATCCGGCACATGCTGGACCGGCGTGAGTTGAGGGCGGTGCTGGCCCACGAAATGGCCCACGTTGGCAACAGGGACACCCTCATTATGGCCGTGGTGGCGACCATCACCGGCGCTATATCCATGCTGGCTATAATTGCCCAGCTATCGGCGATTTTCGGGGGCTTCGGCGGCGACCGGGACGGCGAGGACCACGGCGGGGGGATGATAAGTCTGCTGGTGGCCGCTATCGTGATGCCGATAGCGGCGGCTTTGGTCCAAGCCGCAATATCCAGGACGCGGGAATTTCAGGCGGATGCCACCGGCGCTCGCACCTCCGGCGATGCTTACGCCCTGGCCGGCGCGCTGGAGAAGCTAGAGATTGGCAGCCAGGTGCGGCCGATGCGGGCGGCTGAGGGCGCGTCACACCTATTCATAGTCAATCCACTCAGCGGCCGCTCCTTGGCCAGTTTGTTCTCCACCCATCCGCCGATAGGCGAGCGGGTAAGGCGGCTGAGGGAGATGCGGTCCAGCTTTTAGCGGGCCGTTTAGATGTCCTTTCTTTTTCGTTGGATCGTCCGACCACTGTTGACCTTCATCCTGGGGCTGGTGGTGTTCGTGGCAGTGGGCATATTGACGGCCGACAGCTTGATGTCCAACAAGCTGTTGAACGCCGACTTTTATACGGAGATTATCTCGCAGCAGGATACCTACAACCGCATTTACGACGAGGTGCTGCTGGAGGACGATGTCAGGCGGGCTTCAGGCGAACTTTTTCCCGCCGAGCTGGTGAGTCACGAAGACCTTGTCGGCATTCTCCGGAGTGTCGTGCCGCCCGAATACCTGCGAGGGCAGGTGGAAAGGGTGATAGATTCCATCATAGAGTATCTGCGGGAGGACGGGGGCGGCCCGGAAACGGACAATACGGGGCAACTTCAAATATATGTGGAATTGGGGCCCGCGCTGGCAAGGGTGAAACCGGTTACTATTGATTACGTGCGGGAACGGATCGACCGGGTACCGGAAGCTCCCCCGGAGAACCCCGAGTGCACTCCGGGCCGGGTAAGGCAAATCGGTGAACGGTATTCGGATTTACACGACGAAATCATGGCGGGAAGAACTCCTGCATCAATTCCGTCCATCAAGGTCCTGCCCGAGCCATGCCGCGCCCTTATTTCCGACGCGATTTTCGAGGCTTTGGAAATAGAGGGGTTCCTTGGAAGCGACTCTATTCTCGGCCAACGGAGTTTGGACGTCCGGGTCGTGGGGGGATTGCGGGAGCTGCGGGAGGAACTTCGGCGCGACATAGTAGCGGGCGATGCCAAGGGCGCCCTGAAATCCGCAGTTCCCGCATTGTTGTCGCCCACCCTGGACGACAACATCGAGCGGGTTCGCGCCGAATTACTGGATGCCGACGACCGCTTGGAACTTATAGGCGCTACCGGGGAGCCCGCCGCCACCGAGATCAGGGCTGACGCGGAGGAGTTCCGAAAGGAGCTCACTAGAGGAAGAAAACTCACCCGGCCTTGGGGGATAGGGCTACTGGTGGGTGGAGCGTTGCTGCTGCTGTTGGTTCACCTGACGAACCTGGGCCGGGGGCTGCGCCGCGTGGGGGTGAGCCTGGTGATAGCCGGGCTGGTATATTTCGGCGTAGCGAAGCTACTGCAATCCATCATAGGTCAAGGCGCCGCTGGACTGCTGGACGAGATTACCAGCGGGCAACCCGACATTCCCGAATCGCTCACGAGGTTGATTGAGGACATACTGGTCTCGTTGGCCCGTAACCTGGCCCAAGGAATGGACGACCTGGCGTTGCCTGTCCTGATAGCGGGCGCGGCGGTATTCGCAGCGTCTTTCTTCATCCCAATAGGTCGCCGGCTGCTTTCCAGGTCCGGGGAGTGACGGGCCGGTGTCGCCGCCGCTTCAGAACAACGCGATGGGATTCACGGGAGAACCGGTAACGTTCCTCAACTTCAACGGCCCCAGCGTTATCATGAATTCGTAGCGGTTGCGCTCCCGGCAGGCCACGCTCAGCTCTTCCAGGTTGGCGTTGTCGATGAACCACAACCCCAGCGTGACCAAGCACATGGTATGCAGGGGCGATCCAATGGTGGCGTAGTGGCTGGGGCGGACGTCGTTGGGGGTGTCGGTCCCCAGCATGGCTACACCACGTTCCTTGAACCATGGGGCGCAGGCGACTTGGCAGGCGGTGGCGGGATCATAGCTGCCGACCGGCCCAGTGTCCAACCGTTTGCGGTAGTTGCCCGTCCGCACCAACAGCAGGTCCCCCTCCTCCACACGGACGCCGTGGGCCTCCTCGGCGGCCTCCAGGTCGTCCGGCATGACCGGTTCGTTGGGAGGAACCCAATCGATACCCCGCAGCGTTGGAATGTCCAGCAGAATTCCCTTGGTAACGATGCCCTCCGACGCTGCCTCGATGGAGTGGGTCTGCGCTCCCTCGCGGGATGTGATCCGGTTGGCGGGCTGGCCGTTGTACAGCTTGCCTTGCCATGAATAGTGGGACAAAGCGTCTATATGGGTGATGGTCTGCCCGTGAAAGACCATGCCGATGTACTCGGCAGCGCCCCGGCGGGTCAAACGCCGTTCCGGAGGATCGGTGTCGCGGCCTTCCCCGCTGTCCACCATGTACCGTTGCACTTGGTAGGTAATGTCTGGGGCAGTTTCGGTAAGTATGGGGCGGGCGCAGCTTACCGCAACGCCGTCTTGAACCAAAGCCGCCGCCTGCTTTCTTTTGGCCGGTGTAATCAGGTTCAAACAACCCTTCTGGTCGTCATCGCCCCAGCGGCCCCAGTTGCTAAGGCTGTCGAACCACTCCAGCACTTGGGCTTCCGACGGTATTTCCGCAGCCATCAGAGCCTCCTTATATCCTTAACGTAGGTATTCTTGACGGTAGGTACCCTTGGGCTGACCGCGCTAATTGTTCGATGGCCTTTCCCCGCCCCGAGATTATTCAAGCCAGTGGCGAAACGCCGGTAACGGACAGGAGAATGGACCACCGGCTACTGGCCTCTCAGGCGCCGGAGTTGGGCTTCCGCTTCCCGGGCACGGGCTTCGGCGGCGTCACGCTCGGCTTCGGCGGTGAGGCGGGCTTGGCGTTCGGCAATACGCTCGTCGGCCTCCTCGTCGTGGGTGCGGAGGTAGCCTTGGGCTGCCGGGTCGTACCAGCGGAGGTGACCGTATTCCCAGCATAAGTACAGGCCCAAAACTGCGCTGTGGCCCCAATAGCGGGCATGGTTCACCTCGTCGACGGCGATGGGCACATAAACACCGTCAACCAGCCGGTCGCCGGCCAGCCCGGCCGGGTAGTACTCCCCGCCGGTAGGGTCGAATCGCCAGTATTCCGGCACGCCATAGTTGGCGTAGCCTTCCCGCTTGGCGGTGTAGTCGTTACGTCCCGTGGTCTTGGAGGCGACTTCCAGCACGAAGTCGGGCGGCTTGCCCCGTTCGTCGATGGAGTAACCTTCTTGGGCGATGATGCCGCCCCGGTCTATATTGAAGGCGATGAGCAGGTCGGGTTTCAGCAGGCCCTCCCCTTGATTGTGTCGCCAGCCCAAGGGGATTTCGCCCAGGACGATGGTCGTGTCCGGGGAACCTAAGTGGCGGCGGAGGGCCGATGGATGGCCGGGATCGTAGAGGAAAATAGGGTTTTGCATATCGTCCCTGGGGGGCAATTCCGGGAAGATGTTATCCGGCGCGTCGGCGGGCGGCGGACGGAAGCCGTCTGTCCTGAGCTTGCCGAACGGGGGCTTGGTAGTCATAGCGAAGCCTCGCGGAGCGGGATGGCGCTGTCCCGTATTATATGTCGGGGAACGGCCAATACCAAAGGGGGTTGAGAGAGACGGATAAATCGGGTGTTGAAGCGGAATGGCCGGTAAACTATAATGCGCCTGAACGTAATCCAAAGCCGCAATTGCGGCGGGACACCGAAATCGGGCGTCCGGTTGGCCGAGAGGCACAGCGGCTGCGGAGCAACACTGCACCGGCGACCATCAGAGACCCCGATTGTAGCGGCAGTACAGTAAGGAGGAGTGGTCTATGGTAGAGCAATTGGCCAGGCCCAAAGACAAGGCGGAGATCTACTGGTTCTCTGAGCAACCTTACGGGCACGTCAGCAACGCAGACTTGGAACAATTCGAGTCGGGGCGTCTTGGATTCCCCAACACCTACTTCGACCCCCAAAAAGCCAGTGTGCTGTACAACCAGTATCACGAGCAGTACGCCCTGGCCGACGAAGTAGGCTTCGACGGCATCATGAGCAACGAACACCATGCTTCCTACTGGTGCATGAAGCCTTCGGTCAACCTGGATGCCGCGGTCATCGCCAAGCTGACCAAGCGCGTCAAGATAGCCATCCTGGGTAACGTTATCGCCATCAACGATCCCATCCGCATGGCAGAGGAGATCGCCATGCTGGACTGCTATTCCGGCGGCCGGATTATCTCCGGCTTCGTCCGCGGCACCGCCGTGGAAACCCTGCAGGGTGGAATTGCGCCCCCGGAAAACCGGGAACGCTTCGAAGAAGCCCACGACCTGATCATCAAGTGTTGGACGGAGCCGGGCCCCTTCCGTTATGAAGGGAAGCATTACCAGTACCGCGTGGTGAACCCGTGGGTAGTGCCGATGCAGAAGCCCCGCCCGGACATCTGGTTCCCCGGCACCGGCAGTCCCGAGAGCGTGGTATGGGCCGCCAAGCACAAGCACCCTTACATGAACCTTGGCGCTTTGGTGGACACGACCGAGTGGCTGAAGCAGGTCTACATTGACACCGCCGAAGAGGAAGGTTGGCAAGCGGGCCCGGAACACTTCGGCTACCTGCTACGGTGCTTGGTCGCCGACACCGACGAAAAAGCCATCGAACTGGGCCGGGAATTCATGTGGACCATTGAGCACCGGCAACGCGGACCGATGGAACACAACGACCCGCCCGGTTACCAGTCCCGCGCATCCGTTGAGATCAAGGCGCAGCGCCCCACCGGCAATGTGGCCGGAGCGGGCGGGCTGGGCGTCGGCCTTAGCTACGACCAGCTCCGGGGCGTCAATAACATCATTGTCGGCAGTCCCGATACCGTAACCCAGAAGCTGACCGAGGTTATAGAACGCCTTAGCCCCGGGTACATCCACATCTACGGCAACGAAGGCGCGATGAAGCACGAGGACGTGATGCGCTCGATCCAGCTATTGGGCAACGAGGTTATACCCGCGCTGCACGAAGTGCAACTGCAACCCTACGACAACCGCCCCCGGGCCGCCCGTCCCACGACGGGTACGGCGGGTTTGGCGCCGTAGGTTCTCAGGAAGGCCACCCGATAATGAGACAAGCCCCCGGCCAGCAACGGCCGGGGGCTTTTGTTATTGTGGAATTCCTGCCGGAGTCTTTGGAACGATGCGACTGCGTCCGGCAAATTGTCACAACAAGCAAGACTCGCGCCTAAGTTCTGCGTGAATGTAACGGTAAAATGGTACGTGACGGGCGGAAGAACTACCGCGTATCGTCAATCCAATCCGGCACGGAGAGCATACTCTGATGCTTGACGGTAGCAGCCTCCCCTTGACTCGGTGCCTCTCCGTAGACTTGGAGGTCGGTGTCAAAGACGGTCGAATCCACAAATTCGCCGGAATACGGGCGGATACCGGTCAGTTTGTGACTTTTTCCGGCGAAGCAAGCCGACTTGCCGCGGCTTTGGCAAGATTGGATGAGCTGGCCGATGGAGCAGACTTCCTGCTGGGCCATAACCTGATCGGGTTCGATTTGCCCCACCTCCAGGCCGCTAGTCCCGGGTTGCGGCTATTGGAGCTTCCCGCGGTGGATACTCTCCGGCTCAATCCTCTTGCCTTCCCCCGCAATCCATATCATCACTTGGTCAAGCATTACCAGGACGGGCAGCTAAAACGAGGGAGGATCAACGATCCGGAACTGGATGCGAGACTCACAATGGAGGTATTCAGAGACCAACAGGAAGCTCTCCGAAGCACTCCGCCAGACCTGCTTGCCGCTTGGCATGGGCTGACCTCGTCAGACGGCGGTGAGGGATTCGACAGGTTTTTTTCAACCATTCGGGCGTTGCCGAGACCGACTGATGCCGAAACCCTTGACGCAATTCGGACGAGACTGGAAGGCATATCCTGCCGGACGCAGGCCGCCGAGGTCCTTGCCGACATATCCCATTACGGCTGGCCGCTGGCCTACGCGCTGGCGTGGCTGTCGGTAGCCGGCAGCAACTCGGTCATGCCCCCATGGGTGCGGCACCAGTTCCCCGAGGCTGGACGATTGGTTCGCCGGTTGCGCGACAGCGCCTGTTCCAACCCTGCATGTAGTTGGTGCCGGAAACATCATGACGCCTGCAAGGAACTTGCCCGTTGGTTTGGCTTCACGGCCTTCAGGCCGGAGCCGGTGGATGAGGCGGGACGGCCGATGCAGCAGTCGATTGCGGAGGCGGCGCTGGCAGGGGAGCATGTGCTGGGAATTCTGCCCACCGGAGTCGGCAAGTCGGTCTGTTATCAGGTGCCTGCCTTGTCCCGTTACGATAAGACAGGCGCCTTGACGGTGGTAATCTCTCCGCTGGTGGCCTTGATGGCCGACCAAGTAGCCGGGCTGGAAGCCCGGGGCATCTTCTCCTGCGTGACAGTCAACGGGCTTCTCTCCATGCCGGAGAGGGCCGATGCATTGGAACGGGTGAGGCTGGGGGATGCCAGCATCCTCCTGGTCTCGCCAGAGCAGCTTCGAAGCGTGTCGCTGCGCAGGGCCTTGGAACAACGTGAGATTGGCGCCTGGGTGCTGGATGAAGCCCATTGCCTTTCCAGATGGGGACACGATTTCCGGCCCGATTACCGCTACGTTGGTCGTTTCATTCGTGAGAAGGCAAGAGATGAGTCGCCGCCGCCGGTGTTGTGCCTGACCGCCACAGCCAAGCCCGACGTGCAAGCCGACATTGTGGACTATTTCCAGCGGGAACTCGGAATCCAATTGAAGGTTTTCGACGGTGGTGCACAGCGGACCAACCTGGAATTTGTAGTGGTCCAAACCAGCGGCGGGGAAAAGTTCGCCCATATCCACCAGATACTGGCTGCCGACCTACCAGAGGACGATACAGGAGGCGCCATAGTCTATTGCGCCACCCGTCGGCACACCGAAGAGGTTGCGGCATTCCTGCAGACCAAGGGAGTAAAAGCGGACTACTTCCACGCGAGACTGCCGCCCGAGACCAAGAAGAACGTGCAGGAAAGCTTCATCCGCGGTGAATTGCAGGTTATCGTCGCCACCAATGCCTTCGGGATGGGCATAGACAAGCCGAACGTGCGAGTGGTGGTCCATGCCGACGTTCCCGGTTCTTTGGAGAACTACCTGCAGGAGGCCGGCCGGGCTGGGCGGGACCAGCAGAAGGCGCGCTGCGTACTGCTTTACACCCAGGACGATGTGGAGCGCCAGTTCGGCATGTCAGCCCGCTCGCGGCTTACCCGCAAGGAAATTCACGGCGTCCTCAGGGCGATCCGCAATATGGACCGTAAGAAACGCTTGGGTGGGGAGGTAGTCGCCACTGCCGGTGAGATTCTGCTCGAGGACGAAGACAAGGCGTTCGAACGAGATTCGACCACCGACGATACCAGGGTGCGCACCGCAGTGGCATGGTTGGAGGAGGCGGTGCTGCTGACCCGTGAGGAGAACCGGGTGCAGGTCTTTCCCTCCTCTTTGCGGGTGAGTTCCGTGACGGATGCTCGAAACAGGATCGGAAAAGCTCCTATCGCCACATCTTACCGCAACCAATTGCTGAAGATCACGGAGGCGTTAATCCAAGCCAACCCGGACGAGGGTATTTCCACTGACGAGCTAATGGCTGAGTCCGGCTTGACCCCCGAGGGTGTGAGGAACGCGCTTTACGACCTGGAGCAGTTGGGCATCGCCAGCAACGACACCGCGTTGACCGCCTTCGTCCACACCGGAGTGGAGCGGTCCTCCAGGGCGCGATTCAGACAAGCGGCGGGGCTGGAAGAAGGGCTGATTGACCTGCTGCGCCTGGACGCCCCGGACATGGGCACCGGTGACAGCTCTGCATTGCATCTCCGTGTCGCCACGCAACGTCTCAAAGACGAGGGTCATGCCTACGCCCTGCCTGAACGTCTGACAAGAATAGTGCGCAGCATCGCCGCTGACGGGCGCGGCGAGGGCGGGAGTGGCGGTAGCCTTGGCATACGTGGATCGCATTCCGAGACTATGCAGATTACATTGCAACGGGAATGGCGGGCGTTGGTGAGGACGGCTGAGCTACGCCGCGCGGCCGCCGGGCGCTTGCTGGACCACCTGCTCGCCTGTCTACCGCCGGGAAGCCGGGGTACGGACCTCCTGGCGGAGACCACCTTGGGCAAGCTGCTGGCGACGATAAACTCCGACATGACCCTGATGAGTGAAGTAAAGTACCCCACCAGGCTGCTCGACCATGCGCTGCTGTGGCTGCACGAGCAGGAAGTCATCAGGCTGAACAAAGGTTTGGCAGTGTTTCGGCCCGCCATGACGATTCGCTTGAAGCCGGAGCGACGTGGATTTTCCCAAGCCGACTTCGATCCTCTCAAGCTCCATTACGATGAACAGGTCGCGCAGATCCACGTGATGGCGGAATACGTCGAGCGTGGCTTGAAGGTTATGGCTGAAGCCCTGCGCTTGGTGGTGGACTATTTCAGCCTTCGCCGAGCGGAGTTCCTTCGCCGTTGGCTCCCGGACCGGGAGACGGAGATGTCACGCCAGACCACGCCGGAGTCGTGGCAGACTATCGTCGAAAACCTGAACAATCCCGTCCAGCGCCGTATTGTGGCCGACGACCGGGAGCAGACCAACGTACTGGTGCTCGCAGGCCCAGGGTCCGGTAAGACCAGAGTCCTGGTACACCGCATCGCTTATCTGATACGAGCCAGGCGCGAGAACCCTCGCGGCATCCTGGCGCTGGCGTATAACCGGCATGCTGCGGTGGAAATACGCCGCCGATTGGCAGAATTGATTGGCGACGATGCCCGGGGAGTCATCGTGCTTACCTGCCACGCCCTCGCCATGAGACTGGTGGGCGCTAGTTTCTCCGGACGTGCGGAGCGCCTGACGGAAGAGGCATTCCATGAAGTCCTCAGAGAGGCTGCGGCCATGCTTCGCGGTGAAGGGCTGCCGCCCGAAGAGGCGGATGAACAAAGGGCGCGGCTGTTGCGAGGATTCCGTTGGATTCTGGTGGACGAGTACCAGGATGTCGGTCCAGAGCAGTACGAGCTTATTTCCTCTCTAGCCGGCAGGGCTCTATTGGACGAGGACGACAAGCTAAGCCTTTTCGCGGTAGGAGACGACGATCAGAATATCTATGCGTTTAATGGCTCGTCGGTGGAGTTTATACGCCGTTTTGAGACGGACTATAGTGCGAGGCCTGCGTTCTTGACCGGGAATTATCGCTCCGCCGGTCATATTATCGCGGCTGCCAACTCTGTCATCGAACCGGCCTGGCAGCGTATGAAGGCCGGGCATCCCATCGAGGTTGACCGAGCGCGGAGGAGGGAGCCTCCCGGGGGTGCGTGGACACTATATGACCCAGTTGCCCAAGGTAGGGTCCAGATACTGCCGGTTGGCACGACTCCTGCCTCCCAAGCCCAAGCGGTTGTTTCGGAATTGAAAAGGCTGGCTGGGGTCGCGCCTGACTGGAGTTGGTCTAACTGTGCGGTGATAGCTCGGGAATGGAGCTACCTGGACCCGGTACGCAGCCTTTGTGAACTTGAAGGCATCCCGGTGCAAATGGCCAACGAGGAGTTCTCGGGTGTCTGGCATTTGAGGGAGACCAGAGGGCTGGTGAAATGGATACGGGGGCGCGATTCCAAACTGGTCAACAGCGCGGACGTGCATGGTTGGTTGACCAACCAACCACCCGGCCGTTGGACGGAGTTGCTCCAAGAGGCGGTAGCCGAATACGCTCTGGAGACCGGCGGCGTAGAAACGCCGGTGGACCACATCATTGAATGGCTGGCGGAGTGGGGACGGGAAGTGCGACGCCGCCAGCGAGGTCTACTTCTGCTGACCGCGCACCGGGCCAAAGGGTTGGAGTTCGACCACGTGGTCGTACTGGATGGAGGATGGGACCGGGTCGGGCGTGGGGAAGACGCAGATGCACCGCGCCGGCTCTACTACGTGGCCATGACCAGGGCGCGCCATACTCTCACCCTGAGCCGTTTTCCGGGGCCTCATCATTTGCAGGATGCCTTACGGGACAGTCCCTCGATCTTGAAACGCGAGACACTTTCCCACCTCCCTCCGACAGCGGCGGAACTTAATCGCCGGTATCGAAGGCTAAACCTGCGGGACGTGTTTTTGAGTTTCGCGGGGTACTTTCTCCCCGATCACTCGGTGCATCGCGCTATTGCCGCCCTCTCGCCCGGCGATCTGCTACAGGTGCGAGTCCGGTTCAATCGTTGGGAGTTGGCGGATAGCAACGGGATGGTCGTTGGACAGCTTGCGGCCAGATTTGAGGCCCCTGCAGGCATGCGGCCCGCGTTTGCCACCGTCTGGGCCATCGCCACTTGGGACCGTGAACGGTCTGAACCCCAATTCAGAGAGGGACTCCAATGCGGTTCCTGGGAAGTGGTGGTCCCGGAGTTGGTGTTTGAGCCGAGCACGGGTTAAGCGACTAACTTGACCCAAAGAAGGCATGGGGCCTTCTGAGTAGTCGCAAACCTTTCGCCCGCCGCAACGGGTAGGTTTGTACTCGCCGGTGTGACAAAGCCCCCGGCCAGCAACAGCCGGGGGCTTCCGCATTGGGCGAGGATGACAGGTCGGGCAGGTCTAACGAGACAGGACCACGTCCACCAAGGCGAGTTGGCCCCGGTTGACGGCGGCGAGGGCGCGTTCCAAGGCGGGCTTGAGTTCTGCGGGGTCCTCTACCCGTTCGCCGTGACCGCCGAAGGGCGCTACCAGTTCGGCGTAGTTGGGGCCTGGGATATCGACGCCGTGATGGATTCCGGTCCTGGCGGCTACGCCGTCGGGGAAGAATTGCAGGTGGGAGCTTTGCATCGCGGCGTACTTGCCGTTGTTGAACACCACTATCATTATGGGGATGTTCTCTGCGGCGGACACGCCGAGGCTCTGGGTGACGGGGTTGTAGAGGAAGCAGCCGTCACCCATGAGGGCGACCACCGGCTGCTGAGGCTTGGCAAGCTTCACTCCCAAGGCCATTCCAAGTCCCTGGCCCAAGCCGCCGTTGGGGTGGAAGTAGCTCTGGGGCTTGTTCCAGCCCAAGTGCCTGAAAATCGCTCCTCGATGAGTGATGGTCTCCTCCACGTAGACTGTGTCATCGGGCATGACCTCGCTCAACGCGGCGCACAGCCAGGCCGGGTCGATGGGGTAGTCGTTTTTGACGCTCTCCACGACTGAATCGGCGCTTTCCTGCTGCTTGACGTGTTCCGCGCTCCAGTAAGAACGCCGGTCGTCAGCCTTGTCAGATGCGGCTTCGGTGGCGCCCAGCAGCATTTGCAGGGTTGAGGCTACGTCGCCCTCCAAGTACACGTCGGCTTTCAACGCCTGATAAACCAAGTGCTCTTTGATGGGGTTTTCGTCGATAACTACCACGTCGCCCTGCGCCGGGCCCTGCGTGGGCGGGTACCAGGGTGTGCGAGTACCCACCAGCAGGAACAGGTCGGAAGTTGACATAAACCGGCCCAGGTCAGACCCCATGTACAGAGGGTGATCTTTGGGGAAGTTGGCGTAGTTGGGGGCCACTTCCACCACCGGAATGGCGAACCGTTCCGCCAGAGTCACAAGGTTGTGGAAGGCGGCAACGTCCTGGCCGCAGCCCTCTGCGACGATGACCGGGTGGGCGGACTTGGAAATCAGGCCGGCGACGTGCTTGACCGCCGAAGCATCGGAGTACATCTTTGGGGCGGCCGGCGGCTTGGTCATCCTGGCCGGGGGGACCCATTCGGGACGCATGACCTCGATTGGTATGTCCAGGTAGGTAGGTCCCTTCGGAATCCGCTGGGCCAGTTCTCCGGCCCGGCTGACCGTCTCGTAAAGGGTATGGGGGCTAGTGACGTGGCTGCTCCACTTGACGAAGGGGTCCACCAAGCGGTTGGGCCCGCCGACTACACTCAGGTTCCGGTACCACTGGGAGCCGGGGTCGAATTCGGGGTCTTCCCCGTAGGTGATGGACTCGCCGGAGCAGACGATCATGGGAATTTCGGCCAAGTATGCGCCGTGGATTCCCAGCGACCCTTGAAGCAGACCCACGCCGGCGTGCAGCAATACGGCCTGAAGGCGGCCTGTCACCCTGGTGTAGCCCATGGCCATAGTGACCGCCAGGGTCTCGTGCCAGCAGTCGATGTACCGGGGACCGTCTATTTCGTTGGTCTTCTGCCGGGCCAAGGCTTCCCACACCGACGGCCACTCGGAACCCGGCGAGGATATGATGTAGTCCACTCCCAGATTGCGGAACGCTTCCAGGACGGCCTCGCCACCGTCAAGTTTCTCGGTCGTCATTGTAGCCTCCTTAAGAAGTGCTGGACCGCCTGCCTGCGACAAGTCCTGCTTGACGCCCATTATACGATGTCCGGGACCCGCCTTGGGACCGGTGTTACCACGTCAGGCCCGGCTCCCGCTCCTGGAGGACTTCGCCGAAGAGGGTGAGGAGCTGATCAATCTGAAGGACGACAACATCGCCGGTATGGACCTGGTCGCCGCCCGTGGGCGACAGCCTGCGGTCTACTTCGTCGAAGTCCGGGCCTTCCTGGTGGGTGGAGGCAGTGCAGCGGAACTTCCAGCCTTGGCCGGTGGCGGCGTTGCGGTAGATTACTATGACCTTTGGGTTCTCTTCGGGCTGCACCAGGGACGTGGCGCTGCTGCGGTTCTTGTAAGCCAGGGAAGAGCCGGTCAGGGCCATCATGGTGCCGATGTAACCGACATCCGGGGTCCCGTCCTTGGATGAAGTGACGACGATGCACGGGTTTCCACCGGCCCTGGCGTTGTTGATGCTGTCCTGTATCTCGTCGGTCAAATTGATCATTTCTTCTCCTAATAGATACTATGTCAAAACCAATCAGTCTCGCTGATTTCCCTACGTCGCTGACCGAGGCCTATAGATTCCCGCCTGCTTGGGAATGACGTTCCTGCTTGGGAATGACAGGTTGGGTACTGCGACAAGTTTTGAGATAGTTTCTCAGTGTCAAAACCAATCAGTCTCGCTGATTTCTCTACGTCGCTGACCGAGGCCTATAGATTCCCGCCTGCGCGGGAATGACGGGTTGGGTGCGGGAACGACGAAAAGTGTCAACGCAGGCTACTCACCCGGCTTCACCCAGCGGCATTCGGGGAGGTGGCCGTGGGCGCCGTTGTCAGAGCAGGTGCAGGGGATATCGTTGCGCTTGATGTAGCCGGTGAGTATCAGGTAGGCATCGAACCCAACGTAGAAGGTGTCTCCGGCGTCGATGGACTCGAAACCGGCGGCGAACGCCTGCCGGAGGACATCTTGAGAGGGCGATATCATAAAGCGTTCATGGGCAGCGGAGCGGTTGGCGTAGGTCAAGGCGTTTCCAGGATTTCCAGGACGTCCTGGGCGAACACCATTTCTTCCGTCCCTTCCAACGAGGGGTCGTTGGGCGACGACAGGTAATTGACGGATATCCAGACACCGTCCTGGAAGTTGGTGACCACCTCTCCAGTAGACCCGTCGGCCAAACGGACTTTGCTGCCCGGTTGAATCAGCCTGATGTTGATTACTTCGCTCATTTTAGAAGAAAAAGGTCAGGTTCTTTGCCAACAGCACGTTCTGGTCCAGTATGATTTTCCGCCTGGCGATCTTCCATTGACCGCCGCGTTTTCGCAGCGTCTCTTCCCGTTTGCCTACCAGGAAGTCGGTCTCGGTCTCAATCCGGTTCCTGTAGATGATGAACCGGCACCTGATCGAAACGTCCTCCGGCTCGGACATAGACGGGGAGGCATCGAGGATTTGCACGTTGGAAACGATGTGGCATATCCGTGACAGAGGCTCCTCGGCCCAATGGACTCCGGTGAGTATCTGGTTCACCCGCCGGGTGAGGGTGTCTTTCCCCTCGTCGAACCAGCTGATGTCCTGGCCTTCGCGGGTGTACTCCCGGTCCAGTTCCCCGAACTTCACGTTCCTGCGCATGGGCATCCAGTAACGGATGTCGTCGTCAAGCAGGGAGAGCCATTCCTCGTATTGCCGGGCGTCCAGCAACTCCGCCTCGGCAAAGAGGAACTGCTCGACTTCGTCCTTGAGGATGAGACGGGCGAGGATTTGATCGGAGTTGGCTATGTTCAACGGACTCCTGCCGGAGAGCGCCCTATCCGGGTTGTTGGATTCCCGCCTGCGCGGGAATGACGGTGAGGCGGGATCACTTCGGACCAGCCCCGTTTTCCCAAGCGGCCAGCCTGTCCCAGCAGTCGGCCTCCATGAACTCGGCCCAACGCCGGTAGAAGCCCCGCTGGTTTTGCTCCGCCGCTCTGGCGTTGGTAGTGTCGAGGATGACTCCGGGCAACTTCAGGCCATCGTCTTCGAAGTCAGGGTTTCCATGACCTAAACCCATCTCGTAGTTGTAGGGGTGACGCCGGGCCACTATCCCGCTGCTGGCCGAATGGGCGTAGTTCCAGTTCTCCATGTCGTCCTGCTCGGTAAGTCCACCCGGCCCGGAGTAACGGATGTAGTACTGGCGCAGGTAGTCCTTTACTTCCGGGGGAGCCTTGGCGTCCACCAGGAACCAGCGCCACACTTCGGTCTTGTTCACTCCCCTGGGGTGCCATACGGCGATGCTCCTGGGCTGGCGGGGCAGGTAGGACATGTTGGGGAACACCGTGCCCGGCCCTCCCAGCAGGCGCCAGAGGTCTCCTACCTTCCGCTTCCTTTCAGCCTCGCACCATTGGAAGTATTCGGCCAGAATCGGCAGGTCTTGATAGGCTTGAGGTATGGGCGAGTCCATGGGGCGGATGGCCATAACGGTGCCGTGGCCGCGTTCCGGGAAGGAAACGTCCAGCAGCTTGGAGTTAGCCCTTTCGCCGAGGTCGCGGCGGCCCGATCCACTGGGGCCGATGCCCACAATGTCCACGGAACGGTGGCTGATGTTGTGGTAGCGGTCGCCGATAAAATTCTCCGCCGGAAACTTCCAGTTGCAGGGCACCAGCCATTTCTCCACGCCGCCGAACACTTCGGTCCCGCCCTCTTCGCCGTCCCAACTGTCCAGCAGCAGGTCAAGATAGAGCCTGAAGCCGCCGATGTAATCCAGGAAGGGCGGAGCGGTTTCGTCCCAAGTGGCCCAAATGGCGCCCTTGTAGTTGAACATCTGGGGCACTTCGACAAGCCCCCACTTGGACTTGTCCAATTCCTGACGGTAGGCATCCTTGAAGAAGGGCACCCCAACCAGTTTGCCGTCGGTGGCGTAGCTCCACCCGTGATATGGGCAGGTAAAGACGGGGGTGTTGCCTTCGTCGTAGCGGCACACCTTCATGCCGCGGTGCATACAGGAGTTCAAGAATACGTGGACCACTCCCTCCCGGTCGCGGCAGAGTATCACCGACTCTTCACCCATAGACGAGATGAAGTAGTCACCGGGTTTGGGAATCTGGGCCTCGTGGCCAACCATTAACCAAGCGCGGGCGAACACCTGCTCCTGCTCCCGCTGATAGATCTCTTCGTTTACGAAGATTTCACGGCTGACCAGCCCAGTGCTTACGTCGACCATGGAGCCGCTGCCGCTGCCGCTGACATTGGAGGTTATAACCATAACGCGAGGCCTCCTGGAATATTCTACCTATCCCCGTCTGGGGTCTTGTTGCTGGTAGGAGGCGGGCTGGTCAGCCGCACCGGCCCGCAACTCCACACCGGTGATTTCTTCCAAAACCCGGGCGGCCTTGGCGAAGCCGTCGCCGCCCCATCCCAGTTCCTGCGCCCGCCTGAAGACATCGTCGGCGATGGCGCCGGTCATGGCGGGGGCCTCCACATCGTCGGCCAACTCGCAAGCAAGGTGCAAGTCCTTGGCAACAATATCCAGCGTCCCGCCGGATATGAAGGTACCGCTGAGGACCGAGCGGGGGATGTTGTCGAATACCCGGCTGGCCCCCGCGCTGACCGGGACAACCTGGGACAACAGGCCGACGTCTACACCCGCTTTCGCGCCGATTATAAGACCTTCGATGGCCGTTATGAAGTTGGAATAGCCCAAGTATTGGGTGACCAGCTTGGTGATGCACCCCGCGCCGTTGTCGCCCAAGTGAAAGATGTTCCCCGCCATGGCTTCCAGCAACGGCCGGTAGCGGGCGAATGTTTCCGCATCCCCTCCAACCATGACGGTCATACCCGGAGGGCGCCCGCTGACAGGGGCATCCAATACTTCCACTCCGCGAGATTTACAAACTTCGGCGATTCGCCGGAACACCTTCGGGGAATTGGTGGTCATGTCTATGAAAGCGCCGCCGTTGGCCAAGCCGGCGAGGATGCCCGTATTGGGGTTGAGGACCGTCTCCTCTACTTCGGCTGGTCCGGGCAAGGAAGTGAACACAACTTGGCTGGATGCGGCGACGGCCCGGGGACTGTCCGCCCAGTTGGCGCCCAACTCGCACAGGTTGGTTGTGACCTGGCGGCGGATATCGTGGACGGTCAACCGGTGGCCCGCCTCGATCAGACAGCGGGCCATCGGATTCCCCATGGTCCCCGTTCCGATAAATCCGAGTTGCATCTGCTCACTCATTGGTGATTATTCCAGACGGTGCTTCAAGAGGGCGTTTCTACGGCTTGAAGACGGCCAGGCATTTTTCAGAGTTGAACACGTAGGTCTCGATGTAGTCGATTATTTCCGGTTTTCGATTCAGCTCTTCCATTGCACCGGCGAGGCACATCCAGTTGAGCATCTCCTGCTGTCCCGCGGCCTCTATTTCAGGAGTGGAGACGTTGCGCCAAGCTGCGTAGTCGCCCCTCTTGAGTTCCTCGAACCGCGCCCGGTCCGACTCGTGGTCCGGCCACAACAGGTTGTTCTTCTGGGTGAGGAAGGCATGGGACCAACTGGAGGAGGCGATCAATGCCACCCGCCAAGGACTGTCTTTCAAGACGCGGACGGTGGCCGCGCCGACCTCCATGCACCGCTTGGGAGAAGGGCCGGGCGGGTCGTCTTCCTTTTCGTACTCGAAGGCGCCGCCCCGGTTGCGGATCACCTTGCTGCCGTAGCAGTTGACCAGGAAGGGCACTACCGGATAGTTGAAGCCCTTGCGGTCGTAGTCCAAGTAGAGCAGGGTGTTGATGATGGCGTGTCCCAAGCCACCCTTTTCGTGCAGCGGCTTGTAGGCGTAGGACATGTCGATTCCTTGATTGATGAGCCCGGACACCAAGGATCTCGCGCCGGGGTGGCCGCTGTACTGGAACACTTTGTCCGCCGGCTCGTTCCACACATTGCGGCGGGGGCTGCCGTCCTTGTTCATCATGGGCTGGCACTGGATGCCGTCATACGCCAGCACGCAGAAGGGAGGGATGATGTCCTCTTTGAAGTTCTCGTACTGGTCGTCGCCCCATATCAAAACGAAATCGGGATTGAAGGCGTCCAGTTCGGCCCTCTGCTGCCGGAAGCCGGCAACCAACCGGTCACGGTGCACCCTGGCGGCGGCAATGCCTTGGTCGTCGCCGTATTCGGTGCGCATCGCCTCCGGCCAAGTCGCGGGGTCTTTGACCTCCGAAGGTATCCGGTCGCTGAGCAGCGTCCGCGTCAACGGGAAGGCGCGGTCCTCGTCAGGGGAGATCAAGCCGGGATAGTGAGTAATGCCTATACCCAGAATTTCACCCATTTTAATGCTCCATGGCTTGGATACTCCGGCGGATTGACCACCTTGACTCTGCAGGGGTCTCTGGAAAGGCAACCGCCGATACGCCAACGCAGGGGTCTCTGGAAAGGCAACCGCCGATACGCCAACATTTTTATCCAAGGCCGATGCGTGAGTCAAGGGAACGGCGTTACAACAACGAAGGGCGTACAATATCAGGGCGTTTTACGACGATAACGAGCTAACCAGCACTCGTGAAAACCGTTCTCTGATGTGATTGTCTGAATCAGGATTTTCAGTGCTGATGGATTAGCGTGACAAATGGCGCATATCTTGAGAATCCCGAAATCCGGTTACTCCTGATTCAGACAACAATAAGAGAGCTTGCCGAGACTGACCAACCACTTCCACAGTTGCATCTGATCCTGAAATACATTCCTGCTGATCAGGAATGTATTTCAGGAGTATAATAGGGGCACAGTAATGTAATAGCCTGCTAAAAGCAGCGTTGCGTCAATTGACTTTTGAGGCCGGGTTTCCTAAAATTAGGGTGACTAAAGGTCAAACGTGGTGACATGGCCCCTTTTACGGGGCCATTTTCTGGTGTAGAACGCCCAGGGAGCTTGTTGCCCCGGTGGCGCAATGGCAGCGCAGTCGATTTGTAATCGACAGGTTAGGGGTTCGACTCCCCTCTGGGGCTCTCTACCGGGTTCAGCCCGGCGCCGGCCATAGACAAGGGGTTGTACGCAGGCGCCGGAAGTCCGGCACAATGGAGGGGTGGGTGAGTGGTTAAAGCCACCAGACTGTAAATCTGGCGTCCGGAAGGGCTTCGTAGGTTCGAATCCTACCCCCTCCACCACTTTCTGTTGTAAAATATTGTCACTTGACCTTAAGTAACAGCATTAATTGCCCAGATAGCTCAGCGGTAGAGCACGTTCTTGGTAAGAACGGGGTCGGCGGTTCAATCCCGCCTCTGGGCTCCAGTAGCAGCTAAAGGAGAGTAGACCCAAATGGCCAAACGACGATTCGACCGCACCAAGCCCCATGTAAACGTGGGGACTATCGGCCACGTGGACCATGGCAAGACCACCCTCACTTCCGCGATCACCAAGGTGCTGGCAGACCGCGGTATGGCGTCTTACCAGGACATGGACAGCATTGACAACGCTCCGGAAGAAAAGGCCCGCGGCGTTACCATCGCCATCGCCCATGTGGAGTACGAGACCGAAACCCGCCACTATGCCCACGTGGACTGCCCGGGTCACGCTGACTACATCAAGAACATGATCACCGGGGCCGCTCAAATGGACGGCGCGGTGTTGGTGGTGAGCGCGCCCGACGGCCCGATGCCCCAGACCCGGGAGCACATCCTGCTGGCCCGCCAAGTTGAAGTTCCCCGCATTCTCGTTGCACTGAATAAAGTCGACATGATGGATGACGAGGAGTTGCTGGAACTGGTGGAGCTGGAAGTCCGGGAGCTGCTGAACCGCTACAACTTCCCTGGCGACGACACTCCTATAGTGCGTGTCAGCGGCCTGAAGGCCCTCGAGGGAGACCCCGAAGCCGAAGAGGGTATAATGAGGCTGGTGGAGGCCATGGATGACTACATACCCATCCCGGCGCGGATCATCGACAGGCCCTTCCTGATGCCCATCGAGGACGTTTTCGGGATCAAGGGGCGCGGCACGGTGGTAACCGGCAGGGTGGAGCGCGGACAACTGAAGCAGGGAGAGCCGGTGGAAATCATCCGGTTCGGCGACGTTCGGGAGACAGTGGCTACCGGGCTCGAGATGTTCCACAAGACCCTGGACACCACTGAAGCCGGCGACGCCGTGGGCGTGCTGCTTCGCGGTGTGGACCGCGACGAGGTGGAGCGAGGCCAAGTATTGGTCAAGCCCGGCTCGATGAGGCCTTACACGCGGGCCGAAGCCGAGGTCTACGTTCTCAGCCGGGAAGAGGGCGGCCGTCACACTCCGTTCTTCACCGGGTACAAGCCGCAGTTCTACATCCGGACCAGCGATATCACCGGCGAGGTGGCTTTGCCGGAGGGGGTAGAGATGGTGATGCCCGGCGACAACATCCGGATAACGATCTCGTTGATGACCCCTGTGCCCATCGAAGAGCAGATGAGGTTCGCAATCCGGGAAGGCGGCCGCACCGTAGGGTCCGGCGTAATCACCAAGGTGTTGGATTAAGTTATGGCTAGAAAGACTGCCGACGTTCGACAGATCATCACTTTGCAGTGCGGCGATTGCCGGGAGCGTAACTACACGACCGACAAGAACCGCCGCAACGACCCGCAGCGGTTGGAGTTGCGGAAGTATTGCCCTCGCTGCCGGGGCCACAAAGCCCATCGCGAGGTTAGGTAGCCGTCATGTCCAGGGTTTCCGCTCGAGATAACCGGCCAATACCGTCCAGGACTTCCAGCAAGGTCAATCCTGTAGAGTTTCTGCAGGAGACCCTGTCGGAGCTGCGGAAGTCGGTCTGGCCCAGCCGGGAGGAGACCGTCAGGCTGACGGCGGTTGTTATCGCCCTGTCGATAGTTTTCGCCTTCTTCCTCGGTGGATTGGACCAGTTCTTCAGCCAGACCTTCAACAGGTTTGTGCTGTAGGCTGTCAGGCGTTCAACGGCGCTTGGGTTGACATGGTATACAGCGGGGTTAATACGTTTAGGGTGTGCTAGCATGACTTCAGCCAGGGACATTGAAGTAGAAGAGGGCGAAACTTCCCGGTGGTATATTGTGCATACCTACTCCGGGCAGGAGGACTTGGTCAAGAAGAACCTCGACTTGCGCATCCAGAGTCTGGATATGCAAGACCGCATCTTTGAGGTGCTGGTGCCCACAGAAGACGAGGTTATCTTCAAGGACGGGAAGCGGCGTTCGGAAAGACGCAAGTTGTTCCCCGGTTACATCCTGGTCCAAATGACCATGGATGACGAAAGCTGGTACGCGGTAAGAAATACTCCGGGCGTCACAGGGTTCGTATCTACCGAGGATGAATACGACAAGCGTCCCAAGCCGGTGCCATTGGAAGACAAGCAGGTTGAGGACATTCTGAAGCAAGTGGAGACCGGCCCGGTCCGCGTCCATATCGGGCTGAGCAAGGGTGAGACGGTTCGGATCACCGAAGGTCCATTCGTGGACTTCATAGGCTCCATCAACGATGTTGACGAAGCCAAGGGCAAGGTCAGGGTACTGGTTTCCTTCTTTGGCAGGGAAACCCCGGTGGAGTTGGACTTTTTGCAGGTGGAAAGGATTTAAGGCTCTAAAGTGGCAAAAAAACTACGAGCGATCATCAAGCTTCAATTGGAAGCCGGTAAGGCGACCCCTGCCCCGCCGGTTGGCCCCGCGCTGGGTCAACATGGGGTTAACATAATGGGTTTCGTCAAGGAATATAACGCGCGGACGGCCAATCAGAGCGGCACCATAGTCCCGGTGCATATCTCGGTGTTCGAAGACCGGTCATTTTCCTTCGTTACCAGGACTCCCCCGGCGTCGGACTTGCTTCGCAAAGCGGCCTCGGTGGAGAAAGGAGCAGCGGATCCCCGGCGAGAAAGAGTCGGCTCCATAGACCGGCAAGCTCTGAGGGAAATCGCCGAAACCAAGTTAACCGACCTGAACGCCGGGTCGGTGGAACAAGCTATGGCTATTATTGAAGGCACTGCCCGCAGTATGGGCATTGAAATTACAGGTGACTGACATTGCCTAAGCACAGCAAACGTTATACAGCAGTGGCGGAAAGAGTAGACCCGGACCGCCAGTACCAGCCCGAAGAGGCGCTGGGGTTGATAAAAGAGCTGGCCTCAACCAAGTTCGACGAGACGGTGGAGTTGCACCTCCGTACCAACGCCGACCCGCGTCACGCCGACCAGATGGTCCGGGGCGTAACCAGTCTTCCACACGGCCTTGGCAAGACGGTTAGAGTCCTGGTGTTCGCGGACAGTGAAGCGGCTGAAATCGCCCGCGGGGCAGGAGCAGACTTTGCCGGCGAAGACGATCTCATCGCCCAGGTCGAAGGTGGCTGGGCAGACTTTGACGTTGGCTTGGCCGTGCCCAGCGTAATGCCTAAAATAGGCCGGTTGGGACGGGTGCTTGGCAGGCGCGGGTTAATGCCGAATCCCCGCTCCGGCACAATGGTGCAGCCCCAGGACCTGCCGCGGGTTATCCAGGAAGCGAAAGCCGGACGGATGGAGTACAGGACCGACCGCACGGCTATCATCCACTGTCCGGTGGGCAAGGCCAGTTTTGAGACCGGCCAACTGGTTGACAACGTTGCGTCTCTGGTAGATGCTATCGTTCGTGAGAGGCCGGCTGCGATTAAAGGCAGCTTCCTGAGGTCAGCGTACATTTCTTCTTCTATGGGACCCAGTATCCAAGTGGACTTAAACGCATTGCAGGCGCTTCAGCCGTCGGGGTGATTATCAGCCGGAACCAAACGTAACTGAAACAAGGTAGCAGCCACGCTGTAGACTGCGGGTCCCCTTTGGGGTTAAGGACGAAACCGTCGCCCGCCGAGGCGCATGCATGATCGTAACGCTAAAGTTACGAAGTCCCTGTGTCTCATAGAGAGCGGGGGCTTTTTCATTGAGGGGGAATATTGCCTACACAAGCAAAGATAGACCGAGTGGATGAGCTAAAGGACAAGCTGGAGCGGTGCAGTATTGCCGTGTCCACCAACTATGCCGGTATAGGGGTGAACGAGTTCACCGAACTGCGGAGGCGAATGCGTATCGCCGGGGTGGAGTTAACCGTAGTCAAGAATAACTTGATGAAGCTGGCGTGCGACGCGGCGGACCGCCCCGATGGAAAGTCAATCGTTGAGGGCCCCACCGCTATCGCATTCGGGTATGATGATCCGGCGGCCGTGCCCAAGGCTCTTACGGACTATATCCGGACCACCCGCTCGATTCTGAATATTCAGGGCGCGGTGTTGGGCGCCGGAACGGTCCTGCCGCCGGGCGAGGTGGGCCGGCTGGCCTCTTTGCCGCCCAAACCGCAGTTGGTGGCAACCTTGCTCGGACAGATGCAAGCGCCCTTGCAGCGGTTGATGGGAGTGATGAATGGCCCGTTGAGGAACCTGGACGCGTTGCTTCAGGCGCGAATCCGGCAGATCGAGTCCGGCGAAGCCGGTGACTAATTTAAATCATTAACAAGTAAGATAAGGAGGCCTCATGAGCAAGGACGAAGTAATGGCTGCAATCAAAGAGATGAACGTGCTGGAGTTGGCCGACATGGTCAAGGCCCTGGAGGAGGAGTTCGGCATTACAGCCGCCGCTCCGGTGGCCGTGATGGCGGCGCCCGGCGGCGATGGAGCCGGCGCTGCCACCGCCGAACCTGAGGAAGAGCAGACTGAGTTCAGCGTCTCCATCAAGGAGATCGGGCCGAACAAGATCAATGTCATTAAAGCGGTCCGGGAAGTCACCTCACTGGGTCTGCGGGAAGCGAAAGAGCTGGTGGAGTCCGCACCGGCAGCGGTGAAAGAAGGCATCGTCAGAGACGAAGCAGACTCCATCAAGGGCAAACTGGAAGAGGCCGGCGCCGTCGTCGAGGTTGCATAGACTCCCACCCTGCCATCGGCGCCGGGGAGGCACGGATTGAGTCGCAAGAGAGACTTGGAACGATTCCAACGTTTGAAGGCGCAAAACCCTGCTTACGTAGGCTTTCGCGGCGGGAATACCGCGCCGCCGAGGCCAACGGAGATCTTGGAATCCGCGGTGTGCAGCGTTTGTAACCGACGCCGCAACGTTGCGGTCAGCAGCCTGCCTGAAGACCGCAACGCCTTCGTTTGCTTGCGTTGCCAAGACCAGGAAGAGGCCGCCTCAGCCAGCGCCGCCGAATGATTGTTAACGGACTGACCCCACCGGGGTACGGAGCTTCCCGGTAAATTCGCCCCAACCTCTCACTGAGGGGTTGGGGTTTTTGTTCACTTGCCGGTTGCAGACTGCCAGCGTACACTGGCGTCATTCTCTCACGGACCGCTTGAAAGGAAGGTAATCGCTTCATGATTAAAGTTACAGTGCTGTACCCACACGATCCCGAAAAGAAGTTTGACCTCGACTATTACACCAGCACCCACGGGCCGTTGGTTCAACGTTTGCTGGGCCCCATGGGTTTGGTGCGAACCGAGGCGGAGAAAGGTGTGTCGGGCACAGACCCCAACTCGCCTCCTCCATTTGTGGCAGTGGGACACCTCTACTTCAATACTACCGACGAGGTGCACGAGGCGTTCAAGACCCACGGCCGGGAGATAATGGGCGACATAAAGAACTATACCGACATTCAACCAACGTTCCAGATAAGTGAGACGATAGACTAATGGGTGTTCCGGGTTCCCGAGATTCGGTCAGAGGTCCATGACATGGCAGCCACTGCTCGAACTAGAGACCTTTTCGCCGATGCACGGACCTTGTATGCCGACCCCTTTGGAGATGCTGGACCAAGGCAAGCTCCGCAACGCGGCGGAGAAGGCTTGGGGAGCCACTAAACGGGCGACGCCTTGGTGTCTTGGCCAGAACAGGGGAGGAACCGCAGTCAGCCGGGCAATCCAGGTGTGCCCGGCTGAGATTGAGCACCACCAGCCCAGCGTTTGACGTGTTTCAGGGCCGATACAACACCAGGTCGGCGTTGTTGCACGTCAACTGTTTCTACGACGGTAACTGCGAACCGGAACAGGAGATGACTGCCCTCATCGCCGCTACCAGCACTTATATCCGGGACGCCGAGCGCTTGGTGTCCATCTGGAGTCCACGGGCCCGGTATCGCGCTCTCTTAAACCTGACCAATCGTATTGGAGGGGGACCCTTTTATGCCGCAAACGGACTTTGAAGACCTGTCCCGCCGCCTAATCGAAGAGTATTGGAGCTTCTATCCTACGTCGGGCTCCCGAGTCGGGCGGCACGAATATGATGGCAGGCTGCCAGACCTTTCGCAGGCTAACCTTCGTCGGCGGGTAGAGCAGGTCCAAAAAGGGCTGGCATCCCTCTCCACCTTCACACCCGATGCAGGCAATCCCGACGAAGCCCTCAGCCACCGGATGTTGGAGTTGTTCCTGCAACGGGAGCACTTCGCCCTGACCGAGTTGCGGACATTGGAAAACAATCCGATGCGACAGGTAGGTTACTTGGACGTAAGCGGCTACCTGAACCGGGACTATGCTCCCTTGGCTGAACGGCTTGAGTCGGCGACTCGCGTGTTGCGCCAAGCGCCGGACTTTCTGGATGGTTTAAGATCTGGGTTGGCAGACGGCATTGGCCGACCGGTATTGGACATGAGCATCGAGGCCTACGCCGGCATGGCGAAGTTCTATCGGGAAGACCTCGTGGGGGCCGTCGGCGATGCTGTCCCTCCTGTGGGTTTTCACGTCGCCAGGGAAGCGGCCGCGGCCGCTTTGGATGACTTCGTGGAGGACCTCAAGGAACGGAGCCGCAATGCGCCCTCTGATTTCGCCATAGGTCCCGGTCTATACGCCAAGATGCTGGAGGTAGGAGAGGGACTTTCCACGCCTGTGGCTGAACTGGAGACGTTGGGACTGGCGGACTTGAACCGCAACCTGGAGCAGATAGCCGAGGTCGCCGCCTCTATAACGCCGGGGAGACCCGTAAAGGACATCGTGGAGGATATTTCCCGGCGTCACCCATCCGCCGACGAGTTGATCCCCGAAACCAGAGACATGCTGGAGGAAATTCGCCAAGCGTTATTGGACCTGGACTTGATCAGCATCCCGTCGGAAGACCGGTGCGAGGTAGTTGAGACCCCTTCTTACATGCGGTACGCTTTCGCCGCCATGGACAGCGCCGGGGCATTGGAGACACGGGCCAACGAGTCCTTCTACTACGTCACGCCGGTAGACCCTGAATGGACCGCCCGGCAGCAGGAGGAGTGGTTAAGCAACTTTAACTACGATACCCTGCGGGTGGTGTCGGTCCATGAAGTCTACCCGGGCCACTTCGTGCACCACCTTCACAATCGCTACGGGCGCCCCTTGCCGTTGGTAAACCGGGTGGCTACTTCCTACGCCTTCACCGAGGGTTGGGCCCATTACACCGAACAGATGATGATGGAGGGTGAGTACGCCGCAAATTCGCCCAACCTGCGGCTTACCCAGCTATTGGAAGCGTTGGTGCGCGACTGCCGTTTCCTGTGCTCCATCTGGATGCATACCCAAGGAATGGCGGTGGAGGACGCGACGCAGTTTTTCATGGACCACGCTTACATGGGCGAACTGCCGGCCCGGCGCGAGGCTCTGCGGGGCACGTTTGATCCAGGGTACTTGAACTACACGCTGGGCAAGCTGATGATATTGAAGCTGCGGAGCGATTACCGCCGTGAGAAGGGCAGCGCCTATTCCCTTAAAGGGTTCCACGACCAACTGTTGTCGTACGGCGCCCCGGCATTGCCTCTGCTCAGGCAGGCTATGTTGCGAGACCCGGGCGACACTGCGCTTTAGCGGGGCGTTTGGAATGATAGCTGGTCAAGTGGTCCGGAAGGTTATTTTGCGGAACGCCTCCCCATAGGTGCATTCCTGTTCCGAAGCCGCTTCGGTGGCTTGCGACTCGATGAAGCCCCTGATGTCCTCCGGCGAATAATCGGCCACTTGGCTGGTGTGGACCATGACCGCCCTGGTCTTGGCGTCCAGGAATTCGCCGATGTCGACATAGGTGTCAGGCCGTTCTGTGCCCCAGAACAAGACAGTGCCAGTTTTGTGGGGCTCCAATCCTTCGTCCTTCCATAGTTCCATGAAGTGAAGGTGGTCTCTGGCGCAGGGGAACACTGCGTCCAACGCTACTTGGCCGGTAATGCGGTGGTCCCGATGCCAAGCCAGGTTTTTGCGGTACGGCTCGGGGCAGATAACGACGTCGGGCCGCACCTGCCGGATTTGCCTTACCAAGTGGCGGCGGAAATCGCTGGTGTCCTCCAACTCACCGTCTGGGAACTGAAGCTCCACCACTTCCGCCACGCCCAACAACTCGGCGGCTTTTTGCTGCTCGCGTGTTCGTTGCATTCCCAGGGCCTCTGAACTTACCTCGCGGTCGCTGGCGCCTTTGCCACCGTCGGTGCACAGCACGTAGCGGACTGTCGCGCCTTCATTGATCCACTTGGATATAGTGCCGCCGCACCAGAACTCCGCCTCGTTCGGGTGAGGAATGACTACCAGAACTCGCTGCGGGACTTCTTCCATCCGCAAGCCACCTCCAAGCTGAACACCCTGAATATTGCGGCTTATCAGCCGTTCGGCGCCATTGCTCCGGGGCCTAATTTTGGAGCGAATGGCGACGAAACCCTATCACCAGTTGAACTTTTACCTCATTGATGAGGCCCGATTTTGACGCTGCCGATGCATGTTATGCAGCCAATCAGCCGTGTTTCTCAATTGGAAGATACTCTGCTACAATCCGCCGGGAGTGTCAAGGGGACGTTGGCTTCAGCGTCCTGGCGGGATTGGCGTTAGTCGGATTTTAACAGGCGGAGGAATTTCACCGGTGTGACGTGACACTTTCCTTACCCGGCATCCCGCACTTATTGAACACCCTTCCCGCCAGTATTCCGCCTGAAATTATTATTTTTAAGGCGTCATCCACGGATATGTCCGTCGGGGTTAATTCATGGGCAGGCGCCATCAGCAGGAACCCCGATGATGGTATGGGAGTGGTGGGGATGTAAACGGCAACTATTTCCGCCCCGTGGGCGTCCACCATCCTAGATGTCACCAGCCCGATGGACTGTATGCCGGGCCTTGGGAAATCTACCAGGACCACTTCAGTGTACCGGTTGTTGCCTTCGTTCGAGTTAGACAACAGCTCCACTGCCGTGCGGGTAGTGCCGTAGATGGTTTTGACCACAGGAATTACTTCCAGGACTCTATGGCCGATGCCGATCAGCCTCCGGCCGACTACGTGGGCAGCGATAAGCCCCATGATATAGACGATGATCACCAGCACCGCCAAGCCTTGGCCCGGTATGTCGGGGCCGGGAAGCAGCGCCAAAGGGCCCCGCAGAATGCCGTCCACCAATTCAAAGACGAACTTCAGAATCAGGATGGTAATGCCGATGGGCAGCATCACCAAAATGCCCGCAGCGAAGGTGCGCCGCATGTGCCTAGCGACTGCTGACAGCGGCGGTAAAGCCCGGTGCGATGAAGATGAGCGGGGGTCGTGCAGTGGGGCAGCCAAATGGTCCTCCGATTCGTCTCAGCAGCTTTGGGGGACCAACGCGGCGTATAACTCCGTTACGCGAGCGGCAACGTTATCCCAACCCAGCCCTTCCGCCTTTTGACGAGCCGCCACACCCATACTGTGTTGCAGCTTCTTGTTTGATATTATCATTTCGACGGAGTCTGCGAAAGTCTCCGGGCAACGTAGAGGCGTTAAATATCCGGTGCGCGCGTGTTGAACTATTGTGGACAGGCCGCCGACTCGGGCTGCTACCACGGGTGTGCCGCAAGCCATAGACTCTAAAGCAACAAGGCCGAAGCTTTCGTAATAGGAGGGCACCACACACACGTCGGCAGCATTGTAGTATTTCGGCAGGTATTGCTGGTCCACTCTTCCGACGAAGTCGAACAGGTCGCCCACGTTCAATTCCGCAGCTAAAGAACGCATTCTGTCGACGTCTTCGTCCTGGCCCACTCCGCCGCCGACCACCAGGAACCGGACCTCGTCCCGCTTTTCCAGTTGGGCCGCGGTGTGCAGCAACAACTCCGGCCCCTTCAATGGCTCCAGCCTGCCTACGTATAGGAGCACCTTGCCGCCGTTGATGCCCAATTCATCCCGGACGGTCTGTTGGTCTAACGGGCGAAACAGCGACAGGTCCACCCCGCACGGTATCAAATCTATTGTGTTTGCGTTGGCTTGATAGAGGCGCACCATGGCGTCTCGTTCGTGAGGCGTGAAGGCGACTACACGGTCCGCCGACGCCATCACCTCTTGCTCGATCCGCTGCCGCGTTTCCGGTCCCTCCTCGCCCGCGCGCGATTGGGATTTTACGGCTGCCAAAGTATGGAAGGTGGTTACGTGAGGGACACGCCAACTGGAACTCAGCGCCTGCCCTACCCAGCCGGACAGCCAGTAGTGAGTGTGGACCGCTTGGTAGTCCAGTCCGTTGTCCCTTTGAAATGCAAGGAGCGCATCATTGAATGCAGGCAGGAAAGGAAACAGGCGCTCCACGGGCGCTTCGGGGTCGCCGCCGGGCAGGTGAATCACTCGTGCAAAAGGGGCGATGTCCGTGGTCTCGTTTGCGCATCCGGGGTGTTCCCTGGTGAAGACGTCCACTTGTACGCCGCGGTTGGCCAAGGCAATGGCCAACTGCTTGACGTATACGTTCATGCCCCCTGACTTGCCCTCTCCAGGGGCTGCCAGGGGGCATGCGTGGAACGAGATGAATGCTGCTCTTTCGACGTTCAACTTCGTCTTACTGTCATCTGGTAAAGGTTGCGCGGCGTGCCGCCAAGGTGCTGCTTGTAGGTCTCGGAACCCCGCAGGAAGTCGAAATACTCCAGCCTTTGCTCGATAGCTTCCTGCAGGCAAAGGGCGTTTAATAACAGGCCCACGCTGTAATAGCCGTAGCCAGGATCGTAGCCGCTGTTGTACAGCAGGCGGGAAGAGGCGTAGTCGAAGCAGAGGCTGGCGGCTACCGTGGTTTGTTCCAATTCCATGAAGTACAGCCGCAACACGCCAACTTCCGCCATTCGACGGGACATATTGCGGAAAAACTTCTCCCGGTCAGCGGTCATGTACTCCGCTTTGTCACTGCTGCTGAGGCGCATCAAACGAAGAAAGTCATCCAAACGTGACGAGACCTCGTCCGGGTCTGTCACAACGTACCAACGCCAGTCGGGTTGAGCTTCCAAGCGCCTGAATTTCCGGCGAAGTTCGTGGCGGTTTTTCTTGGAAAGGACTGCCAGGTAGTCGTCCCACGTTGCCGGCAACTGGATGCCGGAGGCAGTGTCTTCCTGCTGAACCTCTACCGAGTACCCCCGCTCGCGAGCCAAATCGGGCAGGTGCAGCAGCGTTGGCGATGTTTCCACCAAGGAGTCCAGTTGCATTATTTCCCAAGGCTGGTCTTCCAACTGCTCCAGCAGGACCTCGAAGAACGGGGCTTCGAAGCCTTGGCGCACCATGAAATCGTTATAGTCGACCGTCTCCTGGCTGCCAAGGAAGGCCAGCGTGTTTCCGGTGCAGGTCAACGAGGCGATGGCGTCAACGCCGTTCGGCGACGGAACATAGAACCCGGCCATTGTCTTCCCGTCGCCAAAGTTTTCCCACCAGACCTGCTGCCATTGCGGGGAGAGGAACAGGGTGTTTACCGGAGAGGACGGAAGCATACCGATCCACTCCGACTCGATTTCCTGAAAAGATGTTAATGTTTTCGGGGCCACGAAGTTACCTCCGGTTTAACAGGGCTAACAGCCCATCCCTACCAGGGGCGAAGTGTTCGAACCGGCCCCGGGCTGCCGTGGTGATCACGCGGTTGCCGGGCTTTTGTATCCCGCGCATTGCCATGCACAAATGCTCTGCTTCCAACTGCACCACCACTCCATCAGGGTCAAGGGCCGACAATATAGAGTCCGCCACTTGTCCGGTAAGCCTCTCTTGCACTTGCAGGCGGCGGGCGGCAACCTCTAAGGCCCGGGCAAGCTTGCTCAGCCCGGAAATCTTACTGTTGGGGACGTAGGCCATGTGTGCAGTACCGAAAAAGGGAAGCAGATGGTGCTCGCAGAGCGAGTAGAAGGGAATATTCCCCAATACTACGGGGTCGCGGTGTTCGGCTTCGAAGACAGTGTCGATGGCTGATGCGGGGTCCAAGCCCACCCCGGAAAGCAGCCACTCGTACATATTGGCTATCCGCTCCGGCGTCTCCTGTAACCCTTCCCGGCTGGGGTCTTCACCCACCCCTTGTAAAAGGGCAGTGATTGCTTGTTTGACCAGTTGCTGTTGAATGCTGTGTACCCTCGATGTCAGGCGACCGTGGCCAAGGCCACCGCCTCTACGGCTTCCATGGTCGGTTCGATCTCTACTGTCTGGTTGACCACGCTCCTGACGGCCAAGTCAGTGTCTTTCAGACCGTTGCCGGTGAATATGCATACTACCCGCTGCCCCTCAAAGCTCAACCCCTGGCGGTGCATCTTGACTAAGCCGGCGAACGCGGCCGCCGACGCCGCTTCGCAGAAGATGCCCTCTTTGGAGGCCAACGCCCGGTAAGCGTCCAATATCTCATCGTCGCTTACCCAGTCTATTACCCCTCCGGAACTGTCGCGGGCCTCTACCGCGCCCGCCCAACTGGCGGGGTTGCCAATGCGGATGGCGGAGGCGATGGTCTGGGGATTCTTAATTGGCTTTCCACGAACGATGGGCGCTGCGCCCTCTGCTTGAAACCCCATCATCTTGGGCAGTTGCTTACTGCGTTCAGAGGCTTGGTACTCCTTGAAACCTTTCCAGTACGCAGTGATGTTGCCGGCATTGCCCACAGGGATAAAAATGTAGTCGGGCGCCTCTCCCATGGAGTCCACAATTTCGAAAGCCGCAGTCTTCTGCCCTTCGAGGCGATGGGGGTTGACGGAGTTCACCAGGGTTACGTCATACTTGTAAGTAAAGTCTCGGGCCAGGGCGAGGGCGTCGTCGAAATTTCCGTTGACCATGAGAATCCTGGCGCCGTAGGCCATGGCTTGGGCCAGCTTCCCCATCGCCACTTCGCCCTTTGGGATTATGACAAAGACCGGCAGGTCGCAATGGGCGCTGTAAGCGGCGGCGGATGCGCTGGTGTTTCCGGTGGAGGCGCACATCACCGCCCGGCTCCCTTCTTCAAGGGCCTTGGCCATGGCCACCACCATCCCCCGGTCTTTGAAGGAACCGGTGGGATTGCACCCCTCAAGCTTGAAATACAGTTCGTCGCAACCCAGTTCTTTGCCAAGGCGGCTGGACTTCACCAGCGGGGTGTTCCCCTCCCCCATGGTGATGAGCGGCGTGGCGCCAGTTACGGGAAGGAACTCTTTGTAAGCCTCCAGGACTCCTACAGTCATCAGACCCGTTCCGTATCCCCGGCTATTATTGCTGAGTCCCACCACTACCTCGGATGTGGCGCGGGAGTTGCCGCGCCGGTTTAAACATCATTTCCCGGGCGCTATGCCTCGATCCTCAGAAGATTATTCACCGCGTGTACGACCTCCAGGTCCACGACCTGCTTCAGCGAGTTCTGGACCGAGGCCTCCACTGCGGGATGGGTTGTAATCACGATGTCGGCCGTCTGGTTATCCGGGTTAGTGTCTTTTTGCAACACCGACGCGATGCTGATTTGTCCGTCCCCGAGGATGCGGGCTATCTGAGCCAGCACGCCGGGTTGGTCAGCTAATGTGAGACGGAGGTAGTACCTGCACAGAAGTTGGTCGATGGAAGCAGGATTGGCGTCTCCGTTCGACCGTGGATTGCCCCGCGCCCAAGGTGTTGCCGGCATAGGTCCTTTGGGATGCGACACCAGATTCCTCGCGAGTTCAATCATGTCCCCCACGACGGCGCTGGCGGTGGGTTCACGCCCCGCGCCCATGCCATGGAAGATGACGTTGCCGCACAAGCTGCCCTCCACCTCCACCGCATTGTACACCCCGTCAACCTTGGCAAGCATGTGGTCCAAGGGCACCAGTGCAGGGTGAACCCTGGTTTGCACTGCGCCGTCGCACAGGCTGGCGATGGCCAAGGGCTTGATAGCGTACCCAAGTTCATGGGCATACCGGAAATCCTTGGCCTCCAGCGATGAGATACCTTGCTTGAAAACGTCTTCCGGTTGGAAATGGCGATGGTAGGCCAGGGAGGCCAGGATGGCCAGTTTGTATCCGGCGTCGATGCCTTCTACGTCGTTGGTTGGGTCGGACTCGGCGAAGCCAAGGGCTTGCGCTTCGCTGAGGGCCTGCTGGAAGGAGGTGTGGTCTTGGGCCATGCGGGTCAAGATGTAGTTGGTGGTGCCGTTGATGATGCCGCGGACCGATTGGATGTCATTCGCCAGCAGTTGGTTCATCAAGCAGCCGACGATGGGTATACCACCGCCGACGCTGGCCTCGAACAATATATTTACCCCATGTTCCGCCGCCAGCGCGGTCAACTCCGGGCCAAACTTGGCAACGGCTTCCTTGTTGGCGGTGACCATGTGCTTTCCGGCAGCCAGCCCGTCTTTCAGGAACCGGGCGGCCGGCTCAGTTCCCCCGATTACCTCGGCGAGTATCTGTATCTCGGGGTCGTAGAGCAGGTCTTCCGGATTTGTGGTGAGCAATTCCGGCGGGACCGAGGTGTTCCGGGACTTGGCCAAGTCCCGCACTAAAACTCTTTTCAGGTTAATGGGCCGGCCGACTTTCCGGGCGATATCGCCGGCCTGTTCCAGCAGAGTATTGGCGACTCCCCCGCCGACAACTCCCAAGCCCATTAAGCCAACGTTGATTTCCCCCGACTGCTCCACTGGGCATTTACCTCTGTCCCAGCGGGTTTCCACCCTGGGCCGGTGGACCGGTCCTGGGGGCGCTCAGCTTGACTTGGTCGGCAACCCAAGCGTAGTACCTGCTGTTGAAGTTCATCTTCAGCCACCCTTCATCAGAGCCGCGCAATTGTTGGTCGTTCTGCCACTGCATAACCAACTCGTTATTGAGCTTGCTTCTCATGCGGTCGGAAATTTCCTGTTTCGCCGGGCCGCTCAGTTTCTCCACAATGTAAATGCCTGACTGGGTAAACAAGGGATCGCTGATCTCGTCTTCCTGCAGGGCTTCTTTTCCCGTCTCTTCGTTGCCGAAGAGTACGTCGTCCAACTCCGGGAACGCTCCCCTGGGCACCCATCCTACGTATCCGCTGGGACCGGCGTAGATGGCGGACTGGCCGCTGATCTCGGATGCGACCTTGGCGAATGCTTCGCTATCCAAGCGGTGGCGCACCGCGGTGGAGTCCACGTTGTCTTGCGGCTGCATACGAATCCATTGGACCTCGACATGCTCCTGGGAGTCTTCAATGGTACTGCCCAGCAGGGCGTGGAGATGGACCAAAGCAAGGCGTTCCTTCATTATTTCCCGGAAATCGCTGTCCTGAAGTCCGGTCCGCGCCAGGAAAATCTGGTAGTTATTCCGGTACTCTTCGTCCAACTGGCCTGGGTCGGCCGTCTGTCCTTCGGGTGTAGAGGGATAGAACTGATTTTTAATGGCTTCCTCGACGTCCTCGTCGATGATGTTGATGCCCAACCCGGGCGACGCTCTTCGGAGCACTTGGGCGCTCAGCATGTCCCTCAGGTATTCAAATGGTACGGTGCTCAAGTCCACTTGGCCGCTCAGACCTTGCAGCACGCGTATACGCTCCACAAGGTCACCCATGGTGAACTCCACCTCACCCACGCTGCCGGCCCAAACTCTGGGCGGTTTGTAGAACTCCTCATAGAAGCCGAACGCCACTATGCCGAAAATGACCAGCATCAAAAAACTGCCTACGGCAACGGCGATCTTTTGATGACGCCTTTCGCGGCTGAGCCGGGAAGGTTCAGCGCGGGCTTCGTCGCGGCGATTCCGGCGCGTTTTGCTGCGGCGTCGCCCTTCAACAGGAGCTACGTCGGTTGCGGCGTTGCCGCTACGGTTCCAAGGAAAAACCATTCTGGTCCTCATGGGGAGACGGCGTCCACTGACGCCGAGAGGATGTTGGAGCCGGTCTTGTTCCGGCTAGGCGGTATTTGATGACAGTCTTTCCAGGTACGCCGCCAGCCTAACGGCGAAACCCGCCGATGGCGGGAACGTAAGGCACAAACGGGACCAACGCGATGTGCCGGGCGCGTTGTATGGCCAACCGGAGGGCCCGCTGGTGTTTGGCGCAGACCCCGGACCGGCGGCGCGGCTCGATCTTGGCGCGGTCCGAAATAAACCGCCGGATTCGGTCCACGTCTTTGTAGTCGATGTTCTTCACATGGTCGACGCAGAAGGTGCAGACCTTCCGTCTTGGCGCATACCTGCCGCGGGGGCGTCCTCCTGGACGGCCTCCGCCTCCGGGCCTGGGGCCCGTTCTACCGGCCGGTGGACGTGGCGCTGAGGTCATACTATTCCGTTCCTCTTGTCAAACTTTGTTGCTAGAAGGGCAGGTCGTCGACATCATCGTAGGGATCATTGCCGCCCGCCATGCCAGAGCTTGAGCCGGAGGGGCTATTGGATCCCCCACCTTCGCCCATATTGTCGCCGCGTCTACCCAAGAACTGTACGTCAGTGAGATTGATGTCATTGGAGAAACGGGTCTCGCCGTCGCGTGTTTGATACGTGCGAGAGCTTAGCCTCCCTTCTACATACACTTGTTGGCCCTTGGTGAGGTATTGGTTGCACGTTTCCGACAAACGGCCCCACGCGCTGACATTGAACCATTCCGTCTCTTCGCGCTGCTCACCGGCGGCAGTGGTGTATCGCCGAGTGGAGGCTACTCTGAAGGAGGTTACGCTCCGACCGTTAGATGTGTACCGCATCTCAGGGTCCCCGCCAAGGTTGCCGATGACAATGATCTTGTTCAACTCCGCACCCCCCTAAGCCTGGGCCTGTTCCTGATCTAGGCTTTCTACTGATTCGGGCGTTTCGTCGGCAGCTTCTTCCACTGCGGCTTCCGCCGGGGCGGATGCTTCGGCTACCGGTTCCTCATTCGCTGTGGATGCTTCGGCTGCCGGTTCGGCAGCAACGGCGTCCTCCGCCTCCACTGCGTCCTCCGCCGGGGCGGATGCTTCGGCTACCGGTTCCTCATTCGCTGTGGATGCTTCGGCTGCCGGTTCGGCAGCAACGGCGTCCTCCGGCTCCACTGCGGCTTCCGCCGGGGCGGGTGCTTCGGCTACCGGTTCCTCATTCGCTGTGGATGCTTCCGCTGCCGGTTCAGCAGCAGCGGCGTCCTCCACTGCCTCCGCTACTGCGGCGGGAACTTCAGCATCGGCATCAGTAGTTACGACGGCCGCCTCGTCAGTGGGTTCCTCCGTGGCCGCTTGTTCGACTACGGGCGGTGGTTCGGGAGTTGGCTGGGGTGGGCCGGTTACCACCAAAAGAGATCGGAGCACCTGCTCGTCCAACCGGAGGAAGGTCTCCAACTCACGATTGAACGGGGACTCGGTGCTGAACCGCGTCAGGTGGTAGGTCCCTTCCAGAAAGTGGTGCGGCCCTTTGCGGATGGAGTAGGCCAGCCGCCGCGTGCCCCAATTCTCCTCGTGGAATATGTCTGAATCCCGGTTGTTGATGAAGCCCTTGATTCTTCCCCAAGCGTCGGCGGACTGCTCTTGGTTCAGCATAGGGCTTAAAATTACTACGAGTTCGTAATGGCGCAAAGAAAACTCCTAGGCGATTTTGCGACTGTTATGAGGCTGCTTATACGAATTGTAAAATTATAGCACTGCCCCTAGACAGGCTCAACTAAAAATCCAGCCCCGGCACCGGGAATCTGCCGGTAAGCTCTTTCACTTCCTCGCCTACCTGCCGGTGCACCGATTCGTCTTGCATGTTGGTCAGGGTCTTGATGATAAGGCGGGCCACTTCCTTGACCGCCGCCTCATCGAAGCCGCGGGAGGTGATTGCCGGGGTGCCCAAGCGCAGTCCGCTGGCAACCCTGGGCGGCTTGGTGTCGAAGGGGATGGCGTTTTTGTTTGCGATGATGCCCACTTTCTCCAACGCCGTCTCCGATTCCTGCCCAGTGATTCCCAATGGCGTAAGGTCCACCAGCATCAGGTGGTTGTCGGTCCCGTTGGACACGAGGCGGAAGCCTGCCTCCGACATCTCGGAGGCCAGGGTGCGGGCGTTAGCGACGATTTGTGACGCGTACTTGGAGAAGTCAGGACTCAGCGCCTCGCCGAAGCACACGGCTTTGGCCGCGATGACGTGCATGAAGGGGCCGCCCTGGGTGTAAGGGAACACGGCGAAGTCGACCTTTCGCGCCAGTTCGGTAGTGGACAATATGAAGCCGCCCCGCGGTCCGCGGAGACTCTTTTGCGTAGTCGAGGTAACCAATTGGGCGTGGGGCAGGGGCGACGGGTGGGCGCCGCCGGCAACCAACCCGGCGATGTGCGCCATGTCCACCAACAGCAGAGCGTCCACTTCGTCGGCGATGGCGCGGAAGCGGGGAAAGTCCAGGACCCGGGGATATGCGCTGCAACCGGCGACTATGAGCTTGGGCCGGTGCTCCCGGGCCAGCCGCGCCACTTCGTCGTAGTCGATGGTCTCAGTTTCCCGGTCCACTCCATAGGGCACAAATTCATAAAGCTTGCCTGAAAAGTTGACCGAAGCGCCGTGGGTCAGATGCCCGCCGTGGTCCAACTGCATCCCCATCACTTTGTCGCCCGGTTCCAGCACAGCGAAGTAGGCGCACATGTTGGCCTGTGCGCCGCTGTGGGGCTGGACGTTAACGTGCTCGGCTCCGAACAGTTCTCCGGCGCGTTGAATCGCCAGCCTTTCCACTACGTCCACGTGTTCGCAGCCGCCGTAATAACGCCGCCCAGGGTAGCCTTCGGCGTACTTGTTGTTCATTACGCTGGACTGAGTCTCTAACACCGCTTGGCTGGCGTAGTTTTCGGCCGCGATCAATACGATGCTCTCGCGCTGGCGCTGGTCTTCCAGTTGCAGAGCTCTCGCAATTTCCGGGTCCTGTTCCGCTAATCGGGACATTCAGGCTCCTCTAGTTGTGTCAACGACATGGGCGTCTAAGTCAGCCTGACGCGCGGGCAAATAAAGATTCTCTCAGTCCGTCAAGCACACCCTCAAGCCTGGCTACGCGCTGCTCAAGCCCCGCCATACGAGCGTCTAACCGCTCGAACCGTGCATTAACCTGCTCGAACCGTGCATCAACCTGCTCGAACCGTGCATCAACCTGCTCAAACCGCTTCAGCATGATCTGGAGTATCGTCATCCCCAAGCCGACGACGGCAACACCAACCGCGACGATGGCTATAAACTCAGGTGTCATGAAACGACTACTCCTTTCGGTAACAAATCCATCATACCACAAGGGTTGCCGATTCCCTGCTTCGGAGAAAGCCGGAGTCCAAGAGCGCTGTAAGCGAGTTGCGTTTCCGTGAGAATTGCGCCCTGCCGCTTGCTCGTGTAAAGATATTACCTGAGGATAGATATATAGTTTCCCGAGAAACGTGCGAGACATTGCCCAGGAGGGTGGAATGACTTCCAATGGTGAATCCATGACCACGCAGGAGTTCATAGATGTCCTGCTAAGCCCGGACCGTATCCAAGCCTCGGACCCGCTGGTCATCTTGAGCTTCGTTCCCATAAACGCTTACGAAACGGTGGCGGATATCGGGTGTGGTCCCGGCTATTTCACCGTTCCCTTGGCCAAATCGCTGATCAACGGGAAATTGTACGCACTTGATGTAAACGACGAGATGGTCGCCGCTTGCCAGGAGAGGGTGCGCCAAGCCCGCATGGGAAACGTGGAAGTCCAAAAGTGCGGCGACTTCGACTTTCCAATAGAGCCGGCCTCACTGGACGGCGCGTTTCTGGCTTTCGTGGTGCATCACAGCGAGGACAAGGGCAGGTTCCTCAATGCGGTGCGCGGTCTGATGCAGCCGAAGGGTTGGTGTTCGATTCTGGAATGGTTCCGGAAGGACACCGGGTCGGGACCGCCTTTAGAGCGGCGTATAGACCCCGGCGAATTGGAAGAGATGGCCCGCGCCGCCGGGTTCCGCACAATGGGTTGGCGGTCCCTGAACGACGAACACTACATGATGACGCTGCGCAATCCCTGATTTCTCCGGCCCGGCATTGCCGGGCCGGAAGCGGGGTTGGCGCCGCTAGGGTGTGGGCACCACCGGCAACATAACGTGCGACGGGCGGCCCGTGTCGTGGAACACCGTGTTTTCAGCCGTCAGCTTTATGGGCGATGTCGCCGGGTTCTCCCCGGTGTTGCCGTTCACGTCGAACCTTGGGAAGTTGCTGGAAGATACGTCCAAGCGTATGCGATGGCCTTTGACGAAGAGGTTGCTGGTGGGGTAAAGCTGGATGGTAATGGGGTAGACTCGTCCCGGCTCCAATAGCTCCGGGGATTCCCATGACGAGTGGAACTTGGCGCGGAATATCCCGTCAGTCAGGTTCAGAGCATACCCTTCCGGGTAGTCGGCGGACGGAGGATATACGTCAATCAACTTGGCGGTGAAATCGGTGTCCACTGCCGACGATGCGGTCCATAAGTTGACGGTGATGGGGCCGGTAGCCTCCAAGTCCTCATGTAGAGGGCCTGTCTGAAACACCAACACGTCGGGTCGGGTCGCCAAGGGCAAGTAGGGGGACCGGCAGCCGTAGAAACTTGGCGATTCCCGCTGGTCAAACCCTCCGGCCTCCATTATCGGCAGCCCTGAGGAAATGTTCCCGCCGATGGTGGGAACGGGCCGGTCCGGGTCGAACAAGTAGCGGGACGGCGGGTTGTCCGCTTGGGGTGGCGCGGTCGAAAGCCGTCCGTCCGATTGCAGGTAGTACGGGGTCTCTTTGGCCCTGGCCAGCGGCCACTCGTTTTCCTTCCGCCATTTCCCGCCGTGGTCGAGCCGCTTTTGAGCATTGCGCCGACCTGAACCGCCGCCCATTACAAAGATAGTTACCGGCGGCTCGCTGTCCAGCCCGTTGTCCACGTCCTTCAACCACCGGTCGAAAAAACGCAGCCTTAAATGGTTGAAGTCCTGGGAGAGGTTGTTGTCCACTGTGGCTTGGTCTCCCAAGTCAGCGTCCCCGGCGTAGGTGACCGAGCGGGCGCCGTGAGTCCAAGGCCCCATAATCAGGCTCACCGGCCCGGCTTTCCCTTGGGACAGAGCTGTGTAGTTGTCGGTGGTCGTTCGCGCGTAAGAGTCGTACCAACTGCCCATGTGCACTTGGGGCACGTCGGAAAACCGGGGATAGTAGGCTTCCGCGCAAAGCCCCAATTGCTGCCAATACTCACCGAAACACTCTTGGGTCCATATCTCCATCAGGTAGTTCTCGTAGTCGGGCGTCCACCTCAGGGGAGAGTGTCCGGCCTTCCAAGGCATGCGCCGGAACCAATCGCGGAGGTCCTGGTTTTCCAACGCCAAGCCGGTAACCATTGGGTCGGCCTGCGCTTCCGGACTCTGTATCGCTTGGTTGAAGGCCCACGTGACCTGCCGCAACTCGAACGCCCCGTTGTTCCGGCAGCCGCTGAGGAAGGCATTGGAAAAGCCCCCTGAGTCCAGCCACATGCAGGCCAGGTGGGGCGGGTCCAGGCTGGCCAGCGCCGCTTGCGTGTGGGCGGCGTAGGACAAGCCATAGGTGCCCACCTTGCCGCCAAACCAGGGTTGACGGCCGATCCATTCCAGGGTGTCGTATCCGTCGCTGGCGTCGTCAACGTACTTGGAAAAACCGCCTTGGGAGGCGAAGCGGCCGCGGACGTCCTGTACAACAGTCACGTATCCGCGGCTGGTGAAAAAGGCGGCCTCTTCCACCGGCCCGTCCGACGTCTTGTTGTAGGGCGTTCGCTGCAACAGCACAGGGAAAGCGGCGTCGATTGGATTGAGGCCGTCCGCGGGGCGGTGGACGTCGGCAGATAGGACGATGCCGTCCCTCATAGGTATCGGAACGTCACGCTCTATGTATACTTGGTAAACGGCCCCCTCCGGCCGTTGCGTGCGCCCCATTGCGTGACCGCCTTCGCTTGTCATGCCCGGGTTGCGCCCACCGCAAGGTTGGACATCCATTTGCCCACCGCTTCCGACGCTTCGTACCGGCGGTTGGTAAGGGAGTGGTCGCCGCCTTCAATCACCGCGTAGTCCGCCCGCGGACTGTTCACTGCGGCAGTAGCAAGGTCCCGGTACATGTCCTTGAGGCGGGTATGGGTCTCCAATGAGCCTGCGATTACGTACAAAGGAACTTTGATCTTGGGCGCGTGGGTGATCAGGTTGTAACGCTCGTTAACGCCGTGCTTGTCGAGGTAGGCCGCGGCGCTGAACATTTGAGGGATTGGAAACTTGACCGCCATCAAGTCAAGGGCTTTGTCCTCGGTTTCCAGCCGGTCAGCCCACTCTACTATGGACTGGAATTCGGCCGCGTCGTCGGAGGTCATGTAGTAGGAATAAGACAACCGCACTGGAGAGACGCATATCACGGCCTCTACCCGGTCGTCGTCTTCCATCGCGGCGTAGTAGGCCACTCTAACCGAACCCATGCTGTGGCCTAAAATAGCGATGTGGCGGTACCCCAGCGACCCCAAGTAGTCGATGCCGGCCCGCACGTCCATGCGGGTCTGGTCCAGGACCTCAAAGGCCAACCCCTGATAGGTCCCTTGGGCTTGGTCATACCAGACCGTGTCATGGGCGCGGGTGTTCAGCGCCAGGCCGGCATAGCCTTTTATGCTCAAGTCCTCGGCCATGTGCTTGGTCGATGGGGTGTAGAAATTTCCTTGCGATCCATGGATTACCAAGACTGCATCGACCGGCCCTTGCCTCAATGAGTCCGGCTGTGGCGCGAAGAAAGCCCCATCCAGCCTCATGCCGTCAGCGGTGGTTGTGCTCATCAGATCTACAAGCATGTCGGGTCTCCTTGTCTTGTCTTGCGTCGGGCTAGAGTCCCACGGCAATCGCCAAACTCAAGATTGCGGCCATGATGGTCACCCAACTCCCGCCGATAAGCAGATAAACGTTGTTGAACCTCCGGTCCACTTGATCAAACCGGGCGTTCATCTCGGATCGCAGGTTGTTCATATCCCCACATAGGTTGCTCATATCGCCGCGCAACGAGTCCATGGAGGCACTCAGATCACTGAGCCGGCCGTCAACCTGCTCATACGCCCCTTCCAGTTTGCTACCCCTTTGTTCCAACGCCATAAGCTCCCTTCCTTGGGACTATAATACCACGCACTTGTGTGTCACACATGGGCCGTGATTTCGCTTCTATAGTCTCGGCAGGTGGACACCGTTACGGGAAACTTGGAAGCGCGAGAGCCATATTATTGACATGGAAATCTGGCGTCAACTATAGTTGGCCCACGCTTAGGGGTCGTCCTGACAGGGTTGGTGATGGATTGGTGGTGGACGGGATGTCCCTCTGGCTCTCCTCCCCAGTGGAATCGCGCTAGTCCAGCCGATGCCCTGCGGGATTACATTACGTAATGGCTGCTTGTCTATATCTCGTTTTGATGGTTGCAGGCAACCGTAAAAAGAGGAGGCGCCTGTCTTGTTCCAAGACTACGACGTTTTGATTATCGGCGGCGGTCTTGCCGGTATGACCGCCGCGATGTACGCCAGCCAGTATGGTTTGAAGACCGGGTTGATAGAGCGGATGATGGGCGGCGCCCAGATCATAAACATTGAAAAAATCGAAAATTTCCCCGGATTCCCACAAGGGATATCCGGGGCCGAGTTGGCCCCCGCTGTGCAGGAACAAGCCATGAACGCCGGCGCCGAGTTCATCATGGGGGACGTGACGAGCATTTCCAGCGACGGCGATTACAAGCTGGTTTCCAGCGATGCCGGCGCGCACCGCGCCAAGACAGTCATCATAGCGGCGGGCTCCACCTTACGGCAGTTGGGGATCCCCGGTGAGGAGGAACTGTTCGGTCGCGGAGTTTCCCACTGCGCCACTTGTGACGGGCCGTTGTATATGGGCCAGACTGTTGGCGTGGTCGGCGGCGGCGACTCCGCCGCGGACGAAGCTTTGACCCTGTCGGAATTCGCCAGCCACGTGATGTTGTTCCACCGGCGGGACCACTTAAGAGCTTACCCATCGTTGGTGGAACGGATGGCCCAGCGCAGGAACATCGAAGTAGTCTGGAACTCGGTGGTGGAAGAAGTTGAGGGCGCCCACACCGTTACGGGCGTCAAGGTGCGAAACGTGATTACCAACTTGGAGGGCAACATTAACCTGTCAGGACTGTTTGTCTACGTCGGGTTAGAACCCAGCTCAAGTCTAGTCAACGGTTTCCTCAAGGTGGACAACTCGGGCCACATACCGGTCAATCTTGGAATGGAGACCGAAGCGCCGGGAGTGTACGCTGTAGGGGACATCCGCCAACGGTCGGTTTCGCAGCTTGCCTCTGCCGTGGGAGATGGTGTTACCGCTGCCATCGGCGCATTCAATTACGTGCGCAGCAAGAACTGGTAGGCCGGCAATCGCCTGCATCACCGCTTTGTTTGACATCGCGGCATTGGCAATTTATATTCGAGCCAAGGCGTCTTGGAGGTTGTTATGGACCTTGTAGAGGAGCAATTGCGCAACAGCCGCACCATCGCGGTGGTGGGGCTTTCCGACAACCCGCAGCGGGACAGTCACCGGGTGTCCAAATACCTTCAGTCACAAGGTTACCGCATCATCCCTGTGAACCCAATGATCGAGGAGGCTTTAGGCGAGAAAAGCTACCCGGACCTGAAGTCCGTACCCGAACCCATTGATATGGTGGACATCTTCCGCCGGTCGGAATTGGTCCCCCCGGTGGTGGACGAGGCCATTGAAGTAGGGGCCAAGTACATCTGGATGCAGGATGGCGTCGTCAACGAGGAGGCGGCCGCCAAGGCTGAAGCAGCCGGCATACCCGTTGTGATGGATGATTGAACCCTTCGGGTGCATCGCCGCCGGTTCGGCGGCCAGTAAGATACCGGACGAGGGACACTTGAGGAATGACCACCCAAGAAGAGCTTTCCGTCCGATTGAAGTCCTTGGGTATCAGGGTGACGCCCCAAAGACTTGCCATCACCGAGGTGGTCTTGAACTCGGGAGACCATCCATCGGCCAAGGAGATCTTTGAACGGGTAAAGGCCTTCTTTCCCTACGTTACCCTGGCTACCGTGTACTCAACGCTGTACGTGCTGGAGCAGGGCGGGGTGGTTGCGGGGCTCGCATTCCAACGGCTGTCCCGCTACGACCCCAACCGTTCTCCCCACGCGAACCTGGTGTGCTTGGTCTGCGGCACGGTGGTGGACGCCGAAGTGGGACAGGAGTTGGTCTACGATCTCAAGACCTTGATAGAAGACGAGGCTGGGTTCACGGTTTCGTCGCAACGGGTGGACTTTTACGGCAGGTGTTCCGCTTGCGCCTTCACGCCCGCCCATGAAGATAGTTGACATAAGGTTGCTTAGCCAACTTGTTGGGTCCGCTAAGCCTAGCTTTACCGAGTACAGGAATTCGTCCCTTTTCAGACCGCCGATGGCACGCGCCTATAGATTAACGATGTCCACCGGCTCCAACGGCCCCGCCGCGTCGAATCCGAAAACCTGTGAGTAAAAGTACAATTCCCCGTCCAAGGTCCTTTTGATGTTCTCTGCCCTGCGGAACCCGTGCTGCTCCCCCTCAAAGGTCAAGTAAGCGGTTGGGATTCCCTTGGCCCGCACCGCGTCGAACATCTTCTCTGCTTGGTCAGGCGGGACTATCTTGTCCTCCAACCCTTGGAACAGGATCAGTGGGCAAGACAACTGGTCGGTGAATTGTATGGGTGAACGCTCATGGTACAGGTCCAGCCGCTGTGGATAGGGCCCGATGAGGCTGTCCAAGTAACGCGACTCGAACTTGTGGGTGTCCTTGGCCAAGGCTTCCAGGTCGCTCACTCCGTAGTAGCTGGCCCCCGCTTTGAACACGTCCCGGAAAGTCAGTGCGGCCAGTGTGGTGTATCCTCCGGCGCTGCCGCCGTCGATGGCCAACCTGTTCCCGTCCGCAAGGCCCCTTTCTACCAAGTAACGGGCGCCGTTAACGCAGTCGTCAACGTCGACAATGCCCCAACGCCCCTTGAGCCGTTCCCGGTACGCTCTTCCGTAGCCCGTGCTGCCGCCGTAGTTTACGTCCAGCACGGCGAAGCCGCGGCTGGTCCAGAATTGAATGGACAGGCTCAACGCAGTCGAGGCAGTGGAGGTGGGGCCTCCGTGGCTCTTGACCAGCAGCGGCGGTTTCTCGTCCGGTAGAGGCTGGTAGTCCCGGTTGGTGGGGGCGTAGTAAATCCCGTGAGCGGTCAGCCCGTCTTCAGTGGGAAACTCGATAGGTTGGGAGGCCGACAGGTATCCAGGGTTGACGGCAGTGTCAGAGGACTTCCGCAACGAGTCCCATTCCAGGGAATCCAGGTCGATGCTGATCAGGGACATCGGTTGAGATGACGCTCCGGCCTCCAAAACCACCCTCCCTCGTGAGGCCTTGATGTCGCCCCGGCCCATCTCGGTGAAAGGGATATCGATGGGTTCCAACTGTTTGGCATCGGTGTCTAATAGCGCAACATGCCACGCGCCGTTTGTTGCATAAGAACAAACGATACGCTGGTCAGTGTCAAACCCGTATGTCGACGTGCCGAAAGCCCATTGAGGCTTGCCGAACTCGGCTTCCATAGGCGCAAGGGCTTCCGCTGAGCCGTTCCGCCACCGGTACAGGTTCCACCATCCGGTGCGGTCGGAGACGAAATGAAGAACGCCGCCCGGAGACCATTCTGGCTGGAAAATCGACTCTTCCGTGTCTCCGGCCACCAGTTCCGCGTTGGCAACAGTCCCGTCGGCATCAAGATCGGCTACCCACAATTCAACGCCGTCCCAAGGCATATTAGGGTGGTCCCAGTTCAGCCATGCAAGCTTGTTCCCATCGGGACTTAGACGTGGCGACGAGTAGAAGTCGGCGCCTGAAACCAATACCGTTGCTTCCGTTCCGCCGCTTGTGGGAATACTCACCAGCGTGTTCACCGGCTCGCCGGAGGATATTTCGTGGTCCTCGCAGACGCAGATAATGCGCCCTCGTTGGGTGTCGACCACCATGTCGGCGTACCGTTTGTCTCCCGGTGGCGTGATGGGTTCGGGCGCTCCGTCCCGGTGTTGACGGTGCAACTGCTGGTCGTCAAAATTGGCGAAGTATACGGTCCCGTCGGCCACGGTGAACGCGCCGCCGCCGTACTCGTGCACTCTGGTGCGGGCGTTGAAAGGGGCGGGAGTTACGTCGGCGATTTGCCTGTCGGGGGTGCGGCGCACTATCACGTTGCGCCCGCTTTCCCGAGGCCTCATCTCCACCCAGTAGACGTCGTCCCCGTCCAAGGCTATCTGGCCCAGTGTGGTCGCGCCCGCCACTATCAAATCTGCGGTCACCGGGGACTGCCATGAGCCGTAGGGCGCCTTTTTGCCTCCTGGCATACGTACCTCCATTGTCCCCCTCTCTTTGGGAAGAGGGCTAAGGTGAGGACTCTCCAACAGGTTCCCGTTGCACAAACAAGGCTCAAGGCCTGTTACTGCAGTAGCAGATTTGGATCGAAGCGTTTCATGCGGCGGTTGTTGCTACGACAAATTTCATGCCTGGCCACGTTCAGAAAAATCTCCCGTGTGATTGCGCCCATTCGATGGGATCCCGGTTATTTTTGCTCTTGTTGCACTTGGAACAGAGAATTTCAACGTTTTCGATACAATGATACCCGGCGGGAGTACCATCGCCTTTGGGTTTATATGGTTGGACATGATCCAGGTCGAAGCCTGTCCTTTTGAGGTTGGCTCCGCAAGACGGGCATCTCCATCTTTGCCTCTCCGCTAGGAAAGGCGTGGGCGGTACACAGCCGGGGCCGTGTTCGCATATCCGTCCGAGCTTTTTCGCTCGGTGACGGTGGTGAGTGCCGGAGTATTTCCGATACTTCTGCTTGCAACGCCGACAGTAGCCTTTAATTGGTTTGCCCTCGCATTTTGCGCAGGGCTTGAAATCGACACGAGTAATGTGAGAGCCGACTGCTTGGTTGAAGGCTGGTAGCGCGCCTGCGCAACCACTCTTCTGTATGCTCTGTCGCATTTATGGCAGTAATCTCGTCTCACTTTGTCAACACATTTATCACAGAGGATGTGCCGGAAGCGGGTACGGCCCCGGCTCGGGTACGGCCCCGGCTGCGGAATTTCCTTTCCTTGTGGGGTTTGTATGGCCCGTTGTGGTGTCGGTATCTGGCTGTATAATAAGCTCGCCAGCGCTGACTGCATAGCTCGGTGAGTCCTTTGCCGTTACAGTCAATACAACGTGGAGCATCGAAGCTGGTTATTCCTTTGAGCGGGCTTGGGGTACCCGGCTTGGGTCCTCGCTTAATGCCCTTGGCCTTACTGGGCCGGTTGGATTTATGATTTTGGCACTGCAATTGCCGGAGCCTCTTTCCACATTCTGAACAAAGTTGGCGTTGAGGTTTATCGGCACATTCAGGGCACCTATCGAAGTTGTATTGGGACTTTCTCGCTCGCCCCTGATGTTGGGGGGAGTTGTAGTAGTTTCTGGTAGTTTTCCAATAGGACGTGAGGCAGTTGGCGCAGAGTTCCTTGATAGTCTTGCCGACGCAGCTTTCGCACCGTCCAAACTCGTACTGCGATTCGCCTGGCGTGGCGTCTTTGCGGATGTAGTCGGGGTTCTGATTGTCTTGGCGCATCCGGTTCAAGGTACGGCGGCAATCAGCGCAGTATTGGCGTTCCGGTTTTCCGACGCAGTTTTCGCATCGGGGGAACTGGTACTTGGATTCGCCGCGTTTTCGGGATTGCTGTTTCGTATTGGCTTCAGACATGAATAGGCGTTCTTTTGTCAGCCTATTCCTGACGCTAACGCAGTTTGGCAGAAACAGCAAGTCCTAAGTGTCAGTAGACAACGTTGCAATTTAAGTCGTGTACGTGCTTCCTGCACGTCATTGCCGAATTTACAGCGAGCTTTAACAATGGACGTTTCTGCCTTTCTCGCACACGCTCTTAGCCACAATTGGGGAGCTCCAAAACGCTGACGAGTTTGTGGTCTGAGTTTTCCATGACTGGGGAGAGCCGATACCGCTGTGTTCCAGACTCACGGCTTGAGCGAGGTTATCCCGCCTGTTCTCGAGGCATACGGACAGCAATAGAGTACATTTGGGGCGACAAAGAGTGGAACAGATGAAACGTCACAAGCTGAAAGTCCAACAAGCCGCGGTCGGCACAGAGCCTCGTCCTTTGGGCGCGTGCTCGCGGTTGTAGTGGTGGTGGTTGCCGCAGTTGTTTTCGCGAGTGTATTACTCCGTGTGTTCTGAGCTTGCCGAAGGGCAAGGGCCGTTCGTTCGTCCTGAGCAGAGTTATGCCACGTCGGGGGCGCGCACGGTATCGGGGCACGTTCCAGCCGGTAACCGGGGGAGCCGGTACGGGTAACTCCGGGTCCACCGGAGCGGCTATAGTGGGTCAGTTTGTGGGTGAAGTTGACCACAGCAATACTGTGCGGGTCTCCGGAAGGCGCCTTTTCAACCAATATTCCTCGAACGAGTTCTTACCGCTTGCCGTCGTCTGGAATCATCATCAGTTCGTCGGCGGTAATCAATTTTCGCGCGGTGGTCATGATACGTTCACCGGCCTGGTTGGGATGAGCGCTTCTGCTGGCGGCATTGTAGTAAGGGGGCAGCCGTCATCTCCGCCGCCGGAACAGGCGCCAAACGGGAGTGGTAAAGCCGGGCAGCAGGTCGCCGCCGTCGAGAACGTCATCCTCGCCAAGCGTTACCGGCTCCGCGTTCAGGCAGTATACGGTGACGGTGGTTGCTGGTGGGTCGGCCACCCAGACCTGTTGGGAGCCGTAGCTGAGCCACATATACGCTTTGGCGGCCATTTCAGGGTACGAATTGCTGGGTGACTTGACCTCCACGGCCAGGTCGGGAGCCAGTTCGGGAAAGCCTTGAGTCACAGTCAGCCGGCCCGGCGCGAACCAGGCCACGTCTGGGCAGCGCACTGTGTCGGGGTCGCGGTCCAGCCGGTAGCCCGTTTCGGCGGTCAGAGTATATCCGTAATCGTTGGATATGGCGTAATGGGCCAAAGCGTAGTCAAAGAGGCTCGCTACGATCCCCTGGGGTTTTCCAGCAGGCATTTTTTCAACTAATACTCCCCGGATCAGCTCGTACCGCTTGCCGTCGCCCGTGGGCAGAGACAGTAGTTCGTCGGCGGTCATCAATTGGCGCGTAGTAGTCATGGGGCTTTCACCGGTCTGGTTAGGGTGGGGGTTGCCAATGATGGCATTGTAGCATGGGGTAACCGTCAGAGCGTGGGAGGAAATTCTCCGGGCGATGTACCAGCGGCCCACCCCTACCCAGGCGTCCAGCGCGGTGGTTCTATGCCGGTCAAAGTTTTGATACGGTCGGCGATGGCGTCCACCAGGTCTATCACGGCTTCCAGAAGACCGGGAGGATCGTCCAGATTCACTCTGGCTCCTTCGTAGCGGTAGTCCACAGCGTATTTGGTCAGCCAGTCCAGGCTTTCGCCTGCCGGCGTATGGTTCTCGGCGGGGTGTTTGCGGACGATGGCGGCCAGCTCTCCCAAGTCGTGGATATTTCTGTACTCGTCATCCAAGGCCGAAATCCAGCCTTTGAGGGCGTTTTTCACTGCTTGCTGGGCATGGAAGCCGATGTCTTCCAACGGACTGTTTGTTGTGATGAGCGCAGTCATGGATACGATGTTGCGAGTGGCGACGATAAAGCGTTGCCGGATGTCCGGCCAGTTGGCAGGTTCCTCACTTGAGTTGGCCGGGAAATCGGCGGGACTGAAGTCTGCTTCACTCACGATTACTCCGTCCCGGAGGGCTTGCCCGGCTACGTGGTTTCTCGCCCGGCGGCAGTAGGCGAACCTGCTTTTCTTGAAACGCAGCACGTCCACACCCACGCGGAGGTCGTACAATTCGTCGAGCTTCCGGTTGGCGGCCGCCCTGGCAGCGGCGTAGGTGGCGCGGTCGTCCGCATCGTCGCCGATGATGACCAGCAGGTCCACGTCGGAGTCATCGCGGTAGTCGCCCCTGGCGCGGGAACCGAACAGGATGACGGCCAGAGGCCGTATGGCATCGTATACGGCTTGGGCTACGGCGCGCGCCTTGGGGTCGTAACTTTGTTTGGCATGAACTTGTGTCATTACTCAAGGTTAGAGACGGCCGTATTTCATTGTCAATCGGTTAGGTCAATAATAACCGTTCAGAGTTGATGAGACGAGTTGGCCCAAAAGACGCCGTGTTGCTGAAAAACACTGGCGTACCGGGCGCGGTTATGGCATAAAAGGGTAATGGAAACAAGACTGAACCTGAATAATCGGAGGACTGCGGTGTATAAAATCGGGATAGACGTCGGAGGCACCTTTACCGACTTCGTGGTAGCCAGCGGGGAGCAGCCGCCCCGATTTTTCAAGACCCCGTCCACTCCCAACGACCCTTCCGCAGGAGTCATGGCAGGCCTTGAAGACGCGGCCGATGCCTTTGGTCAGTCTCTGGACGACTTCCTAGGCGACGCCGATTTGGTCATTCACGGCTCCACCGTGGCAACCAACACCTTGGTGGAGCGGAAGGGCGCCAAGGTAGGTCTTATAACCACCGATGGCTTCCGGGACCTGCTGGAGATGCGGGAGGGTCTGAAGGAAGACCGGTACAACCTCCGCATGACGCCCGTGGAGCCGTTGGTGCCCCGGTATTTGCGGGTGGAGGCCCGGGAGCGCGTCCGAGCCAACGGTCTTGTGGAACGAGACTTGGACGAAGATTCGCTGGACCAAACCCTGGACTACTTGGCACGAGAAGGGGCTGAGTCCCTGGCCGTTTGCTTCCTGTTTTCCTACCTCAATCCTTCCCATGAACAACTGGCTTGGGAAAAGATACGACAGCGTTTCCCGGACAAGTACACCTCTCTCTCACACCAAGTCATTCCTCAAATCAAGGAGTTCGACCGTCTCAGCACCACGGTGATTAACTCCTACGTCGGCCCCGTATTCAGCGGCTACCTGGACAGGTTGAAGGAGCGGTTCGAGCCTTACCCGCAACTGAAGGATGTGCTGATAATGCAGTCCAACGGCGGCGTCGCACCTATAGACGACTCCAGCCGGATGGCGGTGCGGGCTATCCTGTCCGGCCCTGCCGGCGGCGTCAGCGCCGCGGCGTACATCGGGCAATTGCTGGAAGAGCCGAAGATAATCGCTTTCGATATGGGCGGCACCAGCACCGACATCTCCATGATTGAAAACGGCGTTCCCCACGTCACCACCGAGAAGTTTGAGGCCGGATGGAAGATAGCCGTCCCAATGATCGACATTCACACCCTCGGCGCCGGCGGCGGCAGCATCGCCCGGGTCGATGACGGCGGCATCCTGCATGTCGGCCCCGACAGCGCGGGTGCGGAACCCGGCCCGGCTTGCTACGGCAAAGGCGGCGGCGACGCAACGGTGACCGATGCCAACCTTGTGTTGGGGTACTTGGACCCTGACAACTTCCTGGGCGGCCGGGCCAGGCTTGACTTCGAAGCCGCCGATAAAGCCCTGGCGGAAAATATAGGGAAGCCGTTGGGACTATCGTCTGTCGAGGCAGCGTACGGCGTATACAAAGTAATTTGCACCACTATCGCCGAGGGCATCCGACTGATGTCGGTGCAACGCGGCGTCGATCCCAGACAGTTCACCATGCTGGGATTCGGCGGGGCATCGGGCCTCCATGCCGCCGAAGCGGCCCGTCAACTGCAAGTCGAAAAGGTGTACATTCCGGCGTCTGCGCCCGTGTTGTCGGCTTACGGGATGCTAAGTTCCGACATCAAGTACGACTTCTTCCGTTCCTACCCTGTCAGCTTGGACAGGTTGGACTTGAGCGAACTCAGAGCCATTCTGGACGAATTGGAAAGCCAGGGCAGGGACAAGCTTTCGGACCAGGGCGTTGGTCCCGACGCCGTAGAGATGCACTACTCGGCGGACATGCGGTACTTGGACCAGATTTATGAGGTAACCGTTCCTTTGCCTGATCCATCGCTGGCGGACCCGGAATTCCTGTCCCAGTGGGCGTCCAATTTTCACCAGAGGTACGAGGAACTCTATTCCTACAGCCAGCAGGACCAGGAAGTGCGGTTGATTACTTTGAGGGTAACCGCCGTGGGCCGTCTCCCCAGGATAGCCCAGCCGGACCGCGCCGCGGATACCGGTGCAACCAGTCCCGTTGGCTCCCGCAGAGTGTTCCTGGGCGAATGGCATGAAGCGCCTGCATACTCTATAGACACGCTGCCTGTGGGGGCGAAAATTCACGGCCCGGCAGTTCTGGAATCCGATTTCACCACCGTCATGGTTTGGCCCGGCGATACGGTGTCCGTTGACCGGATGGGAGGCATTGAGCTTCGAGTGGCTCAGGCAACACCGGACGCCCTGGCGGATGCCGCTCAGAGTTCCGCGGATGCCGGCGTCGTCGAAAGGGATGATTCCCGGGACCCGATTACCTTGGCGGTGGTCGAACACCGCTTGGAATCCATCGCGCAGGAAATGACCGAGGCGATGCTGCGCACCGCCATGTCCCAGATTTTGAATTCCAGCAGAGATTTTTCCACGGCCATCCTGGACAGCGAATGCCAGTTGGTAGCCCAAGGCGAGGGCATCCCCGTCCACATCAGCGCCCTGCCGGTGGCAGGCGCCGCCGTCCGCGATTACTTCGGGGACAGTATGTCGGACGGCGACCTGTTCATTCTGAACGATCCCTATTTTGGGGGGAGCCATCTGCCCGACATAACCATCATCCGGCCCATCTTCCATGATGGGAGGCTGCTGTTTTATGGCGTGAACCGCGCCCACCACAGCGACGTGGGCGGCGGCACACATGGAGGCTACAACCCCGGCGCCAGCGAAATATTCCAGGAAGGGCTGCGCATCCCGCCGTTGAAGCTGTACGACAAAGGGACACCGCGCAACGATGTCCTCCAGATGCTTTCGACCAACGTTCGGCAGCCGGAGAACTTCCTTGGCGACCTCAACGCCCAGATTGGCTCGGTCATGCTGGCCGCCCAAAGGATTGAGTCGCTGCTGGTCGATTACGGCCCTGACCAGTTGATGGCCGTTGTCGCGGATATCCTGGCCGCGACGGAACGGCAGGTGCGGCAGTTCATTTCGGAGTGGCCCGACGGCGTGTACCACGGGGAGTCGTTCGTGGACGACGACGGGTTCGACAGCAAACTGGTCCCCATCCGGGCCAAGGTGACTATCTCCGGCGACTCCATGACCATCGACCTCAGCGACTCCAGTCCTCAAGTCACGGGGTTCATCAACAGCGCCTACGCCAATACCCGGTCACTGGCCCACGCCGCCATCATGTACCTTGCGCCGACGGACGTAGCCCGTAACGAGGGCTCGATGCGGCCGGTGCAGATAATTGCTCCCAAAGGCTTGGTGGTCAATGCCAATCCGCCCGCGCCGGTCTGTATGAGCACAAATCATTGTGCCGAGGAAGTCGTCGAGGCGGTGTTCAAGGCGCTTGCCCCGGCCATACCGATGTCGGTGTCGGCGGGCTTCTCCCGTCGTCTGCGGTACGCTATCACTGGCTTCGACCCCAGGAGCGGGCGCCGGTTCATCTGGCACTTTTTCCTGGCGAGGGGTGGTGGCGGTGCGTCCAACGGCTTTGACGGCTGGTCCAATGTTGGGGAGATTAACGTCGCCGGCGGCATACGGTCGCCCAGCATAGAAGTAACCGAAGAGCGGTTCCCATTTTTTATCGAGCGCCACGAACTGCGGCCCGATTCAGGCGGCGTCGGCGCATGGCGCGGCGGGCTGGGCGCGGTCTGCGACCTGGTCTACGAAGGCGAGGGCCCGGCATTGTTGAATACCGCCGGAGACGGCGTAGTGGTCCCGCCCTTCGGCCTGTTCGGCGCGGACGATGGCCTGCCCCACCACTACAAGATTGTGTCCAACGGCAAGGAACGGGTGTTGGGGTCAAAAGAGGTGGGCGTTGTCGTCAACCCCGGCGACCACATCATCTGCCTTTCCTCGGGCGGGGGCGGCTACGGCCAGCCGGAAGACCGCGACCAAGTCTCCGTGGACTGGGACCTCAAGAACGGGTACGTGACGGGGTAGGGCTGCGCTCGGCTGTCGTATTCGGCTGGCGTATAATGATGGCATGTTGACCAAAATTCGCCTAAAAAACTTCAAGGCGTTCAAAGACACCGGGGATATTGAGATAGCCCCGCTGACAGTCTTGACCGGCCCTAACAGTTCGGGGAAGAGCGCCATTATTCGGGCTATGATGGCCCTTCGCCAGACAACGGAGAGCCGCGACCCGAACACGGCGTTTGTCCCGGTTGGGGATTATGTGGACTTGGGTCGCTACGAGGACTTTGTGTTCAAGCACGACACAAAGTCTGCTGTCGGCTTTGACGTCGGGTTGAGACTGTCATCGCCACTCGAAATTTATGAGTCCGGTATGCCCTCTGCGCAAGACCCATCGGGGATGTCGATATCGTTAGAGCTCTCCTGCATTCCGTCTACCGGCCGGATATATCTGGCCCAGTCAACCGTACGCGTTGGCGACGGTTTCCTTGAGGTTCACAAAGATACCAAAAAAGGAAGCCAGATTGGACGTTCCTATAGAACCCTCGTCAGCGTGTATGATCTGCCAGTAAGTCTTTCCGATGCACACGCCGCCAAGTTCTGCGCTGCCCCTTGGTTTCAAGTGAAAGACATTACAACAAAGACTACCGGAGAACGCCGAGAATCCGAGCTTGTTGCGGCTCGGGCTGCCAAGACGCTCGAGGACTCCGTTATACATGAATTTGCCCAGTTGCACTACATTGGGCCACTGCAGGCATCCCCCCAGCGTGTGTATCTCTCGGTCGGAGATACGCCCAGAGAGGTAGGGACCGTGGGAGAATCAGGGTCGGCAGTGCTAATGAGCGCTTCTAGCGTCAAGCAATTGAATCTCAAAGAACGGCTGTCCAAGTGGTGCTCAAAGATGGGCCTGGCTTGTGAAGTGAAGCTGGTTGCCGTCTCTGGGGGGTTCTTCCAAGTATTGGTCGTGGACCCCCATACGAAGGTGGTCATAAACCTACCTGACGCGGGTGTTGGAACATCCCGGATTTTGCCAATCCTCGTACAGGGACTCACTGCAATACCGGGATCTACTCTAATGCTTGAGCAACCCGAAATCTATCTGCACCCAAAGGTACAGGCCTATCTCGCAGATTTCCTGATCGAAGCTGTCCAGCGCGGGGTTGGTGTAGTGATGGAAACGCACAGTGAACACCTTATCACCAGGCTACAAAGGAGAATTGCCGAGGAGATTTTAAACCCTGATTACATGGCTCTTTACTACGTTATACCATCCTCTGAAGGCTCTGAATTGGCTCGGGTGGAGATCAACGAGTACGGACAGACACCATCTCCTCCGAAGGGTTTTTTCGATGAGGGGTTTGATGAGGGGTTCGACTTTATGCGGGCCGTCGGAGAACGCAAGAGGAGAGAACACTTGTCGCGAGGTTGTGATTAGTCGCTGAAATGGATTGGGTGATCGATACTGATGTGCTAGCGCGGGCGGATGTAGGAGATGAAAATCATGATCATTGCTTCAACGTTCTACAATTGTTAGCAACGATGCGCGGCTCAAGTCACATAATTGCCATGGATAGTGAAGGCAGGATTGCCGGAGAGTATCAAAGGAATCTTAATTCCCGTGGTATCCCGTGGTATGGTGAATAGATTGTTAGTGAGATTGGCTAAAGACAATCAAATTCGCTATGTGTCAGGGAGACTCAAGATCCGGAACACACGAGGACTCCGACGCCTTGGATTCGACTCGGACGACGATGTATTCGTAGCGGTGGCTTCCAGGACATCCACCGGCCGCTTGATCGCCGAGGAATCCGATTACTCCGCCACGATAGTCGATTATTTGCTGAGTGAAGGTGTCCGGGTCATCAACTGCGAAGTGGCTTTGGCGGAAGCAACCGGTTAATATCTCGCTCCTACTCCTCGGCCACCACGTAGTTCCTCAGGATGCCGATGCCGCTGATTTCCACCTCAATGGTGTCTCCGGGGAACATGTCGCCGTCTGCGCCCTCGGTGCCCATCCACAGGACGTCGCCGGGGTAGAGGATGGCGTACTTGCTCAGCTCGCTGATCCAGGTGGCCGTGTCCCAGATCTGGTCCGCCGATGAGAAGTCCTCCCACACCGTCCCGTTGTGTCGGACGATGATGCGGAACCCCTTGGGGTCCAAGCCGGTGACGATCCACGGCCCCATAGGCTTCCAAGTGTCGCAGTTCTTGCTCCTGAACATCGTCCGGTCGGCCTGCTGCCAAGGCCGCTGGCTGATGTCGTTGCCGATGGTGTAGCCGAACACGTACTCAAGCGCCTCGCTCACCGGCACGTTGCGGGCTTTCTTGCCGATTACAACCGCCAACTGTCCCTCCGGCTGGACCGCGCCGGAGCAGTCTTTGGGGACGACTATGTTCTCCTCAGTGCCGACAATGGCATGGACCGAGCGGTAATTCGGTGAAGGCCGGTCGGGATAGGCCGGCGGCACTCCCCGCCGCGCCGCCATTCCTTCCACGTGGCCCCGGTAGTTGGGGCCGGCGGCGTAAAGCATCGGCGGCTTGACAGGGGCCAACAGTTTCACTTGATTGAGAGGATAAACGTGGTTGGTCACCGCGTAGTCTTCAAGGGGACTGCCCCAGACTTCGGTGACGTGGTCGCCTTCGACAATCCCGAAGCTGGTCTTCTGGTCTGCTTCAAACCGGCACCAAATCATGGCCCTTCCTCCTGAAAAGTGTTTTGGATTCCCGCCTGCGCGGGAATGACGGATGACCTTGTGAAGGCCATATATGAGTGTGAAAATGGCCCATTTTCATAGTCATGACGGGTGGGGCGGGTGGCGTGTCGTTCGGGTTGGTCGTGACGCTCTATTCCGGGGTGACCAAAGATTCCGCTGTCTCGCCGGACAGCACCCGCAGGATGTTACCGTAGGCGAAATGGGCCGCCCGCAAAGCGGTCTCCTGGCTCTGCCCAGCCATGTGGGGCGTAATCACCACGTTGTCCAGCTCGAACAGTGGGTTGTCCGTTGGCGTCGGCTCGACCTCAAGCACGTCCAGCCCGGCGGCCGCTATCTTCCCTTCCGTCAATGCCCGGTACAAGGCCGCCTCGTCCACCACCGGCCCCCGGCAGGCGTTAATCAGGAAGGCCGTCGGTTTCATCATGTCGAATTCCCGGTCCGACATCATCCCCCTGGTGCGCCGGGTCAAGGGAACGTGCGTGCTGACGATGTCCGACGTTTGCAGCAACTCGTCGAAAGAGACCGGCTCGGCCTTCAGTTCCTGTTGTACGTCCTCCGGGATGTCCACAATGTCGTAGTAGATGGTGTGGGTGTCAAACCCGGTAAGCCGTTTCGCCACGTGCTTGCCGATGCGCCCCAATCCGACAATCCCCACCGTTTTGTCCGTCAGTTCGGACAAGTCGGACTGATAGAGGGCGCCGCGCCATTGCCGCTGCTTGGTGGTGCTGTTCCACTGGAGCATCAGATTCCTGCCGATGCTGATCATCAAGGCGATGGAATGCTCCGACACCGCAATGGCGTTGGCCCCGCCGTTGTTGGCCACCGGAATCCCCATTTCCAGGATGGCTTCAAGGTCCATCCGGTCATATCCGGCGCTCAGGGTCTGGATGAGCTTCACGTTGGGGCATTCCTTAAGGACGTTGGTGGTAATGTCGCTGGTGATAATAGCATCCGCGTCGCGGCATAGCTCGATCTTCTCTTGCTCCGAAAGCGCCGGGTCCACAATCGTGATCTCCAGGTCGTCGGGGGCTTGCCCCAGCATTACCTCGGGGCGCCCTCCGACGCCGCTGAAGTAAGAAACTTTCCAAGTGGGCATTTGGTCTTCTCCTTTGCGAATGTGTCGAATAATCCCTTCCCCGGTGAGCGTTGGCGGGGATGAGGGGACGTTTACGTGTTGTTTGGTCTCGTGAGCAATTATAGTTAAGGCGGAAGGGTTGTCAAAACGCTTCCTGCCCAAGATGATGCCGCTGTTGCTTGCCGCGCCGGCTAGAAAAGCTCGGCGATCTCCCGTTCCAGCCGCTCCTCCGGTGTTTCCACCCTAGCGCTTGGTACCCGGGAGAATGTTCCAGCCCCGCGGCTTAACTGCTCGTATGACTCGCTGGAGCCGTAGTCCCGCGTGTGGACCACCACCGGCATGGGCAGCGCGTGGCCGAAGACCAACGCTTGTTGCTTGGGCTCCAGCCGGGACAACACCGTCCGCAGTTGGCGCGCCCCGGGCGTGCCAGCGAGCACCGCGTCGATGTCGCGCTGGTTGTCCAGCAAGCAGGTCAGCCGGGTGCCGACCTGGCTCATCACCTCTTCGTCGATTGCGCTGGGCCGCTGGTCTATGACCATCAGAGTCACGTTGCGCTTGCGGTCCTCCCGGGCGATGGCCCCGAAAGTTGTCTGGGACGCCACTGAGGGGTTGAGAAACTTGTGGGCCTCTTCGATGACGATCACCAACGGCCTCGGTTCCTGGCCTGCCCCGCCTTCGGCTTCCTCCTTTCGTTCCACGTACAGGTTGTGTATGCGCCTGGTCAAGAGATTGCAGACCAGCATGTAGGCGGTCAGGTCGGAGCCGTACTTACCAAACTCCAGGACGACGTGCAGGCCGCGGTCCAAGTGCTCGATGATGTTGTTGGCGGCGTCTCTTCCCGCGTGCTCCACCAGGAACCCGAACCGCTTGAGCCGGCTGAGCCGATTGTAAAGCGCGGCCAGTGCGTGGGGCTGCACTTGGACTTCCGCGGCCAAGTCGAAGACCGAGTCCCGTCCTTCCAAATCGAGAAAGCGGCGCATCCATTCCTTCTGGCCGAACTTTTGCTGAAGGTTGAAGGCGGCTGAAGCGGCTACGTCCGACAGGTTCAGGGTTTCCCTCAGCATTTCCACGTCTTCCGGCTCAATGTCCTCGTAGCCGATGCGCACTACCGCATCGGTGGAAGACCCCCGCCTACGCGAGCTGTCTTCGTCCAGCGTGAACGTAGAGACTTGCGAGGGAAACAACTGTTTCAGGCCCTTGACCATGCGGCTCCGGTCGGCGTCCTGCCCATTCCAGCCGTATTCACTGTGCATGTCGAATATCAACGACGACGCTTGGCGTTGCTGCAAAATGCCCACCAGCAGCAGCCGGGTCAGGAAGGTCTTGCCGGTGCCGCTCTTGCCGAACACGCCGATGGAACGCTTGACCAGTTCGTCGAGGTTAAGACAAAGCTTGTGCTCCATGTCCAGCGGGCTGCCAATCCAGAAGTGCTTCTGGTCTTCCTGGCCGAAGACCAACTCAACGTCACGCTGCGACGCCAAGTAGGTGGGAGCAAAGTGAGGCGGGATGGTCTTGGCCGCGGCCGGAGCCTGCTCGGCGTCTCCGAGGACCGTTGGCAGCACCAGGTTGGGCAGTACCGAAATTGCTCCATAAGCCACGATGCCGGATACGACTTGAAGCACCAAGGCATCGTCGACTTGAGGAGGAGTGTGCTTCAGTCGCGGATCGGTGCTTCCCAGGGTGACGTCGGTGACGGTCCCGAAGAAGGTGCTGTGTTGGCCTTGGATGGTGACGAACGCGCCGACCTTGATGTCTTCGATGGAGGCGGCCGGGTCCAAGCGGACCTCGATGCCTTGGCTCAGAGACCCGTCGACCACCAAGCCCAACGGCGTTCTCTTGTCCGCTCCGTCGGATTGTAACTGCCGCGCGTAGCCGTTGGTCATAGGGACACCCTCTTCAGAATCGTGTTCAGCCGGGGAAGGTCTCCGGATAGCTCCGCGGCCAGGGTTTTACCGGCCCGCAAGAGGAACTCTCGCGGCTCCGGGTGGGTTGCGGCGGCTATTCTCAAATATGCGCCCAATACTTCATCGGGCGCCGGACCGGATGCGTTCACCAAAAAGCGGAGCATGTCCAAGCTGGCAGTGAACCCGGCAATCTCATCAGGGCCGCACCAGTAGATGAATGAATGCACTCGCGGCGGCAACGGCGGCAGCGAGTGCTTGGTCCCGGTTGTGTCCTGGTGGCCTACGATTAACGTCTCGAACCTTGACGTCAGCAGCCGTTCCAGTTGGGGGTTTTCCCTGAAGACCTCATCCTCGCTCTCGGCGTCCTCTCCCCGGGCAAGTATGGGGCGGCCCGGGTCCAGTGGTTCGGTGCTTACCCGACAGACTACGCCGTAGATTTCCGGGGAGGAGGTGCGCACCAAGCACCCCAAGGGAGGCGCATCATAAAGACGGTAGCACTGGCCCATGAACGACGAGGAGTTAGCGCCGACCACCTCCCCAACCCGCCGTGACAGCGGGGTACCCGCTGCTGTCATCACACCTTCCTGGATGGGGGATCGGGGACTATTAGACTGGTCCCACGCGCTCGGTCGCGTCCCGGGCGGCCACCAAGTAAACGGGATTGGGGTTCAGGGTATACTCCCGCAAGCAGGCCTCGGTGAACTTTATCGAGTGGGCACCGCCAGCGGCCACTGCGCGGTCTATAAGGTCTTCGTGGTCCTCTGTCGGAGCCTCGAAGCCCGAAGTATCCTGGGCCGGGACGGTTGAGTACCACGAATAGACAGCCGCGCACGCTTGCCATGCGTACCGGGCGGCTTGGCGGGCATCGGCGTCATCCAAGTATGGCGCGAGCATCCGCAGGGCGCTTGGGGCCGTCACCGTGTGTACGAAGGCAACCAAGTTCTTGGGACTGGCCAAGTAGATGCCGGCGAAGGTCTCAGTCAGATTGGAAATGAAACGGGATATGTCGCCGGACGTGTCCACCAGGTCAATGGCAGGGGCAAATTCCGGATGGCCTTCTATCCCCTTGATTTGCTCTACGATGGACCCCGTGCCGTCGAACTCCGGGCCGTGGAGCCGGTCCACCCGGTCAAGCGCGGTTCTTGGCGTGTGACCGGCATTGGAGGCTGAGGGAGCGCCCGGCAGTGTGTAGTACCGCGCGGCCCAGTACCCCAAGCCTTGGGCTAGTTCGTACGTACGCTGCGGCGTTTCCACCGCGGAAAGACTGCGAACGGCATGGCTGGTGCGGATGAGGCCGTGAGTGGCGGCTGACATAACCGCCGGCGCCAAGCGCGGGACCCATTGCCTGACGACGTCCTGCCACGGCGACAACGCCAGTTCGCGTTCAAAAAACTCTATCCAATCTCCCAACCGGTCCCGCTTGCCCAGGGACTCTTGCCAATCGGTGGGAGATATGGGCATCGAAGTGGAAGGGCGGTCTATTAACCTGTTCCTGTAGTCCTCCACCCAAGGGAGAACGGCTTCATCCCTGCCGAGGGCGAACAGCGCTTCAGAAGCCATCGGCCCATGATTGGCGTTGCCGTTTGCCTGTTCAGTGCTGGCAAAACTGAGAAGGTCCAACATTTCGTCGATGGTAATAGCCATCATTCCCTCCTGATCACTGGGTATATGCCCGATTGGAGTAGTTAAGGCGACTGCAAAGTTATTATATGTTAAAAATCATTATATGTTAAGAGTCATTATATTTTCAACGCGGAGGACGCCAAGTTAACGGAGTGCACGAAGTTCCTTAAAATTTGCCAAGCCAACTAAAATAACTCTGCTTTCTCGGTGCAGCCTGTCCTCCCTCTGCGTTGAGTGCACTTCAACTTTGCAATCGTCCGTTTTTGCAATCGTCCGTTAAGGGGTAGTAGTCGCTTGGGCTTGGCTAGACCGCTCGGGGAGGCCCCTCTATGCCGATCTCTTTGCTGATCTTGCCGTCCCGAATCTCGAAGATGTGGGTCAGCCGCATCTCGCACTTCGTGCCCACCGGGAACGGAACGAACCCCTCACGGGCTACCTCGAAGCTCACGATGCTGTCGTCCACCACCCTGTCTTCGGTGGCGAAGCGGTCCTTGATGTGGAACTCCACGTTCTTCAGTACGGAAAAGATGTCCCGGTAGTTGGCGGCGACCGCCTCCTTGCCCCGGAATTCCAGGTTCCGGCTTGGGGCTTCCCACACCACGTCGTCGGTATACAGGGCAATGGCGTCGTCAATTCGACCGGAAGCTTCACTGCCGAAGTGGGCCTCTACCGCCGCAAGGTTGGCGGCTAAAATGTCATCGCTCATCGTTGACCTCACCTGTCCCGGCGCGGCGCCTGCCGGGGAATCGGGCTGCTGTAAGGGTTTCTTACTCATGCCATCCAAAGGTTACAGCAATTCTCTTGCTTCCAAAATCGGCTGTCAACAGGCAGGTACTGGCGGGTGTCCGTCAGATTTTTTGGGCTGCGACCGGAAACTCTGCGTAACCTGTTGGATTTTCTGGTTCTTCACCCTTTTCACTGCGGAGTGAGTAAAGATCACGGAGGTAAACGGGGCGGATTTTTCAGATTTCTGTGGCATTTTGTGTCTTTTGTGCCATTCAGCTTTGGCGGCCGAAGTGGATTTTGGACATTTATGTAGTTTCAGGTCAGTTTGACCCACTTTCTGTACAGATTTTTCCGCAAATTGTGTCATTCTGTGTCATTGTTCCATGCTGCGTCAGTCGAGCGTATTGATTCGGTTCGCCGGACAGCAGGCACTCTATGCCGGGCAAGCATTATGGCCGGGCAAGCATTATGGTAGGTACGGCCCAAGAACTTTTCTCCATCGAAGTGAATAAGGTGCGTTGGCGCATCCGCGCACCAGACCTCCGTTTCCCAAGAAATAGCTCTCAGGTAGCGTCCCATCACGGTACGGTCAGGGAACGCTGTAACGTACACCAGAGAAGCCTTGGCTTCGCCAAACAGTTCCGCAAGTTCGTTGTGCCGTTTGGCGTCAACCGGCCCGTGGCTAGTAACGGATTCTATAAGGATTAACCAATCATTTGCCGCATGATATAGCACTACATCCGGCATTTTCCCATGCAAGTCTACTGTTACGCCAAGGCTGGCAAGTTGCTGGTCTTGAAAATAACCCTCTTTATCGCCGGTATCGCCCACATAGATAACCGTGGCTCCCGGTGCAAAACGAGGGGCAAACTGGCTGAGAATCTGCTCGATTAGCTCACTGTGCGCTCCAGGACTGAGCGTTATTTCCGTATGATCGTCCAATCGTACTGGAATCATTTGCATCTCGCGTTGCATTTCCCACTTGGATGCAAGAGAGCCTATTTCTTCCAAGTAGTCCTCAAGCGTTTGCTGCCAGCGATCGGTACCGTAGGTCTGGAGCAATCTGAAGGTCTCTTCGCTTACTTGGTAGCTTGCTAATGGACTATTAACGGGCCGGCTAGGGTCGTCCGGATTATACAAGGCGACGCCCGCTTGTACGAATTGGTGCATGGTCTGCCGCCGGAATGTTTCGCGGGTATTTGGAGCGTATGCTCGCCCGTACTCTTGGCGGGCAAAACCCATAATGGGAGTGATGCCCATTAATGGTCGCCGCAGGTCTTTCCAGTTCCCGGCGGGTTTCAAATCAAGCAAAGCAAGAAGAGTAAGCGCGGACCGTTCGTTGAGTTGACCTTGGGGCATTTCTATTGCCTGCAGAACCACCAGCGCATCGTTAATCTTCTGTTGCGCTAGTGCTAAGGGGTCGTCTCCCATCATGTCTGCCAACTCCTCGCCTACGATGTTGTCGATTTGTTCCTGCGAAATCTCGGCGCGTTCGACTCGCCTCCCGATGCGCTCTAGTGCGTCAAGGGCCGGATACCGCAGTGCCCGCAAGTCCGCCGCATTTACTTGGGTGTGCCCGCTGAACTGGCGAAAATAGCGGTCAACCATACTGCTGTTCAGATAGGCCGCAAGTCCGGCCGCCATCGGTAAAGAAAGACCCTTTCGTTGAGCGTGGTACACGTTAAGATGGTTTTCAAACCCAAGCAACTCTCCCGGTATGTTGGATGGGCAGACTGACGCTACGACTCGCCGGTGTTCTTCTTTCGATGTAAATCGCTTCGTGACAACGAAGTGGCCTTCATTCTGCCATAGCCATTTGCGTGTCTGATTTGTCACGCGAATCGCGTTCGGTTTTCTCGTCGCCTTGGGCCATTCCACGCCGCTTGGCCTGACATGCACTGGATATAGAAGCGCCGCCGCTCCTGCCTCGGGCCAAACCCGCAATTCTTCCTTTAATCGAAAATCCACCACTGGGCCTGTAGATACTTCTATGCCAAGGTCGTTGAGATTGGCCGTGAAGCGCATCATACGGTCGGAGATAATTTCCTCAAGGTCGTTGGTTGCTATTCGAACAAAGCAATCAGAGTCATCAGGTTGAATTACCGATTTGTACTCCACAGTTCGTAGTGTCATCTCCGGGGTGACGTACTCACCGGAAGCAGGATCCAACTCGAACATCTCCACGGCGCTAGCTGAAATTTTCACCTTGGAGGGTTTACAACCCTTGATAGCGTGAAGAATGATATTTTCTTGGAGGACGTCATCGCCTCTGAATGTGGAATTGCGCTTCTCGAAAATGTGAATCTGCATGAGACCCATGTCAGCGAAGAAAGCTTTCCGAAAGTTCTTAAAGTACGGCCCGTTACAAAATGAGCGGGGGACTATTGCAACCATTTCGCCGCCTTCACGAAGGTGCCGCGCTGCCAGAAGCAAGAACCCAGTGTATAGATTAGACGTCTCAATTCCCGCCTTGCTCAAGGCGGTCCTATGTCCAGAAAGAGAACTGATCTTTCGGTAAGGCGGGTTCATAATTACATGAGTAAAGAAATTCAAGTGGGTTGTGTCCTGTTGGAAAAAGTTGGCCTGTATCTCCACTGAATTGTTCAGAATGAAATCTTTTTCACACACTTCCGTGGTGACTTTAATCCGTGCGGCTTCGCACTCTGCGGCGGCCTGCACTAAAGTGCGGCATAGGTATTCAATCAATAGTGGTTCGATTTCATAGCACAAAAGCCGTGCGGTCCGTGGCTTCTCAGGAACCGTGCACATCCGTTCGACTAAAGCGGCGGTTAACGAACCGACACCGGCCCCGGGATCCAGGACGGACACATGGCCGGACAAGTCTGTGAACAGGCTGGCCATAAACCGGCCCACATGAGCAGGTGTCATATACTGCCCTAGCTGTGCACGTTTTACACGCTCAAGCCTTGACGAAGCGTCAATTCCATAAAATTCTGCAATCTCGGCGGAGGCTTCCGGCATCTGTTCTGATAGTCCTCTATTACCGTGTCAAAATTGTTTACATGTTCTGGAGCATCAAGCCAAGATTAAAACCTACAGGCCCAATTATTCAATATGCTAGCGTCATGTTGGGAACTGAAGGGCAAATATCTTCAATGGCAGCCGATGCCTATCCATTGCGCTTTTTAAGCCCTGCCGTTTGTAAAACAACCTGCTTTGGGCCATAATACGGCCCACTTTGCATCAGGCTTACTGGGGGAAAGTATGCGTGTCTTGTTGATTGCCACCAACCGGCATGACCGGCTGATGAGCCGTATGGACGCCCGGCCCCTGCCCATTGGCATGGCTTACGTCGCGGCCCACTTGGACCAAGGCCGTCACCAAGTCAAGGCATTGGATCTGATGTTCGCCGACGATTACCTGGCCGAAGTAGAGCGGGTCGTTAATGAATACCGGCCCGACATGGTGGGTATATCCCTGCGGAACCTTGGCAACCACAGCTACTTGGACCCTCAATGGGCCCTGCCCATAACCAAAGAGGTTATCGACAAGGTGCGGAGCATCTCCAAGGCAACTATCGTGGTGGGCGGCCCGGCTTTCAGCCTTCTGCCCAAGGAGTGCTTCGCCTACTTGGAACCGGACTTGGGCCTCGCCGGCGATGCAGGAGAGGCCTTTGCCGAGTTGACCAACCGCTTGGAGGTGGGTGAGCCATCGTACTACGACCTGGAAGGGTTGGTGCGGCGCGAAAACGGGGAGATCATATTCCGGGAAGGCCGCTGCTATTCCGCGTTCGCCAAGGCCCCGCGTCTGGAAGACCTGGACATGCACAAGTACCGGCAAGCCGGATTTGGCATTGGCATCCTCACCAAGCTGGGTGATTTCTCCTACCCCACCGGAGAGGCCGCCGAGACGCCCGAGGAGCAGGGCTGGCGGATCATCCGGCCCATCGACGAAGTGGTCCACGAAGTCAAGGACATGGAGGAACGGTTCGGTCTCCGCAAAGTATTCTTCGTCGATAACGCCTTCAATGTTCCCTTGGACCATGCCAAGTCCCTTTGCCGGGCGCTGTCGGAGGCGGACCTGAAGCTGCACTGGAACACCTGCCTTGCGCCCTTCAGTTGCGATGAGGAACTGGTGGGCTTGATGAAAGGCGCCGGCTGCGCCTTGGTCATAATGGGGCGCGCGAGGGGAGACGGCCACGGAGGGACGCTTCTGGGTGAAAACCTTGAGCCGCTGCGCCGGACCTGCCAACTCTGCGAAGACGGGGGATTGCACTACACCTTTTCCCAGAACTTCGGCGAACCCGGAGAGACTCGTGAGACCGTCGAGGAGAAGCTGGAGTTCCTGCGCAGCATCAAGCCGGCAATGGCCAACCTGCGGGTAGGAGTTCCGGTCCAGCCCAATACCTCTCTGGCCGCCACTGCGCTCGAAGAGGGGCTGATAGCCGACCAGAGCGACCTGATCAAGCCTACCTTCTACATGGCCGAGCCGGTCAAAGACTGGATAGTTGATTACCTTAAAGAGCAGGCCAGCAAGAACCCCCGGTGGAACCTTCTTTAGCCGGACATAATTTAGATGGACGTAATGCAATGGCAGACGGTCTAAGAGGCAAATACTGCGTCGTCGGCGTAGGCGAGACTGAATTCAGCCGCGGGTCGGGCCGCACCACCAGGGCTATGGGCGCCGAGGCCATCCGCAACGCGATGAACGACGCCGGGCTGACTCCGGCCGACGTTGACGGCATGTTGAGCTATCACGGCGGAGATTCGACACCGTCCACGTCGATTATGTACGACTTGGGCATGAGGCCCAATTTCTACATGGACTGCTCCGGTGGAGGCTCCAGCACCGAGGCCCTGGCAGGCTTGGCTATGGGGGCCATTGAGGCCGGAATGGCGGACACGGTGGCTATTTTCCGGTCTATGAACGGCTATTCGCAGATACGCATCGGCGGCACCGGGGTGCGGGCAGCCGCCCCCATCACTGGGCCGGACCTGATGAAACGTCCCTACGGGCTGATCAGCGCGGTGCAGAACTTCGCTTTCACCTTCACCCGCCACATGATGGAGTACGGCGTAACCAACGAGGACCTGGCTCATATCAAAGTCGCCCACAGCAACCACGCCAGCAACAACCCCAAGGCGTTGATGAAACAGCGGGTTACGGTGGAAGACGTGGTCAATTCCCGTTGGATCATCCGCCCCTGCGCCCACCTCCTGGACTGTTGCTTGGAAACGGACAACGCGACCTGCATCATCGTAACGTCCGCCGAGCGGGCCAGGAACCTGAAACAGCGTCCCGTATACATTTTAGGAGTGCAAGGCCGCGGCACCAAGCCCGGCGGCGACTTCCACTACCAGCACGGGCCTATCAGCCGGGTGGCGGGCCACTACGTGGGCCCCAGGGTTTTCGACCTAGCGGGTGTAACCCACGACGACGTTGACGTAACCGGTTGCTATGACGCTTTCACCTACACGGCGCTGTTGCAGTTCGAAGACTACGGCTGGTGTGAAAAGGGTGAGGGTAAGGACTACGTGACCAACGGCATCATCAACTTAGGCGGCAAGAGGCCCAACAACACCAGCGGCGGCCATCTATGCGAGGGCTACACCCACGGCATGAACATGGTCATCGAAAACGTCCGCCAACTGCGGGGCACCGTCGATGACTACTGCCCCCAGTATCAAGACGGCATCCACACCTATGACTACTCGGAAGGGGGATGCCGCCAGGTCAGGGACGCTGAGGTGAGCATGAACATGGGATGGGGCACCCCCGCGATTGGCAGCGCCCTCATAATGCGGAGATAGACTGATGCCCTCCTACGACTATAGAGGCCAAGCAATCGTCATCTCGGACAACGACACCGAGTACAAGGGGTATTTTGAGGCGGCCGCCGAACACCGCTTGGTGGTGAAGCGGTGCACCGACTGCGGTCTGTTGCGCGGTGAGCCGGGACCGGGCTGTCCTTGGTGCACGTCGCTGGCTTGGGAATGGCAGGATGTCAGCGGAAAGGGGACCATCTACAGTTATCAGATCGTGGCCCATACAGTGATTCCAGCCTTCCGCGACTGGGCCCCGTTCGCCATAGTGCTGGTGGAGTTGGACGAGCAGCGAGGCCACCCCGACGCCTATGATGGCCTCAGGATTGTAGCGAACCTGGTTGACGAAAACATGGAGCCGGAAAAGGAAGAAAACGTAGCTATCGGCAAACGGGTCGAGGTCGCGTTCCTCGACGGCCAGGGCGGGTTCTCTCTGCCCCAATTCCACTTGTCCGGTGAGCAGCCTGAAGGTGAGACTTGGAGCCATTCCTTGTGAAAGCTACGGCGCCCTGCAACTGGACTTCTGATGGGCTGGGCTTACCGGAGTGTCAGCTACGACCTTAATCAGCTTTGACATCGACGGCACCCTGGAAGTGGGCGCCCCTCAGGGAGCTATCACCCTCGATTTGGTCAGGCGTGCCAAAGCATTGGGATACTTGGTGGGTAGCTGCTCCGACCGTCCCCTCAGTGCGCAACAACGGATGTGGAGCGATCACGGCATCACGGTTGACTTCACTGTGTTGAAGCAGCAATTGGAAACGGTGAAGGAGCTGTTTCCGGCCCAAGACTACTACCATGTCGGCGACACTGACATAGACCGCTACTATGCAGAAAAGGCCGGCTTCCATTTCCTTCTACCAGACGGCGATGCCCTTAGGAAGTTAGTGAGCGGGGAAGGCCCATAGCCTGTCCCATCTTTCCCGCGAAAGCGGTAATCTAGTGGTCCGAAATCATTGTAATGATGGGTTGATTGTTACAAGGCCATTCTCTGGCCATACCGGGCTTAAGGAGACAATCGCCGAGCAATCTGACATTCCACCCGTCATTTCAAGGATGTTGGTCTACTAGAAGTCCCGGAAGGTGACAGTTTCGCCCGCTGTGCATGTCAATTGCGCGGATGTGCTTGCTAGAGGGATTGGAGACCGACAACACTGGCGTTCAGCAACTCATAATGGTTTGGTAGGAGCTGATGATGACCACGCAGTCCAGCCCTTTGGAAATCAGGGAGTCAGGAATACCTTTGCCTTCCCGTGATGATGGTTATGCCACGTTAATGTTGGTGGGGACTATTGGAGCAGGGAAGACGACTGTTTTGCGCCGGTTGATAGGATCAGATCGATTTCCGTCCACTTCCACCGCTCGAACCACTACTGCGGATATCGAAATCATCGCCGCAGATGGTCCATATAAAACCATCGTAACTTTTATGGACCCGCGCGAGGCCAAAGACGAAATTGAGAAATGCCTTCACAACGCTTGTCGTACGGCAGTAACCGGCGGCGGAGACAACAGGATAGCGAGCGCGTTGCTGTCTCCACCGGAGCAGCGATTTCGTCTCTCCTACCCCTTGGGAGCTTGGGAATCTGAGAGGAATGACGCCTTGCGTAACCAGGAACAGGTGTTGAACCTGGGAACGACCAGCGACGAGGAGAGAGAGGAATATCAGGAGCGGCTGAGGAATTTCGTTTCCAGAATTAAGAAGATAACCCAGCAGGCCGCGGAACAGACGGCCTCCACTGGATCCACGTTGGACGATGCGCGAATGTCTGGAGAACGGGACGCATGGATGAACCTATTTGGGGAAACACTTCAGACAGAGTCGGGCTTCAGTGAATTGACAACTGATATCTTGACTGAAATCCGAAAGCGCTTCGATTGGATTGATGAGGGATCATTCACGGAAAACGCGGACGGATGGCCTTTGGCGTGGCAGTACGAATCCAATGAATGGGAAACCTTCCTTCCAGAGGTCTTAAGGTTCTCGGGGAATCACCGAGGGCAGTTCGGCCGCTTGCTGACCCCTCTTGTAAACGGAATCCGAGTGCAGGGATCGTTCCTGTCAGAAGACAACATACTGGGTTCGGGACGAAAGCTAGTGATTCTCGACGGGGAGGGACTGGGGCATACGGCAAGATCTGCAACCAGCATAAGCTCCAAGATCACCAACAGATTCCCCTTCGTCGATGTCATATTGCTGGTCGACAACGCACAGCAACCCATGTTGGCTGCTCCTCAAGAACTGGTTAAGGCGGCTGGCAGCACCGGGTATGCCAGCAAGCTGGCATTCGCTTTTACCCATTTCGAAAATGTCACAGGTGACGACTTGTTTACTGTGGGAGATCGCATGGAGCGCGTTCGAAACCCTGGGCGGGATGCGGTAGACACCATGCGGGGTATCGTTGGCGACGACGTGGCGGAAGATTTACTGGACCGCGTCGAAGATTACGCCTTTTTCTTGAGAATATGGACAAGCCCACCACGCAACTTCCGAGTCATAGCTTGGAAGAGCTACGAAGATTGCTCGACGCAGTAGAGGAGGCTGCCCATCCCGAATCAAGACCGACCGGGAGAATCAAACTGTCCAGCAGGGACTTAGACATGGCCATCAGAGATGCCGTGGAGCAGTTCCATGAACCTTGGCAATCCTGGTTGGGTATTAAACGGCACCCGGACTATCCTAAAGAACACTGGACCAGAGTCAAAGCACTGTCTTTGCGCATCACTATTGGGTTGAACGCCTACGACACCCTTCGCCCTGTAGACGATTTACGGTCCAGGTTGCAGGAGGGGGTATCGCGTTGGTTAAACCGGCAGGCTACTCCGATTGAAGATAGCGTAACCCCGGAAGAACGTCTAGCCGCTTTGACATTCATACGGCAACACGTATATGGGCCTTTGCAAAATATGACGGAGGACAGAATAGCTCGACGGAACCACACACCTTGGCAACGGGCTTACGACTACAGTGGGCCGGGTTCAAGTTATCGCAGGGCCGAGGAAATCGATAATATATATAGAAGAGCGGCACCGAGCATCGGCTTTGACATGAGTTCGGAGGCTCAGGAATTGATCAATCTCGTTTACTTGGCGATACGCACTGCAGCCGAGAAAGTAGACGGTCGATTGGACTAAAATACATTCCAACACCAAGAGGCTTGCTTCGTTTTAGGGGTCAATTTTCACCGAGCAAAGCTCCGTTAGGCAACGGCTCGGGCCAATTAGCGGTTGACTACCACTCTAATACTACAGCCGCACAAACACTGACTCGCTGCTTCCAAGCTTGATCCGGAATGAAAATTAGCTTTGTTTCATTAAGAGCGGAGCCATTAGGCCGTAGCTGGACGTTACCATTTTCAAGACTGTCCGATCCTCTAGACGACCATGTGCGACTATAGTACTAAGCAGGGTTACTCATTCTCGGTCGTCGGTCTCTCTCCGCTCTGCTTCCCGACTATTCCCGTTAGCCGTCGTGTTCCGTTACGGTTCGATGGTCAACGGTTCCCGGACGCTATCGGCGGCGATCGCCAGCTCCATGGCGCAGATGGCGACCTCTATCTGGTCGTCGTCCGGCTGACGGGTGGTCATGCGTTGCAGCAACAGGCCGGGTGCGGCCAGCCACTTGCCCGCCAAGGTGCCTTGCAGCTTGCCGCTCAGCCGGATGATTTCATAGCTCATTCCCGCGATTACTGGGATTAACGCCAAATGGGACAAGATGCGCCATTCTATGGAGGGGCGGCCCAGGAAGGCGAACACGACCACCGACACCAACACCACCGTAAGCAGGAAGGCCGTGCCGCAACGGGGATGAGGCGTCGGGAACTTGCGGACGTTGGCAACCTCAAGCGGCAGCCCCGCCTCGTGGGTGTGGACGGCCATGTGCTCCGCACCATGATAAGCGAACACCCGCCGCAGGTCGCGGGACAGTCCCATCGCCCCAATATACCCCAGCAGTATCAGCAACCGCACCAGCCCTACCAGCAGGTTGCTGACATAGTCCGACCCAATCCAGCGGTCCAGGCCCCAATCGACTATCAGCAGCGGCAGCAGGAAGAACAGGCTAATGCCCAAGGCCAGCGAAAAGGCGAGCGTCGCCGCCATCACCCAAGGCGATATTTCCTTGGAGGCTTCGGACTGGTCCTCCTGAGCGGCCACGTTGGCGGAACGTTGCAACGCGTTAACGCCCAGGACCAGCGATTCCAGCAATACCAGCACTCCCCGTACAAAGGGAACACGACGCAACCGCCCAGTGTAAAGGCTGCTGAGTCGCTGGTGTTCTTGAAAGATGGTGCCGTCGGGGCGGCGTACTGCCAGCCCGAAGTGGTCCACCCCCCGAATCATCACGCCTTCAATCACGGCCTGTCCGCCGTAGCTATGTGCGGGTTGATGGGCCAATGATGACAAACCGAGGGGAGACTATACAGGACCGGAGCGTGATAACGGGGGTGTTATTGAAGGTTATAACGGCGCCGGAGCCTTTCAATGCGACCTTGGGTATCGACTACCCGTTGTTCGCCAGTGTAGAAGGGGTGGCAATTGCTGCAAACTTCAACCCGCATGGTGGGTTTGGTGGCCCCGGTATGGAACACATTGCCGCAGGAACAGGTTACCACCGCGTGGAAGAAGTGCGGGTGAGTATCAGTTTTCATTTCTCGCCGTCGATTAGCTTGAATTTGGAGGGTTCAGGATTTTCGTTCCAATCACGAAACCGAATGTGAGACCAAGGTTGCTACGCTGCTTGGGCCACGGCAGGAGCTTCAACGGGGTACACGCTTACCCGGCGCCGGCCTTTCGCCGCCCACTCGTATTTCACTTTGCCGTCGATCTTGGAGAACAGGGTGTAATCGCGGCCCAAACCAACGTTGACGCCGGGACGAATCCGCGTGCCGCGCTGCCGCACTATGATGCAGCCGCCGGTCACGCTCTCCCCACCGTACCGTTTGACGCCGAGACGCTTCGCATTACTGTCACGGCCGTTGCTGGTGCTGCCGCCGGCTTTCTTGTGGGCCATTATCGTTCTCCCTAATGCTGCGCCGCCGTCCCCCGGTTCGAGGCTAGGACGCTTCTACCTTGATATCCTGTATCACCAGCCGAGTAAGGGGCTGCCGATGCCCTTTCTTGCGCCGGTAACGTGTCTTGGCCTTGTATTTGAAGACCATCAGCTTACGGTCTTTGTATTGCGACGTCACACGGGCAACTACCTTGGCGCCCTGTACCAGTGGCGAGCCGAAAGTGACCTCGCCCCCGTCGGATACAACCAGAACTTCGCCGAATTCAGCGATGGTGTCCACTTCTGAAGGCAGCTTTTCCACGTCCAAAGTGTCGCCCGGCTTGACCCGGTATTGTTTGCCGCCAGTTTTGAATACTGCGTAATCCATATTATTACCCGAAGAGAATACTACGGTAGGCAGATTCCGTTGTCAAGGAGAATTCAACGAAAACGCTGCGGGTTAACCCCATGGTTTGGCGTGGCACAGGGTTGGTATATGAAGGGTTGGTATATGAAGGGTTGGTATATGATAGGATAAGATTAATACAAGTATTGCTTGAGAGACGATGGTACCCTACATACTCTTTTCCGGGAAATCCACTGATGCCACACCTTACCGCAGATGACCTGAGGCAAGCCTTTGCGGCAGGGACCGAGGCGCTAGCGGAACACCGGGACGCTATCAACGCCTTGAACGTCTTCCCCGTTCCCGACGGAGACACCGGGACCAACATGCTGTTGACCATGCGCACCACCATGGAGCATTGCCCGACAGCCAACGGCAAGACTATCGGAGAGGTGGCGTACGAGCTTGCAGACGGAGCTTTTTGGGGCGCCCGCGGCAACAGCGGCGTTATTCTGTCCCAATTCCTCAAGGGTTTTACCCAAGCGTTCAAGTCATTGGAAGTTGGCCGTGGCAGCGACTTGGCCCGAGCATTCCACGACGGGCAAGAGGCCGCCTACGGGGCGGTGGGAAAGCCGGTGGAAGGGACTATGCTCACTGTCATGGCGAGCCTTGCATCGGCGGTGCAGACGTCGCTCGACCAGGATGGCGAGGAAGACCCGATAACTCTGTGGCAAACAGCCTTCGAGTCCGGCACGGAAGCGATGGCGCTTACTCCAACCCAACTACCAGTTTTGAGAGAGGCAGGAGTCGTCGACGCGGGCGGCATGGGCGTAGTCGTTTTCTTGGGCGGCGCACTTGGTTACCTGAAAGGGCGCGACGGGGGAGAGTTGGCTTCCGTGGTGGCGAGCGGCTACCTGACTCCGTCATCGGAGAGCCGGCCTTCACTGGATGCGCACTACTTGGACTCGGTAGAGCACAGCGATTGGGGCTACTGCACCCAGTTCGTGATCGCGGGCGAGTCCCTGGTTCCGGAAGCAATCCGGGGTGACTTCGCGGGAATGTCCGACTCGGCAGTCGTGATAGGAGACGAGGAAAGGGTGCGGGTCCACGTGCACTTGCTTGACCCCGGCCCGGCCCTGTCCTACGGCGCAGCTCTTGGGCAACTGAGCCAGATCGACATCCAGAACATGACCGAGCAAAACCAAGGGTTCGTCGCCGGTCACCGGGAAACTCCCAAGGGTGAAGCTCTCGCCGTGGTCACCGTTGCCCCCGGTGACGGGTTGGCCAACCTGTTTCGTGAAATAGGCTGCTCGGCGGTCGTCAGCGGCGGACAGACCATGAATCCCAGTGTGAAAGAAATACTTGACGCGGTCCAAGCCGTGGGCGCCGATGACACGATCATCCTCCCAAACAACAAGAACGTGGCGTTTGCCGCCCAACAAGCCGCCGAGATGACGCCGGGAGTGCATGTCGTCCCTTCCGAGTCGACTCCCCAAGGGGTCGCCGCATTGCTCGCGTTCAATCCCGCCGAACCAGTGGAGCAAAACATAGCTGCAATGGACGCCGCACGCTTGGCCGTAGTAACCATAGAGGTCACCCAAGCGGTGCGTCCGGTTGCTATCAACGGGTTGCAAGTAGACGAAGGTGATTACATAGGCTTGCGCAACAGCGACTTGGTTGCGGTTGGCGAGACTTCCAAGGACGCCTTGGTATGCGTGTTGGCTATGGTTGACTTGTCCGACGAGTCGGTCGTTACGCTGTACTTGGGGGCTGATACGCCGTGGGAGGACGGGGAAGGACTGCAACAGGAGTTGGAGTCAAAGATACCGGGAATGCAAGTGGACCTGGTCTACGGCGGCCAGCCGTATTATCACTATCTGGCATCGGTGGAGTAGAAGCAGATCTTATGGCGATAAAGATAGTTACCGACAGTGCGGCTGACCTGCCGCCGGAGTTGGCGGAGCGTTTGGGCATAACGGTAGTGCCCTGTTATGTGGTGATGGACGACGTCAATTACCGGGACGGTGTGGACATATTCGCCGACGAATTTTATGGCCGCTTGGCTTCCAGCCCCCGGTTGCCTACTACGGCCCAACCTTCTGTGGCCGACTTCCGCACCGTGTACGAGGAGTTGACCGGTCAAGGTCATAGCATCCTGTCTATCCACATAACCGGCAAACTCAGCGGCACTTTTAACTCCGCTGAACAAGCTAAGGCCTTGCTGGGAGACGCGGCGGACATCCGAGTCGTAGACTCGCGGCTTGCTTCCGTCCCCCTCGGTCTCAACGTAGCAACCGCGGCCCGGCTGGCCGGAGAAGGCAAGTTGATGGATGAGGTTGCCGATCAATTGGACCGCGACCTGGCGGCAACCAGTTGCTTTTTCCTGCTGGATACCCTGGAGCTATTGCAGAAAGGAGGGCGTATCGGCAAGGCCCAAGCCTTCCTGGGGTCGATACTAAGCGTCAAGCCTATACTGGGAATGCACGACGGGGAGGTTATGCCCCTTGAACGTCCCCGCAACTTGCAGAGAGGGATGCGCCGCTTGGCGGAACTGGCCCGCGGCGTTGCACCAGTGAAGAGCATGGGAGTCGTTTACAGCACCGACCAAGGCATGGCCGACCGCCTGCGAGCGGACCTTTCCGACCTGTTTCCCGAGTCTGAAACTATAACCGCACGGTTTGGGTCCGCCTTGGGAACGTATGTTGGCCCCAACGCCGTGGGCGTCGCATTGGTCGGCTCATAGCCTTTTCTGCACTGCGTCTCACCCGGTTACACGAGGATGGCTATGACCAGCAGACCGGCCCCACGAAAACCGTCCGCCCCGCCCGGAAAGCGGTTCATCCCGCCCCCGCGAATACCTTTTGACCCGGGCGACGGCAAGTTTCCGGTATTTCCACCCAGGGGCGACATGCAGAACCCTATCTACCTTCACGACCTGGGCTACCAAGCAGTCCTGCGCCGCCACTTCGGGTCGCCGGAGACCACCATCGTCCTGGGAGAGGTCCCCGTAGGCCGGGACTTGAGTCAGCGCCGTGGCCTGCGCGTCCCCGACCTGCTGATTGCCTTCAGAGTGGACCGGCGCAGGATCATCACGGACCGGGGTTACTCCATTGAGCAATGGGGCAAGGCGCCGGACTTTGTGCTGGAAATAGCCTCCAAGAACACCGCCGAGAACGACGTTACTGGTAAGCGGGATGACTACGCCGCTTTCGGGATACCCGAGTACTGGCGCTTTGACCCGTCTGGCGGCGAGTATTATCCGGCTGGCTTGGCCGGCGACCGGCTGGTTGACGGGGTGTATCAGCCCATCAGCATTGTGAGAGTAGATGAGTTCCACCCGTGGGGACACAGCGGCATCTTGGGCTTGGACCTGTGCTGGGAAGAGGGATGGCTTCGTTGGTATGACCCGGCGGTGCGGCAGTACCTGCGGACGCACGATGAGGAAGCCGAGGCAAGCCTGGCTGCCCTGGACGAGCGGGACGCGGAGCGCAGATCCCGCCTAGCCGCCTTGGAAGAGCGGGATGTGGAACGTGCGGCTCGCTTGGCGGCCGAGGAGCGGATGCGGGAGATGGAAGCCGAGATCAGGCGCTTGCGGGGTTAGGGCGGGCCCGTCGTAGCTTTCATTTGCTCAAGGAGCTATACAAAGTTGTCCGTTCTCGATAGTGATGGTGTGATCGAAGAGCGGGGGTGGGGTGTGAGCGGAAGCTGCCTGGAGCAGCCAAGATTCAGTGATATACTCGCATTCCCATGACTTCACTCTCTAAAACCGCTCCGCACCGGCTTCAGACCTTCCTCAAAATCCTCGACTTGGAAGAGAGTAAGGGGTTTGACAACGAGGCCGTCATCGGGGGCATGGACGAGTTTACTCAACCATTAGCCGAGGAAATGGCCGCCTACACGGGCGACGAGGAACTGGTCCAAGGACTACTGAAAAGACCCTACTCCCGTCTGACCATGGACCAACGGAGACGGTGGGCCAACCGCTGGCGTGAGGTGCTTAACGACCAGACTATCGGCCAAGCGCCGCATGTTGCCACCGAGGGAGTCCCCCGTCATCCATCGCAAGCTCCCGTCAAGCCCGAGGCTGACGTAAAAAAGTCGGCAAAAGCGCCGTCAGAGCATCGACCTCCTCCGTCAGGACTGACGGTAGACTCTCCCATTGACCGCCTGCGGGGCGTTGACGCCAAGCTCACGGCAAAGTTCAAACGATTGGAAGTCGCCGCGATTCGGGACCTGCTTTACCTGTTCCCGCGGCGGCACCTCGACTACTCCAAAATCACCACCATATCCGAAGTGTCCTACGATGAGCCGTGCACCGTGGTGGGCACGGTATGGGAGGCGCGGGCGGTCAAGCAGGGACCGAAGGGAAACCGGACCGATACCGAGGCCGTGCTGGGCGACGAGACGGGCAACGTCAGGGTGGTCTGGTTCGGCCAACGGTACATGGCCCAAACATTGAAACCCAACACCCGAATAGCGATCAGCGGCAAACCGGAGGTGTTCAGAGGGCAGTTGGTTTTCAGTTCTCCCGACTACGAGATTCTGGACCAAGGGCAACAACCTATCCACACCGGGCGGCAGGTGCCGATCTATCCTCTGACCGAGGGGCTGACGGGTCGCAACGTGCGGCGCATCGTGTGGCAGGCCCTCCGGGAGTGGCTGGGGGGAATCGACGACTTTTTACCGCAGGAATTGTTGTCCCGCACGGGTCTGCCGCCGCTCCGCGAGGCCATTCAACAGGCCCACTACCCCGATAACATGGCAGCGTGGGAAAGCGCCCGTCGGAGGCTGGCATTTGATGAGTTGCTCACCCTCCAGTTGGCTGTCCAAGGCCGGAAACGCCACCTGAGCGACGAAATGCCTGGCGTGCCGATAGCCATCGACGCCCAAGTGCTCTCAGGGTTCTACGAGTCCCTTCCCTTTCCCTTAACCGGCGCCCAGAAGCGGTGCATAGGTCAGATCCTGGGAGACTTGCACCGGGGTACACCCGCGATGAACCGGCTGTTGCAGGGAGAGGTAGGGAGCGGCAAGACCGTGGTGGCGTTGGCCGCGCTGTTGGCAGTGGCCGCCGCCGGTTACCAGGGGGCCGTAATGGCGCCCACAGAGATACTGGCAGAGCAGCATTTCCGCACCGTGGGGAACCTGTTGTCCGGCTTGTCCCGCCCGGTGCAGGACGACAACCTGGTGACGGTATATCTGAAGACCTTGGGCAGGCCCGTATCGGTCGGCTTGCTGACCGGCAGCACCCGCCGTTCCGTGAGACGGGAGCTTACCCAGATGGCCGCCGCCGGGACGCTGGACCTGATGATTGGCACCCACGCATTGATTCAGCCGGACGTAGAGTTGCCCAAGTTGGCCTTGGCCGTGGCCGACGAGCAACACCGGTTCGGGGTGCTGCAACGCTCCGCTCTCAGACAGAGAGGGGCCGAAGTCCCCCATACCCTCGTCATGTCCGCTACTCCCATTCCCCGCACTCTTTCGTTGACTCTCTACGGCGACCTGGACATTTCAACCATTGACGAACTGCCGGCGGGCCGGCAGGAGGTTGCCACCAGGTTGCTGGACCCGGAACAACGGAATGCGGCTTACGGGTTTGTCCGAAAACAGGTGGAAGCCGGGCGACAGACCTTCGTGATTTGTCCCTTGGTGGATGAGTCGGAGGCCATCGAGTCCAAGGCGGCTACCGAAGAGTACAAACGGTTGTCTCAGGATGTGTTTCCCGACCTGCGGTTGGGACTGCTCCACGGTCGGATGTCTTCCAAGGACAAGGACCGGGTGATGAGGCAGTTCCGGGACGGGGAACTGGACATCCTGGTCTCGACTGCCGTGGTGGAGGTTGGGATTGACGTTGCCAATGCCACCGTTATGCTGATTGAAGGCGCAGACCGTTTCGGCTTGGCCCAACTGCACCAGTTCCGCGGCAGGGTGGGACGCGGAGAGCATAGGAGCTACTGTCTCCTGCTGTCCGATTCACCCTCCGGGACAGCCAAGGAGCGGCTGGCTGCCTTGGCCGAGATACACGACGGGTTCCAACTGGCCGAAGTCGACTTGGAACTCCGGGGGCCGGGGGACTTCTTCGGCACCCGCCAGAGCGGGTTGCCCAACCTGCGCATGGCCCAACTGTCGGACCGGCGGTTGCTGGAGGCGGCACGGGATGAAGCCTCGCGAATTATGAAGGAAGACCCCGGCTTGACCGCCCCGGTCCATGCCGCCCTGGCGGCGCAAGTCCAGCGGTTCCAGGAGCGGGTCAATGTCGAGGCGGGTTAGAGAAGCTCCTCCAGGCCCGGGATGCCGTCCCCCTCAGCAAGGATGAAACTTTCGTCTCCCAGAAACGCCCAGTCGAAGGCCTTGGAGACTATTTGCTTGCACTCTGCGCCGTCAAAGCGGTGCCCGCAGTCCGGCGCCCGGCGCAAATGCAGCGAACGAGCCTCCATTGGGCCGACTTGCAGCACGTAGGCCAGGAATCCAGCCATCGGGTCTTTGCCGCCGTAGACCAAGTAGATGTCGCCGGCGAATTGCTCGATTCCGGCATAAAAAGGATCGCCAACGCTGTCGTAGGTGGAAAGAAGCAATATCCGTTGCACTTGGGGGTAACGGAACGCCACCGCCCCCACCGTCGAACCGCCGGAAGAGAAGCCTGACAAATAGACGGCTGGGGATGCCGTTCCGCATAGCTCCACCGCGTTTTCCAGGCTGTAGTCGATGGCGTGGGCCAGGCTGTCTATCAGCAGTTGGTTCCAGCTTGCCCCTTTATGGGAATAAGGTTCCCAAGGCAACTGCACCTGTCCGTCGGGCCGCGGCGCGTTATAGGTGACCATGGTAGCCGCCCTCTGCTCTTGAAGGCGTGCAGCCAGGTTCATCCAGCGGTTGTCCCGGCCGTCTTTCAACTCGCCGGAGCCGGGTGAGTTAACGATGATGAGTTCAGAAGACGTTGGATAGGCTGATATGGGCACTTCGTAACCGATGGTTTCTCCCCGGTAGTCCAGCGCCTCCCCGGTTAACACCGTTTCTATTCGTTCCATCGCTCCTCTGCGTCATCGCGTTTTCTGGTGTCTCCAGACAAGTTGCATTATAGATTGCCGGTCACTTGCCATCATAGCCGCAGCCTGCCCGGGAACCACGGCGGGAATGGTAAAATACCATACCCTCCCCAGCCGAGGCGCAATGTTGTTTGTACCGAACCTGTCATCCTTTGCTTGGTCTAATCCCACCAGGGTGGTCTTCGGGGCCGGCCAACTCGCCAATCTTTCTACAGTCCTCAACGAGACCGTTGCCGCGGATGCGCGGGTCTTTCTGGTCACCGGACGCCGCAGCCTCAGGGAGCAGGGCGTCCTGCAGAAGGTCGTAGACCAGATCGGGGCCGGACGTATAACGCTCTTCGACAAAGTTACTCCATTCCCAGCGCCGGCGTTGGTCGAATCGGCGCTGGAAGCCTGCCGGACGGCGGAGTGCCAGGTTGTGGTTGCGGTGGGTGGAGGCAGCGCCCTGGATACGGCGAAGCTGGTAAGCATCCTTATGACCAATGAAGGCGAGTTGCTGGAGTACGCCACCCGCGAAAAGACCATTTCTCGGGCGGGAATACCCTACATCGCCGTTCCCACCACGTCGGGCAGCAGCAGCGAGGTCACTTCCGGCGCGGCCATCTGGGACTGGGACGCCCGCCGGTCGCTTAACATAAATCACCGCTACCTGTTTCCCACGGTAGCTATCGTTGATCCTGAGTTGGCGATGACCATGCCGGCGGACTTGGCGGCAATGACCGGGATGGACGCCTTCACCAGCGCCTTCGAGTCGTACTGGTCCTTGGAGTCCGAGCCCATCGCCGACGTTATGGACCTTGAGGTCATTCGGTTATTCAACGATTACCTCGAGACATCGTGCGTCGAAGGCACATTGGAGTCCCGCTCCTGGTGCGCCCTGGCCTCCACCATGTCCGGCATCGCTTACAGCAACAGCCACCCCAACGTTTGCCACGCCATCGGCAGCCCTTTAACCATATTCTGGAACGTGGCCCACGGCCAAGCGGTGGGGGTCACGCTGGCCGATTTTCTGAAGTGGACCGCGCCGGAAATATCGCCCAAGCTGCCGGCGTTGTGGGACGCGCTGAGGGTAAAGAACCTGGAAGAGGCCGTCGCCCGCATATTGCAGATAATGGAACGATGCGGCCTGCAAACCCAACTCCGCGGCTTGGGCATCCCGTCCGATGGGATGGAAACCTTGCTTGAGCATACCAGGTGGGACCGGGTCGGCGTCCTGCCCCGGCCTCTGGACCGGGACGACCTGCGCGTAATATTGGAAGGGTTGATGTAACCCATTCACGATAGCAGAAAGGGATCACTGCTCCCCTTTTCCTTGTCAGGGGAATGCGTCTCAGATATTGATCGTGTCCGCCCCGAAGTCGATTCGTGCCTCGATTGTTACGGGCAGCGCTTCCAGTTCCAGGCAACTGAGGATGCGCTCAATGGAATCTGTACTCACGCCGATATATGTGTCGAACAGGTCTATCTCCGTCGCAACGCACCAAGCGCGGTCCGCCGGCCACCAGATGTTAGGCGACTGCCACGCGCTGGATGGGTCCGCAAACGACATGATGGAGGCCAGCGGCCCGCGAAAGAGCAAGTAATCTCGCCCTGGGAGTCTTACGCGATGGACTTCTTTATAACGGTCACGATCAATGAACCCATAGCCGTCCCAGACACAAAAATAGCAGTGGTCGGCTGTTGAGGTGAATTCCCGGAGTGTTTCGGCCACCGCGCGGAGTTCCTTGTCTGATAGTTCTCCGCAAATCGGGAGCGACCCCCACGACGGATGCTGACAAGGGTATGTATTTCATTTGGGACTTTACGCAGTTGAACGTGAGACCGCATAGTAGGGTAGGCTTGCTCAAATACAAAACCGCTCCCAAATGCTCACTATCGGGCCCATTCCGTCATTCCGGCGTAGGCCGGAATCCAGGCGGGCCCATTCAGTCATTCCGGCGTAGGCCGGAATCCAGGGGCGGTGGGGCCGGTTCGTAGCTATAATCTCAATTTTACATACCCTTGTCAGCACGACGGATGGGTGTAGGGGTTGGGAAGGTTGGCAATCCTTCCGAACTGCATCAGAGGATGCACCGTCCGCCCGGTCCATGACGCTACGGTAGACCACCGGACCGGCCTATGCTCCTCGTCAAGGTCGGCCGGGTGAAACACGCGCGCGTAGGCGGCGAATCCCTCCGGCAGGATCAAACCCAATTGCACTCCAGACTTCACCGAATGGTTATCCCAAGGCCATAGGCTTGCCTCCAGCCATCCCGCCGGTGAAACGTCTTCCAACAACTCGACCCCATCGGGTTGCTTGAGGAGACTGGACAACGCTGCCCCAACCCCGCCATCGGGCGAGTCGCCCAGCCGGGTCAGCAGCGTACTTATACATAATCAACTACGCAATTTCTATTATACAGGCTGTCTCCTTTTGCACTTGTGACCCACGAAGTCAGGGCAATCTCGTCTAATGTCGCCTCTCTGAAGATGTCGTATGACGGAGTTCGGGTCACTCCACGTCATCACGCCTGTCATACTTGCGCCGCCACTTCATTGGGTCCGACTGACACCCGCCCCTTCCCAACTCCGGTATCGTCGCATTATCATAGATTCCAGCTCTGCATCCCGCCCCACCGGCCTGGACCGCCAAACCGGAAAGGCACAGTGACACAAAACCGCGCCAAACCCGGCGTAAAAATGGTCAAAAAAGCAAAAATGCCCCAGATAAACTAACAATTCAGCCGTGACGCTAAAGCTGAATGACACAAAATGACACAGATTTTCGACTTTTTGCCTTCCCCTACCCTGGTCAGAACCTGTTCATTCTCTATTTAGAATGCCGGGGCTCTTTGTAGTTCACCATCAAACTGGAGACAATGTGGGCGGGACGCCCGCGTTCCCGTCTGACCAACTACTTGTAGTCACACCATCCAACTACGGCAGACACTCCGCGCAGCGGGTGTATAATTCGGCAAGTTTAACCCTACAACACAACGACCAAGCGTTGAAACTTTTCCACCGACCGTCTACCAGGAGGTCTTGTCAAGCATGGCGACATCAAGTGGAGATTCCGTTTCCCCGGAACAGTTCAGGATGATGGCCGAAATATCCGGTCTGGGACTGACGTCCGAAGAATTGCAGGAACTCAAGCCCCTTTACGACCTTTATTACGAGTACGTGAAGGTGCTGCACTCCATCGACTTGGGGGCGGAGGAGATGAACCTCACGTTCCACCCCGATTGGCCCTCGGCGTGACGGTCAAATTTAGGACAAGTTACGCCTTCCCAAGCCGCCTGACATTCAGAATTTTGGAAGGGAATTAAAATGGCCGCTACCGATACTAACCTGTGCTTCTTGACCATCGACGAAGCCTCCAAGTTGCTCCAACGCCAGGAATTGTCGCCGGTGGAGCTTACCCAAGCCTTTCTGGACCGCATCGCCGCCACCGACGAGCAACTCCACTCCTTCCTTCTTGTGACTGGAGAGCAGGCCTTGGCGGACGCCAGGGTAGCCGAGTCGGAGATTATTCGCGGGGACTACAAAGGGGCGATGCACGGCATCCCCTTTGCGTTGAAGGACCTTTACGATACCGCGGGCATCCGCACCACGTCCGGCTCCAGAGTTGACATAAACCGCGTGCCGACGGAAGACGCTACGACCACCGCCAGGTTGAAGGCCGCCGGCGGCATCCTGCTGGGCAAGCTGGCGATGCACGAGTTCGCCTTGGGCGGGCCGGACTTCACCACTCCATTCCCGCCGGCGCGGAATCCTTGGAACCTGGACCATGTCACCGGCGGCTCCAGCAGTGGTTCCGGGGCCGCCGTCGCTTCCGGCCAGTGCATGGGAGCCTTGGGCTCCTGCACCGGCGGCTCCATCCGGGGTCCGGCGTCCCTGTGCGGCATCGTCGGGATAAAAGCAACTTACGGCAGAGTGAGCCGGGCAGGGGTCGTAACCCTGTGTTGGTCCCAGGACCATTGCGGGCCCATGACTTGGACGGTGGAAGACAGCGCCCACATGCTGCAGGTCCTAGCCGGGCATGACCCCAAAGATCCAACCACCAGCACAGCGCCGGTCCCCGACTATACACTGTCGCTGAGAGAGGACCTGAAGGGCGTCACCATCGGGGTGCCGAGGCACTTCTTCTTCACCCCCAGCGAGTACGTCAACGCCGAGGTGGTGGCAATTGTAGAGAAGGCCCTGCCGGTGCTGGAGAGCTTGGGCGCTAACCTCCAGGAGGTTACTATACCGACCCTGGAGTATGTCCGCGCCGCCAACTCCGTCATCATGCTCAGCGAGGCTTACGCATTTCACGAACCCAACCTGAAGACTCGCCCTCAGGAGTTTGGGGAAATGGTGCGGGCCCGTTTCCGAATCGGCGGCCTGTTAAGCGCGGGCGATTACTTGCAAGCCCAACGCGTGCGCAAAGTCGTCAACCGTGAAGTTGCCGAGACACTGCGGCATGTGGACCTGCTTGTTTCGCCAACGATGACCCAACCTGCCCCCGCCTTCGAAGGATTCGATGGCGCCAGCACCGTTCGCGGCCCGAGCTTCACCGCCCCCTATAACCTGACCGGCCTCCCCGCCATCTCCGTTCCCTGCGGGTTCACCGAGGCCGGCCTGCCCGTTGGAATGCAGTTCGCAGGCAAGCCCTTCGACGAACCTGGCGTCTTCCGCGCCGGCTACGCTTACCAGCAGGAGGCCCGCCTGTTCGAGCGGAGACCGCCGGTTTAGGGCTTGTCCTGTTACTAGCGGCCCCGAGAGCGAATCCGATAGGGTTATTTGAGGCAATGGAGGCTGGATGCCCCACACGGCGGACGTTGTCATTATCGGTGGCGGAGTCATAGGGTGCTCCATCGCCTACTGGCTGGCCAAAGCCGGAATGAAACCGCTGGTGCTTGAACGTGATCGGCTGGGGTCCGGGGCATCACGGGCTACGGCCGGAGTGGTTGGACCTCTTTGGCATGTAGACCACACCCACCCGGAATTCTTCAGCTTAGGGCTGCGCAGCTTGGAACTGTATCCGGGGCTGGCGGCGGAGTTGATCGAGGCCGGTGTGAACCCGCAGTTTCGCCAGTGGGGCGTCCTCAAGCTTGCGTTCGACCAGGAAGAGGCCCAGCAACTGAAAAGCGACCTGTCCTGGCAAAACGAGACTGGGTTGGGCTTGAGATGGCTGGACGCCGCTGAAGTCCGCGACCTTCAACCCGGGGTGGCTGAAGGCGTTGTGGGAGGGGTGTTTTCACCGAACGAAGGATCGGTCAGAGGCCAAAGGCTCGTGGATGCTTTGGCCCACGCTGCATCCCGCTTGGGCGCTGCGTTCTTGGAACAGACGGAGGCAATCGCGCTGGAGTTTGACGGCCCGCGAGTAGCAGGCGTGAGGACGGCGACCGGGGTCCACCATTCTGATCACACGGTTCTTGCCGCAGGGCCTTGGACCGGCATCCTGGACCGTTGGCTGCCGGGCAAGTTGCCGGTGCTCCCTGTCAAGGGGCAGCGGATACTCCTGAGAAAGCCCGGCTTCCCCCTTGGGCGCCCGGTACGAAACTTCCAAGGCTACGTGGTGCCCAGGGTCGACGGCACGGTTTTGGCGGCTTCTACCCGCGAGGAAGGGGTGTTCGACGCTCGCACAACGGCAGAGGGAGTGCGGTACTTGATTGCCATGGCCTCCGGGATTTTCCCTGAATTGAAGGACGCAGACTTCCTCGGAGCCAGGGCCGGCGTGAGGCCGGGCTGGCAGGACGGCTTGCCCATCATGGGACCCGTTCCTGGATGGGAGGGTATCAGCGTCGCTTCGGGCCACGACAGTGTCGGCGTAATGTTGAGTCCGGGCACTGCCGAGTTAATGACTGATTACATAACCACCGGAGACCCCGAGCCATTGGAGCCATTCGGCTTGTCCCGATTCGAGCTGGAAACCTGAGACTTTGACAAGGCTCGGATAGGAAGCACCCGTAGATATGCAAAACATGTTGGACAGATTAGGAGGTCGAGAATGGAGGCGTTGGTGCCGTGACCTCAGTAAAGCTGGCGAAAAGGCTGTGATCTTTGCTTCAGAGGAAGTGAACTATCGGTCACCAGGCCCAGCGGATGAGGAACGACGACTGACCGAGACGGGAACGGAAATCACCAGGCAATGGGTTTCACTTAGAGAACGGTTAGTTGCCAGACAAGCCTTAGACTTCAATGATAGGGACATCGGTGATCTGTTGCAGGAAGCAACGAAGAGGCGGGTTGAGGCAATGGGCGCTGCCTCCCTTGTCCAGTCCAAGAACGTGGGCAGGCGCTTCTATCAACCATTTTACGATAGATTCCAGGAGATGGTAGATTACCAAGAAGAGATATGGGACGCTCTGCGAGAGGTTGGCAATTCTCGAGACCCCAGTAAATTGGAAGATGTTGTCCAATATTTGGAATACTGTGAATCTCTGGGCGAACTTGCCCTACGGGAATTGCCGGGCTTGTCGCAGCGAAGGCGTGAAGAAGAGAGTAAGCAGCAACGTCGTGCTTTGTTGGGGTGCCTCGGGTTTATTGCTATTGTTGTTGTGTCTGTCGTTGTGGCATTGATCATCACGTAAATGGTTATGGATTGCCTTACTTTGTCGCCGTTGTCGAAAATACGGATTAGGAGATTCTCTGGCATTGCGTGAGACACTGTACTACTTGGCGTAATTGCCAGAAAGTGCCTTTGGCAATCACGGCAGGGATTCCTTAGAAGTATATATGGTGGGTACACTTCCCATAAACCCTTGAAACACCTATCAATCAGCTAATGCCACATAAAGGATGTACACATGACCTCTCTTCTCCTGCATAACGCTACGGTAATCGACGGCACCGGCGCTGACCCCATCTCCGGGACCAGCGTGTTGGTGGAAAACGGGGTTATCCAAAGGATTGCCCCCGCCGCGAACATTACGCGTCCCGCAGACGGAACAGTGGTTGATTTGGAAGGTATGACTTTGATGCCGGGCCTCAGCGATGCCCACGTCCACTTCGGCCAAGTAGGGATCAATGCGGTGGCTAACTGGGGGCCGGACGAAAACCTGACCACCTACGTTATCCAGGTTATCGAAAACATCGGCCTGGCGTTGCAGGAGGGGTTCACCACGGTGCGCGACGCCGGCGGGCTGGACCCTGCCTTTGCCAGGGCGGTGGAGCAGGGGATGATCGAAGGCCCGCGAATACTCCCTTCCGGGTCCCATCTGTCCATTACCGGAGGGCACGGCGACCGCCGCCGCCGGTACGATGAAGCGCCGATTCGCTCGGTGCCCGGCATCCTGGCGTCGCCGGTGCTGGTGGACGGCCCCGACGCTGTCCGGACCGCAGCCCGCCAGCAACTCAGGTTGGGGTCCTTCCACGTCAAGCTCATGGCCTCCGGGGGCATCATGTCCCCATTGGACTTGTTGGAAAGCGTCCAGTTCACCGTGGAGGAGATGCACGCAGCAGTCTACGAGGCTGAGATGGTGGGCAAGTACGTGCTGGCCCATTGCCACACTGCGCCGTCCGTAAATAATGCCTTAGCCGCCGGCGTGCGTTCCATCGAACACGGCAGTATCTTGGATGAGGCCGCGGCACATAACATTGTGGCGCAAAATGCTTTCGTGGTGCCAACCCTGTTGGTGGGGGAGTTTCTGGCGCGGGCAGCCGACGCTGGAGAGGTGTCCCACTATGGTCAAATGAAGCTTGAGAAGGTGCGGTCTCAAATGCCCACCAGCGTGCAGATAGCTGCCCATGCCGGAGCATCCATGGGCTCCGGGTCCGACATTCTCGGGCCGAGACAGAGCGGAAGAGCAGAGGAGTTGGCGTTGAAAGCCAGGGTGGTGGGCCCTATGAACGCCATCGTGAGCGCCACCCGCACCAACGCCAGGCTATTTCGCATGGAGGACCGCATTGGGTGCGTTCAGGAAGGAATGGATGCGGACCTGATCGCGGTCGGCGGCAACCCTATTGACGACATTGACTTGCTGACCAACTCCGACAACGTCCGTCTGGTGATCAAGGGCGGCAAAATCTGCAAGCAGACCGGTTAGCGGCCGGCCTATGACGGCGCCTTAAAGCGGTAGCCCACGTTCCAGATAGTCTCTACAAAAGAGCGGCCCGGCGCTTCGACCTTGGAACGCAGCCGCCGCACATGTACGTCCACCGTCCGGGTGCCGCCAAGGTAGTCGTAACCCCAGACTTGGCTCAACAGGGCCTCCCTTGTATACACCCTCCCAGGGTTGGAAGCCAAAAGCGCCAGAAGCTGGAACTCTTTATAGGTCAACGAGACACGCCGCCCCGCCACGGTAACGTCGTAGCGGTCCAGGTCCACTACCAACTCGCCGATGCTCACGACTTTAGACTCGGCGTCGCCGTTCACCCGATAGACGGCCTGCTTTAACCTGACGTTAAGCTCCTCGTCACGGACAGGGCCGAGTATGAGCTCGTCCGGGTTCAACGCCGGGTCGAAGTTGGCTAGATCGTCGCTTGGAATGACCACCAGCACTGGAAACTTTTGTGTCTTGCATTGAGTGACAAGCTCATGGGAGCGGGCGGCGCCTACCGAGGCCATGTCCAGGACCACTGCTTGAGGCGAGACGGCGGTGCCGCCGTTGTCGTTCATCGGCAGGTCGTTGCCCACTTGGCAGGCCATACCCAGACGGCTGAGCGCCTCCAAGAGCTGCAACGTTCCGTTGGAGTGGTCCGCCAATAGGAATACGTTATACAAACCGTAGCCCCGACGTTGCTATTGATGCCGTAACGGAAAAGCAGACTTCGTTGGAAGTATAACACTCAACCGGCGGAGGCGATTCGCGGTGACTGCGGCTCAAGCCACAGCGCTGCGGAAATTGACTGGGCTGTCCAAGGACTCTATGATGATGCCATTCTCAAAGTGTTGGCTGTATGCCCGTTGGTCCATTCGTGTCCGATGTCCATTCGTGTCCGATAATGTAGCAAGGTAGCTGGAAGGGCGCCAACGGGATTACTTTTACCATCGAGGTAAGACTATGACTATTGAAACACTGCCCAAAACTCCGCAAGACGTTCGGGAACAGATTCGTCACGGCCAGTGGCGCGGCGTAACTTCCGGGGTCGCTCCCGGCTACGTCCAGGCCAACCTGGCGATTCTGCCGATGGACTTGGCCTTTGATTTCCTCCTGTTCTGCCAAAGGAACCCCAAGCCGTGCCCGTTGCTGGAAGTTGTGGAGGCGGGTCAAGTGGAGCCGGGTTTGACCACGCCCGGGGCAGACATTCGGAGGGATGTTCCCGGTTACCGCATATACGAGAACGGCGAGTTCACGGCCGAGGTCGATTCGCTGGTGCCTCACTGGCGGGACGACTTGGTGTCCTTCCTGCTCGGGTGCAGCTTCTCTTTTGAGACCGCGATGATCGACGCCGGGATACCGTTGCGGCACCAAGAGATGGGCACCAACGTCTCGATGTATATCACCAATATCGCCACCAACCCCGCGGGGCAGTTTTCCGGCCCGATGGTGGTCAGTATGCGCCCCATCAAAAGGGGCCAGATCGTGCGGGCGGTGCAGGTCACGTCGCGGTTCCCGGCCACTCACGGCGCGCCGGTACACATTGGAGACCCCGCAGCCATCGGCATCAGGGATATAGCCGCCCCCGACTTCGGAGACGCGGTGAAGATATATCCCGACGAAGAGCCGGTCTTCTGGGCCTGCGGCGTCACACCGCAAGCGGTGGCCCTCAACTGCAAGCCCAGCTTGATGATGACCCACGCGCCGGGGATGATGTTCATAACCGACCAGCGAGACGCGGACTACGCGGTCTTGTAACCTTCCCACGGTGATGGCGCCGGTATTACGTGATGACCCCTTGGGCATGGCGGCGCTGCCGGGAGTCTGCTCGAGAGGTTGAAAAGAACGTCCTTAACCGGACTTGGAGCGGCAATGGGCGAAACCATAGAAGACATAATACTTGAACAGGACAAAAGAGGCGTTGCCCAGCTTCGCCCCTACATGGATGACGATTTTTGCGCCCAAGCGGCGCAATACGTCATGGACCACCCTGGCAACGTGGGCATAGTCACCGGCTTTTACATCCTGTCGGCGGGAAAACCGGAGACCGACGGCCCGGCCGGGGCGGTGGCCATCGGCAACGCCTTGCAGGCCCTGGGCCGGAAGGTTACCTACATCAGCGACGATTGCTCCATGCCGATACTCCGGGGTATTCTGAGCGACGAAGCCGAGATTATTGAGTTCCCCGTCGCCGACGTGGAGACCAGCAAAAAGGTTTCCGCGGAGATACTTGAGAAGCTGGACTTGTCTCTGATTATCTCCATCGAGCGGTGCAGCCGCACCAAGGACAACGCCTACCTGAACATGCGGTACATGGATATCACCCCTCACACCGCGCGATTGGACTATCTCTTCGAAGCCGGCATCCCGTCGGTGGGCATAGGCGACGGCGGCAATGAAATCGGCATGGGCAACTTGTTGGAGTTCATTCCGCAAGTGGAAACCCTGCCCGACGACCCCGGAGTAACCACCGTTGACCGCTTGATCATATCCAGCGTGTCCAACTGGGGCGGCTACGGCTTGGTGGCGGCCCTGTCCAAGCTGGCCGGACGCAACCTTCTACCCAGCTTGGAGGATGACACTCGCGCCATTTGCGTGTCGGTCGACATGGGCGCAGTTGACGGCACCACCGGCGATTGGATCTACCGTGTCGACGGGTTTACTACGGAAGAGAACGCGCGGCAATTGGAGCGGTTGCACCGGCTGGTGGAGGAGAGTGTCGGCCATTCCGGAGATAACCGGGATCCAAGAACATAAATTGAAGGAATGTCACCTGCTGAGAACGGTCTTAACTTCAGGCTCCACTCAGCGGGTTGGAATCGGGGTCATGCTGAAGGGTTAACCGGGACTGCCAGATACCGGAACCGCTGGTTTCTCCCTGCGCCGAAGGTTGAATAGTCCTGCCATCGCAGATCATAGGAACCTTGTATCTCTAAAGCCTTCTCTCTTCCTTTGGTCGTTCCTTTCCCGGCGCGTTCTGACCAAGCCAACCGACCTGTAATTTGCGGCCCTCATGTAGGCGGAACGCAGCGTCAATTGTGTTTGTACTCCTCTGAGGATTCCAATGGTCGGGATAGTTGGTCAGCAAAATCGCATATCCCTCTTTTGCAAGATGATACCGGGTCAAGGTATATTCCAGTCTCTCTACGTCGGCCAGGAAGTAGTACCGCCGAGGGGGCTGGGCACCCTGCTCTGCCAGTGAGAAACGTTCATTGTTGTGAGTAACGTCCAGTTTTTGGGTATGGTACTTCAATTCGATAGCGATTCCCACAGACGGGAGCCAGATATCCAGGTACATCCATTTGTCGTCATCAGGAAAGGGCTTGAACTCCAAACGGACTAAGCTATCCGGCATGGCTTGATGGATTTGCCAAGCGAGAGTGTGCTGGAAATCGGCTTCAACATGGAAAATTGGGCGTGACTGGGACAATCCTGTCATTAGACGGTGAATATCGAGCAATGTAGCATCCTGCAGTGTCGTCTTGGGACAACCTTACAAAAACCTACGGTCAGTATCAATCCAACGGCAGTAGTTCCAAGAGCCGCTTCGCCAAGCCTATCAGCGCGTCCACAAGCGCGTCGTCAAAGACGGGCGGAGTCAGTCCGTGAGCGATGGCGTTGCGAAGCGGTAGGGCGTAGAGCATTAACTTGTGCTCATCTATTGAAATCCCGCCGATTTGAACGGCCATGCTGAGTATGGAGGTAGCTATTGGCCGGTCCGTCAGCCACCCTTCCTCCTCGGTGAGCGACCTTACCGCCGCCTCCGCCGCAGACCATATCCTCAGCAAAGCAGCTTCCGCGAGTCCATTGCTCAAAAGTTGCTCCGCCTCGGCAACGACGTGACTTATGGTTTCTCTGCCGAATGGAATCGCTTCTTCAGGCGCGTCTATTTGTTTGCCGGTCTCGAAAATGGCCAATTCAAAGTTCCATCCCGGCTCGGCCCGGACTGCCTTAGCCATATCGGACCATGAGTTATCGGCCAATGCGGCCCTGTCTTTTACCCGCACAACAACCGACCGGCCCAGCTTGCACAACAGCAGGTCGGGATGGTAACCGGAGAGGAAATCCGGCAGTTGCTCCGGCTGAGGGGCTTCGGTCACTTCATAACCTTCTTCCCAGTACTTGGTAACGAGGGACTTGATGAACCGTTTTTCGAAGAAGGTGCGGTTTTCCATCAGACAACAATCTCCTGGTCTGGCGCTCTTTCGACAAGAACGTAAACGAATTCCTTTCTCCGATGCAACTCTTCGTCTAATACGCTTGAAGGCTTCGGGGCGTTCAAGGTCGGGACTAGCTTACGTTTTCGGCAAATCAAATCGGTCACTTGGTTGTCGTCCTCAAAAACAATTCCTTTCAAAGCGTCCAGGATTGGCTTTGGCACGTTGTCAATATCCAACGACCTGTCATTATAGAAGTACATTATAGTGATCATGAGCAGGCCGGACGCTGACAGCTCTCCCTCCGGCCAATGTTGCTTCACCGCACTTTGCACCTCTCCTCTCCACAGGCGTAAGAGGGACTGCCGGCGGGTTTGTTGCGAAACGGGAGGGCCGTCGATGATAAACTCCAGCGGCAGGCTCAACACTCGCTCTGGAACGCCGCTGGGGTGAGCACCTTCTCCTCCAGCACTAACAGCTTCCGCAACTCGAAGATTTCGTCGCGGAACTGGGCGGCCTTCTCGAACTGGAGATTCTTAGCTGCCTCCTTCATTTGTCCCTCCAGGTCCTTGACCACGCGGTACATGTCGGCCCTGGACATCTCGCTGCGCACCACTTGGTAACGCGCCCTGTTTTCCGAAATGGTCTTAATGCCCTCGGTAATGTCATGGACCTCTTTCTGGATGCTCTGGGGCTCGATGCCGTGCTGCTTGTTGAAGGCGTCCTGGATGGCTCGTCTGCGGTTGGTCTCGTCTATCGCCTGCCGCATGGAGTCGGTGATGCGGTCGGCGTACATGATGACTCGGCCGTTGGCGTGGCGGGCCGCCCGACCGATGGTCTGTATCAGTGACGTGTTGGAGCGGAGATAGCCCTCTTTGTCCGCGTCCAGGATGACCACTAAGCTTACCTCGGGCAGGTCCAGTCCTTCGCGCAGCAGGTTGATGCCGACGATAACGTCGAACACTCCCAAGCGCAGATCTCTAAGGATTTCTATCCGGTCCAGGGTCTGGATGTCCGAGTGGAGGTAGTTGTTGCGTATACCCATCTCGGACAGGTAATCGGCCAGCTCTTCGGCCATGCGCTTGGTCAGAGTCGTGACCAAGCAGCGTTCCGACCGCTCTATCCGCTCCTTTATCTGCTGCAACAGGTCGTCGATCTGGCCCTCCGTGGGCTTCACCTCAACCGTAGGGTCCAACAGGCCCGTGGGCCGTATAACCTGCTCCACTGTCATGGCGCTGCGCTTCATTTCAAAGGGTCCGGGTGTGGCGGACACGTAGACGACTTGGTTGATGTGGTCCTCGTACTCCTCGAAGTTGAGCGGGCGGTTGTCCATAGCCGAGGGCAGGCGAAATCCGAAGTCCACGAGTGTCCGCTTTCTGGACATGTCGCCGTGGTACATGCCGCGGACTTGGGGCAGCGTCATGTGAGACTCGTCCACGAATATCAGGTAGTCTTCGGGGAAGTAGTCCAGCAGGGTCCAAGGAGAGCTGCCCGCCGCCCTGCGGGCCAAGTGCCTGGAGTAGTTCTCGACGCCGGAGCAAAAGCCGGTTTCCTGGAGCATTTCCAAATCGTAGTGAGTGCGGCTTTCCAAGCGGGCTGCTTCGAGTATTTTCCCCCTGGCCCGCAACTCCGCAAGCCGTTCTTCCAACTCGACCCGGATGTCGTTTACTGCCGCGTCAAGCTTGTCTTTGGACGTGACGAAGTGGTTGGCGGGATATATGGCGATTTCCGCCATATCGGCCAGTATCTCGCCGGTTAGCGGGTCCAACTGCACGATGCGCTCTACCTCGTCGCCCCAGAACTGGACCCTGACCGCAGCCTCCTCGTATGCGGGGATGATTTCCAGCGTGTCGCCCCGGATACGGAACTTGCCCCTGGCCAGGTTCATGTCGTTCCGCTCGTACTGCATGTCTACCAATTGCCGCATCAAGCGGCTGCGACTCTGTTCCTCTCCGACCTTGACTTGGGCCACCAGGTTGAAGTAGTCCCTGGGGTCGCCCAAGCCGTAGATGCAGGAGACCGAGGCGACGATCAGGACATCCCGTCGTGTAAGCAGGGACGTGGTTGCGGACAGCCGGAGCTTGTCCAGTTCCTCATTGACGCTGGAGTCCTTCTCGATGTAGGTGTCAGATTGGGGGACGTAGGCTTCCGGCTGGTAGTAATCGTAGTATGAGACGAAGTACTCTACCGCGTTGTGAGGGAAAAACTCCTTGAACTCCGAGGCCAACTGGGCGGCAAGAGTCTTGTTGTGGGCCATAACCAGGGTGGGCCGTTGCACCTCCTGGACGATGTTGGCCATGGTAAAAGTCTTCCCGCTGCCCGTCACACCCAGCATGGTCTGGTAGGTCAAGCCATTCCGCACGCCCTCGGCCAGACGGGCTACGGCTTGAGGCTGGTCTCCGGTCATCTTGAAGTCGGAGGTCAGTTGAAAGGGCCGGTCTTCGAGTTCGCCCCCGGCCGCGGAAATCCGGGTTATTTCCTTACCGGCTTCTACACGCTTTTTTATTCTGGTTAATTGAGACATGTGGCTCCGGGGTTAAGATTTACGGAGTTGAGGACCGTTTCACTATGGTGTTGGCGACTTTTCTCCAATGACCCCGCTACACTCGGTAAGAATAGGATTTAGGCATATTGACAACATTGAAATCAACATAAGGATGCATTTGACCTGCCTCGATTGACTGGATAGCCAAGTTATCCCATTCGTGATGTCTTTCAAATAAAGGTGACTTCAAATTCACACTCGAGTTTACCCATTGGTGAGATATATCCATTCCCCCATAAAAAATTGCGCTGTTCTTGTTTAAGCCCTGATCGGCTATAGCGCTGAGATTCATACTCCAGCCTACCAGAGTCTTAGCTTTATCTTGCTGTTGGAAGTCAAAGACCCGGAGGAATTGCAGGCTACTAGTCTGTACTTCACCATTCTTCATCTTCTCGAATGCAATTACAGTATCGCCAGAGAAAGACTTGTCCCCGCAGATCCGGCATACAAACGCCGGCACATTCTCCACAATGAAGGGCTGGGGTGTCTCGCAGGCACAGAACCGTGTTAATTGCTCCTCGACTGTATCAACCCTGTTGCAGTAAACACAATCCATAACTCTCATCCTCTAATACGTCTGCGATAATTGTCTTCCCACTTGTCCGGCTCGGTTTCAGCTGGGAAATAGGCAGTAACTACCGTTGAGTCAGGTGGGTTAGCACATACTACATGACCGATGCGACTATCACCATCCGGTGTGCCCCATATGAGGCACCTACTACCTTTTGGGCGTGCGGGTAGTCCTCGATGACTTCTGGAGCGTCGTCGCAGAGAAGAAATCGGATCTCATCGCGGCTTGGTGTAGCACGTGACAAGAATTTTTGAGTGTAGTGTTGACTATAGCGCAATGTCCCGGATGTGGCGGAGAGGCACAGATCCGCGATACGGGTTCCGTACATCTTTACCACTCATCAATTGCCAGATCCACCTGCTCGGCAAATCCGGGTGGAAAACTGATTTCTCCGAAATCTTCCTCATGACTCTTTAAGGATCGCTTAAGCATTATAGCAAAGGCTTTGGCGCCCGGATGATTGAAGCGCACTATGGCCTTCAACTCCGTTGGCATTACTGGTTGAGTTTCTATGTCACTAGGCCCCTGTGATGCCAAGACTAGCGGCGCTATTGCACGAAACCCAAGAAAGATACCCAATTCGCCTGTAGCTATTTGAACAAAGTCCGCATAAATTTCTGGGACGCCTTGAGTGTCCGGCATTTATCTACTCCAATGATCAGTGGGGGAAATCATACCATTCTCGTAAGTTCCTCAAACAGCCCCGAAATTCTGCAACGCCATGCGAATCCGTTCCTCCAAGGGCAAGTCGCCGGCGTCGGTTAAACGGTTCACCGCCTGCCGGGCCTCTGAGGTTGAATAGCCCAAGGCCATCAACGCTTCGACAACCTCGGCGTCCTGGGAGCCGGGCATTGGGGCAGTCTCGGGAAGGCCGTCGGCCAGTTTGTTCTTGAGTTCAAGCACTATCCGGCCCGCCGTTCGCCGTCCGACGCCAGGGGCCGAACTCAGCGACTCGACGTTGCCTTGGGAGATTGCCCCTTGGAGGTTAGCCGCGCTTTGGCTGGAGAGCAGCGCCAACGCCAGCCTGGGACCTACTCCCGATACCCCGGTTAACATAATGAACAGTTCTAACGCGGCCATAGTCGGAAACCCGTACATGACCGGCTGTTCGTCGCGGATGCGCAGATTAGTGAACAATTGCACAGACCCGCCCAACGGGCCTAGATCGCTAATATTGGAGGCCGGGACGGAAATCTGCAACGTAACGCCGCCGACTTCTACGTGGACCCAGTCGGCGCCTACAGCCTCCAGCTTACCCTTGACACTGACAATCACCCACTACCTCTCCAGCCCGGGAGGTATCTCTCTGGAGAGGGCTGAGTCGGACTGGCTCCGCATTATGTGGCAAAGGCACACCGACAGGGCGTCGGCGGCGTCTGACTGCGGCGTGTCAGGCAACCCCAGGATAGCGGCAATCGTTTGCTGCATCTGTTCCTTGGACGCAGCGCCGAAGTCGGCCACTGAACTCTTTATTTGCGCGGGCGAGTATTGGAAGATTGGGATGCCTTGGCTGGCCCCGGCAATGAACACTACAGCCTGGGCTTGCCCCACTGCGATGGCCGGGCCGGAAAATTGGCGCTCTCCTCTGCCCACGAAAGGTTTTTCCACGGCGATGACCGTGGGGTGGAAAATAGCGATCATGTTTACGACGTGGGTATAAAGCTGGTACAGCCGCTGCTCCAAGAGCATCCCGTTCGGCAGCGCGATAACGCCGTAGTCGTCTACCTCCACGCTCTCTCCCGAAGTCAGAACGCCGTACCCCATTCGGACGGTGCCCGGGTCTATGCCAAGGATTAGCATAAGCTTTAAACCTTGTCCGCGGGTTAGTTGGCCGAGCGGTATTTGTCTAATACTTCAGTGGGAAAATCTGCGCTGGTGTAGGCCTTTTGCACGTCGTCCAGGTCTTCAAGAGCGTCCAACAATTTCAGGGTTTGCTCCGCCTCTTTCTCCGCCAAGGTCACCGTAGTCTTGGGGACCATCGAAATCTCGGAGGTCTCGGGAGTCACGCCCTCGCCTTGCAACGCCGTTTGCACCGTTAATAATAAGTCCGGGTCAGTGAAAATCTCTAGCAGGCCTTCGTCGATTTTGATGTCGTCGGCTCCGGCGTCAATGGCCAGCAGGCCAAGTTCCTCAGCCCGGTCTTCGTCGTCAATCTCCATGGCGATGACGCCCTTGGTCTCGAAGTTCCAAGCCACACACCCGGTGTCCCCCAAATTGCCGCCGCCGCGTGTAAATGCGTAGCGGATGTCGGCCGCGGTGCGGTTCCGGTTGGTAGTTACGGCCTGCAAAAGGATTGCCCCGCCGCCAGGGCCGTACCCCTCGTAGACCACCTCCTCCAGCCTTTCGCCTCCATCGCTGCCATCGCCGGTGCCTCGTTTAATCGCCCGCGTTATGCTGTCCTGGGGCATGTTGCTGCTCTTGGCCTTGTCCAAGACCAACCGGAGCCGGAAGTTCATGTCCGGGTCGCCGCCTCCGCCATCCCGCACAGCCAGCGTGATGTCCCGGCTCAGCTTGGTAAACAACACGCCGCGCTTGGCGTCAGCCGCGCCCTTCTGGTGTTTGATTGTTGACCATTTTGAGTGACCAGACACGATATAACCCCCTTGGTGTGTTATAGGGAAGGGCCTTTTTCCCCCTGCAATGCCCGGCGCCTGTCAGCGGTCCAGGCAGATGGTCCCCCACCGGGTATTCAGAACCGGCGGAAGAGCCATTTCATGGAGTCAGATTTTAGCACTTGCATTTTGGGAGGGTCAAAGAGATTAACGCAACCCATCCAGCAGGTGTACTACCATGACTCCTTGGTCCAATTTGATTTCTTTGACCACGTCGGCCAAAGCCGGAATCAACAATTCCCTGCCTTGACCGGTCACCACGTAGACATCGTTGCTGCCCGTTTCCATGATGTCGGTCAGATGTCCCAAGTCTTCGCCCTCGTCGGTAACGACTTGGAGTCCCAGCAACTGAAAATAAAAGAACTCCCCACTGGACAGTTGGGGAGCTTCCGTTATCGGGACCGTAATCCAGTGGCCTACCAGAAGGCGGGCTGCTTCCCGGGTATGCAACCCTTGTAGACTGAGGATAATCTGGCCGGTGCGGATGGGCTTGGACCCGGAAATCCGGTATGACGTGGATGAGACCTGGACTACTTTCCCGGTATTGAAGCGGTCCGAGACATCACTCAATACATCGATCCTCACTCCACCGGATGTGCCGTGGACGCTGAGGACTTTACCTACTGTCACAACCGTGGAGTCTTCCATCCCAACCCCGGTACCGCACGTGAATCCGAATTGCCAACACTTGGACCAGAGGCTTGGATCGTCTAAACGATCTCCAAGACCGCGTGAGTCCCGTCTTTGACCGCCGCAACCCTCAACATCACTCGCATGGCTTGGGCCACGCGGCCTTGCCGGCCAATCACTTTACCCTTGTCTTCGGGAGCTACCTCAAGCCTGAGGACCACTCTGCCCTGCTCAATGTCTTCCGTAACCACCACCGCATCGGGGTTACTGGCAAGAGAGCGAGCGATGTACTCGATCAGTTCCTTCATGCCTCAGCGGCCTCGCCAGCCACGTTTTCCGCGGCGGACTCAGCGGACGCCGCCATTGCATCCGCCTCTTCTACGTCGCTTTCTTCCTCATTCTCAACAACGGCGCTCTTGGCCGCAACGGTCCAGTCCAAGATACGTTGTACTGCGTCCGATGGTTGGGCGCCCTTTCCCAGCCACTCTTGAGCCCGGTCCATTTTAATGGTGTACGCGGGAGGGTCAACCATAGGGTCGTAATTCCCGATCCATTCCACATAGGCGCCGTCACGCGGTGCGCTGGCCTCCGCTACCACGATTCTGTACGACGGTTTACCTTTCTTTCCGACTCTCCGTAGGCGAATTCTCAGCATTAAGTCTCCGAATTCCTTCCGTGCATGCTATTACAAGTAATGCCGATTTTATTCTGACGGTGGTCTGATGTCAATCTGAAAGCCGTCGTTGGTCAGGGCCTTTTCATTTTCAACGGTCAGCCAAGCTAAGAAGCGAGATAGCGCCGGGCCCAAGGGAGGAGAACGGCGACCAGGTGTTGGAGGAGGAGCAGAAATTTCAGAAAGCCGGACATTTACGGACATTTCGTTCACCATGTATGGCGGGCGGGACGCCCGCGCTCCCATCCGACCGGCCAACCAGTTTTAGTCAGACCTATCTGAGATGTACGAGACAGGTATTATGTTAGCAAGGTGTTTTACGAGTTGGAAAGGGGCGAATGTCAGTAGTTGTCCCGGTCCAGGAGTGGTTTGAATTGGATGAAGCGTTTTTTGACCATTGCGGCGGAGATAATAAGTAATGGTAAAAAGGGATCGGGCCCAGCCATCTGCCGGAGTACACCCCTATCCGTAACTCGAGTGCGAGGGGCGATGGTAGACATTGGCCTGGGCCCGACAACGGGTTCTCGTTGTATTGCGAAGGAGTGTTAGCTTACGATCACCTCGTCGTGTCCAGACAGATATCTACCATCGCCCCTGCATGTTAAACTAACTTCCATTAACTATCACCTCCTTCTTGAGATTTCCGCCAAGCGGTTGAGTTATTGTAGCAACCCTTTTCTCAGCATGTCAAGACAAATTGACGCGTTTGAAAAATCAGCGGCAATGCGGCATCACAGGCCGATTTGGGGATGCCCGCGTTTGCTTTGTCGTTAAGAGGGACTGCGCCAGGAGAATTGATGCGGCTGGTCTTCATGGGGACCCCTGATTTCGTTGCGCCGATTCTGGATGATTTAGCCGAGGCTTCCTCGGTTGAATTGGCGGGTGTGTACACGCCGCCCGACCGGCCAGGAGGAAGGGGCCGCGCGGACCGGATGCCGCCGGTCAAGGTTCGGGCTTTGGAGCTTGGATTGAAGGTCCATCAGCCCGTTTCGTTCCGGTCGTCTCAAGCGCAGGCGGAACTGGCAAGCCTCCAACCGGACGTGATAGTGGTTGCAGCTTACGGCAAGCTGTTGCCGCCTGCGGTGTTGGAGGCTGCTCCACATGGATGCTTGAACTTGCACCCGTCCCTGTTGCCCAGTTATCGAGGCCCGTCGCCGGTGTCATCGGCAATCGTTGATGGATTAGAGGAGACGGGGGTTACGTTGATGCTGTTGGATGAAGGGATGGACACGGGCCCTGTCATTGCGCGCCGGACATATCCAGTGTTGCCGGACGACACCGCCGAGACGCTGACCGCATCTTTGTTCAAATTTGGAAGCGAATTGTTACTGGAATCCCTTGGGCTGTGGGTGGAGGGGCAGTTAACCGCCGAGCCTCAAGACCATTCCGCTGCTACTGTCACCCGGAAGTTGGAGCGGAACGACGGCTTGGCCGATTGGAATCTTCCCGCGGCAGCGCTGCGGCGCCGGCAACGGGCCTATACCCCTTGGCCCGGGTTGTTTACCAACTGGCAGGGGAGGGTTTTGAAGCTGCTTGAAGTGGAGGCCTTATCCGACGCTTTTGCCCCCGGCGGAGGCCCGCCGGGCTTGGCGGTGGCCCTGTCTGCCGAGAATGGGGCGCCGGATGGGCCGGGGAAGCATGGGCCGGTGGGGGTGATTACCGGCGATGGTGTGTTGGCGTTGAAAACATTGCAACTGGAAGGGCGGCGTCCCTTGAGAGCTGACGAGTTCTTGCGGGGCCACCATGACTTTATGGGGTCGCAGCTCTGACGGCCTTCGCTCTCATTCCTTCCGAATAAAACACTCTACTTGAAGTGCGGAATGACTTTCTCGGTGAACATCCGCAGTGATTTGCGCTGTCGCTCCAAGGGAATCTGGTTGCCGTAGTTCACTTCGAACATGACTTGGTCCAAACCCAGTTCCTCCGTTAGATCGTGCAGGCGGTCCGTTACGCTCTCGGCAGTCCCGTACACCACCTTGTCCCTCAGCCAATCGTCGTAGTTCATTTCCATAATCCGGTCAGACTGCGCTTGCCAGTCTCCGGTAGTGCCTCCGTAGGTGGCGTAGCTGCCTACCCGCGCCCCCAAGCGCCGGATCGAAAACATTGCGCTTTCCTGCGGCTCCTCGTAAGCCTGTTGTGCGGTCTCGGCAACGTAGATGGGCACCCGGAGCCCAACCTTCCCTTCTCCATCGTGCCCCGCTTCCTTCCACGCCGCCCGGTATTGAGCGATGTAAGGGACCAATTCAGACAGAGTGAAAACACGAGACGGGTTAATCAGAATGGGGTAGCCTAATTGTCCGATTATCGGGAAGCTGTCCTCGGAGGTGATGCCCACGTGAATGGGCGGATGGGGATTCTGGAAAGGCTTGGGTTCTACAGCCAGGTCCTGGCAGACGACGTACTTGCCCTCGTAGGAAAATTTTTCGGTAGTCCAGGACTTCACTATGACGTCGAGGAACTCATCGAAGCGGCCGCGGCTTTCGTGAAACGGGACATTATATCCTTCATGTACATTGGGGAAGGTGCCGCGGCCAACGCCGAATTCCAAGCGGCCTTTGCTGATATGGTCCAGTGTGGCAACCTCTTCGGCGATGCGGACAGGGTGGCCCAACGGCAGGCACAGCACCGCCAAGCCGATCCTTATTCGCTGGGTGCGGGCGGCGATGGCGGTGGCGATGGTAATCGGAGAAGACAGGACGCGGTCGGGGGTGAAGTGGTACTCCGCCAACCATACCGAGTCCACGTTGCTCTGTGCTTCGGCTTCGTCGGCTAAACTGAAGCACTCCTCGAAGGCCTGTTGCTGGGTTGCGCCCTCTCTCTTGGGAAATTCGAGAAACAGACCAAATTCCATGATTACCTCCAACCCCTTGCGGGCAGCGGGCTAACGGCCAGCCTGATTACAGGTAAATTCGTACCAGTTGAGTTCGATACTACATCAATCCTCACAAAGGTCAACAAGCGTACCGTAACGGGGTAATCCCATGCGGGTTTCATGCACGGGACAACATGGTCTACCGGAAATGGGGCATCACCCGGCTGGAGAACAACTCCATCTGCTGGTAGAACTGGTCCGCCTCCGGGGCCAGGAAACTGAAGTTGATTTCCCTTACGCCTGCGTCGATTCGTTCCTGGATGGCCTGTACGCAGTCCTCCGGTGTTCCGCTAATGCACAAAGCCCGGGCGATGTCCTCGGCGCTGCGTTCCGGAGTGACATAACGTTGACCCACGTTCTCCACCGCTAGGGCCAAAGCTTGCTCCGGGTCCTCCATTATCGACGTTGGCTGGTTCAATCCCCAGTGGAATCCCGTCAGGTCCCGCCCCGCCTCAGCGGCGATTTCCCGGATGGCCTCGTTGCTGCGGCGCAACCGCCGGACCGTAAACAGGTAGGGGTACCAACCGTCGCCCTGCAAAGCCGCGCGGCGCATTGCGGCGTCGCTGCGGCCGGACACCCAGATGGGCGGATGCGGTTTTTGGACCGGTTGCGGCAGCAGGGTAACGTCCTCGAACTTGAAAAAGTCCCCGTCGTGGCTGACGTGCTCCTCAGTCCACAGCCGTTTCATTACTTCGAGCATCTCGTTGGTGCGGCGTCCGCGGGTGCGCACGGAAATTCCCACGGCGTCGAATTCCACTTTCGTGCCTCTTTGGCCGCTGATGCCGATGCCGAAGTCCAGCCTGCCACCGGATACAACGTCCACGGTGGCAGCCAACTTCGCCAGCATCACAGGATGGTACAGGGGGACGATAACAATGCCGGTCATGATCCGCAGGGAGCGGGTAGCGCCGGCAGCGGCGGCCATCGCGGGGAGGCCGAGAACCGTAGGCCGCGGCGGGTTGCCGTCCATGAGATGCTCGCCGGTGGTGATCCGGTCAAATCCCAGCGCCTCCGCCCGCTTGGCGAACTCCGCAACGTCCCAATAGTTTTCCAGGGTCAAGTTGCACCCGAAGATCACTTGCTCTGTTGCCACCTTTCCTCCTGAACCCGATGAGGGTGTCAAGCATGATACCCACGGCGGAGCGCGAGGGCAAGACGACATTCGCAACGGTTGGCGATGGGCTGCGGTGAAGGTATGATAGGGTCTATGAAACTTCCTTCTTTGAAAATACAGGGCGCCAAGTTCCTGATGACGTTGGACACGGAACGCCGCATTATCGAGGACGGTTCCATAGTTATCGACGGCCAACGGATTGTGCAGGTAGGCAAGTCTACCGAACTGGCATCAGTCCCGGCGGAACGGGTTATCGACGCCGACGAAATGGTAGTGACCCCAGGGTTTTCCAATGGGCACATGCACATCAGCTATGCCCACGCCACACGGGGCATTTTCCCCGACGACCTGGGCGCGGCCTATTTGCCCAACGTGTTCAAGCTTCAAGGCGCTATGACCGCCGAGGAGGAGTATTACACTTCCCTGTTGGCGATTACCGAGCTATTGAAATATGGCACCACTTGTTTCCTGGACCCGGGCAGCACCAAATACCTGGACGCCTGTATGCAGGCTTACGAACAGTCGGGCTGCCGCATAGTCGTCGGTTGGCAGGTGGCGGACCGGCCCAATCCCCTGAACATCCCGGTGTCCACCACTGCGGACGCAGTATCCATGATGGAAAGGACCGTTCAGGACTACGATCACGGCTTGGAGGGCCGGGTGCGGGCGTGGGCCATGCCCTTCTCAGCTTCGTACTCCAGCCGGGAGTTGCTCGTGGGGGCCAAGGATATTGCCGACCGGTACGAGACCGGGCTGACGCTTCATTGCAATGGCAACTCCCAAGCGGTTGCGGCCAGCATGAGCGAGCATGGCAAACGCCCCACCGAGTTCCTGGAGGAGATCGGTTTCCTGGGGCCCAACACGTTGCTGGCCCATGTGCTTGGCTTGGATGAGGCGGAAGTGGACTGCATGGCTCGCACACAAACCAACGCCGTCATGTGCCCCACTGCCGCGGTTAAGGGCGGGTCCGGGATGACCAGAGACGGACTCTTACCGGAGATGTTGCAAAAGGGTGTCACCGTCGGGTTGGGGACCGACGCGGGCAACAACTCCAACCTCATCGAGACCATGCGTTCCATGTACTTGGCCGCCGTGCTGTACAAGGACAGCAGGCAGGACGTGGGGATGATTCCGGCGGAGACCGCACTGGAAATGGCCACCATCCAAGGGGCAAAGGCCCTTGGGCTGGGTGAAGAGGTAGGCTCGATTGAAGTTGGCAAGAAAGCGGACCTGGTGTTGTTCGACACCAAGCGTCCGGAGTGGAGGACCATCTTCAATCCGGTGAACAACCTGGTGTACAACGCCGACGGCAGGAGCGTCCATACCGTCATAGTCGACGGCAAGGTGGTCGTGGAGGACCACAATCCCTTGTTTGTCGATGAGTGGGAACTGATCCAAAGGGTGCAACGAATAGGCCAAGACCTGATGGAACGTACCGGGGTCAACTTTCCGTCGCGCTGGCCGATAGTTTAGCTCGAGACACACTCCACCAGCTCGCCCCAACCCGTCTTTCCCGCGCAGGAGGGAATCCAAGCACGGCAGGAGGAAATATGGCATCGAAGGTCAAGTTCGGTCTTACACTGTCCAATAGAGGGATTCTTCTTGGCTTGGTCCAAGCGGAAGACATTCTGGAGATGGCGGAAAGCGCCGATGCGTCCGGCGCCTTCGAGCACGTATGGGTAGGCGACTCGATAATGGCCAAGCCTCGCATGGAGTCGATAACCACAATGGCGGCGATTGCCGGGCGCACCAGGAACGTGCAAATCGGCGTGGCCTGCATGGCCAGCTTCCCGTCCCGCGACCCGATAATCCTGGCCTACCAGTGGGCGAGCCTGGACGTGATCTCCAACGGCCGTATGGTCCTGGCAGCGTGCATGGGCGGCAGCATCGACCAGCAGGAGCACCGCACCGAGTACCGGAACATGAGGATCAAGGCTTCCGACCGGGCGCATCGCATGGAGGAAAACATAGTCCTGTTGCGCAAGTTATGGACAGAAGACCGGGTGAGCTACGAAGGACAGTTCTACAAATTGGAGAACGCCTTCATCGAGCCCAAGCCGGTGCAGGAACCGCCGCCCATCTGGGTCACAAGCAACCCGCGCCTGTCGGTTGGGAAACCCCACATCATCGAACGGTCTTTGCGCCGGGTCGCCAAGATGGGCGACGGGTGGATGACGACCGCCAACCCTGCGCCTGAGTTCAAGGAACTGAGAAAGCGTGTCTTGGAATACGCCGGGGACTATGGCCGCAGCTTCGAAGACCTGCCCTGCTGCCTGTATTACAACATCAACATCAACGAGGACCGGGAAACCGCCTTCCAGGAGTCCAAGAAGTACTTGGACCAGTACTACTCCATAAACTACAGCCGGGAGGCGGTGGAGAACTGGGTGGCCCTGGGCAGCCCGGAGCAGTGCATCGAACAACTCCAGACCTACGTGGATGCCGGGGCCACCGACATATTGCTGCGGTTCCCGTCGTGGGACCAGCAGGGGCAGTTCCGCCGGTGCGTGGAAGAGGTGCTGCCGGCCTTTGCCTGAACGTAAAACAACCCAGCGGCTGGAATAACGCCGCTGGGTCGGTGTTTCGGTACCCTTAGCCGGGCCGGGTCACTGTCGACGTATTTGTTGGAAGATCAGTTGCCGCCGTTGTCCTACCTGCAGTCCGCTCCTCCCGCTGTGATTGCATCCTTCGGTATCGCCTGTCCCAATATCTCGTAATGGAATACCGTGTTCGGACCTGCCTTTGCCCCCGATGTCCTCAACAACTTCAGGTTCGCCAGTTTAAGGAATTTCTTGCCGCCCAAGGCGTTAATGAAATTTGGCACATTGCTGCGTTCCCCTATACCTTCCTGCACTGCGCCGAGGCGAATCTCCACATAACGGCGTCCTATGCGCCGGGCAGGCTCGATGAAATGTTCGAGTGCGTACTGCCTGATTCCGTCTGCTTGGGACATCGGTTGACTTGCTTCCGCCCGAATTCTGGCCTTTCGCCGTTCCTCTTCTTCAACGGCCTGTTGCTCGGCCATTACGGCCGGCAGATTCTCTATGGTGACATTGGCCAGATCCTTGGCGCTGAGCCGTGAGCTGACATCGAGAATCTCGATCCCAACAATCTGGCCTTGGGCGTCGAAATCCACGACCACTCCTTCAGCGATGTCGTCACTTCTAGCCGCCTCGACCTCCCGAAAATAGACGTAGATAGCATCAGCAGTGTGGCTGTACTCGATCTTCATGGCTGCCTGCCTTCAGTTTGTTCTATCAACTACGCTGATCACCAGGAGTTCAGTCTCGAGCTCTCGAAAGGTTGCTCTGATGTATCGGCCCCCAACCCACCTGAACGCATTGACACGCCCCTGTTCGGTAGGCTCTGTCCTCTCCGGGTCTCTGATACATATTCTACTTCCTCTTCGCTGATCTCTCGCCACCGCATCCTGCGACGCGCATGTCGGTCGTATGTGATGGTCTTTTCCACCCTAGTGCTTTGTCCAGGCGTTGTTGATGTACCCGCATCTCTGGATTCCCGCTTTATCGGGAACGACTAATAGACGTTGTTGGCTGCTTATGCACATCATATTCAACTGGACGCAGCACTAGATATTGGAGCCTTGGGAGCGAAATTACTCCGGCAACCACATAACGCTGGAAATCTCGCTGAACTCCCGCCACACCTTGTTCCAGGAATCGCCGCCGTCGTCGCTGCGGTACAGGTACCCGTAGCGGCTTCCCGCGAAAACGACCTGCGGATCGGTGGACTGGATGTTGACCGTCCACATTGCGGTGTTGGGTTCCACAGGCAGAGACAGGTTCTCCCAAGTCTTGCCGGTGTCCTTGGTCCGCATGATGGTGCCGGTGCGGCCTGGGGTGGTGTCGCCGATGGTCACGAAAATGACGTTGGGGTTTTCCGGCTGGACCATGATTCCCCTGGGGTAGGTCATGGGGAACACCTCGCGAATCCCCAAGCGGTCCCAGTTCGCCCCGTTGTCGTCGCTGGTGTAGACATCGTTGTTCACCACGACTACCACGGTCTTGGGAGGGCCGCCGGCGACGGCCACGTTGTGCACGTCCGGGTTGGGGATTGCGCCGTTGATGGACTCCCAAGTGTCGCCGCTGTCGGAGCTATGCCGCAGCCCGTCCACTTCCAGCCCCACCCAAACGTCGCGGTGATTTACGGGGTCGATGGCGATTCCCGTCACCCTTGGCACCCCGACGTTGGGGCACTCCTCCGCTATGTCAACGGGTCGCTTCTCCCAAGTCTTGCCACCGTCGGTGGACCGGAAAACGCCGCAGGGATTGGGCGTGCCGGTGCCGGCGAACATCAGGTTGGGGTCGGCCGAATCTACGGTCACCGCCCAAACGGACGAGCCGCTCATCGGGGTGTCCACTATCCGCCAGTTCATCCCGGCGTCTTCGCTACGGTAAAGGCCTTTGTCGGTACCGGCAAACACTATTCCGGGCCGGTCGGGATGGTTGGCCAGGTCTCGCACCAAGGCGTCGGAGTGCAACCCTGAGGTTATTCCTACCCGCCCCCATGATTCCCCGCCGTCGCCGCTGCGCATTATTCCTTGGCCTACGGTGCCTACCAAGACTGTCTTAACGTTGCTCATTACTGTACCCTCCGCTTTTCAGATGGGTTCTGCGCTCAATATATCCCCGCGCCAAGCGCAATTCAAGAGCAGGTTGAGTCGGAGATAAGTTATGATGAAAAGTAGTTGGAATATCCAGGAACGTTCATCCTGCGCTTGACTCCGTTGTCTGAATCAGGATTATCGGAATCTATTCCGGGGTATCGATCCCGATGTCCTCGGTGCTGTTGAACCAGGGAGCCAAGTGAGACAGAAGCCTATTTCTATCCGCCATCAAGACCTCCGGTTGATTTAACTTAAGGGCGCTTCTCAGTCCCCTGCGATTACCGCCAGTCGCGCCACGAAACGTCTGACCTTGTACTGGTCACTATACAACTCGAACTCCTCCATGTTGTTGTGATAGAAATTTTTATGGTACTTCTCCGCCACTCCGAAGTCTGCCGCTATCAACGGCTCCCCGTATTCCTTGGCCAAGTTTTCCGAAGCGTTCTTCAGGTCGCGGTGCGAACCGTAATTCCAACCCCGTTGCAAGGCTACGGCCATTACCGCGTGGGACGCTGCGCCCCACGTTTTCTCCGATGCCTGCAATTGGTCGCCTGACGCGAATTCGGCGTCGGCAGCTTCCAGAAACCCACGTGCCGTCTGGACATGATCTTGGACCAGCATTGACCTTCTCCCTTAGCTTGCCTCCATTCTCAACGGGAAGCCCTCACGCTCAACAGGAAGGCCTCACGGACTTTGGCGTCATTAAACTTGACGCCATTCGTAGCTTATTCTACACTTCTTCAGGAAGCCCGAGACCGGGTGGCTTGTACGCTTGGGCTACGCTAGAGGGTTGCCCGCCGAGCAGGGGAAAGGGATTTTGACGCTGTGATGGACCTGAAGCAATACATTCGGGACGTGCCGGACTTCCCGATTCCTGGAGTGCTGTTCAAGGACATTACCCCTCTGTTGAGCAACCCGACGGCGTTTTGCCAAGTTATCGACCATTTGACCCGGAAGTACGAACAATCCCCTCTCGACTCGATAGTGGCTATTGACGCTCGGGGGTTCCTTTTCGCCGCTCCCGTGGCTTACAGGCTGGGCAAGCCCCTGATTCCGGCCCGCAAGCCGGGCAAGCTCCCTTGGGAGACTCGCTCGTTCGAGTATTCCTTGGAGTATGGGGAAGCGGCTATCGAGATGCACGTCGATGGTGTGGGGCAAGGTGATAAAGTGCTGCTGCTGGATGACCTGTTGGCCACCGGCGGCACTTTGGCGGCGGCAACCCGATTGGTGGAGAGCATCGGCGGAGAGGTGGCCGGCGTCGCGGTGGTTATAGAGTTGACCGATCTGGACGGTCGAAAAGGACTGGAAGGGTACGACGTCTATTCGATAGTCCAGTATTGAAGAGCAGACAAGTTACTCTAACGAAAGAAAGGAGTTTTAAATGGCAGACAAGATTACGGTGGGTAACGTTGAAATTATGGCCGTGCTGGACATGATCCCGCCCCCCAGGGCAGCCACGGCGATGTTCCCCGACACGACCGCCGAGGACTGGGCGGCGCACGAAGATGCGCTGGAAAACGGCCAGCTCCAGTTGTACTACGGCTGCTTCGTCATTCGCAGCCAAGGTCAGGTCATCCTTGTGGACACCGGCCTTGGGCCTGGACCGCACCCGGACCGGGGTAACGTGACGGGCAACCTCTACGAGGAGTTGCGTCCTATTTTGATTCCGGCCGACCGTTTGAACAACACCAACGTCTCTCCTTCGGATGAAATCAACACCGTAGTGCATACCCACTTGCACGGCGATCACATAGGTTGGAACGTGCGCTATCAAGGCGGTATGCCGGCGCCCACTTTCCGGAAGGCCCGCTACTTGGTGCCCAAGGCGGACTGGGACTACTTCACGGCCCCGGAGAATGCCGATTCGAACCCCATGGTGCAGAGGTACGTGGCCCCCTTGCGCAGGCTGCGGAAGATGGACCTCGTCGAGGGCGAGCACAACATCACCGACGAAGTATCCACGCTGCCTACCCCCGGACATACTCCGGGCCACCAAGCCATATTGGTGTCCTCTCAAGGCGAGAAGGCCATCGTAGTCGGCGACGTGCTGCACAGCAAGGCTCAGGTGCAGGAGTCGGCGTGGTGCGCCGGGGTCGACATTGACAAAGGCCAGAGCCGTCAGAGCCGGGAAAAAGTGCTGGACATGTCGGAAAATGAAGGGTACGTGATAGCTGCCGGTCACTTCTCCAACTCCGATCACATCGGCAAGGTCATCCGTCTGGAAGGACGGCGTTACTGGCAGGCCCTCTAAAACAGGTTTGCGGGGCTGCTTTAGCGGCCTGTCAAGGCCATGGCGTTTGAAAAAGGGGCGGTCCGATTTGCCGGGCTGCCCCTGTGATTTGTGCCCTGAAAGCCATGACGCCGGCTGTCGCCGTGGTTTGCCCAACTTGGCCGTGGTTTGCTCAACCTGACGGATGTTATAATTCCTGCTGGTTCCAAGACGGTTTATCGGCGAGGCTCCCTTTGTCTCTTGAACGCGGCCCCAAAGACTTGCGCCGGGCGGCGCAGGAATTCCGGCTCCGATATTATGGCAGGGAAGGAAATCCGGGTCAGCCTCCCGCCATGGCGGAGCTTGCCCCCGAAGTTATGCAAATGGTGGACGAGGTAGTCTACGGGGAGGTCTACAACCGCCCGGCGGTCAACCTCCAGACTCGCAGCCTGTGCACCATCGCCGCGTTGACAGTGCTGGGCCATAGCCCGCAACTGCTGCAGCGGCATATCCTTGCCGCATTGCATATCGGGGTGACGAAGGAGCAAATCTCGGAAATCATTTCCCAGATGGTCTTTTACGGCGGAATGCCCACAGCTGTAAACGCGTTTCGCATTGCCAAAGAGTCCTTCGACCGGCAGCCGGGCTACCAGCCGGAGCCGCCTGACCTGGCGCCTCCGCCGCCCGAAGTAACCCAAGACGACTTGACACAACCCGAGCCGCCCGCAGGGCGTCTGCGCCCCATTGCCAGAGCGCCCATCGGCGGAGCGCCCATCGGCGGAGCGCCCATCGGCGGAGCGCCCATCGGCGGAGCGCCCATCGGCGGAGATAGGAGAGCAAACGATGAAAGCAGGATTCATCGGGACAGGGAACATGGGCAACCCGATGGCCGCCAACCTGATCAAGGCAGGCCACCAGTTAACCGTTCACGACCTGCGTCGCGAAGCAGCAACCAATCTGCTGGAAATGGGCGCCGAGTGGGCGGCAACGCCCAAAGACGCGGTCCCGGGCAACGAGGTGGTGTTCACTTCCCTGCCGGTCCCAAGGGACGTAGAAGCGGTCCTGGAGGGGGAAAACGGAATACTGGAAGGCGCAAGTGATGGGTCTCTCTACGTAGACTTATCCACCAACTCTCCCACCGTGGTGCGGCGCCTGCACCAGGTCTGCGCCGCCCGCGGCGTGACGATGCTGGATGCGCCGGTAAGCGGCGGCGTCTATGGCGCAGCGGCGGGCACCTTGGCCGTTATGGTGGGCGGTGACTAGGGTACATTCAACCGATTGAAACCCACACTGGACGCCATCGGGAGCCACGTAGTGTTTTGCGGGCCCATAGGCAACGGGTCGGTGTGCAAGATATGCAACAATCTGCTCAGCATGGGCATCGGCGTGCTGCTGGCCGAATCTTTGACCTTGGGGGTAAAGGCGGGGGTGGACCTGGAGGTGCTGGCAGACGTGATTGCAAACAGCTCCGGCAGTTCCCGCCGCTTGACGGAAAAGCTGCCTAGATTCCTTTTCAAGGGCAACTTCGAGCCCGGGTTCGCCACAGCATTGGCCGCCAAGGACGTCCGTTTGGCTACGGACCTTGGTCGAGAGTACGGCATACCCATGGAGTTATCGAACCTGGTGGACCAGCGCCACGTGGAAGCCATGTTCCGGGGCTGGGGCCCGGAGGACTCCGACGCCGTTTGCCGGATTCAAGAGGAGAAGGCCGGCGTACAGCTAAGGTTGCCAAACGTTTAAAGACCGCGGTGAACTAAGCAGGATAGCCAGCGGTTGGGAATGGCCCCCAGCGAAGGGCCCAAGAAATTCGGGAGGTTGCCCATGACCACAGGATCGGAAAGGTCTGCCGCGGTGGAATTCAGCGACACCATTGAGGCTATTGAAGAGTGCTACCGCCTGGGGTGGAGCGATGGCTTGCCGGTGGTCCCGCCCACCGATTATAAAGTGCGGGAGATGCTGGAATACGTGAACATGACCGGCGAGGAAGAGGTGCTCTCCCTGGAGATGCGCCGCAGGGTGCTTACGTCGGAAAACGCCGCCGCCAACGCCGTGATGGCGGGGTGCCTCCCAGAGTATTTCCCTGTGTTGCTTTCCACCCTGCAGGCCTTGGAAGAGGAGCGGAACTTCGTCCACATGGCCTCGGCGTCCACCAGTTCGCCGGCGATTTTGATGATGGTCAACGGCCCGGTGCGCGAGCAGATAGGGCTCAACTCCAAGGACGGGCTTTTCGGCCCTGGTTTCAGGGCCAACGCCTGCTTGGGCCGTTCCATAAGGCTCTGCTTTATGAACGGTTTCGATGCCCGGCCGGGCATTCTTGACCGGGGTACACTGGGAAACCCGTCGAAGTACACCTTGTGCATCGCTGAGAACGAGGAAGACTCGCCGTGGGAACCGCTGCACGTCAGCCGGGGTTTCCAACCGGAGGACAGTTGCGTAACGGTGGCGGTGGCTTACAACCCCATCACAGTCAACAACGCCTACGGGCACACCGGCGAGTCGATCCTGTCGTCCTTGGTTGACACCCTGAAGTCCGCCTGCCTGGCGTGGCGGTTTCCGGCCCAGTGGGTGATTGTCATCGGGCCGGAACATGCCATAACCCTGCAGGAGGACGGCTGGACCAGGAAGGGCATGCAGGACTACCTGATGGAGTACGCCAACCGTCCACTGGCGGAGTTGATCCGGTTGGGCGTAGCGCAAGGTCCGGAGAAGCCCGGCGACGACCAACTGGTGCGCCGTTGCTCCAGGAACGCGGAGGATATACTGTTTGTGATGGGGGGCGGCACCGGCGGCCGCAACAGCGCCATAATCGACACCACCGGCTACCGGATTCGCACCCGAAAAGTGGAAATACCGAATTAGTCCGGTTTGCAAAACAACCGGCGCCGTGTATCATTGGGATAACCAAAGGTGAATACTTTATTCCCGGCGACCTTTGAATATAGACCTATAAAGGAGGGAGTATGGCGGATACTGTAGACGTCCGGAATATGCGGTTGGTGAACCCCAGGGGCACCGACCTCGCTGCTGGAGACTTCGAGCTTAACGAACGCTCGGGCGATCTTAGCGGGAAAGTGATTGGTCTGCTGGAAAACAGCAAAGCCAATTCCGACAAGGTCCTTCTGGAACTGGGCGAAATTCTTAAGAAGAAGCACGACATCAAAGACGTGGTGATGTTCAGCAAACACTCCGCTTCGCTGCCTACCAAGCCGGAGACGGTGCAGGAGATGCTGGACCAAGTGGATGCCTTGATCGTCGGGGTGGGTGATTGAGGGTCCTGCAGTTCGTGCAGTGTGCACGACGGCATTGAGATGGAGAGGCTGGGAATCCCCACGGCCTCCATTATCACCCACGTATTCCTGCCCACGGCCAAGGCGATGACCAGAATGATGGGAGTGCCCGATTACGATTTCGTTGTGGCCGAGCACCCGCTCTCCAGCCTTACCGACGAGCAATGCCGGGAGAAGGCTGAAGAGATCGCGGATCACGTTGAGCAGATTCTTCTGGGCAGCACCGCGAAACTGACCGTATAACTAAGGGACAGGTTTCGGGGCTACAAGTTAATTGCAGCTCAGTGAGAACCGACTCAGCTAGACTTAGGGCGACGAATCCGTCGCCCTTTTTATGTGAGTCTGATTTTCGCCAGTTCGGGCCGGTAGGCGATTATATTGACTGATTCCGGAGGCATTCCGTTGGCGTCTGGTCGGTCCAGGCGCCATTTTCGTGGCGATTGGTGCAAAGATTGAATCAATGGGGGAGTATCGTATATGTCTATGCCAAATTCTAAACCTAGCAGGTCATTCATCATATACGTTGCGGGGCTTGGCCTTGGAGTCGCTGTAGGCGTCGTTATAATCACGATTTTGTTCAGTTGGTTTCGCGTCGATTTCTCGGAAAGTGGGGTGTCTGGCATCTTCACACAAGAGCCTACTAACCTGAGTTCGGGATAAGGGATGCCTCCCAAAGAAAGAACAGGTATTCTTTCTGGTAGATGAATACCAAGGAGGCATCCCTCATGAGTTTACTCAAACTGTTCTGCAATGTCGATGATTTCTGGCAAGCCTTCCAACCGCATTGGCGTCGAGTGACGTTGGCGCGGAAAGGGGGGCGGAGAGTTCGAGCGACAAGGTTGTCCCCCAGTGAAATCATGACGATTCTCATTCACTTTCACCAGTCCCACTACCGTACCTTCAAAGCCTATTACACTGAGTATACCCTGGTGCACCTCCGGCCCGAATTCCCAGGCTTGGTCAGCTACAACCGGTTCGTTGAGTTGACGCCTACCGTGACCATCCCCCTGTTAGCCTACCTGCAACAGCGCCAAGGCAACTGCACCGGCCTCGCCTTCGTGGATGCCACTGCCATCAAGGTATGCCATAACAAGCGGATTCCCCGCCACCAGGTCTTTGCCGGAATCGCCGCCCGGGGCAAGACCACAATGGGCTGGTTTTATGGCTTCAAACTCCACCTGGTCGTCAATGACCGGGGTGAAATACTGGCGTGCCGGCTGACTCCGGGCAACGTCGATGACCGCAAGCCGCTGCCAGCCTTGGCTAAGGGCTTGTTTGGCAAGCTCTTCGGCGACAAGGGCTACATCTCCCAACCACTATTCAAACAACTGCTGGCCCAAGGCTTGGAGCTAATCACCCCCAGGCGCAAGAACATGAAGAAGCGTCCGTTGCCTCTGGAAGACAAGCTGTTGTTGCGGAAACGGTCGGTCATTGAGACCATCAACGACCAACTGAAGAACATTTCCCAAATTGAACATACCCGGCACCGCAGTGTGGCTAACTTCCTGGTCAACCTGCTCTGTGGCCTGATCGCCTACTGCCATCAACCGAAAAAGCCTTCCCTTCACCTCTCAGACCAGCAACTTCAACTCCTATCTCATCCCTTTTAACTTTCCCGAACTCAGGTTACTATTCAACCAGCAACTCCCGTCAATCCAACAGTTGTTCATGCCGATGGCCAACCGACAACCACAGAGGCATTTCCCAATACGTCCGTTGAAGGGGAATACATCCCGGCTGTCCGATATGAAATATTTTTGCCTCATCGAAACGACAATCAAGCTTACCGGAACGCGATGAAAGAGTTGCACTACACCCCAGAGGAGTTGCATGACGAGTTAGTGCGGCAACTCGATTCCTTGGACCTGCAAGCCCATTACGATTGGAGCGGAGTCACGTTAAACGCCGAAGGGGATTACAGACCGGGACAATACCTCAAGTTCATTTTTGACGATTTAGAGGAACAAGATGCTGAAGTACAGGCCATGATCAGCCAATTACGCAGCTTTGCCCCCAGAGGATTTATTCACGCCAAGGCTTACGGCGTACAAGTCCGCACGTATTAGGAAACATCTTCCGGAGTTAGGCGACGAGCGCCGTCTTTGAGCGGTCTACCGTCAGTTCTGCGAAGAATTGCCGGGAGGCGGCTCGTCGAAGGGTTCACCGTTGGCCTCGGCGGCCATTCGCCGTTCGTTCCACGTTTGCCATGCGGTGTTTATCTCGGCGCGGCCCTCCTCGCGGAGTTTCTCCTTCAAGGGGTTTAGCCAGCGTTTAGTGAAATAGTCAGCGACTACCATGACAATTCGCGGCGCCTCCATTATTACCAAGGATATTCCGGCGGCCCCGACGGTGACGGCGCCGGTGCTCCGGATGATGGCCATCATCGTTTGTGCCGGTGTGTCGACCGTGTTCACGAAGACTTCGTACCAGACCAGTACCCCTATGCCCGCCAAGGTTAACAGCGTGAACTGGGCGAAATAGAATGCCCGGAGACCAGGCGGGACACTCCAAATGGACTCACGCGCCTCCACTTCCGCCCCGCTGCTGGCCTAAGCCAGCTCAGCCCCAGGCTGTTCTGCAAGCATATTTCGATAATAGCGCCCTGGGTCAATGCGCTATTATTTCCGGCTTGTTGGTCGATTTGGACTATCCAGTCCGGTTGACACTCAAGCTCACGCAAGACTAATATGGCCCCTATCGAATGCGGCAGAAAACGGTCAATTGGAGGCTGCGTGTTCGTGTTGCGAGCGTTTCAGTTGCATTGCCTTCCCGAAACCGGCGATGCGCGGGATGGTTGCATGGCTTATTGAACCATTGCCGGATAATGGTCCCGTGTGGTCGACGGCGTTATATTCAGAGATGAGCGCTGTTGAAACTGAAATACGACCGGAATCAGTTCCAAAAGGAGTGAACGGTATGGCCAATTCAGACATCCAACTAATGGCCCACTTGATGCGTCGCGCGGGCTTTGGCGCCAGTTACGAGGAGTTGGAGCGGCGCGCCGCCAAAGGATATGAAGCCACCGTGGAGGAACTGCTCCACCCTGAAACCCAAGCTAACCTGGAGATGGACATCCTGGAGCGTTACTTCGTCGACTGGAAGGAAATGAACGCGCTGGAGGTCAACCAGTCGTATTGGACCTACCGCATGATCAACACCCAGCGTCCGCTGGAAGAGAAGATGACCCTGTTCTGGCACGGGATTCTTTGTACCGGCAATTCCAAGTGCGAGCATGGGCGCCAGATTCAGTTGCAGTTGGACATGTTCCGCGAACATGGAATGGGAAGTTTTCCACGCTTGCTGCTGGAGTTGTCCCACGACCCGGCAATGGTGTTCTATCTGGACAACTGCATGAGCCATAAGGGCGCCATCAACGAGAACTACGGGCGGGAGTTGCTGGAGTTGTTCTCCTTGGGCGTGGGCATGGACGGTAAGCCCAACTACACCGAGGACGACGTGAAGGCCTGCGCTGAGGCGTTTACCGGTTGGACCATCGCCAACGCCGTCCCTCGATATCCCTACGGCCGCTACGAGTCCAAGTTCCTCTACAACCCCGGCGACCATGACAATAACGAGAAGACCTTTCTGGGTGAGACAGGTCCTTGGAACGGTGAGGACATAATCAACATCATCGCCAAGCAACCGTCCGCGGCAAGATTCGTCGCCCGCCACCTTTATAACTTCTTCGTGGCTGACGAACCCCAGGTGCCCGCGTGGCAGGACATACCGCCGCGAGACCCCGAAGCGATCAAAGCATTGGAGGATGAATACTACCGCTCCGGTTACGACATCAGGTCGGTCTTACGCGTCCTCTTCAACTCGGATTTCTTCAAGGATGCGCGGTTCACCAAGGTAAAGAGTCCCGCCGAGGTAGTGGTTGGCACCCTCCGCTTGGTCGGAGACTTCACCTCGCCCAAGCCGGGGCTTCATCCCGTTGCATCGGTGATCCGGTACATGGGCCAGGACCTGATGAATCCGCCTACGGTAGAAGGATGGCACACTGGCCGGGAATGGATAGACAGCGGGACCTTGGTGGAGCGAATCAATTTCGCCGCTGATCAGGTCGGCAACGTCGCTTTGCCCGGCGTCCGCGCCATAGTGGACCGGTTGGCCTCCGGGGGCGCCAGTCTAACCCCCGAGCAGTTTGTGGACGGCTGCCTGGATATGCTGGGCGGCTACGGCTTGCCGGAAGAGACGCGGACCCAATTGATGGAGCACGCGGCCGGCGGCGGCGAGTTGGCTACAGGCGCAGAGGATTTCGGCCAAAGGGTGGGCCAGATGCTCCAATTGATGGTGGCTACTCAAGAATTCCAGTTCGCCTGATCACCGTTCGAAGCATTGTGGTCCCCAAGGGCAATAACTGATCATCATTCCCGTCTGAGCGGGGATCTTAAGGAATCGGGAAGGAGCTAGACCATGACCTCAACTAAGAAAGACCCGGTGTTGGTGGTGCTTCAGCTCTCCGGAGGGAACGACGCGGTTAACACCATAGTCCCTTACGGTGACTCTTTTTATGCGGATAACCGGCCGGTGGTAAGAGTGGCTGAAGACCAAGTGTTGCCGGTCAACGATCACGTTGGGTTCAACCCCGCCATGGCCCCATTGAAGGCGCTTTATGACCAAGGCAAGGTGGCCGTTATCCAGGGAATCGGCTACCCCAACCCCAACCGGTCCCATTTTCGCTCCATGGACATCTGGCACACCTGCGAGCCCGACAAGGTGGGTACCGAAGGATGGCTTGGCCGGGCCATCCGTGACATGGACCCCAAGAGCGAAAACGTGCTGACGGGAGTGAACTTCGGCCGCGGACTACCGCGGGCCTTGGCCGCCCCCGGCGTGCCGGTGGCATCAGTAGGGAGCCTGGAGACCTACGGTGTGCTTACAGGCATCGAGCCGGACCAGCGGGACGAAGCGTTGGACCTGTTCGCACGCATGTATTCGCCCTCAATGGGACGCGGCCCGGTGACCGACTACCTCACCCAGACAGGCATGGACGCCCTCAAAGGCGCCGACATCCTCAACACCGCGCCGGAGCAGTATTCCTCGGGCGTCGAGTATGGCACGGACACCGTAGCCCAGTACATGCGCAACATCGCTCAAGTGCACTTGGCTGGCTTCGGCTCGCGCGTTCTCTACACCACCGCGCCCTACAACAGCTTCGATACCCACGCCGGGGAGATGGTGGCCCACGCCAAGTTGTGGACCGAAACCTCCAACGCCATCGCCGACTTCTACGCGGACCTGAGTGAGCACGGCGCCAGTGATAACGTGACGCTGCTGGTGTTCACTGAGTTTGGCCGAAGGGTCCACGATAACGGCTCCGGCACCGACCACGGCTCCGGCGGCGTGGCCTTCGTTGTAGGAGACGCGGTCAAGGGCGGCCTCTACGGAGAATACCCGTCGCTTGCTCCCGACAAGCTGCTGGAAGGCGACCTTCACTACAACAACGACTTCCGCAGCGTCTACTCTACTCTGATAGACAAGTGGCTCGGCTTGGACCCCAACCCCATCGTCGGAGGCGCTTTCGAACAGATGGCCTTCCTCTAAACCTCAGTCAAAAGACTCTTTTCCTTGCTAAAACCGGCTTAGGTGAGAATGAACATGACCACCCAGACACAACCGCTGGAGTTCCAGTACAGTCACACCATAGGGCGGGCCGAGTTCTCCGGCCCCGGCTTCCGCAACCCCGTCGCCATGGCCCGCGGCAAAGACGACACCATGTATGTCGTTAGTCGCTCCTACGAATACCGGCCCGATGGCAAGCGCATTACCATCTGCACCGTAGATGAAGACTACATCGGGGAGTTCGCCCGCGGCGTCACCACCGTCGGCGAGTCTGAGGCTTCATCCGCCGACGGCTCTTTAATCTGGCCGACTTCCCTCGCTCTCGACAGCCAGGGCAACGTGTACGTCGCGGACGAGTGGCTCAACCGCGTCTCCATCTTCACCGGGGATGGAGAATATATCGGAAAGTGGGGCGCCTCGGGCACGGGAGACGGCGAGATCGACCGCCCCTCCGGCCTCGCTTTCGACCGTCAAGACAACCTCTACATGGTGGACAGCGGCAACAACCGGATACAAAAGTTCGCCAAGGACGGGTCATTCCTGGCCAAATGGGGATCTAAAGGGGATGGCGACGGACAGTTCGACCTGCCTTGGGGGATCTACATCGACAGTTTTGGAGACATTTACATTGCTGACTGGCGCAACGACCGCATCCAGAAGTTCGCGCCAGATGGCCGTTTCTTGATGAAGTTCGGCGCATCTGGTTCCGGGGACGGGCAGTTGAACCGTCCCACGGGGGTGGCCGTGGACCGGAGCGGCGTTATCTATGTGGCCGATTGGGGCAACGACCGCCTTCAGGTGTTCTCGCCGGAGGGTGAGTTCATCGCCAAGCTGACCGGAGACGGCACCATCTCCAAGTGGGGCAAAGACAAGCTGGACGCCAACCCTGAGATGTGGGATGAGAGGGACATCGCCCAAGGACTGGAACGGGAGAAAGATTTCTGGGGCCCGATAGCGGTGGAGACCGACGACGAGGGCAGGGTGTTCGTAGTCGAGTCCGCCCGGTCACGTATCCAGATATTCCGCAAGCAGGTGCCGGTGTTCCAGGGCGGCCGCTTGTAAACGGTTGAAACACTCTTTCGCCTTGATCTTTTTCGGGGCAGGCTGTTGAGCCTGCCCCGTTTTTGTTTTCTGACAGGAACTGCTGTACGGCAACAGGGTCTTGTTCTCCTCGGCCCGACGCTCGCCGCCAAACGTGTTGCTGCACAACGACGGTAATCGCGGCTTTACTGGGGTAAGGGCATAAGGGATGGAAAGGTGCGCCGTTCGGGCCGTCCTCATCTGTTGAAGGGCATTATGCCCTGTGTTACCATATTCGCGGATTGTTACTGAATTCACGAAGTTTTAAGGCATCGGTTAGCCTCCCCAAGGAGCCCGGCAAATGGATGGGCTGAAACAACGTATGGCTGAAGCAGTGCGCCGCCAGCCCCAGTCCACCGTCACCGTCCTTTCTTCTCTGCTTGCGCTGCAGGACGAACTTGGCTACATTCCCAAGGAAGGCGTGGAAGAGGTGGCTGCGTTCACTGACTCGACGGTGAACGATGTTTGGGCGGTTGCATCCTTTTACCCCAACTTCCGCTTTACGCCTCCCTGCCTGCACCAAGTGGAGGTCTGTTGGGGTGCTTCCTGTCACTTGGTTGGCGCGATGCCGGTGATAGAGGCGGCACTGGAGTCCTGCGGCTTGACCGATGAAGGCGATACGCCGGACGGACGCTTGTCCTTACAGTTCAACACCTGCTTGGGGGCCTGTTCTCAAGCCCCGGTGATGGCGATAGACCATCACTTGGTGGGACGGGTTACGGCGCCGATGGTCAGGAACAAGATAAGGGAGTTGCTACCCTAGTCAACGCGGGTTGTTTGGATTGGGGGCGCGGTCTTCATAGAGTAATGGCTGACTTCACCGAAATAGCTGCCGAAAGCAAGCGCCGTTGGGAAGACCTGACTGCGGGCGACCGTGCTTGGATCAGGGTGGGGACCGCTCTATGCGGCCAAGCCGCCGGGTCTTACGCGGTTATCGCCGCGATAAAGCAGGCCTTGGAAGAGAACGGGCTGTCAGCCAACGTCAGTGAAGTTGGCTGCTTGGGCCTTTGCTTCGCCGAACCTCTGGTTGACGTTAAACTGCCGGATGGGCCCCGGGTGGTCTACGGCAACGTTACGCCCGAAACCGCCGCCGAAATAGTAACCGCCCACGTTGGCCGTGGCTTGCCTGCCGCCCACTTGGCGCTGGGGTTCCTCGGCGAGGCCGGTGACGGGGATGGCCAAATTCCCGACTTGGACCAACACCCGATGCGGGTGGTTGAAACACGCATTGCGCTTCGCAATGCCGGGAGCATAGACCCCGGAGACATTTACCAGTACATAGCCAACGGGGGTTACCACGCGCTGAACCAAGCCTTGACCGGGATGACTCCCGCGGAAACGTTGGAGCAGGTCAACGTGTCCGGCCTACGGGGGCGCGGAGGGGCCGCCTTCCCCACCGGCACCAAGTGGAGATTCCTGGCCGGGTCCAACGCGCCTCAGAAGTACATTCTGTGCAACTGCGAAGAAGGGGACCCCGGTGCTTTTAACGACAAAGCCATCCTGGAGAGTGACCCTCACACGCTTGTCGAAGGCATAGTTCTGGCCGGCTACGCGACCGGGTCCCACGACGGCTATATCTTCGTAAGGCACGGGCATGACGGCCCCATCGACAAAATCCGCACCGCCGTAGCCCAGGCCCAAGAACTTGGGTTCGTTGGCGACAACATACTGGGGTCGGAGTTCAGTTTCCATCTGGAAGTGGCCCTCACTGGCGACTCCTACGTGGCTGGTGAGGAGAGCGCCCTGATGGAGGCCATCGAAGGCAAGCGGGCCATGCCCCGATTCCGCCCGCCATTTCCCGCACAAGTTGGACTGTTCGGCAAGCCCAGCAACATCAATAACGTCAAGACCCTGGCCTATGTGCCGGAGATCATCTCCAAGGGTGGCGAGTGGTTTGCGGGAATAGGCCACGAGCAGAGTAAGGGGACTGTAATTCTCTGTCTTACCGGCGACCTGCAATACACCGGTATGATGGAAGTACCCTTGGGGATCAACCTGAAGGATGTCCTCTACAAGGCCGCGGGCGGGCCTCCCGGCGGCAAGGCCCTCAAGCTTGTCCAGTCCGGCGGGCCGTTGGGAGGCGTACTGGGTGCTGACAACGTGGATGTGGTGCTGGACTTTGAGATCCTGCGCAGCGCTGGCGCCATCCTGGGTTCGGGCGGGATCATCGCCGCCGATGAGGATACCTGCGTCGTCGATTTAACCCGGTCGTTAATCGCCTTTTGTCAGTACGAGTCTTGTGGCAAGTGCTTCCCATGCCGCATGGGGATGAGCCATTTGCTGGAAGTACTGGAAAGAATCTGCCGTCTGGAGGGCGGGCCGGACGACTTGGCGTTGATGCGCCGCGTCGGAGAGCACATGCAGGCGGGGTCTCTTTGCGGCCACGGCCAGTTGGGGTTCAACCCCGTGTCCTCCGCGCTGCGGTATTTCGGCTCCGAGTTCGAGGCCCATATAGTGGATAAAAGGTGCGACACCGGGACCTGCTTGAGGCCCCGGTTCTCGCCGGCGCTCACCCGCAGATAACTCGTTGATTGGATAGCCCGGCCCAGAACGGGGCAGACAGTACTTGGTACAAGCAAGAACCAGCGTCATTCACCCCGGTGTTTGTCTTGAACTCTCGTGGTGGCGGCGGTATCGTTAAGTCCTGTTGGAACAATCGGTGGAGCATTCAGTATGGCCGATGACATTACCATCTCTATAGATGGGGTGGAGATCACTACCCAACCCGGGAAAATGGTGCTGGAAGCCGCCATTGAAGCCGGAGTGTACATCCCTTACCTTTGCTACCACCCTGGAATGAAACCTTTCGCCGCCTGCCGCATGTGCGTGGTGGGTGTAGAGGGGGGGCGGGGCTATCCGGCAGCCTGCGTCCTTCCCGTGCAGAACGAGATGAAAATCCGGAGCGAGACCCCGGACGTGATCGATCTGCGCCGCTCCGTGATGCAAATGCTCATAGCCGAACATCCCGACGGTTGCCTCACCTGCCACCGGGTTGATATCTGCGGCCCCAGTGACGTTTGCCTGCGGCACGTTTCGGTAAATGACAGGTGCGTCACCTGCCCCAAAAACGAGCGGTGCGAGTTGAAGGACACGGTCCGCTACTTGGGGATGGACTTGGAGTCCCCCCTGCAGTACAAGTACCGCCAGATCCCGTTGGAGGTTTCCGACCCCTTCTACGACCGGGACTACAACCTTTGCATAGTTTGCGGCCGGTGCGTCAGGGCTTGCGAGGAGCTCCGGGGCGACGACGCGATATGCTTCACCGAACGCGGCGGTTCGGCGTTGGTCGGGACGTCATTCGGCACGTCTCTCCTGGAGTCGGGTTGCGAGTTCTGCGGAGCCTGTATAGACGTGTGCCCTGTAGGCGCCTTGGTCGAACGGGAGCACAAATGGGAGAAGGCGGCGCGGGTTGAAAACACCATTTGCCCCCATTGCCCCGTCGGCTGCCAACTGAACCTGGAGATTAACTCGGCGGAGCGGCTGGTTCGTGCGGTGCCCGACGTCAATTCTCCGGCCAACCGAGGCCAAGCCTGCTTCAAAGGGAAGTTTGGCTTGGAGTTCGTCAACAGCAGGGCCCGGATTAGGACGCCCCTGATTCGCAGGGACGGGGTCTTGGAAGAGGCTACTTGGGAAGAGGCGTTGGACCACATCGCCGGGAAACTGTCCGGCTACGTCGGCGGCTCGTTCGCGCTTCTCACCTCCCCACAAAGCACCAACGAAGAGCACTACCTGGGGCAGAAATTCGCCCGGAAGGTTATGAACACCAACAACATGGACCAGACCTCCAACACCCAACCGGAGTTGGTGCGTACGCTGGAGAGTTCCTTGGGATACGCCGCCGCCACCAACTCCATCTGGGACTTGGAGAAGTCCGGTTGCATCCTGGTGTTCAACTCCAACGTCACTGAAGAACATAACGTGGTGGGAGTGCCCATCAAGCGGGCGGCCAGAAAGGACACCAAGCTGGTGGTTATCGACCCCCGGGAAGTGGAGTTGACCCGCTACGCGCACCTTTGGCTCCGTCCGGTGCCCGGCACCGAACTCCTTCTGTTGGGCGGTCTGCTCCGGTCGGTCTTGGACCAAGGGCTGGAAAAGACCGAGTGGCTGGAGGAAAACTGCGAAAGCCCGGCCACGCTGCGCTACACCCTGAACAATCTGGATATGGAGCAGGTCTGTCAAGCGACGCAGGTCTCCAGGGAGTCTATCGACGAAGCGGCGCGGCTCTACGGCCAGGCCGGGTTGGGGTCTATAGTCTACGCGCTGGACAATGTGGACGCCGGCTTGCAGCGTGACTGCGTCAGGGCGTTGATAGACTTGGCGTTGCTGACCGGAAATTTGGGAATGCCGGGGTCCGGTCTCTATCCCATGCGGCAGGGAGCCAACGAGCAGGGCGCATGGGACGTGGGCTGCCTGCCGGACCGGCTTCCGGGCTATGCGCCGGTCGTTGATGACCAAGCAAGAGAGGCGTTGGAACAGGCGTGGGAGTGTTCCATACCCTCCAGTCCCGGACTGGGACTGCCTGAAATAGTGGAGGCGAGCCGGAACGGCGGCGTCAAAGCAGCGATGGTCATTGGCGACAGTGTTAACTTTACCAACGGAAAGCTGGACGACGCTGTTCATGCCTTGGAGCAGTTGGAATTCCTTGTAGTTCATGACACCTTCCTGGGTCAGGCGGCACAGGTGGCCGACGTGGTCCTGCCCAGGGTTACGTTCGCGGAGAAGGACGGCACCTTTACCAACTTGGAGAGGCGCATCCAGAGACTTCGCGCCTCCATTAGCGTCAAGAACAACGACGGTCGCCCCGAGAGTTGGCTCTTCTGCGAACTGGCACGGCGCATGGGTGCATCGGGGTTTGATTACTTCTCGCCGGACCAGGTCATGGACGAGATTGCCCGGCTCTGCCCCATTTACGGCGGCGTATCTTACCAGCGGCTGGAGGACGAGAGCCGGTTGGTGTTCCGCACCAGCTTGGACAGTCCACAGCCTACTCAAGTGCTTCAAGCCACGAAAGAACGCCGGGGCATTCAGTGGCCCTGCGCGGATGAGGAGTCCCCAAGCAAGGACACCCTGTACGTTGGGGGGTTCCAGTCCAGCAAAGCCGATCCCGCCACTCCTGAGTTCCGAATTGCTCCCAGTGATGCCGACGAAGGTTTCACGGCGTGGCTGGTGCCGGGCCGCGTCTTGTTGCAGAGCCATAGAGAAATGCAGATCGTCAAAGGAAAGAGGAACCGCATAGAGCGTCAGGAGTTGGTGGAGTTCAACCCTGCCGATGCTATGGAATGGTCGATCGGCGAAGGGGACCCTGTGGAGGTACAGGCCGGAGATGGCTTGTTCAAAGGCGAGGCCCGGTTGACCGAGTCCGTTCCTCAAAGCGTAATATCGGTTACTTCGATCTTCGGACAACTTGCGGTGGAACTCCAAGCCAGCGAGGACCCGGACGCGGCGTCCAAAGTTCCGGGCTTGGATATTCGCCGCGCCAAGGTGACGAAAATTGATGCCTGAACTGTCCCGTGACGGCAGGAGGTTTTCATGACAAGTAGTGCAAGACAGAGTGATGTAGAATCACGCCGGTACCGGCAATGGGCCGCTTTGCCCAAGGCTACGCTGGTGGAGCGCATCGACATCAGTGAAGACCTGATGATAATGAAGTTGGAGCCTGAAACCGAGCCGTTCCGTTTCAAGTCCGGGCAGTACTGCACCTTGGGGCTGGAGGGCATTGAGAGGGCATATTCCATTGTTTCGGCTCCTTATGAACCGTTACTGGAAATTTTCGTCGAGTTGGTGCCTGAAGGGGAATTGACCCCTTTGCTGTGGCAGATGAAGCTGGGAGACCAGATGACCATCCGGCCCCGTGCGAAGGGGCTGTTTACAATGGACCAGCGGGTCCGGCATCACTTCATGGTGTCTACCGTCACCGGTGTCGCGCCCTCCATCAGTATGACCCGCCATTACCTCAACGAGGGCGGCGTGGACCACAAGTTCTATATTCTTCTGGGCGCCAGTTATGAAGACGAACTGACCTACGACAAAGAATTGTCTGATATGGCGGCGGCTCATCCGGACATCATCTACTTCGTGCCGACGGTGAGCCGGCCTGACGAAGAGCGGAACGCCGGTTGGACCGGGGCCAAGGGCAGGGTAAACAACCTCGTAGAAGAGTACATCAACCTGTTCGAGTTACCCCAGGACGACACCATGGTCTACACCTGCGGTCATCCGGGCATGATTTCTCATGTGAAAGACTTGGTGGTCCCCCAAGGATGGATGTTCATCGAAGAGCGTTTCTGGAAGGAGTAGCGCCCGCCGCCACCCCACAATTCCCAGCCTGCAGCCTGTTATTCCCAGTTCCCACCCGTTGTTCCCGCTCAAGCGGGAATTCAACGCTGAGGATTTGTCACCCCCGTGAAGGTGGGGGTGACGTTCTTTCGTGTGGACAAAGAATTGGGAACAAGGTCGCCACCGGACTTCTGCGCCCCATATCGTTGGGGTAAAATAGGTGTCCCGAGACATCAGGCATGGGTAGATTGTGACTCCAATACGCCGCCAGTACCTCAAGATTAAGCACTCCTTCCCCGACGCCATAGTCCTCTTCCGGATGGGCGATTTTTACGAGACCTTCGACGAAGACGCTCACGTTGCCTCGAAGGAACTGGAAATTACCCTGACCTCCCGCAGCATGGGGAAGAACGTGAAGGTCCCCATGGCCGGTTTCCCGGCCCACGCGGTCGAAAGCTACTTGGCCAAGCTGGTCAAGCGCGGGCACAAGGTCGCTATCTGCGAGCAACTGTCCGTCCCGGACTCTTCGAAGGGACTGGTGGAAAGGGACGTCGTTCGGGTGGTGACGCCCGGCACGGTACTGGAAAGCGCCCTTCTCGACCAGAAGGTCAACAATTACTTGGCGGCAGTGGTCCTTGAAGGGGACTCCGCCGGGTTCGCCTATGCCGACGTAACCACCGGGGAGTTCGCCGCTGCCCAACTGGACAGGTCTCAACTCCCGCTGGAATTGGAACGCATATCTCCGGCGGAGGTCTTGTCGTCTGATATCGATACGTCTGACTCTGAAGAGGAATTCCCCAGTCACAAGGGGCAATCTCCCACGGAAGTGGACTACACTTACTTTGAGCTTGAGACGGCCCAGCAGGCTCTCTTGGACCACTACGGCATTCTGTCCCTCGAGTCCTTCGGGTGCGAGCATCTACCCTTGGCAGTGCGCGCGGCCGGAGCAATTGTCCTTTACCTGCGGGATACCAGGAGGACCGGCAAGCTCCACCTGATGAACCTGGGAGTGTATTCCACCAGCGGCTTTATGGACTTGGACGTCCATACCAGGCGCAACCTGGAGTTGTTCACCGCTGGACGGAACGACAGAAGGGAACATTCGCTTCTCGCTACTTTGGACCAGACCCGAACCCCCATGGGCGGACGCCTGCTTCGACGCTGGTTAGGCCAGCCCATGTTGGACTTGGAGGAGTTGGAGCGGCGGCTGGACGCGGTGAGCTACTTTTTCAACGACGCTTTCCTCCGCGCCGGCGCCGGATCGTCTTTGTCTCGGGTCCCTGACCTGGAACGCATTCTGGCCAGGATCAAGGCCGGGGTTGTGGCTCCAAGGGAGTTGATCGCCCTGAAGTCCGGTCTCGACGCCGTTCCCGAACTTTTGGAGCAACTCAGCACACCCACGCCCCCACCGTCTTCCCCGCGAAGGCGGGGAACCAACCCCCCGGTGGTGGATTCCCGCCTTCGCGGGAATGACGGGTTAGACGACGGGAATGACGGGTTAGACGACGGGAATGACGTGTTGGACGGCGGGAGCGATGGGCTGGACGGGAATGACCTGCTGGACGTTGGTCAGGATATGGCTTGGTTGCGCCAGCAACTGACTCCCCTTCCAGAAATCTGCGGGCTCATCGAACAGTCCATTGCCCCTGAGCCTGTAGGCAACCCGGGGGAAGGCAACGTCATCCGCCAAGGCTTCTCTCCCGAACTGGACGCATTGAAATACGACTCCCAGAATGCCAGAAACTTTATTGCGGGCTTGGAACAAACGGAACGCGCGCGCACCGGACTGCGCGGGTTGAAGATAGGCTACAACCATGTCTTCGGCTACTACATTGAGGTCAGCAAGTCCAACCAAGCCCAGGTGCCCGATAATTACATCCGGCGCCAGACACTGGTTAACTCGGAACGTTACATAACTCCTGAAATCAAAGAGTATGAGTCCCTGGTCTTGAACGCCAGAGAGCGGATAGAGGAGATGGAACGCTCCCTGTTCCGCCGAGTCTGCGAACAGGTCAGCGAGACAGGCGACACAATCTCCAGGTTAGCCAAGGCCGTCGCGATGGTGGACGTGTTCGTAAGTCTGGCGGAAGTGGCGGTCGCCAACGGCTACGTGCGGCCTCAGCTTGACTTGAACCGGACCATTTCCATCAAAAATGGACGCCATCCGGCGCTGGAGCGGCTGCTGGACCGGGGGACTTACGTGCCCAACGACGTTTACTTGTCCAACGACGACGCCCGCATCATCCTGTTGACCGGGCCTAACATGGCTGGCAAGTCGACGTTCATACGCCAAGCGGCGATCATTGTTTTAATGGCCCAAGTAGGGAGCTACGTGCCGGCCTCGGAGGCGATTGTAGGGCTGGTTGACCGCATTTTTACCAGGGTTGGCCTGCAGGACGACCTGACCACCGGCCAGTCCACCTTCATGGTGGAGATGGTGGAAACGGCGGCCATACTGAACCAAGCTACCCCCCGGTCGCTGGTCGTGCTGGACGAGATTGGCCGGGGCACCAGCACCTATGATGGGCTATCCATCGCGCGGTCCGTCATAGAGCACCTGCACAACGACGAACGCTTGGGATGCAAGACCTTGTTCGCCACCCACTACCACGAGCTTACCGAACTGGCCGGCACGCTTCCGGGAGTGCGCAACTTCACCGTCGCCGTAACCGAAGAGGACAGCGACGTGGTGTTCCTTCACAGGATTGTCCCGGGCGGCGCGGACAAGAGCTACGGCGTGCACGTGGCCCGGCTGGCGGGCTTGCCCCAAGGGGTGGTGAACCGCGCTTGGGAAGTGTTGGCAGACTTGGAGGACACCCACAATTCCAAGCGCAAGGCCGGCGGGCGGCGAAGCCGAAAGGCGGCGGACCTCCAGATGCCCTTGTTCGACCCGGCCCGGGCCGTGGCCGACGAAGTGAAGGCGCTGGACATCCCGAACCTGACGCCCTTGGAAGCCATCAACTGCCTCTACGAACTGCAACGAAAAGCCCGTGAACTCACCGGCTCGTCCTGATGCTGCCGGCGGCAGTGGGATAGTAAAATAAGTGGCAAACCCCGGTCTTAAATCACCATTCAACCGGAGGTATCCATGAGCAAACAAGCCACACTGTACTGGTGGCCCCGTTGATCTTCCTGCCGCAAAGTAAGAGATTTGCTCTTGCAAAACGATGTAGAACTGGAAGAACGGGACTACTTCAAGGAGCCGTTTACCGAGGACGAGTTGAAGGAACTGGCCGCTGATACCCCCTATCTCAGATGTTCGCCCGGCGTAGCCCCGCTTTGAAAAACATGGGCCTCGCGGGACAAGAATTGTCTGACGACGAAATGCTGGCCCTGATGCTGAAGGAACCAAGGCTGGTGCGGCGGCCTCTGGTCCGCATGGAAGGGCAGTTGCTGGTGGGAGCCAACGTCAAGGCCGTCGAAGCCGCTCTGGCAAGCTAGACTTATCCCGAGATGAGGTCTTTCGAGGCGAATGGTGCGCTGTATTCGGCGTACCATTTGCGATATAATCACGTCTTCCCAAGTCCCCTAATCTAGTGTCTTGGTTGACAGAAAGAGTCGGTAATCTTTGCCAATGAAGATTTTCTTCGATGTGGACTACACCATCCTTGGGCTGGACGACAGCCTGAGGCCCGGCACCATAGAAACGTTTCAGAAGTTGAATGACGACGGCCACGAAATTTACATTTGGTCCGGGATGGGAGAGCGCTGGGAAGTGGTGCGCAAGCACAACCTGGAGCCTCTAATCAAGGGCGTTTACGAAAAGCCTACCCACCACTTCCACGAGCGCCTGAGCGAGTTGGGGGTCCCATTCGAGCCTGATTTCGTTATAGACGACTACCCTGAAGTTGTGGCGGCCTTCAGCGGAGTATGGGTGCCGCCCTACTTCTTCAAGCGAAGCGTCGACCAGGAAATGGACCGCATTTACCGGATAATTTGCGAAGTTCTGAAGACCGGCGCTTCCGAGGACCGCCAGTACCGGGTAAAGGGTTCGACCGTACCTCTCTTTTAGGGCGTTGCCATGCCCATCAAGGTGCTTCCGCCGGAGTTGGCCGGCAAGATCGCTGCCGGTGAGGTTATTGAGCGCCCCGCGTCCGCCGTTAAAGAGCTGGTTGAGAACTCACTGGACGCCGGCGCTTCCCGAATCACTGTCCAGGTCAAGGGAGGTGGGGTCGAACTGCTGAGGGTGACCGACGACGGGGAAGGCATTGTCCCCTCGGAAATTGAGACCGCTTTTTATCGCCACGCCACCAGTAAACTACAGTCGCAGGAACAACTGGACGCCATTGCCACCCTTGGATTTCGAGGAGAGGCGCTTCCCAGCATCGCCGCCGTATCGCGTCTGGCCGTCACTACCCGGATTGCCCAAGCCGAATCCGGCCGCCGGGTGGAGTTCCACTGGGGTGAAAGGACGGCCAACGGCAGCCAGGGATGCCCTGTGGGAACGACGGTCGATGTGTCGGACCTGTTCGGCAACCTACCGGTCCGCCGGAAGTTCCTGCGTTCGAACTCGGCTGAGACCTCCCGTATCCAGGAACTGGTTGGCCGCTACGCTCTGGCCTATCCCGCGGTTGCTTTCCAACTGGAAGCTGACGGGCGGCGGCTGCTCTCAACATCCGGCAACAACAAGCCTCGAGAGGCCTTGCTGTCGGTCTACGGAGCGGAAATCGCGGAAGGGATGCTGGAAGTTGCGGCGGAAGAGCCGGACGGCAACCTGAACGGCTTTATCAGCGCCCCCAATCTACACCGCTCCAACCGCACCTACATGTCCTTCTTCATCAACCGGCGCTGGGTGCAAAGCCGGATGCTCTCTTTTGCCTTGGAGGAGGCCTACCACGGGCTTTTGGCGGAACGCCGCTATCCGGTGGCGGCTATCCATATAACCATGCCCTACGAGGATGTGGACGTAAACGCCCATCCCACCAAACGGGAGGTCCGGTTCCATCAAGAGGGAAAGGTGTTTTCGTTGTTGCAGCGGGCGGTGCGGGCCACCTTGATAGTCGACTCGCCGGTGCCCCCGTTGCAAATGCCAAGCGGGGGGGCCAACCGGGGCTTTTCGCCGCCCGCGGCCAACGCCTCGTTCTTTCCGGGGACGGCTTTCACCAGGCAGCCGCGCGAAGCATTGGGCGGTCCGCCAGACGCAGCCGCGCCCCGGCAGCCCGCGCCGCCGCTTAAAGTGGTGGGACAGGTGAAGCTGACCTACATTATTGCGGAAGGCCCCGACGGGATGTTCCTGGTGGACCAGCACGCTGCCCACGAGCGGGTGCTGTTCGACCGGCTACGAGGGCAAACAGAGATGGTGCAGGTGGGAGAGAGGCTGCTGGAACCGGTGGCGATTGATCTGTCTCCGGCCCAGCTGGAAACGCTGCAACAGCATTCCGGCCAGTTGGTCCGTTACGGGTTCGACTTGGAGCCTTTTGGGGCGGACGGTTACTTGGTCAGGGCCGTGCCCAGCATTCTGACCAGCCAAGAGCCCGGCCAAGCGCTATTGAACGTCTTGGACATGGTAACCGTCGAGGGGCTGATGCGCCGCCAGGAGGACATCCTGGCGGCCTCGATAGCCTGTCACAGCGCCATACGGGCGGGCAAATCCTTGACCGAGGCCGAGATGGCGGCGCTTTTACAGCAATTGGAGGCCACGGATAACCCCCATACCTGCCCCCATGGGCGGCCGACCATGCTTCACTTCAGCTCAGTCCACATGGAGCGGGAATTCGGCCGGCGCTGAATCAGATGCCCTGCCAGTAGCGGCGCCCCTCGCTGCGGATGATCCGCCCAAACCCGGTGTGGTGGCAAATGGCTAGAACGGCCTGCTCCTCCTCGGCGCGGTCGAGCATCCGGCTGCGGGACTGCACCGCAACTTGAGGGTCGGCGTCGAAGCTGAAAACCCACTCCGGCTGGGTTACTTGCGCCGGGCTGTGAAACACGTCACCCAATACGAATGCCCGCTCTCCTCCGGAAGTGACCATCAAGCTCATAGACCCCGGAGTATGCCCCGGAGTGGGTATGGCGGTTACCTCGCCGGTGAGGTCCTGCTCTCCCGTAAGGAAGTCGATAACCCCAAGACCCTCCAAGGGTGCGAGGGTCTCGTGCCAGAAGGTCAGCCCGAATATCTCCTCGTCTTTGGGAGACCGGAAAGCCTCCCAGTCCGCTTCGTGAAAGACGTACCGGGCGCGTGGGAAGGTGGCAATGGAGGAACCGCCTTCCTGGGCAAGGTTCCAGCCCACGTGGTCCGGGTGCAGGTGGGTGAGGAAGACGGTGTCCACGTCTTGCGGGTTGACCCCTGCGGCCCGCAACTCGGACAGCAGCCGCCCGTCTATCCCTCCGGCGAAAGCGGTGACAGTGCCCGGGTTGGTCGCCATGCTTCCGGCTCCGGTGTCTACCAGGATGGTCTGTCCCTCGGAGCGTATCACATAGCAATCGAAATGCACGCGGAGGTTATCGGCGCCATTGAAGCCCTCCGGGTAGCGTTCCTGGTAGGGCGTCCAATCTTCCGGTGTCACGTTGGGGAATATCATGCTTAACGGCAATGCCGACTCGTTGTCGTGAATGCCCAATATCTCCACGTTTCCGACGGTGTGCTTGGTCCCGGCCATGGTCCCCCTCCTGTTGCGCGGCTGGTCTGTACGGCGGGCTGCTAAACTTGATTCGGCGCCGTTACTGCGTGGGCAAGCTCTCTTGCGTCGTCCAGTTGGTCCAATTCGTCTATCAGTTGGATGGATGCGCCGACCCGGTCCTCCGGTAAGACCCGTAATGCGTTGTCACGATACTTGCCAACGATTTCACTGTAAGAAAGCGGGTTTCTCGGGTGCCCTCTACATACGTCCACCCGGTTGTCCAGTTCTCTACCGTCCCGTGTCTTGATGGTCACCGGGGCAAAGAAGACACCCTCCTCGTCCGCGCGAGTCTCGTCGACCACCAAGTGTATCTTGTCCACGGCCTCCCTTACGAGCGGGTCGGTGAGCTTGGCTTCGGAGAAATCGTCCACACCCAAGTTTCCGTTCAATATAACCGTGCCGCAAGTAAAATTGGTGCTGAACCGGGACTCGTAGACCGACGCGGGTTCGGGCACGTACATGCTTTCGGTGCCGTTGTAGTGGTAGGGCGACACTGAAATCACGACTTCCTCGATATTCTCGTAGGCCAGGCTGTGCTCCTGCACCAAGCCCAGCACACCGTCGATGGCGTAAAACGTCGGCCAAGCGCACGGGTAAGGCTTTATGCCAGGGCCCGGAGCTTCCATGTAAAACGGGTTCCCCAAGGCCGCGGTCATGTTGGCAAAGTTAGCCGTGCCCGGGCCCAGGAACGAGTCGCAAAAGCCCATCGGAGACTCTATGATGGCCTCTTTGCCGGTGAACCCGGCGCTCGCCAGAATGGCCGCCTCGATTCCGAGGCGGGCGGCGTTGCCGGAGTGGGCGGCATTTGCCGAGTAGCCTCTTACGTTGGCAAACAACCCGCCCGCGCCGGAGGCTACGATGCCGAAGGCCATTTCTATCTGGTGGGCGTTCAGCCCCAGCAGCTTGGCGGCGGTGGCAGTGGCCCCCAAGGAGCCGTAGACCGGCATACCGTGAAAGCCGCGCCCTCTCAGGTTGGGACAGTTGGCCGCTATTTTGGTGTAGACCTCGACGCCCAGCACGTAGGCTTCGATCATCGACTTGCCGGAAGCCCCCAGCTTCTCGCCCAACGCCACGGCTACGGGCACGAGTATGCCGCTGGCGTGTCCTCCGTTTCTGGGCCAGTCCTCCGATTCCTCCCCGGTGGGCAGCCAGTCGTCGAAGTCCATGTTGTGGGCCAGGATGCCGTTGGTGAAGGCCGCCATGGACGCCGAGGTTGCGAGCCCCCCGGACCAAACGGTCGCTTCGGGGTTGCCGCCGGATTCCCGGGCGTAGGCGACCACCGCTTGGCCGGTGGACTGTACGCTGCCCACCAGCGCGACTCCGATGGTATCAAGAAACAGGTCCTTGGCCCTGCTCACAGACACGGCAGGAAGGTCGCTGAACGTCGTGTCTTGGACAAAATGAGCAAAGTCGGTGGTAATACCCATAGCTCCTCCATTGGCTGAGGCCGTGTTGACAGGAACATCGCAACCGGATCAGGCGTTGATTGTTCCTGCCTGACTTGGGTTGGCTAACCGGCTTCGACAGAGACTAGCGGTGATTATCCGGACCGGCAACCGGCCAGAGGGAATATCAGGACGACCGGTTGCGGCGCGGGTCCAACCGGGGGTCTTGAGCCGGATGGAAAATCGAGTCCTCTTCAGGGAAGTCCGGGACGCTGTCGTCGGCGGCGGAAGCCTTGGAAAAGCCGCGTCCGGCTATGGGGAGTGAAGCTACGGCTGCTACGACCGCGCCCAAGCCAAGCTTCGACAAAAAGCTACGGCGTGACCGGTATTTGACGTTGAGGTCCGACGGTTCTGAAGACAAAACAAACTCTCGCATAATCAGGATTAAAGGCGCCGCAGGCGGTGGCGGACGGTGCTCCCGCATGAACGGCGGAACTGCCAATAACACGCTGAATTATACCTTGGCGGGGCGGGGCGGGTCGAGAACTGCCAGACCGGTGTGCCAGTTCAGTTTATCCAGGGCGGCTGTTGGCCCGCCGGATTTATGATATTCTTCTGAAATGTCATGAAAGGCTGAATCCCATCGGCGGTTGTCTACTGTCTTTAGCCGAGGTTTTGCGCGTGTGCGGTTAACACCTCGTTCAGCCACCCTGCAACGAAGTAAGGAGTTACTCATGGAAAGGCCCATTTTTCAGCCCCCCGGCACGCCAGTGGAGGAGTTGGATACTCCCGCTCTGGTGGTGGATCTGGATGTCATGCGCAGTAACATCCAGATACTTCATTCCAGCTTCCGCCAGTCCCGTGCGCAGATTCGCCCCTACGTCGCGGCGCATCAATGTCCCCAAATCGCTTATTTCCAGATTGAGGCGGGAAACACCCCCGGCGACGGCGGCATCGCCGTCGCCACCTTGGGAGAGGCTGAAGTATTTACCGAGGCGGGGTTTAGAAATGTGCTCATCGCCAGCCAGATAGTTACCCGGTCCAAAATAGAACGTCTTTGCGCCCTCGCCCGCTCCAACGGGATTTCAGTTGCAGTGGACTCTGCCGCCAACGTTGAGGCTCTTTCCCAAGCCGCGACGGCTTCAGGGGTCGAAGTCGAGATCCTTGTGGAACTGGACGTGGGCTTGGGCCGCTGCGGCGTCGCGCCGGGCGCTGATGCGCTGGCATTAGCCAGGGCGGTTGCGGGAGCGCCCGGGGTGCAGCTGGAAGGTATCATGGCGGTCCCTCCTTTTCCGTCCGCTGCGGACTCGGATGCACCGGATAAAGCTGCGATGGATGCTGCGGCGCGCCAACAACTTCAACCCGTTCTGGACACGCGAGAACTGCTGGAAAGAGAAGGGTTGTCTGTTCCAACGGTCAGCGTTGGCGGAACCCACAACTACGACGTTGCCGCCTCTTTGCCCGGCATTACCGAGGTGCAGGCAGGTTCCTACCCGTTGATGGACTATAATTACTGCCGGATACGCCCCGAATTTGCCCCCGCTGCCAAGGTGCTTGCCGGCGTCATCAGCCGCCCCAACCTGCACTCTGCAATAGTGGACGCGGGGCATAAAGCCACCGGGCCGGACCAGGGCCGGGCTGTCCTGGAAGGGATAGCGGGCGCGGAGGCGGTCCGGTTTAGCGCGGAACACGGTGTTCTGCAACTGGAAGATGTGCCTTTAGACGGTATTAAGTCGGGCGACAAGGCTTGGCTGGTGCCATTTAACCTTGGCCTTTGCTTCAACCAGTATGATTACGTGAGGGCCGTCAGAGGCGGCAAGTTGGAGGGGTACTGGTCCATCGCGGGACGGGGACGTTTCGCCTAGAAAACCCTGCGGCGGTTGCCGTATGGCGCTAATCTCCAAGTAAACAACAACGTCTGGAGGAAGACCATGGACCGGAACTATCGGCCGCTACCGGGCACACTGGTTGAAGAGTTGGAGACGCCATGTCTGGTGCTTGACATGGATGCACTGGACAACAATATGGATGTGATTTCCAGCTACTACGCGGGGCGTGACAGCAAGCTCCGCCCGCATGGCAAGAACCACAAGACCCCGGCGATAGCCCACCGGCAGGCCCGCCGCGGGGGCACCAACGGGGGAATATGCTCCGCCAAGGTCGCTGAGGCTGAGGTCATGGTCCATGGCGGCATCCCCAGCGTTTTCGTCACGAGCGAAGTTGTGGCGTCGCAAAAAATCGAGAGGCTTTGTTCATTGGCGCAGCAGGCAGAGATGCTGGTGGCTTGTGACAATCTGGACAATGCCAAGGACCTATCCCGGGCTGCTTCAGCGCAGGGGGTGGACCTCGGTGTGATTATCGAAATCGAGACCGGCCTTGGTCGGTGCGGAGTGCAGGACATTGACCAGGGAGTAGAGTTGGCAAAGAGTATTCACTCCCTTCCCGGCTTGTCCTTCCGGGGCATTATGAGCCATCAAGTCATCCCGGAGATGCTGGAGCGAGAGGACCGGGTGACGGAGGGCTACCGGGTGATTCAAGGGGTAATAGACCTGAAAGATGCTATTGTCGCCGCCGGCATTCCGGTAGAGATCGTATCCACCGGCGAGACTTGGAGCTACGACGTGGCCGGGGAAATCCCTGGGGTGACCGAAGTCCAGGGTGGCAGCTACTTGGTAATGGAGACCCACTACGGGTACATGACCGAGTTCCACTACGCGGGTAAGGTGTTAACCACGGTTATCAGCGCGCCCAGGCCCGGCGTGGCCATCGGCGACGCGGGCCAGAGAACCATCAGCACCCTGAGCGGGTTGCCTGAGGTGGAAGGCAGGCCCGGAGTCACCGTCGCGTCAATGGACCCGGAGCACGTAATCTTCAATGTGGAACCCGGAGTCCGGCTGGAACCCGGTGACCAAGTAGCCATGATCCCTTCACAGCAGGACGCGACCGTCAGCCGTTGGGACCGTTTCGTGGGAGTTCGCAAAGGCAAGGTCGAGGTGGTGTGGGACATCCAGGCCAGGGGTTGCCATAACTAGAGGCTGCTTATCGAAATGACAGCCATGGCAAGGAGTGTGGAAATCATCGGATTGTACGCGTCACTGTAAGGTCAGAGGTGACAACGGATGCCAGGAATCGAAAGGATTAGCATAACAGGGTTTCGCCGACTGAAAAAAATAGACCTCCAGATGAGGCCGCTGATGGTCATGATCGGCGCGAATGGAGCTGGAAAAACTTCGTTCATGGATGCCATATCGGTGCTAGCGGCCTCTACCCAAGGCAACCTAAGCAACCGCCTTAAAGAGGTTGGCGGGATTTGGAGCGTACTTACGCGCAGTGCACCTACAGAGATATCCTTCAGCACTAAAATAGCGACCTCCGGAGAACCGCCTCTGGAATACAATCTGCATGTGGTGCAACAAGGTACAGGGCATGCCATATCAGAGGAGACCCTGTACCAAGTCGAAGACGTCCATTCCACACCTTACTTATACATCATATCCAAATCAGGGGATATCCGTTACTTCGAACCTACATCTGCCCAATTCGTCAAACCGGAATGGGAATACAACTGGCTGGAGTCTGCATTATCTCAGCTTACCAGGGATTACAGGCAACCCGAAAGTGTCAGACGAGCGTTGAATCCAGTAGCTAGATACCATGTTTTAGATGTAGGTCGTTCAGTGCCGATAAAGCTGCCTCAACATCTGAGACCTGCCATGCTGCCCGGCGAAAACGGGGAGGACTTAGCGTCGTTTCTTTACAATCTTCGCGAATCCTACCACGACAGATATGGAGCCGTTGAGGACTCGTTGAAGGCATCGTTTCCGGGCTTCGAGTCTCTTGGTTTCCCTGTAATTGGGACGGGCATGGTTTCGATGACCTGGAACGAACGAGGTTTCATACTACCGTTCTACATGCACGAACTATCGGAAGGCACATTGCGATTTCTTTGGCTCGCCTCTTTATTGCAGAGTCCGCATCTGCCCGCTATCACGATGATAGACGAGCCGGAAGTCAGCTTGCACCCCGAACTGCTCGCTATTCTAGCTGACCTGCTGCGTGAAGCGGCGGACAAAACGCAAATAATAGTTGCTACACACTCGGACAGGTTGGTGCGTTTTCTTGAACCAAACGAAGTGGTTGTAATGGACATTTGCGAGGACGGCGGGGCTACGATGACTTGGGGTGATTCTCTTGAACTGGAAGGGTGGTTAAAAGACTACAGTTTGGACGAAGTGTGGCAAATGGGAGAGATGGGCGGTAGGGCTTGAGGATTAAGCTAATAGTTGAGGGCAAAACTGAAAAGGCTTTTTTGAATCATCTGAGAACATTTCTGGAACCGCGTTTGGAAGGAAGAATGCCAGTTTTATCGCCCAACGCTTATCAAGGCCGGATTCCAACTGGCGACAGCCTCAAGAAAAGAGTTAACATGCTTCTACACGGACGTAACCCCTACGATCATGTGGTAGCTCTTACTGACGTTTACACTGGGACCATGTATCCTCCTGACTTCTTGGATGCGACGGACGCGAAATCAAAGATGAAGGCGTGGGTCGGAGCAGAACCTAGATTTCATCCTCACGCGGCCCAGTATGAGATAGAGGCATGGCTTCTCCCATATTGGTCTCGCATTCAGCAATTGGCGGGCCACAATCAAACGGCCCCGAGTGGCGACCCCGAAGGAGTTAATCACGGCGATCCGCCGTCTCACCGTATCCAAGAGATTTTCTATCGTGGCAGCAATCGTTCCAAGTACTCGAAATCACGGGATTTCGGAAGCACCCTGCGCGGTCGGGACTTGTCCCTCGCCATCGACACCTGTCTAGAATTGAAGGCGTTGGTGAATTCAATCATCAATATATGTGGTGGCGACCCTATCCCATGAAGGGCACGAGCCACTCACCGGCATCTTAAGCCGATCGAGTAGCCCGCCCCACAATTACATTCAGGTTCCACTCATCCCTACGCCGGCTGGGGCGCGAAGTCGGGAGACAGCATCAGGAAAGTTTCCTGGGCCTCAATCAGGCCGCGTACCCTGGGCAGGTACTTGCCGGTCCAATCGGGGTCTTGGGCTACTTGGGCCTTAGCTTCCTCCAAGTGGGCGTGGTCGCGGTATCCCCAGATGTGGACCACCCGGTTCAACTGGCCGATGTCGCTGTAGTACCACCCGGCCAGCTTGATGCCGTATTTTGCCCGGATGGGGATGGAAAGCTCTTCCACAGCGGCCATGTATTCGGGGATGGCCCCCGGCTTGAAGGTGTATACCCGGTAGTCGTATATCATCATGTTCTCCTTTCAGGTTTGGTCGGATTCCTAAAATGGCCACGCTATTCTCAACTCAGTCCTATTATCTCTCCTGACGATGTCACGTCCATGTCCAAGGCACGGGGGCGAGTGGGCAAGCCGGGCAGGGTCTCAATCTGACCGGCCAGCGTGTACAGGAATCCCGCTCCCACCGACGCCCGTATGTCCGAAATGGGGAAAACGTAGCCGGAAGGGCTGCCGCGGCGGGTAGGGTCGTGAGAAATGGATAGGTGGGTCTTGGCCATGCATATGGGCAGCGACCCCCAACCCTGGGACTCGAAGTAGCGTAGCTTCCGCCGGGCTTCCGCCGTCCAGCTTACATCGTCCGCGTTGTAGGTGCGTCGCGCCAGGGCGCGTACTTTGTCCTGTACGCTGGCATCCAAGTCATAGGCGTATTGCACCTGCCGACCGTCGGCGTCAGCATTGTCCCCTATAACCCGGACCACGGCTTCGGCGAGGGCGACTCCGCCCTCTCCGCCGTGGGTGAACCCCGAGATTTCCGCAACATCCGTGGCCCCCGCCTCGCGCGCGATATTCTCCACAGCCCTCAATTCGTCCGGGCCGTCGTCGTCGTACCGGTTTATGGCGACCACTACGGGAAGGCCGAAGTCGCGGACAATTTTAACGTGGTGGGCCAAATTGGCGCCGCCTGCGACCGTCGCTTCCAAGTTGGGCTGCGTCAACTCCCTGCGGCCCGCTCCGCCATGCCATCTCAAGGCGCGGACGGTGGCAACCAGCACAACCGCGTTGGGCAGGAGGCCGCTTTGACGCGCCTTGATGTGCATGAACTTTTCGAACCCCAAGTCCGAGGCAAAACCCGCTTCCGTGATAACGTAGTCGGCGAACCCCAGGGCCAGCCGGTCGGCCACGATGGAGTTGCAGCCGTGGGCGATGTTGCCAAATGGCCCGGTGTGAACGAAGGCTGGCTGCCCTTCCAAAGTCTGCACCAAGTTGGGAATGATGGCATGCCGCAGCACTGTCAACAAGCTTCCGGCGACCCCCAGGTCCTCTACCGTAACAGGCTCACCGTCACGGCTGGTTCCGACAACGATCCTGTTCAGCCTCGCCCGTAGGTCTTCCAGGTCGGCGGACAACGCCAGGATAGCCATGATTTCCGACGCCGCCACGAAATCGAACCTGGTCTCGCGAAAAGGACCGTTGGCGCCGAAACCGGCGACCAGATGGCGCAAGGCCCGGTCCGAAGCATCGGTAACCCGGCTCCATTGAATGCCGGTGGCGTCCATACCCGACGCCGCGCCGCGATAGACTGCGTTGTCGACCAAGGCGGCCAGCAGGTTGTGGGCTGAGGATACGGCGTGGGCGTCGCCGGTGAAGTGGATGTTTATCTCGTCTTCCGGGAACACCCGGGCTTTTCCTCCCCCGGTGCCGCCACCCTTAATTCCGTATATCGGCCCCAGTGAAGGCTCCCGCAGGTTGACCGTTACCCGGTGTCCCAACCGGCCCATCGCTTGGGTCAGTCCAATGGCGGTGGTGGTTTTGCCCTCGCCTGCCGGAGTGGGCGTGATGCCGGTAACCACTACCAGTTTGCCTTGGGTGGCGGGGTTGGGACTGTCTTTCAAAGCGTCAAGCGAGACCTTGGCCTTGTAGCGCCCGTAAGGGATCAGGTGCTCCTCCTTGATACCCAAACGCGACGCTACCTGAGTTATCGGTTCCACGTGTCCTCCTTAGGCAGCGAAATGAGAGGAATGTAACCCCCGCGAAAGCGGGGCCGGAATCCAGGAATGGTGGTCAAAGGCCGCCACACTTGCTTGCGAGCACATCCGGATTCCGGCTCAAGGACGAAACGACTGTGTTGAAGGGCTAAGGCGAAGCGAATTGCTTCTCCAATTGCTCGATGTCCTGCTCGCTCAGATTAAAATATGCGGCGTCCGGGTGGTGAAACACCAGCGCCGAGACTGTCGATTCCGGGTCCATCATAAACCCTTCCGTCAGTTCCACCGGGATATTGTTCGACACGTCCAATAGCCGGAAGAGCTGTTCCTGGTCTTCCAAGCGCGGACATGCCGGGTACCCGAACGAGTACCGTCGGCCCCGGTACTGGGTGCGAAACAGATCCTGGTAAGAAGTTCCGTCTGGGTCTCCGAGCCCCCACATCTGCCGTATCTGCTGGTGCAGCAATTCGGCAAAACCTTCCGCCCCCTCCAAAGCCAGCGCCTGCAGGATGTGAGCGTTAAGGTACTCGCCCTCGGACATCCACTGCTCCGCAAGTTGGCGCACGCCGGGCCCGATGGTGGTCACGAACATGGCCACGTAGTCCATCGGCCCGCTTCCACCACTTGAGGACATGGGCAGCGCGTAATCGGCCAAGCATAACCCCTGCCGTTGGGACTGGCGTCCGAACCTGAACCGTTCCAAGACGTTTGAACCGTCGGGGGAATATATCAACAGGTCTTGCCCGTCGGACTGGCAGGGGAAGAACTTGAACACCGCTTGGGCGGTGACGCCATGGTGAGCCAATGCCAAGTCTTCCACCCGTTTGACCGATTCCTGCAATTCCAAGGCGGTGGTTTCTCCGGCTTCCAAGGCCTCTGCGAACCGCCCGTTAAACCCCAAGTGCCGGACATAGAGCATCTGGGGATTTATGTACGGGAATATTTTGTCCAAGTCGAAGTCACTTATAACATGAAGCCGCAGGTCCGGCGGCGTGGGTATATCGAAGTCGTGCCTGACCTGCGCCGGGCTCACGGGACTGGCCCCGTTATTGGCGGCGGAACGTTGCCTGGCCGAATCATCCTTCAGCATCTGTCCGGCCTCGGCATCCAACGCCTCCGACAGCCGCTGCCGCTCGTCGGCCTCCTGCAGGGTATTGGCCAAGGCCAAGCCGGTCATAGCATCGCTGGCGTAGGCCACCAAGCCGCCGTACTGCGGCGCGATGCGCAAGCGGGTGAAACGGTTGGACAGGGCCGCTCCGCCCACCAGGATTGGGCAGTTGACCTCCGATTGCCTCAGGTCACCCACCGTCTCCACCATCATTTGGGCTGACTTCACCAGCAACCCGGACAGTCCGATGATGTCGGGGCGGTGCTGTTTGTAGGCGTCGATGAGGTCCTGCGGGGGTACCTTGATCCCCAGGTTTATTACTTTGTAGCCGTTGTTGGAGAGAATAATGTCCACCAGGTTCTTGCCGATGTCATGCACGTCCCCTTTGACGGTGGCCAACACGACCTTGCCCTTAGTGGCGCTTTCCGAGCGTTCCATGTGAGGCTCCAGCCGGGACACGGCGAACTTCATCGACTCGGCGGACTGGAGCACCTCCGCGACAATCAACTCGTTGGCGTTAAACTGGCGCCCCACCTCCTCCATGCCGGCCATAAGAGGACCGTTGATAATCTCCAGCGGGCCTCGCTCCAGCAAGGCTTCATCCAAGTCCTTTGCCAGACCCTCCTTGGTGCCTTCGATGACGGCCAAGGACAGCTTTTCATCCAGAGACAGGTTGGCTCGTTCTTCTGCGGTGGCCTTGGGCGCACGATCCCTGAAGTGGGCGGCAAAGGCGGCCACCGGGTCTTCGCCGCGGTTCCAGATCAGGTCCTCGGACAGCTTGCGTTCCTCTTCCGGGATGGCGGTGTACCGTTGCATTAACTCGGAGTTGACAATGGCCATGTCCAGCCCGGCTTGAACACAGTGGTAGAGGAAGACCGAGTTCAGCACTTCCCGGCCGGCCGGCGGCAGGCCGAAGGAGACATTGGAAATGCCCAGGATCGTTTTGGTTTGAGGCAAGGCCTCCTTTATCAGCCGGACGCCCTCGATGGTCTCGGCCCCGGACCCCACATAGTTCCGGTCTCCGGTGCCCGCAGGGAAGACCAATGGGTCGAAGATGATGTCTTCCATGGGGATGCCGTACTTTTCAGTCAAAAGCTTGGCGGAGCGCACAGCTATTTCAAGCTTGCGTTCGCGGGTGACCGCTTGCGCCTGCTCCTTGTTTTCGTCGATGCAGCCCACTACCAGCGCGGCCCCGTAGCGGCGCGCCAAAGGCACCACGGTTTCGAACCGGGTTTCCCCATCCTCCAGGTTGACCGAGTTAATGATGGACTTGCCTTGAAGCCTTTTCAGTGCCAACTCAACGACTTCATGGTCGGTGGAGTCGATCATGATTGGCGTTTTGACTTTCTTGGTCAGCAGTTCCAGGAACTCGGCCATGTCGACCATTTCGTCCCTGTCAGGGTCCTGCAAACAAACGTCCAACACGTGGGCGCCGTTCCTCACTTGGCGGCGGCCAATCTCCGATGCTTCTTCAACGGCTCCTTGGGCAATCAAGCGGCGAAAGCGGCGACTGCCCAGCACGTTGGTCCGCTCGCCCACTACCGCAGGCCGGGTGTCCTCGTCCACAACCAGCGCCTCAATCCCTGACAACCGGGTCTCGAACGGCGGGACGACTTGACGCGGCGCGCGTCCCGCCACAGTCCGGGCCAGCAACTGGATGTGTTCCGGGACAGTGCCGCAACACCCGCCCACCAGGTTCAGCCAACCGGCGTCGAGGAACCGGCTTATGGTGGCGGCCATCATTTCCGGCGTCTGGTTGTAGTTGCCGTCTTCATCAGGCAGCCCTGCATTCGGCACACACGCTACCGGGAACCGGGACAGGGCGGCCAGGGTGCGGATGTGGTCGGTCATAAATTCCGGGCCGGTGGCGCAGTTAAGGCCAATCCAGAGCAGGTCACGGTGGGCTAACGAAGTATAGAACGCCTCCGCGTCCTGCCCTGCCAACAGGGTCCCCATAGCCTCGACGGTGCCTTGAATCGCCACCGGGGCTTGCAAGCCCAGTTCAGCCAAAGCTTGGTCAATGCCGTCCAGACCGGCTTTTACATTCAGGGTGTCCTGGCTGGTCTCCAGCAGCAGCAGGTCCGCGCCGCCCTCGAGCAGGCCCAACGCCTGCTCCTTGTAGGAAGCCGCCAACTCTTCAAAGGTAACGCCACCGGTTACCGAGATGGACTTGGTGGTAGGGCCCATCGCCCCTGCAACGAAACGCGGCTTGTCCGCAGTGCTGGCGGCGTCGGCCAGCCCGCGGGCCAATTTGGCCGACTCGCGGCTGATCCTGCGGGCTTCATGGGCCAGGTTGTACTCCGACAGCACCAATGGCGTGCTGCCGAAAGTGTTTGTCTCCAGAATATCCGCCCCGGCATCCAAGTATCTCTGCATGATGTCGGCGATCACATCCGGGCGGGTGATTCCCAAATACTCGTTGCACCCCTCGTACTCCTCACCACCGAAATCGTCCGGTCCCAAATCCCTGGCTTGGATAGCAGTGCCCATGGCGCCATCCAGCACCAGAACCCGTTCCCGGAGGGACGATTTTAAGGTATCTATGCGTTTAGAATTGCCCATAACTAATCAGCCGCCAATTACTTTGTTCCCACGCACTACCGCCTCAACCCCCCAATGAATGCCTCTCGGGTGTTCCTCGGACACTAACCCCCGAACCAGTTGGCCACCTCGGTCCGGTTGCGCTCCAGCCACTTGATGTTGAGGCGCACCCGCTCCAAGGCTTGGCGGATGGTCCTTTCGGCGGCCGGTGCAGGGTGTTCCTGGAAGAAGGTTTCCACGTCGGCCAGCCTTTCTTCGCTGGTGAAGCCGCCGCAGATGGAAACCAAGCGCATCAACCCGAAACCGCCGCCGCCGTAGCGCCGGTCGAACTCGGGCCAGTTGCTCTTCACGAACTCCCAAGCCAAGTCCCGTCCCCGCAGGTTGAAAGCCACCGATCCAACAACGCTGATGGTGTCTTGGGAACGCACGTCGGAGGACAGGGCGCGTTCCAGAGTTTCTTGCAACAACTCCGGCTGTTGGAACCGGGCCAACGCCAGCAACAGCCGAATCTTCTCTTCCTGGAGGCTGGTATTCCTTTCCAACTCCCACAACTGGTCGTAGGTAGTGCGGTCGCCGGCTTGTCCTGCCAGGCTGTACACCACCCCTCGGATGTCCGGGCGCAGAGACTCGGGGTCTTCCAGGAAACGCAGGAACCGGTCGCTTGCCTGCGCCAGTATTTCCGAGTCTCCGTAGCCGCCGGCCTGGCTTAACACCGTGCTGCGCAGCAGTGCATCCATGTGCCCCTCGCCCGCTTGGGCCTCCCAGCCGGACCGGTTGGCCGCGGGACGGAGGAGGTCTTGAGCGAACCCTCGAAACGCACCGTGAATAGGTTCGTCGGCCAACAGACCTTCCACGTCGCGCAGGTTGCTGGCCAAGTCGCTCCAAACGGAGGCGTCATTCTCGTTGGTGTAAGCGTGGGCCATGGACAGGAATTGGGTCACGGAAAGCAGCCCGGCTCGTGAGAGGGCGTAGGCGTCGTTTTGGATGCCCAGCCGGTCGGTGGGGGACAATGACAAGGACTGGATTGCCGGCACCAACTGCTCCCACCCTTCCGGCGGATAGTTGACCCGGAAAAAGCCGGTCTGCTGCGGGTTAACTTTGAACCACCGTTCGCCGGCAGGTTGGTGAGTGGGCACGGTAAGACTGGCTTCGCGCCCGTCCATGACCATGGACGCCGCCGCGTCCCCGTTGCCTGCGGAGATTGCCACGGGTACGCGCCATATCTCCGGTTCCGGCCCCTGGTCGCCCAACAACCGGTCGTAGACGAACCTTTCCTGGTGCAGGACGACGTCGACCTGGCCCTCCCCTTGGTTCGCTTCGACACGCAGAACGGGATACCCCATCTGGTTGGTCCAGGAGTCCATTATAGAAGTCACAGGCTGGCCGGAAGCTCCTTCCAAGGCGGACCAGAGGTCCTCGGTCCGGGCGTTGCCGTACTCGTTGGCGGTCAGGTAACGGTTGAGTCCTTGCTGAAATGTGTCGGGGCCAAGAAACTGCTCCAGCATCCTGATGACCGATGCTCCCTTGGAATAGCTGATGGCGTCGAATAGCTGGCTCACCTCGGCCGGGTCTTTGACCTCCTGTTCGATGGGATGGGAGTTTTTCAGCCCGTCCAAGCTCAAGGCCCGGTTGGTGTCCATGTTGACGAACTGGGTCCACATCTCCCAATCAGGGAACAGCCAGTCCACGGCCTTGGTGCCCATCCACGACGCGAAGCTCTCGTTCAGCCAGAGGTCGTCCCACCAAGCCATAGTGACCAAGTCACCAAACCACATGTGGGCCATTTCATGGGCCACCACCTCCGCCACTCTCTGTCGGGTCCCGGCGGACGAGTTGGCCTCGTCAACCAGCAGAGCAGTCTCCCTGTAGGTTATCGCACCCCAGTTTTCCATTGCGCCGGCGGCGAAATCTGGAATGGCGATGTGGTCAAGCTTCTCCAAGGGATAGGGTATGCCGAAGTAGTCGTTGAAGTAGGACAGCAGCTTTACCGACGTGTCCAGGGCGAAACGGCCCTGGTCTTCCTTTCCTCTGGTTGTCCAAACGCCTACGGTGGTTTTTTCGTTCGCCTGCTCGTGAATTCCCACCAGGTCGCCTACCAGGAAGGCCAACAAATAAGTTGACATAACCGGCGTTTCGTCGAACCGAAGGGACTTGAGACCTCCGTCAAGCTGCACCTCCTTGACCACCGGGCAATTGGAAATCGCCACAAGGTTGGAGGGAATGACCAAGGTCACGTCAAAGACCGCTTTATGGGCCGGTTCGTCCCAGCAGGGGAAGGCGCGACGGGCATCGGTGGCTTCAAACTGCGTCGCCGCCAAGTAGCGCTGCTCGCCTTCTGGAGTCGTGTACTCGCTGCGATAGAAGCCGTGCAGCCGGTCGTTCAGCTCTCCCGTGAACTCCACATCCAGCCGGGCTTCTCCAACCGGCAACGGTTGGTCGAAAGAGAAAGTGACCATCTGGCGGTCTTCGTCATAGGTGATGCCGCTGGCGGCGGAGGCGGACCCACCTGCGTGTACCGTCGCTGAGCTGATCTTCAAGTCTATCGCGTTTACCACTATTTCCGACGTAGACTCCACCACGTTAATGTCGACGCTTTCTTCACCATTGAAGGTGAACTGGTCCAAGTCCGGTTGCAGTTTTAATGTGTACTTAACGGGCAAGACCGTGATAGGGAGCAAAACTGCCTCTGACGCGGGCATGGTCTGTTTCCTCCGTAAAGTTTGGGGGAGGGGATGGCGGCCGCCCCGGTATTGACACTCGTGCGGCGCCCAGTCGATTGCCGGTAGACGATGCCAGTTTATCACTATTATCGTTCCTTGCACCAATCAGGCCAGCATCCAGCACTGCGCAAGCCGGTGATAAAGTACTCTGTCGGCTACGAGCACAAGCGGCAATGCTATAATGTCACTCAACCGCTCAAGGACTACCAAGGTGTGGAGTTCTCGTTATCCTTGGGCGTCTGCGGGGCTCCGTATTCCAATACATTAGGAGAAAAGACAGGATATGGCTGCCAAAACGATGTTCGAAAAAATCTGGGAAAGCCACGTGGTGCACGAGGAGTCGGGCGAGCCAAGCTTGATTTACATTGACCTCCACTTGGTGCACGAGGTCACTTCGCCTCAAGCTTTCGACGGACTCCGCATGGCCGGGCGCAGGGTGCGCCGTACCGATTTAACGGTAGCTACGGCGGACCACAACACCCCCACTTGGGACCTGTCTTTGCCGGTGACCGACGAGATTTCAAAGACGCAGCTTGACGCCCTTACGCGCAACTGCGAAGAATTCGGCGTTACCCTTTACGACCGGTTCAGCCCGCTTCAGGGCATCGTTCACATAATCGGCCCAGACTTGGGCTACACCCAACCGGGCAAAACGGTGGTCTGCGGCGACAGCCACACCTCGACCCACGGCGCGTTGGGGGCGTTGGCGGTCGGGATTGGCACCTCGGAGGTTGAGCATGTGCTGGCCACCCAAACGCTGCGCCAAGCCAAGCCCAAAACCATGGAGGTCAGGATCGACGGACCCCTGCCACCGGGCGTCACCGCTAAAGATATTATTCTGGGAGTGATAGGCCGTATTGGCGTAAACGGAGGCACGGGACACGTCATCGAATATACCGGAGAGGCAATCCGCTCCCTGTCGATGGACGGGCGAATGACCGTCTGTAACATGAGCATCGAAGCGGGCGCGAGGGCCGGCATGATCGCGCCGGACGAAACGACCTTCGAGTACATGCGGGGCCGCCAGTTCGCCCCTCAAGGCGCGGATTTCGCCGCCGCCGTGGAGCGTTGGCGGCAATTGCCCACCGACCCGGGCGCGGTCTACGACAAGACGGTGGTCATCGCGGCCTCGGACTTGGAACCCTACGTTACCTGGGGCACCAACCCCGGCATGGTGGCCCCTATCAGCGGCAACGTCCCCGACCCGGCATCTTTCGACGATGCGGCGCAGCGGGAGGCCGTCGGCAGGGCATTGGAATACATGGACTTGACGCCAGGAATGCCCATACAGGACATCAAAATAGACCGCATCTTCGTGGGCGCGTGCACCAACGCCAGGCTGGAGGACCTGAGGGCCGCCGCCGACGTGGTCAAAGGCCATAAGGTGCATCCGGACGTCTACGCCATGGTCGTGCCCGGCTCGGCCAAGATAAAGAAAGAGGCCGAGGAAGAGGGCTTGGACGTGATATTCAGGGAGGCCGGCTTGGACTGGCGCGTGGCCGGATGCTCCATGTGCTTGGGGATGAACCCGGACATCCTGGACCCGGGCCAGCGCTGCGCCTCCACCTCCAACCGTAACTTTGAAGGCCGCCAAGGCAAGGGCGGACGCACCCACTTGGTAAGCCCCGCCATGGCCGCAGCAGCAGCGATAGCCGGCCACTTCGTGGATGTGCGGGACCTGTAACCATGACTGCCGCCAAGCCGTCCACTGTTGCGCCCCACGAAACCCTGCCATACCGGCTGGTCCTGGACATCAGCGCCCTTGACATGACGGAAGACCAGTTCTTCAAGCTGTGCGCCGATAATGGCGACCTTAGACTGGAGCTTACGGCCAAGAGGGAGTTGATTATCGTGCCCCCTACGCAATCGGCAACCAGTGGGCGCAATAGCGAATTGCATGGCCAACTGTACATCTGGGCCCGCGAGGATGGAACTGGGAAGACCTTTGAGTCCTCCGGCGGATTCACTCTGCCCAATGGGGCGGTACTCTCTCCGGACGCCTCCTGGATGTTGCTATCAAGATGGGAAGCGCTGACGGAGGCGGAGCGTGACCGCTTCGCACCAATCTCCCCGGATTTCGTGATAGAACTTCGCTCGCCATCAGACAGACTGATCGTAGTACAGGCCAAGATGGTTGAATACATGGAGAACGGTGTCCGCTTGGGCTGGCTTATAGACCCCGAGACGAGGCGAGTGTACGTCTACCGTCCCGACCGGCCCGTGGAAATTCTCGAGGAACCGGACATCGTTTCCGGCTACCCCGTGCTGCCGGGGTTTGTGTTGGACCTACGGGCGATATGGTGAGTTCGGATATGACCAGGAAATTTGCGTGCCTACTGGAGCCGTAGAGATGGTTGCCAAGCCGCTTATAGCATACGACGTAACGCACACGTTCAGGTTGCAACTGGACATCAGCGCCCTCGACATGACGGAAGAGCAGTTCCTCCGGCTGTGTTCCGACAACAGCGACCTTCGGTTCGAACTTACGGCGACGGGGGAGTTGATTATCATGCCGCCAACAGGTGGAGATACCGGTACGTTCAACTTCCGAATCGTCCAACGCTTTGGCAACTGGGTTGACATAGATGGCACGGGGGTCCCTTTCGATTCTTCCACCGGGTTCCTTCTGCCCAACGGAGCGGTCCGCTCTCCCGATGTCTCATGGGTGCGCAGAGAACGGTGGGCGGCGCTGACCGTTGAGGAAAGAGTAAAATGCCCCCCCCTTTGTCCGGATTTCGTGTTGGAGCTTCGCTCGCCGTCAGACAGATTGGCGGTAGCGCAGGACAAGATGATTGAATATCTGGAAAATGGCACACTCTTGGGTTGGCTCATAGACCCCGAGACAAAGAGCGTCCATATCTACCGCGCCGGCCAGCCCGTGGAGACGCTAGAGGGACCGGACACCGTATCCGGCGACCCGGTGTTGCCGGGTTTTGTCTTGGACCTTCGAGAACTTTGGTAGGGGACATGGCGTCAAAGAGGTTAGATAATTCGAGCAATGGCCAGCCGGAATGTTAAGTTCACCATCCGGGACTACATGAACATTCCCCCGGGAGAACGCTATCAACTCTTGAATGGAGAATTGGTATTGTCGACAGCGCCGAACGACCGGCATCAGCGAATCTCTATCAGGTTCATCGTTGCGTTGTACATGTTCGTGCTCCAGAATAGCTTGGGCGAAATCCGGGCCGCGCCATACGATGTCATCCTGGCCGAGGATGCCGTAGTGCAACCTGACATACTTTTCGTTTCCAACAACCGCATCGAACGGATTGACGACGCCAATTGTAGGGAGCGCCCGACTTGGTGGTGGAAATACTCCCAGAATCTACGGCCCGCGTTGACCGGGGGTATAAACGGGAGCTTAAGGTATAAACGGGAGCTTTATGGAAGATGCGGGGTACTGGAATGCTGGATGGTGCACCCGGACGCAAGGTTGATAGAGATTCTCACACTCAACGATGAAGAACTGGTGCCTGCGGCTCACTATCATAGTGGAGAAACACTGGTTTCGCCTTTGCTCCCGGGGCTGGCCATCGACTTGACGCCATCTTCGAATAAGACGATGGTAGACGTGACCATCCGCCCTTGACTCGCGCCAAACCCGAAAACAGGCCGCACCAAACCCAGACGTAAAACAACAGAGGTACACAATGGACGCATTCACCGAACTTACCGGCGTGGTGGCGCCGTTGGACCGGGTAAACATTGACACCGACCAGATTATACCGGCTGTCTTCCTGAAGAGCATTGAACGGAGCGGGTTCGAGGATGCGCTGTTTTCCCGTTGGCGTTACAACGAAGACGGCAGCCCCCAGCCTGATTTCGTGCTCAACAAGCCCGAATACCGGAACGCCAACGTTCTGGTGGCGGGCCACAACTTCGGCTGTGGCTCCTCACGGGAGCACGCTCCCTGGGCGCTGCGTGACTACGGCATCAAGTGTGTCATCGCGCCGAGCTTCGCCGACATTTTCTACAACAACTGCTTCAAGAACGGCCTGCTGCCCCTGCGGCTGCCGGAGGATCAGGTGCGGCAGATTATGGACAAGGCCCAAGGTAAGCCGGGTGTCAAGCTGACGGTGGACCTGGTGGGGCAACGGGTCTGGGACGAAGACGAGGAAATCTCCATCGCCTTCGAAGTAGACGCCGCCAACCGCCACAACCTGCTCAACGGCTTGGACGACATCGGGCTCACGCTACAGTTCGAAGACAAGATCGCCACCTACGAGCAAAGCCGGGGGTGTGACCCCACCGGAGGGGAAGGGGCCTCTCCCTGAAGGTGAGGGGACTCTTCTCTGAAGTGGTTACTGTTGGGGCGGGTACACCCGCTCCACTAACTCACGGAAGTCTGTGTCGTAGCGTTGCATCCGGCCTTGGCGTACCTGTTCGTCCAACGGCGGCCGCGCCACCGGCCTGGCAGTACTGGGAGTGTAACCGATTACTCCATCCCGTTCCAAGGCGGCTAATTCCTCCTTGTCGCGTCCCAGCAACTTGACCAACGTGAACTCGTTGTGTTCCCCCAGCACCGGCGCCGCGCGCCCTGGAACGGCCGGCGTGGCGGACATTTTCCAAGGTCGGCCCACGTAGGGCAGCGGCGGCATACCGGTGTCAGGATGATGGGACACCACCTCGAAGAAGCGCCGCTCCATCAGGTGCTTGTCGAACAGCAGGTCCTTGCCGTCCAAGACTGCGCCCGCCGGAACTCCGGCGGCTTGGAGACGTTGCATCAGTTCATGAGTGTCCCAACCGGCGGTGGCGCCGCCTACCAACCGGTCCAGTTCCTCTCGGTGGCGCAGGCGGCTGGAGGCGTCGATAAACCGTTCTTCTGTTGCCCATGACGGTTGGCCCAACGTGTTACAAAGGCTATGCCATTGGGCGTCGTCAGCCACGGCAATGGCTATCCAACGGTCGTCGCCCCGGCATGGATAGCACCCGTGGGGCGCCATGTCCGGGTCCTGGTTGCCCATTCTCGGTTCCGTCCGACCGTTGACGGTAAAGTCCAGAAGCGCCTCCGGGACCGTCGCGCTGGCGGTCTGGGACTGGGACACGTCGATGAACTGGCCTTGTCCGGTCTTCAGCCGATGCATCAACGCGGCCATAACGGCGAATACCGTTTGCTCTCCGGCGGTGTAGTCGGTGTAGGGTATCTCCGGAAGCACCGGGGGCCCGTCGGCGTAGCCGGTCATGTAGGCCAAGCCCGACGCGCCCTCGGTGGCTGGGCCGGTGGCCCCGAAGTTGGCCCAAGGGCCGGTGAACCCATAGCCGGTGGACGACACCATGATGATGTCCGGCTTGATGCGCCGCAGGTCCTCGTACTCCAGATGGAAGTTCCTGATGACCCGTGGGGTGAAGTTCTCGGCGAAAACATCGCTTATCGCCACCAGTTCCTTCAACAAGCCCAACCCTTGCGGCTTGCTCAAGTCCAGGGTGATGCCCAGCTTGTTCCGGTTCTGCTCGTAGAAGTTGCCGCCCCGGTTCCAGAACTCGCCGCTGATGTCGTTCTGGTACAGCGAGTCACCCCGGTAGCTTTCCATGCGCAGGGTGGACTCCAAGCGAACGACTTGGGCGCCCATGTCGGCCAGCATCTTCATCGCCCACGGAATGGCGATTAATTGGCCCATCTCCAAGACCCGTACTCCCGCCAACGGCCCCGCCATACTCAGACCACCCCCGCGGCCCGGAGCCGGGCCAAGTCGTCGACGGAGTAGCCCAGCCTGCCCCGTAAAATTTCCTCGTTGTGCTCTCCCAGGGAAGGGGCTGGCAACGAGGCTTCCCAAGGGGCGCCGGACATGATGAAGGGAGCGCCCGGATACGTTATTGAGCCAACAATGGGGTGGTCCTGCTCAACGAAGTAACCTCGGTGATGGTACTGGGGGTTATCCAACACTTCTTCCGGAGATTGCACTATCCCATAGATGAAGCGGCGTTCGTGAGCCTCATAGAAGACGTCGGTTTTCTTTTTAGTCTCGAAGCACCGGTCAAGAATTTTGCCAAGCTCCTCCGCGTTGGCCAGTCGGGCCGACGCATCGGCGAACCGCTCGTCGTCAAGCTCCGGCTCTTCCAGAAATTCCACCACGGAGCGCCAATTCAGACCGGCGCCGATGCCGGGATTGGGCAGGATATAACCATCGGAAGCTGCCCTCAACCGGGTCAGGTCGCCGCTATGGTTGGGCTGCCGCCGCCGCACTGCGCCGGTGTAGGTGTAATTGTCCACCACATCCCGCAGCGTAGAAGCAATGGCCTCCTGTACCGACACGTCGACGTGCTGCCCCTCGCCGGTGAGTCGCTGGTGGTAAAGGGCCATCAAGGCAGCGGACGCGGCGTCTGCGCCGGCCTTGAACTGGGCTTGATGCAGGGCATGCTTGAGGGGTTCCCGGTCATAGTTGCCGAAGATATACATCAGGCCGCCCAGGGCGTAGGCTACTATCTCGGTAGCCTTGTAGTCCCGGTACGGCCCCGTCTGACCAAAGTTGGAGATTGATGTCATCACCAAGGAGGGGTTGTGCTCCCGCAGGGTTTGGTAGTCAAGGCCCAAGGATGGCATCACCCGCGGCGAGTAGTTTTCCACCAGCACGTCGGTGTCTTTGACCAGTTCGAAAAAGACCTTTTCCCCCTCGGACGACTTGAGGTTCAAGGTAATACCGCGCTTGCTGGTGTTCAGGTACAGGAACACCAGGCTTTTGTCCTGGTGCACTTCGTCATGGAAAAACGGCGGCATGCCCCTGGCAGGGTCGCCGCCCGGCGGTTCGACTTTAAGGACATCCGCCCCATAGTCGGCCAGCAGCTTGGTGCACCAAGGCCCGGCAATGTGGTGAGTAAGGTCCAGTACCCTTACCCCGTCAAGGGCTCCATTGGACATCTGCCGTCTCTACCCCTGCGGATAGGTGAGCTTCAGCAGCGTGTGACGGCGGTTGGTGGTATAGGGGCGCACATGCTCCGGCCAGCGACCCAACTCCACGGACTCGCCCCACGCATCCGATATGAGAACATCAGGACTCTCTATCTCGTACATGGCGTGAAACCGGGGCTGGCCGTCCGGCTGTATCGTCCGTGTCTCGCCCCCTATCAGCACCTTGAACGGCTGGGTCTCTAACCGGGTGATATTGCCGACTCCCGCCACTTTGCTCAATTCCGGGCAATGCTCGGTGTCATAGACCTCGTTAAATAAGGCTTCCTTGGCCGCTTCCACATCCATGCTGGCCACAAACAGGTACTTGGATTTCTGTGCCATCGTCGGGCTCCTGTCGCAAATTTAGGAGGTTAGGGTCGGGGGGACTTCTTAAAATCCCCTGGGATAGGACCTCTCCGTTTCCGCGCTGGTGATGAACTCCAACAAGACTGCTCTGCCGTCCTGTTCCGTAACGCGGCGGGCCCGCTGGAACGCGGGAATGACCTCGGCGGGGTCTTCAATCCGCTCGGCATACCCGCCCATGGCCCGGCCCATATCGGCGTAGTTTCCGCCCAGGTCGCGGGTGTTGTACAGCCGGTGCGAGGCCTGCATAGCATCGGTCTCAACCGCCATGGTGGAGTTGTTGAGCACCACGGTGATTATCGGCAGGTTGGACCGGACCGCAGTCTCGAAGTCCAAGCCCGTCATGCCGAACGCCGCGTCGCCCATGAAGTTGACGCAGACCTTCTCAGGCTTGGCCATCTTTGCGCCGATGACCAACCCCAGCCCGGTGCCCAAGCCATGGGACTTTCCCCAACCCAAGTAGGTGCGCGGCCCGTTGGAGCGGTAGAAGGGCACTATCTGGTCCCTGGGGCTGCCGGAGTCGTGGGTGACGATGGCGTCCTCCGGTGGGATGGCCTGCATGAAGTCCCATATCACCCGGTAGGGATTGATTGGGGCTTGGTTGCTGGTCAGCTTGGCGTTCCACTGCGCCAGCCAAGCGTCGCGGGTCGAGCGAATCTCGTTGGCCGCGGCTTGGTCCCCGGAGCGGCTGTTTCCTACGATGTCCTTGCACGCTTCAATCATCTGCCGCAGGACCAGCTTGGCGTCCCCGACAATGGGATAATCGATGGCGTAGTCCTTGTTGATGTCCCTGGGGTCGTTGGTTGCTTGAATCATGGTCTTGCCCGGAGGAATGTTCATGCACATGCCATGCTTGGTGAAGCTGCTGCCGATGCCGAACATCACGTCTGCCCGGCTCACGAAGTGACGTACTGTGCCGGACATAACGCCGGTTCCGCTTCCCAGCGCCAAGGGATGTACCTCCGGAAAGGCGCTCTTGCCCAGCAGCGTGGTCATCACCGGGACTTGCAACAACTCGGCCAACTCCACAAGCTCATCGGTGGCGTTGGCGTATAGCACCCCCTGCCCGGCGTGAATGACGGGATGCCTGGCGTTGCACAGGGCTTGGGCGGCCGCTTCCACGTCCCTGGGATTGGCCTGCGCCAGCACCGGCCTGCTGACTTGATAGAAGAAGTCCTCTTCCGCAACTTCCGCCACGGCGACATCGGCGGGGATCTCGACCATCACGGGCCCGGTCCGGCCTTGGCGCAGCGCGGCGAACGCGCGCCGCATCACCTCCGAAGTCCGCTCGGGGGTGTTGATTTGCTCGATGTATTTGTTCACACCGGCGTAGTTGGTCATGGAACTGAAATGGGGAAGGATTCCCTGCCGGGAACGAGGATGGCCCAAAGGCAGCAGGAGCACCGGCACCGAGTCGGAGTAGGAAGTAGCTACGCCGGCGTAAGCGTTTTCCGCCCCCGGGCCGTACTGCATGGCGAACACTCCCATTCGTTCACCGTTGGTGGCCCGGCTGAATCCGTCGGCAATGCCCACCCCGACCCGCTCCTGGCGGCAAATAATAGGCCGGATGCCTGCCTCGGCAGCCGCCTCGATCATCGGAGTTGTGGGGAAGCAGCTAAGGTTTTCAACCCCTTCCCGCTTTAGAATTTCGGCGATGGCGTCAACAGTTCGCATTTCCCCTCTCCTGTTCCAAGTGGTCGTGTCTTCAGGAATGCCCCGCTTGCGGAGAATCTTGCCCAGCAGGGGGCGGGTGGACACCGAGAGTATATCATCAGGCGGGCTTGAAGTGGCGCGGAAGGGAAGTGCAGCGCAACGGGGAGCCTTCCTAATACTCGCGAAAGCGCCAAGCCCTGAAGATGTAAAAGATGCCCGCGAACAGATTTGTCCCGAGGGCGGCGATTACTATCGCGCCGATAAAGGGAGGGGTCCTGAAGGAGGCCCCCGGGTTGTACATGCCTTCCGGGAACAACATTTGGCTTAGAACCCAACCGCACCACGAACCGGCCACGCCTCCAGCCAACACCAGTACGACGTGAATCGCCAACACCGGTTTGGAAACCTCCGGCTTGAGCCAGCCCAAAAAGCCGCCGATACCTGCGCCTACACCGGAGCCAACGAGCAAAAAGCCGAGGGGCAGCGTTTGGCCCTGGGGAGCGATCAGCCAAGCGGCGAAAAATCCGCCCAAAGACAAAAACATGCCTAAAACGACGCCGAATATCAGCCTGACGCCAACCGTCGTAGTGAGTCCCATGGCCGTTACCAAGGCTGGGGTTGGCAAACCATGCCTGGAGCATGGATGTGGAGGTTCATAAACACCTTAAGTGTCCCTGAAAGGGTGATACTGCCGTATGTCTGATGCCTCATCATATCCTAACACAACCTCTTTCCTGACGTCGTAGAGCCGATATTCGGCTGCTTTCAATGCAACATAACAAGATACGGCATGACATGGGAATTAATGACGAATAGTCTGTACATGCTCTATATCATTCTGTGGTTGACATATTCCGTGGTTGACAAATTCAAGTTAAACATATTAAATATCGCGATAATACCGCTGTATTCGTATATGTTTCCGCTCTTAACCGCGACGGTATTGCTTGAAGGGTCGACTTAACTGCCTGGAGGAAAAAGACATGACGCGACGCTGGTTTCGGGTTCTCTTAGTTTCGAGTTTATTGTCATTTGTCTTGGCAAGCATTGTCGCGTGCGGAGGGGGTGCTCCCGCGGCTCCCGCGGCAACGGCGATGCCAAAAGCTGAGGAAAAAATGGCGGCGACCGAAGCTCCCAAGGCTGAGGAAAAAATGGCGGCGACCGAAGCTCCCAAGGCTGAGGAAAAAATGGAAGCCACCGCAGCCCCAATGAAGACGGACGCGCCCGCATCAGCGGAAGCGGCCGGCACGATAACCATAGCAGTCCTTGGGACGCGGACCGGGTCCGGCATTCCCAGATTCTGTACCGCCGGTTGCGCCGAGACCATTTACCAGATCGGCATCGCCGAAACACTGTTCATGTCGGACTGGAAGGATGACGTGACCGGCAGCGAAGTCGAAATTAAACCTCGCTTGGCGCTCAGTTGGGATTTTGACCAGGATAACGTACCCCCAACCTACGTTGACTTCAAGATCAGGCAGGGTGTCAAGTTTCAAAACGGCATGGACATGACTGCCGCCGACGTGGCTTGGAGCTTCAATGACGCCAACGGGCGCACCAACCCCGACAGCACCCACGGGCAAGCGGGAGACTTCGCTCCCCTGATCGACCGCATGGAAGTATTGGACGACGAGACCGTCCGTCTCCACTACTTCTCCTTCGACAGTCGGGGCATTCTCCACAGGTTCAGTACCTTCTGGCAGAGCGCCGGCATCTTCAGCAAACAACTGTTCGACGAGTATGTATTGGAGATGGGCGAAGAACAGGCCGTGGAAAAGATGCGGGATACAGTGGTTGGGACAGGGCCTTACCAAGTCGTCGAATGGGAAAAGAACACTCGTATCGTCGTGGAAGCGGTGCCCGAGCACTGGCGCGCACCCGCCACAGTTCAAACCGTAAGGATTCTTGAGGTGCCGGAAACCGCCGGACGCGCGGCGGGCCTTGAAACCGGCGACTGGCAAATCGCGGGAGAGTTGGCTTCCAAGGATGTAGTCGCCCTGCGCGACAAGGGATACCAGATCCAGGACCGCACCGGGCTGATCCGGCTCTTCGCGTTATACTTCTCCGGTAATTACTGGGAGAAGGAGCATATATTGACCAGCGAGGCCCTTGACCTGACAGGCTTGGAGACAGCGCTCGAATCTAACATACCTTGGGTCGGCAATCCTGACGATCCCGACTCCATGGAACGCGCCAGGAAGGTCCGGTGGGCTTTGGCCATGACCATTCCCCAGCAGGAGATCTTCGATAACATCCTGCAAGGCATCGGCGAGCCAGTGGAGATTGGCTATATCTCCATCAACGACGCCTCCTGGCAGGACAAGTGGGAGGTCCCCTTCGACCCGGTGAAGGCCAAGCAATACATGGAGGAAGCGGGCTACGGCGACGGGTTCGATATACCTGTGTGGGTGGGCCCCAGCGGAGCAGTGCCCGAGTTCGGGAAGACTATCGCCGGCTCTTGGCTGACACATTTGAACGTTAATATGAAATTGGAAAACGTTCAATACAGCAAGTTCAGACCTGGTTTGGTCCAACGCACAACTTCCACTCCCTGGATATCTACCGCAGACGATGGACGGAACATTTTCCCATTCCATTTCGCTAAGGGGGCTCCAACCAGTTCCTTCACTAGGGGAGGGTTTGGCGCCGGGCTTGAGAACCCGTTCTCGGCTGAAACGATGCTCAAGATGAGCCAGGAGAATGACCCGGAGAAGCGGGCCCCACTGGCGGAAGCTTATTTTGACTATATGCACCAAGAAATGTTGATGCCCGGCGTGGCCGGTGTCCCGTGGATTCAAGTGTACGATCCCAAGGTAATCTGCGGTTGGAAGCCGTGGCCTGGAGCCAACAGCAATCTCAGCGGGTTCGCCAGCGCTGAGTCATTGGTGCTGTGCTAGAAGGCCGTTTGGAAGGCCCTTCTATGTTTGGGAGAAGGGCCTTCCTGCACTCTCTAACAGTGAGAACAAACTCTCGGGACATCCTCTTAGCGCTCGGCCTAAGAGGATGTTTGGTACCGGAAAGGTCCAAGGGTAGGAACGAAGGGTGCTGACTTGGACAGCCCACCCCTTTAGGCTTGCGGACGGACTGTCCAAGCATTAATCTGCAATAGTACCTGTTTGTTGTCTGGAATCTATAGCGACGGAGCTTGGTAGCCAACCCACGGGCGGCAGTTTATTCTTCAATTGGCCTGGAGGCCGCGTTGCAACAGTTCCTTCTGAGACGCTTCTTTTACACGCTCCTGGCGCTCATCGGTGCTACGGTGCTGGTATTTGCCCTCTCCAGGGTGATGGGGGACCCCAGACTGATTTACGCCCAAGAGGGCGGCTACGGTATTCCCGAAGCAACTTGGGAAAAGCTTGGCGAGGAGATGGGTCTGGATAAACCCGTGATATTCCAGTACGCCATCTGGTTAGGTAAAGCCGTTAGAGGAGATTTGGGGAACTCCCTCCTGGATCAAAGGCCGGTGTCCGAGATCATCGTCACCCGAATCGGCGCTACATTTCGTTTGGCGGCAGTGGCATGGGCGTTCGCCACGATAGTAGGCATTCCGCTGGGCGTGGTATCGGCGGTGAAGCGAGGAGGCATATGGGATGCTATAGCCCGTGTGTTTGCCTTGCTGGGCCAGACGCTGCCGCCTTTTTGGATCGGTATCATGGGCATATTGATATTCGGGGTCAAATTAGGATGGGTGCCTGCCGCGTACCAGTACGACTCAGGGCTGAACCTGAACAGCTACGTCTTGCCCGCATTGACACTGGGCTGGTTCGCCGCCGCCGGCTATATGAGGCTCACCCGCTCGGCAATGCTGGAAGTACTGGACATGGAATACATGAAACTGGCCCGGGCCAAGGGAGTAGGCGGGTCGGTACTGGTGTGGAAGCATGCGTTCAGGAATGCCATCATCGCCCCCCTTACGTTCTCTTCCCTGATCCTGGCTGGCTTTATCACCGGGACGGTGGTGGTGGAGACCGTGTTCGCTTGGCCGGGGTTGGGAAGGCTGGCCGTGGAAGCAACAGTAGACAATGATTTCGCACTAATGACCGGCTGTGTGCTGCTCTTTACTCTGATGTATGTGGGGGTCAACTTCGTTACCGACGTAATATACGCCTACGTCGACCCCCGCATCCGCTACGCATAGGGGAATCATGGCTGCCAAAGCAGAGTTGTTTGTCTCACGCAAGACTTGGGTGTCTCAAGCCCAGGAAATGGTTTCCACCCTTCGCCGTTGGCCCATGGTGTCCACCTTTGTCTTGGTGGCGCTGGTTATCATCGGGATATTCGGCCCTCCTATCAAGATCGGAGGATTGGAGTATCCTGGGTTTGCGCCCTATGGGTACGCCGAAGGTACTTCGACAGACCGTAACATTGCCCCTTTCTGGTCCAGTGAAAAGACCACCCCAAAAACAGTGGTTCAAAGTGTAAACCAGTTTCGTGCAGAGGCCACCTCTCAAATTTCCTTGCGAAACGCCCGGGTGATTAATCCGGACGCCCAACTGGGCGATCAAGTTGCGGTAGTGCTGCAAAAGGGCGGCAGTTCGGCGCATTGGCTGGGCACCGATGAAGTAGGATGGGATATACTGAGCCGGCTGATCCACGCTGCCAGGGTTACCTTGTTTGTCGCGGCCATCTCCTTGTTGAGCGGCTTGGTGGTGGGCACGGGTTTGGGGCTGATTGCGGGGTACGCCGACCAAATATCGCCCAGGTTTGGCCGTCATCTGGATGAGATCATCATGCGGTTGGTGGATATCTGGTTGGGGTTGCCCTTCCTGATAGTTGCTCTGGCCTTGGTTATCGTGCTGGGACAGAACTTCGCTGTCCTTTATGGCCTGCTGGCCCTTCTGGCTTGGACGCCGTTCGTACGCAATGTCCGGGCTGAAGTGCTGACCCTGAAAGAGCGGGACTATGTGGCCTTGGCCAAGGTAGCTGGGGCCGGCACGTTTCGTATTCTGACAACCCACATACTTCCGGGCGTGACCAACACAGTGATCGTCATCGCTACTTTGCGGGTAGGACAACTGATCCTGGCCGAGGCTATACTTAGCTTCCTGGGAGCGGGAGTGCCTCCCCCGAAGCCTTCCTGGGGAGCGATGATAGCGGACGGTAGAACCTATTTAGCCGACGCGTGGTGGATCGCTTTCTTCCCCGGCGTGTGCATCTTCTTGGTGGTGATGGCGCTCAACTTCCTGGGGGATTGGGCCCGTGACCGTTTCGACCCCAGGCTGAGGCAATTAGAGTGAAAGGGCCCCGATTTCAATATTCCATAGGTAGGTTCGGAACATCGTGACGACAATCGACAAGACCTCCGACGTAGTATTGGACGTAAAAGACCTGCGGACCTATTTCCGCACTAGATGGGGGACTGTCAAAGCGGTTGACGGGGTGAATTTCGACCTTCGGCGAGGAGAAACCCTCGGAATCGTAGGAGAATCGGGTTGCGGCAAATCGGTCACCATGCTTTCGCTGATGCGGCTTATTCCATCGCCCCCAGGGCGGATCGTGGAGGGGAGCATCGTGCTCGACGGGCAAGACCTGCTCGGTCTGTCGGAAGATGAGATGACCAAGGTGCGAGGAAGTAAGATCGGGCTAATCATCCAGGACCCCATGTCTTCTTTGAACCCCGTGTTTACCATAGGCAGCCAAGTGACCGAGGCCATCAGGATTCATCAGGATATTCCGAAGAGGGCCTTGATGGAGAGGGCTCTGGATGTACTGCGGAAGGTAAACATACCCGCGGCGGAGACCAGGATTCGCGACTACCCCCACCAGATGAGCGGCGGTATGCGCCAGAGAGTTGTGGGTGCCATCGGAATTTCCTGCCAGCCCATGGTGCTGATTGCAGACGAGCCGACAACGTCTCTAGACGTTACTATCCAAGCCCAGTACCTTAATCTGCTGAAAGACCTGCAACGGCAGTCCGACATGTCGCTCATATTCATCACCCACGATTTCGGTATCGTCGCCAAGATGTGCGACCGTGTGGCGGTGATGTATGCTGGCAAAATCGTGGAAATGGGAAGCGTGAGAGACATCTTCAACAACGCATCCCATCCATATACGGAAGCTCTCCTGGCCTCGGTGCCCACGATGGAAGAGGACGTGGACCGTCTTTACGCCATCGAAGGGCAACCGCCCACCCTTCACGATCTTCCTGTTGGTTGTGCGTTTGCTGACCGTTGCGCTTACGCGATGGACCGTTGCCGCCAGGAATACCCGCCGGAATTCCCGGTAAACGAGGGTCATTACTCTGCTTGTTGGAAATTAGCATGACTACGCCCGCCCTCCGCGACAACGAAGTCCAACCCGGCCAAGTGCTGCTGGAAGCCCGGGGCCTGAAAAAACACTTCCCGGTCACCAGGGGCATTGTGCTTTCCCGGGTTACGGGATGGATCAAGGCGGTGGATGGTGTTTCCTTCCAGCTTCGCGCCGGCGAAACTCTGGGCATCGTGGGCGAGTCGGGTTGCGGCAAGACCACAACCGCCAAGATGGTCCTTATGCTGGAGGATCCCACGGGTGGCAACATCCTGTTTCATGGGGAGGATGTCCATAAGGCCAGCGATGCCGAGAGGCGGGAGTACAGGAGCTCGGTGCAAGCGGTGTTCCAGGACCCGTGGAGTTCCCTTAACCCGCGAATGCGGGTAAAGGACTTGATCGCGGAGCCGCTGGTCATCAACGGCCAGTTATCCAGGAGGGAAATCCGTGACCGGGTGATGGGGTTGTTGGAAAACGTCGGATTAAGTCCCTACCACGCCGAGCTTTACCCCCACGAATTCAGCGGCGGGCAACGGCAACGGCTGGCAATCGCCAGGGCCTTGTCTTTGAATCCTAAGATCATCGTGCTTGACGAACCGGTGTCGGCGCTGGATGTCTCCATCAGGGCCCAGATCATGAACCTGCTCAAGGACCTGCAGAAGGAATATGGCATCAGCTATTTGTTGATCGCCCACCACTTGGCGACGGTGCGGTACATGTGTAACTGGGTGGCCGTGATGTACTTGGGGCAGATAGTGGAGTTAGCGGAGGTCCGGGAGCTCTTCAGCAATCCGTTGCACCCCTACACCAAGGCTTTGATGTCCGCGGCGCTGCCCTCTCACCCCGACGTACAGCAAGAGGAGATGGTATTAGCGGGTGAGGTGCCTTCGCCATTAAATCCGCCCGACGGGTGCCACTTTCATCCCCGTTGCCCTTTTGTGATGGACCATTGCTCTGTTGAGATACCTCAGGTTATAGAAGTAACACCGAACCATTTCGTGTCTTGCCACTTGTATTAGGTTAGCTTGGTTCCTAACGGCCCTTGGCAGCGGATGACTCTGGTGCCCGGCAGGCCATTTCCAGCTTTCTTCCGGCTCCAAACTCCTTTGATTCCATTACACTCTCGCGTGAGACTTCTAAGTCCCCTCTGACGGTCTAAGAATGGTCGGTGTTAGCATTAAGATGGAACGGCTAGAGTAGCCGCGTCGTAGTTTTGCGCTATTGCAGGGAGGTAGTCTGCCCGAAATGAAGTCGCCCATGAGCGCAGCAGAGAGGTTCGCCGCCTATATTGACGGCGTGGAAGAACAGGAGCGCCGTTTGTTCGGCTCCCAGCCTCAAGGAGACATCTGGACGGGGCGGTTGGCCCGCTTGTTTCGTTTCGGTCCCCACCGTCAATTAACGCCTAATTTGAAGGCGGTTGCGGAGTATTTGAAGCCCCAGGATGTGTTTCTGGAAGTGGGCGGCGGCGCGGGCAGGGTGGGCCTGCCGATGGCTTTGTGTTGCCGCGAGGTGGTCAATGTGGACCGCTCCCCGGGCATGGGAGCCGAGTTCACCGGGTCTGCGTCCGAAGCGGGCATCGCCAACGCCAGGCTTGTCCAATCCGACTGGCTGGACGTTGAGGGTATCGAGGGAGACGTGGTCTTTACTGCCGACGTGACCTACTTCGTCCGCGACATCGTCCAATTCGTTAGGAAAATGGAGGCGGCAGCGCGACGCAGGGTAATCATAGCGATCTGGAGTATACCGCCCCCCCACCGCGACGGGCGCATCTTCCGGTTGGTCTACGGAGAAGACCAAGCCCCGGTGTCGGGTCACCAGGACCTGCTGGCGGTCCTTTGGGAGATGGGTATCCTGCCCGACGTGTGTGTCCTCCCGGAGCCGCCGTGGTGGGAGGTGGACCTGCCCCGTACAAAAGAGGCGGCAGTGCAAATGGCCCTTCAAAGCTCGTGGCTGCACGAGTCCGACCACCTCCGCGCCGGCGGAGTCATCAGCACCTACGTCGACGAACTGTTCCGGTCAACCCCCAACGGCTACCTCCCCCTTTGGCGGGAGCCAATGAAGGAAATGCTGATTACTTGGGAGACGAATCAGGATTAGCGAGGTTCTTAACATGCCCCGGAAAGCGAAGTACGTTTTGGACATTGAAGAGGCGATTAGCGATGTTCGCGCCCGTGTACTCTCACATGGGCACGAATTACTAGGCGAACAGAGGACTCGGTACTCGCTAGTTGACCGAATGCTGACGGCATTAGATTGGAATTTAACTAACCCTGAAGAAGTTGCCATGGAGTACCCACGCAACGCCGGGAAAGTAGATTATGCTTTCCTTGTGCCAGAATTAAAAAATCCCGTAATGCTGCTTGAAGCGAAGGGAGTCCAAGCTAGAGATATAGATGCTATCCTGGAAAAGAGCGACGATGAAACGTGCCCTAGCGACGAACAGTGGATAAATTGGAGCCAGCGTGACGTGAACCAACTAAAAGGTTATTGCAGAGGGCTTAGGGCAGGCTTTGGGGTACTTACCGACGGGGTCTTTTGGGACATCTATAATCTGAACAAAAGAGGTTCTTTCGAAGACAAAAGAAAGGAACGCATTAGTATCGCACATACGGAAGTTGGGAAAGGTGCTGAGACGCTTAAGATACTCCACCGCTTGAACGTGCGCAAGCTGCCGTTATGAACCGGGTGTCCGTCACATTTTTGGAAAGCTTGTAACGCGAGGTTCGATTGCGGCGATTTCTCACGCTCTCCAATTGCCGTTGCCAGCGTTAAAATCCGGACGGTGTCTTATGACACTTTGCCCCTTCCCATCCCCGGTAACACTTCTTTATCATAGACATCATAGACCTGCCTGACATACTGCTCCCCGGCCCGGAAGCAAGTTCAACACTTCTGCAAGCGATGCGAAATGGGAGGAAACGAGAGGAAATGGGAGTGTTATCGAAAATTCCGCCCTTCTTCCCTGGCCCATTCTGAGGTGAAAATGTCAAGGAATGTCCGCAAATGTCCGGCTATCTAACATCTCCGATTGGGCACCCAAAAATGTGATGGACACCCTTATGAACCTTGACAACCCTGCCTGAGGATGAGGGTGTGGCTAAACACAGGATTTTCAAGATGGACGCCATTATCCTGCTAATCCTTCAATTTTAGGTTTAAGAATCCTGATTCAGACAAGTACACCGAGCGATGGCCGCGTACTCAAATCTGCAACTACCCGGGGGAAACATGCCTTTCACAATGAAATTCGAAAGCAGTCAGGATTATGCGGAGGCAGGAGTCAGGGTCAACGTCAGCCTTGATAAACCTGCGGATGCGGACCAAGCCAGGTTCGCGTTTACGGTGGACAGCTTGGCGGCCGGGCAACGGTTGGACTTCTCCCATGAGACTTGTCCTGCGCTTCACGATTTCAGTCGCGGCTACACCCGCTGGCTGGCAACCAAAGGCATCAGCGCGTCACGAGGCGAGGACGCGATAAGCGGTACTGCGCGCGCCGACGCGACGCCCGGGGGCCTTCAAGGGGTGCTGTAAGAGGCGGTCGACATGGCCGACCAGAAGTTTTCCAACTATCAGGGGCCAATCGTAGGCTCGAACGGATACTCGGACATCGTGTTCCAAAAGCGGGACGGCGTGGCTTGGCTGCTGCTCAACAGGCCGGAGACCTACAATGCCAAGCGGGGCATTACGATGAACGAAATGGCCAATGCCCTTCTGGACGCCGCCGGGGACAACTCGATCAGGGCGGTGGTCATTTCCGGGGCAGGTCCCAACGGCTTCTGCACCGGAAACGACCAGAGTTACGACCCCGAGTTGGAACATGACGACTACCGGGGAACCGCCGCCGTCAGCTACAGCCAGGTTATTCGCGAGATGCCCCAGCCTGTCATCGCCGCCGTGGATGGCTACGCCATCGGGTCGGGCAACATTCTGGCCTACGAGAGCGACTTCACCGTCGCCACTACCCGGTCCCGTTTTGGCCAGACCGGGCCACGGGTGGGCAGCCCGGCAGCCGGACATACCGTTGCCTCTCTGGCCGCCCGAATCGGGCAGAAACGGGCACGGGAGATGTGGATGCTCTGTCGGCAGTACACCGCCCAGGAAGCCTACGAAATGGGCCTCGTGAACAAGGTTGTGGAGCACACCCAGCTTTGGGAAGAGGTGGACCGGTGGATTGCGGACATCAAGCGGGTCAGCCCGGTCATCCTCCAGATGCAGAAAATCTCCTACAACCAGCACGACCATTTCGTGTTCCCGGAGAGAAGCCCGGTGCAAGAGCACATCCCCGACTACGTGGCGTCAGAGGAATGCAGGGAGCGGCGGCTAGCGTTCATCGAGCGCCGGCCGATAGATCAGTCCAAAAACATGCCCTATGTTCCTATTCCTATAGGGTGAGCGCGTCCCCGTCGTCGGGAGAACGCCCTATGGAGCCTCACGTCATCCCGCAATTGACCGGCGACAGGCTGCTAACTATAATGCGAATGTTCGCAACCCTTTACATAAGCGTGGCACGCGGGGCTGTGCAAGGCAGCCAAGCAACCATTCACCCATACTACAAGGGGGAATTTCGATGGTTCACCAGCAATCGGCATTGCTGCGGCCCGAGACTCTGGTAGAAGAGTTCAAGAAGAACGGGGTCACTCACGTAGTCACCATACCCGACAGCGAGACCAACTATCTGTACGAACTGATGGTGGAGCAGCCTTGGCTGAGCATTGTCCCGGCATCCCGGGAAGGGGAGACCTTCGCGATAGCCTTGGGGTTGTTGGTAGGCGGGAAGGTGCCGGTTTGCGTCATTCAAAATACGGGCATGATGGAGTCGGGAGACTCGATCCGCGGTATGGCGCTGGACTCCGGCTTCCCTTTGGTGCTGGTCATTGGCTATCGCGGCTGGACCCGGCACGGGGTCGTCAGCGACAGTGCGGCCCGCTACACCGAGCCCTTCCTGCACGCCATGGGCATCAATTACTACTTGGTCGAGCATGACGAGGACGCGTCCCGCATCTCCATAGCTTTTGAAGAAGCCAAGTCCCAAAAGCGGCCGGTTGCGGTCCTGGTCGGCGACGAATATCACGGATTCAACAGGTAGTACACTGTTAACCTCCTTCTCCCCGGAAGGGGATAATTGAGGATAGCCAGGTTTGGCGCACCGGGAGTTATTGTGCTACCAAGCCCTGACACCAGAAACATAACTCGGGGAATACCGACATCAGGAGGCATACGTTGATCGACGCCGATGCAATGTTCCAGGCTTTTCAGCCACACCGGGAAGACTCCATAGTTATAGTCACCGGCACCGCTGGTCGGCACTGGGCGGACCACACCACTAACCAGGACAGGGACCTGGCTTTGGGGGGCGCAATGGGCCATACCACCGCCGCCGCCCTGGGGCTGGCCTTGGCGCAGCCCGACGAGAGGGTCGTGCTGTTCGATTCGGAAGGTTCACTGCTGATGAACATGGGCATTCTGGCGACAATCGCCGGCCAGAAGCCGCAGAACTTCCTCCACTTGCTGATGGACAACGAGTGTTACGCCACCACCGGCGGGCAGCCCGTGCCCAATGCCCAGGAGATTAACTACGCTGGGATGGCCAGAGAAGCCGGGTACACGGCGGCGTACGAGTTCGACAACATCGAGGACTTCTCCACCAGCATTGAGAAAATCATGAGCGAGACCGGGCCGGTGTTCGTGGCAATGAAGATTGTGCCCGAAGTGGAGAATGAGCCCATCGGCCGCCGGACACGCCGGGCTACCCGCGGGCGCGCCGAGACCATCCGGGACCTGCGGAAAGTATTGGGTCTGGACTAAGCGGCGCCCCAAAGTCCGCCCACTGGTTTGCTACGTTAAAGGGCCTCCGGCTATTCTGCCGGAGGCCCTTTGGTGTTCAAGTCGGAGGCTTTGCCAAAGGTTCAAGCGCCCTAAAGATTTATGGGTTCCGGTTCAAAGCCGCAACGACGACGACCGGTTGCTATCTTTACTTCTGGAACTCCGGCAGCACGTACTTGCCGAACATCTCAATCGACTTCATCACCTTTTCGTGGGGGATACTCTCCGTCTGCATCATGATCATCATCTGATCGCAGCCCGCCTCTTCATGGAGCTTCAGGGCTTTGATGCAACTGTCAGGGTCGCCGCCGATTACCACGCCCCGGTCGCACAGAGTGTCGGCATCCAACTGGTTCCAGATTGCGTAGGAGATTGCCGAGCCTCCCGAGAGGTCGACTACCTCATCCTGTTGGTTGTTACCCAAGTCAACATAGCGTTGGAAGTTCTGCTGAAGGTCTTCCGGGATGCCGCCCCAGTTCTCCAGCAGCCTGGCGTAGATGTCCTTCTGGTCTTGAACGTAGGGACGCCCTGGGCCGAAAAAGTTCTTGATGGACTCCACCGCCAATTCCCGGGCCTCCTTGTTGTTCTCGCCACAGTAACCCAGAGTAGAACTGCACCATTGGTCATTGACCACGGCCCCAACGGGCTTGGCGTTCTTGATGGTCTCGCGGTAAGCGTCGATGTGGGGCTTCAGAACGTTGGGAGCACTGGCGCCGAAGGATAAGACGCCGATGCCTTTCTCCGCCGCCAATTGATAGGTGGACGGCTGGAGCGCTGCGACCCACAGGGGCGGGTGCGGCTTCTGGTAGGGCTTGGGCAGCACTTGGCGCGACGGCACGTTCCAATACTTGCCCTCGTACTCGAACCAGTCCGACCCCCAAATCTGAGGGATCATCTCCAGGGACTCTTCCCACATGCCCCTGGTCTCGCGGGGGTCAATGCCCATGCCGGTCTGCTCGTATACCGCTGAACGTCCGGTGCCCAAGTCCACCCTCCCATGGGACAGGTGGTCCAGCATAGCGACCCTTTCGGCGACCCGCACCGGATGGTGGTAGGGCAGTATCACGACGCCGAACCCCAGCCGGATGTTCTTGGTCATCTTGCTCAGGGCGCCGTAAAAGACCTCCGGCGACGGCGACGCCGAGAAGCCGGTCAGAAAGTGGTGCTCCACGAACCAGAGGTAGTCGAACCCTAATTCGTCGGCCAGGACGCACTGCTCCAAGGTCTCTTCGATCACCCGGTGGTCGTCCAAGGTTGGCCGCTGCATTTCGTACTGTACGGAAATCTTCATTACAAACTCCTCAAATACTGGTTATAGGCGGCCTTCCAACAATAACCGGGTCACTTGGGGCGCAAGGTCCCGGGCCCTGGTGTCCAGTTCAGTGGGGCCGACGTTGGTGATCGGGTGAGGGCAGACCAAGTAGGGGAACTCCGGCACTCCCATCAGCCGGGTATAGGCCTTGGCTGTGGTTACGAAGACGCTGGTGATGATAGTGGCGGTTGGCAGTCCCTGCTGCTCCAAGGTAATTCCGTCGTGCAAACTGCCCGACGAGCAACCCCCTCAATCGCCTATGCCCGCGATGACCACGTCGGCGTGGCGGTGCAGGTCGGCTACCACCTCCGGGTACGGCGGCAGCGAGGCGGAGTGCTTCTTGACGTGAAACACGTCGGCAAACTCGTACTCCTCGTTGAGGATACGGGCGATGGCCTTCAGGATGTAATCCGAGTTCGCCTTGGAGTTGTCCAGCAGCCCCAACCGCTTGCCACGCAGGTCAACCGGGCGGGGAGCCAAGTTCAATGGGCGCAGTCCGGGGTCCGCCCCGGTGGGGTCAACCAATTGGACCGTAGAGCCGGAAAGAGTAGTCATATCGTTCTCCCTCGGTCTGCCAGGTTACGGTTCCTTGATGGGCACTGTGGTAGCCAGCACCCCGAAGTAGTTCATTATAAGTTCGCTGTAAATGCCGCTGTCGCCGCCGGCCTTGACGATCAGAATATCTTCCGGAGAGGACGCCGCATGGACCAGACTTGTCTCGTCCTCCTCGGTCATGTCCCCCCGCAGGGCGCCCAATCTCTTCAGGTGCGCCCTAGAACGCCAAGCCTTCTCCCAAACGTATTGTTGAATGTCAGCTCGGTCCCAGCCTTGTCTGCCCAGCATCTCAGCGTGCCAGTGGCCCACTATCCAGAACCAGGGCGTGTTATTAAAGAAGTAGTGGGCCAGCCCATGGGATGCCATTCCCTCTGCGGTGGCGTCCATTAAGCTTTCAGCGGTCTGCCCGTAACGGTTTCCCAGGGTCTCCGGGGTCTGGATGGTCGCCACTGTCACCGTGGATTCCTCCGCCTTGAAGCCTCGGCTCACGTGAAACGGCTCCCAGGGGCTGCGCTCCTCATCCTCGCCGAAGCAGACGCCCTGCTTGGTCAAAGATCCCATGCACCCACGGTCCAGGATGCCCGGCCGTTGCTCGAAGACGTTTATCAGTATCAGCCGGATGGCCCGGCCGATGGTGGAGTTGGCCCGGTTCCCGGGGCTGAGCAGGTTGTCGGTGCAGTTGATCCCGATGCGCCGGCGTATTGGGCCGTTGATCAGCATGAAGATGCCCGGGGAGTTGGTGGCGGCAGAGGCTTCGTGGATGCAGTTGGGGTCGTGGTCAAAGAGGGCCTGCATTGTCGCCAATACGACGGGGAAGTAGCTGGGGAGGCATCCGGCCATAACGGCGTTGGCCGCTGCCTGTTCCGCCGTCAAAATCCGGCGGCGCACCTCAACCTCGCCCAGGACCTCGTCCGGCGCGAGACCGACATATTCCAGCATCTCCGTTACGCGGTCTAACGTCGGGGGCACCACCGGCAGGCCATCGGTCCACCCGCGCCGGTAGCACTCCTCGATGGCTTCCAGCCCATCTACTTGATGCAGGACGGCCCTGTTATCGCCGGTCATTCTACAATTCCTCCTGACGCCCGCTGCGCAATTGTTCCTCAAGCTGCCGTATCCGCTCCTCGGCGGCCCGCCGGGCGGCTGATTCCTCTTTGATCAATTCCTCCGCCTCCACAAGGTTGCGCAGGTATGTCTCGTCCACCGGGTCGTAAAAACGCAGGCTGCCGTCATCCCAGCAGAGGTCCAGCCCCAACGTTTCGCTGTGCCCCCGCAGGATACCGTCCGTGCCGCGCACCGTTTCAATCGCAATGTACTCCCCGTTCACCAACCGCTCTCCCGCTAGGGGTTCAGGGTAGAATTCTTCGGTGGCGTCGAACCGCCAATACTCCCCGACACCCAACCTGGCGTACAGGTCCCGCTTGGGGCCGGTGTCGTTGGTGTGGGTAGTCTCGGAGGCGACTTCCAGCACAAAGGCCGGCGGACGGCCCGCCTCCCTTATGAAGTAACCGTTGCGGCGGCGGATGGAGATAGGGTTTACCCCGATGGCAACGTAGCAATCCGGGTAGATGGTCCGTTGGGAGCCCTCCCCGTCCAAGTAGTATACGGGGGTGTCTCCGCTGACCAGGACGCCGGGAGTTCCATAGAAAAATGCCTCGAGGGTCTGCACGGCATCGTAGACGTGTTTTAGTTGCTGCACGGCGTCGGGCAACGGTTCGTGGTCATCGGGCGCGTCCGGATCCAGCGGCACACCATAGATGGGGTCCGGCGGCAAGTCAGCGGTTTCCAAACCAAGGCGGCGAACTATTTCCCGTTTGGGTCTATTGAAGGGCGCCGGTAATTTGGTTGACATGATTGGTTCTCACCTCTGGATTCCCGACCGCAGAGCTTCGGCTTTGCCGCGGTTAAGTCAGCGTTTATTCACTTGGAGATGGGACCTGGTTCTTGAACGTCGGCATTACCTCGGTGCCGAACAGTTCCAGTTGCTCCAGTATTACGTCGATGGGAGTGCCCATACGGGTGCAGCCGACGTGGACCCCTTCCAAGCCGGGGTACTTGTCCTGCAACTCCATGAGACGCTCGGTGATGTGCTCCGGCGGACCGCAGAGCCAGGACCCGGCCCGTACCGCGTCCTCTATGCTGGGCAGGCCCGCCGTGGGCGCGCGTTTGGGGTCGGCCAAGTCGGCAAGCTGAGCATCCGTCATCCCCCGGAAGAACCCCAAGGGTGCGAACATCTTCATGTCCTCTTCAAAGAACCGCTTGCACTCCTTCATACCCTGCTCTTCGGTGTCGGCGATGTAGGTGGGGATGCCGATGACCAGGTCGCCTCCCAACTCAGTTTCCCGTCCGTGCCGGGCTAGGGTGTCCCGCCACCGCACCACCACCTCATCCGACGCGCCCCCGGTCACGGCTCCGCCGCCGATGATGCCCTTTATGCCGTGTTTAGCCATGAAGTCCATGGCCCTTTGGCCGGCGCTGACGATGGGCTGCCAGCACTCCACGGGCAGTGTCCGGGGACGCGGCACCAAGGTGATTTCCTCAAGTTCATAGCCCCGGTAGGGTACACGTGGCGGGATGGTGTAGTACTTGCCGTGATGGGAGAAGGACTTTTCGTTGAAGGCCTTCATCATCACCTCCACCTGCTCCTCGAACAGCTCACGGTTGGCGTCCGAATCGGTGAGAGTGCTGGGGGCGCCGAAGGTGTCCACCTCCCGGCTGTGGTAGCCGCGGCCGACACCGAAAATGACCCTTCCCTTGGTGAGGATGTCCACCGTTGCGAAGTCCTCGGCCAGCCGTAGCGGGTGCCACATGGGGGCGATGTTGAACCCGCAGCCGAACTTCAGATTCTTGGTGATGTGGGCCAAATGCATGTACAGCATCAACAGGTTGCCGATGCACTCGTTTCCTTCCCGTTGGAAATGATGTTCAGCCATCCAGAAGCTGTCGTAGCCGAGCCGGTCCATCAACGTTGCGATGGATGTAGTCCGGTTGAAGATGGTGTTCAAGTGCTCATCCGGGAACCAGCGGTTGTTGACCGCCGTGGCCTCCAATCCAATATCTCCCAAGTCCACGTGGCCGGCGTACAAACAGCCAAAGTCGGTGATCATGATGCCTCTCTTTAGAATTTGGTGTTGGAGAGTGTCCGATAAGTCCCCTCACCCAGCGGATGAGGGGACTATTTAAATACTCTGCCGGGTTACTTCATCCAGTCGGCCACTCTCTCCGCGATCATTATGGTGGTGGCGTTGGTGTTGGCGCGCACACAGTCCGGCAGCGTGGAAACGTCGACTACCCGCAGGCCTTCGATCCCCCGGACCCGGCAATACTGGTCCAGGACAGCCATGGGGTCGGAGTCGGGCCCCATCTTGCAGGTACCGGAGATGTGCTGGGTAGTGGTCACGTTGCGCAGCAACCACTGGTCCAAGGCTTCGTCGGAAACCAGGTCCTCAGCCGTGGGGGTGATGCACTCCTCGACGATGTCCTTGTAGGAACCGTTCTCCATGAATTTCAGGCACATGCGGACGCCTTCCCGCAAGCGCTCTCTGTCCCAAGCGTCTTCAAGGTAACGGTAGTTCAGCAACGGTTGGTCGTGAGGGTCGGTGGACGCAAGCTTCAATTCACCCGCTCCCACGGCCAGCTCCAAGACGCAGGTGAAACGGATACCTTCACCATCCAGCGGGTCGCCGCCGATGGGAGAGGAGAAGGATGACTGCATAATCTGCATGTCGTTCCGGTCCTTGGAACTCGTTGCCGTATAGCGCAGGCCCAGTTGGCTGCGCGGGGCCTCCGGGTCCAAGGGGAAGTCCTCTTTCACCTTCACCGGCACTCGCACGTTGGGGTGGTCGCGCAGGTTCTGGCCTACCCCAGGCGACTCGTGTACCACCGGAATGCCCATTTCCCGCAGGTGATCAGCCGGTCCGATCCCGGACAGCAACATCAATTGGGGCGAGCCGATGCCGCCGGCGCTGAGAATCACCTCGTTAGCCTCGACGATGAACCTCTCGTCGCCGCTTTCCACGTCGACACCAGTGGCGCGTTTGCCTTCGACCACAATTCGATGCACGGTGACGTTGGCCCGGACGGTCAGGTTGAGCCGGTGCCGCACCGGGTTCAGGTAGGTAAGCGAGGTGCTCATGCGAACGCCGTTGGGGTTGTTCATCGGGATAGGCCCGACGCCCCAGGATTCAGGGTGGTTCATGTCCGGGTCATGGGGGAAGCCATCGTCCCGGCAGGCTTGGTAAAAGGCCACTTGGGCCGGCAGCCAAGTCTCCTCTTTGTGGCGGCGCACCGGGATAGGACCCTCCGAGCCGTGGAAGTCGTCGTGTATGTCGGTATCGGTCTCGGCCATCCTGAAGTAAGGCAGAGTCTTTACGAAGGACCATTCGTCGTTGCCCCAAGCGGCCCAGTTGTCGTAGTCTTCGGGGACTCCGCGCAGGAACACTTGGCCGTTGACGGCGCTTGAGCCTCCAACCACCCGGCCCCGGGGCACCGGCATGGTCTCCCCCTGCTCCGCCGTCGGGGTGCCTCGGAAAGACCAGTTATGAGGGGCGTCCACTGCAGAAGCGAGTTGGTTGTAGCCAAACTTCAGGTCGTCGGGATAGGTCTCGAAGTCCGGGTAGTCCGGCCCGGCCTCCAGCAAAAGGACTGACCGGTTGGGGTCCTCCGACAACCGGGTGGCCAGAACACACCCAGCCGACCCGGCCCCGATGATTACCACGTCATATTTCATAGCACAATCCTCTTAGTTCTCCTTCTCCATTCAAGGAGAACGCCAAGTGAGAGAGATTCTTTCGCACAGGCCATGACTGCCTACTGCGGTGACAACCCCTATACTGACCTTCTCTCGTTGAGGGAGGGGATTTTCTCCGATAATGGGAAGACCTTATTTGCTCAGAAGAAGCCGCGGCCCCAGGACTAAAGCGCGTCCAACCCTGCTTGGGCGCAGTCCTCGTCCTGTTGGGCAGTGGCGCCGCTGGCCCCGATGGCTCCCACAAGTTCTCCATTCTGGCGTATGGGCACCGCGCCCTGGGCCGGGAGCATGCGCCCGCCGGTGGAGGCGATGACGGCTTGGATGACGGGAGAGTCGGGCTGCAAAGTGCCGCTGGCCCGGCCGAATCCGGCGGAAGCCGCCGCTTTTCCTTGGGCCACTGTGGCGGTGATCGCGCTGGCGCCGGCCATGCGGTTGAATGCCAGCAGGGTACCGCCGCCGTCGCAGACGGCGATGCTGAGGCTCACACCAAGCTCCCCAGCCTTGGCCTTGGCTGCTTCGATCATGCGGTTAGCGTCGTCCAAGCTAAGACTCATTTGAGGACCCCCTTACCGAATAGGTTGCACGTGGATTCTACAGGTTAGGTAGACGCGGGGCAATCTGGTCAACCATCATCCCCACGCCTGGCCCTCTCCGGACGAGACCATTGCCAACGGGTCTTTGCCACGCAGGCGGAAATCCAAAAGTTACCCATAAAGATAACGCCCTCGTATAAGAGGGCGTTGGTTGTTCGGACTGGAAGGCCGGAAGCGCCCGGCGCGCTACTTTGTCAGGAAGTCGAACTGCTCGAACTTGCCGTGGGTGATTGCCGCGGCGTCCAAGCCAAGCCACCGGTCCAGAATGGTGGAGTAGGTGGACCGGAAGTCGTTATTAAAGTGCATGTCGCCTTCCACTTGGTCCTCGGCCTTGAGGGAGGGGTATTCGCCGTACAGCCCGCCCCTTACCTGTCCGCCTATAACGAAAGCCGTGCCGCCGGAGCCGTGGTCGCAGCCGGTGCCGTTGTCCTGGATTCGGCGTCCGAATTCAGACCAGACCAGTATGACGGTGTCATCCTCCAAACCCTGTTCCCGCAGGTCTTCGGTAAAGTCGGCAATGGCGCCGCCCACGTCGGTCCACAGCTTGGCGTGGGCCATCAACTCGTTGCTGTGGGTGTCGAAACTGCCGTGGGTGTTATAGTACACCCGGGTGCCCAAGTCAGCGGACATGACCTGCGCCACGTTCTTGAGTGATTGGGCAATGGGATTGTCGGCGTACTCCACGCTGGAGGAGTACTTCTGCGGCGCGGTCCTGAGTATGTCCGCTCCTTTCAAGGCGTCGGTCCCGGACTGGCCCAGCACCTGCGCCACGGTGTCTTTTCCGCCCGAAGGGCCGTAAAGCCGGCTGAATGCGTCCAGGGCCTCGCGGCGCATGCTCTCGTCCTTGATGTCCGGCAACAGGCCGTAGGTCTCCAGGTTGCCTACTGAAGCGACAGGAACCCCTTTGCAGACCAGCGCCCTGGGGAGCCCGCGCCCGAAGTTGACGCCAGTCAACACGTTCTCCGCCGTGGGGTCCAAGTCTCGTATCGTGGCTCCCAGCCAGCCCTCGGCGCCGATGCGGTCCGTCTGCGCCGTATACCAGATATCCCTTGAGCGGAAGTGGGAGCGGTTGGGGTTCTCGTATCCCACGCCGTTGATGATGGCAAGGTTTCCCCGGTCCCAGGTGTCCTTGATGGAGGCAAGAGTGGGATTGAGACCCACTTGGTTGTCCAACATCAGGACTTCTTCCTGGGGTATGCCGATACTGGAGCGGTAGTGGTAATAGAGGCCGTCGTTATAAGGAACTACCGTGTTCAGGGCGTCGTTGCCTCCCTGAAGTTCTATGACAACCAGAGTCCGGTCTTTCTTAACCGTAGTCATTGTGTCCCTCCCAATTTATGAACTGCGCTTGTAGACCTGGATTCGGTGACGGTTGCTGTCGGTTATGTACAGGACGCCGTCGGCGTCAAGCTTTACGGAACGCGGCGACCAGAAATACTTCTCGATGTGCGAAGACTCCTCGTGGGGGTCGGAAACGAAGTACTCCAACTCCGGCTCCAGGTTCGCCGTGGCGCGGGCGGCCTTCTCTTCAACGTTGATGTCCAAGAAGTTCTGGGCCCACTTGGACAGGTGAGACTCTCCTCTCACCTTGGTAACAAAGTTGCCGTCACTGTCCAGCACTTGCACTCGTTCGTTGCCCCAGTCGGCGACGTAGATATAACCGTCCTTATCCACAGCCACCCCGGACGGGCGGTGGAACTCTCCATCACCACGTCCCGGAGTCCCAAACGAGGCCAGGAACTTTCCGTCGGCGGTGAACTTCTGTATCCGGTCGTTCCCGAAGTCGGCGACGTATACGTTATCCTCCGCGTCCAAGGTCAATCCCCAAGGCGCTTCGGACTCCCCTTCGCCGCTTCCTTGGGAACCGAAACTCAACTGGAAACGACCCTCTGGACTGAACTTCTGCACCCGGTGGTTGTAGGTGTCAGAGACATAGGGATTGTCCTTGGAGTCAAACGCTATTGCCGAAGGAGTATCAAGCTCACCTTCACCAGAGCCGGGAACGCCCCATTTGTACAGGAACTCTCCAGCAGGGGTGAATGCCGTGATCCGGTGCAGGTATTCGTCGCAAATGTAGACCCGGCCGCGGCTGTCCACCGAAGTGCTGCCAGGCCAGACGAACTGTCCGTCGCCTTCGCCATACGACGCGAAGTTGCCGTAATACTCGCTGTCTTTGTCCAACATGCAAACGCGGACGCCCCGCTCTATGGTGTCCACAGACCGATTAACTACATATATGCGCCCGTTGCTGGAGATGGAAGCATCGGTGGGGTAGTAGAAACCCCGCCCCTCCATGGTGGTCATTCCCAAGGTCGTGGCGTATTCCAGGAAGTCCGTCTTAGTTTTGGATTCTGTGCTGGTCATCATCCCCCCTGCATTGCTTCCTTGGGAGCCGTTCGCAAGGCTATGCCCTCTGGAACTCTTGGGTAGAGGCAACCATTTGCAGCATAGCGGCTATGCGGTCCCGAGAGGCCTCGTCCAGGCTCCCGCTGCCCAGTTGGAGGTCTCCACCCGCTGACGCGAAGTCTACAAGGACGCGCTTGGTGTCGTCAGCCACTGCCATGGCGCCTACCTGTTCGAGACAGGCATCCACCAGCGTCTCAGGCGAAATTGTCGACTGGTAGCTGGAAGCCACGCCATCGATCATAGCTTGGATGCCGGGTTTTTTGGCGTTCCCAAGCTGTTGGGTAGCAAAGTTGACCCGCTCTACCAAGGTGCCCGTGTCCAGCCAGTCGGTGCCTTGGTGCCAGCCTTCTACGCTGGGAGGGTTGTTGAGGTACTGGCCCATATACATGGCTTGGAAGTGGCGTTCCACCAACTCTTTCCGGGGCCGGTCCGCCTCTCCGGTCAACCGGATCACCCCGGCCACCAGTTCCACCGGGCTCTTGACCTTGGTGTACCATGCAGTCTGGGACTTGAAGAAGTCGGAGTTGAACAACACCCGCAGCATGGCGGATATGTCGCAGCCGCTGTCGAAGTAGGCTTGTGAGAGTTGTTGTATCGCTTCCTCGTTGGCCGGCGGTTCGTCGGGCCACTGGGGCACCGGCGGCTCGTCGGTTACAAAGAAACTGTACATGTGCCTGGCGATAAACCGGGCGGTAGCCTGCTGATGGCAGATAATCTCTACTATGTCCTCGCCGTTGAACCGGCCCCTCTGCCCCAGGAACACCTTCTCGCCGTCGTCGTGGTCTTCGGGGTGGTACTCGAAGTGCCATGCGATACGGCCGTAGGGCCAGTCCGAGTCCCTCTGGGACCGGAGCTCCATATAGGTCCGGTTGCCGATAGTCCACCCGGTGAAGGCTCGGGCGCATTCCTTAATGTCGTCTTCCGTGTAGTTGCCCACGCCCATAGAAAAGAGTTCCAGCAGTTCTCTGCCATAGTTCTCGTTAATGGAGCCTTTGTGGTTGTCCTGATTGTCCAACCAGATGATCATGGCCGGGTCTTTGGACAATTCGAGCAACAAGGTCTTGAAGCTGCCCATGCCATGGTGCCGGAGCATCCGGGTCTGGTCCGAGAGAGCTTTGCCGTGGATGACCTTCGGGTAGCCGGTGGCGAAGATACCGTGCCAGAACAAGGCCATCTTCTCCCGGAGGGGCGTGGTCGTCGTTGCCATGCGATACAGCCAGTTGGCTCCGGTCCCAAGAGGCCCAAGCATTCCGGACAGTTCGGGATGGAACCTACGGATCAGGGCGTCATCCATCCGTTGCTCATCAACCGGATTGATGAGCTCCTCCACGATGGCTTCGTAGCCCTTACTGGCGTATTGCTCCAGTTGCTCCCTGGTTGCGCCGAACCCGGCGCGTCTCATGAGGTGTGCGATAAGCTCTACATCTGTGTTTCCCATCTCTCAACCTCAAGCTAAAACGTAAAATCCTACAGAAAGCCGATAGATGCGGCACTTTCGAAAATTCTAGGGCTTGGTCATTGCGCAGTCAAGCAGCGGGCGACTCGGAGGCGGGACTGAAAGCCGTTGGGTTATGAAGCAACACCCGATATAGGATTGTCTGAATCAGGACTCTCACGGTACTAAGGATTGACCGGATGAATTGGCTCTATCCTGAACATCGTGAAATCCGGCAAATCCTGATTCAGACAATAACTGATACTCTTGCCCCTACTTCTAGGGGGAGAAGCTCTTCTCTGGGTCGTATACAGGCCTGCGCATCTCGAAATAGTCGTGGGTCCTGCAATACATGCTGCCGGCCAACCGGCCGGTGGGCTTCAACAGCGCATGGTTGATGCGGTGGCCGTCTATAATGTCATCCCGAACGTGCATCAAGATTACGGTGCCTATCACCAATCCGTGGCCGTGGACCGGGTCCCCGATGGGCACAACCTGGTCGAGACGGCACTCCATGTTGACCGGCGATTCTGCCACCCGCGGGGCCTTCACTATCTCGGACGGGATGGCGGTCAGACCGGCGATGTCGAACTCGTTCACGTCTTCGGGAAATTCGGCGGAGGTCTTGTTCATGGCTTCGGCGATGTCGTCGACGACCACGTTAACCACGAACTCACCCGTTTCTTCCACGTTCCGCAGGGTGTCCTTGCTCTTCCGGTCTACAGTCCGGGAAGAGGAGAATACTATGGTGGGAGGATCGTAGGAGACGGCGTTGAAGAAAGAATAGGGGGCCAGGTTGATGATACCGTCAGTGGAAATCGTGGAAACGAAAGCGATGGGCCTGGGCACCACCACTCCGGTAAGTACTAGGTTAAACCTGTCGAAATTCAGCGGATCGATTCTCAAGCAATTACCTCACAACACCAAAATCGTCATTCCCGCCTGCGTGGGAATCCAATTTTCAGGTGGAATTTTTATATGAAGGATTATAGCCGCAGGCCGGAAAAGGGCAAAGCCTTGGTTGCTTGGCGATGATCCAGCAATTAACATGCACCGATGCAAAATTCCATTGCCCGTAATCCAATCGCCGAAGAATTCCTTAGGGAACAACTCCCCTTAATAGCGCTGTGCTTCGCAGCCGGAATAGCCGCCAGTTACTGGCAGCACGGCGCGTTGGTCGGTGTCGCAGGCGTGGAGTTCCCCTTGGCCGGGGTCTACGTGCCCTTGTGGCACTTGGTGTGGATGGGTTTCTGGACCGGCTATACCATGGCGCTGGTGGGCGAGGCCAGCGGCATCTTCTCCTTGCCCTACTCCATGTCCATCCTGCGGTTCGACAACATTTTCATCAGTCCGACCAACACGGTATTGACCTTTTTGAACCCCCTCGGCGCGATCCTGGGATTCCGCAGCGAGAAGCGTTTGAACCTGGACTTGGCCCTGTGGCCGTGCGTTGGCACACTGTTCGGGTCTCAAATCGGTCCCTTCATCCGCGTGTTCTTCCTGGAGGATGAGGGGCTATTCAAGGCGGTGACTGGCGCGTCCCTGGCCCTGCTGGGGATTTACATGGTGTACCAGATAACGCCCATGTACACCCGCCGCGGCGGGAAGCAGCAGACCATAGAGCGAGCGTTTCACGCCCACGCTGAACAACTGCGGCAGCGCGGTGAGATGCCCTCCGGTCTGCCGGAAGGTGTGGAACTGAAGACCCTGGGCAAGTCCTGGCGGGCGATAACGGTGGAGTTCTGGGACATCCAGTGGAGGTTGAGCGTCCCCCTGCTTTTCGCTTTGGGGGCGGGAGTAGGACTGGTCTCGTCCACGCTGGGAGTCGGCGGGGGCTTTTTGATGACCCCTATCCTGGTGACGATGTTCGGACTTCCCCTTTACGTCATCGTAGCGATAACGCTGCCCTACGTGTTTGTCCAGTCGGCTATAGCCCTCTTTTCCTATACCGTCACTGTGCCGTTGATAACCGGGGTACACACGCCGCCGGAATGGGCATGGGGGCTTTATGCCTCGGCCGGGGCAATATTCGGGGCATGGCTGGCGTCCAAGACCCAGAGGTATGTGCCGCAAAGGTCGCTGAAGATCATGGCCGGCGGGGTCACAGCGATCACGGGTTCGCTGTACGTCGTCAGCTTTTTCGTTGAGTTACCGTTCGCGGTCTAAGAGGATTCCATGAGGGTATTGCGATGGCTGAGCATCCGGCTGGTCTCATGGCTGCCGTTCATAGTCATGGTGTTGGCAATCATAGTCGGAGCTTGGCATGTGCTGACGCGGTGAGGTGGGAGCGTGCGTACCTTAATCCTTGAAGGATGACTCAAGGAGGCCACGTAGACACGCTATGATTGCCCGGCTATACGGTCGACAGGATATTCCGGGAAAGTTTGGTTCCACCTGCTCAGGTTTAACACAGTGCAACCGCTAACAATGAGGCGAGACCATGAATTTGGACCGTCTACAGGTAATTTGTATTTCAAGGCCTCAGTCCTGGTGAGCAAGTCCGCTACCGTTAGAGTATCCAATGCCACCAACACTAAATAATAGATGGGCTTGTCAGCTCGGCCACAGGCCCATTCGTATAGAAAAGAGTCCCGGTATTTGTACTTCAGATCCTCATCTAACCTGCCGCTGTGGAAATCCTGAATGAACTCCCTCCGGTTTTCATCTCTGCTGTCGGGGTGCTGGGGGTCCTTGAATTCGATGTACAGATAGCGGTTGGGTAACTCAATAATGAAATCCACCGCTTTCATCTGACTCACGCCGTGGAAGTAGTCGTCGAATCTACGAGCGTTTTGCACATTGTTAACCGTTAGTTGCAAATCGCCTTCTTTGAAAACTGCTGTCATACCAGGCCGCCGAGGCTGCGCTTTATTTCCCGGTCATAAAGACTGTTGAACGTTTCCATAATTGAATTAGGGTGGATGTGGAGATATTTGTCGGTCGTGTGACAGGTTATCTGACCCATCTCATCCCTATGTAGGGAATGGAAAACAACGTCATCCTTCTCTTCTTTGAGCAAATCGAGTTCCTTGAGTATGACGTAATCATGGGTGGCGATGAATATTTGAACGCCGGAACGTTCCAATTCCAATAGGACTTGCATCAAAGTTCCATACAAACTCGGGTTCAGGTTTGTTTCGGGTTCGTCCCAGAACAATACCGAACCACGCTGGAGGGTCCCGTTCCGGACCAGGAGCCAGAGCAGGCCCAGTTTCCGCAAGCCCTCGGCAAGCAACGAAAATTCCAGGTCGCCTTGGCGATTATGCAGGAAGAATTCCTCTCCCTTGAAGGTAACCGTCCCGCCGATAGCTTTTTGCAACGTTGATAGCAGACCCTTGTGAGAGCTGTCTGCGGGGTTACGCAATGGCGGCAGATAGGCGCGTTGCAGAATATCCGCATACACCTCCTCAAAGTGGACTTCGCGGGCCGCGTATAGGGACAGAAACCCCGGAGCGTTGGAAAGCATCTCCTTAACCGGGATGTAAACGCTTTCTATTGGAGCCTTCACCCAATCGCGGGCGCCTTCTATGGAGGCAGAGCTTGATGACTTGGTGCGGTTTGAAAATGAGGCCCGCAAACTAACATCGCAGCGAGATATTTCCACCGTTGCATCAGAGCTCAGGCTTTGCCGTTTGACTAACCGGCCCAAGGCGCGTCCCGATGGGAGAAATACCCGTACCAGTTTCTCGGCAAAGGGTTCGCTGGTCTTAGAAACGTCGCACGCTGAGTAGCAGACTTTCATAAGGTGCGTCTTGCCGGTGCCGTTGGCGCCCACAAAAACATTGATGCCGGAGGAAAGTTCTACCTCTAAGTTATCAAAAGCAGTAAAGCTTTCTAACTTTATTTTTGTAATGGTCATACTTCACCCACGGCCGATTCCATCCTGAAGTGGCTTGTTCCGTCACTCCAGCGTCTCTATCTTGTGGGCCTCCACCCACTCCCAGTCTATCCTGTATCCGAGGCCGGGGAGAGTTGGAGCCTCGATAACGCCCTTTTCGTTGAGCTTGATGTCCTCCACCAGCCCGAACTGATGAGCGGCTTCGGGCATCCAGTACTCGAAAAAGTCGCAGTTGGACACTGAGAAGATAACGTGCAGGTTGGCGGCGTTCAGCAGGGAGTTGCCCGCGATGCCGATCTCGCAATTCATCCCGAACCCTTCAGCCAGGGAACAGAGCTTTTTCAGGCCGGTGATTCCCAGCTTCTGGGCCGTGCCGCGCACCAACCGCGACGACTGGTTCCGGACCATGTTGGCGGCGTTGAAGAACTGGAAAGGGTTCTGGTCGCTCATACAAAGGGGCACGTCAAGCCGCCTGCTCAACTCTTTTATCGCGTCCAAGTCGTGGTGGGGCACCGGGTCCTCGTACCAATGGAAGCCGTTACGGTCCAACGCCCTGCCCACGTCCAGGGCTTGGCGGAACTGGTAGCCGCAGTTGGGGTCGAGCATCAACTTCATGTCCGGCCCTACCCGCTCCCGCACAGCCGTAACGGTCTCCATCACGTCGTTAGTTGACATAACGCCGGGGTGCAGCTTGTAGGCGCGGAACCCTGCCGACACCAGTTCGCCGACCTCTTTTACATATCCCTCGGCTGAGTCGTGGCGCGGTGGGTAGGTGCCGTACACTTCGGTCTGATGTCGCTGGGCGCCCAGCAGGGTGTATACCGGGGCTCCGGCGGCCTTTCCGCATATATCCCACAGCGCCACGTCGACCGGGGCCCACATGCTGTTGGTAATGCCCCTCCTGGAATACAGCACACCCAACCGGTTCCACAACCACTCCCGGTCCGATGCGTCCCTACCCACCATCTCCGGCTTTAACACCCGGAGTATCGGCCCGAACAGGCCCCGGCCCCCCTGCCGGAACTCGCCCACCAAGCAGTTGCCCTCAACGCCCTCGTCGGTGAACACCCGCAGTACGCCCTGTTCGGTGATGCCGGCAAAGCGCCCAAGGTCCGAGTCCAAGCCGGTGTCCGGTATTTCTCTTCGAATCACGTCGATTTTCATGTCCGTGATTTTCACAGTGTTCACCTCGTTTGGCAGGGTTGATGGTAGGGAGCGGCCCTATTCGCAGGGCTGCTCGGAGAACCAGAACACTTCGATGGTGTCTTTCATCATTTGATCCTGTTTCTGGGCGCTTTCTGGAGCCGACCTGGTTGGTGGGCAAGATTGTAGGCTAGGCGCGACCCCGCCACAAGATAGTCAAAAGCCCGATGCCGGAGACTAGCGCCACTATTGTAATGGCTGCTCCAAAGGCTTCCACCACTGTTGGGGAAGAGCCTCCGAGGCTAGTCACGACCGGCCATCCCAAGGCCCTGGTGTACACGGCGGCCCCCAGCGCCGTGCCGATGGCCGTGCCGATGACCCGGCTGGTGGCGAGGAAGCCGGAAGCGCTGCTGAGATACTCCCTAGGCACGTACCCCATGATGGCGATGTTGTTGGCGGGAATGACGATGGACAAGCCGGCCCCGCTTACCGTAATGGCCAGCACGATTTGCCAAGTGGGCGCCGTAAACCCCAGGTAGCCCAAGGCCAGCAACCCGCCGGCCAGCATGATATGCCCCAGGAGCGACGGTGATAAGGTGCCGAATTTGTCGGCCATAACCCCGCCGATCGGAGAGAAAACCAGCCGGGCTAAGTGAAAGGGCAATATCGCCAGTCCGGCCAGCGACGCCGAGAAACCCAGGCCCTGGATGAGGAAAAACGGCGACAGGAAATTCCATCCACCGTGGGCTATTTGAATGAATACCTGGGCCACCACGCCTGAGGAGAAAACCCGGCTGGCGAACAGTTTCACCTCGATAATCGGCGTTGGCACCAACCGTTCAACTACAACCAGGATCGCAAAAAATCCGGCGGTGAGCATGAGCAGTGAGAATTCCAACGTGGAAAAGAAACCCAACTCGTCGGCTTGATTGATTGCCAGCAGCCCTGCGATCATCGCTGCGGTAAGGACTACCGCTCCCGCGAAGTCTATGCTTATTGGACCACGCTGTCCTACGGGGTCATTTCTCAAGTAACGCCAAGCCACAAAGACCCACAAGGCATGGGCCGGTATGCGGGCCCAGAACAGGGCCCTCCAGTCGAGGTAGTCGATTATCAGCCCGCCCAAGTAGTAGCCGGACCCGATGCCCACGCCCAACGCCATGTTATTGATGCCTTGGGCAATGCCCCGTTCATGGGGCTGAAAGTCCTGGGTGATCAAGGCATTGTCGTTGGCCAGCACCATGGAGTGGCCAAAGGCCGTCAGGACCCGGGCGGCAATGAGTTGATTTACGTCCTGGGCCAAGGAGGCGAGGCCGAGGCTGGCGATGACCACGACCACGCCCCAGACATAGACCTTCTTGCGGCCTATGGTGTCGGACACCCAGCCAAAGGTCAGGAGGGGGGCCGTGCTCCCAAGGTAGTAAGCGAGCGCCAGCCAAACTATGACGTTCGCATCTGTCTGGAAGTCGACGATAAGGGTGGGAAAGCCGATGGCTATAATGCCGAAGTCCATGATGCTTAGCAGGCTGCCCCAACACACCACAGACATCAGTACCCATTTGTATTCTACTCTCGTGTTCCCCCCGGTTGCTTCGTTCGTTGCCGTTTAGACGGCAGCCAAAGATTGCCTACGATGTTTCAACGCTGCGATGGACAAGGAATCCCCTCCGGCGTACTATTCCCGTAACGGCCGCGCGGCACGGGTATGCCGTGGCAGGCATTGTAAGCCGGGACTCCCAAGTAAAACGGCCTCAAAGACTATACCAGAGGCGCGGAGAGATTATGAAGGCTGGATTGTTCATGATGCCGTCCCATCCCCCGGAACGGCCAACGTTTGAGGCCCACCAATGGGATCTGGAATGCTTGCGCTTGGCCGACAGCCTGGGGTTCAGCGAGGCTTGGATCGGTGAGCATTTCACCGCCCCGTGGGAGCCGGTCCCAGCCCCGGACCTGCTGATTGCCCAAGCGCTTATGCAGACAAAGAACATCAAGCTGGCGTCGGGAGCGCATCTGCTACCCTTCCATAACCCCATTGAGCTGGCCCACCGGGTGGCCTACTTGGACCACATGGCCCAAGGCCGCTTTATGTTCGGCATAGGGTCGGGGGGGCTTCAGTCGGACCACGAGTTGTTCGGCGTGGACATGAACGCCGGCCAGCACCGTGAGATGACACGGGAGTCGTTGGACATCATTTTGAGCATCTGGGAGCACTTGGAAGGCCCGTTCCACTACAAGGGGAAGTTCTGGAATTTCGACATTCCAGACCCCAAGGACTACGAGTTCGCTACGTTGAAGACCTTCCTGGGGCCCTATCAGAAGCCCCACCCGCCCATTGGAGTGGCCGCTGCCAGCCCTGGCTCGCAGACTCTCAGGATAGCCGGAGAGCGGGGGTATATCCCGTTAAGCCTGGGTCTTAACGCGGTATACATGGCCAGTCATTGGGACGTGGTGGAAGAGGGCGCACGGGACAGTGGGCTGGAACCACCCTCCAGGGAAACGTGGCGTATCGTGAGAGACGTTTGGGTTGCCGACACCGACGAGGAGGCCCGGGACGGCGCGCTCAACGGCATGTTGGGCCGGGCGTGGCGAGAATACCTCCATCCCCTCTTCTCCTATGGCCCCTATCCGTTCACGCGGGCCATGAAACATGATGAGAATCTCCCGGACGAGGCCGTCACGGTAGAGTACATGGCGGACAACCTCTGGCTGGTCGGCTCGCCGGACACGGTGGCCCAAAAGCTGAGGGACCTTTACGAAATGGTGGGCGGGTTCGGCACCCTCCTCTGGCTTACCTTCGATCACTCCGAAAACAGGGAGGCCTACGAGAAGAGCATGCGCCTGATGTCGGAAAAGGTGATGCCGCAACTGGCCGACCTGACCGGGGTTTAGGTCGGTCGGGTTAGCGCAGGAAAATCCTTGATAACAGAGGCGTTGTGACCAGTCAAAAAGTATCGGACCTGACCATTACGGAGTTCCGGGAGTTAATCAGGGAAACCTTAATGGAGACTCTCGCCGAACTGACGGATGACCCTGACGCCGGTCTGGAATTGCGGGGAGAATTCGTCGCGGAGGTGCAACGGAGGATGGGGGCAGTAAAGGCCGGTGAGCCGACTATCCCTATAGAGGAGGTCGCCAGAAAGCATGGACTGGACTAATGCAATACCGTGTAGAGTTTGCGCCCGGTGCGGACGGTGACTTGTCCCGGCTGGACACGCCAGTAGTGCGGCGTGTGCGTAGCAGGCTGGACCGGCTGGCGGAAAACGTCGAGTCAGTGCCCCATGAAACGCTAAGCGGGCAATTGCGGGGACTGTTTAAGATACGGGCCGGCGACTATCGGACCGTATATTCCCTCGACCGGAATAACCGCAGGATAACCGTTCTGGCAATAGGGCACCGCAGCGAAATATACCGCTCCCGGTAGCCTTGCTCCAGGTCTCCGACCTGACCGGGGCTAAATGACCCAAACCACCCACGAGGTGTTGTCATGACAACGACCATGGCCGGGCAGATAAATGCTGGAACAATAGACGAAATCAAGAAGCGTGGTTGCACGGTGGTCACCGGCGGCGGTCACGCCATCGCGGTGTTTCACCACGACGGCGAGTTGTTCGCGGTCGACAACCGTTGTCCCCACATGGGTTTCCCCTTGGACCGGGGAAGTGTCAAGGATGGCATCCTGACCTGCCACTGGCACCACGCCAGGTTCGATCTCGCTAGTGGCGGCACTTTCAATCCCTTCGCCGACGACGTCCGCAGCTATCCGGTAAGCGTATCCGACGGCGTAGTCTGGGTGGACCCCCAGCCGGCCCCCAGGGATGAGGTAGCGCACTGGTCGGCCCGTCTCCGAGACGGTATGCAACACAATATCAGGCTGGTAATCGCCAAGGCAGTCCTCGGCCTACAAGCGGCGGGCTGCGACTACCGCGTGGCTCTCGGCATCGGCGCCCGGTTCGGCACGGAATACTCCGCCGATGGATGGGGCGCGGCGATGAGCATGTTGACCTGCATGGCCAACATCCTACCGGAGTTGAACGAGGATGACCGGCCTCGGGCGTTGTACCAAGGCCTGATGCACGTAGCCCGGGAGTGCGACGGCAAGGCGCCCCGGTTCATCGTGGACCCGCTGCCCGGCGGAGAGACGAGGCCAGAGGTGTTCAAAAGTTGGTTCCGCAACTTTATCGAGGTGCGGGACGACGACGGTGCGGAGCGGTGCCTGCACACGGCGATAGAACTGGGGTTTCCTCCGACAACCATTGCCGACATGGTGTTCGCCGCTGCCACCGACCACATTTACCTGGACGCCGGGCATACGGTGGACTTTGCCAACAAGGCTTTCGAGTTGCTGGACCACATCGGCTGGGACCACGCCGGCCAAGTGCTCACCAGCTTGACCCACAGCATGGCCCGGGCAAGGCGCAGCCAGGAATTAAGCTCTTGGCGCACTCCCATAGACCTGGCTTCGATGGTATGGAAAGCCAGGGATGAACTGCCGGGTCTGTGGGAGCAGGGCAGGGCCAACGAAGGTGAGTGGCAGGACGAGGAAGGACTTGCCTCCGTCATGCTGGGAGACGACCCCGATGCAATCATCGATGGCATTAAGGAGGCCATAGCTGGAGGGGCTGCGGCCGAAGCTCTTGGCTCGACCGTGGTCTACGCCGCCTTCCTGCGGATGGCCCACTTCCACACGTCCAACGAGTTCCGCGACTGGGACACCGTCCACAACACGCTGACCGCCGCCAACGCGGTGCATTTGGCGCTGCGGCGGGCGCCGTCCATCGAGTTGCTGCGGGCGGTGTTCGACGTCGCAATCAGTATCTACTTGGACCGGTTCCTGAACATGCCGCCGCAGCGGATACCGAACACGGGCAACTGCGCCATCGACGCCGGCTCGTTGCTCTCCCAGTTGTTGGAGCGGGCTGACGTCCGGCAGCAGGTGGATGAAGTGGCGCAGATCGTTTCCCAATACTTGACCGGCGCCGGACAACCCGGCCCGTTGCTGAACACGCTGGGCCGACTGATGCTGAGGGAAGACGCCGGGTTCCACTCGTTCCAACTGGTGGACGCAGGCTTCAAGCAATTCGGGCTGCGTGAAGGCTCCGACGCAGGCCGGAAGGTGCTTATAGGGATGTCCAGGTTCCTGGCGGCCCACTCCCCAACGCCGAGAGCCGTCGGCCAGACATACCAGATTGCGCTGCGGCTGCAACGGGGCGAGGAGATTTACCAGGAAGGGTAGATTACCTCCGGCAGCAGCGCCGCTAAGCCCCTTGGAAAATTTGGGAAACCGGCAGATGGAATCCGGAAAGGATTTCGGACTCCACCGTGTCGCCCAGTCCAGAGAGGAAAAGGCGGCTGTATTGGCCGCTTTCCAAACCGAGCGCCTCAACCGTCCTTGCCTGCGGAGACACAATCCAGCATTCCCGGACGCCGATCTGTGCGTAGTCGGCGAGCTTGCTTTCGATGTCTACCCGGGTGTTGCTTGGCGACAGAATCTCTACTACCAGATCGGGGCCGCCATGAATCCGATCGCCCAGTATGCCGGAGTTTTCGTTGCTGACGAACAGCAAGTCCGGCTGCCGTACTCGCAGCGGCTCTTGCCGAACAATGACATCAAGGGGCGCATACCATACCCACCCTAGCCCATGCTCGCTGACGAACCGCTGTAGCGGCCTGTAAATATTGCCGGAAATAGTCTGGTGTGAGCGCGTAGGTCCCGCAGCCATCAGGAGTTCACCATCAATAATCTCGTAACGCGCCTTGGTCTCCGGGCTGTCAAGGTAGTCTTGATAGGTTAGCCTGGTCTGTAGTGTCATAGGAGCACTCTCGCTGGCTTGGGAATCACCGAACAGATGGACATTGGACGAATCTGACCAAGGCGCTGGACTGCTACCCTCTAATACTCTACCCGGTACACCCGCACGGCAGTGTCATGGAACATCTCGGCGCGTTCCGAAGCTGAGTAGCCTTTGGACAGCCGCTTGAAGGCATTGTACATAACGTTGTAAGAGTACGAGACCTTGTCCACCGGGAAGTTGCTCTCGAACATGCACCGGTTGGGGCCGAACTTCTCGATGCAGTAGTTCATAAAAGAGGCCATTGATTCGGCCAGTTCCTCGGAACCGATGGGTGTGTCTCTGGTGTGCCAGTCAAACCCGTTGGCGGGCATACCCATGCCGCCAAGCTTCATGTTCACGTTGGGGCATTCCGCCACGGCGTCGATGCCCCTCCGCCACTGGGCCAGCACTTCCTCGTCACGGCCCGCATACGGTCCAATTCTCATGAGGCCGCCGATATGGTTCAGAATGATCGTCAGGTCGGGCAACGCCTTGGCGAAATCGGCCAGATCGGGCATCTGGTGGAAGTACATCCAACCTTCAAGAGACATCCCCATGTCCGATAGCACCTTGGCCCCGGCGCGGAACTGGGCCGTGCCCAACTGGCCCGGCGCCCGGTGGAGGGCTGTGTTGACTATCTCAGGGCTGTCGTCCCAAGTAACCGAGTGACGGATACCGCGGAACCTGTTGGAGCTGGCGGCTTGCAGGGCCTCGAGCACCGGTTTCACACCGTCGCCAAGGTTGAGGTTTGCGTGACCGACGATGGCCGCGGCGGCTTGTCCCGGGCCGTACAGGCCGGTGGCGCTGGCAGCGGCCAAGCCTTGAACGAACTCCACCTCGCCCACGGGCCGCATCTCTTCGGGGCCGCTGGCGCGGTACATGGACCTGGCCTCAACGAATACGGTTGAGCGAACATTGGTGACGCTGTTGATGTCGTCGGCCAGTTCGTGCAACAAGTAGCGTTGGTGGGGGACCCGCTCGGTCCTGAAGTCCCAGAAGTGGTGGTGGGGGTCGCAGATCGGGATTTCCGGCTCCAGAACGGGCTCCGTCGTCAACTCCAGCCAGTCATTACCTCCGAATGGCATGATGACGCCTCCATTACATAATCTAGCGGCTCTATCATAACATACGGTAGGGGACTGCCTTGGGGGTCAGTCTGCCTACCCCAAAGCAGCCTCGATCCTCAACGCCCACGGCTTGAGAATGGCGTAGAGGGCGTCGTTGACAGGTGTGGGGACGCCAGCTTCACGGCCCATGCGCACCGCCGTGCCGGTGATGCCCTCCAGTTCCACGGGACGGCCGTCGGTGAAGTCCTTGGCCAGCGAGGCTCTGCCGTCGGCCGGGAATCGATCGAGGGAGGACATGGCCCATTCCAGCGAGTCGTCCATGACGGGGGCGCCCTTGGCCCGGCCCACAGCGAGCACCTCTTCGATAGCCTGCTGGATCAACTGCCTGGTTTCCGGTATGGAGCGCATCTCCTCGTAGACCGAGTTGGTGGCGGCGTTGACCGCCGCAGACCCGGCGATGTAGGCGTACTTCTTCCAGAGCATCCCCGGCATATTTTCCTGTAACTCGACGCGCCAGTTGGCGTGCTGGAACACCTCCAACAGCCTTTGGCCTCGCTCCGTGATGCCGGGTTCCATCTCACCGAAGCTGGCGATGCCGGGACCTGCCTGCGACACGACTCCAGGGGCTACTATACGACCTTCCATGTAGGCGGAGCCAATCATGACCGGCTCGCGGCCCAAGACATCGGCCAATTGGTCGCCGTTGTCGATCCCGTTTTGCAGGGTGAGGACCACTGTATCGGGCCCAACCATGGGCCGGGTGGCTTCTATGGCGGCGGCATTCTGGTACATCTTCACGTTGAAGAGGACCAGGTCCTGGACGCCCGCTTTTGAGGTGTCTTCAAAGGCTTTCCCCGGTGCTTGGAATGTGCCGTCGTTGACGCTTTCAACCCGCAGGCCCCGCTCCTGGATGGCGGCCAAGTGGGCGCCCCTGGCTATAAAGGTAACATCGTGCCCGTCCCTGGCCAACAGTCCGCCGAAATAGCCGCCTACGCCTCCGGTACCCATTACGCTTATTTTCATTTCGGGATTTACCTCCTTTCAGTCACCAAAAACGACCCTTTTCAGCCACGGTTCCACCCAAAGCACCGCTCCGGGTTATCCCACCCACAGGCCTTCACAGGGTATCCTTCACCGTAAGGGTGTTCAATATGAGTCTAGTCGAGTCTGGAAGCCCTCATGGAACGCTCGGCCACCAAGACCTTTACGACGTCCACGCCGTAATATTTCTGATGCCGCACCGATTCGGCGTAGTGGTGCAGCAACCGGAAGGACACCTCGTGTTCCTGGGACTCCTCCTCGTTCAGATACGACAGTTGGTCCTGAAGGTTCTGTCCCTCCAGCGCCGCGAAAAATTCCAACTCCAGGATACCGCTTCCGGGGCGAGCCACGATGGTCAGCCGGCGGGGTCCTACGGGCTCGTTGGCGTCATCAGCCGACAGCAGGCTGAAGAGCGTCTCCTCACCGGCGGCGCACAGCCTGTCCGTCGAGGTATCATCCCATCCGTTGTTGGCGGAAATTTCCTTGAGGAAGGCATCGATTTCAGGCAGCGCCGAATCATTCAACGCCGTCTCCATCCTGCTGGGACGGGGGCTGGTAAACTCGGCAAACCAAGTCATCAGGACCGCCGCTATGGTGCCGGCGGTCAGGCCGTTGTCCAGGAACCTGATCCACACGGCGCCCGGCAGGTCACCGATAATACCCGAAGTCTCCAGGCCCATACCCAACGAGAAGGCCAGTCCCATAATCAGCGTCTTTTTGTGATCGAGGTCGTCTTGATTGACGGTACGTATGCCCTCCACCACGTAAGTGCCCATAAGCACCAGCAAATATGCTCCCATGACGGGAGCCGGGATCATCAGCAGGACTGCCGTCAGCTTGGGAGAGAAGGCCAAGGCCACCAGCATAGCCCCGGCCGCATACCCGACATTCCTGCTGGCAACACCGGTGAGGCTTACGAGCGAACCGCTGGTGGCCGAGTTGATGGTCGTCGGAGGTGACCCGGCGACCCCGCTCAACAGGACTCCTACTCCATTGGCGTTCAAAGAACTCTGCACCAAGCGAAAGTCGGTGGCCCGGGACCTTCGCCTCGACAGCCGCTGCACGACTACGCTGTCCCCCAAGTTCTTGATACCGTTGATCAGCACAACAATAACGACCATCGGCAGAAGTGTCAGGAACCCGTGAGGGTCCGGCACGCCGAATCCGGGAAACCAGGTCCCCGGGACCCCGACCCACGGCGCTTTGACAACGAGTTGAAAATCGTACAATCCGAAGGGGACGGCAGCCACGCAACCGGCCACTATGCCCATGAGGGGCACCCACAACCGCCAGACTCCGGAGACCCGCAGCCCCAACCCCACTACCACGACCAGGGTTACCGTTGCGACCACGGGTCCGGAGACGGGCAGGGCACCGGCGGTTACCGCGGTAACCCTGCCGGCTGCAATCGGTATCACCGTGGCGGCCAACAGCAGCAGCGCAGTGCCTGCCACTACGGGCGTGATGATCCGGCGCAGCAACGGTAGCCATGCCGAGAGCGCAAACTGGGCTATAGCTCCCGCGACCACAAGGCTGGCCAACATGGCCGGGCCGCCCTCCTTGAGCGCGGGCACTGCGACGACTATGAGAGAGATGCTGGCAGCGGTGATAAGGACGTGCCCGGAACCCAGCCGCCAGACCCGGCCGGCTTGTAGGGCCGTGGTGAAGCCGCATATCAGCAACGCGGCGAAGGCGGCCCATATCAGGTACTGCTCGGACTGCTCCGCCACGTGGGCTGTGGTGGTCACCGTGGTTACTATGGGCGTCAGGACCAGCAGGACTCCCTGGAAGCCGGCGGTAACCGACACAAAGAGAGGACAAGGTTCGTCGGGTTCGTAGCGGATGTGGTCGTTGCTTTGGTCTGTTGCCACGCCGTCTCCAAGCAGGGTATACCCTTCGTGAGACAAATCACCCCAGCCTCTTGAGTCGGGGTCAATAGTTTATCCAAAATCCGGCCAGCCTGCATATACCGGTCAGTTCCTGGTTGATGCCGCATTAAAGGGACCTTGGGAACAGCCCATAAAGCTGTTGTTGACAAGGGCAACTGCCCGCGTTTTTTGAGGGCGCCGGTCGGAAGGACTACCATGACCACTGCGGGCTAACTATGTAGTGGTACCATAGCCCATACAACCCAGAAGGGACTGACCCACCGAATAATCTCCGCGGAGGTCTCCCATGGGTCTGGAAGCTGGAGGATAGCTATTGCAGGTCTTGATTATCGGGGCCAGCGGTTTCATTGGACAGTACATCGTGCGGCGCCTGAACGAGACGATGAGTCATGGAGTCGTTGGCACATTCTTGTCTCGCTACCCCTCGGACGGCGGTAACTCCTGGCACCGAGTTGAGCTGACCGACGCTGCAAGGTTGGAGCAGGTATTCCGGTTGGCCAAGCCTGAAGTGGTGGTGCATCTTGCGGCCATCGCCGATGTGACGATGGCTGCAAGAGACCCTGAGAGGGCCACGGCGGTCAACGTGGCCGCCACGTCGTCCATAGCCCGGCTATGTGCATTGCACGAGGCCAAGTTAATTTTTGTTTCAACCGAGTACGTATTTGACGGCGAGCGTGGATACTACCGGGAGGATGATGCCCCGAGGCCCATCACCCACTACGGTAAAACCAAATGGCAAGCTGAACAGGAGGTGGCGAAGCTGGCCTCCCATTGGAATATCCTCCGCACCAGTATTGTGTACGGTTGGCCGGGGCCGGGGAAGCGGAATTTCGCCCCTTGGTTGATTGAACGCCTCCGGAACGGCCAACCTTACCATGGCCCGACGGATGTACATCGAACGCCGATTTACGTTGAGCACCTGATTGATGGAATTGAAAAGTTGGTGGAAGGAAACTACTCAGGCATCCACCACGTGGCGGGGCGCGATTTGGTGAGCATGTACGATTTCGCCCGCACGATCGCCGAAGTCTTCCACTTGGACGACGGATTGGTGGTCCCAGTGGACCCCGCTACCGGAGGACTTCCGGGGACGAATGCGCGAGAACCCGTAGCGGGGTCTTCCATCCCTGATCTTCTGGGATTGGACTGTGCCCGGACGATGCGGTTGATTGGTCTGGACCATCCGGGACTGGTTGAAGGGACAGCGGCGATGCAAGCGCGCGGGGCCTTTTAAGACTCCTTCCGGACCTGAGTCCACGCGGGCCGGTTGGAACCGCGTCCACCGGCCCGGACTGCGCCTGACCAGGTCAGAGTGCAGACTTTTCGTATACCGTAGGCCTGCACTAAACAGGCTTCGCCCTGGTTATTGACTGGCTTATGGTCATGGCCACAGCCAAGTAGTTGGTGTCCTCTTCTGGAAATCTCAGGACAAACCAAGGAGATTGCCGTCAGGAGGGGAGTTGCAGGCCCAGCGGTTCAGACGAGGGTTCCAAACTGCTCCCGAAGGTCGCGTTTCAACACCTTGCCCATTACGTTGCGGGGCAACTCGTCAACGAACACCACGGAGCGGGGGCGTTTGAAGCTGGCGAGGTGTTGGGTACAGTACTGGATTAGCTCACCTTCCGCCACGTCTCCGGAGCCCTTGACCACCACGGCGCATACCTCCTCGCCCCACTCAACGTCGGGGATTCCAATTATCGCCGCATCCTCTACGCTGGGGTGCGACCTGAGCACCTGCTCCACTTCTTCCGGGGAAACCATTTCGCCGCCACGCTTGATGAAGTCCTTGGCCCGGCCAGAGAGGTAAATATACTCGTCTTCATCCTGGTAGCCCAGATCTCCAGTGTAAATCCAGCCGGAGCGGATTGCTTCACGGGTGGCGGCTTCCTGCTGCCAGTACCCGCGCATCATACGCGACCCCCGGGCAACTATTTCGCCCACCTCTCCAGTGACCACGTCGTTGCCGTCCTCATCTACTATTTTCACCTCCACGTCTTCCAAGGGTTTGCCGATGGAGGTGAGGCGGCGCAGCTTTCTTTCAATCTCTTCCGGCCCGCCCTCCAGGACGTGGTCCTCCGGCGGGAGCATGGTGATGGTGGAGGCCGTCTCAGTCTGACCGAAGGCGTTGATGAACCGCGCGTTGGGGAATTTACCTATTGCGTTCCTGATTACTTCCATCGGCATGGGCGCCGCGCCGTAGGTGATAACGTCCAGCGATGACAGGTCGTATTCCTCGAAACTCGGGTGGTCCATCAGGTGCTTGAGCATCGTGGGCACCAGCATCGCCCGGTTGGCCCGGTGCCGCTGGACCAAATCCATCCACTCTTCAGGATCGAATTGCCGCATGATGGCAAGTGTGCGCCCCCCGTAGACGGCCGCCAACGCCGCTTGCAGGCCAGCGATATGGTACAGAGGGACGGTGAGCAGGTTTGTCTCTTCCGAGTCGGGGTCGGCGGGATTGACGGTCGCCAGCAAGTAGCCGGAAAAGCTTTCGTGGCTGAGCATCACCCCCTTGGGTACGCCGGTAGTGCCGGCGGTGAACATGATCACCGTGGTATCGTCGTCGTCCCCCTCCGGGAAGTGGAGTTGGTCGGGCAGCGCGCCTTCCAGGAATTCTTGGTAGCTGATTGTGCCGTTGGAGGCCTCGCCGTCGAGTACGACCACCTGTTCGGGAGTGGCCTCTCCTTCCGTGGAGACCAAGGAAAGGTATCTCTCCCCGACGAACAACACCTTCGGCTTAGCGATGGCCAGCATCTGTTCCAGTTCTTCCGACTTGGCGCGGAAGTTGATGGGGACGTATATGGCGTCCAATTGGGCAGCAGCGAAGTAGACCTCTATGCATTGCGGAGTGTTTACCTGCATCAGGGCCACACGGTCTCCCGCTCCGACACCGCGGTCAGCCATGGCGTTGGCCAGCGAGTTTACCCGCTCCTGAAACTCGGTAAAAGTGATCTCCTCGTTGTCGAAGAGCATTGCGGCCCGGTCCGGCACGATAGCGCCGGCTATCATTAAAAACTCGCTTGTGTTCATCGTCCGTCTCCTTGAAAACGGTTTCCCTTCATCCTGACCTTCTCCTCAGGTAGTTAAGGAGTTATCGAGAAACTCTGTTACAACAGTGAAGCCGCCAGCCTCGTTTCTAATGCAATGCCATCGGCGAGCGACAGATCGCTGCTCAATGTCAAAGCCGTCTTTGCAGCGGCAAAGGCTCCGGGTTCCAGGACAGCCATTGCATCAGCCGCGGCCCAGGCTGCATCAATCAAGTCATCGTTTGAGAGAACCCGCGTGACCAGTCCCATCGCCAGCGCTTCAGCGGCGTCGAACCGACGTCCGGTGAGCAGGACATCCATGGCCGTTCCCCGCGGGACGTTCCTGGGCACGGTCTGGGTGCCCCCGGCGGCGGGAATCATCCCCAGTTGGACCTCTGGCAATGCAAAAATAGTGTCTTCCCCAGCCAAGCGCAAGTCGCCCAGCAACGCTATCTCTACGCCTGAGCCGATGCAGTAGCCGTGCACCGCGACGACCACCGGCTTGGGCAACCGGACCAGTTGGCCCCAAACGTCCCGCTCCCAACGCACTTGGCGGGCCACTGCTTGCGACGGCGCGGCGCCGAACTCGGTCAGGTCGGCCCCGGTGCAAAACGCCCGGCCTTGGCCCGTTATCAAAACGGCGCGAACGTCCGGGTCATCCTCGGCCGCCGCCAGCACTTCGGAAAAATCGTCCCGCATTTGAATATTGTAAGCGTTCAGCGCGTGGGGCCGATTTAACGAAATATGCGCCACCGCGCCTTTCTTTTCAAACAGCAAGGCGCTGAAGGGCGTCATTGGCCGTTCCAGCCCTTACCGGGGTTCGGACGCCCGGCGGCGCAGTTCGTCCATTTCAACTTCCGTGTACCGTAGGCCAATGTTCTCCAGGTTGTGGGCGTCGCTGACCTCCACCAGCATAAGGTCGTGCGCTTGGGCAATCTCGGTGACCAAGGGCTTGCGAATGTGCCAGTTGTGAATGTAATTGTCGACCTCGATGGCGTGGACGCCCTCTTCGATAATGATGTTGGGCGAGTAGTAACCGGGGTGGGCGTAGATGCGGAACACGCTGCCGTCATCAAGGAACAACTCGCTTATCTGGTACTCGTCGAAGGGGTTTTGAGGAGGCCGGATTTCTATCTCCCATCCCGGGATGATGATCACCTCACCAGGAAGGTGCCGGTCCACTATCTCCTTGAACTCAAAGGCCCACTCCTTGTTGTGGTGGTCGGTGACGGCTATACCGTCGATGCCGCGAGACTTAATCTGCTCTACGACCTTCTCGGCGATATCCAGTGAAGGGGGTTGGAAGTTAAACGCCTCCCAGATATGGGTGTGCAAGTCCAGCTTAACTTTCAATGTTGGTAATCCCTCTTCTTGCCGGAAATGACCGGCGACGTGGTTGCTTGACAGGAAACTATCTTTAGAGTTGGCCGGTGATTAACATAACAGATTCAGTGCCCGGTATATCCAGGGGGTCTGCGTTCCAGGAAGGACGTTATGCCCTCTGCCCGGTCGCCGGTACTGTGCAGCAGCACGTTCAGGTCCGTCTCCAGCCGCAACCCCTGGTCCAGTGTCAAGTCAAGCCCTTGCGACACCGCCTCTTTCAGGTAACGGGCGGCTATGGGAGCTCCGGCGGCGATTTGTTGGGCAATAGCCTCCGCCTCGCCCATCAACTCACCGCCTTCCACCACCCGGTTGACCAGCCCGATGTTCAAGGCTTCGGGCGCGCCGACCACCCTGGAGGTAAGGATCATGTCTCGGGCCCACGCGGGTCCCACCAGTCGTGGTAGCCGCTGTGTGCCGCCGTCCCACGGCAACCGGCCTTCCGCGAGTCCGGTAAAGCCGAATTTGGAGTGCGCCGATGCGATGCGAATGTCCCCGGCCAAGGCCAGTTCCAGCCCATGGTCAAGGGCGTCCCCATTCACCGCCACCAGCACCGGGGCTTCTATGGAGGCGATGGACGATGCAACTTGTACGCTGCGCAGCCAGTCCAACTTTTGGTCTGCGTGTCCGTCGGTAACTGATGGTGGAGGCGACACGCGTCCCACGGAAAAATACTCTCCCGCCCCGGTAAGAATAACCGCGCGAACGCTGGGTTCTTCCCTGATTGAGGCGCAAACCTCCCGCAGTTCTGCGGCCAACGCTTGGTCGACGCAGTTGCAGGCGTCCGGCCGTGCCAAGGTGACCGTGGCGATGCTGTTTTCCAGGTGGTAGGACAAGCAACGGTATGGAATTTCGGTCCCTCAAGTCCCGGTGTTTCGCAGCCGGTGTTGCTCGGGTAATGCCTAGATAGTAGGGCGGCATAGCGTCGCTTGACAAGAGTAACCATTATATTTACGATAATTTTGCACTTTTACGCCTAGAGTGCTAAAGAAGACTGTTAAAAAAACAAGCCCTAATTGGGGCAAAGAAAGGAGGCAAAAGTGGCGAATTTTGTGCCGCTGGGCGAACGGGTCGTGATCAAGCCTATAGAGCAAGAACAGACTACCAAGGGCGGGATTTTCTTACCTGACACTGCCAAGGAAAAACCTCAGGAAGGTGAGGTGGTTGCTGTTGGGCCAGGACGGGTCGGCGATGACGGCAATCGGATTGCCATGGAATTGACCAGTGGCGACCGCGTTATCTATTCCAAGTTCGCCGGGACCGAGTACAAGGACGGAGACGATGACTACCTGATCCTGCGCGAGAGCGATATCCTGGCCAAACTAAGCTAAACTATCGAGGCGGTCATAAGCCGCTTCTAAACAGAAGGACGGTGATATAGGATGCCCGCAAAGAAACTAACCTACTCGGAAGAGGCGCGTAAGTCCCTTCGGACCGGCATTGACGCTTTGGCCGCGACGGTCAAGGTGACTCTGGGTCCAAAGGGCCGGAACGTTGTGCTTGACAAGTCCTTTGGCCCTCCCCAAGTCTGTAGTGACGGGGTCACCATTGCCAAAGAGATCGAGTTGCCCGATGCCTTTGAGAACATGGGTGCTCAGCTCCTTAAAGAGGCGGCTACCAAGACCAACGACGCCGCCGGTGACGGCACCACCACTTCAGTGGTGCTGGCCCAAGCCATCATCAATGACGGCTTCAAGAACGTTACCGCCGGGACCAACCCCATGGCCATCAAGAGGGGCATCGACAAGGCCGTCGCCGCCATAGTGGACGAGCTTCAGAAGATGGCTCAGCCCGTGGAAACCCGCGAGCGCATAGGGCAAGTGGCGAGCCTCTCTGCCCATGAAGATGCTATTGGCGAGACCATCGCCGAGTCCATGGAGAAAGTCGGCAAGGACGGCGTCATCACGGTTGAGGAATCCAAAGGCTTATTCGACGAGATCGAGTACGTCGAAGGTATGCAGATCGACCGCGGCTACATTTCCCCTTACTTCATTACCAACGCCGACCGGATGGAGGCCGTCATCGAGGACGCCACACTGGTCATCACTGACAAGAAGGTTTCCGCCGTGGCTGAGTTGCTTCCCGCCTTGGAGAAGCTGCTCCAGGTCGGTAAGAAGAACGTCGTAATCATCGGCGAGGACATCGACGGCGAGGCCCTGGCTACATTGGTAGTCAACAAGCTGCGGGGCACGCTGAACGTTCTGGCAGTGAAAGCTCCGGGATTCGGAGACCGCCGCAAGGCGATGCTCGAGGACATTGCCATCTTGACCGGCGGCACCGTGATCAGCGAGGAAACAGGCCGCAAGTTCGACAGCGCCACCTTGGAAGATTTCGGACAAGCCCGCCGCGTCTCCGCCACCAAGGACGAGACCACCATCGTGGAAGGCCGGGGATCGGAAGAGGCCATCCAAGCCCGGATCAACCAGATTAAGACCCAGATTGAAGAGACCACCTCCGAGTTCGATCGCGAGAAGCTGCAAGAGCGGATGGCCAAGCTCTCAGGCGGCGTGGCGGTCATCAAGGTCGGAGCGGCTACCGAGATCGAATTGAAAGAGCGCAAGGCCAGGGTCGAAGACGCCCTTTCCGCTACCCGCTCCGCCGTGGAAGAGGGCATCGTTGCCGGCGGCGGCGTGGCGCTGGTGCGTGCACAGCGTGCCTTGGACTCCATTGGCGACCTTCCCAGCGACGAGAGGGTTGGCGTAGACATCATCCGCCGGTCGCTGGAACAGCCCCTGAAGCTGATCGTAGAGAACGCAGGCTTCGAGGGCGCCGTCGTCCTGAACCAAGTTAAACAGCAGGCCGACGACTACGGGTACGACGCCGAGGTCGGCGAGTACGGCCCGATGTTGGAACGGGGTATTGTCGACCCGACCAAGGTCACCCGGTCCGCCCTCCAGAACGCTGCCAGCGTCGCGGGCATGGTCCTGACCACTGAGTCGATGATCACGGAAATCCCGCAGGCTGTGGGCGCCAGCCCGGCGATGCCGCCGATGGACTACTAACCCAGGATTACACCTACGGACGTTGCTCAAAGGACCGCCCCGATGCTTCGGGGCGGTTTCTTTTGTTCCACGCTGTCCGTTGGCGAAGCAAAACCGAGGCGGTTATAATGCGTTGCCGCCTTTATCACAGGCAAGCCCTACACTTTCAATTACGTGGACACTGATGGCAGGACCAGACAACGACAACACCGGAACGGTCGGCCGGCGCAAGGTTTATCCTTCACCGGGGGCCGCCATCCGGGACATTCCGGAGGGCGCGTCCGTCCTCATATCGGGCTACGCCGGCATCGGATCGCCGGAAGGTTTGCTGCGGGCCTTGTTGGCCAGCGGGGTGGGCGGCCTTACCTGCATTTGCCAGGGGGCTTGGCCTCATCCAGTTGAATCAGCCGACGTGAACGAGTTGGTGGCCAACAGGCAGGTGCGAAAGCTGATTTCGCCCCTACCGTTTTATCCCGGCTCCGGTGGCTTGGTTGAAGACCGATGGAAGTCCGGCGATCTGGAGATAGAAGTGGTCTCACCGGGCGTAATGGCTGAGCGGTTGAGGGCCGGCGGCGCGGGGTTGGGTGGCGTTTTCGTGCCCGGAGCGCCCGGCACCCGATTCCATGAGGGCAAAGAAACAGCTTCTTTCGGTGAGCAAGAGCACGTCTTCGAGAGGGCGTTGAAGGCCGACTTTGCATTGTTGCGGGCCGCCGCAGCGGATACCGTTGGCAACCTGGTGTACAAGGGAGCCCAACGCAACTGGAACCCGGTGATGGCCATGGCCGGCGGCGTGTGCATCGCTGAGGTGGACGAAATAGTCGAACCGGGAGACTTGGACCCTGAATTAGTGATAACTCCGGGTATTTTCGTCAACCGTGTCGTTCAGACCGTCTGACCCATTGTTTCTAACTTTCGGTTTTCGTGGAATGACATAAAGGAGATGCCTATGCCCGACAGACTCGACAGTTCGCAGATGGCCCTCAGGGTGGCCCGGGAATTGGTTTCCGGCGAGGTTGTGGCCTTGGGACTGGGGCTGCCAACCCTGACGCCGGAGGTAGTGTCGCCCGACGCAGGTGTATTGTTCGTGTCTGAGAGCGGGGTATTGGGCTACCAAATGCACGGGGAGTCGGCTTTGGACTCCGAAGGCCGCACGGCGGGTTTTATTCCGGGCGGTGTTTCGGTGAGCACCGTAGAACTGGCTGCGATGGTCAGGGCCGGCTACGTGGACACAGTTGTCCTGCAACCGGGCCAGGTAACCGGACAAGGAGACTTCACCAACTGGACCACCGCCGCTACTACCGGCTTGTCCGCCGCGTCCTGGGCTTCAGAGTACGCCAACGGACCGGGACGCATCATCGCCATGATGCCCCATACCAACCCCGATGGGACCCAAGCCATTGTCTCCCAGAGCACGATGCCCTTGGATGGCCGCGGCTGCGTGAGCTTGATTGTCACCGATGCGGCGGTAATGCGGGTGGGCCAGGACGGCTTGACGTTGGAAGAGGTCGCCCCGGGATGGTCATCCGATGCTGTAGCCGCGATCACCGGCGCGCCTTTGATGGTGTCCCATGCTTTGCGGGAGATGACCTTTGACGCACCCCGATTTCAGCAACCCAACAAGGTCTTTCCCAGTGCTCGTGAAGCGATTCAAGACCTTCCCAACGGGGCAACCGTTTTTATCGACGGGTTCGCCGGGCCGGGCGGTATGCCTCATTGCCTGCTGGTGGCCCTCCGCGACCACGGCGCCAGCGGCCTGACCATTGTCAGCAACACCGCCGGGATTGCCCGGGTAGTAGGATTCGGAACTCCGCCGGGACGGCAGGCTATCGACCACAGCATCCTGATCGACAATCATCAGATAAAGAAAGCCATCGCTTCCTACCCCGTGTCTCCGTCGCCCGCCCGCCCCAGTTCCTTCGAGCTTGCGTTGCAACGGGGGGAGGTTGAGTGCGAAGTGGTGCCACAAGGGACATTGGCGGAGCGGATCAGGGCCGGTGGCGCTGGGGTGGCCGCCTTTTATACGCCTACCGGCGTCGGCACCCTGCTGGCCGCAGGCAAGGAGGTCCGCTCCTTTGACGGGAAGGATTACGTGCTGGAGCAGGCTTTGCGGGGAGATTTCTGCTTGATCCGGGGCTACAAAGCGGACACCCTGGGCAACGTGGTGTACAAAGGCACCTCCCGCAACTTCAACTCCGTCATGGCGCCCGCGGCGCGAGTCACTGTTATCGAGGTCGACGAGGTCGTTGAGCCGGGGGTGCTAAGTCCCGATGAGATTGTGACTCCCGGAGTCTATATAGACAGAATCGTGGTAAGACCTCCGGGGTTTTCCCACTACGAGTAGACTCGCTTCAACGCTGGGAGACAAACGAGGAACGGCGATGACCCAAGAACAAAGCAAGCCCCGACTGGAGCGCGAAATAATAGCGATGCGGGTAGCCAAAGAACTGCCCGACCAAGGCTACGTCAACTTGGGCATCGGCATCCCGACCCTGGTTTCTAACTTCGTGCCCGACGGGAAGGTGGTCTTTTACCACAGCGAAAGCGGGGTGTTGAACTGCGGGCCGCTGGCGGAGGAAGGAGAGGAGGATATCGACCTGATTAACGCCGGAGGTCAATTTCTGCAAATGGTCCCCGGCATGTCTTTCTTCAACTCCGCCGAAGCCTTCGCCATGATACGCGGCGGACACGTGGACGTAACGGTGCTCGGATCGCATCAAGTGGCGGCCAACGGTGACTTGGCTAACTGGATGCTGCCCCAAAGAGGCGTTGGCAATGTCGGGGGCGCGATGGACCTGGCCGCCGGAGCCAAGGACGTAATCGTCGCCATGGAGCATACCGACCGGCAGGACCGCCCCAAGATACTGGAAGAGTGCACGTTGCCGGTCACCGGGAAGGGGTGCGTGTCGTTGATAGTTACAGACCTGGCGGTGATAAGGTGCACCGCAGAAGGTCTCGTCTTGGAAGAGGTCGCGCCGGGATGGACACCGGAGGAGGTCCAGGAATTGACCGGCGCGCGCCTGATATTCTCCCCGGACTTACAGGAATACCACCTGTAGAGGGGGCGTATCCGCATTGATGACAGCCATCAACTGTGTGTTACTATGACGCAGCCGAAGCTTAGAGCGACCCAGGGGCGCGCAATGACTACGATGCTCGCGTACAACCGCCAGGGCGCCATCGACTACGACAGTCTGGAGTTCAACCCTGACGCGCCCGAACCGTTACCCGAAGGTATGATTCAGAATCCAGTACTGTTTGAAATCCTGTCGATACTGGCCGCCCGCTTTATCGAAAACAGCCGTCGGCCCGATGTTTTTCTCGACAGCAACACTTTCATCTGCTATGACCGGACCAATCTGAACGTCAGAGTGGGGCCGGACTGCTACATGGCCTTTGGAGTGGACGCCAGGGCTATCCGGGAGAGGAAGATATACTTGCCTTGGGAAGCCGGGAAGCCGCCCGATTTTGTTCTGGAGGTGGCGTCGGAGTCGACGGCGAGGCGTGACGTTACCAGGAAACGCGATATCTACGCCCAAATAGGCGTCCCTGAGTATTGGCGGTTCGACCCAACCGGGGGAGAACATTACGGGCAGCCGCTCGCCGGGGAGCGGTTGATCGATGGAGACTACCGGGCCATCGACCTGGCAACCGATCCCGACGGGGTGCTGAAAGGGTACAGTCCGGCTCTGGGGCTGTACCTGTGCTGGCATGAAGAGTGGTTCTACTTCTACGACCCTGCGACGGGCTCATACCTGAGAAACTTGGCGCAGACTCAGGAGGCTCTGCGGAGCGAACTAGGTGCCCGTCAGGATGCAGAAGCCGTCCTCCGAGTTGAACAAGCCGCCCGGGAAGCTGACCGCGCCAGGATAAGGCAACTTGAAGGGGAGCTACGCCGCAGGCTGCCGGAGAGCTAACAAGCACAAGTGGGACAGCCTCGACGGCGCGTCTCCGCGCGTTGACTTGGCATTGGCTGGGTGATAAGCTTCCTCATAATCGATTAAATAAGGGATGTTCTGGCGGGAGCTTGGGCAAGCCAGGCTGAGAGGGTGACCTTGGATCGTCGCCGACCGTCCGTACCTGATCCGGGTAATGCCGGTGTAGGGATGAGACGTTGCAATGAACTCAAAGTCCAGCCGCCAGGATTATACCTGGCGGTTTGATTTTATCCGTTAGCTTAGTGGAGAAATGTTGGCCATGTCAGACGATCTAATCATAGCCGGAAAGCATTTCAAGTCCCGCCTTATTCTGGGCACCGGCAGGTACCGGACCATGGAAGACATGGTGCAGGCAGTAGAAGCCTCCGGCACCGAAATGATCACCGTGGCCATCAGGCGCTTGGACTTGGACGACCCGACGAGCAAGACCATTCTTGACTACATAGATTGGAGCAGGTACCAACTTCTCCCCAACACCGCCGGTTGCAGTACCGTCGAAGAGGCCTTGTTCATCGCCCGGTTAGGACGCGAGGTTGGTCAGACCGACTTCGTCAAACTGGAGGTTATCCCCGACCACAAATACCTGTTCCCTGATGCGGCGGCTACTCTTGAGGCTGCCCGGCAACTGGTGAAGGAAGGATTCGTGGTGCTGCCGTACATCCACGCCGATCCGACCTTGGCCAAGAACCTGGAAGATGTAGGGTGCGCCACCGTCATGCCCTTAGGATCGGCTATCGGCTCGGGCCAAGGCATACACACCACGGAAGAGATCAAGATAATCCTGGAGCAAGCCACCGTGCCGGTAGTAGTGGACGCCGGGTTGGCGGTCCCATCCGATGCCTCTCACGCGCTGGAATTGGGCGCGTCCGCCGTGCTGGTCAACACCGCGATCGCCCAAGCCCATGACCCGGCGCTGATGGCCAAGGCCTTCAGGCATGGCGTTGAGGCTGGCAGAAGCGCTTACTTGGCCGGCAGAATAGCATCAAGGGCATACGCGTCGCCCAGCAGCCCAACCGACGAGGTGCCCCAGCCCGTCCAGGCCTGAAGTCTACCGCGATGCGTCCTCCGGTTCCTATACCGTGTCTTTGCTTGGTCACCGACCGGACGGTGGGTGACCCGGACTCGTTGGTCGAGCGTGTTGCTGCCGCAGTGGCCGGCGGCGTGGACATGGTCCAGGTGCGAGAAAAGGACCTGCCCGGAGCCTGGCTTTTGGAGCTTGCCAACGCCTTCAAAGACGCTGTTGGGGAGCGCGCGGCCGTCCTGCTCAACGAACGGGTGGATGTGGCCGAAGCCGCTGGAGTTTCAGGTGTTCAGTTGGGTGAAGAGGCATTGGGAGTAGCCGCAGCCAGGCGGATCCTGGGTGACGGCTGCCTTGTAGGGAGGTCGGTCCACTCGCTTACAGCGGCTGAAGAGGCGGAAATCCAAGGCGCGGACTTTCTGATAGTTGGTACAATGTACTCGACGCGCTCCCATCCCGGCGCACTGCCCGCCGGGCCCGAGTTGATGCGTAACATATCCAGCCATTGCCATGTGCCCCTCATTGGCATTGGAGGTATCAACGAAAGTAACTTGGGAGAAGTGCTCCGGGCCGGCGCATCAGGGGTGGCCGTTATTACCAGCATCCTCAACTCCGACAACCCGGAGGAGGCGGCCCGGCGGCTGAAAACGGCGATGCTGGCCGCTTTGGATAACGAAGCAGCTATTGCCTCAGAGGGAGCTCGAGGAGGTCCCCGTCCGCGATGATCAACTTGATGGTGAACGGTAAACAGAGGTCCTTGGACGACAGCATAGACTTGGCCACTTACTTGGCTTCTTTCAACCTGAGCCTCCAGCACGTGGCCGTTGGTTACAACGGGGAGGTCATCAAGAAAGAGCTTTATCCCCAGGTCACCCTGCGGGATGGAGACGTGCTGGAAATCGTCCGCCCCGTAGGCGGCGGCTAACCCGAAAACAGGGATCGGAACAGCCATGCAGCACGACGGTTTAGACCACCAAGTCCTTGACCCATTGCTGATAGAGGTAGTAAGGCAACACCAGGATAAGGTGGTGGGCTGGATGCGGCGCGAACCTGGGTGCTGGGGGTTTTTGGCCGGAAAGGCCGTCGTTAGCTGCCGCCAGACGATGGGCAGGCCACTGGTAGACGGTGAACGCCGGTTGGTGTGGCACCGCCTGTGGTGGTTGTTGGAGCGAATTAAAGAGGGTCAGGCGGCGGAAAGCTGAACCGCCAAGTCCGCGAAGGCGTTGGCGTAACCGGCGACGGTGTTCACGTCGACCGTGCCGGGCCAGCGGTCCGATTCCAAGTGGAACACCGCATTGCCCCGGGCGACCAATGCGGCTACCTTCCCGCCTTGGCTCACCACTACTCCGGACTCCGAAGGGAACCTGTCGCCCGGGCCAGCGTGGCCCATATCGGCAGCGTCCAAGGCCACCCTGACTTGCTCTCTCAGGTTTTCATCAGTGGCGGCGAATTGACCTGCCGGCCCCTCCGCAGCCCCTATGTTGGCGCCGAAATGGATCCAAGCGAAAGCGTTCGACGCCAGATCTTGTCGGCGTTCCAGGAAGGCATGAATTCCATAAAGGCCGACTTCATGGCCGCTGGTGGCAACGAATATGACATCTCGCCGCGGGCTTGTTTCGTGGACAGCGCGCATTACCTCAAGCCAGCAGGCCAAGCCCCCGCCTCGCTCCGAGGCGCAGTGCCACCAGCCGCTGCGGGGCGTCATTACGATCAACGGCGGCAGACTTCTGTCCCGGCCGTCTATCCGCCCCACGACGTTAAACGACCGGGAGGGTACACGGGATGCCGTAGCCACCAAGCTGGCTTCGGAACCTCGTTCAATGTGTTCGTTGAGCAACGTCTGAGCTTCACTGCCCACTTGCAGCACCGGGCAGCCGAAGGGATGCAGGAACTCCGGCGCGTTGGATGGCATCAGGCCGGGGCGGCCTCCCACCGTGACCGCGACCAACGCCTGGTGTTCACCGGACCGGCGGGATGCGGTTAAGGCATCGTCCTCTCCGCCAGCCAGGCTGACCCCGCCGACCCCGATCTCCGCCGATGAGCCGACCGGACCCAATCTTCCCAGGATGCCTTCCGCACCAGTGAAAGCCCCGTCGAACATAGGCAGTCCCGGGATGCGCTGCCCGCCTACCTCAATGTGGCATTCTGCCGGGTCAATGCGGCTCAACTCGAACGGCTCCTGTGAAACGTCTACGCCTATTTCCGACACCAGGTCCGCAAGCCAATGGGAGGACTCATGGTCCGTCACGCTGCCGGTACGGTGCCAGCCTTGGGCGTCGTACTCTCCGATTATTCGCGCAACGCGTTGTAATTGGTCCAATGCTCGGCCTCTGGGTTGGTTGAATTGGCCCGGCTAAGGAGGATAGACACCCTGAACGCCGGGTATAACTTACGGCATTCCGGGTTATGAAAGACCGGTTAGGGTATTAACCGGCGCCCCGCAGTTGAGGGGATTCCAGCACTTGGGGGTTCAGCACACGGACCGCCTCACCGCTGCTGAAGGCGCGGATGTCTTCAACTATGTCCCCGTAGAATACCCGGTACGACTCTTCGGTGACGTAGCCAAGGTGGGGAGTGAGAAGGGTATTGGACAGGGTAAGGAACGGGTGGCCTTCCGGCAACGGTTCGATGTCAAAGGTGTCCAGGCCCGCGCCGGCGATGGCTCCGCGTTGCAGCACGTCCACTAACGCGGCTTCATCGACTATAGGTCCGCGGGAGATGTTGATGAAGTATGCGTTCGGTTTCATCAATGCCAGTTCCCGGGAACTCACCAGCCCGCGGGTGCGGTCGCTTAGCTGGACGTGAATGGAGACGATGTCCGAGTCCCGGAATAGAGAGTCCTTGTCCACCAGGGTGGCCTGGCACTCCGCCGCCCGTTCGGCGGTGAGGTTCTGGCTCCACGCAATGACGTTCATATCGAACGCGTTGCCCACCCGGGCTACCAGCGATCCGATGCGTCCCAATCCCAAGAGGCCCAGCGTCTTGCCTTGCAGGCCGACGCCCACGGTAGTTCCCCAACCGCCTTCCCGGGTGCGTTGGTCTTCGGCCGTTATCTGTCTTAGCAGGCTAATGATAAGTCCCCAAGTGAGTTCGGTAGGGCCCTCGCCGGCGCCGCCGGTGGCGGCGACCACGATGCCAAGATCGGTGGCCGCGGCAACGTCGAATACCGCGTTGCGGCCGCCGGTAGTTATCAACAACCGGAGTTCGGGCAGCTTGGACAACACGGACCTCGGGAACGCAGTCCGCTCTCTCATTCCGGCGACAGCGTGGAAGCTTTGAAGCCGCTCCACCAAGGCATCTTCGTCACTCAGGTGATCATGGAAGTAGACCACCTCGGTGTCCGCCGGAAGGCTTGACCAATCGGCAAAATCGGCGGCCACGGCTTGGTAATCGTCCAGAACGGCGACTTTCATCTGGGTACTACCTCCATCATCAAATCCTGCGCCTACTTGAACGCCGGCATGACTTTATGGGTCAACAACTTCAGGCTGCGGTACACCGCCTCTCGTGGGAGCAACCCGCCCGGATTCAACTCGGCTGTGAACCCCGAAAGGCCAAGCTTCTCCTTGAATTGGGCAAGCTTGTCGATAACGGATTCCGGCGTGCCAAAGATAACCTTGGTGTCAAGAATCTCCTCGTAGGTCATGCTGGCAAGGCGTCTTGCCCTGTCGTGGCGCGCGTCTGATATGCGGGCCCCTTCGTCTACGCCTTCAAACAACCTGCGCATACGGGCAAAATAGGCTTCGATGGTCTCCCGTGGTTCCAGGAACGCCGCCTCCTCGGAATCGGCGATGTACATCGGCACCCGCACCGATATGTCCCCGCTCTCCCCAGGATGCCCAGCCTCCTGCCACGCCGAATGGTAGTCCTTCAGGTTGGTTTCCAAGTCGTTGACGTCCATTCCACGCATGGTCAGGAATATCGGATAGCCCAACCGCCCTACCCTGGCAAAGCTGTCCTCGCTGGAAGAGGCCAAGCGTATCTTGGGATGCGGTTGCTGGTATGGCATCGGGGACACCACTGCCTCTTCGATGTCGTTATACTGGCCGTGGTAAGAGAATGGCTCCCCCTTCCAAGCCTCGAGGATAATATCCAGCGCTTCCTGGAAACGGTCTTTGCTCTCTTCATAGGGGATGCCCATGATCTCGTAGGAGCGGGCGATGCCGCTGCGGCCTACACCGAACTCGAACCGGCCCTCGCTTATCTGGTCCACGGTCGCCGCTTCTTCCGCTATTCGCAGAGGGCTGATAAGAGGCAGCACCTGCACCGCCGTCCCGACCTTCAGCCTCTTGGTGCGGGTTGCGATGGACCCGGCTACGACAATCGGCGCCGAAAGCACCGAGCGGGTAGGGTTGAAATGGGTCTCCCCCAACCACACCGAGTCCAGCCCGGTCTCCTCCGCCAAGTCAACCAGTTCGAAGGCGTCGCGGAAAACGTCCGCTTGATTGGCGGTGTGGGTTGCTAGGAAGTCCATAAAAATGCCGAAGTCCATTGGTCCCTCCTGTTGCCTTATTGGGCAACATTGTTGATTGCTGATAGGCGGCGGCTGAACGACCAGCCCCTTCATTTGCCGACTTCAGTAAAGCATACGCCTATGGCAGGGTCAAGAAACGGCGCGCAATCGAATAGTGTGGCCTAATTAAGCGCTAAGCTGGCTCTTAACGCAGCATTGACCTTGGCCATAGAATTGGCTGGTAGAGTGCCAACCTGACTCAAGATTCGCTCTTTAGCGATTGTCAGGAGAAGCGAACACTCTATAGTGGATGGGCTTGGCAGGCCGCTTTCGTTAGGCTCTACTCGCACATTGACCGGATATTCTCCGATGCTACGGGTGATCGCGGCCAATATGGTGTTTGGTGAATAGATGTTTCCGGTATCGTTTTGCACCACCAAAGCAGGACGACGTCCTGATGGCTCACTACCCCGCGGGTTTCCAAAATCCACCCAGACCACATCGCCTCTTTTCAAGTTTCCTATCATGCAGAATATTGCTCCTGATATGAAGTCAGAGTATCAATGAGGTGGCCAAACCTCGGTGATAATTCCGACCGACATTTCCGCAAACCGGCGGTGCTCATCCGTCAGCGCTGCGTATCCTTCGGCTAGTTCTTTCTCCAAGAGTCTCTTTCGCTCTTCTTCGATAAGCTTGGCAAACAATTGACTTCGAGATACATTGCGTTCCTTGGCCAACTGGCTGGCCAACTTGCCTATATCATCTGTTAGACTGACAGTCATTCTGATCATTACTTTCTGGCTCTCATGAAATACATCGTTGATATGTTGAAAAAGAAAATGTTGATAAGTGTGAGCTACTTAAAACTGGGCTAGAGCCTCCTTACATCATACTCTGTTTCATACACTATATCATACCGAAAGTATGCGATCCATTTCCCAGAGGACAGCCTCCTTTCCTTTCAACGGCGTAAAGGCCTACTCTGTGCCATAATGAAGTTGACCCACGGGACGCCTCAACACTACCCTTATGGAATGCTCAGCCCATGTAAGCGGAACTGTGCTCCAGCTACAACGCCCGGAGAACGTCAAGATGGACTCGAACAAGTACAACGCGGTGATAGTCGGGGGAGGGCATAATCGGCCTCTCCACTGCGATGCAGTTGAAGATGGACAAGTATCCAAATTGGCGCGTTGCGGTGGTGGAGAAGGATGCTGAGTTGGCCAACCACCAGACCGGCCACAACAGCGGCGTCATCCACTCCGGTATCTACTATCGTCCCCGACTCACACAAAGCCCGGTTTTGTGTCGGTGGCAAGCAAGCGTTGATAGAGTTCTGCGATGAGAACGAGATTGAATACGAGCGGTGTGGCAAAGTAATTGTGGCCACCAATGAGGCCGAGGTGGGCCGGCTGCATAACCTGTACGAGCGCGGCACTGCCAACGGGGTTGAAGGGTTGGAGATGGTCGGGCCGGAACGATTGAAGGAAATCGAGCCCCACGTCGCGGGCATCCGCGCGTTATGGGCGCCCACCACGGGCATAATCGACTACCGCAAAGTAGCATCGGCGTATGCCGGGAAGTTCGAACAAGCCGGGGGCGACATCTTCACCAGCTCACCGGTGCAGCGCGTGGTTCAGACGCAGGACGGACTGGCCCTGGAGACGCCGAAGGGAATAATAGAAACCCAACCACGTCATAAACTGCGCCGGTCTGCACGCCGACAGGGTCGCCAGGATGATGGGAGAGGACGTAGACATCCGGATAGTCCCGTTCCGGGGGGAGTACTACACCCTGAAGCCTGAGAGCCACCATTTGGTGTCCGGGCTGGTCTACCCGGTGCCCGACCCCAGGTTCCCTTTCTTGGGCGTGCACTTTACCCGCAACATTCACGGGTATGTAGAGGCCGGCCCAAACGCGGTATTGGCGTTTAAAGCGCGAGGGTTACCGCAAGTCTGACGTGGACATTGGCGATGCGTGGGACAGTTTCTCATACTCCGGTTTCTGGAAGATGGCGGCGCGCCACTGGAAGACGGGAATAGGTGAAGTTCACCGATCGTATAGCAAAGGGGTCTTCGTACACGATCTCCAGACCCTGATACCGGAGATTGAAGCGACCGACCTTGCCCCCGGCGGCGCCGGCGTCCGCGCCCAAGCGGTGGCCAAAGACGGCGCGCTGCTGGACGACTTCAGCATCCTGCGGGGCCGCCACGCCGTCCACGTCCTGAACGCTCCCTCCCCCGGCGCCACCTCTTCGCTGGCCATCGGCCAACACATCGTGGAACTGGCGGCTGAGGCTTTCGGCGAAGTTTAGCCCCGAAGCTAACTCGTTTTGCCTTACCACCGGCGTGGTGGTGCCTGAGTCGCCTTTTGGGTATTCCGCCCTGATGTCATAGCGGTGTGCTTAAGTTCATGCCTTCCGTGAACTTGGTCGCCTTGAGGCTAAGGAACGCCACCCACCTTTCGTCAAGTTGCCGCTAAAGGTGAGCCTGCGTATAATCGACCACTAGGAAAACTATCTCAAACCTTGCTGTAGCACGGATCCCGTCATTCCCGCGTAGGCGGGAATCCATAGGCTTCGGTCAGTGTTGTGTGGAATCAGCAGGACAGTTGATTTTGAGATAGTTGCTAAAGGTCCCTCGCGAGGATGATTTGGCGGTTACGGTTGAACCCGGTCTGGACTTGGGCGAGTGTCTGGTTACCGAGGACCGGGTCAGGCGATACCTGGAGGCGGTGGGGGATGAACATCGGGTATATTTCGACCACTCACTAGCTCCGCCTGTAGCTATGACGGCTTGGGCATTGGGAGCCATCCTTGACAAATTGGCCCTTCCCGATGGCGCAATCCACAGCTCGCAAGAGTTGGAGACCCTCAGGGAAGCAAGGTTCCCTGGAGCGTACCGCATCACCGCTGACCTCGGCAAACCGCGGCAGCGCGGCAATCTGGTCTTTCTCACGGTGTCCTATTCCTTGGCTGATATCGAGGGTCGGCTCGTCCAACGGGGCAAGAGTACGGTGCTAAGTTCTGCCCAAGGAGAAGGACAGTCCGCACCGGAGGCACGGCCCCAGCCTGCGGCCCAAGGAGATGGGCCGGCCCTTACCGTGGAGGACCGGGGCGTTCTTGGAACGCCAATGACCATCTCCCAACACCAACTCAACGCCTACGCCGACGCTTCGGCGACCGTAACCCGCTCCATCTGGATGCAGACTTTGCGGAGGGCACCCAATTCGGCGGGATTATCGCCCACGGAATGCTGACCCTTGGCTTTGTTGGTGAACTGATGGCCGTGGTATTCGGGCAGAAATGGCTGAATACCGGTGCTTTGAACGTGCGGTTCAGGGGTCCAGCCTACTTGGGAGACACAGTAAGGGCTTGGTGTAAAGTGCCTAAACCGTCCGATGAAAAATCGGGTAACGGCAATGGCATGGTGGTATGCTCAATCGGAGTCTTGAATGAACGGAGCGGCGCGGAGTTGATAACCGGCGCTTCGACCGTAACGTCCGGTGGTTTGGGCGCTACAACCTGAAACGGGCAAAGCGGTGATTTTGTTACTCGCCGCTCAAATATTTTAACGAGGGACTATGCGCGAACATGGCAGATCGGTGAAGCCGCCGATTCGGGTCGTGGTTGATGCGATGGGCGGAGACTATGGCCCTCCCGAGACGGTTAAGGGAGGGTTGGAGGCATTCAGGGACCATGATATCGAATTGATCATTGTCGGGGACCAGGACGCGGTTGAGAAGGAGTTGGCTAACTACGACACCTCTGGCAAGGCGGTCAAGGTGGTCCCATCTGAGGGAAAGATAGGGGACGACGAGCACCCGATAGAGGGCCTGCGGCGCAAGCCCAAGTCTTCGATCATGGTTACGACCAAGCTGTTGAAGAGCGGCGACGCCGACGTTGCGGTCTCCATGGGTTCCACCGGAGCCTCCATGGCCAGTTCGGTATTTGTACTGGGGTTGATGGAAGGACTGGAGCGCCCTTGTATTGGAGGCCCTTTCCTGGGCGTCGCGCCGCGTACCGTCCTGCTTGACATGGGCAGCAATGTCGATTGCCGCCCGTCGCTGATGCTGAGCTTTGCAGCCTTGGGATCGGCCTTCGCCCGCCAGTTTCTGGAGATCAAGAACCCGAGAATCGGCCTGCTCAGCGTGGGCGCGGAAGAGGCCAAGGGCAACCGGCAGGTGCAGGAAAGCTACCAGCTTCTCCAGGAGAGTCATCTGAACTTCATCGGCAACGTGGAAGGGATGGATTTCTTCACCAACCGCGCCGACGTCATCATTTGCGACGGGTTCGTGGGCAACATCCTGATGAAGTTCACCGAGGGTTTGGGTACCGCATTGTCGCGGTTCGTGGAGCGGCGGTTGGAGCCGGTCTTGCCTGCCGACGTGCTTGCAGAGGTTTCGGCGGACTTGTGGCAGACCACGAATATGCCCCGGACGATGGGCGGTCCGCTGTTCGGGGTCAACGGAGCAGTTATCCTGGGGCATGGCTCATGCAGGGCCAGCGGCGTCGCCGGGGCCATTGACACCGGAGTCCGCTACGTCGAGTTGGGCTTGGTGGAGAGCCTGCGGGATGAGCTTGGACATCTCATCAGCGCCGGGTCGGCGAATACCTGAATGGTGCAGGGGATCGATCTCACGGGGTCGGTTGCGCTCGTTACCGGGGCCTCTCGCGGTATCGGCGCCGTAATAGCGACCCGCTTAGCCCAAGCCGGGGCCAAGGTCGGAGTCAACTACATGTCCAGCGAAGCGGCGGCCGCCGGGGTAGTCGATTCCATTACCGGCAGCGGTGGCGAAGCGTTGTTGCTGGGAGGGGACGTTACCGAAGAAGAGGCAACCAAGTCGATAATCAAGCAAATGACCGACCATTGGGGCAGGATCGATATCCTGGTCAACAACGCCGGCATCAACCGGGACCGGCTGCTGGTACGGATGAGCCAGGATGACTGGGACCAAGTGCTGAGCGTTGACTTGAGGGGCGCCTTCCTGTGTACCCGGCACGTTATGCCCCACTTGATCAAGCAGCGCAGCGGCCGCATCGTCAACATCTCGTCTGTGGTGGGAATCAGTGGCAACCCTGGTCAAGCGAACTACGCCGCCGCCAAGGCCGGACTGATCGGCTTCACCAAGTCGGTGGCCCGAGAAGTCGCCTCTCGAAACGTTACGGTCAACGCTTTGGCTCCGGGCTACGTTACTACCGGCATGGTGGAGCAGTTGACCGAAGAGACGCGCCAAAAGATATTGAGCCGCATTCCCATGGCCCGGTTCGGCGCTGCGGAAGACGTGGCGGAGGCAGTGGTTTTTCTGTGCAGCGGTGGCGCGGGTTACATAACCGGCCAGGTTTTGACGATAGACGGCGGCCTTATCGCTTAGAGAAGGTCCAGCGATACTCCTTAAGAAGCCCTGCCTTACTTGGAAGCTGCTGGGTGTTCCATTCCTGGCTTGGCAAGTCCAGCCCGTCCGGCCTACCCATATCTGAATTCTCTCCAAACATCCTTCGATGACATCTATCCGCTAGACTACCCACCAATGGAGGCGGCCATGACTGAAGTTCATACTCCAAGAAAGAAGTTCCGCCAATTGCTGTCTGAGCGGGGCATCATAATGGTGCCCGGCGCCTACGATTGTTTGACCGCCAGGATCATCGAGCAGGCGGGGTTTCCTGCGGTGTACATGACCGGGGCAGGGACTTCCGTAGCGCGCCTTGGCTACCCGGACTTGGGCCTTGCCACCATGACGGAGATGGTTGCCAACGCAGCCAGCATCGTGTCGGTTGTCGACGTGCCGGTGATAGCCGACGCCGACACGGGTTACGGGGGACTCCTGAACGTACAGCGCACCGTGCGGCAATACGAGCAGGCGGGAGTGGCGGCTATCCACATCGAAGACCAGGAGTCGCCTAAAAGGTGCGGACACCTTGACGATAAGCGGGTGGTCCCAACTGAAGAAATGGTGCAAAAGATACGTGCCGCCGTGGATGCCCGCCGCGACGAGGATTTTGTCATCATAGTACGCACCGACGCGCTGGCGGTAACCGACTGGGATGACACCATGCGTCGCTGCGAGGCTTACGTCGAGGCCGGGGCGGAGGTATTGTTCGTCGAAGCTTTACGCTCCGCCGATGAGGCCCGACGTGTCACGAGCAATTTCGGCGTGCCGCTGCTGTACAACTTTGTAGAGACCGGCAAGTCACCCCTTATCCCGGCGGGTGAGTTGGAAGCTCTAGGTTTCAAGCTGGTGATATTCCCCGGCAGCGCCTTCATGCTGGTGTGCAAAGCCGTAGAAGAGTTGATGGGGCAGTTGAAGCAACAGGGTACTACCGTCGATTTCATGGACAGGATGGCATCGTTGAACCAGAGTTTCGAGATGGTGGGGCTCTCTGACATGCTGGCCCAGGACGCCAAGTACGCAGAGGTGAATCCCGCCCGCGTTTTCTAAGCGTAGAAATCAGCAGGAACGCCGGAGACGTGAGTGAGGTGTTTGCATGAGCGATGGGTTGGAGGGTTTCGTCAAAGAGGCTTTAACGAGCGGGTTGAGCCGCGATGCTATCCGTGACGTTCTGTTGAGGGCGGGATGGCGGGAAGACGACGTAAACAACGCCCTGTCGGCTTTTGCCGACATTGACTTTCCGGTGCCCGTCCCCAAGCCCAAGCCGTACGTGCAGGCCAGGCAAGCCTTCATGTATGTGGTGTCCTTTGTAGCCCTGTTCATCACGGCATTCAGCATCGGAACTCTCATCTTCGGCTATATCGACCTGGCCTTTCCCGATCCCCTGTCCTTCTCTTCGCAGTATAGAGGGGACACGGTCCCCGATGAATTGACGTGGGCCATTGCCGCGGTGATCGTAACCTTTCCGCTCTACCTGTTATTGATGTGGCGGCTGGCCAAGGACGCGGAGTTGCACCCGGAGTTCCGGCAATCGCGGATTTGGAAATGGCTTACCTACCTGACGCTGGCCGTGGCGGCGGCCGTTATCATGGGTGATTTGATTGTCCTTCTGTCAAACGTCCTTCGCGGAGATTTGACTGTACCGTTTATTTTCAAGGTCTTGACCGTCCTGTTGATCACCGGCGCCGTGTTTGGCTATTACCTGTGGGACTTGAAGCGAACGGAAAAGGTTAACGACCTTCAACCGCAGCCCATTAATGCCTCCTTGGCGTCGAAGGCGTTGTTGGCTTCCGCCATCCTGGCTGCGGTATTGACGGTAGGTTACGGGATATATGTAGCCGGCAGTCCCGGCCAGCAAAGAATGGAGCGCTTGGACGCGCTGAGGGCATCGCACTTGGAAAGCATCTATTACCAAGTGAACGATCATTGGAGGCAAACGGGGAGTCTGCCGGACTCATTGGAGAGTTTGCTGCGCCAACCCAGGGAGTTTAACGACCCTGAGACTGACGTACCGTATGAGTACCGGGTAATAGACGACGCCAACTTTGAAATTTGCGCCGTATTCGCCACCGATACCACCGGACAAAACGAATGGCAAGGCCCGGTGAATGCCCCCAATGTCAGGCGCCATGGCGTCGGGCTGACTTGCTTTGAGTTCGAGGCCCTCCCGCTGGAGCCTGTGAAGCCGGTTCCAGACCGCCCAACTCCGGCTACCGTTGAACCCGGCACGCCTCAAAGGTAGACTGTCACCAAAACAAAGGAGACGGGTGGCAAAATGTCTAACGTGGTTCTGGTTATCGACATGGTCCGGGGCTTCATGGAACCGGGCCACAACCTGTATTGCGGCGACGAGGCCAGGGAAATCATCCCCAACGTGCAACGTCTCTTGGAAAGAGAGCAGTCCGCCGGGTCTGAAATCCTGTTCGTATCGGACCATCACGACCCCGACGACCTAGAGTTCCAGATGTTCCCGGTGCACTGCGTGAAAGGGACCGAGGAACCCAACGTAATCGAGGAACTGGCCGGGTTTGTGACCGATGGGAATGTGATACCCAAGAACCGTTACAGCGGTTTCTTCAACACTGACTTGGAGCAACGCTTGGAGCGGTTGCAACCCGACAAGTTAATCATCTGCGGCGTTGCCACAAACGTCTGCGTACTCCATACTACGTCCGACGCCCGCAACCGGGACTACCAAGTGGACGTGCCGTCGGACTGCGTCGCCACCTTCGACGCCGACGCTCACGTCTGGGCCATGGGCCACTTGCGGAACATTTTGGGCGCAAGGATTGTTGACCCCGCATAGAAGCCAACGGCTCCCCCCCTAACCGCACAACCACTCCGCTGTAGCGAGGTTAGAATGCTCTACCGCACCTATCGCTATTCCCAATGGGACGGCTCCCAACGCATATTCGACTTGGACGCCGATGAACTGATGGACCGGCTGTCGGAGGAGATTCTGAAACAGGGCGACGTTATGCGGGCGCTGCGGGAGATGTTCCGCCGCGGTCTGCAGACCCGCGACGGGCAGCAGATGCCCGGCCTGCGGGACCTGATGGAGCAGTTGAAGAACCAGCGCCGTCAGCAGCTACAGCAGTACAACATGGACTCGGTAGTCGATGACCTCAAGGAACGGCTGGAGGACATCATTAAGACCGAACGCGAGGGAATACAACGGCGGTTGGAAGAGGCCCGGGAACAAGTCGACGGGGCCGACGATGCCGAGAAATCCCAGCAGGAAAGCCTTTTTGACTTGTTGGAGCAACGGGCCAAACGCAACCGGGGAAAGCTGGACGCGCTGCCGGAAGGCGTTGGCGGCCAGATTCAGGAACTCATGGAGTACGACTTCATGGACCCGGAGGCCCAGCAGAAGTTCCAGGAACTGTTGGACATGCTCAAGAGCCAGATGGCCCAGAACATGTCCCAGCAAATGAGGGACCAGATACAGGGCATGTCTCCCGATCAAATGGCGGCCATGCAGGAGATGATGCGCCAGCTCAACCAGATGATACGGGACAAATTGGAAGGACTGGAGCCGGACTTCGACGGCTTCATGGAGCAGTTCGGCGGCGCATTCGGTCCCAACCCGCCCCAGAGCTTCGAAGAGCTGATGGAGATGTTGCAACAGCAACTTGCCCAGATGCAGTCAATGATGGAAAGCATGTCCCCGGAAATGCGCCGGGAGTTGGAGGACGCGATGGAGGCGGCCCTTGACCCCCAGATGCGCCAGCAGATGGCCCGGTTCGCCGCGCTGATGGAACAACTCATGCCTATGGACGAGTTGCGCCGTCAGTATCCGTTCCTCGGCGACGACTCCATGACCATGGAGCAGGCCATGGAGATGATGCGCAATTTGCAGGACTTGGACCAGCTTGAGCAGGCGCTCCAGGAAGCGATGCGCACAGGGCAGTTGGACGACATAGACCCGGAGCAGTTGGCCGAGTTGCTTGGAGACGAAGCCAAGCGTGCTTGGGAGGAACTTGACCGGCTGCGACAGCTTTTGCAGGACGCGGGTTACGTCACCAACGACGACAAGATGGACCTGACCGCCAGGGGAATCCGCCGCATCGGCCAGAAGGCCTTACGCGAGGTCTTCACCCACCTCAAAAAGGACCGGGTGGGGGACCACCAGATGGACGTTCGCGGTTCCAACGGAGATGTGCTGGGGGAGACCAAGCCTTACGAATTTGGCGACCCCTTCCAAGTAGACTTGCAGGCCACCCTGAAAAACGCTGTCTTGCGGGGCGGCTCAGAGTTGCCGGTCCGCTTGAACGTCAAGGACTTCGAGATATACCGCAACGAGCACGTGACCCGCGCCGCTACGGCGGTGCTGCTGGACCAAAGCCGGTCGATGGGCTTGTTTAACAACTTCCAGTCGGCCAAGAAAGTCACCTTGGCATTGATGGCGCTTATCCGGACCCAGTACCCCCGCGACAAGGTGTTCGTCATCGGCTTTTCCGACTACGCACGGGAGATTGCCGAAGAGGACCTGGCCAAGTCAAGCTGGAACGCGTGGGTTTCCGGCACCAACCTGCACCACGCGTTATTGCTGGCACGCAAGCTGTTGAGTAAAGAAAAGGGGAGCACCCGGCAGGTGTTGTTGATTACCGACGGGGAACCCACGTCCCACTTGGAGGGCGACCGGTCGTTCTTCAGCTACCCGCCCAGCTACCGCACCGAGCAGGAGACGTTGAAAGAGGTGAAACGGTGCACCCAGGAGGACATCCGCATCAACACATTCATGCTGGAGAACTCCTACCAACTGGTCAACTTCGTCGACCGGCTGACCCGCATCAACCGGGGCAGGGCCTTCTACTCCAGCTCGGCCAACCTTGGGGAGTACGTCCTGGTGGACTACGTGCATAACCGCAGGAAACGGGTCGCGTAGCGGAGGTCGATGCAGCGAATGGCTACACCGGAAGAACTGTCAAGCCGTTACCTCGAAATGAGCAAATACCTCATTCGAAAAGCCCAGCAAGAGTTGGACAATGGCGACGACCTGATGCAAGCGTCTGAAAAAGCTTGGGGCGCAGTTGCCCACAGCCTTAAGTCCATTGCTGCCTTGAGAGGATGGAATCATCATCACCATCTTCTCCTGGAGGACCTCGCCGCCGTACTTCAGTGGCAGACCAACAGCACCTATATTCTGGACCGCTTCGACACTGCGGAGAAATTGCATACCAACTTTTATGAGAACCGTCTGGAACCGGATACTTTGCAGCACCGGATTAACCGTTGCCGCGAGTTGCGGGACGAACTGGAGCGTATCCGCACGGTCCCGCCCCCTGCAGTCGTGCCCGAAGGCCGAATATGGGAACGCCGTATGAGGCGGCTGACCAACCGCGACCCAGTCCTGGCAGCCGAAGATCAGGCGTTGGATATAGCGGCGTTGCCCGCGGTGGAAGCTTAAGGACGGCGCATGGCAGCGGCCGCCGCATAGGGAGTTTCCTCCTTGGGTCAATTAACCCGCCCCCGCTTTCCATGTTCAGCCAAGTCTGATAACATATCGGGTGCAATATCGTTGATTGGGTCGTGGCGCCATCCGTAAGTGGATGGCCAGGCTTTTAAGGCAGTCCTGTGAGGCTGGCAAAGTTTAGCGTCCCTTCCTTGGCTGTGTGCGGCCGAGATGGATACATGGCGCGGAACCCCTTGCCAGCTTGAGGGCAAGGGGATTTTTTGTGCCAGCGTCGTCAAGCGGCGAAGTTGGGCAGGGGTCCAATGGCTGAACGCCAGATAATGAACGATCAGGACATACGCCGCGCTTTGGCTCGCGTGGCCCACGAGATTCTGGAGAGGAATCGCGGAGCGCAGGAGTTGGTCATTGTGGGGGTCTATACCCGGGGCGTTCCTCTCGCCAATCGGTTGGCCCGTAATCTCCTGGACTTCGAGGGTAGCGAAGTGCCGGTGGCGGCCTTGGACATCAGTCTGTACCGGGATGACCTGAAGGCTCGGGCCGGCCCCATCGTCCGCCCTACCAGGATGCCGGTTGGCGTTCAGGACAAGAAGGTGGTCCTGGTGGACGATGTACTGTATACGGGCCGGACTGTTCGGGCGGCTATGGACGCTTTGAACGATTACGGACGCCCGCGGCAGGTACAGTTGGCCATCCTGCTGGACCGCGGTCACCGGGAATTGCCCTTGCGCGCCGACTACGTGGGACAGAATGTTCCCACCGCCCAGGACGAGCGCGTCAGGGTCCGGCTGGTGGAGACCGATGGAGTAGACGAAGTAGCAATCGTCCGGGTAGAGGATAGCGCGTTATGAGTCTTTTGCACACGGTAACCGCCCCGATGGCTGTTAAAGATGAAGTCCCCGGCATGGGATGGCGCCGGAGGCACGTCCTGGACTTGGATGACTTCTCCCGCGAGGAAATTGAGACAGTCCTGGCGTCGGCCCAAGGCATGTCCGAAGTCCTGCATCGGGATATAAAGAAAGTGCCCGCCCTGCGGGGCAGGGTCATCGTAACCCTCTTTTACGAGGCCAGCACCCGCACTCGAATCTCTTTTGAAGAGGCCGGCAAAATCCTGAGTGCCGACGTCATCAACATGTCTGAGTCCGGCAGCAGCACCGAGAAAGGTGAATCGCTGCTCAACACCGGCTTGACCGTCCAGGCGATGGGCGTCGATATCATCGTGGTTCGCCACCCTCATTCGGGGGCGCCTTACCTGCTGGCGCAACACTTGGACAAAGTTGGCATCATCAACGCCGGCGACGGCATCCACGCCCATCCAACCCAGGCGCTACTGGACCTCTACACGGTGCAAGATAAGCGCGGCTCCTTGGAAGGTCTGAAGGTTGTGATGGTCGGAGATGTTTTGCACAGCCGGGTCGCGCGCTCCAACATCTGGGGGTTTGCCAAAATGGGGGCCAACGTGGTGCTCTGCGGACCGAACACTCTGCTGCCGTTGGACATGCTGCGAACGGCCAACAACGGGAGCAGCAACAGTCTGTTGTCGTCCGTATCCGTTGACACCAACCTGGACCGGGCCATCGAAGGAGCCGACGTGGTGATGGCCTTGAGGTTGCAGGCGGAACGGCAAAACGCTGGCTTCCTGCCAAGCATACGTGAGTACATTCGCCGTTGGCAGGTCACCGACGCCCGGTTGTCCCGTGCCAACACCCAAGCCATGGTGATGCATCCCGGCCCTATGAACGAGGGCATTGAAATCAGCTCCAGCATCGCTCACGGGTCCAGTTCGGTGATAGAGCAGCAAGTGACCAACGGCGTAGCCATTCGCATGGCGCTGTTGTACCACCTGTCGGCCGGGACGGACTAGCGTGATCCCGAACCCGGCAAATTCGCCTGTCATCGGCGGCATGACCGACACGGCCCATCGGGGTCTGTGTCGTCGCGGGGAATACTGATGACCTCCGACGCGGTTTTAATCAAAGGGGCCAGGATCGTCGATCCCGTCCGCGATGTGGACGAGGTGGGGGACATCCTGGTCGCCGGTGGCAGGATTGCCGCGTGTGGCCGCGTTGCCGATGATGACATTCCCGGTAGTTGTGTGACCATTGAGGCCGGAGGCTTGGTGGCCAGCCCGGGATTTATTGACCTGCACTGCCATCTCCGCGAGCCCGGTTTCGAGTACAAGGAGACGATCCGCAGCGGGAGTCTCGCCGGTGCGCGCGGCGGGTTCACCAGCTTGTGCGCCATGCCTAACACTGACCCACCTATTGATAACGCCGGGATGGTGGGTTTTATACTGGACCGCGCCAAGACCGACGCCGTCGTCCGCATATTCCCCATCGGGTGCATCACCAAGGGGCGCAAGGGTAAAGAGTTGTCGGATATGGAGGAGTTGGCGTCAGCCGGAGTAGTGGCCTTCAGCGACGACGGAGACCCGGTCAGTGATCCTAACCTCATGCGCCTCGCCCTGACCTACAGCATGGATCTTGGGATACCAATCTCCAATCACTGCCAGGACCTGTCCCTCACCGCCAACGGAGTGATGGCGGAAGGGCGTATAGCCACCCACTTGGGCTTGCCGGGTATTACCGTTGCGGTGGAAGAAGCGATGGTTTCCCGGGACATCCTGTTGGCGGAGTTGACCGGAGGCAGGATGCACCTGGCCCATTTGAGCACTGTGGGCAGTGTGCTGCTGGTGCGGCAGGCCAAGGAACGCGGCGTACCGGTTACCTCGGAGGTCTGCCCTCACCACCTTACCATCACCGATGAATGGGTATTGGGCAACAGGGGCATGGGCGGAGGCGCATCCCATGGCTATGCCTACGACACCCACACCAAGGTGTATCCTCCTTTGAGAAGCCAAGCGGACGTTGACGCTTTGATTCACGGGCTGGCCGACGGCGTGATTGATTGCATTGCCACCGACCACGCGCCCCACGAGTTGACCAGCAAGCAGGTAACTTACCAGGACGCGGCGTCCGGCATCAGTGTGCTGGAGACTGCCCTGGGGTCGGCGCTCCAGTTGGTCCACCAAGGGGGAATGACCCTGAACTCGGTGGTGGAACGGCTGACTGCAGGGCCAGCCAGAGTATTGGGGGAGTCGTTCCATCCGCTCGCTTCCTTGCAACCGGGTACTCCGGCGGACATCGTTGTGTTCGATCCCGACCGTGAATGGGTTGTCGATACCAAGGAGTTCCTGTCCATGGGAAAGAACACTCCCTTGGACGGCATCACGTTGAAAGGGAAGGTTGTGGCAACACTGGTGGAAGGCAGGGTTGTCTACCGGGAAGAGAATGATGGCTAAGCCGGCTTACTTGGTTCTGGAAGACGGATCTGTATTCCGAGGGGAAGCCTTCGGGGTCGAGGCTGAAAGCCAGGGCGAGGTGGTGTTCAACACCAGCATGACTGGGTACCAGGAAGTGTTGACCGACCCGTCCTATGCCGGCCAACTGGTGATGCTGACGTACCCTTTAGTGGGCAACTACGGCATCAACAAGGAAGATTTCGAGTCCCGGCGTATCCAGGTGTCCGGGCTTATCGTGCGCGAACATTGCGACCGTCCCAGTCACTTTGCCAGTGAAAGGACTCTCCACGAGTTTCTCGAAAGCCAGAACGTTCCGGGCATCAGCGGCGTCGACACCAGGGCCATCACCCGGCGCCTGCGGGACCGGGGCGTAATGATGGGGGCGATCACCACCGACGCACCCGACTTGGCGGCGGCGCGGTTGGCTGCCTCAACGCGCTATGACGATGTGGACTTCGTCCGCACTGTAACCACTGCTGAGAGCTACGAATGGGACAATCCGCCCCTGCCGCCCGGTGCGCCGGGGCACCGGATAGTGGTGACGGACTGTGGATTGAAGTACAACATTCTAAGATTGTTGCGACAGCGCGGGTGCCAGGTCATCGCCATGCCAGCCTCGGCTCCGGCGGAAGAGATGCTGGCTCTGGAACCGGACGGGGTGCTGTTGTCACCGGGACCCGGAGACCCGCAGTTGCTTGAGTACCTTGTGGACAACGTGGGCAGGTTACTGGGCAAAGTCCCCATCATGGGCATTTGCTTGGGGCATCAGATCGTGGCGAGGGCCCTGGGGGCGGACACGTTCAAGTTAAAGTTCGGGCACCGGGGCGGCAACCACCCGGTTAAAGACCTGGCCGATGGTCGAGTTTACATAACCGCGCAGAACCATGGCTACGCCGTATCGGCCGGTTCCCTGCCTCCCGGCTTGGAGGTGTCCCACATCAACTTGCACGACGGCACCATCGAAGGGTTGCGTCACCGGGACATGCCCATTTTTACTATCCAATATCATTCGGAAGGGTCGCCGGGCCCTCAAGATAACGAATATCTGTTTGATCGCTTCGTTCAGATGATCAGCCAAGCAGGTTAAAATAGATATCGGAGATTAAACGGTCCAATCCCTATCAAGGAGGAGATTTTACATAACGAATCCCGGACATAAATAATCCTGAATTACGCCAGGTATAACAAACCCTACACTGGCTGTTTGTAATATTTGGAGGTTTCTTAATGTCTTCATTCTCCTTAGTGTTGGTGGAAGAGGGTGTGGAGGTGGAGGTCCCTGGCGACTTGTCGAGCGTTATATCGCTCTTGGATGAAGAGGTTCCCTGGTTTTCATACAATGGACACGAGTACCAACTCACGGCGGTCAGGACGCAACTGCGTGAGCGTTGGGAGTTAACCATAAGGTTGATCAGTCCGGTGCGTCGCGACGGCACGCATCCTGCGATTGGCCGCATCGAAATAGACCGTCTGGACAACGATGAAGTACGGTTCGCCATCCCCCCGCGAGACCGGGAGTCGCCCAGTGAGTATCATGAGGTGGACCCAGAGGGACATTTCCTGGGGTCATTCATGTTCCAGACTCTGAACATGCTGCAAAGGCGAGGGCTTATTACCCTGCCTGGCGTTCTTCCCACCTTTTAGCAGCCCGGCAGGGCTGCCGGTGGTCCTGGTCACGGTGGGTGAAAGGAGATAATAGGATTAGCATTTCGCCTCAACCGGGGAAGGTGCTGGTTATCGGCTCCGGGCCAATCGTCATTGGCCAAGCTGCGGAGTTCGACTATGCCGGGACTCAAGCCTGCAAAGCCCTCCGTGACGAGGGCGTCTACACTGTGCTTGTTAACTCCAACCCGGCTACCATCATGACCGATCAAACCACGGCGGACTGCGTCTACGTGGAGCCGCTCACAGTCGAGGTACTGGACCGCATCCTTGACCGTGAGCGGCCCGATGGTCTGCTGCCCACTCTTGGAGGGCAGACCGGCCTGAATCTCGCGGTGGACCTGGCTGATGCCGGCGTTCTCGACAAGTACGGCGTACGCCTGCTGGGGACGCCCTTGGATACCATTCGCCGGTGTGAAGACCGGCAACTGTTTCGTGATTTTCTGCGAAGCATCAATGAGCCGGAGCCCAGTGGCGTCATCGCGTCGTCGTTGGAAGAGGCAAAAGCTCTTGGGCATGAAGTTGGCCTGCCGCTGGTGGTGCGGCCCGCGTATACGTTAGGCGGCAGCGGCGGCGGATTTGCCCGCACTTGGGAAGAGTTCGACACTATCGTGGCCAGCGGTCTGGCAACCAGCCCCATATCTCAAGTGCTGCTCGAACGGTCCTTGGTAGGCTGGAAAGAGATTGAATACGAGGTGATGCGGGACGGGGCCGACAACTGCATCACCATCTGCAACATGGAAAACCTGGACCCGATGGGCGTCCACACCGGAGACAGCATCGTCGTCGCTCCCAGCCAGACCCTGACCGATAAAGACTACCAGATGCTCCGGAGCGCCAGCCTGAAGATTATTCGCGGGCTTGGCATCGAGGGCGGTTGCAACGTTCAGTTAGCGTTCCGGCCCCATCCCCAAGTGGCGGAGGTGATTGGCTCCGCTGCCGTCTCCGACTCCCCTTACTACGTGATAGAAGTCAACCCAAGGGTCAGCCGCAGTTCGGCTTTGGCCAGCAAGGCCACCGGATACCCTATCGCCCGGGTGGCGGCCAAAATCGCCATTGGAAAACGATTGGACGAGATCCCCAACGCGGTAACCGACAAGACCAAGGCGGCCTTCGAGCCTGCCTTGGACTATTGTGTTGTAAAGATTCCCCGCTGGCCCTTCGACAAGTTCCCCGACGGCGACAGGGGCATTACGACCCAGATGAAGGCAACCGGGGAAGTGATGGTCATCGACCGGTCCTTCGAGGCGGCTTTGCAAAAGGCCATTCGTTCTCTGGAAATGGGCGGCCGCACCCTTTTATGGGAACACCCGGACTGGCGCACCGAAGCGACCGACCCCTTGGAGCGCCTGCCGCTGGACCCCAATGACCTGCGCCTCTGGGCATTGATGGCCGGCATCCGCAGAGATGTGAGCGGGGCCAGGATGGTGCGCCGGACGTTGATCGACCCGTGGTTTATCAGCGCCTTGGAGCGCATTGTGGCAATGGAGAGACGTCTGCTTGCCGAGCCGTTGGACCCTGACTTGCTGCTTCGCGCTAAACGTCTTGGGTTCACCGACGAGCAGGTAGGGACCCTGGCGGACATGCTGCCGGAGCAGGTCCGCAACCTGCGGCATCAATGGGGACTGAGGCCGGTGTACAAAACGGTGGACACTTGCGCCGCAGAATTCGAGGCGGTCACTCCCTACTTCTACAGCACCTATGACCAGGAAAACGAGGCCCTTCCACTGCCGGGCAAGAAGGCGGTGGTCATCGGCAGCGGGCCCATAAGAATCGGCCAAGGGATAGAGTTCGACTATTGCAGCGTCCACGCAGCCCGCGCGCTGTCCGAGTCGGGCGTCCGCAGTATCATGATCAACTCCAACCCCGAGACGGTTTCCACTGATTTCGACTCCAGCGACCGCCTTTACTTTGAGCCTCTGGACGAAGAGGCGGTGCGCGACATCATGGAGAACGAGATGGTGGACGACCAAGCTCCGCCGTCGCTGGTGCAATTCGGCGGCCAGACCGCCATCAACCTTTCCCAATCTCTGGCAATGGCGGGGCTGCCCATCCTGGGGTCCAGCGCCGTCGCTATCGACACCGCGTCGGACCGGCACAAGTTCGAAGAGTTTCTGTCCCGGTTGGGCATCCCCCAACCGCCAGGCGCCGCCGTCACCTCTGTGAGCGAGGCGCTTCAGGTGGCCCAGAACATTGGTTATCCCGCTGTGGTGCGGCCCAGCTATGTGCTTGGCGGACGGGCTATGGAAATTGTCCAGAACGCGTCGGAGCTCATACGCTATTTGACCGCCGCCGCCGCACTGGCCCCCGATCAACCGGTTCTCATCGACCGTTACATGGAAGGGAAGGAGTGCGAGGTCGACGCTATATGCGACGGCCAGCAGGTCTTGATTCCCGGCGTCATGGAGCACATCGAGCGGGCCGGCGTCCATAGCGGTGATTCGATGGCGATCTATCCGGGGCTGAATCTGACGTCGGAAGAGGTCAACACCATCGTCGACTACACCACCAGGATAGGGCTGGCGCTGGAAGTTCGCGGGTTGATGAACATCCAGTTCGTCATTCTGGGAGGGCCTCCGTACCGCAGCCCCAACCTCCCAACGGGCGCCGGAGACGCTACGTCGGTCTATGTTCTTGAGGTAAACCCCAGGGCCAGCCGTACCATTCCATTCATTTCCAAGGTTACCGGAGTTCCCGCAGCCGCCATCGCCACGCGGGTGATGCTGGGGCAAACTTTAGCAGATCAAGGCTATGAAGGAGGTCTTTGGCCTCGCCAGAACCTGGTAGGGATAAAAGCCCCGGTCTTTTCAATGGGCAAGCTGGTTGGAGTGGACTGGCATTTAGGGCCGGAGATGCTTTCTACCGGAGAGGTGATGGGCATTGACCTGGACTTCCCCAACGCTTTGTCGAAAGCGCTCTTGGCCGCCAACATGAACCTGCGCCAGAAAACGGGTGTGCTGCTCAGCATCGCCGACCAGGACAAGGCCGAAGCGGTGGTGCTGGTCCGGGCGTTGGGAGAAGCGGGATGCCCGCTCTATGCCACCGAGGGGACCGCCGCCATGATTGCCGCCATGGGCATTCCCGTGACGATGGCCACCAAGAAAATCGGTGAAGGTCACCCGAACGTGGTGGACGTGGTCAACGACGGCAGCGTGGGAGCGGTGATAAACACTTTGTCGGGAGACACGTCGGTCTTGCAGGACGGGTTTTTCATACGCCGTGCCGCGGTGGAACGGCAAATTCCCTGCTTTACTTCCTTGGACACGGCCCGGGCGGCGGTGGAAAGCCTGCTGGTCGAACGCGGCAACTACAACGTCAGGCGCACCGAAGAGTACCGGACGGGCGGTTTTTAGACGATTGCGAAGATTCCTCTAAGCGGCGACCCAAGGGAACCCGCCCCCTTACCAGTCCATCTCCATTCCCAGACCCATCGCCTTGGCCTTTTCGTACGCCAGTTTGGCTGCGGCAACGTCCGCAATCCCTGTGCCCATAAGCTTTGCGTAGACAATCTGGTCGTGATTGTCCCTGCCGGAGACCACTCCTGCCACCGCGTAGCGCAACTCAACAAGGTTGCTCCATTGCAATAGGCCCCGATCAACTGCGCTGGCCATGTCTCCCGCCTCTTCTCGCGCCTGCTCGGCGGAGTCCACGAAAATCTTGTCGGCCCGGCTGATGGCCGCGTCGTCCACCTCGCACACCCTCCACGTGGTGGGACCGGCGCCGATCAATGTCGACCCGGCGGCCAGCCATTCTCCCTCGACTACCGGCTCGGTGGCGGCAGCTATGCACACGACGACATCGCTGTCCCGCACGGCGTCCGCGTTGCTGGAAACCGCCTCAACCTCCACGCCTAACGTGTCGCTCATAGACCGGGCGAAGGCCTCTCTCCGGTCCTGCGTACGGCTATAGGCTTTTATCCGCTTGATGTTTCTTACCTTGGTCACCGCTTCCAACTGGGTGGGCGCTTGGTACCCGGTGCCGATTATTCCCAAGGTGCCGCTGTCGGAGTTGGAGAGGTGTTTCACCGCTACGCCGGTAGTGGCGCCGGTGCGCAACTGGCCCAGACGGTTGGCTTGGGTATAACAGAGCAACTGGCCCGTGTCGGCGTCGTATAGGCTTACCTGAAAAGAGTAGGTGCCTCTGACGACTGTGTAGGTCTTGACGCCCAGCACACCTTCGTGAAACATTCCGCCGCCCATCACAGACAACATACCGCCGCTGGCGATTATCTTGCGCCGGGCCAGGTTCATAGCCTCCCCTTGCCCAAAATGGTTTTGCATCGATTCAATGGCTCCCAGCATGTCGTCCATCTGGACAGCCCGTGAGACGTCTTCATCCCGCAAGAACAACGCCATGGTTTCCTCCTAAGATTGGGAGAGAGTAGCTGTGATTACAGTCGGTGAAGCAGGCCCTAGTTTATCGTTGCCTGCGGTGGTTGACAAATAGCGTTGCCGCGCACAAAGACCAGGCGGGCGTCAACACCGGGGACGTTAAAGGCGGGCTAACGATTTGATGGCGGTTGAAAGCGGTTGACGACCGCCCAAGCGGTAGGGAGGGCCAGCGATGCGATGTACAGCTTTACCAAGTCGCCGAGGATGAAGGGATAAAGTCCGAACTCCAACACTTTGCCCTCGGGTACGAAGTAGGACAACTGGATAATCCCGGGCACGTACAGGATGATGTTTCCAGCCAGCATGGCGAGGATAATCCATACTCTGCGGTCCCAACCTCGTTCGCTCAGGAATCCAACAACGAATGCAGCCGGTATGAAGCCGATGATGTAGCCGCCGGAGGCCAATGTCCATACCAGACCCGATGCGCCGCCGGCATAGAACGGCAGGAAGCTCCCCTCGACCAAGTACAGAAGCAGGGCGGCTCCGCCGCGCCAACTGCCCAATGCCGCCCCGGTAAGCAACACCGCCAGCGTCTGTCCGGTGATTGGCACCGGGGTGAACGGCAGGCGAATCACCAACTGGGCCATCAGGGCTACAAACAGGCTGGCCCCGACGATCAGGGCGACGTCTCTGGCTGCCCTGAGGACGCGGTCGTCAACCGGGATTACACTGTCGATTAAAACGGCAGTATGAGTTTTAGACAACAATGTCTGCTTTCCTGAAGGTGTAGAAACGTGAGGCGGCGGGTGGAAAACGGCCCGCCCTATTTGAAGAAGTCTCGGTTCTTGCGGATGTACTCCCGCCACTTCGCCGGGACCGCGAACTCGTCGAATATGGCCTGCACCGGGCACACAGACTCGCAATACGAGCAATCGATGCAGATTTCGGGGTCGATGTGGTACATATCGGCATCGTCAGTTGTGGCAATGCAGTCAACAGGGCATACGTCCAAGCAGGACGCATCTTTTACGCCAACACATGGCTCAGTGATAACGTAAGGCATAAGACCAGCACCGCTAAGAGTGTAATGGCTTCGGTTACGCCGAATGACTACCAGAATTCGGCGAGCCTGCCAGCAATACTCAACCTATTCTTGGGTCGCCCACTGTATTTTGTCAAGCAATAATATATAATACATTTTATTAAACGCCGTAAGTCTGCTTGGGGGAGCATGATGTATGGAGTTGAGAGAGCTTGTTAGCTTTTACCACGTGGCCCGCCTTCGCAGCGTGTCCAAAGCTGCGCGGACGCTGGAATTGGGTCAACCCACCGTCACTACCCACCTGAGGAAATTGGAGAGCGAGTTTGGCATCACGCTTTTCGACCGGATAAAAAGGCCGATCCATCTGACCTCGGAAGGGATCACACTGCTGGAACTGGTAACGCCGGTCGTCAACGCGGTGGATACTCTCAAGACACAGATGGACTACTCGGAACGTTTGGGGTCCTTTGTCGTGGGAGCCTACCAGGACTTAGTGATGCACCACCTGCCCAAGGGCATCCAGAAGTTCCGATCGGACTATCCCGAAGTACGGATGAGGCTATTGGCGAGGGCTTACGCTCCGTTGATTCAATTGGTAAAGTCCGGCGAGTTGGACCTGGCTTTTTGCTCGCCCCCGCCGGCGGAGGAGCCTTCCCTGGAGTTCCAGGACCTCTTTGAGTACAACGTGGTGCTGTTGACGCCCCCAGGCCACCCTCTCCTGGAGAAGCAGCCCATCGCGTTGGAAGACATTGTGGAATGGCCCATGATCCTCGCAGGCCCGGGAAGCCTCACAAGGCAACGGGTTGAACAGTCGTTGCGTAGTAAAGGCCTCACTTATGATGTTGTCCTGGCGATGGACGACACCGAGTCCATAAAGCGTTACGTGGAAATCGGCATGGGACTGGCAATCACCAGCGACTTTACCCTCCACGCCGAAGACCATGACAAGCTTGGCGTGGTCCTCTTGGATCACATTTTCGACAGCTCCGTCATAGGCGTGTGTACGCTAAAGGGCAAATTCCTGGGCAGGGCGGTGCGGAACTTTATCGATACCGTGTCTGACCAGATGCGTGGGTTTCACGCCGAGTTGCTGGATTGGGGCAATTCCTCCTCGGAGCAGGGCCAGTCAGTCTCTTAAGCGCGCCCAACGTTCCACACGGCGCCGGTTTGCGCGGTAGCCAGCCCCTCGTTTGTGCTTGGCCCGTGCTGGGCTAAAGGGACCCCCGAGTCCACCAATCCCATTTCCGCCAGTTTCTCCAGACGATCCAGCAAGGTTGACGCCGGGACCCGCAGACCCACTTTGTGGCGTGGGCGATTCGGGGAATCTGTTTGGACGTGGGGGAAGGCGACGGGAATTTCCGACCAGCGCTGATGCGTCAACCGGGGCGATGTGTAGCTGGACATGGGTCAACTTCCCAAGTCGGTTTCATTTCAGCAAGCATTTGGAGGCTAGAGCAGGATTCAGAGGTGCGGTCCAGTTTCCCTATCTAAAGCAGCCGCTGATACCGCGGCCGCTACGACGTGTCGGCAGGTATTTGGTAGAATAGTTGTTATATCTAATTTCAATAGCATAGTCTGGTCTGGGAGGAGCCTCCCTGTGCTAATCCGGCCTGAAAACGAGCCGCCGGGGCCAACTCTGGAATTCCTCAAACGCTGCTTTCGGTTTGTTAGCTGGGAGTGGCCTCACGCTGTGCGGGAACCGGTACCGGACGAGGGTTTTGAGGAGCTGTTCCGCGACAGTTGTGTCCGGCAGCTGCCCGGTTGGTCAGTCGCTCCGTCACGTGAAATGTGGCTAGGCGCTGGGCTAGAAACGCTATCCGGGACACAGCACGAGGTGGACATTGTAGCCAAAACCGTCGGGACAACCTCAGTGGCCGAGTTAAAGAACTTAGGTGGCGGGCCGGGCAAAAATGACATCATCGTCTTCTATGCCAAAATCCTCGATTACTTGCTCGCTAATCCCGAGTTGGCCTACGACGATGTCTGCTTAGCCTTTGTGTCGCGGGTTACCTTCGACCAGAGAGGGCTGGCCGCCTGCTTGGGTTTGGGCATACACCCAGTAGCATCCGATATACGACCGCTTCCAGTGCTAATTAGTAACGCAATGGCGATGCAAGTGGAGTTGGATCGAGGACTGCGTGTTGATTCAGAGACATTGGCCCGTTTTGAAGATTTTTGCGCTAATCTTAATCGCGTGACGTTCGCTTTGCGTGAAACTTGGCTAGACCACCGTTGCGACTACCTTTCTTCTGATGATGCCTTGCTGTTTCGAGCGGTCGAACCGGTTGATGCGGTCGATTTGGCTCGGGAGCTGCGACAGGCTAACAGTGACTGGATTGCAATCTACAGGGCCTTCCTGCACGCCCAGCCCATAGGGTGACGGCTAATATGAACATCACCAGCTACAACATCACCGACGTCACTTACCACTACATCGGGTTGCGTGTCCTGGATGGGATGCCATCTACCTCCGAGCGTGCAGAACAGATAGAAGCGGTCGCCAGCAACGTTCTTAAGTTCGTTAGAGATAGGAACCAGCGCTTGATGGTAGCGGCCCCCGGCACGACATATCGAGGAACTGCGAAAAAAATTTGCACGGAGTTGGAGCAATTCCACTTCGTCAAATCGAAGGGAAAATTTCTTGGGGGTAGATATGATCTAACCGAATCAGGGCGGCACATCCTACATGTGATGTCTGAGCAAAATGCTGTCGAACTGCGGCGTCTGATGGCTCGGACCCACTTGCAAACCTACGATAACCTCCGCTCAGTGGTGCAACACCACATCGTCGCCGGCCCTGTGTGGCGTCCAATCGAAGTTAAGACAGAACACATCGGACAGGCGGGCTACCTTGAAACGCTACTGACTCCTACTTTCGGGAGCGACGCAGCCTCGGTCGCTGCGTCAGTCCGTGCAGAACACGGTGAGCAAACCCCTAGCAAAATTCGTGACGTGCTACACGATAAGGTCATCGAAAATTTCTTGCCGAATCAAAGAATGGGAGTCGCCAATTTCCGTGGAATGTGTGCTCGTCTGGCTACCTTGCGGCTCTTGAACCTACGCCGCGCCACTTTCAAAGGTTGCGAGTTCTACAAGACCTATTCCCCTTGTGCGGCCAAAACCGGACCACATGACTGGTACACGCCATTGGAAGTCCCGCTATCCAATGGTGAAATGTACCGGATACTCTTCTGCGAGCCGGATATGGCCGAAAGCAGCAATCAGAACATCCTGCTCGACGCCATCGACAAATCCATGGTTGCGCTAACCCCCGTCGCCGGCTACCACGACATCCCCGACCTACGTGACACGGTTTGCGAAAATCTGCTCATCCCCGAGGCTGCGTTCGATGAAGGACTTAATCGCCTGCTGGACCGCACGCCGTCACCGCTATCGGTTGGATTCCACTACGACGGGATTACGGCCAATCGCAAGCCGCTAGTCCGCCGTCAAACCAACCAACTCCATAACCTGATTAGGAGACAGTAATGCTGCAACTTCCCCGTCGGCCATCCCAGCCGACTACATCCCCATACGAGAAACTGGGGCTCCGGGATTTGCCTTTTGCTACAACGCCTGTAATAGACCCCAACAGCATTGATCCGCGTCGCAATGGTGAAATATTCGCTGCTTCGTCGGTAAAGGCGGAGATCGAAAAATTCGAGCGGTTGCTGATCCGATCCTCCGACTTTGGAAATCGGGTCAAATTAGCCTCGCTATGGGCAAAAGGCCAAGCCTACCAAGGGCGCGGCATGGGCAAAACGGCCATGTTGCGCTATTTTCAGCGTCGCATCAATCCTGACTGGGGATACGAAGAGTTCGACGGCCGATTTTCCGCAGTGGTCATCTACGTGGCGTTTCCTGACCAAGTAGATCGGCGTTGGATGGAACAACTGGCTTGGGCTGCATTGGTCGACGTCTGCGAAAATCGCGTACTAATCGCGTCTCGGGCAGCGCTGCGACGGGATGTAATGACCGACGATGAGGTAGATTCCATCATCAATGTCAATGGTGATACCCATTTGGAGAACCTCTTGGACGACGCCATTCTGGAAGGCATAGGGATAAAACCCGACATCATTGACAGTAAAATAGAAACCCTGCTGTTGAGCGCAGGTGTAACTCGAGATGCAGCCCGAGCGCTGGCCAAGGGCGGTTTCAAAGAATTTTTAAAGGGCCTCCGACGGGATGGCAACCTCCGCCCATACTACATTCCGAGGGATACGAAAGGGTTAGATTACGCCTGCAACCTTTTCTTCAACGACATTGTGTACTACCTGCGGGCTGCCGGCTTTGCAGGTGGCTACTTGTTCATCGACGATATCGAAAATCTAGCCGATAAGATGGCACGACGGCACCAGCTTGAGTTTGTCAAGGAATTGGGCATTTGCACCGTACGGCCTGGCTACGCTAATTCAGCCTACGGCTTCTTCTCGTGTGTGTTAACCACTCACGATTCAGTCATACGACGGCTGTCGGCGGCGTGGGATGAAGCTGGCTTGTCGTCTTTTGCACGCCTGAATCCCGACGCCCCAACCTCAGTGGAACTGCCCCTACCGACGCCTGATCAGGCCACCGCAATCATCACTGCTCACCTGGACTATTATCGCCTCGATCACGATGAGGATGGATCTATCAAGCCATTCACTGATGACGGTTTGTCTGCCCTCATACAAAAAGGGCAACTGCCGCGTGAGTTGTTATCCAACGCCGCCCTTACCTTCATGTTGGCTGCTGAGAAAGGAATGTCGTCCATCGATGCGCAACTAGTCTCCGATGCGACTGACAGCCAATCCGTTCAGACCTCGACGGACTATTCGGCCGGCCTTGCTGACTTTACCTAGAACATGGAGAGTGCCTGCTCGTTTCACCGCCAAGGTGGACGGAAAGCTGTTTACACAGTCAGGGTGAATCTAATCACGAAGGTTCTTGATTTTATCCAGATTGGTGGCCTTGGAGGTCCTGGGGATGACCTCCTTGACTCGCCTCTCCAAGTGAGAACGGGCAAGCATTACGTGGCGTTGGCACTTCTGGCAGGTCAACCCGATATCCGCCCCCAAACGGGTGACCAGCCAGAGGTAGTTGCCGCAGGGGTGGGGCTTCTTCATCCTGACCACGTCCCCTACCTTCAGGTCTAAAGCCATCCCTTGCCCGCATCCGTCAAAATCCGGTTGATTTGGTCCCGCAACCTGGCCGCCGCTTGCCGGGCAGCCGCGGCGAAGTCCTGGCTCCCGCCCGGTTCCGGCCGGGCATATATGATCCCCCGCGACGAGTTAATCAAGGCGCGTCTGCCGTTCCGGTCAGTCCCAGCCAGCACCGCGTCCGCCAAGTCTCCCCCTTGCGCACCTACCCCTGGGATAAGCAAAGGCATGTCTGGGCACAGGCTCCTCACGTCCGCAAGCTGGTCCGGGTTGGTAGCGCCCATAACCAGCCCGATGTTGCCATTACGGTTCCAACCGTCCGCGGAACGCGCCAAGTGCTGGTACAAGGGCATCGGCCCATCGGGCGTGTTCACGGTCAGGTCCTGAAGATCGGCCGAACCCGGATTGGACCCCCGGCACCAGATGAACACTCCGCGCGCGGGGTCTTCCAGAAACGGCTCCAAGCCGTCGTACCCTCCCCAAGCGTTTACCGTAACGGCGTCAAAGCCCCATACCTGGAACATCGCCTTGGCGTAGGCTGGAGCGGTAGATCCGATGTCCCCCCGCTTGGCGTCGCCAAGTATGACCGCGTTGGGCGCGGCCTTGCGGATGTGGTCAATGGTCCCCTCAAGGGCCCGCAGCCCGTCCATGCCCAAGGCCTCGTAGAAGGCTATGTTCGGCTTGTAGGCGCAAACTAGGTCGGCGGTTGCGTCTACGATAGCCCGGTTAAAGTCGAGCGGGTCTTTCACCGGCATGAGTTCAGGGTCAACGTCCAACCCAACGCAAAGCAATGAACGGTTGGACGAACACGAGCGGTCGAGGCGGCTCACAAAGTCTTGAATATTGTTGGCGTTGGCCACAGTTCCCGCCGTTGTTTAATCAATTGGCCTTACCAGGACAGGGCCGCGATAAATCCCGGTTGATGCCCTGACCACCGGTTGTTACCATGTTAACCGCTCCGCTATCCGTAGGCCAGCTCTCCGGGGGTGTGACTAAAACTGGGTGATCAGATTGGAGCGCGGGCGTCCCGCCGGCCATATCCGATCTTGAAGACTTCCGCCACGGCGGATATACCATACCTGATATTCCAACTACCTTTAATCATACCCGTCCTCCGGCAGCAAGGCGGGCGTTGAGTTTGTTCATGCAGCTTGGCACCGATCTCGTGGAAGGCCGGTTCGTCGCCCGGTTGAACCGCTTCGCCGCCTTGGTGAACGTGAACGGACGTGAAGAGCTGGTCCACGTGGCCAACTCCGGCCGTATGCGGGAACTGTTCGTTCCCGGTTTTCGCGTGCTACTGAAGCCCCGGACCGGGGAACACCGGAAGACCAGGTTCGACTTGGCGTTGGTGGACTTGGGGTTTACCCTGTCGTCCGCCGATGCCCGGCTGCCCAATGGTTTGGTGGCCGAGGCCCTTGAGCTGGGACGCTTAGGCCAGTTCGCCGAATACTCCAAGGTCAACCGTGAAGTGCCGTTCGGCGAAAGCCGCTTGGACTTGATGTTGGAAGGGTCGAACGGGCGGTGTTACATTGAAACCAAGTCGGTCACCCTGGTGGTCGATGGAGTAGGCTTGTTCCCCGACGCCCCTACGGAGCGCGGCGCCAAACATATGAGAAGCTTGGACCAAGCCGTTGCCGAAGGACACCGCGCCGCTGTGGTGTTCGTGGTGCAACGGCCGGACGCGGTGGCCTTCGCTCCCCACGAAACGGCCGACCCCAACTTTTGCTCGGCCTTGCGCAACTCCCTGTCTTGCGGAGTCGAGGTCTTCGCCTACAATTGCCGCGTTTCTGAACAGTCCATCGAACTGGATTACCCATTGCCGGTACGCTTGTGAAACCCCCAACCGAAATCGACCTGTCTGAACTGCTGCTGGAAGTTTACGGTCTTCTGTACCGCCGCTACGGCCCCCAAGGCTGGTGGCCCGGGGATGGCCCTCTGGACGTGGTAATCGGCGCTATCCTCACCCAAGCAGCGGCTTGGACCAACGTGGAGATGGCAATCGCCAACATGAAGGACGCCGGTTGTTGGTCTCTGCGGGTGATTGACCGCCTGCCGGAGCAGGAACTGGCCGCCATCATCCGGCCTTCCGGCTATTTCAACGCCAAAGCGCGCAAGCTAAAGGCCTTCGCCCAGCACATAGAGGTAAACCACCGAGGCAGCCTGGAAGGGCTGCTGTCCCAGCCGGTCGAAGAGCTGAGGGTTGAGCTTCTCTCGATTCACGGCATCGGCGCGGAAACAGCGGACGACATCATAGTCTATGCAGCGGGCAAACCGTCCTTCGTCATCGACGCCTATACCCGCCGGATCGTGCAGCGATTGGGTATCGTGCCGGAAGGCTTTGGCAATTCCTACTCGGCTTATCAAGCGCTGTTCCAGGACAACCTGCCCGCCGATGCAGGACTGTTTAACGAGTACCATGCCCTCTTGGACCGCCACGCCAAGGAGGCCTGCGCCAAAGTCCCCCGCTGCGGCGGGTGCTGCCTGCGGCAGGTCTGCGCTACGGGACGAAGCATGGGAGAACACGCGAGTTGACGGGTGGCCGTCAGGTTTTCGAGCCCGCGGGGGATTCTTATGACACTTTCCCCTTTCCAACCCGGACGCCGCTGCCGTACCATGATATTGAACTTACATAGCGCCATCACCGGGCGGAAAACCAAATCCCACCCCGCTTCTGGAGACTATGGCACACTTATGGCACGAAATGGCACAAACTCAATCTCTAATCTGGTGCCGAACTGGACAAAATAGCGCAAATATCGAAAAATACACACCTGCCGCCAAAGCTGAATGACACAAAATGACACAGAAATCTAAAAATCAGGCTCCATCTCCCTCTGTGCGCTCTGCGGTGAGCAATACTCTGAAGTAAGCCAAAACAGGAGGAAACACAATGCAAGTTGTCCGAATATACACCGGGTCTGATGGCGAGGCGCACTTCGAAGACTTGGAACTGCCTTACGAGAAAATCGAAGAAGCGGAACGTACTGCGATGCAGTCGACAACAGGAATTCAGTTCCGCCGCACTCCTCCCGGTAGTTTCAGCGACTGGCACAATGCCCCGCGCCGCCAGTACGTGATTACGCTGGAAGGCCAGATGGAAATCGGCCTCGGAGACGGCGCCAAGCGCATCTTCAACCCCGGCGACGTGCTGCTGGCCGACGACCGCACCGGCAAGGGTCATACCACCGCCGTTTATGGTGACAAGACCAGGGTATCCATCTCCATACCGCTTGCTGATCAGAGTTAACGAGGACGGAGAGGGAACCCTGATAGCTTTCTCTAAAACAATGACTTGGACTGTCCGCCGTCTACGTTGATGCAAGCGCCCGTAACCAGGTCAGCCCGGTCCGACGACAGGAAGGCCACCATCTCACCTATGGGTTCGGGCCAGCCGAAGCGCCCTGCGGGAAGGTTCCGGGCGATGAACTCATCGACCACCTCGGGCGGGTTGTTCTGCTGGAATCGCTCCCAAGTGCTGCCCGGGAAGTCTATCGACCCCGGCGCGATTGAGTTGACCCGCACGTTGATGGGCGCCAATTGCAGCGCGAGGTGCTTGGACAGGGCTATCAACCCCGCTTTCCCCGCCATGTAGTCGATGGACCCGCCGTGCTCGCGCCCATAGATAGACGAAATGTTGATAATACGGCCCCACCCTTGCTCCCTCATGTGGGGAAGCACAAGGCCGATCATCCGGTAGGCGCTGACCAGGTTCACTTCCAAACCTTCGCGGAACTGCTCCAGGCTGGTCTCCTCGAAAATCACCGAACCGCGTCGGCCCCCAACGTTGTTCACCAGGATGTCCGGCTGCCCCAAGTGGTCAACGGTATCCCGGTGAAACCGCACGGCGTCGGCCTCGACGGTCACGTCCCCTTGGGTGCCGTGGACCTGGTAACCGGCAGCCGCCATTTCGCTGACCGTCGCGTCCAGTTGGTCCTGGCTTCTGGCGCATATCGAGACCTTGCAACCCTCTCGCGCCAAGGAGTAAGCTGCTTGCCTCCCCAAGCCTCGGCTACCGCCGGTTATCATCGCAACCTTGCCGTCTATCCCTAAGTCCATGACTTCCTCCTGATACATACTGATAAGTGCCTGATATGCTACAAATCGACCGGGTTCCCCCACCCAACACAACCGGCCGTGGCTATCGTCATACACAAGAAAGGCCACGCCGATTATAGCCCCTTGCCCCGGGCCACGCACCCGGAACATCATTCATGCTCAAGCACCCAAAGACCATAATTTACCTGGGTTACGGGTACGCGGAACAGGTTAACCGGCTCCCAGGTATTCTACAATTGGCCCAACCCCGCTTGGAGAGAGACGAGCGATGTATTCTACGGCGTCGCCATTGTCTATAGATGGTGAACAGTCCATTGCGTAACACGCTGGCCGACCGCATCGCCGAATACCTGACCCGGTATTCGGGTTGGTTCATCCTTGGCGTTGTTACCATGACCGTCCTGCTCATCTTCCCGATATTCTTCATGGCGCCCACGGAGCCCGCGTCCCAGGATCCAGGCGGGCCGGTGTTCGACCTAGCGGACATCGTACACGACAAGTTCCCTCCTCAGCTTCACATAACCGGTTTCATTGCCGAGGACAATAGCGGAGACATATTGCGGCGGGCGCCGCTGTGGGATCTGTATCAGAGCGAGCAGAGACTGCGCAACTCGGACTTGGGAGAGTTTCTTTACTCGGGATACGACGCTCGAAACCGGAGGCCGGTTTTGGGCATTTACACTATCGCGGACGCGGTACAGGACTTCCTGGTATTGGACTTGGGGCCGCAGGCCAGCCTTGAGAACGCCACCGACCTGCAAGTAAAGGCGGTGGTGGCCCGCGTAATCGACAGCCCCTTGGGCTTGACGTTGCGTGAGTCGCTTTCCCAGGACGCCGCATTCGAAACCATGACAATCGATGGGGTACAGATACAGTCCTGGAAGGCGTCGGCTCTCTCTATTTTTGTAGCCTCGGATAACTCCATGCTCGGCGGCGGGCCGTTGAGCTTCAACGTGACCGGCGAAGAGGATGCGCTGCGCAAGGAACGGTTCAACCGCCGGGTGTACGCCATCTTGCGCGGGGAGGAAGCCGATTACCGGCTTTGGGGCGTTGCCATCGATATCAACCTTGTTTCGGAGGAGCAAGGCAAAACGGCGATACCCTTCATCGCAGCAACGCTTGTGCTGGTGTTGATAGTGGTCGGGATTACCTTGCGATCGGTGCGAGTGGCGGGGCTGGCATTTATCGGCCTTGTCATTCTCTTGGTTTGGCTCAAAGGACTGTCCAACCTGGTAGGACTCAAGTCGTCCCTGATCCTGGACCTTGTCGTACCGATTGCGATGGTCTCGCTGGGAGTTGACTTCCTCATTCACGCCGTTGCCCGCTACCGGGAAGAACGCCAACGGTTGGCCGTACCGCGGTTGGCGTTCCATGCTGGTCTAGGAGGGGTTCTTGGCGCCTTGACGCTGGCCATGCTTTCCGACGGGATCGCTTTCCTGGCGAACGTGACCTCCGGCATTGAAACTATCATCGGGTTTGGAGTAGCCGCGGGGATTGCGGTAGGTTCCAGCTACCTGATCATGGGCATATTTCTGCCGTTGATCATTATGAGGCTCGATCAGCGGGACACTCGTGATGGAGTGGCGCCTGCAAGCGGCCCCCAAGACCATCCTGCAACCGCGGCTGCTCACTCGGCCCCTAGCGGGTCGTCATTTCCAAGGTCCGCGGTGGCCTCAGCGGTATTGACTACGGCCCGGATGCGCTTGGTGACTCTGCCGCTGATTGCGTTGGTCACTGCTGGGTCTACGTTCTTGGCGTTTCAGTTGGAGCCGATGCTGGATGTGAAAGACTTTTTAGACTCCGATTCCGACTTTGTCAAAGGGATAGATAAACTGTACCAGTACAGGGCGCCGTCGGTTGCCGGTGAACCTGCCATCATCTATATTCGTGGCGACCTGACCACTGCCGAGTCTTTATCCGCGATTCGAGAGTTGTTCGAACGGCTCGATGACGTGGAGCAATTGGGTCGACGCAAGGATGGGCAAGTCTCGCTCTACTCGACGACCTTGTTCGAGCTATTCTCCTGGACTATGCGGAGTGAATACGCCGTTTCCCAAGTCCAAGCTCAAACCGGCATTGCGCTTACCGATAGGGACAGCGACCAGGTCCCGGACAGCGCCGAACAGATACGGGCGGCATACGACTATATAGTGCAGTTCGGGATACCGGACGACACCGAAAGGCTGGCCTTCGAGCCGACCCAAGTGCGGGAGGTCCTTTATCACGAGCCGGGTAGCGTCGCATCCCAGGAAATTGTCATCACCGTCGGTGTGTTGGGGGCCCGGGAGCAGGCCAACATTGCCTCTGCCCGACGGGCCTTGGAGGAGGCGCTGGAGCCTCTCAAGGACACCGAATCCATAGAATTCGTTGGCGTCACCGGCTCTCCCTTTACCAGGGAAGCGTCATTGACCGCCGCAACCCGGGCCTTGAACATCTCCCTTCCCGTGGCGGTGGCGGGCTGTTTTATCCTGTTGACCTTCTGGTCGCGTTCCATCCGCTACGCCCTGGTTACCGTAGTCCCTATCGCCGTGGTGGTGTCATGGCTCTATGCCTTTATGTACGTGGCCGGGTTCCACCTTAACTTCGTCACCGCAACCATCGCAGCAGTGTCGATCGGGGTGGGCATCGACTACTCCATCCACGTAACCCAACGGTTCCGCCAGGAATTGGCTCGGCAACCGTCTACTGAAGAGGCCCTGCGGGCCACTGCTGCAGGGACCGGCGTGGCTCTCATCGGGTCCGCCGCTTCCAGCGTTATCGGGTTCGCCGTAATAGGCTTTGCCCCAATGCCGCTCTTTTCAGCCTATGGGATCATTACAGCGGCGATGATACTCCTGGCGGCCATCGCTGCCCTCCTTGTCCTGCCGTCTCTGCTGCTCCTGGTGGCCGGCAAACCGGTTAGGGAGGCCGGCGTCTGATCCCCATGAAGACCAGGCTTAGGACTCGGTTGATGTGCTTTTCCTCTCTTGGGATGCTCAATAAGCTCCTTCTCCTTGGGGAGGAGAGGGATGAGGAAAAAATGCCCTATGCTATAATATGGCGGCTTCCTGGCCGAGGGTTGGGCGGAGATTCGAGCCTCGGCCGGGCGAAAAATTCCAGTGAAATTACAGGGAGTCTTGCGCCATGATCAAGCGGTTTTCGGTGTTGTACGTGGGTCAGATAGACTTGGATAACACTGGTCTGGATGGGACTCCAGCCGACCAGCGCAGGTATCCCAACGACCGGCTGGTCCAAGCGTATGACAACGCCGAGGCCCTGGCCAAGCACATGGACGAGCTCGGCTACTATTGCATGTGGACGGCGGAGCACCACTTTCAAAGAGAAGGTTATGAGTGCTTTCCCAACTTGGTCCTCCTCGGCGTGCACTTGGCGGGGCTGACCAAGCGGCTGAAGTTTGGTTCGGCGTTCAACATCGTTCCGATGTGGCACCCCCTCCGCTTGGCCGAGGACTTTGCAATGGCGGACATAATGACCGGCGGGCGCCTGATCTTCGGTGTTGGCCGTGGTTACCACTCGCGGGAGGTGGAGACCTTCGGCTTCCCTGTTATCGATAACGACGCCAACAAAGAGTTGTTCGAAGAGCAGATGGAGGTAATCTTCAAGGCCTTCAATGAAGACTCGTTCAGCCATCACGGAAAGTACTACAACATTCCCCCTGACGTCCCATACAGGGGTTATCAGCTTGAGGACGTGACAATGGTGCCCCGCCCGGTGAACCTGCCGGTGGAAATCTGGCAGCCCATCGCCAGCGGCCGCACGCTGGAGTACATTGCCAGGAAGGGCATCAAGGGCATGGTGGCCCTCAGCGGACGTTTGCTGGTTGACCAGCTATTCCGGCAGTACCAAGGCATTGCCGCCGAGGCAGGCCGGGAACTTGCCTTGGGACAGCACATGGCCTTGGGGTTCGGGTACTACATCGCCAACACCCAGCAGGAGGCCATCGACGCCATAAGACCCTATCACGATGAGCGCTACAAGTGGTTCGCCCCATTCGGCTTCGTGCGGTACACCGATTCCGAAGGCCGTGCTTGGGGTACTCCCGGAGCGCCTTCCCGCGTGCCCACCATCGAAGAGGGCGTGGAGCAAAAGGTGTGGTACTGCGGCCCGTCAACCGGCTTCGTCGAGTTTCTGCGCGAAGTTGAGGAGCAATATCCGGGCTTGGAGGATGTAGTCCTCCAGTGGCCGGAAGGCATGCCTTGGCTGGAATTCCGAGACCAACTATCTCTGTTCGCCAAAGAGGTGATGCCGTCGTTCACGGGGCGTTAAAAAGGCTCAAAAAATTCCCTCTCCCACGGCTGACAAGGGTATGTATTTCATTTGGGACTTTACGCAGTTGAACGTGAGACCGCATAGTAGGGTAGGCTTGCTCAAATACAAAACCGCTCCCAAATGCTCACTATCGGGCCCATTCCGTATCGGGCTCATTCCGTCATTCCGGCGTAGGCCGGAATCCAGGGGCGGTGGGGCCGGTTCGTAGCTATAATCTCAATTTTACATACCCCTGTCAGCTCTCCCACGGGGAGAGGGTAAGGGTGAAGGCCGTTCTCCGCATGATGACCTTCTCCCCTATAGGGCTTCCTCCACCGGGGCGTCCTTTCCCAGCATCAGGCACGGCTCGCCCCACTGCTCATTGTTGGCTAGGTCCCACTCACTTTGGGAACCGGTGGATCTAAGGCGTATCCCGTCATCGCCGCCGTAGACCAACAGCACTACGCCCTCCCCAGAGTCTTCCGACAATGCTGCATAAGCTTGGCAAGGACCCGCTTGGCTCCAGCCCGTTACTTCGCACCACGTATCTTGCCCCGATGGAGCTGCCGTAAATACGCGTGTGATGGCCTTGGGTTCCGAGAGCAGATCAAAGACCCTGTTCAGGTCCATTGGACTGTTTCCGGCGGCCTCAACCTCTACTTCAAACAACATATCAGGCCCAGTCTTCCAGTGTCCGTCTACTCGGCGGTTCTGCCGCCGTCGATAACCAACTCCGCGCCGGTGACGAAGGAGGACTCGTCGGAAGCCAGGTAAAGAGAGCCGTAGGCCACGTCTTCGGGTGTGCCTATGCGGCGCAGGGGTGTTCTGTTGATGCGGTCTTCGCGGTACCATCCGAGCAGCATGTTGGCCACCATGGGCGTTTCGATGGTGCCGGGGTGAATGGAGTTGGCCCGTATGCTGTCGGGAGCGTATTGAATGGCGGTGGACTTAGTGAACAACCTGACCGCTCCCTTGGAACTGGTGTACGCTGCCGAGATAACGTCGCCGATGAGGCCGGCAACGGAGGAGATATTGATGATGGAGCCGCCGCCCGCCTTGCGCATCTCCGGGATGGCGGCCTTGGTCCCCAGGAACACACCCTTGACGTTAATCTCCATCACTTGGTCCCACAACTCGCCGCTTATCTCCTCCACCCTTTCGCTGCGGAAGATGCCGGCGTTGTTGATCAGTATGTCCAGCTTGCCAAACCTGTTCACTGTGGCGTCGATGGCCTGCTGCCACTCCGCCTCACTGGTCACGTCCAAGTGAACGAACAGGCACTCACCGCCGGCCTCGTTAATCTCAGCTGCGGTCTTGCGGCCCTCCTCATCCAGTATGTCGCCGATGACGACCTTGGCCCCCTCTTGGGTAAAGAGCTTGGCTTCCACCGCGCCCATTCCACGGGCGCCGCCGCTGATGAATGCAACCTTGTTCTCTAATCGCATGTCATGCCTCCATGCAGTAGGTAACGGCAGCCGCCGTTATTGGGCGGTTACGCCGCCGTCGATCACCAGTTCGCTGCCTGTGACGAAAGAAGACTCGTCGCTGGCCAAGTACAATACGCCGTAGGCTACGTCTTCGGGCTGGCCGTACCTGCCCAAAGGAGCCCGGGCGATGGCCCGCTGCCGAGCGGCCTCATCCGCCAAAAGGTTGGGCGTGGTCATGGGCGTTTCGATGATGCCGGGATGCACCGAGTTGGCCCGGATGCCGTCCCCAGCATACTGGATTGCAGTCGCCTTGGTGAACAGCCGCACAGCGCCCTTGGAAGCTCTATAAGCAGCCGAGCCGGGCCCTCCGACCAAGCCTGCCACGGAAGAGATGTTGATAATGGAGCCGCCGCCGGCTTTGCGCATCTCCGGGAGGGCGCACTTGGTGCCCAGAAACACGCCCTTTCCGTTGATTTCCAGCATCTCGTCCCATAGGGCCTCGCTGGTCTCCAGGACGCCCTCGGTGCGGAAGATGCCGGCGTTGTTGACCAGCACGTCCAGTTTGCCGAACCGCGCTACGGCCCCGGCTATGGCCTCCTGCCAACTGGACTCGCTGGTAACGTCCAAGTGAACGAAGAGGCACTCGCCGCCGGACTCCACGATCTCAGCCTCGGTGCGCCGCCCGTCTTCCTCCAGAATGTCGCCGATAACTACCTTTGCGCCCTCGCTGCTGAACAGCTTGGCTTCGACGGCGCCCATGCCTCTGGCCCCACCGCTGATGAACGCTACTTTATTCTCCAAACGCATTCCGTTGCCTCCCGCGTTGCAATGTGACGATTATACGGGCTAAGTCTGACCCGTCAAGGTCGCGCGAATGCGTCAGATTGCCGCCGCTATTGGTGACCTATAGAATGTTCCTGGAGCATTAACGCTATTTGTACGAGTTCTGATGATACGGTGGTTTCACAGCAAAGCAAACTCCCGCCTCTCCTTGTGGGGATCTCTTCTGTGTGTGGCGCTGTTAACCATGTCTTGCGGATTGATAGAAAAGACTTGGTCTCAGACACTTGACTTCGAGGTTACACTCTTCGACGGCAGCCCCTTCCGATTGTCCGACGAGGCCGGTCAACGGGCGGTGGTGCTCAACTTCTGGTTCCCGTCCTGTCCTCCCTGCCGGGCGGAGATGCCCGGTTTTCAGACGGCTTGGGAGCAGGTGCAGGGCGACGATATCCTGTTTCTCGGCTTGTTCGTGCCCCAAGGTTTCGACTCGGAGCAGGATGCCCGCGATTTTGTGGCGGAGTTGGAATTGACCTACGACTTCGCGACGGATGTCAGGGCGGAAATAGCCCGCGCTTACGAGATAATGTACTACCCTACCAGCATATTCATTGATAAGTCGGGCAAGATTTACCGGACTGACATAAGCACCCTGGACGCGGAAAAGCTGGGTAGCATCATCCGCGAGATGTCGCCGGGTTAGGCTATGTTTGCGCCTTTGATACCTCGGCACCGCAAGCCAGTCCGGACTTTATGAACGTCCTCGACTGGATTCTGGTGGCTATTCGCTGGGCCCATGCTCTGGCCGCCGTCGCTTGGGTGGGCGGCAGTATATTTTACATAATGGTGCTGCGCCCGGCGTTCCGGCGTTCCAATGGCGACGCGGGGGCCAACCGGGCCATCGGCGAGGAGTTTCGCGGGCTGGTCAATACCGCGATAGCCGTATTGCTGTTGACGGGGGTTATCCTGTCGGTCAGCCGGCTCACCGACAGCGCGGTTACGGTCCCCTACGTGGCGGCGCTGGTGGTAAAGGTGTTGCTGGCCCTCTACATGTTCTACGTGGTGCGGTTCCTTCGTCCTGGGGTCTATCCTGGAGACGCTGAGTCCGGGACCGGCTGGGTTGCCAAGGTTCGCGTCCGGCTCACCGGGACCACTGCGTTGTTAATCTACGGCGTGCTGATCATCGGGCTGTCGGACGTGCTTGACGCCTTGTTCGAGTGGGGCCTTTCCGGTTAAGTTGAAGGTCTTATGGAGGCGGTTTGAAAAAGGAGCTAATGGAAATACTGGCCTGTCCCGTCTGCAAAAGCGAACTGGAACTGAGAGTGGAGGAAGAAGAAGGCGACGACGTGATCAGGGGCGGGTTAGCCTGCCATAAATGCGACGAAACCTACCCTATTGACGACTCCATACCGAACCTGTTGCCGCCGGAGATGCGGGTGCAGGGGTGAATGTGGGATACGGATGCCCCGGCTTCGGCATTAGCTTGGACCGGGGCATCCTCTGCTTTTGGGACACTGAGCGGCTACAGACTGTCGCCGATGAGGATACTGACTACTTTGGGGGCCAATGCCTCGGCCCGCTGGCGTATCTGCTCCCTGGTCAGGTTCTCGATGGGATGCTCGGTGAAAATAGTGGGGTAATCAGGCGCGCCCCACATCTTGGCCATTCCCGCAGCCGTGGGGATGAACCGGTCGGTGCAAATGGTGGCCGAAGGGATGCCGGCGTTCTCTACGTGAATTCCGTCGTGCACACTGCACGCACTGCAGGAGCCTCAATCACCCACCCCTACAATGACCGCGTCGCAGTTCTCCGCCAACTCCTTTATGGCCTCAGTCACGGCAGGCCTTGAGGCGCTGGTCTTGCGATGCCATTGAACGTCGGAAATCTCGTACCGGGTGCGCAGCACCTCAATCAATTCCTCCAGCAGCACGTCGGCGTTGGGCTTGCAGTCGTCGATGATGCCCACCGTGGCGCCCGCCAAGGTCGGCAGGCGGGGCGCTCCGTCGAAGGGGGCGACTATCGCTTGAGTCGTGGGATTAACCAGCACGTATTCGTTGGTTTGGGTCATTTGGACCTCCTGTAACCGTTTGGCTGACGTTTATTTTATCTCGTGAGTGACCGCAGTGGAGCCGATCTTGGGACCCCAACTGGGTATTACCGACGCCGCGTTGGACTCTTCGCCTCCGGCAAACACCAGAAGTATGTCATCCGGGGTTGGAATCAAAGAGACATAAGCGTCTTCGTCACCGCTCTCCAAGTCACCCGGCAAGCCATGGACGCTTTTCAAGGCGGCCACAGAGCGTTGGATGCGGCTGTGCAGGTACTCTCGCACTTGCTTCTTGGTCCAGTCCCGCCACAGCTTGGCGTTGCCGGCGATGGTGACGGCGATTTGGCCTTGCCGGATATCGTCATGACGGTCGCCCACAGACCCGGTCATCGCCATGCTGCTGCCCAGCGTAGACGCGACATCCACTATGCTGTCCAGTATAGCGTTGGGATGTCCCACGGCACGGACTTGACGGGGACCCTCAGACGCGAACACCGTCACCGTGCTTTGCTCGGCGGCGAACCCCCGCTCAACGTGCAGAGGATTCCAGTGGGTATCCGTTTCAGCCTCGGCAATGCAATAGCTGTATTTGCCCGGATGTCCGATGACGCTGCGGTCGAACAAACCGGGAATGGATGCGCAGGCATTCATCAGTATCAGCCGGATGGCTCTTCCGATGGTAGCGTTGGCCCGGTTGCCCGGCCCGAAAAGGTTGTTGCGGGAGTTGATGCCTAACTCCCGCGTCTTCGGGCCATTTACTATGACCAGGATGCCCGCGCCGCCCATGCTGGAGGACGGGCCGATGAGGTTGAACGTAGGATCGAGCATCGCGGAAGTGGCGGTCAGCACCACCGGCAGGTATTCGGGCAGGCACCCCGCCATCACCGCGTTGGCAGCCACTTTACCGACGGTGATTTCCCTGCGCCGCTCCGGTAGTTCCCCGACAACCTCCGAAGCCGGGCGGCCGCACTGTTCCAGGAATTGGGCCACCCGCCGCTCCGTAGGAGGGACCACCGGAAGGCCGTCGGTCCACCCGAGTTCATAACAGCGTTCTATGGCATCTAGGGCGTCGTCCCAGTTTACAGTCGTTGTGTCGCCAATTTCACTCAAGGGTCTGCTGCTCCTGTAGGGTTTCGCCGTGTCGTAGGTCAGTTAGCTTGCGGCGCCTGGGTGGGCGGATAGAATATCGCCGCGCCGTCTGCGTCGTGGCGATGGAAATAGATCGCCTCCAGTATACGTTGCGTATCCGCCCGCCGTTCTTGGGCTTCCCTCCGGATTTCCTCGCGTAATTCTTCCCGAGTCGCCCGATTGTCCTCCCGGCTTTCCCTGCGGGTCGCCCGAATTTCCGACATCAGCCAGTAGAAAGCTCCGGCGCCCAAAAGGAGCAACGAGAACCAAGCCCCGACGAAGACCTCAACTGTTACCATAGGTTAACCGTCATTACCGTCTGGACCATCGGCGCGCCACTGTCACCCGGCGGTGCACCGCAGTCGATCCATAGCCTACCACTGGCGCTCATACTTGGAGAAGCTCCTCAGCACCTTGGGCGGGTCCATCTTAGAGCCGCGAATGGTGAAGGACACTTCGGCCACGTAGAGGTCTCCCTTGGAGTCCACGGCGATTCCGTGGGGCGCGATGAACTGCCCGGGGCCTTCGCCTTCTTCCGGACTACCGAACATGCAGACCCGGTTACCTTCCAAGTCGTAAATCGTTACCCGGTGGCCCAGCCCCGGCGCCTCGTCCACGCCACCCATGCCGTTCAACTCTCCAACGTAGATATGGTCCTGCCATAGCACCATGGAGTCGGGGCGGTGGATGTTGCTCCACATGGTTATGAAGTTGCCTTGGGCGTCGAAAATCTGGATGCGATGGCATTCGCGGTCAACGACGTAGACCCGGTCGTTGCTATCGACGGCGATGTTGTGGGGCCGGATGAACTGGCCGGCGTCGATGCCGGGTTCGCCCCAAGAGAACTTGTACTCGCCGGAGCCGGTGAACACGTGAATGCGAGAGTTGCCGTAGCCGTCGGAGACGTACACGTCGCCATTGCTGGGCATGATGGCGGCGGAGGTGGGCCGGTTGAAGGCTTGGCCGCTCCAAGCCGGGGCCGGCTGGTTCCGCTCCCCGATTTCCATTAGTTTATCGCCTTCCGAGCTGAACTTCTGGATAGTGTGGATACCGTCGTCGGCAGCCAACACCGAGTCATCGTGGGAGATGTAAAGGCCGTGGGTGCGGTTGCTGAACAGACCTTCCCCGAAACTGCGGATGAAGTTGCCTTCCCGGTCGAATACCATGATAGGGTGCTCGCCGCGGGTCAGGACATAAACATTGTCCTGGGAGTCGACGGCCACGCCGGGGCACTCGTGGAAAGCCATACCGTCCGGGAGCTTGGCCCATCCGTCCACGAACTTGTAACGAAAATCTCCAGAGCCGTAAACCTCGTCAGCCATTAAAAATCACCTCGCTGTTGTAGCGGTTATATACCGATGCCTGAAGGAGAAAGGGGCATTGCCAGACTGCCCCGACACTCGGCTATCCTAAAGTTTGGCCCTTGGGGTGTCAATGGGCTGGCCTGTAACGCGAGGGCATGTGCAAAGTCGTCCCCACGTGGTGCGGGCGGGACGCCCGCGTTCCTTTTTGAGATAGTCACCTGGGGTAGGCCAAATCTTTCCGTCAGCCAAGAGACCCACGGGCGGGATATTTCCTGGGCGAGGGGAGGATGGCGTTGAGCAGCGCTTCGGGGTCGGGGGCGGTGTTTTTACGCTGGCAATCCAGCAGGTAGTTGTTGGCCGCGCCCAGTGGGAGGAGCCGGTAACCGGCGTCTATTACCCGGCGGATGAAGGGCTGGATTCCGGGCAAAGGCTTGTGGTCGGACTGGGCGACGAACCAACGATGGCAAAGGTCCTGACTCAGGAGGTCCAGCCGATAAGCGGCCAGTTCGCGGGCCAATTTCCGTTGAAGGGCGCGGACGCGAGCGCGGATGGCGTTTATTTCACTTCTCATGGTGCCTAAACTCCTCGGATGGTCTATTTGCCGGAGGGAGATCCGGGCATTTCAGAATTACGGACATTTGCGGACATTTCAGGACATTGGGAGAGGGCATCGGAGTTGGAAGGGACTTCGAGGTCCCGGTCGAGACTGGACAGCTTGTGGCTGGCGGGATTTCTACTCATCAATCATCATGTTGCCTCAGTGGCCTTCTTGGACTTGTCCACGTCCCATTGGACGTTAGCAGGACAAGAGATATGGTAGAGAGGTGTATTACGAGTTGGCAAGGGGGAAGTGTCAGTGGTAGCGCCGTGCAAAATGGGACAGCGAAAAATGAGGAGAGTTTTATAGTGACGAAACTCGGATTTTAGTTGACCTAGAGTGATTTACGGAAATCGTAGACTGATGTTGTTGAAGCACATTTCCGTAGCTTTGCAGCCTTCGTCCACCTGGCCTCGTGGGTGATTGAGACCAGGACTACCAGAAGGACCGCGGAAGAGCCAGTCTACAAGGCCAGCGGCAAAGTTGGCCCGTACAGCACTCAAGCGCCACTGGCCTTGGTGGCCTGACGGTCACATGGTCTGAAGGGAACTTACCCTTGCTTACCGGTCTTCTCTTTCGTCCGAGTCGTCCGTCTCCTCAATCTCCACAGGTTCCTTGGCCCCTTGGACACGAACTTCGGTGACTGCGAAGTTCCCGACCTTGATCGGAATACCCCGCTCGTCATCGGCAAAGACAACGCCGGTTGCGCTATCAAACACCCACCCTGGAGCATTCGCGGTGCATTTGTCATCGAAGCAGATTGTGGTAGTCGTCGCGACCGGGGTCATCGCGGCCCCGAGATGCTCCTTATACGCACCCAACGGCACGGCCACGAACCCACCCCGAGGAAGCATTACCACCCCTTCCGATATGGTCTCGGTGTCGGTATGGCGACTGCTGGCGTCGTAGGTGATGTAGGACCCATTTTCTACTTTCTGGTAACTGCCTGTGTCGTTAACCGTGCCGACAATGGTCTGAATGTCGTCCGCTGCAATAACCTCCTCGATCCACTCGTTCCGAGAGGTATACGTCAGCTTTCTGGTCTGGTTGATGGTGGTGTCGTTCACCGGGGCCTTGACGGTGTATGTCATAGTTAGGGAAGGCCAGTCTCGCAAGTCCGCCGTTGCCCGGTCCCCAGTCAGCAGGACGAATGCTGTTACGCCCGCCACTATGGCCAGCACCGCGCTGATGGAAAACAGTGTGGCTCGCCGAGTCATTGCTTTGCTGAACATGTCGTCCTCCAAAATCTTGCAAACGTAGGGCTACTCCAGATAGTGACGGTTCGGTACCCCGTTAATCTCCATGTCGTACCCGATGCAGTGGACGGCTTTGTAGCGGACCACATCATCAACCCTGGCCCCATAGTACATTGTCACGCTCAAGTCGAACTGGTGATAGTTCAGGCCAGGACTCCCTGTACTCCGCCATATGCTACTGGACGTGGATTGCTTCAAGTGCCAGTCGTTTTCAGCCCACCAGTAATAGTTGGTCTTGAAGTGCTGCCATACCCGCAAAAAGGTACATGGATAAACCGGCTTTCGGCCTCCATAAACAACACGGTCCGCAGTGGCGGAAAAATCGGATCAGTTTCTTTCGTGTACCGGACCTTGCTGGAATGGGAAATCCGTTCGCCGTCGGTAAGGTCGTCACGGGTAATCGGGCCGTTCCACAGGGAGTTGGCCGACACCACCTTGGGAAGATCGTCATGGTAATGCTGCTGTACCAGCACCGCGGTGTCCATCGGGGGTTTACGTCCGGGGGAGGCTAGGCGCGTTTGCCGGACGGGATAAGTAGGACTTACCCTACCATTGAGGCCAAAACAAACCTACCCTAGCACCGGGTCGCTGAATGTCCACAGGCCCTAAACTAATACCAAGGTGAAATACGCATATCTAGGAAGCCAATCGGCGGCACTGGATCGCTTTCCAAGTATAGGTGGAAGAGACTTACCGTGGTGCCTAAGCCAATCTTCATCGCTCCACAAATGTAGATTCCACCTTGGCTTTAGTTTAGTCAGTGGAGGGAGGGGCCTGTGCCAAGTCGCTCTCCACTTGGCGTAGGCAGGAATCAAGAGTCATTCGCTGACGGTAACGTTCCTTTACCTCGGCGCGTATGGATTCCCGCCTTCGCGGGAATGACGGTGGAGCATCGGGAATGACGGGTTGGGTGCGGGAATGATGGTGGGGTGCGGGAATGACGGTGGAGCATCGGGAATGACGGGTTGGGTGCGGGAATGATGGTGGGGTGCGGGAATGACGGTGGAGCATCGGGAATGACGGGTTGGGTGCGGGAATGATGGTGGGGTGCGGGAATGACGGTGGGGCATCGGGAATGACAGGTTGGGTGCGGGAGTGACGGATGGCACCGTGGGGGCCATGTATAAGGCATAAAAAGGGCAACGATACTTTTAATGTCGTTGCCCTTGGCGCTCCTGGTGCGTTGTCGCGTACTTGTAACCTGGTCAGCGGATGATGTCCTGGCCCTCCCCTTTGAGGTAATCAGCGGTGCGCAACGCCAGCGCTTGTATTGTGGGAGTGGGATTGATGCAAGCGCCGGTGGTGAAGATGCTGCCGTCGATGATCATCAGGTTGGGCACGTCGTGGGCCCGGCCCCACCGGTCCACCACCGAATTGGAAGGGTCGTCTCCCATCCTGGCGGTGCCCAGCAGGTGCCAGCCCGCGTTGCGTCGCACCTTGTCCGACAGGAGGTTCTTGGCGCCGGCGGCTTCCAGTGCCTCCGATGCACGGGCCAGCCCGTGGTCCAGCATCCGGTCCGTATTCTCGCTGAGCGTGTATTGTATTCTGGGGGCCGGTATTCCGTGGCTGTCGGTCAATACCGGGTCCAGTGTCACTTGGTTGTGTTCCTCGGGCAGGTCTTCGGTCATGATGGTAATACCGATGGCGTGGCCGTACCTTTCCCGGAAATTCCCGTGGTGGCTCGCTCCCCAAGGGACCCGAATACCCAGGAGACCGCCGAGCGCGGTAGCCAATGGCGGGGAACCCTGTCCCATCACTTGCAGGTCATATCCCCGTACAAAGCCCCTGCCGGCGTCGGTCTCGTAAAACTCTTGACTCAACATAGTGCTGCCGCGAGGACCGTCGTCAGCTCCCAGCCACTCATCAACATACCCGACCACGACGCCGGCCGGGTGGTGCATCAGGTTCTTGCCCACCAACCCGGAGCTGTTGGCCAAGCCGTCGGGGAACAGGTTGGACTTGGAGTTCAGCAGCAGGCGGGCAGTACCCACGCCATTGCAGGCCATAACTACGACCTTGGCCCGTTGCTCAAGCAGATTTCCTTGACTATCGTAATAGAGCGCCCCGGTGGCCCGGCCCGATTTGTCGACCAGGATTTCCCGGACACGGGCATGGGTCTTGAGCCGTGCGCCCTGCCGCAGCGCCTTGGGCCAGTAGTTCAGGTCGGCTCCGGCGGGGGACCGCAGGTAGCCGCCGTTGTCAGGCTTGCGCCCGTCATACGGAACGGACGAAAGAGCGGTGTCCGATGACCACCAGTGCCAGCCGAGCTTTTCGAACCCCTTGGCCAGCAACTCCCCTCCGGGGCGAATAGACAAGGGAGGGCAAGGACGCTCCGGCTTGAGAGGATAAGCCGGATCGCCGCGCAACCCGGAAACGCCGATTATCCGGTCGTTTTGATCGTAGTAGGGTTCCAGTTCCGCGTAGGACAATGGCCAGTCGTCGGCCACTCCATCCACGGTCTTCAGCCGGAAGTCCGACGGATGAAACCGCGGGATGTGAGACCCCCAGTGGATGGTGCTACCCCCAACGGCATTGAACATCAGGGGCGAGATGGGTGATTCCGATTCGTTGAGCGGGTAGTCCTCCGGTAGTCCCCTGACATTGGGGCTGGGATGAAAGTCGGTCTGCCAGTGTATGTGAGCATCCGGCTCACTGGTTGGGAAGGCATTGTGAGGCACCCATCCCCCCTGCTCCAAGCAGACCACTTTGATACCGGCCTGGGTCAGGCTCCAAGTAAAGGCCGCGCTGGAAGCTCCGGCGCCAATGACTAAAACGTCCGCAATGTCTTGGTCCGTGGCCATACATCCTCCTGATTTGGTAACGCTGCGCCATCCCCAGTCGCTTGGACTGCCTTGGCAGCCGTTTACTTTCCTTATCCACAGCATTTCTGGATTCCCGCCTTCGCGGGAAAGACGGGACGGGTTCCTGGTCTGCCGAGGGGTGGGTTTCTGGTCTGCCGTGCCACCCGCCGGAACGGCGGGCGGCGAGGGGCACTAATTCTTGCGTTCGAAGACCGCCGCGACGCCTTGTCCGCCGCCGACGCACATGGTTTCCAGCCCGAATTGGGCGTCCCGCCGCTCCATTTCGTGGAGAAGGGTTGTCAGGATGCGGGCGCCGGTAGCGGCGATTGGATGGCCCAAGGAAATCCCGGAGCCGTTGACGTTGAGCTTGTCTTCGTTAGGCAGTTTCCACTCGCGCAGGACGGACAGCACCTGGGCGGCAAACGCCTCGTTGAGTTCTATCAGGTCCATGTCGTCCAAGGATAGTCCGATCTTGTTCATGACCTTGGACACCGCGCCCACCGGGCCAATACCCATGTAGGCCGGATGGCATCCGGTGACGGCCCATCCACGCAGGTAGCCCATGGCCTTCAAGCCGAATTCCTCCAGCTTGTCCGCTGCGACTACCAAGCACACCGACGCAGCGTCGTTCTGACTGCTGGCGTTGCCGGCGGTCACCGATCCATCTCTTGTCATAGGCCGCAAACGGCCGAGCACCTCCATCGAGGTGTCGGCCCTGGGTCCCTCGTCCTTGGCGAAGGGCACCGGGTCGCCGCGGCGTTGCGGGACCGGCACCGCCACAATCTGGTCCGCGAAAATACCGCCCTCCGATGCCGCCACAGCCCGTTGGTGGCTTCGCAGCGCGTATTCGTCCTGCTCTTCCCGGGTAATTTCGTACTGCTTGGCCAAGTTTTCCGCCGTCTCGATCATCCCGGATATGTAGCCAAACCGCTCATCCGGCGACATGGTCTCCCTGGCGCGGTTCAGCCGGTCATGCATGGTTACCGAGCCGAAGCGGGCGCCCCATCGGGTCTCGTTCGTGTAGAACTCGGCGTTGCTCATGCTCTCGACACCGCCGGCGATGACTACGTCGGCATTCTCAGTCTGGACAAGCATGGAGGCGTTGAGAATGGCTTGCAGGCCAGATGAACAACGCCGGTCCAACTGGTATCCCGGGACCTCTATCGGCAGCCCGGCTTTCAACCCGGCTAACCGGCCGATTGCTGGATTCTCCCCGCTGGGATATCCGTGGCCCAGGATGACGTCGTCCACCTTGGTTGCTTCAAGCCCAGCCCGGCTCAGAGATTCTTGAATAACGATGCTTGCCAACTCTGCTGCCGAGACACCGCGCAGGCTGCCGCCAAATCCCCCCACGGGCGTCCTGACTGGTGAAACAATCGCGACTTCTCGCATTTTTCCCCTCTTTATTAACGAAAATTCCAACAAGTGGTTACATCAGCAGGTATGATAACCCGTGAAGCATTCCCTGTCGATTAGAGACTATCTCAAAACCAATCAGTCTCGCTGATTTCCCCACGTCGCTGACCGAGGCCTATAGATTCCCGCCTGCGCGGGAATGACGGGGTGGCAGCAGCGGGAATGACGGGGTGGCAGCAGCTGGAATGACGGGGTGGCAGCGGGAATGACGGGTTGAGCGCTGTACCAGGTTTGTTGGGTGCTGCGACAAGTTTTGAGATAGTTTCTTAATCCGCCACCGGCGGCATACGTTCCAGAAGGCTGCCGGAGCCGCTGATTGACTGGGTGATGCCGACCTTGCGAAAAGTGCGCCAAGCAGTGGCTTGGACCGCCGTCACCACCGGCTTGCCGAGACGCTGCTCGAGCTCGGCGGCAGCCTCCATAGCTCGCCAGCCTGTGCAAGCGCAGAACAGCGCGTCGGCGTCGTCACGGCATACCCCGGAAGCAAACTCCACAATTAGTTCAGGGTCCTGGTCGTTCATCCCCTGCGGTCCTGCCTGCGCCGCCCAAGGCTCTCCTTCCACGTTGAGCACGTTGAAGCCGGCGGAATCGAAGTACGACTTCAGGCGTTCGTTGCTCCAATCGGGATATGGCGTAGCGACGGAGATTTTCTTAGCCCCGAAGTAGTTGAGGGCCTGCACCACGGACGGGCTGGTCGCCACTGCGGGAAGCCCTCCCGCCGCGGTGGACATCAATTGCTCCATCTCGTTGCTCCAAGCCCTGTCCCGATAAAAACTGTTGGTAGTGCCCACCATGCTGACGACTTCCACCTTGCCTTGGGCAAGGTACCAAGCGCCCTGTTCCAGTTGGGCGTTCATCTCGTCCATGGCGTCACGGATGGCGTCCGGGCCATCTCGAAAGGACGACAACCACAGGTGCTGGGCGTGAATTGTGACCCCCGGCGGGGCAATGCGGTTGAAATCCGGTTCCACGGTAGTATTCGTCGTGGGCATCATTACTCCGATACGTTTACGAACAGTCATTGAACGCCTCCATGCAGGTTGACAATAATATGGTGGACTCTTAATATCACCCAAACGCTGCGACCCGGCCCCTTCCTCTACCGGGGCAACCGCCCAATCAGGATACCAGCTTCAAGGATTACTGTCTGGAGGTTACTTCATGCCTTTCTCCCGGTTGTTCAAACCCTACCTGTTTTTGGCTGTCTTGCTGACCATCGTCCTCGTGGTTGGAGTAGCCTGTACATCAGAACCTGAAGAGGCGCCGCCTCCGCCAACCGAGGCGCCCACCGCCGCTCCTACGGAAGCGGCCACAATGCCGGAGCCGACCGAGGCGATGGAACCCACCAAGGCTATGATGGCGACGGAGCCCGCCGCGGAGTCCGAGGCTATGATGGCTGATACTCCCGTTCTTGCGGTAGTTCCGGGGAAGCAAGGCGGGATTATCAGCATGGTCAACTACGGTGATGTAGAGTTGTTCGACGTTCACGCTGCCGGTACTCTCCAGTCTTCCCAGTTCCGCAGCCCGTTGCACAACCAGTTGGTGTACTTCGACCCGACTAACACGAGCGAGTTGGTGGCGGACCTGGCCAAAAGCTGGACGCTGGCCGATGACGGCTCAAAATACACCTTCGTCATCCATGACAGCGCCTCGTGGTGGGACGGCGCCCCTCTGACAGCCACCGACGTTGCCTTCAGCATCAACCGGTGGATTGAACCTGGCGAACCCAGGCCCAGGACAGGCCTGTTGCGTCCCTATATCGACCGGGCCGAGGTCGTGAACGAGACCACCATCGATGTCCACCTCAAGTACGCCGCCGCCGCCATGCTCCAATTGATGGGTGTGGACTTCATGTTGATTTTCCCCGAGGCGCAGAAGGAGCAGGGGTTCGAACGGTTTGAGGACGTGATGGGCAGCGGCCCCTTCAAGGTGAAGGAATGGCAGCGGGGAAGCTTCTACGAATTCGAGAGAAACCCCGACTACTTCAAAGAAGGGTTGCCCTACCTGGATGGCTACAAGTCTCACACTATCGTGGACGCCGGCACCATCGTAGCTGGCTACAAGACCGAGCGGCTGATGATGTCCAGCACCACCGTGATGAACATATCTGCTGAAGACGTGGCTGAACTGGAGAAGGAGCCGCACCTGAGCGCCTACTACACCAAGACGGCAACCCTGGCCGACATAATCATGAACACCAACGACCCGGTCTGGAGCAATCCCAAGCTGCGGAAAGCGCTGTGGCTTGCGCTCGACCGTTGGGAATTCCAGGAAACCTTCGGAGATGGCAAGAACGCCGTTGGGGCCCCATTCATCCCCGACCAGTGGTACTCCTACTCTACAGAGGAACTGAAGCAATTTCCCGGTTTCGGCGGTTGCGACGGTTGCCCCAGGACCAAGCAGGACGACATAGACGATGCAGTGGCGGCGATGAAAGAGGCGGGCTACGACCCACCCAGCGCCATCGGAGAAATTAGCCTCTCCAGCTTCACTGCTGCCGGGTTCCCGGACTATATGGCTTTGTTCAAGGAACAGATGAAACGGAATCTGGGCTTGGACATCAAGCTGGTCATCAAGGACCTGGCGGCCATCAACCCGGAGCACATCTCAGGCAATTACGCCATTGGCGGTTCCGGATACGGCATTAACATCCTGGACCCGGACGACTTCGTGAACGCCCAGTTCATGCCCACCGACCGCGCTTGGAGCCGCTGGCAGCCGGCGCCCGAATACATCGAGTGGTTCGAGCAGCAGAGTGCCGAATTGGACCTGGAGGAAAGGAAAAAGATTCTCAGAAAAATCGAAGACTACTTGCTTACCGGGGAAGGCCACGGGAACATAATCTTCCAATGGCGGCCCTTTTACAACGTGGTGAACAACAAAATAAAGACCGCTGCCGGCGGCTACGTGGTCCCCGATACTATCCAAACGGCGGTAGGGTCTACTGTGGAACACATCTGGATTGAGGAATAAACTCCGGCGGCCCTTAACGGTGTGCAAGACCATCCAAGCACAAAAATCCACTGGGCAAGGGAGAAGGTTTACCCTCTCCCGCCCAATGATTTGTGGCAGCGTGGTCACAGTAAAATCCTGGGAGTAGGCTTTTGAAACAATATATAGTCAAGAGAATCCTGCTCTACTTCCCAACGCTGGCCTTAATTACGGTCCTCGTTTTTCTGCTCATGCGGGTGATTCCCGGAGACCCCGCCATCCAACTCCTTGCCGCCGGTGGAGACGCCAGCTACACCGAGGAAGACTTGGCCAAGAAGCGCAACGACCTGGGGATAGACCGCCCGCTGGTTGTGCAGTACGTCGATTGGATATGGGGAATGCTCCGGGGAGACATGGGCAAGGCCCTCTACTACCAGAGGCCGGTAAGCGAAGAACTCAGCCCACGCATTCCCATCACCTTCGAGATAGCAATCCTGGCGATGATCATCAGTATCGTGCTGGCGGTCCCGCTGGGGATAGTTTCCGCTATTACCCAGGACTCCCTGTTCGACTATATAGGGAGGGGATTCACTATCTTTGGCATCAGCGTTCCAATCTTCGTAACCGGCATAGTGGCGATTTACATCCTGGCCCGTGTGTTTAACTGGCTGCCTCCGTTCGGTTACGCCAAGCTTTGGGAGGCGCCCTGGGAAAACCTGCAGCAAATCTTCTTTCCGGCCTTGACCTTGGCCATCTTTCAAATGAACTTCACCGCAAGGGTCACCCGGTCGGCGATGTTGGAAGTGCTGCGGGAGGACTATATCCGGACTGCCAAGTCTAAAGGACTCCACGAGCGGGTGGTATTGGGCCGACATGCTTTGAAGAACGCTTTGCTCCCTATTTTTGGCGTCGCCGGGTGGTCTTTGGCCATTCTTCTGGGCGGCTCGGTGATAATCGAGCAAATTTTCGTTGTGCCCGGATTGGGCCGCCTCCTGATAGAGAGCATTGGACAACGGGACTATAACCTGGTCCAAGGGGTGGTTATCGTGTTCTCGGTCGCGGTGTTGACCGTGAACCTCCTTGTGGACTTGGCCCTGGCATGGATCGACCCGAGGATTCGGTATGCTTAGTCACTCGGACCGGCAGGACTCCGGCGCTACGTTATCGCGTCACCCCTCGCAGACGGCCGCGTATGCGGTCAAAGCGACGGCCAGGGCCCTGGCCGACTTCACCAAGAAAAAACCCTTGGGGGCCGTTGGCGGGTTTTTTTTCGTGCTCATGCTATTGCTTATACCAATCGGCCCCGCAGTGGCGCCCTTTGATCCCTACTCGCCCCATGGAAAGTTCAAGTACGCCGGCCCCGGGGTGGTGTGTAATTCCGAATCGGCGTGCAGAGAGAACTTCGGCAAGACCTACTGGCTTGGCGCCGACCAACTAGGGCGGGACACCCTTAGCAGGTTGCTTCACGGCGCCAAAACCTCCATGAGCGTAGCGGCCATCAGCGTACTGGTGGGCGTCACCGCCGGGGCGTTAATCGGGATGGCCAGCGCCTATTTCGGCGGCTTCATCGACTTGGTGGTCCAGCGCCTGTTGGATACCCTGATGTCGATCCCGGTGATCATCCTGGCGCTGGCCATCGTGGCGGCTTTTGGCGCGTCCATCACCAACGTTATCCTGGCGTTGATAGTAATATTCATAACCGGCTCGGGGAGAGTAATCAGGGCCCAGGCTATGGCCATCAGGGAAACGGACTACGTGCTGGCGGCCACCGCAGTCGGCGCGGGTCCAATCCGCATCATACTGCGCCACATCGCTCCCAACTGCGCCGCGCCTTACATCGTTTTTGCAACAGCCAACCTTGGTTATGCCATTGTCGTCGAAGCCGCGCTCAGCTTTCTGGGCGTCGGCGCCCCGCCGGACGACCCGACTTGGGGCGGAATGTTGGCCGTCGCCGGCAACAACTTCATCGAAGTGTCCCCTTGGCTGCTTCTCTTCCCTGGCATCGTGATCTGCTTGGCGGTGTTCAGCGTCAACATCTTGGGTGATGCCCTCAGGGATGTGCTGGACCCCCGGCTGCGCGGCACCGGCTAACCGAAGCACCAAGGCCCTGGTGACATAAGGCGGTTGTCCTCATCACTGGGTACCCCTACGGACTACGGAGCCATCGGAAGAATCCCCGTCAAGACCAACCCCGCAGCTGGTTGCTATCCGTTATAATTGACTGTAGATCATGGGGGTGTAGCTCAGCGGGAGAGCACCTGCTTTGCACGCAGGGGGCCAGGGGTTCGATTCCCCTCACCTCCACCAAACTGGATAAAATCGAGAACTTTTACGTTGCGGTTTGTGCTAGACCTGTAGGGAAGAGGTGCTTGTTGAGACTCCTCCCTACGCCCGCATCGGCTGCCCGCATCGGCTACTGCGGCTCGATGCTCAAGGTGAAGGTCCCGCCGGAGCCGGCTGCTTCCGCGGTGTAGTCGCCGGCGGCCAGCGTCAGGGCGACGCTGTTCAACCCGGTATGGGCGCCGTCGTGCACCAGCTTGCCGTTCCCCCGCCGGATACTTCTCCGGTCTTCATAGGTCCCCTTGGGCGGTGTCCCCCAGCCGTTCTGCGGCGTGCCCTTCGACACGAACAGCACCCCGCCCGACTCCGGCGTGAGGGTGATGCTCACCTCGGTCTCCTCCGATAGAGTGAAGTGGATGTACCGGGCGGCGCTGTCTTGGTGGTGGGCCCGGCAGTCCGGGTCGTCCCAGGCTCCGCTGAACTCCGCCGCCGTGGCGAGTTCGTTCAGGTTGGTGAAGCAGGAGGTAACCGGCGTCGGCTCCGGTTCCGGCGTCGGCTCCTCCACGTCGGTCAGGCTGACGGTCACGTTTATGGAGGCGCTGGCGCCCTCCGGGTCCTCCGCTGTCACCGTCACCGCGTAGGTCTGCTTGGCCTCGTAGTCGTAGGTTACGCCCTCCTTGGTGGTCAGTTGCCCGGTGGCGGCGTTCAGGTCAAAGGAGCCAGCGTCGGCTCCCGACAGGGAGTAGGTCAGGGTGTCATCGTCCGGATCGGTGGCGGTCAGGGGCAGGCCCACGTTCTCTCCCGCCGCGGTGTTCTCCGGCAGGTTGAAGGCCGCGCTCGGCCCGGCGTCGAAGACCGGCGGGTCGTTGGCGTCGGTCAGGCTGACGGTCACGTTTATGGAGGCGCTGGCGCCCTCCGGGTCCTCCGCTGTTACCGTCACCGCGTAGGTCTGCTTGGCCTCGTAGTCGTAGGTTACGCCCTCCTTGGTGGTCAGTTGCCCGGTGGCGGCGTTCAAGTCAAAGGAGCCAGCGTCGTCGCTGGACAGGGAGTAGGTCAGGGTGTCATCGTCCGGATTGGTGGCGGTCAGGGGCAGGCCAACGTTCACGCCGGCCGCTGTGTTCTCGGCCAAGGTGCGCGTTGCGCCGTCCCCCTCGTCGAAGACCGGAGCCTGGTTGGGGGCCGCTTCCTCCACGTCGGTCAGGCTGACGGTCACGCTGATGGAGGCGCTGGCGCCCTCCGGGTCCTCCGCTGTTACCGTCACCGCGTAGGTTGGCTTGCTTTCATAGTCGTAGGTTACGCTCTCCCTGGTCGTCAGTTGCCCGGTGGCGGCGTTCAGGTCGAAAGAGCCAGCGTCGTCGCCGGACAGGGAGTAGGTCAGGGTGTCATCGTCCGGGTCCGTGGCCGTCAGGGGCAGACCCACGTTCTCGCCGGCCGCGGTGTTCTCCGGCAGGTTGAAAGCCGCGCTCGGCCCGGCGTCAAAGACCGGCGGGGCGTTGGTGTCCGGCACATCGCCGGTCACCGTCACCGTCACCGTCATCGTGTCGGAATCGGACTGGTCCTCCTTGTCGGTGACGGTCAGTTGGAACTCCAGCGTCGTTCCACCCGCCGCGTCGGACGGCACGGTGAAGCTGGGGTCTCCCTTGGTCGGATCGCTCAGGGTGACGGCCGGGCCGGACATCTGGGTCCACAGGTGGGTCATCTGGTACCACTTGCCGTAGGGGTTCGTGCTGCCCCTGCCTTGCAGTGTAACGCTATCGCCCGGCGCGCCCGTCAGGTCCGGGCCTGCGGTGGCCGTAGGCCGGATGGTTCCCGCCGCGGCGACGGTGACGATCATGGTGTCGGAGTCGGACTGGCCCTCCTGGTCGGTCACCGTCAGTTGGAACTCCAGCGTCGTCCCGTCGGCGGCGTCTGCCGGCAGCGTGAAGCTGGGGTCGCCGTGGGTGGGCTTGTCCAGGGTTACAGTCGGCCCGGACAGTTGTCTCCAGGAGTGGGCCATCTTGTACCACCTGCCGTAGGGGTTCGTGCTGCACCGGCCCTGTAGGGTTACTTGGCCTCCCGGCGCTCCCGCTAGGTCCGGCCCGGCGCAGGCCGCGAGCTTTGGCAATACGGTGACAGTCACGGAGTCGGAGTCGGATTTCCCTTCCTTATCCGTGACCGTCAATTGGAACTCCAGCGTCGTCCCCTCCTCCGCGTCGTCCGGCAGTGTGAAGCTGGGGTTGCCCACGGAGGCGTCGCTTAGGGTTACGTCCGGCCCGGACGGTTGCGTCCACTGCTGCTCCATCTCCCACCACTCGCCGTAGGGGTTCGTGCTGCCCGTGCCCTGGAGGGTCACGCTCTGCCCGGGGGCGCCGGTCAGGTCGGGGCCCGCGTCAGCGGTGAGCTCCGGGGCGGGATCGCCGGAACCGCCCGCGCCGGCGGGCGGCGGGGGATTCCCGATCGTGAACGAAACGAACTGTTTCTGGTAGAATTCCCCGTTCTTGGTAACGGTCACCACGAACTTATATTCCCCGTGCGGCGGCCTCCAGCCATCATTGCCGCAATCGAAGCTTATGGCGCTTCCCTTTACCTTGGAGCGTTTAGTGCCGGCAAAGCCTCCCCCGCTAAGGGTGTAGTACGGAAGGAAGTTGGCGCTGCCGGTCTGTTGCCAGGTCCATTCGAAATCCGATTCTCTTTCCATTCCTCTTATGGACACGTTGTCGCCGTCCACGCAAGAGGCGTCCAGCACGACGAAGAAATCTGCGGGCGTGGGGTCGGCAAGCTGCTGTGGAGACAACCTTGTCCCCCCTATGATGACATTTTGGTCTTGGTAGCCCCCGGCCCCGGGATAAAGGTCCTTTTTCGGGTCGCAGATAATGTCGAGGTATTTCCGCCCGAACTCGATCTCCCAGACGGTGGCCGGCGGGAGGTTCTCCCACGTGGAGCCTTCACCCGGGTCGGACCACTGGCTGACGCCGTGGACGTTCCGGGCCCGCACCCGGGACTGGTAGGTCGTGCCTTTCGCCAGGTTCCGGAGGGTGGTTATAGTGTTTGTGACAGACAGTGCGTGGGTGTGCCACTCCGTAGCGTCGTTATCCTGGTACTCCACGTCGTAACCGGTGATGGCCGGGCCGTCCACAATCTGCGGCGCTGCCCAGATGACGTCCAGCATAGTAGTGGGGTCGATGAGAGACTGGGGCATCCGAGGCGCTCCCGGCGTTCGCGGGGAGAGGTCTACCTGCACCGAATACTGCTGCGCCGCCGTGTTACCGCGGCCGCGCCCGTCCTGGAAGGCGCCGGCGGCGATGTCCACCGTCAGCAGGCCGTTGGCCGCTGGGCGGATGTCAGCCTCGTAGTTCCACGCGCCCGTGCGCCGGAGCGCTGTTGCCTCGCCGTTGACCACGTCCAGGTCGTCCACCGTGAATCCCACCGCGGTTTCGGTCAAGAGAATGCCAACGGTGAACATATCCCGCTGGGTTTCCGCCGGCCCGCTGATCCGGTGCACCCGCGGCGGGTCCGGGTCATAGGTTGCCTCCCATATCTCGTGGAGACCACGCCACTTGATGCGAATCCTCACTTGGTACGGCCACGTGCCCCACCGCCCGGTGTAGTATTGGGGCTGCACGTCGGTGAAGGTCACCACATTTCCGCTGGTTTGCGCGTTGAGCGGAGCGGCCAGGTTATTTGTGGCGAGATAATACGCCCCAGGCTCCTCCGAGAAGGTGGCGGTTACCGTAAAGGGGCCGGAGGTCAGGATGGGACTCTCCGGCCCCTCGATGGTAATCGAAGGAGGCACGGGGGGACTATCCGAGTTGGCGACATGGATGGTCACATCCGCCCTGTCGTCCACCGCTGGGTCGGCTGCGCCGGTCGAATCCCTGCCGTCGCTGACGCCCACCGTCACCATGTGGGAAGCAGCGGCAGCCCGGTTGAGGGGCATACCGTCGGCCATCCGTATCTGGCCGGTGCCGGAGTCTATGGTGAAATGGCTGTCCCCGCTGATGGAGTAGGTCAGCGTGTTGTTCGCGTCGTTGATGGCGGTTACCGGGCTGCCCACGGCGGTATTGGCCGCCGCGTCTTCGTCCACGTACTGGATTTCCGGCCCGTTGAAGTAGGGGACGGTGTTCCCATTGTTGGGACCTTGTATTTGCGGCGTCTGCGGGTCGGAGTTGGGGTCCGGGTCGGGATCCGAGCCGGGTCCGGGACCCGGATTGGTGCCCTGCGGCGGGGTGGGCGCGCCGATGTAGCCGCTGTCGGACCACTGGCTGCTGCCCTCGGCGCTGACGCCTGCACCTGCGCCTCGTAGTTGGTGTCGGCCAGGCCGGTGAGGACGGTTGAGACGCCCGCCCCGTCGACGGGGCGGTCAATCCAGCCGGAATTGCCGCCCCGCGGGCGGTGGCGCAGGTTGTAGCCGGTGATGGGCGAGCCGTGGCTGTTGGGCGCCGCCCAGGCCAGGTTCAGGGCGGCAGCGTAACCCTCCACCGCTGTGACCGTGGGTGGAGCGGGCCTGGCCGGCGCCGGAATGTCGGTCACCTCGATGGTGAGGCCGATGGTCGCGTCCCCGCCGTTGACGGTGTATTTCACCTGCCCGGTGTAGGCGGTCTTGGTCTCGTAGTCCAGGGTGTGGCCCGGTTTCAGGGTAACCTGGGCGGTGGCCTGGTCTATGTCGAAGGTTGCGGCAGCCTCGCCGGTCAGCGTGTAGGGGGAAATCTGGTAGTTATGCCGGGTTTTGACGCCGGCGACCGGGTGTCCCACGTAGAAGCCCTTGGGAGACTCGGGCATCCGCCGCACCCCGTTCGCGTATGCCGAGTAAACGACGGTCCGCGTGATTTCCCCTCCGTATCCGTCTCTCACCCCATAGGTAATCGTTGACCGGCCGGGGTTGTGGGCGAAGGTGTTGAACGTATATCCGTTGTCGCCGACCCAACTGGTGACCAGGGCGTCATTGTCGGAGCTCTCGAAGAAGCTCAGGGTATCGCCGTCCGCGTCGCCGAAGTAGCGCGTCGCGGGATTCCAGTCACGATACCAAACCCCCACCGACACGTTATTGTTGCCGTAGAACCATACTCTCCGGTGGGGCGGACGGTTGGCTTGGCCCTCGCCGGTGTCCGACCAGTCCCCGGGACCGGCGGCGGTAAGGGCACGCACCTGCGCCTCGTAGACTGCGCCGGGTTGCAGGTCCGGCAAGGTGAGGGCGACGGCGCTGGCCGAGAAGGGGTTGGCGTAGGCCGTCCACGCGGTTTCGCCCTGACGGCGGTGCTGGGCCTCGTAGCCGGTAACGGCCACGCCGGCCGGGGCGGTCCAGGCCACTAAAAGCGCCGGGGCCTACTGCACGGCGGAGCGGATGCGGGTTACCTGCGGCGTGCCGGGCTTTACCGACTTCACCAGGACATAACCTTTATGTGAGGACTCTCCGTTCGGCAAATCGTCCTTCGGCAGGGCCGGCAGTTGCCCGATGGCGACGGTGGGCGGTTCGGACGCGCCGGGCGTGCCGACCACCCGGAAGGTATCGCTCTCCACCTCGCCTTTGCGAAGTGTGAACGTGCTGCCGCCGCCCTCAACGTTCCCGTTAGTGACGGTGACTGGCACGTTCATCCAGAAAGGGGCGCCGGTATTTACCGTCACCTTGTACTCTTCCCCGGACGCATCACTCCCAACCTTCACCAGCGAAACCTTGACCTCAGGGACGGCGGCGTTGTCGTTCAGATAGAGGAAATATAGGCGGGACAGTCCGGCGAACACGCCGTCCGGGAGCGCGGTGAGCCGGTTGTTTTGCAGCTCGAGCCGCACCAGTTCGGGCGTCACGGAGAAGGCCCCGGAGTCGAGGGTTGCAATTTGGTTATGGCTCAGGTGGATGTATTCCAGCGCAGACAGGCCGGAGAACGCCCCCGCCGGAACATCGGTAATCTGGTTGCCCGCCAGAGACAGAGATTGCAGCGAGGACAGCCCAGAGATCGCCTCGGACGGAACAGCAGTCAGTTTGGCGCTGGATAGTCCGAGGTATTCCAGCGCGGGCAGGCCGGGAAACGCGCCGGAGCTGACCGACGTGAGTTTCTGGTGGACCCTCAGATCGAGAGTCTCCAGCAAGCTCAGGCCGGAAAACGCATTGTCCGTGATGGTGATAAGGTGGCCGCTCCCGTGCGCCATATCGAGTCGCGTCAGGGTCGACAGGTCGGACAGCGCGTTGGTCGGAATGGCGGTCCAAAACCCCCAGTTCAGGTTGAGTTCGGTCAGCGAGGACAGATCGGAGAATATGCCATCCGGTAGCGAGGAGAGCCTGTTCCCCTCCAGGTTAAGGTAGGTCAGCGAGGTCAGGCCGGCGATTTCGCCCGCCTGCGGCGACCCTATTATTGCCTTGCTGACGTCATGTATGGGAGTAACGGACAAATCCAGCCTCGTGATACCTGCCAAGTGGTCGCCGGTCACGGCGAGGCAACCGTTGACCCCAAGGATGGCGGCTACGATGGCGTCCCGGACCTGCGGCGTGCGGTCGCAGATGCCGCCGGAAACGGTCAGGGGCGGGTCTGGCGGCTTGACCAGGACATACCCATTGTGTGGGATAAGCCAGGTCGGCGGGCCCGGCAAAGCTGGCAGTTCCCCGAGTTCTACGGTGGGCGGGGCAGGTGCGTCGCCGCTCACCCGGAAGATCTCGCTCTCCGCCGCGCCCTGGGGAATTGGGACCGTGCCGACGCCGCCATCGATGCTGCCGTTGGTGACGGTGATTGGCACATTCATGTGGAACGGCGCGCCGCTGTGCACCGTCACCAACGGCAGCATCGTCCCCCACCTGAACCAATGAAACCCTCACCTCCAGGACGGCGGGGTTGCCCTCCAATTGGAGACCCACCAGTTTGGTCAGCCCGGTGAACACGCCGTCCGGCAGCGTGGTGAGGCGGTTGTTATTCAGATAGAGCTTCCCCAGATTGGACAGCCCGTTGAATGTGCGGGCATCGAGCGTGGAGATCCTGTTGTATCCCAGGCTGAGATGCTCTCCGAGCCGCCCACGGTTAAGTGTTGCAGGCTGGACAGCCCGTTGAACATTTGGGACGAGATTGCTTCGAGCTTGTTGCTGCCGCCCAGATTGAGGGCTATCAGATTGGACAGGCCGTTGAACGCATTCGGTTCGATAGTGGTGATTCGCCGGTGGCTGTTCAGATTGAGGGTTGTCAGCGAGGGCAGGCCGGAAAAGGCATTGGCCGGGATAGTGGTATTGGGGCCGCTCCCGTATCCCAGATCAAGGCGGGTCAGCGAGGGCAGGCCAGTGAACGCGTTGGTCGGGATGGCGGTCCAGAAACCCCATTCCAGATTGAGTTCGCCCAGCGAGGTCATGTCGGAGAATATGCCATCCGGCAGCGAGGAGAGCTTGTTCCCACTCAGGTCAAGCCATGTTACCCCTGACAACCCGGAGAAATCCCCCGCTTTCAGCGAGAAAATTACCTTGCTGTCGTCATGTACGGGAGTAACGGACAAGTCCAGCCGCCCCGTGATGCTTGCCAAGTGTTCGCCGGTCACGAAGAGGCAGTTGTTGACCCCGGGAATCTTGGCCACGATGGCGTCTTGCACCTGCGGCGTCCGGTCGCAGATGCCGCCCGCGATCAGGAGGGCATATCCGCTGTGCGCAAAAGCAAAAGGCCCGGTTGGCAGGGACGGCAGCGTCACTGTATGAACAGTGGGCGTGCCGCTGGGCGGCCCGAAGGCCGCGCTCTCCAATGCGCCCTTGGGAATTGCGGCATCGACCCAGGCGGTCGCATTGCCTCCGTCGTTGGCGAAGGTGACCCGCACCGTCATGGGGAACGGCGCGCCGGTGTGCACCGTTACTTTGAATTGGTCATTCCCAACCCGCGCCAGCGAAACATTCACCTCCAGGTCGGCGGGATTGTCTTTGGTGGGGTTGCCGTCCAGGAAGAGACTTGACGGGCTGGCGGTCAGCCCGGCGAACACGCCGTCCGGGAGCGCGGTGAGCTGGTTGTTTTCCAGATCGAGGAAATCCAGTTTGGACAGCCCGGCGAAGGACCGGGGGTCGAGGGTTGCAATTTGGTTATCGCTCAGTTGGAGGAATTGCAGCGAGGTCAGGCCGGAGAAGGCATTCGCTGGGACAGTGGTAATCTGGGCGCCTCCCAAAGACAGGTGGGTCAGCGAGGACAGCCCGGATAGCGCCCCGGAGGGAACAGCGGCCAGGTTGGTGGCGGTCAGGTTAAGGCTTGTCAGCGCGGTCAGGCCGGTGAATGCGCCGGAGTTTACCGTCGTTAGGTGGCTGTTGCTGTTCAGATTGAGGAATTGCAGCGAGGTCAGGCCGGAGAACGCATTGGCCGGGATGGTGGTAAGGTTGCCATGCCCGAAATCCAGATCGAGGTGGATCAGCGAGGACAGTCCGTTGATTGCGCCGGTCGGGACGGCGGTGAAGTAGTTCAAGCTCATCGCCAACGTGGTCAGCGAGGACAGGCCGGAGAACACGTTGTCAGGAAGACCGGATTCGGTGAGCCGGTTCGACCCCAGATCGAGATCGGTCAGCCCCGACAGTCCGGCGAAATCCCCCGCCTTCAGCGCGCTTATCTTATCGCCGTCCGGAAGGCCCTCACCGGATATGTCGAGATCAGTGATGTCCGCCAGGTGGGTGTTGGTCATGGCGGCGCAGTTGTTGACCCCATCTATCGCGGCTACGATGGCGTTTCGCACCTGTAGGGTGCGGTCGCAGATGCCGGCGCTGCCGTCCTGAGCGTGGACGGAGGGGGTAAAGGTTGAGAAGAGGGGGATGGCCACGGCCAGTGCGGTGACGACGAGCATTAGAGCGACGGCGGCCACCCGGACCATCCGGCAATAGTTGTTTGAGAGCGTGTTCATCTAGCTTCCCTTCCTGTTAAAGCTGACACTTGCCGCCGGGCTGCATGACAGCCGGCAACGGCCGGAAATTGGACGCAATCACGCCTGGGAGGGGGTGACGGCGATCAGGGTGGAGTGTCAGCCACCGGGGGGCCGAGGCTAAGATGGGAAGGGCGCTCCCGCCGTCCGGCGGAGGATAAATGGAGGAAAGACCGCGCGAAGCGACTTGTAAGGCCGGGGGAAATTCGCGTAGTATAGTTGGGCGGTTGCTCCCGGTGCGGCTTCGAGGTGAGAGTCGGACGCATCGGAGCGTTGCTTGCTGGATACCCAGCCTTGGGTGGGGCTGGGTATCTACGCTTTGGTATGTCCACTGTTCCTTTGTTCCTTCCTTCGATTTCTGTCCGGGCCGCGGGGTGGCCGCCCCGTGCCTTTAAAGTTTATGTCGTCTGCATACTATGGGATGCGGCAAGCCTTGTCAAGCGATATTATTGATAATCTATTAATTAGTTATATACTATCATATATAATACCAATAGTTGTATAATACAAGTAGCTTCCCATCTCCCTACAGCTGGTCGAGAATGATAGAACCCCGGCAACTGCCCGAAGACCCCGAGTGCCACCAGACCGGCTCCCTCGCGTCAAGCTTGGAAGACCGGGTAGCAGGGTTGATGACTGCTGTGGAAAAGGGGACGATGGAAGTGCTGGCCCCCGATGACCTGATCCCCTTGGAGTTCAAGATGCTCCAGTTCTGTTTGTACAGGGACGAGTGCACCGCCACCCAGCTTGCGGAGATATTGCCCACAGATCCATCCCGAATTAGCCGGTTGGTCCATGGGCTGGTCCAGAGGGGATTGTTGAGTAGACGCCGCTTGGAGAGCGACCGGCGCGTAGTGATGCTGACGCTGACCGGCGACGGCGTGGAGTTGACCCGGCGCTTGGAGCAGCGGGTCCACGAGTTCTACCAAGCGTTGACGGAGGGCATCAGCGAGGAAGACCTCAGGGCCTTCATGTCCGCCAGTCTCAGGATGATGGAAAACTACGACGCCCTGGAACGGCGGCAGTAGCCGACCGGGGACAGCCGGCGCCGCATCGTTCTGTGGTACGGACCAGTGGGGAAGGCATGGCCGGTTTTACGGCTTGCTGGCGACGGCCTCGCCGAAGGCGAAAGCAACCGCCGCATCGGGGATGTCCTTCCACTCGTCAATGGCGGTAATCAATCTGTCCCACAGACTCGTGCGCATGGTGGGCAAGGCGTAAATGCTGGCCGCTTCCTGCATTTCCGGCGACGAGAACCATCGCTTGGCGAGAGAGTTGATCAGGGAGACATCGGTCGGCGCGCTGTAGGTGTCGAAAGAAGCGGATATCCGGATGTTCGTGAACCCGGCCTCCAGGATATGGGTCTTCATTTCCTTCCCCATCTGGGGATGTCCGTCGTCAGAGGCCAGCATGTCCTCGATCACGTCCCACGCGGTCCCCATAACCCCCATGTCGGGATGGACGAAGCTGGCCCGCAGATCATTTCGCGGCAGGCGATGAGGCCGCCGGGCTTCAGTACCCGCTTCACTTCCGCCAGCGCGGCCTGGGTATCCGGGACGTACGTCAAAGTGTTGTGGCAATGGGCAACGTCGAAAAAGCCGTCCTGGAAGGGAAGGGCCGTCACGTCTCCAACGTGGAATATGGCGTTGCCCGGTCCCGCCGGACCGGCAAGGGACCGGGCCAGTTCAATTTGCGCCTCTTCCAAGTCAACTCCGTGCAGCTCGCCGGGCGCAATGGCCTTGGCCAAACCCACCGATATGTCGCCGGAGCCGCAGCCGAAGTCCAGCACGCGGAGGCCGGGCCTGAGCAGCGGGAGCAGATAGGCTGCGTTGGCCTCGGCGGTGTGCAGCCGTTCCACCTGCGTGAACCCTTCACCGTAGCTGATGGCGTAATCGGGCGTTGGCGATTCCGGTTGAGTCAATTTTCCCTTGCTCCTTTTCCTGGCTGGCTGGGATTGCGGCTTGTTGGCGACGAGGTCACCGAAAGCGAAGGCGCATAAGGCCCCGGGATGTTCCTTCCAACGGTCGTAGGCGGCGCCCACTTGGGCGCACAGGTCCGGAGTCGCTGCCCCGTATTTGATGGCTGCTTCCGTGATTTCGGGCGACAGGAACCACTGCGTGGCGAAACCGTAGATGAAAGCGACATCCGCGGGCGCGCTGTAGATGGTGAAAGAATTGATCATCCGGACGTTCTCGAACCCGGACGCCAGCGCATGGCCCTTCAGTTCCTTCCCCATCTGCGGGTGGCCGTCGTCGGCTTGGAGCAGGTCCTGGAACATATCCCACGCTTTTCCAATAACGCCGAAGTCGGGATGGGTGAAGCACGACCCGCATATCATCTCCCGGCAGCCGATGATGCCCCGGGCTTCAGGACGCGCTTCACCTCGGCCAGCACGGCTCCGGTGTCCGGGATGTGCATGAGGACGTTGTGGCAGTGGGCGACGTCGAAGAAGTCGTCCTCGAAGGGCATGTTCGTCACGTCGCCGGCGTGGAATATCGTGTTGTCCCGTCCATACGCCGCGGCGACCGCCCTCGCCAGTTCGATCTGCGATTCTTCCATGTCCACGCCGTGCAGCTCGCCGGGGGCTGCGGCCTTGGCCAGCCCCACCGATATGTTGCCCGGCCCGCAGCCGAAGTCGAGAACGCGAAGGCCTGGCCTCAGGTACGGGAGCAGATAGGCGGCGCTGGCCTCGGCGGTTACCGCCTGAGGGACTCGAGCATCTCTTCGCTGAACCCCATCGTATAGTCGGGGGTTGCCGATGTCTGATGAGTCGTCATTCATGCGCTCCGTAACAGCGTTCACAGTAGATTGTCCGACCCAAAATTATCCACGGGAGGAGCATCATTATCCACAGGAGCCGCATCGGTCGTCAAGGCGGTGCGGGACTCTTGTCAGGGCCTTTTCATTCTCTCGTCTTTCCCGCGAAAGCGGGAATCCAGCAGCACCGCCGCCTATGGCAACTTTCCCGTAGCAAAACTATATGGATTCCCGCCTGCGCGGGAAAGACGGGAACCATGTAACCCAAACCGGAAAATGAAAAGGCCCTGGGACTCTTGAATGACGCGTTTTGAGGCCTTGAGCCGGAATCCAGGACTCGCCGCTGGCAAAGAGTCTCCGCCGGGCCAGGCTCTGGATTCCCGCTGCGGCGAGAATGACGGGGAACAGTTGCTTTCAATTGTTCCCCGACCACAGGGCTGACAAGGGTATGTAAAATTGAGATTATAGCTACGAACCGGCCCCACCGCCCCTGGATTCCGGCCTACGCCGGAATGACGGAATGGGCCCGATACGGAATGGGCCCGATAGTGAGCATTTGGGAGCGGTTTTGTATTTGAGCAAGCCTACCCTACTATGCGGTCTCACGTTCAACTGCGTAAAGTCCCAAATGAAATACATACCCTTATCAGCCCACACAGGGGGAAGGGGCTTTATGCCTGCAAGTGCCGTATAATACTGCGATGGAAAGATTGTTGAGCGTTAGAAACAATAAGAGGTATGGAGGTCTATCCATGAACTGCATGAATTAGGCCCCCCCTGACACGGGTTCTAATAAGCCCTCGACGCATCTTCGGGACCACCCCAAGGCCAAATCCGGTCTGCCACACCGCATGTCCCCTCCCGGCCCACACCCCACCAGGGCCATTGGCCCCTTGCTTCCGTGGCCCCTCCCGGCCTGAGGATGTGGGGCCAATATCTTCGTCAGAACAATTAAAGCAGGCACAATTTTCGATTGAGACGATAAAAAGCTCACAGGAGCAGACTAACGCAGAACAACCCTGACGCTGGTACGGATTGGAGTTCGAGCTTATGAGCGATATCCGGAATGGGTAGTATGGTGAAACCGCCGCGCATACTCCTGGCGCTCTCGGCGCTATTCGCCGCCGATCATCGAGGCGCAGTAGCACAGGTAGACGGCTTCTGCGTCCGCACGCAACAGGTGCAGACTGCCCTGCTTGCCGCCATCTCCGGCGCGAGCAACTGTGGGGAGGTAACTCCGGTTCAACTGAGTGCGGTTGTGTCGCTGGACCTCGCTTCAAAGAACATAGCGTCGTTGCAAGCCGGCGACTTCGCCGGGTTGAGCGGGGTCACCAGCATCGACCTGAGCAGCAACCGGATCAGCACGTTTCCAGCCAGTCTGTTCTCCGAAGCGCCAGCGCTGGAAACGCTCAACCTGAGCGGCAACCGGATCAACAGTCTCCCGACCGGGCTGTTTACCGGGACCCCGGACCTGGAAGAACTCAATCTAAACGGCAACCAACTCACCGCGTTCCCGACCGGGCTGTTCGCCAGCGAACCGGAGCTGAAACGGCTCGATCTCAGCAACAACCAGATCAGCAGCCTCCCTGCCGCGCTGTTTACCGAGATCCCGATACTGGACCAACTCAATCTGAGCGGCAACCGGTTCACCGCGTTCCCGGGCCTGTTCGCCACATTGCCGGATCTGCGACGGCTCGACCTGAGCGGCAACCGGATCAGCGCCCTGGCGAACGGAGCGTTCTCCAGCGCCAGGACGCTGACACACTTGGACCTGTCAGGCAACCCCGGCAGTCCTCTGCGGGTGGCAATTTCCATCGTAATAACCAGGTCCAAGGAGTTCAAGGTACTGGCGCCTACCGGAGCGCCGCGCAACATTCCGATGGACATCGGAGTTGAAAACGGGCTTGTGACCTTTGGGGTGCCTACAATTCCAAGGGCGCATTGGAAAGCGGCTTATTCACCATACAGCGCAACCCCGGTGAGACTGGACACCTCAACATCGGTGCAACGGTCACGGGGACATCGGAGGACATTGTCCACAGTGGCTACCAGATTATCGCCCCGCCAAGCCTGGAGATGGAAGTAGACCCAGGGGTTTTCCGGGACAAGAGAGAGGTCAAAATTCAGGAACTCCAGGGTATCACGGATGGCGGCAATCCGGTAACCCAAGGCAGCGACAAATACACAGTGGTGCTGGACACCGACCCGGGCGGCACGGTGACGATCACGCTGGCGATCCTGGACCCACGTGTGGCTACGCTGGAGACGCAACAACTTACCTTCACATCGGCAAACTGGTCTGTACCACAAGATGTCAACATCACAATCCAGTACGATGACGACAAAGACAATGAGCGTACGACTATCACCCACACCATCAGCGGCTACGGTGAAGTAACGATGCTCAGAGATATGCCTGTGGAGATACTGGACAATGAACAACCTATCTTCACAGAGGGTGAAACACCAGATGAAACAGAAGGAGTAGCCCGCCGAACGATAGATGAGAACCCTGCGGCGGGAACGCCCATCGGCCCCGCTGTCAGCGCAACGGACAACGACAATGACGGGGGACCCGATGAACTTCTGTACACGTATTCGCAAACAGGCAGCTCGGATAGAGAACGTTTCACCATAAATAACCAAAACGGCCAACTGCTCACCAAAGCAGGCGAGATTTACGACTTCGAGACCGAACCCAGATTCCGGATTGGCATGTTGGTAAACGATGGCAGAGGCGGCGTCGACTCCATCAACGTCATCATCACACTCACCGACGTAAACGACGCGCCGACGTTCACGGAGGGCGACTCCACAACCCGCAGCGTCCCGGAGAACATCGGGGCCGGGGTCAACGTCAACGTCGGCGACCCCGTGACGGCGACGGACCAGGACCGCCCCGAAGACACCCTGGTCTATTCCATCTCCGAAGCGTAAACAGAGGACAACGCCGACCGGGACTCCTTCAAGATAGAACCCAACACCGGTCAACTGACCACCAAGTCCGGCGTGAGCTACGACCACGAGACCAAGGCGTCCTACTCGATAGTAGTTGAGGTAAGCGACGGAACGGCCGCCGTCACCATCGCGGTGACGGTGGACCTGTCCGGCGTCAACGAAGCGCCGACGTTCACGGAGGGGGAGAGCGCCACGCGCAGCCTGCCGGAGAACACGGCGGCGGGCCAGAACGTGGGCGCAGCGGTGTCGGCCACGGACCAGGACGGCAACACGCTGATCTACACGCTGACGGGCGATGATGCCGGCTCATTCGACATCGACGATGAGACGGGACAACTGACCACCAAGTCCGGGGTGAGCTACGACTACGAGGCCAAGGCCAGCTACGCGGTGACGGTGGAGGTGATAGAGGACATTACCGATAATTTCAGCGACACCATCGCGGTGACCATCAATCTCACCGACGCCAACGACGCGCCGACGTTCAGCGAGGGAGACACCACCACCCGCAGCCTGCCGGAGAACAGCAGGGCCAACGTCAACGTCGGCAACCCCGTGACGGCGACTGACCAAGACGGCGGGGACACCCTGACCTACACGCTGTCGGGCACGGACACCGAGTCATTCGAGATCAATGCTTCCACGGGCCAACTTACCACCAAGCAGGGCGTGAGCTACGACCTGGAGGCCAAGGCGTCCTACTCAGTCATCGTAACGGCAACCGACCCCGACAACGCGACCGATACTATCAACGTGACCATCAACCTTACAGACGCCAACGATGCGCCAGTGTTCACAGAAGGAGAAAGCGCCACCCGCAGCCTGGCGGAGAACACGGCGGCAGGCCAGAACGTAGGCGCGGCGGTATCAGCGACAGACCAAGACAACGACACCCTGACCTACACGCTGGGCGGCGATGACGCCGAGTCATTCGAGATCAATGCTTCCACCGGCCAGCTGACCACCAAGTCCGACGTGACCTACAACTATGAGGCCAAGGCGGCCTACCCGGTGACCGTAACGGCCACCGACCCCGACAACGCCGCCGACACCATTGCGGTGACCGTCAACCTGACAGACGTAAACGAACGACCGGACCCGCCAACCAACTTGAGGGCACGACCCACTGCCAACGCAGGAGAAGTATTACTCGAATGGACTCCTCCAGCAGATAACACGGGCCGGCCGCCAATCACTCAATACGAAGTATGGGTCAGGGAAGCGGAATCAAACGACTGGTCCGACCAGAACGCCCTTACAACAGGCAATCCTCCGCCATCAACCCTGACCATCACCAATCTGGAGACAGGCCAGAAGTATGACTTCCAAGTCAGGACCATCAACCATGAGGGTGAAAGCGAGTGGGCCGAATCAATCGCTTCCGGATACCCCAGGAAACCAGTCGTAACCATAACGGATAAACCAGGAACCGGGAGCTCAATAACCGAGGGCGCTGACATAGGATTCCTCATCACTGCCGACCCGTACAACAACGTGCCACTGGAAGTGAGGATAAAGGTCGAGACCACCGGAGAATACGGGATAACAGAGAGGAACGAGGACAACCCATGGATAATAACAATTCCCGGCACAGTGCTGGGCTCACCATCAACACCTGATCCCCATGACCCCGGCGCGATCAGGACCGTTGACGACAAGATTGACGAGGAACACGGTTCCGTCACGTACACCATCATCCCCGCAGACGCCTACGACTTGGGCGAATCCAAATCCTTGACAATTGAGATTGAGGATAACGATGACCGCAAAATAGAGGTAGGAGCCATATCAGGCGCAATATCCGAGGACGGCGGAACTGCGACCCACAGCGTCGTACTGAAAAGCGAACCCACGGGCAACGTGACCGTCACGCCGTCGAGCAGCGACCAGAGCATCGCCGCCGTCTCAGGCGCACTGACCTTCACCCCGTTGAACTGGAACATGGAGCAGTACCTCACGGTCACTGGAGTGAACGACGACATCGACAACGACGGCGACAGCCGCACCGCCATCATCACGCATACCGTTGCTGGAGGCGACTACGACAGCGTAACGGCTGAAAACGTGACCGTAACGGTAACGGACGACGACACCAGAGGCATAACCGCCACTCCAGACAGCAACGTAACCACCGAGGCCGGCGGGACCGTGATGGTCGGGGTGAAACTGAATTCCCAGCCAACGGCGGCCGTGACCATAAGTGCGCAAAGCAGCAACACGAACGAGGGAACGGTGAGCCCGGTGGAGCTGACCTTCACCACCGGCAACTGGAACACCGCCCAGGACGTGACCGTAACTGGTCAGGACGACAGCGTGGACGACGGCGATACAGGCTACGCCATAACGTTCACCGCCGCCAGCCCCGATCCCCGATACGAGGGGCAACAAGCAAGCGTAGAACTGACCAACACTGACGACGACACCCGAAGCGTGGAAATAACGACCACATCCACCACAGACCCGCCTACCCTACGGGTCAGCGAGGTGGCCCCTGGAAACACCGCCAGCTACACCGTAGTCCTGACCAGCCAGCCCAGCGACGGGAACGTCACCGTCACCCCGGTCAGCAGCGCCCCCGGCAACGCCACGGTGAGCGCACCGCTGATATTCACCCCCCAGAACTGGAACACCGCCCAGCCAGTGACCATCACCGCAGTCGACGACCTGATAGACAACGAGGCCGACCGGACCGCCACCATCACCCACGAGGTGGCGGGGGCCGACTACGGACGCCACAACGTGGTCGCAGGATCCATCGAGGTGACCGTAACCGACAACGACGAAGAAGGAGTTACCGTCAGCCCGACGGAACTGACGGCTGGGGAAACCGGCGATGGCTCCTACACCATCGTACTGAACTCACAGCCTACGGGGACTGTGACCGTGACGCCAGCGGCGGGTGGAGATCACCCGGACGCAATCGCAATAACGCCACCGGAGCTGACCTTCACCACGGAGAACTGGAACAACGCCCAAACCGTGACCGTAACCGGCCAGCGCGACCATGTGGACAACGAGGCTGACCGGACCGCCACTATCAGCCACTCCGCAGGCGGAGACTATGCGGGAGTCACCATCACAGGCGTGGGAGTGACCATAACGGACAGCGACACGGCCGGTGTCGCGCTGGACCAGAAACACACGTCGGTCACCGAGGGACAGCAGAGCGGCGACAACCCTGTGTCGTACACCGTCGTACTGGACTCCAAGCCCAGAACCGGTCACGTCGTGAAGATAAACATCACTGTCGCCGGACCTGCCGACACAGATCCAAGCAGCCTGACCTTCACCCGGGAGAACTGGAACGTACCCCAGTCCATCAGGGTAACGGCCCACGACGACGGCGTGGTATCAGAACCCCGGACCGCGGTGGTATCCCACCAGATAGTGGACGCCGAGTCCAGCCCGGAATACGGCACGGTAGCAGTGGATGACGTGAGCTTCGACATAGTGGAGGACGACCACGCGCCCGTATTCGGCGACGGAGAAAGCACCGCCCGCGAAGTCCCCGAAAACAGCGGACCCGGCGTGAACGTAGGCGCAGCAGTAGAAGCTACTGACGGAGACAGCGATACCCTGACGTACACGCTGACTGGCACGGACAGCGTGTTTTTCGGAATACACGAGGGTACCGGCCAGATCACCACGCAGGAAACAAGCTACGACTTCGAGACCAAACCGCAGTATGCCATTACTGTCACGGCCAGCGACACACACCGCAACACCGACTCCATCGCGGTGACCATCAACCTGACGGACGTGAACGACGCACCGGTATTCAGCGACGGTGAATCCGCCATACGCGAAGTCCCGGAGAACAGCGGGGCCAACGTCGAAGTGGGAGCGCCTCTGTCTGCGACGGACCAGGACCGAACAGTCAACACACTGGTCTATTCCCTGACCGGCACCGACGCCGAATCGTTCGAGATAGTGGAGACCAGTGGCCAGCTTCGAACCAAGTCCGGGGTGAGCTATGACCGGGAAACCAAGCCATCCTACTCAGTTACGGTGGGAGTGAGCGATGGAACGGCCTCCGCCACTATCGACGTGACCATCGACCTGACCGACGCCAACGACGCTCCGGTGTTCACGGAGGGAGACTCCGCGACCCGCACCCTGCCGGAGAACAGCGGGGCCAACGTCAACGTGGGCGCGGCGGTGTCGGCCACAGACCAGGACGGCAACACCCTGACCTACACGCTGGGCGGCACGGACGCGGCATCCTTCGAGATAGACGAGGGGACGGGACAGCTGACCACCAAGTCCGGCGTGAGCTACGACCTGGAGGCCAAGGCGTCCTACTCGATGACCGTAACGGCGACCGACCCCGACAACGCCGCCGACACCATCGCGGTGACCGTCAACCTGACAGACGTAAACGACGCGCCGACGTTCAGCGATGGGGAGAACGCCACCCGCAGCCTGCCGGAGAATAGCGGGGCCGACGTTCACGTCGGCAACCCCTTAGCGGCGACGGACCAGGACGGGAACACGCTGACCTACACGCTGGGCGGCACGGACGCCGGATCGTTCGAGATAGTGGAGACCAGTGGGCAGCTTCAAACCAAGTCCGGGGTGAACTACGACCGGGAGGCCAAGGCGTCCTACTCGGTGACGGTAACGGCGACCGACCCCGACAACGCCGCCGACACCATCGCGGTGACCATCAATCTCACCGACGCCAACGACGCGCCGACGTTCAGCGAGGGAGACACCACCACCCGCAGCCTGCCGGAGAACAGCGGGGCCAACGTCAACGTCGGCAACCCCGTGACGGCGACTGACCAAGACGGCGGGGACACCCTGACCTACACGCTGTCGGGCACGGACACCGAGTCATTCGAGATCAATGCTTCCACGGGCCAACTTACCACCAAGCAGGGCGTGAGCTACGACCTGGAGACCAAGGCGTCCTACACGGTCACCGTAACGGCGACCGACCCCGACAACGCTGCCGACACCATTGCGGTGACCGTCAACCTGACAGACGTAAACGACGCGCCGACGTTCAGCGATGGGGAGAACGCCACCCGCAGCCTGCCGGAGAATAGCGGGGCCGACGTTCACGTCGGCAACCCCTTAGCGGCGACGGACCAGGACGGGAACACGCTGACCTACACGCTGGGCGGCACGGACGCCGGATCGTTCGAGATAGTGGAGACCAGTGGGCAGCTTCAAACCAAGTCCGGGGTGAACTACGACCGGGAGGCCAAGGCGTCCTACTCGGTGACGGTAACGGCGACCGACCCCGACAACGCCGCCGACACCATCGCGGTGACCATCAATCTCACCGACGCCAACGACGCGCCGACGTTCAGCGAGGGAGACACCACCACCCGCAGCCTGCCGGAGAACAGCGGGGCCAACGTCAACGTCGGCAACCCCGTGACGGCGACTGACCAAGACGGCGGGGACACCCTGACCTACACGCTGTCGGGCACGGACGCGGCATCCTTCGAGATAGACGGGGGGACTGGCCAGCTTAAGACCAAGTCCGGGGTGAGCTACGACCTGGAGACCAAGGCCAGCTATTCGGTGACGGTAACGGCGACCGACCCCGACAACGCCGCCGACACCATCGCGGTGAGTATCACGATCAGAAGCTCCTCGTTCGGCATTGCGGAGCCGGTGGGGCGGATTCCCCCTGTGCTCCTGCAGGCCTGGTCCGGCCGCTCCTTCAACGCCGCGCCGTACTTCGGACCAACGCCGGACGTCTTCAGCTACGAAGTGGTGTCGGTGTCACCTCCGGAGGTAGCCAGCGTGAGGATGCGCGGGCCCGATGCGATAAAGGGGCTTGCGGCAAGCGATGTGATCGTCGAGGCCCTGATCGACGGTGAAGCCGTGGTGACGCTCCGAGCCTCCACCGAGTATCCTCACCACGCCGACGCCACCCAAACCTTCTGGGTAATTGTTGGGGAGAAAGCCGCCACCTGGGTGACCTACACCCGCAAAACGGGCGGCGCCGAGCCCGCCGTGTTCCTGAACGATCTCCTCCCCGGCGGCGTCTTAGACTACACCTACCACGAGTGGAGTCACGGAAAATACCGCCCGAGCGGATGGAGCTGGGAACAACTCTCCGGGCCCACGATGGAGCTATACCCGGACACGGGCGCGAACGGGTCCTTCTTCAGTCTCCCGAACCTGCCCCACGGGACGAAGCTGTTGTTCCGGGTGACGGCAGCCCAAAGCCCCATAACCCTGGCCCGCACCGGGCAGAGCGCAACCTCGCCGGCAACCAAGAGCTTCGACCTGCTCCTGCGGGTGGACAACCCCGGCAACGGCAGGACTGTAGTCCGCCCGGTGGCCGACGCGGGCCTCGACCGGATGGCGCGCACCGGCGAGTCCATTACCCTCGACGGCATGAGCAGCATCAGTCCCACCGGAGGCTGGCATGACCTGACCTACGACTGGCAAATCACGCAGGCGCCGTGGCGGGTGCTGCAGAACTACGCTCCCTGGACCGAAGGGGTGGAACTGGTACAATTCGCCGACAGCTACAGAGCCTCCTTTACTATGCCCGAACTGTACGCGGGCGAATCCCTCGGATTCAAGCTGAGCGTCTCCATCTGGGGGCAGACCCATTCGGACATCGTGTTCATCACGTCCTCGACCCCGCTTCTTCCCATCGCCGACGCCGGCCCCGACCAGGAGCAGGCACCCGGCGGCAAAGTCGTACTGCAGGGCGTCAACGGCGTCAACCTCTACGGCGAAGGGGTACAGATGGAGTACGGCTGGGCCCAATTGCCCGAAACGACGGTAACCCTGAGCGGCGAGACGACGGCCAACCCCTGGTTCATCCTGCCGGAGAACGCGCCGGTGGGCGCCGCCCTAGAGTTTGAGTTGACCGTAACTGACCTCGAGGGCCAGAGCAACTCCGACACCGTGTCCGTAACCGTGCGGGCCACGAATCCCCGCCCCACGGCCAACGCCGGCCCCGACCTGACGGGGGCGCCGGGCGCGAGCGTGACCCTGCAAGGCACCGGCAGCACGAACCCCTACGGCGAGTGGCGGCAGTTGGAACACGCTTGGACGCAGCTGTCCGGGCCGTCCGTGACGCTTGACGAACCCACCTACAGCGCCCCGACGTTCACCGTCCCCGCCGACGCCGCCAATGGGACGACGCTGGAGTTCCAACTGACGGTAACCGACCAGGAGGGGCAGAGCGATTCCGACACGATGACCGTTCTCGTCGTCGTTCCCGAACCCGTCCTTCCCACGGCCTGCGCCGGGCCGGACATGACGGGAGCGCCGGGGGACGAGGTAACCCTGCAAGGCAAGTGCAGCGTCAACCCCTACGGCAGGTGGCACCAGATGACCTACCAGTGGACGCAGCTGTCCGGCCCCGCCGTCACGCTGACGCATCCGCGGACGACCCAGCCGGCCAGCAAGTTCGGCGACCCCCGGTTCATCGTACCCGCTGACGCCGCAGACGGCGCGACGCTGGAGTTCGAGCTGACGGTGACCGACCAGGAGGGCGAGTCCGACTCCGACACCATGATCGTGACCGTAATGGTGCCGGAACCCATCCGGCCCACGGCCACCGCAGGCCCGGACCTGACGGGCGCGCCGGGAGAGAGCGTTACCCTGCAAGGCAAAGGCAGCACGAACCCCTACGGCAGGTGGTACCAGATGGCCCACCAGTGGACGCAGACCTCCGGCCCAACGGTCGCGCTGACGCATCCGAAGACTTCCCAGCCGGCCAGTAACTTCGGCGACCCCAGCTTCACCATCCCCGCCGACGCGGCGGGCGGGACGACGCTGGAGTTCCAACTGACCGTAACCGACAAGGAAGGCCAGTCCGATTCCGACACGGTGACCGTCACGGTGCCCGGCGCGGAGCCCGAACCGGAGCCGGAGAACACGCCGCCCACGGCGTCCATAGACGCGGCCCAGGTCACGGCGGCGGTGGCCGGTGAGACGGTGGCGTTGCAAGGCGTCGGCAATGACGCTGAGACGGCGGCAGAGTCCCTGACCTTCGCCTGGAGCCAGGTGGGAGGAACGCCCACGGTCTCCATCGCCAACGCAAGCGCGGCCACCGCCACCATCACCGCCGCCCCGGACGTGACGGGGGAGACGCAGTTGACCTTCCGCCTGACGGTGACCGACGAGGGCGGACTGTCGGCCACCGCCGAGACAACCATCGCCATCAGCCCGCCGCCCGAACCGGCCAACACCCCGCCCACGGCGTCCATAGACGCGGCCCAGGTCACGGCGGCGGTGGCCGGTGAGACGGTGGCGTTGCAAGGCGTCGGCAATGACGCTGAGACGGCGGCAGAGTCCCTGACCTTCGCCTGGAGCCAGGTGGGAGGAACGCCCACGGTCTCCATCGCCAACGCAAGCGCGGCCACCGCCACCATCACCGCCGCCCCGGACGTGACGGAGGGGACGGAGCTGACCTTCCGCCTGACGGTGACCGACGAGGGCGGACTGTCGGCCAGCGCCGAGACAACCGTCACCATCAGCCCGCCGCCTGAGCCGGAACCCAACCGGGCGCCGACCTTCGACGCCAACATCGACACCGTGTTGACGGTGGCTGAGAACAGCGCCGCCGGAACCAACGTGGGCGCGCCCATCACCGCCACCGACCCCGACGGCAACACGCTAACCTACTCGCTGTCCGGCGCGGACGCGGGGTCCTTTGAGATTGACGCCGCCACGGGCCAGGTGCAAACCAAGTCCGGCGTGGTGTACGACTACGAGGCCAGGCCGGCCTACTCCCTGGCGGTGATCGCCGACGACGGCAAGGGCCTCTCCGCCAGCATCCTGGTGACGGTCAACCTGACCGACGTCAACGAGGCCCCGGCCTTCGACGAGGGGGCATCCGCAACGCGGCAGGTGGCCGAGAACAGCCCGGCGGGAACCAGCATTGGTCTGCCGCTGACGGCCACAGACCAAGACAGCGACACGCTGACCTACTCGCTGTCAGGGTCGGACGCGGGGTCGTTCGAGATCGACGCGGCGACGGGTCAGTTGACCACCATAGACGGCGTAACCTACGACTACGAAACCAAGGCGTCCTACGCGGTGACGGTAACGGTGGAGGACGCCGACCACGCCGTTGCTACCATTTCCGTGACCGTCAGCCTGACCGACGTGGAGGAAGCGGTGCCCAACCAGGCTCCGATCTTCGACGAAGGGGACGGCGCAACGCGCACCCTGGCCGAGAACACGGCGGCTGGCGAGAACGTGGGCCTGCCCCTGACCGCCACGGACCCGGACGAGGATACCCTGACCTACACGCTGTCCGGCGCGGATGATGGGTCCTTTGACCTGAACGCCGCCACCGGGCAACTGACCACCGTAGCTGGCGTAACCTACGATTACGAGACCAAGGCGTCCTACGCGGTGACGGTAACAGCGGAAGACCCGGAGGGCGCCAGCGCCTCCATCAGCGTGACCGTCAGCCTGACCGACGTGGACGAGACTTTGCCGGTTACCTCCTGCTTCACCAACCTGGACGAACTCGCCACGGCGGCGGAGTTCAGCGGAGCCTGGGACGACCCGGACTGCCGGGCCCACCACCAAGACAGCGCCGCCCGGTACATCCACTTCACCCTATCGGAGGAGACCGAGGTTAGCATCACCCTCACGCCGGAGTCGGGCGGGGCGCTGTTCGTGTCGCAGGGCACGCCGCAGAACGGATGGGGGACACCGCCCAAGGGCACCTACGAAGACCGTAGGAATATCCGGCGGGGGAACGGCAAGCTGGTGCACGACGGCGCCCATACCGGGTTGAACAGCGTAACCCTGACCTTGGCCGCCGGAGACTACACCGCGGAAGCGGCAGGCACCGGCGGGACATTCACCCTGAGCATCAAACCGTAGGAGCGTCGGCGGGGTCTCCCCCGCTGGACCAGTTGCCGATACACATCGGATGGTGACGGGAGGTTGGTTGCTTGAGGTCACAGCGCAACCTCCCAGCGGAAAGTTCCCAATATGGTACGCTTATGCCCACCACGCCCCAGCGGCCCCTGCTGCGTCCCTCTGTCTAGGAGAAGGTTGTATGGTCAATGGCACGGACTTCGGCTCCAAAGATGAAACGTTGAACGGTACTCGGAACTGGTTGCAGGTGGACACCATGATCAAACCCATGCAGATTCGGGAGGAGCAGGCGGAATATCGCCCGAACGACAACGGCTCGGAGACCAGAACATGAGCAAGGATGATCCTTTCTCCAGCATTCCGGAGGACGTTCGAGACCTTCTCGAAGGGGATGGGTGCAGGCTGGAAGCCATTGAAGGAGCCATCGGCACGTCGGCCTTCGCCGTGGTTACGTATCGCGTCGACTATGGAGACCGGCCATCCTTTAAGACTCCACCGGGCGCAATCAAGTTTTCAAGGAAAGAACACGCTATCACTGACTCGACACACATCAAACTGGGGGCGTCCCGTTACTATCGGGAGTACGAGGATGACACTGCCGGGATCGCGGATCCCGAAGAAGGCAGGTTGGTACAGAGGGGTTCACTCATCGAGTTCCGCAAGAAGAACGGCCTCCAATCGCAAACGGGGGTTGAGAACGTGTCCTCCACGGTGACTTGGGCGAGGACCGACTTTTTGATGTTTTGCACGTCCATCATGCTGGAGGGCCGAGGCTTTGGAGACCTACGGAGCCAGTTCCCAGATTATGACTGTGTAACGTTCATTCCTGATCCGTCGGCATTCGCGATGCAGTTGGGCAAGGGCATCGAAAAACAGTTCGACATGGAAAACGTCCGACTCAACGGCTTCGACATGATAAGGCGGGTGATGCTCACGCAGGCGGAGATAACCACGCAAGGCCGTCTGCTCCAAAAGGGACTGGACACGATAGTATTGGTGCCCCACGGGCCTGTCACCTACAGTGACCCGCCCGAAAGGATCATCAACCGTTTCCCCATCGAGAGGCGTGGAGAAGTGGTTCCCTTCGTGAAACGCTGTAAGTTTGCAGGTCAGCGAGAATACAGGTTCGTAGTGGAAGTCATTGGCGAGCCGAAAGAGACGGAGTTCTTGATGGAAATCACAGATGAACTTCGAAGCCTCGCCCATACCTATCCTGAGCGTCAGCAGATCAGGAACACGAAATTGATGATGCCCAAAGTGTGAAAGCGGCCGGGCGCGTTTCCTATAGCGCAACCTCCCATCGAAAAGTTCGCAATTCGGTACGCTTAGGCCCACCAAACTGGACAAAATCAAGAACCTTCGTGTTGCGGTTCAGGTTGGCAGTGTAGGGAGGAAGTCCTTCGTTGGACTTCCTCCCTCGGCCCAACTCTCCGTCCGTGCCCTATGCCCCACTTCCCAGCACGTCTACCGCCGGGCTATGCTCAGGATGAATGCCCCGGCTTCTCCACCGGTGGCCGGGACAGCGGCCTCGGCAGTGTACTCCCCGGCGGACAGGGTCAGGGTGACGCTGTTCAGCCCGGTATGGGCGCCGTCGTGCACCAGCTTGCCGTTCCCCCGCCGGATATTTCTCCGGTCTTCATAGCTGCCGTTGGGCGGCGTATCCCACCCGTTCTCCGGCGTACCTTTAGATACGAAAAGCTGCGCGTCCGCTGCCGACTCCAAGTTGATTTCCACCGTGGTCTCCTGGGACAGGGTGAAGTGGAAGTAACGGGCCAGGCCGTCCCGGTGGTGCGCCCGGCAGTCCGGGTCGTCCCACTCGCCGGCGTACTCCGCCGGCGCCGTGAGTTCGTTCAGGTTGGTGATGCAGGACGTGACCGACGGCGTTTCGTTCACGTCGGTCAAGTTCACCGTCACCGCAACGGTCGCCGCTCCACCGTTGCCGTCGCTGACCGCCACCGCCACCGCAACGGTCGCCGCTCCACCGTTGCCGTCGCTGACCTCCACCGCCACCGAGTAGGTTGACCTGGTTTCGTAGTCATAGGTCACGCCTGCTTTGGTTAGCAACTGACCCGTCGCCGCGTCTATCTCGAACGACCCGGCGTCGACTCCCGAAAGCGTGTAGGTTAGGGTGTCCTCGTCCTCGTCCTCGTCCTCGTCCGCGTCGGTGGCGGTCAGCGGCAGGCCAATGCTGGTTCACGCCGGGCTGTTCTCGGTCACCTGCCGCGTTGCGGATGCCCCTTCGTCGAAGGCCGGGGCCTCGTTTACGTCGGTCAGGTTGACCGTCACTGGGATGCTCGTGGAGAGGCCGTTGCCGTCGGCGGCGCTCACCAACAAGGAGTAGTCCGGCCTGGCCTCGTAGTCGTACACCACGCTGTCTATGGTGGTCAACTGACCCGTCGCCGCGTCTATCTCGAACGACCCGGCGTCGACTCCCGAAAGCGTGTAGGTCAGGGTGTCCTCGTCCGCGTCGGTGGCCGTCAGCGGCAGGCCAACGCTGGTTCCCGCCGGGCTGTTCTCGGCCACCTGCCGCGTTGCGGATGCCCCCTCGTCGAAGGCCGGGGCCTCGTTTACGTCGGTCAGGTTGACCGTCACTGGGATGCTCGCGGAGAGGCCCTTGCCGTCGGCGGCGCTCACCGCCAGGGAGTAGGCCGGCCTGGCCTCGTAGTCGTACACCACGCCGGACCTGGTTTGCACCTGGCCCGTGGGGCGTCAATCTGGAAGGATGCCACGTCCGCGCCGGACAGCGAGTATGCTGGCGTGTCGCCATCGGGGTCGGTGGTGGTGATGGGCGATCCCACGTTGACGCCGGCGGCGCTGTTCTCGGCTACCGTCAACACGGTGTCGATGTTGGCGTCGAAGGTTGGCGCCCGGTTGGGTTCCCGCTCCGGCGGCGGCCCGACGCCAATGGTAGTCTCCGCATCCGCCGACAGCCCGCCCGCGTCGGTCACCGTCAGCCGGAAGGTCAACTCCGTCCCCTCCGTCACGTCCGGGGCGGCGGTGATGGTGGCGGTGGCCGCGCTTGCGTTGGCGATGGAGACCGTGGGCGTTCCTCCCACCTGGATCCAGGCGAAGGTCAGGGACTCCGCCGTTGTCTCAGCGTCATTGCCGACGCCTTGCAACGCCACCGTCTCACCGGCCACCGCCGCCGTGACCTGGGCTGTGTCTATGGACGCCGTGGGCGGCGTGTTGGCCGGTTCCGGTTCCGCTCCGGGCACCGTGATCGTCATCGTGTCGGAATCGGACTGGTCCTCTTTATCGGTGACGGTCAGTTGGAACTCCAGCGTTGTCCCGCCCGCCGCGTCCGCCGGCACGGTGAACCTCGGGTCGCCGAACTTGTTGGCGGCCTGCTTGGACTCCTGTGGGTGGGTCAGCGTAACGCTGGGTCCCGACAACTGCGTCCACTGGTGGGCCATCTGGTGCCACCTGCCGTAGGGATTCGTGCTACACTGGCCCTCCAAAGTCACCTGGCCCCCCGGCGCTCCCGTCAGGTCCGGCCCGGCGCAGGCCGTGGGGGCCATCGCCGACCGCGTTTGTCCGGAGAACTCCTCCCAGGCGGCAGTTCCGTCGCCGTTGCTATCCGCCTTCAGCAGCGGATAATTTCCGCTGCCTCCGAAGTCCCAGGGGTCGTCAGCGCCAGTGTCGCGGTTCAAGTCCACGTTCCAGTTGGCGTAGATGCCGGCGTAGTCCGTAGGCGCCTGCAGCTGCGCGGCAGTTCTGCCGCCGGCGCCGGCCGACGGGTAGGCGTTGGTGTTGAAGTAGCTGTCCCGGACGCTGCCGCCGCCGTGGCTGTACCCGGCGACGCCATGCACGTATTGGGCGGAATCGCTAGCGACCGACCCGATGGCATAGCTGGCGATGACCATGCCGGTGTTGTCGCCGGCGATGCCGCCCACCTTGTTGCCGCCGGAGACGGCGATGTTGGTCCAGGACGCAACAATCCGGCCTTCGTTATCGCCCACCAGTCCCCCGGTTTGCCAGCCGCCGGACACCGACCCGGTGGCGAAGCTGGCCGCCACCAGCGCATCGCCGGACATGATCTCACCGACCATGGCGCCGGTATCCCCTCCCCCTGAACCCGAAACCGCCGCGCGCTGCGTGTTGGTCACGCTGACGTTGAGTAGCCCCACGTGATGGATGAAGCCCCGGCCGCCGAGACGTCCGAACAGACCGTAGTCGGTTCCGCGGCGGCGCAGGTACAGGTTGGAGATGGTATGGCCGTTGCCGTTGAATTCGCCGGAGTACCCCACACCGCCGCCGCCGATGGGTAGCCAGCCGAGACCGTCGTTCCAGTAGGCGTCGCCGGAGTCCGCGCGACCGTTGGCGTTGGTGTCGAAGTCCAGGTTGGCGGCCAGTTCGTAGCCGGCGCAGGTCGTCTGGCAGCCCAAGCCGGGTAGCGGGTTGGCGTAGGCGGTATGGAACTCGTTGGCGTCGGCCGGCTCGGGCTGGCCGTCGCCGTTCAGGTCATGGAAAATGGCGCGGAGCTGGGCCAGGTTCGCCACCTCAATCAGGTTGTCGCCGTCAACGTCATAGTCCACCCGGGTATCCGGCAGCGACACGTCCACCGTGACCGTCACCGTGTCGGAGTCGGACTCGCCCTCCTTATCGGTGACGGTCAGTTGGAACTCCAGCGTTGCGCCGTCCTGCGCGTCGGCGGGCACGGTGAAGGTGGGGTCGCCGTGGGTGGGCTTGTCCAGCGTCACGGTTGGGCCGGAGAGCTGCGTCCATTGGTGGGCCATCTGGTGCCACCTGCCGTAGGGGTTGCGGCTGCCCTTGCCTTGCAGGGTGACGCTTTCGCTCGGCGCGCCGGTCAGGTCCGGGCCTGCGGTGGCCGTGGGCCGGACGGTTTCCGGCACGACGACGGTTTCCGGCGCGGCGACGGTTACGACCATGGTGTCTGAGTCGGCCTCGCCCTCCTTATCGGTGACGGTCAGCCGGAACTCCAGCGTCGCGCCGTCTGAGGCGTCGGCCGGCACGGTGAACGCCGGGTCGCCGTGGGTGGGCTTGTCCAGCGTCATGGTTGGGCCGGAGAGTTGCGTCCACTGGTGAGCCATCTGGTGCCACCTGCCGTAGGGGTTCGTGCTGCCCCTGCCCTGCAGGGTGACGCTTTCGCCCGGCGCTCCCGTCAGGTCCGGGCCTGCGTTGGCCTTGGGCGGGGTAAAGTCCCGCACGGTTACGGTCACCGCGTCGGAATCGCTCTCGCCCTCCTTATCGGTGACGGTCAGCAGGAATTCCAGGGCCGCTCCTTCGGCGGCGGAGGGCATGGCGAAGGTCGGCTCGGCCAGCGTGTCGCCGCTGAGCGTCACCGAGGGTCCGGAGACCTGCGCCCATCGGTAGGCCAGGTCCCCCGGCTCGCCGTAGGGGTTGACGCTGGACGCGCCCGGGAGGGTGACGGTTGCGCCGGAGGGCGCCTCCTGATCAGGCCCAGCGTTTGCCGTGGGCAGGATGACTTCGGGCTCGGGAGCCGGCGGCAGCGCCGCCGCGACGGTCACCGTGAGGCGGAACACGAGCTTCTCGCCTGCGGCCTGCGCCGTGGCTGTGAACGAGGGCGTGCCCGTGTTGGGGCCTTCCAGCGCCACCTGCATCCCCGCGACCTGCTGCCACTCGTGCGCCATCTGATGCCACGCCCCGTGGGGGTTCGCGCTGCCGCGCCCATCCAGGGTCACGCGCTGGCCCGGCGACACCTCCCGGTCCGGCCCGGCGTTCCCCGTCGGCGGCGTGCCCGGCATGGCTTGCGCGCAGTTGGCGACGTATTCCGGGCGCAGAACGGCGGACGGGATGATGTTGTTGGTCCCCTCCTTGCCCTTGCCGTCGGTCACCGTCAGGTAGAGAGCCATCGCGGTGTACTGCTCCACCCGCGGCGGGATCCAGCGGACCGGAGCCTCGGACGTCCATGCCCGGTATGGTACTGCTCCACCCGCGGCGGGATCCAGCCCTCGACCACCGGACCGTTGGTGGTGAACGTGGCCAGCACCTTCGAATCATCCCAGGCTAGGCGCCCCGTGGTAGTCCGGCCCATAATCCCGCTGGTCACACGCCACCGGTAGGATGCGATGCCGTCGCCGTCCGGGTCGCTGGAGTAGCTGACCAGCCGGAAGGTCGGACAGCCGTTGACATCGCCCTCTGGAGTTCGGATGAGCCCGGCCGACGAGTACGGCGCCACGTTGTGGTCCACCACCGTGTAGGTGATGTTGGCGCCGCCCCGGTTGCCCAGCGAGTCCTCCACGGCCAGGTGGAACACCAGCGGCGTGTCCCGGTCCACCTGCGGCGCGGTGAAGGTGGTACGGGCCGCGTTCGCGTCGACCAGCGTCACGCTCGGCCCATTCACCAGCGTCCATTGGTACGAGACGATGGGCAGCGTCTGGTCCAGCAAGCGGTGGCCGTACTGGAAGCCGCCGTAGCTCTGGCTGCCGTCCAGCTTCCCGTGGTCGCCCTCGGGCACGAATCTGACCGACCCGACCCGCGCATGGGGAATGGCGGTGGCCGGCCGGGGGGTCACCCACAGGCACTCGGAGCGCGTGGTCTCCGCCCCTTTCCAGTCCTCCACGGTGACGGTGTACTCCAGGCAGGTGCGCTTGGCCACGTTGGGGGCATGGTAGCGCTGCTTGTACACGTCCAGCACTTCCGGCGGGCCGCCGGTCTGCCTGAGCCGCCACGTTCGCAGGCCGGCGCCTTCAGGACCGGCTTGCCGTCGAAGTCGTGGATACCGTTCTTGTTCCAGTCCCAGTCCGAGTCGTCCCGGTCGTACACCGAATAGTACAAGCTGAACCTGTCCCCGGACGTGACCTGCGTGAGCTTGTCTGAGTCGTTTCCAATATCGTAGATAGGGTGGAAGTTACGGTCGTCGTAGAAGTACAGTTCCGTCACCTTCGGCGGGCTGTTGGAGGAGATCGTGCCCGTGACGCGCAGGGACGTCACGTCGCCGCGGAACATCGCGCCCCGCAGGTTGCTGAACTCCAGAACCACGGTCTCGCTGTTCTCATCCACGGCGTCGCCCAGCACCGTCACCGTGACGCTGGCGCTGCGACTGCCCGCCGGAATGGTCAGCGTTCCGGGGGAGAGCGCCGCATAGTCCGCGCCGGAGGTCGCCGTGCCGCCGGAGACGCGGTAGTCCACCTGCACCGCCCGGTTGATCGCCTGCCTGAGCGTTGCCGTGAAGACCATCGGGGTGCGAGCGCCCGGATCGCCCTCGATCGTGTTCGGCGCGGAGACCGTCAGGGTCGCGTCGTCGTCGAGAATCGTGATTGTTGCCATGCTGCGCGATGGGTCCACGGCGTAGCCGTTGCCTGCGACAATCGTGGCCGTCACCGAGCCGTTGCGCTCGTCCAGGGCATCGCCCACGGTGTCTAATTCATACGTGACCGTGGCATCACTGCCGGCAAAGACCGTGTCGAATACCACCGTATGACGGCCAGTGTTGACGCCGAAGTTGCCGGTGGCCGTGATGTCCATGTTCACCGTAACGCCGCCGGTGGGCACACACAGGGAAACCCTAAAGCCTGCCCTATTGCCTTCCGTGATCGTGGTGGGGATAGCGCCACTAATCCTGACCACCGGCAGCGCCACGGGCGCCCCGGGCGTGCCGGAGCCGGAGGCCGACCAGGAGCCGTGGCCGAGCGCGCCCCGCGAGCGCACCTGCACCTCGTAGGCGGTGTTGGTGGTCAGGCCGGTGATGGTTGCGGTGGTTCCGGGTTGAATCTGCGGCCCGTCGGTCCAGTCCGTGGTTCCGCTCTCCCGGTAGCGCACGTCGTAGCCGGTGATGGGCGCGGGCGGGTTGGAGGGCGCGGTCCAGGAGACGTTCAGGGAGGTGGTGGAGGCCGACGTCACTCTGGGCGCGGCGGGCGCGCCGGCGGCGCGGCAACCAGTGACACCGCCACCGCCTGCCCGGCGCTCCAGCTCAGCCCCGGGTTGGGGAACTGGAAATCGCCGTTCGAGTGTGGGTTGGCAAAATCTAACGGGAACGATACGTTGTCCAAGCGCAGGATGTAAGACCCGCTAGACGGATGGATGCTGAGTCTGTAATGGAGCACGTTTGCCGTCGTGTAGTAGATCCCATCAACATACCTCTGGGTCCCCGCGAATGTGGAGGCGCTCGGTTCAAGCTCACCGCCGCCACGAACGGGATGCGGGTCAAAACCGGTGGTCGGCAGGCCTGTATTGAACGTCCCCACGATCATCGTGCCGGAGAAGACCGCGCCGTCCACTGTGGTGGCGCCGTATCCGGACGCCGACCAGTCGCTGTCGCCGGTCGAGTTGGTGGCCCGCGCCTGCACCTCGTAGGCGGTGTTGGCGCTCAGGCTGCCGATGGTCGCGGTGAGGAGCGTCTGGTTCTGGGGCCCGGCGGTGAAGGCCGCGCCGGAGCCGGCCACGCGGTATTGCACGTCGTAGCTCGTGATAGCGGAGCCGCCGGTGTTGGCAGGCTCTGCCCAGTTCACCACCAGGCTGCTCGCCGTGGGCGTGCCGAACGTGGGGGCGGCGGGAGCGTCAGGGGCGACGGACGGCGCGGCTGCGTCATCGTCGGTCACCGTCACCATCAGGTCCGCGGACAGGCCGGCGTAGTTGCTGCCGGTTGCGCTGTGGCTGATGGTGGCCACGCGCTGGTTGCCGGGGTTGCCGGGGTTGCCGGGGTTGCCGGGGTTGCCGGGGTTGCCGGGGTTGTCGATGTCGTCGTTGTCGATGGTCAGGGTGACCGTCTGCGGGTCTTTGCTGTTGTACATCTGGAAGGTCAGGCTTTCCGGCGACACGGTGACCGTGCCGGTGTCGCTGCTGGACAGCGTGACGGTCACCCTGGCGTCGGCCCGGGTTCCCAGGGCGACGGTGTAGGTCGTCGTGCCGTCGTCAACCGTGTAAACGTCCTCGGCGACGGTCACGGACGCCGGGGTAAAGATGATGCGGGGCGTGTCGTTGTCAACGATAGTGGCGGACACGTCCACGTTGCCGTCGGCGTCGGCGTCGGCGTCGCGGAGCGCCGCGCCCACGGGGCTGTGGAAGCGCAGGTTGATGGTTTCGGCGTCTTCAACGGTTGAACAGCACGGCATGACATGGCGAGACTACTCGGTCACGGCGGACAATCCCAATAATGCCCACAACGAAGAGTACATTAAGAGGGAAATACTCGGCCCGCGCATCCGGCAGTCTAGCTGCCTGGTAGTTTACGTATCCGAGAAGACAAGGACCAGCGACTGGGTAGATTGGGAGATAAAGTACGCGGAGAAGCTGGGAAAGAGAATCGTCGGGGTAAGGGAAAGGGGCGCAAGAGATGGTGAATTGCCGGAAGCCCTTGACCGTTACGCGGACTCGGTAGTTGGCTGGGACGGGGAGAGCATTGTCAACGCAATCAGCGGGATATTCAGCCAACAAAACCGGCTGGTCTCCCGGGAACCGGCGGGACGAATCGCCGCATTGGATCCACTGGACGTGCCCGCACGGCTGAATGAATTCAGGGGCATGAAAGACGGATGGCTTAATGGCGACGGGTTGGCCCCTCACCATGCCGGACTCGAATGGCTGGCCAATGCCTTTGCATCTCTTTATCCTGCCAACGGGCAACTTCCCTACATCTACCCCACGCCCGAAGGTGGAGTGCAATTGGAATGGTCTTTAGGACCGAATGAGATAAGCCTCGAAATAGACCTGACCAACCACACCGGTGAATGGCATTGTCTTGACTTGACCACGGACGCATCGGAAGCCAGGAATTTGGACATGAACAATTCCAATGCCTGGAATTGGTTGGCGAACCAAATCCAATGGCTGGAGTCGAAGCGAGCGTGAACAGCCATACCCTGCTCCTGCGTCATGTACATCCAAGCTGGATTCAGCAAGACCGAGTTACTTCTCAGCTTTTTAAGCCGACTCCAAAAGACAAAGGGATGGTTTCAGTGTACGACGGAGACCGGATAACACCAGTAGCCTCGTGGAGTCATTTTACGAATCAACTCGGTTTCAATTCGACTGGCGTAATGGCTGTTACATTCCAGGAATGCCGCAGCCACCGGATACTAGGTTGTGTTGACATTTGGTTATAATGGAAATATGTCAAGACTTGAACTCTCTCCAGATAAATGGACCAAGATTCTCCAGTCCTTGCGTAGCCGCACCGAACTGTACGTCGGTCAGGAAGAAGAATGCCGACGTTTTATAGAAGCCGTCCCCCGGTCGTAGCCGGGGGCAGGCTCTGTGGATCGACCGCTCCGGCGCCCAATGGCGACTTCTTCCAGCCGGGTATGGGAACTGGAACAGCGTCTACAAACGATTCGCCCGCTGGAGCGACCGGGGTATCTGGGAACTCCTGCATCAGCATTTGGCCGACGACCCGGATATGGAATACCTTATCATCGACAGCACGGTGGTCCGGGCCCACCCCTGCGCTGCGGGAGCGCCCGCTGGAGGCCGGAAAGCTCACCCACCTTCTGGGGGCCCACCCCTGCGCTGCGGGAGCGCCCGCCCAAAAAGCCGCTGACCTATCTCGAGATGATGGCCCACCCCTGCGCTGCGGGAGCGCCCCCAAAAGGGCGGCCAAGCAGCCCAGGCCCTGGGACGGAGCCGCGGCGGGTTCAGCACCAAGGTCCACGTGAGCGTGGATAGTCTGGGCAATCCCTTGCGCTTCATCCTGACTGGAGGACAACATCACGCAGGCCGAGGGGCTGATAGACGGTTATGCAGGTGAGTATGTGCTGGCTGACAAAGGGTATGACTCCCAAGGGTTTCGCCAGCACATTCTGGAGCGGGGCATGACGCCGGTGATTCCCCCACGCTCCAACCGGAAGCAACCCTGCGACTACGACGCACATTTATACCGGGAGCGTCATCTGGTCGAATGCTTCATCAACAAAATAAAGCATTACCGCCGTATCTTCTCCCGGTTTGAGAAGTTGGACACCAGATACCTTGGCTTCCTTCATTTCACCGCCGCTCTCATCTGGTTGAGGTGAAATGTCAACACAACCTAGTTATCCCTGACCCGAAAGAGTTTCAAGAACACGTCCTACTGGATTTTAAGACATTCTCCGGGAATCAAAAGGATGCTTTGGCCAAGAGACTCACTCAATATGCCCGTGAACGTGGATGGCTATACCGTCCATGATCCCTGATGGGTATCTGAAAAAACCATGATGATCTTCCACACCCACCTAACCTGTAAGTGTTCCGGCATCCCTTGGCTCGGCAATGTGCCGAAGTGCTGGAAAGTGCACCGGATAAAGATGCTCTTTCGCGAGCGGGCTTACCAGAATGCAGACGGGAACGGAGAGTTGCTGTCTTCGACACTATATTAGGGACTTGCGCCCAGACTGAAATTTCTAACCTTGTCGTGCTCATCGAGAAAGGGAGAAAGTTAAGAAATGCCGGAAGAAATCAGAAACGTATTCATCAGCCACAAACACGAAGACGACGACGGACTGGGCGACCTGAAACGGTTAGTTGAACAACATGGCATGACATGGCGAGACTACTCAATCACGGCAGACAATCCCAATAATGCCCATAACGAAGAGTACATCAAAAGGGAAATACTCGCGCCACGCATACGGCAGTCTAGCTGCCTTGTGGTTTACGTTTCCGAGAAGACAAAAACCAGCGACTGGGTAGATTGGGACATTGAGTATGCGGAGAAGCAGGGAAAGAGAATAGTTGGAGTATGGGAACGGGGCGCAAGAGATTGTGAATTGCCTGAAGCCCTTGACCGATACGCAGACGCGGTTGTTGGATGGAACGCAGATAGCATCATCGACGCAATCAACGGTAATTCCAACGAATGGCGACATCCAGACGGGTCCAAGCAGGACTACCGGGCTATTAGGCGATATGCGTGCCGATGAGGTGAATAAAATGGTGCGGATATGTTCATATGTTGTGGCAAGAGATTACGGATTCGCGCCAAATCCATTCTACGGCTTCTGTACTCTAGCCACTTGTAAGCCTAGTACCGTTTCCACTTGAATATGCCTTATATCGCATATCTGTTTCACCTGTTAATCATTCCCACCCGCGCAACCGGGAATCCAGAGTTAGAGGCAGCTTTACCGTATCAACAAATCTATCTGGAAACGGTACTAGTTTGCGCAAGTCCGCCGCAGTTGGGGACTGGATAATCGGTACTGGTCCGAAATCCAAGAATAGGGCCGCTTATCTGGTCTATGCCATGTGTGTAACGGAAACTATGTCGTTTAATGCGTACTGGAATGACCCTCGCTTTCGCCAAAAGCGCCTCGACCTTCGCTCGAGTATTAAAAAAGCCTTCGGCGACAATATCTATCACCGCGACGAAAACACCAACGAATGATGCCAAATAGATTCTCACCACAGCCTTGGAGATGGAACCCCGAATCAAGACAACGTGCTGAATGACACTAAGGCAGACCGGGTACTCGTCAGCAATGACTTCATCTACTGGGGCGGTAGCGGCCAAGGCTGCCTGAGTTCTAGTACTACAGCAGCACTACTGGTGCCAGTAGCGACAGCCGGCGTTGGTAATGACATTGCTGGGCTCTGGCCTGATGTCTTCGTCTCCACTGGGACCAGGACAAAACAAAGTCAGCCGGGTGGTGTACCGTCCATACAAGGCGGGTGAGCAGCCGGCGCACCTCGGGGACCGTGAGGGGAATCAGCCCTGCATCACTGCCGGGACGGCCCCCTTTTCTCCTGAGCATTCTTGTGCTGACGCGTGATGCCTGATTACTGCCAGATAGGCGTAGGCCAGCATCGCCAAGGTGATGTGGCGATACCAGGCATCCCAACGGCGTACCTCGTACTGGTCCAGTCCCACCCCCGCCTTCGCGGGGGCAGGCTCTGTCCTTTGGCCTCCTCGAAGCACTCCTCTATAGCCCAGCGGCGGCCGGCCACCCTCACCAGTTCCTCCAGGGTTGTCCCCGCCGGGCCATAACATACGTAGTAGGATAATTCCCCGGGCTTGGCAATGCTGCGCGGGCCAGCAGCCAATAACCCCTGCCCGGCTCCCTCAGGGGCCGTATCTCCACGGTGGCCCAGTCGTAGAGCCGGGGACCCTTGGCCCCATCGCCCGCGCTGCACCTGACCCAGTCTGTTTCCTTGACTTGGGCTGCCAGCCGGTCCGCTCTTACCTGAAGGGGCCCCTTTTCCGTCCAGGCCCACAGCTTCTCGTTGCTCTTGATGGCCAGTATGTGGGGAATTCCCTCCCGCTCCAGCCACAGCCGCAGACTGCGGTCGCTGCCGTAAACCTCATCCCCGGCAACCCAGCCGAAGGGAACTCCTGATTCCACCGCCCGTTCAAGCATCAGTTGCGCCAGTTGCGGCTTGGTCCGGAATACGGCATCCTCAGGTACCCCGGCCTCCCGTCGCCTCTCCACATCACGGGCCCACACCTGAGGCAGGTACAGTTCGCGGTCCAGCAAGGCCCTGCCCTTGCCGCAGGCGTAGGCCAGGAATACGCCAATTTGACTGTTCTCGATCCGGCCCGCCGTGCCACTGTACTGACGTTGCACCCCTGCGGACTTGTTCCCCTTCTTCAGGAATCCGGTCTCGTCCACCACCAGCACACCATCGGCGCCGGCCAAGTGGTCTACCACGTACTCCCTCAGGTCGTCGCGCACCAGGTCCGCATCCCACCGGTAGCTGGACAGCAGGCGCTGCACCCCGTCAGGCGTGGCATCTCCTGCCTGCTCCGCAAGCTGCCAGCCATTCTTGCGCTCGACCGGGCTGAGCAACCCTTTCAGATAGTCCAGCGCCCGCCGGCGGGGCTCCGGACGCCGGAACCGTGGCGCGATGCACTCATGCACCCGCTCGATGCCCTCAGACCACCGGGCCACTTCCGCCACTTCATCCTCATGCGCCGCCACCGCCACACCTCAACACCGCTCGAATGCCTCAATTCTACCTGCTTTTAATCTGCGACTGTAGTACTAGAATCCCGAATCATGGAAGGGAAGACTTGTTTGATAACCGGCGGCAGTGACGGTATTGGCTATGTGGCTGCGCGGGAACTGGCTCGTATGGGCGCAACTGTGGTAATCGCCGGACAGAACAACACGAAAACCGCCACCGCCGTGGAGCGCATCATCGGGGAGACCGGCAACCGCGACGTACGTTACCTGCTGGCCGACCTGTCGTCGCAGGGAGATGTGTGCAGGCTGGCAGACCAAGTGAAGCAACAAATGCCGAGGCTGGACGTTCTGGTGAACAATGCCGGCGACATATTTCTTTCCAATCGCCGCAGTGTTGACGGCATTGAAATGACGTTCGCCCTGAATCACTTGGTGTAAAAGGCGGAGTTGAAATGGACCAGGTGGGCGGATCGACTGGCTGATTTGTGGCTGTCGAAGTTCAGCAGAAATGTCCTTCGCTTAGTCCGCGATGGTATCAGATACTGATGCCGGAGGAGTTGCTGAGGATCGCCGCGTCGGCGGAGTCTCGGCGTCGATGTATCTCCTTACCGTCTCTCTGTGGATTCCCAACTCCCTCGCCATCCGTCGAATAGACATCCCCTGAAGCTTGGCCTGCTGCACCGCCTTCCATCTCTCCTGCTGCAGGAACGTCGGCCTCCGCGGCGATGCGACGACCCGCAACCCGGCTACGTCCGGATCGTCGATTGCCGCAGCGTGAGCACCTTCTTCTTGATCTGGCTTTGCGCTCACCAGTTCGAGAGCTGCAATCGAAGGTTTTGACGAGAGTTCGGGATCGGAGGGCGGGATGGTGGCAGCTGGGGAAGTCCCGTTGCGGCTTCGGAGAGATGCCGGACTGGGCGGCGCTTCCTGGGACGCAATGGTTCGTCCCTCGTGCTGTAGCGACAGCCGGCCGTCCAGCCCCTCAAGTACCACCACAACTGCTCCGGCGTAGCTGCTGCGTTGCTGACTGGGCAGTAGCTGCAGGGTGTGTCTGAAATACTTCACGGTGTTGTCCCGCGCCACTCTCCTGCGGTGCTTGAAACACAGGATATGCCCCAAGCGCGACTCCGGACCCATGGGCCGGAATGCGGGATCGGGGCACTGGGCCGGAACTCCAAAACGCCGGTTGAACTTGGGCAGGAACTGTTGTAACACGGCCCTTGCCTCTTCAACGGTGGTTGCTCATGCAAGTCGGAGCTCCGTGATCAACCGGTCCTGGAAGGTTCCGGCCGTCCGCTCCACCCGCCCCTTTGCCTGGGGCGACAGTGCGAAAATCAGTTGTGTCCCCAGCTCCTCCATGGCCCGTCCGAACTGGGTTGGCGTCCCGGAGGGGTGATATTCAGAACGGTGTTTGAAGACAGCGTGCCGGTCGGTGTACAGGGCGAGAGGAATGCCGCGGCGCCAGAGCAGTCCCTGCATCGGCGAGAAGTAACTGCTGGTATCCTCATGGTCGCAAAAGAGAGCGTTGAGCACACAGCCTGTGGCGTCGTCCACGGCCAACAGGATCGTGAACTGAGGTCCGTCCTCGCCCAGCCACCGGTGGTAACTGCCATCCATCTGCAACAGCATTCCCTCTTGGGGCATCCGCCGCCGGCGCACCCGGTGCTGCTGGGAACGGCGGCTGCGTGGGCTGCCGATACCGGCCTTGACCAGGATGCGACGCACGGTGGGGCGGCTCAGATTTATGCCCTCCCGTTCGCGGAGTAGCTCGGTCAAGTGCGTGTGGTTGGTTCCCGCGTACTCGGTGCTGGCCAGTCGCACCACTGCGGCAGCCTCGGAATTCAGGACGGCGTTGTGAGGCTGGCGTCCCCGGTTTCCATGAGCCAGGGCTGCTGCTCCCTCCCTTCGATAAGCACTAAGGAGCCGTCTGGCATGGCGTTCGCTTACCCCGAGAACCTCGGCAGCCTGACCAACGGGGACCTGGTATTCAAGGACGTTGTTGAGCACGTGGAGTCTCGCTAATTCTCGCTGTTTCAATGTCACATCCCTCATGGATGGACATTTTCGCTGAACAGTTAACTACGGACCGAATCGTAGACCAACAACAGTGTTGCCTGTTCTTTTTGGGTCAAAGTCACATTCACCCCATGGAGAATGTGACATTTCAGCTGGCCAATTAGTCAGGACGCTTTTGCTGGTCATCGACATTGTGGCGGTTGAAAATCGTACCGTCCACCGCCTTCCGTAAGGCTGATTAACAGTCTATGGAAGGCGGTGGATGTACCACGTGGAGATGTACGCGCGAGTTCGCCGGGCCTGCATGGTGGAAGGGATGAGCGTTCGGGAAGCCTCGCGGGTGTTCGGCCTGCACCGGGACACGGTGCGCGAGATGCTGGCCTACTCGGCGCCGCCGGGCTACCGGCGGGAGAATCCGCCCCGCCGCCCCAAGCTGGATCCCTTCACCGGCGTCATCGACCGGATCCTGGAGGACGATCTCGGGCGTCCCCGGAAGCAGCGCCACACGACGAAGCGGGTCTTCGAGCGCCTTCGCGACGAGTACAGGTTTGATGGCCAGTACACCATAGTCAAGGACTACGTGAGAGAGCACCGCCGTCAGGTCAGGGAGATGTTCGTGCCGTTATCCCATGCGCCGGGCCACGCCCAGTGCGACTTTGGTGAAGCCCTCGTCAACGGCCCGGTGCCGGTAGCTGTCCCTGGCCCTCGCCATGTTGATGATGTGAAGGGTGATTCCTGGTTCTGACGGGTCTGTGTCTTCCGTACAGCGTATTCCGGCAGAAGGGCGTTCTCCTCCCTGGTGAAGACGCGGACCTCGTGCCGCTCCGCAAGCACCTGCGCCAGGCCCTGGGTGTAAACCTCCGACCCTGCGTTGTAGCGCATGGGGTAGCCGTGAATAATCTGCAGGACCTTCAAGATATCTCTCCGCAACACTGAAGGGTCCAATCATTGGAGTACCTACCTAATTGGATGATAGTAAGCCTCCATTGCTGGGTCAATCTCCCATGATGGAAGCAGATACTTTTGATCTGTTTGGTCTTGCCCCATTTCCTGCACTGGGCATAGTGGGAGTTTTGCGGGTCAGGTCAAGTCAAACAGCGCCCCGGTTTCCGGAGCCTTAGTTTGACGTTGGCGAGGCGTACCACTATGCTCAAGTCCACAGAGGCGTTCCGGGTTGACGATGCCGCAAGAGCAGCGCGGGCCCCATACCCAACCTGATTCGGAAAGGAATTACGGCATGAAAGTGCAGATAATGTCTCCCGCGGCCGACCGGGTGGACTTCAAGGTGCAGCCCGCCCCCAGACTTACGACCTTTGAGGGCAAGACCATCGGTCTATACAACAACATGACCGGCGGGGCCGACGTTGCCGTCGATCGCTTCGCCGAGCAGTTGCAGCGCCGGTATCCCAGCGTCAAGTTCCAGCGCTACGGCGGGGACCTGCGCGAAGGCCGTCCGGTACTCAGCCGGGGCGTCCACATTGACGACGAGGAAGCCGCCCGCATTGCCACCGAGGTTGACGCCATGGTGGGCGCGACGGCGCATTGAGGGGGCTGCACGTCGTGGCTTAGCCATGACATGGTTGCCATGGAAAAGGCCGGCATTCCCGCCGTGGCCATCGCCGCCCAGAGCTTTGCCCGGGCGTGGCAGTCCTGCGTGGACGGGTGGGGACAGCCCACCACCGCCTATGTCATCATTCCCCACGCCACCACCGGGCAGCAACCCGACTTCATTCGCAACATGGTGGACGGGCAGATTGACGCCATAATCCAGGGCCTCACCACCTTCCCGGCGGCCCGCGGGCCGGTCACCGCCCAAAAGACCAGCGGCGCCACCGAGGTCTTCACCGTGGAGATGGACGCATCCCCGGATGGGCTGGACGCGGTGAACCGATTCTTGGCCGAACGGGACTGGAGCGACGGCATTCCGGTCATTCCGCCCACCCCCGAGTTGGTGGAGAGAATGCTGGCCGGCACCAGCAGGAGTCCCCAGGACGTGCTGATGGTGATGGAGCCGGGCTTCGGAGTCGCCACCGTGGAGAAGGTCGCGATTAACGCCGTGATGGCCGGCTGCCGCCCCGAGCAATTCCCGGTTCTGCTGGCCGCCATTGACTGCCTGGCCCAGCCGGAGATGAACCACCGGGATATGCAAGTGTCGGGCCACACCGAGGCTCCGCTGATTCTGGTCAACGGCCCCATCGCCCAGCGCGCTGGCATAAACTGCGGCACGTCGGCCATGGGTCCCGGCGTGGTCAATAGCGCCAACACTTCCATCGGACGGGCGCTGCGACTGTGCCTCATCAACATCGGCTACTGCAAGGCCGGGACCGGCGACCCCAACTTCATCGGCCTGCCCACCAAGTTCGGCATGTGCATCGCCGAGAATGAGGAGCTTAGCCCGTGGCAGCCCTACCACGTAGACCAGGGTTTCCAGGCCCACGAAAGCGCCGTGACGGTGGTGACCGTTACCGGCCCTGGCGACATCCTGGACTCAGGTTCCAGGAACCACAAGGACACGCTGAACAACATCGCTTCGTTGATGTTCTACCCCGGCGCCGGCAGCGGCGGGTGGATACGGGGCTGGCAATCGGCGCAGGTGGGGCATACCAGCCAGCGGGTGTCTTACCCTGGGCCGTACCATCCCATTGTGCTCAGTCCTTCCCGCGCGGTCATTCTGGCCGAAGCCGGGTACAGCAAGCGGGACACTCAGGAATGGCTGCACGAGCATTGCCGGGTGCCGCTGCAGAAGGCCATCGGGAGCCGCGGCGTACCCAAGGACGAGAACGGCAAATGGCTGCATCACCCAGAGTTGCAATTCCTGGAGAACGACCCGGACGCCACCATTCCGATGCTGGAAAGCCCGGAGCAGTACCTGCTGTTCGTGACCGGTGGCACCACCCACTACGCCAACTTCTTCTACGGCACCTACGGCATAGCCACTCGCCCGGTGGAAGAGTTTTAGCCACCGGCGATGGCTAACCGCCGGGTGTTCCGGTGGGGAAAACGAGCGGGGTGGAGTTGTAGATCTGAAACAACTCCGCCCCGTTTCCTTTGGTCCCCGTTATCTCTTTTGTTATCTGGTTGAGCCGGATTCCTCCAGTGCAGGCCGCAGTTCGGCAAATTCATTCCCCCCTGCGGCGGCTTCCAACCGCCTCCGGTTCCAAGCCTCCTACGAGGACGTTTTACGGGGTCGGCGGTTACCCCGTCGACGTTGGACGGGGGGGTGGGGCCCGCCCTTTCTCGGAGATAGAAATTCCGGCGCATAGACCGGCGATGGCAGCAATCGGTTCAGCTCCGACGCGGGGCGGACCCCGTCCGAGACCCGCGACTTGGTGCTCGGGGCTGTCTCCCTACCAAATGGGACCATCAACCGGTCCAAACCTTGCTGCGGCGCTCCGTGTCCATGCTGATGCCTTTCGGTGCGGCCGGCATCTCCCCTTGCACAAAGTGTGCCGATGGCCATCCCGCTGTAAGCGGTGGCGCTAAAGTGTCCCACAAGGCCCACTATTGCTCCGCCATTTACATCTTAGGCTCCTCCGTACATCAGCCATCTACCGACGGAAGTTGCGCTAAGTTCGGACACGTACCGGCAGCCCAAGCCGTCCGAGTTGTCGTCGAGCCAGTCGGCCAGCTTGGTGGTGCCGCTAGGCACCGCGTCGTAGGTCAGCAACCCGGCCATCAGGCCGTCAACCTCGTCGCGGGTGAGCACCACATCCCGCAGCAGCAGTCCGACCAGCCGAGTCAGGGCGAAGCCCAAGGACGCAGGTGTATGCACCAACCGGACGGGCCACCTACCGCCGAGTCCTACAGGCGAAGCAAGTCTTCGCAGGTGAACATATCCGGCCCGGAGGCGGCGATGATGTTTTGACTCTGACAGCCGGACACCAACAACAATGAAACCCGCATAGATGGGCTCCATGGCAGAGTCCAGTGCCCCAATCCCATTGACTTCTGTCTGCGGCACCGGCCCGCCGTCCTACTCCCGTCAAGTCCCCGTTCCGCTTCCCTCCTTGCCCAGCGCTCGCTTGAAATCCTCCTGTTGGCTATCACTGCCACCCTATTTCTTCTTCCTGACCAGACCCTCTGCTATCTATCACCCCTACGACCTCCCGGAGGGTGCAATAGCCGCCCCCTCGGTGGCCGTTTCTGGCTATCGCTTGACGGAATCAGCAATCCAACCATCATGCCTTGTTCGTATATTAAGTATTAGCAAGTCCAATACCATATGCCCTGACCCAGACACATAGAGAGGTGCATCCCCCAGGAGCGCAGCCGGACTGCTACAGAGCGGTCCGGTGGGCCTCGCCCCTGACCCGGGCTCCGGTTTGCCGGCGGTGGGAACCAGCCAACGGCTCTTGTCCCAGGGCAAACGAGAGGTGCGGCAATGGCGGCGCGGCAGCCGTTGAACGACGATGAAAGACGCCTGTTGAGGATTACCGCCAGGATGCCCCTGGCTAGCGTGGCCAACCTGGCCCCGGTGCTGGGACTGGACGAAGAGAAATTAAGGAGGATGCTGGGCGCCCTGCGGCGCGGCGGCTGGGTTACGTCGGTGCTGCGGGGCTTGACCGAAAGACGCCAGCCCGCTGGTTCCTGACTCGCCAGGCCGTGGACCTGCTCTTCGTCAGCGACCACCAGCACCCCGCGCCCAGGGAGGAAGCAAGAGCCGCAGGGCTGGCCGCATTACACCCCGAGGGGGAATTGCCCCCAAGACTACCGGGAGCGGTTCGCCCTGGACCACGACCATCCCGTCCACCTGGAGGGCCAGGGCGACTCTTCTTTCGTCGCCGGCGATACGGCTGACCATACCGGCGGCGGCGCTGACCACGAGCACCCGCCCTGGGGACCGCCACGTCGCGGGGCATCGAGACCTCCCTGCGGCGGCTGGCCATGCTGGAGCCGGTCTACCGCCTGGCCCCGGACTTGCTGCTCAGCGGGCGTGTCAGCTGGCCCCCCGGCGACACGGCAGCCTCCAGGGAGGTTAGGATGACCGACTTCCGATTGCTGCGCCGTGGCAGTTTCTATCACGCCGTGGCAAGGTACGGACCGGACCTCTGGACTCCCTTCACCTACGCCGGTCTCCACGCCACCGAGCGGGCGCTGCGGCGCAAGGAGCAGCACCGCTTCTGGGGCGTTGACTCCTATTCCCACGAGGAGGACCGGTACCACCTCCGCATCGGCAACGGGCTGTTCTACGAGGACCCGGACCAGGCGGCATGAGGAGAGGGCGTTGAGTTGGGACGAAGTTGTGTGATAGCTGAGGAGGCCGCTTGTTCAAGGCAGTGGTGGTCTTAGACCTCAGGATGGTTGGTTTGTAGGCTTGGGTCGTACACGGTGCTCGTCAACAGTGAAAGGATGGAGGTGCAAGATAGTACCCTGGGTGCGGTCGAGTGCCTAGGCGATTTTTGCGGAGAGGGTCAAGTCGGCGGATGAGGGTGTGCCGTCGGACCACCTAGGTAGTGAGTGGAAGGTGAGGGATACCGCTGAGAGGGCGGCAGGTCCGTCACTACTCTGGGTAGGGTTACGTGCCTGAGTGCTTGGGTGTGAGAGGGACCGAGATTATATAAAGAGGTTTGTTAATTGGTATTGGCCCGGGTTGTTCAGGTAATTTGCTCAGGGGATGGCGGGATTGGGAATTGGCAAAGGAGAATATGATTTGGCTAGAGGCACGATACGTCAGAGATCCAAGAAGAGAAAGGATTCCTGGAATATACAAGTCTATCTGGGTAAAGAGTCGGTTACGGGTAAATCGAAATATTACAGTGAGACAGTGCGGGGCACCAAGAGTAATGCGGAACGAAGGTTGAGTGAAGTATTACATGAGATGGACCTGGGAAGCTTCGTTCGTCCGACGCGAGTCACGGTGGGGGAATTTTTAGACCAGTGGTTTGTGGACTATTGCGAGGGTCGCTTGCGTGCTAGGACGGTGGAGGGGTACAGGGGCTACGTGGAACGGTATGTGAAGCCTAGGTTGGGTGATGTGAGATTGGAAAACTGACTATAGGTTGCATAGAGAAATTGGAGTCGTGGTTGCTGCGAGAGGGTGGGGTTGATGGGAAGGAATTGTCGGGTACCACAGTGAGGCAGGTCCACAGGATACTGTCGAGCGCGCTGAGTGACGCGGTGCGGTGGGGGTAGTTGGTCGCAATGTAGTGAAGTTGGTGAAGCTTCCCAGGACCGGATGGTTTGAGCCGATGACGTTGAGTTGGGATGATATGGGCCGTTTTATGGATATGGTGAAGAACCTGGAGGATCGGACCTTTGGGACCGTGGTAACCGTCGCGTTGCAGACTGGGCTGAGGCGCGCGGAGGTCCTGGGGCTGCAGTGGAAGGATGTGGACATCAAAGAGAGACGGTTGGCGGTGAGGAGGTCGTTGACGCGGATGGTGTCCGGGAGGGAGATACGGGTGGAGTCGACGAAGTCAGGGAAAGGACGTCGAGTGGATCTGGCCGATGAGACTGTTAGAGTACTAGCCGAGCACAAGGATTTACAGGGGGAGTGGGGTAGCAGGGAATGTTTCATCTTTTGCGACGGTGAAGGGGCACCGTTGGATCCCAACAAGGTGACGAAGCAGTTCAGGAGTGTTGTGAGGGAAGCGGGGTTTGGGTCGTTGAGGTTCCATGACCTGAGACATACGCATGCGTCATTGATGATGGCCGAAGGGAGTCATCTGAAGGTTGTTTCAGAGCGTCTTGGTCACAGTGGGGTGGGTATTACGGGGGATTTGTACTCCCACATTGTGCCGTCCGTGCAACGAGAATCAATTGAGCGGTTTGGAGATGCATGGGAAATCGCAATGGCAAATAATGGCAAATATCGCGATGGTCGAAAAGAATCATAGTTTATGGGGAAAGTGAATGAAAGTAGAGCGGTTATACTCTATTTGCTACGAAAATCGTGGTAAAATGGTGACCCGCCTCGGGATTGAACCGAGAACCTACGGATTAAGAGTCCGTTGCTCTGCCAGTTGAGCTAGCGGGCCATGTAAATTTTCAGTGCCACCCTGTCCGGGTTCGACAGGACAACATCAATTATAGAACAGTGGACCGGGAATTTCCTACCCGGTAGAACGGCTGCAGAATCCCAAGCCGCCATAGTCCTGAACTTCAAGATATCGGGTCAAGGTAACGCCTCGGCTTGCGAAATTGACGTACTACGAATTTAACCTCCGTCTAGTCGGCTGTCAATCAACTCCCACACCCGTATTTTGTCGTCGGCTTCAGTCAACCCCTGTCGTTGGACTGACAAGACGGCGGTTGCCCTCGTCCTGGAAACTGAATTTCACAATCCGGCAATTCACTTGTACAATTGCAAACCATTGGCGAAACCATCAAGAAACAGGCAACAAAACAAGCAATGAAACAGGATGATGCAGTGTTGGAAGGGCCTTTGCCTCGTACTAGTGAGGCCGTAGACTGGTGGCTGAAGCAGTGGGGACGGAACGACGTGTTATCCGGCGACGAACCCATGTCCCGCGAGGATGTTGAGCGGTTGATATGCGCCAATGGTGGAACGGCTGCCGGCTTGGACCTGACCTTTCGAAATCTCCGCTCGGCGAACTTGTCCGGGATGGACCTCCGGGAAGTACTCTTCCAAGCAGCCGACTTGGGGCGGACTGACCTTAGGGAAGCCGATTTGTTCCGGGCCGACCTTCAGGAAGCCGATCTGTTCCGGGCCGACCTACGGGGCGCGTTCCTCATGCAAGCCAACATCAAATCGGCATACCTGTTAGCTGTAAGAATAGATGATCAAACTAACTTGGAGGACATTGACTGGGGGGGCAAATACATCAATGGATGGGAGCAGATCAAGTTTTACCGGAACGCCCGGGCGAGCTACCGGCAGCTCAATACCTGGCACCAGAACCACGGGCATTATGATATTGCCGGAGAATTTCTATACCGGGAGTGGGTTTGCAAACGCTTGGAAGCTTGGGAGCAGTTAAGTGACTGCTTGAGTTGGCGGCGGCCTTGGCGTACGTTGCAAGCCCTGAACTTTCAGTGGTGGCTCACCATGGTATGGTTCCTGTGGCTCGGCGTCCACGAGTTGGTATTCGGCTATGGAGAACGTCCCATACGTGTGGTTATGGCCGCTTTATATGTCATCCTGGGGTTCGCCCTGGTCTACTTCCTCTACCCACTCTCGGAGGTCGTCGTTGCCGGTAGAAGCGAATTTTTGGCCCGGTCATGGCATTCTTTTTACTTTTCCTTAGTATCCTTCACTACCCTTGGCTACGGCGAATGGATCAAACATCCCGACAACTGGCTCCGCTATCTGGGTGGATTGGAGTCTTTTATCGGTTTATTCCTGACGGCCACATTTCTGGTGACTTTTACTCGCAAATGGACGAAGTGATGCTCATGCGCGACTGCCCGCTGCGGCCCGGCGTCTCGCAATCGCGCTTAAGCCGCTCCGTACAAGTCCAGACTCCCCTTGCTTGTCTTCTTCAACCGGCCTTGCTTCTCCAGCGACCTTACCGCCTGCAATACTCGCGGGTCGCCGTGTCTGCGAAACTGACCAAGAATTTTGCTGCGGCTTTTCGGACGTTCACAGTAGTCCCAAACTTCCTCGGCCAACATGGCGTCAGCCTCGGGAAGCCTTTTCCGGGGGGTCACTATGGTATGGCCGGGGTTGCCGTCGGCCCGCTCCCCCGGCATGAATTCGAGACAATTTTCCTGCGTCTCAAAAAACGTCCTTAACCGCTTGAGCAGCACTCCGCCTTCTCCGGTGGAACCATAGCCGTGCACTACGTCCAAGCTCACGGCGGCGGGGTTGGGGGCATTGTCAAAAACGTGATTATAGAAGCTGATAAATTCTTCCAGCGCCTCTATCCGCTTGTAGCCGTGCAGGTCTAAATTAAACGACGTCATCTTCCCGTATTCCGGTCCTTTCCCATTTGTGTCAGCAGTATATGCCCAACCTATTGTACAACCCGCCGAAGAACGGCATTACGCGATACGGTCGTACCCATGTTGATTGGTTGGTGTCCCGCGTCAAGTATTCTTGCCTATCTGGCGTCGACTGGTTTTGCCGGTTCACCTCTTGTTCCTGACCCCGATGCTGAGGACGCCGAATCCAGGTTGACCGGGCGATGCGCTACCTGCTCGATGGTGCAACGGGTGAGCGACGATATGCTCCCATTGGGAGAAAGCCAAATTCGAGGTGATGCCCAAGTGATCCGCTTCCTGAAAACTGGGCCAGTGGAGATGCGAGTTTTGTGGGATGACCTGAACTGAACGAATTACGTGTTAGTCCAAGTTCGCTATCGTAACAGTCTCCAGCTTATCGGCAGGGTCGAAACCAAATATTCTGGAATAGAAGTAGAACTCTGCGGAAAGGCACTGCATGATGGTTTCTGCCATGCGAAAGCCGTGATGCTCTCCCTCGAAGGTGAGATAGGCCGTGGGAACCCCGTTATCCCTGAGCGTGTTGAACATCTCCTCTGACTGTATGGCCGGGACTATGGTGTCCTCCAGGCCTTGGAAGAATATGACCGGGCAGGTGGCGTACTGGGAAAAGTTGATGGGTGAGCGTTCCACGTATCTCCTGCGATAGAGGGGATAAGGGCCGACCAGTCCCACCAGGCTGTGGGCGTCGAACTTGTGGATGCCGCTTAGAAGTGCTTCGAGGTCGCTGACGCCGAAGTAGCTGGCCCCGGCCTTGAAGACGTCCCGGAAGGTGAGGGCTGCCAGGGCCGTGAAGCCGCCGGCGCTGCCTCCATTGATGGCGGTACGATCGCCGTCCGCGTCTCCCCGGTCCACCACGTAGAGGGCGGCGTTCACGCAGTCGTCTACGTCCACGACTCCCCACTCTCCGATAAGGTGTTCCCGAAACTCTCTACCGAACCCGGTGCTGCCGCCGTAATTGACGTCCAGAACGGCAATGCCGCGGCTGGTCCAATACTGAACGGTGAGATTCAGTTCCGCGGAAGCCGCGCTGTGGGGGCCGCCGTGGCAGGTGACGAGCAGCGGCGGTTTTTCGCCTTCAGGAGCGATGTAGTCCTGGTTGGTGGGCGGGTAAAAAAAGGCATGGGACGTCTGTTCGTTGGTGATGGGAAACTCAATGGACTCTGGTACGGACAGATAGCCGGACGGCAGTTCGTCCTCGCTTTCCACTCGCAAGACCCTGAGCTGGCTGTCCTCGAGCGTAACTTCCAGGAGCGACATGGGATGGTCAGGTGAACCAGCAACCAGGACAACCCGGTCCTGATCGACCTGGAGGTCCCCTTGTCCCATTTCCCAGTAGGGAATTACGATATGATCCAAGCGCTTTTCGTGCCGCTCATCGTCCAGAAAAATCCGGGCAAGCCGCCAGAAACCATTCTGAGCGTAGCTGCAAACCAGGCTGTTGGCCGAGTCGAATCCGTAAGAGCACATGCCGACCCACCAGTTAGCCCGGGAGAACTCGGCCTCCATCTCATAGACCGGCTCCACCTCTCCATCACGCCAGCGGTAGAGGTTGGCCCAATTGCTGCGGTCGGAGACGAAGAAAAGCTCGCCTGCCGGGGACCATTCCGGTTGTATGACTGCCTCGTCCACGCCGCCGGCGACGAAGGTCGCTTCTCCCAGACTGCCGTCTTCATAAAACGGGGCCGTCCATAGTTCAGTGCCGTCCCACGGCATGTTGGGGTGGTCCCAAGTGAGCCACGCCAACTGCTTTCCGTCGGGGCTGAGACAGGGCGAACTGTGGAAATCGTTGTCGGCCAGCAGGGCCTGGGGTTCACACAGACCTTCAATGTCCAAGGCGACGATTTCGCTGAGAGGATGGTCCTCGTCCGGGTCGGTGTGGTTTTCCCGAGTGCAGATGATACGGCCATGCCCCTGATCGACCACTTTGCTGCCGTACCGGAAATCGGTCTCGGGCGTAATGGGAACAGGTGCTTCACCCGGTCGCTGCCGGTAGACCCGCTGGTCAGAATTGTTGGAGAAATACACAACCCCATTGGCTACGGTGTAGCTGCGGGCGCCGTACTCGTTCACCATGGAGACCGAATTGAAGCCGGGTGGAGTAATGTCCACCAACTCGCCGGCCGGTGTGCGTTTCACGATGACGGTCCGGCCATCCTCGGCGGGCCGAACTTCGGCCCAATAGGTGTCCGGTCCGTCCAAGGCTACACGGAGCAGTTTGACGGCGCCGTGGGCAACCATTTCCAGTGAGACGGGAGATTTCCAAGTGCCGTAGGGGGCAACCAGAGGCTGGCTCATATTCGGGGTACGCCTGCTTTCTAAAGGTGCGGTCAACGATGAGTTATGTCATAAGAAGCGTACCATACGCCAGTCGGCGGCGTCACGACGCAACAGCGTCCGCGGCACTCCCCGGATCTGGAAGTTGCTTCCGTTGTTGTCGCCGTTATTCGAGTCCTCGGAGGTTGGCCAAGCGGACTGTATTACAAACCTTTGAGTTCACCATTGGGTTATGGTATAGACCTGCAGGCTGGCTTTCCTCAATGCCTGTACAAGCTCATTGAAACACGACTGCCCACGCCCCGGACGAATGTCCGGCACCTTCCTACCGAGGAAACCGCCGCCTGGGTAGAGGAAGCCAGTTGGTAGGCCATAACTCCGATGGCGACGTCGGCGCCCGGCGCTCTCCTGAGATAACCGTACGAGACCTCAGACAGGATGCCAAGTCCGGGAACTGAGGAAACAGCCCGCGCCATAGGACCAAGGCCGGCCATCAGCTCCGTTAACGCAACGTCGCGGGAGACTTCTCCCTCCTCCCGCAACGCTACGAGAAGGTTGAGCGAAAGCAGTCCGAGTACAAAAGCGATAGCGAACAGAAAGTCGAAGCCCGCAAGAGTAATTGCGGGCAGTTGGACCAGGCTGCCAGGAGAGGTCCAGGTCAAGTCGATGTGCAAGGATCGGGTCAAGAAATAGTCGGCCATCAGGCCGCCAAGGATTGGACCTATACCGGAGCCCACGCTGGCAGCTATGCCGGCGGTCCCCACATAGGCCGACCCGCCGGCTTGGGGGGCCACCTTGAGCACCCCAAGGTCCTGACAGTCAGCGTCACGCCTGCCGTAGCGATGCTGGCGAATATGTGCAGAATCACCAGGAGCGGCACGGTTAGGAAGTAGCGGTCCGGGTGGGGTGGTGAACGTCCAACCGAGAATTACCAGCAGGAACAGCGAAGCCGAAAGCGACAGTACGGTCTTGCTCCCAACCCGGTCTGCCAATGGACCCCACACCTTCAGGAAAACGACATTGGCCAATTGGCTGAGGACGGTGAGGCCGATGACAGCAGGCAGGGAAAGCCCCAGCCTGGTGAGCCTAAAGACCGCGAAAAAAGGAATCGCTAAGTTGGAGGTAATGCTCCCACAAGAAAAGGAACCGCACCAACTGGGAGAAATTGCGGTCCCGCAACGGCTCTGCGAGAATCGCCAGCGCCCCTTGGCGGGACTGGACGGCCGAAGCCATCAAGGGTCCCTGGCCCTCGAAACGGCCCAAAGACCCACAGGCCCCAGCACCAAGGTCCCTCCGAACAGCAGGAAAGAATAGGCCAATACCGCGTTATCGGGCGACGATACACTCTCCCAACATTGGACGAAAAAACTGCCCCCAAGTCCAACAATCGCCATCGCGGCGGTCATTGCCGCCAGCCTCCGCCCGTGGTAACTCCCCAGCACCTGGCGGGGAACGAGGTCGCGCAGCCAACTCGTCGAGGCGGTTACCCATACGGGACCAAAGAGGCCGCGAACGGCCAGCGTTGCAATCACCAGTCCCACGGCGGGTGCGCCCGGCACATCCAACAGGAAGGGCACGGCGCCAATGGGAATCCACATGAAGTACGCCCCGGCCAATGCAGGGAGTCCGATGGATTTTCGCGCCCGGTAACGCTCGACTGCCAATATCGCGGGCAGTTGCACCACCTGTGCGATTAACGGGAGGGCGGCCAGCACTCCAATTTGAAGATTGTTGGCTCCCAGCGCCCGCGCGTAGGCCGCCATGAACCCGCCGCTTCCCAAGGTGAACATGGAGCCGGAGACCACGGCTTCCCAAATCATCAGGCGGAGGCTGAGTTGTACCTCCCCACTGGTCAGCGTTGGCCTTGGACGAAGAAAAGCGAACATCACTCAACTATGTCATCAGTCCGATGCCGCAGAACCCAAGCAACGGTTTGGGGGGACATGACCCGAACGATTGCGTCCCTGCTCGTACGGGCTGATAAGGGTATGTATTTCATTTGGGACTTTACGCAGTTGAACGTGAGACCGCATAGTAGGGTAGGCTTGCTCAAATACAAAACCGCTCCCAAATGCTCACTATCGGGCCCATTCCGTATCGGGCCCATTCCGTCATTCCGGCGTAGGCCGGAATCCAGGCGGGCCCATTCCGTCATTCCGGCGTAGGCCGGAATCCAGGGGCGGTGGGGCCGGTGGGGCCGGTTCGTAGCTATAATCTCAATTTTACATACCCTTGTCAGGCTCGTACGGGGCAGGGATGTCATAATGATTCCGATGTCCGCCGGGTGCAGGTGCCGGACCCGCTCCCAGGCCGACTGTTCATCGCCGGCTTCGATGAGTTCCTGGACCTCTTCGGCAATCTCCGTCGCCTCTTCCGGCGAGACGGTTAACGGCTGCTCAATCTCTTGTGAAACCATGGTCGCATCCCCAGCCAATTATCGTGCACGAGGCGCCAGGCGTACCTGCGTTGTACCGGAGCCTTGGCGGAAGAAGCCTATCTCGTGAGCGCGTTGCTCCGGCGGTAGGCGCTCCAGAAGCCACATTAGTCGAAGCCACATTAGTCATAGATGATTACCGGCTGATGTCCTTACCCGCCGCTACAGTTGGCTGACGACGGTCGTCTCCCGGAAGCCTCCTGGCCGGAGCTCTCCCACACACCTCGTCAGTGCCGCGCCGTACAGAAATATCAACCCGACGATGTACGCCCACATCAGCAGGATGACCACCGAGGCAACCGGCCCATAGACGGCGCTTCTTTCCGAAGCCATGTTCGTAAACCAGAAGAACAAGTGCTTGCCTGCCTCGAAGAGTACGACCGCAATCAAGCCGCCAAATGCAGCGTCCTTCCACATAACCCGTGTGTTTGGCAGGCGGTAGTACATAACTCCGAACATCATGGCGGTCAACCCGGCCGACAACGCCTCCGACACGGCCCGGGAGGAGAAAACCAAAAATGCAGACGTCCCGCCGACGCTGGTGGCGAACCGGAAAAGAATCGTGAAACCTACGGAAAACATGAACATGACGAGCAGGACCGTCCCGATTACCACCTCCGTAGTCATCGTGCCCACGGGTTTCCTCGTTTCGATGCCGAATACCCTGTTCACAGACCGGTTCGCGGCCATGAAAAGACCATTGGCGCTAACTACGATGCCGGCCAATGCAATGAGTCCGAGGGCGAGAGACCCGGAAAACAAGCGAATGATGGCATTTTGAAGGAGTTCACGGGACGCAGGGAAGAAGTAGACCAACGTGTCAGCGAGCTTCTCCTGCATCACCACCGGGGCCGTGAAGATTGACAAGGCCATGATCATCACGGTGACCAAGGGAAAGAGGGACAGGATTGTGAAATAAGCCAAGGACCCGGCGAGGTCCATGCCCCCCACGTCGAGCAGCAGGCGCGCCGACCTGAACATAGCCGTGCCCCACCGTACTGCCCAGCCTCGGGGCGACTCGCTTGGCCACCGTTTCGCAACCTGAGCCAATCTCCTGTTCAAGTTCGGCACAATTAGCCGGACGGACTCCGCAATATTTCTCAATACCGGCCGCTGCACACTGTCCCTGAATAAGACCTATCGGAATTAGACCTATCGACCTGGCAGCCTTCAAATCTCCCATCGCCGCAGCCGCGTATGTGTGGCCATACCCCTCACTTTTCAGCATGGCCCGCGGTGTCTGGCTGGTCTTCCGATCTCGCAACGCTTTCTCCCTGCTGCCGGGCCACTTTCCCTTCCAGCAACTGAATTAGTTCCCCTTGTTCGTTCAACCGGTCTATCACGTTTACTACCAAAGGGTCCCCTTCGTCCTGAATAGAGTCCGTTGCCGCGGCGATTATGTAGTGTTCTTCAACGTTTCTTGCCTCGGCGTCAGGATCCTCGAGAAAGGTCTCATTGAACGCCGGCTCAAGAACCCGATGTACCTTGAAGCTGAAGATTCCCACTGCAATCATTGGCGCAACCAGCAGAATTACCGACAAAGGAGTGGTCAGGCTGCCCAAGGAAAGCATCCTGATAATCAGAGGCAGGCTCAGGAGGAAGAGGAGGATCAGAAATACCGCGGCAAGCCCGTTTTTCACCATCGATCTCAACGTAAGCCGAAGCGTTAGCCCGCTTCCATTGTCTTCCTCAGCGTCAGGAAATATGGTCGAGAGACGCGACAATCTTTCGAGAGAACGCCATATAGCAATGACCGAGGGAGTACTCAAGCCCATAACTATTCCGACCATTATCAGGCCGACAAGACTCTTTGATACCTCAAGGGCGTCGCCCAACAATGCCGGAGTGGCAAACAGCGCCGCAGTGCCAGCCGCACCGATTACCACTACGATGCAGGTATTGATGAGGATACTTCGTCCGGCATTCCGTAGCTGAATGCCGATTTCGCCTTCCAGTGAAAACGCGGACCAGAACGTATCGACACCCAACCGTACGGCGAGCATGACGCGGTGGAGGATGGCGGGAGAGCGCCGGCCTATCCACCGGCTCAAAGGCAGCGAGGCGCGCGCAGTCAACGGGGCCAATACCGATGTGGCGGCGGTGGCGATGGAAAGGATGGCCCCCAGAGGAGACACTCCCAGGGCGTCCGATGGGCTGAGCCGGCCGATCGCCAAAGAGAATTCCCCCATTTGCGGCATCGTCATGCCGACCCGCAACGAATCCCCGGGACTGCGCCCGGCCAGAATGGACCCGACGGTATTGGCCGCGATTTTCCCGGCCATGAACACTCCCACCACCACCAGAGCAGGGACGATGAAATCAACCAGCGTCCGGTAGTCAATGAGCATTCCTATGGACAGGAAAAAAAGCGCTCCGAACATATCCCTGACCGGACTGACCAGTTGAGTAACCCGGCCCGCGGCCTCCGTATCGCCGATTACGACTCCAACGAGAAACGCTCCCGCCGCAGCCGACAACCCCAGGACGGTGGCGCACAAGGCCAGCAGAAAGCAGAGACCCAGGCTGGCCAATAACACCGTCTCATCGGCATTGGTCCGGGAAAACATGCGCATCAGCCTGGATCCCAGCAAAGTGCCGAAGACAAGCACCGTGATGCAAAATACGCTCAGCTTCGCCACCAGCCAACCCACGTCGGCGAGGCTTGCCGAACCCGTAGTGGCCAGGCCGGCCAGCACGGTGAGCAAAATGACGGCGGCAAAGTCTTCCACCAACAAGATCCCCACGATGGTGCGACCCCAGCCGGAGTTGAGATTGCCTCCATCCCGCAGCCCTTTCAACAGGATGGCTGAACTGCTGATGGCGATTGCGCCGCCCAAGTACAACCCGTGGATGCCGTCGACGCCGGGCAGGATGCTGGCAATCCAAACGCCGAAGAGCGTCAACACGCTGATTTCTACCACGCCAATGACCAGCACCTGAAAACCAATGCTGCGTATGCGCCTCCAGCCCAACTCCAACCCAATGCCGAACAAGAGAAGGACCAAACCCAATTCCGCGAGCAGCCCGATGGTGTCAAGATTGCTGATAAGCGGGGTGGGCAGGGTGAAGGGCCCGATGAGCAATCCGGCCAGCAGGTACCCCAACACCGGGGGTTGTCCAACCACCCGGGCCAAGGCCAGGCCGATGGACGCGATGGCGATGGCGACAGCAAAGTCCTTCAGCAAGCTGGCGCTGCCCTCGGATAGACCGGACGCTGGAACTGACATTAAAATGTCGATAGTGATACTCCCGTTGGTCTACGAAATAGTGAATGATACTCCGTTACAACGGTTTTACGACCGGGCAATCGCATTTTAACTATCAGTGCACCAGACAGGCCAAATCTGCCGTGAAACCTTCCGTCATTCAAAACCTCCCGTCATTCCCGCGCAGGACGTCACCCCCGCGCAGGACGTCACCCCCGCGCAGGAACGTCACCCCCGCGCAGGAACGTCACCCCCGCGCAGGAACGTCACCCCCGCGCAGGCGGGGGCGGGAATCCACACTGTCTCCCATAGGCAAATTTACCCTTTCCAACGACTATGGATTCCCGTGGAAACGGGAATGACGCCTGCCCCCGTGAAGACGGCTGACAAGGGTATGTAAAATTGAGATTATAGCTACGAACCGGCCCCACCGCCCCTGGATTCCGGCCTACGCCGGAATGACGGAATGGGCCCGATAGTGAGCATTTGGGAGCGGTTTTGTATTTGAGCAAGCCTATCCTACTATGCGGTCTCACGTTCAACTGCGTAAAGTCCCAAATGAAATACATACCCTTGTCAACGTGAAGACGGGGGATTAAATGGGCCGCCAAGCTTTATAACGCGATTGCCTTGGGTTTTACGACCGGGCTATGGAGAGATGACCAAGAAACTATCTCAAAACATGGTGAAGTACCCAACAAACATAATACAGCACCCAACCCGTCATTCCCGAGCAGGCGGGAATCCATACGTTTAGGCCATATTCGAGTGGAGGTTAGCGGGACTGGTTAGTTTTGAGATAGTCATCAGGTCAAGAAGTACAGAAGGTTGCCATTATGTGTAGGGACGAATGGCTCGCCTCCCTTGGCATCGGCATCAGTTCAGGGCATGTGCATTGCAAAGAAGGCAGCAACCCGGCTGACGTAGGTGGTTCGGTTTTTCCGATAGACGTTGACGTGTTCGGCACCGGGCATCAGCCATATCCGGTCTTCCGGGTTGTTGGAAATGCGGTGTAGGGTCTCTGTCTCTTCGGGTGATATAACCGGGTCTTCTCGACGCCAGCCCGGTTACGCCTATGGTAATAAGCCGGTGACAATAATAAGAAAGACCGAAGGAGGCATATTTGACTAACTCTGGCGCAGGGGTCGGCTTACTGGCCGACAGCCTGTTCCTGTTGGCGTTGCTCCAGCCAATTCAGACTGGATTCCGATTCAACCAACTCGTCGTCAAAGAAACCATGTCCCCGCTTGACAATGTGCAGCCCCTCATAAAACAGCAACCAGACGATGTGCCGCACCACCTCATCCGGCACTCCGTTTGGATAGAAGGAACGAGGGTTCATATCAGGGTCGGCATTGACGTAGTCGATGGCGTAGAAATTGCCGTCTTCGTGCAAGCAAATCTCCGAAGTGAATTTCTTCATCTGGGAAACCTGTGCAATTCCCCGCATGATCCGGCGCAGCGGGGCGAGCTTGTGTGTCCGTATCTGGGCCGGGGTCACCAGTTGGTATTCATGGGTGACCGGATTCCACCAGCAGGGAATAACCTCGCGGCAGATGTGGAACATCCTGAACCAGCCCAGATGGTTGCCCACTTTGACTGGTTGCAAGCGCTTTTGAACCAAGAAAGCATCCGAGTGGGGTGCCTGCTGGGCAGACCAGTGCAGGGCATCTTCGGATTCAGCATCTACCTCGACGCCTACGCCGGAATCACCCCATGCCGGCTTCACCACGAACGGTACTCCCAGTCGTTCCTTGATGTCGTCGGTGATCCGGAACGTATCCAACTCGCTTCGGTTGACAACTATCGTATCCGGTACGGGTATATCGTTATAGACCAGCATCTGGTGGAAGCGCCCTTTATGGGCGGCTTTAGCAGTAACGTCAGGGTCGTCAATCACATGGCCGTGCTGGCGCTTGACTTCCCTCGCGAGCAGCAGATACGGGTCGTCTTGGACAGTCTGGTTGGCGGTCAGGTCAAGCAGCACTCGCACTGAGATCTCGCGGGCACGAAGTTTCTGTAGAAACTCGTTAACCCAAGTATCGTTGACCAGGAAGAAACTGAGGTTCATCTGTCCGCATAGCTCACGCATCTTGTGCGCGAAGAAATGGTAGTTGGGAAAAGGGCTGGACAGAACGATGTCTATAGATTCGGGCATTAAATCCTCCTTGGCCAATTAGCGAACAGCGGGCTTTCGTTGAAGAACCTTGGACAATACTGCGCCGGTGCGCCGCTGGTCGGGAGTTACTGCGTTTCCGGCGGGGCAGCCTGGCTATTTTCTGCAAACGAACAGGCCCCAGCCCAACTCCTCCCGCCGGATCGCCTCTACCATGTGGGTATATGCCAAGGAGAGAGCCAGAAACGTTTCCGGGTCCTTTGCCTGCTGCTCCTTTGCCATGTGCGACAAACAGGCGTAACTCTCTTGCAGGTGGTGGGAGAGGTCGAACGCCTCCGTCACATCAAATCCTGCGGATTTCAAGGCATCCTGGTAGCCTTGAAAACTGAAGTCGGTGTCAAAGAGCAGGCGATCGTAAACGTATCGCCGAGCGTCGTCACTGATGTCCGGCCGGGGTTTGGTCAGGTCGTCAAAAACGAACCATCCTCCCGGCTCCAGCACCCGGTAAGCCTCGGCCAATGCCTTCTCCTTGTCATGTACATGGTAAATGGTCGCCTGGCTCCATACATGACTGAAAGCCTCACCGTTTTCTGGCAATTCCGTGGCGGAGGCCTTCTTGAAAGTGAGGCGGGACTGTAGCTCGGCAGGCTGGGATGCTATGGCAGCGATGGCGTTGTCGATGCGAACGCCGCTCAGGTCGACACCGGTTACATGGCAACCAGCCTGCCCTGCTAGCCAAGTGGCGGTGTTGCCATTGCCGCATCCCAAGTCCAGCACCCTGGAGTCGGCCCCTATTCGGGCCTTTTCCAGCATGATCCGGTTCAGATTGGCGCAGGCTGCCAGGAAATCACCCTTCACGTCAGGGCCGACTTCCCTTTCAAACCAGCCCCAATGGAGGCTGCCTTCCCGGTCCCAAAAGGAACGGTACAGCGCGTCTTCAGCGTCATAGAAGGCTTCCGTATCTTGCTCAGTGAATCGGCTGATGCTCATAATGCGCACCTTCAATATATTCGACAAACCGGTTATCCTGGTCTACTAGAATCATCTGAGGCTTGATGGGCTCTTCGGATGCTTCAAACGACAAAATGATGAGGCAGTCGCCTTCGTTGCACAGCAGGGCCCCGGCCCCTTGCACCGACACTTCACCAGACCCCCACTCTCCGGGCAGGGCATAGGTCTCCCACCGTTGGCCATTCGTTACGTTGCAAAGGAGGACTTTCTCGTATTCCCACAAGTCCACTTTGTCCATGAGAGCGGCGTCAATAATAACGCTGCCTATATAGTCCGGATTGGCTCCGGTCACCCAGGCCCTGTGAATCTTGGATCTCAAAACGATTCGCATAGGGTCTAACCTCGATTTTTAGATTTGGGGTTTGCGGGACGTACAAAGTTCCCTCACCGGCGGCGCACCAGCCAATTACAAGCACACACCGGCGATGGCAAAAGCCGACGACGGTCCTCGCAGGTTCAGCAAAGGGTTGGACGGCGATGACGCTAGCCGTGGGGACGCTGGAGCTAAGGGTCGCAGGGGAGGAAGCAGCGGTAGTTGCGGCGGGAAACCCACTTCCGGGAGTTGGCATTCCCGGGCACAATATGCTGTGCCGGGCCAGCCGGTTCCGCCAGCATCCGGAGGCTACATTGCTCAGAATAAATCATAGTCCATCTGCTTGACAAGCATCTATCCTCGGTCCTTTGGCTTGGGGCACGCCACCGGACAGATAGATACGCTCTTCACGTTACATAATATATCAGTGGGGAGAATAGTCAAATGCTGGGAGACTCAACCTGAGGAATCCTCTGAACAAGTCCGTGTTGATCATGAAGATGCATATTGGGGTGGACGCGGACACGGGCTTGGTGCACAGCATGAGCACCACGGCGGCCAACGCGCATGACATTACCGAGGCGGACTATCTGCTGCACGGCAGGGAGACGACGGTGTGGTGCGACGCCGGATATAGTGGTGCGACGCCGGATATAAAGGAGTTCACAAGCGTGAGGAGAACCGGGAGTGTGAAGTGGACTGGCAGGTGGCGAAGAACACGCAGCGACTGGCGTTGCTACTCGGACTGTAGTAATACGTTGACATAATACGACTTCCAATATTGTGTATGTAAATACCTGATTACTACTGCATACGTACTGATATATAGGTACAGCAAACCATACGCGCGTGTGTAGGCCTCACTCGATTCCGTGGGGCGACCTTTGGTCGCGGTACATAGAACCAAGGCCCCGCTACCCTGCGGGCGATCAGATGATAGACTCAGCCTACTGGCTCGTTGGGAACAGCCGTGCCCAGAGCATTCTGATGAAATCTCAGAAAGGCAATGGGTACAGGCAAGCCCGATTCCCAGGCTGAACTTCTGAGGCTTCTACGAGGGTTGGAAGTAGTTCACGTACCGGCGGACAGCAACCGCTCTCGCACTTCGACGTTCATGTCCGGATGCCCGTGTCGCTCCATGGACCCCACCAAGTGCGGCAGCGCCGCCTTCAGCCCCTTCCCGCAGATGCGGTCCGAAGCTTCCCAAGCAACGATCACCGCCTGGCAAACCGCCTCATCGTAGATGCGCCGGCAGACATAGTTGTTGACGTCAAACAGTTGGTCCTGTTCGCATCGCAACCCGCCTGTTCGCCGGTAGTCCAGCGGTGTATACTGCCGGGAGTTTGCCCAAGGGCCGGTCGGCTTCCTCGGGTTATCATAAAGCGAAAAAGGCAGGTTGGATTCGTTGATCAGGTCTACCGGCGCCGGCAATGGCACACTGCAAGAAAACCGGGGAGGTGCGAAATCCAGGACCATTGCCTCCACCATCCTTAGCGCTCACGGACTGGAGCACCTGTACTCCCACAGTTTCCCGGTGCTGGTGGCGGCGATCTACGTCGACTTGGGCTTGAACCCCTTCCAAGCGGGCATTATGTCCGCCGTAAGGCAACTTACAGCCGGCGCGACGAGCATCGGCAGCGGGGTCCTGGTGGACCTTTTCCGGCACCGCAGCGAGCAGGTGCTGGCCGGCAGCATGGTGTTGATGGGCTTCGGGTTCTTCCTGGTGTCCATATCACCGGTCTACGGCCTGATCCTGGCTGCCCTGTTCATTGCTTCCATGGGAAACGCCCTCTGGCACCCTCCGGCATTGGCGCTTCTGTCCCAGCGCTTCCCCAAGCAGCGCGGGCTCTACATCTCGCTCCATAGAGCTACCGGCAGCATTGGCGACTTGGTGGGGCCGCTGGTGGCCGGCGCGTTGCTCGGGTTCGTGAGTTGGCGCTGGATTATAGGCGGGGGCACGCCGCTGGCCGTGGCGATGGGGCTGTTGGTGCTCGTCCTCCTCTGGAAGGTAGCCGGCTCCCAACCCGCCGTGGTCTCTGTGCGCAGCAACCTGCGCAACCAAATAGCCAGTATGCGCCTGGCATTTCATGGGACCGGCATGTGGGCTATTTTTGTCGTGTCCGCTGTACGGGGAATGGGAGACAGGTCCTACATCTTCTTCCTGCCTTTGTACCTCAAGGAAGGGTTGGACCAAAGCTTCATGATTGCAGCAATCCACGTAGCTTTGGTGTCCGCGCCGGGCATTGTATCCGGGCCCCTGTTCGGCGCTTTATCAGACCACATTGGGCGCCGCCCGATCATAGCCGCCCTTATGGCAATCTCGGTCCTTCTCTCCCTGACGACGGCGATAAGCGGCGGCGGCATTTGGATGACGGTGTCGGTGGTCCTGTTTGGGCTATTCCACTCCTCGGTCAGTTCACTGACGCAAGCGGCGGCCATAGATGAAGTAGCAGGGCGGGGACTGGACGCCACCTTCATGGGGTTGATGTGGGGCAGCAACGCCTTTTTCGGAGCTGCGGCAGCCGCGGTCGTGGGCCTGCTGGTGGGGTTCTGGGGATGGGAAACGGCCTTTTATTGCGCTGCCATGCTGTTCTTCCTTGGACTGATAGCCACCATGTTCATGCGGGGGAATAATGCCCTCCGCACCCAATCTGCTTAAGCCGAAGGGCCGTTCCGGTTTGGCAGTGGCCGACGCCGGGCCTTGGGTATCTCAACAACCAACGGGCGGGCGGTACTGGACTAAACCAAAGCCAAGGTGGGATCTACATTTGCGAGGCGATGAAGATGGGCTTAGATGCCACAGTGAAGCTCTTCCACTTGTACCCGGAGGGTATTCGGCGCCACCGGCTGACTTCCTCCATATGCGTATTTCACCTTAGCTTTAGTTATAGTGGACCCGGTGGTTTCCTCTGTTCTCAGATGCCCACTTCTCGATAGTCCTCACGTCTATAGCGAAGCCCAGGCTATCGTCGTCGGGCAGTTCGTGTATCGGAAACCAACGGCTATCGGAGGACTTACCTCGCTGCGAACCGGGCCTTCCCAGCCATACTCTGGCCCGGTGCCTGTTCTCGAGATACAAACTGTCAGGCGTGAATACGATACCGGTAGCGTTCCGTGTCTCCCTGATGGCAGCATCTATGCGCCTTTCGTCAGATTTGCTGCTTCCGCCAGGGATACTCCATTTACCTGCCCTCAGACCCCTCTTGCGTTGGACCAAGAGGACTTCACTATTGTCGCTTACCACCAAGCCAAAGCCCGCTCTATCCATTCTGTAGCGAGGGTAATATACCCTCCGGCCTCCCGGATTCTCGGCTGCCCATTTCCCTATAACTATTTTGTCCGGGTTGAACGCCAGGTTATCATCATGGGGCAGCATGTCGGCTTGGAACCACTTGGCATCCAGGCATTCTTTTCTTTGCACCTTCAAGCGTCCGCCTATGCGCCTTCCGCGCCATACCTCGAAAGGGTGCCGCCTGCCCTTGTAATACAGGTCGTCGGCAGTCATCCTGATGCCCGTTTCTTCAAGAGTTTCCCTGACGGCGGTAGACTTGAGGCTTTCCCCTTTATCTTTCCTTCCTCCAGGCAGGCTCCACTTACCTTCTTCTTTGCCGTACCCACGTTGAATTAGCAGGATTTCGTTTTCGTCATTCACCACCAGGCCGAATCCCGGCATAGCTCACCTCAATGGGACACAATCTCGTCTGGAAAATGCATCAAGAAACGATTCATGGGGTGCATGGCCCATACTCCCTATCTGTAGATAGCGCTGACAAACTCCATCGCAAACAACCTGCGGTCAATCAGTGGTTTGTCCACGCGACCTAGTGCGCCAGCAGATGCTCGCCAAGCTTGGCCAGTCTCTCTTTCTGAGCTATGTACGCCTTCCAGCGGCGGGGTATGGCCGATGCGCCGTAACGCGCTCCCAGTACTGCTCCTGCCAACGCGCCGTTGGTATCGGTGTCGCCGCCAGCGTTCACTACGGCGATCAACGACTCTTCAAGGCTCAGTGGTGTTGCCGCGGCCCACAGCCCGGCCTGTAGCGTCAAGACGGTGTGCCCTTTCGCCGACTGGTTGTCTCTCAGCCAACTTGCGCTCTCAGGCGCGGCCCGGCCTGTTGTTGCCCGTTCCAGCACGGTCGTATCTATCCCAGCTTTTCGGCCTGCCGCCAGCAGGTCCGGACATCCGTCGGCTTTAGCGGCCTCTAGCAGTTTTTGCAAGTCCGGTTCGGACCCGGCCAACAGCATCGCTATGGCTACGTTTGCGGCCACGCACGACCATTGGCTAAGCGGTGAGTAGTGAGTTACCGCACAGGTGTCAGCAGACATTCGCGTCAGCAACGCGGGTCGCGTCCGGTGATAGATGGCTACCGGCGCGCAGCGCATGATACCGCCGTTCGGGGCAATGCCGCTCTTGGCCCGGTACACCGCGTAGGCCGCATGGGGCGGCTCCATTCCGTCGGCTAGCTGAGTAATGGACTGTCTTGTTGTGTGACCTATACCGCGCCCGTTGGCCCGCCGCCAGGCAATCAGGCGTTTGGCAAACATGCCTATAGTGTTTCCTTCGTTCGACAGGGCTTCCGCCAGTTCAATGGATTGAGCCAAGTCATCGTCCATCCGCCGCGCAACTTCCTTGGGGTCAATGTCCCGGATGCCGGCCGGGTATTTGACCGCGATGTCCCGATGGCTCCAGCCTTCCGCAGCGAGGCCGAGCAAATTGCCCGCGGCAATGCCCATCATCGCGCCCCGGGCGCGGTCAACGAGAGTTTCATGCTCCACGTGCAGTCCGGCTGCCTCGTGAAGCAGGCGGTTCAGGTGTGGTGTTTTGCCTACTACGGGTTCGTTGGGTGCTCTCTCGTCGGTGCCACCGTAAACCACGTTGCAGGCTCGGCACCGCAGCGGCCGATCCCGGTGCCACCAGTCACGTCGGAGGCGGGCCTTTTGACTGCCACAACTGGGGCAACGCTTCACTTGTGTTTTGCCGAAGATACCGTCGCAGTTCAGGCAGCGAAGGATGTTGGTGCGACAGTACCAGTCTCGACGGAGGCGGGCGTTCCGGCCATTGCAGTTGGGGCAGTGCGCTTGAATAGTTTGTTTCCGCTCAGGGGCTTGATTGACTGGTTTCGCTTGCACCGGTCCCTGCGAAGTTGAGCGTCTCGGCTCCTCTAGTTTGGGAATTGGATTTCCGTAGCTTGCTGATCCTCCGGTAAGGGTGTGGGCAGTCCGCGCCGGCAAAGATGCCGGAAGTGGATTGGCGGTCAGTGTACCCTGCATGACACTTTCCAGGTCAGGCACTTGATCAAGGGGACGGGCACACAACTCTTCGAGGCTAACGGCAAGTTCGGCAACATTGGAGTCCGGGCTACTCTTCAGCACCTTGAAACAATCGGAATTAGCGGGGTCTACAAAATCGTCCTTCGTAAAGAGCAGGTTATCCTGGTTGTAGAACCTGTCCCAAAGCCGGGGATCAGTCCTGAGAGCCAGCAGGCTTAGATAGACCACCAGGGACGGGAAGTTGTCTATACCTGCATGGTAGTCTTGGGCTGACCTCTTCGGGTGCTGGTAGTGTCTGTGGCCCAACTCCGGGCTGTCCTCCCCCTGGAACCGGGGCAGGAATATTCCGTCGTAATCTACCAGACGAAGCGCGGCCTGGTCCTGCACCATCACGTTCCCGTGTTGCAGGTCATTGTGCGCAATCCCCAAGCCCCGCAACGTACCGTTAACGGCCCTCCATCTGGCTGCCAACTTTCCGAAGGTATCTGGCGTATTTATATTGTCTCCAACGAATTTGTCCAGCCGGTCGCCCGCAGCCCATTCCATTTTAACTACGGGATACCACTCGCCTTTGACCTTAATCCCACACTTCAGGTATTCAAAACCTACGAAAGATTCCGGCAAGACACCTTTAAGGTATTCGGTCAGATGGCTGTAACGTTCCTGCTGGTCCCTAACCTCGCGGGTAAAACAACGAACGGCGACATCCCCGCTGGCGGTGGCTACCTTGTACACGCAGGCAAAATTGCCCGAGTACACCAACGGCAGTCCTCTGTGCGTTATCGCTATCGTCCCTTGGGCGAGTTCCGGACCCTCGAAGCACAGCTCAGGAGTCTGGACAGCATCGTTGAAGTCCGCTATCGCAGGCCAAGGCATAAGCTCATTTCACCTCTTCTGTCTGCGCGACTGTGTCAGTGAATAGAATGGATTGTTCTTCAAAGAATGTTAACGCTTCAGTGTATGGACTCATTCAGCCCACGTCTCACGGGATCCAACGCCAAAAGAGTGTACTAGGTTCTGTTGACATTTCCTCGTCATTCCCGCGCAGGCGGGAATCCATAGACTTCTAATCGGAGAGAACGTGACTGGCTGATAGTGCTTCTGGATTCCCGCTTTCGCGGGAATGACGTTATGGGGTTACTGGACTGCCTGATTTCGCAAATGTCAACAGAACCTAAACTAAAGCCAAGGTGAAATATACATAGACACTCATGAGAATCCCTGCGGGTTTCACCTTGGCTTTAGTTTAGGTAGCCGCCTTTAGCGCCGCCTCGTACTGCTCCGGCGTGTTCATATCCCAGAGGACCTCAGGGATACCCACCTCAACCCGGCGGACCGATTTCTGGTGTCGCTGAACTACCGCTTTGATGCCAAGGGTCTCCTCGTTTATATCCAGCAGTTCGTCCAACAGCGAGCCGTCGAGGACTATGGGGTGTCCCCCTTTGCCATTACAGGTAGGGATGGTCACCAAGGAGCCGCCCGGCCGGTGTTCTTGCAGCACCCGGCCTACGGCATCCGCACTGCGGGGCTGGTCAACATTCAGAAGCAACAGGCATTCTGGCCGGTCGTCAATAACCGCCCTGACGCCGGTCTTGATAGACGTGGTCTTGCCCTGCAGGTAGTCCCTGTTGATTGCCCAATCCACCCCTGTCAACCCCTGCAACTCCGGCAGCAGGTTTTCAGGCTGATGCCCTAGCACCACCACAACCCGCCCCGCTCCCGCTTCTGTAAGAGCGGTGACTTGGTGCCGCAATAGAGAAGAGCCCCGCCATGGCAACAGGGCTTTGGGACGCCCCATCCGGCGGGACTCTCCGGCAGACAATAATATGGCAGCGACGGCCGCCACGTCAGACCTCTGAGGCCGGGACCTCCACCTTCCGTTGTACAATGTCAGCCGCGCGGTCTACGAACCACTCTGCCATTTGGAGAGGAGAACCGGCTCCTCCGCGCCGCACCATGATAATCTCGGACATGATGCTCACCGCCAATTCTTCCGGCGTCAGCGCCCCTATATCCAGTCCAACGGGAGCGCGTACCTGCTTTAACCTGTCCGCTGGGATGCCCTCGCGCATCAGTCTTTGGTAAATCATCATGTTCTTGCGGCGGCTGCCCAGCAGGCCCAAGTACCTGGCGCGGGTGGACATCGCGGACTCCAGGGCCATGTCGTCGTAGCGGTGGCCTCTGGTAGCGACCACCACGAAGCTGTTGACGTTTAACTCCAAGTGGTTGGCCCATTCGTCGTAGCTGGAAACCAAGGTCTGCTCAGCGTAAGGGAACCGCTCGGCGTTACAGAACTCCGGCCGGTCGTCTACCACGTAAACCCGGTATCCCAGCGTGTGGGCCAAGTCCGCCGTGGCTTTGCCCACGTGACCTCCGCCCACCATCACCAAGGTCGGCGGCGTGGTGAATCCTTCGATGAAGACCTCCATGCCGTTATCGGTGGTGAACGACTCTATGTTGCCGACTTCAGATACCCGGGTGGCGATGTCGACCGCCCTGTCGTCCAATGCGGCGTCGCCCAAGGTGCCGACGGTCGTTCCGTCCATCCGAAGCAGCAACTTGGAACCCAAGCCAGGACGGCCCGATGGAACATTGACCACCGTGGCGAGGGCTACCGGCTCTCCGCCTTCGTAGGCTTGAACAAGTTCCGCGCCGATGGGCACAAAGTCCTCCGGCTCCCACACCGGCTCCAAGTAAAAATACATCGTGCCGCCGCAGACCAGTCCATCCCGGGCTGCGATGTCCTCGTTAAGGAAATAGTCCTTGAATTCCGGCCCGCTATGGCGGCGCAGCATCTCTTTGGCCGCGAACCAGATGTCCCCTTCAACGCACCCGCCGCCCAATGTTCCCACCCCGGTTCCGTCGGCGCGCACCAGAAGCATGGCGCCCGACTTCTGCGGAGTAGATCCCTTGGTCCGCACCACCGTCGCCAACACTCCCGGTTGGCCGCCTTCCAGAAGTTTGATGGCTTCCTGTATGACTTCCTTCATATTGCTCTCACTCGCGAAGGTAAATACGCCCTAAGCTTATCAAACCGGGCGTTTAGAGGCAATTGGGTTAAGACCAAACGAGCATGACTTTCTGCTGGCGGTTGACCGTCCGTCCAAGGCTGCGTCACCGGGGTTGGCCGTCAATCATCCTCCCGATGTGTTTGACTGAATCCAACATTGGAGTCGCTGCCTATCGCGGGCCGCGCTCCCCGCCGTAATCCCAAGAGACTTCCCAACCGGTCCCTGTCTTCGTTGTCAGTGACCGTAAAGGGCCGGGGCGGCAAAGCTCGAACCTCGTCCAGCTTGGCAACGAAGCTCTCAACATCATTTATGGCTGACAAAATAGCGCCTGCTCGCCTGTTGTTCTCATAAAAGTTCTTGTGCATTGAGTCTGCCGTGTTCACATGACCGCTAAAATCATCCCGGTTGAATTCCCTCGCGAGTTGTTCGCCAATGTCAATAATGCTTATGTGCGAGCTATGATGCCAACCTCGTTGAATGGCGATAGCTTTCAGGGCGTGGGCAGCCGCGCCCCAGACTTTCTCGGACGCTTGGAGGCGGTGGCCACGGCGCAACTCAGCCCTGGCATGGTCAATGAAACGGTGGCTCATTGCTACATGGTCGTCAATATCGTTGGCGCCGGGCGGTGGTAACCCCGTCATCATATTACTTATCTTCTCACACAGTTGGCCGACAAACCACACGTCGGCCTACCGCCAACCCTCTCCAGTTTGACATCCAATCGTAACGTAAAAAGCTTTGCTTGGAGATGGGAATCAAGGTATAATAGCGAGTAGTATGGCAGTAATTGCTGTTACCTCTGACGATCTTCGTAACGCGCGCCGGTACATTCAAATCATAGAATCCTTGGGCCTCGTGACGCGCCTTATAACACCTGAAACCAGCGGTTCATCGCCTGCGCCCCAACTCATGGACGATGCAGGCGCCCTCCTGCTGACCGGCGGCCCCGATATAGACCCTTCTTTCTACGGCGAGTCGGTGCGTCCCGGCGCGGGAGTTGAAATCCACCGCGACCTCGACGATTTGGAGTTTCGGGTCTTGGATTACGCGCTGGAACGGGACATGCCCGTGCTGGCCATCTGCAGAGGGATGCAGTTACTGAACGTAGCATTCGGGGGCAAGCTGATTCAAGACTTGCCTGACCATCGAGCGGAGCGGAAGGACGGGCGTTGGGTCCCCAAGTCCCACCTCATATATCTGGCCCCTGGTGCCAAGGCGGCGGCCGTGATCGGTTCGGCGGGTTTCTTCAAAGTGAACAGCCTCCATCATCAGGGCTTGAAAGAAGCCCAACGGGCGCCAAGGTTGATGGCCACGGCCTTTTCGGTGGATGACGGCTTGGTTGAGGGTCTCGAGAGTCCGGAGCATAGCTGGGTAATCGGGGTGCAGTGCCATCCCGAGCGCCAGGACGAAGTGCCCCGCTCATTCGCCAACCTTTTCAAGGGGTTGCAGCAACGTAGCGAGGCCTTTTCAGCGCGTCGCTGACAATGCGATGGGACCCGGCATACCCTGAAATGTATGAGCACGCCTGTGCAGGTCTGCCCCGTTTCAGAGCCCAGGCTTGATGGTCAAGTACCCGGATACTCCAGGCCAGGCGCCCGCAACTGCCGGAATAAACGCAGGTCTCATCAGGCTTGGCCCCTCCGCGTAGCAAGGCCCGGGATGCGGAGAAAACCGGCGGGCGAGTGAAGGACGAGTCGAGGAGGAGTGACTTATGGTAACCACTAGCCCAACTCCGCCATCGGAACATATCAAGATGGTGCACATCGAAGAAGAGATGCGCACCTCGTACCTCAACTACGCGATGAGCGTCATCGTATCCCGCGCACTGCCCGACGTCCGCGACGGGCTGAAGCCAGTGCAACGCCGCATCCTGTACGCGATGCACGAAATGGGTATAAGGCCCGGCTCGGCTCATCGCAAGAGCGCCCGTATCGCCGGAGAGGTGCTGGGTAAGTTCCATCCCCACGGAGAGGCTTCCGTCTACGACACGCTGGTGCGATTGGCCCAGCCTTTCTCGCTGCGGTATCCGCTGATCGACGGCCAAGGCAACTTTGGCAGCGTTGACGGCGACCCGCCCGCAGCCATGCGCTACACGGAAGCCCGGCTGACTCAGATAGCCGACGAGATGCTGGCCGACATAGACTACAACACCGTAGATTTCAGCCTCAACTTCGACGACTCTATTCAGGAACCCCGGGTGTTGCCCAGCCGGCTCCCCAACATGCTGGTCAACGGCGCAACCGGCATCGCCGTCGGTATGGCGACCAACATCCCGCCCCACAACCTGACCGAAGTCTGCGACGCCGTCTCCTACCTCATAGAACACCCCGACTGCGTCACCGAAGACCTGATGCAATTCGTCCGAGGCCCCGACTTCCCTACCGCCGGCAACATCCGGGGCACCACGGGAATCGTGGATACCTACACCACCGGACGCGGCCGCGTCGTCATGGAAGCGACCACTTCTATCGAAGAAATGCGGAACGGTCGGGAACAGATTATCGTCACCGAGTTGCCCTACCAAGTAAACAAAGCTACGTTGGTGGAGAAAATCGCCCAACTGGTCAGGGAGAAACGGGTAGACGGAATATCCGACATACGGGACGAGTCCGACCGCCACGGAATGCGCATCGTCATTGAATTGCGCCGGGACGCCCAGTCGAACGTCATTCTCAACAACCTGTTCCGTCACACCGCCCTGCGCAGCTCGTTCAACAGCATCATGCTGGCGTTGGTTGACGGCCAGCCCCAAGTGCTGCCGTTGAAAATGGCCCTGTCCCTCTTCATCCAACACCGGGAAGAGGTGATACGCCGCCGGTCCGAGTTCCTGCTGAAGCGGGCTCAGGACCGCGACCACGTGGTCCAAGGACTATTGATGGCCTTGGACCGTATCGACGAAATCATCGCCATCATCCGGGGGTCCGCCGACGTGGAGACGGCCCGCAACGCATTGATGGAGCAGATGCAGCTCAGCCAAGTGCAAGCCCAAGCCATCCTGGATATGCAGTTGAGGCGCTTGGCCGCGCTGGAGCGGGAACGGCTGGAAAAAGAGCACGAGGAGTTGTTGAAGACCATTGCCGACTTGGAAGCATTGCTCGCCAGCGAAGAGAAGATACTGGGGGTCGTGAAAGAGGAGACGGCAACACTCAGGAAGGACTTCGGCGACGCCCGGCGGACCATTATCCACGACGAAGAGGTGGGGGACCAAACAGCGGAGCAGTTCATTGCTCATCAGGATGTGGTCGTCACTCTCAGCCAGAAGGGGTACATCAAACGGATTCCGTGCGAGACCTACCGTACCCAGCACCGGGGAGGCAAAGGAGTGCGGGGAATGACCACCCGGGACGACGACGCCCTTCTGGACTTGGTGGTGGTCGATACCCACGACACCATCTTCTTCTTCACCAACCGGGGGCGAGTGTACCCTCTCAGGGCGTTCCAGATCGGCGGCGACTCTTCACGCACCACACGCGGCGTCCCATTGGTCAACCTGCTGCCCCTGTCCCGCGGTGAGCAGGTCCAAGCGATGCTGTCCATCGAAAACCCCAAGGACGATTATCTCTTGGTGCTGGCCACCCGCAAGGGCGAAATCAAGGCCCTGAAGACCGGGGAACTTTCCAACATGCGTGCTGCCGGCCTTATAGTGATGGACTTGGAAGAGGGTGACGAACTTGTAGCCGTGAGCCGAGTTGGCGAAGCTCCCCACATCCTGATGGTGTCGGAGAATGGCCAATCTGTAAAGTTCCCCGTAAGCGATCTGCTGCCCAAGTCACGAACTGCCGGCGGTGTCCGCGGGATGAAGTTGCTGGAAGGCGACCAAATCGTATCTATGGCTCCGGCGCCCCCCAAAAGCCACCTCCTGATTGTCAGCCAACGAGGATACGGCAAGTCAACGCCCGTGCATCGGTACGAGTCCCATTCCCGTGGAGTACAAGGTGTCCGCACCTTCAAGGTGACGGAGAAGACTGGTCCGGTGGCCGCCGCCCGCGTGGTGACCGACGCCCCAGGCCAAGAGATACTTATAATCTCCGCGAAGGCTCAAGTAGTGCGGATTACGTTGCAGGACGTTCGGGTCACCACCAGCCGGAACACCCAAGGAGTGATCGTGTGGCGGGACAGGGAGCCCGACGACCACGTGGTGTCAATCGCCTGTTTCCAGGAAAACTTGCACACAAGGGCCGAGACCCCGGCAAACGGGCAGCATTCCAGCAACGGGTCATCCAATGGGACCCAACCCCCATTGTCGGGAGGCAAGTAAATCGGAGACGTGCGCCGCCACATGGCAATCAAGCCTTCCATCAATCGAGACCTTGGTTCTTGAGGGTAATTTGCTTGACCTCTTCATTCTCCCGTCTTTCCCGCGCAGGCGGGAATCCATATGGTTCTGCCACGAGAAGGTTGCCATAGGCCACGGTCATGTAGGTTCCCGCTTTCGCGGGAAAGACGAGACCCATTTGACCTGATCCGGAAAATGAAAAGGCCCCGAGGTAATTTGCTTGACCTCTTGATTTAGCCGTTGGTTGATTTTAAAATATCTGGCGAATATTATCCAAGTAACACTATCATGGTTGCGCAGTACGCAACGAAAATAACTTAGCGAGGAGTGTATGAAACTGGTCTTCGTTCACGGCGCCGGTGGTTCGAGTTTGTCGTTTTACTATCAATTGAGGCACTTCCGGAACTCTAAGGCGATCGACCTCCCCGGACACCCCTTCGGCAAGCCGTGTACCTCCATCGAGGGATATGTGGAGTGGGTTAGGGGTTTCAATACCGCGCGCCGGTACAAGGACATCGTGCTCTGCGGCCACTCCATGGGCGGAGCCATAACTCAGCTTTACGCCTTGCGCTACCCCGACGAATTGAAAGGCATCATATTGATAGGCACCGGCGCCAGGCTGCGCGTTCATCCTGATTACATGGACCGCTGCGCCAATCCGGGTGAGAATCACGCCGATTGGATGGAAAGACAGAAAGAGTACTACAAGGGCGTCGACCAGGACATTTATAACGTTCTGCTGAAGAGGGCCGACGAGGTGGGACCCGACGTGGAGCTGAACGATTTCCAGGCTTGCGACCGGTTCGACATCATGCAGGACGTCCACGGCATTTCACTGCCGACCCAGATCGTTTGCGGCAGTGACGACGTGATGACCCCGGTCAAGTACTCGGACTATCTGACCGATAAGATCAAAGGGGCCAGGAAAGAGGTCATACCGGGAGGCGGTCACTACGTGCAGTTGCAGAAGTACCAGCAGGTCAACGAACAGATAGAGCGATTTCTATCCGTTCTCAAATGAGCGCCGGGGCGCGGCTTGATACGCTCAGGTATCAGCCTTCTGAAGGGTTGTACCACCGGCTCCGGTAGAACATAAGCGGGTCGCCCGCGTCGTTCTGTTTGATCTCCTTCACTTCTCCCAGGAAGATGGTGTGGTCCCCGTACACGTGGGCCCCGATCACTTGGCAGCCAAAGAAGACCATGCTCTCGTCCAAGCACGAAGGACCAACTTCGCCGTCAGCGTAGCTGTAGTCCACGTCCCCTTTCCTGTCTTCCGGGCGCTTTGCGAAATAGGCCCCCAGGTCCTGTTGTTCCTGCCGCAGGATATTCACCCCGAACCTTTGGTCCTTGTCCAGGAATTTGTAGGTGTTCGTGCCGTGGGCGACGCACACCAATACCACCGGAGGCTCCAAGCAGACCGACGTGAAGGAGTTGGCGGTCATGGCGTGAGGCTGGCCTTCATCGTCAATAGTGGTAATCACCGTGACCCCGGTGGCGAAATGGGACATGGCAGACCTGAAGTCATCTTTGGAAACCAAATCTCTACTCTTCCCCGGGAGTTTTCCCTATTATAAGCATTCTGTTAAAGCCGCGCCAATGGCAGACGGCAGACCGCCGCCGGTCGGGGATTCTTTCGCAGTATCGCCTATTATTACACCAGTGCATCACGTCCCAATCGGTGGAAAGGGCTTAAAGCAACGGGATATATCGCCGGGCGGCAAGCCTTCTCCCATCGCTGGATCGAACTTGAGCACCGTGCCAGGGGGTATTTGGCCCTGGAAATAGCCGGGGTTAATCAACTGGGCCAATATCTCAAGCCCCTGTATTACCCGGGGCCCCGGATTGCTGAAGTATACGTGGTCTATCAGATATACTTCGCCCGCCTGCACCGCCGGGACATCCCGCCAACCGTCAAGACCCGCCAGCCACGGGACCTCCCGTAGGCCCCGGTCCAAGTCGGAAGAGCACAGGTCGATGAACAATTTCTCCGGCGCGTAATCCATGATCGTTTCCCAAGCGGGCCGGTACGCCGGAGAGCCGGGCGGGAACGGCCCCGGGCTTGCTCCCGCCATTTCCAACAGGTCCGGTATCCAATGGCCCCCGATCGCTATAGGGTTAATCCCCTCCAATGAGAAAACCCTTGGCCGTTCCTTCACCGCAGCCGTAACGCGCCTGACGGCTTCCATGCGGCATCGCAACTCGGCGACCAATGCCTCTGCCTTCGTCTCTGCTTTGCAGACTTGGCCTATCTCCAGAATGGTGTCCAATATCTCGTTCAACGTCCTTGGGCGGAGGACTACAACTTCCGGCTGGGCGGGCAAGAGATGGACTGCTTCATTGACCGTGGATGCGTCTATTTCGCAAAAGTAGCACAGGTCCTGCGTAAGCACCACGTCGGGAGACTCGCGCCATACCCACTCCATGTCCAACTCGTAGGGGCTTTCGCCAGCGTCAAGAATCCGGCGCATCTGCTCCTCTACCTCGTCACTGGACGACGAAGCAACGTCGATCCGGCTGCGGGAGACCACCGGTTTTTCCCGCGCCGCCGGAGGGTAATCGCACAGGTCGCTGACCCCGATCAGTTGGTCGTCGAGGTCAAGGGCGTATAAAATTTCCGTTCCGCTGGGCAAGAGCGAGCAAATCTTCAAAACGGGCGCAACTCCGCGTAATTTGACGACCGTTACCGGTTTCAACCCGTATTAGCATAAGGGAACGGCGTAACAGATTGTGTTGTATCATAGCTGACTAAATATGTCATTAGCAGCGGAGCGCGACTGGACCAGCCTGACGCTGTTCAGGCTCAATGCCTTCGGCGTCGGGATGAGTGGATTCTACTTGGCCATCGACACGGTGGTTTTACCCGTGCTGGTCTTGGTGCTGGCTCCCGAAGCGCTCAAAAACACCTTTCTCGCGGCATTGGGCCTTTCGGGCCTGATAGTGGGCGGGGGGGTACAGGTCTTTGTTGGACGGCTGAGCGACCGTACCAGGACTTTTCTTGGCCGGCGCGTCCCGTACTTGATTGCTGGTTGCGGCTTGGCCAGCGCTGGGATGGTCGGCATCGGCTTGGCGCCCATCTACTGGGTCCTGTTCGCTGTCTGGCTTTTCGTTCAAGCCGCCGTCAACGTCGCCTACGGTCCATACCAAGCCCTGATCCAGGACCTGGTGCCGCCATCCCGCACCGGAGTAGCCTCCGCCTTCAAAATCCTTGCCGATGCCATCGGAGGCTTGGCCTTCATCAAGATTGCTTCGGTCTTTATGGGGTGGTACGACTTCGGAAACGCGATAGAGTGGCTGTGGGTTATCTTGGTGGTGCTGGGTATAAACTTGATCGTGGGGACTGGCATCACCTCCTGGACCGTGTTGACGTTGCAGTCCCGCCCCCAACCTCGGCGGCAGGCCCCTGCGGACGCTGGGCTTCACCCTCAACTCAAGCTGTTCGTCATATCCCGGCTATTGATGGTCACCGCCATCGCCGTGTTCCAGACCTACGGACTGTTCTTCTTTCGCGACAAAGTCGGCTTGGAGTCCCCAGTCCAAGACTTTGGCGACATGATACTGGTAGTGGGCGGAGCAGTGGCAGTCGGCGCATACTTGGCGGGATGGTTCTCCAACCGGATTGGGCACAAACCGGCCATTATCGCCGGGGCTGCCGGAGCAGCGGTCGGCACACTCTTGATGCTATATACCGACACCACCCTCGGAGTGCTGATAATCGGCACCTTGATCGGCTTTTCGGTGGGTGCTTTGCTCAGTTCCAACTGGGCCTTGGCCAACGAGATGGGCACGTCGGGGAAAGAGGCATTGCACATGGGCTTGGTTAACTTGTCAACCATCGGCGGCACGGCGTTGGCCAAGCTTCTGGGACCAGGAGTGGACCTGCTCAACCGCGCCCAAGCCGCATCGGGCTACTCCGCGCTGTTGATCGGCTGTACCGCTCTGTTCGTGTTGGGCGGGCTGCTTTTGCTCCCCCTCAAGCCCGACGCCCGGAACTCGCCGCCTTCCGGTGCCTCCCCTGAAATCCCCTCTCCCAGCGAGAGCTGACAAGGGTATGTATTTCATTTGGGACTTTACGCAGTTGAACGTGAGACCGCATAGTAGGGTAGGCTTGCTCAAATACAAAACCGCTCCCAAATGCTCACTATCGGGCCCATTCCGTATCGGGCCCATTCCGTCATTCCGGCGCAGGCCGGAATCCAGGCGGGCCCATTCCGTCATTCCGGCGTAGGCCGGAATCCAGGCGGGCCCATTCCGTCATTCCGGCGTAGGCCGGAATCCAGGCGGGCCCATTTCGTCATTCCGGCGTAGGCCGGAATCCAGGCGGGCCCATCCCGTCATTCCGGCGTAGGCCGGAATCCAAGCGGGCCCATTTCGTCATTCCGGCGTAGGCCGGAATCCAAGCGGGCCCATTTCGTCATTCCGGCGTAGGCCGGAATCCAGGCGGGCCCATTTCGTCATTCCGGCGTAGGCCGGAATCCAGGCGGGCCCATTCCGTCATTCCGGCGTAGGCCGGAATCCAGGCGGGCCCATTCCGTCATTCCGGCGTAGGCCGGAATCCAGGCGGGCCCATTCCGTCATTCCGGCGTAGGCCGGAATCCAGGCGGGCCATTCCGTCATTCCGGCGTAGGCCGGAATCCAGGGGCGGTGGGGCCGGTTCGTAGCTATAATCTCAATTTTACATACCCTTGTCAGCCCAGCGAGAGAGGGTTAGAGTGAGGTCAGTCTCCTATCCCCGGGCCTTGCTCAAGAATTGGCTGGCGCCCCGCCCTACCCAAGCGTTCCAGGACGTCATCACGAACCTGACGCCCTTCGCCGCGTAGGACGCTACGTTATCGTCGTTGACCAAGGTCCCCGCCGTCCTGCCCGCTGCTATGATCCGGCTGATCGCGTCGTCGATGGCCGATTGCACCTCAGGATGGCCCGTGTCGCCGATGTGCCCCATGGTCTGGGCCAAGTCGGACGGGGCCACGAAAAACACGTCGATGTTGTCCACTTGCAGGATCTCGTCCAGGTTCTGGAGAGCCTCGATCTCCTCCAGCAGGACAATCAGCATGGTCTGGTCGTTGGCCCGGTGAAAGTAATCGCCCACGCCGAATGACTGGCGGCCGCCGAACATTCCCCGCTCTCCCAACGGGGCGTACTTGGTGCACCGCGCGGCGCGTTCCGCGGCGCCCTTGGTATTGACGTGGGGAACCACGATGCCCATGGAACCCCGGTCCAGCGTGCGCGTTATCAGCGACGGCTCGTTGGCCGCCACTCTGGTAATGGATGTCATACCCCACAGGTCGCACGCCCTGGTCATATCGCCCAGTTGCTCCCAGGTCACGCTCCCGTGCTCCCCTTCAATCCATGCCGCATCAAACCCGATGGGCCCCAGAAAGTCGATGACGTCGCTCGACTGAAGCCCGGATATGGTGGTTACCAACTCATTGCGCTGTAGCTTTTCCTTGGCCCGGTTCGGCCTGATTTCAACCATCTGACCTCTTCCCCCTGTAAGTAGCTGACAAGGGTATGTATTTCATTTGGGACTTTACGCAGTTGAACGTGAGACCGCATAGTAGGGTAGGCTTGCTCAAATACAAAACCGCTCCCAGATGCTCACTATCGGGCCCATTCCGCATCGGGCCCATTCCGTCATTCCGGCGTAGGCCGGAATCCAGGCGAGCCCATTCCGTCATTCCGGCGTAGGCCGGAATCCAGGCGGGCCCATTCCGTCATTCCGGCGTAGGCCGGAATCCAGGAGCGGTGGGGTCGGTTCGTAGCTATAATCTCAATTTTACATACCCTTGTCAGCCTGTAAGTAGTGCATCGGCGGCTTGCGCCGGTCACCAGTGTAGCAGAGCGCCGCCGAAGGCGTAATGACAAGCCACTCATACGGCTCTCAACGCCTGTCACTCCGTACTTTATAAATCATCTCCGGGATTCTTATGACACTTGCCGCTTCCCATCCTCGGCAACCCTTCGTTATCATAGACCTGCCGGCATAACATCCCTCTGCGCGGAAGCAAATTTAACACTTCTCCAAAAAGAAGCTAAATGGGAGAAAATGAGAGGATATGGGAGTGTTATCGAAAAATCAAAACCCGCGCTTTGCACAATAAATGGGCCGCAACCAGGATCTTCAGACGGCCAGAACTGGAAACCTGCGTCGACGCATCAACGAGACCCAAAGGAGACGGTATGGATGCTGACGCCTTGAAACGCAAGGCGAACAACGCATCACGGCACAGAACCACGGATACAACTCGAGAGAAAAGAAGCAGAATGAGCGCGAACCAAAACGCCGACGCCGCCGCTCTGCAACTGACCAAGGGAGTCTACGAGGCCATCAGACCCGACGCGGCAGTCCTCTTCGGGTCACGGGCCCGAGGCGACCATGACGAGCACCGCTCTGACGTGGACATAATGCTCATAGTCGAGCAGCAGCCAGACCAATGGAAGAAGGACGAAATCAAGGATTGGGCCGCGAGGAAGGCCCAGACAACCTACGGCAGGCCCGTTCCGGTACAACTGGTATGGTTCGACCACAGCGAGTACGAAGAGCAAGAGCGATTCGTCAACACAGTGGTCACCCGAGCACTGCGGCAAGGGATAGTCATGGCGAAGAACCCCGAGGACTACACCAGCAGATACGACGACGAGGAGACCGACCACCAATACACCTGGACCGACTACGACAACCGCGTCTCCCACGCCGAACAGCACCTGTTCAGCTTCCAACTCCACATCGAAGTCGGCGCAAGCGACCTGCTCATAGGCCAGCAGGCCCAAGCCACCCTGGAGCACGCACTCAAGGCAGTCATCGCCGGCCACGGGGAACCCTACCCCGAGACCCATAACATCGGCAACCTCATCGGCAAGATGCGCCAAGTGGACTCCCACATGGCCAACTTCGCCCTGGAAATCCACCCCGACGTGTACACCGAGTACGCTGGCACGGAGGAGTACAAAGACGTAAGGAGGAGACCACCCCTCACCCACCACCCCAACTACAGAGATGCCACCGCGGCCGCAGCGCAACGGCTGATTGAACGGGCCCATCAACTGGGACCCAACAGGCCGACAACAGGAATATAGCCAAGTCAGTAAAAGAAACATCATTGTGCAAGGCCCAAAACCCGCGCAGCCAAAGCAAAATGTCCGCAAATGTCCGGCGTTCTGAAAATCCGCCCGTGCCCTCCGCGGTAAAAACGGAGCGAACCGTTTCGGTTGACAGCCGGAAAGGCGCCGCCGATAATTTGACCCACTTGCTTTCCGAGGTCTTTTGATGACTGGTTCGGTCAACGTGATAGTGGTGGGCGGGGGTATTATAGGCTGCTCGGCAGCCTACTACCTGTCCCGTGGCGGGGCCCGCGTCCGTCTTTATGACAAAGAAGCCATTGGCAGCGGCGCTTCAGCCCACGCCACCGGCTCCCTCAGCCTGTTGGGAGCGGAGTTCACCGAGGGCTCGTCCTTTCAGTTCGCCTTGAGCGCCTCCCGGGAGTTCCCTCCCTTGGTGAAGGACCTGGAGGCAGCGACCGGCGCGGACTTGCTGTTCCAACAGCGCCCCTCTTTGAGGCTGGCGTTGGACGACGAGGAAGTAACACTGATCAAAGACCTCATGCGGTGGCAGCAGCCCCACGTCTCCATGCACTGGATTGACCAGAAGGAAGTCCACGCCATCGAACCCCGGCTCACCGGCCGGATTCAGGGCGCGGTGTACGAGGATGAGTCCGCCCAACTGGACAGCTATCGACTCACCTTGGCGTTGGCCCAAGCCGCCGAGAGGCTGGGGGCGGAAATACACCTGCGTGAGGTAACCGGCCTCCTGACCGATGGCTCCAAGGTAACTGGTGTGCGCACCGCATCCGGCGACGCGGAATGCGACGTGGTGGTCCTGGCTGCCGGTACATGGACCGCAGCCTTCAGCGAAGACCTGCATTTCCCCGTACCGGTGCGCCCGCTGAAGGGTGAACGCTTGATGCTCCGTTACGACGGCCCACCGCTGCCGGTGCTCATCAGTTCCCCCAAGCGCGGCCACATGATAAGCCGCTTGGATGGCCTGTTGAGCGTGGGAAGCACCGGCGGGCGTGACTACGATCAGGAAGACCTTTTCTGGGGAGAGGAGTTTGACCGCGTTCCCACCGAAGGGGCCAGGCTGGAACTGCTGCAACGGGCCGTCGATATCTTCCCGGCCTTGGAATCGGCCGAGTTGGTGCACCAGTTGGCCGGGTCGCGCCCCTTGAGCCCCGACCGTATGCCCATCATCGGGCCTGTCCCCGGCATGGACGGCGTGGTCCTTGCCACCGGGCATACCACCAAGGGCATCCACTTGGGCCCCGTCACCGGGCGGGTAATCGCCGATTATGTCATGGGCGGTTGCGTCAAGGTCCCGGAAGAAATTGAGGTATTCCTTCCCAACCGGTTTGCTGGCTTGGCCATAGCGGACTTCCACGCCAGCGGCCGGTTGGTGGACGAGTAACTTCCCCGCGCAAGACTCCATTCGTCAAGACTCCATTCGTAAGGAAGGCAACAATGACAATAACCGCCCCAGCCCGGGAAATATTCGACGATGCCCGGCATCTTTACCAGTCCGCCATCGAGCGGCTGGAAGCCGGCGATGTTCGGGATGCGGCGGAAAAGGCTTGGTGTGCTACGCTGAGGGCCACAAACGCGCTGATTCTTACCAAGACTGGGGAAGAGCCTCGGAGGACACCGGAAACCAGCCGGTTGTTAGATGCCATTGTTAGTGAAGACCAGAGGGTGGCAGAGTTGGTTGGGCGATACTATTCCAGGCAGACCCGGTTGCACGGTGACTGTTTCTACCTTGGGTTGCCGCCAACGCCGGATATGGAGCGGCGCATTCGGGAGACAGACCAATATATCGGGGATGCTGAAAGTTCGGCCGAATCTTGACTTCCACGCTTGACAGCTTATCTTGCGGTCCAATTTCCATTCAAAATAGGAGGTAAGGCATCATGGGCATTCAAATCAACGGCGTCGGGCACTTGGGCATTCTCGTGTCGGACTTTGAGAGGTCGTTCAAGTTCTATACCGAAGTCATGGGCTGCTTGGTGACCAACCGGCGTAAAGCTGAAGACGGGCGGCAGACGGCGTTCCTGCGGTTCGGCGAAAACCACCACGATGTCGTCATCTCCGAGGCCCCGGCCACAGTGGACGTTACCGCCAACCAAGGCGGCGAGCGGTTGATTCAGCAAATCGCCTTCATGGTGGAAGACCGGGAAGCGTACCTGAACGCCTTGGCCCACCTCCACTCCCACGGCATCGAAATGGTCAGCGGCCCCCTGATTCACGGGCCGGAAGGCGGCGGCGGCGTGCTCGGCAGCGGCAGCAGGTCCTTCTATTTCAACGACCCCGACGGCAACCGGCTGGAAATCTACACCGATTCCGTCAAGGTACGCAACGGCGAGCAGTTCCCCAGCCCGGAAATCGCCGCCGCGCTCAAGCACTACACCAACGTATAACCGACCCCGAGAGCGTCATTCGTATAACCGACCCCGAGAGCGTCATTCCGGCCCTCCTCAACAACGTCATTCCGGCCTTGAGCCGGAATCCAGGAGAAAGTCATGGCAAAGATTCGGCACATAGCATTGACCACCGAGAACCCCGAAAAGGTGGCGGCGTTCTACAAAGAGGCCTTTGAGATGGAAGAGGTGCGCCGCAGCGACAACGGCGCGGTGTTCCTCTCTGACGGCTATATCAACTTGGCGATACTTAACTGGAAACATTCGGACAAGGACGCCGACGTCGGCCCCAATGGGGACAACTACAACGGCATCCACCACATCGGCTTCCTGGTGGACGACTTGGACGAAGCGTGTGAAAAACTCGAAAAGGTCAACGGCGAGGCCATTACCACCAGGGAAGGTCTGGATATGATGGCCCCCGGCGCGCCGCGTAACTTCGAAATGAAGTGGTCCGGCCCTGACGGCGTGGTCCTCGACATCTCCCAGTCTGGCTGGACCACCGGCAATTAGCCAGCTTCCCGTCCCGCCATCCGCATAATGTGGGGCCGCCTGTCATGTCTCCCAAACGTGGGCTGACGGGGCGGCCTCATTTTTCGCACCCAACCCCACCTTGAATAAGCGGAGGCCAGCCATGCCTGCATCAACCGCCATAACTGTCCAGACTAACGTCGCCGTTCCCATGAGGGACGGCGTCACCCTGTATGCCGACATTTACCGTCCCGAGGGGGCCGGCCCGTTCCCGGTATTGCTCCAAAGGACTCCCTACGATAAGGGTACTCCCTTGTCCATGACCTCGTTGGACCCAATGAAGTCGGCCTGCAACGGGTACGCCGTGATGGTCCAGGACACCCGTGGGCGTTATACCTCCGAGGGCGAGTTTTACTGCTTCCGGGACGAAATCAACGACGGCTACGACACCGTTGAATGGGCCGCGGCACAGCCATGGTCAACGGGCAAGGTCGGGATGTACGGGGCCTCCTACGTAGGCGCCACCCAATGGCTGGCGGCCCTGTCCAAGCCGCCGCACTTGGCCGCCATCATTCCCAACGTGACCGCCTCCAACTACCACGAAGGATGGACCTACCAAGGAGGAGCTTTCGAGCTTGGCTTCAACGTGTCCTGGACCATGCTTCAATTGACCTTGGCGAATCTCCAGAATATCTCCTCGACTAATCCCGCCGCCGCCGACAAGCGGGGCCGGCTTGTACAAGCAGCGGACGGCATGGAGGAGGCGTTCCGCTCTCATCCGCTTAAGGAGTTCCCCCACTTGAAGGATGGGCTGGCGGACTACTTCTACGATTGGCTGGCTCACCCCGAATACGACGACTACTGGAAGAAGCTGTGCATTGAAGACCACCACCCGCAAATCAACGTCCCCGCGTTGAACATCGGTGGCTGGTACGACATATTCCTCGGCGGCACCATCCGCAACTTCCTGGGTATGCGCAAAAATGGCGACGGGGAAGACGCCAAGCGGGGACAAAAGCTGCTCATCGGCCCGTGGCAGCACAGCTCCCGCGGCAGCAGCGTGGTGGGAGACCACTACTTCGGTCTTGGCGCCGACGCTATGGCCATCGATATGGACCGGATGCACTTGCGGTGGTTCGACCACTGGTTGAAAGGCGTCGACGACGGAGTGTTGGACGAGGCCCCGGTGCGGATTTTCGTCATGGGCGACAACGTCTGGCGGGATGAGCAGGAGTGGCCGCTGGCCCGCGCTCAAAACACCAACTACTACCTGCACAGCCAAGGCAAGGCCAACTCGCTCCACGGCAACGGCGTCTTGAGCACCGAATCGCCCGGTGAAGAGCCGCCCGACGTGTTTCTTTACAATCCCTCTGAACCCGTTCCCACCCGGGGCGGCCAACTCTGCTGCAACCCCTACTTTGCCGCCAACGGCGCTTTCGACCAGAACGACATCGAGAAGCGCGAGGACGTGCTGGTCTATTCGACGCCGCCGTTGCAGAGGGACACCGAGGTCACCGGGCCTGTTACCGTAACCCTGTGGGCGGCTACCTCAGCGACCGATACAGACTTTACCGCCAAGCTGGTGGACGTGTGCGAGGATGGATGCGCCCGCAACCTGACCGACGGCATCATTCGGGCCAGGTACCGCGACTCTGCCGTCGCCGCGGCTTTCGTTGAGCCGGGGAAGGCTTACTGCTACACCATCGACCTGTGGGCCACCAGCAACGTTTTCAAGGCGGGGCATCGTATCCGGGTGGAAATCTCCAGCAGCAACTTCCCCCGGTTCGACCGCAACCCCAACACCGGTACGGTCATTGCTGGCGAGTCCACATTAAAGCCCGCCCTTCAGACCGTCCTGCACGACTCTCAGCACCCGTCCCACATCACCCTGTCCATAGTCCCGCGGTAAGGTTCCAATTAGCGGGAATCACAGAGGGCCCGGCTGCGGTAAGTGGACCGGGCCCTTTTGGGATACGACCAAAACCGGTAGCGATGTACTCGTTTGAATCAGGGTTTCAGGATTCTCAACATGCACACGTTCAATCCTGCCCATCCTCAAATCCGGTAAATCCTGATTCAGACAATCACGCCGACAGTCTCCCAGTTACGGTACGTTCGTCCTGGCTTCGCAGGAACGGGTGGCCACGTCGTCGTCCCCGTCTTGGCCGTCGCACAGGTCCGTCCCGTGCCCGCCCACCATGAGGTCGTTGCCGTCGCCGCCGTACAACACATCGTCTCCCGTCGACCCGAACACCCAGTCGTCTCCGCCTTCTCCCCGGAGTATGTCATTGCCGTAGCCCCCGGTTACCAAGTCTGCGCCGTCGCCGCCCTTCAGGAAGTCATTGCCGGCCCGGCCCAGGACTACGTCGTCGCCGTCGCCCCCGTACATCACGTCCGAGCCGCCCCCGCCAATCAACCAGTCGTTGCCGCCCAACCCAATCATGATCAGGTCTTCGTCCGATTGACTGCAATTGATGGTATCGTTCATTGGTGTGCCAATGATGATTCGCCCCGTTTTAACCCCGTCGCCATAGCACCCGGTTTCGGTTTGGGCGTGAGCCGCGTCACTAACGTTGAATGAGACCAAGGCCACCGCTACAACCAGCAGCATGAGACTGAGGTGTCGTTTCATTCCGACGTGTCTCCTGGGTGTCTTCCGGTAGAACGACTACACATTACTACAAGAACGGGCAGGCAGCCACCGCACAACCAACCGCCGTTGACAGTGGAAGTAGCCTTATTTACACTCCCTTACGCTTGATCCCTGACGGACCACCGTTCCGGAACACTGGCAACGGTGCGCCGTAATCAACCGGTCTACGGAGGCATGACATGGCTGACGCCAGAGTGGACACCATTATCCACGGTGGGCAGGTGGTTACATCGACCCAGACCTTTGAGAGCGCTATCGCTATTTCGGGAGAAAAGATCGTCGCATTGGGGCCGGCGGAACTGTTGCCTCCAGCGGACAATTACATCGACGCCACCGGGAAGTTTGTACTCCCGGGCCTGATTGACGCCCACGTGCATTTGGACGGCCACGACGACTACGAGCTTGGTTCACTGGCCGCCGCCCGCGCGGGTCTGACCACTCTCATCCCTTTCGGGTCTTATGACGTGGAGAAGGAGGAGACCCTTCCGCAGGCTATCAACCGGACCAAAGAAGAGATAGCAACCTCGGCATTGGTCGACTTCGGATTCCACTTCATCCTGCAGAACCGCCCTTACATCCTGAAAGACCTGCCCCAAGCCTTGGAAATGGGCGTCAAGTCGTACAAGATGTTCATGACTTACAAGAAACGGCCCAACCGCATGTGCGACGATGACTTTATTTGCAGTGCCATGGAGCATGTTTCTGCCGGCAACGGTGTATTGCAGCTCCACTGCGAAAGCGGAAACATCATCGAGTACCTGGAAAACAAGCTCCTCGGAGAAGGCCATACCCATCCCACGGACTTCCCGGCGGCCTGTCCCGACTGGGCCGAGGAGGAGGCAATCAACCGGGCCATTCGCATGGGAGCCGCCACCAACTGCCCTACCTATGTCGTGCACCTTAGCACCCAGTTGGGGCTGGAACGCATCAAGCAGGCCCAATCCACCGGGCAGTTGGTATGGACTGAGACCTGCCCCCAATACCTGCTGCTCTCCGACGCCGAAATGGCCAAGTACGGCCCCCTGGCCAAGATTGGGCCGCCGCTGCGGGCGGAAGACGGCCCAGACAGGGACGCCCTCTGGAGAGGCCTGGAGCAGGGATACACCTCTATCGTCGCCAGCGACCACTCCCCGCACCCCAAGGAGTTGAAGCAAATCGGCTGGGACAACATCTTCGTAACCCCCGAAGGCGCCTCCGTGCCCTTCGGGTCACCCGGCATGGAGACTATAGTCTCGTTGATGTACAGCGAGGGAGTGGTGAAGCGCGGGCTGCCGATCTGGTGGCTGGCCAGGGTGATGTCCGAGAACCCCGCCAGGATATTCGGCCTCTATCCCCGCAAGGGAGTGATACAGGTAGGCTCCGATGCCGACATCCTGATAATTGACCCCCAGGGCGATCGCATCATCACCGCCGGCGACCACCAGAGCAAAGCCGGGTATACCCTCTTCGAAGGCTGGCAGGTGAACGGCAGGCCGTGGATGACCCTGCTGCGGGGCAAGGTGTTGCTGAACAGCGATGGAGAACTGGACCAGAAGCCGGGCTATGGGCAGTTCCTTTCCTCTACCGGCCCCAGGTCTCCCATGGGCGGGCCGGTGCGGTAAGTCCGGGAACATCCGGCGCCGCGGATATAGCGGCGTCGGACAGGTAAGACGCACTACTTGAAGTTGGGGATGACCTTCTCGGTCAACAACCGCACCGAGTTCATCACTCGCTCGTCGGGCACTTGCCCGCCATAGTTCATCTCCAGCACCACCCCGGAAATATCCAACTCATCCCGGTACGCTTGAAGCCTTTCGGTCACTTCATCCGGGGTGCCGTACATGACGCGTTGCCGCAGGATGTCCTCGTAGGGTGTCTGGGCCATTTGCCTTAGCCGCTCCGCCCCCTCTTCACTTGCCGCGGTCTTGATTAACTCAGTCGCGGCGTAGGTAATTGCGTGCATGGTGCTGGATTGGGGTTCGGAGTGGGCCGCCTCGGTGGTTTCCGCCACGTAGGCGGGAATCCGCAACACCACCTCTCCGGGGCCTTCGTGGCCCGCCTCCTGGCGGCACGCCCGGTAGTCGGCCAATCGTTCCTGCAGTTGGGGCACCGGCGTGTTGGCGCTGATAAAGATGGGATGTCCCAGCTTGCCGATTTGCGTGTAGGTGTCGGCGGATGCCACGGCGACCCGGGTTGGCGGATGGGGTTGCTGCAATGGCTGGGGCACCACCTGCACGTCCTGGTAAGAGTAGAAATCGCCGTGGTAGGAAAATGGCTCGCCCCGCCAAGCCCGCATTATTACTTCCAGCGACTCCAGGAAGCGGCTGCGGCTTTCAGAGTAAGGCACGTTGTAACCCTCGTAGTACTTGGTCAGTCCGCTCCGCCCGATTCCGAACTCGAACCGGCCCTTGCTGATGTGGTCCACCGTGGCGGCTTCCTCGGCGACTCGCAGGGGGTTGGTCAGCGGCAGCACCTGCACGGCCAGCCCGATTCGTATTCTGCTGGTCCGGGCAGCGATGGCGCTGGCGATTACCAGCGGCGAGGCCAGTACCGACCGCTCCGGGCTGAAGTGGTGCTCTGCCAGCCACACCGAGTCCATGCCCATCTGCTCTGCCCGGTCAATCTGGTTGAAGGACTCTTCGAAGGCCTCCGCTTGGCTCATGCCTTGGCGAACGTGGAAGTCGGTGAACATGCCGAAATCCATATTCCTCTCCTTGTTCCCGGTAAGACTTGGGCGTCGTTGGTTGCTACCGAGTCTAGGCGTCACCTCTGACTGCGTCAATCCCGCAGGGTTGGTGAGGAAAGGGCTTCGGCGAAGTCCATAGGCTGTGCTTGGGGCGCGGCCGCCTGACCGCCGGGGCTATTCCCGGCTGATGCCGATTTCGATGAAGCTGGTCTTGAGCGGAACGTCGCCGCCGAAGACCAGGTCGGGGACTACTTTCCCTCCCGGCGGCGCGACCGTTGCCATGACTATGGAGACCTCCAATAAATCGTTAGCGTCCACCACCAAGGGAGCAGGCAGTCCAGCTACCACTTGGTAACCCCCTGCGACCAATCCATGGCTGTCGAAGGCCTCCCCGCAGGAACTGCCGGCCTCTTCTCCATTGATTCTGAAGGCGGCGCACCGGTAGTAGTCCGCATCGTTTAACGGACCGTTCAGTTGCATTACCAGCCGCGCCCAGTCGGTGAAAGGCCATGACCCGGAGATTCCCGTGCCAGAGAAGACCAAGGAGGAGTCGGTCCAGAGGAACTTCCGCAAATACGCCCGGTCTTTCACCGGCACGTTGAACAATAAAGGTACTTCGACAATAGTCAACCCTCCGGGGCTGTCCGGCGAGAGCGATAGTAGATGCGCTCCATCCTCCGCTTTTACCAAGTACAGGGTGACCTTTCCAGGAGTGGGCACCGGCGACCAAGCCGGAGCGTAGCCTCCTCTGGTTGTGACCCGCCGCAACTCCGTGCCATCGGGCCGCATGATATATATCTCCGTGGCCCCGTCGCGGTCCGATTCGAAGGCTATCATCGAGCCGTCCCTCGACCAGGACGGCCAAAGGTCGTCTGAAGGGCTGTTGGTCACCCGCGTTTGGCCGGAGCCGTCGGCGTTCATAACGTAAATCTCGGCGTTACCGTCCCGCCGGGAGTGGAAGGCTATTTGGGTCCCGTCGGGCGACCACGCCGGCCCTGCGTCGTCGGTAGGGTCCTTGGTCAGTACGGTCTCATTGGCCCCGTCGGCGTCCATGACGGATATGTTGAGGCCGCTCCTGTCGGACGTGAAAGCGATTTTGGTTCCATCGGATGACCAAGCGGGCGTGGTGTTTTCCCCGTTGCCGTCGTTGTCAATGCCCCTTTGGTCCAAGCCGCTGGAGTGCATCAGAAAAAGCCTCGGGACTCCGTCACGCTCCGACGTAAAGACGATGGTCTCCCCGTCCGGTGACCAAGCCGGGTCCATGTCTTGGCCGGGGTCACGGGACAAATTGATGGCGTCGGTGCTGTCCGCGTCAATCACGAAGACCTCCTTATTGCCTTGGCGGTCCGACGTAAACACCAGTCGCTTGCCGTCCGGCGACCAAGCCGGCCCAGTGTCGCTGGCTTCGTTATCGGTGAGCCGGGTCAATCTTTCGCCGTTGGCGTCCACCGCGTAGATTTCCGCGTTGCCATCGCGGTCGGAAGTGAAGGCAATCCGCCCCAGAGCGGTCACGTCCAAGGTTGACTGCGTGTCGTTGGGCGGACTCGTTTCGGTTGGGGAAATGGCAGCGGTGGGTGTTGTAGTGGCAGCCGGAAGTGTAGGTGGGGCTGCGCCGGTCTGGCATCCGATGAAAGCTGTGGCGGCTAATATTAAGAGTATTGAGGTGAGCGGGAGTAGTTTCAGGGCATTCCTGCGGTACAGTCTCCCAACGTGTTCGTTTGCCATGTGTTTATGCAAGGCCTCCGACTATTGCTTGCGGTCCGGTATGGGATGGGTTGCTGCGGGGCAGGAAAGCCGCCGGGTTACCGCGGGTAGTGGCGGCGCAGCTCCGAAGTATAGTTGCGCCCTATCAAATCTCCGTTCTCGTGAATCCAGTCGCTAAATGATGTCTTGCCCAGCGGTGGAGATGAGGATACCAGCAGCCCGGCCATCAACCCATCAACTTCTTCCTTGGTCAGCACCACGTCGCCGATCACTCGCCCCACCACGCGGGACAGCAATAAAGCCAACGCTGGGGAAGCGTGGACTATCCTGGCCCTGCCTCCGACTGCGTCTGAGATTAGCCGCACCAATTCATCAAATGTGTAAAGCTCCGGCCCGGCGGCGTCCAGGACTTGGTCTTCCCGGCTAATGCCAGCTTGGACGGCCAGCTCAGCCAAGTCATCCACGAAGATTGGCTGAAGACGGTAGTCGCCGTTACCGGGAACAATGAAAACCGGGGATTTCCGCAGCAACCAGCCGATGTTGTTTATCAGGACATCCTCCACGCCGAACACCACCGTAGGCCTGAGAATGGCGTAGGAAAGCCTGGAAGCAGTGATTGCTTCTTCCACCAACCCCTTTCCACGGAAGTAGGGCAGTGGAGACTTTGATGACGGGTTGGTGATGCTTACGTGGACAAGCCTTTCGACGCCCGCCTGTTGCGCCGCGTGAATAAGGGTCTTGATATTCTCAACCGCCGAATCGAATGTCACTTGGCCACGGTCAAACCTTATCCAGTAGGTGTTGTACAGTGTCGAAACCCCGGAAAGCTGCTTGGCCAACTCAGCCGGACGCTCAAAGTTAAATGGCTCCGCCGTCACCGCTCCTTCAAAGGGATCGTGCCGGTCCGGATGGCCCGTAAGGGTCTTTACCTTAACCCCCATGTCCAGAAGGCGCCGCGTGATGTACTTGCCGGTATACCCGAAGGCGCCGGTTACTACGTCCATTGGAGTAACCCCCGTTGGCATCTTGAAAAGCCATATTCCATATTACACCAGCTTACTTTGACGGGCGAACACAAAATGCAACGGAGACTGCCGCATTGAGCGCTGATTGCATTCAGCGTACAATGAGGCCGCTACTCAAGGGAGAAAGGAATGCTCAAGGTCGATCTCAGGCCGTCGCAAATGGCCTTCGGATCACGACGCATCCACTACGGTTGGGTTATAGTTGCCTTGGCCGGGTTGATGTGGATGACCAGCGGGTCCATCCGCTTCTCCGCCTCCGTTCTGATACCCCACTTTCACGACCCCGACGGCATGGGGTGGAGCTACGCCGCCGTAGGTTTTGCTTTCAGCCTGCAATGGTTCCTATCGGGATTTGCCGGCCCAGTGGTCGGTTGGGTCGGAGACCGCTACGGCGTTCGCCGCACCATGTCCGTGGGAGCGTTGCTGTTCATCGCCGGCATGATGCTCACCGGCACCATGACCCAATTGTGGCAGTTCTATCTATATTTCGGCGTCATCCTCGGTATCGTCATGTCCATCTTCCAAGTGCCGCTTATATCAGGGGCAAGCGGGTGGTTCAGGACTCACTTGGGCTTGGCGATGGGCAGCCTTCAGTTCATCCAGAGCCTTGGAATCGTGATGTTCATTCCGCTGATGGCGTTCCTTTTCGCCAACTACGGACTGATGGGGACCTTCTGGTTCCCCGGCATCATCGGCGGCGCGGTGCTGTTACTGTTGATACGCCCCTTCTACAGCGAGCCTGCAGCGATAGGGATGCGGCCCTTCGGCGCTCCCGAAAATGAACCCATAAGACAGCTGCAATCCAACGCCATGGCAAAACTTCGCACCTCGGTGTTCTTTAGGCAAGCTCAACGCACCGGCGCATTCTGGAACCTGATAGGCATCCACTTCTGGGGATGCATGGGCCACAATGTCTTCATAGTTTTCCTCATCGCCATGATCGAGGACCAAGGAATATCTAGGGCCTTGGCAATCGGGGCATTCATCACCATGCACGCCGTCAGCACCACGGCGCGATTCCTGATACCTGTCACGGCGGACATACTGGGCGCGAAAGGCATCATGGCGGTATGTTTCGCCCTGCACGTTTTCCCGCCACTCATCTTGGTCTTCTTCCAGGACCCGTGGGCCTTCTACCTGTTCGCCGTGCTGTTCGGGATAGGCTTGGGCGGCGAAGTGCCGTTGTTCCCTATTATCAACCGCCAGTATTATGGAAGCGCGCCCATCGGTACCGTCTACGGTTGGCAAATGTTCGGCAACGGGATTGGTATGGGACTCGGCCCATTGGTGGGCGGGTTCTTGTGGGACTTCACGGGCAACTTCCTCAGCATAGTGTTCGCATCAGTCGGGTTCAGCCTCATGGGTCTGGTCTCGGTTCTCGTCCTGCCGCGCACGTCGCACGTGCTGACGCCCAACTGGGAAGACTCCCTGCCGCCGGAAGCCAGGTCCGCCCCACAGACCTGAGCCGTCTTCGCTCGCCCTCTTCAACCTGTCCGCCTTATTGACGGCCTCCGTGTTAAAATATGGCCGCTTGGCGCAGGTCCGCGTCGCACAAACACGCTTAACATGGAGGTATTTTATGCCAGGAAGTTGGGTAGACATCGACGTATCGGGCGAGACTATGGAAGGTTACCTGACCACGCCGGAAGGGTCTGACGAGCCGCGGCCGGCGGTTATAGTAATCCAGGAAATCTGGGGAGTGAACTCCCACATCCAATACATGACCGACCGCCTGCCCGCCATGGGCTATGTGGGCTTGGCCCCGGCAATGTTCCACCGGCAAGGCAGCATGTTGATGGGCCTGCACGAGGAAATGGAGACGGCAGTTTCTCGGATGAGCAACTGCACCGATGCCGGCATCGTCGCCGACGTTCAAGCGGCGGCGGACTACTTGAAGGCCCAGCCCTTCGTCCAAAGTGACCGCATCGGCATCGTCGGGTTCTGTTACGGCGGCAGGGTGTCCTACTTGGCCGCTTGCAACGTGGCCGACATTAAGGCGACAGTGGTCTACTACGGCGGCCGCATTATGAATTCCCTGGGCGACGGTCCATCCCCCTTCGACCAGACGTCCAAGATTAGCTCGCCTATCCTGGGGTTGTTCGGGGAGGACGACGCGAACCCATCACCCGCCGACGTGGACCTGATTTCCGCCGAGTTGACCAAGCACAACAGGGCACACGATTTTCACATGTACCCCGGCTGCGGGCACGGCTTCAACTGCAACGCCCGGTCCAGCTACCGGCCCGAGGCCGCTAGGGATGCTTGGGCCAAGGCCACAGCCTGGTTCGACCAGCACCTCAAAGGATAATCGGAGGTCGTGAACGGCACATGCGAAGACGCCCGGATGGGACCCCCTTGGACGCCCGTCCGCAAGTATGTGGCGCTTGCCGCATTACCAAACGGCGACCAACCGGGGACGGCTGCACAAAGCCGTCCCCATTCCCCCGACAATACCGTCAATTCCTGCCGACTGGACCACACCGCACAAAACCTTGACTATCACCTCTCTAATTCCGGAAACCCCAGCGCATAGATGGCCCACGGACCACCCATAGCGGCGGCCTCCGCCACCGACGGTCGGCGACCCGAAACCAGCCTGGAAGTCCTGAAACATTACCGGGACTTCCGCCTTATCTGGGCGGGCAACTTCGCTGCCCAAAGCGTCCAATGGCTGCAAATGCTCACCATCGGCTGGCTGGTGCTCCACCTCACCGGGGGCAATGCGCTTCTTACCGGCACGGTTGTTGGGATAAGGGCGCTGCCAGTCCTGTTGGTCGGGCCTTGGGCTGGAGTCCTGGCCGACCGGATGGACCGCCGGAAGCTGGTCATGATTTCCCAAGCCGCCATGGCCTTGGTAGCCGGCGGTTTCGCTTTCTTGGTGCTGGCAACCGACTTGGACTCCGACCCCGTTTCCGGGCCGCTGCAATGGTGGCATCCCTTCGTCTATATGATATTTTCGGGGATAGCCCACGCCATCATCCAGCCGGTCCGCCAAGCCATGGTCGCCAATACCGTGCCCCGGCAAGCCCTTACCGCCGCCTTTGCGTTGAACGGGATGGTCTATCCGTTTACGCGCATTCTCGCCCCCGCAGTGGGCGGCGTGTTGATCGCAACACTAGGCTTCAAGGTGAACTTTTTCTTGGAGACCGTAGCCTACTTGGGCATCGTGTTGTCGCTGCTTCCGGCCAAGCTTCCCTACCGGACCGATGCTCCCCAGCAACGGGAGTCGGCGCTGAAGAGTTTGATGGACGGAATCCGCTACGTTGGCCGGGACCGGAGAATCGTACAAATCATCGTGCTGGCGTTCATACCCAACTTTGTTTTCCAGCCGGTGGCCTTCCTCCTTCCGGTCTTCACCACCGAGGTATTGGGGCGGGACGTTGACACAGGCGGCATGTTGGCTGCCGCCATCGGAGTGGGAGGAATATGTGCGGCGGTAATAGTGGCATGGGTTGGGTTCTTCGTACGCAAGGGTGTCGTTGGCTTCATGGGACTTATCGTAGGGTCCATTTTCGTGGTGCTGTTTTCCCAGTCGCACTGGTTCATTTTCTCATTCGTTATGCTGGCCGGCATGGGGTTCTGCCAGTACGTATTCCGAGTCTCCAACGGTATCCTGGTGCAGACGATAGTCTCCGACAACATGAGGGGCCGGGTGACCAGCATCTATCAACTGGAGCACGGATTGACTCCCTTGGCGACTTTGTTGATAAGCTTGTTTGTACACCTGTTGAACCCGTCCGACACCTTCACTGTGGTGGGTTTGGCGGCCTTTTGTGGAGCAGTCCTGATGACCTTTACTTTCGGCGCAGCCCGCCGGTTGGAGTGACCTCAATTTCACCCTGCCCCAGTTTGACACCCTAACGGGCCCCCCACTACACTCGGTTACGGCCGTCCAACTCCCCGGTCCAGCAGCTGACAGGGGTATGTATTTCATTTGGGACTTTACGCAGTTGAACGTGAGACCGCATAGTAGGGTAGGCTTGCTCAAATACAAAACCGCTCCCAAATGCTCACTATCGGGCCCATTCCGTATCGGGCCCATTCCGTCATTCCGGCGTAGGCCGGAATCCAGGCGGGCCCATTCCGTCATTCCGGCGCAGGCCGGCATCCAGGCGGGCCCATTCCGTCATTCCGGCGTAGGCCGGAATCCAGGCGGGCCCATTCCGTCATTCCGGCGTAGGCCGGAATCCAGGCGGGCCATTCCGTCATTCCGGCGCAGGCCGGAATCCAGGCGGGCCCATTTCGTCATTCCGGCGTAGGCCGGCATCCAGGCGGGCCCATTCCGTCATTCCGGCGTAGGCCGGAATCCAGGCGGGCCCATTCCGTCATTCCGGCGTAGGCCGGAATCCAGGCGGGCCCATTCCGTCATTCCGGCGTAGGCCGGCATCCAGGCGGGCCCATTCCGTCATTCCGGCGTAGGCCGGAATCCAGGCGGGCCATTCCGTCATTCCGGCGTAGGCCGGAATCCAGGCGGACCCATTCCGTCATTCCGGCGTAGGCCGGAATCCAGGCGGGCCCATTCCGTCATTCCGGCGTAGGCCGGAATCCAGGCGGGCCATTCCGTCATTCCGGCGTAGGCCGGAATCCAGGCGGGCCATTCCGTCATTCCGGCGTAGGCCGGAATCCAGGCGGGCCATTCCGTCATTCCGGCGTAGGCCGGAATCCAGGGCGGTGGGGCCGGTTCGTAGCTATAATCTCAATTTTACATACCCTTGTCAGCGGTCTAGCAGGCGATCCAAAAGTAGATGCAACTTGTCCATGAAGGAGTAACCAATGACGACGACTTACTCGGTGGTTGGCACATCAGTAACCCGGGCTGAGGGCCCGGACAAGGTATCGGGCCAAGCTGTCTATCCGGCCGACGTCGTCTTGCCGGGAATGCTTTGGGGCAAGGTGTTGCGCAGTCCGTTTCCCCACGCCCGCATCATAAGTATAGACACCTCCAAGGCAAAGGCCATGCCGGGCGTCCACGCCGTCATTACAGGCGCGGACCTGTTGGGCAGCAACGTTGGCAGGCTGCTGCGGGACTGCCCCGTCATGGCCAGGGACCGGGTGCGGTTCGTGGGCGAAAAGGTGGCTGCGGTGGCTGCCGAGACCCAGGAGACGGCGGATGAAGCCCTTCTCTTGATAGATGTCGAGTACGAGGAACTGCCGGCGGTCTTCCACCCGTCTGACGCTATGGAACCCGAATCCCCCACGCTGCATCCGGACATGGCGTCCTACCCCGGACTGCCCTATCCCATGTCCCAGGTCAACAACGTTTTCGCGGAAAACCATTGGACCAAGGGCGACGTGGAACAGGGTTTCCGCGAGTCGGACTTGATCTTCGAACACACCTTCAACGCCCAATTGATGCACCAAGCCTACATCGAGCCCCATGCCTGCGTGGTGCGGGTCAATGATTCAGGCCGGGCAGAGATATGGGCCAACAACAAGGGCCCGTTCATGCTGCGGGAACAGGTCGCGGAGGCGTGCGGCATTTCCAAGCAGGCCATCACCGTGTACCCCTGCAACATCGGCGGTGACTTCGGCGGCAAGGGATCCTTCATGGACGTGCCCCTCTGCTACTACTTGGCCCTCCACGCGGGACGGCCGGTCAAGATGGTGATGAACTACATTCAGGAACTGATGGCGGCCAACCCACGCCATCCGGCCACCATTACCCTGAAGACCGGCGTAACCAAGGATGGACGGCTCCAAGCCCGGCAAGCGACCGTGGTGTTCAACAGCGGCGCCTACGGGGCGTTCAAACCGCGGGTATACATACGGGGTGCGGACCACGCTGGCGGAGCCTACAACATTCCCCACGTCGACATATCCAGCTTCATGGTGTACACCAACAATGTCCCCTGCGGTCACATGCGCGCCCCCGGCAAGCCCCAGGTCATGTTCGCGGTCGAGTCCCACATGGACATGATCGCCCGGGAATTGGAGCTGGACCCCTTCGAGTTTCGGATGCGGAACATCCTGCAAGAAGGAGATGAGACCCCGGTGGGAGAGCATCTGCAGGACATCCGTGCTGGGGAAACATTAAGGCAAGCGGCCATAGCCGCCGACTGGGCTAAGCCCAAGGGCAATCCCTTTACAGGCCGGGGCATCGCTATCTCCGACCAGCCCACCGGCACCGGGCAGTCGGCGGCCAGGGTGGTCATGGATGGCGAAGGAAAGGTAGATTTGTTCATGTCGTTGTTCGACACCGGCACCGGCGCCCATACCATCTTGCGCCAGTTGGTGGCCGAGGAACTGACCATCCCGGTGGAAGACGTCCGCATGGTGGTGGAAGACACCGACGCCGTACCCTACGACTCAGGGTCCGGCGGCACCAGGGTGACCTACACCAACGGGCAAGCAACCTTGGGAGCGGCCACCGCTTTGCGTCAGACATTAATCAGCCGAACGGCGGAGATGTACGAGACTACCGAGGCCCAAGTCTCGCTGGAGAAGGGCAGCTTTATCATCAACGCACCTACCGGCGGGACGGTCTCTGTAAGGGAAGTGGCCGCCAGGGTGGTCTCCGCCACTTCGGAACTTTTGGCCGGAGAGATGACCCATACCTCATCTGCCCCGGAAGTGACTTCTTACTGCGCCCAAGTAGCGGAAGTAGAGGTGGACCCGGAGACCGGTCAAGTCAACGTCACCCGCATCGTCACCGCCCACGATGTGGGTACGGTGCTGAACCCGCTGACCCACCAAGGCCAGATAGAGGGCGGCGTAATACAAGCCTTGGGCTACGCCCTGATGGAAGAACTGGAAGTCGAAGACGGCCACATCTCCACCCTGAGCCTCGGCGATTACAAAATTCCCACAATGCCCGACATCCCAGAGCTTGAAACCATCCTGTTGGAGTCCGCCCCCGGCCCAGCCCCCTTCCAGAGCAAGGGCATAGGCGAAAGCAGCAACGTCCCCCTCGCCGGAGCCATCGCCAACGCCGTCTACGACGCCGTAGGAGTGCGTATCACTGATCTGCCGATTACCGCCGAGAAGGTGCTTCGGGCGTTGCAGGAGAAGTCATAAAGGGCGACACGTCCTGTCCTACCGGCAAACAAGACCATGGCATGGCTGATTTGTCATTCATAAGGGGTAGTGATTGAGGCTTCCCAATGCTGAGCAGGCCTACGTTGAAATGGAGAAAATCACTGGGTATCTGCTCTCGACCGCCAATCCCAGCGGCTGAAGCAAGGCGCTCTTTTTCCGCAGGTTCGGTTTTATCGCTGACATGTGGGAGGTCTTTGCGGAAGCCTTGAAGCTTCATGGGAGTTCACATGAGGTTGTTCGAACTGTAGAGACCGTCCACGGTCCTCGCTACTATGTAGATGGGACTATGGAGACTCCTGACGGCCGCAATCCGCGGCTCAGGACAGTCTGGCAGGTTGACACAGGAAGCGAATGTCCCAGGTTCATTACAGCGCATCCGCGTAGGGGGTGATGATGTTTGAAGAGCATCAGCAGATTGTGCTTACCACTGACGTCTCTGGAGATGATGAAGTGGAACTAAAGCCGGGGGACGTGGGCGTCATTGTGCATATGCATCCTGGGGGAGAGGCATTGGTGGTGGAGTTCATGTCCCTCGACGGCGACACGTTGGCTATCGCCACCGTCTTGCCGCGGCAGGCGCGCCCGGTAACCGGGGCTGACCTCACCCACGCTCGATAGATGAAAATTACCGTTTGAGCCCCGATGATCCACCCGATAGGGGTATGTATTTCATTTGGGACTTTACGCAGTTGAACGTGAGACCGCATAGTAGGGTAGGCTTGCTCAAATACAAAACCGCTCCCAAATGCTCACTATCGGGCCCATTCCGTATCGGGCCCATTCCGTATCGGGCCCATTCCGTCATTCCGGCGTAGGCCGGAATCCAGGCGGGCCCATTCCGTCATTCCGGCGTAGGCCGGAATCCAGGCGGGCCATTCCGTCATTCCGGCGTAGGCCGGAATCCAGGCGGGCCATTCCGTCATTCCGGCGTAGGCCGGAATCCAGGCGGGCCATTCCGTCATTCCGGCGTAGGCCGGAATCCAGGCGGGCCATTCCGTCATTCCGGCGTAGGCCGGAATCCAGGGCGGTGGGGCCGGTTCGTAGCTATAATCTCAATTTTACATACCCTTGTCAGCGATGATCCACCCGATTTAGGCTGCGCCCTGTGCAATGCCCCAAAAGAAAATCCCCGGACTTTTGAGACTGTCCGAGGATTCTAACGTTTCAGATGTATATCTGCCCTACTTCTTAAACAGCGCTGCTATACGTTCACCGACAATCTCGGCCTCTCCGGGATACAGGCCAAAGGCGTGCAACTGTATGCCCGTCTCTCCGTCGCGGACGCGGGTCCAGATTGGCGGGTCCCCTTCCTTCAACCTGGCCACAACGTCGTGGGCCGTGAAACCGGCTATCGCTGAATCAACCTCAAATTGGACGCCGTAGGGCATGTAGCCGATGACGTTGTCAATCAACTCCGCTTGCAGTCCGGGGATGCCCAGCAGCGGCGCAAGCATGGTGCGGGACTTCTGTTCTGCGTCGGCCAGCCGGTCCTCGTGGTTCATGGTCATCCACAGTCGAGTCGCCGCCACCGCGCCGATTATCTCCTGGCGGTCCACTTTCTGCGGACGGCCAACGCCGCGCACCCGCCGCCCTTCATAGCTGGCAAACCCTTGCAGGGCGATCTTGTGAATCATCTCCCGGGACCCCAAAGCCAAGCCGACCGACTGGGGTGCGCCCATGTACTTGGCAGCGATGCACTGGAAGTCGGCCCCCATGCGAACGTACTTGCCGAAATTCTCCAATGGGTAGATCTGGCCCGCAGCGTCCACGGTAACCAGAACGTCGTGGGCGTGGGCTATCTCGATCGTCTTTTCCAGCGACAGTTCGTATGGGTCATGTTCCTGCTCCACCGCGTAGTAGTGGACGGCGGCGGTATTAGGCCCGATAGCTTTTTCAAGGTCTTCCTCGGTGGTCTGCTCTTCAGACCCGAAGTTCACCAGCGTGGCGCCTGCCAATTCCAAGCAACGGTCGTACCAGTACCGTTGCCGTGTCTGGATGAGAATCTCGTTCTTCATCCCGGTGGTGTTCGGCAGTTGCTCAATTTTGTCGTCATCGTCGCCGGCCATTGCGGCTGCGGTTGCCAAGGTCAACGCCGACCCCGCGCCCGACGTAAGATAAGCTGCCGGAACGCCCGTCATCTTGGCGATGGCGTCCCCCGCCTTTTCCTGCAAGTCCATCAGTGGTATGTACGCGCTGTTGGCTTGGGCCATCGCCTCCAGGACTTCGGGCAACGGAGTCGATCCTCCCAGCATAGTAACGCTGCCCGTAGCGTTGATTACCGGCATAGCCCCCAATTCTCTGTAAATGCTTCCCCAGTCTGTCCCTGGCACGATGCCCTCCTTCATGCCCGGTCTCGGCCCTTTGCCGGACGGCGCAGGATGATCTCGTTCAGTATCATATCCACCGCTAACCTTTGTGTCTAGCGAAAGGCGGAAAGCTCGCCCAGGGCGCCGCTGCCATGCCACTGCCGTCCCCGCCCGCAGTGGTCTATAATGCGGGTGCCCGCCGTATCCCCGGGTTAAGGCTGACAGGGGTATGTATTTCATTTGGGACTTTACGCAGTTGAACGTGAGACCGCATAGTAGGGTAGGCTTGCTCAAATACAAAACCGCTCCCAAATGCTCACTATCGGGCCCATTCCGTATCGGGCCCATTCCGTCATTCCGGCGTAGGCCGGAATCCAGTCAGGCCCATTCCGTCATTCCGGCGTAGGCCGGCATCTAGGCGGGCCCATTCCGTCATTCCGGCGTAGGCCGGAATCCAGGGGCGGTGGGGCCGGTTCGTAGCTATAATCTCAATTTTACATACCCCTATCAGCCGGGTTAAGGAGAGTGACTTGAAAAGCATTGAGATAGATTACTCAAAGCGTTGCGCCGACGAACCAACAAAAGGCCACAACCGTTGGCACCCCGACATTCCTCCCGCCGTGGAGGCCGAGCCAGGCGAAGAAGTTGTCATGCAGACCAGGAACGCACTGGACGGGGAGGTCACTCCCAACTCCAAGGCCGAAGACCTGAGAAACGTAAACCTCAACTTGGTCCATCCCCTCACCGGCCCGGTCTACGTCCAGGGCGCCGAGCCCGGCGACCTGCTGGAAGTAAACATCCTGGGCATTGAACCGGCAAGCTGGGGCTTCACCACCATCATCCCCGGTTTCGGGTTCCTGCGGGACGTCTACCTGGACCCCTACGTGGTTCACTGGGACATCCACGGCGACTACGCCGAGGCAGCCGACCTCCCCGGCGTGCGCGTCCCCGGGGCGCCTTTCATGGGAACCATCGGGGTGGCCCCATCACGTGCTCTGCGGCAGGAAATACTGCTGCGAGAGGACGAGTTGCTCCGCAGGGGTGGTGCAGTGTTGGGGCCGGAGCCCAGCGGGGCCGTGCCCTCGTATGAACCATTGGCCTCAGAGGGTCTGCGCACCGTTCCGCCCCGCGAGCACGGCGGCAACGTGGACATCAAGCAGCTTACCGCCGGAACGCGCCTGCTCTTGCCTGTCTACACCGAGGGTGCTCTCTTCTCTGCCGGGGACGCCCACTTCGCCCAAGGCGACTCCGAGTGCTGCGGCACCGCCATTGAAATGGACTGCACCCTGCACGTCAGTTTCCAAGTCCGCAAGGGAGAGGCGGCAAGGCGCAACATCCGCGGCCCGATGTTCGAGAGGGACGACTACTTCACCACCCCGGAAATGGCCGCGCCGCGCCGCTTCCTCGCCACCACCGGCATGTGCATCGCCGACGGCGTCAACGAGTCCGAAAACGCCACGCTAGCCGCCCGCAACGCTCTCCTTAACATGATCGACCTGCTCATGGAGCGCGGCTGGTCCAGGGAGCAGGCCTACTGCATTTGCAGCGTCGCAGTGGACTTGAAGTTAAGCCAGATAGTGGATGTGCCCAACTTCCTGGTATCGGCGTTCCTGCCCCTCGACATCTTCACATCCTAGCTGTTGCGACCCCCCGGCGTAACCATAGGATAAGGGTATGTATTTCATTTGGGACTTTACGCAGTTGAACGTGAGACCGCATAGTAGGGTAGGCTTGCTCAAATACAAAACCGCTCCCAAATACTCACTATCGGGCCATTCCGTATCGGGCCCATTCCGTATCGGGCCCATTCCGTCATTCCGGCGTAGGCCGGAATCCAGGCGGGCCCATTCCGTCATTCCGGCGTAGGCCGGAATCCAGGGGTGGTGGGGCCGGTTCGTAGCTATAATCTCAATTTTACATACCCTTGTCAGCGGCGTAACCATAGGATACAGATGCCTTTTCTATAGCACACGACGGTCGGGAACGAGTAGGTTGAAAGCTCAACTGGCCGTCTTGAGGAATCAGGGAGATGCCTGTTGTTACGGAAGAACTGCTACAGGAGATAGTGGACAAAATTGTGGCGGAAGTGGCCCCTGAGCGGATCATCTTGTTCGGCTCCCAAGCGAGGGGCGATGCGCATGAACATTCCGACGTAGATCTGATTGTCCTGGAAGCGGAGCCATTCGATGACGGCAGGACGAAGCACTGTGAGGAAGTTCGTGTCTACCGGGCGCTTTGGGGCCTTGGTATACCCAAGGACATCCTGGTATACACCCTGGAAGAGGCTGAATACTGGAAGGACTCGCTCAATAACGTCCTGGCGCGGGCGCTACGAGAGGGAAGGACAATATATGAGCGACGTTAAACAAGCGCGTACACTTTTCGGAGCCGCGACGCGAGACCTGTCGGCTATCCGCGGCATGTTCGACTCGGAAGTGTTCGCCGACGAGATATTCGGCTTCCATGTTCAGCAAGCGGCGGAGAAACTGTGCAAGGCTTGGATTGCCCTTCTCGGAAAGGAATACCCTTCATTCACGACCTTGGGCGGGATATTCATACCCCAAAGTCACAAAACCCCTAAACCCCGCTGCTCTTCGGCCTGCCGCGTAAAACATTCTCGTAATTTTTCCGGCAAAGCCAGCACAACCCGCCCATTGGGGTGATGTCTTCCTCGCACAACTCTGGATACGTCTCGAAAGCACCCTCACCCAAGGCTTGGATCTGTTGCCCGAACTGGCAAATGTACTGCGGGTCCAGGTAATGGACTTTGCTGGACGTTTTCCCGGGGTTGGTGCCGGCTATATACACATCCATCGAAATGGTGCCCCTTATAAGGTCTGCTATCGCAGTGGAATGAAAGTATTGTATCTGATGACCAGAGGCTTCCGCCAAGTTTAATGGTTTAATACCCACATCATAGGCGTTGACTGCGGTTACTCTCTCCGGATGTCTTTAACATCCCGATTCCGTTCTTTTGTAAGCTATAATGACCACACCCAGCGCTACTCTGGTTGGATACAGTTACATCCCAGCTAAAACCCCGGCCTGAGCCGGTGAAAAGGAGAATGCCATGCTGGAGGACAAAACGCTGTTGATGGAAATGCTCCGGCGCATGATACGCATCCGGTTGTTCGAGGAAAGGGTCATTCAGCTTGTCGAGCGGGGCGAGATAGTCGGCGCGGCCCACTCCTACATCGGTGAAGAAGCTGTCGCCGTCGGCGCGTGTCTGGCCCTGCGCGACGACGACTGGATGACCGGCAACCACCGCTCCCACGGGCACCCTATCGCTAAGGGTGGCGACGTGAAAAAGGCGATGGCGGAGCTGCTGGGAAAGAGCACGGGCTATTGCAAGGGCAAAGGTGGGTCGATGCACTTGGCTGACTTCAGTATCGGTATCTTGGGGGAATCGGGAATCTTGGGGTCATCCATCCCGACCGCCGTCGGTGCGGCCTTGGGCAGCATGCTCCAAGGCAACGACCGTGTCGCTGTCCCTTTCTTCGGCGACGGCGCCAGCAACGAGGGCGCGTTCCACGAGTCGGTCAACCTGGCTGCCATCTGGAAACTGCCCGTCGTCTTCCTGTGCGAAAACAACCAGTACGCTGTGTCCAGCAGTTTCAAGAAAATGGTTGCCTCCGACAATATTTCAGACCGGTCAGTCGCCTACAACATCCCCGGTGTCTTGGTCGACGGCCAGGATGTCATGGCTATGTACGAGGCGGTCTCGGTGGCCGTCGCTAGGGCCAGGTCCGGGCAGGGCCCGTCTCTTATCGAAGGTCGCACCTACCGCTACTACGACCACTCCCTGGGGCTGGGCCGCATCGTTCGCGCGGCATACCGGGAGGATGAAGAGGTCGAGCAGTGGAAGCAGCGTGATCCCATCAACATCCACAAGGAACGCCTGCTCGCCCAAGGTATCGCCACACCGGAAGAGATTGATGCCATGGAAGCGGAAGTCCTGGCCGAGATCGACGATGCAGTGGAGTTCGCCCGGCAAAGCCCTTACCCGGAGCCTGAAGCCCTGTTCGAGGACATGTACGCCAACCCCATCCCGCTGGAATGAGCGATCGTTATGCTATCCAGTCAAGAGTCGCCAACTCCAAGGAGGTAAGCCATGACTCAAACGCAGACCCGTGACATAACGTTAACCCAAGCTTTGAATGAAGCCATGCGGGAGGAGATGCGGCGGGATGAACGAGTGTTCATCATGGGAGAGGACATCCAGGCCGGCGTATACGGCGCGTCCGCCGGCTTGGCCGCGGAATTCGGCATGGAACGAGTGCGAGATTGCCCTCTTTCCGAGAATGCCTTTATGGGCGCGGCGGTTGGAGCGGCGGCGGTGGGTATGCGGCCCATCGTCGAAAGCGCATTCTGTTTCATGTGGGTAGCCATGGACTCGCTGGTGAGCCAAGCCGCCAAGATGCGCTACATGTTCGGCGGGCAGGTCAACCTGCCGATAGTCTACCGGTCATCCATGTATTACGGCGGCAGCATGGCGGCCCACCACTCTGACCGCTCCTACCCCATCTTCATGCACATTCCCGGATTCAAGGTCGTGTTCGCCAGCAACGCCTACGACGGCAAGGGGCTGATGAAGACCGCCATCCGCGAAGACGACCCGGTTATTTTCTGCGAAGACCGGACCATCCTCGGGGCTCGCGCCCATGTGCCTGAAGAGGATTACACCATCCCCTTTGGCGTGGCCGACGTCAAAAGAGAGGGGACCGACGTCACCATCGTTGCCATCGGCGGTATGGTGGGCTTGGCGTTGCAAGCTGCCGAGGCCCTTTCCCAGGAAGGGATATCCGCCGAAGTAATCGACCCTCGCACCTTGGTGCCCTTGGACATAGAGACCATCTTGGGATCGGTGTCCAAGACGGGCCGGCTGGTAACTGTGGACATGGCCCACAAGACCTGTAGCGCGGCCAGCGAGATTGCCGCCTTGGTGGCGATGAATGGCTTTTGGTCGCTGCAAGCCCCGGTGCAGCGGCTGGGCGCGGCCAACGTCCACATCCCCTTCAGCACGGCGCTGGAACCCCTGTGTTACCCCACGGCCGCGACCATCACCCAAGCCGCCAGGGCCACACTGGAGTAGACCTCCAGGCAAGAGGGACTAGCAGGAAACGACGCAAACCACGGTAGCGTTGTCATTTAGGTGGTTTAATTCCCGGACTCAATCGTCATTCCCGCGAAGGCGGGAATCCGTCGTACTGTTGCGGCTGGACAGGCCACCTAAAACGGGACGCTACCCGCAAGCCACAGTCCGGTGTCAGGAGGACCGCATGGCCACCAACGTATTGCTGCCCCAGTGGGGCATGGAGATGGCCGAAGGCACCATCGTCAAGTGGTTGAAGCAGGAGGGCGACTCCATTGACGAGGGCGAGTTGCTGGTGGCCATTGAGACCGCCAAGCTGGAAACCGAGATGGAGTCCATCGCCTCGGGTATCGTAGCGCACATCCTCGTTCCTGAAGGGGCTACCGTTCCCATCAGGACGGTTCTGGCGGTGATAGCAGGACCGGGTGAGGATGTCCCCCGCCCGGAAACCGCTCCATTGTCGCCTTCCCCCGGCACGGCAGTCGCTGCCCCACCCTCTCAACCCACCGCAAGAACCGGGCCGGTGCCCCGGTCCAGTGGCGCGGGCGATGGCCGTCTTAACGTCCAAGTGGTCCCGGCTGCCCGTCGTTTGGCGCAGCAGAACGGCATCGACTTGTCCGAGGTGCAAGGCGCCGGACCCAGCGGGAGGATACTGATCGCCGACGTTGAGCGGGCCATCGAAGCCCAAGCGCAGCCGGCGCCCCAGGTCGTGCCGCTTCAGGGTATGCGCCGCACCATAGCGACCCGCATGATGCAAAGCCTCCAGACCATGGCCCAAGTGACCCTCACCACCGAAGCCAACGTAACCGACGCCATGACCTTGAGGGAGGGACTGAACTGGCAGACCGACGGCGCAAATCTCAGCCCTCTCCACTTGGCCGTAAAAGCCGCGGCCAAGGCGTTGAAGGAGCATCCAAGGCTGAACGCCGTTCAGGAAGAGGACCAATACCGGTTGATGGAGCAGGTCAACATCGGGGTCGCCGTTTCCCTTGACGAGGGACTGATAACCGCGGTGATAAAGGATGCCGACACCAAAGGGCTTGACCAAATCGCCGCCGAGTCCCGCGAACTGGCTCGCAAGATCCGCGAAGGCTTGGCCACCCCCGAAGACGTTACCGGCGGCACCTTCACCATCACCAACTTGGGAGCTTACGACGTCGACGGCTTCACGCCCATCATCAACCCGCCGCAGGTGGCGATCCTGGGTTTGGGGCGCGTGGCGGAAAAGCCCTTAGTGCGCAATGGACAGATTGCCGTCGGGAGAACGATGTTCCTCAGCCTGACTTTCGACCACCGCATCGTGGACGGCGCGCCGGCGGCCGATTTCCTGCAAGCAATAAAGGGCTACCTTGAAGACCCTTGGTGGATGTTAAGATGACTCCAGGCAATTCCCTCCCGCGAGGCTGACAAGGGTATGTATTTCATTTGGGACTTTACGGAGTTGAACGTGAGACCGCATAGTAGGGTAGGCTTGCTCAAATACAAAACCGCTCCCAAATGCTCACTATCGGGCCCATTCCGTATCGGGCCCATTCCGTATCGGGCCCATTCCGTATCGGGCCCATTCCGTATCGGGCCCATTCCGTATCGGGCCCATTCCGTATCGGGCCCATTCCGTCATTCCGGCGTAGGCCGGAATCCAGGCGGGCCCATTCCGTCATTCCGGCGTAGGCCGGAATCCAGGCGGGCCCCCATTCCGTCATTCCGGCGTAGGCCGGAATCCAGGCGGGCCCCCATTCCGTCATTCCGGCGTAGGCCGGAATCCAGGCGGGCCCCCATTCCGTCATTCCGGCGTAGGCCGGAATCCAGGCGGGCCCATTCCGTCATTCCGGCGTAGGCCGGAATCCAGGCGGGCCCATTCCGTCATTCCGGCGTAGGCCGGAATCCAGGCGGGCCCATTCCGTCATTCCGGCGCAGGCCGGAATCCAGGCGGGTCCATTCCGTCATTCCGGCGCAGGCCGGAATCCAGGCGGGTCCATTCCGTCATTCCGGCGTAGGCCGGAATCCAGGCGGGTCCATTCCGTCATTCCGGCGTAGGCCGGAATCCAGGCGGGTCCATTCCGTCATTCCGGCGTAGGCCGGAATCCAGGCGGGCCCCCATTCCGTCATTCCGGCGTAGGCCGGAATCCAGGCGGGCCCCCATTCCGTCATTCCGGCGTAGGCCGGAATCCAGGCGGGCCCATTCCGTCATTCCGGCGTAGGCCGGAATCCAGGCGGGCCCCCATTCCGTCATTCCGGCGTAGGCCGGAATCCAGGCGGGCCCCCATTCCGTCATTCCGGCGTAGGCCGGAATCCAGGGGCGGTGAGGCCGGTTCGTAGCTATAATCTCAATTTTACATACCCTTGTCAGGTGTGGCAGCGGGAATGAGAATGCCCGGAATGTTGGTGGTATTGGAAAGAGCGTCAGATCGGGATATCCTGGAAAGCATTGAGAATATAGCTTTCTACAGCTTGGAAGGCGAATTGGGGGAAGAATATTGTTCACCGGCTCTGTACCGTAGGCCCCTCACCGACTTGGACTAATCGCTAGTTCGCTCGCGCCTTCGCCACCAGAAACTCCCTCAGGTCTCCGTCGGAGAACCCCTCGACCTCAGCGGCTACCATACCCGGGCTTGCCACGCCGGCCCTCACAATCCACTTGTTGAACTCGCTGACCGTCTCTTCCTCCAGGAACTCCCCCACGGGCATCCACAGGCATTCCTGGATTTCCTCTGTCTGCATGGTGATCTCGCTGCTCAACGGCCTCAACCGGCAGACAAAGTAAATGTCCGACTTACCATAACGGTAGCCGTGCCAGTGGCGGAAGCAGACCACCGACTCGAAGCGGGAATGGACGCCAGTCTCTTCCAACACCTCGCGCTCCACCGCCTCGATCAAGTGCTCCCCCTGCCTCAATGCGCCTCCCGGCAGCTTCAACGTGGGCGGCCTCCCCCTGAAGCCGTACCTCTCCCGCACCACCAGCAACTCGTTGCTGTCGTTCAGCACCACGCCGCCAGCCCCGATGTAATGGGTGGCGAAGGGCGGGATGTAAGCATCCTCCACCAGTGCCAAGGTCAGCATGACGTAGTCCTCTTGGGCGTGGTGGTAACTGAACCCGGCGTCCACGGCCACCGGCACCAAAGCCGACTTGCTAAGGGGCGCCTCCAGCCACACCACCAGTATCCCTTCGCCGCGCCAAGCTTCCAAAGAATGGCGCAAACTTTCCCGGAACGCCCCGGGGTCATCCGTCAGGCTCTCCGGGTTGATGACCATCCCGCCGAAGGGGTTCTTGCGTGCGTCGATAACTTCAGACATAAGTGCCCCTGGTCAATACAAGCCAACTGGCTATCCGTTGGCCCATTGCTCAGCTTGTTGAATATAAGCCCCAACTTCGTTGATTTGCGACTCGATAACTTGCGGCCTGTCCATCAGTCCCCAATAAAAACACTCCCCATGCAGCACGCCCTGTAAGTCGAAGTACGACCGTCGCAGTTCGGTCAACCGGGGATCGTCGCTTGCCAGCTCAATCAACCCCCTGCTCACGTCTGGAGACCGCTCCGGCAATATGTCTGTCCGGGCCAGCACCAATGCCGTAGTACTCTGGTTTACCGCGCCCCACGCCTTTTCTGCGGCGTCCCGCAGGTCTCCACGTTCCATCATCGTTAAGGCAGACCTGTGCAGACTACTGGCATCATCGAAGAGCCTGTGGACATCCTGGGCTGCAACCATTCTTCACCATCGGCCCCGTCAATTTCTTGGAAAATTATAACTTACCTACGGGAACCTCAACCCAGCCTATCTAATGGGAGCTAGTCGATAGTCGCCCCCATTACGCCGGCTCCGCAACGAACACCGGAATCTTCCGGGTCGTCCGGCCTTGATATTCCTCGTAGGGCGGGAATGCAGCCACTGAGACTTCCCACAATCGCGCCCGTTCCCCCTCATCCTCAACCTCGCGGACTTGCATCGTGTACACCTCAGCCTCATCCTGAATCTCTACGTTGCCGTCCGCCCGAAGGTTATACACCCACACCGGGTTTTTTGGCGCGCCGCCCTTGGAACCCACCAGAACGTAGTTGTTGCCGTCCTTTACCCGCATCAGCGGTGTCTTACGGATTGCCCCCGTCTGGTTCCCGCGGTTTGTCACGATGATGACGGCCAATCCGGTATCGCGCAGCGTCGTTCCCTCTTTGCCCTCAGTGCCCTCGTAAAGTTCCACCTGCTCACGCACCCAATCGGAAGTCGACGGTATGTATTCAACCATAGTTTACTCCTGCATCCTGATTGCCGGTTGCTTGTTGCTTGTTGCTTGTTGCTTGTTGCTTGTTGCTTGTTGCCTCATCATATCTTGAATAGCTGCTTTTCTCCACTACCGCTGTGATGCTGCAGGGCAACCGCATTCTAATTTGATGCAAGGAATTTATGGTTAGCCTCTTGGCTAATTACCGTTGAAATGACCGATTTGGGCGTAATCCAACGAACGCTTTTACTCGTTGTCGAAGGAATTCGGACTTCCAAACTCGTCCAAATTTAGAATGCGGTTGCCCTGTGTGATGCTGTCCCCACCGCACAATCATCATTTCCGTACTGACACCCGCCCCTTTCCACCTGATGAATTCCCCATTAACATAATAACTGTCCGTCGCGGTTTCCAACCGGGATGAGATGGCACGGTATCGTTGCAATACAGGTGGTTTAATTCCCGGACCCAACTGTCATTCCCGCGAAGGCGGGAATCCACCGTACCCTCGCCTTCAGACAGACCACCTGAAACGAAACACTATCGAGATGGCATCCTGCCTATTCAAGGAGCGATGACACAGATTGATCACTCTCGGCTCAATTCCGGCCACTTTTTTCGGCCTAAGAAGACTGAATTCATAACTCCTTTTCCGTACGATTCACAGTTCCCGAGAGGTAAACCACCATCCGACGTAATTGGTGCATCGAAGGGCCACGACTTGATGCAGAAGCGGCTAGTCACTGATTTGGTTAACATCGGCGTCTGCCGCTGTTTGCAATTTCTCTGAATCCTATAGAATCCGACTAGGGCATCTGCTGCTTGGTTCTCGGCTTGATGACTAATGGAGAAGATATGAATGAAATATCGCTCAATCCTGAATGCCAAGTGGAAGACGATGGTAAACCTAGCTCAAACGCTGGCTCCCCGTCGGTAACTTTCAAGAGTCTGACCTTTTCCGACGGAACAACAATCAACCTAGACCCAGCCGATGTCGTGGTTCTGGTTGGTCCCAATAATGCTGGCAAGAGCGTGACATTACGCGAACTCGAAGAGGCCTTCGCTCATAATCGCAAACAGATGGTTTTGCAGTCTTGTGAGACGCGAATGCTCGGCACGAAGGAAGAATTCCAAGAATTCGTTAGGGAGTGTCGTCAAATCAACTTAGCCCAAATCACCATCGCCCGAATCTGGCAGATGGCCAGGTAAGGAAGGGAGTTCTTGGTGTACCGGGTTGCCACTCCCCGCCACTGCTTGAAGTCCAGGAAGCCGTTTTCCACCAGATGCCGCAGCTTGTACAGCGCCCGGTCATACTCCCGCTTTTCCCGCCGGTTGCTCTTGGGCGGTATCACCGGATTCATTCCCCGTTCCGTGGCTGTGTCTATGATTTCATTAGTGTCATAGGCCTTGTCTGCCAGAAGATGCTCCGCCGCGATACCCTCAGTAAAGAATTGTCGGATAGCGAACCTGAACGCCACCTTCACTCTAACATTGAAGTCGTTTTCCGCAGTATTTCTCCTTGGGATGCTGTCAAACATTACGGTGAGTCTGCTATACCAAAAGGTCAGGCAACGCAGCAGTTTAGGGATCTGCAAAAACCCTTACAGGAAATGGGACTTTGGGTCGTCCCAGTCGGCGAGATGGAAGGCTTTTGTAGGTCCATAGGAGGTCACGGCCCGAGTTGGGCACGTCAAGTCATTAGCGAACGAGACTTGGGAACGGACTCTGAACTGGAGGGCGCACGCGAATTTGTGCGCAATCTATGGGAAAGCAGACAATAGGAACTGCTATGTCTACTAAACCGCTCAGTGGTGCAACTGCGATGTAGAGGGCTTCAATCCCGTTCCATTGCTTGGCAGGTATCGCCGCGTTCTCGACAAAAAGGACGAGACTTCAGCCAAGCGAGCCGGAGATCCATTGAGCCTGAGGTTTTCTCCACTACCGCTGTGATGCTGTCCCCACCGCACAATCATCATTTCCGTACTGACACCCGCCCCTTTCCACCTGATGAATTCCCCATTAACATAATAACTGTCCGTCGCGGTTTCCAACCGGGCGGAAATATCGCCCGGCTCCTTTGAGGAACTATGACACGAATATCCGGGTGGATTAAAACAGGTTAGGCTGCAACTGTCTGATTCAGGGTTTATCGGATTTCAGGATTATCAACATGGGCGGCTTTAATCCTGTTAATCCTTCAATCCTGAGAATCCTGATTCAGACAATTAACCCAAATACCGGCCAAAAAGCGGCCAAATGACCCAAATTTCCGGTCGGCCAACCCTCCTCCCCAAAGCTGAATGTCCGAAAATGTCCTGGAATGTCCGAGAATTTGAAAAGCCCCCACCCCGCGTCTCTCCGTCCTCTGCCGTGCAATCTGACGGACACCTGCATGACAGCGGCATGGGGATTGTCTTGGGTCCCTTATGCTACACTTCCCGCATGTCGATCCCCTATTTTCATCCAATAATTCAGGAATGGTTCCAAGGCCGGTTTGACGGGCCTACCGAAGCCCAGAGCGCCGGATGGCCTGCCATTGCCGAGGGCCGGCACACCCTCATCTCCGCCCCCACTGGTTCGGGAAAGACCCTTGCCGCCTTTTTGACCTGCATTGACCAACTGGTGCGGCGGGGCATACGGGGCGAATTGCCTGCTACTACCCAAGTAGTCTACGTTTCCCCCCTCAAGGCGTTGTCCAACGATATCCAGAAAAATCTGGCGGAGCCGCTGGAGCAGATAACGGCTTTGGCGGAAGAACGGGGAACGCCGCTGCCGGAAATCCGCACGGCGGTGCGCACTGGTGACACCAAGCAGTCGGAACGCGCCCGGATGGCCAAGCAGCCTCCCCATATTCTCATTACCACGCCCGAGTCGCTGTACATCCTGCTCACGTCGGAAAGCGGACGCCGGGGCCTCAAAGATGTGCATACCGTCATACTCGACGAAATCCACGCCGTCGCTGACGACAAGCGGGGTTCTCACCTGTCTCTCTCCGTGGAGCGTTTGTGCGCCCTGTCCGACGGTCCCGTCGTCCGCATCGGACTTTCGGCCACCCAGCGGCCAATACAGGAAGTCGCCCGTTTCCTGGTTGGGAATGACAACATCGACTCTGAAGGGATTCCCGACTGCTTGATCGTCAACACGGGTAAGGCCCGGAAAATAGACCTGTCTATCGAAATTCCCCCGCAGGAGCTTGGTCCGATTGCAACCCACGAAATCTGGGGCCAGACGATTGACGCCATCGCCGGGTTGATCAAGCAGCACCGCACCACGTTGGTGTTCGTTAATACCCGGCGCCTGGTGGAGCGGGTGTCCCACCAACTCACCGCAAGGCTGGGCGAAGAGGCGGTGGCGGCCCATCATGGCAGTCTCGCCCGCGAGACGCGCCTGGCTGCGGAGGAGCGGCTGAAGTACGGGCAGGTGAAGGTGTGTGTAGCCACCGCATCCCTGGAGTTGGGCATTGATATCGGCGATGTTGACGTGGTGTGCCAGATAGGGTCGCCCCGCTCCATCGGATTGCTGCTCCAACGGGTTGGTCGGTCGGGGCACCGGGTCGGAGGTACTCCAAAAGGACGCCTCTACCCCCTGACAAGGGACGAGCTTGTGGAGTGCGCCGCCCTGCTCCGTGCGGTGAAACAAGGCGTCCTGGACACCTTGAGCATCCCGTCGTGGCCTCTTGACGTTCTGGCCCAGCAAATGGTGGCGTCCTGCTCCGCGGAGGAGTGGAGCGAAGACGGCCTGTTCGAAATGTGCCGCCGCGCCTACCCCTACCGGGACCTCCCCAAGGACAAGTACGACCAGGTTGTGGAGGTGCTGTCCCAAGGATTCGCCCCCAGGCAAGGCCGCAACGGGGCATTCCTCCACCACGACGGCGTCAACCACGTTCTGAAGGGCCGCCGCGGGGCCCGCATCGCCGCCCTCACCAGCGGCGGGGCTATCCCGGACAACGCCGACTACGATGTGATCGCCGACCCGGAGGACACCTTCGTCGGCACGGTAAACGAGGACTTCGCCATCGAGAGCTTGGCGGGAGACATTTTCTTGTTGGGGAACACCCCTTGGAAGATACGGCGGGTGGAGAGCGGCCGCGTCCGGGTGGAGGACGCCCAAGGCCAGCCGCCAACCATACCCTTCTGGCTTGGCGAGGCTCCCGGCAGGACTTGGGAGTTGTCTGAAGAAATCAGCCAGATCAGGGAGGAGCTGGACCAGCGGCTGGACAACCCACCCCAAGCCGCTGCATGGCTCGCTGCGGAAGCCGGCATCTCGCACGAGACCGCAAGCCAGATAACGGCCTACATCCTGGAAGGGAAACGGGTGCTGGGAATGGTCCCCACGGCCCGCCGGGTGGTTGCGGAGCGGTTCTTCGACGAAAGCGGCGGAATGCAGTTGGTCATACACGCCCCCTTCGGCGCGGCGATAAACCGCGCTTGGGGAATGGCCCTCAGGAAACGCATCTGCCGGACCTTCGACTTCGAACTGCAAGCGTCCGCCACCGACGACGGTCTGAACTTCTCTTTAGGTCCTTCGCTGTCATTCCCTGTGGCGGATGTTTTCACTTACCTGTCGTCCCGCACCGTGGACGAGGTGCTGCTTCAGGCCGTGTTCCAAGCTCCGGTATTCGGCACGCGGTGGCGGTGGAACGCCACTCGTTTCCTTGCATTATTGCGCCACACCGGGGGACGTCGAGTCCCCGCGCCTTTGCAGCGTATGAGGTCCGATGACCTGTTGGCGGCCATCTTTCCCGCACAGGTCCAATGCCAGGACAATGCGGTCACCGACACCATAGACCCCCCTGACCATCCATTGGTATTCGAGACAGTCCGCGATTGCTTGACCGAGGCCATGGACCTGGAAGGCCACAAGAGGGTATTGGCGGCGATAGAGTCTGGAGAGATAGAGGTCTACGGCAGGGACACGGTGCAGCCCTCGGTATTCTCCCACCAGATATTGAACGCCATGCCCTACGCCTTCTTGGACGACGCTCCCTTGGAAGAGCGGCGGGCGCGGAACGTGTCGTTAAGAAGAGCGTTGCCGGATGACGCCCGGGACTTGGGAAGCCTGGACCCGGTCGTGATCGAAGAGGAGTCGGACAATGCTTGGCCCCGAATCCGCGACGCCGACGAGCTTCACGACGCCCTCCTCAGCTTGATGATGATTCCCGAACAGGTGGCGTTGAGCCGGGGCCGGAACGCACATCCGGAGGACATCAGGACGTGGTTCGAAGAGTTGCTCCGGGCTAACCGGGCGTTCCGGTTGACCAACCGGGAAGGTGCGCCGGTCTGGGTCGCCGCTGAAAGGATGGCTTTATACCTGTCCGCCTTTCCGGACACTTCATACCACGACACCGTTGGCACAACGGGCATATCAGGAACGCCGGTGACACAAGAGGACGCCATTTCATCCCTGTTAAGGGGGTGGGTGGAGAGTTGGGGGCCGTTCACCACGCATGAATTGGCGGCAACACTGGACCTGAGTCCCTCCGATGTGGAACAAGCGGTGGTCCGGATGGAGGTCGAAGGACTGGTGCTGCGGGGCAGTTTCAGACCGGGCGCCGCGCTATCCGAATTCTGCGACCGGCGGGTCCTGGCTCGCATCCATCGCGGCACCATAGGACGGCTGCGGCAACGGATAGAGCCGGTGTCCCAAGCAAGTTTCTTGCGGTTCCTTTTCGAGTGGCAGCATGTCGAACCCTCCTCCAGGGTGTTCGGCGAGGGCGGCTTGTTGGACGTCATAGAAATGCTGCAAGGTTTCGAAGCGGCCGCCGGGGCATTGGAGCCAGACCTGTTGTCCTGCCGGGTCACCGACTATCAGCCTTTCCTGCTTGACCGCCTGTGCGTCGGCGGCGAGGTGGTCTGGGGGCGTATCAGTCAGCACAACGAGAACGCCCACAACTACAATGGCAAGTCCGCCCGGACTACCTTGTCCCGGGTGACCCCGATAACTCTGGCCCTCAGGGAGGCCTTGGACTGGCTGCTGGACCAATCAGAAGAAAGCAGCGACGCTGCCACTGGCGCAGCGGGCGAGGTGCTTGAAGTCTTGTCTCGCCGCGGCGCTTGCTTTATGTCGGACATTGTGGCTGCGACCCGCAGGCTGCCATCCGACGTAGAGGATGCTATGTGGCTGTTGGCGGCCGCCGGCCGGGTTACGTCGGACAGCTTGGAGAGCCTCAGGTCCCGCATCAACGGAAACCCTCAGCGACCCAGGCGTGCGTCCACTCGTAGGCGTGCCCGGCCATACCGGCGTGGCGCATACAGCCGGTGGTCCCGGTTGGAACCGGTCGCTCCTATGTCGGAGACCATTGAGTCGAAGGCCTTCCAGTTCCTCAAACGGTACGGAGTTGTGTTTCCCGAACTCTTGGCGCGGGAGCCGATGGCGCCGCGGTGGCGCGACTTGGTGCGGACCTTCCGCCGGTTGGAGGCTCGTGGAGAGATACGAGGCGGGCGTTTCGTGTCCGGTTTTGTAGGCGAGCAATTCGCGCTGCCCGAAGCTGTGGAGACGCTTCGCAAGGTCCACAGGACCGAGACCACCGGTCACATGATCGCCGTTTCGGCCTGCGACCCGCTGAACTTGGTGGGCATTTTGACTCCCGGAGAGCGCGTACCGGCGTTGCTGGGGAACCAGGTTGTTTTCCGCGACGGAGTCCCGATAGCGTCGTGGGAGACCGGCTCCTTGGTCAACCGCTGCTCCGCCGACCCCGCCACCCTTGCCAAGGCGTCCGCCCTATTGAGGAGGTCCCCCATCGAGAAGGAAGCAGGACTCATCGGCGGCCCCGTAGCCATTTTCTAATGAGCCGTCCTCGCCCTAAAACAATCCTCCAAGGGTCAGCCAGTAGAACACTATGTATGCGCCGGCTATGACCATCAGCCAAGCGCCGACCGGCTGCACGTAGGGCAGGGCCTTCCTCACCGCGCCCACCATCGCCCCCTTGGCGACGGCCAGCCCGAGAGTAAGCGCCATTATGACCAGTCCCATCCCCAAGGCATAGAGCAGGAACTGCCCGAAAGAGGCCCCAAGGTCGGAAACAGCCAGGCTGGTGCCCACCACTGTCAGGAAGATTGGCAGGGTGCAGCCCAGCGATGCGGTGCCGTAGCTGAGGCCGAAAAGGAAGTACCCCTTGGGGCTGACTTGGCTCGGATCGCCGATGCGCGACGCTGCTCTTGCGGCCAGCCCGCTATACAGCTTGCCGCCTCCCACCATCCAAGCCCCGGTCACAGCCAGAATAATACCGATGCCCAAGCCGAGCCACGGCAAAATGCCAACTACCGCGGATCTGGCCCCAATGGCGATTATGAGGCCCGCCGTGCCGAATAGCACGACAAACCCCGCGGTAACGGATAGTCCCACCAGCAACGCCTTGCCTAACTGGCGCTTGGGTGGCGCCTCTTGATTGGATCCCAAGTAAAGACCCAAGTAGGCCGGCAGCATAGCGAACCCGCAAGGGTTGACTGCGGAAGCCATCCCAGCCGCAAACGCGAACCCGAGGGGCGCCAGCAGCCCAAGGTTCCCCAGGAAGGAACCGGAGCCTCCGGACAGCGATTCGACAAACCCGTTGACGCCGTCGATGCCGTCATCCTTCCCGATGAGCTTTGCGGCGACGAACGCTCCGATGAGGGCAAGGCTTGCCACAATTGCCGGCAGGCCCACCCGCCGTAGGAGTGCCGGGACCTCCGCGGCTATGGACAAACTCTTGGACATCGACATAGAAAGCGACCTCCCTGGTAGAAGGGTTTTGTACAGGCAGTTACTTGGCGGTTACCGCTTGTCCACGCCCGGGTCCTGTTGCACCATCTCTTCCGTCACTTCCGCCAATGTGTCCCTATCCAGTACTCCGTTCCAAGTCCGGAAGACCTGCCCGCTGGAGTCGATGAATACCGTAGTCGGCATAGTCAGGACCTTGTAGCCTTGAATGACACTGTCGTCATCTGTAGACCCGGCAGGATAGGTAATGTCCAACTCCATTAGCAGCGCCTTGGCCGTTTCCTGGTCTCCCAGACCGTTGAACTCCCCGACGTCGATGCCCAGTAGGGTGACCCTTCCGGCATTTGCATCGTGGAACTCCTGGAAGTCGGGCATCTCCGCCCGGCACGGCGGGCACAGCCCGGCCCAGAAGTTGATGATCAGCGGTGTTCCGCCAAGGTCGGAAATGCTGACACTGTCGGCCCCAAGCTGTTCCCGACCTTGGTACAGGTCGACCACTACGTCCGGCGGACCTTGATTACCTACGGATGCGCTATTGCTATCTGGGGACGTTCCACCGCCGCACGCCGCCAGCATGACTAACAACCCCGCCGCCATGACAACTCCCCTAAAGGGTCTCCAACCTCGCCAGCAACTGGTCAGGATGTCATTCATTCCGGTCAAGATTTCTCCGTCCACGGCTCGTTGGGCTTTAGCCCCTATCGGGGCCATTGTAATCGACCCTGACCCTGTGCAGCCAAATTCAAGTCTGTGGGAAAAGGTGCCTTCTGATATAAATACGAACCGGACGATGAGGTTGGATGCTCAACAGCATACTGTAAGTTGCTATAGGATAGCCAATGGTATGGTATGTTCGCGACCTGTCGAGGCTGACGATGCAGGAAGGTTTCCGAGGAAGAGAAGGTTTCAAAAAAGGGGAGGTCGCAAGCCCTCCCCTTGATGATCCTTGTGCCCGTGGTTACTTCTTGTCCCAGAGTGCTTCCAGGACGGCGCCTGGAGACATGGGGAGGTTGGTCATCCTCACGCCTACGGCGTTGTAGATGGCATTGGCGATGGCGGCCATCGGCGGCACTATGGGCACCTCACCGACTCCCCTCACTCCATATGGATGAGTGGGGTTGGCCACTTCCACGATCACCGTGTCGATCATCGGCAGATCGAGGCTGGTTGGCATACGGTAGTCCAGGAAACTGGAGTTGGCCATGTGCCCGTCCTTGTCGTAGAAGTACTCTTCGTTCAAGGCCCAACCTATCCCTTGGGCCACGCCGCCCTGGATTTGCCCTTCAACGTAGCTGGGGTGGATGGCCTTTCCGGCGTCCTGAAGGGCAGTATACCGTAAGATGTCCACCTTGCCGGTGTCCGGGTCCACTTCCAAGTCAACGATGTGCAACGCGAAGGTGGCACCGGCTCCGCCCGGATCGACGTTGGCACGCCCTACGATGGGTCCGCCGGTGGAGTTCAGACGGGCAGCTAACTGCTTGAAGGTTATCTTCAGCTCCGGGTCCGACTTGTGAGCTATCACGCCATCCTGATAGTCTACGTCCTCGGGCGAGACTTCCCAAATGCGGGCGGCGCGGTCAATCATCTGTCGACGAACGTCCTGGGCTGCTTCATAGCAGGCCCAGCCTGTCTTGAAGGCAACCCCGCTGCCGCCGGTCATGGAGGTCCAGCCGATGGAGTCGGTGTCCCCGACCTGCGGGTTAACGTCCTCAGCGGTGATGCCCAGCACTTCGGCCAACTGCATCGCGACCGCGGCCCTGGTGCCACCAATGTCCGGTGACCCCTCTACCAAGCTGATTGTTCCGTCTGCATTTACGCTGGCTATGGCCGAGGATGGGCCAGTGCCGTTGAACCAGAACCCGGCGGCAACGCCCCTGCCCCGGTTGGGACCCTCGAGGCTGGCGGAGTAGTGGTCGTGGTCCATTCCTGCTTGCACCGTCTCCAGAAACCCGATCCGCGGGAATACCGGCCCGGTCAAGCGCCGCGTACCCTCTTTGGCCCCGTTTAACATACGGAACTCCAGCGGGTCCATGCCCAGCTTTTCACAAATCTCGTCGATGACGGTTTCCACCGCGTAGGCCGAGCCGGGTGCGCCGGGGGCGCGGTACGCTGCCGTCTTGGGTTTGTTCAGCACCACGTCGTAGCCTTCTATCTTGCCGTTGGCGATGTCGTAAGAAGCCAGCATACACTGAACGCCCGGATTGATCGGCGATCCAGGGAATCCGCCAGCTTCGTAGGCCAGGGTGGCATCGGCGGCGGTAATCTTCCCTTCCTTGTTGACGCCGAGCTTGACCCTCATGTAGCTGCCTGAGGTCGGCCCTGTGCCCTCGAAAACATCGGCGCGGCTCATGGCAACCTTTACCGGGTGGCCGGTCTTCTTCGCCAGCATGGCGGCGACAGGCTCCAAGTAGACCAGGGTCTTGCCGCCGAATCCGCCGCCGATCTCCATGGGGACTACCTTGATATTGGAAACCGGTACGCCCAGGATGTTGGCCGTCTGGTCCCGAACGTTGAAGTGTCCTTGGCTGCTGCCCCAGATAGTAATGCGGTCGTCGGCGGCCCACAGCGCCGTGGCGGCATGAGGTTCGATGTAGCCTTGATGCACCGACTCGGTACGGAACTCCCGCTCTACAATGATGTCAGCTTCCGCGAAGCCCTTCTCGATGTCGCCGGCCTCGAAGAAGAAGTGGTTGGCGATGTTGGTGCTCTTGCCGTGGTCATCGTCAGACCGGAGGCCGCCGGGTCGCATGTTGGGATTGGTCGCGTTGGCGAGCCGCTCATGGAGGATCGGCGCGTCGTCCTTCATGGCTTCCAATACGTCAACCACGGCGGGCAAAACCTCGTAATCCACGTCAATCAACTTCAGAGCCTGTTCCGCGATATGTGCGGAAGTCGCGGCCACGGCTGCAACCGCGTGTCCCTTGTACAGGGCTTTATCGGCCGCCATACAGTTGTTGCTGAGGAACTTTGGGTTGACCATAGCCCCTTCGCCCAAGTCTATGACCCTTCCCGTCGGCTGGTTAAAGTCGGACGAGGTCACCACCGCCTTTACTCCGGGCAGCGCCAAAGCCCGGCTGGCGTCGATGCCCTTGATCCGGGCGTGGGCGTGGGGGCTTCTGAGCACCTTGGCGTGAAGCAGCCCCGGCAAGTTGATGTCCGCGCTGTACCGGGCCCTTCCAGTAACCTTTTCTTCACCATCATGTCGGATGGGCCTACTGCCCACTACGTTAAATTCCTGATTGGATAAGACTATGTTAGAAACCATGGGCGAACTACCTCCATCGTATCTGTCCGAATCAGACCGTTGCCAGGATTTTACCATACCCGCGAATGGAAATGACTCGCTGGGTTTGCTGTATCAGGCCTAATCGTGCCTGAACCAAGCTTTGGAATGGGCCGTCAGCACGCTGGCCGGCCCAACACTCCGGGCGCAACCCTTCTACTCAACCACTGGCCGTCGCCGGAGTCTCCCATAAGTTGCCCATCCGCGACTATTACCTTGCCCCGAAGGATGGTCATCACCGGGTAGCCCTGGCATTCGAAACCTTCCCAGATAGAGTAGTCGGAATCGGCGTGCAGGTCATCCAATGTCAGGGTCTTGTTGAGGTTGGGGTCGTAAACGACCATGTCCGCGTCGCTGCCTGCGGCGATGGCGCCTTTCCTTGGGTACATGCCGAGTATCTTGGCGGCGTTGGTGGAGGTTATATCGGCGAACCGCTCCAGCGAAATGCGCCCCGTGGATACCAGCTTGGTGTAGGTTACCGGCAATCGGGTTTCTATGCCGTTATGCCCGCCGCATACCGTGTCGATGGTGTTGCCCGACATTTTCACATCTTTGTAGGTTGTGTACTCGTCGGTGGCAGTGGTGCACAACGAACCGTCGGCCAGTCCTTCCTGCAGGGCGTCCCGGTCATCGGCGAACTTGATGGCGGGGTAAGTGTGTATCGCCGTGCCGATGGGCTGACGGTAGTCGTCGCAAGTGAACTCCAGGTAGTTGTGCAAGGCCTCGCCGTAGACCGGTTGTTGCGCTCTCCTGGCTTCGGCAATTGCGGCAACGCCCTCCTTGGCGGTGGTGTGGACGAAGTAAATTCCCGTCTCGGTGTGTTGAGCAAGGCGAAGGATTTTGCGGAAGGCTATGTCCTCGGAGACGTTATTGTGGACCAAGTGAAGGTTGTGTCCCTGGTCCCTTCCCTCGCGCCGCAGCTTTGCTTCCATGTAGGTGACAATGTCGTCGTCTTCGGCGTGAACTGCCATGATACCGCCGTTGTGCGACACTTGGCCGAAAATCTCCCACAGGTGCCCATAGGGGCATCGCGCGGCGTTGAAGGTTGTGAAGATTTTGAAACTGGCGACCCCTGACTGGATAGCCTCTCCGATTTCGCCAATCGTCGATGGTGAGACTTCGCCCGCCAGAATGTAATGGAATGCGAAGTCGGTATATGAATGGCCGGTGAATACCTGCCGCCGTTCGTTAACCTGCTGCATGATCGGATCGGACGACGGGGATTCCCCAGGTGTAATCGGCAAGTTGCCAGCAAAGTCAATGAATGTCGTGACCCCTCCGAACGCGGCGGCGCGGCTGGCGGCCTCCGGCGGCTGGGTCATAACCTCAGAGCGGCCGGCCCATACCTTGGGCACCGGTATACCGATGTGGGTGTGCGGCTCAATCCCACCCGGGAAAACAATCTTACCCGTAGCGTCGATAGTCCTTCTCGCTTCGGCTTCCAACGTGCCGGGGGCAGCAAGGACAGCGATTTGCTCCCCTTGAACGCCGATATCCATCTCGCCGGCGCCTGCCGGCGTTACCACGACCCCGCCCTGGATAATCAAGTCCAGCATTTCGAACCTCCCGTCTGCGTTTCACCCACCGCCGGCGTTTTCACGCCCGGTAGGAGACCTTGGGACCGGGTCCACACTGTTGTTTCACGCCCCGGCATCTTCGGCCAAGGGAGCGGTCAGCGTTGCCGGTATCCAATCGCTCAGCAACTGTTCCAACTCGTCCTTGCACTCGTCCAACCGGTGTTCGGCGCCCTCGTAGAGCACCAGTTGCTTTGGTTCCCGCGCGTGGTCGTATATTTGCTGCGAGCAATAGAACGGCAACCGAGTGTCGGCTTTGCCGTGCACCAGAAGCATCGGGCGCGGCGAAACCAACGGGGCCTGGTCCGCGCCGTAGGTCTGGGACGACAGGCAGACCACTCCCTTGACGTGGGTGCTGCCTGCCCCGGCGCAAATAACCACTGCACCCCCGAAGGAGTGGCCTACCACCGCGACGGGCTGGTACTCCAAGCCCTTGAAGAACGCCACGCCCGCCAGAAGGTCCAGGACGCACTCGGGCAAATGGTTCGGCTTACGGTAGTCCAGCCGCAGCGACGTGATCCCTTGAGTGACGAACTGCTCGGCCAGCCTGGTGTAGGTCCCGCCGCCCGGCCCGCCGTAGCCCCCTCGGGCGCCGTAGACCCAGATGACTGCCAAGCGTGAGTCCTGTGCTTGGTGCAATATCCCCGGTATGTCGCCGCGGTTGGTCCGGATGGCGATCCCTTCGCCCGGCTCGGTTTCCGGCGGCGTCCAGGAATAAACGCCGCGAATTTGCATGGCTATCTCGCCCGTGCCGGTCCCCGGCGTCGATTCCTGGCTCATAGACTACCTCAATTAATGATGTGTCTGCATCTGCCGCCGTCCGGAGTTCTTAATCCAGGAAGGGCTGCACTGCCTCCAAAAAGCCGTCGGGGTTGTCTTCGAACACCATATGGCCGGACTTCTCCACTTCCACCAACTTGCCGTTGGGCAGCGTGTCAACCATCCGATGCGCGGTCTCCGGGCTCAACAGGTCGGTCTCAGTGCCGCGCACGATCAGGGTTGGACAAGTGATTTTCGGCAACGCGGGCCACAGGTCCAGGGTTGGGGCAACGTCGCCCCGCCGTCTTGACTCCCGTATCTCCCGGTCGTAACGCCAGCCGAATTTGCCGTTGGGCAACTCTTTGCTGGCATACTGCAACCGGCGGCGGATAACCCGCTCAGGAGCGAAGCGGTTCTGCTTGTTCATATAAGTGAACAGGTCCTCGAACGTGTCGAACTCTTCCGGCACGTTAATGACCTCCTGGGCGATCCGATTGCCGCCGCGCGGGTCCAAGTCCGGGCCGACGTCAACCAGAACAAGTTGCTTCAGCTTTTCGGGGTGTTCAGAGCCGAAGAGCATGCTGTTGCGCCCGCCCATGGAGTGTCCCACCAGGATAAAGGAGTCAAGATTCAAGGCATCGCAAAAGCCGGCCAGATCTGCCACGAACGCGGGTGTGGTGTAATCGCCGTCCTTGGCCCAGTCGGTCTCGCCGCGGCCCCGTTGATCAAGCGCCAGCACATGATAGTCCTGGCATATCGCCGCCGAGAAGTCGTCCCAGGAGTGTCCATGTCCCCTGAGCCCGTGCAGCAGGACGACAACAGTCTTGCCCTCGTTGCCCCAATCGAGATAGTGCAGGTTCAGGCCATTCGTTGTGACCGTTGCATCCCGCGGTTGAACCTTGGTAGTCATGTTTTGCCCTCCCATCAGGATATTTCACTATGCAAAGAGTGGCCCCAGTTTAGCAACACTTACGGCCTAAAGAAAGCGCACTCTTAAAGCGATGAATCGGGGTCATTTCGCCAGTTTTTCATTGCGAGGCTGAGATACGGCTACTTTCACCGCAAAGTGCGCAGAGATTGTGGAGGAAGACGAATCGGATTTTTTCAGATTTCCGTGTCATTTTGTTTCTTTATGTGCCATTTAGCTTTGGCCGTTGAGTTGGATCTTCAGGTATTTGTGTAGTTTCAGGCCAGTTTGACCCACTTTCGGTACAGATTTTTCCGCGAGTTGTGCCATTCTGTGCCATTAGTTCCATGCGGCGTCAGTCGCGGGATTGATTTGGTTCGCCGGACGGCGGGAGCGCTATGCCAAGCTATATATCATGGTAAGACGGCGTTGGCAGGGTTTGGAAGAGACAAGTGTCATGCCAGTGACTCAAGAGTCCTTGGATCAGCCTAATTGAAAGGACATGATTATGCGACGGGAATCCGAATATTTGACAATCCTGACCGTCCGTGTTTGATCAGAAGTCCGAGAAAATGTAACGGGCAACCGCCGATTGACGCTGTTATGGCCCGCTGATACACTCGCGCCAAATGAGCGCTATTTCGCCCGATAACGCAACCGATTAAGCTTGCACCACGATAATCCATACAATATGAATGAGGGAAAGCGCTGATCAGGAGGTTCGGTACATGCCCATACAAGAAATTCGGAACTTCTGGAATAAGACACGGGAACAACTGGCCGAGGTGGAAATGGACCCCCGTGTAGAATTGGTGGAGGACGCCGACCCGTTCACTCAAGAGGGGCGCATCAAGTCCAGGACCATCTATCGCGTTACCATGACCAGCTTCGGAGGCAAGCGCATCCGGGCTTGGTACGCCACCCCTTCCGGCCAGCCGCCTCGTCACGGGTGGCCGGCGATCATGGAAGTGCCCGGCTACGCCGGCGTCATGCCCTTGCCGGCCCACTTGCTCCAATACGGCTACGCCACGCTGTCCCTGTTTCCCCGGAGCCAAGGGGAGAGCCTGCATGAATGGGAAATAGAACACAGCACCAGGCTGGTATACAATATTACCGACCGCGACAGCTACTACTACCGGGGTGCTTACATGGACTGCGTCCGGGGGCTGGACTTTCTGTGCAGCCGCCCCGAGGTGGATACCGGACGGATCGGCGTGTTGGGATTCAGCCAAGGGGGTGGGCTGACCCTGGCGATGGCGGCGCTGGACCAGCGGGTCTCGGCGGCGGCAGCCGGAGTGCCGTGGCTGTGCAACTTTCCAGTGGCCGCGGAGATCACCTCGTCGCCCTACGTCGAGCTGCACGACTACCTGCAGGAGCATCCGCAGAAACGGGAAGCCGTGCTGGAAAACCTGACCTACTTCGACCAGCTTAGCCTTGCTGACGCCATAGAGTGCCCGACGATAGTGGGGGCGTCGACGATAGACGATGTGCACCCTCTGAGTACCGTTATGCCGGTATTCGAGAAGATACGCTCGATGAAGTCCATCGTCATCTATCCCGATTTGGACCACGAGTACCGGACCGACTTCACCCAGCAGGGCAAGACCTGGATGGACCGGTACCTGCGTTAAGTAAGGTTACCGGACCACCAGGTTAACCAAGCGCCCAGGGACGTAGATGGCTTTGCTTACCGCCTTGCCCTCGGTATAGCTGCGGATTCGCGGGCTGGCCAAAGCGAGTTCCTGGGCGGCCTGTTCCTCTATATCTACCGGGACTTCCAAGCGGTCCCTTACCTTCCCGTTGACCTGCACAACCAGGGTCACGGTATCCTCAGCCGCCAAGTCCTCGTCCCAAGACGGGAAGGACTGCTGGTGGATGCTGTAGGGGTGGCCCATGCGTTCCCACATCTCTTCCGAAATGTGGGGCGCAATTGGGGCGAGGACCAGCAGAAACTTCTCTACACACTCCCGCCATACATTGGAGTCAACGCTGCCATCGGCCCAGACCTTGTTCAAATGGTTCGACAATTCCATGAGGGAGGCGATGGCGGTGTTGAACTTGAACCGGTCGAGGTCGCTATAGCACTTGCGGATTGTCTGGTGCAGCAGCCGGAGGGTTTCGCGCGAGTCCTTGCCTTGCCGTCCGTTAACGGCGGTCTCGCCGCCTCCCTGCCGGTCCAAGACCGATGGGTCCCGGCCCAGTATCTCCCACACCCGATTCAGCCACCTGGCCACGCCGTTGATACCAACCTCGCTCCACGGCCCTCCCTGGTCCCACGGCCCGATAAACATCAGGAAGCAGCGCACCGCGTCGGCTCCAAGGTCGCTGACCACTTCGTCGGGGTTCACCACGTTGCCCCGGCTCTTGCTCATCTTCTCGTGGTCTTCCCCAAGGATAACTCCTTGGTTGAACAGCCTCAGGAACGGCTCCTCGAAGTCCACGATGCCCATGTCGTAAAGACCCTTGATGAAGAAGCGGGAGTAAAGCAGGTGCATCACCGCGTGTTCGGCGCCGCCGGTATATTGGTCCACCGGCAGCCAATGCTTCCCCGCCGCGGGTTCGAAGGGAGCGTCAGCGCTGTTAGGGCTGATATACCGCAACATGTACCATGACGAGTCAAAAAAGGTGTCCATGGTATCGGTCTCGCGGTGGGCCGGGCCGTTGCAACGGTAGCAGGTAGTGTTCAAGAACTCGGGGTTAGCCGCCAAGGGTGACTCTCCCCCCGTGGGTATGTATTCGGCGTCGGTTGGGAGCAGCACCGGCAGGTCCTCTTCCGGGACGGGGACGATGCCGCACTGGTCGCAGTAGACCACGGGGATAGGAGTGCCCCAATACCGCTGGCGGGAAATCAGCCAGTCCCGAATACGGTAGGACACTGTCCTTCGCCCCCAGCGGTTCTTTTCAATGTCATCAGCGATTATGACCTTGCCTTCGTCGTTGGTGTACCCGTCGTAGGGGCCAGAATTGGTCATGAACCCTTCGTCCACGTACGCTTCCTTCAAGTCGCTGCCGTCCCAGGTAATTGGCGCAATCACTATCCTGATAGGCAGCCGGTACTTCCGGGCGAAGACAAAGTCCCGTGTGTCGTGGGCCGGAACGCCCATCACCGCGCCAGTGCCGTAGGTCATCAACACATAGTCGCCGATGAATATGGGCACTCGTTCACCGTTGAGCCGGTTGACGGCGTAAGAGCCGGTGAAAACGCCGGTCTTCTCGGTCTCGGTGGAGAGACGGTCTATCTCCGAAGTTCGGCGGGCTTGGGCGATGTACTCCTCCACTTGGGTGCGTTGCGTCTCGGTGGTCAACCGGTCTACCAAGGGGTGTTCCGGCGCCAATACCAGGAACGTAACTCCGAATATGGTGTCGATCCGGGTGGTAAAAGTGGGAATCTCCCTCTCCTCCAAGCCGTACTCTGAAATGTCGAAGGAAATCTCTACGCCCTCACTCCGGCCAATCCAGTTGTTCTGCATGGTCAGGATTTTTTCCGGCCAGTCCACCAATCCGCTGAAGTCCAGCAGCCGGTCGGCATAGTCGGTAATGCGGAAGAACCATTGTTCCAGGTCACGCCGGGTGATAGGCGTGTTACACCGCTCGCAGGTGCCGGCCACCACCTGCTCGTTGGCCAACACCGTTTGGCAGGAAGGACACCAGACCACCGGAGCCTTTGCACGGTAAGCCAAGCCGTGTTCCAGGAATTTCAGGAAGAACCATTGGTTCCACCGGTAATATTCCGGCAAACAGCAGACTATTTCCCTGTCCCAATCATAAATGGCGCCAATGGAGCGAAGTTGGTCCCGCATCGTCTCCACGTTGTCCATAGTCCAAGTATGGGGATGGATTCCCCTGCTAATGGCGGCGTTTTCCGCCGGCAAGCCGAAAGCGTCAAAGCCGATGGGATGCAGGACGTTGTAGCCCTGCATCCGGCGAAAACGGGCATGGCAATCAGACAAAGCCAAGGCATACCAATGACCGATGTGAAGGTCACCGGACGGATAGGGGTACATGGTCATTTCGTACCACTTGGGCCTGGGGTCGTCATCTTCAACACGGTGAAGGCCGTCGTTCGCCCAGCGTTGTTGCCACTTCCGGTCAATGGCTTCCGGTTCGTAACGTAACTCCACACGTCTTTGACGGGTCGCCATTTAATCACCTCATTGCATAAGGGAGTACTTCAACATCTTAGCATACATACCCACAAAGTCATGGAAAACAGCACTGCTATCGACTCTACTGATGGGGAAAACTGGAATCCAGCTGATTCTGTGATAAGCTGGTCCAGCGGTACAGTATCCAGCGCAACGGCCGCGGTTTAACAGGCCAACTACCTGAAAGAGTTCCTCATCAAGTGTCCCTGCATTCGCCGACATTTCACCCACTCGGCATTGACAGGCCTGCGCGGGTCTCTGATAACCCAACGGCCGCCAGCAGAGGACTCCATTGGCCATGAACCGCGGCCGTAGAATACGCGAAACCGTTATCCGTCAGACACGCGCCCGCGAGGTGGAATCAACTCCCGTTCAGTCCGCCCCTGTACGCAGGCCTAACCGGTTTTCTAACTCGTCAAACCTCCTCCTGCTGGGCTTCCTCCTGCTAATCATCACCGGCGGGTTGTTGTTGGCAACGCCGATGGCCAGTAATGGCGCCGAATTCACGTCGCTGAAAGTATCTTTCTTCACCGCCGTCTCCGCAGCGACCGTCACCGGCCACACGATGGTAAATACCCCCACCCACTGGAGTCATTTCGGTCAAGCCGTAATTTTCTTATTGATGTTGGTGGGGGGCTTGGGATTTATGGCCGCGGCCACCTTCCTTCTCGCCCTTATCGGCCAGCGGTCTACCTTGCCCGAAAGATTGGTGATGCGAGATGCGGTGGGCACAGACCGTATGGAAGGACTCCGCAAGGTCAGCCGCAACGTCGTCATCGTGGTCTTTCTTATCTATGTGTTGGGAGCCGCGATGATCTTTTGGCGTATCGAGGGTATCGACGGCATGGGGCCGGGAGAATCCCTGTGGCAATCGGCCTTTTTGTCGGTATCGTCTTTCAATAATGCCGGGTTCTCGATTTTGCCCGAGTCTCCGGCAGGCAGCGGGTTAGCCCGATTATCTTCCATGTGGTCGGTGTTGGGATTCATGACCGTGCTGATGGTCCTGGGAGGCATTGGATGGACGGTATTGGTAGACGTTTACCGGAACCGCCGGTTCGCCCGGTTTAGCTTGGATACCAAGCTGGTAATAGTGACCAGCCTGTTCCTATGGGCCATTGGGGCAGGGGTTTTCTTCCTGGCCGAATACGGACGGATGGAGACACTTGGGAGCCTTAATTTTGGCGATAAAGTGGTGTCGGCCGTCTTTCACTCGGTCAGCGGAAGAACAGCTGGATTCACCGCCGTAGACTTCGGCTTGTTGGACGACTTCACCAAGCTGACCTTGATCCCGCTGATGTTCATCGGAGGGGCCGCCGGATCGGTCGCGGGGGGAATAAAGGTGACCACCGTGGCCGTCGTCATCGCGGCAGTCTTATCGTCCATCCGAGGCCGGTCAGAGGCTGAGGCTTTTGGCCGGGAGATCGCCCACTTCCAAGTGCTACGGGCTCTTACAGTGGCGGCATTGGGGTTGGGGTTTATCATGGTGGCGACCCCGACGTTGACCCTGACCGACCCGGGCATCAAGTTCATCGATCTTTTTTTCGACACCGTTTCCGCGTTCGGGACCAACGGCGCTTCCACCGGTATCGTCCCGGACCTGAGTACCTCGGGCGGCGCCATTTTTATGATAAGTATGCTGATCGGAAGGTTGGGGCCTCTCTCCCTGGCGCTGGCCCTCGCGCCACGGGAGGAGACTACAATATACCGTTTCGTAAGGGAAAGAGTTAAAATAGGATGACCGGGCGCGAAGGGTGTACGGAGGCTGGTGGTGAAAAAACAAGTGTGTGTGATCGGCTTGGGACGGTTCGGTTCCACCGTGGCCATGGAGTTATATCAGGCGGGACACGACGTCCTTGCTATCGATATCGACGAAGCCAAGATACAAGACATGCTGGGCCACGTGACCTATGCGGTAAGGGCCGACGCTTCCAATGAGTCGGTGCTGAGAGAGTTGGATGTAGCAGACTTCGATGTGGCGGTCGTGGCCTTGGGGAACGACAACATACAATCAAGCGTTTTGATGACTTCACTTCTGAAGAGCCTGGGTGTTCCTTTCGTCATCGCCAGGGCCGCGGGTGAACGTCACGGCGACGTGCTGGAACGAGTCGGCGCGGATAAGGTGGTACACCCGGAAATGGAAAGCGCCGTAAGGGTAGCCCACATGGGGTTTGACAACGGCGTAATAGACTATATGCCCATTGTTCCCAATTGCGGCATAACCAAAGTGCATCCGCCTGAGGAGATGTTCCAGCGCACCCTGGAAGAGGTAGGTCTTGGCGGAGGCCCGCGGCAAAAATACGGCATTCACGTCATAGCGATCCGACGGGGCCGCAGCTACGTTGTGAATCCGGCCAAGGACGAACAAATCAAGCCCGGTGACCTGTTGTTTGTAGCCGGCGCCAACGAGCAAGTTGGGCACCTGTATGACCTCGGTAAAGAATTGCCGCCGCCGGTGGCCGCCGCCAGCAGGCCGTCCCACTAAAACAGCTCTGCCTAGACTGGCAAATCTCCACTGCATACCGCTTGGTTCCAACCACGGAGTGGGTCCGGTTGTTGTGGGCCATGTCATTTCCGGCTTGAACTCGCAGAATCCAGTGTATATAATTTGGCCTTGAAATTTGCCATCTTATGTCTGCCCAACGTAAGGAGGCTCCTTGTCCGGCGAATGCACCGATGCCAAGCTCATACTGGTCCCGGTGACGGGAGAGGTCCATAGCGATGACGCTTTCCGTCGCGCTTGCCGAATGGCGCGGCAGTCCAAGGCGCAACTGCACGCCATCCACGTCATTGAAGTCCCGATGGACCGTACCTTGGAACACGAAGACACCCAAGCCACCGACGGAAGCGAAAAGATACTGGCTCGGATAGAGGCCATAGCGTCTTCGGAGAAGTACAAGCACCTGCAGGCCCGTTCGTTACGGGCCAGGCACGCGGGACCGGCCGTCGTCCTGGAAGCCGAAGACCGGAAGATGGACGCTGTAATATTGAGTGTTCCCTACAAGCGAAGGTTTGGCTCGTGCAGCATGGGCGCGACGGCCAGTTATGTCTTTGACAACGCTCCTTGCCGGGTTATCCTTTGGCGGGAACCCACCCCTGTTCTTGCCGAGTTCTGAGCATCCGGCAAATGCGGGCACTGATACTGGGATGTGACCGGTTGACCACCGTTTTGGCGATCGGCTTGGCGACAGCCGGTAATCAGGTCACCGTTTTATCGCAAGATCGGGACTGCTTGGAAAGACTGGCTGAAGAGCCTGGTATTACCCCGATATTGATCACCGAGCCTTCCATGCAAGACTATTTGCAGGAAGGTGGCGTGGCTACCGCCGATGTTTTCCTGGCATTGTCCAATGACGATCACCAAAATGCCTTGATGGCCCAAATTGCTCACCACATTTTCAATGTACCGAAGGTGATTTGCCACCTTAGCAATCCGCAGCTCCAGACCTTCTACAAGGACTTGGGGCTGGACGTTGTGGGGTATTCGATGGGCCTTGTCCAGGAAATCTGCCGGTCAATAGAAAGTTGAGTCCAGCACAATGTTTGCCATAATAGTTGGGTGCAGCGACGTGAGCTACCACTTGGCCGGGTCGCTGCTGACAACAGGCCACGAGGTGGTTATCGTCGAACAGCAGCGCGAACGTTGCCGTCTGCTCAACGACGAGTTGGGTGGCATCGCCTTTCGGGGCGACGGCACTGACGAGAACGTTTTAAGACATGCCGGGCTGGCCCGGGCGGACGTTCTCATTGCCACGACGGGCAGGGACGAGACCAACTTAGTGGTCTGCCAAATAACGAAGCACCTGTTTCATACGCCGAGGATCATTACCGTCATAAAAGACCCGAGGAACGAACCGGTCTTTCATCTGCTTGGCGTCGACGTGGTGGTCAATTCCCACCACTTGGTCTTGACCAATGTCGAAGATGGATTGCCGGGCAGGCCGTTGGTCCATCTCAAGAGCCTGCGGGCGCCCTTGGCTGAATTGATAAGCGTCTCCATCCCTTCAACCGCCAGCATAGTTGGCATGCGGTTGGAGGACTTGGAGTTGCCGCCCCGCAACTTCATATCGCTGGTCATCAAAAAGGACGGGGCGAGGCTGCCCGCTCACAACTTGGTTTTAGAGGCTGAGGACGAGTTGTTGGCGGTGACCATGACCGGCGATGAGCAAACTCTTTATGACATTTTTACGGGAGAGACCTGATGCCCAGGACTATTGCATATCTGGGCCCTACCGGCACTTACACTGAAGAAGCGGCGCTTCTATATGATCCGGATGCGGATTTGCATCCCTTCTCGACCATCGCGGCAGTGGGCTCCGCCGTCTCGACCGCAATCACCGACCAAGGAGTGGTGCCCATAGAGAACAGCCTTGAAGGGGCGGTAAATTTCACCCTTGACTTGCTTACCAGCCAGCCGCACCTGTATATCTACCAAGAGGTAGAGCTTCCCATCCAGCACTACCTGATGGCCTCAGCAGGCGTCCGCCCAAACCAAGTGGAGGTCATCTACTCCCATCCGCAATCGTTGGGTCAATGCCGCGAATTCCTGGAGCGGTGCTTTCCCAACGTGCAGCAAATGGCGTCTTTGAGCAACGCTGCGGCGGTGAACGACATGAAGCAAAGCAGCGCCCCGGCGGCGGCCATCGCCCCGGGCCGCAACGCCGAACTATACGGGGTGGAGATAATCGGACGCAACATCCAGGACAACCCCAACAACGTGACCAGGTTCGTTGTCCTGGCGCCCTACGACCATCCACCGACTGGCAACGACAAGACTTCGTTATGTCTGTCGTTTCGGCAGGATGCGCCCGGGGTTTTGTATCAGGCGCTCCAAGAATTCGCTAACCGGGAAATCAACCTGCGAAAAATCGAGTCCCGGCCCACCAAACAACTGTTGGGGGAATATATTTTCTTGGTCGACTGCGACGGCCACCGGGAAGACCAAGCGGTAAAAGAGGCAATAGACGCCCTCAACGACTCCAATAGCGTGTTGAGGGTTCTAGGCTCTTATCCCCGGTGGACGGACCAATCTACAAAATGATGCTGGCCCTCCCCGGGTTACCGCTAAGACACCATCAACACTCACTGCTTCACTACACTCTTAGCAGGTTACCACTGGGGAAGGGCCAGCCGGGCAGGTCTACATCTTGGACCGAAAACTTGGCCGTTACCCTACAGCATGGCATCGCCTGGGGTTTTAGTTGGTTAGCTCGATAAACAAGTCCTCGTTGATCATTCTTTACTTGGTAATAATCAGGTGTCGATTAAAGCTTTCTTTGATGGAGCCGGTCCTCGGCTCTTGACAGGGTTTTTGCCGCAGGTTCTGAAAGGCTCCACCAGCCTTGTGCCGCCAGTGCGATGTACCCTCAGCTACCATTTGCCTGGATTCCTTACCGGTCTTGGGGGCAACCAGGAGACCCATCGTGCTGTCGACAACGGCGCCGGCCACAAGCCCAGCCACAAGTTTATTCCCTCTCATCATCATCCGACCTCCTTCCTCGTGAACGAAACTCCTGCACCCACCCCAGCCCGTAATTGAATATCTCTATAAGTGGAGGCAGTGAGGTTAATGGGCGAGCCACCCGATCCAAGACTATGCCTGATATCTCCTCCATGTTTCCAGTCACCCGTCTGGCTGACCGGTATAACCGAAAAGCTAATATTGCAATCACCAACAGGACTACCGAGAATATCCCGGTAAACGCGATGATGAAAACGTCTCGCACTATTGATATTGGCTCTATGACCCCACCCAAGTTTTAGTATTAATATAAAATTGCTATTAAAAATTAGCAGTTATGTTAATGGATTGTCAACGGGATAAAGGGTCAAATTTTGACATAATGCGTAAAAGCGAAGGTTTATGACAATCCCACTGTCTCAGGGCTGCGGTCCACTCCGGTAGATGGCAACCCCCTGATTGCGGAACACCGGTTCTATGACCCCTTCACCGGCCATTGCATCGAATTTGGCTATTCCCGCGTCCCCGTAATACAGGCGCTCCAACTCTCCAACGACGATGTACTCCACGTCGTACCGCCGTAACAGGGCTTGAAATTCAAGTGCGTCGATAGTTTCGTAGATTCGGCGAACATCGGCCGCCCGCTCCCCTATGGTGTGTTGGTGCCCCCAACGCTGCTGGGTTTGGTGCCACGGCCAACCCAGGATAGTCGGCAAGCCGGTGTAGGAGGCTATGCGTCCACTCCAGTCGTATTGCTGAGAGTGGGCTTCCAAGACCACCGGAGAGCCTGTTACGTTGTCTTGGAGCCACTGGACCGCCTCCAAGTCCCACTTCAACTCCAAGGCCCCGCCCTCCCGGGTGTAGACGGCCTTTTGCATATAGGCTGTGCCGTCCAGGGTCACCGATGTAGAGGTGTCGAAACGGTATGCCAGCCGCGCCCGCGTTCCCAACACCGTATAAATCAAGCTGCATCCTATAAGCGCTAATAGGACCCCCAGCCAGACCACCTTGAGCCATGCGGGGCGCACTCGGAAGTTTCCTTGGTCTCCCAAGTACCATAGCATGTAGGCCGACGCCAAGCTCAATAGTATCCACACCTCCAAGTAATACTTGAATAGCGTGTTCATTCGGCCTATGTCGCCCTCTATTCGGACAATATCCACGCCGATGCTGATGGCCAGGGCCATTCCCAGCAACATCAACGGCATCAAGACATAGGGGTTGCGATGGTCCTCGCTTGCTGCCAGCCGCACGCCAACCGCGCCCGTGGCCGCCAGCAGCGCCGTCAGCAATGCCGCGGTCCAATAACCGGCAGCCGCGAGAAACGCCCCCAAAACAAGGCCAAGCAGCAACACTACCCTGGGCCAGGCAAGCCCTGTGCCCGGCGTTTCGAGAACCCGAAAGGCGCCCAGCAAGCTGAGACCGCGAAACCGCGCGGCGCCGGCGTTGATAGCTACCGCTTGCCTCAGGTGGACGGCCAGAAAGGTCACCACTACGAATAAAAACAATCCATGAATCCACAAGTAGCTTCCGACGGGCGTCTGCCACTTGGACGCTTCCAAGCCGGCATTAAACGCCTCGTAATACTGGTGAAATGGCAGGAAGCTGACAATGCTGAAAAGAGATACGCTCAACCCCAGAGCAACCCACAGCGCAATTCTCACCCGCAGGTGGTTCCTCCATAAACAGCAGCCCAAGCCAAGGATAGCCATGGTCAACAACAGGTAGGATGGGAAGTCCCAGCTATTGGTCACCCACAACGCCCCCAACGCCACCGAAAGCGCCAATATGGGAAACACCGCCCAACCCAGGCCATGCCGGTTGAGCCCCGCCGCCACAGCCAACCCAAGCCCCAAGACCAGCATGGTGAACGGAATGACCATCAGGTGAGGGTGCAGGTCAGCGAAGAGAAAAGTAAAAAACGGAAACTCTGTGATGTGCCAGGAAACATCGGGTTGACCGGATATCTTGTCCGGTACCCAGAATGCCAGCGGCCATGGATCGATGTTCTCCATGTTGGGAATCATCCGGCTGCTGCGCCAAAAGTCGAAAGGCGGCGTGTCGCCGCCCTCCGCTAACCTCACCCATAGGCTCCGTGTAACTTGGGCCACTCCGTCCAGGTTGCTTATGACGGCAGCAAACACCCCCGCGGCCAGTCCGGCGACAGTGGGAGTCCAAAGACCGGGCAATCGGCGCCGGGGAGGCGACTCTTGGTCAACGTCCGGCTCCGCAGCAGTGGCGCGCGATGCCCGGAATTGTCGCGTGCCCTCGGCAAGGTTGTAAACCAGCGAGTAAGCTCCGGTGAAGGTCAAAGCGAAGAACAACGGCACGGCCAGGTTGAAAGCTACGGCCGGCAGGATTCCGGTGACCCGAATCATTCCCGCCAAACCGAAGTAGCCCCAATAGTAGTAGTTCAGGTAGCCGCCGGCGTACCATGGGTCGAAAGGCGGCAAAACGGTAGACCGGACGACAGCGTTCAAATAAGCGAACTCCATGGGCTTCTCGCCGCCTCTCCAAGCATCCCAGAGGTCCGGATTGGCCATCCTCACCGCCACGAACGCCAGGAACGCCGCCAGAAACACCACCTCGCCCTTGACCAACAGCCGCCAATGCTTTGATAAGAACTCCCTGATTTCTGCCCCTCGCAAGGCCACGACCAAGAACGAAAGGCACGCCACTACCAGGATTCCCAGCAGGAAGGTGTTAGCGGAGAAGTCCATCCACCCCAGGCTCACCAGCATCCAAGTGACATAACTCACCAGCAGTAATCCAAGAATCCGGGCTAGGACCACGCCCCGGTCGGGCAACGGGCGAAACAGGAACATGGCCAATGGCAAGGTCGCCAAGCTGATGATTTCTATCAGCAGCAGCCAAGCCAGCACGGGCGCCCGGTTGGTCCAACTTTCCCGGTCAAAGATTTTCGACCATGTACCCCCGTTGCGCTGTGCCGCCTTTTGCTCGTCGGACATCAACAGACCAACGGGTTTCCCATCCCGGAGGTTCTCAGGAAGCGACGTAAGCTGCAAGCGTATGTCCGCTTCGGGAAGCCGCTCTTTGTTTCGGAAAATCAGGACTTGCGGATGGTCGTACCCAACCACGTTGTCGTCGGCGTACCCAAGATTGAGGGTAAGCCAGGACGATTTCTCCGGAACCGCAGGGGAGGGCGAAGGGAGACCGGCCCTTTTGAAGGGATCATCGCGGAAAGTCACCCCCAAGAAGCCGGGATGGGAAACAAACTTCCGTTCCAGTTCGTAACCCAAGTCTCCTTGGAAGAATTGTTGGTAATAGGCATAGCTGTACGGATAACGCTCCGGCGCACGGCTGACGCTGCTATAAGGGCGGTTGCTGTAGAACATCAAGTAGTCGGACTGGGCCAGCCGCTGCGCCAAAGTGCGCATCTTAGTCAGGCTGTCCGGCATTTCATACACCGGGTATTGCCACACCGTATAGCTGTACAGGTCCGGAATATATTCGTCCCAATGGTTGTCGCTGACTATGGCCGAACCTGGAGGGACGTTTTCCTTGATCCAGTCCGACGCGGTTACGGCAGGATGCTGGTTAGCGTAGATTCTCTGAAAGGCCAGAGTGTAAAAAGCGGTCGCCGTCACTACGACCACCATGACCCCTGTCACGGCCCATTTCAGCCTTGGCCCCCAACGTTGCCACCGGAGGAAGGCGTAGTTCGGCCCCGGCGACTGAGCAGGCTCTTTACGCCAGTCTCCAAAGTAATCGACCAGCCAGAACAGTGTTCGGGACGCCAGAATGATGAGGAACGGCGCTAAGGGGAACACGTAGCGCAGGAAATGGACCTCGAAAGTTTGCAGAAACAGGAATGTCGGGACTATCCAAGCCAGGACCAGAATGTCGGCCCGCCGGTGGCGCGGGTCGCGCAGCGCCAGCAAGGCCGCCGCGGGCACTGCCAGCCAAGCGACTATCCCCAGCGGCAGCCCCAACCCCCAAATGCTGAGCTGTTGAATCTGGTAAGTGAAGGCGGGAGTGTCGATGTACTGGATGGTGAACGGCAAGCTGCCCGCGTTGCTCGCCATGTCTACCTGGGTCTGTATGCCATCCAAAAAGGTGCGATAGTCCAGCAGTGAGTAAGGTGATGACATAACGAACACGGCGACGGCCACAACACAGGCTAAGGCGGCGTGGCCAACAACCTCCGCAACTGCCCGGTACGTAAGCCGGGGCCATTGGCCGTCCAACATGTCATGCAACCGGTACAGGTAAGCCAACCCAAGGGGGAGGAGCAACGGAAGAATGTTCACCTTGGGGGCCAGCGCCAAGCCCACACACAACCCCAGGACCGCCGAATCCCTCAGCCGCCGGCGTTCCACCATCCGCAGCATCGCCCAAAAGCTTGCCAGGGTAAACAGCACCGAAAAAGTTTCGGGCCGGTAAAAGTGGCCATGCTGAACGTGGATGACCGCCAGCGCCGTCAAGCCCGCCGCCATCAGTCCCACTCGTTCCCCGTACATCCGGCGGCCCAACAGGAACACGAAGAATACCGAGCCAACGTCGGCCAGGGCGGACAACGGCCTGGCCATGTATCTCATGTCCAAAGCGGAGATATCCGTGAAGACTTCCACTATGGACCTGAGAAACACCAGGACGTACAGCAGGATGGTGCCCAAGGGAAACCAGTGGGGATTGAGGGGGCTGCGTTCAGCGTCCAGAAAAGTCCCAGGACCGGGTAAGCCCGTCGGCGTCTCAGGATATTGTGCGAGGTATCCCCACGGCTCGTAGCACTGGCGGTAGCCTTGATTCTCGGTGAGGACATCGTACATGCAACCGCTGCGCATGTAGATATCCCTTTCGTCGGGATGAAATCCGTACCCTTGGTCCCAATTGACGCCGTTCAGCCGCAGCCCCAAGGCGACGAGCAGAACCAACGCCAGTATCAGGAAGGTGCGGGACCGCAGGACGTAGGGGGTCAGCCGGTGAATCACGGATGGGGCCCTCAATTGACTAGGCTCTGTTGACATTTGCGAAATCAGGCAGTCCAGTAACCCCATAACGTGATTCCCGCGAAAGCGGGAATCCAGAAGCACTATCAGCCAGTCACGTTCTCTCCGATTAGAAGTCTATGGATTCCCGCCTGCGCGGGAATGACAGGGAAATGTCAACAGAACCTAATCACCGGACCATCTATTAAACAACCGGGGTATTGGGAAAACGCCGCTACTGGCGTTTTCCCAATACCCCGTCATAGGCGTGACGTACAATCGTCATTCCCGCGAAGGCGGGAAGCTTAGACGCCTTTCTCGCTGATCAAAGCACAGAGGTCCGCGGTGCGGCAGGAGTAGCCCCACTCGTTATCGTACCAACCCATCACCTTGATCATCCGGTTCTGCATGACCATCGTGGAAAGGCCGTCGATGATGCAACTGTGGCTGTTGCCCCGGAAGTCGGAACTGACCAGCGGCTCGGTAGAGTATTCCAGGATACCCTTGAGGGCGCCCTCCGCCGCTTCCTGGTAGGCCGCGTTGACATCTTCCACCGTAACGTCCTTGGAGACATGGGCCACGAAATCGGTGATGGACCCGGTGGATGTGGGAACCCGCAAGGCGATCCCGTCAAGCTTGCCGTTCAGTTCCGGCAATACAAGCCCTACGGCCCTGGCCGCTCCTGTGGTGGTGGGTATGATGTTCATCGCCGCCGCCCGAGCCCGGCGTAGGTCAGAGTGACGCTGGTCCAGAATGGACTGGTCGTTGGTGTAGGAATGGACGGTAGACATGACGCCGTGCTCAACTCCGAAAGCGTCATGAATAACCTTGACCATGGTGGCGAAGCAGTTGGTCGTGCAGGAGGCGTTGGAGATGATGTTGTGCTTCTCGGCATCGTACAAGTGACCGTTCACGCCCAGCACTATGGTCAAGTCTTCTCCGCGAGCGGGAGCGGAAATGACCACTTTCTTGGCCCCACCTTCCAAGTGGGCACCTGCTTGGTCCGCGTTAGTGAAGATGCCGGTGGATTCCACAACCACGTCCACGTCCATCTCCGACCACGGAATCCGGGCTGGTTCCCGTTCAGAGAAAACCCGGATGCTGCGTCCGTCCACAACCAAGTCGCCGTTGCTGGCCTCGACCTTGCCCGGATAAGGCCCGTAGGCCGTGTCGTACTTCAGCAGGTGAGCGTTGGTCTTGGCGTCGGTCAGGTCGTTGATCGCGGCCACTTCCAAGGCGTCCGGATGCAGTGAGTTGGTCGCGCGCAACACCAATCGCCCGATTCTGCCGAAGCCATTAATTCCGATTTTTGTTGTCATACCCTACCTCCATAACTAGCGGGGCCGCCCGGCGGGCCGCTCTACGGCCACCCATGCCGGCCTTTTAAACAGCTCTATGATATTTTTTCAGGACTCCGTTTTTAGCAATGCTGGGCGGATGCGGCTGTGCCAGCGGTCATTGTCGCCTTCCTGTCGCAGTTCGTCCACCAGTTGCGCCGTTTCCATTCCCGCGGTTTCCTTCAGTTCCTCGGAAGCCCGGTTTCCTGCCAGCGCGAACACGGCGGCTCGTAGCTTCATGACGTATTCGGCGACTTCGAGAGCCGCTTGGTCGGACGCGGAGCGGGCTCGCAGGGCGTCCAGCTTTTCCAGCCACTCCAGTCCCCGTTCGGCTTCATCGAACCCGTCGTCCAGTGCGTTGGTGGTAGTCATCTAGCGTTCTCCATCCTCCCCCCGGATATCCCGCGTTATGGAAGACCGGGGCCGGGTTTCGCTTGCAGCTTCCCTATGACGGGACCTTTCGTTTATATCCCGGTCGCCGCTTACGTCTTGGACGGCTCTCAGGCTTGGGGATTCGCCGCAACAGGGTAAGTCGGGCCAATGGCACATATAATACCTTGCGTTGCAAGGGTTGAAAAGCACAGCCTTAGACGGAGCTGACGCCTTTTCATATTCTGGAAAATCACTCTCTCTGAGAGAGGGAGAATGGAGAGGCCCCTCTAATACGCGTCAATATGACCGAAAGCCTCCCGTCCCGCGTAACTTGCCTCTGTCCCCAACTCCTCTTCGATCCGTAACAACTGGTTGTACTTGGCAACCCTGTCGGAACGGGCCGGCGCTCCCGCCTTTATCTGTCCGACGTTCCACGCCACGGCAAGATCGGCAATGGTGGTGTCCTCGGTCTCGCCTGACCGGTGGCTCATAACCGCGCCCCAACCGGCGCTCCGCGCCAACCCCAAGGCCTCCCGCGTCTCCGTGAGAGTGCCTATCTGGTTGGGCTTCAGCAGGACTGCGTTGGCTGCTGCGGCATCAATTCCCTTCTGTATCCTCTCACTATTCGTTACCAGCAGGTCGTCCCCCACCAGTTGCACCGGTCCACCGATACGACGGCGTAACTCGGCCCATCCCTCCCAGTCGTCCTCATCCAACCCGTCTTCTATGCTTATGATCGGGTAGTCCTTGGCCCAACGAGCGTAAACCTCCACCAACCCTTCAGCGTCGAAACTTGCGCCCTCCCGCTCCAGCAAATACTCCTTCGACGATGCCTGATAAAGCTCCGACGCGGCCACGTCCAGTGCGAGGAACACATCCTTACCGGGCGTATACCCGCCTTTTTCCACCGCCCGTAACACCAACTCCAGTGCATCCCGGTTAGACGAGAGGGTTGGTGCGAATCCTCCCTCGTCTCCCACGTTGAGGTTATGTCCGCCCTGCCGGAGCAAGTCTCTTAGGGAATGATATATCTCCATCCCTGCCCGCAGCGCCTCGGAAAAGTTGCCCACGCCAACCGGGACCACCATGAACTCCTGTACGTCGGTGGAGTTAGAGGCGTGCCTGCCGCCGTTTAGAATGTTGAACATTGGGACCGGCAGACTTACCGGTCCGTCCCCGGCCAAGTAACGCCACAACGATACGTTGCGGCTCCGCGCGGCGGCGTGGGCAACAGCCAGTGAGACGGCCAGGATGGCGTTGGCCCCCAACTCGCTCTTGTTGCCGGACGAGTCCAAACCGAGCAGCGCGTGGTCAATGGCTGCTTGGTCGAAGGGCGACGGCCCCGCTTCACCGGCCAGATACCGCCCGATGACGTTGTTGACGTTATCGACCGCCTTCCGCACTCCACGGCCCAAGTAGCGGCCTGCGTCGTTATCCCGCAGTTCCACGGCTTCGTGGGCCCCGGTGCTGGCCCCCGATGGGACCGTGGCGTGGGCGGTTGCGCCGTCGGACAGCCGCACCTCCGCCTCTACGGTGGGATTGCCGCGAGAGTCCAGGACTTCGCGGCCAGTTATAGCGGTGATGGTTATGCCGGATTGGGAGCTACTCATCGTCTCGCCCTCTTGCAGCCGCCAACGCCTTGTCCACAGCGTCCACGGGGTCCGATGCCAAGACCAACTCGTCCAAGGGCAACCCCTCTCCGGTCTCGGTAAAAGGCCAGGTCTTGAGGCCTATGACAGGGATGTCGTACCCCAGCGCGAAGCCTATCTCCGACAGTGTGCCGTAGGCCCCGCCGATGGCTATGACCGCTCTTCCCGTCGAGACGACTATGACATTCCTCGTATATCCCATGCCGGTGATTATGGGTATGTCCACATAGTCGTTGGCTTCCCTTGGTGAGCGTCCGGGCAATATCCCGATGGTGGTCCCGCCTGCCGACTTGGCGCCCCGGCAGGCCGCTTCCATCAACCCGGTCATGCCTCCGCATACCAAGGTAATGCCCCGTCTGGCCAGTTCCCTGCCGACCTCTTCGGCCAAACGGATATGCTCTTCAGATTTGGGTTGACTGCTGCCGATAACCGCAATAATCATGAGAACCCCCTAACCGCCTGGTAATATAGCCATACTGGCCGCGTCAATCGCCTCCAAGAACGGGGCCGGATAGACGCCTACCCAGAACACCCCGACCAGGGTTGCCAGCAGCACGACTATCATAATCGGCGACGGCGTAAAGGACAGGATTTCACTCTCAGCGGATCCCTCGTCCATTATTCCGTTTTCCGCATCCGGTTGGTCGGGATCGCCATTGGATTCTGCATGGTGGCTTCCGTTCATCCCTGCGGCCTCCGTTCCAGGGATGGGAAGTATGTACATGCGGCGAATGACCTGGAGGTAATAGTACATGGAGATCAAGCTGCTGAAGATGGCCAAGCCGGCCAGCCACAAGAGACCCTCGCTGGCGACGGCCGTGAACAAATAGAACTTCATCGTAAATCCGGCGAAGATTGGCAGCCCGGCCAGCGAGAAGAGCCCCATGGCGATGGTGGCCGCCAGGAAAGGCTGGCGGTCCGCCAAGCCGCTGAAGTCGTCGATCTCGTCCTGCCCGGTGGCGTTGAAGAAGGCGATCAACGCCGCGAACACCATCATGCTTGTGATGGAGTAACCCACCAAGTAGATCATTACTCCGTTTGAAGGAAGAGTGGAATCCGGCGAAAGGACCGCCACTCCGGTCAGAATGATGCCGACGTGGCCTATGCTGGAGTAAGCCATGAGCCGTTTGATGTTGTGCTGAGCAAGGGCGACGAGGTTGCCCACCAGCATGGTGACCGCCGCCAGCACAGCAACCACGAGTTGCCACTGGTCGGACGCCGGAAGGAAGCCTTCTGAGAAAAGCCGCAGCACCAGCGCAAACGCCGCCGCTTTCGAGGCTATCGCAAGGTAAGCAGTGACCGGCAGGGGTGCGCCTTGGTACACGTCCGGCGCCCACATGTGGAAGGGCACCGCAGCCAGCTTGAAGCCAAGTCCCACCAGTATCAACGCCATTCCGACCCACAGCGCGGGGCTGACGTCGCCGCCCGCCGCCAGGGCCGCGCTGATGGCGGCGAACTTGGTCACTCCCAGAGTGCTGTACACCATGCTGACGCCGTAGAGCAGTATGGCCGAAGAGAAGGCGCCGATGATAATGTACTTCAGGCCCGCCTCGTTGGACTTGGGATCGCTCCGCGCATAGGCGGCCATGATGTACAGGCTGAAGCTCAACAGCTCCAAGGAGATATAGGCGGTCAGCAACTCCCTGGACTGGGCCATGATATTCATTCCCAGAATGGAGAACAAAAGCAGCCCGTAGAACTCTCCTCTATTTGTAAGGTGCTTGGTCACGAACTCCATGGAACTCAGGATGATGAACACCCCAAGGCCCAGGAAAAACACCTTGAAGAACAGGGAGAAAGCGTCAACCGCAAGGAGGCCGTCATAGAGAGTTTCGTCTTCGCCCCACAGCATAAACAGGGACAGGGCTATAAGGCCCAGCAGGCCCAATATGGACAGCCACCCCAACAGGTCTTTGCGGTCTTCGGGCACAAACAAGTCGACGACAAACACCGCCAACGCCAGTCCGGCCAAGGCGAACTCCGGCGTCAGAAGTTGTAAATTGTCTGTCAGTCCCGGCATACCGCCTTTAAACTCCGGGTAGGACGTCTACACTGACGTTGATCAAACGCATCAACGGCTCAGGCCAAACGCCAACGAATATCAGAATCACCACGAACGCTCCACCAACTACCTTTTCGATGGGACTGGCGTCAGTAAGATGCTCCCATTGCGGGTCTGACTCACCCAGGAAGGTGCGGGCAAGCAGGCGCAGAATATACACGGCCGTAAGCGCTGCGCCAATCACGGCCAACACCGCCAGAGGCAAATAGGTGCGGAAAGCCCCGGTGAACACCATGAACTCCGCTATGAACCCGCTAAGTCCCGGCAGCCCCAGCGAGGCTAACCCGGCAATGGCGAAAAAGAAGCTGTTTACCCTCATCCTGCTGGAAAGCCCGTTCAACACGCCGATATCCCGGGTGTGGGCCCGCTCGTAAACCGCGCCGACCAGCAGGAACATCAGGGCCGTCATAATCCCGTGGGAGAACATCTGGAGCACCGCCCCGCCGATACCGATGCGGTCCAGCGTGGCGATACCCATCAACACGTACCCCATGTGGCTGACGCTGGAGTAACCGATCACGTATTTAAGATCGGTCTGGGACATGGCCGACACCGCGCCGTACAGCACGTTCACCGTGCCCAAGCTTATCAGGATTGGCATCCAGCTCTCGGCGCCATCTGGCAGAAGCACCATGCCAACCCTGATGATGCCATAGGCCCCCAACTTCATCAGCACGCCGGCGTGCAGCATACTGACCGCGGTGGGCGCCGCTACGTGGCCGTCCGGTGACCAGGTGTGGAATGGCCACAGGCCGGCCAGCACCCCGAACCCGATCATGAACAACGGGAACACCCACAACTGGAAGCTTTCATCAAAGCGGCCTGCTGCCGCCAACTCCCCCAGGATCGCCAAGGAATAAGTCGGGAAACCGCTATCCGATGCGGTGACGTACACCGCCAGTATGCCCACCCATACCAGGACGCTCCCGGCTACCAGATACAGGAACAGCTTCATCGCCCCGTATTCTTTGCTTCGGAAGAAGGTGCCGAAGTCGGTGGAGCTGCCCCATACGCCTATCAGCAGGTACATGGGCAGTACTGCCAGCTCGTAGAAGAAGAACAGGAAGAACAGGTCCCGAACAACGAACACACCGAAAACGCCCGCGCCCAAGGCCAGCAGCAGGACGAAGAAGTCCCTGGGCCGGTAGGTTACCGTCTGGGAAATTAAGACTCCGCCGAACAGTATGATGCCGTTGAGCAATACCAGCAGGGCGCTGATGCCGTCGATGCCCAGGGCCAAGCTGATGTGCACCGGGGCATCCAGCCATTCGTAGGTGCGTTGGAACTGGAAGCCGCCGGTCCCGTAGTCGTAGCGGATGAATACATATAGGGAAAGCGCCAGGGACAGTCCGGCGGCGACGACGGCGAAGTACCAGATGTCCTTGCGCCGGTCGGCGGGCATGAACATCGTCAACAGCGCCCCAGTAAGGGGCACGAAGATTATCAGGAATAGAACGACTTGTTCGAAGTTGCCCATTCTACCAGGCAGCCATCAACCACCAGAATATGCCGAACGCGACCGCGCCCAGGACCATGGCCAGCATGTAGCTGTAGACGTGCCCGGTGACGTGCAGCCGCAGCGCCACGCCCAGATGCCTTACGGTGTCCGCTGGGCCGTTGACCACAATATCGTTTACGAACGCCCGGTCAAACATGCCGAGGTAGTTGGCGAACACCAGCACTATCCGGTCGACCACCCACTGGTACACCTCGTCGAAGTAGTACTTGTTCTCCATCAAACGCACTAGCCAAGGGACGCTCCCGCGCAGGCCTTCCACCGACAGGCTTTCTCTCAGGTACACGAGGTAAGCGAACACGAACGCGCCCACCGCAAGCACTGCCGAGAGGATGCCCAGCCACCAAGTAAAGTGAAAACCCTCGCGTTCATGGAAGAAAACAAAGCTGCCTACGCCGTCATAGCTCCCGGGCCAGTTGAAACTGATGAACCCGAACCCGGCCGCCAGCACCGCAAGCAGCGCCATTGGCACGATCATGCTGGCGGGTGACTCGTGGACGTGCTCCATCTCCTGCCGCAGCCTGCCAAAGAAGGGCACAAACATGGCCCGCGCCATATACAGGGCGCTGAGCAGTGCGGTCAACAGGGCCAACACTATGAAGGCGGGATTGCGATGCCCGGCGACCGCCGCCAGCATCTCGTCCTTGCTCCAGAACCCGGACAGTATCGGGATTCCTCCCAAAGACAACGCCCCTATCGCAAATAGGAAAGCGGTCAGGGGCATAACCTTTCTAAGGCCGCCCATGTTACGGATGTCCAGTTCCTCGGTGCTGTGCAGCACGCTGCCCGCTCCAAGGAACAGCAGCGCCTTGGCGAACCCGTGGGCCACAAGGTGGAAAATGGCAGCAGTGTAGCCGAAAGCTCCCAACGATAACATCATCAAGCCCAAGTGGCTGATAGTGGAGTAAGCCAGGATGCGCTTGAGGTCCACCGAGACCAAGGCGATGGTCGAAGCCAGCAGCGCGGTGACGAGGCCCACTATGGCCACCACCAGCAGAGCGTCACCGTTGTAGGCCTCGAACAGCGGGAAGGCCCTCGCTACCAGGAACACTCCCGCTACTACCATAGTGGCCGCGTGAATCAGCGCGCTGACCGGGGTGGGGCCTTCCATGGCGTCGGGCAGCCATACGTGGAACGGGAACTGGGCCGACTTGCCCATCGCTCCCAGGAACAGTAGCAACGCCGCCGCCGTGGTAACCCCTTGACTCATCGCCCCGTTGCTCGCGGCATCGAAAGCCGCCGACATGCTGAACGAGCCGACTTGACTCCACAAAAGCAGGATGCCGACCAGCAGCCCCACGTCTCCTATGCGGGTGACCACGAAGGCCTTCTTGGCGGCCTCCTTGGCGGCCGGCCGCTCGTGCCAGAAGCCGATTAACAAATAGGAGCAGATCCCCACCAACTCCCAAGCCACGTACAGCAACAGGAAGTTGTCCGCCAGCACCAGCGTCAGCATCGAGGCGGCGAAAAGGGCATGGACGGCGTAGTACCAGCCGAACCGCGGGTCGCCGTGCATGTAGCCCAAGGAGTATATTTGGACCATCAATGCGACGAAGGTGACCAAACCCAGCATCGCCACCGTCAACGGGTCTACGATGATCCCCCAAGTCAGTTGCACGCTGTCCGCAGCGCCGGCAAGACCGGCGTTGAACCAGGTCCGCTCGTAATTGCATGTCATGGCCCCGGTCTGCTGCCCGATAGCACACTCTTCGACGGCAACCGGGTCAACGATCAGGAACCCGGCAAACACCACCCAGAACAACACGAATCCAGCGGCGATGGCCAGAATCGAGAGGAAGGAACCTTTCCCGGGCAGGTACCGTCCGAATATGACGATAAGAGGGGCGGCTACGAAGCTGAAGACAGGAATAAGCCAAGCCCACTCCATGCTAGGCAACCCTGATCAGAACACACGTCATCGTGGTCCTGCCGAACAACATTAAGTCTCTCGACAAGAGCCTGCGGCTGCGATTGCTGTGCCGTCCGTTTACCATTTCATCAAGTCTATTTCATCCACGTTGATGGTGGAGCGGTTACGGTATATGCGCAAAATGATCGCCAGCGCCAAGCCCACCTCGGCGGCGGCCACGGTTATCACAAAAATAGCGATTATCTGCCCGTCGAAATTGGCGAAGGCCTCCGCGGGGCTGTTGTACCCCAAGTGGGACGCCGTCGCAATGAGGTTGATGTTGACCGCGTTGAGCATCAACTCTATTGACATAACGATCAGCACAGCGGAGCGGCGCGCCAGCACACCGTAAAGCCCAATTACAAAAAGGGCCGCGCTAAGCAACTGGAAGTAGACCAGCGGGACCACGGCTACCTTTCGTCCTCCCCTTGGCGGGCGATGACTATCGCCCCGATCAACGCCACCAGCAGCACCAGCGACGCCACTTCAAATGGGATAGCCCAACGGGTGAACAGAGAGTTGGCCAAGTCTCCAAAAGCCGGCGCGTGGGGCTCAGTGTTCGTCTCCCCCCTGATCCAAAAGGATGCGCCCAATACCGCCAGCGTCCCCAAGGCGGCAACAATTGCCAGCGGCCACTGGCGGTTGTCGGTGATTCGCGGGTATTCCGCGCTGCGGGTAAGCATGATAGCGAACAGAAGGACAATAATAATCGCGCCGCCGTAGATGAGCACCTGCACCAACGCCAGGAATTCGGCAAAGAGGATAAGATAAACGCCGGCCACGGCCAGCAGCGATACCAGCAGCGCCAGCGCAGCGTGAACCACGTTCCTGGTCAGGACGACCCCCAGGCCTCCCCCAAGCGTGACGACGGCAAGCAGAATGAACAGGAACCAGGACATGATCAACCGGACATCTTCCGGAAGCAGGCTCCGCCGTCTCTGGGCCTACCGGACGGTGCTCCTGGGCCTGTCAATTCCGCTGGCTTAACTTGTCCCAACGCAATCTCCGCGCCAACCAAATAAGAAGCCACCTGAACGGCGGCTCCTGAAGTTGCCAATGTTTGAGCAAGAACTCTCAAGAGTAATCACACCTTGCCCTCGCGGATGCGGGGGTCTGTGATAGACTTGTCGACCCAACTAGCCGTCGCCGGATGCTTGTGCACCGGCGGCCTCTTTCGACTCGGCCTCTTTCTTAGCCCGTTCCGTAGGAGGAATCCAGTCGGTCTCCTTTTGAAACTTGGAGCCGATTTGCAACAAGGCGGGAAGGTCTACCCGGTCTCCGTTCCTCTGGTAGGTGCTCATTTCGTGCTCGTGACTCATAACAATGGCGTCGAAATTGCAGACCTCCACGCAAATCCCGCAAAGTATACACCGATTGAGGTTGATTTCGAAGCTGTTGACGATTTTTCTCCGCTTGCTCAAGCCCTCCTGTTGCAACGGGTTGTCCTTCATCGTGGCGGTCATGCACTGGGTTGGGCACTGCCTGATACAGACCATGCAACTGGTGCAGTAGGGCTCCCCGACTTGATCGTCCCAAGTCAGAGCGGGAAACCCCATGAACCGGGGCTGCACCGGCGTCGGCGCCGCCGTTCTGCTCCAAAGGGTCCCGGTCGCCGGGTATTGCCGGGTCACCGGCTTGCGAAACCCGTTAACCGTGGACACTAAAGTCAACAAGAGTCCCTTTAAGCTGTTTATCATGCGTCAGTCTCCAGTTGCCGGTCGTCTGTGTTAACTTCCTTGTGGTCTGCCACTGGCCGCTGACCTCCGGTTACTGGCCAGCGCTTGCTGCCTGGCCCGTACTTGGGCAACCTGGCTGGCAGGACCGGTCATCCTGCGGTAAATCAACCAAGCCACCACCGCCAACCCTGCCAAGGACATCAACGTTAACGACCATGCGGGGAGTTCGTAGAAGAGGTATACGCCGGTTATCACGATAGTGTAGAAGGACAATGGCACCATTATTTTCCAAGCGAAGGCCATCAACTGGTCGATCCTCAGCCGGGGGAAGGTCCCCCGCACCCAGAATATCACCAGTATCACGGCATACACTTTGACCAGGAACCATACTATGTCCCAGTTTCCCGACAAGAAGGGGCCGGACCACCCGCCCAGGAACAACAGCACTGTCAGCGCCGCTATGGCGAAGGTGTTGATGTACTCCGCCAGGAAAAACACCGACCAGTGAGCGCCGCTGTACTCGATGAACGGGCCGCCGACTATCTCCGATTCGGCAAAGTAGATGTCGAAGGGCGTCCGCCCTACTTCAGCCAACCCGGCGACGAAAAAGATTACCAATCCCAAGGGCTGCACCAGCACGTAAGGGTAGCTGCCTTGCTGCTCCACTATGGTAATCATATTCAGCGACTGGGCCAGCATCCCTACGGAAATGACTACCATGATCACGGGGATTTCGTAGCTGATAAGCTGCGCTGCCGCCCTCAGACCGCCCAGGGTGCCGTACTTGTTGGCTGAACCCCAGCCGGCCAATACCAAGCCAAGAATCCCCACCACGGCAAAGGCGACGATGTAAAACAGCCCCAAATCGCCCAGGTTCTTCAGCACGGCGTCCGGCGCGGCGGGGATGGTGACCCAGATCATGAACGCTGATATGACCACGATAACCGGCGATACCCAGAAGATGGCCTTTTCTGAGGACGACGGGATGATGTCCTCTTTAAGTATCAGCTTCAGCGCATCCGCCACCGGCTGCATCAGTCCCATCGGGCCGGTGCGGGTTGGGCCTAACCTGCGCTGCAATCTGCCCAACACCTTCCGCTCCAGCCACACCATGGTCAGCACCACCACGGATAGCGCGGTGAACATGACCAGCAGGCCCACCACGATCCATACAAAGCTGATTAGGCTGATGCTTAGTAAGGGCAACCCTAGTGGTTGCCCTGCGGCAACAATCACCGGTCCACCTCGCCGAGCACTATGTCCAACGACCCAAGCACGACCACGGCATCGGCCAGCCAAGTGTCCTTAAGCATGTATTCAATGGGCGAGAGGTTGCAGAAAGACGGGGGCCGCACCTTGACGCGGTAAGGCTTGTCAGTGCCGTCGCTCACCAAGTAAACGCCTATCTCGCCCCGTGGGTTTTCCAACCTGACGTAGACCTCGCCGCGCGGCGGGCGTATCAAGCGGCGTCCCAACGACGACGTCACGTTGCCCTGCGGCATCTGTTCCAGCGCCTGCTCGACGATGCTCAGGGACTCGTACATCTCCTGTACCCGGACGTAGTGCCGGTCCCAGCAGTCGCCGTCCAGCCCAATCGGCACGTCGAAGTCAAACCGGTCATAAACGGAGTAGGGGGCCGCTTTGCGCACGTCGTAGGCCACCCCACAGGCCCGCAGGCAGGGGCCGGTAACGCCGAAGTCCAGAGCGTCTTCCACGGACATAGGGGCTACGCCTTTCAGCCGGGCGAGGAATATCTCGTTGAAGGTCAGCAGATTGTCCGACTCCTCGATGTCTTCCCGCAGCAACGGCATCAGTTCCCTGACCATTTGCTCGAAGTTGTCCGGCAGATCGTCCTTCAGACCGCCGATGCGGAAGTAGTTGTGCATCATTCGCGCGCCGGAGACCGCCTCGAAGACTGCTTGAATCCGCTCCCGCCCCCGGAAGCAGAACATCGAAGGCGTCATGGCGCCGGCGTCCAGTCCCATCGTAGCCACGAACAGGAGATGGCTGGCGATGCGGTTCAACTCGCACAGGATTACCCGAACGTATTCCGCCCGTTCGGGCACGGTAAGGCCCATCAGCTTTTCCACTGCTTGGCAATAGGCCATCTCGTTATTGAAGTTGGCAACGTAGTCCAGCCGGTCGAACAGGGTGATAACCTGATGGTACTGCTCACCCTCGCAAAGCTTCTCTGAACCACGGTGCAGATAGCCGATGTAGGGCTCGGCGGCGTTGATTTTCTCGCCGTCAACCCAAAGCACCATGCGAAAAACGCCGTGGGTCGATGGGTGCTGCGGCCCCATGTTGAGCAGCATCTCCACCGGCTCGCCGCGGACCCCGCCGGGTGGCATATGGTTTGCTGCCTCGTTGGCAACTTCGGCCATTGCAAATTCCTTCAGAATTGACCCGGCCTGTTACTCGTCAAACCCAAGCCCGCCTATCAACCCTGTCTCACTGTCGAAAATCGTTATTTTGGGGTCGCCCACCGGCACAACAAGATTACTCGTCCAAGACTCGCCGGTGTCATAAAAGCCGGCCTCGATCAGTACCTCGTCCAGAATGCCCAAATCGGCACAGTCTTGCAGATAGGACGACACCTGTCCCCGCAAAGCCTCCCTGGCCTCCTCTGGGGTATCTCCGAAACCAATGATGTCCAATTCCGGGCAGAAGGCCTCGCAGGTATTGTCGGACCGCGATTCCTCAATTTGGTACACAACCCGGTCATCAATCAGGCCGTCGTCCATCGGCAACCTACTCCAAAAACTCCAGTTGCACCTCGGTCTCCGGGGCCACTCCCGGAAAACCGATGGCCTCCATCTCCCGCTCCAAGGAGTCGGTAGTGTCGTTAAATTCAATCCATCCCCGCAAGGTCTGGATCAATTCGTCCTGCGCTTGTTCCACCGAGTCCCCCGTACCTTCCAAGGGGAGTTGGTCCACCTTGGCAACGTATCTGCCGTCCTCCAAGGACACCCGGGCTGTCAATATTACTGAGTCCACCGTACTCTAAAACTCTTGGTAATCGTTGAACGGGTACTCTTTTCGACCCGGATATCCCTCGAATCCCTCGTACAGCAACAGGGGAGACAGGTCCGGGTGGCCCTCGAAGTGTACGCCGAACAGGTCGTGGGCTTCCCGCTCGTACCAGTCCGCGGCCCTCCACACCGAGGTGACCGACGGCACTGTGGGACTATCGTAGGGCACGTCGGTCTTGATAGCCAGCGTCCTTTCCGGTTCCAGCGAGTGAAGGATGTAGACCATCTGGAAATACTCTTGATAGTCCACGCAGGCCAGACATAGTAACTGGGACATGCCCAGACGCGGATCGTTTTTAGCGAGACGGCAAACGTCCAAGGTATTTCCAGGAGCGATGGTCAACTGGAGGATGTCGTCAAGGGCGCCGGGCTGCGGTTGGTAGTCCGAGAGGACTTCGGTCAAAACGGGCAACCATTCCTGGTCGGCAGGCTTCAGGCCTGCTACCACTTCCGGGACGGCGTCGGACGCCTCGCCGTTACTATTTTCTGCCACGGCTTTTGGCGTCCAGCATGATTTTTTCCTGGAGCTTCAGTATGCCGTACAGCAACGCCTCGGGACGCGGCGGGCAGCCCGGAACGTAAACGTCGACCGGGATAATATGGTCGACCCCCATGACCACCGAGTAGGACCGGTAGTAAGGACCGCCGTTGGTCGCGCAACTGCCCATGGCGATGACCCATTTCGGGTCGGGCATCTGCTCGTAAAGCAGCCGTATTGGTTCGGCCATCTTTTTGACCACGGTGCCGGCTACGATCATCACGTCGGATTGGCGGGGTGAAGGCCAGGTTACGACGCCGAACCGGTCGAAGTCATGATGCGCCATGTAGGTGGAGATCATCTCAATGGCGCAGCAGGCCAAGCCAAAGGTCAGCGTCCACAGGGACGACTTCCGAGCCATGGCAAACAACTGGTCAGTCGTCGTTGTGACTACCCCGGGCACCTTTGTTGCGATCTTTTCATCGAACAGGCTGAGGCCGGGAACGTTCCCGGTCCCAAGGCTTATTTCTGCCATTCGAGCACCCCCTTCCTCCACGCGTAAACAATTGCGAAGAACAGCACTCCCAGGAACAGTATCATGGCGTAGAAGGGAATGGCGTTGCCCTGTACCACCTTCTGCTCCATAAAAATAACTGCCCAAGGGAAGAGGAACACGGCTTCAACGTCGAAGATAAGGAAGAGAATAGCAAAGATGTAGAACCGGACGTTGATGTTGGACCAGTGGTACGGGGTAGCCGGAATACCGCATTCGTAAGGCGTCAGCTTTATGGCGGAACGCCGTCTCGCCGACAAAACCTGGGAGGCAGCAAACATTCCGACGATGGCGACTGCCGCTACTAAACCGGATAGTGCCACCGCAGTCCAATTTTCGGTAAAAATTTCCGGGTTGAACATATCAAACAGCCAGCCAAAGGAGGCAGTCATTCCATACAGTGGACATGACCAGCCTCGGACTCAAAATAGATTCCTGCCAGCCTGCCAAGCGAAAGGGAATATATCAAAACTCCCTGTTGAGTGTCAATTAAAATGCAATGTTGAAAGAGTTATTTACGGGTCGCAGTACCGGACTGGGTTGGCAGCGCCCTGGCGCCGGTATCTCTCAGGTACCCGTTTTCCAACGTAATAGTTCCAATCCACTGAATCCGCTCGTTTGCCCTCGAACCCCCGCCTGCCAGGCTCATCGTCAATCAGTATCCCAGGGAAATTGTCTTTGGTGGCTTCGAGCCATCTTTCTGGTCTGTAGGCACAAACAACCAACCCTCTAACGTGCCCGATCACGAGTTTATATTGGTTGGCTTTGCTGACGTTTATTTTCCAGGCACTTCGAACCGCGTCATAATCACTTATCGTCGGGAGTAATAACTGTCACCAATGGATATCAGTATAAGGCGCTCCCTGATCTCAAAAGGCTCCGCGGCGTACTGTGCGACGATCTCTTCTACGTGCCGTGAGCCGTAATCCCCTGAACCGTGGCCCTCAACGAGATTGGTCAAACCGGGGTAGGCGTCGATCAGCGCAGCCTCGACCTCGTAGGCTACATCCTCTCGCTCGATTCCGTGCCGATGGATTACGTGGCCCACCTCCAACCCGACGGCCAGGATTTCCTTGATGCGTTGCATCATCAAATCGGTAGCGTCTTCTCTCTCTCCTACGTCCGATTTTGCTGTGTCCGTGAATTCTCCCTTGGCATGTTCGAAGATCCGATTTCTCTGCCCTTTGCCGACGTAGAAAGTTTCACCGTTGCGTGGGTCAATAAGCCGGTACACGTACCATTTGAGTTGCTCAGCGACTCCCGCAGGAAAGCCGTCTCTCGGCATGGCGGTCTACCCTCCACTACCAGCCTGCCGCAGTTCGGTAGAGGAAATGTCGCGGCGGAACTCGGCCTCTGCAATCTCGGTGAACATCTGGGCGAACCCAGCGGGGATGTTCACGTCGGACAGTGTTCGGAATACGCCGCAGTCGGATCGCCCGGCCACCAGGAATTTTGTGCCGCCGGCCATAATTTCAGATAGGGCCAGCATCATCTCCGCCTCACCTCCATAGTAGTGCGGGGCCACCAAGCGAACTGCTGTGTCCCAGCCCAACAGGAACACGCTTCGGGGGAAAAGGGCCGCTTTCTTCTGGAATGTCTCGGCGCGCGTAAGCACTACTGTATCATCAGGGCCAAAATGGGCCAGCCGCCTCAGTATCTCGGCCTTTTCAAGGGGAGGCTTGTCCACGTTGGTAACCGACAGCTCGAAGGCTCCCGGCTGCCCGGTGGCGCGGCCTGCGGTCCCCATCATCTCCCGGTGGCCTGTATGCAACGGGTTGAAGGAACCGGGCAGCAGCACCGGAGGAGCGTCGCCCTCGGCGTCCATGCTGCCGTCGGGGTGACGTACCAACCACCGAACCTCCCCAGCCAGCAATTCCTCCAACGGTTCGGAGCGGGTGGTGCGTTCTACTTCCAGCGAGTCACCGGCTGTGAGACCTAGCTCCAACTCCGGGTTCAATCCTGAAAATTCGGACAGGGCCAGCAAGATAAGACGGCTCACCACGTCCTCTTCACCTGCCCGGTCTCGCAGTCCCTTGTGGAAAGTGAGAGACCAAGTGGCAGTGGAGACGGAGTCCCACGCTGACACGGCGGCGCGATGGTCGCCTCGCTTGGGCCGGTCGGTGGCTATAGTGGCAGTGCATCCAAGGCCCAACACCGGCTCCATCCCTTCCCTGAGATGGAGCGCGCGACGATAGGCGGCCTTGGCCATGTCGCGGGCGTTTTCCGCCGACACGTATTGATCAGGTTCACGCCCCACCCAGTCGATCATGGACTGAGAGGCGTAGGGGACCACCACTTCCAGCACGGTGCGGGAGGCGCCGGCAACGCCCATTATCCAAGCAATGGCGTTAGTGCCGGCGCCCGAGACGGCCAACACTCCCTGCTGCGGTGAGTCGTGAATCTTCTGCACTAATGCCAGACAGTCGTCCATATCTTCAGTACTTCCTGTTTCGGCAATGCCGTCACGCGCCAGCGGCACGTTAAAATCGCCCTGGGCCGGATGTTGGTACTAGCTTCCACTCTTCCAAGGGGAGTAATCGATTTGCCCCATCTGCTGGATGGAATTTTCTATCTCGCCGGTTATCTTCCGGTCCCATTCGGCGTTCCATTCCGGCGGAATGATTCTCCGGGCGTCGCGCCACCAGAGCGGTTCGCTTTCCGAAAGCGTCTCGCCGTCCAGCACTTCGCCCAGGAAACAGGTCATGTCGCCGCCGTCCATAGCGTTGACTACGTGGCAGTCCAAGTATCCGAAACTGTCGTCAAGTATGGGACTGCCGGACGCGCCCGGCGTGTGCGCCACGCCTTCCAGCTTGTCCCGGTCTCTTCCTGAAACCAAGCCAAAGTCCTTGATCAGCTGGAGCTGGTCTTTACGTAGGAAATTCAGCGCGAACGCCCCGCTCCCGTAAATCAGCCCGTGGCTGTAATTGCCCTTGTAGATTTGAACGACTACGCGGGGCATGTGGGGTACGATTGAGGCGGCCCCGATGGCCACGGCTATCTGGGCGTTAGATTTGCCGCGCCAATGGCTGGTGACCGCTGCCAGAGGCGACCACAAGCGGCCCATCATGGGAGCGATACGGGAGTATTCCATAAACTCCGTTAAACGCAGAGGAGTCTTAATTTTTCGAGTGTAGCACCCATTCCAACTGGGGGTCTATACGGCATCCTGGAGGATAAGGCCTGTCCGGAACTGTAGTGGTGCTTCAAATTTACATAACGAGAGAGTGCCGAGAATACCGAAGAGAGAATACCTGTACATGGAAATGTTATTTTGCCCAGTCAGCGGATGGTATGCGGATGGTATAGAGTTGAGGTCAGCCCCTTTGCGGTTGATGTGTCCGCAAAAAATCCAGTTCGCGGACGGATCTCGGGACGTACTGGTGCGGCCTGATTCGTGCTGATGCGGGTAATTCGCAAGCGGTCTTATATGAATCTGCTGAGGCGGCTAACAATTTACTTGCGAGAGTTACGCCGCCGATGTTAAAAACATCTTGCGCACGTTATACCATAGAGTTGCCGGGTCAGGGGGAGAGTGTAATGTGAAAGTTGTCCAAGTTATTAATAGTCTCATTGGCGCTTCTGCCGGTCTTGGCGTTAATGGGCATGGCCTGCGGAGGCGAAGCGCCAGCGCCAGCGCCCACTATGGCGGAACCCCTGGAAACGATCGAGGTTTCGACCGCAACGCCGGACCCCGCTCAAGCGCAAATGATGAAGGGTCCTTTCAAAATCGGTGTTATGGAATCGCTTACCGGCCCCGGTGAGACCTACGGCACCGTTTCGAACCAAGCTAAACAGATGGCGGTGGACGAGATCAACGCCGGCGGCGGCGTCAATGGGCGGATGATCGAGTTAATCGTAGAAGACTCGAAGTGCAACCCCCAAGACTCCATTACGGCTTACAACAAACTGACCGACGTGGACGGGGTGAAGATTATCCTCGGCACGTCCTGCAGCGGCGCGATGCTCGGCGCGGCGCCCTTGGCTGAAAAGGAAGGCGTTGTCCTGTTCTGAGGGCTGGCAACCAACCCGGACATTGCCGAGGCGGGCGACTACATCTTCAGGACCGCGATGAGCGACGCTCAATTGGGTATTGACACCGGCAACGTGCTCTAGGCTGACGGAGTCCGCAACTTGGCCACCATCACTGAGGCGACGGACTACGCGGAAGGCGTTCGGCGCTCTTCCGTAGCGCAATTCGAAAAACGCGGCGGCAAAGTGGTCGGTGAGGAACGATACGCTTCCGACGTCACCGACTTCAGGACCCAGTTGACCAAGCTGCTCAACGCGAACCCTGACGCTCTCCACGTTGCCGCCCAGTCGGAATTTACCGGCGGGACCATAGTCAAGCAGGTGCGGGAGTTGGGTTACGAGGGGCCCATATACTCGGAGATTGTGGTGATAGGTACGACGGCGTTGGAGATAGCCGGCGGGGCCGCCACTGGCTTGAAGGCCATTTCGGCGGAGTTGGACCCCGCCAACAACAAGGCCCAGGAAGTCCTCGGTAATTTCAGGGTCAAGTACGATTACATTACGCTGCCGTGGTACCTGGGATCCGCTTACGATGACGTATACATCACCGCGGAATGTCTCAAGCAGACCGATGACGACCAGGACGCCGACGGTGTCTATGGGTCATATCGGCTATGATGGCGGGCTTGGCCGGCGGGTTGTTCGGAAGTTGGACCACCTTTGTCGACCCCAACTCGTTCATCCTGCTTGAATCGATTCTGCTGGTGTCTATCGTAATCCTCGGTGGTCTGGCGACCATATGGGGGGCCGTGCTTGGCGCAATGACCTTCGTCCTGCTGGAAGAGGGGATGCGTTTTGTCCCGTTCCTGCCCGTTGAGTTCATCGGGCAAGCGCGACAGGTTGTGTTGGGTATCCTGCTGGTGCTGCTTATGCTTTCAGGCCGCAGGGTCTTGTTGGGAGATACAAGCTGTGAATACAGGTCAAGCCAACGATAGCGAGTCCTACGCCTTGGAGACGATTGAGATCTCGAAACTCTTCGGCGGCGTAAAGGCGGTGGACGAACTCTCCATATCTATCCCCTGGAAGGGGATGATCAGCATAGTCGGCCCCAACGGCTCGGGGAAGTCTACCTTGGTGAACTTGCTGAGCGGAACATTGCCCCTGGATGGCGGGATGGTGATAATCGACGGTGTCGGCCTCAAAATAGTGAAAGCCCATGAGACGCCGTCCCACGGTCTGACCAGGACGTTCCAGGAGATCAGGCTATTTGATCAGATCACCGCATGGGACAACATCATGGTCGTTTTGACCAACCGCAGACTCTTTCCCGCGATGATTGAACGGACTAAATCCAGTTATCGGGAGAAAGCGCAGAGGATTCTGGAGAATGTCGGGATGTGGGAGAAACGGCGCTCCTTAGCTATGGACCTGTCTTATGGTCAACGGAAGCTGGTGGAGATTGGCCGGGCCATGGCGTTGGACGTGAATACTTACCTTTTCGACGAGCCTTTCGCGGGCCTCTTCCCGCAGATGCTGGAGAGGGTCAAGGACATCATGAAGCAGATGCGGGAGGAAGGCCGCACTATCATCTTCATCTCCCACAACATGGACATTGTGAGGGAGATGACGGACTATATCATCGTGCTCGAAAGCGGCAGGCTTCTCGGTGAAGGGGAGGTTGAAGACGTCCTGAACCGTGAAGAGGTGATCGAGGCGTACTTGGGCGTTTAGTCCCCTGCCGGGAGATGCGCCCGGAACCGTCGCGGTGGTGATATGCGGATGGACGAAACACACGGAATGGCCAAACAGCCCGGCGCTGGCTCCGATTACAACGCTGCCAACGAGGACGAGGCGGCCAGCGAGATGATGCTTCTCGAACTGGTGGATGTGTCCGTGCGCTATGGGGCGGTCATAGCCTTGCACGAAGTATGCTTGGGTGTCCGCAGGGGTGAGTTGATGGCGGTGATGGGGCCACGGCGCGGGTAAGTCAACCGTCCTCAAAGCTGTAATGGGTCTGGCTCCCGTGGTCGGGGGCGCAGTCTATCTGCGTCGGGAACCGATGGCCGCGGCCACCCACGAAATAGTGAAAGAGGGAATCGCCTTTGTTCCCCAAGGAAGGCGGGTGTTCACGCATCTCACCATCGAAGAGAACCTGGAGATGGGCTGCTTGTACCTGAACGACAAGGCGGAACAAGACCGCCGGATGGACTCTGTCATGGAGTTTTTCCCGGTGCTGTACCAGAAACGGCGCGACCTAGCCAGCCAGATGTCCGGCGGGCAACAGCAGATGCTGGCCTTGGGGAGAGGCCTTATGGCCAACCCGGAGGTGCTATTGCTCGATGAACCCACCCTTGGCCTTGCGCCCATCGTGGTCAGGGAAGTTTTCGAGAAGGTCGCGGAGGTCAATGACACCCTCAAAACCACGATCTTTGTCGTCGAACACAACATCAAGGGAGTACTCGACATCGCCGACCGCGCCTACGTGTTGGATAAAGGCCGCGTCGTCTACGACGGCACTCCCCAATCGCTACGGGAAACCACCATATTGACCGACGTCTTCCTGGGTACGACCAACACCGGCCGCGTGGAAGATGAGGAATAGAGTGAAGGACAACGCGATGACTGAACCACTCCCCGCATCTATTACTCCTGTCCCTGAAAACTGGCAGACCGGTCTGGCCATAGTGGCCCACCCGGACGATTTGGAATACGGCTCAGCCAGCGCCGTGGCCAAGTGGACGGCCCAAGGCAAGCACATCGTCTACCTGATAGCCAGCCGGGGGGAAGCCGGCATTGACAGCATCCCTCCTTGGGAGGCGGGTCCCATCAGGGCGCGCGAGCAGACCAATGCCGCCCGGGTTGTTGGGGTGGATACGGTGGAGTTCCTGAGTCACCCTGATGGCGTGATCGAGTATGGGGCAGTGTTGCGCCGGGCCATCAGCCGGGCCATCCGGCGCCATAGGCCGGACGTGCTCATCACCCTCAGCCACCATCTCCAGTTCCCCTCGGGCCACCTTAACCAGCCAGACCACCGGGCAGTGGGCTTGGCGGCGTTGGACGCGGCACGGGACGCCGGCAATCGGTGGATATTCCCTGAGTTGCTCTCGGAAGGCTTGGACCCGTGGAACGGCGTACGTTTCGCGATAGTATTTGGCTCCGGCGCGCACGCCTACGCCGTGGACGTTTCCGGTTATTGGGAGGCAGGCTTGGCGTCTCTGCGTGAGCACAAGGTCTACTTGGAGACCTTGGGGGACGCCGGCAGCGGCAGTTTCGACTTTCTCGATAAACACGGCCGGGCAGCGGGAGAGGCCATCGGGTGCGAGTACGCTTGTTTCGCGGAATTGGTGTTGGTGCACGAACCGTTTGAGACGGGAGTGTGATTAAAACCGATTGGGACGCAACCGTCTGAATCAGGATTCTCAAGATTGAAAGATTAGCAGGGTTCAAGGTGTCCATCTTGAGAGTCCTGAAATCCGGTAAATCCTGATTCAGGCAATCATTCTAAACGCCCCGGCTATCTCCTGGTGGCCCGGCTTTTGAGCGCGGCCAAGGCCATGCCGATGCTGACAACGCCCACAGCGGCGGTGGCCCCGAGGCCCTTTACCAGCGTTAACGGCTCCCACCCGTTGGATATCAGCGAGCGCAGCGCGGCCAACAGGTACGTGACCGGGTTGTAGTTGGCCACCTCGCCGAGCCAGCCGGTCATGGCCTCCTGCGGCACGAACAGCGTGGTCATAAACAGGAAAGGGAAAAACAGCAGGAAGCTGATGTTGACCGCACCGGCGTGGCCGGTTTTCAGGGCGATGGCGTAGGGGAACCCGGCATAAATCAGGCCCCATACGCCGCTCAAGAGCATGAAAACCAGGATGCCCAAGGGGCCGGTCTCGAAGCTGACCCCAACGATAAATCCCATGATGATTACCGGCACCGTCAACGCCATAACCAAAGTGAAGTCGGCCACCATCATCCCCAGCAGCAGCGCCAGCCGGTTGACCGGAGTGATAACCAACCTGTCGAAATATCCACTCTGGATGTCGGTCACCACGGTAATGGCCCTGGTCACTCCGGTAACGGCGAACATTACGGCCACCGGAAGCTGGAACGCCAGATAGTCCAGGCCGGGTATCCTTTCGGCCATGTCCTTCAACGCGCCCACCGTCATCACGTACATAAACACCGGTATGGCCAATGCGGGAATGATAACCTCAAAGTCCCGAAGCGCCGAGCGGAGCGCCCGCTCCGCCACGGTGGCGGTGTCCCGAACGAAGCGGCCTCTGCGGGCCAGTATGGGAGTCCCGGTAACTGTTGCGGCCATTGTTCATTCCTCGATTACAGGTCCAACGACGTTGTCGCCAGTTTGCAGACGTCCGCCGGTTACTTGCAGAAATACATCGTCGAGGGTCGGAGTGCGCAGCGTAAGTTCCTGCACCCGCGCTCCCCCATGGTCTAACGCCAGCGCGACGGCGCTGATTAACGCCGCCCCGTTGGACACGCTGACGGTGACCTCTTGCTCGTGAACATCGACCCGGGATACTTGCGGGATGCTTTCCATGGCCTGCACCGCGGCAGTAACTTCGCCATCCACCTTGATAACAATCAGGTCTGAACCGATAGCCCGCTTCAAGTCAGCGGGCGCCCCTTGGACCGCCAACCTGCCACGGTCGATTATGCCGACCCGGTGGGCCAGGGCATCGGCCTCCTCCAAGTATTGGGTGGTGAGGAAAATAGTCACTCCCAACCCGGAATTGATGTCCCTGACCTCGTCCCAGATGCGCGAACGGCTAACAGGGTCAAGCCCGGTGGTCGGCTCGTCCAGAAACAGGACCTGCGGGTTGTGGATGAGAGCGGCCGCCAAGTCCAACCGGCGCTTCATGCCGCCGGAGTAGGTGGCGATCATTCTGTCCATGGCGGTCCCGATGTCCACCAGGCCGGACAGTTCGGCGATGCGGCGGTCCGCCTCCCGCCGGGAAAGGCCGTACAGCCGGCCTTGAAGGCGCAGCAATTCTCGCCCAGTCTGCTTGTTGTCGAGGGAGGCGTCCTGCTGGGCCGCGCCGATGCGGAGGCGGACTTCGTTTGGCTCCCGCACCACGTCGTACCCTGCCACCCGGATTTCCCCGGCGGTTGGAGTGAGCAGGGTGATCAACATGCGGATGACGGTGGTCTTGCCGGCTCCGTTGGGGCCCAGAAAGCCGAAAATCTCGCCTTGGTGAACGCCTAAATCCACACCGTCAACAGCCCTCACTGGTCCGAATGTCCGCACCAAGCCCTTGGTGTAGATTGCTTCGTTGTCCTTGGCCAAGCCGGTTGCCCTTTTAACCTTCTAACGGCTCGGCTGAGGCTGGTCCAGGTTTTTCTTCATCCTGTTCATCCGTGTCAGCAACTTCTTCCATGTCCGACGAAACAATTGGACGGTTCCACTCTTGGGCCAAGTAAACAATGATGTCCTTGCCCATCGCTACCAAGGGCGGCCCCAGGATGACTCCCCAGAGGCCGAAATAGTGGCTGGCGACGACGATTACCATGATGACGGCGATGGGATGCAATCTGAGGGTGTTGCCCTGAATCCTGGGCACCAGAAGGGTGTTTTCCAGGAGTTGGACGACCAAGTACAACAGGATGACCCAGAGAATTTTGTCCGGCGCGGTAGCCAAGGTTACCAACACGCCGGCTGCTCCACCGATCCACGGCCCGATGATGGGCACCAACTCGGTCAAGCCTGCGACGATGCCCAGGATGAAGGCGAAGGGCACCCCTAGCAACAACAGCCCGACAGTTATGATCACCCCTACAATCAAGCCCATGGTCAATTGACCGCGGATGTATCCGCCCAGCGTCCGGTCTGCTATATCCAGAATGTCCCGCAAGGTGGTGCGTAACTCCGCCGGAAAGGGGGCGTAGAGGGACGCCTTGATCGGTCCGGAGTCCTTCATTAAGTAGAAAATCAACACCGGCGCGGTGGCCAATCCCAGGATAAAGGCAAATGACCCGGAGACGACGCCAAGTGTCTGGGAGACTACGTTCCAAGCCGCCCTGCCCACGATGCCGCCCGCGTTGGCCAATGTCTCCTCCGCAGAGTCCCGAATATTGTCGGGAACCATGTCTGCGTACTCGGCAATCCATCCTTCCAAGGTGATTCGGGAGGAGTTCAAGAAATCCGGGAAGTTCTCGATGAACCGTTGACCTTGATGGATAGTGGGAGGAATTACCAAGGCCAGGGCGCCGGCCAGAACACACAGACCGGCGAGGAATATGATGCCGATGGCGATGCCCCGGCTCAAGCCGGGGTGGCGGCGGCGCCAAGGCATTGCCCGCTCCAGAAGCCGGGCCACTGGAAGGAACACGTAGGCGACAACGACGCTAATGCCCAAAGTCAGTAACACGCTGCCCATCAGGTATAACACCGCGAGAGTAACAACCACCAATGCGGCGGCACCCAGCAATTGGAAACGCTTACGTCTCATGTTCCGGTCCATTCATGATTGAATGCTTGTCTACGCCCTGGAGGTTTGTCAGCGATAGCAATGTGATGCCGTCCGCCGTTCTGCCGGGGCCCGTCATCCAGCTTCCTGCCGTCAGGCATGAAAACCAGGATTGCATTGTGGGGCGAACCGGCTGGGGAGCGCAATTGGGTAACGTCATGATTTTTATCCACAAGCGGTTGGAACAACATGAAATACGGGGTTATTCCGTAGAGCATCCGGCAAACGAGTTCCCTAAAATACGGACAGTGGCGAGGTTGAGGGTTTGACCGGCTACCATAGGTCCATGCGGCATAAACTTGTCCAAGAGGTGAACAGTGTGGCACAGAGTACTGCGGCGACGGTGGAAGAATACTTAACGGAACTGACGGAGGAGCGCCGGTGGGCGATTTCCGAGGTGCGCGAAACCGTGCTGGCGCATCTGCCGGACGGCTACCATGAGACCATGCAGCACGGCATGATCAGCTACGTTGTGCCGTTGGAGACATACCCCGTCACCTACAACCGGCTGCCGCTGGTATACGCGGGGTTGGCGTCCCAGAAGAATTACATGTCCCTGTATTTGATGAACATCTACGCCGAAACCGGCGCTGAACAATGGTTTGTGGAAGGATTCAAGGCCCGCGGCAAGCGGCTGAACATGGGCAAGTCCTGCGTTCGTTTCAAGAAATTGGATGACCTCCCAATTGACTTGGTAGGGATGGCGGTCGCGCGTACATCCGTGGCCCAATTCATCGAACTGTACGAGATGTCCCGGCGCAAGAGTTAGCTCGAGTCCAAGCAGACCCTCGCCCAAGACCGACCGCCCATACCGGTTGAGGAAGCCGCCATCAACAAAACCGTCTGAAGCACGTCCTGCGTACTATAAAGTGTCATCAAGCTGAGATTGTATAATTGAAGGCATATCAACTTGGAAGTGGTGGGTTAATTGACTGGGAGGGTTTGACATGAAAGATGTAAAAAAAGCAGTCTGTCTGGTCATAGCAATGATTTTGGTATCCGCAATGCTAATTGGCTGCGACAGACTTTCCGATTTAACAGGGCGGCCGTCCAACGAAAAGGCGCCTGCTCCGGCAACCCAGGTGGCTTCCGCGCCCACAGAGGTCCCTGTGGCCGCACCTACCGAAGCCCCTGTGGCCGAGTCCACCGAAGCTCCAATGGTCGCACCCACTGAAGCTCCTAAAGCTGATCCCACAGAGGTCCCAGTGGCCGCACCCACCGAAGCGCCAATGGCTGCCCCTACCGATGCACCCAAGGTTGTTGAGCCCACCGAGACCCCTATGACTGCGCCCAAGGCAGGCGGCATGGAGCCTCCGATGGAATGTGCGCCCGGCGGTATGCTCGACGATGTGGCGACGGTCTCTGCGTGCAATACCCAGGCTATGCAACAGGTGAAGAGTTTGTCCTTCGAGGGGGAGTTTAATCTACTGGCGATTTTCCCTGTGGAGGGAACCGGGGCGCCCCCTGGGCAGGGCGTCATGCGGTTAAGCGGCGCCGCTGTCCTGCCGGAGGAGAAATTCAGGTTCAAAGTCTCTATGAGCCCCGAGGGGCAAGAGATCGAGATAAACGGGATTATCGTAGCAGGGGACACCTACATGCAGGACCTTGAATCAAAGCTGTGGGTCAAAGGAGGTGCTCCTGATGACTCCCTGCAAATCGTACAACTGGTGGGACTGATTCACCAACCGGGCGACGTAGAGGGAACTCTGAAGGAGTCCGTAGACCTTGCAGATGGGACGAAAGGCTATGTGATTGCCTACGGCCCAATGAAGCCGGAAGGCGGGATGGAAGGATTTGAATTTCCAGGCAGCACCCTTGTCAAGGTCGTGGGCGCGGACGACTTTTTGACCAGGGAGGTCAGGGTTGGCGTAGAAGGCCTGGATGGCGAGACGCGCGACATCATCACCATAAGTTACCGCGGCTACAATGAGCCTTATGAAATAGAACCGCCCGCGGAATATATTACTCTGCCGGACGACTCCAGCATGTTGGGAGGCTCGATGGGTCCCGGAACTCCGGGAGCGCCTACAGTCGTGGGATTTGCCAGGAACGAAGCGGGCGATGTTGAAGTGACCTTCAGCAAACCGGTCCACGTCCAGGGCGAGGTGGAACTGTATGTCCTCGACCCTCAGACCGGAGGCTGGGGTCTGCCGCTCATAGGAGGCAGCGGCACGGACACCCTGGTCTTTGACGCGGATTCAGCCGACAGACCGCCATTGGTAGTTGGTGAGAGCCTGATAGGCGGCATCACCTTCCCAACCCCGGCCTCGGAGATAAGGGATTCCGACGGAGCCCAAGCCGATCCTGGATTCGAACCGTGGACGTACGAATAGCGGTGTCGATTCCCGTTGACATCAGGTCCGTCTGAACAATGACGCCTCCCCGGGCGGGTCCGCCGGGGAGGCGATTCTACGAAAACATTGGACCTGACAAACAAAAACCGGACGGTTCGAAAAAGCCGTCCGGTTGCTTTATGTACCGATATTCAGGTGGCGGACGCTTGGAACTAAGTGACCGCTAACCCTTGCGGCATTTGCTACTTACCGTCTCCGGTCAAAAGGTCAATGCCGCTTTGTCCGGGGCGGTTGGCCAGCGCCCAATGAGTTGTTAGCTACTGGGGATGGAACGGTCTATCTCAACGTCCTCGTAGTCGTCGCTGTCATTGCCGCGGTTACGCAGGTTGCCTACATACGAGCCGGCTCTCTGCCGCAGCTCATCCGCCCGCTGCCGCAGTTCGTTGGCCCTGGCCGCTACCATTTCGCGGGTCTCCTTGCCCGAACCGGGCGCCAATAGCAACGCGGCGGCGACTCCAACCAAAGCACCGGCGATGAATCCGGTAATGAGCTTGTTGTCTGGACCCATTGTCAAACCTCCTATATTTGATCTAATTCGTCGGGGTCTGCAGTAACTCTATAAACGGCTTCTGAGGACACCCTAACGTTATCCATATACATATTATTATCAAGAAAGCAAGGGGAAAGCAAGTAGACCGGCAGTGCAAGTCCGTTAACGAATGTGCGGTATGAGCGATGAACATGGGCTATTTTATTCATTGTAGCGGAGATTGGTGGAAATCAGCCGCAATTAGAGAGAACTATTTCGATGACTTATGCAAAGTGATAAATGAGAGGGTAGAAAGGGCCTTTTCCTTAGCTTTCTTTGGCCCGGTAGCCCCTGGGAGTCGCCATGCGGCTGCCGTGGACGTAGGTGGTAGAGTTGCCAATCACTAGGGTAGTGACCATGTCAATTGACTCGTAGCGCTGTTCCAGCGTTTCCAGGTCGGTGATGGTCACGCCCTGGCCTGGCCGGAAGGCATCGCGGACGATGCCCACGGGGGTACTGCCCGAACGGTGCTCCATCAGGATACGCCGAGCCTCGGGTAGTTGCCACCGGCGGGCGCGGCTGCGCGGGTTGTACAGGGCTACGACGAAGTCACCCCATGCCGCAGCCTCCAAGCGGCGGCTGATTGCCTCCCACGGCGTCAACAGGTCGCTCAGGCTGATGGCGCAAAAGTCCTGCATCAAGGGGGCGCCCAGCAAGGCCGCCGCGGCCTGCATGGCGGAAACGCCGGGTACGGTCTCAACCAGTGGGTTCACCTCGTCCCATCCGCGGTCGGTGAGGACCTGGAACACCGGGCCGGACATGCCGTAGATACCCGCGTCGCCCGATGACACAACAGCAACCGTTCGGCCGGACGACGCCAGGTCCACTGCCCTCGTTGCCCGCTCCATCTCCTGGCCCAACTCCATAACGATGACCTCTTTGCCCGACAGCACGGCCCCGGCTTGGTCGATGTAGGCGCGGTACCCCACGACGGCCTCGGCCTCTTCCAAGGCCGACAGCGCTTCGGCGGTCAGGTGCCGCGGCCCTCCGGGGCCCAGTCCGACGAGGTAAAGCTTTCCACTCATGTCAAAGACCAAGCTTCGGTGCGCGAGCGCCCTTTGATGTGTGGCCGGGTTGACGACATTCTCACCTGCTCATTTCGGAGAAAGGAATGCGGGCCACCGCTATGGTGGCCCGGGTGGTCTTTTTTCTGGTGACCAGCAACTCCTCTGCTCCGGATGCCAGAAGCGCGGCCGGCTCCGACACTCCCCAGATGCCAAGCAACCTGTGGGCCGTTTCCGATGGAGTGGGGTGGAGGCGGGGCCTTCCGGCGGCCAAGATCTCGGTAGGTTGGATATCGGGGGCGTCACGGTCTTGAAAGACGGAGTTCAACTCGTCGGCGCTGTAACAGTGCACGGGCACGCCCAGCTTGTCCGCCAGCAACCCGATACCCACCTCGTCGCGCTTCAGTTCTGCTGTGGCGATGCACTTGACGCTGTCCTTGCAAAGATTGTGGCGGCTCAGGGTCTCGTCCAGGAGTTGCTCCAATTCTTCCTCGGGGACGCCGCGGCGGCAGCCCAGCCCGACGACGAGGCTCTTGGGCCGGTACAAAACTACGTGCTTCTCTGCCAATGTTGAAGGCCAGTCGCCTGCTCCGTCAGGGCTAAGCAAATCGGTAATCACCAACGCTGCGGCGCACGGCGATTCAATCAAGCTTTTCAACGACGAGAAGATTTGCACGTTGTTGGGCAAAGGTCTGTCTTGTTGCAACCAGCCGGGCTCTCCTGTCTCTTGGTACACTCCCACAGGTTCGCCGTTGACTACCGCCGCGCTTGCGCGGGTGACGGTCAACGAGTCCGCGTCCACGTTCCAGCCGAACTCCCTTCCCAGCAGGTCCACCGCCAATACGCCGGTGACCTCCGACGCCGACGTTACCACTGGCATCGCGCCCAATAGCGTGGCTGCTTGTTGGGCGAGGCGGTCGCCACCGCCGACATGACCGGAAAGCAGGCTCACCGCGAACCGGCCCGCGTCGTCTACGCAAACAACGGCGGGGTCTCGGTGCTTGTGTTCCAAGCAAGGGGCCAGCAACCTCACGGCGGCGCCTACGGGCATGAACAGGACGAGTTGTTGATAGTCCCGAAAGGCTTGTTGCACCACCGGCTTGGCGGGCAGGTCGAACGGGACCGCGTCATCTCCGGGTTCCAGGAAGCGCCGGTCCAAATAGAAGGTGGAGTCCGACTCAAATGCTGCTGCCAAGGCTCGACCTAGGGCCGCGCCTTGCCGTGAGATAGCGACTATGGCGGTCGAAGCCACGGACCGCCGTCAGGACCCGGCGTCCCGTTCTGAATCGGTGGAAGGGGCGCCCATTTGCCCGCGGCGGTAGAGATGGGTGTAGGTACTGGAGTAAAGGTGAGAAGAGCTTGCTCCGTTCGCCCCGGCGGCGACCGGCTTCAACAAGTCCGGGTCCACGGCTTGGCCCACCATTATCAAGGCTTGCAGCGTAATTTTAGCTGCCCGCACTTTCTCTGCAATATCCGCCAACGTACCCCGAATCACTTGCTCGTCGGGCCATCCGACGCGGTAGACTACCGCTACCGGAGAATCCTGGGTATATCCTGCATCCAACAACTGGCGCACCACTGTAACCATGCGGGTGACGCTCAAGAATATGACCAAGGTGCTGCCATGGGCGGCCAAGTCACGTAGTTTCTCGCCGGGCGGCATGGCGATACGGCCTTCCGCGCGGGTCATGATTATCGTCTGGGAGCCTCCCGGCACGGTCAATTCGACTTTCAAACGGGCGGCAGCCGCAAAGGCGGAACTGACGCCGGGGATTATTTCGTAATCTACGTTCTCCTCTTCCAGGACCCGCATCTGTTCCAGGATGGCCCCGTAGATGGCCGGATCTCCACTTTGGATGCGGGCGACGGTCTTACCGTCCCTTACTGCTTGGAGCGTCAACTCCATAATCTGGTCAAGGTTAAGCGTCTTGCTGCCGTGGACCTCGGCATCGGGCTTGGCGAACTCGACGATGGACGGATGCACCAGGGAGTCGGCGTAAATGACCACGTCGGCCGATTCAATGACCGACTTGGCCTTCAGCGTAAGCAACTCGGGGTCACCTGGGCCGCCGCCGACTATATAGACTTTCCCTTGTTCGTCCGGCATGGGGTTTACCTCTTGATTATCAATAAGGAGAAGTAGTCCAGGTCCTCCTCGGATAGCCTGGACAGGTCGCTGACCACTTGTTCGCTGGCGGTGGTGGCGCGGCGGACATAGATGCCCTTTCCCGCCAAGCCAAGCTGCTCAAGGTTGGCCAACGCTTGGAGAAGGGTGCGGTTTACCTTCATCAGGACTATCGTGTCGTAGCTGGCGATGGCCTCGGACAGGTCGTCTATTCCGTAGACCGCCGGCAGGATCGCCAACCGTTGCCCATGGGTCACCAGTGGGACGCAGGCGCTCGCCGCCGCCGCCATTACGGAAGACACACCGGGCACGATTTCAACGGCGACGCCGGGATAGCCGGAGCAGATGGCGTCCAACACGTAGGAGAAGGTGCTGTAAAGCATCGGGTCCCCTTCGGTGATGAAGGCCACGTCTTTGCCCTGTGAAAGGTGAGCGCCTATGGTATCACCTGCGCCGCGCCAGACGGCCGCCGCGGCGTCTTCGTCGTCAGTGGGGAATACGATCGGCAATATTTCCTGCTTTTCCCGGTCCAGGAAACTGCCCACGATGTCAAGGGCGTAGCTTTCCTGGCTGGTCTCCGAGCGGGGGACGCAGATAATAGGAACTTCCTGGAGAATGCGGAGCGCTTTCAGCGTAAGCAACTCCGGGTCGCCCGGGCCTACGCCGATGCCGTAAAAGCGACCGTAGCCGTTGTTCGCGTCCTCGGTGCTCATCCCCGTTATCCTTCCCGCCGGGCAGTTACAACAAAGACCGGGTTGAGCGATTCTAAGCGTACCGTGCCGTCGGGCATTTCCTTGCCTCGGGCCGAGTTCACCATAACCAAGTCTGCCTTGAACCCCGAATTCCTGAATTTGCGGTATGTCTCTTGCGTACGTTCCATGGCCGCCAAGTTTACTACTATGCGGCCCTCCGGGCGGACCCGGTACATGGCCGCGTCGAGTATTTCAGCCAGATGGCCGCCGCTTCCTCCTACGAACACCGCGTCGGGGTCTTCCAATCCGCTCAGGCAACCTGGGGCTTCTCCGTCCACTATCTCGACGTTCCCCGGGCTCCAGTTGTCCAAGTTGACGCGCAGCAGGGGAAGGCTTTCAGCGTCGCGTTCGATAGCGTAGACTCGGCCCCGGCGGGCGATGCAGGCGGCTTCCACCGAGATGGACCCGGTGCCCGCGCCTATATCCCATACCACGTCGTTTGGCCGAAGCCCCAGTGAATAGAGGCTGACGGCCCGGACTTCCCGCTTGGTTATCTGGCCCGCCAAGGGGCGGCGCTGCTGAAAAGCGTCGTCGGGAAGTCCAAGACCCCGGACGGATGCGACCTGTGGCTCCCTAGTCATGGAGAGCGTTTCCCAGAGACCCGGTGAATTGGATACCGCCGGGAGACGTGGAGGCGGAGCCCAACAACGCGCCGTCAAAGTCGAAGCACAGGGTGTCAATCACGAGGTCGTCTGCGTCACCCTGGAGCAGATTCCGGCTCTCATCGCAGACCATACGGCACATCAACGTGAACACCTCGGTCAAGCCGTGGGACAGGGCTATTTCTTGAAAGTGCCGGGCGCTGGACGCTTGGCGTATTTCATCCTGTACCGCTGCGGACGCTCCACATTCGGCGGCCAATGAGGCAAGGAATCCGGTGTCCACTCGGTTCCCGGCCACATGCGTCACAAAATACCCCATAGCCATCTTGGAAAGCTTGCCCACCATGCCGGCGTGAGTGGCGCGCTGCACCTTGCGCATGACGCACCGCTTCAGAGAGGCGCCGCTGAAGATGCCGGCTTCGATATAGGCCATATCGGGCAGGTCCAAGCACTGCTTGGTAAAGGCCTCGCTCTGGGTGCCGGTGGACAACACCAAATGGGACAGGCCGTTGGTCGCCGCCACGTCGATTGCAAGGTGTACGCTGGCCCGCCAAGCGGCGGTGGAGTAGGGCTGCACGACGCCCGTGCTGCCCAGAATGGAGATGCCTCCGATGACGCCAAGCCTCGAGTTGGTGGTCTTCTCGGCGATTACTTCGCCATCGGTAACGGATATTTCGACTGCAAACCCAGGTTCCTGGCTGCCGCGGCTCTTGGCGGCCTGTGCCACCGACTCAAGGATCATGCGCCGTGGCACCCTGGTGATGGCCGGATCGCCGACCGTTATCCCGGTGCCCGGACGGGTCACCGTGCCGACGCCCGGCCCGCCCATGAGACGGGTTTCGGCGGCGCCATCAGAGTTCAGGGAGACGGTGGCGCATATTTCCGCGCCGTGGGTAACGTCGGGGTCATCTCCGCCATCCTTGATAACTGAGCAGGTCACCTTGCCATCGGCTTGGTCGCAGCGGTGTACTTCAAAGGTGGCAGGCCGCCCCACCGGCAATTGGATAGTCACCTCCGCAACAGGCTTGCCGGTCAACAACGTCTCGACTGCCGCCTTAGAGGCAGCCGCGGCGCAAGACCCGGTGGTGTAGCCGGTGCGAAGCCCTCTGCGCCGCACAGTTTGGCGGCTGTAATCGCTTTCCGGACGTTGTTCGGTGCCCGACTTATCGTTCATTTGGCTCTTATTCGTTGCCAAGCAGGTTTCTCTGCCTAGACCCGGCCCAGACTTCCTGCACTCTGTGGGCGGCCACTGCCACTACTTCATCGGTTACTCCCAGAGGCGGGGTTACGGTCAGGGGGATGTGCGGGTATTTTTCGGCCATCCGGCCCATCTCGCCAATGATGTTCCTTTTCAGGATCAACCCCGGAAAGAACAGGTACGGTACGACTATCACCGCGGATACGTTGCGTTCCTCCACCAAGTGACTGGCGGCCGATTGGAATGTGGGGTCTCCGTAGTGGGACTGGGCCACCCCTACAGCATAGCCTAACCCAAGGTTTTTCTCCACCATCCGGCCCAATTCATGCAGCCACAGGCAGTTGTCGTACTGGTTTTTGGTGCCGGCCTTAACCAAGAGCACGCCGGTGGGACGGTTTTCAGCGGGAGAGGTCCCCAGTGACGTCTCAAGGTGCCGGATTCTATCGACGACGATATGGGCCATCCTGGGGTCAGGCCCAATAGGACCGGCGAGGTGCACCGTTACGTTGGGCAATTCGGCCCGCACCTCATCCAGGACTTCGTCCATCTCCAGCGTTACGTGTTTTCCCTGCCCCAACAGGTAGGGCATTACCACAATGTTGCTTAGTCCTTGGCTTGCCAGATTGTGAATCGTCTGGTCGGGGCGCGGTTCTATGAACTCCAAGCAGGACAACTCCACTGTGGCCCGGTCCATGCCGAGGGTGTGCTGGAGACGGTCCGTGGCTTCTTTCAATCCCGTGGGAGTGTTGGGACAGTGCAGGCACCAATCTGGCGGGCTTGCCCCTGCGGCTTGCCAATTGCAGGAGCATTCTTCAGGGCTGGCGCCTCGTTGGCTCCCGTGGGCCACTACCACCACGCCCCAGCGGCCTTCGGTGGATTCGGTCCGGTTGACATTTTCAGGCATTGGCCCGCCTCGTCCATCCGTCATGGGGATGGACTTTCCGTCATCAGCGACAGGAGGGCGTTGACCGTCGCAGCCGCGGCGGAGCTGCCGCCCCGGCGTCCCGTCACCGTGATGTATGGGGTGGGTCCCTGGGTCAGTTCATATTTGGATTCGGCGCAAGCCACGAACCCTACCGGCATGCCGATGATCAACCTTGGCGAAACGGACCCTTGATGCACCAAGTCCAGCAGCGCCAGCAGCGCCGTGGGGGCATTGCCAACCGCCACCACTGAGCCGTTCAGGTGCTGGGCAAGCTCTCTGATGGCCGCGATTGACCGCGTTGTGCCTTCCCTTTGCGCCCTGGCGGCGGTTTCGGGCGTGTCTATCCGGCAGAGTGTGTTGATGCCGCGGCTTCGCAGCAACGCCTTGGAGATACCGTGCTCCACCATGCGAACGTCGGTAATGACATCCGCTTGGTCTTTCAGCGCCGCTATCCCGATTTGCACCGCTCCCGGGCTCATCCGCACGTCCAAGGATATGAGCGGGTCTCCTTCAGCCCGGACTATCCGACTGACGACGTAAAGTTCATCGCCGCCCATGTCCAGGGACTGGGGCAGAGATTCGCTGACCATCCGCATGCTCTCGCGGTCGATCTCTTCGGGCGTAAGCGCGTATTTTTGTACAAGCGACACGACGGCTAGTCCGGAACGTCTATCTGGAACATCTGCTGCGCTGTGCGCAGGTCGTTTGGACTGCGGTGCTTCTTGAGATATACGGTGGGCCCGTGCAGCATTTTCTTGACTATGGCACGGGTCATAGCCTCGAGTGCCGCGTGCTGGTCCTCGGACAACTCGACGTCGAGTTTCTTCAGTGTCTTTGTCATCTCCCCGGAGCGAATCTTCTCCGCGCTGTCTCGCAACGCGATGACCGTGGGCAGGGCTTGCTGGGTCAATGACCACTCCAGAAAGTCTTGCGTTTCCTGGGCGACCAATTCTTCCGCCAAGGCCGTCTCTCGGGTCTTTTCCAATCTCCGGGACTCGGAAATGGCCTCAAGGTCGTCCATGTCGTGCAGGACCACTCTATCCAACTCTCCGGCCTTGGGGTCTATGTCCCTGGGGACGGCGATGTCTATCAGAAACAGCGGCTTGTCGGGGCGGTCGCGCATGGCTTGCGACACGGTATCCGCATCCAAAATGAAACCCGGCGATCCGGTGCAGGCTATGACCAAGTCGGCTTGGCGCAACTCTTGGGCCATATCTCCAAACGGCACGGCTCTGCCGGAGAGTAGCCTGGCCATCTCTTTAGCCCGCTCGTATGTGCGGTTGGTGACAGTGATATCCTGGACGCCGGACATACTGAGCACTTTTGCCGCCAGTCCCCCGGCGTCTCCGGCCCCCACCACCATTGCATGTTGCCCTTTAAGGTCGCCCAAGCTCGACTTAGCCAGTTCCACGCAGGCGCGGCTGACGGAAACCGCATTGCGCCCGATGCCGGTCTCCCTGCGCACCCGCCGCCCAACGCGGAGGGCCTGCTGGAAAAGAGGGAACAGCGGACCCTGTACGGTCTCGTTTTGCACCGCCAGATCGAAGGCCTCCCGCACCTGCCCGATTATCTGGTCCTCGCCCAGCATCATGGAGTCCAGGCTCGACGCCACCCTGAACAAGTGGTTGATGCACTCCTGGCCCCGGTGGGTGTACAGGTATCTTTCAACGTCGACCAAGGGAATGTCGAAGTAATCTACCAGGAATTCCCTGATGCGCTGGTCGCCGGCGCCCCAAAGGCTGGAGGCCCCAGGGGCAGCCGGGAGGTCGATGGCGTAAAACTCGGAACGGTTGCAGGTAGAGAGAATCACGCTTGGCATACCGCAGCCCGACATCGCCTTTAACGCGGCGGGCAGTCGCTCGGCGCTTAGCGATAGCTTTTCCCGTACTTCCAAGGGAGCGGTACGGTGGTTCAAGCCCACGACGAGGAATTCCAAGCGCGACTCCTCTATAGTTTCCAAAGAGACCGGCGGTCGCCGTCGTTACAAGCCTTTGCTATTAACCCGACAGGGACGAAAGAGGGCCAGTGGAGATTTCGTATGGCTTCAGACTCTTTTGTCATGACTATCAGAGGGGGATAATGGGAACAATTTGCCCAGCACAAGCTGTGGGACGTCCAAGTGCCCTCTTCGATTGTTGGGAGTGTAATGTCGCCACTATACACTGTCAACGTTAGCGCCTATTTCAGGGGTCATTCCTTGTTTCGGAGGGTTTTAACAGCATCAGCGTTCTGTGGTTGCGGGCGCCGGTGCGCCGGCTGGCGAGTCCCCCGCAACCATGGCCTCGGCCTGGGACAGTTGAGTCCCAAGGCTGCGGACAGTGCGGTTCAGCAACGCGGGGCCGATGGCAAAACCGGACACGGCCAAGCCGCCGACCATAAGGGCGAATGGCGCGGTGATAATGGACGCCAGAGCGCCCGCCTGCATTCCGCTAAGGGGCATGATGCTGTAGGTCATTCCGTAAAAGCCCATTACCCTGCCGCGCATATTATCGGGCACCAGCATCTGAAGAGAGCTTTGTATGGAGATCATGTAAGTGGACTGGCTGACCCCCATGGCAAACATCAACGCCATGACCAACGCAAAGGAGCCTACGTAATTGGAGGCGAGGGCGAAGGCGGCGAGGAGCAGGCCGAACATCACGCCGCCTCCGACAATTAGAAAACCCTTGTAACGCACGTTAGGCCTGGCCCCGAACCAGAAGGTGGTCAACACCGCGCCTAACCCGCCAATGCCCAGCAACAGCCCTTGGCCGCGGGCTCCCACCTCCAGGATGTCCACCGCGAACACCGGCATGAGCATGATGTAAGACATCCCGAAAAAGCTATTGAAGAAACTCATGCTCATGAGAAACCCAAATATAGAATTGCGTTTGATAAAGCGCAGGCCGTCCAGCATGTCTTGGGCGGGGTTGTTCCGGGACCCCTGAGGTACGCCAGGCACCCTCAAGAAGAACATGACGACTGCCATCACCATGAACCCAGCCCCGGCGACGAAGAAAGAGACCGAGGTGTTTACCAAATCTATGATGAACCCGGCGATGGCCGGAGCGATGATCCGGGTGCCTTGCCAGATGACCGAGTTCATAGCTACGGCGCTGGTCATTGCCTTCCGCTCGATCAGGTGTGGGTACATGGCCTGACGGGCCGGAGTATCGAAGGCCTCTACCGCTCCGGCCAGGAAGGCGACGGCGAGGATGTGCCACGCTTGCACCGCGCCTGTCATGGTAAGGACGCCCAGCAGAAGAATAAGGCTGCCCGTGAGGCTTTGGGTCGACATAACCAGCAGCCGTTTGTCCAGTTTGTCGGCGAACACGCCGCCGACCAGGTTGAACACCATGCCGGGCACCGCGTTGGCCACCCCTACGTATCCCAGGAACACCGGTGAATCGGTGATCTCGTAGATCAGCCACAGTTGGCCGACGCGGAACATCTGGAAGCCCGTAACTGCGGAAAACAGCCCAAGCCAATAGGCGCGGAACTTTGGGTATTGCAAAGCGGGGGGGAGGAATGAGACCAGGATCCCGGCTTTGCTCCTGCCCTTGGTCCGGCGGTTTATTTCGGGGACAATGGCAAGCGCCAGAAGCAAAAGGCCGAGGGTCAGTACCAGCAGGCCGGTAAGCGTCATAGCGTCGGTCGATTCAGCGTGAACATGGCGCTATTGACGACGGTGTTGAAGTAAATGCGGCACTCTGGGAGAAGCAGTCAGACAGAGTAAGCCACGGGAACGCAATTCCACTCCGGCTCCAAGCCCAAGCAACGCTTCGGATGTTTCGAGGCCTTCCGGGGCTAATTGGTTGCCTCTCCATGCCCGCAGAGCGACAGTGTGCTAAACAGCAGGGGCAGCCTTTTCCTGCTGGACCAGCATTCCTTCCAGGATTCGCTGTAAGGCCATGGTATGGCTGCACAGTCCCCTGGTTGAAAAGAAGTGGCATTGGCAGTCCCAAACGCCGGAGTCGAACGTAACCTGATATGTATTGTGGTTGCCCTCGAAATCGACTTTCAATACGGAGATTGCCACCCTACCTCGCTCTTCGGCGTAGGTCCTGGCCTTGTCGATCTTCCCGATCATGCTGGAATCCATTTATTCCTCCAATCACACCTCGTCATCGACCGAGGAGTTCCTATTGTAGATTGAGCCTGGGTGGGGGTCAACCGTTTTCGGGTCTGCGGAGAATGGCTATGTGCCTTCATTTAAGGCCGAACTCGTAGACAGGCTCAATTGACGCTCATTTGTCCGTAGCCTAAAATTGCTTTGGGATTAACGTAATCCGTCACATTGGCGTACACAACTTTCATTTGACGTATGCGGCAGCGAGTGAGTGGATGATCATGACTGGCGACCAGATAAGGGAGGCATTCACCAGGTTCTTCGAGGAACGGGGTCACTTGCCGATGCCCAGCGCTTCGCTGATTCCGGCGGGGGACCCAACCCTGCTGTTCACCAGCGCCGGGATGGTGCCCTTCAAGCCGTTTTTCATGGGAGAGCAAACCCCGCCGTCCCACCGGCTCACAAGCAGTCAGAAGAGCTTTCGGACCACCGATATTGAAGAAGTGGGGGACCATAAACACCTTACCTTCTTCGAAATGCTGGGCAACTTCAGCATCGGCGACTACTTCAAGGAGGGCGCGGTCGATTTTGCTTGGGAGTTGGTCACCCAGGTCTTTCAACTGGACCCTGAAAGGCTGTTTGTTACTATCCACTTGGACGACGACGAGGCTTTCGAAATCTGGCGTGACCAAATCGGCGTCCCGGTTGACCGCATCTACCGTTACGGGGACAAAGACAACTGGTGGGGCCCGGCGGGCATCGAAGGCCCCACCGGCCCATGCTCGGAGATTCACTACGACGGTGGCGTGGAAAAGGGGTGCGGCCCCATGGTGGAGGTGGACGTTCTCACCACCCAATTACGGGAGGAACGTGACGGCGCCCCGTCGCGGCCGGTGCCCGGCTGCCACCCTAACTGCGACTGCGAGCGTTTCGTCGAGCTTTGGAACCTGGTGTTCATGCAGTACTACCAGGATATGGAGAGGGCGCGCACCCCGTTGCCGGCTCCCAGCGTAGACACAGGCATGGGACTTGAACGGGCGGCGGTCATTCTTCAAAGGAAAAACAACATATACGAGACCGACCTGTTCGCCCCGGTAATCGACAAGGTGGCGGAGTTGAGTGGCGCGGCCTACGGCGAAAAGCAGGACACGGACTTCGCCATGAGGGTCGTGGCCGAACACGCCCGGGCCGCCTCGTTCCTCATCGGCGACGGCGTTGTTCCCGGCAATGAAGGCCGGGGCTACGTGCTGCGCCGCATCATCCGGCGCGGGATTCGTTACGGGCGCCGGTTGGGGCTGGATGGGCCGTTCCTTTCGGAAGTAGCCGAACAGGTGATTAAGGGGTTCCAAGCCGTTTACAGGGAGCTTTCGGAAAACCATGACTTCATCCTGCGGGTTGTCCGCTTGGAGGAGGAGCGTTTCGCTGAGGCCGTCCAAACAGGACTGCCTCTTCTGGAGGCCGGGTTTATCCCATTCCGCCAACAACTCCAAACTCACGTCCGCAACGGTGGGCTGAACCCCGCGACGGTATCCGAATCACTGGACCAAGCGGCCGAAACTATTCCCGACTGGGTATTCCAAAAGCTGTCTGAGCTAATCACCACACGGTTGCCATCCCACAGGGACCAGCAGGAGACGTTCGTCAACACACTCTCAGACGTGGAGACCTTTATTCTCTACGACACCTACGGCTTCCCGCCGGAGTTGACCGCCGAAATCGCAAAGGAGCATGGTCTTGAAGTGGACATGGAGGGGTTCCAGCGGGAAATGGAGGCCCAGCGGCAGCAGTCCAGGTCCAGGTCGGCGCAGGCCTTTGTCGGCGGCATGGAAATGCTCACCGTCTACGAAAACCTGGGAGCCGGCGAAACCAGCTTCGTTGGCTACACTGGCATCGAGGAAGAATCGGTGGTAGTTGCGCTGCTCGTTGCGGACAAAGACTCCGGCGCATTGGACTCCGTCGGTCACGCGACGCAAGGCCAGCAGGTCGAACTGGTGTTAGGCCGGACGCCCTTCTACGCCGAGGGCGGCGGACAGTTGGGAGACCGGGGCACAATCGCAGGCCCCAATGGGACGGTGCGAGTGCGGGACACGCAAAGCCCGGTGGCAGGCCTGGTAGTCCAACGTGGCGTGGTGGAGCAGGGAGATATTTCTCTGGGCGACCGGGTGACGGCGCACGTTGACCCCGCTCGTCGCATGGACGCGTCGCGCAACCACAGCGGCACCCACTTGCTTCACGCCAGCCTGCGCTCGGTGCTTGGGCTGCATGTGCGCCAAGCCGGGTCCCTGGTGGCGCCGGACCGGTTGCGATTCGACTTCAGTCACATCAGCGCCATGTCCCCCGACGAGTTGCTCTCGGTGCAGTCACTCTCCAACGAGAAGGTCTGGAACAACCTGCTTGTGTCCTCCCACGAGACCACCTATGCGGAAGCGGTCCGCCAAGGCGCGCTCGCCTTTTTTGGCGACCGTTACGGCGACGTAGTCCGGGTGGTCAGCATGGGTGACGGTGTCCATACCGTCCACGGAGAAGCCGCTCCTTTCAGCATGGAGGTCTGCGGCGGCACTCACGTCGCGGCCACTGGGCAGATCGGCACGCTCCTCGTGCTGGGCGAATCATCCATCGGCGGCGGTATGCGCCGGATCGAGGCCGTTACCGGCAGGGCCGCCGAGCAGCTATTCGTTGAACAAGCGGCCAAGTTGGATACCCTTTCACGAAGACTGCAAACCCCGGTGGCCGATCTCGAGACCAGAGTTGAAAGCTTCTTGACGGATAATGAAGACCTTAGAAGACGCTTGGCGACGATGGAACGGACTTCACTACGGTCTGAGGCGGAACAAATCCTGGGCCGGGTGATGGACGTGGACGGAGTGAACGTAGTGGCGGCCCGCACTTCTGCCCAGAACAATGAAGCTATGCGTGAAATGGGTGACTTCCTCAAGAACAAGCTGTCCAGCGCCGTGGTGGTACTAGCCGCCGTGGTAGAGGGCAGCCCCATCCTTATCGGGATGGTGACCCCCGACCTGGTCGCCAAGGGTCTGCACGCAGGCAACATAGTGCGCGACACCGCCAAGGTTATCGGCGGCGGCGGCGGCGGGCGCCCTGAAATGGCCCAAGCCGGAGGCCGAAACGCCGCCAAGCTGGAAGCGGCTCTGACCGGCGTCTCCGAGTTGGTGCGCCAAGCTTTGGCTTAAGCTGTCGGTGGCCGGTAGTAAGTGGCTGGTGGTTGATTCACTGAGATTATTGGGGTTGGACTTGGGCGAACGGCGCATCGGCTTGGCCGTGAGCGACGCCGAGGGAAAGCTGGCCCTTCCAGCGGGGCACGTCCAGCGGACCAAGCTCAGGGAAGACTTGCTTAAGGTCCTTGAAGCAGCTCAGGCCAGAGGTGTACAGGGTTTCGTGGTGGGAGTCCCCTATCTTTTGGATGGGACGGACGGACGGTCGGCAAAGCGCGCGTTGGGATTTGTGAACGCCCTCAAGCGGCAGACGTCCCTCCCCGTGTACACGATGGATGAGAGCTTCACGTCGGTGGAAGCGGAAGGTTTGATGAGGGACGCGGGGAGACAACCGTCGATACAGAGGGCTGCCATCGATGAAGCCGCCGCAGCACTGATTCTCCGGCGATTTCTGGACCAGCACCAAGCTTGAAGGCTGGATTTGGAAGCTCTCACACTCGCCTTATCCATTTCCCGAAAGGAGAGGAGTGTTCAGGCGTCAGTCCAAGTAAGCACGGTCAAATTCTTTGGACAGCAGCGTCATAGCGTCCATGTCCCAATCGAAGGAAAGCACCACCGACTTTTCGGATGTGGCTTCCAGCAGGCGCTTGCCCTGTTGGGCCACTACGCTCTCCGCCTTCCGGTAGTCCAACTCTTCCGGTTCAACCCCGGTGCGGTTACAGACCACGATGGGCAGTCCGGTGTCCAGCGACCGTTGCTCCCATTCTCCATCGGGTCCGCAGGTGCCTGGTCCCCACGCCACAGGTGAGACCAATATCTCCGCTCCGCCGTCCTTGAGGGCTTGGGCAACCTCATTTTTGTAGCCGTCGGCGCAAATCAGGATGCCGGCGGTGACGTTGTCGCATTCCACTGGACTGATGTCGGTGCCGCCGGTTGACCAAGCCTCCGCGCCACGGAGGGCCTTGATCTTGCGATGTTTGCCTATGATTTGGCCGTCTTGATCGATCACGAACACCGTGTTGTACATGTTGCCGTTGCTCGTATCCAGTTCGGGGTGGGACAGGAACACGGACAAGCCGAGCCCTTTCACAAGCTGGCAAAAATCATTCATCCACTCGTCCGGCTGCGGCAGAATCCAGTCTACGCCGATGTCCTTCATAAACAAGTAACCGGGAATGCACAATTCGGGGGTGATGGCCCAGTCCGCACCCTCTTTTGCGGCCACCTTGACCGCCGATTCCACAAGCTTGCGGTTGTGCTTGATATCGCTGGTGACGGGCGCCAGATGCAGCAATGAAATCCGCAACTTTCTCATAGTCGTCCCACTCGATTCCCTACGGATACGGATGTGGTTCTTGGTCTTGCAACCCTGACAGGTCGCTTACCGGGCAACGGCAATTATAGCACTGGGGAAAGTCGAGCTTAATCTAATACTGACGCTTGTCGAGAATACCGGGCACCTTTTTCCTTGCATATAGCGCAATTACGGTGATAAATTCACCTTTACTCATGCACTAACACTTTCAATCTATACGAAGCTGCACAAAATTTGTACCACTACGGATTGATCGGTGACATGTCCTCGGCGGCGCTTGTCGGGACCGACGGTTCCATAGACTGGTGTTGCTTTCCTCGGTTTGACTCCCCAAGCGTGTTCGCCGCCATCCTGGACCAGGAGGCCGGGGGACGCTTCCGCATCAGTCCCTCCGGCCCCATTCTTGACACCCTGCAGGAGTATCTCCAGGACACCAACATTCTCGAGACAACTTTCACCACGGAAGCCGGTGTTGTATCTGTCACCGACTTTATGCCCATCGGCCACGATCATGACGACAACCCGGAAACGCCGCCTGAAGTGCCCCACGAAATCCACCGCATCGTTACCTGCGTATCAGGGCAGGTCAACTTGCGCTGCGATTTCCAGCCCAGAAACGATTACGCCCGCGCTCTCCCCATGTTTTACTCGCTGGGCGGCAACTCCGGCCGCGGCGCGGTTCAAGCCAGCGGAGGCCGCCAGACTATGACCTTGCTGGCCAGCATTCCTCTGCCGTTCGATGACCGCGGCGTCACTTGTAATTTCACCCTCAATGCAGGGCAGACGGCTACCTTTGTACTGGCGTACGGTCATGGCCGCCCGTCCAGCCTCGAAAGATTCCGCACCGCTGAAAAACTGGACCATACGCGGCGCTACTGGCGCGAGTTGGTAGCCAGAATGAATTACGACGGACTCTGGCGGGACGCCGTAGTCCGCTCCTTCCTGGTGCTTCATCTTATGATGTACCAGCGCACCGGAGCCATCGTCGCCTCGCCTACAACCAGCCTGCCGGAGACCATCGGGGGATCGCGCAACTGGGACTACCGCTTCTCGTGGCTGCGTGACGCCAGCTTTACCGTCGACATCCTCTATCGCTTGGGGGACGCTTACGGCGCCGACCGGTACATTGATTGGCTGCTGAAGCAGTGCCGGTTGGACCAGCTTAGAACTCGCATATTGTACGGTATCAGCCCCAATTCTTCCCTCAGGGAGTACACCCTCGACCATCTTAGCGGGTACGAGGACTCCCGTCCCGTGCGCATCGGCAACGCCGCGTCGGACCATCTACAACTGGACGTCTTCGGAGAGGTGATCATCTGCATCCATTCCCTTCTGGTGCTGCATGGGAAGATACCGGCGCAAGCTTGGGACATAGTCAACACCCTGGCTGAGGCGGTTATGGTTAATTGGCGCCGAAGAGACCGCGGCGTTTGGGAAGTGCGTGGCGACCAGCAACATTTCGTCTATTCTAAGGTAATGTGCTGGGCCGCCCTGGACCGGGCTTCCTACATCGCGGCCACGATGGGGAATCGACAACTGTTCCGCCGCTGGTCCCTGGAGGCGGACCTCATAAAATCGGAAATCCTGGACTTGGGATGGAGTTCCGCCAAGCAGGCCTTTCGGCAACGGTATGGACACGACGCTTTGGACGCGTCAAACCTGGTCATACCCTTTCTGGACTTGATACCGCGAGATGATCCCCGCCTGCGGCAGAACGTGGACGCCATCGAACGGGAGTTAACCGACGGCCCGCTGGTCTGGCGCTACTTGCCCGAAGAAACGGACGACGGGTTGGAGGGCCAGGAGGAGGGTGCTTTCACCCTGCTGAGTTTCTGGTTAATCGGAAACCTTATCTACACTGGCCAGACCGACCGGGCTTTCGAATATTTCCACGAGATGATCACAAAACGGGCCAACCACCTGGGTCTCTTCGCCGAAATGTACGATACGGCCGCCGACCGCCAACTGGGCAACTTCCCCCAAGCCTACTCCCACATCGGCCTCATTCACACAGCCCTCAACCTCTCTGGCTTCATCGCTGGCACCCCCACCAGGCGCACCAGCCGCTCCGGATAGGGCCCCGAAAAGCTGGCGTGGTGGATTTCCTCATTAGGCCGTAGATTTAATTCAGCGCCTGAAGTTTCTCCACAATAACGGCCATTGGGAAGCGGCTTTGGAGCATTACCAGGCTCTGAGAGTCATGATTACCGCGATCATCGCCCGTTACCCCGAGATGGAACCCGAACGTCGGCAACGGCTGACCCTAGCCAGAACATCAATCACCCTAATGGAGAACTATGTCGCGCCGCGAGTCGTTCAGGAAATAAGTACTAACGATGGGGCAAGATTGAACCGGCAACTGAATTCAATGCAATCTGTGCTGGAGGAAATGGCCAGCACAGTGGGACCGGCGAATGAACGGAGAAATTGATATGAGCAATATCGCCAGGGTATTGGAAGGGCTGATTAATCGAACACACGAAGGGAAATTGCAATGGCAAACTACGGCTGACCCCGACAGATTTCTGGCAGCAGTAGATATGATTGCAGTTGTTATTAGCCGGTTAAGCACGGGTCTTTCGCTAGGCGATGAAAGATACCGACTTGAGATTTTGAATGATGAAGGCACTACGGTGGAAATATTAGAGACAACTGATACCTTTGAGATGATACTGTCTGAAAGACTCCCGACCGCAGAACAAGCCCAAAAGTTAATCCGCCTCTTCACCTTGGCACGTCGTTCAGCCCTTGATACTGACGCGACCTTAGAGAAATTGGCCAACAGCCTGGATAACTTTTAGCCGATACCCCCACCAAGCGCACCAGCCGTTCCGAGTAACGGTCCAGAACGTCCGCCTCGCAACTATAGATCGGTTAACTGGCCGGTGATGGACTTCCGATGTTCAGTGCCCACAAGAGTATCGCATTTATGATAAGCACAGGAATGAGCGCTATGATGACCACACCAAACGCTCTCCACGTCGAGGTGTAGTCCAAGCTTTGCCGTACAGCAATCATCATGGCCGCCACTTGCCAGAAAAATACAGCCACCCCAATGATCACTATGATCACCCCGGCAATCGGTATGAAGACGAGGACATTCAGAAGTCCCGGCGTTTGTGCGAACCCGGTGCCCCGGGCCAGTTGTCCCCAGTCCGCTTCTGTGTCCCTGGTCTTTAGAATTGTAGTTCCGATAATCCAAGCAATCAGCGCCCACACGGCCCAGGACACCACTCCCCTTATCACGCCGAAAACCAGCCCGTCCAGCAAGTCGGCTTTGCCCTCAGAATATAACGCCTTCCAGTATGGTCCCGACGCCACCGGCAATTGCCACCAAGATGACCACCAGCAATGCTTGGATGGTAGCGCCGCGGTCGATCTCGACTTCCTCGTAAGTGTCTACATTCAAGCGGGCGGCGCCCAACATTCTCCCGAGCATCTAACCACCTCACAAGCCATGCTTCCGCAAGTTAGCAGGCCGAAACGGGACCCGTCTGCGTCCCGCCCATGATACCACAGGGCGTTCGAGCCATAGCGTCTTTCCCGAAACCGGGATAGCCCCGTTCGGGGCTAAGGGACGCTGCCCAAGGAGATATTAACGCGTCGTCGGTGGCCATCCACGGGTAGGGTTACACAACTAAAGAACGCATATTGTGACTCCACAAATACCAATAGGGCGTAGTGTTGAAAAAAAGCCCTTCAATTGCACCTCATAGCTTCACGGCCTATACTTTGAACAAAGGTTAATAAAAAGGATAATATTGAATCTGCTAAAGTGCCTTCGACCGCAACCCCTGTCCCCTCGTTAACCCAGGAAGCAGCCTCAAGCGAAGAGAAAGTCCTGACCATCCTATACTGGCAAGCGCCAACCGTGCCCGGCCCCTACCTGTCGGGTGGCACAAAGGACCGGGACGCCGGGGCAGTTACGCTGGAACCTTTGGCCAAGTACGACCCGGACGGCAATCTACTCCCCGCGCTGGCTTCCGAAATCCCAACACTCGAAAACGGAGGTTTTTCGCAGGACCTTACGTCAATCACCTAGCGGCTGAAAGAGGGCTTGAAGTGGTCAGATGGCAGCGACATGACGGCGGAGGACGTGGTCTTCACTTAGCGCTATTGCATTGATGAAGAAACCGGGTGTACGGCTCACGGTGCGTTCGACGGCATCTCCTCCGTGGAAGCCATCGATGATCTCACTGTCAAAATCACCTTCGACGCGCCCACGCCCTACCCGTACAACGCCTTCGTCAGCGCAGGGGCGCCCATCATCAGCAAAGCACAATTCGCCGACTGCGTCGGCGCGACCGCCGCCGGTTGCGAAACAGAAAACACAGCCCCGCTGGGTACCGGTCCTTACCGTATATTAGGTTTCAAGACGAATGAAGAGGCCGTGTACGAGCGCAACCGTTCTACCGTGGAAATGCGCCATACTTTGACCGGGTGGTCCCAGGGGTGGCGGCGACGCGATGTCGGCGGCTCGCGCCGTTCTGGAAACCGGCGAGGCCGATTACGCTTGGACCCTCCAAGTAGACCCGGACGCCCTTGCGAAGATGGAAGCAACCGGGCGGGGCACAGTGGTTTCCACGTTCTCCAGCTTGATTGAACGCATCGTGGTCAATCAGACTAACCCTGCCCCCGCTTTAAGGGGAAATCGCTCTGAATATATGAACGGATAGAATCCCCACCCGTTCCTTACCTTCACGCCGATTCCCCAAGCCATGTCGATGGCCATAGACCGAAACATCATATCGGAGCAACTCTACGGCTTCGCCGGGGAGCCCGTCTGCAACCTTGTCGCCGGCCCTCCCGACTATGCCTCCACCGCCAACGATGGGTGCTTGTCCCAGGACATCGAAGGGGCCAACCGGTTGCTGGAAGACCATGATGTTCTGGATACCGACGCGGTGCCGATGGGCCTGGTTTCGGGATTCCCGTACACGTAGGACACCCACCTGCCGTCCTCGCCGGCCGACAGCATCTCCGGGCCGAAGTCGTAGCCGTTGGCGTCGGTGCCCAGCGGGCCTTTCAGGTCAAGACCGACCAGGCTCCCGTCGGGATGGGCGATGACCAGGTCGTTCTCGTCGACGTCCCCCTCCTGCACCGTGTATCCAAAGACCAACGTAAGGCTGGGAACTTGTTGGTAATTGCCGTCGCCGCCAGACAGGTGGCCGACCTCTGCAAATCGGGCAACGCCGCCGATGTCCAGCTCCAACTGGGGAAACAGATACTGGAATGTCCCGTCAACGAGTCGTATTTCGCCAACGGCTATCACGCCCTCACTGAACCTCACCTCTACGCCAATCCAGTCGCCTGCTTCATAGGCGGCGTCCTGTTCTGCACCCAGTCTGTCAGCTAAGCGCACCGTGGAGATTGTGGGCGGTGTTGTGTCATTCGCCACAAGGGAGCCGTCTATCTTGTGGCCCGACTGGTTCTCAAGGACGGGAGTCGCGCCGCCTGGGTCCGATTAGTAGGCGATATCTGTGCCGCTGGCCGTGATGTTCAAACCATCATTTAGATGGATGGTTACACCATCAGTATCCTCGTCAGTGCTTTGCACTTCATATTCGAACACCAGCGTGTCGGTACCGCTGCCCAACACGTAGTCCATCTCTTGTCTGTTCCAAGACGCTCCCTTTTTCACGACGGCATACACATTTCGGCTTGCGTCCACGTTCTGATCGAAATTGACGCTCGCTCGTATGACCTCGTCCCGGCCATAAGTATCCGCCCTGGCTGCGGGGGTGGAGGTGATGGAGATGGTCTTGGGGTAGGGGCACCCGTCGAGCTTGTGCCCCGACTGGTCGGACAGCCCGGTGTAGTAGGAGCCCACGATGAGGTCGGTGCCCTTAACCTTGATGGTGCCGCTGCCGCCCCAGCGTTCAGTGGTGCCTTCCCCAACCTCGCCGTCTTCGATGGAGATGCCGTCGGTGTCCAAGTCCCTGGCCTGCACGGTGTAGCTGAATACCAGGGTGCTGGTGCCAGTGCCTGATGTGTACCGGGGGCCGCGCTAGGTGTCGTCGCCGGTACCGGCGGCGGCGTCCAGATGCTTGTAGCCAACAACATCCACCGGGGCGCTGAGGGTCACGGTGATGTCGATGGTCTCGCCGTAGCGGTAGGTGTCCCCGCTGGCGGGCTCGGAGTTGATCTCCATGCCGGTGCCGATGGGGGTCAGGCTGCCGTCGACCTTGTGGTCCGACTGGTCGTCAATGCCAGCATAGGCCCGGGATACAACCTTGTTCGTTCCCGTGGCGGTGATGGCGGTATGTTCGTTGAGGTTGTGCCACCGGCCGTTACTGTCCTGGTAGCCTCCGCCCATCCTGATACCGTCGGAGTCGCTGTCCTCGGACTGGACGGTGTATCCGAAGACCAGCTTGCCGGAGCCGGAACCGCGGAGGTAGCGGGCTGACAGGGGTATGTATTTCATTTGGGACTTTACGCAGTTGAACGTGAGACCGCATAGTAGGGTAGGCTTGCTCAAATACAAAACCGCTCCCAAATGCTCACTATCGGGCCCATTCCGTATCGGGCCCATTCCGTCATTCCGGCGTAGGCCGGAATCCAGGCGGGCCCATTCCGTCATTCCGGCGTAGGCCGGAATCCAGGGGCGGTGGGGCCGGTTCGTAGCTATAATCTCAATTTTACATACCCTTGTCAGCGGAGGTAGCGGGGGAGCGCCAGTCGGAGTCGACCCGGAGCCCCCAGGCCCGGGTTCCCGTCCACATCCACGCTGGTGCTGAAGGTGGCCTGGATCTCGATGGTCTCCTGGATGCCGTAGGTGTTGTCCCTGGCGGGTTCCGAGATTATCTCGACGCAGGTGATGCTGGGGGCGTCGATGATTCGGTGGACCAGATCGCGTCGGTGTCCTGGTGGACGTAGTCGTCGGTACCGGCGGTGCCGGCATCAGTGTGCCAGTAGGCGCCGAAGTTGACCACGTGCTGATGGTTGGTCACACGGACCAGGAAGACGTCCACCGACTCTCCTTCCCGGACCTCCGTAGTGGGGCAGTCCAGGTAATACTTGGCCGCGTCGGCGGAGACCGGTTTTGGCTGGAGGAATGCCACCAGGCCGATGAACCCGACCACGGCCGCGAAAAACAACGTGGGGACCAGCCACCAATTCGTGCTATGTATCTTCTTCACTTCGCTCTCTCCTGTACAATCTCCAAGCTATGGATCCGGGATTGTCCATATCGGCAGTCTTCAGGATCAAAGGGCAGTCCAGTGGAGGGAGATGGAGCTTCAGGATGGCTCAAGGCTCGCCAATCGCACGCCTATCTCGCGCCGCGATGAACCCCTCTTACGCTTACCGGCATGCGGAACATAGCCGGGTATCCATCGACTTGGAATATAGTAGGGACGCTTTCCGGCTGTCGGTGTCGGATGATGGGATTGGGTTTCCCGATGATTGACGGCCCCCGTCTCAGTGCATACCATCCCAGCAGCAGTCGAAGGTGTGACGTCAACGTCACATCCGGGAAGTAAGGAGTGAAGTACGACTACATTGTCATCGGCGCAGGGTCGGCGGGCGCCATCCTCGCCACGAGGCTCTCGGAAGACTCCAACACTTCGGTACTCCACCTGGAGGGAACCCGGACTACCCGGACATCGACAGCCTCCCGGAGGAGGTCAAGTACGGCTACAAGTCGACCAAGAGCATCTGGGAGAGTGAGCACAACTGGCAGTACACGGCGAGGGGCACCGAGGAGGCTGTGATCTGCTGGTCCGCTGGCTGGGACCGTCGAGATCGCTCTGAACAGCGGAGTTGTGTATTCGGTATGTCATGGTGGACTGCTCGTAATTCTCTTCCCACACGGCGTCCACTGGGCAACCACGACTACAGGCACATCCGCCGCAATTAAGCCAAGGCAAGAGGACGGCAACCCAAATATGTGACACGAAAACAGCAGGTCACGGAGCACCCCATAGTCCATGAGGACCTGGCCCAAAGTGAGGGTGAGAATCCACCGTCTCGGGTTCACAGCCCCGTTGGAACCAAAAGGGTGTCTGCGGAATTAGAGAGCTTTAGAAACTGGCCGACCCCTCACACTCCCGTGGAATGAGCGCCCGTAAGTTGCGAAGGAGAGACTATGACCAGCGTTGGATACAATCCGGCAGCCGAGTTCGACGTCGAAATTACCGATCTGGTCTATCTGGAACACCAGAGCGGTAGCCTGGAGGCAACCATCTACCAGCCCCGGGGCGAAGGGCCCTTTCCGGGTTTGCTGGACGTTCACGGTGGCAGATGGTTCCTGAACGATCGTTCCGACGACCATCCCATGAACCTGACCCTCGCGGCCAGCGGCATAGTGGTCGTCGCCGTGGACTTCAGGTTGGCCCCGCAACATCCCTACCCGGCCCAGGTCATCGACACCAACTATGCTATCCGTTGGATGAAGGCCCAAGCCCGGCAGCTCAACATTGACCCGGCATCTGTGGGCGCATTGGGCTGCTCCAGCGGCGGCCATACTGTAGCCCTGAACGGGATGCGTCCCAAGGACCCCCGCTATGCGTCACTGCCGCTCCCCGGAGGGGAAGACGTGGACGCTTCACTGCGATTCATGCTGTGCTGCTGGCCCGTCCTAGACCCCTACGCCCGTTACCTCTGGGGCCGCGAAATTGGCGACGAGCGGTTCATTGGCCCCACCGAGTCCTACTTTCCGGACCCCGCGAGCCTCCACGAAGGCAACCCTCAGGAGGCGCTGGAACGGGGAGAGAAAGTGGAGTTGCCGCCTGCGGTAATCATCCAGGGCACCAATGACTCCAACATCCCCCAGTTCATTCCACATAAGTTCGAGGCCGCGTACTGGGCCGCCGGAGGCCACGTAGAGCTGGAACTGTTCGAGGGGATGCCACACCGCTTCGGCAATATGCCCGGAGCTGAATCCGAACGAGCCATCGAGTTGATGAAGGGCTTTATCGCGCGGCAGTTGTCGCGCCCGGTGGTGGCGCCGCTATAACAGGTCTTTCAAACGGCCCGCTGCCGGTGGAGTTCAATTTCCGGACCTGTGCCAGACCAAAAATCCTTAATTTGGAGGCCTGAAAATGCCGGTCAAAGGAACAACGCTAACCAGTCTTCGCCCATTGATGCAGGGTGTCAACGGAATGGTTGTAGCCAGCCACCCCAGTGCCGCCATGGCCGGTTTGGAAGTCCTGAAAAACGGTGGCAACGCGATTGACGCTGGAGTGGCCGTTGGCTTGGCGTTGAACGTGGTGCATGTCGACGATTGCAGCTTCCTGGGCGTGGCGCCCACCGTAATATACCTGGCTGACCGGAAAGAAGTTACCACGGTTGACGGTCTCGGGGTCTGGCCCAAGGCCGCGTCGGTCGAGTACTTTCAAAAGAACCACGGCGGAAAGATTCCGACCGGCGTGCTCTCGTCCTTAACGCCGGCCGCCGCCGATTCGTGGCTTACGTCTCTGTCCAAGTTTGGCACGATGACCTTCGGGCAGGTGGCGACCGCGGCCATCGACCTGGCTGGAAACGGTTTTCCCATGTTCCGTTATCTGGCCGGCCGGTTCAAGACCGCCTTCGACCAATACAACGCCCACCCGTCAACCGCCGAGATTTACCTGCCTGGCGGCCGCGCGCCCAAACAGGGGGAGATGTTCTATCAAAAGGACTTGGCTGCCACCTTGTCCAGAATCGCGGACGTGGAGGCTTCCAACGCCGGGAAAGGCCGGGAGGCCGCGCTCAAGGCGGCCAGAGACTACATCTACACCGGCGAGCTGGGCCGCAGGATTGCCTCATACAACCGGGAGATGGGAGGTCTCCTCACCGAGGAAGACCTGGCCCGGTATCATGTCCAGGTGGCTCCGCCCGTGACGGTAAATTACAAGGGTTACGACGTCTACAGCACAGGGCCGTGGGGCCAAGGACCGACGTTCCCCCAAGCCCTCAAGATTCTGGAGGGGTACGACCTGGCGTCCATGGGCCACAATTCCGCCGAGTACATCCATACGGTGAACCAAGCCTTGAATCTGGCCTTTGCCGACCGGGAGCAGTACGTGGGAGACCCGGATTTCGTGGACGTGCCAATCAATGAAATGCTGGCGGAGGAATATCTGGTCAAGCGCCGCTCTCTGATTGACCCGGACATGGCTTGGCCGGGCACGCCTCCCGCGGGAGACCCGAGAAACGGGAAAGCGACTATCGACGGCGCCCCGCAGTCCCCCAGAGAGGCGGCGGTCCCGGTTGGCACAGCCGGAGTCAGCGGCGGCGGCACTTCTTATTTCGCCGTAATCGACCGTGATGGAAACATCTTCTCCAGCACCCCCAGCGAGGGCACCAAGAACGGCGGGCCAATAATTCCGGGCACCGGCTTGGCGTTCTCATTGCGCGGCTCCCAGTCCAAGCTGACCGGAGGCCATCCGGCATCGGTCGCAGGGGGCAAGCGGCCCAGGCTCACTCCTGCGCCTGCTCTGGTGTTGCGCGACGGCGAGCCCGTGATGGCCCTTGGCGCTCACGGCGGTGACCATATCCCGCAAGGCACTCTGCAACTGCTGTTGAATGTCTTGGAATTTGGCCGCGACCCTCAAGAGGCTGTGGAGGAACCCCGCTTCTACAGCTATAACTTCCCCAGTTCCAACTGGGCGTCAAAATATGAGCCCGGGATGCTGCGGTTGGAAGGCCGTATTTCCGATGAAGTGGCCGGGAAATTACGGCGGAAGGGTCACACGATAGAGAAGTATCCAGACTGGTGGGAGGGTTCAGCCTTATACTGTGTCATCACCCGCAACCCGGAGACCAAGGTGCTACAGGGCGGCGCAGACCCGCGGTGCGAGGCCTACGCCGTCGGTTTCTAGTCTCGGGGAAGACATTGACAATCTTTCGGAGGACAATAGATGCCTGATTTAGCAGGCTGCTGAAAAACCTGGCGTGGCCCGACAGCGGAGAGAGAACGGGTTAAAATAGGACAACCCTGGACGCAACCCTAGACGCAACCTTGGGCGGAGGTTGAGCCATGCGCGGGAGACAAGATCCACAGGTGACTCTGCTGGCCTTCATTGACTTGGAAACGCGATTGCCATCGGACCATCCGCTGCGGGTTATCAAGAAGCTGGCTGACCAAGCCCTGAAGGCACTGTGCCCGGACCTGGACCGGATGTACGCTAACGTGGGCCGGCCGTCGATCCCGCGCTGCTGGGTCAGGCACCGGCAGCTCCGGAAGCCCGGATGGCATGACCTGACAATGGGCTGCCTATGCCCGACGCCCCCAAAAGGGCCGGTCCGCAAAACCGAAGGGGCTGAAAGTCCCGTGTGAACGGCACAATTTCCTCCAATAGGACCAAGGCTTCAACGACCTGAACCGTATATTCCCGACCTGAACTCCTTTCTTCAGCAACCTGCTAAATGCCTCACGGGTCTCACTACAACCGGGTCCTGCAGTTGGTCACCAGAACAACCGACGCCGTCAGGGTAAACGACTGGACGCTCAACCAGACCGACTCGGACGGGCTCCGGTACGTGGCGACCATGTCGGTCAGAGGGCACTGGTTGATAAGTGCGGTACTGTTATTTGAACTGGTGTGTCGTCCCTATCTCCATTTCGGGGTTGGCAGGTATGCCGCCTATGTGCTGTTGTTCCTGTTGTGGGTGGGGTTCAACGGGTACATTCAATACCGCCTCCTGTCGAACAGGCCGGTTACATGGCACTGGCTTGTAGCTCTCTACGCGTCGGACGTGTTCCTGATTTCGGTAGTGGCCGTGTTAAGCGACGGCTTCAGCCACGAATTCCTGCACCTGTTCTACTATCCTGCGTTGGCCGGGATGGCGGTGCTACTCACTTCCTTCAGGTTCAACATGGCCTGGGTGACGATAGTGTCCCTCGGCTATGTGGCGATCAGCCTGACTGCCGGGGATGGAATAGTAATCGAGGTAAGGGACGAGAAGGCATTGCTGGCTAGGATAGCGGTCACGTATGCGGTCGTCGCGGCGGTCAACTTGGCAACCAGGTTCGAGTGGATGAGGTGGAGGCAGGCGGTGGAGCGTGAGCGTGCGCTTCAGTGTGAGCGGGTTGAGTTGTCCCAGGCCATTCATGACACTGCGGCCCAGTCTGCGTACATGATCGGGTTGGGCATCGACACGGCGAAGGTGCTTGCCGGGGACGCGAACCCGGAGCTGACCGCCACGCTTGAGGCGACGTCCCATCTGTCCCGGTCCATCATATGGGAGTTGAGACATCCCATAAATATGGGCGGCATCTATGAGGGCATGGAATTGAGCCGGGCTCTCAGATCGCACGTGACCAGCTTCACGAACGTCACCTCCGTGCCCGCCAGGATGACTAATACGGGGGTCGAGCCGCCGCTGTCGGTGGAGGACAGGAGCCTGCTCTTCTCGATAACGCACAATGCACTCACCAACGGATACCGCCATGCGGAGGCTGGCAGGGTATCTGTCCACCTGGAGTTTACCGAGGAGGATATTTGCCTGTCGGTGTCGGACGACGGGGTCGGGCTTCCCGATGATTATGCGATACGCGGCAGTGGAAAGGCGGGAGATGCGGCCCAAGTCGCCGGGCCGACTCTGAGGGAGCGGGATATACTTGTCTCTTTCGCCCGGGGCATGTCCTATGTTCAGATAGCGGAGGCGATGGAGAGCAAGCCGGTGACCGTCCGGAACGCCATATACGGCGTCCAGCGCAAGTTGGGTGTCAGGACGATGCAGGAGTTGGTGCTCTGGTGCGTGCGTAACGGACTGCGGGACAACTATGTGACGGACGGTTTGGGCAGGCGCTCTTGAACAGGTTCATATTGGCCTTGTCTTCACAAAGGTGCAGCGGACTGCCAGGTGGGTTTAGAAGCCTGTCGAGGCTGGACGGCGACCCTTGGGGGTGAACGGTGGTGTACTGTCTGGCATAGTGGGGGGATATCGTCTGGAGTGTGCACAGCAGCAACATGACTGCCGTTCTCCGTGTCGCCGGCATCTTCAATAATCAGAATTTCATCTGTCGGAGGCGAGGTACCTCACGACAGCCGGTTGCGTGGCCTGAACGTCTGATTGTCCTCCCCTACCACTCAGATCCTTTTCCGTGGCCAGGTGCCTGCTTTCCAGGAACATCAGCCACGGAGCCTTGCCCCAATTGACTGCCAGGCTGGAATACCCGCGGAGAAATCCTGGCCATTATAAGGAATTCCGATGTCCTGCCCACAGAAGCATCCAGTAATTACCGCCTGTCACGTTGCACAGTCGAACCGTTCGTCCGTACGCTGGAGAACCTCAGAGTGCGGGCGGAGCAGGGCGCCCGAATTCGAGCGAATTGCCTATAATAGGCGCCGTGCCATAGAGCGCCGTGCCATAATAGGATTAGATGATGTGCAAGCTGGGAGAATCAAGAACTCTTGCAATTGGAGTGAGAAAAGGTGACTGACCAAAATGTCGAGATTGCCGTATTGGGCGGTGGATGCTTCTGGTGCGTTGAGGCTGTTTTCGCAGAGATCGCAGGGATTACTGCGGTCACGTCCGGTTATTCCGGTGGCCGCACGGTTAATCCGACCTACTATGAAGTCTGCGGTGAGAAGACGGGGCATGCCGAGGTGGTGCAGTTAGAATTTGACCCCTGCCAGATCACATACTCGGAAATACTTGAGATGTTCTTCGCCACCCACGACCCCACCACCCTCAACCGTCAGGGGGCGGACCGGGGCGCACGGTACCGCTCAGTAATTCTTTACACTACCGAGTCCCAGAGGGACGAGGCAGTTAATTTCATAAAGGCGTTGGATGCTTCAGGGACCGAAAACGGGCCTGTGGTAACCGAAGTTGTCCCTTTTGGAGTCTTCTATCCTGCGGAAAGGGAACACCAGCTTTTCTACCAGAACAACCTTGGCAGTATGTATTGCCAGATAGTGATCAGCCCCAAGGTTGCCAAGGTACGGCAGAAGTTCAGCTCTAGGCTTCGCTAGTTTTGGCTGCCGCATTGCGCGCCATAGTCATGATGAACGAAGCGAAGCGTGATCTGGCCTCCGAGAAACTCCGAAGACTATGCCATCTGAATGCAAGGCGCGTGAGATGATTCAGGCTTAGAAGCGTCGTTCCACGAAAACCCCGGTGTCAATGGCAGGGACAAAACGTACCACTGGGGTGGCGGAATGGTGGATCACCTTTAATGTGAAGAGGGGCTGGGTCGGATCAGAGAGAGGGAATGTCGGGGAAAATTCGTAGAGGGCTGACAGTGGGTTAAACGTCGTCCGGTTCACCTGATGGCTGAAAGCCTGCGTTCTCTCTGCTACGCTTGAGGCGGTAGCTTTCACCGTGTCAATGGCGGCGATAAGTTGGGACACAGGGTCGACGATATAGTGGCCCACCAGTACTACGCCGCGGGTTCAAGCGGGGAGTGGGTGGCGAAGCTTGAGGTCGGGGTAGATGGTGTCGCAGACGACTAGTATTACAACGACGGGTTTAAGGAGGGATGTGCGGGGAGGGGCGAAGGGCGGCTCGGCGCTTGGCGTGGGAGAGCCTGGCTCGTTCGTTACTATTCTGCGTATCCTCGAGCCACCGCAGCAGCTCATCCGGCCCGAACCGTTCCCGGTGCAGCATTTCCCGTACCACCCGGTAGACCCCCGTTTACACGAGGGCAGGCTCTGCGGCCTCGTGATCTGGAGCATCTTTTTCCCCCCAAGCCTGTTGCAGGCTCAGCAGAAAAGCTCCGGCCAGCAAACACAGGGCCACGTGGTGATGCCAGCCCGCCCAAGTGCGGGTCTCATACTCGTCCAGCCCCACGTTGCTCTTCTCCGTCTCAAACTCCGTTTCTATACGCCACCGGGAGCCTCCCACGTATGCCAGGGTCTCCAACGGGGTATCCTCCAGAGCGTTGGACAGGTAGTAGCGGGGTTCGCTGCCGTCCAGGTTCCGGCGGTAAATGGCCCAGTGGATTTCGCCGGGCTTCCGCCTGCTTGTTGGACGCACTCTCTGAGCGCTGAACCGGTAGCTGCAGGGACCCTGGCTTCCCTCGGCCACCGTTATCTCACGCCAGGCCTCCTCCGGCAATTCATCACTGCGCTCCTCCATAGTGCGCCGCTGCCCGCCCACCAGCCTGGGTTTGCGAAGCGCCCCCCGTCCCTGGTATGCCGGACTGGTCCGCTCGGGGTCCGGCGGCCACACCGTAAAGCCCGCCGGAACGTCCAGGACGTACCGCGTCCCCAAGGCCGCCAGTCCCTCGCGGAATGACGGCGACATCCCGAAAGCGTCGTCCCCGGCTACCCAGCCAGCCTTCAGATGGCCCCGCTCCAAGGCCCGCTGCAGCATCTCCAGCGCCAATTGGGTCTTCGACCGGTAACCCTGCCTCTCCCCCGGAACCCCTGCCGCCTCACACCGGTCTTGGTCCGAGGTCCAGCTCTCCGGCAGATAAAGCCCTTTGTCCACCAGGGCGCGCCCCAACGGGCTGACATAAGCCAGGAACATTCCGGCCTGGCAGTTGGCCACCTTGCCCAGCCTCCCGCAGTACTGCCGGGCCACTCCCGCCGATTTCCTCCCTTGCTTGGGGAAGTCGCTGCCGTCCAGCACCCACAGCGCATCCGGATGTCCAAGCCGGGGTCCCAAGTACTCTTGAAGGCGTCCTATGACTGTGTCGTCATCCCAGGGGGATTCAGCGAGAAACCGCTGCATCACCCTGGCTGACGCCGGAACCGTCTCCGACAGATTCTCGGCGTTGCGCCGCTCGCCGGACTGCACCAGCAGGGCCTGGAGATAATGACGGCTGTGGTCCCGGGTCTCCCTCCGGCCAAACAGCGGAGCGAAGTAAGCATGAAAATCCTGAAAAGCCCCGTACACCTGCTCGAAAGCCGCCGCATCCACTTCCCTGCCTCACCTACCCAAGCCTTCCCCAACTACCCGGTCATCCTATCATACCAACCGTCGTTGTAATACTAGTAGTGAAGTCCGAAAATGCTTGGGCCAGTTTAGTGGGCCAGAAATTACCTTTGGTTCTGATTCGCGCCTTCGATGGCAACGTGTCGCCACAGGTGGCAACTAACCGGGGCCATCACGTTTTAACTCCCATGAATGCCAACGAAGAACCTAAAGGCAACGGCGTCTCCCTCCCTGCGTTAGGACGCGACGAGACCGTACATGCGCTAACTGAAATGGGGCTGAGCGAAACGAGGGCCCGGTCGCTATCCCGAAAAACGGCCCGCCGGCTGCAAATTATCCGCCGCTTCCTGATTGAAGAAGCGGGAGGACCGAAACCTGATTGGGCGGCCCCGGATGTGCAAAGCATGCTGCCCTCTCTCATCTTGATAGGCGCATGGGATGAGTCCAACGAAAACGACAAAGATATTGTTTCCGAAATCGCGGGCCGACCCTATGAGGAAGTAGAGCGAGAAGCGGTGGAACTGACTCGGGCCGACGACAGTCCTGTGACGAAAATCGGCAGCAGATGGCGTTTCCTCTCCCATGAAGAGGCCTGGCACCTGCTTGCTCCACGCTTGACTTCGGCCGCGGTGGACCGTTTTGAAGAAGCGGCCATTAAAGTCTTGGGAGCCGAAAATCCGGAATACGAAATGCCCCTGGCCGAAAGGCCTTTCGCCGGCATCCGGGGCAAAGCAGTTCCGCACAGCCATAGCCTGCGTGAAGGAATTGCCCAATCCCTTGCGTTGATGAGTGCCCAAGGAGAGAGGACTGACCACGTTGAAAAGACGGCTTACCTGCCGGAAGTCATGGTACGATGCATATTGACCGGCAATGAGAGATGGCAGATATGGGCATCCCTTAGTACACACTTGACAACTCTAGCTGAAGCGGCCCCGACGGCCATGCTGGATGCCATTGAACGGGACTTGGACGCGAGCCCAAGTCCTTTCGCTGAACTTTTCGCCCAAGAAGGTGCTCCAATATTCGGAGGCGCTCCGCACACCAGTCTGCTTTGGGCATTGGAAAAACTGGTATGGTCTCCGGAGTATTTTTCTAGAGTAGCGCACATCCTGGCCCGGCTGGTTCTGATTGACCCAGGTGGAAATCTCTCAAATCGCCCCGCGGCAAGCACCCGTGCAATGTTCCTGCCCTGGTTCCGGGTGTCAGAGACATCGGACGCCGAACGTCTTGAGACGCTGGAGACCTTGTTGACCAGGGTTCCGGATCCGGGTTGGAAAACCCTTATCAAAGCCTACCCGTCGGGTCACGACACTATTGTCGGCCGTGAGCCACCGTCATTTCGTCCCTGGGGACAGGACGGCGTGCCCCAGCCTACTCGGAAAGAACTCTACACTTTTGCCGAAAAGTTGGGGCAACTTTTGCTTGAGCACGTTGGAAGCGAAGCTGAAAGATGGCGGGACATCATAGGTATCCTGCGGTCTTTGCCCTCCACCACTCGCAAGCAAGCCACGGAGATGTTGGCACAACAAACCGACTCTCTCCGCCAACAATCGACTTCGTTAACCCTATGGGCGACCCTGCGTGCAGAGCTGAACCTTCATAATAGCTTCCCGGACTCAGATTGGGCAATGCCATCCGCCGACCTGGAACCGCTTGCTGCCATTTATCAAAAACTGACTCCTGGCGACTCCGGAAAGGCCTACGCGTGGCTGTTCATCGGTTGGCCCAAGTTGCCGGAAGGAACTGACTACGAAGATACAGATTTTCAAAAGGTAAATGTGGCTCGCCAGCCCGCCATCGCAGAAGCGCATAGGAACAGTGGTATCGGAGCCATTTTGTCCATCGCTGAAGTGGTAGAACAACCTGCGGAAGTAGGCCAAGCATTTGCCAACATCGAAGCTAATCTGGCGCTTGAGATTGCCCTGGAACACGCCGGCTCAGAGAATCAGAATTGCCGGATGTTGGCCTATGGAATATTCTGGGCTGTTTTCCGTCGGTCAGGATGGGAGGGTTTGGAGGAAGCTATCGCCCGGCTCAAGGAGATGGGCGCAGAGACTCAGGCATTAGCGCAAATTTACCTGGCCGCATCGTCGGACCTAGAAACTTGGCGCCGACTATATGAAGAAGACCTAGCAGTCCAGCGCTGCTATTGGGAATTGCTCAACCCCTGGACGGTAGCGGGCCAAGGCCAAGAGGTCATCTCCTTCATTGCGGAGAGATTGTTGGATGTTCACTGTTCCCCAGCAGTTGCTGATTTCATAGCCTTTCGGTCGGTTCACCAAGAAACAGTGATTCGGACATTGGAACAATTGCCAGCAGACCTGGCGGCGGACGGGTCGGCACAGTTTGGGTCAAGCCACCTCAGCTACACAGTTGCCGAACTGCTGAAGAAGCTGGACAGTTCAGAGGCAGTGAGTGACGACACCATCGCGACCCTTGAGTTGCCTTTTATATCCATACTTGACCAACACGAGCGGCCCAACCTTGCGATTTACCGCGTAATTGCCAAGCAGCCGGAAATCTTCGCTGACTTGGTAGCGTTGGCCTTCAAGCGAGACGACGGACAAATCGAGGACTCGCCCGCTGAAAATGCCATGGGGGTTGTCTGGGAAATAGTTGCGAAAATCATGTTCGGGGAGGGTGAAGTGCCAGGCACAATGGAGGACGGCATGGTTGATTACGAAGCTCTGTCCACGTGGGTTAAAGAGGCGCGGCGACTTTGCGCAGAGAGGGGACGAACCATTTTAGCGGATCAGACCATTGGGCAACTGTTGGCCGGCGCTCCCGCCGGCGCCGACGGTGTAGGGCCTTGCGAGGCCGTGTGCGACCTGCTGGACGACCTGCGCTCAGAGCATATCGGAATCGGGTTCACTATAGGAAAACAGAATCGTAGAGGCGTAACGTCTCGCGGGGCTTTTGATGGTGGCGGGCAAGAATGGAGTCTGGCAAGTCAATACCGGGAGCAAGCTGACAAAATCAGGGTCAAATGGCCGCATACCGCCAGTTTGCTGCAACAAATAGCCCAGTCCTACCGAAGTGAAGCCCAAAGAATTGACCGGGACGCCTACAGGCATGACCAGTTCGGTTTCTGACCTACAGCGCATTGGCCACACACCATTAGTGTTAAGGAATGAACCCGCCCCAAGAAGTTGACGCATCTCCCTGGTACAGATAGCCTCGGTTGACGCTTCAGGGACACGCGAGTTTCTCGCGTGTCCCTTCCTCACATCCAATCCGTCCTCCGAAATGCTGGCCTCGCAAGGGCTCCCGCGAGTCCCTGGTGGGTTTCGGCCTCCACCACAAAACCGCCCCGAAAACAATGCCTTGCAGGGCATTACGTGCGACCAATTTCTCCTGGACAATGGACTGTTAGCCCACTGCCACGGGAGGACCGAGAATGACAACAACCGGGACCAGTACGCCAACCCCGGTAGAGAACGAGCCGGCCAGCGACGACCTCAACTACGCCATCCGCGACTACGTGCGCACCTACGTCCGGTGGCACGGTCGCCGGAAGACGATGGAGACCTTCGGCGTCTCACGGTACACCCTCTGGCGGTTCCTGGACCGGGGCCACATGGGCCGCGCCCTGCCCAGGGCGGTGATCGAGACCATTGGAGACAACCCCGACGCCATCGCAGCGGCAGCCTGGGCCATGACCGCCAGCCGCCAGATCCAGCGCCGGGCGGCCAATCCGAAACCCCTGGCCGAGACGCTGGAGGACACCCTGCGGCTGCTGTACGCCGCGCCCCTGTCCACCACCGAGGAACTGTCCAGCTTCGGCAGAGTTCCCGCCACCACCCTGCGCCGCGGGCTGGTGAAACTCGCCGGGCGCGGCCTGGCGGACTCGATTCCCCACCACCTGGGCGCCTGGGGCCAAATCCCCAGCGCCGCCACTTTCCCACGGAACGGGGCATCGAAGCCGCCGCCAGGGTCGAGCACAGCACGGAACGCTTCCTCAGCGAGTACCCTGTTTCCCGGGAGTGGTTCCGGCTGCTCACGGACCGCCTGGACGCCGTGGCCCTGCTGTACCACGTGGCCGCCATGATCGCAGTAGCCGACCCTTAGAGGCAACCCGTCAGGGTGGACCGCTACCGCCAGGGACCCTACGACCTGCTGGTCACCCTTTCCGGGGGCCGTTCCCTGGATCCCTGGGCATCGTGCGCCAGGGGCCGATGCTGTCCTCGGCCAACCTGCGCTACCTCCTGAGAACACTGGAGAACCTGCGCCAGCGCTAGCGGCCCGCCGCAACGCTGGTGCTGACCCACTCCGACCAGGTCACGCGCCGGGCCTTCCGCACCCTGGGCGACCCCATGGAGCACCGCACGACCTTCGTCGCCACCGAGGGGGAACTGTTGGCGGGAGACGCCGATTCCCCCGTGTGGCAGCAGTGCGCCTCGGGCAGCAACTCCTTCCTGCCCGAGGCGGTCAACCCTGACGTGTCCCTGGACGACATCATGGCTTGGCTGGAACGGCGCGTGGAGAACGCCGACGCTTACCGCCGCAAGCTCGGCCTTGAACCCGACGACCATCCGACGCCCGACCCAGACGCGCTGTATCCCAGCCGCCTGCGGGCGATGTCTCCGGATCCGTCGGAACAGGTCGGGAACTCTCTGGCCGTCAAACTCACCCGCGCCGAAAAGCAGACCCTGGACCTGCTGGCTGCATGGCCCCTGTGCGACACCGACCAACTGGCCGGGCTGATGGGCGGCGTCACCCGCCGCCGCGCCAACCAGGTGCTCCGGTCCCTGGCGGAGCACTGCCTGATTCGCGCCGACGGGCAACTACACGTGCTGACCGACGAGGGGCTAAAGTACCTGGCCCGCCGGGACCGGGCCGCCGTGGGGCAAATCCTGGCCCGCTGGAGCGCCCAACCCAGCCGCCGCGGACCCCGCAGGTCTATGCCGGGACCGCCCTACGCGCCATGGCGTCCCAGCCCGAACACCACGCCGCCCTGATCACCCTGGTCGCCAGTCTCACCACCGAATGCGCCCGCGGCCGGGACTACGGTGTCCTGGACCTGCTGCCCACCTCCCGCTCCGCCGTGGGGTACTGGCATGACCACACCAACTACGTGGTACACCCTGACGTGTCCTTCACCCTGGACCTGCCTCGGGGCTACCGGCATTGCTTCCTGGAGTTCGAGCGCCGGGCCACCACGCCCAGGCGGGTGCGCGCCCGGCTGGAGAACTACCGCCGCTACTTCCGGAGCGGCTACGCCCGCCAGGACCACGGTGGGAGTTGCCCCTGGTGCTGTTCGTGTTCGAGACAGAAGCCGACGAGGACGCCTTCTTGGACGCTGCCACTAGCGTGGACCACGCCCCCTTCGCCAGCTCCAACCTGGAGGCCATCGCCCGCTGGGGCATCCTGGCTGACACGTGGCGTCCGCCCGCGCCGGACGGTCGGAAAAGGCTGACCTTGCAGCAATTGGACAAAGTGCAACTTTTTCGGTGAAGCGGTTCCCGGCCTTTCCTGTAAGGGGGCCATAAACGAACGTGAATTGCAGTGTCTCAACCCTGTCTGACCCCAAAAGCCCATTTGACTGCCATTTGTTGCAAAAACCGGGACTTGCGGCGGAGGCCGACCGGCCCCCCGCGGCCCGTGGGCGGAAAAGCCGCTGACACGCATGACACGTCAGGATTGACCCGTAAATGACACGCAATGAAACAATGGGAGGTGGGACATGAGACTGTTGACCAAGGCGGAAGCCTGCCGGGAGTTGAGGTTGTCGCTGTCCACGCTGAACCGGTGGATCGCCGCCGGGGAGTTGGCGGTAAAGAGGGAGCCGCGTGGACAGCGGCATCGGGTGTACGTGATGCTGGACGACGACCCGCCGGTGGATGGTAACGGCGTTGAATCCGGCAACGGAGCGCTGGCCGTGGCGAGGGAGCGGATACGCGGCCTGGAGGAGCAGCTTGAGCTGGAGCGGCAGCGCAACGCCGGGCTGGCCAACGAATTGAAATCAGCGCAGGAACGGCCCGGCCCCTGGTGGCGGTTGTGGCAGAGGTAGGGCGGCGACACCAAGTTCGAAAACACCAAGCACCGGACGCTGGTCTGCATTTTGTCCAACCTGTTGGGGCCAAAAGGCCATGACCAGCGCCTACAATAGTTTTCAGAAACCGCAACTCTATCCAGACTACCAGTTGAAGGAGGTGACATATGAGTCGCAAGGATGATGTAGACAACCGCTCAAACCAGATGAATCCCAACAACGATGCTTACTGGGCGTCCCGGGGTTATGACGAACGTCCCGATGCTTGGGAGGAGCGGTCAACCGACGAGAGCGAACGTCATGACCGATCCAAGAACACGCCCGAGCCCAAGAAATAGGTCACGGTGGACAGGCGTTCGGATCGGGCGGTTTCGTCCGGACGCTTTCCGCAGGGGTTGCAATGAAGAGTGAGAATCACAATGACCATAACGATATCGCCGGACTCTACAGTGGCGGCATCCTGAGATCCGTCGTCCAGGCGCTTGACATCGAAAACGACGCGCTGCGCAACCGGACGGCCCGCCGGTTCTTCGCTGGAGAGTCTGTGGACGAATACAGCCGAAGCCTGTTCTTCGAAGCCTTGGGGCAGGCTTTAATCGACTGTGGGATGGTTCCTGAATCCCTAGACGCTCTGCCTGATGGGGTGTCCCTGGCGACGGCGGCAGGAATGGGAGTGGGCTTAGCCGGCGAACGCTGGGACCATCTGATGGCCACCATTCACAGCCGTGCCACGGCGGCGGTCGACGTGGGAGCTGTGGGGCAGGCGTTTCTGCGGCTGGTGGCTGTGGATCTGTCTCTGCGCGTGTTTGCGCTGCACCGGCTGACGGGTTGGCCGTTGCCGGATGTCGAGACTCCGCTGTGGGTCCAGGAGAACGGCGGAGGCCGGATCCTGCGGCGTCTCCTGGATCACGCCGGAATGAACCGTGACCAACTGGCGCGCCGCCTCGGTGCATCCTACACCTCGGTGGACAACTGGCTGGATGGGAAGACCCGGCCCAATCGCGCCTATGTCAGCGCCCTGGCCCGAGAACTGGCAACGCCGGAGGCCGGAATGGCCGCCGAGAAACTTGAACAGGAACTGCGCCGCCAACTCACCTTGGCCCAACTGGCAGACCTGCTGGCGGCCCGGATTGGTCGGGAGTCGGTAACTGAGATAACGACGGCGGTGGCGCGTTTCGCCCGGATGTTGTCGGAGTCGTTGAACTTCCCCCTGTCCAGGGAAGAGAGCTCCAATCAAGTGGAACTGCGACTGTTGCTCTTCGGCTGCCTCGAAGATTCCGCACCGGTATTGTTGTGGTGGCTGAGCAAGCAGGAACCCGACCCGGAATGGAGGCGGGACATACTGGCCGCCAGTGAACCTTGGGAATTCCATTTCGAGCACACAGCGGTAGTGCACGGTCAAAGGTCGGCAGCCGGTTTGTCCCAGGACATCACGGACGTCGCGGGTAGCGACGCCGGACTTGACCCGGAAGTCTCCGCCGCAATCAGGCGGGACCTTCTGGCCGAGGCGAAGGAACGGGAGTCCATCCCTTTCAACGTGGGAGGGCCGCGCCTTATTTTCGATTTGCTACGGGCCGGCATCGCCCGACGACGACGCCTCGTTCACAGGTTCCCGCAAAGCCCAGAAGCCCACTCTCAGTTGGGTTCCTTCCTGGGGATGGCCGGTAAGCACTTTCGCGCCAGAGAAATGGTGGACGAGGGAATCGTGGAATGCAAGATCGCGGCCGGGTTGTTGCCCAATTGGGATGGTCCCGCCGTCGAGTGCGGCATCATGCTGGCCAATATCGGCGAGTACGACGCCGCGCTCCGTGAACTTGAACTGGCCCGAATGGCCCTCCCGGAAGCTACGCCGCATCTCCGCTACGTCACCGGCTACGTGCTGACCATGCTCAAACAATACGCTGATGCCCTGGAAGATTTGGAAGCAGTGATTGAAGTTCGTCCGGATTTCGCACCGGTTTATCGGTACGCGGCACGGTGTGCGTTCGAGCTGGGCGATAAAACCAAGGGAAGGCGCTACGCCAAAGCTGGTCGTCAACTGGGCGAAGCCACCGAATACCTGGCTTGGCGAGACGGTGCGTATTCCTCCCGATAAGAGGCTGGCGGGACCTTGGCGGAAGACAGTTGACCGACCTCTCCAGTTTAGTGTCGTACCGAAGTGGAGTTGCCTCGCCATTGACCTTGGTTGCACTTCTTGGCTGGCGATTCCAGGCGGTGACTCCCAGGTGGGCAAGCCGATCCCCGTTCAGGGTCCGCAAGCGGAAGGCGGGATTTGGCTTTCCCGATTCTCGTGGTTTGTTTTTTGATGCCAACGTCGGCTTGGTGGCCAGTGCAGTGGCCGTAGCGTCATATCATGCACAACACCGATGTTGTGCATGATATGAAAGAATGGACGCACGAGAGTTCCGACGCTGGCTGAGAAGGCAGGGCTGCACCTTCCATACCCACAAGGGAGGCAGCGGACATCTCACGGTCCGGCTCGGAGACCGCACCAGCCAGTTGCCGATGCACGGTGGCGGAAAGGAGTTGGGGCGTGGCCTCGTTGCGAAGATCAAGAAAGACTTGGGGTTGGACTGATGCTTGCCTATCCGATAGTGATCGATGACGATGATGGGACCGTGTTGGTAACTTCTCCCGACTTTCCGGAGTTGACCACCTTCGGGGACGACCCGGATGAGGCCGTGGCCCGCGCCGTCGACGCGCTGGAAGAGGCGATTGCGGCCCGCATTCACGACCGCAAGGACGTCCCCGCGCCATCCGAGGGCCAGACCTACGCCGTCCTGCCGACACTGACATCGGTAAAGGTGATCCTGTACCAGGGGATGAGAGACCAGGGCGTCGGCAAGGCGGAGTTGGCCCGTCGATTAGGGTGGTACCTGCCGCAGGTGGACCGGGTGCTGGACGTACAACACCGGTCAGGGCTGGACATGATGGACGCTGCCCTGGGAGCCATCGGGCAGCGGTTGCAAGTGACCGCCGCGCCCACGTTGGAAACATCGGTTGCGGTCTTTGGGAAAGACATGGGCAGCCCGAATTAGCCAAGATTGATCCGACCAAGAGATCAAGGAGGACATTGTGAAGAAGCAGTTCCAACCCCTGACTCCCGCGGCCCTCTACGCCGGGGTGTCCAGCGACCGCCAGGACGTGGACCTGTCCGTGGCAGCCCAGCCCAGGGCGCTCCGGGACTACGCCGAGAAGAACGGCTACACCGTCGCCCGCGAGGACGTGGACGAGGCCGAGAGCGGGCGCATCGCCGACCGCCCCCAGTTCCGTAGGATGCTGGACGAGGCCAGCAGGCCCCCTTCCGGGAGATTCTGGTCTGGAAGTTTTCGCGCTTCACCCGCAAGCGGGAGCACGCCGTGGCCTTCAAGTCCATGCTTCGGCGCAATGGCATCCGGGTTGTGTCCATCACCGAGCACGCCGACGACTCCCCCACCGGCAAGCTGATGGAGGCCATCATCGAGAGCGTGGACAAGTTCTATAGCGAAAATTTGGCCCAAGAGGTCTTGCGGGGGATGCGGGAGGCCGCATCCCGGGGCTTCTGGGTCGCCAGCCGGTGCCCTACGGCTACCGCAAGCTGATGGTCCAGGACGGGGCCAAGAAACGGCCCACCCTGGAGGTTGACCCGGTGGCCGCTCCCATCGTGAAGGAGATATTCGAGAGTTCCCGGCGGGGCAATGGGCTGAAGGAAATCTGCAAGGAGTTGAACAACCGGGGCATCACCCACAAGGGACGGCGCTGGCAGAAGAACGTCGTCCACTACTTGCTGACCAACGAAGCCTACACCGGCGCCGCCGTCTGGGGCGTCAAGAGCAAGGACGAGAAGGCTCCGGAGCCGGTGAGGGTGGAAGATGCCTGGCCCGCCCTGATCTCAAGGGAGACCTTTGATTTGGTGCATCAGGGGCTCCACGAGAGGGCGCCGGCGAGGCAGCGGCCCGGACGGGTGGGCAGCCAGTACCTGCTGAGCGGGCTATTGCGCTGGGGAGTGTGCGGGAAGCCCTACTCCGGCCAGGGGGCCAAGAGCGGCCAGTTCGCCTACTACGTCTGCGGCAGCCTGTTCCGGGAAGAAGCGGGGGCCTGCATCGCCCGCTACCTGAACGCCACCAAGGTGGAGGACCTGGTAATCGAGAAGGTCAGGGAGCGGATTCTCACCGAGGAGACCATCACCGATCTGGTTACGCTGGTGGCCGAGGAGATCGACAACCTGGTCGGTGAGGTCAACGGCAGGCTGACTGCCATCAACGCCGAGCTTGCCGACGTGGAGGGCCGGTTGGAGAACCTCTACCAGGCGTTGGAGACCAAGCAGTTGCCCATCGAGGCGCTGTCGCCCCGCATCCTGTCCCTGAAGTCCCGGCAGGACCAGCTAACGGCGGCGCGGGAGGAGGCAAAGGCTCAGTTGGAACAGCGGCGGGCGGAGTTGCCCACCAGCAGGGAGATCAAGGGGTACGTGGCCGACTTCCGGGAATTTCTCCAGGAAGGGACGTTCCTGGAGCGGAAGGCCCTCATCCGCAACTTCGTGCAGGGAATCGAGATTTTGGACGACGAGGCCGTTTTGACGTACACTATCCCCATGCCGTCGGACGGGGTTACGTCGGAATCGGCCCCGGTTCTCGATTTTGTCCAGTCCGGCCCACCGTGATAGGCTCGAACCAAGACCCACTTCATGTACTGGGAACGGTCCCACATGTGAATTCTTAGGGAGTCCTAATCCGGGTTTACGGCTGAGCAAAGCTCAAGCTGTACTGGCGTATATCGCTTCCATCTTAATGCCGTGCCGGCAGGTTGGTCTTGCCAAAATGTGGCGTGTGCAAAATGGCACAAAAACGACTTGTAGGAGCGCATTCATCACTGGGGTTTGTAGACAACTCAAACGCTGTTTGACAAAACTCAGCCCATGCCTGCACCAACGACCTCCTCAGCTCAAGAAGGTCGGTCGTGGCATGGGCCTTTTCCGTCTCGCCGCCTATGTCGTGGGCCAGAGCAAGCTCGCTCAAGAACCATCGGTCACCAATGGAGCTGGCCTCCATGCACCAGTTCTTGAAGCTGATCCGGAACCTGTGGGGCACTGCGGGTATCCCCTGCCGGCGCAACAACGCCGCGTAGGTCATATCGGACAGGGATGCTCTCTTCGTTGCAGGGAATATCAAACCCTCATCGTGGCGACTCCACTCCCTTGCTTCTGCCAGGATTTCCATGCACCGGCCGGGCAGGGGCTGACAAGGGTATGTAAAATTGAGATTATAGCTACGAACCGGCCCCACCGCCCCTGGATTCCGGCCTACGCCGGAATGACGGAATGGGCCCGCCTGGATTCCGGCCTACGCCGGAATGACGGAATGGGCCCGATACGGAATGGGCCCGATAGTGAGCATTTGGGAGCGGTTTTGTATTTGAGCAAGCCTACCCTACTATGCGGTCTCACGTTCAACTGCGTAAAGTCCCAAATGAAATACATACCCTTATCAGCCGGGCAGGAGGGGCCGGTGCTCCTGGCGGGCTGTCATCCGTTCCGCGGGAACGGTCCACTTGGCCGACTCGATGTCAATCTCCGCCCATATGGCAAGGCGAACCTCACCCGACCTTGCCGCAGTCAGCACCAGAAACTCAAAGGACAGACGAGTCATTGAGTCGGCGGTGGACTCCCGGACCCGTGCCAAAGCCTCCGAGACCTCGCCGTACGGAAGGGCCGTGTGGTGGCTGTTCGACCGGGATATTCGAGGCAGAACACGTAGGATGCCCCTGCCGGCGGGGTTGTCCAGCCTCCAGCCTTGGGCTATCGCCCAGTCCAAGACGGTTTCGAGGCGCTGGCGAACACGGCTGTCGGTCTTATTCTTCTCCGTCCAGATGGGAGTCAGGACTGCGAGGACAGCGACCTTGTCCAACGGTCTGTTCCCGATTACGGGAAACGCGTAGGTGGCCGGGGTGCTCCCTCATTGGGCCGGGTGCTTGGGGTTGCTCCAAGTCGGGCGTCGCAATGCGATCACTTCGGAAGCGACATTTTCCGCTATAATGCCGGGAGCTACACGGGGGATGCACTGAATAGTCCGGTTGGTTTTATCTGCAGGGTTACGGCTGGATTCAAGTGCGACGCCCGGCGCGGTTCCTCATACCGTAGATGTGGGAAAAACCGTGGGTAAAATGATGATATGCTCCCGATTCCACAGCTAATCCCTATCCGACTTTCGGCACCATCATAGCCCGTACTTGAATTCTCCGGCCTACCACTCCCCGAAGACTGGCCCCTGACTTCCCTTCTTTTCTGCTTGGTGGCTCGTCGTCTTGCTCACTCGGCAGGTTGAATAACGCCCTTCAAACATTCCCCTTTGCCGGTCTTTATATGTATATCGTTGCGCAGACTCGTAATATTATATACGCACTACGGCTGATTATATTCATTATTTCTACGAATTACAGCTATTAAATAACTGTATTACCATCACTGTCTATGATATTAGACATAACATATTGACAATATGTAAACCTGACTGCTACACTTCCGCACCAACCAAGGCTATCCCATTTATGATCCGTTATTTCCTTTAATTTGGAGGTAAAACAATGGCCGCCTATTTTCGGATTGCACAACTCCCGGTAGTCATCGCGTTATTGCTAGTTTTTTCGATTGCGGTAGCGTGCGGAGGCTCGGCCCCCGCGGAGCCGGCGGAAAAACCGATGGCAAAGGAAGCCGAAAAGTCGGCGGCCGCTCCAACAGACGTAATGAAGGAGCAAGTTAAGGAAGCCGAAAAGCCAGCCATGGAAAAAGAATCAATGAAGGAGGAAGCCACGGACGCGCCAATGGCATCGCCTTTGGCAGCCTACTTTGATGACTTTCCGCAGGCCGGGGTCGACGGTGTCCCCGAATCAGTCGGGAAGATGACGATGGTGTGGCAGAGCTGGGGCACCAGCGAGGTCAATCCCTGGACGTTGTCCAGCGTCGCCTACCTCAACGACCAGTTCAATCTCACGCTGTTCAGGCAGCACCCCAACGGTGAACTGGCGCCCATGTGGGGCACTGAATGGTCGCAGGATGAGCAGGGTGTCACCGTCAAGCTGAATCCCAACGCCAAGTTTCAGGACGGGACACCCGCGGACGCAGAAGCCCTCAAGAAGAATCTCTTGGGCATCACTAACCAGTTGCCCGAAGCAGTGGCGGCGGGTTATGACAAGCCGGTGTGGAATTCTGGCCGGGTCAAGGAACACATCGACGATATCCAAGTTATCAGCCCCACCGAGATATACTTCAAGACCCCAGGCCCCGATCCCATCTGGATGTGGGTAATCGGCGGAAACGGCTACCACGTTGTATGGTTTTCCAACCCCGACCAGATGTTGAAGGGGTCCGAAGCCTTCCTGCAAAACTTGCCCGACGTGGGGGCAGGTCCGCTCCGAATCACTGATTGGGACCCGGGCAACAGGTTGGTCCTGGAACGGTGGGACGACTTCTGGGCCGACTACCCTTGGTACCACAAGCCGCAGTACTCGGAATTGGAGAACCTTCTGGTGTCTGACCATGCCGCTAGGTTCGCTCTGCTTAAGAGTAAGCAGGCCGACGTGGTCTACTACGTCACCTGGCCTCTGGCCAAAGACCTGGACAGATCCGAAGATACCCAGCGCGGCGTGAACCCTGGGAACGGTGACCTTTGGACCCAGCAGTACAAAGCCAACGGGATGCTGGTCCTGGACTTCTACCTGCCCATGATTCTCCGGGAGTCTCAGAAGCAGCCCAGCATGGACGCATGGGGCGCGGAAGTGACTCCTTGGGAATACCCGTCGGAGTACGTGGACCATCCGACATTGGACGTGCGGGTGCGGGAAGCCCTGAGCATGGCCATCGACCGCAAAGAGCTTTCGAGAGGCCCCCACTTCGGCTTCTCCTTCCCTATCGGTTCCATCTTTCACCACCAGTCGATTGGCTCACGGGAAGACGTGGTGCTGACGCCACCGCCCTTTGACCCCGAAAAGGCCAAGGCGTTAATGGTCGAGGCCGGTTACGCGGACGGGTTTGAGATGCCGGGACACTTCGGCCAGTTTGCCGGACGGCCCGGAATCATTGAAACGGTGGATTTCATCGCCAGTGCTTGGGATAAGTACCTCGGTGTCAAAGTGGTTTGGAAGGAATTCGATCCTTCTGAGTTCGTCAAGGGATTCGGACGTGCGCCGGAGCCACAGCCGTTAGTACGGGTACCAGTGGACGTGAAAACATGGGGCCGGCAGGACCACAGCCTCAGGGAACTCCTGTACTACCGCAGCAACTCGGTGTATATCGGTACCGCCGATGACGGTATCGAACAGACCATATACGACGCAACGGAGACCTTCGATCCGGTAAAACTCGAACCGAAGATGCACAAGGCTGAGGACGACATCCTGGCCCTGAAAGAGACCTTCCCCTTGTACGGGATGAACCTTGTATGGGGTTATACCGACCGTGTGTTGACCCACCCAACGGTGGAGGCATCGCCGCACCCCAAGCACGTTGATCTGATCGTCCTCAGGGACTGACCATCACCGGGGTTAAGTGATCTGCAAATCCATCAGACATTCGCTGGTGGTTCGGTGGCACCGGCAAGACTGGTGCCACCGATGGCATAAAACGCTACAAGCTTAACTCCGCCCTCTTTCCGATTCCATCATCGCATGGATTGGTCCAAGACTGAGTCGACACGCGGGAGCAACACGTGGGACGCTACGTCTTAAGAAGGGTATTACAGGGTGTTATCACGCTGTACATAATCACTCTGGCCGTTTTCTTCATGTTGCGCGTGGGTGGCGGCAATCCCATCGTGCACATGCTCCCCCCCGACGCGTCTCCCTTGGACTTGCAGTTGATGACGGAGGCGTACGGGTTCGACAAGCCTCTGCACCACCAATACTGGATATTTAATAGGAATCTGGTCCAAGGCGACTTGGGCGATTCTCTGGGTTGGGACAAGCGCCCCGCCGTTGACGTGGTCTTCGAGCGGTTGCCTGCTACCCTGCAACTAAGCGGCGCGGCGTTGGCGTGGGCGGTAGTCGTAGGTGTTGCCCTGGGGGCGCTCTCAGCTGCCAAGCCCGACACCATCTTTGACAGGATTGGCAAGGTGGTGGCGATCATAGCCCAATCGATGCCCGTTTTTTGGGTGGGGCTGCTAATGATCTTGGCGTTCAGCGTCTACCTTGAGTGGCTGCAATACGGAGGCGGAATTGAACGCCTTGGATACCGGGGCCTTATCCTGCCCGCGGTAACGCTGGGGTTCTTCCTGATAGCGTCCCACATGCGGATAGTGCGCTCCACCATGCTTGAGGTGCTGGAGTCGGACTACATTAAGATGGTTCGCGCCAAGGGACTGCCTACGAGAATGGTGCTGTGGAAGCACGCTTTCAAGAACGCGTCCATACCGGTGTTCACCCTGTTCTTCGTGAACTTCGCCGGCCTTATCTCCGGAGCAGTCGTAACCGAGACGATATTTGCTTGGCCGGGGGTGGGGAGGCTGTTGGTGGAATCGCTCCTAGTGCGGGACTACCCAACAACCCAAGCGATAGTGTTTTTTGTCGCCTCGCTCATTCTGTTCGTTAATATCTTCGTAGATATCACCTACGCTTGGTTGGACCCCCGCATTCGTATAGTACGGTAGCATGGAGGTAGCAGAGTGACGCTAAGAGCCACGGAAGGGGAAATGGCCATAGCCCCGGCGATAGGAAGGGCGCGGCGCGTCTCTTCGTTGGCTAGGCGAGGGTGGACCCCTTTTCGGGGCGCACCCAAGCTCTCAATAATCTTCCTTGTCATTGCATTAGCGTGTGCTATCTTTGCCGGGGCAATCTCCCCGTTCAATCCGATTGAGGTTACCCCTGACATACTCCAGGCACCCAGTTCCACGCACTGGCTGGGTACCGACATGCAGGGAAGGGACGCGCTGACCCGGGTGATTTACGGAGCGCAGATATCGGTGAAGGTGGCGTTGGCCTCTGTGGCGTTGGCGGCTGTGTTCGGCACCATCATCGCACTGCTGAGCGGCGTGTTCCGGGGATGGGTAGACACCGTTCTGATGCGGTTTACCGATGGATTCCTGGCTCTGCCCTCGTTGATGGTGGCGTTGGTGGTCATCTCCATCCTGGGCCCGAGCATCATCAACGTGATACTTGTCATAGGTCTCACTCGATGGATGAGCTACGCTCGGGTGATACGGGGGGAAGTGCTGAAGTTGATGGAGATGGACTTCGTGCGTCTGGCCCACGTGGCGGGAGCGAGCAGGTACCGCATCATGGTGCGACATGTGCTACCCAACATCGCCAACACCTTGCTGGTGCTGGTGACGCTTGAGGTGGGACTGGCAGTGATAGTGGAGTCGTCGTTGAGCTTCCTTGGTTTCGGCGTCCCCAGGCCTTTGCCGTCCTGGGGCAGCATGCTCAGGGATGCGCAGGAGTTCATCTACATCACGTGGTGGCTGCCGGTTTTCCCGGGGCTGGCCATTACCTTCCTGGTGATGTCGTGCAACCTGACCGGCGACTGGCTGCGGGACCGTCTGGACCCCACCAGGCGCCAACTGTGATGTTGGTTACAACCGCCACTGGCGGTCTCACGCAACAAAGTAATTTCCCGCCACTCGGATTAATATAAGCCCGGGAGATCGCCGTAAATCGGCAAACCTTCCGGGCTTCTTTTTTACCGCCGCCACGGCGCAATCCGCAATCGTCACGATGCGGAAGCGGAGGCGGTCCTTGTGGTTGCCTTGGATGGTACGAGGCGGGGACAACCCCGCCGACCCAGCAAGAAGTACGATTGCCTTAAGATACCTTAGTGAACCTTTGCAACCGTTGATTGGCCGTGTCCACCGCGTAAAGGTCTCCCTTGGAGTTGGTGTATACGTTGTGACCGTTCTCGAAAGTGCGCCCGCGCGCCACTAGCTCTCCATCCAGTGTGAGTATGCTGAGCCTGGGCACTTGGTCTGTAACGTAAACCATCTGGTTGTTGTCGATGTGCACGCCCATGGGCGACTTGAAGTCGGTCCACTGCTCCAGGAACGTGCCGTCGCCGTTGAACACCTGCACCCGGTGGTTTTCCCGGTCACAGACGTATATCCTGCCGTCGTTGGCTACCCTGATACTGTGCGGTACTCTGAACTCCCCCGGCCCGCTGCCCGGAGAGCCGAAAGAACCGACGTAATCTCCCGCTGCGGTGAACCGGTGGACGCAAGAGTTGCCGTACCCGTCAGAAATGTAGATGTCGTCGGATGGGCCAACGGCAATGTCGGAGGGGTGGTTGAACGGGGCCTGCAACGCCGCCCGGTACCGGTTGCCCAGTGCCATAAGGACTTCACCCTCGGTGGTGCATTTCAACACTTGGTGCGCGTCCCGGTCGGCCAAGTACACGCTATCGTCGGGGCCTATGTAAATGTGATGCGCGTCCTCCAGCAGCCCATCCCGCCGGGGCCACGCTGACAAAAACTGTCCGTCGGGCCCGAACACCAGGACCGGAGGCCCAAGCCGCTGGAACACATACACCCGGTCATTCGAATCGACAGCCACCGCGCTGGGGTTCTGGAACTGGACCCCGACAGGCAACTTCGCCCAACCGGCCTCATACTCGTACACAAAGTCGCCCATCCCAATGGTTATCGCCATTAGTTGTTCTCCCGATTTAAGTCCCCCGGAGCCTGGGGTCGAGGACGTCGCGTAGCGCATCGCCGAGAAGGTTGACGCCGAACACTGCGAGAGAGAGAGCTACGCCAGGAGCAATCGCCAGCCAAGGTGCGTCCTTGATATATGCGATACCACCCTCAGCCAACATTCCGCCCCAACTCGGGACATCTGGTGGCACGCCAACTCCAAGGAAGGTTAATGTGGCTTCGACAATTATCGCGTAGCCTAGATTAAGGGTGAACAAGATAATAAAGATAGCCATGCAATTCGGGATGATGTGGCGAATGACGATGCGCATGTCACCGGCACCCACAGCTCTTGCGGCCAACACGTAGTCCATCTCTTTCAATGCTAACGCCTGGGAGCGCACAGTTCTTATGGCGCTGGGGGCTAAAACCAAGACTAGCGCAAATATAATATTGTTTACGGAAGAACCCAGAACGGCCATGATCGCTAAGCCAAGGATGATCCCCGGGAAGGCTATGAAAGCGTCAACAAACCGTTGGACGATGAGGTCGAACTTTCCTCCGAAATAGGCGCTGACGACGCCTAAGAACGCCCCTGCAGTGATGCCAATTCCAATGCTTACGAGTCCCACATACAGAGATACTCTGCCCCCGTAGAAGAGACGGCTTAGTACGTCACGTCCCAGTGAGTCTCCACCCAACCAAAAAGTCATGCTTGGACTAGCAAGAATATTCTGGGCTTGTAGTTTATACGGATCATGGGGCGAAATCACTGGGGCCAGCAAAGCAATCAAGATAAGGATCAACAGGATTGTCCCGCCAATGGCACCCAGTGGCTTTCGTTTCGAAAAATTGATTGCTGCCTGGATGTATTGGGGTCGCAAGCGCAATGTCCGGCCAACGTTACCGGCAGAGGCTGGAAATATTCCTCTGAACATTATCGCTCCTGGTTAAGAAAGTCCGCTACGCATACCGAATCCGAGGATTCAGCCAGCCGTACAAAAGGTCTACAAAGAGATTAAGGACGAGTACTATCAAGGCAATCATCAAAATGACTGCTTGGACCACAGGATAGTCCCGGATGAGAACGCTATCCACAAGCAAGGTTCCTACACCCGGTATTACAAATATGGCTTCTATGACTACCGCTCCACCGAATAAACGGCCTAGTTGAAATCCGATGATCGTTATGACAGGTAAGAACGCGTTCTTGACCGCGTGACGCCCGATTACGGCGAGTTCCCGGAGGCCCTTGGAACGGGCGGTCCTTATGTAGTCTTCGTGCATTACTTCCAGCATCGTAGACCGGGTTAACCGGGCTGCGAATGCGGTATTGAAGTAACCCAATGCCAAGGCAGGGAAGATCATCTGTTGCATATTTGTCAGAGGGTTTTCCCAAAGGTTTGCGTAGTTCAACTTGGGTACCCATTCGAAGTAGTTGCCCAGTATAAACAGCACCAAGATGCCTACCCAGAAAGTGGGTAGAGCTACTCCGGCTATAGTGAATACTTTGGCTGCGTGGTCGAACCAAGTGTCCTGCTTCACTGCCGAAAGGACACCCAATGGAATAGCCACAATATAAGAAATTATGAGGGCCATCACGGCGAGTTGAGTGCTAACCGGGAACCGGTCTCGCATTAATTCGGTAACCGGCACCCGGAAGAAAAATGACTCGCTGAGGTCCCCCCTAAACATGTCCCCAATCCATGTGCCGTATTGGACGTAGAGAGGTCTATTGGTACCCAGTTTCTCCCGCACCAATTCTAAGTCTTCTCTAGTGAAACTGCCCTCGGCCCCTCCCAGCATGGCGATGGCCGGGTCGCCCGGCAGTATCCGCATAATTCCGAAAGCTAGGAACGAGGCCAATACCAATGTCGGGACAAAAAGGGCCAAGCGTTGGATGATGTAGCCCGTCATACTTCCCTATCCGCAATAATAATTCTAGACCTAGCTGTCACTGAATCCCCTACCCCCGTAAGCATGACTCGAGGGTGGGGATTCAGTAGGGAGATTGGAGCACACCCGCCGTTGCCATGGAAACACGACGAGAAGTATAGATATTACGGTTCCAACCAGAGATGCTCAGTGCCCATCCCATACTGCACGGTTTGTCTGGGCACGTAGTTCTTTACCCTGTTGGGCACAATCCAACGGGGATCACCGTACCAATAGTATTGGATTACGTGATGCTCTCCCTGTCGGATGATAGTCTCCGCTTCTTTGATGAGCGCTTGACGTGCTGCGAGATCCGGCTCCCCTTTTTGCTTTTCAAAAAGCTCCCTAATCTTCGGATCCTCATAGTCTATGGGATTTCGAGGAGCGCCATCCAAGTAGACGCCCAGCAACACGTCGTCCGGGTCAACAATGTTCGGTCCATTATGAACGCTTACAAAGTGGCTGAAGTCAACTCCCTGTTCTGCAGCCACGGTCGCCGCGGTATCGGTAATCTTGATTTCCAGTTCGATGTTCAGGGTATCTTTGAGTTGCTGCTTTAATATCACCGGAACGTTCTTGTTAGCCGTGTAGGTATGGTAAGGGGCCACGAACCCATCGGCCAAACCGGCATCTTCCATGAGACTCTTTGCCTCAGCGATATCGTCCGGGTGTTTTTGAAGCCCCTCCACTCCGATTGGGTCACCCAGGTACAACTCGCCGTCCTTATCGACGTACCTAAACCCAGGCCAACTGGCAACCTCTTCATCGCTTGACGCCCATTGAGTTCCGGGAAAGAATGGCTGCCCCATTTTGGCGAACCCAAGTTTGTCTATGTCCGCCAGCTCCTTGCGGTCGATAGCAAGAAAGATGGCTCTCCTAACGCGGGGGTCGTCAAACGGCGGGGCAGTCCATTTCATGTTGACCAAGCCTTGGAGGGTGAAACCCGGAGGATAAACTACGCCGAGCCCTTTGGCTTCCCATTCTTTCTTGAAAGACACCATATCTGACAAGGGCAATAAAGAACCTCTATGAGCGATGTCAACCTGATCAGTATTGAAGGCGGTGACGAATCGGTCTTTGTCTTTAATTATGAACGTGTGTTTTGCATCGACGAAGGGAAGACCTTCCTTGAAGTAGTTCGGGTTCTTGTCGAATTCCCATCCTTGGCCAAGTTCCTGGCTAACGAATAGAAATGCGCCTGAGCCCACTATATTCCCCGGTTCGTCAAAAAATTCTTCGCTGTCTGCTCTCCCTTCCAAAACATGCTTAGGCAAGATGGACATGAAATCAATAGCGAGGAAAGGGAGGAAGGCAGCAGGGTTGGGAAACTTGGTTCCTACTTTCACTGTCTTGGGGTCTACCGCCTCAGAGCCAGAATAATAAGGCCGGATATTTTTTACCCGTGGCCGTGGAACTCCTTGTTGAATCATGCGATCCAAGCTGAATACCACGTCGTCGGCCGTCACCGGCTGGCCGTCGGACCAGTTAGCGTTGTCCCAGATACGGAAAGTAACGCTAAGGCCGTCCTCCGCCCATTCCCAACTACTAGCCAAATCACCGACTATCGTCTTTTGATCGGTGGGATCGTATAACACCAAGTTATTGAACAAGTCTCGGGACGCACCGGGTCCGGGGTTGCAGCAAGATTGGTGGAGGTCCCAGTGGTCGGGTAACACCGGCTCAGCATTACGGAGTACACCGCCGGACTTGGCCTCCGACGCGAAAGATTCCCAAGGTTTAGCCTCGGCAGACGCCATCACTCCGGGAGTGGGAACGTCAATCGTGGCTATGGGTTCAGTAGTAGCAACTGGAGCTGTGGTGGGAACACTTTGTGATTCGGCGGTGGGTGTGGCAGTCGGCTCGGCGGTAGCCCCGCCACAGGAAATCGTGAGCACCAATGCTAAGGTAAACAAGGTAGTAACAATATTTCGGACATGCAACCATGACTTCATGGACATTTCTTGCCTCCGTTATCGAACGACCCAGATAAGCACTCTCTGCATACCTATAGAAGGTTAACCAATCGGCATAGTACGCAGGCGCAACTGGAAAGTCAATCTTCCTTTAATATTTCGACTCAATATGAACCCTGGTTACGTATTTTTCAAACATGCCAATATTACAATGCACGATATTCGTAATATGATGCCAACTTCAGGTCGATCCAAAGAATATCTAAATACGAATACAAGCCGCCTATATATAGGGAGTCACGATTCAAAAATACAGAAGCGCGGATATAGACTTCGGAGGTAGTTGGTTGCAAGTCCCTCCTATAGTCGAGAATGCACCCAGGGAAATCACAACAGCTTCAAATTTTACAGTGGGTGCTGGTGGTCAGGATTGTGTTCGAGTATTGCTTGAGACCGGCGGAAGATATAATTGCTTTGGCACTTTCCAATCGGCATGAGCTACGCGGCGTCAACATCGTTCCTGCGCGGGGAATCACGGTGTTACTATCTAATCGAGCGTTGTCATCACGTTATTAAAACAGGTGACCCAAAAATGATCTCGTCCGTTCTTCCTCCTGGCGTCGTCTACCACCCATCTGCCGTTCATGCCTACGAGGTACAAGTCCGGGGGTATAACGGCGACATGGTGCCGGCCTACGTGGCGCGCCCTGTGGCGGAAGGACGCCACCCAGGCTTGGTGTTGGTCCACGGGATTCATGGCTACGAGGAGCACATGAAGGACGTGGCCAGGCGCTTCGCCGTTATGGGATATGCCACCATCGGTCCCGCTCTGTACAGCCGCAACGAGGGGCTGTGCGTGGTGGAGGAAGAGGACATGGCCAAGGCTCGCGAGTGGCTGGGCAGCCGCTCCAATGCCCAAGCCAACGCCGACCTGGAAGCCGCTAAGGCCTTCCTTCAAGCGAGCAGCTTCGTCGACTCCCGGATCGGCTTGGTGGGCTTCTGCTCCGGGGGGCGGGTGGCGATGGTGTTTGCCAGCAACACCGAAGGTCTCGACGCGTTCGTCAACTTCTATTCCAACGGCATCTTTCAACCGACCGAGGTGAACCCGACGCCAGCGAGCGAGATGGTAAAGGACTTGTGCTGCCCCATGCTGGGCCTCTTCGGTGACGACGATACAAACCCGTCGCCGGAAGACGTGGCCCGCCTACGGGCCGAACTGGATAAGCATGGCAAGAACTACGAATTTGTGAGCTACAAAAACGCTGGACACGCGTTCTTTTCCGACACCCGCGAGAGTTATAGGCCCGAAGCATCCTACATGGCTTGGGGGCGGTGCTTGGAGTGGCTTTCGCATTACTTGAAACCGTAAACCTGGAGGCAGCCCACGTCGGAACGCCATTGACCATGTCGAGCCGACGGACCATAATGGCGCAAATTCCAGCCTTGGAGTTGCGAAGTGAAAAAGGGATATAAAGTCATAGACATCGATACCCACGTCAACCCAAGCTACGATACCTTGGTCAAGTACGTTGACCCGACGTTCCGTCCCAGACTGGAAGAGCTAACGCCGTACTTGCGCAAAGTCGGGGACTACACCGCCTTGAGTTTAGCGTCGATCCCGTTCGACCGTTTTCCCGGTGACCCACCGAAGGCCGAGGATGCAGCAGCGGTAACCGGAGGGCGCGGCGCTCTGGAAGGGCGGGTCACTCGTTCTTCCGGCCACCACAGGGTGGACCCGCGTCACGGGGTCAGCGACGAGAACGCCGAGGGGCGCCTGCTGGACATGGACATGGAGGGCAGGGACATCGACGTCATTATCCCGGGCACTTGGGCCAACGGGCTGTCCAGCTTGGAGGACGTGACCCTCGCCGAGGGGCTGTACTCCGCCTACCACCGCTATATGCGGCAGTTTTGCAGCGCCAACCCCGACCGCCTTAAGAGCATCATCCTGGCCCCGGCTGCCGACATCGAGTGGGCCGTGTCCGAGGTGAAGGCCGTTTCCCAAGAGAAATGGGTTGTGGCGGTCGCGCCCGTCCTGCCCGAGGGTATGCCGGTGGACCACCCCGACCTTGACCCTCTTTGGGAGGTAATGAACGATGCGCACCTCCCCATCCTGCACCATAGCTTCACCTTCGAAGCCCCCTACTTCCCCGGTTACCGGGATATTTGGGGCAACGTGGTGGTGGCCAGGACAGCGGCCCACCCTTGGGGCGCGGCAAGGCTGCTGTCGTATCTGATTGTGGGGCGGATATTCGACCGGTTCCCCAACATCAACGCCGGCGCCGCTGAAGTGGGCCACGGCTGGCTGCCCCACTGGTTGATCCGGTTGGGCGAGATGGCGAACTACGTCTCTGGGGCAACGCCCACGCTGGAGTACAAACCGTTGGAGTACGCTCAAATGGGGCGCTTCCGGTGCGGGGCCGAGCCCTTCGAGGGACCGGAAATGACTAAGGCCTGCATCGACCTGTTGGGGCCCGGCTGCTTGATGCACCAGTCGGACTATCCCCACGGCGAGGCCCACTTCCCCGACACCGCCGAGATGGTCATTGACTGGCCGTTCTGGCAGGACCTGGGAGAGGAGGCTCTCATCAAGCACATGTCCGGGAACGCGGAGAAGTTCCTGCGATTGGCCTAAACGTTTCCGTCCAGTTATCGTTTGCGGCGTCATCGTATCGACGCGTGGATAAGGCCCGACATCGTTGACGACGGTGTCAGGCCTCTTTTTTGCCGGCGCAGGACGGTTAGACCTTAACCGGAGCTTCCTCGAACGCCGGCATGACTTCCTCTGCGAACAACTTCATGGACTCGACCACTCTCGAATGTTCTAAAGTGCCGAAGGCAGTCCATAGCAGGAAGTAATTCACTCCTTGGTCTTCGTGGTCCCGGATTTTGCGGATTACCGTCTCCGGGCTGCCGAAGAGCCAGCCCTCGCGCTCATGGTCTTGCACTGGGCGGGTCCCGGAGGTGTGGCGGTAGTAGTACTGCACCGCCGGCTCTGCTATCCGGTACGCCTCCTCGTCGGTTTCGGCTACGAACAGGTGCCTTCCCACAGGAAAATGGACCGGTATATCGTGGCCATGCTCCTTCAGTAGCCGCTCGTACAAAGCTCTCCCGCTCCGTAACTGCTCCGGCGACGCCCAAGCCAGGATGATGTGGTATCCGTTGCGGGCGGCGTACTCGATGGCTTCGTCCTTCCAGAACCGGGTGAGCGCCACCCAGATCGGCGGCCGGGGCTGCTGCAATGGTGTGGGCACTACGCGGGTCTCCGGAATCTTGTAATGAACTCCGTCGAAGGTAAAGTTCTCTCCTGTCCACGCCTTTTTGATAATTTCCAGCGACTCTTCGAATCGTTCCCCTTTTTCCTCTTCGGGCACGCGAAAACCTTGGAACTGATAGTTGCGGTATCCCAGCCCAACGCCGAAATTCAGCCGGCCGTTGCTGACAATATCCAACACTGCCGCGTCTTCCGCCAGCCGGATCGGGTCCATCAGCGGGACAACATTTATAGCCTGTCCTATGCGTATACGCTTGGTTACGCCGGCTACATACGCTCCCAAGGCCAACGGCGAGCAGCAAATTCCGTACTCGCCGCCCAACTCCTTGTGGTGGTCCGGCGAGAAGTGGTGTTCCGTCAGCCAGATGCAGTCGAAACCCAACTCGTCGGCGAGGACAAACTCCGCGATGGACTCGTCATACACCTGTTTGAACGGTTTGCCGGTGGGGCTTTGCATCAAGGCCAAGATGCCGAACTTCATATAATCCTCCGAATCCGCTGCGCATTCTTGGCGCGCGGCCTTCACTATGTTGACCGCCGGTCTTTATTCTATACCGGTCTTTATTCTATAAATGAGTAGTCCTTGATCCATTTACCGCCGTCCAACCGCGCGATGGCGAACCCCTTGTTTCCGGCTTCCATGGGCCCGCTCAACCGGCTGTACACCAGCAGCCCTTTGACGGGAGAGGATAACATCTCAATCGTCTCGTAACTGTACGGGTCGAACATCTCCCCCAGGGTGTCCCCTTCTTCCAGCATAGTTCCCAAGTCGGCTGCTGCTGCTTTGTGGGAAAGAAGGTAACCGCCTTCCGATGGGTGGACTTCGATCCTGACTCCTTCCCTTGGGAACCAGAATTGGCGTTCCGGCAGCTTCGGCACGCCATCCAGCATCCCCAGGAACTTCATTACATTCATCACGCCCTGGCTGATTGAATCACGAAAGGCGGCGTCCTCTGCGGACGTAAGGAACGAGCAGCCCACCTCAACCTGAAACCCCGGGATCCCTTGGGAGTTGACGTAACCTGTGGGGCCGTCGGTTGGGACCGGGCTTTCGTGGACGAGTTCGCTGCCGAAGGAAACAGCCAAGTCAAATGTGCGCTTTTTCAACTCCGGCGCAAGCCGCCCGTCATACTCGACGCGGTTCTGCAATCTACCGATGCCCCCGGAATGGACCTCGATAAGCGCGTCCAACGCCGGCATCACGTCGTTGGAAATGACCGCGCCCATCTGCTCGGTTATGGTGCCCTTGGGGTTCCCAGGGAAAGCCCGCCAAAGGTTGTTGCGGTCCCATGTGTCGGGCGTCTGACGAGAACCGGCGGCAAATGCAATGGGGTTAGCCACTGGGACCACCACCAATACGCCGCCCAATTCTCCCGGCTCAACCTGTGCTACCACGTCCCGCATAGCCGGAATCGGGAGCACCTCGTCGCCGTGCACGGCGTTCATCACTCCCAGGACGGGGCCGGGCCGGACCCCGGCAATGATATGCACCGGAATGTAAAAGTCCGCCCCCATCAACCTGCGCGCCACCCGGATTTTGGTGAATGCCTTCTCACCGGGCCTAACGTCAACTCCCGCTAAGCTGAAGGTCTTGGTCATAACGGCCCCTTGCTGTGTTCGGAATGCTGTTCCTACCAGAGGCCAACTTTACCACACGCCGGATGCCCAAGCTATGAATCCGACAACGAGGGTTAACCCTGGAGATCGCGCCGCCGCTATAATTGCGGCTTAAATCGGCGACAGGCAGCAAAGAAGTTTATCTGGCGCCCTGGGCTTGGTCCGGCGCTTGGCAGGACAGAAATGACTGAAGCCAGCTATCACGATGTGCAACTGCGGGACGTCCGGCTTGACGAATTGGACGACGCCGGAAGGCTGATCGGCGACTCCTACCAAGAGTACCGCGTACACATTCCGGCGGAAGTCTGGGACCCTTACTTCCGCGACATCACCAACGTTCGTGCCCGCATGGACAAATCTGAGTTGATAGTCGCGGAACACCAAGGACGTATCGTGGGTTGTGTCACCTTTTATCCCAGAGAGTACCAAGCGGAGGACCAGCCGTGCCCGCCTGAATGGGCCGGCATCCGGCTATTGGCCGTGCATCCCGACTCCCGGGGCCTGGGTATCGGCAAGGCCTTGATGGATGAATGCTTGCGCCGGTGCCGCCAACGCTCCATAACGACGCTGGTCCTGCACACTACCGAGATTATGCGCGTTGCCCAAGGCATGTACGAGCGCATGGGATTCAAAAGAATACCGGAACTTGACTTCTACCCAACGCAGGAATGGGTCGTAATGGCCTACCGGCTGGACCTTGCATCAGGCTAAGAACGCTGAATGGACCACGGCGCCTGTAAGATTGCATTCAGGCGCCTACGGCAAGGCCTGCATCTAAAGGCTCAACCGGTACTGTCTGTGAACCCGAATAGACGTGCATAGAGTAATATAGCTTCCACAAGCCAATTCCTTGTCCGAGCCAAGGGAGGCCCTATGAAAAGAAGCGCTTCCAGGATTCTCACCACCCATACCGGCAGCCTGCCACGGTCGCCGGACCTTCAGGAGCTTTTAAGGATACGGGATGAGCGGAACAGTTTTGACGAAGACCTGTTTTCCGCTGGGGTCCGCGATGCGGTCGCGGAAGTCGTGGCCAAGCAGCAGTCCATCGGAATAGATGTGGTGAACGACGGCGAACAGGGCCGGGCGCAGTACGCTACTTACGTGAAAGAGCGTCTAACCGGCTTCGAAGGCGAGCGGATTGTTCGCGCCCGTCCGAGGCTGGATGACGCCGATTTCCCGGAGTTTGCCGCCACACAGACCAATCTTTCTTCGCGCTTCATCCCTCAACCTTCCTGCACAGGGCCAATTTCCTGGAAGGACTGGCCTGCGGTGGAACAGGCCATCGATACCTTACGGAGAGCAGCCGCGGACTCGTCAGTGGAAGAAGTGTTCATGACGGCGGCCTCGCCGGGAGTAATAGCCAACTTCCTTCCAAACGAGTATTACCCTACTGAGGAAGCCTACCTTTACGCCTTGGCCGAAGTGATGAAAGACGAATACAACGCCATTGCGGCCTCAGGGCTTCTTCTCCAGATCGACTGCCCCGACCTTGCTATGACCCGGGTCTCCCAGTTCTCTCATCTTTCGGTGGAAGAATTCAAGAAAATAGTGGAATTACACGTAGAGGTAATCAACTATGCTCTGAAAGACATCGATCCGGATCGGATGCGATTGCACCTCTGCTGGGGAAATACCGAAGGTCCCCATCACCATGATATTCCTCTAAAGGAGATTGTTGACCTGGTGTTGAAAGCCCGCCCTCTGGGTTTGTCATTCGAGGGGGCCAATCCCAGGCACGCCCACGAATGGAAGGTGTGGGAGGACATAAACCTGCCCGACGGAAAGATATTGATTCCCGGTGTGCTGGACACCACAACTAATTTCATTGAGCACCCGGAGCTAATTGCCCAGCGCATCCTCAATTACACCAACGCGGTGGGAAGGGAGAATGTTATGGTCGGCAGCGACTGCGGCTTCGGCACGTCGGCCTGGGGCCGAAGGGTGGAGACCAACATTGTCTGGGCTAAGCTGGCGTCCATGGTGGAGGGTGCGCGTCTGGCGTCTCAAGAGCTTTGGTAGGGCCCGTCATTGAGACTGCGCCGGCCTTCAATCACTGTTACCCGGATTTCAGTGTTACCCGGATTTCAGTCCCTCCAATTGGCTGTCTATGGCCTCCGCCTCCAACGACAGCCTTTCCCACTCCTCCCAGAGCGATTCCTCCTCCCCTTTGAGTGCAGCGTACTGCTCTGCCGAAGACGTGAGCTGAATCGGGTCGCCGAACTGGTCCGGCTCGGAGAACATGGCCTCCAACTCCGCTATCCGGGACTCGCGGGCAGACAGGGATACGCTTATCTCATTGATCCGCATCGCCAGCCTGCGGGCCTCCCTGTTGAGCGACCGGCGCTGCTCCTCTTCGGGGGTCAACGGCCTTCCGGAACGTCTCCTGGTTGGGCCATGTCCAGAGCCATTCCCAGTCGTTCCGTTGCTTGTCAGGTTCGCGCTCCCGTTACGGGTCTCCGTCTGCTTCCGGTACAGATAGCTGTCGTAATCGCCGGGGAAAACTGTAGGCTCGCCGCGATCAATCTCGACTATTTTGTTGGCGACCTGCCGGATGAGTGTCCGGTCGTGGGTGATTAAACAAATCGAGCCGTGATAGTCCTCAAGGGCATCCGCGAGTATCTCCCTGGATGCGATGTCGAGGTGATTGGTTGGCTCATCCATGAGAAGCAGGTTGCTAGGCTGAAGGAGCAGCTTGGCCAAGGCCACCCGCGCCTTTTCCCCGCCTGACAGCACGGATATCGGCTTCTGGACATCGTCGCCGCTGAACAGGAAGCCGCCGAGGGTGGTACGCAGGTTTTGTTCCGACTCACCCGGCGCCGCTTGTTCCAGTTCCTCCATGATCGTATTGTTCGGATTAAGGAGTTCCAGCACGTGCTGGGCGTAGTAGGCCATCACCACATTGTGGCCGATCTTTCTTCCCCCCTCATCCAATGGAAGGACGCCCGCGAGCATCTTCAGCATGGTGGTCTTGCCAGCGCCGTTCGGTCCGACCAGGGCGACACGGTCGCCACGCGAAAGCTCCAAGTTCATGCCGCGGTAGACCACGTTATCACCGTAGGATTTGCTCGCGTTGGTAAGCCAGATGACCTTGGAACCGGCCCGGGGAGGCTCTGGGAATGAGTAGCGGATCTTCTTGGTCGCCCGTGGCAACTCGATAACCTGCACCTTCTCAAGCTGCTTCAAACGGCTCTGCACTTGGCTGGCCTTCGTTGCCTTGGAGCGAAACCGTTCCACAAAGCGCATCTGCCTCTGAATCTCGCGCTCCTGCCTGGCCGCGGCCGCCTCCTTGACCTTCAGGGAGTGTTCCCGAGCAACGAGGTAATCGTCGTAGCCGCCCTTCATCAGGACTACTTCATCCGGCTCGACGGCAAGGACCTTGGTTGCCACTTGGTTCAGAAAAGCGCGGTCGTGAGAAGTGACGAGCACTCCGCCTTGGAAGGACGCCAAATATTTCTCGAACCACAGGTTTGCATCAAGGTCGAGGTGGTTGGTTGGCTCGTCCAACAGCAACAGGTCGGGCTTCATAAAAAGCAGCCTGGCGAGTCCGGCCCGCATAACCCAACCGCCGCTGAACTCACCCATAGGCCGGAGGAAGTCGCCTTGCTTAAACCCGAGGCCGGAAAGGACAGCCTTGGCCTCGTGTTCCCGGTCGTCTCCGCCGGCAGCCTCCAGCTCCGCGTCGAGTTGGCCAAGATGTTCCAACAGGAGAGCCTGCTTCTCAGTGTCCGTTTCCAGCGACAGGATCTGCCGCATGGCAGTAATCCTGTCCATCAGAGCGATTGCCTCCGAGTCAGCGTCCAGCACTTCCTGAAGTAGCGGCTTGCCGGTAAACGATGCGGGCTCTTGCTTGAGATAGCCCATAGAGACGTTGCGCTTCGTGGATATGCCTCCCGTTTCCGGAAGGGTAACCCCCGCCAGAATGTCCATGAGCGTGGTCTTTCCGGAGCCGTTTGCGCCTATCAGCGCAATACGGTCTCCGGCGGCCAAGCTAAATGTGAGACCACTGAACAGAGTCCTGTCTGAATAGGCTTTACTGATGTTGGATGCAAATAGCAATTTTTCTACTCAAGCAACAATTATATCCGCTGGATGCAGATGTAGGGAACAACCTGCGAGGCCTTGCCAGTAGGGTGTGCAGGACAATACTTCCGCGCCAATCACTCACCGAAAACCCTCAGTGGAGGGCGTCAGTGCACGCCCGGGTTCTAGGCGACGAACTCCTCCGACTGCCCGTCCGGTTCGACGCCTTCGTCCAGCATCAAACAACGTGGAGTACTTCCAATACTCCACTCACACGGTCCTATCGCATAAATCGGAATCGAGCTACCTGACAACCTACAACAATATGCTGACGGAATCCAACTTCGAAGGAGTTTGTTTGACGGAGTTTCAGGGCTGAACTTTTCAGATTCCATGGCATTTGCCGGGTTGCGAAAATGAAAAGCCCACGGTTTTCACCAAGCTAGTTTGCCATAACTGATTCTCGTGATATAATTTGTGCGCAAATCAGCAAGGCGTTTCGTCCCACTCAAGAGCTATTAAGGAGGACAACCATGGAAAAGGGCGGTACCGTCATACACGCTGGTCGAATAGATTTCGCAATGAGCTATCGGCAGGAGATCATGGATGACCAAGGCCTGTGCTTGCAGGTCTATTCAAAGATCAACAACCATGACACCGAGATCCTTCGCTTCGACTGCTTCGACCAGAATCCCCATTACCACTACGGGCCGGAGAACCACAACATCCGCTTGCACATGGACAAGACCACCGCGGGCAACTCCCTCGGCTGGACTTTGGGCAACGTCCGCAACAAGCTGTCGACGATGGTCGAACGGGCAGGCTACGAAGACTTGGCAAACAACCTCGAGGCTAATCCAATTTCCGACGCCACGCTGGACGAACTCGAGTCCACCGCCCGGAACATGGCCTTGGAGGGCCGACGGACGGTACACCACATGATGCCGGAAATGCTCGACGGGGACAAGATCGAGGTCGGCAATTTGAAGTTCGGCTTGGAGTACCGGCACCTTCCTCAGATCAATGACGAAGGCATGGCCATCCACGTGTTGACCGACATCGCCGGTCAGGAAGTGGAACTCCTGGCATTTGACTGCTTCGAGAAGGGACCTCACTACCACTACGGCCCGCGGAACCAGGACGTTCGCATCTATTGGGACGTCACTACCTCCGGCGAGACCCTCCGCTGGACCCTCGACCAGTTCAAGGCTGGCAAAATCAGGTCCATGATCCAGAGGGCAGGTTACCCCACCGTGGCGGCAAACGTGGACGAGGAACTGGTCCAGGCTACGTTGCCCCAGATAGAGGCGAGAAGCTGGGAACTGGTGGCCCAGAACAAGGGCTCTCAGACCGACCCTAAAGCCGAGTTGATGAAAGAGATAGAGGCTCTGAGGGAGAAGGTCGCTGCTCTGTAGCACCCTCCCCAAACACCAACCGGGGTTTAGCCTTTGGGCGGTCCCGGGTGGTGAATTTCTAGATGGCACAAAGAGGCCCCGAAATTTCGGGGCCTCTCGTCGTTATCTTACCGGGATCTTTTGATTTTCCATGCGCGCGGATCGTGTTACATCATCGTATACCCGCCGCTTACGCTTAAGGTCTGGCCGGTGATGAAGCTGGCGGCGTCCGACGACAGGAACAGCACGGCGTTGGCTACCTCTTCCCCTTGGGCCAGTCTGCGGAGGGGATAGGCCCGTTTAACCCTTTCCAGAACCTCGTCCGTGAAGACGCTTCTCATGCCCCGCCACATGCTGTCTTCGCTGAGAGATTCATCGTCCGGCGGCACCACCAAGCCGGGGCAAACCACGTTGGCGCGGAGGCCGTAGCGGCCTGTCTCCCTGGCGATGGCCTTGCTCAGGGCGATGATTCCGCCTTTGCAAGCAGAGTAGACGGCTTCGCGGTACTCCCCCATTCTTCCCGCGTCGGAACTCATGCTGACTATGCAGCCTGATTGCCGCCCGATCATGTGGGGCACAACGGCGTCGAAACAGTTGATGGCCCCCCAAAGGTTCACGTTGACCTCCCGTTCCCACTCAGCCCTGGGCTTGTCCACAAATAGACGGTCCATAGTCCAGCCGACGTTGTTCACCAAGACGTCTACGCTGCCGAACTCGGAGATGGAACTGTCAACCATCCCTTTCACTTGCCCGGAATCGGTCACGTCGCAGGCGATTACCTTGACTTTGGCGTCGGGGTTGGAACCGGTGATTTCAGCGGCCACCGCATCCCCTTGAGAAGGGGCCAATTCGGCGATGGTGATGTTGCTCCCTTCCCTGGCGAACCCATGCACGATGGCCCGTCCGATGTTGGAGCCACCTCCAGTCACGATAATGTTTTTGTTCTTCAGGCCCAATTCCATTGACGTTAGTCCTCCCTTGGTTGTTTGAAGTGGCGATATAGGCGGCTGAACGGCATTCCCGACCCATACATCGGGTGGAGAGAGTGCGTTGCCGTCGAGAGAAGCCCGGGCTTGGATCCCGTAGTTATGGCGTTTACGGGAGGGAGCGACGGTTAGAGGGGAATTGGTCCAGGCCAAGGCTGAGGTGTTCGGGTTGGGGCACCTTGGGAATGCCTCCGAAACGAAGTCTCAGCAACCCTTTTATATCTTCGGCGGCTGTCCGTGCAACGTTAACCGTGCTGCCCGGGTCATCGTCCCATTTGACGGGAATGGAGTCGATCCGGTAGCCACCCTTGGCGGCGATTAACAACAGCTCGGTGTCGAAGAACCAGTTGTTGTTCTTCACTTGGGGCACGATGGCCTGAGCGGCTTCCTTGGTCAGCGCCTTGAACCCGCATTGGGCGTCGGGAAACCCGGTGAAGAACATGGACTTGATCATCAGGTTGTAGGTGCGGGAGATAAATTCCCGGCGTAATGACCGCTGCACCCGCGAGCTCTTGCTCAACCGGCTGCCTATGGCGATGTCGAAGCCGGACTCGAGAGACCGCACCAACTGAAGAAAATGGGGCAGCTCGGTGGAAAGGTCAATGTCCATGTAGCTGACAATGTCTGCATTGCTGTCCAGCCATGCAGTGCGAAGGGCGCGTCCGCGCCCCTTCTGGGGCAAATGCCGGTAGTTGACCCCCGGGTACTTGGCGCACAATGCCTCCGAAACGGACTTGGTCTGGTCGGTGGAGGCGTTGTCGGCGATGATTATCTGCCACGGGTTGCTCAGGTTGGACCTCAGGAACTCCGTAAGTATCAAAACGCTCCTGGGGAGAGCCCGCTCTTCGTTGTAAACCGGTAGAACTATATCTATCGTCGGACGCATATCTTACCTCAATCCCTCCAAGCCACCCGGCCTGCATTACCGGCCAACTCCGGCGTGCGAGTACCCATACACCTCTTGAGGATAAGCGAAAGGTTGCTTGTGGCGGTTAATGGCGGAAGTGCCGCACTCCTGTGAACACCATCGCCAGGTTGTGTTTGTTGGCCGCTTCGATTACTTCGTCATCCCGGATTGACCCGCCGGGTTGAACGATGGCAGTGACGCCGGCCTCTGCCGCTAGCTCGATATTGTCCGGGAAGGGGAAGAAGGCGTCAGACGCCAGGACGCTACCCTTGGACTTCTCGCCAGCCGCTCGGCCCGACAGGTGTACGCTGACGACGCGGTTGGGCTGCCCTGCCCCCATGCCGACGAGAGTCCGGTCCTTGGCGAACACTATCGCGTTGGACTTGATGTGCTTGGCGGCGGTCCAAGCAAAACCCAAATCTTCCAACTCAGCGGATGTCGGCGCCCGTTCGGTCACCGTCTTCCATTCGGCGGGATCTTCGTCCAACGTGTCCGGTGTCTGCACCAGAAGCCCGCCAGTCAATGGCCGCACGTCGTAGGTCTGGTCTTCAGTCCCATGCCGTGCTTGAAGAATACGCAGGTTGCGTTTTCGCCTCAAAATCTCCAGTGCATCGGGGTCGTAGCCCGGAGCAACCACCACTTCGTAGAACACCGGGCCCATGGCCTCAGCAGCTTCCACGGTGACGGTGCGATTGAAGCCCACGATGCCGCCAAAGGCCGATACTGAGTCTCCCTCGTAGGCCCGCCTGTAAGCCTCTGCTTGGTCCTGATGGCTGGCCAATCCACAGGGATTGGTGTGCTTGATGACTGCGACGGTGGGCCGATCGAAGTCGCAGACCACCCGCCAAGCGGCGTCGGCGTCCATGAGGTTGTTGAACGACAGTTCCCGCCCATGAAGCTGTTCGGCGCGGGCGATGCCGCCCGATGATTGTTGGGCCGGGACGTACAAAGCCCCCTGCTGATGGGGGTTTTCACCGTACCGCAGGCCGGTAACTTTGGTGAAGGACAACTCCAACGCGTCGGGCAGGGAACCGTCGCCTTGGCCGCTCTGGTTAAGGTATCCCGTAACCGCGGTATCGTACAAGGAAACGTGATGGAACGCTTTCGCCGCCAAGCCGCGGCGTTCCTCCATGCTCAGACCGTTTCCGGCCATACGTTCCGCCACCCAGGAATAGTCCGCCGGGTCAACGACGACAACGACGGACGGGAAGTTCTTGGCGGCTGCGCGGAGCATGGTGGGGCCGCCGATGTCGATGTTCTCCAACGCATCGTCCAAGGTAACATCCGGGTTGCTGACGGTGGCGACGAAGGGGTACAGGTTGACTGCCACGAGATCAATGGTCTCTATACCGTGCTCTGCCAGTTCTGTTACATGGTCTGCGGACTCACGCCGAGCCAATATGCCGGCGTGTATGACCGGATGCAGGGTCTTAACTCGCCCTTCCAGGATTTCGGGGGAGCCAGTAACGTCTGCCACTTGACGCACGGGAAGGCCCCCTTCCTGCGACAGGGTGCGGTGAGTGCCGCCCGTGCTGACCAACTCGAACCCTGCGCCGGAAACGGCCCGTGCGAACTCAATAACACCGGTCTTGTCGTAAACGCTTATTAGTGCTCTCAACCGTTTGTACACCTCATGATTCTAGTCCCGCTCCGGCTAGCCGGTTTACCACTCCTTCAATCTACCTTGGCGCCAACAGATTGCATCGCTCCGGGGGCGCGAACAGATTGCATCGCTCCGGGCTCTGGCTGTTTTCCAGCATCCGGTAGGCGCAATTTCCCAGCTAGTGAAAACTCACTTGCTCATCCCCTTCGCGGGGAGTAACTTGCCCTACTACTACAGCGTCGGGGACTGCTTGCTGAAGGAGGCCCAGCGTATCGTCGTCGCAGACAGCAACCATTCCGAGCCCCATGTTGAACACTCGGTACATCTCTTCAATAGCTACCGCTCCCTCGCGCTGAATGATCTCAAAGATGGGCGGGACCTTCCAGGACCCCAAGCGAAATGCCGCCATCAAGTGACCCGGCAACACGGACGGCATCTTTCCAGGCAAGCCGCCTCCAGTGATGTGGGCCAAACCTTTAAGGCGGGCCAGCACCGGCTCCAACAGAGGGAAGTAACACCTATGGCGGATTAGCAACTCCTCTCCAAGTTGGTGGCCCAGTTCATCGTAACGTTTAAAAAGGACGGAAGGGTTCTCGTCTATTCCAAAAACGCGCCGCACCAGAGAGAAGCCATTGGTGTGTACTCCACTGGAGGGGATGCCAACCAAGTAGTCCCCGGCTTGCATAGTATTGCCGTCGATCAACTGGTCGGCCTCGGCGGCGCCAACCACAAACCCGGCCAGGTCCAGATCATCGGGGGCGTAGGTCCCTGGCATTTGGGCCGTTTCCCCACCGATCAAGGCGCACCCCACTTCCCTGCAACCCCACACGATGCCGCGAAAGACGGTTTCCATGGCTTGTAAGTCCAAGGTACTGAAGGCAATGTAGTCCAAGAAAAAAAGGGGTTTGGCTCCGCGGGTCAAGATGTCGTTCACATTGAGTGTAACCAAGTCTTGCCCGACCGACTCGTAATGACCCAGGTGGGCGGCAATCTTGAGCTTGGTTCCCACGCCATCGGTGCTGGCAACCAATACCGGCTGACGGTAGCCGGTCAACCTGAACAGGCCGGCAAAGCCTCCTTCAGGGTTAAGGACTTCCGGACCGTGGGTTATTGCGGAAAAAGCCTTGATCCGGTCTTTCAAGGCGTCCATCTCATCCAAGTCAACCCCGGATGAGCGGTAAGCCTGGCTGGACAATTGTTTTACCTCCCACCTGGACCGCTCTACTTACGGTCAAGCGACCGCACCACCCTAAGAGGTTAATTCACGCAGTACGGTAAGGCAAGGGGCGAGCGTTGGAACCGTGAACAACCACCTGTTGGGGATGATGATCTGCAAAATTAACCTGGCTGGGACTCAGCCCCCACAGACGACGGCCCGCTCAGGACCAGCTTGGAGAGTTCCAATTGCACCGGCACCGGATAGTTGCCGGTAAAACAAGCGTCGCAGAAGCCGCCATTAGCTCCGCCAACGACATTCATCAACCCGCCTACACTCAAGTAACCGAGAGAGTTTGCCCCGATCATCTCACGGATTTCTTCGACGCTTTTGTTGGCCGCAATCAATTCCGCGCGACTCGCCATGTCCACCCCCATGAAACAGGGGTGTTGAATAGGAGGAGCGCAGACCCGCATGTGAATTTCGGCCGCGCCGGCCCTCCGCAGAAGGCCAACCACATGCGGCGTGGTAGTACCCCTGACAATACTGTCGTCGACGACAATCAGCCTTTGGCCGGCGATAACCTCAGTAAGGGGGTTGAACTTTTGTCGAACGCCCAAGTCCCGCAGCCGCTGTTCAGGCTCAATGAAGGTCCGGCCCACGTAACGGTTCTTGATGAGACCCTCGCCGTAGGGTATACCCGATTCCCTGGCGTAGCCGACGGCCGCCGCGGTGGAAGAGTCCGGTATTCCTATAACAAGGTCTGCCTCAACGGGGTGTTCCCGAGCCAACTTCGCCCCAAGCTCCTGCCGCACCGAATGCACCAACTGATCGTCTATCATGCTGTCGGGACGGGCGAAATAAATAAACTCGAAAACGCACAGCGCCCGCCCTCTTGAATTGCCCGTCCATTTGGATGATCTAAGGCCCTCCGGTCCGATGACGATCACTTCTCCGGGATCCACCTCTCTCAAGTAAATAGCTCCAAGGTGGTCCAGGGCGCAGGTCTCGGACGCTATTACCCATCCCCCGTCGATCTGCCCCAAGCACAACGGACGTATGCCCAAGGGGTCCCGGGCGGCGATCAAGGTGTCTTCGGTCAGCGCCACCATGGAATAAGCGCCCTCGAAGTGGCGCATACAATGGAATACTCGCTCTTCCCAGTTCGCGCCGGTGGCGTTGGCCAGCATGAGGGCCATTACCTCGGTGTCGGTGGTGGAGTTGAAATGGCAACTCCAGTCCCGCTGAAGCTGTTCCCGTAATTGAAGCGAGTTTATGATGTTGCCATTGTTGGCCAAAGCCAACCGCCCATGGCGGCCTTCTACCAAATGGGGCTGGGCGTTGGACAACACGCTGCTGCCTGTAGTGGAGTAGCGGGTATGGCCGATGGCCCTGTCACCGGAGAGGGGATAAAAGTCCGGTTCGCGGAATACTTGAGTTACCAAGCCCATCTCCGCGTGGACATTGATAGTCTCGCCGTTAGAGGCGGCTATGCCGGCGCTCTCCTGGCCGCGGTGCTGTAAAGCGAACAGGCCGAAGAACGCCAAGTGACTAGCTTCCCCATCCGGCGTGTAAACCGCAACTACGCCACATTCCTCTTCAGGATGGTCGGACGGGGAAGTGAGCCTGAGGGACTCGCGCTCGTTACTCACAGCGTCATTCTAGGTTCCCGAATCGTGTTGGTCAACCATGAAACGGCTGGATGCAAGGGCCTTTTCATTCTCCCTCCGCATCCGGTAGAAGACCGGAGTGAGGGAATCTATAGGATACACATTCAGGAAGAAGACTTGGGCATGACGGTTACTTTGCGGTTTTCACCCATGCCGGAGCTTTCTGTAGTTACACCCTCATGCTCGGAGAGGGTAGTGTGCACGATGCGGCGGTCTGCCGGGCTCATTGGTTCGAGGGTTACTGCCCTGTTGGTCTGGACTACACGGGCGGCTACTTTGTTGGACATGTCGCGCAGCGAGTCTTCCCGTCGCTGCCTGTACCGCTCCACGTCCAGGACAACTCGCACACCTTCCCCGACCTGCTTTCGGACAATCAGGTTGACCAGAAACTGCAAAGACTGGAGGGTTTGGCCTCTGCGGCCTATCAATAACCCGGAGTCCTCACCGGCCAAGTCGATTATTGGCCCTCCTACTTCAGGGTCGTTGGCGGCTCTGAGGGTCCGGCTGACGTTCACCTTGGCGGCTTGGAGAATCTGGCTGACGGTCTCGACTGCCACGGCCGCAGCGCCGCCGCCAGGCTCACTGCGGGAAATCTTGGTAACGCGCACCCGGGCAAGTTCCGCGCCTATGCCCAGGAACCCGGACTTGCCCTTACTTAGTATTTCTACCTCTGCCTCGTCGCGGTCTACGTCTAGCTCTTTCAGCGCCAACTCGGTTGCTTCTTCGACGGTGCGGGCGCTCATCAGGCGTACTTCCATGGTCTCCCATCTCCTTGGGCGGATCATCGTCCGCAGATTGGGCAGGCGCCGCCGGGGCGGTGCCCGGCTTGGGGAACAGCGGGAATAGCGGGGGAAGCTCTCCCCTTGGCGTTACCAAGACTTGAATGCCTATGCCGATGACGTTGGACACTATCCAGTACATCGACAGGCCGACAGGGAATTGAATCGAGAAGAAAGCGATCATCACCGGCATCATCCATAGCATCATCGTCTGGTTGGACTGCTGCCGGGGGTCTGTGGACGGGGTGATGGTCAATTTCTGCTGTATCCACGTGGACAAAAAGACCAGTGCCGGAACAACGACTATGGTGACTGAGGTCGGGCTCGCCCCTAAGTCCATGCCCAGGAATGTCGAGTCCAGCGGGGCTGCCGAGTAGATGGGGAAGAGTGGTATCCATGAGTACAGCTTCTGGGAAAGTCCAACCAAGTCGTCGGGCTGGGTGAACAGGGTTTGTATCAGCACCCGGAACAACCCGATGAGGATGGGCATCTGCACCACCAGCGGCCCCAGGCAGCCTACGGGGTTGATCCCGGCCTCCCGGTACATCCGCATGGTCTCTTGGGAAATCCGAGCCCGGTCGTTCTTGTAGCGGTCCTGGATTTCCCGCAAACGGGGCTGAAGTACGCTCATGGCCCGCATTTGCTTGACTTGCTTCAGCGTCAGGGGCATCGTGACCCCGCGCACGATGATGGTAAACAGGATGATGGCGATGCCCATCTGGTTGAAGCTGATCACATATAACACCATCAAGGTGTTGAGCATCGGCCTGATGATCACTTCGGTCCATAGTACAAAAAAGGCGTCCAAAAAGGCCTACCTATTTACTGGGTTCGCGAAGAGGGTTAGCATTTGGCACCGGTTTCGGTGTTGTAGCACCAAGCTTCGTTCAAGTCGAGCCTGCTGGTAGTACTGCCTTGCAGATCCAACCTGACCACGGTGCTCCCCAGGGTGCCAACGTACAAGGTCCTCCCCTCCACAAAGAGCGGCGCCCTGATTTCTACGTCGCCGACAAACTCCGAGTCGATCAGCAGGTCCGCTTCAGAGCCCGACGGGCTGGTATCGAGCAAAGAAACCCTGCCATTCTTGCCTGCGACGGCCAAGCTGCCGAGCATCAACGAGGGCCTGGAAACGATGGGGGAGCCAACGTCGTACTTCCACAGCAGTTTGCCGCCTCTGTCAACCGCGTAAATATTGCCGTCCATGGAAGGAGCAAAGATGGTACGGTCGTTGGCGACTGCACCTGCCCAGAACCAGTGGTCTCCTTCTAACTCCCACCGAAGGCTGCCGCTGTCTGCGTCGATAGCGTACAACTTCTTGTCGAAGGACCCCGCCACTACCATGTCCCGGAAAATCAATGGTTTGCCTGCGACAATGCCCCCGGTTGTATAGCGCCACTCCAATAGGCCGTCGCGCACCGAGACCGCATAGATACTCCGGTCGTGAGAACCAAAGTAAACGACACCCCGGTGAATGACCGGAGTGGACCATATTTTGTCGCCGGTCTCGAAGGACCACAGCGGTTCGCCTGTGGTGGCTTCGTAAGCGTAGAGCCTGCCGTCTTCAGAGCCGACCACTACTATGTTGGATTCCCGGTCGAATGCAGGCCCTGAAACCAATGGAGGCATATCGTCAAGGGGGCCTTCGGGCGGATCATCCGGCCTCCGCCACCCGGTTTCATCGAACAAGCCGGTGGATTTATCTATGGCGTACAAATAGCCGTCGATACCGCTGATGTATATCAGCCTGTCTCCCACGGCCGGATGGTCGTAAGCGCCGCGTATACCGCTCAAAGAGGTCTGTGTGCACCCGGCTAAAGCAATGCCGACAACCAGTACCGTTATCCAGAGGGCAGCATTCCGGAGATTCATCGGTTCCGCTCGTCGGGAGCGAAAGTCCACTTGATCGGCGGAGACGGCGAGCCGTCGTCTCTCAAGGCGGTTACTTCCCCCTGAATGGTGGTGATGAACACAACCCATTCCTCACCCAGTTTATATATGTCAGATTGGTCTGCGTGGAACTGGGGCCAAGTGCCCTTGGCGCCGCGGACCACCTGCAGGTCGCGGTCCCTGATGGAGGTTATGGTCATCTGTTCAGTTCCGATTTGTATGGTCTGGCCAACGGCAAAGGCCACGGCGTAGCTCACCGTTAGAGTGTCATCCAAGTTGCTGAACGGCGCTCCTTCGTCGATGGTCTCCCCGGTTTTCACCGGCACCACGGCGGCGGCGGCGGGCGACCAGCCGGAACTCGGCTGACCGAAAGAGCCGGGCGTACACGCCAGCAACAGCACTGCTACAGGAAGCAAGGCGACAACAGGCATCGCCCAACCCCCCGGCTTCCAGCTCTTTGGAGCGGACAGGGCCATGGCAATCCTATTAGCTAAGGAGCAGGTACGATGGACGAGATGAAACAAATTGATTGAGAAGATCGTAAAGATAATTTCAAGGAACAGGATCGAATCCTTGTCCTCCCCAAGGTTGGCATCTGGCTAACCGTTTAAGCCCAAGCCAAACACCCTTGACGGCGCCGTGCCGCTGTATAGCCTCTGTAGAATAGTGAGAGCACGTTGGGAGGTATCGGCAAGATGATGGTATGTGAGGAGAAAGGGCGTGTTGGTATAATGCTATAAACAGAACCAATACCCGTTTCATCCGGTAGACCCCGCAACGGTCATGCTGCTTGGCTGTAACCCTTCGGCGGCGATCAACTGAGTACGACGTAACAGATATTCGGTTGCCTTGCACAACTCTTGGTAATCGGCTGTCTCCGTCCCTCTTCGAGCTATGAAAACGGCATCCCACCCGGGTTTCACATCAAGAAGACGCACCACTTCCCGCAACCTTCGTTTGACACGGTTCCTTACCACAGCGTTGCCGATGCGTTTACTGACCTGGAAGCCAATTCGACTGTAGTCCAGCTCGTTGTAAAGGACACGAAGCACAAGCAAACGGTTTGCCGCGCTTCGACCTTCTCGGTGGATTTGGGAGTACCGTTTGCTTCCGGTAAGACGGAACTTGCGCTGCATCGCCGGATGCGTCCGGTCATACCGTCAGGCGATGGCGCCCTTTGAACCGGCGCCGCCGCAAAACAGCACGCCCGTCGGAGGTGCTGGACCGGGACCGAAACCCGTGCACCCGGGCCCGGCGGCGTTTTTTGGGTTGATAAGTACGTTTAGGCATATTTAGTTGGAAACCTCAACTAGTGGATTATATGGCGGCCTTGAATCTCCAGTCAAGGGAGAGATGCCTTAGTTCAGAATAATCGTATCTTGATTCCCAAGGAAATCCGGAGCCAACCGTAAACTCCACGGAGGTCATCCCATCGCCTGTGCGGATTATTGATGTAACATAGCCCGTACGGGGAGGGGCGTGGACACCGGAAGGTCTTGTCCGAGCCCCATTTCAGGTACGACGCAAGGAGGCATCATGGTAGACCTTTTGATTAAAGACGGACGGGTCGTTGACGGCACCGGGCAGACTTGGTTCCGGGCCAGCGTAGCGGTGTCCGGCGACACTGTTCAAATCTTCCGGGGGGACTCGTCAGCTATTGAGGCCCCGCGTGTGATCGACGCCAGCCGCTACGTGGTGTGCCCCGGTTTCATCGATATGCACTCCCACTCAGACTTGATGATGTTGAGCGATCCGCGGCACGAAGCGAAGATGCGGCAGGGCGTAACCACCGAGGCGTTGGGAATGGATGGCTTGTCGTACGCTCCAAGCTCCCCCAATAACCTGGAGCACCTGCTGACCTATTTGGCGGCAGTCAACGGAACGCCGCCGCCCTCAGTACGTTGGAGCAGCGTGGCGGAGTTCCTGGACTTGTTGGACGGCAAGGCGGCCTGCAACGTGGTCTACTTCGTTCCCCACGCGGCCATCCGGGTTGAAGCCATGGGATGGGAGGACCGGCTGCCCACTCCCCAAGAGCTGGCCCGTATGCAGGACCTGGCGCGGCAGGGTATGCGCGACGGCGCTTTCGGATTCGCCACGGGGCTGACCTATCCACCTGGGGCCTACAGCGACACCGACGAGTTGGTGGCGGTGTCCCAAGCGGTGGGGGAGTACGGTGGCTTCTACATTACCCACGCCCGGTACACCCTCGGCGACCGCTTGCTGGACCCCTTCAGGGAAGCCGTGGACATCGGCCGGCGCAGCGAGGTGCCGGTACACCTGTCGCATTACCATAGCCCCGTGGACGGAATGGGCCAGCGAATGTTGGACCTAGTGGACGAGAGCCGCAACTCCGGCGTGGACGTCACATTCGACCAGTACCCTTACGCCGCCGCCAGCACTTTGCTCCATTCGCTGCTGCCCTACTGGGTGCACGCAGGAGGGCCGCCAGCATTGCTGGAACGAATTCAGACCCGCGAGGTTAGAGAACGAATTGGGGACTCGGTTAATCCCATGTGGGGCCTCTCACTGGACTACTACATCTTCAGCCATCTGGGGTCGGACAAGAACAAGGAGTGGGAAGGCCGCTCCTTGGTGGACTTGGCCCGAGCCCAAGGCAAGAGCATGGTGGACGCTATTTGCGACCTACTCATCGAGGAAAATCTGGAGGTGGCATTCGTTGCCCGAACCGGCAACCCGGACAATATACGCACCATCGTCAAGCACCCAGCCCATATGGTGGGCTCCGACGGGCTACTTACGGGAGAGATGCCCAACCCAAGGAGTTACGGCACGTTCCCATACGTTCTGGGACAATTCGTCCGGGAGGAGGGGTTGCTACGGCTCGAAGAGGCCGTTCGCAAGATGACCAGCATCCCGGCGCAACGGTTGGGCTTGAGCGACCGAGGAATCCTGCGGGACGGCATGAAAGCGGACATCGTCATGTTCGACCCCGACCGGGTGCGGGCGCTCTCGACCTTTGAAGAACCCAAACAGTTCCCCGAAGGCATCGACTACGTGCTGGTCAACGGCCAACCGGTCATAGATAATGGGACACACACTGGCGTCCTTCCGGGCAGGGCGCTGCGGTCGCAGTAGTCGAAAAACACTTCAAATGGAGACGACATGGACACAGATCTGCGACGTTCCATCACAGCCTCAATCAGCAAGAGCGAGGGATACTTTGTCGCGTCTTGCCTTGAGATTTCCGTAGTTACCCAAGGACGCACTCTCGATGAGACGGTAGCTAACCTGCAGGAAGCCGTTGAATTATTTCTGGAGGATGAGGACCCAGCAGAATTCGGTTTAGTGACAAACCCGTTTGTCCTAGTTACATTCGAGGTGGAACTGGTTAATGCCTAGACTCCGGCGCCTAAGCAGCAGCGAAGTGGTCCGGATATTAGGAAAGCACGGTTTTGAAGTATACTCCCAAAGAGGCAGTCACCTTAAACTGAGACAGAGGTCCAGGTCACGTAGGGGCCAAATAGTGGTTGTCCCTCGAAACCCGGATCTGCCGGCCGGAACAATTAGAAGCATTTACAAACAGGCACTACAAAGTGTCCCAGAGCACCTATTGAGGCCGGATTTCTATACCGACTGAACCAGACCGGAGGCACTAATGGACTTTGAACCTCGTTACACCCAGGGGCAGGAGGAGTTCCGTAAGGAAGTCCGAGAATGGCTTAAAGAAAACGTTTCACCGGACATAACGCATCCTCCTGACTCCATCAACATCACCGAAGAGCAGTACCAACTACGCCGCGACTTAGGCCGCGGGTTGGGCAGCAAGGGCTGGTTGTGGCCTACGGCGCCGGTGGAGTACGGGGGCGGCGGACTGGACGTGGATCACGCGGTGGTGATTGAGGAGGAGGTGGACGCCTATGGGCTGACGGTGCCTCCCTACTACGACTCCGGCGGCAGGCTGGGCGGAGCGTCCATCATGGTGTGGGGTACCGAAGAGCAGAAACAGGCGTTCTTGCCGCAGATTTTCCGCGGCGAGGTCCGCACCTGGCAGTTGCTCACCGAACCCGACGCAGGGTCAGACTTGGCCAACGCCAAAATGTCCGCTGAGTGGGACGGCGACGACTACATCATAAATGGGCAGAAAATCTACGTGGGCAGTTCGTTGGGCGCCGATTACATGTGGACTATAACCTGCACCGACAACGAAGCACCCCGACATCAAAATCTGGGCTGGTTCATGATACCGTCCAACCTGCCGGGTATAACCATCCAGCCGATGGACCTGCTGATTTCCGGCGGGGAGTCGGGTGCGGGTTCCGGCGTCAAGAACACGGTCTACTTCGACAACGTAAGGGTTCCAGCTTTCAATCTCGTCGGCGGGGAAAACGAGGGTTGGAAGGTGGCGACCACCCACTTGGAGTTGGAGCACGGCACCGGAGGGCGCATCGCCCGGAACTGGCTGGTGGACCACCTCTTCGACTACTGCCGCAACAACCAGAGGCACGGCCAGCCGTTAACGAAAGACCCCGACGTACGGGACAAGCTGGTCGACATCTACGTAGAGGCCGAGATCGCACGTTTGTTCAACCTGCGCAACTACTGGATGAGGCACAGCCACACGAACATAACGTATGAAGGCCCTCAAGCTTCGTATTGGCGCAAAATGTCCGGCTTGCGCATGTCACAGTCCATACTGGACATCCTGGGACCGGCAGCCCTCACATACGACCCACAGTGGGGCGCTGCCGAAGGGCACATGGAAGCCCATCAGCGGTCAGCCATCGTCGCCATCCATCCCGGGGGCACTGCGGACATTCAAAAAGTAATCATGGCCCGCCGCATAGGAATAGGTCGGGAAGTGCGGGAAAAGGCGGGCGCGTTGGCCTAGCGGTAAGGGCCGATAACTCAACATAAGGGAACAAACATGGACCTATCGTTAACCGAAGAACAGGAAATGTTCAAGTCCGCGGTGCGGCGATTTATTCAGCAGGAGTACCCGAAAGAGCGGCTGCTGGAGATAGCGGCGTCAGACGAGCCGGCCACTTCGCCTCAACTTGCGCCCGGATGGCAACAACTGTTGAACACGGGCTGGCTGGGTATTACCGTGCCCCAGGAATACGGCGGAGAGGGCGGGTCTTTCACCGACGCCGGTGTGCTGTTCGAGGAACTGGGCCGCGGGCCGGTGCCTGGGCCTCACATCAGCTCCTGTGTGCTGGCGGCGTCGGCGGTAATGAGGGGTGGCACGGACGCCCAGAAGCGGGACTGGCTGCCCACGCTGGTCAGGGGCGACCGGGTTCTGGTCTCCGCGTTGACTGAAGCTGAGTACAGTTTAGACCCGGAAGATGTGCGCACCGTAGCGCGGCGCGACGGCGCGAGCCTCCGCATAGACGGGACCAAGGTCTACGTTTTTGACGCCTTGTCCTCTACCCACCTGCTCTGTTCCATCCGTTCCCAGGAAACCAACGAAGTTGGATTGGTGATAGTGCCCGCCAACGCAGACGGCGTCTCCATACGGTCCCTGCCGGGCTTCGCGTGGAACCTGGCGGAGGTCAAGCTGACCAACGTCGCCGTAAGTGAGTCCGCCGTCCTGGGCGGCTCCTTCCCTGAGGGCATCGCCGCCCTAGATCAGGCCATCGCCGACACTATCCCTGTCCTCTGTGCTTACCAGGTAGGCGCGTGCCAAGCGGTTTACGAGATGTCGGTAGAGTACAGCCGCACTCGGATACAGTTCGGCACCCCCATTGGCCGATTCCAGCGGGTGCAGGACCACATCATCAACCTGGTAAACCAGTTGGACGCGGCCCGTTGGACCACATATGAGACGCTGTGGAAGCTGGACACCGGCAAGGACGCTGCCGACAGCATCCACTTGGCCAAGGCCGTGGGCAGCGAGGCCTATTACCAAGCCTGCAACTTCGCTCACGAAGTCCACGCCGGCACCGGCAGCATGACCGAGTACGGCCTCACGCTACACACCGCCGCGTCCCGCACCCTGTACCATTACTTGGGGGACCCGCGTTACCACAGGCGCAAGCTGGCGGAGGCGCTGGGGCTGTAGCGGACTAAATTGAAGGCATCAACGGCCAACTATACGGGCGCCGTCGCCGCGGCGGGATAGGCAGCAGATGGAAATGAAATCCTTGGACCAGCATATCGAAACAACGCCGGGTATATCGGGCGGAAGGCCCCGCATCGCCGGGCATCGAATCACGGTGGAGAACGTAGTCGTATGGCACGAGCGTGCCGGCATGACCGCAGACGAAATCGCCGCCGATTATGATTTGACATTGGCCGACGTTTACGCGGCATGGCGTACTACTTCGACCACCGCTCCGAGATAGACCAATTTATCGAGGATGGCCAGCGGTTCGTAAAAGCCTTGGGTAGCAATGCACATTCCAAGCTGCTGGAAAAGCTCGGTACGCCAATACTTGATGGCGAAGATTAAGTTCTACACGGATGAGAACGTATCAAAAGCCGTGATAATGGGACTTCGCCAAAGGGGAGTAGACGTACTGAGCGTTCCCGAGGCGGGGACTTTGGGAGCATCCGATGAAGAACACTTGAGAGTTGCCGCATCAGACGAGCGCGTCATCTTCACTCAAGACCGTGATTTCCTGCGCTTGGTGGCTGCGGGAGCGCGTCACGCAAGAATCGTTTATGCAACCCAAAATCGTTCGGTTGGCCGGTTAATCTTTGGACTTGCGCTAATCCACCAAGTATTGGAAGCGGAAGATATGACCGACCATATCGAATACATTTGACATCCGCTTACCATTACGTGGGGGACCCCCGGTACCACAGGTACAAACTGGCGGAGGCGCTGGGACTGTAGCGGACTAACACATGGAAAAGAGCAACATCATACCCTCAATGCGTTACGGGGACGCCCCGGTCGCTATCGAGTGGCTGTGCAATGCCTTCGGGTTTCGCAAGCACTTGGTGGTGCCCGGCGAAAACGGCACAATCGCCCACGCGCAACTGGTCCTGGGCAACGGCATGATCATGCTGGGATCGGACGCCGGCGACGAATACGGCAAGATCGTCTCGCCACCCGGTAAAGACGGCATCAATACCCAGTCCTGTTATATCTTCATCAAAGAAATAGACGCCCATTACGCCCATGCAGTTGCCGCCGGTGCGGAGATCATCATGGAGATTGCTGACCAGGACTACGGCGGACGGCTTTACTCCGCGAAGGACCCGGAAGGCCACCTGTGGAACTTCGGCTCTTATGATCCTTGGGCCGAAGTGTAATATTAGGCCTACATAATGCCGCTTCGTCGAATTCCTTACGAAGGTCCAATCCGCTTGAGTAGATTCAGATAGGCTTCTTGAATCTCGCGGGGGACCTCACTAGGCTGGTCATAGGGTTGAACGTCAGTGACTCGTGCCGGGATCGACTTGTCGTTCCCCTGTTTTTGCCATACCCTCATCCGCACCAGCCGTAGCTCCTCGTAAGAGACTTTGCCGCCCAGTTCATCGAACACGGGACGCAGCAATTCGTAGCCCATGGCGTCGAATGCCTCGTTAATTGCCTTCATACGTTCAGGAGTGGGCAGCAGGTGTCCGAAATACACATCCTCACCCTCTTTCACCAACCGCTCCAAGTGACCGATGATGGTGGTCTCCGCCAAACCGCGCTGCTCGGCCGCTTCGGGTACCGTGGCCCCGGCGGATATTATTCGTCCCGTTTCCAGAAATGACTGGCCCACGATTCGGGGGCGTCGGGTCTCGATTGGAGGCAACTCCGGATCATCATCTTCCCGGACACCTTTCTCATTCTCATAACGAGAAATTAGTTCGGTAAATGATCTCCCTAATTCCGTTAGCTTCGCCTCGCCAACCCCGGAGATTCGAGCAAAATCCTCCAGTGTACGAGGTCTTCTCCGTGCCATTTCCCGCAAGGACTTGTCGTTGAAGACTATGAAGGCAGGAACGCCCTGTTGGTCCGCGATTCGCTTGCGCAGGGCGGATAACTCCCGGAACAACCCTTCGTCGTAAGGCGCGGCATCGTCGTTGTCGGAAACGCGATTGCGGTCTCGTCGGGTTGAACGATCACGTGATGGAGTTTCCGACCCAAGGTAAGCGGAGCCGCGGTCTTGGACTATTGGGCGGGTCAGCGCCAGCGGCTGGCGGGCTTTCAGGAACGCACGTCCTTCAGGTGTAACTTGCAGTGTTGAGTACTGATCGCCGGAGCTGGACAGGAGGCCCTGATCCAATAGAGCATCAACCAATTGACGTAACTCATCCAGGGAGTGCCCACCGGCGATACCAAACACGGAGAGCTTATCGTGGCCAAGCTCTTGAACTCTCTTTGTACTTGCCCCGAGCAACACCCTGATTACATGCCCCGCGCCGAACCGCTCCCCGGTGCGGATTACCGCCGACAGCACCTTCTGGACGATTTCTGTGGCGTCGTACTCTTCGCGGGGAGACAAGCAAACGTCGCAGTTGCCGCAATTCTTTTCCGGCCACTCCTCACCTAAGTATTCCAGCACATACTTGCGGCGGCAGGTCGTCAGGCGGCAAAAGGCAACCATCCGATCCAGGCGTATGCGACCCCGCTCCCGCTCCTCTGTGTCCTCCATCTGCCCTATGAAGTACTCCTGCTTGGCTTTGTCTCCATAAGAGTAAAAAAGGACGCACTCGCTGGGCATTCCGTCTCTTCCAGCCCGCCCAGTCTCCTGGTAGTAGCCTTCCAGGTTCTTGGGCAGGTCATAGTGGACCACCAAGCGGATGTCCGGCTTGTCGATGCCCATGCCGAAGGCGATAGTAGCCACCACGATGGGCGTCTCGTCTCGGATGAACCGGTCCTGTATGTCCCGCCGGTCCGCCGGCTCTCTCCCGGCGTGGTAGGCCTCGGCTTTGAAGCCGCGCCGGGAGAGAGTATGGGCCATTTCCTCGGTGGCTTTGCGGGCGACGCAGTAAATTATGGTCGACTCGCCGCGGTGTTTTTCCAGCAAGGCCAGAAGGGCGTCCAGCGAACGCTCCTTGGGTTCGACGGAGTAGGACAGGTTGGGGCGGTTGAAGCTTGAGATGAACACCCTCGGTTGCCTAAGTCCCAATTCGGCGAGGATGTCTTCCCGCACCGGCGTGGTGGCGGTGGCGGTAAGGGCAATGGCCGGGGCGTTGGGGCAGATTTCCCGCAGCGCCTTTAATTCGCGGTATGCCGGGCGGAAATCGTGGCCCCAATGGGAAACGCAGTGGGCCTCGTCGATGGCAATGAGCTTGACGTTCAACTGCGCTAGGAAGTCGTGGAACGCGGGCAGCATGGCCCGTTCCGGGGCTACATACAGGATACGGTACTGGTCCTCCCGGGCCCTGGCCTCGACCAGTGCAATCTGCGCTTGGGTCAACGAGCTGTTGATGAAGCCGGCTGGGATGCCGTTGGCGCGCAGGGCGTCAACCTGGTCTTTCATCAGGGCGATGAGCGGCGAGACCACCAGGGTCACTCCGCCCAAGGCCAGCGCTGGCAACTGGTAGCACAGCGACTTACCGCCGCCGGTGGGCATCAACACGAAGCCGTCCCTGCCTTCCATGACCGAGGATACAATCTCCTCCTGGCGAGGCAGGAAACCATCGTAGCCGAAGTGAGTCTTCAGCAGTTCCAGCACACGCATAACATATCCTATGGAGGTCATAAAATAAATGGGCCGTTGACAGCCGCTTGCCAAGGATGTCAAGTTGTGTAACCTTGGACATAGATTATAGCCAAGCAAATGCTATAGGTAACCCCGCGAAAAAAATCAACTGCCATTACGGCCACAGGAGAATGGAAAAGGAAATGGCAAGACTCGATCCGCCAACGAGAGACCAGATCAAAGAAGAGCTACGGGATATATTCGACCATGTGTCCGCTCCGCCGGGTGGAGTGGGTACTGGCCCAATGTCTGTGCTCAAGCACAGTCCCGAGATGTCGCGGAGGGCCACGCCGTTGTTCAACTACGTGCGCAATGAGTCGTCCTTGCCTCCCAAGATACGGGAACTGGCGATGATCGTCACCGCCCGAGCTACCGACTGCCAGTACATCTGGAACGCCCACGCGCCAACCGGAAGGCGCGTGGGACTCAGCGACGCTTTAGTGGATGCCCTGAAAAACAAGCAACCATTGCCCTCAATGCCGGCTGACGAGGAGGCTGTAGTAAACCTGGGCCTAGAGTTTTTCAGCACCCACCGGGTCAGCCAGGAGAATTTCCAATTGGCTTGGGAGCAGTTCGGGACCCAAGGTCTGGTTGAACTGACGACCCTGATGGGGTTCTACGCAATGCTGGCGTTCAACGCCAATACGGTGGAGTTGGACCCTCCGCTGGAACCCGCAGAGCCGTTGATGCCCATCTAATACGGCCGCATAGGGGAATACCGCCTCAGTCGTAAGAGACTTGGGCTCGGGCGAAGGCGGCTTCTATGCCTTTGGACATGGCCTCAACATCGCCGCAGACAGCGTAGCGGACGTAGCCCGGGAAATGAACGCCAACCACGCCCGTTTCCTCGATCATCGTAAAAAGGGGGACAAGTCCCAGCATGGGCTTGACTCCGGGAATGGGCAGGTAGTCCACCTCCGAGTCGGAGAAGGTCCGGTCCACGTGTACTTGAACGAAACGTTGAGAGAAACCGGGCACGCCGGGGCTGGCGTTGTACTGGTAGGCGTGCATCGCCTCTTCATCGCTCATCACGGCGTTGGCGGCGGCCCTCCGCGCGCTCAACAGGGCCGGGCCTTTGGGTTCGCCGATGGAGAGGTCCAGTAAAATCGTACCGGTCGCTTCCGCCGGGGGCCGCTTGGCCCGGATTGCTTGCAGTACATTTTCACCGCCTTGGGGCAGCCGTGAACCTCTCATGGCGTCCACCTTTTACCGAACCGGACCAGCGGCTGAGCGTATATTCACTGACTGGTTGAAGTCGCCGTTCGGCCAATAATGGCAAGTCCCAAATTCGGCGTCAATCGCAGGCCCCGGAACTCCTAGCCTGCCCCAACACCATCCATCAGGATGACTTGCTGTCGGACCAACCGGTCGAAGCTGTCGGCCATCCCTGCCTCGGCCAGGATTTCCTTGGCGTTCCTGCCCGGTTTCGGCGCAGCCCAACCGGATGTGACGGGCGTCCGCGAAAGCCGTGGAGCGGGACCGCAGGTCGTGACCAGACCCATATCGTCGTGTTCGCGGGTCAGGCTGAGTTCGTGGTCTACCACCCAGGGGTCACGCATCAACTCGTCAACATCGGCAATCACCCGGTGGGCGCCGATGTCCGCAACGGTCAGACGATGCACCCAAGTATCCACGTTCTGAGACCGGAAGCGCTCCTGCAATGATCGGGCCAAGACGGCTCCGCTCAACGAGGCGACGCCGGACAGGCCTTCAACGCTGTTCAGGCGGTCCAGGTCCGCTTCGTCAGCGCCGATGAAGACCCAGCCGTCGGCGGCTTTGTAGGCGCGGTGCAACGGTCCGTCGCCCACAGCGTCCTGACCGCTGGCCTCGTCCCAAGCCTTGCCTTGGTAAAGGTTGTTGTACGCCGACTGGAGGGTCATGGCCGTATAGGCCAAAGCGGCGTCCACATGTTGCCCCTGACCGGTGCGTTGCCGGTGCAGCAGAGCGAGCGCGACGGCGTAGGCGCCCATATATCCAGTGCCGTAGTCGTTGACCGTATTGGGCTGGATTGCCGGCCGGCCGTCACCTCCGAAACGGCGGTCCATGCCGGTTGCCGCTTGGGCAAACTGCTCATGGCCGGGCCGCATCGCCCAAGGCCCAATGTGGCCGAAGGCGTTAAGGGACGCATATACTATGTCCGGTTTCCGCGCCCGGACGGACTCGTAATCCAACCCCAATTGCTGAAGCTTCCCGGCGCGGTAGTTTTGCGCCACCACGTCGGCATCCTCCAGCAACCGGCAGAAGACATCCCGGCCCTCCTCAGACTTGAGGTCCAGCAGAATACTGCGCTTCCCACGGTTGACATCGTTGTGGCGGGCAACCGTCCTGCCCCTGGCCGGGTTGTCTATTTTGATCACATTGGCCCCGAACTCGGCCATAGTCCGCCCCAGGGTGGGGCCGGCCAGGATTATGCACAGGTCAAGCACCTTTACGCCATCCAAAGCGGAACGCAATGCGGGTTCTAAAGACTTGGTAGACTGTGCAGGACGGGGCGCCTTGAGCTCGGTTAAAATCTCCTCGCGGTGCTGGTCAGGCGTGGGAGAAGGCGTCCGCACGGCACCGGGGGTCGCCGACATGCGGGCAGCGATGCCGGGTTGGAGCATCTTGCCATAAATTGGATCATCGACCTCTATCACCATCTTCGATTGTATGGCGTGAGGGTGGTGAAACCATTCCGCTGCCGTGCGCGACATGGTGCATTCGCTGCCGGCCTCGGCGACCAAGTCTTCCCATTCCTGCGCGGTGCGGGTCTTGAACAACTCTTTACAACGCCGCTCCGCCTCGGCGGAAAGCGCAGGGTCTTCCACCAGCTTGTAGAAGTCGGTCAAGCCTTCCGCGTTCCAGGAGCCAACCCCAGCCGCGTCGCAAAACTCGCGAAAGTTCTGGTTACCGGACCCGCTGAACCTGACCCAACGCCCGTCCTTGCATTCGTAATGGCCGCTCAAGAGGCCCGTGATGGAAGGAGGTTCCTTGGAGGGGTCGTGCACTTTCATTCCCCGGGCGCCTATGGAAGGGAACATGGCGTCGAAGAGGGGCACCTCGATACGCTGACCCAGCCCGTCCCGCTCCCGCGCGTTGAGGGCCATCGTGACGGCGACGGCCGCTTGGAAGGCGGCATAGCTGGAGGCGATGGGAATAGCGGTATAGACCGGTTGGCTGAGGTCGGGGCCTTCACCCCTTGGGATGTAGGTGGCCGATGCTGCGCCGACGACGCCCTCGAAGGCCTTGACCTTGGCTCGAGGGTCATCAGCGGCGAAGCCCGGAATCGAGCAGTAGACCAATTGGGGATGGGCATCGCACATCTCTTCTGGCCCCAGCCCCAATCGGCGCATTACACCGGGCCGGAAGTTCTCCACCACAACGTCTGCCGTGGCGACGAGTCCACGGGCGGTGTCAACGTCGGCCGGGTCTTTCAAGTCCAAGTGGATGTTTCTTTTTCCCCGGTTCCAAGTAGCGTTGGCCGGAGTCTTGAGACGTGCCCCGCCTGGGGGGTCCACCTTGATGACGTCCGCCCCTTGGTCTGCCAACAACATTCCGGCCAAGGGTCCGGCCACATACTGCCCGAAATCGATAACCCGAATCCCATCTAACGCGCCAGCCATAGGTTGACTCCTTTCCAGAGTTTTGCTTGAATCCGGATATGGTACATTCTACCAAAGACCGCCTCTATTCGTGGTACGGGCAGGGCATTTGCAAAGTCGTCCTTATCTGGCGCGGGCGTCCCGCCCGTGCTTCTTCCAGTCTCCTCTACGCCATTGAGGCGGGAAATTTCAGAATTGCGGACATTTTCGGACGTTCGAGGAGCGCACCGGAATTGAAGTGGCTTTATTGGATTTGTCCACGTCCAATGGGACGTTGAGCAGGACAAGTAATATGGTAGGGGAGTGTTTTCCGAGTTGGGAAGGGGCAAATGTCAGTGGCGAGGAATGACGTTCTTACGCGGGCATGTAAGCTCCCGCGACTTTGCACATGCCCTAGTAGTGCGAAATCTTTGTAATGATGGGTCGATTGGTACAGAGCCGTTGCCCGGACATACTTGGCTTACGGAGACGCTGGCCGAGCAATCCGGCATTTCACCCATCATTTCAAGGATGTTGGTCTACTAGTTGAGTAAAGCTCATTCAGGATTATCCCTCCTATGGCGTTCAAAGTATTCCCGTAGATGCCGCCGATGATTGCGCCTATGACAGCCATATATTTTCATCCCGTAGGAACGGGTCGTTGCTAGACTATTCCTAAATGCGCCTTGACGAGCTTCATATCGTCACCTAAAGTCACAATCGCCATGCTCAATACTTGTAGAATACGAGTATGTTCCTCCAGTACGGCAGTATGTTCTTTCAGCATTGTTTTCATCCTATCTAATCGAGGCAGGATTTCACCCTCGACATTGACAGCTATCAAATCAACAATTTGCCGTAATTCCCGTGCTTCATCAACCGTCGTCATAATTCACTCCTTCGGAAACCGACAGTCTCACCTGAATCATAAGTCAGCCGGTTGAATCATAAGGCTGAGTCCCGAGTGGATTGTGGTGCAAAGCCGATCGCCGGACATTTGCGGACATTCCTTGACATTTTCACCGCGGAGTGGGCCGAGGAAGACGGGCGGAATTTTTGATAACACTCCCATTTCCTCTCGTTTCCTCCCATTTCGCATCGCTTGTAGAAGTGTTGAATTTGCTTCCGGGCAGGGGAGCGGCATGTCAGGCAGGTCTATGATAAAGAATGGTTACCGGAGATGGGAAGGGGCAAGTGTCATAAGACACCGGCCGTATTTTAACGCTGGCAACGGCAATCGGAGAGCGTGAGGAATTGCTGCAATGGAACCTCGCGTTACAAGCTTTCCAAAAGTGTGACGGACACCCTCGCCAACCGGATTCTTTCAAACGTGGACAGACGAGTGTGACGGCAGCCCGAGCCACATACACATAAGGGTCCCCGGAGGGACCCTGAACGGTTTCTGGTAAAGGGCTGCCGACACGAACTAAACGCCTTGGCGGTGATAGAGACAGGCGTGTCTGCCCTCGCCTTAAACGCAAGCATCCCGTACGGCTTGTGAGATGGCGGCCAAGCGGGCATTGTTTACCTCGGAGCCTTGGAAGCCGTTAGTGATGTAACCGACTGCCAACCCGGAGTCGAAATCGGCCCAGCCGATTGAGGTGCCTGCTCCCCCGTGTCCGAAGGTGTTCAGCGGATTGCCGGTGGAGACGCCCATTCGGTCGTCCGCCAGCGCCACGCCCATCGCCCGCTGGGCAAATTGGCCCAGGGATTGGTCTTCGCCTTCGACCTGCAGAGTAACGGCTTCGTCCACCGTCTCCGGGCGCACCACTTGGGCCCCGTCAAGGGAACCGTGGCGCTCCAGCATGGCGTAGAACCGGGCCAGGTCGCCAGCCGTCGCGATGCCGTTGGCTCCCGGCGTGATGGTGTGGTGCACTTCCGGCTTGTCGAACACCACCGCGTACCCGTTGGTATCGGCTTCCTCATCCATCAGGTGAATCCGCGACACGCGGTCGTCCAACGCGGGCGGCAGGTTAACATAAGCGTTTTCCATTTGCAGCGGGGCCGTCAGTTCTTCGGCCATAAACCTGTCGAACGACCGTCCGTCGATACGCCGCACTATCTCGGCGATGACCCAGCCGTAGTTGATGGGGTGGTAGGCCATTACCTCACCAGGCGGGAATTTGGGAGTTGCTCTTTCCATGGCGGCGGTCACTTTGGACCAGTCAGCCCAATCGGTCCAAGGCAGGTCGGCCGGGGTGTCGGGGAACCCTCCCTGATGGCTCAGGATGTGGCGGATGGTCACACTCTCTTTGCCGTTTTGGGCAAACTCCGGCCAATGCTTGGCCACCGGGTCATCCCATTCCAAGCGCCCCCGCTCCTTGAGCATGTACAAACAGGAGGCGGCCAAGGGCTTGGTGGAAGAGAACAAGACGAACATCGTCCCGGCGTCCGCAGGCTTGCCGGCCTTGGCGTCGGCCATGCCGCCGTGGATGTCCAGCACCATGTTGCCGTAGCGGTACACCGCCAACCCGGCCCCGGGGTGGAGACCATCAGCGATTTGCTGGTGGAAAAGCTCGGTGACTTGGTCGAGTTTCCTGGGGTCCATGGATACCGTCGCTGCCGCGGTAAGTGTAGCCATTGCCAACCTCCTGGAGTGAGTCTGAGGTAGTGGGTTTCAACGCAAATGGCACTGAGATCCGCAGAGAGCACAGAGGTCAAGCGCCGTCTCTAAAAAATCTATACGCTCTCTCCAGTAACAAATCAACGTCCGGTCCACACCGGCGCACGCTTCTCGGCAAATGCGGTCACGCCCTCCTTGGCGTCTTCGGTGTTCAGCACTTCATCCCGCTTGGCTTGGGCAAAGGCCACCCGCTCTTTCAACCCCATCTCCGATCCCTTTATGGACGCCTCTTTAATCGCGGCCAGAGCCAAGGGCGCGTTGGCCGTGATCTTGCGGGCCATCTCTTCGGCTTGCGGCATGACGTCATCGGGGGATACCACGTAGTTTACAAGCATCAAATCCAACGCCCTTTGCGCATCGACAAATTCGCCCGTGAACAGGAACTCGAAAGCAATATTGCGCGGCACTACCTGTGAGAGCAGCGCAGGGCCGCTGACCGACGAGATACCTCGCTTCGCCTGGGGCCAGCCGAACCTCGCTTCGGTGGAAGCGATGCGTATGTCGCTTCCCAGAGCGATGCCGCATCCCTGGGCCAGACAGATTCCATTGATGGCTGCTATGATCGGCTTCCAGATGTTGGACTGGACCACGTAGAGGTCGCCGGTGCTGGGGCCCTCGTTGGCCCGTGCATTGGCCATGGCAACCAGGTCATGGCCGGTGGAGAAAGCCCGCCCCCGCCCGGTTACGATAGCGCAGCGTACCTCCGGGTTGTTCTGCACGTCCTGGAAGGCATCCCACAGCAACTGACGCATTTCCGGGTTGATGGCGTTCAGTTTCTCCGGCCGGTTGAGCGTAATGTAGGCGATCCCTTCCTTTATTTCGTATATAACTTCAGACTCAGTCACTGGTCCTCCTTCCTCGATTCGTAGGGATAAATCAACTAATGGCGTACTGTTGCGACACCTACAACGCGACTCAGATGATCCTGGAACCGGTGGGCTTGACGCCGATAACTCCTTCTTCTTCCAGCGCCGCGATACTCTCCGGCCCCATCCCCAACAACTCACGGTATATCAAGTGGTTGTGCTGCCCCAGGGTCGGCGACGGCCACCGGACCCTTCCAGGAGTTGCCGACATCTTCCAAGCGGCCCCCGGGTACATCTTGGGTCCAACCTGTGGGTGGTCTACTTCGACAAAAGTGCCCCTGGCGGCGTAGTGGTCATCAGCCAGGAGGTCCGGGCCGCCCATCACTTGGCTGGACGGTATGCCAGCGGCCTGCAATTGCCGGGAGATTTCCAGTGCGTCCTTGTCCGCTGTCCAAACTCCTATCAAGGCGTCCAGCGCATCCTGATGTTCCATGCGGCCCGACACCGCGGTGTAGCGGGCGTCGGCGGCTAACTCGGCGTCACCCAGAATCCCGGCCAACCGCAGCCACTGGTCGTCGGAGGTGACGGCGATAGTAACCCAGCGGTCTTCTCCGGCGCACTGATACGAGTTGTGGGGTGCAAACCAGGGAGACCTGTTGCCCCGACGCTCCGGCTCCGCGCCGGTCATCTGGTAGGCCAGCATCTCCCCGCCGATGAGGGCAACCGCGGATTCCTGCTGGGATACGTCGATAAACATGCCCTCGCCGGTGCGCCTACGATGACGAAGAGCCGCCAGCAAAACGCCCGCTGCGTGGGAACCGGTAATAGGGTCTCCGTGGTTGATGCCGGACTTCATCGGACCTTCTCCGCGGTACCCGGTCATGTGGGCCATGCCCGATAGTTGCTCCTGTCCTATGCCGTAAGCAACGTACTTCTGCCAAGGACCTCCGTTGCCGAAGGCAGGCATGGAGACATAAATCAGGTCCGGCCGAAGGCGGCGCAACTCCTCATAGCTATAGCCCAAGCGTTCCAGGCTGCCCTGCCGGAAATTCTCAACCAGGACGTCGCTTATCGACACCAGTTCGTTGAACACCTGACGCCCCGACTCTCCAGTCAACTCCAGGGTGATGCCGTACTTGCTCATGTGGAGGCAATTGAACCACCCGTTGCGGTTCCAAGGCTGTTCTCCAGGATCGGCATCCGGATATGACACAATGCCGGGAGCGGGGCTGACCGGTCCGCGGTGGGAGTCGTAGACGCTGAGGGATTCCATCTTGATAACCTCCGCGCCCATGTCGGCCAGCAGCTTCGTGCAGTAGGGACCGGCCCAAATGCGGGAAAGGTCAAGGATGCGAAAGTTGCGCAACGGCTGTCCGGCGTTGCCGGAATGCGAAGAGGGGATGGTGGGCAATTAAATAACTCCTTGGTCCCGAAGGCGGATGATTTGATCGGTGGAGTAACCCAACCGATATTCCAGGATCTCGTTGGTATGCTCACCCAGCAAAGGCGCCCTCCGGTAGACCCAAGCGTCGCTGCGTGTGGCGGGGCTGATGGGACTGCCGGGGTACTGTAACGGGCCAGTGACCGGATGGTCCAACTCAACGAAGTAGTCCCTTGCGGTCAGTTGCTCCATCTCAAGCAGGTCTTCCATGGTGGCAACAAAGGTGAAGGCCAAGCCATGTTCCTGGCCGGCTTTGAAAACATCCACTTTGTCGTGGTCCAGCAGCCAAGGAAGCATCAAGGCATCCACTTCGTCGGCGTGAACCAAGCGTCCGTACCTGCTGGCGAAACGAGGATCGGCCAGTTCCGCCCGCTCCATAATCTCCGCCACTTCCGGCCATCTCTGGTCCGGCCCGGCGATGATGCCAACGTAGCCGTCTTGACAGGGGTAGATACCCCAAGCGGCCCGGCCATAGCCGCGGTTGCCGACCCTGGTGTACTCCTGCCCAGAGTAGCTGTACTGCATCATGGCATTTTCGAGGATGTTGGTGGCGTATTCAGCGATGGAGATGTCGATATGCTGACCCTCGCCCGAATCTTCGGCGTGAATCAACCCAACCATTGAGGCCACGAAGGCGTTCTGTCCGGCCCCCAATTGGGACAAGGGGGCGCCCTCCTTAAGCGGCTCGTACTCGGGCTCGCCGGTGATGTTCATCAAGCCACCCGCGGCGTACAGGTTAATCTCGGCTGCCTTCCAGTCGCGGCGCGGCCCAGTCTGCCCATAGTTGCTTATGGAGGTCATCACCAACTCCGGGTTGACGGAGCGCAGTTCATCGTACCCCAAGGACAGCCTGTCCAGGACGCCCGGCGCGAAGTTCTCCACCAATATCTGAGATGACGCCACAAGGTCGCGGAGGACTCGCTTACCGTCATCGGACTTGAGGTCCAAGGTCAAGCTCTTCTTTGATGTGTTCAGATACAGGAACCAAGCCCCATTTTCCTCTCGCTCGTCATGCGTTGACCGTTGTCCTTGGCCAGCAGTAGCGTTAGGCATAAGGGCGGATGCGAATGGCCCAAGACTCCGCATGGGATCGCCGCTGCCGGGGCGTTCAATCTTGATAACGTCAGCCCCCAAGGTTGCCAGCAATTTGGTGCAGTATGGACCTGAAAAGTAATGGGTGAGGTCAACAACGCGTACCCCGTCCAACAGTCCCTTTGGCGCAGCTTCATTTGACCCTGAGTTTGTCACTTTGGCCTCCTGAAATACCGCAACAACCGCCAGCATCTATAGCGGTAGTCATTTTGGCATCCAACCGAGGTAAATGCAATCAGAGTGGGATTGGGCCAGGGCAGCAGACCGCACCGTTATCCATCTTCCGCACCGTAATCTTCCATAACCATGCGGGCGACCCGTCGGCCCATTCTTACCGAATAGTTGGTGCCGCGGTCTTCCGGATAAATTTGGGTGGTGTTCGCCAAGTAGAGGCGCTTGAACGGGGTCCGATGGTCGGGAATCCTCTGGCTGTAATTGGGGCCGATTATTGGCTGGGCCCCGTCAACCTTGTGGTGGTGGTACTCCAGTATCCAGGAACGGTCGAAGTCGGGGTTCAGCTTGCGCAGGTGCGGGACAAAATCTTCCAGCAATTGTTCGGCGCTCTTCTGGTAAAGCTCGCTGTCGCGGCTGGGGTAGTTGCTGAAGTAGACGATGTGGCGGCCGCCGTAGAGGCTCTTATCGATCATATTGGTGTGTTCGATGATGCCCACGAAGGGCAGTTCCTGGTCGGCGATGTTGATCCAGTACCTGTCGGTTAACGGGCGGTCGAGAACCAGTATCATCAGGACTGCTGACAGATACTGGACATTGACAAGCTTGTCCTGATAGTCATCGGGAAACGGGGGAACAAGGCGGGTGAACACGTAGGATGGAGTGGTGGAAATGACGGCGTCGTAATGCTTGGTCTCAGGTGGAGCGCCGGGCAACTCGACCACCATGCCGCGGGCGACGCCCTCCTCTACGACCACTTGATTCACGCCGGCCGAGATATGCACCTGACTGCCCAAGTCCCGGATGCGTTGGGCCAGAACGTCGAACACTTCGCTGAAGCTGCCCATTGGGTAGCCGAGGCGTTCCTTTTGCAGGCCTTTCCCACGCGACGCCACCCGCAAATATATCTTGCCCCACAGCCAGGTCATGCTGATTTGGTCGTAGAAATCGCCGAACTTGCCCCTCAGCAGAGGTTCCCAGATGACCTCATAGGCTTGGCGCCCCATGTACTTGACCAGCCAGTCCCGGGCGGTCACGCCCTCGAACTTGCGCCAGTTGCGGGTCTTCTGCAGGACAAAAGTCCACCAACCAACTCGCAGCCGCTGCATCAACGACAGGGGGGTAAACCGCAACAGATCAATGGGGGTGCTGAAGTTCCAAATCGTCCCGCCGTGGTACAGGCCTACCTTGGACTCCAGCCACGCCAGCTTATGCCCCAAGCCGAGTTCATGGACTAACTCGGTCATGTCGGTGTCACTTACGAAGAGGTGGTGATATCCTCTCTCCAGCAGCCCCCCGCCAACCTCAAATGTGGAGGCCTGGCCGCCCAGGAAGGGGGCACGCTCGAACACTTCCGCATAGTGGCCCTGCGTGCATAACTCGTATGCGGCTGCCAGCCCGGCCGCGCCGCCTCCAATGATGCCCACTCTCATGGCAGGTCTTCTTTCGCCCGCGGCATGGGACGTAAGGGGTTGGATGCGGCTTCCGGGTCGTGCGCCGAGACAGAGATTTGGGTGAGGGACAGATTTTGCCTCCAAGCGAGCGCCAGACCCACAAGGGTGACCGGCAGCCACAGGGCCACCAAGTGGACGAACCCGGAGTAAGCCGCGCCTGTGGACGCATCCACCCCCAGCGCGAGGAGCGTCTGCTGGGCCACCACCTCAAAGGGGCCAATGCCGCCGATGGCGGTTGGCAAAGCGGTCGCTAAATTGGAGGTGGCGGTCAGTAATGCTATGATAAGTATCAGCACCCAAACCGACCCGAAAAGTTGATCGATGCCAAAGGAATAAGCGATCAAATAGTAGACGGCTCCCTCCATAAACCATACGGGCAACGAAAGCAGGAAAAGCGCCAAGTGTTGCTTGGGAGAGCGGAGAATCTGCAACCCGTTTACGAAGGAACCGATCCAGTCCTTGATTTTGTTCCTCATTTTTTCCGACGGGATGATCTTCGCGCACCACAACACCAAGTCCAACGCACGTGGCCTTGTCACCAGGAGAGTCAAGAACACTAATCCACACACAAAAAAAGTTACTGCCGCACCGGCCACAATAACCCAGGTTATCCGGGTAGCTTCACTGGCGCCGTCGAATTGGCCCAATACCATCAACACCGGAGCGGCCACGGCGGCGAACACCAGCAGGGTCAACCCATCGTACACTCTCTCAACGGCCACCGTGGCCAAGGCCGTGCTGGTGGTGACCCTTTCCCGCCGCGCCAAGTAGTAGGACCGGACCAACTCGCCCAGCCGGGCGGGCAGCAGGTTATTGGCCATGTAGCCCATCACGACGACCGGATAAAGCCGTGTCACTGAACAGTTGATCACGGGAGAGAGCAGGAACTTCCAACGCGCTGAGCGGAAATAAACGGCCACGAAGTAAACAGCTATGGCCGGCGCGACGTAGAGGTAGTTGGCTTCCAGGAGAGCAGACCGGATATGGCCCAAGTCGACTTGGTAGAGCAGCAAGAGGAGGAACAGGATGCTTACCGCAACCGCGAGCCAGAATTGCCAGTTGTTAAACATTGGTGAATCAATTTCCAAGTTGAAAGCGTTGTATCGACTGGTGTGCGCGGGAAGAAAGCCCACGTGCTTCCCCAGCGACGTCCTCAGGTTGCGGAGCAGCCAAAGCAAAGCGGGGATGCCCAGTATAATCGAGCGGTAGTTGATAGCTCAAGGATGACCTCGTAACCTCACGGCAGGAAACTATAGTACTCCGACGTGAACCAGTCGGTATCGAGGTCTCGAAAGACCAAGTAATTTATTCCGTCGGCCCAAGACTCGCGGTTGGTGGCGACCTTACCGAAATAATTGAAGTCCGCGCTCAATTGCCGGGTGCTGGGAAGCCCGCGAATACCCCACTGGGAGCCTTCGTCCTGGCGGTTTTCGTGGGGGCGACGATAGCTCTCGGGAAACCACAGCAGGTCCCGGAAGGGACCTTCCCTCTCATTTACGACCTTGGACTCGTCGTCGTCGCCGCCATGGTTTGCCTTGAGCAAAAGGGTCCCAGAAGCCTGCTCTTCAGACACAGGGTTGCAGCTATCGTTCCACCCGTCCTCTCCTTCGGCCTTGAAGCACCGGAACTGTACAAGACCGTCTTCCTGGTGATGCCGGACGTACCATTGGAAGGGGTACCACATGTCATAATCGACAAGCACCGGGTTGCCTTCTCCATCACTGCCTTCGAATGCGCGACGGTCCAACTCCTGAAAAGTCCTGGGAAGGTCTGAGCTGCCTTGGGCGTAGACCAGGACCTCGATGTTTGAATCGTCGTAGGTGTAGGTGGCCCGAAAAGCCGCCACAGTACCGAACGTCAACAGGAGGCCCGCCAGGCCCATAGCCGCTAACGACAATCCAGTGGACGGCCTCGACATGCGGACGAACCAAGCTGCTGCCAGCGCCGCCGCCGCAACCGTGAACAACAAGCCCCATTGGACCAAGGACAGGCCATTGCTGCTGTTTACATAACTGTAGAGCAAATACACAGCAGCCACGGCGGTCAATGGCGGCAAGAACAACAACGTCACTCTCCCGCGTCTGAACACGAGCCGCCATCTTACACTTTCGAACAATTCGCCCAGGAACATCCCTGTCAGAAGGATGAACGGCAGTGTGATGTTTACCAGCAGCCAAGGCATCTTTTCCGAAGCGACGGTGTAACCCAGCAGGGTGACACCCGCCCAAAATGACAAGGCGAGACCAGTGACGTCTCCTTTTCTCCAGAAGTAACCGAAAGCGATCAGGCCAAATATTACCGGCAACAGTTCGTAAACCGAGAGTCCGACGAAGTAGTAATACCAAGGCTGGTTGCCCCGGGCGAATTCCTGCTGGGCAATCCAATACCCCATCCCCTGCCAAGCGCCGCTGAACAGCCCGGCGAAATTGGAAAACACGGTGGTGTAAAGGGTCGCCCAAATGCCGTAGAAGATGACGGCGCACACCAGCCAGGCTTTACCCAGCCAGCGCACTCCAACGTAGATGGAAACGGCCAATCCGCCAGCCAGCAGTCCGCCAGCCACCAGCACAGCGACCGGCAGGATATTGGAGTCCGCATTGACCGGAAGTCCGCTGGGAAGCACAGTTCGCGCCACAGCCTCGGCGTCGACGAACGCGGTAAAACATGACAGGTAGACAACCGCCGAGACTGCCGGCAGCAGGAGGACCAGCGTGCTTCTCCGCAAGCCACGCCGTGCGGAGACAACTACAACCACTGCCGTTCCCGCCAAGGCCACCGCTATCAGGATGTCCGCTGCCAAGGTAGCAGCACCAAAGGAGATTGAACTCCAAGGACGGAACAGCAACATGAAAACGGCGGCGGCAGAGGCCGCAGGAGCTATGACTCCGGAAACCTTTGAGAGGATATTGGACATAGACTTGGACCCGGACCCCTCTGACCCCACACTACCCAAAGGGTTAGCCAACCAAAGAATTACGGTTAGCAGTGCGCCGACGATGGCGTGGAACAACAAGAGTGCATCATAGATTGGCAAGACTACGTAGGGAGCCGACCATTCCGGCGCCCCGACGATTCCCTGTGATACTCCAACCGGGCTGACCAGCGTCAGCCCCAAGACACCCTGGAACAGCCCCGCCAAGGGCACCCACTGGGGCAGGGTCAGCGTCAAGAGCAGTAGCAGAAAGCCAGCGGGGCCGGCTAGTTCCGAAAACCGGACCCGCCCCAGGGCCCAAGGCACCAAGTCTGGCAACGCAAGCAAGAACAGCAGCGCACCGAATACCAGCGTCACTATATAGGCGGTCTCCTTGGTAGTGAACATCAAGGCCAGTATCGCCGCAGCGAAGTACAGATAACGGTTTTTGCTTTCGTGGACGTAACGCCACATGAGGATGAAGAGAAAAGTCACCCAGAAGGCCATGAGGATGTCGTTCCGTCCGAACCGACTGAAATACAGCAGAGTCGGCGACAGGGCCAGCATGACCGAGGCGATGACCGCGCCCGCTTTGCCGATGTGGTGACGGAGGAAATAAGGCAAGGCCACCAATGCTGTTCCGAACAGCGCGTAGCAGAGGCGCGCTACGAAATCGGTGTCTCCCAAGAACCGTAGCAACAAGGCAACCAATTCAATCTGGAAGGGGCCGTGCATCCAGGGAGAGTGGATATATTCCATACCTTGGGCGAGCTTCCAGGAGAAATGGAGATGAATGGCCTCGTCGTAGTGCATGGCGCGGTCATCCAGTTCCCAAAGCCGCAACCCCAACGCGGCGGCGGTCAAAAGCAGGAAGGCCGCTTCCAACCATCCAAACCGGACCGCAAGGCGGAAGCGAGGCATCCGCTTCCTGATCAAGACGTTGCTAATCCTGGTCATTGCCATCGCCGTGGATGTAGTCCTTCGGGTTTATCGGAGAATACTCGTATATAGTTACGCGGCCCCGCCGGAACACGGTTCTCAAAATTGTGTCCAACTCCTCCAGATGCTCCTGGCCATAGGTCGCTTTTTCGCGGTCTCCCCAGTATATGTACCGCACTCCGTACCGTTCCAGGACACGCCGGACCTCGCCAACGTCGTTGCTCTGGTAGATGGCAGCTACGTCCACCCGGCGCCCTTCGATTAGCTCGTAGCTGCCTCGCCACTGCAATTCGTGGCCCTCCCAGCCGAGAATGGTGGGCAATCCGGTGCTGGCGGAGATTCTACCGTAATCGGAATAATCTTGCCCCACGGCTTCCACGATCCGCCCCAGGGGCGCTTGGTCCCGCAACCATTGGATAGCGGCGTACTCTCCCGGAATTGACTCCTCGACGAACGCAAGGCCATCCAAGGTGTTGTCGGCGAAACTGTGTCCGTCATGCAGCAAACCCGTGCGGTCCAGCACCGCTCCCACCGGGTAATACAGAGAAGCCGCCAAGAGAGCTAGAAGCACCCAAGTCCAACAAAGTCCTCCAGACTGTTGCAGGCGACGTTTAATGCGGAACAATGGTCTTTGCCGTTCCCGACCAGATACCCACGCCTGATTCGTCCTTCTGGACCTCCAAAACCACAGCCCATAGGCGCCAACCACCGCCAGCATGAGCCATACTTGGTAGTAGACCTTAAAGACGGTGTTCATACGGTTGCCGAACAGGTCAGCCACGTAGAACAGCTCCACGCCCACCAGCAAGTAGACGGACAGAGTGAACAGCAGCAGAGGAAACGCACTGACGGCGAGGTCACGTTGGCGGACTCGTTGCGCCGCACTGACCGCCGCCACGACGACCAAGGCGATTCCCGGCAAGACCCAGAGGGCCCGGCCGCCGACAGCACCAAGGTTTGCTCCCACGCCTGCATCGGAGTTTGAGTTCCCGATTACTAAAGCCATCCAAGCCAGCAAAGGCAGAACCGCTACTACACCTATCGACAGAATAGCGGGTAATTGCCGCCGACCCAGTCGGGGCAACTGGGCCAGTTGCACCAGAACGAAAGTGGCCCCAAGGATGGAAAACAGCCCCATGACAATGAAGAACAAGAAGGGACGAGAAGCCGGGCCGGTCCAGGGCGACACTCCCGATGCTTGAGTGTCGAGGGTCAAGTAATAGGGCAAGAACAGGACCACCGCCAACACCAGAACAGGCAGGAGTATGATAATGGCAGACCCGGCAACTTTCCTCGGGTTGCCCCGTTCCTGGCTGTACGCTTTGAGCAAGACCACGACAGCCAACACCGCGGCCAATAAGGGAAAGTCCCAAGCGTTGATAAAAGCAAGGGAGCCAAGGAATAGAGCGATAGCAAGGAACTCGACCGGGTGATGACGCAGCCATGTAACTCCCAGTCTGTCTCCAGACATGAAAACGTTAAGGCAAAGGGCCAATCCCAGCACCACAAAGGGCAAACTGAGAACATGGGCGTGCAAGTCCCCCAACACGAAGCTGAACATGGGGAATTCGGTGATGGTATAGTCGAGGCTCTGTCCACCGGACAAAGTGTCGATCACCCGCGTTGCCCGCCACCACCACAAATGACCGTCGGGGAATAATCCCTGGCCCGTGGTTGCGCCGTCCAAGCCCTTCATGCCTACCCACTGCCAGAATCCTTCGCCGCCCCAGCCGTGAAGGTGGATGAACTCCAACACCCCCTCCAGGTTTCCAATAACCACCAGCAGAACGGCACCCAACAGTCCGTAGGACATCGCAGCTTGGCGGCGCGCGCCGGACAGACGCACCAAGTTGTAGACAATGCCGAAGGCTGCGGTTGCAGCCAAGGCGGAGACCAAGGAGATAGACAGGTTGTAGCTGATGCTGGAAGCGATGCCGGTGAGCTTGGTCAGCAACGCCATGGTGAAATGACCGAAATAGTAATAGCTGATGGAATGGCCAGCCAGCCAAGGGTCCTCCGGGGGGAAATGCCGGGCTTGCAGCACAGCGTTCAAAAAGGCGAAGTCCATCGGCTTTTCGGTGTGGTTTATCTCAGGGGCGCTGGATACTACGCTCAGCCACAGCAGGAAAAACGCCAGAAAGACAACCTCGGAAACGATGATTGTCCGGTGTTCTGCCATCAGGAAACGCCTTAGCTCACGCCCTTGGGTGCGGAGGATAAATCCGCAAGCGACCGCCATGACCAAAAGGATGCCGGCGATGGCAGCTTGGGAGTTTGGGATGAAACCGGTTAACCCAAGCACCCATAGGAGGTAAGAGGCAAGAATCAACGCCAACGGTTTCGCCAAGGTGTACCCACGATCCGGGAGCCTGCTGAAGAGGGCAAAAGCCAATGGCAGGCCCAAAAGTCCCAAGAGGTGGATGGAGAGGAACCAGATTAAGGCGTCAATCACGGGATGGCCGGTTTTCGGTCAGCGGATGCGGCAGTGAACGTGTAAGGCCGCAGCGCTTGGGGATCGCGGCTCAGTTGACCGGAGCCAGCAGGGCGTCGACAAAGTCCTGAGTGTCGAAGGGAGCCAAGTCTTCCAATTGTTCTCCGGTGCCGATGAACATAATAGGGACCTGCAATTCCTGCTTTATTGCCAAGACGATGCCGCCGCGGGCGGTGCCGTCCAGCTTGGCCAGGAATATTCCGGTGCAGTCCACCGCCTCTTTGAATGACTTGGCTTGGGCAAGTCCGTTGTGGCCGGTGGTGGCGTCCAGCGTCAAAATAACCTGGTGGGGCGCGGTTGGGTCCAAGCGCTTCAGCACCCGGTTAATCTTGCCAAGCTCTTCCATTAAGTTGGTCTTGGTGTGCAAACGGCCGGCGGTGTCGATAAACAGGATGTCGGCGCCACGTGCTTTGCCGGCTTGGTAGGCGTCGTAGGCCACGGCCCCAGGGTCTGCGCCGGAGCGGTGGCTGATGACTTCTACACCTACCCGGCCGCCCCAGATTTCCAACTGCTCAGCGCCCGCCGCCCGGAAAGTGTCGGCGGCCCCGAGGATAACCTTTTTCCCTGCTTGTTTGTAGTGGTAGGCCAGCTTGGCGATACTGGTGGTCTTACCAACTCCGTTCACCCCCACTATCAGCACTACGTATGGGGATGCCTCATCGACTGAATCCAGCCAGGGGTCGTTGGCTTCGCCCGGGTGCAGGTCCCGCACCAACGCCTCTTTAAGGACTTGGAAGACTTGGTCGGCATCCTCCAGTTTTTCATCCCTTACCCGCGCCTTCATCTCGTCGATGATACGGAGGGATGTATCTACTCCCACGTCGGAAGAGATTAGTATCTCTTCCAGTTCCTCCCACACCGAGTCATCCAAACGGGATGAGCGCAGCACGTTGAGGATTCGCCCAAACCATCTTCCCCGGCTGGGCTCTACCCCGGTCGCCGTGCGCTTCTTGTTATCTTCGCGGTTACGCTTAAAAATACCAAGCATGAAACAATGTCGATATTCTAAAGGCCCGAGAGTTGGCGCAGGGCGTCGGCGGCGGCGTTCTGTTCGGCGTCGTTGCGTCTTCCCCCACGCCCTATGCCAATGGATTGTCCGTCCACGAGCACTTCAACTGTGAACGAGGGGGCATGGTCGGGGCCTTCAGCAGAGATCAAGTTATAACGCGGAGAGGGGATGCCCTTGCTTTGAACGTGCTCCTGCAACCGCGTTTTGGGGTTCTCGATAGGGGGACCTTCGGCTTGCAGCACTTCTAGTTGAGGTTCTAAGAGGCGCAGAACAAACCTCTTGGCGTGGTCGTAGTCTTGGTCCAAGTACACTGCCGCCACCACGGCCTCAAAGGACGCTGCAAGGATCGAGTCCTTTTCACGGCCTCCATTCGCCTCTTCACCCTTCCCAAGCACCAAGAATTCTCCCATTCTCAAACGCCGTGCCAAAGCGGCCAACGATTCGCTACGAACCAACGCGGCGCGTTGTTTGGTCAACTCACCCTCGCTGAAGAGAGGAAACCTGCGGAAGAGCTCTGTGGACACCGTCAGCTCTATAACAGAGTCCCCCAGAAACTCCAAGCGTTCGTATGACTGTGAGGGATCTCCCGCTTGTTCGTTGAGGAAAGACCGGTGGACCAGCGCCTGTCGAAGCAGCCCTGGGTCTCGAAATTTCAAGCCCAAGGCCGCTTCCGCTTCCAAGCATTCTTCCAGGATCACCGTCAGCCCTTAAATGACGCCATGAGGCCACGGTGGCTGCGGGCGCTTGAACTCCCCAACGTGAGCGAACTGGCTCATGGAGTGCATCAGGTTGTCGTAGATTTCCACCGACTGTTCATCGGGCGGGATGAACATTTTGAGGAAGGCGAAGTTGCCGTTGTCGAAGACGAAGGTAGGCACTCCGAAAGCGCCGTACTCTTCCACCGCCTTGGTGTGGCTCTCTGCGAGCTCGTCCAACAGGTCGGGGTCGACGATATCTTCCCGGAAGCGGGCCATGTCGATTCCGGCCTTTTCGCCGGCTGCGTCTATGATCGCTTGGTCGTTCAGGTCGGCCTTGTCCTCATGGCGGGCTTTGAGCAGGGCCATGAAGTAAGCCTCGAAAGCGTCCCTACCCTGCCGCTTGACGGCTAGCCCAGCCTTGTGGGCGAGCAGGATGGGGTCGGTGCCTTCCTGGACATCGGCCCTGTCCCAGACGTTGTCACCGTCCTTGTTGTTAATCTGCGCCAATGAGAAGGGCTGCCAGTCAACTTCTATATCGTTTCCGGACATTTCCCGAACCTTTGCCAACCACATGTTGGCATTGTATACGAAAGGTCAACGGAAATCGTAGTACGTGGTGAAATCAGCGTCAGCCACAACTGTACCTCCTAGTTTTAGCTGCCAAGATTGTATCCATCGATAAAGCCGTTTGTCAAAGCGAACGCAGGGTTAAGGCGAGGTCTTTTCAAAAGAGAGGACTTCAAGGGACCTTATAGCCATATCAACATGAGGGTGGCGGCTCCCCTCAGGAACAGGGCTACGGCCTAAAAAAGGTCGACGTTTATCCAGCCGCGCCTCAAGAAGGCCAAACCTACCTTACTTGTAGACCACCATCGCAACGGGAAACATTACCGACATCATGGCCAGAGTGTGTATTCCCAAGCCGATTCTCCACGCCACCGAAGTGCCGGTCAGGTCCAGAAAGTCGGCGCAACGCCCAGAGGCTTCAGTGCTTCCGGCAGCAGGTCGGCGTCAGCCGGCTCGTCGGGAATCTTGATGACCTTCTTCGCCGCCCACTTGCCGTTTTCCCGGTACCAAGTAAATACGGCGGACCACAGGTCATTGGCGTTTACCACCACTCCAACGAACCCGTAAGCCTTGGTCGGGTTGTGGGCGGGCCGCAACTCCAGCGCCATTTGATGCTCGGAACCCAATTCCACCTCTTGAACATGCCGATTGAACATGCAGACGGCGGCGCAAGCGCCAGAAGTGGATCTTGTGGCCGTAATTGTGATTAACGATGTGCTCCAGGACCGGGCCGTTCTCGAACATGTCAGGCGTGCCCCACTCGCTGGTGACTACCACATCCAAACCGATGGGCCACCAGAAATGGTCTATGCGCATGATCCTGTCCGGCGCATCGCCTTCGGACGACCCGATGCCATTGAGGCAGACGTCGTCGGGGCCGCAGTGGACTGTATGAAAACGGTTGTAGCCGGTGCGGGCGAAGATGGTATCGGACTCTACCGTTTTGACCAGTTTGGGGTTGTAGGGTCCGGCTTAGCGTCCAGGATGTAAATCCTCGATGTTCGAAGGGTTGGAACGACGAGGTACCGCCGCTCCAAGTGAGGATGAGGAGCGTAGGAACAAAAGGCCGAACTGCAATCATTCCAACCGAAGTGGTGTAGTTCATCGCCGACGTTGGGTAGCTCGACAGTGGCACTATCTTGCTGTAGTTGGTGGACGCAGGGTCAAGGTCGAAAAGCCTGTATGCTATAATAGTTGTTCCAGGAGGCCCTCCACGCCCGATATTCTCCATAGCCGGTCTCTCATCGATGGTGTGGTGCGCAGTATCGGCGGGAAAAGCCTTATGCTGTTCCAGGAACTGCGGAGGAAGTCTTGGGAAGATCCCTTGCCAGTGTACTTGGTTGGCGGGCCGGTGCGGGATGTGTTGATGGGAAAGCCCATCAACGACCTTGACTTCGTTGTGGAAGGCGACGTTTCCCGATTGGCTGGACAACTTGCGGAAAGCCTCGGCGGCCGAGCGTTGGTCCACTCTACTTTCGGCACCGCAACCGTAACATTGGATGATGCCCACATCGACTTGGTTACAGCCCGCAGCGAAGTTTATCCGCGTCCCGGCGCCCTTCCCCAAGTGACCCCTTCAGGCATGGACGACGACTTGTCCCGGCGCGACTTCACCATGAACGCCTTGGCGTTGCCCATCAATCAGGAAAACTCCCAAGTCCTGGACCACCACGGCGGCGTGGAAGACATACGTTTGCGTACGGTCCGGGCCCTCCATCCTGACAGCTTCCGGGACGACCCCACGAGGCTATTGAGGGCCGTCCGGTATGAACAACGGCTGGGTTTTCAAATAGAAGAAGATACGCTTGGTTGGATGCGTGAGGCCGTCACCCAGGGATGCATGAACTCCGTCACCGGAGACCGCTTACGGCATGAAATCGAGAGAACTTTCCAAGAGGAAAACCCATCGCCCGCCCTGGGCAGAGCGGCTTCTTTGGGCATCTTGCAAGGCATCCATCTCTCGTTGATAGACGTTGGGCCCATGGAACGGTTAGCGTCCGTTATGGCGGCGACCAGTCCGGGGATGAGGAAACATGTTGCGGTACAGAAGCCTCTGCTTTACTTGGCCGCTCTCGCTTACCCGCTTTCTCCCGGTGACGCCGAAGCTTTAATACAGCGGCTGAATATGCCAAACGCTTGGGGTCGGGTAGTTCGAGACACGGTTGACCTGAAGCTCCGGGAACGGCGCATCGCCGACCTTGCATTGTCCGGGTCGCAACTGGCCCGCTTGGTGGAGACGTACGCCGAAGAGGCAGTGCTGGCGATTTCCATGTTAACTGAGTCGCCCTGCGTAACCCGGCAGTTGGACCGGTACTTAGATGAGTTACGGTACGTGTCACTGTCTTTGGACGGCCGGAAACTGCTGGCGATGGGAGTTCCATCCGGGCCGATGGTTGGACAAATTCTCAACGATTTACGAAACGCCCGGCTGGACGGTCAGGTTGGCACAGAGGAGGAAGAGCGGAGCTTGGTACAAGAAATATTGGTCCGGGGAGGGCAATCGTCGCATGAATGAGGATTTGACAGCTGAAGCTTGTGTCATCTGCGGAGAGGCCTTGGACGGAATACACCAGACTTCGTGCCAGATGTGCGGGGGCAAATTCCATCAACCGTGGACCCAGGACAGCGATATTCCCCTGTGCGGCCGCATCGGCAGCCACGAGGAGGCCTTAGCAATCGTATTTTTGTGCGACGACTGCTACTTCGGCCGGAGACCTTGATACCCGGGCAATTTATCGGAGACGTAAGTTAATGCAAGCAGTATATATCGAGTCCCACGGTGGGCCGGAAGTCTTGACCTATGGAGAACGCCCCGATCCTCAAGTGGGGGCGGGCGAAGTGAAACTGAAAGTAAAGGCCACCGCGCTCAACCGGTTGGACCTGTACACCCGGGAAGGGGGCCGCGGACTACAGCGGGAATTCCCGCCCCCATTGATCCTGGGCGGCGACTGTGCCGGGGAGATCGCCGAAGTGGGAGCGGGCGTCAATGGACTGAAAGAGGGTGACCGGGTCGTGATAAACCCACGGTTAAGTTGCCAGCAGTGCCCTGCCTGCTTGGCAGGCCAGGATGACCTTTGCCGCAGGTCCCAATTCCTGGGGAGCGCCATCGACGGGAGCTACGCCGAGTACTTGTCCGTTCCGGCGGCCAACGTTCACGCGATTTCAGACCAAGTGACCTTCGAGCAGGCCGCGGCATTGCCCACAACCTACCTGCCGGTCTGGAACATGCTGGTCCGTCGCCTGCAACTGAAGCCGTGGCAGACGGTGCTGGTGCTGTCGGCTTCCGCCGGCGTCGGCACCGCGGCAATCCAAACGGCCAAAGACGTCATCGGCGCCAGGGTGATCGCTACGACAAGCACGCCTGAAAAAGCGGCCAAGGCCAAAGAACTGGGCGCGGACGAGGTTATAAACTACAACGAGGAGGACATCCGGCAGCGAGTCCGGGAATTGACCGGCGGAGCCGGAGTCGACTGCGTGGTTGACCATGTGGGAGGCGATTTCTTTGCTCCTGCTTTCGCTTCCTTGCGGCCAGGAGGCCGTTACGGCATTTGCGGCGCGACGACGGGGCTTCGCACCGAGCTTCACTTGGGGTTGCTGTTCAGCCAGCAGAAAGAGGTCTACGGTGTTTACATGGGCACCAAGGAGGACATGCGGGAAATAGCCGAGATGTTGAACCGGGGAGCGATTCGTCCGGTGGTTGACCGAACCTTTGCCTTGCCGGACGCCGCCAACGCCCACCGCACCATGGAAGCGACCAGCTTCTTTGGGAAGTTGGTGTTAACGCAGTAAAGATATGTCAAAGCCTGGCGGACATCCGGCAGCGAAAGAGGCCTCAGCCCCATCGGAGCTGCCGCAGCCACTTTGAGCCTCGTATTCGCCTGGAGTATGCTGGGCTACATCTTCGCCGACCTCAAAGCCGGGACAGCAGTCCTCCCGCTCGCCGCAATCATAATTCGTGACCATCGTCAAGGATTGGAACACAGTGCACGAATAACCGCCGCCAACCATCACCAAAAGGACAAACAGATGCCAATACTCAGAGTCCTATTCAGCTTCGACGGCGCAATCAGCCGGAAAACCTTATCCCGAATCCACCGATGGACACCGATAGACGGCGTGAGGACAGCGGAAGGGGAGTGAGGGAGTTACAAGCGCGATAATCCGGGCTCGAATTCGGGTAGACGGGAGGTTGGCGGGCGGTCTGCAGGCGCTTTTCGGGGCACCGATGGCGGCCTACAGTGGATGTGGCGAGCGAGATCGGCGGGACAGCATGCAGTAGGAGACCATTCCGGAGCGGGCTGGCGCGAGTTTGCGGGGACCTTCGGTTGTCCGGTGGTGGGTCAGTCGCCGACGGCGCCGTCAGGCTGGGAATGGAATGGCTCGCAGCCGGGCCAGGGCGCGGCTGAACTGGGTTTCCCAGGGCCAGCGCCGGGGGAGATGCAGAGTGAGGCGGCGCGCCGAGCGGGTGAGCCGCCCGGCGAGGGAGAAGAACCGCCGTCGCATGGTCTTGGTGGTTACCACCTGCTCTCCCAGGCCGAGCCGGGCCGTCCAGCGGGCCAGGTTGTGCGCCATCACCTGGACCGCCAGCCAGGCGGCGTTGGCGGCGAAGCGGCCCGAGGGGAGATGATTCAACCCTACGCCGTACTTGAGGTCTCGGATGGCGTTCTCGATCTCGGCGTGGCGGCGGTGGTTCGCCTCCAGTTCCAGGGTCTCCCCGTCCCGGTCGGTGATGAAGCCGTGATAGCTGTAGGTGGCGAAGAGGGCCAGCTGGGAACCGGGCGTGGGCCTCACCCGCCGGACGATGAGCCGCACCGGCGCGGCATCGGGCTCGCTCTGGAAGGGGATATAGGTGGTCTCCGCCACATCGGCGGCGCCGTCCATCCAGTAGGGAATCGGCGTCCAGGCATCTTCGGGTATGGCCTCGATGAGATTGTGCAGGCTTTTGTGCTGGCGGATGGTGATGGAGAAGCGCACGTCCAGCTTGCGGCAGACGGAGACCACGGTGTGGGTATAGAAGCCGCTGTCGGCCCGCATGGTGAGCTGTCCCCTGGCCCCGGCGTAGCGCACCCGCCCCACCGTCTCCCGCAGGAAGTGGGCGGCGCCCCGGGCGGTGTTGGCCCGGCCCTCGCGCAGCCGGGCCATCAGCACGTCGCCGGTGCCGGCGGCGACGGCCAGCAGCGGGTGATAGCCCCGCTTGCCGGTGTAGCCGTGGTGGCGGGCACCCTCCTTGGCCAGGCCGTAGGTCTCGCAGATGGTGGAATCGAGGTCGATGGTCAGGGGCGCATCGCCGGGTCCCGCCCCAGCGGCCCAGGCCCGGGCCAGCAGCTCGCGGCTCACCCGGTCCAACTGGCGGACATGGCCCCACCGGAAGCTGCGCAAGAAGGTACCCAGCGTGGATGGCGCCTTGACCGTGCTGCCCAGGGCGCAGGCCGTCCCTCCGGTGCGCAACACGTCGGCGTCGTCGATACAGTCGCCGCCCGCCAGCGCCGAGGCCACCAGCGTCATCATCTTATCGCCGGTGTTGGCTCGGCCTGGGGCGCGGCCCAGGTCGAGGCGCCGGTCAACCAGTTGGGGCAGGCCGAGATGCTGGGCCAGGGTGGACGGCAGGAGCAGCCCGGCATTGGCCACCAGGCGGTGATCGTCGAAGGCGATGCGGATGCGGTCGGGGTGGTTGCGTGGTAGCATCTATTGGGTGCTCCTTTCTGGGGTCGGCCTTCTGTCTCGAAAACCATTATCCCAGAAGCACAGGAGTACTTTCTTGTCTCTTCAGGACCCTGCTACACGCCCTCCTTCGGTGGATTCGGGCTTATACTTGAAGGGCATCCTGCCCCTCGTAATTTTATTGTTCTCCTACGTGTGCATAGTATTCACAGTCCCCGAAGAAAACCTCGTACTCGTCGAACTGCCATACACAATACTGTTTACCTACTGCATCAACGCAGTATTTGCAAAACGGTTCCACGACCTTGGTCAATCCGGTTGGTGGCTCCTGTTCCCCATAGCCAGCTTCATATTCGTGCTGATCGCCCTCTTCAGACCCACCCAACCAATGCCCAACAAGTACGCGCCAGCCACCAACCTCTCATGGAACGACAACGACCCCTTCCCAAAACCTGAAGCGGAAGACACCACGTGAACGTCACCAATATCGGCATTGGCATGCTCTTCAGATCCCTTGCCTTCCACATCGCAATAATCATCACCGGAGAAGTTAATAATAAGCTGGGGTTTTGTTTATGGCGACCGCAAAGGTTAATGAGGAGCTTATTCAACGGGTGGTGAACAGGCTGGTGGCGGAATACGCGCCGCAGCAGGTAATACTGTTTGGCTCCTACGCCTACGGGATGCCAGACGAGGACAGCGACATCGACCTGCTGATTGTCAAGGAAACGGAAGAGCCTTTCATGAAACGGGTGAGCGAGGCGCGCCGGGCAGCTGAAGGGACGCATACGGGAATTCCTGTCGATTTCTTTGTATTGACTCCCGATGAAATGAACAGCCGACTTTGGAAGGGGGACCATTTCATCGAGGACATTGTGGAGAACGGACTGGCGCTGTACGGAGAGGCGTCGTGGAAGAAGGAAGGGGTATTGATGACGGGTGGAGAGTCCAGCTACCCAATGGACTGGCTAATAATTGCGGAGCGGGACTTGCATCGGGTAGGCGTACTTTTGGCCTCTGAAGATTCGGAAGGAGCTGACTTCCATCTTCAGCAGGCCTTGGAAAAGGCCCTGAAAGCCTTTCTGATTTATAGCGGTTGGCGGTTGCAACGGACTCATAACCTGGTATCGCTGCTGGATTTTGCTCTGGCTTATGATCCCGGCTTGGAGGAATTCCGCCCTCTTTGCAAGGAGGTCAGCGAATACTACTTCGCGGAGCGCTATCCAGGCATCGGCCACGCAGGGCCTGGGATGGTCGAGGTCAGGGATAATCTTGCTAAAGCCCGGGAAATTGTGGTGAAGATACGGGCTGATATCACCGGATAAGCTACTTGCGTTTCTGGTCCTGCATACCACCCTTCTTCTCCAATCGTCTGCCGTGGAACAAGTACTGCTGGGCGTAGCCACCGTAACGTCCGAAGTGCTCCATTGCCCATTCCAGCATTACCCGGTCCGGCGGCGCCTTCTGGCCGGGAAAGTACCACTCCGCTAGGGCGCGACGGACCCAGACGTCGATGGGAAAGGCCTCCAGCTTCTCCAGAGAGAACACGGCGATGCAGTCGGCTATCTTTGAGCCGATGCCCCGCCGCTCCATCAGCACGGCCTTGGCTTCGAGATATGGCATTTCGATCAGGGCGTCCAAGTCCAATCGGCCCTCCAATACAGCCACTGACGCCAAGTGGACGTAGGGCGCACGGAAGCCCAGGCCGAGCCGCCTCAGTTCCATTTCGCCCGCCTCCACCAAGTCCGCAGGCTGGGGGAAGGTGTAGCGGGTACAGCCGTTCAGGCTGACGGGCGATCCGAACGCCTCCGAAATGGTCTCCATCATGTGATGGATACGCTGGATGTTGTTGTTGGCGGAGCAGATGAACGCCACCAAGCACTCCCAGGGTTCGGTGCGCAATACCCTCAGGCCAGGGTAACGCTCCACCATTTCCGCCACCCTTGGGTCGCGGTTGATGTCGGCGTAAATGGCTTCAATGTCGTCGTCTAGCCGGAAGTAACTTGCCAGTCGGGTCGCCATGTCCGCTGCCGGAGAGGGCGCGCATTGGAACTCCACGACCTCATTAGTCTGCCGGATGCGAACCAAGTCACCCCGGATAACGCCGGTGTACCAGCCGTCGTCGCCGGCCTTGGGGTAGGCCCAGCGGTGCGCCTGGCCGCTTTCCAGGCTGGCGACTAAGTCAAAGGGCTGGTCAACGGCCAGTCGCGAAGTCGTCATCTTCCTCTTCGTCCCAGTCCCAATCCCAGCGTCGGCTCCAGTGGTACAGGTATAAACTGGCATAGCCGGTGTGGGGGCCGTAGCGGCCCTTGGCCCACTCCATAGACTTGCGGCTGGTAGGCATTTGCTGCTCTGGAAAATACAATTGGACCAAGGCCAGTTCCACCCATCTATCGACAGGAAAGGAGTCCAATTTTTCCAAGGAAAACAAGGCAATGCAGTGGGCAGTCCTCGATCCGATACCCCGATGCTTCCGCAGTGCTTTGATGGCGTCGGGGCCAGGTATTGATCGTAGTGCTTCCAAGTCCAGGCTGCCGTCGCGCACCGCCTCGGCAATCCGGTGGATGTTATGGGCACGAGTCGATAATCCCAGTTTCAATTCCCGCAGCTTCTCCTCGCCCGCCAGCACCAATCCTTTGGGGCTGGGGAAGGTGTATCGCTGGCAGCCGTTCAAGGCAATCTTCGACCCGAACGCCTCCGACATATCCTCAACGTTTCGTTGAGTGCCTTCCACGCTGTTGCTGGCCGAGCAGATGTAAGACACCAAGCACTCCCAAGGCTCTTGACGCAGTAACCGCAAGCCCCGGTATTTCCTCACGATTGCCGCCATCTTTTCGTCGTTGCGCGTGATGTCGGCGTAAATCGCCTCGATATCGTCGTCCAGCCGGAAGTAACTTGCCAGTCGGGTCGCCATGTCCGCTGCCGGAGAGGGCGCGCATTGGAACTCCACGACCTCATCAGTCTGCCGGATGCGAACCAAGTCACCTCGGATGACGCCGGTGTACCAGCCGTCGTCGCCGGCCTTCGGGTAGGCCCAGCGGTGCGCTTGCCCACTTTCCAGGCTGGCGGCTAAGTTGAAAGGCTGGTCAACGGCCAGTCGCACGGCTGCTTCCAGCGGGGCCGCTGACGCCAATCCAATTGGAAGTCAGCATCCCGACAGTCGCCAGGTTGCACGGTTGAAGTGTACAGGGCGGGATGGACTGGAGGAAAGACTTGCCGTAGGACCTACCGGTGATCCTCTTGTCCAGCACCACGATTACGCCCCGGTCCTCCTTGCTGCGAATCAACCTGCCGATGCCTTGGCGGAATCGGAGGACCGCTTGGGGAATGGAGTATTCAGTAAACGGCTCCCGATATTGGTCCGAACGGGCCTTGACAATGGGGTCAGTCGGCACCTGAAAGGGCAGCCGGGTCAAGACCAGTGCCTTCAACACCCCACTAGGCAAATCGACGCCTTCCCAGAAACTACTGGTCCCCAGCAGAAGGCTCTTCGGGTTTTCCCTGAACCTTGACATAAGCTGTGGAGCGGAACCGTCAATGCCTTGGGCAAACACCTCCACGCCGTGCCCTTGCAGGGGAGTCCGCACACGCTGGCTGACGCCGCGGAGGGCCGAGTAGGATGTAAACAGGGCCATGGTGTGCCCGCCCAAGGAGCCGGCCAGATCAACCAATACCTTGGACACCGCTTGCAGGTATCCGTCGGCGTTGGGCTGCGGCATGTCCTCCGGTATCAGCAACAGGGCGGCCTTCCGGTAGTCGAAGGGCGTTCCCACTTGGAGTTCTTCGCTGTCTTCCGGGACTCCGGTCCGCCGCCGGAAGTGGCCGAAAGTCCCGTCGGTGCTCAAGGTGGCGCTGGTCAACACCACGCTCTCTTTCCGGTTGAATAACTGCTCCTGCAGAGTGGCTGCAACGTCGAGCGGAGCCGAATGGAAGCTGGTTTCTCCCCTTCCTTGATTCCGAGCGATCCACAGCACACTGTCTTCGGTCTGAGGGGTCAACACCGCTCCGAGATTTATTCTGAGTTTCTCCAGGTTGTCCTGTATACCGGCCGCTTCGCTGGTGATGGTCGCTTGGTCGCTGGCGCCCGGTAGCTCGGTCGTGTCCAGGAACCGGTGCAGCCGTGAGACAGCTTGAGTCGCCTGTTGCAAGCCCAGGTCCTGATTCTCCCAAGCAAGGGACATCTCGTCCCATCCGCGCTGGGAGCGGAGGTCAGCGGTTAACAACAACTGCGATTGGCCATCGCCGGATTGGCTTTCCAGGAGCCTCTCCGCCGCAGCCCACACGCGTGTCCACAGTTCCTTCAGGTGCGGCGGCTTGGACTCTACATCGGCGACCACGCGCTCTCCCTCTTGCCTGACTGCCGCGGACACTTCCCCCCCTCGAAGGGTCAGCCGGAGTGCCGCCGACAAGCGGCCTTGGTTTTCCAATGGCTGTTCCAAGCTGTCAGCCGAGACCTGGAAGCCAAGTTGAGAAGTAGCCTCATCCTCCAAGCTGTGCGCTTCGTCGATTATCAAGTATTGATAGTCGGGGATGAGGTTGCCCCCCATTACCATATCGGAGAGAAGAAGGGCGTGGTTCACCACGATGATATGCGCTTGCTCCGCTCTTTCGTGGGCGCTGCGCATGAAGCAGGGGCTACCGTCACGCATCCCGGGGCACCATCCCTTTTCCCCGGCGGAAACTCTATTCCAAGTAAAAGCGTCCCTCCCGGACAGGTTTATCTCGCTGCGGTCGCCGGTCACCGTGCCCTGGAGCCACACCGCGGTTTTGCCAAGCAGACGCGCATCATCTACGCTAACGTTGTCGCTTCGGGCCAGTTGGTTCCAACGCCGCAGGCACAGGTAATTGCTCTTGCCTTTGAGCGACGCGGCCTGCACCACGCCTTTTTCAACCAGTCCGGACCCTTCCAGGACCCCTATCAAAGCGGGTATGTCCTTGCGGAGCAGTTGCTCCTGAAGGTTGATGGTCTTGGTGGAGACCACCACCCGGCCGCCGCGGGCAACGGCAAAGAGGACGGCGGGGAGTAAATAGGCCATCGACTTGCCAACGCCGGTAGCGCCTTCCACCACCAAGTGGCGCGATTGATAGATGGCCTTGGCCACGCTGGAGAGCATTTCATCCTGTTCGGGGCGGTGTTCAAAGCCGGAAAAGGCTTGGGCAAAGGGTCCCTTGGCGCCCAGAAGGTCGACTATATTGTTCTCGTCGAGCGTGCCAAGGCTGCTGTCCATCCGACGCTTTTCAGGCCGGGACAAACGTTTGGAAATCGTCTCCAAGTCCAAGCCGGTCAGCCCAACGGCCGATGGCGCTACCGCTGCGCTTGTCTCGTTTTCCAGCCCGTTCAACAAGGGAGCAATCGCCCACCGGCTGCGAGTCGCTAAGCCCATCATGTAGGTGATCAACCCTGGGTCAAGCTCCGCAGCCCTCCGCAACAACGCCACGAATACTCCATGTGTCGCTCGGGCGTCGTCCAAGGCGCGGTGGGCATTGATATGGGACACCTTCAGGTGCGAGGTAAGGTTGCTCAAGGAGTATTGCATGTGGTTGGGAAGGAACATGGAGGCGAGGTCCCAAGTATCGTAGGGGACGTTGTTCAAGACCAGTCCGTGGGCGGCCAGGAACTTCAAGTCAAAGTTCACGTTGTGGCCCACCACGGGGTACTGCTCCACGAACTGCTCCAGATCGTCGGAGATAGTGCTGAAAAAGGGCGCGCGCGCCACTTGGTTGGGGGAAATTCCAGTTAAACGCTGGATGAAGTCGGGGATGGTACGGCCAGGGTTAACGAAGGTTTGAAAGGTGTCTATAACCTGGTCTCCCTGGAACTTGACCGCGCCCACCTCGATGATGGTGTCGCGGTTTTCGTCCAGCCCGGTGGTTTCCAGGTCCAGCGCAACGCAGACCTGATCAAAGGCAGGTGCGGTCGGAGATAGTAAAGACATACTTGTTGGTCCTGCTGGCTCTCTTTTCTATGTGGGGTGCGTAAGCCTTAAAGTCAGCCTCTCGCACCATTTAAGGGCGCCACCCTCACTTAAACCTTTCGTGCTGACCGGGAAGGTTTTATCCGCCGCTACCCACTAAGCCGTGTAGGGCCGAAGATCTCCGGATCGAAGTCCCACAGCAGGGTAAAAAGCCCCCAAGCGAAGGGCGGCCAAGAATTCCGATTCGTTGTTTATCTCATCTCGAAACGCGGTTACAAAACGCCCCAGCCCTTGGACGGAATGAGCGTCGCTGCCACCAGTAACCGGCAATTTCAGGGCGCTGGCTACTTTCATGGCGAAACCATTTTCGTCGTCCGCCGTCCCCCCGTTAGCGACCTCCACCGCGTCAACCAACTTGAACAACGGGTGGTCCAAAGCGTCCTCCGGTTTCTTCGGCAAGTCGCCTAGGACCGACTCATATATCAAGGGCCGCCGAATCCTGGGGCGGCTGAGAACTGCCCTGAAGGGGTGGGCTGTGATTACGAATCCTCCCACCGCCTTGGAAGCTTGCCGCAGCACTTCAGCTTTGTGAAAGCCGGCTTGGTATTGGTCCATCCCGAAGGCCAGCATGTGGCCCATATCGGTCTCCACTTCCATTGCCCGCACCAGCACCACGTTGTGGCGGCTGGCAAACCGCTCGAACTCGTGCCGGTCCCACGGTCCGCTGTGTTCGGTAAGGCACAGACCCCGTAAGCCCAGCCGGTCCGCTTCCAGGATAAGGTCTTCCGGTGAAAGGTTGCTGTCGCTGCTGCCCTTGGTGGTATGGATGTGGAGGTCGAATAATCGAGCCATGTAGATGCTAACCGTTGTCCTTGAGGCGTTAGTAGGGCTTGGCGAATCGGATGGCCGATGAGTGCCCAGCCAACTGCGCGCTTAGTCTATCTGCGATGACGGTAATCGTCAATGGCCGCGTGTCGCTAATCGTGAATGGCCGCGTGTCGCTGGAATCAGCAGGGCAAGAATCAATGTCTGCGCGTTGCCTCGGCCAGCCCAGGCAGGCTTTCCAAGGGCAGCACTTCGCCGGTATCTTCAAAGTGAGTGATCAAACTCCGCAACTCGTCGGGGACTGGCCTGGTAGTCCCGGACTCGGCGGAATACCCCACGGTAACTACCTGCATGGTGGTGAGCAACCGGTCGGAGTCATGGTGGTAAAGCTCCATATCAGCGGTGATGCTGGTGTTGCCGATACGGGAAATTCGCAGGTAAAGGTCTACCAACTCATCTACCCGCGCCGGGGATTTGAATTCCAGAACGGTCTTGACGACCGCTGTATCGAAATATCCAGCTTCGGCCACATCGTAGATGCTGAAACCCAAGCGGCGGAAATACTCCGCCTGCCCAACCTCGGCGTAGTTGGTATATGCTCCGAAGAAGACTATTCCCTGCCGGTCGCACTCCATCCAACGGACTCGGATGGGAGTGTGGAATTTGAAGTCAGACTTGGGCATAAAGCATTCTCAAGGCATCAAGAGGGCGTTATGGTCATGGTTGGGCGTCGGGTCGATAGCCGAGGGTCGCCAAGTATTCCCGGTCTTCGGCGGTCAGGGGCGCCGAATCCAGCAAGTCAGGGCGGCGTTCCAAAGTGCGTTCAAGGGACTTGCGCCGCCGCCACCGTTCAATCTCAGCGTGATGCCCGGACCGCAGCACATCTGGCGCCTCCATGTCTCTGAACTCGGCCGGGCGGGTGTAAAGGGGATGTTGGAGCAACCCGGTGGTAATGGAGTCTTCAGTCACACTTTCAGGGGAACCGACCACACCCGGTATTAACCGGGAAACTGCGTCTATCAACACCATTGCCGGGAGTTCGCCACCGGTCAATACGTAGTCGCCGATGCTGATTTGCCGAGTGACCAACCCTTGGCAGACCCGCTCGTCGACTCCGGCGTAGTGGCCGCATATCAGCACGATGGCGGGCGCTTGCGCCAGTTCTTCGACCACCCGCTGGGTCAACAACTCGCCTTGGGGGGTGAACAGGGCCACCGGTACTTGGGCTTTTTCCGAGGCTGTGTAACTTGACAGGGTTGCTTCGGCTGCCCGGAATACCGGCTCCGGCTTCATAACCATGCCGTGGCCGCCGCCAAATTGGTAGTCGTCAGCCGTCCCGTGGGCGTCTTGGGAATAATCCCGGATGTCGGTGACCTCAATGGATATAAGACCGTTCCGGGAAGCGCGGGCAACCATCGAGAATTGCGACGGTTGCCCGAAGGCTTCCGGAAACAGCGTTAACACATGAAAGCGCATCGACACACGGTACGGCAGGCGGAGCCGCGATGAAATCCGGCGCCTGTTAGTCGGCCACCGCCGCCACCGGTGCGGCACTGGCTGACAGGTTGTTGACATAGGCGTCTCCGCCCTTCATCACGACCTTGATTTTATCCCGGTCCCGCAGCACTGCTATGTCCCGCAATGGGTCGCCGTCAATCACCAACAGGTCGGCAAGCTTGCCGACCTCAAGGGTGCCTATGTCCTTTTCCATCTCCACGCACTCAGCGGCCCAGCCGGTGGCCGCTTGAATCGCCTGCATGTTGGACATCCCGCGGAGCATGAGGAGTTCCACCTCCCGGGCATTATCGCCATGGACGAACCCGCCGGCGTCGGTGCCGGCCACTACTTTAACCCCGGCCTCCAGCGCCTTGTGCAAGCTTTCTTGATGAATGTCCATCAACGCTTGGGCGCGAGCAATCATGTGGGGGGCGCTGACGGTGGAGTGGAACTCGTAGACCTCGAATGTGGGAACAAAGAACGTCCCTTTATCGGCCATCATTTTCAAGAGGTCCGGGTCTTCCGCCAAGTAAGAGCCGTGCTCTATGGAACCCACTCCGGCTTTGACCGCTATGCGCAGACCATCCCCTCCCACTGCGTGACACATGGTCCGCCGGCCAAGGGCTGCGGCCTCTTCAACCAGCGCCTTGACTTCATCCTCTCCGAACTCGATGTCCCTGGGCCCGTGTCCCGGGCGGGAACTGGCCCCGCCAGTGGTGGCAAACTTGATCTGGTCCGCCCCTACTCGGACCATCTCCCGAACCTTGGCCCGCACACCGTCGGGGCCATCGGCAACGCCGCCGGGAACACGCGCGTTGACGTGGAAGGGGTTGCGGTGGCCGGAGGGGCTCACACTGTCGGCCAGACCACCGGTGGGAGATATTATCGACACTGTGACCACCAAGCGGGGACCGGCGATCAGGCCTTCTTCCACCGCCTGTTTGAATCCCCAGTCCAGTCCCCCGCCATCCCGCAGGCAGGTGTACCCGGCCCGGAGGGTATCCTCAATGGTGCGGGCAGTCCTGATATAGGCCAAGGATGTCGGCTCGTCCAAGTGCCACCGGTTCATTAATTGGTAATTCTGGTGGCCCAAGTGGTCGTGGCAGTCGATCAATCCCGGCATAATCGTCATGCCGGAAATGTCCACCACCTCCGTACCCGCGGGCCAAGAAACCGCCGCGCGCGGGCCGACCGATTCGATGCGCTCCCCATTAATCAGCACCGCAGCGTCCGACACTGCGGGCTTGCCGGAGCCGTCGATCAAGGTGGCTCCCACATAAGCTTTCATTAGTCATACCTCCAAGGGAGAATCATGGCTGAGTTGGTGTAGAAAACTTGGATTTACGGCCTCCAGTGAATGTGACCAAGTGCAGCCGTTTGGTGTGATGCTAAAAGACCCTTTCGACCTTGTCAAGGAATATTCGAACCAGGTCCTCTGCTGGACCGTGGACTTTGGATAGTTGGGCAGGGATGTTTTGATTCTGCTTAATTCGGGTGCGTTAGAGCAAGGCAGTCACCGGGAAAGTTGGCTATATTGTCTGTTATCGGGACGGTTTCTCAGTAAACATGGGTTAAACTTCGGAAGTTTCAACTAACATCACCCACAACTTGATGACTTTATGAAAAGCCTTATAACGCCTTGGCTTTTTGAATGCTTGGCGGCCGCCTTTTTGCTGTTTGTCAGTACGGGTTGCTTCCCTGTTTCTTCACCTCAACAGCTCGTTTTCGTATCAACGGCAGACGGCGACCCGGAAGTTGTGCTGTTGGACGTAGAGACAGGCGAGTCCGTAATGCTAACCGGAAATGGCAGTGCGGACATGGAACCGCAGCTGTCTCCTGACGGTAAACTGGTAGTGTTTCAGTCGGATGAGTCAGGAAGCATGGATATTAACCTCGCGGACCTTCAAAAAGAGACCATCGTAAGGTTAACCAGCGAAGCCAGCGACGACACTTCTCCCAGGTGGTCTCCCAACGGGAAACAAATAGCGTTCGTCTCAGACCGCGACGGTAATAAGGAAGTGTATTCGATGGACGTCGACGGCACGAATCTAACCCGTGTCACTTCAAACAAAAACGAGGACGAACTCGGAGATTGGTCACCCGACAGCGCTTGGTTGGTCTTCTCCAGCGGAGGCAACGAAGCGGAGCAGGGTCTATGGCTGCGCAATCCGAATGGCATAAACCTCGTCCGCGTCACCTCCGGCCAGGACCGGGACCCGGCGTGGTCACGCGACGGCAACCATATCGCCTTTGTGCGGGGAGAAGGCGACGACCAGGACGTTTACATAGTCAGCAAGTCTAAGGACGGAACTTGGCACGGCGAACTCCAAGTTACACAGGTGACCCGTAACGATGTGGTGGACAAGGACCCTGCTTGGGCCCCCAATGGCAAGTCCATCGTTTTGGTGTCTGCCCGAGACGGTAACTCCGAGATTTACGCCCTACAATTCAAGGGGTCGGGATTGAGGAGGCTGACCAACAATGCCGCAGAAGACCTCATGCCGGCTTGGGACCCCAGCGGCGAACGCATCGCCTTCGTGTCGCGGTTGTACGGAGAGGGTGAAATCATCGTTATGAATGCCGATGGCACCGGGCAGCGCCGTTTGACTAACAATGACGCGGAGGACTGGTCTCCCCAGTGGTAGTGCGGGCTGATACCGGATGGCGAAGTGACCCCTTGACCCCTGCGCTCAACGACGGCAGAATAGAATAAGGTTGGGTGCTGCCGGTGGCGGCGTTCCAATCGTTGCCCGGTGGTGTAGTGGTAGCACGTCAGCCTTTGGAGCTGAAAGCCCTGGTTCGAACCCAGGCCGGGTAGCCAACCTTTCTTCTATCCTCCCGGCAAAAGTATTTGTTCGTTCCCAAAGCTCCGCATAAACTAACTCGATACGGCTCTCGTCTGACTCTTTCCACGCCGGGGCCCTTTTATTTGACCGCCAGTCCTTGCGGCGGGTATATTATCGGGCAGTCAAATACAGGTTGCAGCGCGTAAGTCATCCCCAAGGACCATCAACGGTGTATGCGTTAATCCTGGCAGGCGGCAAGGGCGAGCGGCTCCGACCCTTGACCGACACCATGCCCAAGCCGATGGTTCCCGTCAGCGGCAAACCCATACTTTTGCATCAAATTGAGTGGCTTCGGAAGGCCGGCGTCACCGACGTGGTTTTCTTGGCGGGTTATCTGTGGGAGGCGATACGGAACTTCTTCGGTGATGGGCGGGAGTACGATATCCGCGCCCATTACAGCATCGAAGATACGCCGCTGGGCCGGGGCGGGGCTATCAAACTTGGATTTTCATCGGTGCCCGAATCGGAAGAGACCGTAGCCGTTCTCAATGGGGACATTATCACCGATGAGCCCTTCTCAGCCTTGTTGGACCGTCATCGGGAGAAAAGCGCGGGCAGTCCATCTTACGCCGCCACGCTCATGGTGACGCCCTTTGTAAGCCCCTACGGGCTGGTAGACACGGACTCCCGGGATGAAGTGACCGGTTTCCGAGAAAAGGTTGCTTTGCCCTACTGGATTAACGCCGGGGTCTACTTGTTTGAACGGAGTATTGAACCGGAGCTGCCGGGTTTGGGCGACCATGAGACGGAGACCTTTCCGAGGCTGGCCCAACAGGGAAGGATATCGGCAGTAAAGACCGAAGCCTTCTGGCGCAGCGTCGATTCCTTCAAAGACCTGCGAGAGGTAGAGGAGCACCTGGCCTCCCAATGACCGGCGCGACGTTTACTTGGGTTGCCACTTGGCGGGGGGTATGACGCAGCAAAATACCGCCGCCTTGGCGGTCGCCAACGAGGTTGCCCCAGTAGCCGCCAGGATTAAAGACAACGTTGAGAAAGTGCTGGTAGGCAAGGGTGGCGTTATAGAACTGACTTTGGCCGCTCTGTTCAGCGGCGGCCACATCTTGATCGACGATGTGCCCGGCATAGGCAAAACCACACTGGCGCGAAGTCTGGCAAGTTCCTTGGACTGTTCCTTCAAGAGGATCCAGTTCACCACCGACCTGATGCCGTCGGACATTACCGGCATCAACTACTACAACCAGAAGAGCGGCGACTTCGAGTTCCGCGCCGGGCCGATTATTGCGCAGGTTGTCTTGGCTGACGAGATCAACCGCGCCACCCCTCGTACTCAGTCCGCCTTGTTGGAAGCGATGGCCGAGGGCCAGTTGACCGTAGACGGCACTACCATTCCCTTGCCATCCCCGTTTCTGGTCATCGCAACTCAAAATCCAATTGAGTTGGAAGGCACCTTTCCACTACCGGAGGCCCAGTTGGACCGGTTTATGCTTCGCTTGCGCCTGGGATACCCGCGGGAAGAGGAAGAGGAGGCGATGCTGTCACGATTCGAGACGGAAGACCCCTTGTCCACGCTGATCCCGGTGGCGGGAGAGGCCGACGTTACGGGCCTTCAACAGCGTATCAGGGAGATTCGCTTCGACCCAGTGTTGCGCAATTACTTAGTCCAGTTGGTCCAAGCGACGCGATGCCACGCAGACGTGGAGTTGGGCGCCAGCCCCCGGGCCAGCATCGGCCTATACCGGTGCAGCCAAGCGTTGGCAGCGATTCGAGGTCGGGAATACGTAACCCCCGACGACATTAAAGGCTTGGCGCCGTTCGCTTTGGCTCACCGCGTCATCCTTCGGCCTCAAGCCCGCCTGCGGGAACGAAACGCAGACTCCGTTATAGAGGACATCCTCGCTCAAGTACCGGTACCGGTCTAAAGAGGGAAGTCTTTCCCCATGCTCAACGAGCTTTGGCTGTTGGCGAGCGTGATCCTATTGTTCATCGGCCTTGTTGCCAGCCAGGGCCTATTGCTGGTTGTGGGCGCCCTCTCCGTTATAGTGGCGTTGGTGGCCAAGTATTGGCATCGCTTCGCCTTCAAGCGAGTGTCTCACTCCAGGTCCCTCTCCAACCAACGGGCTTTCATCGGCGATTCTATTGAGTACACCATTACGTTGTCTAACGAAAAGCTTTTGCCGCTGATGTGGGTGGACATTCAGGACACATTCCCCAATGGACTGGAGTTGCGCGGCGCGGTCATGCGGAGCAGCGCCAACGAATTGGCCAAGCAGCACTGCATTACAACCTCGCTGTTGCCGTACCAAAGGGTTTCCTGGAAGTACAAGCTGGGATGCGCTGCACGGGGTTATCACCGTATAGGCCCAGCCCAATTGCGAGGCGGGGATATATTCGGGTTTACCTCGGCCGAGGCCCAATTTACCGACGTGAATCACATCCTGGTGTATCCAAGGGTGGTTGACCTAGGCCAGTTGGTGTTCCCAGAGGACCATCCTTTGGGCGAAAACAAGGGTTGGATGGCAGTATCGCACGACACGAGCCGTTTTTTGCGTCAAAGAGATTACAGCCCTACTGACCCGATGAAGCACATCGACTGGAAAGCGACCGCCCGTCGGCTAAGATTGCAGACCAAGGTCTACGACCCGGTATTGTCCTTGAACATTCTGATTACTTTGAACGCCACCACGAGCGAGTACGCTTGGCAAGGCAGCAACCGACGTTACTTCGAGCGGGCAGTGACGGCGGCGGCGTCTGTGGCGAACTACGCCGCAGAACGCGGCTACAGCTTTGGCTTGGTCAGCAACGCCGTGGCGACCTATTCCGGCAGGTGGCTCAGCGTACCTATGGGAAGATCGGCGGCTCAACTTCACCACGTATTGGAGTCTCTTGCTATGGCCGGTCCCTACGTTGTTACTCAAGTGACCGAGGTGCTGCGCAATGAGCGGGCTTCTTTGCCGCCTGGGGCCACTATCGTAATTATATCCTCGATTCTGAACCAAGCATTGGCGGACGAAATAGCGCAGATTAAGCAGCGCGGCTACCAGGTCAGGGTCCTGTATACCGGAGATCTTCCTCCCACGGTGGAGGTGCCGAGAGTAACCGTCCTGAGAATAGGCAAGGCCTTAGAGCCTTTGGACCAGCATGAGTCAGTATTCTCGGACTAGCGCGATCATAGCGGTCGACCTCTTCCTGGAAAGCTGTGCCTTTTATCTGGTATTCAAGATTATCAGCGTGGGTCTTGACCAAGCGGCCGCGGCGTTGCCATTCTGGCTGGTCTTGGTCGCCGTCCTCTGGGCCTTCTTCCTGTCCCACTACGTGCAGACCCTCAAGTTTTCCGCCAATCTGCGCGGGGTCGCTGGGCTGGGGATAACCTTCGTCTCGCTATTGGGATTGTCCCACTTGAAGACCGGATTCGGGCTTGTGCCCGTAGGGGCGTTCCTGGGGGCAGACCTGCACACCGTCTTCTACCAAGTCTTCATATTCGGTTTTCTGGTGCTCTTGTGGTGGCGCGGCAGCACCGTGGCCCAGGACGACGTGACGCTGGATGTTGTTCGAAACTCCTTCCAGTGGGGACTGATTGTGGTATTTGCCGCAGTTTTGTTGGACAGTGTCAGCAAAGTCGATCTCGTCAATGGATTTTTGGTGCTGGGATTCTTTGGGGTTGGCTTGGCGGGCCTGTCGTTGGCACGTTTCTCCGCTGAAGCCGGTGGCTATCACACCATATCGTTGAACTGGTGGTTTTCCATAATCGCGTGCGTCTCGGTGGTGCTGGCGCTGGGACTGTTCATCAGCGCGGCGGGACTGGGCGGGTTGGATGACGTCACGAGGGCAGCCCTGAAGATAGTCGGCGCGATAGGTCTGTGGGTAATCAAGCCGGTCCTCATTGGGCTGGGCTACTTGGCAGGGTTGCTGGTCGCGATAGGGAACTGGATTTCAAGCGCTTTCGGAGGAGGGGACCTCAGCGGCTTGGAAAGGGCCCAGGAGCAGATTCGCCAGTTCCACGAAAACTTGCGGAATGAGACCGGGGGCAGCAAGATACCCGGACCGCTGGTTGCAGCGCTCAAATGGACTGGGTTCTTCCTCGCCGTTTCCTTATCGGCGTGGTTGGTGTATCGCATATACCGGTTCCGCCGCCGTTTCCGAGGAGGAACGGAGGTGGAGGAGACCCGTGAGAACCTGCTCAGTTGGGGCCAAGCCAGCAAGGACCTCACGGCGATACTACAGTCCTGGTGGGACCGTTTAGGAAGGAAGGGCGCATCCAACGCCAAGTCCCAACCGGCGCCGCGCAATCCGCGTGAGTACTATCATGCAATGCTGGACCTTTCGGCGGAGTCGGGGCGCCCCAGAGACGAATGGCAGACCCCGAGGGAGCATCAAGGCACGCTGCCCGGACTGTTGCCCATGGAGCCGGTAGAGCGGATAGTGGACGGATTTCAGTCCGCATACTACGGAGGAGTTGAGACGGAGGGCGAGCAGGCCGAGCAGATGAGCCGCGACTGGACAGTCATCAACCAATATGTCGACGAGCAGAGCAGGTTGTTGTCGGAAGACGAGAAGACCCACAGCTAACGGAACTGGGGGATGACTTCGTTGGCAATCCTGTCGGCAAGGCTGTTAATGGCCGTCGTATCCCCTGTGGCGATAGCGAGCACCGCATGCTCCACTCCGGCGGTCTGGTAGGCCGCCAGCGTAGCGGCCATTTGACCCAAGTCACCAGCGGGGTCAACGTCCACCCGCACCGACATGGTCAAGGATGACGGGTCTCTTCCCGCGGCGGCGGCCTGTTCCCGTATTTCCCTCGCTCCCAAGCTGAAGGCCTCCGGGGAAATGCCGGAGGGGTGCCATCCATCCCCTGCCCGTGCTGCTCTCCGCAAGGCGGCGGGGCTGGAACCTCCGATCCAAAAAGGGATGTGGGGCGTTTGCTTGGGCTTTGGGGTGAAAATAGTCTCTTCGATGTTCCACCGGCTACTCTTGAAGGTAGGACGTGAGTTGGTCCAAAGCTCTTTCATTATGGCGATGCTTTCGTCGGTGAGAGCGCCCCGCGAACGCAACGGAATGCCCAGCAACTCGAACTCCTCGGTAGTCGCACCGGCGCCCACTCCCAAAGTTACCCGCCCGCCGGAAATCTGGTCCAGTGTTGCGGCGTACTTTGCCAGTTCCACTGGGTTGTGGTAGGGCAGGACGAGGACCGACGTACCCAGCATAGCCCGCTTGGTGGTGGCGGCCAAGTAAGACAGGACGGACATTGGATGGTAGTAAGGCTTGTCGTAAATCCGGCTTCTCACGTGGGCTACGTTGAACAAGTGGTCCATGACCCACAAGGAGTCGAATCCAAGCTCTTCTGCGCGGGGACCGAGGTCCAACACTTGCTGTGGGTCTTCAACACCCCAGTTGTTGGGTATGGTTATGCCGAATTTCATAGTACTCTCCAACGTCAACCGATTGCGGCCAGGAACGGGAGACCCGCCTGAAGTCCGATTGATGTACGCAGCGCCACGCCTCGGCCTCTTCAGGGCGCGGTGTGATCGCTGCTACCCTGTGTTGATGGCCTGCACCAGCCGGGCTGTCTCGATGGCGGCGACCGCGGCGTTGCCGCCCATGTTGCCCGACTTGCCGCCGGCCCGGTTCAGGGCTTGGTCCATGTTCTCGGTGGTAAGCACGCCGAAGATGGTGGGCACACCAGTCTCGGTGCCCACCTCGCCGATGCCGCGAGATGCTTGGCCCGCCACCATGTCGTAGTGGCTTGTCTCGCCCCGTATAACTGCCCCCAGGCAGATGACGGCGTCATAGCGGGCGGTTTTAGCAAAGGCCTTGGCCACGACCGGCAACTCGAAGGAACCTGGCACCCACGACACGCTGATGTCGGCGTCGTTCACGCCGTAACGGGTCAGAGCGCCTACGGCTCCGGCTAACAACTGTGTCGTGATTATCTCGTTAAATCGGGCTACGACTATCGCAACCCTCAGTCCTTCCCCGTTTAGATCTCCCGATAACTCTCTGGGCAAGATAGTTTCTCCCAAACTGGATTGACTTGGTTCAAGCACCCGGTGTCAAATCGATGTCCCAAACCCCCATGATGAGGACTTGGAAAGGCCGTTGTTGCCGCGTTGGGCGTAAGATCAGCCTGAATTGCGAACCCCTGCTTCCATCACCTTTTCGATAAACTGGGTTTCGGTAACCGCGCCCGTAAACCGAATATGTTCGTTTATCACTGTCAAGGGAACGGAACGCACTCCATAAGTCTGTCCTAACGCAGGAAACTCCTGTATTTCTATTACGTCGGACGTTACTCGTGGACTTTCCAACGCCACTGCGTGAGCAAGGCGGGCCATTCCGGGACAGAACGTGCAGGTGGGCGTCACGAATACTTGGATGTAAACGTCCTGGTTGAGCTGACGCAACTTCTTACGGGTGTCCATACTCAGAGGGCTGACCCCGCGAGAAATGGTCTTGATGTCCTCCACGATGGTAGCCATTTCGTAACCCATGGGAGCACCGTAAAACTTGACGCGCGCCGACCCGTCGGCGCTCAGCACAATCGCCGGGATTCGCGTTACCCCCTGTTCCTTGGCGACGTCAGGCTGGCCATAGAAATCAACTGTTTCCAATTCAACCTTGGGAGTCAGCCCAGCCAATTCTTCCATCAATTGCTCGGTTTGGGGACAGTAAGGACATTCCCTGCCCGGTATGGTCAGAAGGGACTGCCTCTGAGTAAACAAGCGAAGCTGGACTTGGCGTTTCAGGTCTTTCCGGAAGGTGCGCCTTAGCTGGGTCTTGTCCTGCTCGGAGATCAAGGACTGTTGCATAGATGTCCCAACTCCTGGAAGTTTCCCGGCTCAGCAGCGCGGGCCTGAAGTCGGTCACTGCATTTCCGGGTATTGGCCGGTTACAGGTCACCAGTGTACATGGCACGGGGACGCTTATCCACCCTGACTCAATTCCCGCCGGATGGTAAACATCCGCTGGAACAAAGTGAAACAGGAAACTACAGCTATGAGCGCCAGCACCCAGATCATCTGGTTGATCAACAAGCCGATGCCCAGCAGCACCACTCTTTCAGGGCGGGTCATCAAACCGGCTCGGCTGAATACCCCCAATCCCTCGCCGCGGGCCCTCAGGTAGCTTACTCCTTGGGAGAAGACCAACGCCAACAGCAATGCGGTGATGAAGAGCAGTAAGTAACGTTCATTGTAATCGGCCCGCAGGGCATATACGGCCAAGCCCAGGAAAAGGGCGGCTTCCCCCAGGCGGTCAAATACCGAGTCCAGCAACGCGCCGAATGGGCTGGCTGTGCCGGTCAGTCGGGCCAGCGCCCCATCCATCAGGTCCAAGCCGCTGCCAACCAGAAACACTATACCGCCTACCCAAAGATAGCCCAAAGCCACCAGCACCGCGGAAACCACGGTAATCCCGAACGACAACAAAGTGATGGCGTTCGGAGTAAGCTTCAACGCGTGGAGAAAGCGAGCGCCGGGGAGTTCGATGTACCTGAGCAGCGCCGCCCTAAGTTGTTCTCTTCCCGGCACGGCCATTGGACAACCCCAACAGTTCCTGATAGTAAGTTTCCACTTGGCTGGCTACCCGGCGCCAACGGTATTGCTCCACGGCTTGGCGGCCTCTGGCACCCAGTTTCTGCCTTAACTCCGGGTTACGGATCAACAATTCCAGCGAATTCGCCAGCGCTCCCGCATCCTTGCGAGGAAACAGCAATCCCTGTTCTCCGTGACCGACAACTGCGGAGTAACCTTCGATGCCCGACACTATGAGAGGCTTTCCCGCCGCCATAGCCTCAAGCAGGACGATGCCAAAGCTCTCCGCCCCGGTGGCGGGGGAGCAGAATATGTCGGCGGTGGCGTAGTAACGAGGCAAGTCTTGATACGATACCTTACCCAGAAACACCACGTCTTCCAAGCCGCGCGCGCCCAATATCTGGTGCGATTCTTTGTCCGGATTTCCCGGCCCGACCACCAGCAGTCTTATATCCGGCAGGTCCCATTTCAACCGGCTGTAAGCTTCCAGGAGGTACCGCAAGCCCTTGCGCTTTTCGAGCCGGCCAACAAAGAGGATGTTGGTCTTGCCGTCCCGGTACTGCGGGAATGGGACGGCGTTGCTGGAAAAGTGGTCGACGTCTATTCCATTGGGAATTATCTTGTAGTCGCCGGGGAAAGCGCTGCTTATGTACCGCTGGGCTGCAGGAGACACAGCGATGGAGCCATCCAATCGTTGATGCCACCGCTTGATGATGGGGTGGCTCAGCCGATACAGGTGGGTATGCTTATAGGATGCGTGGAAGGTTCCGACATTGACCGACTTGGAGAACTCCAGGACGCACAAGGGCAGAATGGGGGCCATAGGCTCATGCAGGTGGACGATGTCGAAGGACTCTTGCTGCAGAAGGTCCCGCACTTTTCGGTACAGCCACCAAGACAGCGAGACACGGGCAATGGACCCGCCACTGGGCAATGGCACCGACCTGCCCAGCGGCACGAACGATTCCTGGTTCTCAGCCTGCCTGGAAGGAGAATAGGGGGCCAGAACCTGGACTTGGTGGCCTAACAGTCCCAGTTCCCGCGCCAATTGAGCAACATGGGCGGTCACCCCACCCGGCCAGGTGAAGTCGTAGGGTGACACCATTGCGACTTTCAAGCAGTTCCTCTAAGCATCAAGCAGAGGATACCGACACCCAAGTTATTCAGATTCCGTGATGTCCGTTACAGCAATATTAGGGACGCCAAGTTCCGCAATGAAAGACTCCACCATTTCCCGTGCTACATCGTCCGTGTACTGTTTGGGGGGAGACTTCATGAAATAGGAGCTCGGAGCCTCCAGGGAGCCTCCGATTCCTCTGTCCAAGGCCAACTTGGCGCATCTTATGGCGTCCACCACAACCCCGGCGGAGTTGGGGCTGTCCCAGACCTCCAGCTTGACCTCCATGTTGATCGGCGCCCCGCCGAAGGAACGGCCTTCCAGCCGAATGTGACACCATTTCCGGTCCTGCAACCATGGCACATGGTCGCTGGGTCCTACGTGGATGTTGTCCGGTTCGATGTAGTCGTCCATCTGGGACGTGACGGCGCCAGTCTTGGAAATCCGCTTTGATACCGTCCGCTCACGCTCCAGCAGGTTCAGGAAGTCGGTGTTGCCACCGAAGTTCAACTGGTAGGTATTGAGGATTTTCACGCCCCGGTCTTCAAACAACCGGGTTAGCACCCGGTGAGTAATGGTCGCGCCTACTTGGGACTTGATGTCGTCGCCAACTATCGGTACCCCGCGCTCCTGGAAACGGTTGCTCCAGTATTGCTCCTTGGCGATGAACACCGGTATACAGTTGACCATGGCGCAGCGGGCCTCGAGGATTTGCTCCACGTACCACTTGGTGGCCATTTCGCTCCCTACAGGGAGATAGTTGATGACCACGTCGACGTTGCGTTCTTTCAGTATCCCCGAGATATCAGCAGTAGAGTGGGGGGATTTTTTGACCAAATGGGAAACGTACTTCCCGATGCCGTCGTGGGTCATCCCCCTCTCCACGGGCACACCCATGTGGGGGACCTCGGCGAACTTCAGCGTATTGTTGGGTTGGGCAAAAATGGCTTCGGATACGTCCTTGCCAACCTTGTTCTGGTCGATATCAAAGGCGGCAACCACTTCGATATCCTCGATACGGTAGTCACCGATCCTGTTGTGCATCACTCCAGGAACATCGGCGTCATCGGGTAATTCAACGTACTTGTGGATACCCTGCACCAAAGAGGAGGCGCAGTTGCCCACACCTATAATAGCGATGTTAATTTTTCCCACTATTGGGCTCCTTACTTGGCGTAACGCCCGCCAAGAAACGGGTTTAAGAGGCTGAATTGTAGCAAGGCAGTATCGGCGCCACAAGGGGCAGGGCGACGAAATTAGACCATTCCTACTCTCTATTGACCCAGGATTTACGTTCAGGGATTGAAGAAACGGAAGATGGCCGTGCGGTCGTCATGCCGGAAACGTCTACCCAACAACTCCGGCACGCGGCCCTCTTGCAGACGCTCTTCAACGAGGCTGTTCACCTTTTCCGCCGCTTCGTCCGGCGAAGCGGCGGTCCTTACGATGTCCCCAAGCTCATCCGCCATCATGTTGTCCGTAATCCCGTCGGTGGCCAGGACCAATCGGGCTCCAGGCTCCACAGCCAATTCGGCACGGGATAGGCCGCCCAACTCCGCGTTGGCCCCAACGGCCTTCGACACACCTACGTGAAGAAAACCCCCAACCCGGCCAGTGAGTTGGCGGATCGAGCTTTCCTCTACTTGGAATACGGGACTGTCTCCCGCGCCGATGACATACATCCGGTCTCCCAAGCATAACAACACGGAGACGGTGGTCAGCAAAAAACGCCCGCCGCCTATCTGAAAGAATTCATCGTTTACTTCCTCCAAGACCTTGATGACATCCTCTGGAGAATCTATGGCGACGGTAGACAGCGCCTCCACCAACGATTGACTAGCTTCCTCGCCGCCATGGCCAGTAACTCCGTCCATAACGGCGTCCAAAAAGCCCTTCTCACCAAGGTCACGGAGAAGAAAACTATCTTCGCCATGAGCAGAATTGTCTTGTAACGACGATACGGTGCTGCCGATCATGTCCTTAGTCCCTCACGGTTGCAAAGTTTAGATTTGCCAAGTCCATTACCCAGTTATGGATTTGAATGGGTGCAAGTAAAAGTCAAACCCCGAAAGAACTCAATTCAGCGTCGGCATCGAACAGATACTTGGTCCAATATTCCTCGCGAAGCCACTCCATTGCTTCCAGCCAAGCTTGACGCGCTTGGTCAATCACGGCGAGTCGCTCGTTCCGCGCACTGGCGGCTTGAAGACAGCCATCCAAGTCGGCGCGGAAGCCCGCGATGTCCTGGTAAGCGCGGTCCCTGGTCTTGGCAATGACGTTAAGGGCGGCATCTTTCATGTCGTCGTCCGTATTCTCGAACCCTTGGGCCAACTCGCCCAACTCCTGTTCAAAGTTGACCACGGGCCGCTGTCCGTAGGGCTCGCGGTAGCCGTCGGCGCCGGTGGGCGGCGTATCCGGGGTGACATAAAATTTTACTACTTCGAGAAAGGCGTCGTGGATGTCCCGCTGGACTCTCGTGCGACGGTCCGGCTCCCCGCCAATGACTGCCAAGTCACCGCAGTCGACGATCGTAACCTGGCCTGACGCCGGTTGATAAAACAGGTTTTGCGGCCGCAGGTCCAGCAGGACATAACCTTGGGCGTAGAACACCTCTTCCAAGTCCAGCAATTGGTGATGTATGGGAAACGACGATTGCTGCGCCGATTGCAGCAACGGGAAAAGCGCAAAAAGGTTCTGTCCCACACCGGTAGGCACACCCCTGATACGAGCCCTCATGTCTCCGACCATCAGAGGGATGCCCTTGGCCCTTTCCTCCACAACTACCCGGTATTCTTGCCCCATGGAGTCGCCGTAGAAGTCGTCGTGTACCTTTCGTTCCGTGTATCCCAACACGGGGGCAAGGTTGGGGACAGGATGCTCCATCTGCCGCAGGACTTCCAGAGTCCGGTCGGTGCGGGCCTCGGTGCTGCCGTGCAGTCCGCGACTGATCATTTGAGGCACGGGACGCTTCAGGACCACCAACTTGCCCGTTTCCTGATCCACTGCGCCACGCACTTCATAGTCGGCGCCGGCACCCAAGATACCGGTGGTCTGAAATCGGCTTAATTCGACTTGTTCCATCGTATTCGTCGATACACGTCCGTTTGCGCCGGCATTCGATCCGCCTTCAAGACGCTGTCGTAAACAGGTAGGCTACCGAAGGCAAAGAGTAATAACGACACAGACGATGGTATCGTCTCGCTATGGAAAATGCAATCAAGAGGCTGAACTCGGGATCCCGTCAGACTTTTCAGGGCTCAACCGGAGACACGGCGTAATCTGTTGGATTTTTGGTCCGCCACCCATTTTCACCGCAGAGTGCGTAGAGATCGCAGAGGGAGACGGGCACGTATTTTAGATCTCGGGACGTTTGCGGACATTCCCGGACATTCCCGGACATTTTGCCTTGGTGGCGGCGTTGGATTTTTTGACAACGTTCCCATTTTATCTTATTTCCACCCACTTTACGGCGGGGGGCATCGGGTTCACGCAACGTAGCGCTTAAGGAGAATGTCCTTACGAAGCAAACCAATAAAGCCCGTATCAGTCCATTTTATAGGCCTGAGTGGTCCATTCGCCTTGCGACCACTCCTGAGTAAGCGTTAGTCTCAACTCGTTGAGGGCATCGTGGACTTCTTGCCGTTGGTCGGACATGAAGCCCGAGGCGATCAGATGCCCGCCGGGCGCCAAGGTTTCCATTATATGGGACGCGCGTTCACGGATTGCCCTGGCCGAAATATTGGCCACTGCCAAGTCAAACTGCCCATGCCCCGCCAGAGGGTGAGGAATGGACCCCTGAGTCAACGCCACCAGCTTTTGGACCCTGGTACGGCGAAAGTTTTGTCTTGCCGCCCGTACCGCTTGAGGGTCGATGTCCAACGCCACCACCCGCGATGCTCCCAGCATTGCGGCGGTAATGGACAAAATGCCGGAGCCGGTTCCCAGGTCCAGGACAACCATGCCGGGCTTGAGCAGGTCTTCCATAGCCTCCAAGCAAGTGTACGTCGTCGGGTGGTAGCCGGTGCCGAAGGCCATACCCGGGTCAAGCTCGATTACCTTGTCGCCCGCTTCGGGTGAGTACTCGATCCAGGACGGTTTGATCACCAACTGCCTACCGACCCGTAGCAGATTGAAATGAGAGCGCCACTGGCTTTGCCACTCCTCGTCATCTTTCAAGGGAGTGACAGTCATGTCGCCCAAAGGTTCCAGAATGCTGACCAACTTCAGTCCAACCTCAATGCGGGCCAACCGTTGCCGGGAGGATGATAGCAAGTAGGTACGCAGCATCACCCGGTCCCGATCTTCCCGTTCCATGGACAAGCCCTTACCGTAACGGGTAAACAAATAGGAAACAGGCTCTACGTACTCGTTGGGGACCAAGATGCTTAATTCTTGCCAAGTCATTTGAATCCAGCCGAACCTCGAAGCGTCAGCGCCCGAGGCGCAACGGAATTGCGTGCGGCAAGCCTTGGGAACGACCGCTATTAAACCGGAGCCTGACTCTGCGGGCAGTCAGAAGACCCAGGTCGACGATGCGGGTTGCCAAGCCTGACATGGAAGCTCTTAACCCAGGACTTCCTTGATGCGGCCGAACAGACCCTTGTCCTCTTCGGTGTCTGGGTCATCGGGAGCATGGTCCGTCCCGTTGGGGGAGCCGAACGAACGGGACAACTCCTCCAATAACTTGCGTTGTTTGGAGTTAATAGAACGCGGCACCTGCAGGTCTACCACCACTCTCAGGTCTCCTCTCCGGTCGCTTTGAAGGTGAGGCACGCCTTTCGAACGAATGCGAAACTCCGCTCCTGGCTGGGTGCCCTCGGGTACCTTCAGGCTCTGTAACTCACCCTCTAAAGTCGGGACCTGCTTCTCCACTCCCAAGGTTGCCTCGGCCAGGTTCACCGGCAGGCGATAAACGAGGTCATGACCGTCACGGATAAAGTCGTTGTCCTGGCGGACATCAATTTGAACATACAAGTTGCCTGGGGGGCCGCCTTCCCGCCCGGCGTCGCCCTCTCCGGTGAGACGCACTTGCATTCCTGCCTCCACCCCTGCAGGAATGGTTACAGAGATCTTGCGCTTGCGTTTGTCAACTCCCGCGGCCCGGCACTGCTTGCATGGGGTTTGGATCACGTTTCCGGATCCGCGGCAATTGGGGCACAGGGTTACTTGCGAGAATTGGCCGAAGACGCTGCGTTGAGAGCGCCGGACTTGGCCGCTTCCACGGCAGGACTGACAGGTGGTTACCTTGGTGCCGGGTTCATTGCCCGCACCCGAGCAATGCTGGCACTTCTCCAAGCGGGTAGTCTCCACGTTGCGCTCGGCGCCGAAAACGGCTTCCTCGAAGGACAATACAACCCGTTGCTGAAGGTCATCGCCGCGCTGTGCCTGCCTAGCGCGGGAACCACCTGCGTCATTGAAGAAGGAATCGAATATATCCCCGAATCCGCCGAACACGTCGAAACCGTCAAACGGACGATTGAAGCCCCCGTTGGCATTTACGCCGGCATGGCCATAGCGGTCGTATTGAGCCCGTTTCTTACTGTCGGAGAGGACTTGATATGCTTCGTTGATCTCCTTGAACTTATCTTCGGCTCCAGGAGTTTTGTTGCGGTCCGGATGATACTCCATGGCTTTCTTGCGAAATGCCCTGCGTATATCCTCCTCATTATCGCTTCTTGCTACTCCCAGCGTCTCGTAGTAGTCCTGAGGGGGCATGCAATGTCACCTGCGGAAGTTGACTTTGTCAGGCTAAGTTTGATGGTAGTTATTAACAGCATTATAGTGCAGCCAGCATGGAGGCTCAATAGCCCGCGTGGATGATCGAAAGGCCCCTCGCGGAGGTGCTTCTTCCTTGACACTGATGAAGCTTATGGTTAGCATGGTGCGCGGGAGAGACATAGAGATTACCCAGCCAAAATAGGATGCAAGGGAGAGGTGATAAAGTGATTTCCATCATCATCATCGCAGCCTTGTCCGTCCTGACGGCCGCTGGGATAGGGTCGACTGCGTGGTTGTTTCTAAGGTCCAAGTTTGACGGTACGCGGGTACAAAACGCCAGAGAGAGCGCCAGTCTAATCGCCGCACAGGCGGAAGAGGAGCATCGAAAGCTGCTTCTAGCCGCACAAGAAGATGTGCTCAAGCTTCGTACAGAAGGTGAGAACGAGCTTAAGGAGCAACGCCAAGAGCTTACACGGTCGGAACGCCGGTTCTTCCAAAGAGAGGAGCAACTAGAGAAGAAGACCGAAGCTCTCGAAAAGCAAAAAGCGGCCTTGGCCGACAAGGAAGCCGAGGTGCAAAATGTGCTTGGGGAAGTTGAGGCTGTCAAAGCCCAGCAATTGGAAGCCTTGGAGGGCGTTGCCCGTCTTAACGTAGCCGACGCCAGGCAGATAGTGATCAAGCGAGGCGAGGAAGAGGCCCAACATGATCTGTCGCGCCGGTTCTACGAGTTGGAAAAAGAGTTCAAACTGCGGGCGGACGAAAACGCTCGCCGCATCATCACTCTGGCAATTAACCGTCTTGCTACCGATGTGGTTTCCGAGGTTACAACCTCTGTGGTTTCCCTGCCCAACGATGAGATGAAAGGGCGTCTCATCGGCCGTGAGGGACGGAATATACGAACCCTGGAATCACTTACCGGGGTTGACGTGATCATCGATGATACCCCGGAAGTGGTAACGATTTCCTGCTTTGACCCGGTCCGGAGAGAAATCGCGCGGGCGGCATTGGAAAAGCTTATTTCTGATGGACGCATCCAACCGGCCCGGATCGAAGACGTAGTACAACGGGCCCGAAAAGAAATTGAGGACACCATTTGGAAAGCCGGTGAACAAGCGACCTTTGAAGTTGGAATCAGCGGTTTGGAGCCGGAGCTAATCAGGCTTCTGGGTCAATTAAAGTACCGCTACAGCTATGGCGAAAACGTACTGAAGCATTCGGTCGAGGTGGCCTTGTTGTCGGGTATGCTGGCTGCCGAGGCCGGGGCCAACATTGAAGTAGCCAAACTTGGGGGATTGCTCCACGATATAGGCAAGGCCCTGACGCACGAGGTCTCCGGTCCGCACGCCGAAATCGGCGCGGAGTTGGCACAGAAACATAATATCAATTACAGCTCATACCGGGGTATTTTGGAGCATCACAGCGACGAACATGAGACGATTGAGTCTTACTTGGTGGCCACTGCGGACGCTATCAGCGCAGCCCGCCCCGGCGCCCGCAAGGAAAGCTTGGAACACTACGTAAAGCGGCTTAAGGACCTGGAGTCGGCTGCTACAGGTTTCGAGGGTGTGGAGCGTGCTTTCGCGATTCAGGCTGGGCGCGAAGTAAGAGTTATGGTGAAGCCAGATGACATGGATGACATCGAGGCAGCGTCTCTTGCCCGGAACATCGCCCGGAAAGTAGAGGAAGACCTAGTCTTTCCGGGGCAAATCAAAGTTACCGTCATCCGCGAGACCCGCAATGTAGAATACGCAAGGTAAAGCGGATGAAAGCCGCTGGCCGGCGGCGTCCATCTACGAACAGAAAGGCACAAAGTTAGACTGGGAAGAGGGGGCCCAAGTCACAGATATTGGGCCCCCTCTAGCTGTATAAATGGCTTGTGGCTATGGAAAGGACAACAGGTTTTGCGCATCTTAATGATCGGCGACATCATCGGTAAACCAGGCAGGCGGGCCGTAAAGAGCTTGCTGCCAGAACTACGCAAGGAACACAGCTTAGACTTGGTGATAGCCAACGGCGAGAACCTAGCCGGCGGGTTTGGCATCACGCTGGACACGGCTTACGAGTTGCTGGAGTCGGGCGTAGACGTCATTACTTCCGGAAATCACGTGTGGGACAAAAAGGAAATAATTCCCCATCTCGATGAGGGGTTGCCGATTCTGCGCCCGGCCAACTACCCAGACGCGCCGGGACGGGGATGGCTGGTTCACGGAGACGTAATGGTCATCAATCTTATGGGGCGCGTGTTCATGCCTCCGCTGGACTGCCCATTCCGCACCGCCAACGAGATACTAAAAGAGGCCGGACGAGAAAGTGCGAGAGCCATAGTCGTCGACTTCCACGCTGAAGCCACGTCTGAAAAGCAAGCGTTGGGTTGGTACTTGGACGGCCGCGTTAGCGCCGTGGTTGGCACCCACACTCACGTAGGAACCGTTGACGCGCGAATTTTGCCCCGCGGGACAGCTTGCCTCTCCGATGTTGGAATGACCGGTGCGGTAGACTCGGTCATCGGCAGTGAGCCCGATGCAGTTTTACAACGGTTTCTCACGGGGCTTCCCCAGCGATTAACCGTGGCCACTGGTCCAGTGATGATGAACTCCGTCCTGTTGGACGTGGATGTTCAGTCAGGGAAGGCGCGGTCTATTGAACGCATAGACAGGATGGAAAATTAACATGAGCGCCTTAGTCGACCTACACCTTCATACCACAGCCTCCGACGGGAGACTGTCTCCAACCGAGTTGGTGCGCTTGGTAGCCAATCAGGGGCTCAAGCAGGTCGCCATATCCGACCACGACACAACCGAGGGCTTGGCAGAAGCCTACGAGGCTGCGCGGGAATTCCCCGGACTCCGGATTATCCCTGCCATCGAACTGAGCACCGACGTGCCCGGCGATGAAGTGCACATATTGGGTTACTTCCTTGACTATAAGGACCTGGCCCTGCAAGAGATTCTTCTGAGGTTCCGTAGTGGCAGGGAGGAGCGCGGGCGGATGATCGTGGAGAAGTTAGCTACTCTGGGCGTGCACGTGGAGTGGGAACGCGTCCAAGCTATCGCCGGAGACGGGGCTGTGGGACGCCCGCACATCGCGCTGGCCATGGTGGAGCAGGGATACTGCAAGGAGCCCAGAGAGGCGTTCCCAGAGTATTTGGGACGCAACGGGCTGGCATACGTCGAAAGAACCAAGATGACTCCTGCGCAAGCGGTTGAGATGTTGGCCCGGTTTGGTGCAGTGCCGGTGTTGGCCCATCCTGCCTACTTGGTGAACATGGAGCCTACCATCGCCGAGTTAGTCGATGCGGGCATCATCGGCATGGAGGTCTACTACGCCCAATACAGCGAAGAGACAGTGAAGCACTTGGCCAGGTTGGCTGAGCACTACGGTCTCATCCCCTGCGGCGGCAGCGACTATCATGGTCTTGGCAACACCGGAGAGCCTTTGCCCGGCATCCAAGGGCCGCCGCCGGAGACGGTTGAGATGCTAGAGGAAGCGGCCAGCAAGCTGGCAGGGGGCGTCAAGTCCTGACACAGGTTTGGTGGCCAACTGTGCCCATAGAGTTGCTGGGGCTGTACATCTTTTCCTACTTGGCGGGGGCCGTTCCCACGGCGTATCTGATTGCCAGGCTGGTAAAAGGGGTTGATATCCGAAGCTATGGCAGCGGAAACGTGGGAGGGTCCAATCTTTCTTACCATGTCGGCAAGCGGTGGGTGGTGGTATTGGGGGTCTTCGACGTTCTGGTGAAGGGATCATCTCCAATCTGGATTGGCCAGTATTTGTTGGGCTTGGAGCTTTCGCTGTGGCTGGCGGCGGCCCCGTTGCTGGCTGTCATTGGGCACAACTGGTCTCCGTACTTGAAATTCCAAGGCGGCAGGGGCGTTTCCGTCGCCAGCGGTAGTCTACTTGCCTTCTCTCCCTTATTCCTGGCCGTGTTCATCGCCGTGAGCGTGGCGGGCTGGGCCGTCACGAGAGCTTCCGGGGTTTGGGTATTGGTCTCTCTGGCCCTACTGCCACTGTGGGTGGTATTGCTCCCAGAATGGGGCTTCACCGGCAGCGACCAATATGTGATAAGTTGGTACTGCATAGGTTTGCTGGTCTTGGTGGTTATCAAGAGGCTGTTGTCCAATTGGACTCCACTGTATGAAGGGCTGCCGATGTATGAAGGGCTGCCGAAAAAAAAGGTCATATTCAACAGACTCTTTCTGGACCGGGACGTTGACAGCCGCAGCGATTGGGTGAGGCGGACACCGCAGGAAACCGAGTAGTACACTGGACTAGCGGGTGGGTCCTACGGGCTTACCCTGAAGAGGGATAACGATTACAAACCGTTGTTTTTGGCATCCGGATACCGAGACGGGTCTGTCATGCGGTCAGTGCAGCAAGTCGATGTGCACTCGCTGTCTTGTTCAGGCACCGGTGGGAATTCGTTGCCGTGATTGTGGGAAAACGGTCCCATTGCCCACCTATGACGTTCAAAAAGGCTATTACGCTCGGGCTCTTGGCATGGGCATTGCGACGGCCGTTGGCGGGAGCGTCTTTTGGATATTAGCCTCCACTTTTCTCGGCGCCATCCCTTACGTTTCCTGGCTGATTCCGGTGGGCATTGGATATGGCGCTGGCGAGCTCATCAGTTTGTCGGTCAACCGGAAGCGGAGCACCGGGTTAGCGTGTATAGCTGCCGGCGCCGTGATTGCGGCGTTTCTTATCAGTTCCCAAGTAGTGGCTGGCAGCGGTATATTCGGACTCCTATTTCTCGTCGTCGGCGTCCTCATCGCTGTTCAGAGAGTCCGCTAATTCCTGCCACAGCCTTGTGACGGTCTCCGCTATAATGTAGGACTCGAACCCGCGGCGTTGCAGGTGTGACCAAATGCGCTGCCGGAATTTGGGGTAATCGGAGCCTTGCAGCCGAAACGCCAAGCTTCTACAGGCACGATAGGCATTGTCGGCCGCGTCGAAACCATCCAATGCCGTGGCGGCGGTATCCGACGATATTCCCCGAAGCAGTAACTCGTGGCGCAATAACGCTTTTCCCCGAGGGCGAGACCGCTCCCGGTATTCACGCCACTGACGAGCATACGCCGCGTCATCGAGGAGCCCATGGGTAGCCAAGGCGGATATTACTTTATCAATGACTTCGGAGGTATGACGTCGCTGGAGCCGGCGGCGGACCTCTTCCATGCTACGAGGGCGGGCGGCCAAGAAACGAAGCGCGGCGTTGTGGGCGGCGTCATAGTCTGGATTCTTGTCGCCGCTGCCGCCAGGTCTTAGTCCAGACATCGCGCCGCCCCCACATGCCTACAGGCCCGTACTCGGTACGTCGCCGAGCCGAGATAAACAGCCGCCGTCCTGGGCTACTCTTCCTTCTCCAACTCCGAGAGGGTGGGAATGGCGTACCCGGAAGCATCCGAGGACTCGGCGTTGTCCTTGACCTGTTGCGACGGGGACTGGTCCCTGATTCGGGCTTCAATGGAGTCGGCGATTTCCGGATGTTGAGTCAAGAACTCCTTGGAGTTTTCCCGTCCCTGGCCCAGCTTGGTATCGCCGTAGGAGTAGAAGGCTCCCGCCTTCTTGACGATGCCTTCGGCTGCCCCCAACTCGAGAATGTCTCCCATCCGGCTGATGCCCTTGTTGAACATGATATCGAACTCTGCGACGCGGAAGGGAGCGGCCATCTTGTTTTTGACAATGCGCGCGCGGACCCGGTTGCCGACTATCTCCGACCCTTGCTTGATTGATTCTATACGCCGGAGGTCTATCCGCACGGAGCTATAGAACTTGAGAGCTCTTCCGCCAGGAGTTACTTCCGGGTTGCCGTAGGAGATGCCTATTTTTTCCCGTAGCTGGTTGATGAAAATTACCGCAGTGCGGGACTTGTTGATGGTGGAGGTGAGCTTCCGCAACGCTTGAGACATGAGCCTGGCTTGCAGTCCCATATGGGAGTCGCCCATATCCCCTTCGATTTCGGCTTGAGGCACCAAAGCCGCGACACTGTCTATTATTACCGAGTCAATAGCCCCGCTGCGGACCAGCTGTTCGGTAATGTCCAACGCCTGTTCCGCGCTGTCGGGCTGTGATATCAAGAGATCATCCAAGTTCAGCCCGCAGTTCTCCGCATAGCCGGGATCCATGGCGTGTTCCACGTCAATGTACGCAGCAATGCCGCCTTTCTTCTGGGTCTCAGCCATGATGTGAATGGCCAGCGTGGACTTGCCGGCCGACTCGGCGCCAAATATCTCGGTTACCCGGCCTCGGGGTATGCCGCCGATGCCAAGGGCAACATCCAATGCCAGGGAACCGCTGGGAATCATCTCGGTGGCGCGCCGGTCATATACTTCCCCCAACCGCATTACAGCACCTTTGCCGTGGTCTTTCTCAATATGCCCAAGGGCGATTTCCAGCGCAGCTAACTTGTCCTTGTCCGTCCCTGTTGCCATCGTCCCTCCGTCCCGTCTGAAGTCTCGGCGCATCCTATCATCCCGATGCGAAGACCTACAACCGGAAAATGTCAGTGTCATCCGACATTGGAAGATTCAGGGCTGTCGTTTTATCCTGGACTTCCAGTAATTCTGTGCGGGCCAACCGGCCCGTTGCTAGAACTCTCAAGTGCCGCCCTTGAATCCGATGGTGGCCTGACCGTTTTCCACGATCACTGGCGTGACTCGTTCGCCATTTGTCAATTTGAGAAGGTCGTCAACCTTGTCTCGTTCCTTCGACAAGTCAATTTCGGTGTAAGGGACCTGGCGTTTTCGGTAGTCCATCTTGGCCGCGCTGGAAAAGGCGCAGTCGGGATGGGTGTAGATAATGACGGTGGCCTCGCTGGATTGGGTCACTGTAGACCCCCCCTTGGATATAGATTTAGGTGCGGCTCTATTGTAAGGTTAGGCCTGTCATAGTTCAATAACTGATATGGGCCTCGCGTTCGCCCGCATCTGAATCGGGACGATGTTTCGATAATACTCTGCCTGTCATTTGTGGTGGCCTTGCAGCGCACCTTGATATGAATCACAACGCGCAGCTGTTAAACGAAGTTACCAGATTGCTGATCAAACACGGGGTCGGCGCTGGCCTGATGACTCCCAAGCCCGGAGGCGGAAGCTTGACCGGCGGGGCTCTGCAGGATTTGAGGCGGGCGCTCACTGCGATAGAATCCGCCTCAACGGGGCTGGACACATTGGAATACGGGAACGGCTGCTTCGCCGCAGGGCGCTACGCGGATGCTGCGGTCGTTTACCAAACAGTCCTTGGCCAGCGTCCCGATTGCTTGGAAGCAGGGTTCAACTTGGGGCTGGCGTATTTGGCCCTGAAACAGCCGCAGCGGGCCGCTGCCGCGTTCACCGCCGTGCTGGCCCAGCACGCCTTGTTGGCCGAAGCCTACTACCAGCGAGGGAACGCCTACGACGATATGGGCGACGGCGGTCTGGCTCTGACTGACTACTCCAAGGCCTTGGAGTTGCAGCCAGACTACCTTCGGGCGGTTTATAACAGTGGCGTCGTGCTGGGGCGGCTGGGACGTCACAATGAGGCAGTAGAGAAATTCGACCGCGTCATCGGTATGAACGCTGATATATCCAATGCCTATTTGAACCGCGGGGCATCTTTGGACGAACTTGGTTTCCATGAAGAAGCCATTGAGGACTATAACTCCGCTATTAAATGTAATCCGGAGAATGCCGCTGCGTTCTTCAACCGGGCGAGGACCAACTATTACCTGGAAGACGCCGAAGCCGCTATCGCGGACTATTCCCGGGTCATAGAGTTGGCGCCGGACGACGCGGAGGCTTACAACAATCGCGGGTTGGCTTACGACGCCTTGGCCGACTATGAGACGGCACTGGATGACTACCAACAGGCCGTGAGACTGCGGCCGAACTTTGCGGAACCTCTAAGCAACAAAGGCGCGGCATTGGAGGCGATAGGGCAGATCGAAGAAGCACTGGCGGCATATCTGTCGGCGGTGGAAAGCAGCCCAAGATTTGCAACCGCGCGGTATAACGCGGCCAGGCTTTATGCGCAACTGGGCGACGTTGACAGTTGTCTTTCCCATTTGGGCAGGGCAATTGAGTTGGCGCCGGAGTTGCTGGCCGAAGCAGACGAGGACGATGACCTGGGTTGGGCCTTGCGGCTACAGCGCATGAAAGGAGACCAAGCCCAAGGCCCTGCAAGCCGTGGCGCCTAACTATTTTCCTGGGCGGTAGGTCCCAAGTCGGAGTCCGCTTCCAAGTCCAAGTCGAGCAGTATCTCATCTTCTTCGGCGCCTTCCGCTATTCTTCTCCGGACTATCATACTGCGCAACAACACCAAGATGGCGAGGCCGGTCAACCCTGTCACCATTCCGCGGTCCATTTGGTAGTAGAACCCAAGCGTGAGAAGCACTGCGAAGCAGACGACTACACCCCAGCATGAGCGCCAAGCAGACCGCCTCATCAGAAACACCACCGTGAATCCGGTCACTACCCCCACAGTAGCCAGCAATGGCTCCAGCGCCACCAAGGTTATGCCCATAAGAGGAGCCATACCGTCGCCGCCTCGGAAGCCTGAAAACACTGACATCCAATGGCCCAGAACGACCGCCGCTCCGGCGGCCAACACAACGGTAGGAGGTACTCCCAGCAATTGGGCTACAAGAATAGCAGCTGCTCCCTTGGCGAGGTCACCAACGAACACTGCCGTGCCAGTCCAGCGTCCGATGTTCCAAAAGACGTTGGCCGTGCCACCCAAACGGCTCCCCGTGGCAAATACGTCAACGCCACGCAGCTTGCCGGCGATGTAAGCGCACGGTATGGCGCCCAACAGGTAGCCAACCAATATGGCGGCAATAATCTTTTGGATCAGGAGGTAGTCCATGGATGCCGGGCCCTTGCAAGTTGTGGCCGAATAAGCCGGACCTACGTAGATCCACTGTTAGATACTACATCAGCGCAGGCGGAAGGGGAATAGGGATATGGCAGATATGCAGCGATCATTGGGAAACAACTTCCAAGGGGCGCATTTTGACTATACGTAACTGTTAACGTACAATAACAAGTACGTATTATCTCAGGACATTATCTGATGGCTTATCAGGTTGTATTCACCTCCGCGGCTTTGAAGACTATCAGAAACATCTCGGACAGGAGAATACAAAGCCAAATAGTGCGGAGGGCTGAACAACCAGCCCGGGAGCCGGAGAAGCAGGGGAATCCTCTTATAGCAGACTTAACAGGATATCGATCAGTCCGGGCGGTTGGGCAACGCTATCGAATAATTTATTGGATAGACCAAGGCCAAGTACGGGTAGTCATCATCGCCACCGGCATAAGGCGTGAAGGAGATCGACAAGACGTCTACGCGTTGGCCCGAAGGCTGGTACGCTTGGGTTTGGTAGAATTCTCAGAGTAGAGGGGATCGATTATGACTACATTTTCGGATTACCATACAGAGCAAATGTCGATTGTGAATGCCCGTGCAAAACTGACCCAATTGCCCGAGATATTGTCCGAGGACAATCGGGCGGTTGCCTTGACTCGTCACGGGAAGCCGGTGCTGGCTTTGATGCCTTGGGAATTATTCCAATCAATCATGGAGACCATGGAAATCATGGGAGACCCGGAAATGATGGACGCGCTTCGGCAGGGAATCAAGGATGTTCAAGAAGGAAATGTCGTACCGCTGGAACAGGTGAAGTCCGAATTGGGCCTCGACGGCTGACATACAGGAAGGCAGCCAGCGAGAGATCATTTGACGCCGTCCGGTTTCTGCGCTACGAACAGCCAATATCCCAACTCTCCCCGTTCCACCATTTGGCGCACCGTTTGGATCACTCGGGGAGCCTGTTCCAGAAAGCCGAGAGTTGTATCTGCCTGCCTGGAAATGGTCTGCCAAGCCCGGAATGCCGCCAGCTTGGATTCCACGTTGTCGATGATTTTGACGACTTCCTCCGAAGCGTCCCATTGATGTACAAGGTCCAAGCCCCCGTTCGTTAACAGGTCCGCGTAGCCTTGGACATCCAGCGCATCGGAAATGCAAAGCAACTGGCCCAGAGCGCCGTCCAATTCCGGTGGAAGAGTTCCCGGTGTTAGCGTCACATCGCTCAGACCGAACACACTACCGGGTTTCAGAAGTTGGACCGCTTGCTCAACCACCCCAGCCTTGTTGGGGAACAGGCTCATGGAACACTCGCAAAAAACGCCATCGAAACGGTTGGCGCGTAGGGGTATGTATTCCGCATCGCCCTGGACGAAGAAAGCCTGCCCTTTCCCGGGCGTTCCGTGCGATGTCTTCGTTGCTTGAGCTGCCGCACGAGCGCCAAACTCTACGCCGACGACGTTACAGTGGAACACCCGCGACACTGCTTGGGCGCTGGCGCCAACCCCGCTGGCCAAGTCCGCTATCCATTGTCCCTGTTGGATGCCCATCAACTTGGCCAGCCGGTTGGTCAGTCCCAAGCCGCCGGGATGCAGAGTATCTCCGAACACCAATTGGGCTAAGTCCGACTGGTACAAATCGGCGCAGCACGCTTTAGCCGCCGCTTGGTCGATAGGATTCACAACAGATCAATCCTTGTTGTTGCGTGGCCTCTGGCTTCATCGAATAGTCAATTGCCAATGCCGCCGCGTTAAGGCGCCCTCCGAGTTCCGGGAGCGCGTTTCGCTTGCGTCTGCTGGGCGGCGAGGTTGTTACGCACCTCCTCCCGGTATCCCAGCGAGTTATAGGCGCAAAAAGGGATAGTGCGTCCATCAGGCACCAGCACACCCACGCAGCACTTCATCACTTGTTTCACGCTAAAGGTGTACGGGTCCAGGAAGTCCTTGATTGCGATCTGAAAAATGTGGTTTTTCAAGTGACCCAACTCATATCCCAAGTCCAAGCCTGGGCCGCAGGCGCATTGGAACTCCGAAGCGGTCTTTTCCGTTCCCGCCACTGCCGAGGCGGACCAGAGGCCCTCCAAGGCTTTTTGGACTTCTGTAGAATTGGGAGGCTTGGGCAACGCCCGGTTTGTGATGTAGTCCAAGTACTGGTCGATGTCCAGCATTCGAGGCAAGGGAACGGTGGTCTCCCCGTCAACAAACACGTAAGAGTTGACTTGGCAGGTTGGGAAGCAACAAGGAACCGGAACAAAGTCTTCCAGGACGAAGCGACCCTGCGTTTGGTCCACGACACCGTGTATAACGTCCGGTATGGTCACCCGCTCCAAGGGGTCAAAGTCGATGTGTCTTCCCACGTGCGTAACGGGCTGAAGCACCACTCCCCGCACCGCCGGATGCTGTATGCCGAACTCCACAAGGGCGCCGACTTCGTCCACGTTGACGCCCTTCTCGACCGCCGCGACCAGGACCGCGTCCAGCCCTGCGCTTTGCAAGCGGCCAAGAGCTTGGAGTTTCAAGTCGAGCAAGTCCTCTCCTCGCAACGTCAGGTGCGTTTCCTTGCGGAGACCGTCAAACTGGAGGTAGATGACGGGATTGAGCTTGGCCAGGCCGTCCAGGAACCGGTCGTCCCGGGCAATACGAACGCCGTTCGTGTTGACCATCACTTGTCTGATGCCACGGTCCTTCGCCGCCTGCACCATATCCAGCAACTGGGGATGAATGGTCGGTTCACCTCCGCTGAACTGCACCACCTCCGGATCCCCTTCCGTCTCCACAAACCGATCGAGCATTCCCTCGACCTGTCCCAAAGTAAGGCTATAGCCTATTCCGGCGTTGGCGAAACAAACAGGGCAATTAAGGTTGCAGGCGGTGTTAACCTCGATAAGGCCCAAGCAAATGTGCTGTTTATGCTCCGGGCACAGTCCGCAGTCGAGGGGACAGCCGTCCAGGACTTTGGTGCTGAACTCCAGGGGCATGGACCCCGGCTTGTTGAACTTGATGGAGTCCACATACATCTGAGCGTCGGAACTAATGATGCCCTCGAACCAATCGTGGTCAGGGCACCTTTTGCGCATGTAGACCTTGTTGTCCCGGATGATCACCTGCGCATCTATGACCCGTTTGCATTCGGGGCAAATGCTGCGGGTCAACTCATGGAAGATGTAGTCGGAGTCTCGCCTCAAAGCTCCCTCCTTTCTTGGTTTTCCAAGTTGATGGCTACAGGCTCCGGTCACTATATACAAAAGCACTCTATCGCGAATACATCGACAGAATCAAGGGAATAGACGCTTCAGTTCGTGCATCACCACCCTTCAACCATCTTCAATTCCTGGAGTAGACGATATACAGGAGGAACGCTGCGGCCACGGGTGATTTGACCCATTGGACGTGCAGATGTGAGTAATCGACAGCAGTTAATTGATAATGGCAAAAAATCACCCCCCACCAGCATCGGTCTCCCATTCATGGCGTCCGTGGGACCCGCTCTTGTATACTTCTGGGGCTATTCGTCTTCGCGCCCCCTAAGCTTTTTCGGTGATTTTCCTTTAAGGTACTCCATTAGACGCTACAGATTTACGCAGTTGGTGAGCAATATGCCCGGTGAACAAGGTGTTCTTCCCCTCAACGGTATGGTAGTTCTGGACCTGACCCAAATACTGGCGGGGCCAGTGTGCACTATGGTTTTGGCGGATATGGGCGCCAACGTGGTCAAGTTGGAGAAGCCCAACGGCGGGGATGACAACCGCCATTCGGGCCCCCCTCTGGTTGGGGAAGCTCCCGCGGGGTTTATGGCGGTGAACCGCAATAAACGCAGCATGGTCATTGACCTTCGGCAGGAAGCGGGCCGAACCGTCTTCGAACGTATGCTGCAGCAGGCCGACGTAGTCGTCGAGAACTTCAGGCCAGGGGTCATGGACCGGCTTGGCCTCGGCTATGCCCGTCTTTCGGAACTGAAACCGAGCTTGGTCTACTGCACCATTTCAGGGTTCGGCGGCACCGGCCCCTACAGGAACCGGGGCGGATTTGACTTGGTGGCCCAAGGAATGAGCGGGTTAATGAGCATTACCGGACATCCGGACAGCCCACCGGCAAAGGTGGGCGTTCCCATTACCGACATTTCCGCCGGCATACTGGCTGCCAACGGCATCCTGTGCGCCTACATCCACGCCAAGAATACCGGTCAAGGACAAATGGTCGATACGTCTCTCTTGGAAGCGGGAATCTCCTACACCGTTTGGGAGTCGTCGGGGTTCTTCGCCAACGGAGAGATTCCCGGTCCATTGGGCTCGGCCCACCGGGTTTCCGCACCTTACCAAGCATTACGGACCAGCGACGGGTACATCAACATTGGGGCCGCTACGCAGCCCACTTGGGAACAGTTCTGCCGCGCTCTCGGCTTGGATCACCTCATCGAGGACGAACGTTTCAGGATGCCCGGAGACCGGAAAGTCCGGGAGGTCGAACTGGCCTCCCTGTTGGAAGAGACCTTGTTCGGGGAGACCACGGCCCATTGGATGGCCGTGTTGGAGCAGGCGGGTGTGGTAGCCGGCCCCATTTACGAAATGGACCAAGTCTACCAAGACCCACAAGTACGAGACAGGCAAATGTTGGTCGACTTCGATGACCCGGAGTTGGGGACATTACATAACATCGGAATACCAGTGAAGTTGTCGGCGACACCGGGGCGCATCCGCCGCAGGGCCCCCTTCCTTGGAGAACACAGCCGGGAGGTATTGTTGGAGTTCGGGTTTTCCGAGGAGGAAACGGATGACCTGGTACGGGTGGGGGTGATTCAAGTTCGGCAGACGCATTGAATCGTGACCAAGGGCGAGTATCGCAGGACGGCAGATGAGTAGGCCAGAAAAGTGACTTCTTTCTCCTTGGCCGCCATGGTGTCCGGTTTCATCCTTATGGCTATCGCCATTTCGCCGGCGGTCAGCCGGATGGCCCGGAGTCCGCACTCCGCTCCGGTTTGGGCGGCGTCGTTTCAATTCCTGGACTTCCGGTTGCTCTGGGTGTCGATCCTGTTCTATTCCGTGGGGAACGGTATGGAGCAGGTCTCGGTTGGCTGGCTGGTGTTCGAACTGACCGGGTCGTCTTTCATGGTTGGGGTAGCCTCCGCTGCCCGTATGGCGCCTTTCTTCTTCCTGGGAATCCTGTCAGGCACGTTGAGCGACAGGTTGGAGCGCCGGGCGTTTCTGCGATTGGTGACGCTCCTGGCAGGCGGCGTCGCAGCCACGATGGCCTTGTTGATCCTGGCGACCAACGCCAGCGTTTGGGCAGTCATCCTTCTGGTGGCTGCCCAGGGTTCGGTATTCGCTTTTGCCTTGACTATCCGCCAAGCCTATACCGTCGACATCATCGGGTCGCGGCAGGCGCTGAACGGGCTTGCGCTCACGTCAATCAGCATGCAAGTGGGAGGTATCGCCGGGTCCTTGACGTCAGGGGTGTTGATCGAGGCGCTGGGGCCGGGATGGCAGTACATAGCGGTTGCGGCCTGCTACGTCGCGTCGGGCCTCACGTTGTTCGCGGTACGCACGCCCCAACGGGCCATACAGCGCGTGCGAGAGTCGGTGCTACAGAACCTGGTTGGGTACATCCAGTTGCTGCGGCAGAACCGCAGCTTGCTGATACTGATGGGACTGGCGTCGGTTACCGAGGTATTCGGATTCACGCACATGACACTGTTGCCGGTGTTCGCCAAGGACGTCATTGGCGTGGGGCCGGCCGGCCTGGGGATTATGACGGCGGTGCGTCAGGGCGGGGGGCTGATAGGCTTGGGCCTGCTGGCGAGCCTGAGAGACTACCGGAAGAAGGGCCTGCTGATGTTCCTGGTGGCCGGACTGTTCGGTCTGGGGCAGATGGCCTTTTCCATTTCGGCCAACCTGTATGTCTTCCTTGTGGTGCTAGCTGTGGTCAACGCTTCTGCTCACGCGGTTGATACCCTATATAAAACTCTGATGCAGACAGCGGTTGCGGAAGAGGAGCGGGGACGGGCGATGGGTTCCTGGGTCTTGAGTATCGGGACAGCGCCGATAGGCCACTTGGGGCTCGGCGGACTGGCCAGTGCATTGGGGGCGCAGGGAGCATTGCTGGTGAACGGGACGGTGCTGGCGTTTGTCAGCCTGTTCGCAGGCGTGGGTTTGAAGGGCACCCGCCGACTGGAGTAACCGAAGTTGCATCATTCTTCGCCGAAGTACCTGCGGCGGGCCGTTTCGTCCAAGGGTTGCACCGGGCCGCTCAGGAAGGTGTCCGGGTTGCGGGTCCGGTCTTCCCGCCACAGGGAAAAGGCACGGTTGCGACGCTCGTCGGCGTCCGGGCCTGTTTCAAGCATCAACCTGGTTGCCCAAGCTTCCGCCGTGTGGATGGTGTGATGGAGTTGAAGCCCCGCTTCTGAGTAGGCCTCCCCGGCGTCATTCCAGTCGTCATGCTTTATCAACTGGTCCCGCAATTCCCTAGCGTTGGCCAGAGCCATAGACAGACCCTGGCCCCAAGTGGGATCCGCCACCGCCGCGGCGTCGCCGATCAAGGCGATGCCGTTACGGTAGGACTTGTCTACCCAAACTGCCGCGCCGGAGAAAGTGGCCAGAGGCCCGGCGGGTTGGGCGTCAGCGTAAAATTCCGCCGGCGCGCCCGCTTGGATGGTAAGGTCGAGGAAGCGAGCCAGGTCCTGTTGGCCCCGCAAGCGAAAATTCTCCTGGACCCGGGAACATACATAGGCTCGCGCTTGACCGTTTCCTTGGGGGAAGAGCAATACGAACAGGCCGTTTTCACTCTTCATACCCGCCAAAGTGGCGTCGTCGGGAGCGGTTACGCCGTCCAGCAGAATCCCGGCGACCATGTTCCCGTCCGGACCATGGCGCACTTGGAATCCACCCAATGTGCGGACCTGGGAAGTCCTGCCATCGGCCCCTACCACCAAACGGGCTGATACTACCTCCGTGCGTCCGTCGAACGCGACGGTCATGGAATGGATTCCCGCTTTCGCGGGAATGACGACAGGTGCGGGAATGACGGCAGGTGCGGGAATGACGACAGGTGCGGGAATGACGACAGGTGCGGGAATGACGGCAGATGAGGGAATGACGGCAGATGAGGGAATGACGACAGGTGCGGGAATGACGGCAGGTGCGGGAATGACGGCAGGTGCGGGAATGACGAAAGGCGAGCTGTTTCCGTTGCAAGTAATGTCCAAAAGCCTCGCGCCCCGGCGGACTTCCGCCCCAGCATGGATAGCGGCTTGGAGGAAGGCTTCCTGGAGATTGGGATGGAAACAGGCCAACACGGGTTCCCGGCAGGGCGTGGTCCTTTCCAGGTTGCGGTGGCCCGACCGCGATCCATCCTGGTAGCCGTCCCAAAACGCCAAGGGATGGCCGCCGGCGTTCAGGACTGTGTCGTAGAGGCCCAACGCGCGAAGCTCGGTCACGCCCCAGGGCATGATAGCTTCACCGCGCACTCGATCCCTGAACTCCGTCTCCCGTTCCAAGACAAGGACACGCGCGCCGTGTTGGGCCATTCCCTTGGCCAGCGCAGAGCCCGCCAAACCGCCGCCAACGGTAATGATGTCGTAAGCAGTTGACGCCATACGTCGTGTCACTCTCCGGGGCAGCCTGAACTTCCGACAGGCGCCGTTATTGTGCGCCGGACCGCCACGCCGTACCCTCGGTCTTGTTCAGGAAGTCTGCCACCAAGCCCGGGTTGGAGGCGATTACGCTGGGGTTTCTCAGGCTGGCCGGCTGCCCTTGCTTGTCCACAATGACGCCGCCTGCTTCCTTCAACAACACCAAGCCCACGGCCAAGTCCCAAGGAGACAGGGAGTGGTGGAAGTACAGGTCCACCCGGCCCGCGGCGGCGTAGGCCAGCCCCAATCCCGACGACCCCATCCAGCGGACACTGACCAAGCCAGGCCAGAGGGAGCGTATAAGGTCCAGAGCCTCTCCGGCCCGCGCGTCGACGTAGCCCAAATCACAACCGAGCAGGGCGCGGGACAGTTCGGAGGTTTCGGATACGGAGATGGGAGCGCCGTTCAGGAAAGCCCCTTGCCCAACCGCTGCGGTGAACGTTTCCTCGCGCACCGGGTCGTAAATCACGCCGGTGATGACGTCGTCCCCTTCGGCCAAGGCCACCATTGTGCAGAAGTGGGGGATGCCTTGGGCATAGTTGCGGGTGCCGTCGAGCGGGTCCACCACCCATCGGTAGGGTGAGGCCCGGTCCACCGGTTGCGATTCCTCTGCCAGTACACCGAATTCCGGGAAGGCGCCGGTCAGGATTTCCAGGACCGCCTTCTCCGCGGCAACGTCGATGTCGGTGACAATGTCGGTGCGGCCCTTGAAGGTGATTTGCAGGTCTGAGTTCCACCCGCCGCGAATAATTTCTCCTGCCGCGCGAGCGGCCTCCAAGGCGACGTCCAAGGCGCTGCGCCCGTCGGAGGTTACAGGGATGGGGCGTTTTGAGGTGTTGGTCATATAGTCCTTTCGTCCTGAGCTTGTCGAAGAATGCTTGGGCCGGTAGCGTGCTCTATTATATGCGGCTAGCCGTCGGGATTGTGTGGGTGGGACGCCACAGGCTTAAGAGGTATATGTCCCGGCTGCAGGCGGAATAGCTGTTCAAGGGCTTGCGCCATTTGGGGAGTCACGGGGCGCTGGTACGAAAGGACTTCAGCAACCGCATCCCGGCTGCCGATGCAGGGGGTCAGGTCGGCTTGAGTCAGGCTCTTTTGGTCCATCCAGAATTCGATGACGGCGACAGGGTCGGTTGGGGGATCAATGGGGAAGTGTATCTCCTCATAAGCCTCAATCAGGTCGGCAAGCACGTCGCTTTCGTCACCCTCCGGTGTACCCGGTTCAGCAAAAAAAACTTCCCAAAGCTTGGCCAGAGCAGCCTGGTGTTCCTCGTCGTTTTGGAGAGGGTCGTTCCATTCCATTCCTACACCTCCTCTGCGTCTATGGGGTCGTATTCCGCGTGGGTGCCTATGAACCGTATGTATACTCGACCACGAGCGTAAAAAATGGCGGTGACCAACCGGTAGTTGTTGCCCTTTATTCTGAAAACAACGCGATTGTTGCGTAAGATACTGGCACTGGAGAATTCAGCCCTGACTTGGGCGGGTGTGGCCCAGTCCGCTAGCCGAGCGACCCTGTACTATGCCCGCAACGCGTCCTCGGAGTCTGGGTGGCGCCGCCAGAAATCGCGCAGTGTATTTTCGGAGAAGATTCTCACAGCAGGTAGTCACGCCCCCATTTGTCTCCGGTGATTTTTTTGTTTCCCAAGCACTATGGTTTGGCCGGGTATGATTAAAAGTAGTTGGAATATCAGGGATGGTACATCCGCAGTGGTGGAAGTCTTCGCTATGGGATATGGCGGGAGGGACGCCCGCGCTCCCATCTGACCAACCAGTTTTAGTCACACCCGGTTTGGCCTTTGCCTGTGCTTGGGTATGCGGCGCCGCTTTATTATACGTGGTTGGCCGGCGGCCCGGCAGGGTCAACCTGTGGGAAGGGTGGATTCCCGCCTGCGCGGGAATGACGGAGAACATTAAACGGGAATGACGGAGAACATTAAACGGGAATGACGGAGAACATTAAATTAGAATCCGATGGCCTTTAACCGATGGCCTTTAACCGATGGCCTTGAACCGGGGGCGTTTGATTTGGGCGACTGCGTCGAATCAGTCCTCTCCCGCCCAGACCAGGTCGCGACGGTATTCCCTTACCCAAGGGATGAGGGTACGGAGGAGGTCATGGTCGTCGATTTCGACCTTTTTGCGGCGGCATTTCTCCAGGTATCTGTTGACCCCCATGAAGGTTGGGAGCCGGAAGCCGGCCTTGACTACCCGGAAGCCGAAGGAACGGGGCTGGGGCAGGGGTTTATGGTCGGTGAGGGCGACGAACCACTGGAGGCGAAATTCTTTGACCAAGCGGCGAAGCCGGACGATGGCCAGTTCCTTGGCCATTTTCTTTTGTAGGGCGCGGATGCGGGATCTTATTTCTCCCATTTTAAACATTCACCTCGCAGCGTTTATTTGAGGGGGCCAGAAGGGAAATTTTTAATTTGTCTCCCATTTCCTCTCATTTTCTCCCACTTCTCCTGAGCGGCGGGTTGAGGGCCGCGCTTGGGCGGGGCGCCCTTGGATAAGACCAAGATGTGGGGTTGAGCATGTATTTATGGTAGAGGAGTGTTTCACGAGGTGGCAAGGGGCAGGTGTCAGTGGATTGTCTTGAACTGTGATTCGTTTGATCTGAATGAGGATATATTCAATGTCCAAGCGAGATTTATTTGGGTTTGGACTGGTGATCAACCCTGGGTGTGCCGCCAAGTGACTATTTCAAAATCAACTGGCCCTGCTGACATCCAGTTGTAGATATCCAAAGCCGATGGATTCCCGCCTGCGCGGGAATGACCCAGGGGGACCTCGATGAATAGGATAGGATTGGGATGGATTCCCGCCTGCGCGGGAATGACCCAGGGGGACCTCGATGAATAGGATAGGATTGGGATGGATTCCCGCCTGCGCGGGAATGACCCAGGGGGACCTCGATGAATAGGATAGGATTGGGATGGATTCCCGCCTGCGCGGGAATGACGGTTAGGTGGGGGAATGACGGGTTGGGTGCGGGAATGACGGGTTGGGTGCGGGAATGACGGGTTGGGTGCGGGAATGACGGGTTGGGTACCGCTCCAAGTTTTGAGATAGTTACTACGAGGGTTCCGGGGATTCCGGTGCGTCCAATGCCCGCGGGTCCAGGCCGAAACGGTTGGGGCCGGGTTGTAGAACCGGGGCCAGCCATCGTCCCAGCGAAGGCTCAGTCCTCGGACCAGCCAACAATTCTGGGGGCGGATTCTAGCGTAGGGCCGGACTGGGTAAAGGGAGCGTAGCACTGGTTTGTTCGGGAGGCCGACGGTGGTTCAGTCCAATGGCGAGCCGATCGGTTGGGATAGGTTTACTGATGGGTTCCTTTGTCGGAGTTGTGGGCGATGGGCAAAGTGGCGGACAATTGGCAGAGCACAGAGGGACAGATTTACAGCTTGGGACTACGTCAGCAGGCCAGGGGGCCAAACCGGGTGCGGGAAACGATCGGCTTGCGAACATGAGTCTTGCGTCACGTCCCCAGCAACCCTTGGGATGGGGACCCAACCTGACCGTGATAATACTGAACAAACGCCTGCGATCACCAAGTTGGAACACCACTCTCTAGAAGTCTTTCGCTGTTAAAGCGTGGTTGGGTAAGATAAGACAGTTACCGCAGGAAACAAAGAGTAACGTCGGTTACAATTACTGTAAGAACCAGTCGCCACGCTGTTGACCCAGTAGGTTAGGGTTGGGCAGGCATGGGAGTTTGGATATGACACAACAAGCCGCCAATGAGCAACTTGGGGAGTCGACCCAGAGGCGTAGCCGTGGCCCTTCGAAACCGTTTCCCTCAATCACTTTTGAGGAAGCTATATTGCTGCCCAAGAGCATTCTGGAACACGGTCTTGATGGTGTAATCCAGCGACTTACCCTTCTTGATGAACTAGGTTTCTCCCCTACTAGCAGCAAGACTAGGAGCTTGATTTCCGGTTCGTTGAAGTACGGGTTGACTGAAGGGAGCTATAATGCTTCTTCTTTGTCAGTAACGGATGCAGGACGCATGGTTTCAGGTTCTAATCACTTGTCAACAGAGGTCCAAGAGAAGAAATTTGAACTCGCGATAGACCAGTTCAGCCCTTTCAAGAGCCTTTATGAAAAGCTCAAGGGCAACCGCCTCCGAGAAGGGCAAGTTTTACATGATGAACTGCGCCATTTGGGGGTGTCAGAAGGCGATTGCCAGCAGGCGGCCGAAATTTTCACAGCCAATCTCCGGTCCCTCGGCTTGGTTCGGGAGATCATTGGACAAGACTACGTAATGAGCATCGACGAGTCACTTAGGGAAGTACAAAAAGATGCAGACCATAGGCCGACGGGATTGCCCGTCGATGATCCTACTACCGAAACTTCTACTCCTGTTGAGGAAAACGGTAAAACTGCCTTAGTAACCAACCGTCCGGCTTTACATATAGACATTCAAGTTCATATCGACCCAACCTCCAGTGCAGAACTGATTGATCAAATTTTCGCGAGCATGGCCAAACACCTGTATGGTAATGAATCGTAGTGGACGAGTTTTCCAGTGGCCAAGATATAGCGTCCGCCATGGGGAATATGCTGCGTTCCCTTGGCGAAGCCGGATACGAGGTCCGGCGTATTGCGCCGCAAGAGGCGGCTTCCGAGTCGCGTGACCGCTTTGAAGAGTTAGTTACTGATAACCAACTCCAGCAGACCAGCGGCCTGCTGTTCCGTGACCGCCATTTTGCCCGGGCTGTGGAAGAGGCTTTCAAGTGCTTAAATAACGCCGTCAAAGATAAATCGGGGCTTGTCGATAGGGACGGCTCGGATCTAATGCGAGCGGCCTTTAGCGCTAATTCTCCTGTACTTAAGCTTAGCGAGTCCGACTCTATATCGGCCCGCGATGAACAGCGGGGCTACATGGACATATTTGCCGGCTCAATGACCGGGATAAGAAACCCACGCGCCCACGACCATGAGCTAGTCGATGAACCGGATGCCGCCCTTGAGTTGCTCGTCCTCGCGAATCACCTTATGCGAAAGCTAAATGCCGCCACCCAGAGCCAACCGCAAACTACAGACACATGACCATCCCTCCCAAGTTCAACTATGGCGTGTTTGCAAACCCAACTATGGGGGTTAAACCGGTTTTGCTGAATGGAGGAATGGGTGAGGCGTGTGGGACGAGGGATTTGACCGATCGAACTTTGTGAGCTTGATATGTCCCAGCCCGTCCGGTATGCAACCGCTCAACCGGTTGTCATTGAGGTACAGTGTCTTCAGGTTGGACAGGTTAGCCAATTCGGTGGGGATCGGCCCGGTCAACCGGTTGCCGGAGAGGGCAAGGAATTGCAGGTTGGACAAGTTGCCCAATTCAGGAGGAATCTCGCCAGTGAACCGGTTGCCAGAGTCGGAGTTGCCAAAGAGGTCTAACGCCTCAAGTTTGGAGAGGTTGCCCAATTCATTAGGAATGGATCCGGTCATCTGGTTGTGAGAGAGAGCCAGCGTTTCCAACTTTGAGAGATTTCCCAATTCGGCTGGAATGGACCCGGTCAACCGGTTTCGACCCATGACCAGCATTTCCAAGTTCGACAGATTACCCAATTCAGACGGAACGGTCCCGTTCAACCGGTTTCCACTGAGTCTCAGTTGTATAACGCGGTGGTCATTGTCGGTGACGACTCCGTACTATTCACCTATGGGCAGGTCGCTCAGCCAGTTCTTGTTGCGCTTCCAATTCGCGCCGTCGGTGGCATTGTAGAGGGCAACAAGTGCAACCTGGTCGCCTTCACGCTCGGCGGTCATTTTCACTTGACAGAACGGGAGGCCTAGCTTGTCGAAGTCATTTTCATCCGCGCGGCGTAGCCCCGGGGGGATGCACCCAGTCAACTCATTGCCGGAGAGGTTTAACTGGCGCAGACTGGAGAGTGTGGCCAACTCCGGAGGGATAGTCCCTGACAACCGGTTGCTGGCCGCCCGGAACTCTTGCAAGTTGAGCAGGTTGCACGAGGCTATAACGGGACCGTAGGCTGGCGTTTTCACTGAAGTGCAGGGTATAAGACTCGAGAAGCTCCGCCGCTCCCTCGCGGAGCCACTCGGGGAAGTTGCGGCCGTAAAAATAGTAGTGGGCCAACTCATGATAAAGGGTCCCATTAAATCCCGGTGCTGCCGGGTCGGTCTTGATTACGATGTGGCTACCTGCGTTGAACCCCGCTTCGAACAAGTCCGAAACGGCCGGGAAATCAGGCTCCAAGTACAGGATGACATCCGTCTTCACCCACGGCGGCCCCATGAAGTCTTCTATAGTCTCAATGCCATTGGCGAGCCACGGGAATTCCGATATGGCTTGGGTTATGGCCGGGTATTTGCTTTCGATCTCGCCGAGGTAATACGAGGCCGGCCGCACAAGATTCTTCGAAACGGGAAAGCTGGATACAGTGGCCGTGGGCGCGACTGGCAGTGTTGCCGCAGGTTGGGTTGCGTCACGGCTAGCGGGTGTTGAAGTTGCAGTTGGGCGGGGGATGGCGGGGAGGAGCCAGCGGCAGTCAGGAGAGGCCCATTTTTTCGTAGACCTCTTCGATGGTGGTGCGGGCTATGGCACGGGCGCGTTCCGCGCCGTGGGCCAATACTTCGCGGACGTAGCCGGGGCGCTGCTCTAACTCGCGGCGCCGCTCGCGCAGGTCGGCGAGGTAGTCGTTGATGCTGGCGGCCAAGTGGCGTTTGCAATCGACGCACCCCCGCTGGGCGGTGGTGCATTCGTCGTAAACAGCGGTTACTTCGTTGGGAGGGCTGAAGGTACGGTGCAGGGAGTATACGTTGCATACGGACGGGCGGCCGGGGACGTCGCGCCGGGTGCGCTGGGGGTCGGTAAAGGCGGTCATTATCCGCTTGGCGGTGTCCTCGGGGCTGGCGGCAAGGTCCAAGTGGTTGTTCAGAGACTTGCTCATTTTTTGCTGGCCGTCCAAGCCCACGATCAACGGGTCCTCGGTAAGCCTGGCTTGCGGCTCGGGGAAGGTGTCGCCGAATTTGTTATTGAAGCGGCGGACTATCTCACGGGCCAGCTCCAAGTGGGGGACCTGGTCCTGGCCCACGGGCACGGTGTCGGCCTTGTAAAGGATGATGTCGGCGGTCTGGAGCACCGGGTAGCCCACCAAACCGTAGTTGACGGTCTCCTCGGTCTCGTCCATCTGGCGCACCTTGTCTTTGAAGGTGGGCACCCGCATGAGCCAACCCAATGGAGTAACCATGCTGAGCAGGGAGTGGAGGGTCATCACTTCGGGGACGTGGGACTGGACGAAGACGATGCTCTGTTCCGGGTCTACGCCGGCGGCCAGCCAGTCGAGCACCATGTCCTCTATGTTGGGCTGTATCTGGGCTGCTTCCTGGGCGGACTCGATGGTGGTAAGGGCGTGGATGTCGACGGCGCAGTAGATGCAGTCGTACTCCCGCTGCAACTCCACCCAGTTCTGCAAAGCTCCCATGTAATTACCCAAGTGCAGGAGGCCGGTGGGCCGCATACCGGAGAAGATGATGCCTTTGCTGGTTGATGAAGGTTGTTGACGGACTACCATAGACCTCGTTCCGTTGATTTTGATGGGCATGGAGGGGAGGTTAAATCCCAAGGGAGTCTAGCATAACCGAGCCGCCCTTAGCCACTCGCTTTTCTTCTCCGGGACGTTTGTGGATTCCCGCGCAGGAGGGAATGATGGTCGGTCAGCTCCGATGAACCGCGTATGAGGCATGAAAACAGGCATTTTCATGCCGCTGACAGTATGGGGTTGGGGGCTATAGACCCGATCGGAAGGCTGATAGGGGTATGTAAAATTGAGATTATAGCTACGAACCGGCCCCACCGCCCCTGGATTCCGGCCTACGCCGGAATGACGGAATGGGTCCGCCTGGATTCCGGCCTACGCCGGAATGACGGAATGGGTCCGCCTGGATTCCGGCCTACGCCGGAATGACGGAATGGGTCCCGCCTGGATTCCGGCCTACGCCGGAATGACGGAATGGGTCCGCCTGGATTCCGGCCTACGCCGGAATGACGGAATGGGTCCGCCTGGATTCCGGCCTACGCCGGAATGACGGAATGGGTCCGCCTGGATTCCGGCCTACGCCGGAATGACGGAATGGGTCCGCCTGGATTCCGGCCTACGCCGGAATGACGGAATGGGTCCGCCTGGATTCCGGCCTACGCCGGAATGACGGAATGGGTCCGCCTGGATTCCGGCCTACGCCGGAATGACGGAATGGGTCCGCCTGGATTCCGGCCTACGCCGGAATGACGGAATGGGTCCGCCTGGATTCCGGCCTACGCCGGAATGACGGAATGGGTCCGCCTGGATTCCGGCCTACGCCGGAATGACGGAATGGGTCCGCCTGGATTCCGGCCTACGCCGGAATGACGGAATGGGTCCGCCTGGATTCCGGCCTACGCCGGAATGACGGAATGGGTCCGCCTGGATTCCGGCCTACGCCGGAATGACGGAATGGGTCCGCCTGGATTCCGGCCTACGCCGGAATGACGGAATGGGTCCGCCTGGATTCCGGCCTACGCCGGAATGACGGAATGGGAGCGGTTTTGTATTTGAGCAAGCCTACCCTACTATGCGGTCTCACGTTCAACTGCGTAAAGTCCCAAATGAAATACATACCCTTGTCAGCGACCGGAAGGGGAGTGGTGAGGGGCACACCACCATTCGGGACGGGCGCACCGTGGTCAGGTGCGAAGGTGGAGCCGGTTGGATGAAGTGAGGTAAAGGTGATTGGCCGGGGTTATAAAGGTGATTGGCCGGGGTTATTCAGGGTCGGTGTCCAGCCTCTCGCCCAACTCGCTGAGGAACCTCTCGATTTCGGGGGACAGGTCTGTGGGAGACACCGCGTTCTCTTTCTTGGCCTCTTCGGAGTCCAACTGGGCGTCGTAGTGGGCTTCCATCTGTTGGATGAGGTCCTTCAACTCCGAGTTTCGCTCGATAGTGGCGTTGAGTTCCCGGTACTGGCGCTGCCCGCGGCGTGTGGGGGCGAGGTCGACGGGAATATCCTTGTAAACGGAGGCCAGCACCTCAATCATGCGGGAAGTGCCCGCGTAGTCCTCTTCAAGCTGCACATACTGGGGCAGGTGCACCATGAAATTTATGGACTCTATATCCGAGCTTTCCACGCCCTCGGACAGCAGGTTCATTATGGTGGTGGGACCTTGGTAGGTGCTGGTGCGGAGCCTGAAGTTGGCCACAGACTTAATCTGCGGAACGTCTCCCAAGCTGCCTGTAACCAGAAGGGGCCTGGTATGAGGCACGGCGTCGTACATTGCGCCAACGCGGCAGTACCTCTTGACCCCGAAGTGCTTCACGATTTCCAGGATAGAATCGGTGTAGTCTTCGCCGTTGGAGTGGGGTTCCAACAGGTGGAAAAAGAGGTAGTCCGGGCCGTTCTCAGAGACAGCGTAGCGGATAATACTGTTGGGGACTTTTACTTCACGCCGCCCGTCCACATTCTTCATAACCGGGCGGTACCTTGTGAAGTCAAAGAAATTGCCGGGCCGGGCCAGACCGCCCAATTCCTTGGAGCCCAAGTACCGCTCCAACCGGTTGAGGGTCAGCGTACCTACGCTTCCCACGTCAACCCAAGGCCTGATCATGGCAAAGACGTGCGGGTCCCGCAGTTCGGGCAACGGTTCGGGTATCTCGAATGCTCCTATACGCATGACATCATCTTGCCAGAAAAATATAGGGTTTTCAAGACCTGCATGGACATCGGTAGTGTCCCGTTTCAGGTGGTGTGTCCAGCGGCGACGGTGCGGTGGATTCCCGCCTGCGCGGGTAGGACCCGGCTGCCAGGGCTATTGTCGCATACTCCAACGGTGGATTCCCGCTTGCGCGGGTAGGACGGTGAGGCGGGTAGGACGCAAAGCATGTGCAAAGTCGTCCCCACCTTGTGCGGGCGGGACGCCCGCGCTCCTTCTCGTCTCCTTTGGGCCATATATGAACATGAAAATGGCCTATTTTCATAGCAATTGCGGGTTAGGCGCTGGGTTTCGCTATGGGAAAAGACTTTGCATGTGCCTTGGGTAGGACGGGTTGGGGGCGGGATAGTGTTTCGAAGTGTGATTGCCGCGGGATGCAGACTGGATATAATGCGGGGAACCCCGGGGTTTGAAATACATTGACTGGACGGAGGAGCGATGAGACTGGAAGGCAAGGTTGCCCTGATATCAGGCGCCGCCAGGGGAATGGGCGCCGTGGAAGCAAAGCTGTTCGCCTCGGAAGGGGCAAAAGTTGTGGTGGCAGACGTGTTGGAAGAGGATGGAAAACGGACCGAGGCGGAAATAGTCGAGGCCGGCGGAGAGGCGTTATTCTTAAGACTCGACGTGACCAGCGAAGAGGACTGGGCAGCCGCCGTGGAGAGCACGGTATCCCGTTTCGGACGGTTGGACATCCTGGTGAACAACGCGGGCATCAGCAGCCGATCGGTGGACGATCCGGGCAGCTTGGAGAACTGGGAAAGGATTATGAACATCAACTCTACCGGCGTGTTCCTGGGAACGAAACACGCCGTGCCCAGGATGCAGGCGGCCGGGGGCGGGTCCATTGTCAACATATCCTCCATAATGGGGTTGGTGGGCGGCGAAAGCGGACATCCGGCTTACAATGCGTCCAAGGGATCGGTCCGGCTTTTGACCAAGGCAACGGCGGTCCGTCACGGCAAGGACCGCATCAGGGCCAACTCGGTGCATCCCGGTTATATGCCGCCAATGGCAAGCTCGATTCCCGACGAGGAAGTTCGCAGCGCCCGGCAGCATTTGATCGACGCCACGCCGCTGGGACGGGAAGGGGACCGCATCGAGGTGGCCAACGCGGTGCTGTTCCTGGCATCCGACGAAGCCTCCTACATTACCGGGGCCGAGCTTGTGGTGGACGGCGGATTCACCGCCAAGTGATTCCCTCGCCAGCGGCGCTTCACGGTGACCCTGACGAAGAAAAAGGCCCGCCGCACTGCGAATGGGCCTTTGCATTTCATCAAATAAGGTCCGTTATGCGGTTCTTACCAGGCTATACCCCTACGTTATCGAAATATCGGATGCTGGGAGCACCGTCGACCCACGCGCCCATTTTCTCCAAGTCCCCCCGCTCGGCTCTCCAATTGAGGTAGGCCTCGTATTGTTCCCGTGTGTCCCAATTCTCCACGATGACGACATTGTTGGAGTCGTCCTGACCCCGGTGGACCGTCAGCCCGTTGCAACCGGCGGACCCGCGGGTGTGATGAAGCTCATCGCGTAGATAGGTGGTCAGGTCGTCCATGCTCCCCGGTTTCACGTTAATTTCCAGCAATACGAGAACGGACATTTTTACTCGCCTCCCGATAGAATTCTCTAACAAGGTCCCGGCGCACCGTGAAGGGCTCCTGGGGTGAGATTCTGGCCGAGCGGTATTTTACACGAACATGCGCGGGCGTGTACAAGGGTGGACCTGGGACGGCGCAGGGACGGAAGGCTATACGGCACAGCGGTCCGGAACAGGACGCGCCTGGTCACAGATGACTGCGCCGGTACAAGCCAAGGTCGTACCGGCGCCGCACTTTACCCGGCGAGGATAGCAGGCTATTCGGCCTTCTGGGGATGGATGGACGGCTCCGTTTTGGATGACGCCACGGCCTGTTCCACCGTGAGCCGTGCTATGGACCTGCATAGCGGGCTGCTGAGGTCGCAGTCCCTGAGGTAATCGAACCCGGGGTCCATCCCCTCCAGCAAGACTTTGACCCGGCCATCGCCGTGGCGGGCGGCGATGGCGTAAGCCAAACCCCTGGGGTCGCGGTCCATGGAGACCTCGCGTTCCTCCCCTTCCTCGACCTCCATTTCGTAGTCTATGCGGTCCGCGATGGCCAGAGAATCCACAGCTTCCTGCCGCAGGCGTGCAATCTCCTTAAGGGAAACGTACAAGGCTTGTACGGCAGCTCCGGCGGTGGCGATAAGGCTTGGCACCTGGGCTTGTTTTTCAGCAGCGCTTTGGACGGCATGGTTCACCGCTTTCATCGCGGCTTCTCTGTTTTGCTCGCGTTCAAAACGCCGTTGCTCCTTCGCCTTCTGTATCCGCAACTTGGGGGCTTCTTCCGCTACGTGCTGAAGCCTTAATACTTCCTTCTCGGCGGCTTCCGCTTCTCTCAGTCTCGAATCCAGGGAGGCCTCAAATCCTCTCAACATCACGGTCTCCTTCACTCTATCAGGTATTGGGCTTGGCGCGGGAACAAGGGTTGCCGGACTCCTTACTTGAGAGTAGTTTACGCCAACGCACCCATTGACTTACTAGCGGATAGCCGGACGAGTTTTGGGCAAAATTCGGAGTCATTTTGATTTGAATGGAAGATTCAGAGCCGACGGGGCACCCTCTGCCGACCTTGAATGAGAAGCTTGGAGGATGGTCAGTGAGGCCCTCTTTTTCTTGACCGAGTATTGAAATTCCAATAGACTCCCACCAATGGGCCGAGCCGGAATTCCCGGGCTTCGCCATGGTCGAACATGACGTCTGAATTACACCAAGTTCAAGTCTCCGAGGAGGCATCGTGAGCCCTCGCGCCGCGTTTATCTACGACGATGCGATGTCCCAGCATGAGCTGCGCCAGGACCACCCGATGCGTCCGGTACGGCTCCGATACACTTACGACCTTCTGCGAAACTACGGCGCGTTCGACGAGAATAACTCGGTCCTGGTGCCGCCGCGCACGGCCACCGAAGAGGAGCTAAGGAAGCTGCACGGCGCGGAGTACATCTCGGCGGTACGAAGCTTCAGCACGGGCCTGAGCGGGTACGATCCCGGGCGGTTCAACTTCAGCAACCAAGGCGACAACCCAATGTACCGGGGCATGTACGATGCGGCCGCACTTAGCACCGGGGCGACGCTGGTGGCAGCCGAGATGATGGCCAACAGAGAGGTGGACGTGGCCTTCAACATTTCGGGCGGACTGCACCATGCGTCGGCCAACCATGCGTCGGGGTTTTGCGTATTCAACGACCCGGCGGTTGCGATCAAGCACCTGCTGGAGAGGGGACTGAAGGTGGCCTACCTGGACATCGACGCCCATCACGGCGACGGAGTGCAGGAGGCGTTCTACGACGACAACAGAGTGTTGACCATCTCTATTCACGAATCGGGCCAATACCTGTTCCCGGGGACGGGGTTTGTGCCGGAGGCCGGCTCAGGGGATGGGGTGGGATACTCGGTCAACCTGCCTTTGTATCCCTATACCGACGATGAGACCTACCTGAGAGCCTTTCACGACGTCGTTCCGCCGCTGTTGGGGGCGTTTGCCCCGGACGTCCTAGTGGCCCAACTGGGCATCGATACTTACCACAGCGACCCATTGACCCACCTACAAATAACAACCAGGGGTTATGTTGAAGCTATACGAGAAATGGCCAAGCTGGGTATCCCTTGGCTGGCCTTGGGTGGAGGGGGGTACGACTTGGGAGCAGTGGCCCGGGCTTGGACGCTGGCTTACGGCGTAATGCTCGACGTTGAATGGCCGGACCGGCTACCGGATGAGTTTATACGGTTGCACGGGCCAGGTACACTGAGGGACACCTTAATCCCAGAGATACCGGACCAAGTGCGGTTAGAAGCACAGCGGTTTGCGGAAGAGAGCGTGGCCCGAATCAAGAAGCGGGTGTTTCCGGTCCACTTCCCAGCAAGCTAGACCGGGCCCAGATTAACGGCGTGCCATCCCTGGGCCCGGCCTGTAAGAGTTCGTCTAGTTGACCTGATGCTCGCGGTGCAAGATCTCCTTGGCCGCATCCCCAATATTGGCTTCGATAGCGTCCCGAAGCGTGGCATAGATGGACTTGTTAATTGCGCTCATCATCCAGGCTTCGAAGTCCGGATCGGTCTGGTATCCGTTCTTAACGGCTATCAGACGCTGCAACAGACTAAGGTAATGGTACTGTAGACGGGTCAATGGCTGTTCGATCCCGTCAATGACGTTGGCTTCGGCGACGACGTTGGCTTCGCCGACGTTGGCTTCGCCGTTCTCAATTACCTCTTGTTCCGCGCTGTCTTGCTGAGTGCTCATGTCCTCTCCATCAGATTAATCCTGAATGTTCGACGGCAACGAGGTCAGGACCCTTATTATATCAGATGCCACAGCCTCGCGATAATGACATTGATACCGGATTCAGACCTCCCTGAACTCCCCTTCGACGGTATCGTCACCGGACGGCCCTGCTCCCGGAGCATCCGCCGCGCCTCCCGCGCCTCCCGCAGGCCCTTCCGCCTGCTTGTAAACGGCCTCGCCCAACCGTTGCATTGACGCATTCAGGTCCGCCATTGCGGACTGCATCTCGGCCACGTTGTTATTGGCGATAGCGGTCTTCAGGGTTGCTATCTTCCCTTCCACCTCGGCCTTCAAGTCCTCGGGCACCTTGTCGGCGTTGTCCTGCAGCAGTTTCTCGGTGGTGTAGACCAAGGAATCGGCTTGGTTGCGGGTCTCTATTGCGGCCTTTCGCTGCTGGTCAGCGGCTTCGTTGGCCTTGGCTTCGTTGATGAACCGGTCGATGTCCTCTTTGGATAGCCCCGACCCTGACTGAATTACGATCTTCTGCTCTTTCCCGGTCCCCTTGTCCTGGGCTGACACGCTCAGAATCCCGTTGGCGTCGATGTCGAACATGACTTCGATCTGGGGGATGCCCCTGGGGGCGGGCAGGACGCCGTCCAGCATGAAGCGGCCAATGGACTTGTTATCCGCCGCCATGGGTCGTTCGCCCTGCAGCACATGAATGTCTACGCTTGTCTGGCTATCGGCGGCGGTGGTGAAAGTCTCCGCCTTCCTGGTAGGGATGGTGGTGTTGCGGGGGATAAGGGTGGTCAGGACTCCGCCCAACGTCTCCAGGCCCAGAGTCAGCGGGGTTACGTCCAGCAACACGATGTCGCTAACGTCCCCGGACAACACGCCGGCCTGGATGGCCGCACCCAAGGCCACCGCCTCGTCGGGGTTCACGTTGCGGTTGGGTTCCCTGCCGAAGACCTGCTTGACCTTTTCCAGTACGGCCGGCATCCGGGACATGCCGCCCACGACGATGACCTCTTCGATGTCGCCTGAGGTCAAGCCGGCGTCGGTCAACGCTTGGCGGCACGGCGCCTCGGTGCGGTCTATCAATGCATCTACCAATTGCTCCAGCCGGGCCCGGCTGAGGGTCTTCACCAAGTGGGCAGGGCCGCTGGCGTCTGCGGTAATGAAGGGCAGGTTGATTTCCGTCTCCAGCACGCTGGACAGTTCAACCTTGGCCCGCTCGGCTGCGTCCCGCAGCCTTTGCAGCGCCATTTTGTCGTTGCCGAGGTCGATGCCGGTCTCCTGGCGGAACTCCTGTATCAGCCAGTCGAGTATCCGCTGGTCGAAGTCGTCACCTCCGAGGTAGGTGTCGCCGTTGGTTGATTTGACCTCGAAGACGCCTTCGCCCATTTGCAGGATGGTAATGTCGAAGGTCCCCCCGCCCAAGTCGAACACCGCGATGGTGGCGTCGGTATGGGCTTTGTCCACCCCATAGGCCAAGGAAGAGGCGGTAGGCTCGTTGATGATGCGCAGCACTTCGAGGCCGGCGATGGTGCCAGCGTCCTTGGTGGCTTGGCGCTGAGCGTCGTTGAAGTAGGCGGGGACGGTGATGACGGCTTGGTTGACCGGTTCACCAAGCTTGGCCTCGGCGTCCTGCTTTATCTTTTGCAGCACAAAAGACGAAATCTGAGGCGGGGTGTGGGTCTGTCCGGCCATCTCCACGTGGGCGCTGCCGTCGGAACCCGGAACGATTTTGTACGGAAGACGGTTGAGGGCCGACACAATCTCGGGGTCGGTGTACTTCCGGCCCATGAGCCGCTTGACGGAGAACAGAGTATTCTCCGGGTTGGTGACAGCCTGACGTTTGGCGATCTGGCCCACGTACCGTTCGCCGGTTTTTGCGTTAACGGCCACCACGGAAGGGGTCAACCGGGCGCCCTCCGCGTTTTCGACTACGACGGCTTCTCCGGCCTCTATCACAGCCGCAACTGAATTCGTGGTGCCAAGATCAATACCCAGGACTTTAGCCATCTTTATCCTCCTTTTCCTAAGGGATTTACTGTTTTCGTTTTACGATTGAGGTTCCCGGGCTACAATGACTTGCGCCGGCTGGATGACCCGGTCCTGCAGCCGGTACCCGCCCCGGACCACTTGGATGATGTGGCCCGGCGAGTATTCGGCGGTTTCCTCGGTGCCAAGCGCTTCGTGCTCCATCGGGTTGAACGCCTCGCCGACTCCCTTTATTACTTCTACGCCTTCCGACTCCAAAAGGTTCAAAAGCTTGCGTTGAATCAGCTTCACCCCTTCCAGCCATGATGCGTTGGCGGCGGTCTCGTCCCCGTGGTTGATGGCCAAATCCAAGTCTTCCTTCACCGGAAGCATCTTGGTAATCAGCCGGGAATTTGAGAACCTGCTGATGGATATACGTTCCTCGTCAGCACGCCGTTTGTAGTTCACCAACTCGGCTTGGGCCCGTTGCGCCAAGTCGAGATTTTGCTTTGCCTCCTGTTGGGCCTCTTCCAGGTCCTTGAGGAGGGCGCCTGGTTGGTCTTCCAATGGCAGGTGCGCGTAAGGATGGGACGAGGGGGCCCCCTCGGGGCCTTCGGGCGGCATCTGCCATTCGTTGCTCTCGGTCGTCATGTTCAAGTCCACAAGTGTTGATTAGTCACCGGCGTGAGCACCGGGTTTTCAGTCCTCCAGCGGCAAGCCCATGTCCCTGAACAGGGAGATTACTTCATGGTCGACAGCGTCCTGGAAGGGCGTCCCTTCGGCGTCGGAGTTCAGCCTTTGCCGCAGGGCCAGCAGACGCTCCACCATACTCAAGGCAAACTCCACACCGGCGAGGTTGAGGCCAAGGTTCATCGAAAGGTGCTGGATCAACCGGACCCGGCGAAGGTCTTCCCGGGAATACAGGCGCAGCATACCCATGGTGCGGCCGGGGTTTATCAGTCCCAGCCTCTCGTACTTCCGCAGGGTCTGAGGATGCACGTCGAGAAGCCGGGCCGCCACGCTGATAATGTAAACGCCCTCTATCTGTATCGTCGCTTCCTTCGAAGTCTCCCGCTGTCCCTCCGGTTGGGCCAAAGGTGCGTCCTTTGGCGGCAACGGAGGAGGTCCATCAGATATCTTGACTTCGCGCTGCGTTCGAGTCCTGGGCCTCTGGTACATCGGTCGCTTCTCCTGGGTGAGCAACACCGACGGCAACGGCTGCCATAGGCTATTTTGCCGCCGGTCTCCTTGGTACCGTATAATACACATTGATACGAGGCGTGTCAAGTTGTATAATGTGCATCGGGTTAGTTCAGCCGAACATAAGGCGTCATCAGGAGGTGCGCTGTGTTGATCAAGTTCAAATTCTGTCCCAAGTGCCGCGGCGACCTTTACTTGGCCGAGGACGTCTTCGGGAAATACGTCAGCTGCCTACAGTGCGGCTTTCTGAAGGACCTGCCGGAGGAGAAGCCGGAACAGCGTGAGTTGGCTTACGCCGACAATACAGGGCAGGAGATTGAGGTTGCCTAGCCGCCGCCGGGAGACAGGGCCGTTCCGATCCTGTCTCCTGGAAGTAATCGCAGCTTACCAAGAAACAGCAGGTATGGCGTAGAGTCCTGTTTCAGGTGGTCTGTCCACCAGCGACGGTGCGGTGGATTCCCGCCTTCGCGGGAATGACGGTTGGGTGCGGGAATGACGGTTGGGTGCGGGAATGACGGTTGGGTGCGGGAATGACGGTTGGGTGCGGGAATGACGGTTGGGTGCGGGAATGACGGTTGGGTGCGGGAATGACGGTTGGGTGCGGGAATGACGGTTGGGTGCGGGAATGACGGTTGGGTGCGGGAATGACGGTTGGGTGCGGGAATGACGGTTGGGTGCGGGAATGACGGTTGGGTGCGGGAATGACGGTTGGGTGCGGGAATGACGGTTGGGTGCGGGAATGACGGTTGGGTGCGGGAATGACGGTTGGGTGCGGGAATGACGGTTGGGTGCGGGAATGACGGTTGGGTGCGGGAATGACGGTTGGGTGCGGGAATGACGGTTGGGTGCGGGAATGACGGTTGGGTGCGGGAATGACGGTTGGGTGCGGGAATGACGGTTGGGTGCGGGAATGACGGTTGGGTGCGGGAATGACGGTTGGGTGCGGGAATGACGGTTGGGCCAAGAATTAAACCACCTAAATTGCAACGCTACCCAAGCATGGTCCGATGAGAGGCTAACGGGTCAACTCCGGCCAGAACCTTTCTTCCTGCCAAGGGTCGCCGTTGTTGTTGTACCCCCGTTGTTCCCAGAAGCCAGGGGCGTCTTCCGCCATGAATTCTATGCCGTTGACCCACTTGGCGCTCTTCCATCCGTAGCGGCTGGGGATTATCAACCGCAAAGGCCAGCCGTGCCCCTCGCCAAGTACTTCGCCATTATGCTTATGCACCAGCAGCCCTTCTTCCATCGCCAAGTCCAAGGGAAGGTTGGCGCTGTAGCCACCGAAGCAGTGGGCCATAACGAAACGGGCCTCGGACTTGGGTTGGGCGAGCGCTGCCAAGTCTGACACCAGTATGCCTTCCCAAGTGTTGTCCAAGCAGCTCCATTGGGTCACACAATGGAAGTCGGCGGTGACAGTGGTCCATCCCAAACTGCTGAACTGCTCCCAAGTCAACTCCACCTCTTGAGCAACCAAGCCAAAGACACGCATCTTCCAAGCGCCCAAGTCAATCCTGGGAGTGGAGCCGTAGGTCAGGACCGGGAATTTTTTGGTCAGGAACTGCCCCGGCGGGACTCGTTCCCCTTGGTCCGGCGCGTTCTTGATCTGGTCGGGCCGCTTCAACTGGTCACCTCTGCCGCTGTGGTTTGCTGATGCGGAGACATAAAGTCCCAGCTCAACAAGTTCCAATGTTAGCCTTGGGGTATGGCAGTGTCAAACGGATTTCGTCAAGCAGGCTCACGGGTCCACCCGTATGGTCCCCTCGGCTCCGTCGATAATCTCTCCGACTACCGCCGCCGTCGGGACACCCGCACGCTCCAAGTGTTCCAACAGTTGGTCCAGCTTTGCGCCGGGGACCGAGATGAGGAGTCCGCCGGAAGTTTGGGCGTCGCACATCAACAGCCGTTGCTGCTCAGTCAGGTCGTCGTGCCAATGGGCCGTATCGGCCACACTATGGAGGTTGCGGTGCGTACCTCCGGGAACCACGCCCTGCTCCAGCAAGTCCCAAGTCCCCGGCAGCACCGGGACCTCGCTGAACTTCAACCGCGCCCCAACTCCGCTGCCCCGCACCATCGATCTCAAGTGCCCCATAAGGCCAAAGCCGGTGATGTCGGTGCAGGAGTTTACACCCACCGCCATCATGGCCTCTGAAGCATCCCGGTTCAGGGTGGCCATCATATTAACGGCGCCTTTCAGCACCTCCGCGTCCACTTTCTGTTGCTTCTGCCCGGTGGTGATGATTCCGGTGCCGATGGGCTTGGTCAGGACCAATTTGTCCCCCGGGCGAGCGCCGGCGTTGGTGACTTCATGCCCCGGACAGACCACGCCGACTACCGACAGCCCGTACTTTGGTTCGGGGTCATCGACAGTGTGGCCGCCGACGATGAGGCAACCAGCTTCGGCGGCCTTGGCGTAGCCGCCCTGAAGCACGTCGCCCAGCTTCTCCTGGGCTAAATCGGCAGGAAACGCCACAACGTTCAAGGCCAACAGGGGCTTGCCCCCCATGGCATACACGTCGCTTAGAGAGTTGGCGGCGGCTATCAGCCCGAAGTCGTAAGGGTCATCGGTGATGGGCGTAAAGAAGTCCACCGTCAAGATCAAGGCAGTATCGTCATTGATACGATAGACCGCCGCGTCATCCCCGGTGTTGTTGCCGACCAGCAGGTTGGGGTGGGTTATCAAGGGCAACTTACTCAGGACCTGTCCCAGGTCCTCAAGACTAAGCTTGCCTGCTCAACCCGCGCAGTGAGATAGTTCGGTTAGCCGGACTTCGCTGCTTTGCATAGGCTCCTTTTCCAAGTGAATCGCAGGGGGATTATACCACCATGAAAAAACCCGCTCCTTTGGGGCTGACAAGGGTATGTAAAATTGAGATTATAGCTACGAACCGGCCCCACCGCCCCTGGATTCCGGCCTACGCCGGAATGACGGAATGGGCCCGCCTGGATTCCGGCCTACGCCGGAATGACGGAATGGGCCCGCCTGGATTCCGGCGTAGGCCGGAATGACGGAATGGGCCCGCCTGGATTCCGGCCTACGCCGGAATGACGGAATGGGCCCGCCTGGATTCCGGCGTAGGCCGGAATGACGGAATGGTCCCGCCTGGATTCCGGTCTTCGCCGGAATGACGGAATGGTCCCGCCTGGATTCCGGTCTTCGCCGGAATGACGGAATGGTCCCGCCTGGATTCCGGTCTTCGCCGGAATGACGGAATGGTCCCGCCTGGATTCCGGCCTACGCCGGAATGACGGAATGGTCCCGCCTGGATTCCGGCGTAGGCCGGAATGACGGAGTGGTCCCGCCTGGATTCCGGCCTACGCCGGAATGACGGAATGGTCCCGCCTGGATTCCGGCGTAGGCCGGAATGACGGAATGACGGAATGACGGAATGGGTCCGCCTGGATTCCGGCGTAGGCCGGAATGACGGAATGGACCCGCCTGGATTCCGGCGTAGGCCGGAATGACGGATGGGAGCGGTTTTGTATTTGAGCAAGCCTACCCTACTATGCGGTCTCACGTTCAACTGCGTAAAGTCCCAAATGAAATACATACCCTTGTCAGCTCCTTTGGGGAGCGGGCGGGCCTGCCATCGGGAGGTTACAATCGTTGGTGCGGTGACCAGAGTGTATGGTCCCAGACGGTCCGGTCTACCGCACCCGGTCGAGTGGATTCACTCAGGAGTCTTCTCAACCTCAGTGATGGAGTTGTGAAACTCCTTGACCTCGTGGCAGTACTGGCAAACACCCCGGCTCACCGGTCCCTCCGCCGGTGCGATCATCCAATAATGCCGGCAAGTTGCCACGGGCTTTGTCTCGATGATGGTTGGCGCCAATTCCTGTCGTAAAAGCATCACACACCCTCCTGGGTCAACCCCTGTACGAATTGGATAGAATATTACAAGCTGACCGTATCGGCGGAACCGTCCGAAGGTCAATAACATAAACGAACGAATTTAGACGAGTTTTAACTTTTGTACAAATTTTACCTTGCCGTGCATCGCCGGCGGTGGACCACGCTTTGCACCTGGCAGCCAATCATTGGGGGGTTGCCGGTGACCCGGCGCACGGTCCCACAGTATTAAGGAGTTGGATATGACTACGCGACTTGAGTCCTGGCTGGCATTGACTGAGGAGGAAGCCCTTGTACCGGATATGCCGATTTGCGATCCCCACCATCACTTCTGGGACCGCGCCGACGGCCGCTACTTCCTGGACGAACTGTTGAAAGATACGGGGTCGGGGCACCGGGTGGCTCAGACGGTGTTCATAGAATGCCGTTCGATGTACCGGCAGGCCGGGCCGGTGGAGATGAGGCCGGTAGGAGAGACCGAGTTCGTCCAAGGGATAGCAGCCCAGAGCGCCAGCGGCCAGTACGGACCGACAGTGGTAGCGGCCGGCATCGTATCCAATGCCGACCTCTCCTTGGGGGCGGCGGTACGTCCGGTGCTGGAGGCTCACTCGGTGGCGGGCAGCGGCCGGTTCCGGGGCATAAGGTACAGCGCGGCTTGGGACGCCAGCCCGGAGGTTACCAGCGCGAGGGCGCTTCGACAAGGGCTATTGTCCGACGCCACGTTTCGAGAAGGAATAGCCACCCTGCAGAGCATGGACCTCAGCTTTGACGCCATTGTGTACCATCCGCAGTTGCCCGAACTAGCGGACTTGGCGCGGGCCTTTCCCGACCTGACCATCATCCTCAACCATGTGGGGCGCCCCTTGGGCATCGGCCCCTACGCCGGCCGCCGCGACGAGGTGCTGGAAGACTGGAAGACGGGCATAGATGCGGTGGCCGAGTGCCCCAACGTGGTGGTGAAGGTGGGGGGATTGGGAAACACCATCAGCGGGTTTGACTGGCATCAACGCCCCTTCCCGCCGGGGTCAAACGAGGTTGCGCGAGCCGCCGCGCCATATTATCTGTACTGCATCGAGAAATTCGGGCCTGACCGGTGCATGTTCGAAAGCAATTTCCCGGTGGACAAGGAGTCCTATTCCTACACGGTATGCTGGAACGCCTTCAAGCGATTGGCGCGTGATTTTTCCGCCACCGAGCAGGCAGACCTGTTCCACAACACCGCGGCCAGGGCGTACCGCCTGCCGACGGTATGATGGGCGGGATGGTGACGGACATACAAAAAATTGGATGACCGAAGGCCACGGATTCCCGCCTGCGCGGGAATGACGCGTTGGATACTTAGACAAGTACGACGGGTTGGAACCACTTAGCCCGCCTAGGGAGTTTTTCTGATGATGACCAGTGACGGGGAACGGATCTCACGGATTGAAGGCATCATCGAAGAGATCCGGAACCGTATGAACTCCATGGAAAACCGGATGAGCGCAATCGAAAACCGGATGAATTCCATGGAAAACCGGATGAACGTTCAGATCGGGCTAACTGTGGCAATGTGGCTTAGCTTGGGTGGCCTTATAGTGACGTTGCTCCTGAGTATATAGCACCAGAACACCTCCTTAAGCAGCCATCAACTGCATCTCGTACTATGCCAAGCGGGACCTGAGGTGGTGTATCGCCTATCCCTGGGCCCCGATGGGTCATGGTCCCGAAATCGGCAGGGTTGGGTATGACGGAGAGGTGGGGAAGGGGTTGTCGGGGTCTACCCGGCGCATCAAGTAGGCTTCGGATGACATAATGCGGCCGGTCTGGGCGGGAAATTCTTCAAAACGGTCGGCGAACGCGCGAATCAGCCGCCCAGAAAGTCTTCCGCAGGCGTCGCTGCCCAGGAAGACCACCAACTGGGCCGCTCTTTCAATCGACGCTCCTTGGCCCGACGTTACTTGGACTCCCCGTTCATACATGGCAGTGTCGCCAATCTCCAGCGCCAAGTCCCGGTTCTCTTCCCACATGCGGGTGTGTATCGACCCGGGGCTGATGGCGTTCACTGTGATGGGCGTGTCGGCCAACTCCAAGGCCAGGTTCTCGGTGAGGTTGGTGATGCCCATCTTGGCGACCTCGTAGGCGGTGACGTTGGGGCCGCCCACGCCGGACATGTTGACGATGCGGCCTGCGCCCCGTTCCAGCATGTGGGGGATGACGGCCCGGCAGCCGTAGAATGTGCCGAGCACGTGGATGGCAATGGTCTGCTCCCACTCGTCCGGGTCGTTTTCCCAGAGGCGGCCCACCGGCCCCAGGTTGCCGGCGTTGTTGACCAGAACGTCGATGGCCCCATATCGCTCCAGCGCGCTTGCTACGGCGTTGTCGACTTGCTGCCGGCTGCTGACGTCGGCGATCACCGTATGGACGTCCGTTCCGTGGCGGGTTGTGATGGCTTCCGCCGTGTCTCTCAGCTCGGACTCGGTCCGAGCCGCCAACGCCAGTTTCGCGCCTTCCGCTGCGTAGGCCAAGGCGATGGCCCTCCCGATGCCGCGCCCGCCGCCGGTTATCAACGCGACTCGTCCTTCAAGTTGCCGTTGGTATGCCATAGCTGCCTCCTGCTTCATACTGCGGGTATGATTAAAAGTAGTTGGAATATCAGGGATGGTATATCCGCTGTGGCGGAAGTCTTAAATATGGGATATGGCGGGCGTCCCGCCCGCGCTCCCATCTGACCAACCAGTTTTAGTGACACCCCCATACTGCCGATATTTCGATGAGAGGATAACCCGGTGGTACAATTCAGGCCATACCTTTAGCAAGGAGGCCTGATATGGCCGAGCACAGCCAACAACCCGTGGACGTTAGCTCAACCGTTTCGTTTACCAGTATGGCCGCGGGAGTCCAGGAAGACTACGACCTGCTGGAACGCTTGGAATCTGAATTCTCCGCGGGCACGGCGGACCGGGTGCTGGAGCAACTGAAGGGGCTGTCAGGCTCCTTGGCGGGGTACCAAGTTGACCGCTTGGAACACTCCTTGCAGTCCGCCACCCGCGCCTACCGCGACGGGGCAGAGGAAGAGATGGTCGTCGCTGCCTTGCTCCATGACGTGGGCGACCTGCTGGCCCCGGACAACCACAGCGAAATGGCGGCGGCGGTGCTGCGTCCCTATGTCTCGGAACGCACCTATTGGATAGTGCGGCACCACGGCCTGTTCCAGTCCTACTATTTCGCCCATTTCCGGGGCGGCGACCGCAACGCCCGCGACCGTTACACAGACCATCCTTGGTATCAAGCCGCGGTGGACTTCTGCCACCGTTGGGACCAGCCGGCGTTCGACCCGGCCTACGAGTCGCTGGACCTGGAGTTCTTCAAGCCGATGGTGCGGCGGGTCTTCGCCCGTGCGCCGTTCAGCATGGCCGGTGGAGAGGAGCGCGGGCTTTAGGGTGGTCTTGGGATGATAAACACCCTTGAAATCAACAGGTTCAAGTCGATCAAGAGCCTGACGCTTGATTGCCGGAAGTTTAACCTGTTCATCGGGGAATCGAACACCGGCAAGTCGAATATCCTGGAGGCGCTGGGGTTATGGTCGTTCTTGAGTTACGGCGATCCGGATGGGAGCAACGCAAAGGAATTTTTTCGCTTCGAGAGGACGCTGAACCTTTTCTATGATGGGGTTATTGATGAACCGCTGGAAGTGAAGTGTGATGATGAGGAATTCTCTTTAAGGGAATCCAGAGGGGGGTTCACAGGGTCGTTGGAGACCTCCAAGCCCTGGGAGTTCGAGGACCCGAATATCATGGGTCCCGTTATGTATCCAGCCGGTACGGTAACGGAGAAGATGATCGGGAACCATAGCAATATCAACCCTATGGGAGGTGCTCCGGAACCCTTTGCCGACACAATTGCGCGGGTGAAGTTTTACCGGTTTCGCGTGCGGACGACCTTCGATGGGCCAAGGTCAGACTTTTTGCTGCCGCCTTCCGGGGACAATCTGCTGTCCCTGCTTGTGGCTAAACGGGAACTACGGTCTGCGGTGAACGACCCGTTCCGGTCCAGGGGGCTCCGGCTGGGGCTGCGTCCACAGGAAGGCAAGATAGAGGTCATAAAATCGTTGGAGGATGACATAATCATCTCCCATCCCTACTCGTTGGCTTCGGAGACCTTTCAAAGGTTGACATTCTATCAAGCGGCCATACTTTCTAATCACGACTCGGCGCTGGTATTCGAGGAACCCGAATCACATTCGTTTCCCTACCACACCAAGTTCCTGGCGGAGCAAATAGCACTGGACGAGAACGGGAACCAGTACTTTATCGCGACCCACAACCCTTACTTTCTGTTGCCGGTGCTGGAAAAGGCGAAGAAGGAGGATGTGGCGGTCCACATCGTGTACTACGAAGACTACCAGACCAAGACCCGGGAGTTGGTTCCGGACGACCTAGCGGAGTTGGCTGAGGTGGATGTGTTTACCAATCTGGAACGGTACTTGGATTCCCGGTGATTTACGTGGAGTGCAAGCCTGACAAATTGCTGGTGCAAACGCTTACTGGTTGGCATGGGCGGGAAATCTTACATGAGAATGACAAGTACAAGGTCATGAAGACGCTGAGTCGACAGCGAAATGGACGAGCTATGGTTGATGAAGACCCAAATAGAAATCAACCGGCTTATTTGAGCAAGATGCGGGTCCACCAAGAAGTCAGCAACCGTGGGTTGAGAGTGCTGAGTGATGAATCACGGGGCAATCAGGTGGTGGTGTTATGTCCCAAGCTGGAAGACTGGATTATCCGTGGAGCGGGGGAAGCTGACGTGTCCTTGGCAGGCCCCCGTTACAACCTTCCAAATACCGCGAATGCTCTACATCGGGTGATCAACGTAGACCCACGTAAATTGGAACGCTTGGTGGAAGACCTTGCGGGTACTCCCAGGTTCAAGGCGTTAGGGGAGTTGTTGCAAACGTAGGGTGTTCCTTGTTCATGCAGAGGAAGGAGAAAACGAGGGGTTGCCCGATGTTGACAACCCCTCTTCGCTGACTGAAGCCTGTGGATTCCCGCCTGCGCGGGAATGACTGTGGTGGGCCGGGATGACTGTGGTGGGCCGGGATGACTGTGGTGGGCCGGGATGACTGTGGTGGGCCGGAATGACTGTGGTGGGCCGGGATGACTGTGGTGGGCCGGGATGACTGTGGTGGGCCGGGATGACTGTGGTGGGCCGGGATGACTGTGGTGGGCCGGGATGACTGTGGTGGGCCGGGATGACTGTGGTGGGCCGGGATGACTGTGGTGGGCCGGGATGACTGTGGTGGGCCGGGATGATTGTGGTAGGCCGGAATGACTGTGGTGGGCCGGGATGATTGTGGTGGGAGGGAATGACTGTGGTGGGCCGGGATGACATCTGCCCTCGTGGAGTGCGGGCGTCCCGCCCGCGCTCCCGTCTGACCAACCATTTTAATCACACCCTCACCGGGCAACCAGGTTGGGTTGCTTTCTATCAGCGGGCGGCTTGCGCGGGTTGATGCGCCCGGAGGAAGTCGCGGACCTGATTTACGGTCTTGGCCTTAATGTCCTCCTGCTCTTTCCAAGGGTAGGGCGTCACCTCAGCTTTGGGCGCCAACGCAACCAGGTCCATGGCGGCCTCTAAAGAGTGCGACGGTGTGTCGTCGGGCATGACCAGCATCGGCGTCTGGCACGATTGTGCGAACTCACGCGACACGCAGTACATGAAGTCCGGCTGGATGCGGTAAAGGTTGTGCAGGTATTGTTCGATGATTTCCATCGTCACTTCAGGCCGCCGGGCTATCAACTCAGGCGCCCAGACATCGCGGCCGGAGTCATACATGGAGTCGGGCGTTTTCGATGCGTGGCCAACCGGCTGGCAGTGGACGACGGCCAGGACGCGGTCGGGAGCCCGTTCAATGAGCTTCATTCCAAAAGGGCCGCCGATGCAGTAGCCCATGAAGAAGAACTCCTGTATGCCGAGATGGTCCATCAACCCCAGTTGGTCGTCGGCAAAGGCTCCCCACGGGTCGTTGACCTGGACCGGCCCGGTGGACTCTCCGCCAATCGCGTTGCGCTGGTCCATGGTGATGCAACGGAAGTCGTTCTTGAACACCTCCATCGCGTTGAACACCTGGTTGGGCCAACCACTCATGATTGAGTTCAAGCCCCCGCCGGGGGTAAGCAGAATCGGGAAACCGGACCCAACCTCCTCATAATGGATGCGGACATCGCCTTTGGTATAAAACGGCATTGCAGTTTCTCCTTCTTGAGCCTAATTTCGCCATCTCAGGCGATTGTAACTTGGGAGTCCGGGTTGTCAAGAAGGGCACCGTGATGTTATCACTGTCGTCACCACTTATGATGTTGACTTACGCCGCACCTGATTTGCGGCCCGCTCCTCTTCTGCCAGTCTGCGACACCCCCCGCGCAATCGCCCCCTCAGGCCCATGAAGGACATAGCGGCATGACTACCAGCGGCCTGCTCGTCATGGCCTTCGGGTTTGCCATGGTGGCTTACGGCATATCGCCCTGGGTCAGTTACCGCGCCAAGGCCATTGGCACTCAAGAGGTAAACAAGGCTTGGTTTTATGCCGTCCTTGCGCTTGGCGTTTTCTCCACCCTAAACGCGGTTATGATTGTTCCGCCGCTCTTGGTGGAAATTGCATCGGACCTGGAAATATCGGTGGCGGTGGCGGGCCAGTTGGCTACGGCAACCTTCGGGGCCTGGGCGATTTCCGTGGTCTCGGTGGGCCCATTGTCAGATTCCCTCGGGCGCCGCCCGGTGGCTCTTGCCGGCCTGCTGTTGCTGGTTGTGTCCGTCTTTGCGTCGGCTTTCGCGCCCAATATCGAAGTGCTGCTGGCGCTCAGAGTGTTGACCGGCTTGGGAGGAGGGACAATCCCGCCCAATGCGGTGGCTGTATTGTCCGATGTCATTTCCCCGGCCAGAAGGGCCCAGGCGGTCAGCGGCATGCTGGCCATCAACGGGCTGGCTTCGGCCATCAGCGTTCCAATGGTCGCCGTTCTGGCGGACTTGGGCGGCTGGCGGTTTGCCTTCATGATTTCAGGTCTGCTGCTGGTGTCAGGGTTTTTGGCCAACTGGGTCTGGTTTCCGCGGGACAGCAGGGAGCGAGCCCACAACTGGGTATTTTTCTCCAGATACTGGTCGCTGATGTCCTTACGTTTTTTCCGAGTGGCTATACCGGTTGGTCTGACGCAACGCATAGCCTACTGGGCTATGACCAGCTTTTTCGCGGCCTACTTGATCAGTACCTATGGGTTGAGCGTGGGATTTGCTGCCCTGCCGCTGTCGATAGTGTCGATGTCGCAGGTGATCGGAAGCTATTGTGCGGTATTCGTCGCGAACGGAAGGCACCGCGCTGCACTCCTCGCTGCTACTTCAGTCGGAGGGGGAGTCTGTGCTTTTCTGTGCTTCGCTGTCGAGCTTGGACTTTGGGGGGCAGTGGCAGTAGCAACAGTTGGAACGGGTCTGCTAAGCGTGAATATGCCCACTCTGGTGTCCGTCAGCACCGAATATTCGGGAGAATCCAAGGCCACGGGGGCCAGTCTTATGGGCTTGAGCAACCAGTCCGCAGGCGTGCTGGGGGCCGGCATTTCCGGTGCGCTGCTGGCGAGCATGGGCTACGGGGGAATAGGCTTCCTGTGCTTCGGCGTAACCATCTCAAGCGCGCTGATGACGAGCTTCTTCGGCAGGCAGTTCGGGGAGATTGCCGGCCGGACCGGCAGGCGGTAAAGCGGCGGGATAGAGAATTGACAACCGGTTGGAGTGTAAATACAAGATGACTGTTGAAAAGGGACGGACTGCCTGATTAATCGGATGCTTCGCGCGCCAAGGATGGCTGCGTTCCGGGGTGCAGAGGCGGACTCACAATGAGGACAGCGGCAGCGACAACCACCCCCAACACGGCGTAGATAGCGAAAGCGATACCATACCCGCCTGCCCAACGGAAAACCAAGCCTGATGCTACTGCTCCGATAGCTTGCCCCATAGAAGTAAACGGCTCCGTTACCCCGCGTATGGTGCCCAAGGACTGCCGACCAAAGAAGTTGGCGTACGCCACCGGAGGCACGACCAGGATGCCGCCCACCGCGACGCCGAACAAACCCGCGGCCAGGAATGCCAGCGTCACCGTGTTTGCCTTGACGAACAGACCGGAGGCAACCGCCATTAATAGAGCGACAATCACGTAGGTGCGGGACACGCTCATTTTCTCCAGGACTCGACCCCACAGGAGGCTGCCGAGTCCCGTTCCGGCGGCGTTGACCACGATGCTGATCTGGGACAGGGAAAGCTCGATGCCTCGAGAACGGAGCAGGTCGGCCTGGTACACGTTTGTGCCTGATTGCAGAAGGAACAAGACCCCGGTCCCCACAGCCAGCACCCAGAGGGCAGGCGTGCGGACCGCCTGACGAGTGGTCCATTCGATTTCGACAACCGCCTTCCCAGCAGCGGCCGTACCAGCCGCTCCCGCCTGTTTACTCTTTGCCTCGTCGCCGTCGGGAAGCAGACCTACGTCCTCGGGTCGCTGGGTAACCAAGAGCGCTGCCGGAGCCAGTGCGATGACGTAGACCATCAGGCCAAGAACGACCCAAGCCGTCTGCCACCCGTAAGCCATACTGACCCATGTCGCTACCAGCGGGAATACCACCATGCCGCTGGAATGAGAGAGGAACAACAGTCCGGTGGCAGGTCCGCGCCGTCGCACGAACCAGCGGGCCACCATGGTGGACGCGCCCAAGTTGAGCGGACTGCTGAACATGATTCGCCCCACCGCCAAGGCTGTATAGAAGACGGCGATGTGTACGGACAGCCAAGCCATAGCGATAGTGCTCAATCCTATAATGATGAGGGATAGCACCAGCACCAGTCGCGCGCCATAGCGATCGATGGCCCACCCTACGAGTGGGGATGCGCCGGTGGCGAGAAGGCCGCCCAAAGCGGCAGCCCCGCCGACCAGCGCCCGGCTCCATCCGGTCTCGTCGACGATGATGGGCACGAAAACGGCAAAGGTCAGGCTGCCCGCTGCGTTGCGGACGAACATACTGCTGCCGGCAGCGCCCAGCACAATCCATCCGTAGTAGAAAGGTATGCGCTGAGAAATGTAAGCTATGAGGACGTGCATTGCTGTAGTTGGCGCCGGAAGTTCCCGGTGGATTATAGCCTATCAGACTCCTCCCCGCGTCCTTGGCAAACGCCTCCAGGTCGCTGGCGGGATGATTATCCGCTCAAGGTCCTACCCGGTTAAGGCGCGATTGCGCTGAAGAATAGGGCCGGCGGGGCAATCGCGTTTTAACTATCAGTGCACCAGACAGGCCAAATCTGCCGCAGAACCTTCCGTCATTCCCGTGGAAACGGAAATCCATAGTGGTTGGAAAGGGTAAATTTGCCTATGGGATACAGTGTGGATTCCCGCCCCCGCCTTCGCGAGGGTGACGTTCCTTCGCGGGAATGACGCCTGCCCTCGTGAAGACGGGGGATTAAATGGGCCGCAAAACTTTAAGACGCGATTGCGCTGAAGAACAGGGCCGGCGGGGCAATCGCGTTTTAACTATCAGTGCACCAGACAGACCAAATCTGCCGCAGAACCTTCCGTCATTCCCGTGGAAACGGAAATCCATAGTGGTTGGAAAGGGTAAATTTGCCTATGGGATACAGTGTGGATTCCCGCCTTCGCGGGAATGACGCCTGCCCTCGTGAAGACGGGGGATTAAATGGGCCGCAAAACTTTAAGGCGCGATTGCGCTGAAGAACAGGGCCGGCGGGGCAATCGCGTTTTAACTATCAGTGCACCAGACAGGCCAAATCTGCCGCAGAACCTTCCGTCATTCCCGTGGAAACGGAAATCCATAGTGGTTGGAAAGGGTAAATTTGCCTATGGGATACAGTGTGGATTCCCGCCCCCGCCTTCGCGAGGGTGACGTTCCTTCGCGGGAATGACGCCTGCCCTCGTGAAGACGGGGGATTAAATGGGCCGCAAAACTTTAAGACGCGATTGCGCTGAAGAACAGGGCCGGCGGTTTCTGACAGGGTTCGTGGATGAGGAATATAATATGGGCTGGGACTAGGTGGGCGAACCTAGAGAACGTTGCTCCGAGGATAGCATGGAAGTAATCGGCTCCAACCTGCGGACTGCCGACCGGTATTTTCTGGACAACCAAGCCCGCATGGAGGACTTGGTGCGGGACCTGAAAGAGCGGTTGGCCAAGGTGCGGGCCGGCGGCGGGCAGCGGGCTGTCGAGCTGCACCGCAGCCGGGGCAAGCTGCTGGCCCGGGAGAGGATTGAGGGGCTGGTGGACGCCAACACTCCCTTCCTTGAGCTGAGTCCCTTGGCGGCATCGGATATGTACGACGGGGAGGTAGCGTCGGCAGGGATCGTTACCGGCGTCGGCGTGGTCCAAGGCAAAGAGGTGGTACTGCTGGCCAATGACGCCACGGTCAAGGGTGGAACCTACTACCCGATTACTGTCAAGAAACACCTGCGCGCCCAGGAAATTGCCTTGGAAAACCACCTGCCGTGCATTTACTTGGTGGATTCCGGTGGAGCCTTTCTGCCATTGCAGGCGGAGGTGTTCCCCGACCGGGACCACTTCGGGCGGATCTTCTACAATCAATCCCAGATGTCGGCCCTGGGCATTCCCCAAGTGGCGGTGGTCATGGGGTCGTGCACCGCCGGGGGCGCGTACATTCCGGCCATGAGCGACGAGGTGGTGATGGTGCGGCAGCAGGCCACCATCTTTCTCGGCGGGCCGCCGCTGGTACGGGCGGCCACCGGCGAGGAGGTGGACCCGGAGACCTTGGGCGGAGCCGAGGTGCATACCCGGGTATCCGGGGTGGCCGACCATCAGGCAGCCGATGATGAGGACGCCCTGGCCATCACCCGGGACATCGTCGAGAACTTCGTGCGACGGCGTGATCCTCCTTTCCAGGTCTCCAGCCCGGAGCCGCCGGCCCACGACCCAGCGGAGATTTACGGCATAGTGTCCCCAGACAACCGGCGGCAGTACGATGTCCGCGAGGTAATTGCCCGCATCGTGGACGGGAGCCGCTTCCACGAGTTCAAGGCCTTGTACGGGGAAACATTGGTCTGCGGGTTCTCACGTATCTGGGGGTATCCGGTCGGAGTAGTCGCCAACAACGGGGTCCTCTTTTCCGAGAGCGCGCTGAAGGGGACCCACTTTATCGAGTTGTGCAGCCAGCGGGGCATTCCCCTGCTGTTCCTGCAGAACATCACCGGCTTCATGGTGGGCAGCCAGTACGAGGCCGGGGGTATTGCCAAGGATGGGGCCAAGATGGTCATGGCCGTGTCAAACGCCGCCGTCCCCAAGTTCACCGTAATCATCGGTAGTTCCTTCGGGGCGGGAAACTACGGAATGTGCGGGCGGGCCTACCAGCCCCGTTTCCTGTGGGCGTGGCCCAACGCCCGCATTTCGGTGATGGGCGGGCAGCAGGCGGCGGAGGTCTTGCTCACCATAAGGCTGCAACAACTGGAGCGGCAGGGCCGGACCCTGGAGCAGGAGGAGCGTGACGCCCTGCAACGGCCCATCCTGGAAAAGTACGAGGTGGAGAGCGATCCCTACTACAGTACCGCCCGCCTGTGGGACGACGGCATCATTGACCCGGTGGACACGCGGACCGTGGTGGGCTTGGGAATCGCGGCTTCCATCAACGCCCCCTTCCCGGAACAGAAACGGGGCGTTTTCCGAATGTGAAGCCCTAACCCTTCCTCCAGCTTTGCACCAAAAGTCGGCAAGTCGACCGTACCAGGACAAGGGCGCGACTTCAAGCTGCGCGGGCCAAGTGAAAAGCCCCTGCTTGTTTGTGATAGGCAGGGGCTTTCAGCATAGGCAGGAAGAAAACGTTAGGATTGAGCCGGTGTCCGGCCTTCCTCGCGTAGCCGCTTTAAGACTTCCTCATAAGGTTCACCTGTGGCTTGACTCAGCCGTTCCGCTTCTCGTCTCAACGCCGCGCCTTCTGCCAGTAGAGCGTCTACAAATGCTTTCTGACGTGCTTTGTGATCTTCCCAAAACTTTCCAGCTACTGCAAATCCAAAGACCATTACTATCACCAGAACTTCCAGCATTGCGGCCAATGCTGTGTACATTAGTATCTCTATCGGAGCTAATGTTGCCGCCGATTTGAGTTCTTGTTTCGTGTTCCAAATGTTACTTAGTGACGCCCCTGACAATAGGTAAGTCAGAACAAGCGAGCCGATTGGAGTTGCAATGATGTGAACGTGAAACCAATGCTTTTCCCACCATGCCCTAAACCGCCATACTTTCAGCCATTGGGAGATTTGTCTAAGGAGCCACAAAAAGGAAAGACAGCAGTTCTTCCGGAATCAATTCTGATTAAATGTTCTTTGCCACGCACCTTTTTCTATGGCCTATCCCACCTGAGCCTTTAACATACTTGTTAAGACTTGATAAAGATACGGTAAGCGGCTATCTGCCAGACATCAAGAGACAGAACAGGCTCAACAAAGCCTCTGACGATGGTAGTGTTTCAAGAATTCGGCGCGGTTTAGATTATAGTAATGGAATATCCTGTCCCACAGCGCATCGTACTTCTGCTTCGGGTTACGTCCTACTGAATTAGCCTTGACTGGGATGAATGCAGTCCTGCCAGCGTCCTGTACTGCTCACGGGTTCTTGTTACTGAGATACGCCCAACCCCTTCAGACTTTTGGTGCAAGTGTTAGACTTTTAGTGCAAAGCCCCCCAGGGGGAGCTGACAAGGGTATGTAAAATTGAGATTATAGCTACGAACCGGCCCCACCGCCCCTGGATTCCGGCCTACGCCGGAATGACGGAATGGGCCCGCCTGGATTCCGGCCTACGCCGGAATGACGGAATGGGCCCGCCTGGATTCCGGCCTACGCCGGAATGACGGAATGGGCCCGATAGTGAGCATTTGGGAGCGGTTTTGTATTTGAGCAAGCCTACCCTACTATGCGGTCTCACGTTCAACTGCGTAAAGTCCCAAATGAAATACATACCCTTGTCAGCCCAGGGGGAGCGAAGACGGGCTGCCTCAACCACAAGGTCACGCGCTGGATGTTTGCTGATGTTCTCCAAAGTCCTGGTAGCCAATCGAGGCGAAATCGCGGTCCGGATTAACCAGACTCTCCGCGCGATGGGGATTGCCCCCGTCGCTGTCTATTCCGACCCGGACGCCGTAGCTCCACACGTGAACACGGCGGAGCTATCCGCGGCACTGCCGGGCAATACCGCCGAAGAGACCTATCTGAGCATCCCCAAAATAATCCAAGCCGCACGGGACTGCGGAGCAGATGCGATACATCCGGGCTACGGTTTTCTGTCGGAGAACCCGAATTTCGCCCGGGCCTGCCGGGAAGCGCAGATAACCTTCATCGGGCCAACTGCGGAAAGCATGGAAGCCCTCGGAGATAAGGTGAGCTCCAAGGACATCGCCTTGGACGCCGGAGTCCCGGTGGTCCCCAGTTCTCCCGTGTGTCTCCCGGGGGACGCTACGGCCTGGGAGTTCGCGGAGCGGTGGGGATTCCCACTGCTGGTCAAGGCTGCCGCCGGAGGCGGAGGCCGGGGTATGCGCTTGGTGCACCGGCGGCGCGAACTGGACGAGGATATGGAGTCGGCCGGCCGGGAAGCCCAAGCTGCCTTCGGCGACGGCCGGGTGTTCCTGGAGCGTTACATTCCCAACCCCCGCCACGTGGAGGTACAGGTGCTGGCCGACGGGTCCGGGCATACCATCCACCTCGGCGAGCGGGAATGCAGCATACAGCGCCGACACCAGAAGATAATTGAAGAGACTCCCTCACCGGCCCTGACGCCGGAGTTACGCCGGCGCATGGGCGACGCCGCCATCGCCGTGGCCCGCAGGGCCGGATACGTCAACGCCGGGACAGTGGAGTTCCTTCTGGAGCCCCAGAGCGGCGAGTTCTACTTCCTGGAAATGAATGCCCGTCTTCAGGTCGAGCACCCGGTCACCGAGGCCGTCCTGGGGTTGGACATGGTGGAGTGGCAACTTCGCATCGCCAGCGGGGAACCCCTGACGCTACAACAGGAGGACATCCAGCCCAGGGGCCACGCCATAGAGTGCCGCATCTACGCCGAAGACCCTTACCGCGATTTTGTTCCGTCCACCGGCACCCTGATGCGCTGGCGGCCCCCCAGCGGCCCCGGGCTGCGGCTGGACAGCGGTGTAGTCCAGGACCAGGAGGTGTCAATCTACTACGACCCCATGCTGGCGAAGCTGATAGCTTGGGCGCCGCGGCGCGACCTCAGCCTGCGCCGGATGGAGGTGGCCCTGTCCCAGTTCCTTGTGCTGGGCGTGGTGACCAACATTCCCCTGCTGCGGTCGGTGGTGGGGCATCCCCAGTTTCAGAGGGGCGAATACGATACCGGCTTTCTGGAGTGGAACCCGGCGGTCACCAGCCCGGCCATCCCCGGCGATTCACGCATGATGGCCCAGGCGCTGGCGGCGTGGGCGTCGTCCTTCGGTAAGCTAAGGACGGTCGGCCCGGCGTCTCCGGCGGTCGGCGGAGACAGCCGGGTTAGCGTCAATCCCTGGCAGTCCGCCGGGGGCCAGAGGCTGCCGTGACCCAGAACCAGGGCGAGATGCGGGAGATGTACCCGGAGACGGGAGAAGCCTATCGCTACCGGATAGAAGAGCTGGAAAGCCATTTCACCTTTGACCTGGATGGCGAGGTGCAGGCGGGCTTGCCGCCCGCCATTACGCTCAGCATTGAGTCCCGGGAGACCGGGGAAGGGTTATGCTGTACCGAATCGGGCCGGACTCACGCCTTCGCTTGGGCCTGGGTCGGCCCGGAGTTGCACCTGTGGCTGGATGGCGCCCTGTTCGTGTTCCAGCGGGCGGAGACCCGGCGCCGTGGCAATGCTCCCGCTGCAGAAGTGCCCGGAGATGTCTTCGCCCCCATGCCCGGCGTGGTGTTGGAGGTACTGGTCGGCGAGGGGGACGGGGTGGAACGGAACCAGACTGTCGTAATAATGGAGTCCATGAAAATGGAGTTGGTGATCACGGCTTCCCGCAGCGGCGTCGTGCGGCGGGTGGTGGTAGAGCCGGGGCAACAGGTTGAACGGGGTATGCGCCTGTTGGAGTTGGCCCCCGAGGGTGATGCCGGGGAGTGATGGCGGACAGAAGCGGCCTACCTGTCATCGCGGCGCGAGCCGGAATGACAGGTGGTCTACGGCATCCGGGCAATGGTGGGTTCCCCCACAAGGCCGTTTGAATTAAGACGCCATTACCATGCCTACTGGATGGGCATCTTGCGTCAAATGGCCGGAGGAATTTTAGTGCTACAGTCGCACTACTGATGCCAGTAGTGATAGTCGCCGTTTGTAATGACATTGCCGTGCCGTGGCCTGATGTCTTCGTCTCCACTGGGACCAGGACAGCGCAGGGTTGGCAGGATGGTTCGCCGCCCATGCAAGCCGGATGAGCAGCCGGAGCACTCAGAGGACTGTCAGAGAAACAGCTTGGCTTCACTGTGCCTACCTTGAGCTAGCAGTGCGAAATTTTTGTAATGATCAGTAAGTGATCCCGTCGAATTTACTTATCGATGAATTGGATAAGGTGCGGCTGCGCTCGATTCAACCCATCATTTCGAAGCAGTTGGACTACTAGTGCTTCCGCTCAGGACTTCCTTGAACTCGACACGATCGGATTCTATTTGACCCAACAGCCGCATCAAGTCTTCATTTTCGAGAGTAGTCAACGCTTCGACCTTCTTATTTTCGCGTAAAAGTAGTATACCCTACCCTTGGTTAACTACTTACCGGGCTAGGTGCATAGTAGTGCGACTGTAGTACTAGATTCCTCTCTCCACTTCGCTCCGAATGACAACTAAAAGAGTCTGTTGGCTGGGCTGGTCGTGCGCGGCTACCGGTCCGGTGGCGAAACGGCGTACATCCGAGCCCATTCTTGAATAACCCCCTCCGCACCTTCGCAAATCTTCCGAACCACTTCCGCCGCAGGGCGGATGTCCTCCACCTGTCCGGCGCCCTGGCCTACATAGACTGAGGAAATTTCCGGGTCTTGATGGGCGCGGGCGGCCGCCACGTCCGACGCCAACTCCTCCCGGTGGGCCAGGATATCCGCATCCCGGCCATCCCATTCCCGCACCAAGCGATTGCGGTACACCCGGCCGGCTATCCCTTCGGGCCAGGGTGTGTTACCCAGCAGGTCGTAGAGGCGGGTAAAGGCCGTGTCCTGGCCGTCAGACAGTACGATTCGCTCCTTGAACGACTCCGGTACTTCCACCGCCTCGGGGGTGGCCAGCAGTGCCGTGCCCAAGGAGGCCCCTTGGGCGCCGGCGGCCAAAACCGCGGCCAGAGCTCTTCCCGAGGTGATGCCCCCTGCAGCCAGCACCGGCGCCTCGGGGTACCGTTCAATCAAGTCCACCAGGAGAGGCAGCAAGTTCATCTGGCCGGTATGACCCCCAGCCTCGTTGCCTTGGGCCAGCAGCACGTCGGCCCCGGCCTGCACTGCCAGTTCCGCCAACTCCGCCGACTGCACCTGGCAGATTGTGACTGCCCCGGCGTCCTTGGCCCTGCTGAGCCAGGGCTGTGGGTCAGTGAAGGAGAAGACTATCACCGGCACCCGCTCCTCCAAGACAATCTCAAAGTTGGTCGGGTCTGTCTCGATAAGCTGGGTAATGAAGCCCACGCCGAAGGGACGGTCGGTTTGAGACCGAATGAGGGCTATCTGCTGCCGCAGCCAGTCGGGGCCGAAAGCGTTGCTGCCGCCGAAGGTGCCGAGACCGCCGGCCCCCGAGACCGCCGCCGCGAGTTGGCCACCGCTGTGGTTGCTCATCGGGGCGGACATTATGGGGTTGATCAGGCCCAGCAGTTCGGTAAAGCGGGTTTGCAGCATCGGCGGTACACCTTGTGAGGAAGTTGAGGTTGTTACGGGGGTCAGGAGGATTGCCCTACCATACGCGTCTCTCAGAATGCTGTCCATGCCGAGCCTCCGACAGCGTCTCGTCATCTTCAGTGTGTTTCCACCACCGACGTATATCAGATCAGTAGAAAGAATCTTCTGCTCAAGCTCTCCCTTGGTCGGGCGGCAGTCGAGGCATGATGGGGATAGGTTGCATCCGGTGTCGACGTGGATGTGGACGGGAGCAGTCCAAGCCGCATACCTGTTCCTCATAAGGTATATCCCCCACAAAAGCCATGCAGGGGATATTAATTTAGAGGATATGGGTTTGTCAAGCGGGAATGTCAGGTTTTCCGAGGACGTCCTCCCTTGTTCCTAGGAGCGTTCATGTAAGTGACAAGCTCCGTCTCGTTTACCACCATATAGCCGCCTCCCCTGGCTGACCCGCGGAGACGCCCGCGAAGCTCCAGCCGCCCGGTGCGCAGCCAGCCCTGGATGGTCCGGCGGCTGATACCGTACTTGCGGCCGGCATCTGGAACGGTGATAAGCCCCCCGGGGAGCTCAGTTAATATAGCATCATCATCAGGCAACAAGGTTTCGCCCAGTGGTGCTGGGCAGTTTAGAACAACAATGCCGTTATTGGCGAGCGTGTCCTTAATTTGCAGCACAGCGATCAACTCTTCCGTGGTAAGTCCGGACCGGAGGGCCGCATCGGCGGCGTCTTCAAAAAGAGCCAGTGCCGCGGACGATGCTCCGTTCCTTACTGCTGATTCTACCATAGCTCAATCCTCGGTCAGGCTACGAGGTTGCCTGACGGTCAGGCATTCAGCTAGGCCCTACAGGCCAAACGACTTGAAGAATTCCTCCATGGGGTCTTTCGGCCTTCTCGTTGTCTTCTTCTTTGCGGGCGTCCTTCGCTTGGACTTGGCCGCCGTTGTCTTTTTGCCGCCGGTAGTTGCCGGACCGTTCAGCTTGGCCTTGTAGGATTCTATTGACATGGTGCCCATCCCCCGGTTGCACTGGCGGCAAATGGGCCGGAAGTTGGCGATGTTGTCGGACCCGCCTTTGGCCCTAGCAATATTGTGGCCTACGTCGAAGTCGGTGACATGGATCGTCTTCTTGCAGACATAGCAAGGACCCTCGGCTTTGGTCGCCCCGATGTATTTCTTCCACACTTCGACGCGTTGGTCCTTGGTCAGTTTCTTCCGGGGTCTGGCGGACTTCGGTTCTTCGACCCAGTTGAACATCATGGGCGACTCCTTGTGACGGCATGAACCGGCAGAGCGCAAAGGCGATGGCAGCGGACACAAAATGAGAAAATATTCCTAGCACTATGGCCCCAGGTGCTATAAAATCAGGGATGCCGATAGCCCTCCTTGTGATACCTCTCCTTGATAGGGCTAGGCACTAATGGGCCGAGATCTCCTCGGGCAGTTGCCAGTTCGGAGGTACCCGGCTCCTCTCCATCCCCCCGGCGGGCCAGCCGACCGCCGGGGTCTTTTATTGGCCTCGGGCGTGCGGATAGAGCAGCAAGGAACGACAGTGGGGGCGCGCCGAGGGATGGTTGCCAAAAAGTTGTTGCCACCCATCCAAACCTCAGCGGTTCAGGTTGGTGGCAACGACTGGGTTCGAACCAGTGACCTAGCGCTTATGAAGCGCATTCCACAAAACCAGCTTGCGTAGCCAGCTTTCCTCCATTCCTCTCGGATGTTTGACCAAGTCCGGCCCGCATCAGCTTCACTTTCTCAACGGGTCCCGGCAGAAGCCGAAGCAACCAGGATGACCGACGGCCCTGCCCCGCAGGCCGCCAGGATTACGCCCCAAGAATTGTTCACCCCGTCCCCGCCGAAGGGACAATAGTCCTGCACCCGCCTTCAACCGTTCCCTGAACGGCGGCTGGACCCTCCTCTGCCGGGATAGACCCCAAAGAGACCAGCCCCGACATGGGGGCCGCCTCACCCTCGAGCCCGCAACCCCCGCGGAACATCCAAGGCCACCCGGGCGCCGCCTGTCAAGCCGCCGGGTCCCCCAAAGACCCCAGCCATGACGCAACCCCCGGACTCCTCCCCGCGTAGAGCAATCCCGCCTATCTGACTGAAGGCGGAGAAAATCCCCCCGGACTCCTCCCCGCGTAGAGCAATCCCTTCGCTGTGAACCATTCAACGCCCGAGGCCGCAGCAAAGCCACTTCTGGACAGTCTAGCAGTGCTTACTAGATTGTCAATAAAAGCACGATGACAATGGGAAGAGAGGAAAGGATGCCGAAATCATCCATTGATCCCATCGTCGTCAGGAACTTGAGGAGTGCACTTGCACGGCAGGGAAGAACCGCATATTCGGTCGCCAATGCGCTGGGTCATCCCTCCAATTGGCTTTATCAGGTCTTGCAAGGAAGGTACGGGCTCCTGATTCCGTCACTTCGGGAGATAGCAAGAGAACTGGGGGTATCCGTGTGTTCTCTGGTTGACGCGGCAGAGGATATTCCGGAGACGGACAGCCCCGCTGGTCCGGATGCATCCGTCACAGGAACACGGCTGACAAACGCCAGGAAGAAATCAGGAAGGACCCAGAAAGAACTGGCGGCCGCACTTGGCGGCCCCTGCAATCAGCAGATGATTTCCGAACAGGCAGCCCTCGCAGCGAGGGAGCTTGGTGTTTCGCTCGACTACCCCGCGGGCAACCTCGGCACAAGCCACGGCGTGCCCGCTGAACGAACAGCAAAAAGCAAGAAGACGCTTTGGCCCAGCCCAACAGGAGAAGGCTCAATGACCATAGCCCCCAACATCATGCACATCCGCGGCCGGATCGCAGAGATCGGGATAGTCCAAGCCGACCTGGCCACCCACTTGGGAATCCACGAGTCGCTGCTGAACGCGCACCTCCGCGGGCGGCGCCCCATGCCGGAAGGACTCGAAGAGCACATTCATTCCACCCTGGACCTGATGGAACGCGCGAAGCGCGCCGGAAGAGAAGCGGAGCAAAGAGTGATGCAAGAAGGCCGAAGGGGATGAGCCTGGGGCCCGGAGAACGCCGCGAACCAAGAGCAAACCCGGCGGCGGCAAGCGCCGCCGGGAAAGAAAGAGAGAACGGAGCAAGCAACATGGCCGCGCGCCCCAACAGCATTGCCAAGAGGCAAGAACGCCGAACGGAACGCGCCCGCAAGGGCGGACTGGCGACAATGGCCAAGCATGGCCGGGAACACTACGCGAGGATCGGCAAGCTCGGAGGCCGCCCGGCTTTCCACGAAGCCACAGCAAAGGCCAAAGCGAGGGAAGCCGAAGTCCAATCCAAGAAAGCGAAACCCGGCAGGCCGCGGAAAGCCCCGCCTGCGAGTGAGACACCTGCGGGTGAGACGAAGGAGACGCCAGCCGAGACCGCGGCCTGCCGGGAACCCAACCCGGCCGCGCCGGGACCAGCCCGAGTCCGCTGAGCGGCGAGGAAATGAGGACAGATGCCAAGACCCGGAAGTCCACAGGAGAAGGGCAACTGAAGAGGACCGCCGGTGCGCCGCCCTTGCCAAGAGCAGGCCCGGCGGCGCCCCCGCCTGGAAGTCCCGGGAGAATCCGGCAAAAGAGAAAGGCCCAGAGATTCCTTGGCAGGAAGATCTCGATTTTTATTGTAGCACTCCCATGACGGCGGTTCAAGACGCTGCCAAGGACACTTTCAGGAACAAATGAAAGGTCAGGAGACAGAACATGACCAACACAGCCCAGCCGCCCCAGCCGTGGCGTCACCAAGTAAAAGCACTGGAGTTCATCCGGGACAAACCCGGGGCGATGCTCGCCTTGGAGATGGGAACGGGCAAAACCAAGGTGGCCATCGACCACATGGAGGACTTGGAATCGCGCCGGACGCTGGTCCTAGCCCCCCTGTCCGTGGTGGACCACGTGTGGCCGGGGGAGATCAAGCGGCACGGACACAGGCAGACGACCATCATCTCCTTGGGAGACCGATACACCAACGTCCGGGCCAAGCTTAAGCAGGCCGCGGAGGGGCTGGCCTTGGCCACCGCCCGGAACGGCCCCGCCGTGATTATCGTGAATTACGAGTCGGCCTACCGGGACCCCTTGGGAAGCTGGCTGAAAGACCAGCGTTGGGACCTGCTGATCATGGACGAGAGCCACCGGCTGAAGAGCCCGTCAGGGCAAATCAGCCGGTGGGTCTCCCAAATAGCTGACCGCTCCGCCCGGCGCCTCGCCCTCACCGGCACTCCCATGCCGCACAGCCCGATGGACATCTACGCCCAGTACCGGGCCTTGGACCGGAGGGCCTTTGGGACGTCCTATCAGACGTTCAAGAACCGCTACGCCGAGTTTGAGATTGTCGGGACGAGAGAAATCAAGAACAGCGCAGAGAGCCGACGGACCATCCAAGCGGTATCCCGCTACAAGAACCTGGACGAACTGAACGAGAAGTTCTACCAACTCGCCTTCCGGGTCACCGCGGCGGAGACGCTGGACCTGCCGGGAGCCATCGAGACCTACACCCACGTCAACTTGGGGGACAAGGCCCGGAAGCTCTACAACCAGATGGCCCTCCAGTTCCGGGCGGAACTGGAGAGCGGGGAGGTGGTGACCGCGGCCAACGCACTGACGCGGCTGGTGCGCTTCCAGCAGTTGACCTCGGGGTTCACCGTGACCGCCGAGGGCAAGACAGTCGAGGTGGACAACGCCAAGGCCCACGCGTTGGAGGACATCCTAGAAGACCTCCCCCGGCGGGAGCCGGTGGTGGTCTTCGCCCGGTTTCAGAACGACCTGGACGTCATCGGACGGACCGCCGAGAAGATGAAACGCCCCCATCACGAAATATCGGGGCGGGTCAAGTCCTTGGACGAATGGAGGGAAGAGGGCGGGGTACTGGCAGTGCAGATCCAAGCCGGGGGCTTGGGACTCGACCTGACGGCGGCCCGCTACTGCGTCTACTACAGCTTGGGCTTCAGCTTGGGCGACTACCTCCAGAGCATCGCCCGGCTGCACCGGCCGGGGCAGAACAGCTTGGTGGACTACATCCACCTGACGGCGGCTTCGTCCATCGACGAGATCATCGTAGCGGCGCTGGCGAACAAGGAGGATGTGATCAACCGCATATTGGAGACCCGGGATCTGACCAACGGAAGCCTGACCAAAAACGGAGCCTGACCAAAAACGGAAACTGACGAAAGAAGAGGAAAGAAGTAATGACCCAGCAAAACGCCGTAGACCCCGAACCGTTCACGCCCGAACCGTTCACAGAAGAATTGATGCCCCCCGCCCAAGAGATGCCGGAGAGCCTGGACGAGCTGGTCGGGCGGGCCATCGAGCTCCGACGGGAGAACCGGGACCTGAAGGAGAAGATGGAGGCCAACACCGCCGAACTACAGCGGATGGACCCGGTGATTGTGGAGCAGTTCGCCAAGCGGCAAATCACGAGCCAGAAGCGGACGACGGGGGAGACCATCCGTATCGAGGAGTCGGTCTACGCCAGCTTGGTCCGGGACGAAGACGGGGAGCACAACGGGGCCCACCAAGCCCTCAGAGAGGAGGGATTGGAGTGGCTCGTCAAGGACAAGGTGGAGTCCAACTCGCTGAGCGCCTGGGTGCGCGAGCAGCGGAAGCTGGAGACGGAGATACCCGAGGGGCTATTGCCCTTCCTGAAGGTCTCCAAGGTCTACCGGGTCAAGGTCCGGTTGTAACCGGAGTCCCAAACGGGAGACGGCCCTGAGGAGGAGGGCCGGCGGGAGAAGCGGACAACCCCGGAGCGAACGATGGAACGGATGGAAGACGGGGCCGGGAACAGGACCAAGAACGAAACCAAGAACCAAGTCAAACAGGAAGAAACAGGAGTTGAAAGAATGACGAACAGGAAAAACGGGAACGCCATCAAGCCGCAGCCGGAGACAGCAGCCGCAGCCCCGGCTCCCGTGGTGCGCGACCCCGCCGACGCGTCCACCTACCGGATTCTGAACCGGTCGGAGGAGGAGGTCACCAAGGCGCTGGACATATTCCAGCACAACCTCCGAGACCAGAAGCTGACTGAGCGAGACATGCCCAGGGTCAAGACCCCGCCCCAAGGAATCACGATATGGTCGGTCTCCGGCCCCGAGGGGGACGTGCACCTCGAGGAATTGACCGGCATCCTGGTGGAGTACACCACGCCCAGGGCCTACTGGGACAAGCCCCTCGACCCCAACACGGTGACGCCGCCAGTGTGCAGCAGCCCCGACGGGATCCGGGGAACCAAGTTCGGGGACTGCTACAGCTGCGCCTTCAGCAAGTTCGGCTCGGACCCCAGGGAGGAGAGCAACGGGCAGGCGTGCAAGGAGAAGCGGATGCTCTTCCTGCTCCGGCCTGAAAACCTGCTGCCCTTGGTGGTGCAAGCGCCCAGCACCAGCATCAGGAACGTCTTCGACTACGTGATGGGCCTCGGCAACCAAGAGACGCCCTTCGAGCAAGTCTACACCCAGTTGACACTGGAGAAGATCGGAATGGGCTCAGTGGAGTACAGCAAGGTCATCCTGAAGGCCGTGGGCCCAGTGCCTGAGGAATACAACCCGCAGGTGAGAAGCTACCAAGAGGGGTTGAACAAGCTCCTCGGCAGCCAGACCCTGGAGATAACGCCCGACTTGGAGAACATGGTCGAGCAAAACTGGGAGGACCCGGCGGAGTCCCAAGGCGAGTTTCAAGAGGGCTGGGCCGACGGAACCGAGGCCGGCAAGCCGGAGGAGTAAGCCCGGACCGGCGAAAGGGAGACCGGAGAATTCCCAAGGGCGGCCCAGCCCTCTTTACGGGCCAGGCCGTCCTTAGGCAGGGGAGACCAACAGACAGGAGCAGACGATGGACCCCGAAGAATTTCTCACGGCCCTCTGGGGCAATCCCCCGCCGGGGGTCGCGCTGGTATGGACGCTGCCCAACAGCAGGTCCCGCTGGTACACCCACTTCGACGGGATCAACCGGGAGATGGAAGAGCACGCGCAGGAAGACGTCTACACCGGGGTCGGCATAGCCAGCCGGAACGGGAACCGGTTCACAAGCAAGAACAAGCTCACGGAGGAGGAGGTCGGCGGGCTGGCCGGGATGTGGGCCGACATCGACTGGGACCACCCGGTGCATCGCAAGACGAACCTGCCACCCTCCCCGGAGTCGGCGCTGGAGACGCTGGAGGAAGCGCTGCTGGAGCCGACGCTGCTGGTGGACAGCGGCCACGGGTTGCAGGCCTGGTGGCTCTTCGAGAAGCCCTGGCTGTTCCGGAGCGCCGAGGAGCACGAACTGGGACGGCGGGCCGCCCAGTGGTGGCACCAGCACATCAGGGGGCTCTACACCGCCCGGGGCTGGATCACGGACTCGGTGTTCAACCTGGACCGGATCATGAGGTTGCCGGGGAGCTGGAACAACCGCGACCCGGCCGACCGGAAGCCGGTCAGGGTCATACAGAACACGGGAAGGCGCTACCACCCAAGGGAGTTCTTGGACCAAGTGCCGGAGGACTTCCGCACCTCGGCCCCGCCGCCGGGGCGGAGAGGCAACAGAAGCCGGGGACGGGGGAGCAACGCCGGAAGGAACGGGCACCTTGACCTGTCGCCGGATGCGGAGCCGTCGCTGCTCAGGCTGGAGCCGCTGCTGAAGAACGATCCCCGGTTCCGGCGGACTTGGGAGCAGGAACGGAACGACCTGCCGGACCAGTCGCCTTCGGCCTACGACATGTCATTGGCGATGACGGCGGTACAGGCCGGATGGCCCGACCAGGAGGTGGCCAACCTGCTGGTCTGCTGGCGCCGCAGGCACGGCCACGACCTGAAGCTGCGGGAGAACTACTACGCGCTGACCATCGCCAAGGCCCGGGAGCCGATGGAACTGGCCCGGGCCCAGGAGCGTTTGAACGAGGCGCTCCTCCAGGAGCCGGAGGACGAAGCCGAGGTGCTCCGGGACAACCTGGCGACCCTGTTCGGGGTGGACATCACGCGGATCGTGAAGTACTTGGGAGACCCGCCCATCTACTACATGTGCACCGGGCAGGGAAACATCACGCTGGGGAAGATCGGGAACATGATCTCCCAAGAGAGGTTCCGGGGGCTGGCAGCGGCGGCGACGGGGGTGATGATCCCGGCGGTGACAAAAAAGGTGTGGGAACAGAGGGTGCAGGCGATGCTGTCGGCTTGCGAGGAGATCGAGGTGGGGGACGCCAGCCACCCGGCGCAGGAGACCCGGCATTGGATTGCGGAGTACCTGCTGGACAAGCCGCCGCGTGAGGAGGAGGAGTGGGAGAAGGCGGCGGAGGCCAAGCAGCCCTTCGTCAAGCACGGGCGGGTGCACGTTTTCATGGACGACTTCCGCCGGTGGCTGGAGGTGGCGGGGGGCAACCAGATGACCTCTCACGCCTTGGGGCAACGGTTACGGCTCTGCTTGGCCCAACCAGATCAAATCAACCTGAAGGTCGGAAGTTTCCGGACGACCCGGACCTGCTGGATATTGCCGGGGGAGAACGCCGTCTACCGGAACGGAGCAACGGGCACGGACAACCGGAGAAGAGAGAGGACAGCGTGAGCACTGAGAACTCCCAAGAAGGAGACGTCTGGGAAGGGAACGCTGCGGAGCACCGGGTCATCGGCCCCCCGGGGTGCGGCAAGACCACTTGGCTGGGACGCCAAGTGGAGGAGGCGGTGACGTCGGGGCGGAAGGTGTTGATCTCCTCCCTGACCAAGGCCGCCGCGACGGAGATCGGCGGGCGGGGTCTGCCCATCCACTGGGACAGCTTGGGAACGCTGCACTCCCACTGCTATCACGCGCTCGGAGAGCCGGAGATTGCTGAGAGCCGGGACCACGTCCTGTTGTGGAACGAAGAGGAACCGGAGTACCGGATGAGCTTGGGATCCGGCGACTTGGGGGGGCGCATCGACGGCGACAACCTGAAGCCGGAACGGGAGACCCCGGGCGACGACATGATGAGCCGTTACCAGATGTGCCGGGCCCGGATGGAAACGGAGCGGATGCCGGCCCCGGTGCAAGCCTTCGCAAAGCGCTGGACCGATTGGAAGCAGCGGAACGGCATGGTGGACTTCACCGACCTGATCGAGACCTGCCTCAGGGAGGTGGACCTAGCTCCGGGGAACCCGGAGGTGATGTTCGTGGACGAAGCCCAAGACCTGGACCTGCTGGAGATGTCGCTCATCAGGAAGTGGGGCGCGGCGGCCGAATCCTTGCACATCGTTGGAGATCCGGACCAAGCCATCTTCACTTGGCGGGGGGCCGACCCCGGCGCCTTCACGGCGGGCCGGATACCCGAGGAGAACCGGCAGGTGTTGGCCCAGTCCTACCGGGTCCCGGCGGCGGTCCACGCGCAAGCTGTCCGGTGGATCAGCCAAGTGCAGGGGCGGGAGCCGGTGGAGTACCGGCCGAGAGACCACCAAGGAGAGGTGCGGAGCATCGAAGCGGGCTGGAAGAACCCTGGCCCGGTGGTGGAAGACGCCGGGCGGTACTTGGCTGAAGGCAAGACGGTGATGTTCCTGACCACCTGCTCCTACATGCTGAAGGACTTGGTGCAAGAGCTAAGGGAGACTGGAACGCCCTTCCACAACCCCTACCGGAGGCGGAACGGGGCTTGGAACCCGTTGCAGAAGCGGCGGGGGCAGACGTCCACCGCCGACCGGGTGCTGGCCTTCCTCAGGATGACCCAAGGGGGAATGTGGACTGCGGAGGACATGCACCGCTGGACGGACATGGTGCGGGTCAAGGGAACACTGAACAACGGGAGGGACGCAGTAAAGGACCTGACCGACACGCTTGGGTTCGACGGAGAGAGCTACGTTGATTGGACCGGCCTGCTGGAGGTGTTGACGCCTGAGGCAGTGGAGGCGGGGTTGTCGGGGGACCTGGACTGGTTCGAGGAACAGATGACCGCGGCCAAGCGGTCGTCGGCGAAGTTCCCGCTGGCTGTGGCCCGGAACCGGGGGCCGGAGGAGCTTGAGAGGACGCCGCTCTTATGCACAGGCACGATTCACAGCGTAAAAGGAGCGGAGTCGGACGTGGTCTACGTGTTCCCCGACGTGAGCCGGGCCGGGATGCGGGAGTGGACCGGCAGCCCTGCGCAGCAGGCGTCGGTGTACCGGCTCTTCTACGTGGCGATGACCCGGGCGCGGGACACGTTGGTCATCTGTGCTCCCAGCGAGCAGTACGCGGTGAACCTGGGCAATTGAGCCCGGGCAGTTGAGCTTGAGTAATTGGACCTGAGACAGGCCCCGAGAACGCCCCGCAGAAGCGACAGGAAGGCTGAAAGGGGCCTCTGCACGCAAGGGACGGTCCATGCCCCGGAGCACCGGAAGCCCCAAGAAACGGCCACATGACGGTTTCTTCAGGCCAGACAACACGGAGAGAGCAGAACGGAGAGGACATGGCGACGAACCGCAGGAAGTACGCGAGTTTCGACCTTGAGACCGGAGGGGAGATCCCCGAGGGAGACGACTGGCAGGACCACCGGCCCTTGGGAATCACCTGCGCCGCGCTGTACGCACCGGAACTGGGAAAGCCGGTCACTTGGTACGGGACCACCGACGGAGGGGAAATCGCCGACCGGATGAGCCAGGAGGAACTAGCCCTGATGGTCCGGCAGTTGAAGGCGCTACAAGAGACGCGGGGTTTCACCATCGTCACTTGGAACGGGCTGGGGTTCGACTTCGACGTGCTGGCCGAGGAGTCGGAGCTCGCGGAGGAATGCCGCCGCCTGGCGGCGGACCACGTGGACATGATGTTCCACGTCCTCTGCAAGCTGGGTCACCCGTTGGGGTTGGAGACCGCCGCCCAAGGCATGAAGGTCGAGGGCAAGACGGAGGGGATGAACGGCTTGGAAGCCATCCGGATGTGGCGGGAGGGCCAACGGGAGGAGGTCGTGGAATACTGCGCCCAAGACGCCCGCTGCACCTACGAAGTGGCGCTAACCGGCGAGAAGGCCGGCAACCTCCGGTGGACCAGCTGGTCGGGGCGGGGCCAGTCGATGCCGCTCCGGGCCGGGTGGCTCGTTGTGAAGCAAGCATTGAAGCTACCCCTGCCGGACACCGGCTGGATGACTGACCCCATGACGAGGGAGCAGGTCGCCGGATGGCTGACGGGAGCAAGCTTGGAGACCAGCAAGAAGAACGGAGAGTAAGAAGCATGGCACAGGAATCATCCAACGACCCCAAGAACGGCCCCCACGAAGGGACCGGGCCGCTGGACGGAATACTTGGCGCGGCTCTACGCGAGGGCGGAGAAGATTCAAGCGCAGCACGAGGCTGACAAGGAAATACGGGAGACCGAAGATCAAACGCGGCAGTACGGCCGGTGGACGACGCGGACGTATACGAAAGAGTTCCGGGAAAACGCTGACCGTCGGGTCATCCAACACGAGAGGACGAGAGAGCATGAAATACGACTCGGAACGCCCCCTGCGCGTCCTAAGCTTGGGGGCCGGGGTGCAGAGCACCTGCTTGGCCCTGATGGCAGAAAGCGGGGAGATCGCTCCGGCTCCGGACCTGGCGATCTTCGCCGACACCGGATGGGAGCCTCCGCACATCTACACCCACTTGGAGTGGCTGGAGTCCGAGTTGGTCCACATCCCGGTACAACGGGTCCAAACCGGCAACCTGGCGACCGACATGGCTGAAGTACGTAACTTCAGCGGCACGACGGGACGCGTGCCCATCCCTCTCCACGTAGTCGCCCCAGACGGGAGCAAGGGGATGACCCACCGCGAATGCACCAAGGATTACAAGATACACGCAATCCACCGAGGGATAAGGGAGTTCCTGCAGGTCAAGGCCCTCCGCCGCCCCCGCAGCGTGGAGATGTGGCTGGGCATCACCACGGACGAAGCACATCGGATGCGCGAGGCCCGGGACGGGTGGGCGGTAAACCGCTATCCCTTGGTAGAACGCCGGATGCGCCGGTCCGATTGCCTGGCGTGGCTGCACGGCCGCTATCCAGACATGCAACCCCGCAAGTCCTCCTGTCTCGGATGTCCCTATCACAGCCGACAAGGGTGGATGGAGATAGCTGTCGAGTATCCCAGTGAGTTTGAGCAGCTGTGCCGGATAGACGAAAATCTGCGGTCCGGGACGATGAACCGTTTGACCAAAGGGAAACCCTACCTGCACTCAAAGGGAATGCCCCTCCGCGAGGCGGTGACCAAGGACCTGACCGAAGACGCGCTCCAGTACCGTCTGGACCTAGACAGGGACGGCTTCGGGGCCGAGTGCGAGGGGCACTGCGGGCTGTGACGGCAACGACGAACGAACACCAAGAGCGGAGCGGGGCAGGAAGAACGAAGCACAGGCGGACCGGTGAAGAGTAGGAGACAGTCCGCCGGGACCGCAGGAACGCCAGGAGAAAACGAGCGAATGAAGAAGCCTGAATTGCCCGAATGCACCGACATCAACGAGAAGGGCGTGTACGTTCTGGAGATGGAGGTCAGGACGAACGGGACCCGGAGTCTGGTCTGCCCCTGCTGCCTTGGCAGCAGCGAACACAGTTCCCTCCCCGGCAACAACCCGGACAACGTCGATTACCCGTGCCGGACCTGTGACGGAGCGGGAGACCTGGATAAGGTCATCCCCATCAACGGGGAGAGACAGAAACCCGGCAGGGGACCAGCCTGGGAACCGGCTTGGGCCGGGGCGGAGATCTCCAGCCGGTTGGCGATACGCCCCAGCAGCGGGGACGGCTGGTGGAACATCCACGGGGGGCAGGAAGCCCAGAACGGGATGGGAGACAGCAAGGAGGTCATGCAATTGGTCCATCTGATCCTTGAGCACCTGGAACCGGCGAAGAAGCTGCATCGGCTGCAATGGGTGAAAGACTACCGGAAGCTGAACCCCGCGGCCGGGTTGCAGCATGCGATGGAAGCCTGGAACCGGGAGCATCCCGGTTCTCCGGAAGACATAGAGAGGGGCCAGCGGACACAGGAAGGAGATAACGCCCGGGAGATGCAGCAAGCACCGCGGGCTGATGCTGCCGGAGAAGCTTGCGGGACACCAACCAGATGACTAGATATGGGAATGGAGCTGCCTGAACTGCAACCGGACCTCTTACAGAAAACACGGTCAGGAGGCCCAAGAGAAAATCACGCGAGCCTTTCACGGAACGGAGAAAGAAGGAATGACGAACGAAGGAGCGATGAACGAGGAACAGGTGAACCAAGAAACTCCCGGCCGACAGCAGGGAAGATGCCCACTGCCGGAGCCCAACGTCCTGGACCAAGCCAGGCAAGCACTGGCCAGACACCGGCTAACGGCACCGGTAGACCCCATCGACAAGGCGGCCGTGCTGCAGGCGCTGGAATACCCGCGGACGGAGTACTTCATCACGACCAGCATGTACTGGGACTGCGAATGCCCGGCGGACTACCACCGGCCCAAGGGCATGGACATGTGCGAGAACTGCGGGACGTTCCGGGAAGACAGCCCCGATTCCCGGATCAACGAACTGAAGCTGAAAGGGGTCCACTTGGACCTGGCCGGCAGGGAAACGGTCATGACGCTGGAAGAGCACAACGCCAACAGCCGCCGGCGGAACGCTGCGGCCCAGTCATGACCGGTCAACTGACGGCGCCATTCCCGTACTACGGCGGCAAGCGGCGCTGGGCAAAGGCCGTGTGGGACCGGCTGGGAGACCCCGACTTGTACATAGAACCCTGCGGGGGCAGCCTGGCGGTGCTCCTGGGGAGGCTGACCACGCCGAGGACGGAGATCGTATGCGACACCAGCGGCCTAGTCTGCAACGTCTGGCGGGCGATGAAGTCCGACCCGGAGGGAGTGGCCCGGGAGGCGGACTACCCGACCATCCACCAGGACCTGACGGCACGCCAGAGATGGCTGATGGAATGGGCGAGAGAAAACGCTGTGAGGCTATCGGAGGACCCTGACTACCACGACGTGCGGGCCGCCGGATGGTGGGCTTGGGGAGCGTCCAGCTGGGTGGGATCGGGATGGTGCCTGACCGGCGACGAGAAGCGGCCCCGGGTCCCCGACGGGGGCGGGCTAGGAGTCCAAGCGCACCGCACCGCGCTGGAAGGCGAGATAGGCACCGGAGAAAGGCTGATGCCTTGGTTCCGCGCCCTGGCCCAGAGACTAGCGCGGGTCGTCGTGCTCAACCGGGACTGGAAGGCCGCGATCACGCCGACGGCGCTCAGGGAGCACCGGAAGAGCGACGCCTCAGTGGGAATCTTCCTGGACCCGCCCTACCGGACCGGGGACCGGAGGAAAACGCTGTACCAGTCGGACCTGGACGGGACGTCGGACCGGACGGCGGAGGAGACCTGGGAATGGACCCGGTTCGTGGGCGAACGGTACCGCATCGCCTACGCCTGCCGGGAGGGGGACCTGGAGCCGCCCCCGGGCTGGGAGGTGATGACGATGGACTTTGAGGGCGTCAGCAGGCCGGAGGGGAGGGAACGCCCGGACATGGTCCTGTTCTCCCCGGCGTGCATCGTGCCCCAACCGTCCCTGTGGGGGCCGGACTTCTAAACGGAGAAGAACACACCCCCGATCCAGTCAGCCGCATGAGTCCGGGCAGGGCCCCGGAGCCAGGAGCGAGGAGCAAACCACAGAAGAATGGGAGAGAAGGATATGGATTCTAAGAACGAAAGAAGACCGGAAGAGCTGACGCGGGCTGTGCGGGAGGCGGGGCTGAGCAGGAACGCAGCGGCGGTGCTGGAACGGCGCTACTTGGCCCGGGACCGCGCGGGCGAGGTGACGGAGACGCCCGAGGAGATGTTCCAACGGGTGGCGCAGAACCTGTCGCAGGCCGAACTGGAGTACGGGGCCGACGAGGAGCGCAGGCAGGAGGTGGAAAGGAAAATCCACGACGTGATGAGCCGGTTGGAGTTCCTCCCCAACTCGCCGACGCTGATGAACGCAGGGCGGGAGTTGCAACAACTTTCAGCATGCTTCGTCCTGCCCATTGAGGACTCCCTCGACAGCATCTTCAACACGGTGAAGCAGATGGCCCTGATTCACAAGAGTGGCGGGGGAACGGGGTTCTCCTTCTCGCGGCTGAGGCCGACGGGGGACATGGTCGGTTCCACCGGCGGCGTGGCATCGGGTCCGGTGAGTTTCATCGGCGCCTTTGACGCCGCAACCGACGTGGTGAAACAGGGCGGCACCCGCCGGGGAGCCAACATGGCGATACTCAACGTGGAGCACCCGGACATCCTGGACTTCATCCGGGTCAAACGGGAGCCGGGGAGGCTGGCGAACTTCAACATCTCGGTGGCGGTGACCGGGGACTTCATGGAGAAGGTGAAGCTGGACGAAGAGTACGAACTGGTGAACCCCCGGAACGGGGAGAGTGTGGGACGTCTGAACGCCAAGGAAGTCTTCGACGAGATTGTAGAGTCCGCTTGGGCCACCGGGGACCCGGGGTTGGTGTTCTTGGACCGGATCAACGAGGGGAACCCGAACCCGCAGCTGGGAAGGATCGAGAGCACGAACCCGTGCGTCACCGGCGATACCGTCGTGGAGACCTGCGCAGGTCCGCGCCAGGTCAGAGAACTGGTGGGAACGCAGTTCTCGGCGCTGGTCAACGGCAAACCACACCTGAGCGCCCCGGAAGGGTTCTTCTCCTCGGGCGTCAAGCAGACCATCAGGTTGAACTTCAACGACGGTCGTTGCCTGACGCTCACCCCTGACCACTTGGTCATGGAGGCCATCCCCCACGACAAAGGGCTCATGGGGCTCCAATGGACCAAGGCCGAGAACCTCCGCACGGGGGACTTCGTACAGATGCACAATCACGGCCCCTCGGCCGAACCAAGGAGCAGGACCGCTGGGACAGAGATACCAAGAAACAAAAACCCGCATTTCATACCCACCGTGGTGGTTACCCACGTTGAATACCGCGGAGAAGAAGAGGTCTTTGACGTGCGGATACCAATGATGAACGCTTTCGACGCCAACGGGCTATACGTCCACAATTGCGGCGAGCAGCCCCTGCTGCCCCACGAGTCCTGCAACCTAGGTTCCATCAACCTAGCCCGGATGCTCCATTATGACGGAGATTCAACCGGGATCGACCGGGAGAAACTGGCGGAGACCATCCGGATTGGGGTGAGGACGCTGGACAACGTCATCAACATGAACCGGTTCCCCATAGATGAGATCGCCGAGATGAGCCGACGGACCCGGCGAATCGGCTTGGGCGTCATGGGATGGGCCGACATGCTGGTGCAGCTTAGAATCAGGTACGACTCCGAAGAGGCACTGAAACTGGCCGGCGAGGTGATGAAGTTCATCCGGGATGGGGCCCACGATGCGTCGGAGGAACTCGCGGAGGAACGCGGCGTCTTTCCCGCTTGGGAGGGAAGTGTCTACAACCGGCCGGACAGCCGGACGGACAGGCACAGGCCCATGCGGAACTCGGCGCCAGTGACCATCGCCCCCACCGGGACCATCAGCATCATCGCCGGGGCATCAAGCGGCATCGAGCCGTTGTTCGCCCTCTCCTACGTGCGGAACGTCATGGACGGGACCCGGCTGGTCGAGGTCAACCCCTACTTCGAAGCGATGGCCCGCCAGGAGGGGTTCTACTCGGAGGAGCTGATGGAGCGGCTGACCGAGACCGGCAGCCTGGAAGAACTGGACGTGCCGGGATGGGTCAGGGAAGTCTTTCGCACCTCCCACGAGATCGAGCCCCGGTGGCACGTGCTGATGCAGGCGGCTTTCCAAAAGCACACGGACAATTCCGTGTCCAAGACGATCAACATGCCGGCCGGAGCAACCCGGGAGGACGTCCGGGACGCATACCTCCAGGCATACGTGGCCGACTGCAACGGGATCACCGTCTACCGGGACGGCAGCAAGACGGAGCAGGTGCTGAGCGCAGGCAGAACAGGAGAGACGGACCAGGCGGAACCGGGGAGACCGGCGCCCTTGGAGCGCCCCCGGCTGATGAACGGGATCACAGAGCGGTTCCGCACCGGCCACGGCAACATGTACGTCACGCTGAACTTCAGCGAGGCCGGAGGCCCCTTTGAGATCTTCAGCAACCTGGGGAAGGCGGGAGGATGCGACTCCGCCCAGCTGGAGGCGGTCAGTCGGCTAGCCTCGCTGGCGCTCCGATCCGGAGTGAATCCCGCCGAGATCATCTACAACCTGAGGGGCATCACCTGTTGCCCTGCATGGGACGACGGGACCCAGATCCGGTCGGCCCCCGACGCGATGGCCCACATGCTGAACCGCCACTGGCGAAATGAGAACGGGGAGAGGGGAGACGAAGGAGAAGAGGAAGCCGACACCTACGGACGGGTCAGGTGCCCCGACTGCAACGCCGCGGTGGAGTTCCGGGAGGGATGCGAGGTCTGCCCGTCCCCGGGATGCGGCTGGACCAGGTGCCGTTGAGCAAAGAAAGCACGCCTTTTACACGGAGCAGGAACACCGGCGGAGCAGAAGCAACGGAATGAGAGAAAAGAGAACGCGCAGGCCTACGAACGCCAACGGATGCCGTATCCACGACGACTGCCTGAATTGCCCCCTTCCCGTGTGCATCAAGGACATGACCCAAGCGGGAGCAGGCCAAGCGATGCAGGAGCATGAGGACGAAAGGATTGGCCGGGACGTCCGGGAGATGACAGCCCGGGGGATGACCCAGACACAAGCCGTGACCAGCTTGGCCGAAAGGATGGGGATGAAAGACCCTTCCAGCATCTACCGGAGGCTGAAACGGCAACGGGAGAAGCAGAACCCGGCCCAAGGCGCGGCCAGCAGTGGGGGAAATAAGCAGAATGCAGGACCGGTACACGGGAGACATCGGAGACTTCGGGAAGTACGGATTGCTGAGAGCCCTGACCCAGACGGAGGAGAATCAAGCCCAGAAACTGGGCATTGTATGGTACCTGAACCCGGATGAAACCGGGAACCGGGACGGCCGTCACACCGGATACCTCGCAGCGGAAGGAAAGGACAGACGCCGGTTCGCCGCCTGCGACGAGGAACTGTACCAAGCACTGGCCCAACTGGTAGGCGCGGGGCGCCGCAGCGTGAAGGCCGTCCAAGAGTCGGGAATCCTGCCACCGGGGACCGTCTATCACGACGAGACGCTGACGCTCAAGAACCTGGAGAGACCCCGGGGAAAGACGCTCCGGCAGGCGCAAATGGAAAGAAGGGAGTCGTGGAACCGGGCCGCGCTGGAGAAGACGGGAGACTGCGAGATCGTGTTTCTCGACCCGGACAACGGGCTGGAGACAGCCAGCGTAAAGCCCCACATGGTCCGGGCGGCGAAGTACGCCTTCTACTCCGAACTGGAGACCTACCTCAGCCGTGGGCAGAGCTTGATGGTCTACCACCACCTGGACCGGAGCAGCAAAAGTCTCCAGCAGGTGCACCGGAGGCAGAGGGAGATCTACGAGAAACTGGGCCGGCGGACCTTGGTCATGCGCTACTACCGGGGAAGCCCCCGGGCTTTCATCCTGATACCCCAGAACCGGCACCGGGAGCTGGTGATGGAGAGGACCCGGGGCATGCTGGCCGGAGCGTGGAGCCGGCACTTCACAATGATCCTGTAGGAGAGAAAATGGAACAGCAGGAAATGGGACAAGGAGAAATGGAAAGACAAGAAACGGGGCAACCGGAAATGGACATCCGGGTGCACCGGTTCTACAGCAACATACTGAGCAAGACCGAGTGCCAGAAGTGCGACCGGGGGCGCAGCGGAGGCGGCGCCCTCAGTTTGGGCGAGATGCTGGAGCACATAGAACGCACCGGCCACCGCTTTCACTTCCAGACCCGTTCGGTCCACAGCTTGGAGGACCAGAACCGGGAGGGCACGAAGACCATGAGCCCAAGGCTGGACGAGTTCTTGGAAGTAGCAATGATGTACAGCGTCGTACAAATCAAGCCGGGGGAAGTGCAACCGGCAAGTTACAACCAAGTCCTGCGCCGTCACTTGGAACAACAGGGATTCGACGCCGCGGGTCTGGACGACAAGGACGTAGAGGAAAGATTTGAGATCCGTCAGGTCTGGCGGTGCAACGACGGCTACAGCCACTCGGTCGAATTGGATGAAAAGCCGGAGGGCAGCGGGTGCCCGGTGTGCCGGAAGGACCGGATGGACGCAGTGGAACGGGCCAGGATGAAGTTCACTGCGCCAACGCCGCACCCCTGATGTTATTCCCGGAGATGTTATTCCCGGAGACCTGAGCCCAGACAGCAACGAAGAGAAGAGCCAATGGCCGACCGGACCGCAATCAGTTGGACCGACCACACCTTCAACCCATGGATAGGCTGCCAGAACGTTAGTCCAGGCTGCGATAACTGCTACGCCGAGGCGCTTACCAAGCGCTTCGGCTGGAGCGGGTGGGGGCCGGAGAGCGAGAGGAAACGCACCTCGGCGGCCTACTGGAAGAGGCCCTTGGGTTGGAACAAACGCGCAAAAAAACGCGGAGCAAGAGAACTCGTCTTCTGCGCGAGCTTGGCCGACGTCTTCGACAACCAAGCCCCTGAAGAGGCGCTGGAAGACCTGTGGGAACTTATCAGGAATACCCCCAACCTGGACTGGCAGCTTCTCACCAAGAGACCACAGAACATAGAAGCGATGTTGCCCCCCGACTGGGGAGAAGGCTATCTCAACGTTTGGTTGGGAATCAGCGCGGAGGACCAGCAGGAGTACAACCGGAGGTGGCCCCTCTTGGCGGCTACGCCCACCGTTGTCAGATTTATCAGCTACGAGCCCGCCTTGGGACCCCTGACGCTGGCGGACCAAGGAGAACTGCCGGACTGGCTGATCTGGGGCGGGGAGTCCGGACCGGGAGCGAGGAGCCTCGCCCCCGCGTGGATACGGGAAATCACCAAGGAGTGCACAGCAGGCGGGGTCGCCGTATTCGGGAAACAGTGGGGAAACTACAGGAACAACCCCCTGACCGTTGAGGACAGCATGACAACTGTGGAAGCCGAGAGGGAGGACCCCCGGGAGAACGGCATGGGAGGGGCGCTTCTGGAAGGGAGACTCTGGAGGGAATTCCCGGGAGGAGACAGGAACAGGCCGTACGTCAAGGGACCTGCGGCTTGAGCCGCGAACACCCCACGGAAGAGAAAAAGCACCCCTGCACTTCCGTGAGGCGGTGACCAATGGGGAATCCGAGGCCGGGGCGGGACGGAGAACGAAGCCGCCCCGTCCCCGGGCAACGTGAGAGAACGGAACTGGGCCCGGGGAATGGGCCGGAAGCGAAGAATGGACCAAGCGACAGAACGTATAAGGGAGATGGTGGAAGCCGTCCGGGCCCACGTGACCCGGTCCGGCATCAACCAGAAGCGGGGCAACTGGAACCCGGAAGGAGATTGTTGCGCCGGGTCCCGGATCGCCCACGCGCTCGGTGTGCCCTCCGGCTCCTACTTGGACGGGATGGACGAATGGGCGTCGCGGATGGGCTTGACCCGGGCCCACGTCATTGCAATGCTCCAAGACGCCGGGGCGGGGCACGACCCCATCGGCCCCCGGCGGTGGCCCGAGCCGCCGGCTGCGGTCTGGCGCCGCTTGGCGGAGATAGAGGTCCCGCCCAGCCTCGCCGAGCGGGACCTGAGCCGGTTGAACCTGGCTGGGACCGACCTCGGAGGTCTGGACCTGAACGGGAGCGACCTCAAGAAGGCCAATCTGCGCAGCGCACGGCTGGAGGGCGTCAAACTGAGTTTCGCCCGGCTGCAAGAAACGGACATGAGAGAAGCGAACCTGACCGGGACGGACTTGACCCGGGCGGACCTGACCCGGGCCGACCTGACAGGAGCGAAGTTGAGAGGGGCCCGGCTGGAGCTGACGAAGCTCGCCGGGGCGGTAACGAAGAGGACCCGGCTGGACCGGGAGAAAAGAGGAACGGGCATGGGCCCGGACGCAAACCGGAGAGAATGAAATGAAAGCAAGCTGCTTGCAGGAAAGCATGCACAAGGTCCTGCAGATAACCAGCCGGGTGACGCCGGGGAGGACCACGATGCCCATCCTCCAGAACACGTTGGTCAGGACAACAGGGACGGGGCAAGCCATCGAGTTCACCGCAACCAACCAAGAGATGACAGTACGGATGAGGATAGCGGCGGAGGTGGAGCGGGAGGGAGAACTCACGGCGCCCAACAAACTGCTGACCGACTTCATCGCGACGCTGCCCCATGAACCGGTAACGATAGAACAGGTGGAGAACACCTTCATCATGCGGATACAGTGCGGAAGCGCGAAGGCGAACGTGAACGGGACCAACGGAGAACTATTCCCGCCGGTGCCGGAGACAGGAGAAACCAACGCTGCGGTGATCACTGCGGAAGAATTCCGGCGGGCGGTGAACCGGGTCGCCTACTGCGCCGCTTCACACGAAGGGAGACCCGTGCTCACCGGAGTGCTCATGGAGCTCGAGGGAGACACGCTGACCACGGTGGGAGCCGACGGGTTCCGGCTGGGAGTGCAGCGGAGCCAACTACAGGAACCGGCGGAGAAGAACGTCAGCGGGATAGTCCCCGCCAGGACGCTGCTGGAAGTCCAGAGGATAGCGGGCAAGGCGGAAAGGGAAGTGACGATCCTGATACCGGAGAACGGGAAGAACATCCGGTTCGTGGTGGGGTCTGAGGACCCAAGCATCTCCGAAGTGGAAATAACGTCGTTGCTCTTGGCAGGCACTTACCCCGCCTATGAGTCGTTGATTCCCCAAGACCTGCCGAACCGTGCTGTGTTCAGCTTGAGCGACCTATCCCAAGCCTCCCGGAGGGCGGAGATCTTCGCGCGGGACGATTCCCACCGGGTGCGGTTCCAGATGAGCGGCGGTCGTGGGGGAGAGGGAACCGCGGTGATCACCAGCGAGGCGAAGGACTTGGGGAACAACCGAGCAGAGATCAGGATGCAGGAGATGAACGGGAACGAGATCGCCCTCTCCTTGAACGGAAAGTACATCCAAGAGACGCTCAGCAACTTGAGTTCGGAGCAGGTGATGCTGGAGACGAGCAACAGCACCGCCCCGGTGAAGATGAGCATACCCGACGACGACAGCTACGTGCACGTGATGATGCCCATCGTGACGTTGGAAGACCAACAAACATGATAACTGAAAGGGAATTCCAAGCCACCGTCATCGAGGTCTTCGAGATTGCCGGGTACCGGGTCTTCCACGCCACGGACAGCCGGAAGGAGATAATAACCGGAAACGGAAGCCGACTGGTTGGGGACTCCCGAGCCGCCGGGTACCCGGACTTGACCATAGCAGGAAACGGGCAGGTTATTTGGGCGGAGCTCAAGAGCCAGAGGGGAAGGTTGGAACCGAAACAGGTGGAGTGGCTCGATGCTTTGCCCATGCACCAAGGATACGTCTGGAGGCCGGATGAACTGGACCTTGTAATGAGAACAGCGGAGTTCGGTCACCCGAGAGGATGGCCGGCTTGCTGGACGTGCCAGAGGGAAGAAATCCTGAACAGGACCAAGATGAAACGGAAGAAGGACGAGAAAAGGGGAGCGATTTCAGGGCTTGGAACGGCCTGAACCGAGGAGAAGCGAAGATGGGCCAGAAGGGAAAGGAATCCCTGTTGGACAAGAAGGTGATTGAGGGGGTCTTCACGATCATATCGCCGGTGCTGGACCCGGACGAAGAGAAGGAGTGGCTGATAACCGACGGGGACGAGGTGTTCCCGGTGATAGTACATGACGAGGATTTTTTGCAGGCGGTGAAAGAGGGAAAAGTGAGTTTCACCAACGGATGTCAAATCACCTGCGAACTGGAGGTCACCCAATGGCTGACCAACGAAGGGGTCAGATCCGACTACCAAGTGCGCCAGGTGGCGGAGGTCACCCAACCGGAGGACCCGTAGCAATACAAACGGGGGACCCTACAAGGCACGCAGGGCAAAACAGGCCGGGCATTAGATGAACGCCGGGAGGCCAGCGAAGGCTGCGCTGCTCCATTGGAGAGAAACGACGTGAACACGCCGGGAACCATGGAGATTCTGAAAAGGGCCGTCCAAGCATGTGACTCAGTCACCAAATCCAGAACAACCACGAAAATCGGCTTGGCGCTCCTGATTGCAATCGTGGCTTGGCACATCCTCCGGAACGGGGCCGACTCTTGGGAAGCAGCGATGCTCGCGGTCGTCGTTTGCGGAGCCGGGATGCTCCTGTTGCACAACAAGGACCAAGGAGACGAGTACGCGGAGGAGGGAAACACGGGACGGGAGAAAACCCTCCGGCAGTTATACAACCGGACTGTGAACCTCAGCAACAACTACTTGGTGCTGGTGATACTCAGCCTCATGTGCACCGCCTTCTTCTGACGCGGGAGAGACGGCCCCAACCGGACTCGTCCCAGCCAAAGGGCGGCTCTCCCAGTGACCAGCCGCCAGTCGTCAATGGTCATTCGTCAGGCGGCATCCTCCCATGAGCGACAGCGCTGCCAGGAACTTGGAACAGGAACTGAACACGAAGAACACGCCAAGACGGAGTACGACGCCCAAGCATGGCGGGACCGCCGCCAGACCGTCCAAGAGTGTGAAATCAACCTCTACGGACCCGGGTCCCGCATCCGGGCGGATTACCTCGTATTCATGGAATACAGGGAACACTCGTTGTAGGGAAAAGCTGCTGGACCGGATGGACCGTCCAGTACCGGACGACCGCCCCGACTCCGGTTCACTGAAGACGGCGGACCCCACAAAACACATCCCCAAGAACCTCACAGGCCGCACCCGCACGGGTTACAGCGCGACCTGCGGACGCACGAGGAGGCTGATGGAAACACGAGAAGAGATGAAAATCGGGAGCTTCCACCGCCGTCCCTGCGTGAGAGCGAACTGGCCTTATTCCAATACGCCGGAGCAGCCCGAGTGGATACCGGTGCTGGGCCCGGAGCACACGGACGCGAAGATCATCAAATTCCCGTACAAGCACCTGCACGTCGACCACCGGTTTCTCCGGAAGGACCAGAAAATACTGACCTTCCCAACCCGCTGCGCCAACATCGCCCCACTCTTCACTACGGTCATCACCACCGTAACGCCGGACATCGGAGCATGAAACACCAAGGCAGAACACATCCAAGTGCGCTTGGACGACCTGCCGGACGGTCAGTACCCCCTGGAGTCCTGCCGGCGCCTGATGCTCCGGCGCTTCCACGGGCCCTACCCACCGTACCCAGAGGAAGAGACCGTTCCTTAGATAGACCAACTCCACGAAGCCTACCAAGACGAACGACTGAGGCCCGGGCTGGTCTGTCCCCACCGGGGAGGACCGCTGACCGGCTTGGAGACTGACACCGAGGGATGCGTGACCTGCCCACTCCACGGGCTCCGGTGGCACGTGGAGACCGGGAAGCTGCGGCCGCCCAAAGGACCAGCCTAGAGAAGCCGGTAAAGACCCTCAAGAGGACCACCCGTCTCTCCAAGAAGTAAAGAACACCCAAGCCCCAAGGACCAACTGCAACCCGCCTTAATCAAACAAGGAGAGGCCGCCCTTCCACAGAGAAGGTGGGGGGCGGCCCCTCTTCCGTTTTCAAGAAGGCAATGCACCGGACGACGAGCACCGTCCACCGGCCACCGGCTACCGAACACCGAGCACCGGAATGAGGGGAGAGAGAAAGAAGCATGACGACTACGCCCAGCGAAAACACCAAAGAAAACGCTAAAGAGCTGCGCCAACAGATTCGATACCACGACCACCGCTACTACAACCTGCAAGACCCCATCATCCCCGACGAAGAGTACGACGGCCTGATGGAGCGGCTGCAGCGCATCGAACGGAAACACCCGGAGATCCGGGACGAGAGTTCGCCCACCCAGCGGGTCGGCGGAACGGTCAGTTCCGTCTTCGCCGAGGTAGAACACCCGGAACCGATGCTCAGCCTGGCCAACGCATCGAGCTGGGAGGAGTTCACCGAGTGGCATCTGCGAACGGCGCGAAACTTGGGAACCAACCAATTTCCCATGAACACCGAGCCCAAGATCGACGGGCTGGCGGTACGGCTGGTGTACCGGAACGGGAAACTGGCCCAGGGAGTGACCCGGGGGAACGGCAGCAGCGGCGAGGACGTGACCCACAACGTACGGACGGTGCGCAACCTGCCCCTGACGCTCAGGACGATGCCGGGGGTCAGCCCGCCGGAAATCCTGGAGGTCCGGGGAGAAATATACATGCCCCGGAGCGTCTTCGAGGACGCGAACCGGGAACGGGAGGAACAGGGAGAAACGAAGTACGCCAACCCCAGGAACGCCGCCTCGGGCGTCGTGCGCCAGCTGGACCCGGAGTTCGCCTCCCACCGGGGACTGCGGGCCTGGGTGTACAGCAACCAGAATCCCGAGACCAACAGCCATGAAACGTCGCTGCACGACCTGGCGGAACTGGGACTGCCAGTAAACCCGCTGAACCGGCTCTGCTCGAACATCCTGCAAGTGGAGGAGTTTCACCGGGTGATGCTGTACCTCCGGGGCGACCTGGACTACGAGATCGACGGCATCGTGGTGAAGGTGAACCACTTCTCATTCCGAGAAATCCTGGGGGCGAACAACCGGGAACCGAGGTGGGCCACCGCTTGGAAGTTCCCGCCGGGGCAGAACGCCACGATGCTACGGGAGATCCGAGTCAGTCATGGGCGCTTCGGACGGCTGACCCCGGTGGCCGTGATGGACCCGGTGGAACTGGGCGGGGTGACGGTGCAGAGCGCCACCCTGCACAACGAGGACGACGTAAACCGGAAGGACATCCGGGCGGGGACAATGGTAGTGGTGGAGAGAGCCGGAGACGTGATTCCCCAAGTGACCGGACCAGCGCACCCCATCGCCAACAAGACGGCGGCCCCCTTCCGAATGCCCAGCCAGTGCCCCGCCTGCGGGACCAGGGTGGAGACAAGGAAAGGAGAGGTGGGCCACTGGTGCCCCAACCAGGACTGTCCCGCACTGCTGCCGGAGCAGCTGAAGAGCTTCGTCGGGAAACGGGCTATGGACATCGACGGGCTGGGAGAACACTGGTGCCAGGAACTGGTGGACCGGGGAATGGCGACCAACGCCGCGGACCTGTTCCAACTGACCCGCAGGGATCTGCTGACGCTGGACCGGATGGGAGGAAAACTGGCGGACCGGATTCTCAGGAACATCGAGAACAGCAGAGCGCAGCCCTTGGAACGGGTCCTCTACAGCTTGGGCATCTTCCGGCTGGGCCGGGACGTCTCCGCGAAGCTGGCAACCAAGCACCAAACAATGGAAGAGGTAGAAAGGCTCAGCCGGGAACAACTAGAAGCCATCCCCGGCATCGGGCCGGAGATAGCCAAGAACGTGGTGCGGGGATTCCGCTCGGAGCGGGTGAAAAGGACGCTGGAACTGATGCGGAACGCCGGAGTCAACATGGGGAGAATAATTCAACCGGAAGATGAGGAAGGAATAACAACAAACGGGCAGGAGGAAAAGGGAAAGCTGGAGGGAAAGAACGTCGTGGTCACCGGAAAGCTGGAGGGAATGACCCGAACCGAAGCCGAGTCCCTGATCCGGCGACAAGGCGGGAACCCCAGCGCTTCAGTGACCAAGAACACCGACTACTTGGTCGCAGGAGAGAAACCCGGCTCCAAACTGGCGAAGGCCAGACAGTTGGGAACGGCAGTGTTGGACCAAGAGGAGTTCGAGACGCTGCTGGCTGGGAAGAAGGAGCAAGAATGAAACTCACGGAACTGGTCAACCGGGGCTGGACGGCGATGCTGAGGTTCGACCCAAGTCTGCCAAGCGGAAAGGAAACGATGCTGGCGACCAGGATGCCCGGCTGGAGCGCGATGTCCTGGGCCGAGCAAGTGAGTAACCGGGCGGCCTACGGGTTCGACGGCACCGGCAAGTTGGTCATTGCCGATGACCGACTCGCCGACCCCGAGACCAGGCTGGCCATCGAGTCCAGCACGGCGGTCGACATTCTGGGCGAAAGGTTTGCCCTCCCAGGCAGGGAAATGCCCGGCGCAGACGAACGGCTGAGGAGGATTCTCCAAGAGAGCTCCGTCCCGGGGCCCGCGAAGTACGACGACTCAGCGACCGTTTGGACGGGAGAGGACCGGTCGTTGGTCTACACCTGCGAGTACGGGTGGGGAATGCCGGACTTGGTGGAACGGGAACCGACCCTCTACTGCGAGTTCTCCGGGAAGGGAGACCTACACCTGTGGCAGGACAACTACGGGCAGCAGCCGGATTGGAGCATGCCCTGACCTTCCGACGGGACTCGGGAGAGGAAAAACACACACCGCTGCCGGAAGGGGCCGTCAACTTTCGGGCGAAGCCAAACCCTGCGAGGCCGGAGCCAAGCAAAAAACAGGAAGAAGCCGGGAGGGGCCACAATCGGACGGGAAAACCGACCGGCAGGAGAAAAAGATGGTCCAAAGAATCAACGTTCCCAGCATCCAAATGCTGGAGGGCCAACTGGCGGACACCCTCCACACCGTCGACATCGTGCGCACCGTCTACGGGGAGCGGCTCAGGCAAAATCCGGAAGACGACCTCACAATCCGCCAATTCGATTACCTGATCCAACTCACGAAGGAGCTCGATGACCACGTCAAGAACATTGCAGACTGCTTCAAGACTGAATCAAAGGAAAACAGCAGTCCAAGGAAGACCTACAAGGGGACCAGGAATGCCCGCGGCACCACGGTGACCGTGACCATCGAGGAGGACAGAAAAGCCCCGACCACGCGGGACCTTCTCCCGAGGAGGGACCTCGTCGACCACTCTCCCAGCGGGTTTGACTGGGGCTATCCCGGCTCCGGCCCGGCCCAGCTGGCCCTGGCGCTGCTGGCGGACGTAACGGGCGACGGGGAGTACGCACTCAGGCACTACCAGCAATTCAAGTCGACGGTGACCGCCGGCATCATGCCCTACCAGTGGGTCATCGAAGGCGAGGACCTGATGGGATGGGTGAAAGACCACACCTGACCCGCCGGAGAGCGGACCGAACAGAGGAAGGAGGAAACCGCATGGCAAGGATATTCGTCTACGACGGGAGAAAATTCGAGGACCCCGACCCGGAGATGAGCGTGGAGCAGGTCAGGAGCAGCCTGGCGGACTTCTACGGGGAACTGAACAACGCCGACGTGAGCGAGAGTAAAAAAGACAACGACACCATCTACCACTTCAACAAGAGAGTCGGGACCAAGGGGGCAACAGGTGAAGGAAGATGGACAACACCACGCTGATGCGGGTCCTGAGCCAGATCCCGGAGGCCAGGCTGAGGCTGCTGGAACTGGCGGGTCGAGCTTGGGAGATGGAAGACAAACGGCGGCGGGAAGTGGAGGAAGCCATCACCGAGGCATCGAACCACATCACCGCGACCCGTCGGCTGCACCGCACGATGAGGAACATCGTGATCCGCCCCGGCGACTGACCGCGCTGATACGCTTGGCAGGAGAGGGCCCTCCGAGGATCACTGACGTCATCCGGAGGGTGCAATTCGGAGACGACGAAGAGGACCGAGCTTGGTTCGAGGACCTCATACAGAAGACGGTGCCGGAGAGCGCTTGGGACATTCTCCAGCTGGACGGCGAGTGGGAAAAGGTCCTGGCCTTCGCCGCCGAGTTCAGCCTGCAACACTTCCCCCTGCACCAGGCCTACCTAGAGTGGTACGCCGAATCGCAGGAGGATGAGTCAGAAGACGAAAGACAGAGCCCCTACCGGTTCCTCCGGGACGGCCTACCCTTCCAGTTGATGGGATTCTCTTGGGAAGAATACAACAGCATGTGGAGCCTCGTCGAGAAGGGAATATCAGCATTCGCACTGCTGCCGGCAGTCCCCCCCAACGGCTATCATGAATGCCGCGAGATGCGGCAGGACTGGCTGGAATCCGCCGCAAGCGAGATACCCGAAGAGACACTCAAGAGAATCCCGGAGGGGGGAATACCCTTGGAGCAACTTGAACGGGCGGTACGGGGAACGCCCGTGGAGGCGGCACACCTGGCCGGGAGATGGATCTGGGGCAAGACGGGGAACATCTTCCTCGACGACCAGTTCCCAGAGGACTTCGAATACAACTTCAACGACGGCTGGGACGACCAGACCATCGAGTACGCCGGTGGGGAATGGAAGAAGGCGAAGAAGATACTGACCCGAGTGGGACAGCTTACCGAATGGCTGGAGGAGGACCTGCCGGAGAGGTTCAGGGAGATGTTGGACCTGGTTACCCTGGGACTGGAAAAGGTCCCGGAGAGTCCTTTGGAGAGTTCTTCAGAAAGTAGCAGGGAGGAGAGATGAACGAAAGGACAGACCCGGAGGGAATCAGCTGGGCGGAAGGCGGGACGGAGACCAGAACGGAACCGGACCGGCTCAAGATGCGGCTGGACATCTACGAGGAGAGCCTGGTGCTCCAATGCTACGAGCCGGACGCCGTCTGGACCCGACCGGTGAACGCGGACCAGATAGCCGCAGCGTTCACCGAGCACATGGGAGCGAGCACCGGGCTGCTGCCCCCGGGCGTCCTCTGGTGGAAGCGGTCCGAGGATGGAGCGATAACCGCTCTATGGCAGGAGCCGCGGGTCTGGAACGCAGCCCTCCAAGTCCAAGCCTTGGAACCGCCGGAGCGGTTCCAACTGCCGATGCCCGGCCTGCTGTTCGTCGCGGCGCCCCACCGCGCGCCCTGGGTATTCGCCACGCTGCGGCGGCCGGAGGACCTCAAGGAGACGCTGTACCACGCACCAACCTTCAACATCTTCCGGAGCGGCCGGGTATGCCCCGGAAACCACCGGTTTCCCGAACGGACAGAAGAGGTCCCGGATTCCTTCTTCCAGTCCCACTTCTCCATGACCGGGGACACCCGCGGGAGATCCAAGAAACACCCGGACCAACTCTACAAACTGTGGAAGGAACTGGATGGCAGAGCGGAATACCCCTTGGAAGACCTGGTGGAATGCTGCACGACGGCAGCGGCTATGGAGATCCCGAGCGGACGGCGGTGAGACCGGTCCTGACGCGCCGAACCCCCCCGGTTCTCCGGTGGGGCACTTGGTCAACCACCAACGGGGAATCAGGGGAATCCAAGGAGTCGGCTACGACTACATACTGGCCGGCAACGGGGTATTCGTACAGGCCGAGGGACCGGACCTGACGGCGCGGGTGCAACTAGCAAAATGCCAGGTCCGGGGGCTGGACGAAGCAACGGAGAAGGTGGAACTGCACCACGGGAAGATACCCGGCGAACTGCTGGCCGCGGCCATGCTCTGGTTCCGGGAAACGCCGGACCGGGAACGCTACTTCGCCATCGGCTGGAACGGGAAGAAATACTCCGTGAATGTGCCGGAGCAGACCGGGAGAGCAACCAGCCTGGAGTACCAGCCCCTGGAGGGGATGACGCTGGAGTTCCACTCCCACGGCCGGATGCCCGCATTCTTCTCCAAGACGGACGACCGGGACGAGCAGGGGTTCCGGGTCTACGGGGTGATGGGCAAGCTAGACCAAAAGGTACCCACGATAGCCCTCAGGGTTGGCATTTACGGTCACTTCCAGGAAATCCGGCGGGAGGACGTGTTCCAGTAAGGCGACATAACAATCACTGAAACCAGGACCCCTATCGACAAGGAAACCGAACATGAGCGACACAAGGACAGGGACATACATACTGGAGTACCAACCCCTGAAGGGGATGACGCTGGAGTTCCACCCCCACGGCCGGATGCTCGCATTCTTCTCCAAGACGGACGACCGGGACGACCAAGGATTCCGGGTCTACGGAGTGATGCGCAAGCTGGACGAAAAGGTACCCACGGTAGCCCACATCGTCGGGGTCACGGGACTGCGGGAAGCCCTGAAAATCCCGGTCCAAGGCTGAAGGACCAAGACCGCACAGGAGAACACAAGGATGGCAGAACCGGAAACCGCATACAGGACTGACGCCCAAGCGGAAAAACCAAACGGACCCCGGAAGCAGAACCAACCGCCCGGATGGGCCCACAACCGCCGGGGGTTCGTTATAAACGTGGACGGGAGGACCATCCATCCCTTCTGCCAAGAAACGATGCAGGTGAACGAGGAGGGAGAACCCATCGCCTGCGGGAAGAAACCCAGGTACGTCCGCACCCTCTGGAGCGGCGGAACGGTCTTCAGTTGCGGAAGGCACTTGGACCGGATGGAGAGATTCGCCAGACCCGTCGTGGGGATGGGCAGCCGGGGGGCCGTGGTAATGAAACCCGTCATGCTGGACGCCTCGCACTACCGGCAGGTGCCGGGAGCGGTGGAGCCCGCCGAACACCCGGTACACATCGCACTGCCGCACGAACCGGAAGAACCGGCCGCCTGCTGGTGCGGCGCGGAGCCCCGGGAGAACGAGTGGGGACACACCAAGTGGGAGGGGGGAAGACCTACCGACAAACCCTGGTGGGAAAGAAAACAGGCCCCGCGGAACACACCGGGGAACAGCAGCGGGGAGTAACAGCGGGAAAACAAGAGGACCCCAACGGAGCGAGAAACGGAAGGAGCTGAGAAGGCCATGACAACGGAAAACGCAGCGGAGAGACTCGAACAGGCCGCCGCCGGCGTCCGGGAATGCCGGGACTGCCCTCTAGGATACAGCCGGACCAACGCGGTGCCCGGAGAGGGGCCCGCGGACGCCCGGGTGATGTTCATCGCCGAGGGCCGGGAAAGAACGAAGACCGGCAGGGAAGACCCTTCGTTGGAAAGGCCGGAGAGTTCCTGGACGACCTGCTGGCCCTGGCCGGGCTGAGCCGGGACGAGGTGTTCATCACCAACATGATCAAGTGCCAGGCCCCGGAGAACCGGGACCCGGAGCCGGGAGAAATCCAAGCCTGCGACAAGCACTTGGAGCGGCAACTGGAGATCATCGACCCGGAACTGGTCGTGACCTTGGGCCGGTTTTCCACAGCGAAGTTCCTGCCGGGAGAAACCATCGGGAAAGCCCGGGGGAAGCTGCGCCGGAGGGAGGGGCGGTGCGTCTTTCCGGTGATGCACCCGGCGGCGGGGCTCAGGCGGAACGAGTTCCGGGACCGGGTGGTGGACGACTTCCTGGCGCTGCCGGAGGTCTTGCACACAGCGCGGGAACACCCACCGGAGGAGGAGCCGAAGGCACCGGAACCCAGACCCGAACCCAAGTCCATCCAGCGCAGCCTGTTCGAGTAGGAAGAGGGAGAAAGGAGAAGAAAATGGCGGAAGTCATCCGGTACATCATCGACCTGGAACCGGGACAACTGGAAACTGTGACGGAACTTCTCACCAAGGCCAAAGTACGGTTCACCCCGGTGGCCTGGCGCCGGAACGAAGCAAACGAGATGAGCCCGGCCGAATGGGAGAAATTCCAAGAAACGCACCCGGAGACGATGGGAACGGCAGCGCGGGAGAAAAGAGAATGACCCACCGGCTGGACACGCCCTTCATGGCGGACAACCCCAGGATAACCGTAGTCGGATGCGGGGGAACCGGAGGCTTCGTCGCCGAGGCCCTCTGCCGGCTGTACACCGGCCGGGAGGCCGAGATCGTACTGGTAGACCACGACCGGGTGGAACATCATAACCTCCTGCGGCAGAATTTCTTCTCCTTGGACGTGGGACGGTACAAGAGCGAGGCACTGGCCACGCGCCTCTCCCGGTCCTACGGGCGGACAGTAGGATACACCGTCAAACCCTTCCAAGCGGAGGCTGACAAGAGCTATCCCGGAACCGGGAGATACAAACCGGGACTGATCATCGGCTGTGTGGACAACGCCCGGGCCCGGCGGGAGATGGAGAAATGCTTGGAAAGCCGGTCGCACCTGTGGCTGGTCGACGCCGGCAACGGTAAAAACTGGGGTCAGGTCCTCATCGGAAACCGGGCCGCAAGCTGGTTTACTCAAGGAGGAAGCCCGGAAGAACTGGTCGAGGCCGCGTTCAGGGACAACGGAGGAGCAACCGGGGTATGCAGAGAACTCCCCAGCCCGGCAACGCAGAGGCCGGACCTGCTGACAACAGTCCCGGAGACCCCGCCGGAAGTGGACTGCGCGGCGGCGCTGGACCTCACCGACCAAGACCCCACCATCAACCAGACGATGGCAGTGATGGTGGCGCAGGTGGTGCGCCGGATGGCAGCCAACGATTGCCCCTACATGAGCCTCTACTTGGACTTGGAACAGGGAACGATGACCCCGGTGTACGCAACGCCGGAGAATGCTGCCCGGGCTGCCGGGGTCAGAAACGAGCGACCACCGGCCACTGACGACCGGCCACTGACAAACAACCACTGACGACCAGCCACTGGTCACCGTCCACTGGCCACCGCCCACTGCCGACCAGCCACCGACGACCGGCCACCCATTTCCGGAGGAAGATATGAGCAGAGAACGGAGAATCTACCCCCTTGATTCATCAACAATGACCCCTGAGAAAATGGCAGTCACCTTCGCCATGACCTCCCGGAGCCCGGACCCCTTCGATGAGATTGCCCAGAGGGTAACGGAGGACCGCTCCGAGGAGTTCCACGAACGCTGGGTACTGGGCTACGGGCACAGCAGCGTGGCGGAGCACGCCGTACTACACATAGCGGTGGAGAACATCTCCCGGCTAGCCTGCGACACGCTGGAGGACAATCGGCTGGCGTCCTACACCGAGAAATCGTCCAGGTACCAAGTGATGACGGAAGCCGGCTTTTACACGCCAAGGGAACTGGAAGGAACGCCGGAAGCCAAGACGGACTTCGAGGCGGTTTGCCGCCGTCTCTTTCACTGGTACGAGTACCTGCTGTCCTCGGTGCAGGAATACCTGCTCGACAACCTGCCGACCCAAGACGGGGAAACGCCCAGAGACAAACGGATGAGGATCAGGAAGAACGCCACCGACGCCTCCCGGGCGGTATTGCCGGCGGCGACCCTCACCAACGTGGGCATCACCGCCAACGCCAGGACGATGGCCCACGCCGTCACCAAGCTGCTCTCCTCGGAGTTTCAGGAAGAGAGAGAACTGGGAGAGGAACTGCGCCGCGCGTCCCTGAAGATCACCCCCACGCTGATCAAGTACGCCGAGCCCAGCAAGTACCTCAAGCAGACTAAGAGAGTCCAAGACAAGATGGAAACGCCAGGAGCCGGAACGGAGACCGCCGCTGCGGGCGCGACCCTACTCGAGTGGGACGGAGATGCGGAGAAACAACTGACCGCCGCGCTGATGTACCGGAACTCCCAGGAGTCCTACACGCTGTTGCAAGAGCGAGTGGAGAAAATGACCCTGGAGGAAAGGGGAAAAGTAATTGAGGCCTGCTTGGAGTCCCTCGGGGATCACGACGCCCCGGTACGGGAGACGGAGCACATCCAGTACTTGATCGAATTCGTCTTGGACTACGGGGCCTACCGGGAATTCAAACGACACCGGATGCAGACCTCCACCGGACAGAACCCCACGCTGAACGCGGGATACAGCGTGCCCCTCCTGGTACGGGAAGCCGGTGCGGAGAAGGAATTCCGTGAGGCTATCGGCTGGGCCGAAACGGGATACCGGAGGATGGAGGAAGCAGGCTTCCTGCAGGCAGCCCCCTACCTGTTGACCCACGCCCATCACCGGCGGGTGCTGACGAAGTTAAACCTGCGGCAGTGCTACCACCTGCTGAAGCTGCGCACGTCCCCCCAAGCCCACGAGTCGATCCGGGGGCCAATGAAACAGGCGTTGGAACAACTGCAACAGGCGCACCCGGCGTTGTTCCGGCACCTCCGGCTGCGGGAGGAGGAAAAGTAGCTTTACATAAAAACAGCCGGACAGCCTGAAGAAGCCAAAGGCTGCCAACGTACACCACGCAATTGACGCCGGACGAAGGAGGAGAAAGAGAATACATGGGATGGATAGTGCATAGCAAGAAAGCCGCGGAGGCAGCCGGATGCGACTTGGAAGAGAACATCGTGATGTTCGCCATCACCCCGAACAGCGTAGCGGAGGCCTACAACCGCTATCGCAACGAAGAGAGCGAGGTTGACGAAGACCGAGAAGACTGCCGCGACTACTGGGGAGAACTCGACCAAGAGGCCAAGGAACAACGCATCAGGGCAGTCGAGCTCTACATCGACAAGCACATGGCTAACATCGACGAGAACATCAACGACTGCATCACTTGGGTGGAGAACAATATGAAACAGGCTGCCCAAGATACCTGAACTACGCGAGCCCGCATCATGCGGCTGAACCGAAAGGACCGCCGCGCACCGGCTTGAGCGTTCACTCGAACACGCCCCGCGATGCGTAACACACGAAACCCCGCAGGAAATAACGAAGAAGAGACAGTGAGACCAACATGAACGACAGGACCCAGTTCCTACATCCCCCACCAGAGGGAAAACTCGTCCCCGAGCAACTCCGGTTGTTGACGGAAACCGCTGCCCGGAGAATGAAACAAGCCTTCCCACCGGGTATGCCGGAGGAGGAGAGAGACCGGCTTCTAAAGACTGAGGCCCTCCACTCCGCCGCCATTGAGGATGAGAGAGACCCGGAGAGAGTGGCGCGGCACCAACGGGCCCTGGCCGAATTTCTCGCCGCGCCCCTCACCGGAACGACTCTCCTGGAACTGCACCACAGCATGATGGCGGAACAGGAACACGCGGAGCCCGGCCGGTACCGGAGCGTCCAAGTGGTTGTCGGCGGAGACCGCCCGCCGGGGCCGGCAATGGTCCAGTCACTGATGGACGAACTCTTCGCCTTCCTGCATAAACCGGGGCACAACCCGCTGGCGCAGGCGGCGTGGGCCCACGTGGAGTTTGAGAGCGTGCATCCCTTCGCCGACGGCAACGGCCGGGCGGGGCGGGCGGTGCTGCTGCACGTCCTGGGGTCGCCCGTGCCCATCAGCAGATTCATCTCATCGACGAGGCCGAACTACTACCGGCTGTTCCGGATGTATAACTGGCACAGCTGGCTGACGTACATAACGCGGGGAACCCTCATCGAGTCCAACATGCGCCTGAGAAGAGAAGGAGGTCCATAAAGGCCGTCGGGTCCGCGCTGAGGATGAAGGGACTCCTGCCTTGAGCAGGACAGACCAAGGGCGAAGGAAGAACGGCGCCGCAGCCGGAGACAGGAGAACAGCATGACTCCCGAGGAACAGGAAGCAATGGCGAACGGGAACGGGGAAGCGGAAGAACAAACGGGCCTTCCGTCCGCAGACTGGACTACACTCCAGCCAGCGGGGGAACAGGAAGGACTTCAAGACGCCGAAGCTGATTCCTACCCCAACGAGACCGAAGAGGAGAACGATGGCAACGAGACCGGGAGCGGGGAGGAGAACGATGGCAACGAGGAAGAGAAAGAACCCAAGCAGCCGGAACTGAAGATAGTCCTGCGCATCGGGAACGGGCAGGCCACTGCAGGGCTGCGGCAAACCGGGACCGACCTCCACTTGGAAGTCTTCCAAGAGACCGGCATCGACGCGCTCCTGTCCGAACTGCCGAAGGTCTTGAAGCGGGCCGAAGCCCGGTGGGCTGAGAGTCCGATGAGACCAAAGCATACGCCGCCGAAGGCGACGAGGAAGAAGGGTAAACAAACCGGCCAAACCGGCCCAAGACTGGAGGAGCAACCGAGGCAGGAAAGACTTGGAGAAGACAAGCCAAGGGAGGAACAAAACGGGATGGCGCGACTGTTCTAATGAACACGAAGAGCCGCGGCCCGGTCGGTGTCAAGGCCGACTCCGGTCCCCCCCGCTTACGCGTGCAATAGGTGGTACGTTCGAGTTCACCTTCATACTCCCCAAGCCGGCCAAATCCGGCGGCGGGCGTCCAAAGGCACGCCAAGCCGACAAACCCAGTCGCAAAACCAGCGCGGGTGCCGCCAAACGCAAGCCCGCCGCCAAGACCGCGAGAACACGTCTCCAGTAAGGAGCAGAAGCGGGAACTCGGGCGGGTACGCGCCTCCGAGGACCGTCAACGGCGCAAGGAACTCGGCCTCTGCAAAGATTGCCGAGGCAAAGCCATCAAGGGCCAGACCCGTTGCCCGAAGTGCGCTGAAAAACACCGGCAGGCACGCCGAGCCCAGCGCAAGTGAGCCGCTTCCAGTCCCTTGTAGCAAAGCCCGGCGACACAGACCGGTGATTTGCCCACCGTCTCCTCGGCGCGAAACCGGACCTGCTACCTGGTGGACGTTCAGAAAGACCACCGATTAGGTTGGTGCTGAACGTCCACCGAATGTATTCCCGGAAACCTCCACGAACAAGGAAACGGTGATCGCCCCTCACTGGACAGCAACGCTGGAACTGTTGCAACCGGAAGATTGGGCGTACCTAGCCGTGCTCGGTTCCTTCGACCCGGATCTCAACTTTGCAGTCGATGAAGACGAACTGCGCAAACTGCCGCCGCAACAACAGGCTCACCTCACGAGTTCGTCGGAACTCTTCACGTAAAACTCCAGTCGGCCAATGTCCGGCTCGTGAACCATGCGCCACCGCCGCAGGACGTCCTGACCCAGTAGAGAAGGCAGCACGTCGGAGACAGCCTCCGGCTTCCCAACCCGAACCGTACTCCGTTAACGGTAAATCGGCCGGCCGCCGGCGTCCTGAAAAACAGCGGCCGACACCGCAAAGCGATGCGCTATGCCGCACCTCCCGCTGGCAACTTATTTAATGATATAGTAGTCGATGGAAACACAATGCCACCCGGGGGCTCCCTTATCGCCCATATCCTGATTGAAGGTTTCCTCTGCGAGCGATGCCAGTACAGCTGGGTGCCTCGCCAAAGCACCAAGAAAGAACCGAAGATCTGCCCCAAATGTAAGAGCACCTACTTGAACAAGCCCCGCAAGCTGGACTGGCCGGCCGACAAACGTGCCACCCAACACGACCAACGTTTTCATACTATCGCATAGTTCCCACGATTGGACGGCAAGCCCACCAGTCGGGTGTTAACCTGACGTACCCCGACCTTGGAGAAATGTCCCAATGAGCAACTTAACGCCACTGCTGACCGCCTGCCCGCCGCGCCCCATTGCACAGGCCGGCGACCAGTACGCCGCCGACATCATCCGAGGTCTGAGCGAGGAACTAGCCAACTCGGAAACCGCGGCTGATTTCCTGGAAACGACCCACCTGACCAAGGACACCGCCGACTTTCTACGGATGGTCATGGACCGCATCGCCCTGGGCCGCGACAGCACCAGCCCCTCCGTGTACCAGCTGTACAGCCGCTACGGCGGCGGCAAAACCCACAGCCTGTTACTGCTGGCAGCCGCGGCCAAATACCCCCACCTGCCCTATTGGCAGGACAATGCCCAATGCGACCCGACCTCCGCCAAGGTAATCGCCTTCGACGGCGAAAAGCACAACGTGGTCAACGGCACCCAGATGGACGATCAAGGCAACCGGGCGAGGAGTCTAGCCGGCTACGTTCTGTACCACCTAGGGGGCCCGACGGCACTGCGCGATTTCGGCGATGGCGATGCAACTTTGGTCGACCCAGGCTCCGAAGCTTTCCGGCACCTGATCGGAGACGAACCCGTCATCATCGTCATCGACGAACTGGTCCATTACATCAGCCGGGTGAACCAGCGCGCCGCCAGCGATTCCCGCATCAGCGCCGAGGGAGTACTGACCACCCTCAGCGCGCTAATCAACGCCGTAGTCTACAGTCCCAGAGCCGTGCTGGTAATTACCACCCCCGAAGATTCGCACGAGCTGCTGGAAGAGAACAACGCGGCAACCGCCGGCGACGCTCACCATGCCGACGCCCTGGCCTTGACCGCCATGCTGGACCGGGTCAACTCGCAGCTGGGGCGGGTGATGCACCCAGTCGCACCTTCCGGCGAAGCCGACCTGCCGGCTATACTGCGCAAGCGCCTTTTCTACGACGTGGACGAAACCGCCCGACAGGACACGGCCAGCGCCTACGCCGCCGTCGCCGCTCGCAACGGACGCGCCAACGGCCGCCTGGACTACCAGGGCTTTCACGACGCCTACCCGTTCCACCCGTCGCTGCTGAACATCATCACCGGCCGCCTGGCCGCCAATCGAAACTTCCAGCGGGTGCGCGGCACCCTGCGGTTGCTGGGCAACACCCTGTTGGAAATGCAGAACGCCAGCAGCGACGCGGAGCTGGTACATCCCTACCACGTCACCCCCCGTGCCGCCCGCATCCGCGACGAGGTGGTCAACCGCCCTGGCTTTTCTGAGCTTGACCCGGCCATTGAAACCGACATCGTAGGGCGCAACAGTACGGCGGAGAAAACCGGCAACGACCTCGCGGAACCGGCCGCCGTAACGATGCTGCTGGGCACCATCGCCCCCGAAAACAGCAACGGCCTCTACGCCGACCAGATCGCCGACGCCCTGCTCTCACCGGAGCGCGACGACTTCGGCGTCATCGCCAATGCCATTGAACAGTTTCTAAACCGGGCCATCTACGTGGACGACAGCCCCGACACCCAGCGCAAGCGTTTCAGCAAAGACGCCAACGTGATGAAGGAACTGCTGGAGGCCAGAGACGCCATATTGGCCAACACCACCACGATGTCGGACCTGCTCCGGCAGGCCATCACCAGCACCTACGGAGGCGGCAACCGGCGTGGCGACCAGTTCGAGACCATGCTCTTCCCATCCCGGCAGTCCAACGTGCCGGACAATCCAGACCGGGCCGTGCTGGGCATCGTCAATCCCGACCACTGGAACTGGAACGACGCCGCCAACCCGTCCAACGGCATGAGCAATCAGGACCTACTGGACCTACACCGGCACAGCAGCGGCAGCGATGGCGACGCGCCCCGACAGTACCCGAACAACGCTCTGCTACTGGCCGCCCACGACGCCAATCTGAACCGCATCCGCGAGGACATCGCCACCATGGAAGCGGCGGACGGGTTACTCAAAGACGCTTCACGACCACTACCCCAACATCGGCGGGACACCCTTGAAAGCATCCGCGCCGCATCCGAAAAGAACGCCACCACCGGCACCCAGAACAAATTCACGCACCTGTTCTCGGCGGGCAACAGCCCCCAGCACCAATGGCCGGAACTCCACAGCCACCTGGAGCAGCGCACGCTGGAATCCCTGACCGACGCCGCCGGCAAGGGGCAAGAGAGCATCCTGCAAGCTTTGGGAGACCGTATGATGAGCGGCGCCACCGCCGGGCTGAGCAAGAGCGCTTGGGCTAGAGTAGGCATCATCACCAATGAGCGGGGCAGCACGCTGGGCGAACTGCGCGACTACTTCGCCAGGACGCCCGACGCGCGCATCATCATAAACGATGTAACGTGGCACGCTGTAGTGGCCAACGGCGTCAACAACGATGCCCTGCACGTGGTGACGCCTAGTGGTGAGGTGAACCCAACAGGCTACGACGCCAACTGGCGGGTCTGGGTCAAAGGCCACGAACCAGAGCCAGACGCCGGCGACAAGGACGGCGGAAAGACCGGCAGCGGAGATGACGATACGAAGACCGGCAGCACTACCGGAGGAAACGATTCCGGCGGGACCAGCAGCAACCAAACCGCGTTCACCAGTGGCAAGATGTCCGGCAAGGCCGCCTACGAAGCTGTGAAGCGTTTTATGAACGATAACAGCCACGACTGGCCCGCGATGGCGTCCTGCCAGATCAGAGGAACCAGCCCGGCCTTGGCCGATCAGATTGCCAGCATTGCCCAGGGCGACGACGGCGGCATCGTCATCAACCTGTTGGCGCAGAACCAAAGGCTCCAAGTCGGCATTCGCGGCGCGCCTCCCAGCGAATTCAAGGACTACTCCGGGCCGGCCAAGCGCATGATGAACAAGGCCGGTGTCAGCGCCGCCGACGTGAGCGTGCAGCTGGATCCAGACGACGCCCAGCGCGTGCTGGAGAAGCTGAACAACCGGGACGAAGCCAACATCAGCATTTCGTTCCGCCAGCCTGAAGGGAGCCCCCAATGACCCTAATGCGTGAAACCCCCAAGGACCACGGCCTGCTACTGGACCACGACTCCAAGGGCAACCGCCGCCTGTCCGTCACCCTCGCCGGCAAGTCGCCCCGCAAGAATGGGCGCCGATTGCAGTACGCCACCGGTACGCTGTACCAACGCTGCGTCCAGCACGTGTCCACCATTCTGTGGAACCATCACGGCCAACGGCTGCAACCCCAGGAAGAAGCCGACCGACAGTATCACCCCATCACCGAGGAGGCCGCAGTGCAGATCCGCCTGCTGCTGGAGGCAGTGACCAGTACGGAACGAGCCGACAAGGCTGAACGACTAGCCCGTGCTATCGCCGACCTCCACCCCTGCGAAAGCAGTTGGTGGTACGCTTGCCACAAGAACCGGAACCGCCCCCGCCGCGTGCTGGACGCGCTGACCCTGATGTATGCGTGACGGCAACAAACTGGGACTGACACGCCGATGTGGACTTGGAATGCCCGCAAAAACGCCGCAAATCTTGATTTGCACGGAGTATCTTTCCAAGAGGCACAGCAGACCTTCGACGACCCGCTTTCAGCGACGCGACCGGACCTTGAACACAGTTGGTACGAGCAACGCTTCCAAACGATAGGAATGACCCATTCGCACAGGCTGCTTTTCGTTGTCCATACCTAGGACGAAGAAAGCCAATGCGGACGCATCGTCTCGTCCCGAGAACCGACAGCACACGAGAGAACCGCTTATGAACTCGGAAATTTCTGACAACACATCCTTAGAATTCATCCCGGAAGTGACTGACTGGACCGGCGCGGTACGCGGGATGTTCGCCAACCGCACGAACCTGCCGTACAAAGAGGAAACGGTGCCTCTTTTCGATGACAAACATCGCAACTACACCTGGCCTTCGCTGCGCGCCGAGACAGAGTATTCGTTCTACGACCGTTCATCGTTGGTTGGGTTCAAGCACCTTCGGGAAATGCTACAGCGCTGGGTAGACCGAATGCCGCCGGACAAGCAAAAAGGTATCGCGAGCCGCATACGCCATGACGGTTTCGGCTCCCCAGTTGAACAGCAAAATTTCGACGGCGCATTCTTTGAACTGTTCCTGCACGAGTTCCTGAACGGGACAGGTGGCAACATAGTAGTAGAACCGAGAATCGGTCGTTTGACGCCCGATTTCGGCGTAACCGAAACGGGAAAAGATGGGACCAAGATCAACTACGTGGTCGAAGCCACTGACGTCAACGTACAGCGGGGAACAGACCTCGATTCAAACTGGAACGAAATGCGTGCCCTCGACATTTTGGACGAAATTGAGACCCCAGATTTCCGATTGTTCGTCGAGACCCAAGGAACCCTCGCTTCGATGCCGCGCAAGCGAGACTTGAAGCGACCCTTCGAGGAACTGGTAAGGAGCGCAAACTACGACGAGGTTAGAGCAAAGTCTGAACTTTACGGCTTTTTTGACGCCACCCTACCAGCAACAGCATTCCGGCACGGCAATTGGAGCGTGGCAGGTCAACTCATCCCGGTTCCTCCAGAACGCCGCCCACGTAAGGGCCGTTTCATCGGTGCTGGTCCAACAAAAGTTGATGGCGTCAACGATATTGCAAAACCCAAGGACAGACTGTACGAAAAGGCTAAGCGTTATAGGGAGGTTGACAACCTCATAATTGCCATCCGCGCTGATTGGTGGCTGGAAAGAATCGCCGAAGTTTTGTTCGGCAGTCTGGCGTACCAAATCTCTGTTCCCAATGACCCAACCTACGCAGGTCCGCTACCGCCTGGGCGCAGCGTACAGCAGGCTGACGGCTTCTGGTTTAACACCAGCGGCCCTCAGAACGAGAACGTTATCGGAGTGGTGGCTTTCTATGGCCTCCACGCCCATTGCGTTGACAAAGCCAATGCCGTGTTCTACGCGAACCCCTACACCCAAAAGCCATTGCCGTCGTGGGCCCGTGAAATTACCCACGCTGAATACCTAGACGGTAAGGTTGAAATCGTCGAAAGTCTCCCACCCTGCTTTTTCACAAAAGACCATGAATCATGGCAGGACGATTGGGAGTTTGAGCGTCAACAAGGAGCCGCCAATTGACGACTGCCACTCGCCTCATCGAAAACTGGCTGCCCATCAATGAGGTCTCAATCGAGGCGGTCCGTGAGGGCGGCGCACTGGCTGGCCATCCGCCGGTCAATCAGATGCACGTCTGGTGGGCGCGGCGGCCGTTGATCGCATCCCGCGCCGCCGTTGCCGCATCCATGCTGTCCACCGACGCTGACCGGAGCCGATTCCTTGCCAACATTGGCACTACGACTGAGGTGGTCGCCGCCCGCCGAAAAATGGACGCCATCAAAGCCGAGGGCGGCTGGTCGGACGTGTCCTTCCCCAATAAGCGCGCCTTCCTGCATAACCCGGACTTTCTGATCGACGATACGGCGACCAGCCCCATCGTCCTCGACGTTACCGCCGGCGGCGGCTCCATTCCGTTTGAGGCCGGACGCCTGGGCTTCCGCACCATCGCCAACGAGCTGAACCCGGTAGCCTGCTTCATCTTGCGCACCACCTGCCAGTGGCCCCAGCAGCACGGCCCCGCCCTGCTGGAACATTACGGCCAACAGCCGAACCTCACCGGCAACTGGTCCGGCATCGCCGGCCGCTACCTGGCCCGAGTCGCTGAACTCCTCAACAGCGTTTATCCCGACGAGGCGGAACCGGAATGGATGGTCAAGTGGAACGACGAACATAACAACGCAATTCAAAAAAATCGTATCGTGCAGGCGAAAAGATACGTTTGGGCGTATCTTTTCGCCTGCACGATAGCCTGCCCTGCATGTCAGGTCGTTATTCCTCTCTCGCCCAACTGGAAACTGGACAGCAAAGGCAAAGGCATCCGGGTCATTCCGGACATCGGAGCCCGACAGTGCTCCTTTGCGCTGGTGGACACTGCCGCAGAGCAATCCCCCGGCACCGTCAAGGACGGCATCGCCACCTGCCCCAGCTGCGGGGCTACCACTCCCAAGGGCTACATCGCCACTCAAGCCCAGCAAGGACACCTGGGACACCAGCTTTACTGCGTCATCCATAACGACCAGTGGCAAGGCCTCACCAAAGCCGGAAAGCCTAAAAAGCGTCTTACTACTCAGCGCAGCTTCCGCGTCACTACGCCGGCCGACGAAGACAGCATCCGCCGGGCCAAACACCGCTTGGCCGAACTGGCTGAATCCTGGGAATACGATGACATCCTTCCTACCGAAGATGTGCCAGACGGCAACAAGACTGAAACCCCCCGCCAATACGGGATGCCCCGGTGGATCGATATGTTCAACGCGCGGCAGCAGCTGGCCCACGGCTACTGCGTGCAAGCGTTCCACGAACTGGTGAATGAGGACAGAGCTAACGGAGATCTCAACGAAACACGGCAGGCGGCTTGGGGGTATATCGCGCTAGCGCTGGACAAGATGATCAACCGGAACAGCGTCGTAACACGTTGGGATGCTGGCAAGAGCATAGTCGCTGGAACATTCGACAGCCATGACTTCGGGATGAAGTGGTCCTACGCGGAAATGGCGATAACCATTCGTGGTCTCGGCCTGGAATGGGCCATCGCCGACATGGCAGACTGCATCAGGCAATTGACCAGAATGGCCGGCCACGACACCGCCCCTGCCGGGCAATTCATTGCCGCCGCCGAATCACGAGCCGCGCCACCCACCAAAGTCATCCAAGGCGACGCCCGCGACCTGCCCCTGGACGATGCCTCCGTGGACTGCATCGTCTTCGATCCGCCCTACGAGGAGAACGTCTGCTACGCCGAGCTGTCCGACTTCTTTTACGTCTGGCTCAAGCGCACCGCCGGCTATATGTTTCCTGATGACTTCACCGACTACCTTACGGAGAAAGACCAGGAGGCCATCTCCAGCCCAGCCCGGTTCAAAACCCGGGCAGCCAAGGGCAAATCGGCCAAAACGCTGGCCCTCGCGGACTACCAGGAAAAAATGGCTGAAATCTTCGCCGAATGCCGACGGGTCGTCAAGCCTGACGGCATCATGACGGTGATGTTCAACCATAAATCCACGGCAGCTTGGGACGCCCTCACCGTCGCCCTCATCAACACCGGCTTCGCCATCACCCGCACCTGGCCAGTGAAAACCGAGGCTGAGTCGAGCATCCACATCAAGGACAAAGCCGCCGTTCGCACCACCATCCTGCTGGTCTGCCGTCCCCGCGAGGGCAACGCGTTCCCCAAGCCGTGGCACGAGGTGGAGGAACTCATCGCCCAGGCCGTGCGCGACGACATCCGCGACAACCTGAGCCAGGCCGATCTGCGGCCCATTGACCTGTACCTCAGCGCCTTCGGCCCCGCCCTGCGCGTCATCAGCGAACACTGGGGCACCGAGCGGGAGAGCGCCAACCCCGAACACCCGGAAGCACCCTTCACGGTAACTCCCACCGACGCCCTGCAAGTCGCCCGGCGTGAGGTCAGTCGCCACCGCGCCCAAGAAATCAGCCGGGAATGGGCCAACAACCCCGTGGACGCCGGCACCAAGTTCTACGTCCTGGCCAAGGACGCCACCGAGAACGACACCCTGCTGTTTGACGAAGCCAACCTGCTGGCCCGCGCCATCGGCGTCCGGCTGGAAAAGAACGACGTCGCGATGAAGCATATCGTGTCGTTCAAGGGCGACAAAGTTATGCTGCTCAGCGCCCGCGACCGCCTGGCCGCCCGAAACATCGGGGAGGACATCAACCCTGCCACCACGCTGGACACCGTCCACACCGCAATCGCGCTCACCGACCGCCGCAACACGCTGGACGCCCAGCAATGGCTCATCCAACGTCTCCATGACCCGCAGGACCGCCAGTTCCGCAGCACGTTGGAAGCCCTGATCCGCACTACCAAGCCGGGCCACGACGACCACCAGGCGCAGCGCAACCTGTGGCAAGCACTCTACGGTGAAGAACCGCCGCAACCGGCGGTGGTGCAGCCCCAACTTTTGTAGAGACAGGTGCGACGGGACCACCGGACCCACTTGCAATAGAGACAATATGCTGAATCACACTCAGATGCGTGACGCCGATTACCGCGACTTGTTCATCTCGCACGCCAGTGAGGACAAGGAGAATTTCGTCAGACCTTTAGCAAACGCCCTCGTTGCAGAGGACATGCAAGTGTGGTTCGACGAATTCGAGCTACAGGTCGGCGACAGCCTCCGCCAGAAAATCGACGAAGGGCTCAGCCGCAGTCGCTATGGATTGGTGGTCTTCTCGCCAACGTTCTTCGAAAAGCACTGGACGCAGTACGAGATGGATGGTCTGATCGCCAGGCAAATGGCCGGAGAGAGGGTAATCCTCCCGATTTGGCATCGCCTAACCAGAGACGAGATTGCCCGGCAAAGCCCCTCTCTGACGGACATCGTCTCGCTCAACTCTTCAACTGACCAAGTGGAAGTGATTGCGTCCAAGGTCGCCGCCGTCGTGAAAAGATCAACGCCGCCCCGTCCAAGTCCGCAACCTGCAACACAATCAAGCGACGTGGATCGCGCGTTCGGTGTTTTCTACATCGCCCCATCTCGGACTGAGGAACCGCCTCTAGGTCCGATTGAGAAGGACCCAATGCGTTGGTTCCGCAATACAGAGGGATGGCGATCCATGGTCGCGAGTGACCAAGAACTGGAATATCTCATCCAAGGACAAACGCTCCGAGTCCGGTTGGACTGGGGAAATAGCCTGTCCGGAGACGAAATTTTCGCTCAGCAACTGGTAGCCAAGCGAGAACCATTCGCACTGACCATACGATCATCCACAGGGCGCCAGCATTATATGCCATCGGTAGAGAACACCACCCCAGGGCAGAACTGGATGATAGGCCGCTCCAACCCATCAGGATGGATGGTATTCAACATCCGGTAACCGGGAGCACCAGAAAATGAAAGTTCACACGCCCCACCGACCTGCACCAGAATCTGAGGAATTCTGGTACTACCCGAATGAAGCCGTTCTACTCTACGAAAGCGAAGGGAAGCCCCGTCCCACTTCGTTGTCGGCGAAGCACTCAGAGCAGGGCCGGCGAGAGCACCGCGAAGCACGAAAAGGACAGCGCGAACACGTCCAGCCGCACGGCATCAAATTCAGGGACGGCTTGCTCACGCCCAACCAGCGGCACAGGAGTGCGGCGAACGCTGAATTTGTTGTACGTATGTGCCACGAATTAGGTCTGACCCCGGTGGATGAAGAAAACCCAGGAAACCAGCTTCTGCCGTTGCCCAAATTCCTTGCTTTGTTTCTTGACGCAAAGCACACCTGCATGTACGAAGCGGAGTCCCTTACCCAGGCTATCATCCTGATGCAAACCCGGGCTCTGATCGACAGAAACCATGCCGCTAACTGACCTAGAGCTGCGTGCCGTGTATAACCATGGCAATTGCCCCGACCTGCTGGCCGGGCTGTTCGAGCCGCTGCTCGCGCAGGCCGTACGCTACGACCGCACCACCTACACGTTCACGGCCAAGGGGTTGATAGCCGCAGCAGCAGGCACCGCCGGCTTAATCCGGAACGGCGGACGCATCCGCCTCATCTGCGACCACAGCGTCCGTGAGTACGTTCTGCAAGCAATTCACGACGGTCAATTGGACGCTGAAGCCACTCTGCAACAGACGGCCCTCCGCGAAGACTTGTTGCTTACCGAGACCGCCGACATCGCTGACCGCAACCACCTGGAGCTGGCTTACTGGCTGGTCGCCAACGGCGTCATGGAAGTGAAAGTAGCCATCCGTGGCGATCACATCTTCCACACCAAGAGTGGCATCGTCGAGGACGCCCATGGCAACCGGGTCGCTTTCGCCGGCAGTCTCAACGAATCCCTGTCCGGGTGGCGGCAAAATTGGGAATCCGTCCACGTGTTCACCGACGGAGCTACCATAGACCACTTGGAAGCAGCCGAGGCCGAATTTCAAGCACTGTGGACAAACCAGGCCGGCGGACTGCGCGTCATTGATCTACCGGCCTACTACCGTGATTACATCGTGGAACGGGCACCAGCGTCGCCCCCTGCAATTAGATCCGTTCGGAAACGCCGCCACGACTACACGACCAACGATTACTGGCAAGGCATCTACGACGCCTTGGCCAATGATCCCGACAGCACAGTGGCCACCATACCCACCACCCTCTGGCCGCACCAAGAGCGTTTCCGCCAGCAGAACGTTCTCAACGAACCCGTACGCCGTCTTATTGCTGACGAAGTGGGGTTGGGCAAAACCCTGCAAGCCGGCGTCATCCTCAAAACCCGCCTCAACCAAGGGAGGGTGCACAAAGCGCTGGTCATAGCCCCGAAAGCAGCAACCAAGCAGTGGCAGAGTGAACTGCTGATGAAGTTCGCCATCGACGCCCCAATCATCGACACCCACGGCCGCTACTACCGCGACGGACGAACTGAACCGGTCGCCAGTCCGCCTTGGGACGTCCCGCTGGCAATAGCCGGCCACCAGTGGCTGGTACGCAACGCCGACCAGTTCCTTTCCAACTGCGGCGAGTACGACCTCATCATCGTCGACGAGGCCCACCGGGCCCGCTTCCATGACGTTGATCTCGAACAGCGTCGCCAGCCCAACCAGTACCTGCAGCTGCTGCGCCAACTGTCCCGTCACACCAGGGAACTGCTGCTGCTCACCGCCACGCCGATGCAACTCAACGAAGTGGAGCTATGGGCACTATTTGAACTGCTGGAACCCGAGGGCTGGAATGTCCCCGAATACCGCCGCTTCTACCAAGACGAAACGCCCGACCTAGCGGAATGGAAGTACCGACGCGACCTGTGGCGCAAAACCGACCCGCCAAACACCGGGGACTTCCTGCTCACCAGCGACAACGAAGACTACATCGCCAACCAACTGAACGACCCCACCGCATTGCAAGCCACGCTGGACACGATGCGGCGGGGCGCGCCGGCCAAACGGCTGATGAGCCGCCACACCCGTGAACTGCTACGCCAATACCGTCGTCAAGGGTTGCTGAATATGCCGGTGCCGGAGCGCCAAGCGAGAGACGTCACCATCACTATGACGCCTGAGGAACGCCGGCTGTACGATGGCATCAAGCCATTGATCCAGCAATGCTACAGCGGCCGGGACATTAACCAGCAGGCGCTGGGCTTCATCGCTACGATTTTCCGCAAGCGCATGGGCTCATCAACCTACGCCTACGCTCAAACCTTGCGCAACGTTGCCCACAACATCCCGCAGGACGCCGACGACTGGATGACCATGCTGGACGATGCCGACTGGGACGAACTCACGGACCCCGAGACCAACGCCCTGAACAACACCGCCAATCTCGACGCTTTGCTCAAAGCCGCCGCCGAAGCCGAAAGGCTGTCCCACCATGACAGCAAGCGCGGCCGATTGAACGGCGTCATAGCAGAGCTGAGGGAACAGGGCCACAACCACATCCTGATGTTCACACAGTTCCGCGACACGCAGAGCTGGCTATCCGAACACCTGAAACAGGCCGACCACTACGTGACCGAATTGTACGGGCAAGATGGTCACCTGGGTGACCGGGACCGCCGACTGGACGAATTCAGACAGCAGCCCCGCGGCATTCTGCTTTGCACGGAAACGGCGTCGGAATCACTCAACCTGCAATTCTGCTCCGCCGTAGTCAACTATGACATTCCCTGGAACCCTATGACCCTCGAACAGCGGGCCGGTCGCATCGACCGCATCGGACAGGAACGCCCGGTTGTCGACGTGGTGAACCTATTCTACGAAAGCACCGCGGAACACGACGCCTACGAGGCGGTGGCTCGCCGTTTCGAGAGCATCCGCGCCAACGTAGGGGAATACCCGCCCATCATCGCCGCAGGTATCCAGCGCATCATCCGCGACGAGGCAAACCCCGACGCCGAGCTGGAACGACTGACCGCTCGGAACGAATTCGACATCAACCGGCTGAACGCCGATTGGGACCGGCCCAACGAGCCGACCAAGCCCCGGGTCACGATGAACGATTTGGAGAAACTGCTGCGTGAACCAGAGCTGATGCCGGATGGCTGGTCCGTGAAACCGGCCGGGGGCAAGCACTGGGACGTAACGGGACCGGACGGGAACACCGTCCGGGTAACGACGGACCCGGAGGCTTACCAGAAGGCCGACGGCCGTCTAAAATGGTGGTCGGGTCCAAGATGAAATAAAGTATAACGGGAACAGCCCGGGACCGGCTCAAACCGGGACCGCTTTCAGCCACATGACCCTAAGCGCTCTTCACCAATCATATAGACCATCCCGCAACCGGAACTTGTAAGGATCGACCGATACCTCCCCCAGGGCCGCATCAACGCCAACCAGGTTTATGGGGCGGCTGTAGACGTGGGTTCCGGCCACGTTGTCGAAGAACCGTCCTGCCGGATCGACCATCACGTAGCTGCCGGTCATCAGGTCGTTGCTTTCCGGCACCACAATGATCCCCAGAGACTCCACATACCGATTGCGTGCCACATAGCGGGAGAATTCTTCCTGGGTGATCACAAAGTCGTCAACCAAGCCATCGTTCTGGCCCCTTACCGGGAGCACTTGAAGCAATTTCCACCGCTCCGGACGCGCATTGGCGATGAACCCCGCCAGGTCCTCTTGGCAGTTGCTCCGCGTCACCACGGTATTGATTTTCAGACGAATGCTGCGTTGTTTAAGCATTTCGACAGCGCGCAGGTATTCGGCCTCGCTCAACGGACCGGTTCGCGTGATTCTCCCCATGAGTTTCAACTTCTCCGGATCCACCGTGTCTATACTCACCGCCGCCCAGTCCAGACAGCCGCCTACGCGGTCCAGCCATTCCGTTGTGACGCAACTGCCGTTGGTGACAATGGCAGTGGTGAGACCCAATTCCTTGGCTCGCCGTATCAACTCAGGAAGCCATGGGCAAAGGGCAGGCTCCCCGCCGGCGAAGTTGATTTTACCGAACCCTGCTCCAGCCAGCGACTCCACCACCGCGATGGAGTCCTCACGGGGCAGATGCCCCTTGGGCAGAGCTTCCTGTCCGATGTCCTGAAAGGTGGCGAAACAGAATCTGCAACTCATGTTGCAAGGCTTCCACAAGTGGAAGTTGACCGAAGGGATTTGCGTTGAAACGTTCATTTTGACCCCATGATGTCCCTAATTAGCACAGGTGATGGAGAAGACAATTGCAAAGTTGCCGGTTCGACAACCTAACCATAAGCGAGATTCAGGGGACTTTGCAATCATCGCCCGGATATTCCCTAAGCGGCCGGAGGCCGGTAATCAACGTTCAGCTTGACGGCCTGGTCAATCTCCTCCGGAGTCAGCAGGACCGTGGTCTGGCAGGACACCGCGCCAGCCGCGGCCACCATCAGTGCCAGCCCAGCCATACTCACCTGGTCCAGCGCATCCAGAATGATGAAGATACACTCACCACAGAAGCCCACGAAGCAGGCATACAGGTATTGCCTCCTGAACTGGAAGTCCCGGTCGACGACCCATTCGCCAACCACCTTCTTCGCAGCCACGCCAGAGCGTATACGCTGACGGAAATGTCGTTTTAGCGAGTACCTGTACGGGCTACGAAACGGCCTATTCCTGCAGGCCCACGGTCAGGAACCGCAAGACCACCATCGCACCCTCCACCACGGCGTTTCCCCACAGACGTGAGGACCGACCCAGCAACAGATTACGAGCGGGCTGTTGCTGGGTCGTTTTCTCACAGACGTGAGGATAGACCTATCGCGCAGATGAACACCCCGGAGCAGACCCTGCCGGGACCACCGCCAGCTTACGCCTTAAACACCGCCAAGCCCGCTCTGGCAGGAGCACCGACCGCAGCCGACCATCACCCAAGAATACTCGCTCATCCCCCCCAGCACGACTGAGAGCAACATGACCCCAAGAGAGGGCCGACGAAGGCCGGAGAGGCCGGAAACGGCCCTTTCCGCTGTTCAAGAACGGACAGCCCGCAGCCGCCAGAATAACAAGAAGGAGAGCAATATCATGCTCAAGACAACGCCAATCCAGAAGAAGAGCAAAGAGAACAACAACGGACCCAAGGTCCGCCACCCAGAGGGATGCCCCATCGACGGCCACCAGGGCTACGGGTGCGTCTGCAACCCCATCAGGGTGAGCCGCTAGGCGTTCCCCAAGACCCCGGCGCGGGAAACGAGAAACGGAAGAGGAGACGCCGATGACCAAGGACACACCAACCAGCGCCAGCGGCCAAGAAGAAGACTGGGGAAAAAGCCGGGAAACCACCGGAGAGGAACTCTGGACCGTAAACGCCGGAGGCTTCAGCGCCGCCGTGGACGCCTTTGCCATAGAACCCCCAGAGCAGACCCAAGACCAAAGCAATATCTGGTTCTTGTCCATGGTGGGACCGCAAATCTCGCTGAAGGCCATCTCGGCGTCCCTGCTGAACATGCCGCCCAAGCCGACCCACCTCACCCCCGGGCCCGAGGGGCTGACGCTGAGCGACGGGATACTCAACTGCAGGGTCCCACCCCAGACCATAGGCACTTGGACCACCCGGATCACCCGGATGGCCAACCGGATGGGCTACCACGCCATGGTCTACACCAAGACGGCCGAATACTCCTTCGACCGGGACGACTTCCTACTGGTGACCCGAACCGGGGAGGACCAGACGGAGCAACATCACCGATTCTTGGACCGGCGGATCTCTTTGCCCCTGCACCACTCTTGGGCCGGATGGCTCTGGGAGAGAGGGCTGGAGAAGGGAGAGATACAACCCCTGGAGTGCTTGAGCGTCAGGGCTTGGAAATGCGTACCGGACCCGGAGGAGTTGGAAGCCGACTTGGGAGTGGCGATAGCGGCGAGAATCCTGACGCTACCGGAGAGCCCGAAACCCCGGAATCCGGCTGAAGAGGAGGGAAACAAAGATGGATAGGACCTTGAACCACGCGAAGCGGCGCAACAAGCACCGCCGCGCCCGCAACCGGAAGGCCTGGCAGTTCTTCTCCCCGGATGGGAAGACCTGCCGGTTCTGCCCGCATACAATCGCCGACCACCTGACCTCCTCAGCACAGCCCCACTTCTACCGACCCGCAACGGAAGCGGAGCGACGGGACCCCTACGAGAAGCTCTACCACCACTACCCCGTATCCAATACAGGGCAGGTTGTACCCGGCACGGACTCCGTGTTGGTGAAGCGGGTAATCATCGCCAACCGCGCCGAACTCCTCACCGCCTTCTGCAAGACCTGCGCAGCCGATAAGGACACCGCCCAGGTGCTCTGCTACCAGCGCGCCCTGGCCAAGGGCGAGGTGGTGGGATTTAAGAACCTGAACGTTAACAATCACCCCAAGGAAGGGAGGTAAGCCATGAGCGACAACCAGACCCTGTACTTCCCCTGCACCGCCTGCGGCGAGCGGTTCGCCCAAGTCGAAGAACCGGACAAAGACCTCCATACCGGAGAGACCTACCACTGCAACGAGTGCGGCGCAGCCGTGGTCTTCACTGCCCTGAGCATCGACATGATAGGAAACCCCGCCCTCATCCCATGGAACTGCTACCTATGCAAGCCCGGACCCTGCCGGTTCACGTCAAACATCAGAGCCGATGCAGAAAATTGCAAACAACAAGGAGAAAAAGCATGAGACTGGCCGGACTCATCAAGGGCGGCTACTATCCCACCCCGCCCCGCTGCGTAGACCTCGTCTCCAACCTCATAACCGTCCACGAACCCCCGAACCTCCAGGGGCAGCCCCAAACAGCAGGCCAGGAAACAATCCGGGTGCTCGACCCCTGTTGCGGGCCCGGAGACGCCTGCGAGAGGCTGGCCGCCCGGCTCTCCCAGAAGACCGGAGCCGAGATAAGGACCTTCGGGGTGGAACTCGAACGGGAACGGGCCCAGCAGGCCCGGGAACAGATGGACTTCACCCTGTCCTCCGACCTGTTCCAGACGAGGATCGCCAACAACGCCTTCCACCTGCTCTACCTGAACCCGCCCTATGACCAGGACCAAGAGGAGAGGCGAGTGGAACATTCCTTCTTGGTGCATTGCACCAAGTACTTGACGGAAGGCGGCCTGCTCCTGTTAGTCGTGCCCCGGCACCGGCTGGCGGTGTCAGCCCTGTACTTGGCCGCCCACTACGAGAACTTGGAGTGCCGGCGCTTTCCGGACCCGGAGTACGACCAATTCGACCAAGTATTCCTGCTTGGAAACAGACTGGCGCAACCGGAACCCGACACGTACAACGAGCGGAAAATTTTGAACTGGGCCCACGGCCCAATAACGCATGTGCAGGCCCTGCGGGAAGACCAAGAAGACATCAAGATGTTAGTCCCAAAGGGAACACCGGCGGAGGTGCTGTTCGCAGCCCGCACCGTGGACCCGGCGGAGGCCGCGGCCGAGGCCAGGAAGTCCGGGCTCTGGACCAACCAGGCAATCATGGACAGCCTGTGGCCGTCTAGCACCGCGAAGACCCAGCCGCTGATGCCCCTGAGACAGGGCCACATGGCCATGCTGGTGGCCGCCGGCTTCCTGGACAACCTATGCTTGGAAGCCCACGGGAAGCGGGTCCTGGTCAAAGGCCGGACCGTCAAGAGGATGGAGTTCGTGAGCGCGACCGAGACCGAGGAGGTATGGCAGGACCGGATGTACACCACCATAAAGACGCTGGACCTCGACACCGGGGAGATACAGGAGGTCCAGACCAAGGGCAAAGCGAAGAAACAGCAAGAGGAGGATGAGAAGGAATGACCCAACAGGAAACCACAGTGGTCCACCTCGCAACCGTGACGGCGGTGGAATACCTCGCACCGGGAAAGCACCGCATCGACATGAACGTGGACCAGCGGAGCTTCCAAGTAAACCTGCCCAAGGACCGGATCATGGTCGGAGGCCTGGGCTTCACCAAGCAGGAGAACGACACCGGGTACAGCATCCAGGTGGAGTCCTTCATAGGACTTCCAGGCACCGGCCAACAGGTCCTGGTCGAACTGTGCCCCGGAAGGGATACGGTGAACCTCCACTGGAAGCTGCCCCCCAAAGAGCCGGAACTCCCAGTCAGCCTGGTCCTGTGGTGCCAAGTGGAAAACAGGACCCGGACGTTCGGACTCCGCTACGGGTCAACCTACGATTGCCCCTGCGGGCAATTCTTCTGGGACGTATTCAACCAAGAGGGCAGCTTGGAGAGAGAGGACTGACCCGGCCAGGAACCACAGGAGGAGCGGAGAAGATGAACAGGCTGCGCCGGTCCAACCCCGGAAGCCAGTCCAACCCCGGAAGGAGGATGAAACCCGCCAGCGAGCCCCTCTACCACCCGGACCCGGGGACGCGTCCGTGGAGTAGTACTACAACGAGGGGCCCCGGGAGAAGGAACGGTTCCTGGCCGGGGCAACAGCACCCCAAGAACAGGACACCCAGAACAGAACACAGGGAGCAGGACGCTGCGAGCGATGCTCACCGTCATCTTTGCCCTCTCCCGTACGGGAGAAAGAGGGAAGGCCTGAACAGGCAGAAGGAGAGAAGCAGGAATGATCGCAACCCACGCAGGAGCAACCGTCGGGGAGAAGGAGACCACGAGGCGGAACGGGAAGGGTGAAACGCCGGCGCGCCGCAGCAGGAAACAGGAGAAGAACAAGACAATCCCGGAAGCGGAGCCCCCGGTGGAAACCGCGGACAAGGGAGAGATGAAGGCAGAGATGAAGCCGGAGGAACCAGCCGGGGAGATGGATCTGGCCGGGTTCATCGAGACCTACAAGGACGCCATCGCCCAGACGGTGACCAACGCCTACAAACCCCGGTACCAGCCGGGAAAGCCGGGGCAGGACCAACCCCTGCCGACCCTCATCCGCAAGCCCATCGGGGCCCAGGAACACGCCATCAGGGGCGCCGCCCTCAGCTTGGAGGTTAACCCCGGCACGATAATCGTCGGGGAGATGGGCACCGGCAAGACCTACATCGGGGCCGCCGCCGCCCACATGGCCGGCTTCCGGAACGTCCTGGTCCTGGCCCCGCCCCACTTGGTCCAGAAGTGGAAGCGGGAGGTCGAGATGACCGTGCCCGCGGCCAAGACCTCCATCGTCCGCACCATCACCGACCTGAAGGCGATGAGGCCGCCGGACGCCAGGTCCGGACCCCGGTTCACTATCATGTCCCGGGAGGCCGCCAAGCTGTCCTACCGCTGGCAGGCCGCATTCGTCACCAGACTCATGCCGACGAAGAACGGGGGCCGGAGGATCGACTGCTGCCCCGGATGCTTCAAGCAGATCCTAGACAAGGACGGCATACCCGTCCCGGTCACGGACCTCGAGAGGAAGCGGACGCAGTGCCGCGAGTGCGGTGGGGCCCTCTGGCAGCCGAAGCAGGAGGAGCACCAAGCTAAGTGCGCCTGCCGAAAGTGCGGAGGAAGGAGCGGAGCGTTCCCGAAGTACCGGAACCGGAAGTACGCACTGGCCGACTACGTCAAGAAGCGGATGAAGCGCTTCTTCGACCTGCTGATCGCGGACGAGGTCCACGAGTATAAAGCGAGAGGTTCAGCCCAGGGCATCGCCGGCGGCAACCTGGCCCAGGCCTGCGGCAAGGTCCTCACCCTGACCGGCACCCTCGCGGGCGGCTATAGCTCGACCCTGTTCCACCTGCTCTACCGGTTCACCCCGGAGATCCGCAGCGAGTTCAAGCACCACGAGCAGGGCCGATGGATCGACCGGTACGGGTTCCGCCAGCGGAAGTACCGCTCCAAGGGCGGGGAGAACGAACCCTTCGAGCACGGACGCGGCAGCGGGCGCCGGGGATACCGGACCACGGAGAAGGAGACCCCGGGGCTGGCCCCGGCAGCCCTGTTCCACATCATCGGGAACACCGTCTTCCTCCGGCTGAGCGACGTGAGCTCCGACCTGCCCCCATACGAGGAGCAGGTCCAAGTCCAGCAGATGAGCCGGAAGCTGCCCCCCGAAGCGAGGTACTCCCAGAAGACCGCCTACGAGAAGCTCTACGGGGAACTCAGGGCTGCACTTACGGAGGCGCTGAGCAAGGGGTCAGCCCGGCTGATGGCCGCCTACCTGCAGTCGCTGCTGGCCTTTCCCGACGGCTGCACCCGGGGCGAGGACGTATATGACCCCGAGGACGGACGCCTGATCGTCAGCATACCGTCCCTGGCCAGCGACGAGACCTACCCCAAGGAACAATCTCTCATCGACCTAGTGAAGGAGGAAAAGAGGGCCGGACGCCGGGTGCTCGTCTACACCACCCACACCGACACCCGGGATCTAACCGGCAGGATCAAGCAGTTCCTGGACCGGGAGGGGATCCGCACCCAGGTCCTGAAGGCCAACACCGTCAAGTCGGAAAACAGGGAGGAATGGGTCGGACGGAAGGTGCAGGAGGGAGTGGACGCGATCGTCTGCAACCCCCGGCTGGTCCAGACCGGGCTGGACTTGGTGGACTTCCCGACGATAGTGTGGTTTGAGACCGACTATTCGGTCTACACCATGCGGCAGGCCTCCCGGCGCTCATGGCGCATCGGGCAGACCCGCCCGGTGAAGGTCGTCTTCATGGTCTACGAGAACACCATCCAGACCGAGGCACTCAGACTGGTGGCCAAGAAGATGCAGAGCTCCTTGGCGGTGGAGGGGGAACTGCCCGAGGACGGGCTGACCGCCTTCGGCGACGACAGCGACGACCTGATCATGACGCTGGCCCGGCAGATTATCAACGAGACCCGGTTCCAGCCGGGCGAATCCTTGGAGAACATCTTCGCCCGGGCCCGGGAGGCGGAACGGGAGAACGAGCGGTACTTGGTGGACGACGAATGGCGGACCGCCGCCGACGCAGGGCCGGAACCTGGGACATCATTCGTGGAACCCGACCAACCCGCACCGCCCAGGCCGGAGCAGGCCTCCGTATTCTCCTGGACCGAGTTCATAGCCCAGCCGGTGGAACCCCGGAAACGACGCAGAGGTGAAGAGCCGCAGGCCGCGTCCTTGTTCGAGTGGGCCGCCGAGCAGGAAACGACCAGCAGGGATGAGGACTGGTGAACCGGAACGTGAAATGAACACGAAGGGAGGCTGACCGCAAGCGCCCGCAGCGCTGAACGCGCAACACCGGGGCTTCGCCCTCCCCGTGGTAACATGAGGAAAAACGCCGCGGGAGAGCCGGAAGATGAACGAAGACCTGAATTGGCAACCCATCGCCTCCCAAGACCTCGACCGGGAACAGGCGCCCCACCTCAGGATATCCTCCGCCGGGAGGTGCGTCCGGGCCCAGACCTACGCGGCGACGGGGACCCCCGAGTCCAACCCGCCGGGACAGCACTCCAGGAACCGGATGGCCCTGGGCCACATGGCCGAGGTCCTCATAGTGCGGGAACTGGAACGCATGGGCTGGGACACCAAGAACACCGTCCTCTCCAGCGAAGGACAGCTGGAACTGGAACTGGAGATACCGGGGACCGGGACGACCATCAAGGGACACCCGGACGGCATCTGCCGGCACCCGGCCTTCACCAACAACCTCTGGGTCACGCTGGAGTGCAAGTCCATGGGACCGGACCAGGCCCTGGAGGTGGAGAAGAACGGCGTAGCCGCCGTCTACCCGGCCTACGTGACCCAGATCAGCCTCTACGGCCGGAAGCTGCACGAGATGGGGATGGTATCCCATCCGGAACGGGGCGTCTTCGCCATGATGGACCGGGACGGCCGGATGCTCCCGCCGGAACGCATTGCCTGGAAAAGGGAAGACGTGGACCAGACGCTGGAAAGGGTAGCCGAAATAACCGGTTTCGCCCAGGCCGGCGAACTTCCCGGCCGGCCCTACGCCCAGAGCTCCACCGAGTGCAAGTACTGCAACTACCACTCCAAATGCTGGGAGACGGGCCCCAAGCCGGAGGAGGAACCCACTGGGAAGACGACGGTGAGCAACGAGCAGCCGGAGGTAGTCGAGGCCGCCCGGACCTGGGCCAAACTCAAGCCCAAGGTGGACCGGGCCCGGGACATGCTCCAAGCGGTGTCCAACTCAGCCGGCGGGGCCGACGTCATGGTTGAGGGGGTCATCGGGGGTTACTTCCAGCCGAGGAGCGAACGGGTCTACGACCCTGACGCGTTGGAGCGGGCGGTGCCCGCCGACATTCTCAGGAAGTGCCTGACCGACCGGAAGGAGAAGCTTCCGGCCTTCTGGGTCAGGAAGGTCAGGTAAGACGGGAAAACGGGACGCGCCCACCAGATGAGATCAACAGGAGTTCCATGGACAATTCCGTCGAACAAAGCCAGCTGATCGACAATGATGGTTGGACACGTCGAAAGAAGTCAGCGCCATCAAAGAAAGCGAACGGTCTTGACGGCAAAGCATGGTTGCAAAACTCCATCAGCATTTGGAGCGACATTTCCAAAACGCCTGAGGAGATCGCCCTCAAGCATCCCGCGATTTTCCCGGCCCAGTTGGTCTCCCGCTTGGTCGAATCCTTTACCCGTTCTGACCAAACCGTGATCCTTGACCCATTCTGCGGCATCGGCTCGACGGTCATGGCCGCTGAGATGATGGGGAAGTTGGGCATCGGGCTCGACATATCAGACGACTATATTGCGAAAGCCGAACAACGGCCGGCAGTGAACCCTGGGTTATTTGACGAGCTTGGCGACACCAAGCTTGGCGAACGCCGATTCATAGAGGCAGACGCCCGGAACCTTCTGCAACACATTGACCCGGAGACAGTGGACTTCGTGGTTACCTCCCCTCCCTATTGGGACATTCTTCTCCGTAAACGCACTGCTGACTACAAGGAAGTCAGGAACTACGGAGACTCCGATCGAGACCTGGGCCGGATATCCGATTACCGGGAGTTCCTAGACTCTCTTGGCGAAGTGTTCGCCAACGTCCTGGCCGTCCTTAAAGCTGGTTGTTACTGCTGCGTGGTCGTGATGGACTTGAGGAAAGGCAGGAGTTTCTTTCCGCTTCACACCGACCTAGCGGTTAAGATGCAGGAAATAGGGTTCTAGTTCGACGACATCATCATTTGGGACCGGCGTCGCGAATACAACAACCTCAGACCCCTGGGTCATCCCAGCGTATTTCGCATCAATAAAGTACACGAGTACATCCTGATTTTCCAGAAACCCCGCGCCAATGCAACTTAGCACCGCGAATTACGCCCCAGATGTAGTGGGAATCTTTGAGGACGCCGGCGATGTGGATGTCGCCGTGGCGTTCGTTTCCGAACCCGGGCTCGATCTGATACGTCCAACCCTCCTGAGAAAGCTGGAGGCCAGCAATAGGGTACGTCTGTTGATGGACCCCGAGGCTGGAACCACAAACCCTACGGTGCTGCGGTACCCGCCGACATTCTCAGGAAGTACCTGACCGACCGGAGGGAGAAGCTCACGGCCTTCTGGGTCAGGAAAGTCTGGTAGGGCGGGAAAACGGGACGCGCCCGACAGAACCCCAAACGAAGTTCCGAGAGTACGACAACTCGGGAATACAGCGACCCGGCAACATGACAGCTTGGGAGTACGGCGACCCAGCAGCATGGCAGCTTGGGAATACGGCATTCCAAGAATACAGCAACCCAGCAGCATGACAGCTTAGAAACACGCCATCCCGGGAACACGGAGCACGCCAACCCGATAGACACCCCCCGGAGAGCAAGAAGAAGAACAGCAATCGCGGAATTGCCCTGGCATACGCCCGCTCCGGTTGCCGCAACCTGTTCTTCCCGGAAGACGATCGCGGGGGGCCAATGCCCGGTCTGCATTTACCGCCTGGGGGAGAGAGACCTGGTGGAAATCGCAGTGTCGGCGAGACCGGAAAGGCGAGACCGGAAAGGCGAGACCGGAAAGGCGAGACCGGAAAGGCGAGACCGGAAAGAAGACCCCTGCGCAGACTGGGACGTCACAGCCGGTGAGAGCCGGGAGAAAAGGAGGAACACAAGAACAATGATGCACACCGAAGCCCAAGGCATCGAATACCTGACGGCGCTGATCCAAGCCCAGTACGACCCGGACGCGGCGGAGCCGCCCCTGCCGGTTGATACTCTCATAAGGGGAAAAGGGGGACCGAAGACCGTCCAGCAGCTACGGCGGCAGATGGCCCATCGACTGGCGGAGAAGGTAAAAAGCGAATTCGGACCCGGCACAGCAGGTCTGTTCGTTCTGACCAAGGCGCAGGCCAGGACCCTGGGTACGCTGGGGCTGCCCCCGGAGATTTCAGGCCAAGTCCTCTCCCTGAACTGGCTGCGGGAAGCGCCGGACAACCACGCCGTAAACGTCCGTCTGAAGACCATCGCCGCGCTGCCGGCGACATCTGAAGGCGAAACGCCCGGCTGGAAAAAGTGGTGGCTGGAGCACGCCCACTCCCGCATCGGTATTTACCGGCCCCAGGACCACGACCCCCTGAAGGACCCGGTGTCAGAGATGCTGGACCAAGTCGTCCGGGCCATGGCCAGAGCCGCCGCGCCGGAGATTCCCAACCACGGGGACATGGCCCGGCGCCTGTTGGAGAACGGAATTCCCAACGCCCTCAACCACAGGCTGGTCACGCCGGCGAAGGGCCGGCTGGACCTCACCCTGGTATGGACCATGGGAGCAAGAATACGAGGCTTGGCGTGGCTCATGGGCATAACCGAGGAAAAGCACGCCGCCCGGAGGCCCGAAAGCCCAGAAGCGCTGAAGGCGGAACTCCAGGAGCAGGGAATCGCCGTGCGGCAGGACATGGGGACCATCACCGGGCTGGAGGAACTCCGGAAGACCCTGCGAGAGGCGGACGTCAAGGACGTATACGCCAACGCCCGGAGCGGGCAATGGCACGACCGGAAGGCCAAGGAAAGCTACATGCTGGACCACCGGGGGTACAGGAACGGCGGAGAGAACAACCAGGTCCGCCTCCGGGAAGGAGAGAACCCCGACGAACTCAGGACCTGGTACGAACGGCGTCTGATGACCCTCACCGTCCCGGAGCACCCGGGCGTGGAGGACGAGCCCATCCACAGCACGGACCCCGCCGCAGCCAACGTGGGCTTTCTGGACCGGGTCTCTCCCAAGGCCGTCCGGGAGTACTTGGACGGCCGTTCCGAAGACCCCAACCCACCGCAGCCGGCACCCTGCCCCAGGGCAGCCGAGTGCCCCTCATGGTGCGGACAATTGCAGGAGGCCGGGGAATTCCCTTTCCCGCTGACTCACGACGGGAAATACGAGAACTGCGGGTACTGGCAGTTCCTGGAAAAATACGGAGCGCTAGAGCCATCCCGGAGGGAAACCTTCGCCAAAGCCGCCATGGACGCGGAACTGGAGGGAAGGAAGAACAACCGGAAACCGGAACCGGCCGTCACGGAGGAAGAAAGCTTGGAAGAAGAAAACAGCCCGGAGGCAAAGCCGGAGAAGACCGGACAGGCCGCACTCTTCTAGGCCAAGGCAAGAACGCCGCCAGCGGAAACACCCCAGGAAAACCGGAACCCGTCATGGCAGAATCCCTCCGCAGGAGCCGGGGGCGCGCCCTCGGTGTGTGGGGGGACGGGCGCGCCCCGTTGTCCCGTGAGCATATAAAGCGGGAGAGAAGAAAATGGCACAGAAGAAAACGGGAAAGAGAGTCCTGGTGTGCGGCGGGCGGGACTACAAGGACCAAGAGACGCTGGACCGCATCCTGGACCGGACCAAGCCCAAGGAGATAATCCACGGCGCAGCCCGGGGAGCGGACACGTTGGCGGACAACTACGCCCGCAGGAAGGAGATACCCTGCCGGAAATTTCCAGCCGACTGGAACCGCCACGGAAGGGCGGCCGGATTTCGTAGGAACCAGCAGATGCTGGACGAAGGACAGCCGGACTTGGTGATCGCCTTCCCGGGAGGGCCGGGGACACGGGGGATGGTGAAAATAGCTTGGGAGCAGGGCTTTACCATCCAGGTCGTCGACGAGGAAGGACGAATCCACAAGGCCGGAGTGGAGGCTCCCGCGAGATAGGAAACCACCCAGGGCGGCATCCCCAGACCGGCGTCCACCCGCGGGAAAGGGGACCGCCCATCGCTTTCAGGCGGAGAAAACATGAGGAGTACGGCATGAACGAAAGGAACCCCCCAACGCTGATCAGCTGCATCGTGGACATCCCGGCGGACCGGCTGGAGGAAGCCGCCAAGCTGCTGGGAAACATGGGAATCAGCTTGGACCCGAAACAGCAGACCATCGCCTTCAACGACGCAATGATGGCCGAGTCCGTGGCCATGGGCCACCATCTACCGGGTATGGTGGAAGGGATAAACCGGAGCCTGGATGAGGCGGGACTGAGACCCCGGATACTGGAGGACCACGAGGAGTGGAGCGCCGAGCGCCGCCAAGCGTTCCTGCAATTCGCCATCGACAACTGCAACTGGAACGACGACACGCTCAAAGACACCTCGTGGGCGGACGAGGGAATGACCTGGCAGCAACTCACGCAGGACCATCCCTTGGTGTTCGGGGAGGAAACGTAAACGGCGCGGCGTGAGGCCTGGGCATCCCGGAACGGGAGGAGAGTAGAAGATGCAACCGGGAGTCTCGGCCAGGAACTGCCCGTCCTGCGTGTCCTGGACGCTGGGACGCTGGGACGCCGGGAGAGGGATCCTGGCAGCGACGGCCGGGGAGAAAAAGCCCACGGCGGGACGGCCGGCTGCGCCCGGCGCTCACAACACAGGGGCAGCAGAGCCGGCCCGAACTCCGTGAAACGTGGATGGGGAGACAGACAGGCCGTACCGGGACAGGACAAGAAACAATGCTTCCAGGACCGCGAAAATGTGAGCGGGAAGACCCAGGAAACGGGCAGCATTGTACCGCGAAAGGGCGCGGCGGCACGGGAGGTCGACGCAACCAAGGAGAGGAGCGGGAAAAATGGGAAAGCTGGACGTGAGACCGGAACCGGTCCCGGCCCGGAGACACGTATGCTGCCGGAAGGTAGACCCGGCCTGCGGCCGGAAGGATCGCGAACGGCGTTGGCGAATACACCGCAAGCAGTGGCGGCGCCTCCTTCGGCCCGGCCTGGAGCAGGAATGAGCGCCGGCGTCTTTTCCCAAGCCCGCTGGCATCGCCGCTGCTGGTCCGCCCGGAGGGACGTCTGCCGCTACCCCTGTGGCGGGGAGAACCACGAGGCCATGAGGCCCGGCGTGGACGGAGAGGGGCGGGTCCGGAAGGGGTGAAGCGGGAGGCTGCTTGGGAATACGGCGCTCCGGGAGTACGGCAACCCAAGAGGATAGCAGCTTGGGAGTACGGCATTCCAAGAATACAGCAACCCAGCAGCATGACAGCTTGGAAACACGCCATCCCGGGAACACGGAGCACCGCCAACCCGATTCATCCGGTCCACAGAGGGGTCGGCTGGACGCCGCGGGAAATCAAGCATGAACGCAAGTGCGTGGTGTACATCCCGGAGGGCCGGCCGGAGATGCCGCCAAGGTGCTGGAGAACTTGGAACCACAGCAGCAAGCCATCGCTTGGAGCGGCACCCTGGACAGGATGACCGGTCACCTGGTGGACAGCCGCGGAAACGGTCTAGCCGGGACCAACGACGGAACACCTGGAGGCGCTCCGAGGAGAACGGACGGGAGATTCCGCCCTGAACCGCGGCCACGCAACCTGACCCTGCAGGGAAAAAGCAGTAGAATAAATCATTGCACGGGAGAGAATCAGACAGAATGAACAGCTTCGAAGACATACTCCGGGCAATGGAACAGGACCCGGCTCTCCGGGACGCCATGCGCCGCCACATCCTGACGGACGAACTGCTACAGCTGCCAGCCCGGGTATCCCGGCTGGAGGAACTGGTCGCGGACATCGCAGGTAAGCTGGCGGAACTGACCGCGGTGTTCGCCCGGTACATGGAAAACACAGACCTGATTCTTACGGCGCTGAACGAAAGACAAGCCCGGCTTGAAGCGGACGTGACTGGACTGAAGGAAGGCCAAGCCCGGCTTGAAGCGGACGTGACTGGACTGAAGGAAGGCCAAGCCCGGCTCGAAGCGGACGTGACTGGACTGAAGGAAGGCCAAGCCCGGCTCGAAGCCGGTCAGACCCGGATGTCCGGGCAGCTCAGCAACCTCATCGGTTCCGACTACGAACGAAAGGCCGCCCGGCTGGCAAGCCGCCGGTTGAGACAGCAACTCGGCGTCAGCCAAGCGGAGATACTCCGGGCAATCACCGTGCCCGACAGGATGGACCTGACCCACCTGCTGGACCGAGCGGTGGAATCCGGCGCCGTATCCGCCGAGGAGGCCGAAGACCTGGAACTGACGGACCTGGCGCTCCGGGGAACGAGAGAAGACGGGACCACCGTCCACGTGGTGATCGAGGTGTCGATAACCGTACAGGACGAGGACGTCCGGCGCGCTGCCCGGAGGGCCGCAGTCCTGAAGCGGGCTGTCAGCGGGGCGGCGTTGCCGGTGGTGATCGGGGAATCGGTCTCCCGGAGCACCGCGGCCTTGGTGGACCAAGAAGGGGTCTCCTTCATGCAGATGGACAGCCAGACAACGTAGATGCGGCCGGTGACCAGTGGCCGGGGGCTGGTGACCAGTGGACGGTGACCAGTGGCCGGTGGCCGGAGACCACACCCGGCGGGACGCTCCCCCGATTAACCCACGCCGCCTCACCCACATAACGCCGCGGCCACGCGGGGCCGCAGGGACACACCGGAGTATGGACGCGCCGCTCCAGCAACAAAGAGGCCGCAGGACCGCGGACGCCGCCGTCCACCAAAACTGCGGGACCGGTAATTGCTCCACCTCAAGACTATGCTGCAGACCTTAGACCCGCGGGCCTCAGAGCAGAAGGGACAACAAACCCAGCCCCGGAGTTCCTGCACGTACAGTCCCGCACGTGCAGTCCCCACACGCTGCGGCCCCGCCCGCGCGGCCCATGTGGAAAACGCTGCCGCCCGGTCCGAACGGAGAGATAAGAACATGGAGACGCCGCCGCGGACATCGGCGAAGAACTGCCCGGAGTGCAACCAGCCCCTGACGGTCAGAACGAACCGGAACACCGGCGAAGAATTTCTGGGTTGCTCCGCATGGCCGGTATGCAGCCACACCGAGCAACTCCCCTTGGACGTGAGGTTGAGAAGGCAGGGCCACCCGGAACTGCCGGGGTTCTGAAGAAGCCCCCGCAAACGCTCTCAGAAGGCCGTAGAGCACGCAGTCAGGGGCCAGACGCCCTATTTACCCAAAAGGGCGGAGAGAGCCTTTAAACGGCTTCCTGCGCACCCTTACGGGAGCATCCAAGGGGACGGCCCCCCGCAGGCGGAACTTGAGCGCTTGAAGACGCTGCCGGAAGTGGATGAACCCCACAGGGGGATGCCGGAACGCGGGAACCCGCAAACACTCCCAGAAAGCCGTAGAGCACGCCGTCCGGGGTCAGACGCTATGTCACCCGAAAGGGCGGAGAGGGCCTTTAAACGGCTTGCCGGTGGACGGGAACCAGTGGCCAGTGGCCAGTGGCCGGTGACCACAGGTCACCGGGGCATCCGGTCCTTGGCCCCTGAAACCCCGGACGGGCGGCCAGACCGGAGGCCGACGACCACAGGTCTCCGGGACCGGCTCCATGACCCCTGAAACAGGGCCGGAAGCACCTGATTCAGGACTTCCACACCAAGGCCGGAAAACCGCCGTTTTGTGCCTGGGGCCTTGATACAGAATATCGCCGGACTTGGGATGAATAGCTAAATACGCGCGAGAAAACAAATTTGTGTTTCTATCCGCATAAAAAATGTGCCATTCACGTCATTTTACCATTCACCCCCTGTTTTGTTCTAATTATTTAAACCTGAAAACACCTGTTTTTACCCTTTTGTTCTGAATGATGGATTTGGGAAAGTTATCATTCTTGTAATTCACCTGAAGTGGTGCCTTTTCACGTCTCAAGAGGTCCAAGTTTACGTTTCTCGCGCATATATAAGAGACGAATGCTGGAACCGGCGCAGCCGCCTGTGGAAAGGAGAGATGAAAGTCCGCAGGATATAAGCAAACCGTAAAAGAGGCCGGAAAACCCCCTGATGACGAAAACCGCCGCAAAGTTACGAAAGCCGTAAAAAGTGGGCCAAAGTGAATTACAAGAATGATGGATTTGGGAAAGTTATCATTCACCCCCTGGGGGGTGGCCGGGAGAGCCTCTGAAAGGGTCGTCCGAAGCCTTACGGGGAGGTCTCCAGCGGGCCTTGGGAAAGCCCCCGGAGACGAGGGAAGCAAGGGAAGAGGGGAGGAAAGCCGACACCAGTATAACACAGGGAGTCCACCTGTCAAACCAAACGGGCGGCAGTACAGCGCAGAGCCTGTGAAAAGCGGACTCCCCACAAGAGCGCAATCAGGACCGGACCCGCGCCCGATACGGACAGGAAGCCAAGAGAGAGAAACAATGAACAGGCAGGACCTGAGACTGGGACCCGCGTCGCCCCCCGAACCGCGTGGAATGCCGGCGGACGCGCCCAGCCTGTGGGCCGGAGGACCGCAAAGCGCGCTGGAAGCAGCAACACCTGCCCAAGTCCCCTCCCGGACAAGAATGAACGCCGGGCTGTTCCCCCAAGCCGGGTGCCGCGAGCAGTGCTGGTCCGCCAAGAGGAAGGCCTGCCGGTGCCCCTGCGGCGGGGAGAACCACGGAGCCCTGCAGTCTGACAGGGAGACGAGAACGGAGGTCGCCGGACGCGGGATACGGGACTTCCAACCCCTGCTCTGGACAGCAGACAACAACAGAGCCGCCCCGAGGCAGGAAACGCAGGAAAGAACAAAAAAGCGCACAGGCCCCGGTCGCACAACACCGCCGGAGGAAAACAACTTGGAATTCCGACCCCAGGACATCCAGATGGGACCCCTCGCCCCCAAGCTCCACGAGCAGATGAGACTAGCCCCGGAGGACGTGGAGACCGAACAGAAAATCCTGGAGTCCCTCGACTATCTCAGGATACAGGGAATCCTGCCGCCGGCCGTGGCGCGGAAAGCCAGCAACAGGGTGGTCGAAAGGGCCCTGGAGCGTCTGCAGGCGGAAGGACTGATCGAGCCCGCGCCCCTCACCCAAGAAGAAACAGGCAAGAAGAAACAGGAGAAAAGGGAGATGCATGAATGAACTGCCGAAAAAGAGAAGGTCCGGACGCCGGGGAAATACTGGCCCAAGCGGGAGTCACCCAGGCCCAAGCAGATATATGGCAGGTCGGAGAGCAAACACTGTTGGCTTTGACGGCCAACACCGAGACGCAGATACGCCGGGCCATGGACCGCATCATGGAGCTGAACAACGTAACACCAGCTTGGGGGCCGGGGCTGCACGATGGAGACTGGCGGGCCGACTTCTGGCTGGAAGCGAAATCGGGGCCGGATGAAACGGGGCCGGATGACCCGCTCAGAGAAGAGGAGAGACTGAACGTGCCGGAAGACCCCAGCCGGGCCCAACAGGCCCTGGAGAACTACGACCGGAATGGCGAGGAGGCCCTCCTGGACTTCCTCATCGTACACCGGGACCCCAACCCTGACCGGGAGGCGGCCAGAAACCACTGGGAACGCGGTCTGCACGTCCTGGACGACCACTCCGTGGTGGAAATCGAGTTCGACAACCAGCGGTACGCCTTCTCGTGGAACGGCAACAGGACGACCAGACCCGCAACCGCGCTGGCCCGGACGATGCCCCTCCCGCCGGGGCCGAACCTTCCCATGCTCGACTGGCCCAACGTGGAGAGCATCGCCCGCACCATCGTCCACTGGGTCGTCCCGCAAGCCCCGGGGGGAGTGGGACTGGAAGACCCCCAAGACCGCGGCGGCGGCTTGGTCCTGAACGGCTACCAGCTTCTGACGCTGGCCCCCGGCCTGACCGACCGGATCGCGGAGTTCGTGCAGAACGTCTACGAGATACCCGACTCGCTCATATACATCCTGGACAAGGAAGAAGAACACTGCGCACGGATGGTGCTGGAAGGCCTGCCGGAGGAACAGCGGGCTGCCCTCACCAAAGCCGTGACCGCGGCAATGCAGACCAAGGGACGGGAATAACCCGCCCGCAGCGCGGGAAAGAGGAAAAGACAGGCATGAAACACGAGGAGAACTCCCCAGACCTGGCGAAGTTCCTGGCACGGGAGGCCGGAACTCCCAACCGGCAGGTCGAGTACGTGGCCTCCCCCTACTGGCACCCCCGCTAGGAGGTCCGCCGGGCCAGGGCCCAAGCCGCCCTGACCGGGACCACCATGCTGATGGAGAAGCACATGGCCGCCCTGTCCCCGGTGGTTTACAGCACAACGATCCAGGAGCAGGGAAACTTCAGCCCTCCGGAGGGGTGGTACGGCTTCGACCTGCACCTGCTGGCTGCATGCGGGGGATTGACGCTGCTAGAAGTGCCGGGCTGGGAGAAGAGCCGCGGAGTCCTGATCGAGCTGGGATTCGCCCGGGGTCGGGGGATGCATGTCCACCGGGTGCCCTGGCCGGAAATCCGGGAACGGTTGAACCCGGACGTTATCGAAATCCTGGAGGACCCGGACGGGGCGGACGCCGCGTAGCACCGGGGCGAACGGAGGAGAGAGGGATCATGGACGACGTCCTGGCCATCGACCTGTTCACCAACGGCGGCGAGTACGGGTTCAACACCGATCCGGACGACGGGGCCGGACGACGGAGCCGGAGGGCCGGGCCGGAGCATGATGTACCTCAGGGTATTCCGGCGCGTTCCTCGAAGCAACAACCTATACCGGACGGCGGCCTTGGTCGAGGCCGACGCGCTGCTCGCAGTCCTGGAAAAAGCCGGCATCATGCCGGAACCGGCAGAAGAGAACAGGTAAACCAGCCGACCCCAAGCGTCACTTGAAATCGTCACTTGAAATCCACCTCACTTGGACTCGATGAACGGCAGGAGCCCCTCCGCCAAGGAGACCAGGTTCCGGGTCTGGACCCATACCCGGCCGCCGCCGCCGTCAGCCAGGAACCGCATCACCAGCCCCTCGCCGCCCAGGACGGCGGAACGGAGGCCGCCCACCTTGCCGATGGAGTATTCCAGCCCTTCGGTGAAGGCCACCAAGTGGCCGGTATCCACCACCAACTCCCGGCCCGGCTCCAGTTCAAACTCCCGGATGGCCCCGTAGGAGTTATAGAACACCTCCCCCGGTTCCTCATCGGTGAAGGCCCGCAGGAAGAAGAACCGCTCGCCGCTGAAGAAGCCCCGGAACCCTTGGAAGCGGGAGTCCACCTCCACCCCGCCGGCGCAGGCCAGGAAGGAGCCCGACTGGATGAACAGGTCTGAGCCGGGAAGGACCTCGAAGGAGCGAATGTCCCCGGGACAGGGAGGTGCCAGACAGACCCAGCCGCCCCGGTCCGCCCCTCCCGTGAAGGAGTTCATCAGGAAGGACTCGCCGCCCAAGAGACGGCGGGCGGCCCCGAAGACGCCGCCCCCCAGGCCGGTCTCCATGTCGACGTCCTGCTGGGCCACCATGGCCCCGGGCTCGGCCCGGACGGTCTCCCCGGGCTCCAGCCGCACGGTGAGCAGGGAGTAGCTGGGACTGAACTCGATCTCGGTCTGCACGACAAAACCTCCACGGCACAGGATAAAGCTACGGTAACAAGGAGTTGGACCCTCCCGGTTTGGAGGAGAAGACTGCTGAAAAGCAAGGAGAAAGACCAAGTGCAGAAGAACGAAAAGGACAAGACCCCCAACCAAAAGAACCGGCCGAGCCGGGAGACCCAACAAGAACAGACCGTTCCCGCCGCCGCGCGGAGGATGCGGTTCACCCGGAAGAGGACCCCTGTCACCGGCCGGAGCCGGGGCAACCGGACCCGGTAGCAAGGAATCTTGGAGGAAGACCCAAAGGAGAGAAGGAAAATGAGCAGGAAGCCGCACCCGGTCCACACCGTCGGGCATTCGAACCTGGAACTGGAAAGGTTCATGGATCTGCTGGAACGGAACAGGGTCCAGATGGTCGCCGACGTACGCAGCAGCCCCTACAGCCGCCACGTCCCTCAGTTCAACCGGGAAAAACTGGCCGAAGCCTTGGGAGAACGGGGCTTCGGCTACCTCCACATGGGAGACCAATTGGGTGGCAGGCCCAACGCAAACCGGCTGTACGACGAGAAGGGCCAAGCCGATTACCGCCTGATGGCGCTGGAGCCGGGGTTCCAAGCCGACATCAGACAGCTGGCCCAAATAGCTGGGGAACGCCACGTGGCGCTCATGTGCACCGAACGTGACCCACTGAAGTGCCACCGTACCCTGCTGGTATCCCCAGCCCTGGAGGAGGCCGGAATCCCGGTAATCCACATCATGGGAGACACCGGGAGAATGACCCACGAAGACCTGATGGACCGGTTGGTGAAAGCACAGAGATTGCCGCAACAGGCAGAGGTGGCGACAAACCGGCGGGAGGCCGTGGAACTCGCGGTGGACCGCCAAGTCCGACGGGAGGCCTACCGGAAGAGGTAGGCCGGAAGAACGAAGACAACTCAACAGGACATGGGCCAACAGGACATAGAAGTGACAGGAAAGAAGGCGGACCCCAAGCTCAGGAAGACCGCAGCAGCACTATGCCAAAGGAATCTCAACCCAGAGACCTCCGGAGAACACGCTCCCTGCCAAGAATGCGAATACTGCAAAGCAATAACGGCGTCCGTGGGGAAGAGAACAGGGCCAGAGAGAATTGAAAGAGCCCTCGGCAAGTTCAGAAACAACACCATAAGCGACATCAACTTCGTAGCCGGGCCGGATGCGGGGGCATGTCTGCTGGAAGAGGCATGGACGAACTGGCGCATTCTAAACCGCCCGGAACCAACCCGGGAGACGGAAAGGCGGGAAGCCAGAATGGAAAGGCGCGAGAGCATAAGGAGCACCGCCGCAGGCCAGATCCTGCGAGACTTGGAAAAGCAACGCACCATATCCCTGACCCAGGTCCCAGAAGGGACAAACCTTCTCTTCGATCCCTTCAACCAAGCCAACAGCCAGGCGTTCTGGGTACTGACCATCAGAATACTAGCCAACATGGTATGCCTGGAGGAAGACGAGCGGAAGTTCATCGCCCTCGCAATCTCATGCATGACAGAGGCCCAACTACTGCTATCGCCCCCAGAAACCAAACCGGCCAAGGACGAACAGGAATGGCGCAGGAAGAACCTGCGCGACTGGAACTCAACCCGCCGGGGAGTTGAAAGCTCGGTCGAAGACGCGGTGGTTGCAAGTCTCACCGAAGAGCTGGCAGAGGAAACAGGGGGAGAGTATTGGGAACCCGTCCGGGAGGACAGTCCGGGTGAACTAAGCAGCGAGAAAGACATCCGTGAGCAGAGAGCCCTGAGCTGGGATCCCTGAGCAGAAAACCGTGAACGGACATTCCCCGTGGCAGGTCCCTAGTACTACAGTCGCATATATTGGCTGAGGAGTTTCAGTCTGCGTTGGTAGTGGCAGCGGCGGGCTCTTGCTTGGTGCCGCCGCCTCCACCGGGACCACGTCAGCACCGAATCGTCCGTAGGGTTGGGCTTCCAGATCAGCCGGTAGATGAGCCGTCTCACTTCAGGAACCGTCAACGGTATCAGGGCCTCATCCCAGTCCGGCTCTCCCCCCTTTTACCGCAGCTACCTGCGTTGGCCTGTTGCCGGACCACCGCCAGGCAGGCGTGGGCCAACATTGACAGCGTGATGTGCCGGTGCCAACCATCCCATTTCCGGACTTCATACTGGTCCAGACCCACCTGTCCCTTGGCCTCCTCGAAACATTCCTCAATGGCCCAGCGGGTTCCCGCCACCCGCACCAGTTCCTCCAAGGGCGTATCAACCGGGCCGAAGCAGACGTAGTAAGCCAACTCTTCAGGCTGGGCAATGCTGCGCCGGGCCAGCAGCCAGTACCCCTTGCCCGGCTCTCTCAGGGGCCGGATCTCCACCAAGGCCCAGTCGTAGACCCGGGGACCCTTGGCGCCGTTGCCAGCGCTGCACCGACTCCAGTGGGATTCTTTCACTCCGGACGCCAGTTGGTCCGCCCTCACCTGCCGCGGCCCCTTATCCGTCAAAGCCCATAGCCTCTCGTTACTCTTGATGGCCAACACGTGGGCTGCGCCCTTCTGCTCCAAGCACAACCGCAGGTTGCGGTCGCTGCCGTACACTTCATCCCCAGTGATCCAACTGAAGGGAATCCCAGATTCCACCGCTCGCTCCAGCATCTCCTGGGCCAGTTGCGGCTTGGTCCGGAAGGCCGCCTCCTCAGGCACTCCCGCCTCCCGGCGGCGTCCTCCATCGTCAGCCCACACTCGGGGCAGGTACAGTTCCCGGTCCAGCAGTGTCCTTCCCCTAGCGCTGGCGTAGGCCAGGAATACCCCTATCTGGCAGTTTTCGATCCGTCCCGCCGTCCCACTGTACTGTCGCTGCACCCCAACCGACTTGTTACCCTTCTTCAGGAACCCAGTCTCGTCCACCACCAGCACCCCGTCCTCATCGCCCAAATGCTCAATCACGTAGCTTCGCAGGTCGTCCCGAACCAGGTTGGCGTCCCACCGATAGGTGGACAGCAACCGCTGCACCCCGTCGGGCGTGGCGTCGCCCGCCTGCTCCGCCAGTTGCCAGCCGTTCTTGCGCTCCACCGGAGAAAGCAGTCCCTTCAGATACTCCAGCGCCCGGCGGCGGGGTTCCGAACGGTGAAACCGCACCCCAATGCACCCATGAACCCCTTCAATGCCTTTGGCCCACCGCGCCACCTCTAACACCTCATCCTTGTCCCCTGCCACCACCTCACCTCACTCACACTCTAAAGTCGCTCTATTCTAGCATCGAATATCTGCGGCTGTAGTACTAGGGAGTGTCGTCAAAGTGAGAGTGAGGTGATAAGCTGACATTGCAATCAGTGTAGTAGGATTGGGCTATGCCAGCAGCAACCGCAGTGCCGGCGCACCGGCGCCATGATATTTCCGGCCAGGTATGGGAAATCCTGGAGCCTCTTCTCCCCGGCGGCAAGGGCAAGACGGGCCGGCCCGCTTACGATAACCGGCTTTTTCTCAATGCTGTGTTCTGGATTCTGCGCACCGGGGCTCCTTGGCGCGATTTGCCCCCGGACTACGGGGACTGGAAGAACACCCACCGGCCCCCCCGGTCAAGCCGGGGGGCTAAAGGCTTCTGCCGCTGGCGGGACCGGGGCGTATGGGCCAAGCTGCTGGACGCCATGATTGACGATCCTGATTTTGAGTGGCTGATGATTGACGCCAGCTACATCAAGGCTCATCCCCACAGCGCCGGGGCCCGGGGCGGCAATCAAGCCATTGCCCGCACAAAAGGGGGCTCAACAGCAAGCTGCACCTGGCGGTGGACTCCCACGGAATGCCGGTAAAAGTGATAGTCACCGGAGGCACGGCAGCGGACTGCTCCCAAGCACTGCCCTTGATTGAGGGTATCGCGGCGGAGCATCTTCTGGCAGACAAAGCCTATGACACCAATGAAATCATAGCCGCCGCCTCGGAATTGGGGATGAACCCGGTAATACCGCCCAAAAGCAACCGGCGGGAAAAGCGGGAATATGACCGGGCACTGTACAAGCTGCGGCATCTGGTGGAAAACGGCTTCTTGGACTTCAAGCAGTGGCGGGGAGTGGCAACCCGGTATGCCAAGAACTCCCTTTCTTACCTGGCCATCTGCCAGATTCGGGCGATGGTGATTTGGACTAAGTTGATTTGACGACACTCCCTAGTGTCCTGTATCTAAAGTGCGTCGGCAAAAGCGGGCCACGCTGGCCAGGATTTGGTCAGCGGTCTTGGTCCAGACAAAGGGCTTGGGGTCTTCGTTGGTGACGTCCAGGTAACGGTAGATGGCAGCCTCCAGTTCACCGCTGCTCTGATGCACTCCACGGCGCAACTGCTTTTCGGTGAGCAGCCCAAACCAGCGTTCCACCAGGTTCAGCCAGGAGGCGCTGGTGGGCGTGAAGTGGATATGGAAGCGGGGCCGTTTGGCGAACCAGTTCCGGATCAGCGCCGTCTTGTGGGTGGCGTAGTTGTCCGCAATCAGGTGCACGTCCAACCCGGCGGGCACCTCGGACTCGATGGCATCGAGGAACTTGCGGAACTCCACGGCCCGGTGGCGGCGGTGGCACTGGCCAATCACCTTGCCGGTCCTGGCGTCCAAAGCGGCGAAGAGGGACGTGGTGCCGTGGCGCACGTAATCATGGGTGCGCCGCTCCACCTGGCCCGGGCGCAGGGGCAACAGCGGCCTGGTGCGGTCCAAGGCCTGAATCTGGGACTTCTCGTCCACGCACAAGACCAACGCCCGGTCCGGTGGATCAAGGTAGAGGCCCACAATGTCCCGCACCTTTTCGATGAAGAAGGGGTCCGCCGACAGCTTGAAGGTTTCGGTGCGGTGAGGTTGCAGTGCGAAGGCGCGCCAGATGCGGCTGACCGTGGTGTGGCTCAGACCGGAACGCTGGGCCATGGACCGGGTGCTCCAGTGCGTGGCGTCCTTGGGTGTGGACTCCAGCGTCAGCGTAATCACCCGTTCCACGTCTTCATCAGTAACCGCTCGCGGTCGGCCGCTGCGGGGCTCGTCCGACAGGCCGTCCAATCGCCGTTCCAAGAACCGGGAACGCCACTTCCCCACCGTTTCGTCGGACACCTCCAAGTCGGCAGCCACTGCGATGTTGCTGCGGCCTTCGGCGCAGGCCAGAATCATTCTGGCCCGCAGCGCCAGGCTCTGGGCCGTCTTGGGGCGACGAACCCACCGTTCCAGCGTTTCCCTTTCGGTGTCGTCCAATATCAGCGGCGGCATTGGCCTTCCGATCGCCATGATCATCCCTCTCCTGAGTCGGTGATCGAAAGAATACCTCATTGCGAACACTATTACTACTAACTTCAGTTACACCACACTAGCGACAATTCGGCCAAGCCTCGCCTTTGCGTCTTTCTCAGCGGCGGCGTGGTTATTTACCTTAGCCTCGATTACTACTGGCCACCCGCTCGCCTCCTCGATGGGAATATCTGGACGGCCGCTGCTGTCACGCTCAGGTGGTGGACAAGGACGGGGTTCCCCTGACCAACGAGGAGCTTTCCCGCAAGCGCCGCGACTGCGACCTGTGCGGCTCCGCGCTCTGGAGAGTGAAGGCCGAACGCGGGTGGTACTATCTCTGCTAGCGATTTGGTCTCTTAGGGAAGAGGCGTGGGGCAAAGCTAATTAGCCAGGACTGGTCGCGCTGTGACTGGCCGACAATTTCACAGTAGAAATTATCTTCAGGAGATGAGGATGAAGTCAGCCCTAGAGGCTCAACAGGTACTTCGCTGGTTAATGATTGTGCGATGGATTGCCCTGGCGGATCTGGTACTGCTCATAGTGCTGCTCGTTGCCTCCTTTGCCAACAACGAGAAAATGGTACAGATTTTTGGGCTTACCCACGGAATCGTTTTCCTGGCACTCATCGCCATCGTAGGAATCGGGGCGGTCCAGAAACTCTGGACTTGGTGGTTTCTCGTCGGCACTCTGGTTACCACAGGCCCTCCCGGTGCTTTGGTTGGGGAAGTCCTAATTGCGCGCAAAGCCAAAGCCATCCTCGTGACATCGAAAGGGGAAACTACCGACCGATAGTTGTCAATGGCGCCGGGAAATTGGGCCACTGGGGCGGAGGAATCGTGTACCACCGACGTGATGACGGACGGCAGTAACTCAGGCAGAGTGGCGACGTTGCAGGAGCAGGAAAAGGCAGCGTTGACGGTGCGGTCTATGCTTCGTCGGGTTCGTCCGGAGCTTGGGACGCGGCGTTCTCCCGGTTGCGCTTGAGCCTGTAGCTCTCGCCGTTCATCTCCAGGATGTGCACGTGGTGGGTGAGCCGGTCCAGCAGGGCCCCGGTGAGCCGTTCCGAGCCGAACACCTCGGTCCACTCGTCGAAGGGAAGATTGGTGGTCACCAGGATGGAGCCCCGCTCATAGCGCTGGGAGAATACCTCGAAGAGCAGTTCCGCACCGGTGCGGGACAAGGGCACGAAACCCAGTTCGTCGATGATCAGCAGCTTGAGCAGTCGTCTTTCATCCCGGGCCTCCACTATCTTTTCTATAATTTGTCCATATCCCGCCTTCTCGACCTTTTCCGACGTAAAAGACGAAAGATTCGTTTCCCGATGCCATTGATTAACGACCGTCCTGGCTGTCTCCTCCAGTTCCGCCGTTTCTAGGGAGTTCTGGGGCCCCTTCCCGCTTCAAACCACCCCGCTGCGCGCTCGGCGATCATGATTGCAGTGGCATTGGTATTGGCGCGAACCACATTTGGAGCTACGGACAGGTCCACAATTCGCAGGCCCTGGACCCCCCGCACCCGGCAGTACTGGTCCACCACCGCCATCGGATCGCCCTCGGGGCCCATCCTGCAGGAGCCGCAGGTGTGGAACGTGGTGCTGATGTTCTGGTGCAGCCAAGCGTCCAATTTTTCGTCCGACTCGATAACTGCCTCGGTTGGGGCGGCGAGACCACTTATAAGCGGACTGAATTCCTGGTGTTCCAGCAGGCTGGCGCAGAGGCGGATGGCTTCGCGCATACGGCGGACGTCGAACTCATCCTCAAGGTAGCGGTAGTCGATACGTGGCCCGTCAGCGGGGTTGGTGGAAGCCAAGGTCAGTACGCCGGCGCTCTCGGCCAATCCCAGGATGACAGTGAAGTGCAGCGTGCGCCCATTGCGGCTGCGGCTTGACCCGGCGATAGGGTCGCCGCCGCCTTCGCCGGCGTAGGAAGTCAACGTGATCTGCATATCATTGCGCAGGTCGGAGCCTTCAGCGGTATAGCGCAATCCCGTCTGTATGCGGGGCACATCCTTGGACAGGGCCACGCCCCCGGCAGGTTCCAGGTCCACCAGCGCCATCGGGTGGTCGCGAAGGTTCCTGCCCACGCCGGGCGAGTCCAGCACCACAGGAATCCCCATCTCCTCCAGATGATCCGCGGGGCCTACTCCCGACAACAACAGCAGTTGCGGCGACGCAATGCCTCCAGCGCACAGGACGGTCTCCTCTCCTTCCACGGTGAATACCTCGCCGCCACTCTCCACCTCGACACCTGCGGCACGTGGTGAGCCTGCCGGACCGGACTCGAATACCACACGCCGCACCGTCATACCGCCGCGCACGGTCAGGTTGAGCCGGTGGCGCACCGGGTTGAGGTGAGACACCGCCGCGCTCATGCGGATGTTGCGGGGATTGTTCATCGGCACTGCGCCCGTGCCGGTGGTCTCCGGATTGTTCATGTCCGGGTCGCAGGGAAATCCGGCGTCCAGGGCGGACCGGTGGAAGGCCTCGTAGATGGGCAGCCATTCGTTGCGCGGCACCCGGCGCACCGGGACCGGCCCATCGGAGCCGTGGAAGTCGTCGCGCACGTCCATGTCGGTTTCCAGCTTGCGGAAGAAGGGCAGGACGTTGACGTAGCTCCACTCGGTGTTGCCCTGCCCGGCCCAGGAGTCGTAGTCCTCCGGCAGCCCGCGCAGGAACACCTGCCCGTTGACCGCGCCGGAGCCGCCAATGACCCTGCCCCGCGCGATGGCCATGGGCCGTGACTGACGGGCACTGCCAGTGGCTTGGTAAGACCAGTTGAAGGGTGAGTCCATCTCCGACGCACCGTTGTTGTAGCCGTACTTGATTTCATTGGGCAGCTGATCCAAGTTCGGGTAGTCAGGCCCGGCTTCAAGCAGGAGTACCGAGCGGTTGGGGTCTTCCGACAGCCGTGCAGCCAGGGTGCATCCTGCCGACCCTCCTCCAACGATGATCACGTCGTACTTCATTCCTTGCTCCAGGGTCTAACGAATTCTCAGAACTCCTGACTTCATCTTGTGAGCAGAGGTGGTGAATTGGCGAGTCCTGAGGGCCGATTTTCGCAGGAATGAAACCGGCAGGTCAATATGTTGACCGATAAGCTCGACTTTACGCAAAAGTTAGAGAAAGTAAAAAGACGAGGTAAGCTGGCCTAAACCCACTTCTCACGGAAGGTCCAGCCATGCTCACCCTGCCCGATGCCATTTTACCCGTACTCCATCCCTTCGCCACACTGTTTCGCAGCCCGACCTGGCTGAAAGCCCAAATCCTGCTGGCCGGCGCGATACTGGCCCCGGGCCAACGCACCGTGGCCGCGGCGCTGCGCGTCATGGGCCGCAGCGGCCACCTAGACTACGCCCGCTACCATGAGGTGCTCAACCGGGCGGTGTGGCCGCCCCGCCAGGCGGCTCGCATCCTGCTCATGCTGCTGCTCCAACACCTGGATCAGGGCGATGGTCCGTTGGTCTTCGGCATCGGCGAAACCCTGGAACGGCGCCGCGGCCCTAAAATCAAATCCTTGGGCATCTACCGCGATGCAGTGCGTTCCAGCCGGAGCCACCTGGTCAAGGCCAGCGGCCTGCGCTTGGTCTCCCTGATGTGGCTGGGCCATGTCCCCTGGGCGGGACGCTATTGGGCCTTGCCATTCCTTACCGTGCTGGCGCCCTCGGAACGCTACTACCGGCAGCGCGGACGCCGCCACAAAAAGCTCACTGACTGGGCCCGCCAGATGATCCTGCAACTGCGCCGTGTCAAGGGCGTCGACAAAACATGCCAGTGGGGCGGAGCAAAAGTGTACCACCAGAGGTCATTGGCCAGCGTAAATGTCCGCGCCAGTTGTTCGGGAGAAGTGTCACAGAGGCAGGCTGGCAGCAGGCTGGGCGGGTGAGTGAGGTCGGCTTCTGGCGCGACTTATGGGTTGTCTAATTCGTCCGGGGCTTGCGCTGCGGCGGTCTCCCTGCTGCGCTTGAGGCGGTAGCTCTCGCCGTTCATCTCCAGGATGTGGACATGGTGGGTGAGACGGTCCAGCAGTGCGCCGGTGAGTCGTTCCGAGCCGAAGACCGAGGTTCACTCGTCGAAGGGCAGGTTGGTGGTGACCATGATGGAGCCCCGCTCGTAGCGCTGGCTGAAGACCTCGAAGAGCAACTCCGCCCCGGTGCGGGATAATGGCACGAAGCCCAACTCGTCGATGATCAGCAGGCTGAGGCGGGACAACTGCCGCTGGAGGTTGAGCAGCAGTATCTCATTCCGGGTCTCCAGCGGTCCGCTTCACCTCGTTTTCACCTGCGCGACGCCCCCCAGCGCGGTTCCCCAGCCAAGGAGGCTGCCCGGTCTTACTGCGGGGATATGACCACTTGGAGCGTGGCCGGTGGAACGTCGCCCAGAGCGTCCTTGTCGATGTAGACGCTCTGGATGACCTCGCCGTCCTTGGTGCCGTACACGACCTTATTCTTCGTGTCCTTGGTCTTGTGCAGCGTCAGAGTTAGCTTTTCCATCGTTTTCATCTCCTTGGTGTAATCGGCGGAGGTAAAGTGTACCAAGTGTTGCGTGTATTGTTACCTGAGAATCGGTTCGAGCCAGGCGTTCCCACGAGAAGCGCCGCCCTGCCGGCCGGGCCGTCACAAGTGGCCCTTCTCAACCAGTCGTTGCGAGTCCCGCTACGCACCGTCCGGCACCAGATCTAGCCCACCCGTCCAACACGATCAAAGGGAGCCTGGGCAAGAGGCCGGTAGACATCGGTGACTTCATCATCGAATTCGAACCGGCGGGTGAGCGCATCTATCACCACTTGGGCTATCAAAGCTGCGCATCCCATCACTGAAGCAGGGGGAGCGTTGTTGACCGGGGCCGAGCATCCCAAAGCATGCGTTGCGAACTCGCTTTGCAGATCCCCTGCGGGAATAACCGGGTATTGCGGCCCGGCCTCCCTGAGGTGGATTGGAGTGTCCCCCGCCAACGCCTGTCGCTGAACACGCGCCACGCTGCCCCCACGGTAAAGGGCGCCGGACACCAGTGGCTTTCCCAGTTCCTCGGCCACCATGGCCAACGCGGGCACGAAGGCATCGTTGCCCGTAGTGTCGACAACGACATCCGCGTCTTGGATGAGTTCGCGTATCCTGCCAGGGGTCAACGGAGCTTCCGGAAACTCTCCAACTGCGGTCCAGGGCGCATGCTTTTCAATGACGTGATGCACCGCCTGCACCTTGAATCTGCCCACCTGATCATGTCCCGCGACGTGCCTGACCACGTTTTCGGGCAGGAGCACATCGTCATCCACGATGTCCAGGCGGCCAAGCCCGCTTTCCGCGAGGGCGGTTCCAACGTGCCCCCCAAGGGCGCCCGCTCCGAACAGAGTTGCCCCGATGGTCCGCAACACCGGCGCATCAGGTCCTGCGCGCAAAATCAGGCTGCCTTCATCGGTTGGTCCTGGCTGCAATGCGATCGCCTCCACCTCGTTGTTCATTCCTTCACATGCCATCACCAGTAGATCGGTCGTTCCGTGCCGCTCCCAGCAGAACAGGATGAGGTCCACCCCGCCGCTGGGCATGAACGGGCTGGGTCCACGTCGCCGGTCCGACTCCCGCCTCAGCCCCTTGGCTTGGGTTCTGGACAGGCACCGGAACACCTCCGAAAGCTGACGGGGCGGTGGGGTGGGCAACCGGTCGGCGTGGAACCAGAGGCCCCGCAGGTGATTCGGCGAACTGGCACGCCCGGGACCCACATCGATCCGCAGTGGATCCCGGTTCACGACGCCATGCAGATCCCCCCAGCCGCCTCTGTGAATGCCGAGCTTAGAGCGGTCGAAGGTTGCAACGTTGGAGAGTTTCCTCTGGAAGTTCAGGAAAGCGTCATACCCAAGATCATCGCCTTCCCAGCCATGCTCCGCGTTCTCGCACCACTCTTCGATGCGCGAGAAAAACCCCTCGCCGGTTTCCCAGTCGCGACTGGGGTCTCCGTCCTGCCACAGACACACAAACCCGCCAAGCGTGGAGTGGTTGGTGTCAAGGCCATCGACGAACAGGGCCGGAGGCCGAAATGGCCATCCCGCCCCGATCAGGATATCCATGGTTGTCGCTGCGGTCAGGGACGCGAACGCCTTATGGATTGGGCCCCGCCAGCACGCTTGGTTGGCAGACTCCACCGGCCTGAAGCCGGCTTCCCCCAGATCGCGCTGGAAAGCCTCCAAGGATTCCAGGTGGAAGTGATCGTCGGTCATCGCGCTTATCCGAACCTGCGGGCTTCATTCGGTCGTGGGACTACTGGTATGGAACCGGCGCCAACCGCGGCGGTGCTGGTGCCGCGGCTCGAGCCTTGACCGGGGCGGGCACTGCTCCCGCTCCCATTGGTTCCCCCACCGCCGCTCCCGGAACTCCCGCCTTTGCCGAAGCTATCGCCGAACAGTTCCTGCCAGGCCTTGATGGCCTTGTCGGCTGAAGGCTCGGCTTTCGCCCGCTTCGCCGTTCCTGCGTATGACTGTACGCGGTTCCTGAAATTAGCATACCTCCGCTGGTCCCAGTGACGGTTGAAGTTCTCCGTCGCCAGCACCGGATTCCTGATCTCCGGCATATTGGGGTGCTGCTGCAGGTAATCGTTCATGCGGGAGAGGACGGTCTCCAGCGTGTCGGCAACCGTGCTCACGGCCTCGGTTCCCTCGTCGGAGGCACTTATCGTATTGCCGGCAAGTGTGGTCAGCAGGATTGACTTGGCGGTGAAGCTGTTCTTGTGGTCCCGCAGGTGTTTCAGCAACCGGACCACCTTCTTCAGGTTACCCTTGGTGATACGGTTCTTCTCGTTGAACCAGTCTCGGTACCCGTCACCGTCCGTCTCCTCGAATTTGTTGTCGATCCGGTTGCAGACGTACTGCTTGCCTTTGATGGTCACCCTCGGGACCATGTCCAGGTGGAAATCACCGGCATAATCAACCGTTACGCACCTGGTCTTGAGCCTGAGCTTGTCGGTGTACGTCTGGTTGCCGGCCAGCGTCCGGTTCACCGCGAGGACGTAGTCCTTGGCTTCCCACTGGGGGCTGGGGTTCATCACGATCTGGATGTCGGCATCGTACTCGTCGTTGTCGTCCACCGGCTTGATCAGCGTACCCAGGGCATAGGAGCCCTGCCTCTCCATCTTCTGGTATCCGGTCAGGTTTTTCTTCAGGTAGTCGTTCACCGCACCCACGGCGGTCTCCAATCGGTCCAGCCGGCCCTGATTGAGGTTCACCTCATCCCTGAGGAACCCGGCAAACTCCTGGTTGTTTTTGGCCAATGTCCTAACTCCTTACGTTTATGTTATGCCAGCGCCGTGAATGGCACCGATGTGCGCGTGAAAAACGTCTCCGATATCCGGTTAGCGTGCTGCTCCGCGACGGCAAATGCTTCGTCCGCCAGCAACCGCCTGGCCTTTCCCCAATCGTCCAGCTCAATGCGCTCGGCTCCTTCCGGCCGGTCCAGCCGCGTGACTTTGTCGCGTCCAATCAACAGCCCGGCCTGGTTGACGGCCGTAAGGGATTGGTAGTGCATGGCCACGTGGATGATCTCGCGCCATTGATACTGGCCCGCTCCGGCTGCCTGCTTGCTGTTGATCCGAAAGCCGTCCTGCCCGCACCCGATGCTCAAGATCGCAATTTGTTCCCGTTGCACCGCGAAGCAGGTCAGAGCTTCAACCAAGGCCATCATCGCGGGGTTGTTGGCCCAGATGCCCCCGTCCAGCAGGGTGTAGCCGTCCTGGACCACCGGCTTCAGGTAGGTGGGAGCTGCCGACGTCGCAGCGGCCACCTCGGCCATGGGCTTGTCGCCGTCCAGAAAATACCCCGGATGGTGGGGAGTCTTGTACACCGCGGGGTCGCCATGCTTGGCCTCGGTTGCCGGTATCAGCAACCGGTACTTGGATTCCCGCAGGGTTCTCGTCCCAAGAGTCTGGTGAAGCAATTCATCCAGGGCGGTCCGGTCGTATTGATTGCGAAACAGTTGACGCAATCTCCGCAACCATCCATCGGCGCGTTGCTTCGGGGGGAACACCCGGTGCCCCTCGTTGACGTACAAGTCCAACAGGGAGCGGGCCGCTAGTCCGGCACCCAACCCAAGGGCTATGATCCCGCCGGTGGAGGTGCCGGCAATCAGATCGAAGTAGTCCCCGATGGGCTGACCATCCAGACAACTATCCTCCAAGCAGGTCAGAATAGCCGCCGGGAAGATGCCCTTGATGCCGCCGCCATCAATCGACAATATCCTGAAGTTGGCGTCATCGGGCCAAGGCAAAGGCTGCCGGCGGGTCTGCAGGATCGTGTCCGACCTGCGGGTTGGTTTATCGCGCTCCACATTCACTTCGTAAGAACCTATATCAGCGTATCCGCTTATTAGCGGATCACAAGCCGAAAAAAAAGCAACCCACTATCCCAATCCCAGCGGCCGTTCCTCAGGCCGGTCCGTCAAGTACCCCAACTGCGCCAACCTTACCCTCGCGGCATCGTTCGAAACTCCAAACTGCCCCGCTACTCCGGCGATGAGATCCGCTCCTTTGACAGACGCGGTTGGGACTGAGCCAAAAGCCCCCCACGCATCAAAGGTCATCCGGACCATCCGCTGGAGTCGTGTAACCGGCATCAGGACGGCCCCCGACACGTAACCGGCCTGCCACTCCATCCAATCGGTTCCGAATCCCGGGATGGCTCCCGGCCTTTTGCACCTGGGCCCGGGTGATTCCTCCGCATCCCGGAAAAGCCTTGGCTGATCGAACGGCCACAGCGTCGCATGCAACTTCACATGGGCAAACTCGTGGGTAAGGGTCGTCCGCAACCGATGTTCCCCGCGACCGGAGCCGGCAAGCTCTTGTGCGATCCTTACTATTGGTTTCCGGTCCGGGAAGAAGAGGGTCAACCCCTGTACCTCTTCTCCTTCCTCGCCTTCCCCGCTGAGATCGGCGTACTGGTCCAGGTCGGACGTATCACACTCGATCATCACGGTCAGATCCTCAGTGGACACCGGGAACTCAGCCTTGCCGTACCTCTCAACCAGAAAGCCGACGATCCATTCTTCGCTCAGGCTATCCAGGACTTCCCGGGGATAGTAGGGCCGCTCCGGAAATCGCCCGGTGGGGTCTTTGGTCCACCTCATCGGCTCTGTTCCCTCAGGCTGTTTCGGAAGGCCCTCATGGCCATGGTGATATCTTCCTGATCCCGCGACATCTCGAGCACGTCCGAGGCGAACCTGCCCGCCAGAAAGAGCAGATAGTCCAGTTCCAGGTCCAGGGTATCCGCCAACTGGCGAACGATATATTCGCCGGGGGGGTTGCGCCGGTTATGCTCTATGTCGTTCAGGTATTGAGGAGAGATGGCCGTGCCGTCCTCTTTCAGGGTTCCGGCCGCGACCTGCTTCTGGCTCAAATTCCTGTCCTTGCGGGCTTGTGTAATTGCTTCTCCGAATGTCATATCGCCCGTTCCTCAAGGATAGTTTCGCTACACCACATCCTGCAGTGATGCGCTGGCAACCGTGGTGTGCATAGAGCATAACACCAACCCAGAGGGCGGCATACAACGTCCCAACACAACCGGTCAGCGGCCTTCCAGAGCTCTCCTGGGCGTCGACGTACTGTTACTGAAAACGGCGAGGGCCTCACTATTACGATTGCCGCATAACGATTGCCGCCAAGAATACCAACGGGGTGGACTCACGTAAAGGACGGCCCGTTGCACCAGATTTGGATGACACCGGGGCAACGGGCAGTCCAAGTCATGGCGACATAATCCAATTTGTGTTGCGCACTTTGCCCACCCTGGCCGGCAAGCGGGCTAACCGTTGATTACTCCTTCCCAGCTGGGCACGGGCCACCTAGCCCGTTCGGTCGTGTATGCGCCTGCCGATGAACCTACCAGCGGGCTTCGTTCTAGCGCAGGACTCGACCTACAGGTATGGACCCAGCAAAGGAGCGGTCAGAGCATTCCGGGTCATCCTTTGTCAGCGCGGTTCCATCTCTGCGACCGTTGCTTCCTCCGCTGTCTTTGCCGGAGTTCGCTGATTTGCCAAACCTCTCGCCGAACAGGTCTTGCCAAGGCTCGATAGCGTTCTCAGCGATGGGCTCGGCTTTCGCCCGCTTCGCCGTTCCCGCGTAAGACTGGACTCGGCTCCTGAAATTGGCGTACCTCCGCTGGTCCCAGTGACGGTTGAAGTTCTCCGTCGTCAGCACCGGATTCCTGATCTCCGGCATATTGGGGTGCTGCTGTAGGTAATCGTTCATCCGGGAGAGGACGGTCTCCAGCGTATCGGCAACCGTGCTCACGGCCTCGGTTCCCTCGTCGGAGGCTCTTATCGTGTTGCCGGCAAGTGTGGTCAGCAAGATCGACTTGGCGGTGAAGCTGTTCTTGTGGTCCCGTAGATGTTTCAGCAACCGGACCACCCGCTTCAGGTTACCCTTGGTGATACGGTTCTTCTCGTTGAACCAGTCTCGGTACCCGTCACCGTCCGTCTCTTCGAATTTGTTATCGATACGGTTACAGACGTAGTGCTTGCCTTTAATGGTCACCCGCGGGACCACGTCCAGGTGAAAGTCACCAGCATAATCAACCGTTACGCACCTGGTCTTCAGCCTGAGCTTGTCGGTGTACGTCTGGTTGCCGACCAGCGTCCGGTTCACCGCGAGGACGTAGTCCTTGGCTTCCCACTGGGGGGTGGGGTTCATCACGATCTGGATGTCGGCGTCGTACTCGTCGTTGTCGTCCACCGGCTTGATCAGCGTACCCAGAGCATAGGAACCCTGCCTTTCCATCTTCTGGTACCCGGTCAGGTTTTTCTTCAGGTAGTCGTTCACCGCACCCACGGCGGTCTCCAATCGGTCCAGCCGGCCCTGATTGAGGTTCACCTCATCCCTGAGGAACTCAGCGACCCAGGTAGGCACTTCCGACTGGATATTGCCACCGAGTTTCAGCATATTACTGCGGATATCTGCTGCAACCTCGTCCACTTCCTTGGCGACGTCGGTTTCCTGACCCAGTTCCTGCCGCAAAGCAGTAACCAAGGGCAACAGCACATCTGCTGCCGGGGATGCTTGAATCAGTCTAAGAGTCCGGGCCAAACCAGATATCACGGCCAATGCCATCAACCTTTGGATGAGACCTGGACGGAGTTCCCTCTCTCTGGACAGACAGTCAAGCAGCAAGGAGAAGTCACTTTCGCTGAGGGTTTTCCCTTGGAGAAGAAGCGCAGCTCCTTTGGACAACAGCGCGCTGGTAACTTTCGCAACTAGACTCGTTGCATCGATAGCCTCGAATCTAGCCACGACCGCATCGAATGCCGCCACTGCTTCGCTCAGATTTTCGTTCTTCACCAGAGCAAACCCTCTACGCAGCATGATGTCAGCCACAAGATGATCGAGGTCCGACGTCTGCACTGCAGCGAACCAATACAAAGCCTGTTCATAAGCATAGACAGCTTCAGATGGGTCACCGAGTGCATCCCAAGCCCTCCCTTTGCTATCCAATGCGATGGCCACCATTACAGCGATGGCTGGTTCTCTACTCTTCCCAAAGCTGGCCAGCATTTGGTCACACGCCTTGATGCCTTCATCATGCCGACCCGCTAGGTTCAGCCGCAGGACTTTGTTCAACGACGCCACGGCCGCTTGGTTATAGTGGCCTGCTACTTTTGACATCCGCAGCTTGTCGGTAACCTGTTCGAAAATGGCGATGGCACCATCTTCATGACCTATGTCGGCCAGCAGTTGCGCCTTATTGATCAGCGCTTGGGCCACCGACTCTTGCACATCAGCCGTCGGAAACCTTGTTTCCCGGTAGATTTCGACGACAACATCCCAAAGCTCAGCCGGCGAATAGAAGCAGACCATGAAGTCGATCAGCGCCTCGACCGCCTGGCTGGACCCACTATCTCTGCGCAACAAGTAGTAGATATTGTAGAGCCGTTCGGTCAGGTAGTACTGCCGGCGCCTTGGTGTCCCTCCAACGACCATCACCGCACCACGTTCTACCAGACGCGTCAGCAAGGCACTGCATTTGTTGATATCGGTACGGGACTGATCAGAAACCTCCCTGGCAGTGGCGGGTTTCCACAACCTGGCTAGGGAGAGGTATACCCTGCGCTCTAGCGTCGGCAATGATTCCAGGTGACTCTTGAAGTACTCCGTGTGGTCATCCACCAAGTCCAGCAGATTATCCATCAGATCACGAAACGACCGGCCGGCGCTGAAAAGGGCAATAATGGCAAGTAGCCTGGGGTTGCCTCCGGTGAGGATCTCCAGAGGCCTAACTGCCAGTGTTGTGGAGGGTTGACCACTAACAGCCTCCCACAGGGCCACGCACCCCTGGGTATCCAGCGGACGCAGTGTAATCACTCGAAACAGATCGTACAGTGCATGGTCTGGATGGTCGATCTCGTCGAATCGGCTGGTGGCACTGCCCAGAAGTAGTATTCTCGGCTCGGTTTGCAGCGTGTGGCGCAACCGCCATCCCGCTTCAGGATCGTCCATGTCGGCGAAGAGCATGTTCAAGTTTTCCACTAGCAACACGACCCGCTTCCCATGGCGATCTGCAAAGTCCAGAATGGTTCCTAAGCAACGATCGGCTAGGTCACGGTCATGTCCCGTGGTTCGCAGGTCGTTGTAGGACAGCCGTAGATTGGCACGCTCGGCTTCTGGAGCCTGCTCAGCCAGATGATCCAAGCACTCCAGCCAGAACTCTCCTACCGTCGCGACCTCGTAGCTCTCCTCGGCAAATACGATTGGGTAGAATCCTGACAACGAGACATCGCGACGTATCTCTGCGGCCACCCGCAACAAAAGGTGGGTCTTCCCGCTGCCCCGGGGGCCGATTACCAAGGAGTGCACGTTGGAATTGCCGGTGCTAGCCCGCAGGGATTCCAGAAACGACTCGAACTCAGCTTTCCTAACGCAGAACGACGCGACGATCTCATCGTCGCTGAGGAACCCAGGATTGTACTTCTTGATGCCGATGACCATTGAACCCTCCGCTTTACCTGCTAGCGCCGGTCAGTCGAGGCAGGTCCCCTGGTGTACCGGGTACGCCACCAATCCTCCAGCAGTCCGGACCCGAAACCATAGCCTTCCTCACGCCTCTCCAAATACCCGTCGTGCACCAGCACGTGAATAGCGTCATCAACCGGATTTCCCCCGGCGTCAGAAGTATTCATCTCTCGGTGAAGGTCAACCACCGCGGGCTCCAGCAGGCCGTTGTTGGACGCAGCATGGGTCAACAGGCTTCGGGCAATGGCACAACCATGATCGCCCAAGACCGTTTGCAGGCGATCTTCATAGTGCAGGAGGTCGGCCTGACCTCTAGGCCCTAGCAGTTCATCTTGGTACACCCGCTCGACATCGTCCAGTGTAGCCTCGTTCCGCTGAACTCTAAGCAGGTGCTCATAGAGGTGGTGGAAAAAGCGCTGCACGTGATGCGGCACGCAGCGCCGCAGCCGTAGACACATCTCATACCGCACATCTTCAGGGAGGCTTACGTCATGGCCCCGAGCCAGTGCCGCCAAGCATTCCCTGGCAACGTTATGATCCCAAGCCTTCAGGTCAAGGGGCAAATAGACGTTCGCATGGGCGTTTAGCTTTGCCTGGCTGAGGACTGGTTCCAAACCTATGCTGCCCGAGATGATCAAACAAACCTTACCCTGATGAGTCTGACAGCACTTCCTCAACCAACCCATAAAGCTGTCCGTAGCCGCCAGGCGTTCGGGAGTGATACGGTACTCATGCCCCTTCAACAGACGGTTGACCAGTATGGGCAGCTCGTCGATGGCCAGCACCACCGGCCGCTCGTTAGACGCCAGTGCCTCAAATACCTGATCACCGGTCTGCTGCCAGTTGCCAGCATTTAACCTATCACGCAGTTTTACCCTAAGCTCAGAAACTCCCAACTCCTCAACATTGGCGCGGGCGTCTCGGAAACTATCGCTCAACCATGACATTATCCTGCCACCGAGGCTCTGGACCGACCGGGCCTGGGTCGCCATCTCGGCGACAGCTTCCGCAGCGTCCATGGCGCCCTCTAGATCCACGAATATGGCGACGACCTCTCCTTCCTCGTTCAGTTGACGCAGCAACTCCCGCACCAAACTCGTTTTCCCCATGCGGCGCTGTGCGGTCAGCAGCGTGTGGGTGCCGTTTGCCACACGCCCACGCAGCAGCTGAAGCTCCGTTTCCCGGTCGAAGAACTGATCTCCATCGACCCAGTTGCTGCTCATCCGTAGTGTTGTCATCGGATATCCAACTCCGCCAGCGCTCGGTTATGCCAGCATGTTATCACGCCAACGAGTATGTTGGCAACAATATTGTTGGCTGATGCGCAATTAGTCAACCATCCCTTCGATCATCCTCCGACATGGTCACTTTTACATCACACCCCTCACTAGTACCGTTTCCACTTGAATATGCCTTATATCGCATATCTGTTTCACCTGTTAATCATTCCCACCCGCGCAGCTGGGAATCCAGAGTTAGAGGCAGCTTTACCGTATCAACAAATCTATCTGGAAACGGTACTAGCGGCGTCCCGAACTGAAGGTGTCGTTGTAACATGGAAAGGGAGGTTTCCATCGCCGATGACTCAACGATAACAAAACCAGGAGAGCAGGGTACGTGTCCCTCTCTCGTGACAAGCCTTATCCCGAATCCACCGAAAGACGGGATTACGGCAGGGGAACGGGGTATGAGGAACCTGGGGAGGGCGATTGGCCGAACTCGATTCCGGCAGGTGGAGCCGGAGCGGCCCGCCGTCGCCCTTTGGGGGGTACCGGCGGCGGTTTGTATCGCCGCGCGGGACGGGATGGCGGTAATGGAACGCAGCGGGGGACACTCGCGGACCGTGGTGGCGCGAGTTGGCGGGGACGTTGGGTTAGCCGGTTGATGGGTCAGTGACGGACGGGCGGCGTCAGGCTGGGAGTGGAATCGCTTGCAGCCGGGCGAGGGCGCGGCTGAACTGCTCCTCCCAAGGCCAGCGCTGTGGCAGATGCAAGGTGAGGCGGCGTGCCGAGCGGGTGAGCCGTCCGGCCAGGGCGAAGAACCGCCGCCGGAGGGTCTTGGTGGTGACTATCCGCTCTCCCAGACCGAGCCGCGCCGTCCAGCGGGCGAGGTTATGCGCCATCACCTGGGCGGCCAGCCAGGCGGCGTTGGCGGCGAAGCGCCCCGAGAGGAGATAGTTCAGCCCTACGCCGTACTTCAGGTCTCGGATGGCGTTCTCGATCTCAGCGTGGCGGCGATGATCGGCCTCCAGTTCCAGGGTCTTCCCGTCCCGGCCGGTGATGAAGCCGTGATAGCTGTAGGTGGCGAAGAGGGCCAGTTGGGACCCGGGCGTTGGCTTCACCCGCCGGACAATGAGCCGCACCGGTGTGGCGTCCGGCTCACTCTGGAAGGGGGTGTAGGTGGTCTCGGCGACATCGGCAGCGCCGTCCATCCAGTAGGGGATGGGAGTCCAGTCCTCCTCTGGTATCGCCTCGATCAGGTCCCGCAAGCTGGCGCGCTGGCGAATGGTGATGGAGAAGCGGGCATCCATGCGGCGGCAGACAGCGACCAGGGCGTGGGTATAGAAGCCGCTGTCGGCCCGCACCGTGAGTTGGCCCCTGGCCCCGCCGTAGCGAACCCGGCTCACCGTTTCACGCAGGAAGTGCGCGGCGCCGCGGGCGGTGTTGGCCCGGCCCTCGCGCAGACGGGACATCAGCACGTCGCCGGTACCGGCGGCGGTCGCGAGCAGCGGGTGATAGCCACGGGCGCCGGTATAGCCGTGGTGGCGCGCTCCTTCCTTGGCCAGTCCGTAGGTCTCGCAGATGGTGGAGTCCAGGTCGATGGTCAGGGGCCCGTCGCTGGGTCCGGCCCCAGCCGCCCAGGCCCGGGCTAGCAGCTCGCGGCTCACCCGGTCCAACTGACGGACATGGCCCCACCTGAAGCTGCGCAGGAAAGTGCCCAGAGCCTGCCCTCGCGAAGGCGGGGGGTGGATGGCGCCTTGACCACGCAGCCGAGAACGCGGGCGGTCCCGCCGGCGCGCAGCGCATCCGCGTCGTCGATGCAGTCGCCGCCCGCCAGGGCGGAGGCAACCAGCGTCAGCAGCTTGTCCCCCGTGTTGGCCCGCCCCGGCGCGCCGCCGAGGTCGAGGTGACGGTCGACGAGTTCCCGCAGGCCCAGGTGCCGGGCGAGGGTGGCCGGCAGGAGCAGGCCAGCATTGGCCACCAGGCGGTGGTCGTCGAAGGTGATTTGGATGCGGTCGGGGTGGTTGCGTGGTAGCATCTTGTATCCTGACTTTGGCCCGCGACAATAGCTCATATGTGGCGGTCCGAAGCGCGGCAGACCGGTAGCATCTGGGTCATGGTAGACCGTCCAATAGCAGGGGTCGCCGCGTTCCTTATCGGTAGAACCCGGACAGTTGCCTGGGCCAATCGAGCCCGCATCGTGCAAGGAAGGGTCAACACTGAAACAGGAGGTACAGATGGAAGGAGAACCGAGGTTCGTAGGCATTGATGTCTCAAAGGCGCAGTTGGACGTTGCTGTCCGGCCTATGGGGAAGCGATGGACCCTGCCCTACGACCAGACCGGAATTGAGGGACTGATCCCCCAGATAGTGGACCTGGAGCCTGCCTTGGTGTTGTTGGAGGCTACGGGCGGCTTGGAACTGCCCTTGGTGGCCGCCCTGGCCGCTGCGGCGCTGCCGGTGGTGGTGGTCAACCCACGCCAGGTCAGGGACTTCGCCAGGGCCACCGGAACGCTGGCCAAGACCGACACTCTGGACGCGGGGGTCCTGGCCCATTTCGCCGACGCCGTCCGTCCTGAGGTGCGCCCCCTCAAGGACGCAGAGACCCAGGTCCTCAACTCGCTGACTGCCCGCAGGCACCAGGTGATGACCATGCTGGTCTCCGAGAAGAACCGGTTGGGTACCGCCATCGGCGCCGTTAGTCCCCGCATTGAAGCCCACATCGCGTGGTTGGAACAAGAGCTGAGCGACTTGGACAAGGGGCTACGTCAGACTTTGCGCCGGAGTCCAGTGTGGCGTGAGAAGGACGACCTGCTCCGCACCGTTCCCGGTGTCAGAGAGCAGATCTCCCTCACTCTGCTGGCCAATCTGCCAGAGCTGGGCACGCTGAATCGCCGGCAGATCGCCGCCCTTGTGGGCGTGGCCCCCTACAACCGCGACAGTGGCACCCTGCGGGGCAAACGCGCCGTCTGGGGCGGACGCTCCCGGTGCGGGCCGTCCTCTACATGGGAGCGTTGGTAGCCAGCCGCCACAACCCTGCTATCCGGGACTTCTACCAGAGGCTGCTGGCAGCTGGCAAGCCGACAAAGGTGGCGCTGGTCGCGTCCATGCGCAAACTGCTGGTTATACTCAACGGCATGCTCAAACATGGCTCCCCTTGGTGCGATACGACTCAGCCAGTCGTCGCTCATTCCTGTTGACTTTCAAGACAGTTGCTATTGGGTGCTCCTTGTTTTGGGGTCGGTTTTCTGTTTCAAAACCATTATCCCAGATTCAGAGGAGCACCTTTTACCCTTTCAGGAGGCCTCTCACACGCCCTCCTTCGGTGGATTGGGGCTTAGCCGCAGTGACTGTGTGGGATTTGACACGCCGGCGCAGGTACGCTTGTAGGCTATGGGCCCGGCGGGCGATATGGGGCGGCGGGGTGACCGTCGGGCTGATAGTCCTGTTTGGCTTGTTCGCCCTGACCGGGTTCGACTCGTTGTTTACAACGTTTCACCGGATCAGCTTCGCCAACGACCTGTGGCAACTGGACCCGCGCCGGGACTACCTGTTGATGCTGTTCCCTCTCGGCTTCTGGTTCGACGCCACAGTAGCGGTCGTGCTCCGGGCCATTGCGGGGGCACTGATTTTTATGGCTGCGGGGAGCGGGCTGCTGGTGTACTGGCGTATTGGCTCCACGCAGCATTCAAATTCCGACCGCGGTCAAAAGGGACGCTAGACATGGCGCGTGACCATAACCGGGAAATCGGAGTGTGTCCGCATTGCCTTGCGTGGCAAATAGAATTCTTGTGGGACTATGCTGAAACGTCTTATAACAGGTGGCTATGCCGAGCTTGCAAAAGGCTGTTTCCCACTCCGCGAATAGTCATGTTCATTGTGACCGCCGACATGACAAATTACGTCCCCGCAAGTCAAGTCCTCTGGTTGGAAAGAGCCACACTGCCGGAAACACTCCGTACAGGGCGGATCCGACGGAAACCAAGTACAAAAAGCCAGACCAAGATTTTCTTCAGGAAATGGCCTCCCGAACTGGCGATTGCCTGTTTGGTTGTTACCCTGATTCTAGGGTTCTTCATCACATGGCATCGCATCGCGGCGACGCCCGATTCAACACCTGAACGGGCTGGTGAAGAAATCCAAAGCGTCACGTCGCCGCCGACGGAAACAACGACTCGAACTGATCGAGAGCACAAGTCAAGTACCAAGTCATCACAGACGGAAAGAACGACAACGACCCAGCGAGCGTCACTATGCCAGCAAACTCTACATGCTGGAACTCATCAACGAAGAGCGGCAAAAGGCTGGCGTTCCGCCAGTGGCGTTGGGTACGAATAGCGCTGCCCAGATACACGCGGAGACTTCCTTGGAAAACTGTACATCCTCGCACTGGGGGGTCGATGGCCTGAAGCCATATATGCGCTACAGCTTGGCCGGTGGGTACCAGTCCAACTCGGAGAACGTCTCTGGCACAAACTACTGTATTGACAATCCCGATTGGATATTGCCCCTGTCGGAATTTCAAGAAGAGGCGCGGGAGTTGATGAAGGGCTTCATGGGTAGTCCTGGGCATCGCGACAACATCCTGGACAAGTGGCATAAGGAAGTAAGCATTGGGGTCTGGTGGGACAAGTTCAACATGATCGTTGTCCAGCACTTCGAAGGAGACTACGTTAAGTACGATCGGTTACCCAGTGTTGAGAACGGCATATTAACGATGTCAGGACGCACTAAAAACGGCGCGGGATTCGATGCCGAGAATGACTTTGGCGTTCAACTCTTCTATGATCAACCGCCTCATCCTTTGACCCGAGGACAAGTATCTCGGACATATTGCTACGATGGCGGTCTTCCCGTCGCGGCATTTCGGCCGCAACTCACGGGCCTATGGTATTGGACCGAGGACGAAATTGCCGATAGTTTAGAATCCTGCCCAGACCCCTATGCGGTAGACCCTGGCGCAGTTGCGCCCGCTTCCCCAGATGAGGCTCACGAATTTTGGCAAAGGGCTTACGATGCCAGCGAAGCTGCGGTATCGAAACCTATCACCGTACCTTGGATTACGGCGTTAAAGTGGACTGCCAACAACGAGGATTTTGCAGTATCGGTCGATCTGACTGATGTGTTAAATGTCCATGGAGATGGGGTTTACACAGTGACAATATGGGACAAGATAGGCAGGGAAGACGTAGTAATCTCCCAATACTCTATCTTCCATGGAATTACCCCGCCTGCCACTTACGGTCAGGATACGAGGTAATTCGTGGAAGCCGTAATTAACACAGCCCTCTGCCCCGCTGAGAGCCAAACCGTGGACAACTCGGACGCCGGTGCAGTGGACTCAGCCTAGTAGTCCAACATCTTTGAACTGAGTACTGACCAAGTGTATTCTACGAGGCATAGGGCGAAGATGATTGGGACGTATGAGGAGGGGATGGCGATGAAGAGATACCGGGTCAAGCTGAGTGCGGAGGAGCGGCGGGAATTGAAGACATTGGTGTCCCGTGGCCGGGCGGCGGCTTACAAGCAGACCCACGGGCGCGTCCCCCGTTTTCACGGGGGCAGGCTCTGCTGCTGAGTGATGAGGCCCATGCGGACGGCGGCATGAAGGATGAAGACATTGCCCGGGTTCTCCAGATTGGCCGTGCGACGGTGGAACGGGTGCGCCGCCGTTGCGTGGAGGAAGGGATTGAGGCGGCGCTGGGACGAAAGCGGCAGGTTAACCGGCGTCCGAAGCGGCTGGACGGTCAAGGAGAGGCCCACCTGATTGCCTTGGCCTGCGGAGAACCGCCGGAGGGCCGGGCCGGTTGGACGCTGAAGTTGTTGGCCGACCGGTTGGTGGACCGTGAGATAGTGGAGAGCATCAGCCCTGAAACGGTGCGCCAGACGCTCAAAAAAACGAACTCAAGCCCCCGTTCTGCAACGGGGCAGGCTTTGGCTGAAGGAGTGCTGGTGCATCCCGCCGCAAGGCAGCGCCGAGGTCGTCTGTCCGATGGAAGACGTGCTGGAAGTCTATCAGCGCCGGTATGGGGACAACGAAGTTCTGGTCTGCCTGGACGAGACCAGCAAACAGCAGGTGAAGGAGACGCGCCTGCCGCGTCCGCCGCGTTCCGGGGCCGTAGGCTACTATGATTATGAATACGAGCGCAACGGGGTGAGCAACCTTTTCATGTTGTTCGCTCCGCTGGAAGGGTGGCGGCGGGTGGAAGTGACGGACCGGCGTACGAAAGCCGATTGGGCCCGGGTGATCAAGCAACTGGTGGACGAGGACTACCCGCACAAGGACCGGATAGTGCTGGTGATGGACAACTTGAACACCCACCACCCGTCCTCGCTGTACGAGGAATTTGAACCATCCGAAGCGCGGCGCATCGCCGAACGATTGGAGATTCACTACATTCCCATGCTTGGGAGTTGGCTTGATATGGCCGAGATTGAAATCGGGGTGATGGCCCGGCAATGCCTGGACCGGCGCATACCGGACCAAAGCGTTCTGCGGCGGGAGGTGGGAGCGTGGCAGGCTCAGCGCAACCAGGGCGCGATACGGGTGGACTGGCGCTTCACCACTCAGGACGCCCGAGTCAAACTGAAGTCTCTATACCCATCACTCCAATATTGACCGACTACTAGCTGCCTCGAAAAAACGCGAGAGATTCAGAGGAAGAGGAGGGGGGGAAACAGAGCCAGAGGGACAGGAGAAAACCACTGGGGAAAGAGAAAGAAGGCCGAAACTAAAGGAAGCTGGATTGTGCATCCAGTGTGGAAAGATTCCGGCCGGTTCTCACACCACCTGTGGAATTTGCCGAGCAAAAACACCAGCAGCCTACAAGGAAGGCAAGGGCAACAAGAGAACAATATAAAGAGAAGGGACTTTCGGTATGTGACCCGTCGATTCCTACAGACCAAGCCAGGCCTTCCCGAGATAGTAGCACCGGCTCTGTTCACTCGGTCCGAGTGCTGGCCTTCGATGGTCACTGCATAACCCAGGTCCTGTCAAACTCTATTCGGAACTGCAGCACGGCAGCTTGGCCAATCTTCCATAGGGTGACACTGAAGTCACCTTCCATGTTGTCCCCGCTCTGCCGGTGGAATTCTCCAAATTGACATCGTGGGATTCAATGCCAAACAATAAACGACTAGATTCCATTTCCAAGACCTTCCGTAAGACATAACTCACAGTACGCAGATTGGTTCCCTGTAAAGCTTGATCGACGAGACCTTAACCAGCGGCTGGCCCAGAAGTCTTCGATTGGTCCAGAACCATTTGCTGCTCGCGCTATTTCAGCCGCACCGAGTGCGTGGAGAGCGCCGCTGGGACCATCGAAGGATATGCTTATCGCACTCAGCCTTTGCCCATATTCAATCGATGCAATAGTTGGGTCAAGACTGCACAAATCTCCTTTCGGCAGAAGCCTTGTGAGAAATCCCGCAGTTAACCAATCTCCGGCACCGGCTGTATCCCTAATCTGTCGCGGTGAGGGTGGGGGGATCTCCCTCCATTCATCCCAGCCCCGTTTTGATCGCTGACTAAACCTCACTCCACTGGCACCCAACGTCTCTATGACTAGTTTCGCCGAACCATTTTGGACTAATTCCCAATTCAAATCCTGATGACCAGGCTTGTGAGAGACTTTCACGATGTCGCTAACTTCTGCTGCATGTTGCGCGCCGCGCGTCCGAGGAAAGGAGGGAGGCTCGAACATTACAACCAAACCCGCTTCTCGCGCCGCCTTGGCCAGGTGCAAGGTCGCCGGAGTTGCCCGGTCGAAGAAGTAGGTGTCAAATTTACCAATTTGATCAGCTTCGATTTCTGCCCTACGCTTGGAAACTACAGCCTCTTTAGGCAGGCGAACGCCACATAGTGGACACCTGTGTGTGAAGCGGTGCTGCCCGTCAGGAGTCCCCCGAATGATCTCGACAATGCCAGGAGTATTCAACGAGGAAACCTGTTCTACTCCCGCTGTATGGACTCCTGCAGCGGCGACCTTTCTCATGAGTAGTTGTCCGCGATGATCTACTCCGGTTCTGGCCAAGAGCGAGACGTCAGCCCCCAAGGCGGACGCAAATACCGAAACATTACCGCAGGTCCCGCCTACCGACTGCCAGAATTCATTAGCAGCGACATTTCTGGAGATCAAGTCAAGAGTCAAGTATCCGGCGGTAAGAATACGGGTAGGACGCTCCCTATTATGGTGCATATGCCTCGCCTGTCAGCCAGATCTCGAACAATTCACTGTTCACTGCCTCCGTCCCAGGTTGCCTTAGTTCGTACCCAGTGGGCTCGACATGCGTAACAGCCAGTTTATTCTCCCAAGCGGCCAAGAAGACGCCTAGTGAAAGCAATTTGCTCGCATGTGTGGATAAGACTGTGTAAGCCTTGCCGAGAGGCTCTAAGGAGACAGCATAGTCCTTTGCCAGTCCACTAATTTGCCTGTAAATATCAAACGGATCGCTCTCGTTAGCATATATGAAGCCGCGAGGATCTACTCCCCAAGTTCCAAACAATAGAGAACTGTATTCCGAGACTAATTCGTCCCCACGTCTGGGCCTCCGAGACGGAGCCGGAAGAAAGGGCTTTACCTCTGCCGGGGCAAGCGTTGAGTAAATTTTTTCAAGAACCGCAGCTTGCCCCTCGCCAAGTACCGGAGCCCAGATGGTGATTGGATCAGAATCTCCGGCAAGACTAAGCCCTCCGCTGAAAGGGACGATGTATTCTGCCACATCACCCCCTTCGGAAACGACCATCTCATCAACTTCAGGGTCTTCACATACAATGCAATGCAGGTTGAAAGAGGAGGAATTGGTTTGGAATAGGCTGTCAGAAATACCTATCAAAATGGCAAGCAGCGGGTAGCTCACACTTGTGGGAAATGCTGAAATATCGACTATTACGTCCGTAAACTTCGCCAGCCACCCTGAATCAACAAAAACATTTCTGAGGTGATGAAAGCTAATGGGCCTTCCGTTCTCATTCAAGACCGGAACCTCTTCGAGATCGAAATTAACATTCCCGAATAGATCCCGCATGGTCGACTCGTTCGCGGCTGCCGCTCTGTTCCTAGGCCTGTTTGGATTGTCAAAAGGAAGCGTCAATTGGAGCAGGAGGCACGTTGTGATAGGAAATCCCGAGTTCACGAGTGCACTTGGACCTATGGTCGTTCGAGGATCAATGCCGCGGCCTGCAATGAGCAGTCCATTCCGTTTGGACTTGGGTGTTTCTGCTAGCTGCCTCCAAAATGGTTCGAATTCAAGACCGCTACACTGAAAGGCAGGGTCCCACCTCATGGCTGTCCTCCAATGTCCAGGACCATCTGTCCAGCATCAGGGATATCCGTCAACCATCGCAGGAGGTCGGACACTTTCCTGGGCTTATATCCGCCGAAACCAAGCGGCAACCCGTACGTTGGACATACGAGGCGATTCAGATAAAAGATGGTGCGATCCTCGTCGCGTTGTCGGTTGGTCTGGCGAAGCGATAGCACGTTATGCGCCACTGCCGAGGCTAAGGCATTCACCAGCCTCTTTTCGTCACTCTCAGACTTCTCCGCTGCATTAACAAGAGCCATCCTGTCCGAATTTTGGATGGAGACTCCAGTAACACCGGGTGTGATTGGTACGTTAGGTCTCCAGGTCTCCTGTCGAGACAGTTCGGCAATGCCGTTCACCAAGTTAGCTACATCCTGCCCATAAGGGACTCTTGAATGCAGCCCGCTGACATAGCTGCAAGATTCCTCCACAATTAGGCTATGTTGAGCTGAGGGCGGAAGTTGTCTCCGGTTTCTCCCCAGCCTGCCCGTGTTCAAGAGCAGGTCATACAAAGAACCGGATAACGACAAGAACTGATCGACATTGCCGGAGCCAAGCTGGGCTATTTGCTTAACGCCAAAATAATACGGAAGCTCATTGCGGTTCAGCATGAAGATGGTGGCCATCTCCAGTGTGTTGCTTGTCGAACTGGCAATTTGTTCATAGGGCAGAGGCGTAAAGGTAAACTCACCCTGCAGATTTCTAATGCGGCGCTGCATGATAATCTGGAGTTGAGCCCACCTCACTGCCTGGTCATATAGGGATAAACCAGAAACTTCAAGCTCCTTTCCCCTTAACCATTCACTGTAAAGTTGCCCAAATGGACGGGCCAATTCATAGACCAGTGCCCGCTCAGATTCGACAACCGCGCTTAGCCTCCTGCTGTTGAATTCCGCTTCCAGGGCATCTGCAAGGCATCCCGCAAAAGATGTAAGTTCCGGTTCCGCTCTGGATATTCTTCTTTCAGCAACATCAAGTAACCAGGGCTCGATACTTTTCTTTCTCAAGTCCAAGTCATCCAGTTGAATTGGCTTGAATCCTTCACGGTTAGGCCTAACTTCCTCAGAAATGATGGAAGGCGGTCTTAGGGCTCGAAGTCGCATTGCCACCCAGCTGGCAAAAGCGCATTGATCGTGCCGCTCCAGTTCTTCGACCAACAAATCCCTTTGCCAATCATCAAGCAAGTGGGCGTCATCGAACATGAGCAGGATATGCTTTGGGGGCATCCCGCCATCAATCATTATGCGATGAGTGTTGAGAAGCTGGAAAACATCGTTGAAACTCAGGTCCTCATCTAGAGAAGGAGGCCCCGGCACTAAACTGTTCAGGGAATCTACGATAGTTTGTTCTGCTTTTCGGGCAGACAGGAATAAGTCTTCGCCCGCAATGGTACGGGCGTCCGGGCGACGCATAACCTCATCAGAGCGAGGTTCGAATCGCAGGACACTGACGTCTCGGGGGTATATGTGGCCTGTAAGTTGAAGAGCTGCCCGTATGGTCAGAAGCGCAAGGCGTGAATGCATTAGGGCCCAAAAGAGTCCTTTCAGCTCCGTTTCATCTACACTAAGGTATGCGAGTCGATTGTAGTCTTCTTTGCAGTTTACGAGGACACCAAGTAGCTGAGCGCCCTCTCCGCCTATTGCATCAAGTCTTGCAAGCTTGGAAACAAGGTCAGTAAACTCTGGTTGGTGCCGCGAGTTTGCTATGCTGGACAAGACTCTCGGGGTAAAAAGCCTCAGGAGCGTGGACTTGCCTCCGCCGGGTGCGGACAAAATTGGCAAATATCGATTCCAACTGCCATCTTCAGGCAGAATATCTAGAACATTCTCACTGAAGAGGTTCAAGAATTGATCGTCCGACTCGGATTGCTCTGCAGTTCTGATTAGAAACGGGTTGCGCAGTGAGGGTATCACTATTCCTCCAACCGACTCTGATGACGTTCATAGCGGGGGAAGAGTGGCCTAGTCTTTTCCTTTTCCCAGAGCAGGAATACCGAATTGTTGGGCGTATTATGAGGTAGGACTAACGGCAGTCCGCAATTAGAATACCCGTGCTGAACATTTCCCTTGTGCTCGTCTTCGATGGAACAATCATAGTATTTGTGTAGAAGCTGGTCAAAGAGCCTATCTGGCTCAAATTCTGCGCCCTCCCGACCACACACCAGCTTGGACTTGTCCTCGATTCTCATGCCGGTTAAGACCTGGGGCTCATTGTCCGGTGTCCAGGAAGGCTCCGGATAAGTACCAATTTTAGCCTCCAAATGGTCTACAGCCTGAGCTGTGGCCAAATAGAGCGTTAGAAATATCTTGGGGCATACGCCCTCATGCAGGAGAGGCAAAGTATCGTTGATAAATCGGTGCAGCCGGCCGTCAGGATTGCCCTGTTCGTCCCGACGCAGTATTGTTCTTCCACTTGCCGAAAAATCATCGACCAAGAAGATGTACTCGAACCCGGAACTCTCGTTGCCCAGGCGTTCCTCGAGCTTACTACGCAGCAATTTTGCCCTTGTTGAGTTGAGCTCGTATGTCATAGCGAATTGCTCATTAGACAGGGCCGGATTGCCCCGCCGGAACTGGTCGATACGCGCACCATCGCTCATGCCCAAAAAAAGAGAGGATTTTATGGCACGCGCGAATTCCGGACTGGCACGTACTCGAGTGAGGCGATAGGAAGGGATATTGAGACGAGTCGCCACCTCGCGCTGCAAAGTCGCTGGAACCAAGTCTCTTGCCATGAGGTTTACAAGATGGCGCATCTCAATATCTGAAATGTAGATCAGCCGTTCCTGAACAAAACGCAGAGCGTTCTTGCGTTCTAAGCCAGCTTCAAATTGATTGAGCCAACCCGCTAGGGAAGCAATGAACTGTCGACCAGGGGCGTACTGCTGGTAATCGTCGTACTTGTAAGTGGCGAGAGCCCGAAGAATGCCCAATTGGCGAGGAAATTCTGCATCAGCCGCGTCTACCATCACGGCTCGCAAAAGGTCTTCGGCAAGCTCAGGATTCATGGCTCAACCCTCCCGAGTCATCCAATAGGGAACCTACGTCTAAACGGAAATGTCCACAATGTCCACTTAACGCCCTGAGGTACTGCAGTGTCAGTCCTGGACCAGTTAATCCCGGCGTACCTAGCTTCCAGCAAGTCTCCAAACGGCTCGAAACCCGATCGACGCTCAAGGACAATCCAGAATTTAGCAGCTCGAAGTCATTTCCTCCAGCACCCCCTTGATCACCTATGCGAAGCACACACCCGGGCCAATTAGTACGGAGAGCATCGACAATGGAGTTTTTCGAAGTCCCTGCTGGGATTATATCTACAGAATGCGACGATGCCACAACCGAACATCCCTTCACCCCTGCCAGTTGCTCAATCGTGATCGTACGCAACTTGTATGGATCAAGGCCGCCCAAGGGTCGTAACGACAGCTGATAGGGATGGGAGATTACTTCTAAATCCAACAGCCTTTCAAGTGGACGCATTCGTGAAAGCGCTGCCTCCAGGACAGAAGGTGTATCATCCAATGTATCGTGAAGATTCTCCGACAGGTTTACAATCTTAGCCCCGTTGTATAGTCCCACAACCACCCGGTTCCAATGTCTTCGGTCCACTGATTCCCTCAAGCGAGAATATACAGAGCTTCCTCGGCCGCTGGCAATGCCGAGAACCATTCCGAGGTCAAGCAAGCGGCCCATTTCGGCTCTTATGCTTGCATCGAGCGGCTCTGAACGACGGTCCCGCGCGCACAAGGTGCCATCATAGTCCACGACTAAACTTCTGAACGAAGTCCGTTCGAGACGTTGGACGAAATCTCGCAAGGCTTGTCCGCCAACAGCTTGCTTAGGCCCACGGGCGGTGAGAAATAGCGCCGTACGCTTCATACCAATAGACGCCTCTTCCTCAACCTCCCGTCGTCGAATTGCGCCAGCTCGATATAGGCGCCTCCCGAACTGAGAAACCGAAGGCCTGCCTGGATCAATGCCTTTATTTCTGGCTGCGTCCCCTGCTAGTTGCATTACCGTTGATACTAATTCAATAGTGGCCGCTGGTCCTTCGCGGGAGGACTTTACTCTGAGAATGTCGATACCATCCGGTATATGCTTCAGCATTCTTGCAGCTTCGGATTGGGTATCTGAAGTCTCCAAGGAAACAATTCCTGTATTTTCCGAATGCAACGAGAGCCAGTTGTGTCGACCATGAGCGAAATTTCTGAGGTCGGTAACAGCTACGTTCGCCAAGGCAGCTTCTGCAAACCTAGTTTCGAAATCCACTGCGGCGGGTGTCGCCCATCCTTGCGCTAATACGACCACTGTCCTTTTTAAGAGTGCTGTTTGACTCCCTGTCAGCGCAGGTCGGGAGGTCAGGAGAAGTCCGTCATCATCCTGTGCCGAACCTGCAGGAGACGCGGCCCGGTAAAGGAGCACTAAAGTGGCTATCAGAGAGTTTGTCGCCAGGAAACCGTCCCGACCGGACGGGAGTGAAAACTCGTGCATCGCTCCACCGTACTGTTCGAGTATCCGAGCTAACGGCGTAGCCTCACTCGTACTGACGGCCGAAACCCTGGCATAGCCTAACTTCGGTGCACTCTTGGCTGCCTGTTGGATATCAGCATTCGTTCCTCGTGCGCTCACCAGTAATGCTGCGGTATTTCGGGTGCTTCGACGACTGATCACCTCAAGAGGTGTAGCCGACCGTGCCAAATGACCTGTCACGTCTTCGTGCAACATAGCGGCGAAGGCAGCCGCAACAAGGGAGCCACCTGAGCCAACTGCAACAAGATTGTAATCTGCTAGCTCGTGAACAAGGGTCTGTCTCAGCCCAGATACATCCTGGCCTAGTGCCCAATCCACAGTGCTCGGTATTTGCTCCAGCTCTTTCCAATATGGTTTTCCCATTTGGGACCTCAGAAACCTGTTTTCGTTAAGATATGTTCGAATTTTTGCCGTATCGTAGCAGATGGGGTAGTCACATTAAAGCGAAAATGAGCGTGCCACTAAGGCGCAAGAGCTCAAGAACTAACCGGTTGACCAGCCATTGATACAATTGAAGAAATCCATCTGACATCTGCAGTGCAGAACCCAGCATGGCCGATACCAAGGCTGCCGCCAATATTGGGATTAGTCCTCTCAAATGGAGACCTCGGAACCGACAAAGAGATTGTATCACCGTACCTGCTTCCCCCAGGATTCCATCCACTGTGAAGTGCTCGTCCGGCAGCAGGCCCTGCCGGTCCGCCTCCAGCACCACTTCTCCGAACAAAGCCTGGCCCACTCCATGCTTCAGAAGCCGCTCCCGGTTCTTGGTGAAGGTGGTGGCATCGAAACTGGGCTCAATAACGTTCATATCCAGAAACCACCGGAAGAGGAGGTTGTAGTCCAACTGTTCGCAGAATGCCCGTTCACTGCGCACCGAGTACAGGGCAATCAGCAATGAAGACTTCAGCAGTCGCTCCGGCGGGATCGACGGACGGCCCACGTTGGCGTACATCCGGTCCAAGTCCGGGGACAGCGCCTTCAGGGCTTGGTCCGCCAGCCTCTTGATAACCCGCAGGGGATCGTTCGATGGCACTCGCGTTTCCAAGTCAATGAAGGCCAGCAGAGTCACCTGTGAATCTTGTCTCCCGCGCATCGGCTCAACCTCCGCCCAAGGTTGCGTCCAGGGTTGTCCTATTTTAACCCGTTCTCTCTCCGATGTCGGGCCACGTCAGGTTTTTCAGCAGCCTGCTAGTACTACAACGACGCGTTATGAGAAAACACGCTCAGGTCTTCTTCTTCAGCTACGGACCGTTCATCACGGGAGACTCGCACTCGTTCGTTGCCAGCTTCAAAATCCGCCCACGAGTTACCTTGTAGGATAACGCGTCGTTGTAGTACTAGCCGCTCTCCCCCGGCACGGTTATCTCCACTCGGTTGGACAGAGGCCTGCGGTCGTTGGTGCATATGGCGCCCTGGATGGTGCAGTCGGTGGTCACGGGCAGCACGATGGTCACCGCGACGTCGGAGTCCGGCGTGATGTGGATCTCCCACCCCACGTTGCTGGGCGGGTCCAGTTGCTGGGCCTTGGTCACCTCCCCGCCCGTCACATTGAAGGCGTGGTCCCTCAGAGTCTCGTAGCTGAAGTTGTCATAGGGTGTCTCGCTGAAGCGCAGTTCGAAGGTGAAGTCCCCGTCGTGGGATTCGGGTACGGCAGAGACGCTGGCGGTCAGCGGATCCGCCGCCTGGGTGGCGTTAGTCACCTGCTGCCCGCTGAAGGAGACTGCGAGGTTGCCTGCCAGGTCCTTCAACCTGGCCGCCGGCTCACCCGTCGAAGCGCCGGGCGCATTTGGCTCGACCAGTTGTCCGGAACCCTCCGGGGACGTGCTGTTGGTCGCCTCATGGCTCGTCAAGGAGTCGGCCTTCCGGCCCTGGGTGTCCCGGATCAAGTCCGCATCGTCGGGCGCGGCGTAGTCCACCGTCACCGCATCCGCCGCCTCCACAGCGGTGGACAGGGTCAGCGTTACCGCTGATCCCTCTACTTGCACCGTGCTCAGGGGCCAGGGCTCTCCGTTCACTCTCACGGCGAAGGCGTTCGTCGGGGGCGTTGCGCCTGAGTCCAAGACCTCGTTGTAGGTCAGAACCAGGGTGTCGCCGTCAACGATGGCCGACTGGAGTGCCAGGCCCGTCTCAGTGACCGCCACCGTGGGACCGCTGGTCAGCGACTCTGCGTGGCCTGCATCGTCGCTGAAGCCCACCCTCGCCCGGATGGTTTTCCCTACCTCTTCAGAGGCCAAGGTGTAGCTGAGGCCGGTGGCTCCGGCGATCTCCACGCCGTCGGCCAGCCACTGGTAGGTGAATATAGCACCTGTCATTCCATCGGCGTCCCGGATACCGGTCGTCGTAGCCGTGAGAATCTGTCCCTCCTGAGCCTTGCCGGTAATACCCGGCTCGCCCGTCGCCGGCGAGTTCGGCGTGACCGTGTAGTCCACGGTCACGACGTCGCCCGCGATCACCGCAGTCACCAGGGTGAGGGTCACGGCGCTACCCGACACCGACACTGTGTCCACATCCCGGACGCTTCCCGCCACCGTCACCGTGAAGGCGGATGCAGCCGGAACCTGAGATTCTGTTAGGTCTTCAGAGAAGGTGATTGCCAGGGTTGCCCCGTCCACCGATGCCGATGAGACCGTTGGCGCCGTGGTCTCCCTGGGGGTACCTGTTCCTTCCATGGACGGGGCACTGTCCCCCACAGAGTTGACTGCGACTATTCGGAAGGTGTATTCCACCCCGTCGGTGAGGCCGGTCACCGTGTGAATGGTCCCACTCACGGTGGTCTCGGAGACGGCTGTAGAGTTGTCCCAACTCCCGGTGGCTTCTTTCCACTGGACCTTGTACCCGGTGATGGCCGAACCCCCATTGCTATCAGGCGCATCCCAGGAAAGTCCAGTTTCCCGGTGTCGTTCACCGCGACCGTCGGGGCTCCGGGGCCCCCCGGAACCGTAGCGGCTACCGCGGCAGTGGCGGTGCTGGTCAAGGTCTCCTCGTTCCCCTCGTAGTCGGTGAAGGCCACTGCCACCTTGATGGTACTACCGACATCGGTGTCGACCAGCGTGTAGCTGCTGCCAGTCGCATCCTGGATGTTAGAATGGGAGGCGCCGTCGTTGGCGGACCACTGGTAGGTGTAGGACACATTGGTCAGGCCGTCATCGTCGGAGATGCCGGAGGTGTCCACCGTCAACGTCTCGCCCACCTGGGCCGTACCGTTGATGGCAGGCGCTCCTGTGGCCTGGCTGTTGGGCCTGGGTGCGACCGTTACCGTGGCCTCGCTGGTCAGCGTCTCCTCGTTATCGGCATCGTCGGTGAAGGACACCCGCACCTTGAGGGTCTTCCCCTCATCGTCAGTGCCCAGGGTGCGGGTGGACTCCGTTGCGTCAGGTATGTCCGTGTCGCTGGTCCCATCGTTTCGCACCCACTGGTAGCTGAAAACAACATTCTCCAGCCCGTCCTGGTCGGCAATGACCGAGGTGTCCACCATGAGTGTCTCGCCCACCTGGACAATGCCGTTGATGGTGGGCTGCCCGGTGGGGACTCTGTTGGGACTGGCCGCTACCTCGGCGGTGGCCGCGCTGGTCAGCGTCTCCTCCTTGCCCCCGTCGTCGGTGGACGTGACCTTCACCTTGATGGTCCTGCCCTCGTCCTCGTCGGACACCTCGTAGGTCGAGCCGGTCGCGTCCTCAATGTCCTTGTCGTCGGCCAGCCACTGGTAGCTGTAGGCGCCCTTGGGTGTCCCCTCCTTTTCAGCGATGTCCGACGTGTCCGCCGTCAGTGTCTGTCCCACCTGCGCCGTGCCGCTGATGATGACCCTGGAGTCGGTCAGATTGGTGACCGTCACCGTGACCTCTAACCTCGCCGTGTTGGAATGGTCATCACTGGCTTCCACCGTCACGAGATAGACGTTGTCGTCGTCCGAGTCCGCCGGCTCCTCGTAGTCCGGCGGGCTGTTGAAGGAGAGGACGCCCGTCTCGCTCATGGTGAAGGAGCCGCTGTCAGTTCCCGACCAGCCCCAGGCCACATCACTGCCCTCCGGGTCGGTGGCCCGGTAGGTGTAGATGGCCGAGGCGCCGTTCTCCTGGTATGCGAAGGAGTCCTGGGTATTGCGCTGGAACTCCGGCGCCTCATCCACGGCCTCGACGGTTACAGTCACGTTAAGCGTCCCATAGTAGCGGCCGTCGGATGCCCTGACCGTCACCTCATAGGTGTTATCGCGGTTGGAGTCCGCGGGACGCTCGTAGTCCGGTGGGTTGCGGAAGGTGAGTTCGCCAGCCTCGTTGATGGTGAAGTCGGCGCCGTCTCTGCCCGCGACGCTCCAGCGGGTTATATCGCTGGTCGTATCCTCCGGGTCGGTCGCGCTGTAAGTGGACAGGACCTGGTCGTGATTCTCCGATACCGTGATGGCGGTATTGGTCCCGGTAGCTGATATATCCGGTGCTTCGTTCACGTCGGTTACCGTCACCGTCACCGGCAGATTGGCGGCGTGGCTCGTTTGATCGGTAGCAACCACCGTCACCTCGTAGTCGTTGTCACCATTGTCGTCCACTGGTTCATCGAAGTCCGGCGGTTCCCTGAAGGTCAGAGCGCCGCCGTCCCTGGTGATCTCAAAGTCCCCAGCGTCATCGCCTCCCAAAGACCAGGTGAAGCCGGCGCCCTCCGGGTCGCTGGCGCGGTAGGTATAGAGGACGGAGGCGCCGTTTTCCCGGTAGGAGAAGGAGGTCTTGCTTCCCCGCTGGAACTCGGGGGCCTCATCCACTAGCTCCACCGTGACCATAACATCATAGGCGCCGTAAACCCGGCCGTCCGAGGCCCGGACGGTTACCTCGTACACGTTGTCCCGGTTGGAGTCGGCGGGCCGCTCGTGGTCGGGCGGCGTCCGGAAGGTCAACTCTCCTTGCTCGTTGATAGAGAAGTCTCCGCCGTCCCGGCCGGTGACGCTCCAGCGGGTAATGGCGGCGCTGGTACCCTCCGGGTCGGTCCCGGTGTAGGTAGCCAGCAGCGCCTCGTGGTTCTCGTTGACTGTCAGTGTATCCCTGCCCGAAATCTCCGGCCCCTCGTTGACCTCGGTGACGGTGACGGTCACGTCCAGGGTGCCCTCGTTGGTCCTGTCCGAGACCACTACGGTGATTTCATAAAGATTGTCGGAGTCCGAGTCGGCGGGTAGCTCGTGGTTGGGGTTGCTGCTGAAGGACAACTCGCCATTTTCGCCGATGGTGAAGTCGTCGCCGTCCGCTCCTCTCACCGACCACACAAACTCCGCGCCCCGGTCCATGTCCGTAGCCCGGTAGGTGTGCAGTGTGGAAGTGGTGTTCTCCCTGGAGCTCAGCGCCTCCCGGCCCGTTACCACCGGACTGAACTCGTTTACGTCCGTCACTGTGACCGTAACGTCCAGCGACCCGTAGGTGCTCCCGTTGTAGGCGCGTATGGTCACCAGGTACTCGTTGTCCCGGTTGGAGTCCGCCGGGCGGTCGTAGTCGGGTGTGTTGCGGAAGGTCAGTTGGGAGGAGTTCTGACCGGTGTCGGTGATGGTGAAGTCCCCGGCGTCGGACCTGGCCAGCCTCCAGCTGGTCACGGCAGCCGCCGGCTCCTCCGGGTCAGTTGCTGTGAAGGTCGCGCCGGCCAATTCCTGGTTTTCAGCAACGGTGTAGGCAGCCGTGCCTGTAATTTCCGGGCCTTCTTCCACTGCCGTCACAGTGACGGTGACAGCGAGGCTGACGGTCAACCCCCCGCTGTCGGTGGCCACCACCGTCAACTCGTACTCGTTGTTCCCTCCCGAATCCGAGGGGTTCTCGTAGTCGGGTGGCTCCCTGAACACCATCGCGTTTCCGTCGTTGAATTCAAAGAGGTTCCCGTCGATCCCTGCCGTCGTCCATGTGATCACGTCGTCCTTGTCACCGTCTGTGGCCTGGTAGGTGTACAGGGCCGACGTGCTCTCCTCCCGGTGGGTGAAGGAGGTGCGGCTGCCGCTCCGGATGACCGGGGCGTGCTCGTTCTGGTTGCTCACCGTGACCGTCACGTCCAGGTTGCCGTAGGTGCGCCCGTCATAGGCCCGCACGGTGACCAGGTACTCGTTGTCCTGGTTGGAGTCGGCGGGACGGTCATAGTCAGGGGTGTTGCGGAAGGTAAGTTCGCCATTTTCACTGATCAGGAAGTCACCGCCGTCGCTCCCTCCTAGGGACCAGCGGGTGATGGCCTGGCCCTCGGGATCGGTGGCCGAGTAGGTGGCCAGGGTGATGGCTGCGTCCCGAGTTTCCTGGACGGCAATGGTGTCCTGGCCCGTGACCACCGCCCCTCGTCCTGGTCGGTGACGGCGACGGTCACCGGCAGTTCCCCGGTGTTACCCTGATCGTCCCGGGCCTGGATGGTTACCAAGTATTCGTTGCCGTTGATGCCGGAACCGGCGGGACTGTCGAAGTTGGGCGGCGCGGCAAATATCAGGACGCCCTGGTCGCTGATCCCGAAGTCGCCGGCGTCGAGGCCGCCCAGGCCCCAGGTGAAATTGTCCCCCTCGGGATCGGTGGCCCGGTAGGTGTGGAGGCGTGTGGTGACCGGGGTGTTCTCCCTGAAACTCAGGGTATCTCTCCCGGTAATGGCTGGAGGTTCGTTCACCGGCGTTACCGTCACCGTCACCTCCAGCGTCCCGTAGTAGCTGCCATCCGAGACCTGTACGACGAAGGTATACACGTTGTCCCGGTTGGAGTCGGACGGCCGCTCATGGTCGGGCACGGAACGGAAGGTGACCTCTCCCTGTTCGCTGATGATGAAATCGCCGCTGTCGGTCCCGGTAAGCCGCCAGGCAGGCGTCACATCCAGGCTTCCCTGTCCGGCAGCCGAATAGGTTGCCAGGACGCCCTCGAAATTCTCCGAGCGGTCAAAACTGGCCGGGCCGGTGATCTCGACCACATCCTCTACGGTTACCTCCACGTCAAAGTTGCCGTAGTTCCGGCCATCGTAGGCCCGGACGGTGACCTCGTAGACGTTGTCCCGGTTCGAATCGGCGGGCCGCTCGTAGTCCGGCGGCGTGCGGAAGGTGAGCACCCCCGTCTCCCGGTCGATGGTGAAGTCGCCGCCGTCCCTGCCCGAAACGCTCCAGGTGATGGTGGTGGTGACGCCGCCGACAGCCTCCGGGTCCCTGGCGGTGTAGACGGCGCTGCTCAGGTTCTCGTTCTCATTGACGGTGAAGGCGGCGGTGCCCGTTACCTCCGGCCCCTCGTTCTGCGCGGTGACGGTTATGGCAACGGCCAGCGTGTCAATCAGGCCTGCCCCATCGGTGGCCACCACATCCAGATCGTAAACGTTGTCCTGCCCTGAATCCTCCGGATTCTCAAAGTCGGGGGCTTCCCGGAAGCTCAGCTCTCCCCGCTCGCTCACCTGGAAGAGGTGACCATCGGTCCCTGCCGTCGACCAGGCGATGGTGTCGTTGAGGTCCGAATCGGTGGCCCGGTAGGTGTGGATGGCGGACGTGGTGTTTTCCCGGACGGTATGAGACGTCCTGCCCGTCACCACCGGCGCTCCCTCGTTGATGGGTGTGACGGTGACCGTTATGTCCAAGTTGCCGTAGGCCCGGCTGTCGTGGCCCCGCACCGTCACCTCGTACACGTTGTCCCGGTTGGAGTCGGCGGGGCTGTCGTAGTCCGGCGTGTTCCTGAAGGCCAAAACGCCGGTCACCGGGTCAATGACGAAGTCGCCGCCGTCCCGGCCGGAGAGGCTCCACCGGGGGAAGACAGCGCGCCCGTCCTTTGCGTCAGTGGCCGTGTAGGAGCCCAGCGCCTGGGTAATGTCGTAGTTCTCCGCCACGGTGTAGGAGGTCCTGCCCGCGATCACCGGACCCTCGGCTTGGTCCGTGATGGTGATGGTGGCGTCAACGGTGTCCCGCAGGCCCGCCCGGTCGGCGGCCACCACCGTGATCTCGTACACATTGTCCCGGTCGGCGTCCACCGGAATCTCGAGGTCCGGTAACAGGCGGAAGGTGAGGATACCGTTGTAGATGGCAAAGTCCTCCCCGTCGGCGCCCTCCACCGACCACCGGATGATGTCTTCCGTGTCCTGGTCCGTGGCCCGGTAGGTGTGGATGATGGAGGCGGAGTTCTCCCGCACGCTGAACTCGGTCCGGCTCTTGGTGGTGATGGTGGGTGATTCGTTCACCTGCGTGACCGTCACCTCCAGAGTCTCCTCCAGCATCCCGTAGGTCCGGCCGTCGTAGGCCCGTATGATCACCTCGTAGACGTTGTCCCGGTCGGAATCGGCGGGGCGCTCGAAGTCCGGCGAGGAGCGGAACCTGAGTTCACCCAATTCGCTGATGACGAAGTCCCCGCCGTCCCGGCCCGCGGTGCTCCAGCGGTAAATCCCAGCGTTGGGATTCTCCGGATCACGCGCCGTGTAATCGGCCAGCACCTGGGTGTCGGCGGTGTTTTCAGGAACGCTGGTGGTTGCGGCGCCCTCCAGACTTATCTGCGGGCCTTCGTTTATGTCGGTGACGGTGACGGTGAAGTCCACCCTGTCCGTGTTGCCGTCATCATCCGTGGCCACCACCGCCAGTTCGTATTCGTTGTCCCGGTCCGAATCGGCGGGGATCTCGAAGTCCGGCGGGCTGTTGAAGGTCAACGCTCCACCGTCGCTTATGCCAAAAGCGCCGGCATCGGTCCCGGTCAACGACCACCTGATGGTGGTCCCACTCTGCGGGTCGGAAGCGCGGAAGGTGTAGACCGTGGACGTGCCGTTCTCCCGGTAGGTCGAGGGCGGACGGCGGGTGCTGATGTTTGGCTCCACACCCTCGTTGTGGTCGGTGACGGCGATGGTGAAGTCCACCCGGTCGGAATTGCCTTCATCGTCGGTGGCCACGACCGCCAGTTCGTATGCGTTGTCCCGGTCCGAATCGGCGGGACTTTCAAAGTCCGGCGGGCTGGTGAAGGTCACCACTCCCCGGCCGCTGCCGTCGGCGGTGATGGTGAAGTCCCCGGCGTCGGCGCCGGTGAGCGCCCACCTGATGGTGGTCCCACTCTGCGGGTCGGAAGCGCGGAAGGTGTAGACCGTGGACGTGCCGTTCTCCCGGTAGGTGGAGGGCGGACGCCGGGTGCTGATGGTGGGCTCCACCCCCTCGTTGTGGTCGGTTACCGTGACGACAACGTCCAATGTGGCGGTATTGAAGGCAGAGTCCCTCGCCTGCACCGTCACGTTGTAGACGTTGTCCCGGCCCGCATCTCCCGGCGCGTCAAAGTCCGGCGGATTGCTGAAGGAAAGGGCGCCTCGCTCATCCATGGTGAAGGCGTTCCCGTCGGTCCCACCGGGAGTCCATGTGACCGCGCCCTTCTCCGGGTCGGCGGCGCGGAAGGTGTACAGGGTTGAGATCCTGTTCTCCGGCTGCGTAAAGGAGGTCCTGCTGGTCGTGGTGATAGTGGGCGGTTCGTTTACCGGCGTCACCGTCACCGTCACTTCATGGGAACCGTAGTTCCGGCCGTCATACGGGCGCACCGTCACCTCGTACACGTTGTCCCGGTTGGAGTCGGCCGGACGCTCGTAATCTGGAATGGTCCGGAAGGTCATCAACCCGGTCTCGCTGATGGTGAAGTCCCCGCCGTCTCGCCCCGCCAGGCTCCACCGGGATACGGTGCCACCCTCAGGGTCCGAGGCGGTGAAGCTCGCTCCGCTCCACTCCTGGTTCTCCTGGACGCTGAAGCTGTTCCCTCCACTCGTTACCTCCGGCCCCTCGTCAACCGCCGTCACCGTCACCGTTACCGGAAGCGACGCAGTGTTTGTGGAGTCGTCAGTTACCTGAACCAAAACGTCGTAAACGTTGTTCCCACCAGAATCCCCAGGTTGCTCGTAGTCCGGCGTACTGTCTTCTCTAAACGAGAACTCTCCCCGCTCATTGATGGTGAAGAATCTCCCGTCCATGCCTCCCACCGACCACTCTATCGTGCTTCCCTCCGGGTCCGTGGCCCGGTAGGTGTACAGGCGGGAGGTCCGGTTCTCCGGTTGCCTCAACCCGGTGGCCGACGAGCTGGTCGTGGTGATGGCGGGCGGTTCATTGACCGGCGTTACCGTCACCGCAACGTCATAAGTACCGTAGTACCCGCCGTCCGAGACCTGTACCTCAATGCTATACACGTTGTCCCGGTCGGAGTCGGCAGGTCTCTCATAGTCGGGTGTGGCGCGGAAAGTAAGCAATCCCTGTTCGCTTATGTTAAAGTCCCCGCTGTCAGTGCCTGTAAGCCGCCAGGTCGGCACCACAGTCAAGTCTCCCCGACCAATGGCCGAATAAGTTGCCAGAAGACCCTCGAAGTTTTCCGGCCGGTCAAGAGCGGAAAGACCGGAAATCTCGTCCAGATCATCCACCGTCACCGTGACCTCAAGGTACCCGTAGTACCGGCCGTCATAAGCCCGCACCGAGAAGGTGTACACATTGTCCCGGTTCGAGTCCGCCGGCCGCTCGTAGTCCGCTGTATTCCTGAACTTTAATTCGCCGTTCTCATTGATGGTAAAGTCGCCGCCGTCCGTCCCCGAGGTGCTCCACCGGTTTATGGGAGTGCCAGGATTCTCCGGGTCGCTGCCCGTATACTTGGCCAGCACCTGGTCCGTAGATCGGTTTTCATCAAAGCCCAGGGTCTGAGTACCCGATATCTCAGGGCCCTCGTTCACGTCAGTAACGTTGACCATGACAGCCAAGGTTGCAGGGGTTACCTGTCCATCCGAGGCCAGCACTGTCACCTGGTATTCGTTGCCGTTGGCCCCTCTCGGACTCTCAAAGTCCGGCGGGTTGGCAAACCTCAGTGCTCCACCAACAATGGTGAAATCTCCACCGTCCGGCCCTCCGGCCGACCAGGTAACCGTCCCTCCCTCCGGGTCCTTGGCCCTGAAGGTGTACAGGGTCGAGATCCCGTTCTCCGGCTGCGTAAAGGAGGTCCTGCTGGTCGTGGTGATGGTGGGCGGTTCGTTCACCGGCGTCACCGTAATCGTCTCGTCGAAGTTGCCGTACACTCTGCCGTCCGACGCCCGCACCGTTACCTCGTACACGTTGTCCCGGTCGGAGTCGGCAGGCCGCTCGTAGTCCGGTGTATTCCTGAACCGCAGCTCGCCCTGCTCGTTCATCACGAAGTCGCTGCCGTCCCGGCCCGACGTGGTCCAGCGAGTTACCTGGGCGCTGGGCTCCTCCGGGTCCCTGGCCGTGTAACGTGCCAGCACCAAGGACGGGTCGTGGTTCTACGCCACGCTGCCAGGGGCGCTGCCCTCCCGGCTGATCTCCGGTCCTTCGTTCACGTCGGTGACGGTGATGGTAAATGAGAGCTTGTCTGAGTGGCCGTCTTCGTCGGTGGCCACAACCGTGAGGTCGTAGTCGTTTTGCCCGCCCAAATCCGACGGTTCCTCGAAGTCCGGCGGGGTGAAGAAAGCCAACACGCCCCGGCCGCTGCTGTCCCTATCGATGGTGAATCCTAGCCGGTCGGTGCCTTCAAGCGTCCAGGTAATGGTCCGCCGTTGCGGGTCGGAAGCGCGGAAGGTATAGATCGCAGAGGCGCCGTTCTCCCGGTAGGTGGAGGGCGGCCGACGAGTGGTGATGGTCGGCTCCACGCCCTCGGCATCGTTGGTGACCGTCACGGTGACGTCCACGCTGTCGGTGAGGCTCTGGTCGTCGGTTGCCACCACCGTTATCTCGTACCTGTTGTCCCCGTTGGAGTCGGTGGGGTTCTCAAAGTCCGGCGGACTGACGAAGGACAGCACGCCGCTGGGGCTGATCTCGAAGACATGGTCGTCCGTACCGGTCACCGTCCAATTGACGTGCCTGCCCTGGGGATCCCGCGCCCGGAAGGTGTGTACGGCGCCGGTCCCGTTCTCCCGGTAGGGGGATGGATCCCTCGTGGTGGTGATGGTGGGTTCCTCCTTGCCGGTGGAGTTGGTGACGGCGACCGTCACGTCCAGCCTGTCAAAATGGAACCCGTCGTCCCGGGCTTCCACTGTCAGCACGTATTCATTATCTTCGTCGGCATCCGCCGGATTCTCAAAGTCGGGTATGTTGGCGAAGGTCAAGACTCCCGTTTGACTGATGTTGAAGTCATCCCGGTCGTCGCCCGACAGGGACCAGGTAATGGGGCTCCGCTCCGGGTCGGCGGCCCGGTAGGTGGCCACCGAGCGGACGCTGTTCTCAGGGAAGGGTGGAGGAGTCGCGTCGCCCGTTATGGTGGGTCTCTCATCGACGTTATTCACCGTTACCGTGACGTCCAACGAACCCCTCAGACCTCCTTCATCGGCAGCCCAAACCGTAACCAGGTACTCGTTGTCACGGTTGGAGTCGGCCGGGCTTTCGTGGTCAGGCGTGTTGCGGAAGGTCAGCTCCCCGGTGTTTCCGTTTCCGTCCATGTTGAAATCCCCTCTGTCGGCGCCGGACAGGCTCCAGGTGAAGGTGGAAGCGGAGCCATCCGGGTCAGAGGCGAAGTAGGTCCGGGTGAAGGTCTCGGTGTTTTCGTCAACCGCAGCATCGGCATCGCCGGTCACCGTTGGGGGTTCATTGACGTCGGTGACGGTGATGGTGACGTCGAAGGACGCGGACAAAGCTCCACGTTGCGACACGGTGCCGTCGTTGAGATTTCCATCGTCAGTGGCGACGACCTGGATGTCGTAGACGTTGTTGCCTCCGGAGTCGGCGGCGGCCTCGTAGTCCGGAGTCCCGTCAAAGAACAGGTTGCCGGAGGAAGCATCGATCCAGAAGTCATCCGCGTCTGTTCCGCTCAACGACCACGTCACCTGCCTTCTCTCCGGGTCGGTGGCCGTATAGCGATCAAGTACCCTTGTGGTGGCGGTATTCTCCGGGTAGGAAAGCGCGGCGTCGCCTGTGATAGTTGGCGGCTCGTTCAGGTCCTGTACCGTGACGGTCACGTCCTTGGTGCCGGTCAGGCTGCCGTCGGAGACGCGCACCCGGACGTTGTAGACGTTGTTGCCGCCGGAGTCAGCAGGTCGCTCGAAGTCGGGCGTGCTGGCGAACTGCAGTTGGCCACCGGTGATGGTGAAGTCTCCTCTGTCGGTTCCAGACAGGGACCAAGTAAACGTGGTGGTGGCGCCCTCCGGGTCGCGGGCAAAGTACTGGTCAACCGGGGGACTGGCATTCTCATCGTAGGTGATGCTGTCGCTGCCAATATGGATCTCCGGCGCCTCGTTGACGTTGGTTACAGTCACCGTCACCGTGAGTTCGCCTCTCTCGACTGGGCTACCGTCGTCGGTGGCGACGATGGTAATGTCGTATGTGGGCTTGGTCTCGTGGTCGGGCTGGCTCGCGAACCTCAGGTTGCCGTTGGGATCGATGGCGAAATCGCTCCCGTCGGGGCCCTCCACCGTCCAGGCGATCGAGTCGCGCTCGGGGTCGGTGGCGGTATAGCGATGGAGCACCCTGGTTGTAGAGGTGGTCTCCGGATAGGAAAGTGTGTCATCACCGGTGGTGCGGGTGATCTCGGGCGGCTCGTTCACGTTGGTTACGAGCACCTTGACCTCAATATTGTCGGTCAGCCCGTTCGTGGCCCTGTCGGTGACGTTTACATTCATTGTGTAGTCCTGTTCCATCTCGTGGTCCAAGGAGTTGCTGGCGACCAAGGTGATCTGACCGCTGGCGGAGTTGATTATGAATTTACCGCTAGGGTCATCCAGCGAGTAGGTGAGGGTGTCGTTGTTCAGGTCTGTCGCTGTGACCGGGGCGCCCACATTGGCTCCTTGGGCGGCGTTCTCAGGTACCTCGCGTGAGGTTTTCAGACCATCCTCAAAGAAGGGGGCCCGGTTGTCGTCGGTGACGGCCACTCGCACCGATGGCAGGTAGACATTCTGACCATCAACAATGCTCCAGTGGTTAATGGTAGCAAAGTCATCAGAATCGTCGTCGTCGGCCACGCCGGTGACGGTAATTTCTTGAGGCATCTCCCAATTTCCATCAACGCCCACAGTGAAGGTCATGGACGACGGGGATACGGTCACCGAGGATGTGTCGCTGCTGGTGAGATAGACTGTAAGGTTTGAAGATGGCTCCGTCGCCGGTACGATGGTATAGGTCGCCGTTCCATCCTCGCTGCTGATGGTAACCTCTCGGTTGTCTGTACTGTAGGTAAACGCGGGCAGGGCCGAGTCCCAGACGATTACCTCAACCTGGCCTAGTACGTAATTCTTGCTGTCGACAGTAATTTTGTGGGAAACAAGTACGATTTCGTCCGAGGCGTCAGAGTCCGTAACTGCAGTGAGAGTCACGGTTTGCGGGTCGTCCCACTCATGTTTGTTGGCATCGGGAGCTTCCCCGGTTTTGGTAAAAGTTATTGAGGTTGGTGAAACGGCGACCGCACTTCTGTTGGACCTGCTTAGGTTAATGGTGGTGTCGCCCTTTGGTTCGCTGTCCAGCTGGACGGTATAGTTTGCGGTAGATCCCTCATTAAACCCATTGCCCCCGCCACCGATTCGCCCATCAAATGGGTATCCGTCGGACACGTCGCTGGGGAAGTCAGCCGCGGTATGGGTACTCGCCAGCGTCAGCACCGGGACGTCGTCGTCAGAAACTTCTACAGGAATCACGGCGGTAGGGTAGCGGTAACTGCCGATACTAACTTCGTGAAGTATCTCCGTGGCCTCATAATTAGCGTCAGTGTCGGTGGTGCCGGTGACTGTAACGTTCTGCGCATTGGTGCCGTTGGCGGTGGTGAAGGTGAGGGTAGTGTCCGAGACGGTGGCCACGTCAGCATCCCCTGAGGATAAGGTGACAGTAACGTTTGCCGATGGGAGGGCGCTCAATGCGACAGTATAGGTTGCGGTACTGCCCTCCCTCACTTCGACCTGAGCGTCGGAAATGACCAGTTCCGGCAGGGCTACGCGAGCAACGCAGGGAGCGAATTCCGAAGTGGATCCTGTCTCGTCGTCGGTGGCGGTGGCGGTTACGTGGGTGGCAGTTGTCCCGGAGAAATCGTCAAGCTGACCCAGCAGGGTGCTGCCGGTAACTGCCGCCGTCCCGGAACTGGGGGGTGTACTTGAGACAAATCCCAACCACTCTTGTCCTTCGCCGCTGGTGGACGAGTCACAGGAATAGAAATCAACGATGTACTTTCGGTTTGCAGTGACATCCAATGTAAACCGTATCGAGGCATCATCATCCCTACTGGCGAAGGTGATGTTGGCGGGGTAGTTTTGCAGATGGTTGGGGCCGGCGTCGCCATCGCCCGCGTCGTTGGCGGTAACGCCGTCGTCGCCAAGATCGATGCCGTGACCGTCGTTGCTGTGGATGGAGTTTTCCCAGACGGTGTTGCCCAGCGAGTCGTTGCCCACGATGGTCACCCCGTCGCCGCCGTTGTTGGCGATGGTATTGCGCTCCACAGTGTTGCCGTTGGGACCTCCGCTGATGTGGACGCCCGATCCGCCGTTGCCCAGGTCTGTGCCGCCAGCGTTGGCGCCGATGTAGTTTTCGGCAATGAGGTTGTCTTGGATGCCTGATCCAGTCAGGCTTATGCCGTGGGAGCTGTTGCCACCTATGATGTTCCCCGTTACGAGGCTATTCTTCGGTTGGTTGCTAAACAGGATGCCTGAGCCGGTGTTGTCCACGGCGACGTCGCCGGCGGCATTGGTCCCGATCCGGTTGTTCTCCACGGTCACGTTCTCCGAGACGTTGTTCTTGATGAGGAGACCGTTGACGTCGTTGCCGGAGATGACGTTGTTCCGCAGTGTGATCGATGGTGATGAGACGGAGACGCCCGCCAAGGAGTTGCCGAGGTCGGCGGTGCCGGCGGCGTTGGTGCCGATATTGTTGGCGTAGAGTAGGATTCTGCCGCCGACGTTGGTCTCTACGCCATTGTGGTCGTTGCCGGAGATGACGTTGTTCCGCAGGTTCACGTCAAGAGTGGTATCAAGGTACACGCCCGACGAACCGTTGCCCTCGTCGGTGGAGCCGGTGGTGTCCGTGCCGATCATGTTGTGTGCAAGGACATGTTTGTCACTATTCCGCAGGCGGATGCCGTAGCGGCTGAAGCTCTTGACGGCCAGCCCCCGGACATAGCTTCCAGTGCCTTGGAGAGTGAGCCCGTCTACGTCAGTCCCGGCGTTGGTCCCATCCAACTCGATTAGCACCGTGTCTGTACTGGCTCCCGGCTGGCTGTGGCCGTCGATGAACACCGGCTTGGTTATCGCAGGGAGGGCCGACGCCGGGCTGATGGACTGGACGCCGCTGCCGGAGATGTTGAACTTGATGGCGGCGCCGGTTCCAGCATTGGTCTGTTGGATGGCGGCGCGAAGGGTGCAATTGGTGGAACCGTCAACCGTTCCGTCGTCGCAGACGCCGTCGGTGGTGTCATCGTCGGCTCCGTCGCCGGTGGAGTTGACCGTGTGGGTGTCCGTGTATGAGGTTTTGGAGTACAGATCCACCGCATCGGAGGAGGAGGCGATAGACTCAAGGGCGGCGAAGGCGTCGGCCCGGCCGTAGCCGAACACCTTGCTGTAACCGTTTGCGTCCTGCTCACCCAGGTCGATGGCGGTGTTACGAATCGTCTGGAACACGGAATCGGCGACGGTCTTCTTGGTGGCATCGGGAGTGGCCTTACGTTGGGCCTCCATGACGAGGGCGGCGATGCCGGCCACGTGGGGGACGGCGGCAGAGGTGCCGTAAAACCTTCTAAACGTACTGCCTTCAATCGGTCTGCCAAAGCCCCCTGACCCGGTGATAAGTACACCATCAATTCCCATGACGTCGGGCTTATTCCGGGTTTCCCGGCTGGGGAAGTAGATTTCAACGGGGCCGTGGTCACTCCAGAACTCCGGCTCGTTGTTGCCGGGGTCTGCGGCATCAATTGCGCCGACAGTCAGTATCTCAGGAACGGCGGGATGGCCAAAAATGGCGCCCTCAAAAACGCCGTGCTCTAGTACCTCGCCGCGGAAGGTGAAAAGCTTGAGCCTCTTGTTTTCGGTGGCGTCGAAATTCCGGATGTAGACGTCTGCTGTGGAGTCATTGCTAAAAAATGGGGTAAAAATACTCTCAATGGGATCGTCATCGCCGTCCTGCTGCCGTGTGCTGCCCTCGCAAATGTCGTTCTGCAGGTTGAACTTTATGGGCTTCAGGCCGGGAGGACAGATGAACAGGTCGTAGTCGTTCCCGGAGGACCCGAACTGGTCGTTCCACTGAAGTACGAGCCAAGTGCCTAAACTCACCCTTAGTGCAATGTCTGTCGCTCCCGAAGGGTCAAAGTCGTGGTAGGCGTCCTCTCCGTCTACGAAGACGCCGGCGTAGTGCCTGTCGGCCTCGTTGCCGGCCGCAGAGGCGAACACGGTTCCGCCGGCCACGACGTCGGCGGCAGCCTTGGCCACCAAACCGTCTTGAAAGTAAGGTTCCCGATAAAACGTGTAGTCGTCTACAATGATGTCGGCGCCCTCGCCATCAAAGGCGTCGTTGGCCAGCCAGAGGATTGAGTCGACCATACCCAGGGAGGTGGCTCCACCGGAGAAGGCCAGCTTTGCGTTGGGGGCGAGGTCGTGCACTATCTCCAGAAGGGCCGTTCCCTCGTCGCCACTGCCTGGGCTGTTAGGATTGACCTCTATGCTGTCCGGTAGGTCGTTGCTGGACTGGGAGGTGCGCCAGGCATAAACGCCGTCCGAGATTACCCCGACCTTCACACTGGAGCCGGAGATGCCGCTGAATGTGCGAACCAGGTCGGCACGGTGGATGGCGTCACCCTTGGTGGTTACGGAACCGGCCTTGGTCACCGCGTAGTCGGGTGGCGTTATCTCCTGCACCGCGCCCAGGGCCGCGATATCGTCGAGCGCCGTGATGGGCACCCAGGCCTGCACCACGTTCCAGTCGGAGTTGGTGATCTCGATTGCGGCGCCCAGGTTCCGGAGTTGCTGCAGGGTCGCGTCCTCGGTGTTCTCCAAGTGGATGTAGACCTGCACGTTGCCGGACGAGTCGAACCGCACAGGATCCTCAGTCGCATCGGAGGACGGGGGCGAGCTATCCGCCCCCGGTGCGTCCTTGGTCGTTGTACCGCTGTCCGACTGGCCGCGGGTCACCGCATCGCCGGACGGCTGCGAAGCTGCCTGTCCCTGGCCAGCCTCTCGCTGCTCGATGAACTGCTGGAGGATCAAGCTGACCGGCGAGTCCTGCTTGCCCGCTTGTTCCGGCGGGTCGTCGGCGAACACTGGCGCGCTAGTGAGCACCAGGCAGGCCAGGAACGCCAGGAACGCCAGGAACGCCAAGGCGATGATTGCTACAATCTTCACGACAAAAAGAAAACACTAAAGTTGCCGGTATTACCAGAACATTATGGTAACGAATCAGACGACGCGAGAACTACTTTTCAGACCAAATACAAAAGTAATTTACAACCGGGATGGGAAGTCAATCAGGGACTCAGCACCCGGCCCACGAACAGGATGGCACCAGTATCCAGATGTCGGATGATGAACAGGAAGGGGCGGTCCACCACCAGCTCGATGGGCTCAGGTTCAACGGGTTCCGCCCTCGTTACGCCTACGACCACCGCAGTTGCAGCTGCCGCCTCGGTGCCCGCCTCGTCCACGGAAACGAAGGCCTTGTGCAGCAAGTCGGATATTACCAGACAGATGTCGCCCCGGGCTTGGCAGGACCGCCCGTCCATGGCGGAGAAGTTGGCGGCCTGGTCGTCGAAGGGATCGGGCATCCCCATGGCCGCCAGCGTTTCGGACAGGCTGAAGGCCGACTCCATTTCGAACTTGGGCATTGTGAGGCGGACCAGCTCGTAGTCGAGGCCGTCCACAATGGCCTCCAACGATTCTCCGGAGATGGATCCCTCAAATTCGCTGAATCTCCCGCTGTCTGGCAGCAGGATGGCCATGGCCACCTCGCCGCCCTCGTAGGGCAGTTCGACGGCCTGGTACCCATCGCCCCTGGCGTAGCGCAGCTGCTTCTGCTGCCGCATCATCGGCACGTCGCGCTGGTCCCCGTCCAGCAGGTGGAACGGGCGGTCCCTGGTGGCGTTCTCGTCGAAGGAGTCCTGCCAGCCGGCCTTGAAGTAGATGGCGTTGGCCAGCACGAGGCGGGTCAAGGGTGTGATGGCGCCGGGGACGATCAGGTCCTTGATACGGTCCTGCGTTTCGCCTGCGACCCAGTCGTTGATCCGGTCCCTGGCGCCCTCCGGGTTGCGCCGGAAGTCCAGCGGCCGTACCTCGTCGCCGTAGTTCAAGGCCAGGGTGTCCAGGTATTCCGGGAGGAAGCCATAGCCCTCCTGGCCCCATACCGAGTTGGCGATGCTGAGGCGGAATTCTCCTTCGTCCTCTTCTCCTGATTGGCCGGTCAGCGAGAGGTCGAGGGCGTTGAAGGCGGAATGCAGCTGGCCCTGGGGCAGGTCGAAGTGAAGGGTCTCCGCCATCTGCCTCTGGGTGTCGCCGCGCGACCCGGCGTAGGCCATTGCGAGGGCCAGCGAGATACTGTACGGCGAAATGAAGAGATTGCCGTCGGAGCCTTGTATGGCCTGGTAAAGATCGAGGGCAAAGGCGGTGTTGCCGCCAACGAGGGCAGCGACTTTTGATGTGTCCGCCTTGGGAGATTCGTCGCGCGTGATTGACGACCGCGACACTCGTATCACCGTCGGAGTCGGGTCTCTGGTCGGCGCAGGAGTGGGGTCCGCCGTCGGTGATGGAGTCTGGGAAACGGCGGTTGGTGCAGGACTGGAAATTGGCTGCGACGCAAGTGCAGGGCCCGCGGGCGGGCCCGCACCGTAAACCGCAGTGGTTGGAGCAGTGGGCACACCGGTCGGTGGCGCAGATTCAGTGTGGGGGTGTGGTCCCTGGGTGACCCGCGCCCCCTGGCCTCCCCCCGTCGACGCAGCCTCTCCAGCCGGCGTATATGTGGCGTCCGACTGGCAACCGGCCAGCGAAATTGTCATCATGAAAAAAAGAAGTGCGACGCAGATGCTTTTTCTCAACACAAATGGTGCCTGCTGCAGTGCAGGCCTTCCCGCCTCTTTATGACGAGGTCTATTCCCTAGAGTCAATAGCGAAGTTGCGTCACCGGCTCCAATGGTGAACTGTGGAAGGATTTGTGAGTGTCATCATAGATTACGTAATTATATTTGATACCTTTTAACTTGTCATTCGTCCTGTTCCTGTCTGCTCGCCCTCCTCAGTTGCCGCCATTGGAGTGCCTGCTCTGGCTCATTGTCCTCCACCTTGTGTCTACAGAGACCAAGACGGAAGGAATTGAGGAAGGCGAGTCGCCGCCCTCGTAGATGCCCAGGCCGTCCAGCACCAAGTCCAGGCCATCGACATCCCAGTTGATGACTTGCTTGCCGTTGGACATCTTCTGGATGTCGATCTCCAGAATCAGCAACAGCCTCGCCTGCACCGAGGCGGTCTTGACGTCGGAAGGCCAGTTGTCCGGCCCCCATCGGCTCTCCCGGAAGTTCCCGTTGCTGAACAGCCGCGAGTCTGACCAGTCCATGACTTCCTTCCCGCTGGCGCTCACGCCGTCGCTGACTAAGCCCCAATCCACCGAACGAGGGCGTGTGAGAGGCCTCCTGAAAGGGCAAAAGGTGCTCCTCTGAATCTGGGATAATGGTTTTGGAACAGAAAACCGCCTGGAAACAAGGATCACCCAATAGATGCTGTCACAGAACAATCCCGACCGGATCCGCATCGTCTTTGATGACCACCGCCTGGTGGCCAATGCCGGCCTGCTCCTGCCAGCCACCCTCGCCCAACACCTGGGCCTGGGGGAACTCGTAGACCATCACCTCGATCTCGGCGGCGCCCCGGGGCGGGCCAACACGGGCGATAAGATGATTACGCTGGTGGCCTCCGCTCTAGCTGGGGGCGACTGCATCGACGATGCCGATGCGTTGCGCACCGGCAGGACGGCCTGCACCCTGGGCGACATGGTCAAGGCGTCATCCACCCTGGGCACTTTCCTGCGCAGCTTCAGGTGGGGCCATGTCCGTCAGTTGGACCGGGTGAGCCGCCAGTTGCTGGCCCGGGCCTGGGCGGCTGGGGCCGGACCCGGCGACGGGCCCCTGACCATCGACCTGGACTCCACCATCTGCGAGACCTATGGACTAACCTCAACTGTCACGGGGCCGCGGCCTCTGGTCCGTGGGGCAGGCCCGAAGGTTGGGCATCGGACATGGGCACCAGTTGGTAGCCCAGTTGTGCCGCCCGGCGCTTTGCCGCACGCAACGCCCGCTGCTGATACTGTCTCTCGTAGTATTCCGCGCCGGCATCCACGTATTCCTGGCCGTAGCGCAGCATGGAATAGATGAGCCTGGCCAGCTTGTGGGCGGTGGCGGTGATGGCCTTGGGCGCCCCCAGGTGGGCTTTCTTCCGGCGCAGGAAGGCGCCCAGGGCGCTGCCGGAGCGGTGCAGCGCGTTGGCGGCCAGACGCAAGGCCGCCGCGGCCCGGTTGGCGCTGGGTTTGGTCTTTGAGCTCATGACCCGGCCGCCGGTGATGCGGTTGTTGGGGCTCAGCCCCAGCCAGGAGGCGAAGTGCTTGGCGCTGGGCCATTTGGTCATATCGGCGCCAATCTCGCTGATCACCTTCAGGGCTGTGTACGCGTCCACGCCGTCGATCCGGGTCAGGTCCACTCCCGTCATCCGGTACAGTTGGCCCTGGACATCAAAACGGGGAGTGTTCTTCTGATTGCGCTTCTTGCCGTTGGGAGCCGGAGGCTCGCCGTCGCTGCTGTCTTCGAAACGCTCCAGCTGGGCTTCAATCTCCCGGTCGTACTCGGCAATCTTATCCTGATAGAACCGGTACAGTTCCAGGGCCTGGGTCAGTTCGAAGATGTGCTCCTCCCTCCAATGGCCCTGCAACGACTTGGCGATGGTCGCCTCGTCGGCCTTGATCCTGGGATCGCGCAGTCGCGCCAGCTTCCGCGGGTCCCTTTCCCCGCCCGCGATGGCCTCCATGATGTCCATGCCCGTCTTGCCCGTGATGTCTCTGATCACGTGTTGCAACTTTACGTTCATCTGGGTCAGCGCTTTCTGCATATGCTGGACGTGGTGGGAGGCGTACTCCACCAGCATGGCCCGCTGCCGCAGGTAGATGCGCAAGCGCCGTATGTCCCCGTCGGGACGGAAGGCTCCCGAAGCAGGCCATAGGTGTGCAACTGCTGCAGCCACTGGCAGTCCCGCACGCCGGTCTTGCGACCCGGCACGTTCTTGATGCGTCTGGGGTCCACCAGCATTACCTGGAAGTCTCACTCTTCCAGCACCCCGAACAGCGGTATCCAGTACACTCCAGTGGACTCCATGACCACGGTCTCCACACCGCACTCGGCCAGCCAGTCCGCCAGACGGTACAGGTCCGCCGTGAAGGCCTCATACTCGCGCACCGGGTGTTCCGAGCGGTCGGCGGGCACCGCCACGAAATGGCTGGTAGCGCCCACGTCGATGCCCGCCGCGCTCAGGTTCAGTTGGGATAGCCCTGCCGGTTTTGCGCTGCTCTTGCGTCTGATGCTCATCATTCCCTCCACGCCTACAAGGTAGATGTGTCGCCGGAGGGAGTCACTAACATTCACCAATCTATGGAACGGGATCGCTCCGCTTGGGGCTTCACCAATGATGCCGTCGTAAGACTCCCGGACCATGCTCCCCAACGGGCAATCTGCACCAACGTCTACCCGGTCTTCGTCCAGACAACACGTCTCGCCATGAGCATACGCACCCTGACACGGCCACACCAGTTAGTCGCCTATGCACGGGCCGGGCACGGGCATAACTTTGCTCCCAAGCAACCCTCAGCATGGCCAACTTGTCCCAGGCAACTCTGGAGAATGTGAACTTGTCAGGCGCCCAGTTCGGGAAAGGAGTGCGTTTTGGCATGGGTAACCAGTTCTTCTACGCCAGTCTGACCCAGAGCCAGCTTGACCAAGCGGTAGCAGATGCAGACGACCCTCCGACCTTCGCCAATGGGACAACAGACATCGTGACTGGTTTGCCATTGGTCTGGCGTTAGAACGCATTAACGTCACAGGTGAGAGGAGCCCGTGAAACTGGACGTCTAGCTAAGCGAGAGTCCTACTCGTATAGACTTGCTCCATTCCTTTCACTGGCCACACCGACTGGGGAAACTCCGGTGGCCATAGCACTAGGCGCATTCAAGCGATTAGTCGGCCATCTCCCCGCCCCACTGGGAGGAAGTTGCCATGGCTCCACTCGTATAGCGGGGGTTTTCTTTTTGACAGTCCAGTCCCCGCGTGAACCGTAGACAAGTTGATTACACTGGCCAAATCACGGTAGAAGGCTCCTGTCGTCTGTTCCAATCGCCAAAGACGAGCCTAACGATTCGTGTCAATCGACAGAAGTGACCAATAGTCAATCAGCCGGGATGCTCATCACGAGCACCCTCAGCAACACCCACTAGGATCGTACGTACGGGCAGGCTCGAACCGGCATGAGGATCGCGCACCACCGTCGCTAGTCTGCGGCCTGTTTGCAGAGATATACGGCGTTCAATCTCCGACAATAACTCGTCGTCGAGGCCGACGGCATTGCGCAAAAGCGAAACTAGCACAGACGCCTGGGCATCGGGCGTGTTTGGGCTCAAAATAGCCTCCCGGACTTTGGAAGCCCCACTGGGGTCGCGACGTAATCGGTGAGAGACGTGCCGTGCGAACACCCGGTCGACATAAGGACTGCCTATCTTGTACAAACGGTTGTGGTGTTGCTGAATCTGGTCAATGATCCCATCGCTGGCGGAGACTGCGTATGTCAACGAGAAGTAAGTCTGCGGATTGACTCGGTGGGTTGAGGGGTTACTGTCGGCTTCCCGCAAATCAGAAAGGTCTCGCCAAGCGTTATTCACGATAGGGTGGTCGGGAAATAACACTGCCAACAATTCGAGTGCATGTTCCCATCGACTTCCTTGCACGGCCTGTTCCAGGGCATCTTTAAGTTGTCCGGGTTGGAGACCGATTCGTTCCGGCTGGGCCAGCAATTCATAGACAAGATCGTCATGAGGGAAGAAACTATCGCGCAGAAAGGACGGTAGAGCTTCCAAAACCGCTTCGGCCCCTCCGGCTCTTCTGCGGATGGTCCACAAGAAGATGCCGCTGTGGGTCCTCAATTGGGGATTTGCGGCCAATGCGTTCTCGAGCTCACATTCCAAAGTCGGGTTTTCCGCGGCGACGAGAGCGAGCGAATTCCAGACTAGATCTTGGCTACCTCGTTCCAATCGTCCTGACAATCGGACGAGAAGTTGGTCGCCGAAGGTGCTCCTCAGTTGTTCCCAAGAAGCTGCTATTTGCTGCAATAGTATTCTGTCAGGTCCATTTAGGTAGTCATCCAGGTCCACGTTTACGGGGACCGAGTCGCCAACCATTTCCATACGGTCCAGCACGGGTGACCAGTCCTTCAGAACGCACATTCCGACCCAGGCGGCGCGTCTGCGTGCTTCGTAGTCGAACCCGTAGGATGACGCCTGTTCGGCAAGGTGTGTCAGGGCAAGGTTCCATGCGTCTTTGTTACCGAGGTCTTCGTAAACCTTCAGCAAGGCCTGATGATATGCCAAGGACGCGGCGCTCTTGTTGGGGTCGGAACTCTCATCAGCCCAGCGCGCGGTCAATTCTTTAACCAGCCCGGGTTCGATTCCACGCTCAGCCAAAGTACGGCAAATATGGGCACGCAAGTATGCTGGTAAGGAACGCAAGGTCTTGGAAGCTTCCCCCAACAATGGTTTCAGTTTCTCTACGTCCTCTCTGAATAAATGGAGGCACACCTCAAGCGGAGGATCGCCACTCTCAGCGATTTCGTCCAGCACTTCCACCGAACCCGTCCCCGGATAAAGCTCCACAGCAAGGGCCAGGCGTGGATTGCCGTAAATCCAAGGAAAGGAGTTTGGCATAAGGTCGATAGCCTCACGCAGTAGATGCTTATTGTCCTGCTGGCCGGACGGGTTTAGTTCGCGATAGGCTCGGATCAGTGCGGAAGCGACGATGTCATATCGCTGGCCAACCGAGCTACTGGACTCCGACAGAGACCGGAGTATATCTAAGAGCCGCGAGATCACGTCCTCGGGACTCAAAACGCTATAGGCTGCATTGGCAATCATCGACGCTCTACCGGGCTCGTCCATAAATATAGACCGAAGTTCGGCTATGACGTCTCCATCGCCACTGAAGTGTTCCGCCAAGGCCCTGGCAGCCCAGTGGGGAGTGGAAGAACTCACGAGGCTCTTCAGCAAGGTATCCCTCATGATGGGTCCCTGGTCGACAGCAGCGAGGTTGAGCAGAGACCGGTCCATAGTGGTGGCATCAGTACTGCTTAGGAAGTGTTCGATTGACTCGGCGACGCGACCGTTGTGGGGGGAGTCCTTATGATAGGTTCTCGCCAGCAAGCTGGCCTTGCCGCTGTCGATCTGCAGTCTAAGGCTGGTTCGTCTCTCGGCACGGATGTGGTCGCATACCCAGTCAACCACACCGTCGTCATCGGCGAAAGCGCCGAGCATTACCGACAGCGTGACGTCATATCCCCAATTAGAGGCTGCATCAGCAGAGTGAAGTGCTAACAAGTCGGCCAGCACCGACCGGTCATCCCGCACTACGGCCGAAATCGCGGCGACTAGCATCCCGGAATGAACTTCCGGCATCTCCAAGGCCCAAAGGTGTTCAATGAGCCATCCTCTTTCGTCATCGGTCAACACCTGAGCATCGGGACGGGATATTTTGGCAGTGTGCTGAAAGTCATCTGCCAAGACGTTGAGAACATCGCTTATGGCCACGAGACGAACTTGGTCGTCTGGATGAGACCGAGCCTCATCAAGTATGGCGGCCACCGATGAATCTTCATGCCACCCAAGGGCCAAAGTCGCCAGTGCTGCAGCTTGCACGAGACCGGAAGGTGGGTTGGAGAGAATATCCATCAATGCCGCTCGAAGACAGCTAGCCTCTTCACCGGACCCGAAGGTGGAACACCTGAGAGCGATGATGCTGGCGATGTCGAAGGCATTATATTTGTCCGCATTTCGGAGGGCGCAAACCAGCAGGTAGCAAACCATCTCCGATAAGCCAGTATCGGGTGGTATCTCAGCGATACGCGAGACTAGCTCTGTTGACGGCTTACGGACCGACAGTGTCCAACGCTGCAAGCATTCACGGACGATAGCTTCGGTCAGGGTGCCGGTCACGCCCGTCAGAACAGCGTCCAGCAGGCGGGCACGATGCGGGCCGTATGCATGGGTCTCGACGATGGCAATGATCTCGGCCGCATTCGTTTGAACGGCGTCCGCAGGGAGTCCGTACGACCCGAACGTAATATCTGCCAGAAATTCGCGCGTGCATATTCCTGCAGGAGTCTCGTCAATACGGCCCCGGATGGTTGTCAGCAAGCCACTCAGCTCAGAAGGGCGGGAAATGATCCGAAAGGTGATGAGCAGGACCTCCTTCCAACCTGGGTTGCCCACGTATTCGGCAAACAACTCCTGAACTTCCCTGAACTCGAGCCGGTTGGCGACATATTCTGCGGCAAGTTGCTCCTGCATTACCCTGTGGATAAAGGCCAGTTGTTTCGGACCTACGCGCACCAGGAGCCCCAGCTCACCCTCGGCTACATCCATCAGCTGGTTGGCGGTCGTGACTGCCTTTTCTCGACTCATCGACATATGAGCGGGATCCTCTAGCGCGTCGACGAAGTCCTCTCGCAGAGGTTCTTCCTCCAAGGTCGAGACGTTCCCACGCAATTGGTTCAGGAAGGACACTCTGCGTAAGACCGCCCGCAGCTCGTGGTCGGGCAATCCTTGACGCGCTGTGGTTATGTCGGCTGCGGTGCGTCTCCTAAAGGGCAGATCAGCCACCAAAAGTTGTACCGCGCGATCGTAAACATCGAAGCGTTCCACCGGCAATGACGAGGAACTGGACAGGCGCAGCATAACGAGCAGGATCAGGAAGAGTGGCGTGCCACTGAACCCCCTCAATTCAGGAACGAGATGCACCTGAGCAAGAAACTCTTCAACCGACGCGCCAACAATCTCGGCTGAAATCGTCGGCACGTCTTTGTCGGTCACGGTCCGAAAATAGTGGGTCACGAGAGATCTCTGCTGGTCGTATGTCAACGGCGCTATGCGGGAATAAACCCATCCGGCATCCAAAGTAAGCTTGGTTAGGCCGTAAGGACGGGTTGAAGCTACGACGGGAGTACCACGCATGGCTGCGAATCTTTCCACGGCTCTAGCCGCATAGTGGCCAGCATCATCCGCGGTCCATTCGTCTAGTCCGTCGACCACCAGCAGCAGGCGGCGGTCTTCAAGGGCTTTCTCTACCAACGGCCAGATTTGGATAGATTCATTCTGTTCGAGCCAGGCCTTGAGAGCCAGACCGACCGAGGCGGCCTCCCCTGAATGACCGACAACTCTCTGTGCGAAAAAATGGAATGGGAGCCAGACCGGCAAGCATTCGCCCCACTGTTCCGCAACAGCTTTCCATCGAGGCTCATCCCTGAGCAAATCAAGGACAAGGTACCTCAGCAGCGCACTCTTCCCAGCACCTGGGTCACCGATGACGACCTGTAACTGCTCTGTGCCTATCCAATGGTCCGCTGGTCGGCGTTCCACTGCCACCGCAGGCTGGGCAACGAAACCTTGGTCGAACGTGCCCGGTACTGACCAACTGTGCTCATCCGCAAGCCAGGATTTCCATCTTTCACCCGTTCCAAAATGACCGAGAGTGGTGGGCGTTCGGCTTGTTGCCTCGCTTTCAACGGCCACGCTATACGGATAAGACGCAGTTTGACGTGCCGCCGAAACCAGGTCGGGTGTTACAAAACGATCCAACAACTCGACCCGGCGAACTTCGTTCAGCCCGATCCCAGCGTAACCTGGATCGGCTAGGCCAAATGTGGTGGCGTAGACGCCTGCGAGTTCCTTACGGAGTTCCGACATCTCTCGGGGGTCAAGGCGGGTACCCAATTTGCTTGCCGCCGCATCATCGCAAAGCGCCTTCACCCACGGCTTTCCGAAGAAATCATGGATTAGTTCAGGATATCCTTTTAGTTTTTCCGAAATTACTTCCTGATCCCACACTTCGAACGCTATTGATCGTTCACCAAGGCTTTTTGAGAGTGCCTCGACTTTGTTTAGGAACTGGGTGGACCTGGCTGAAGAACTGGTCGCGTACACAAATGTCTTGGAGACATCAGCCCAAGGTCCCTTCAGAAAGTCGTCCACGCTACTCTCCAAGTTTGACGGGGTCACATTGCTAATCCGGCGCGATTGGAGGGTCACATAGTGCCGACTCGTTGCAGTGTCATCGGGTGTGGTCGGTGAAATGGCGTACACATCAATTCCGTGTTGCGCCTGTCCGGGTAGACCGTACAGAGCAGCGCGGACCGCGCCTACCTCGATTCGAAGAAGTCTAAGGCAAAGACGTTCAAAATCTTCCCAGGCGAGTTCCGATAAAGGGAGCAATTGGTTCAGCCGCTGCACGGGCAAGGTTACGCCGCCTCCAGTTGCCGGGGTTAACAACCATGACGGCGTTCCCGAAGTCGTATGGGGGCTGGTGGAGCTTGCCCCGGATGTCTGGGATTGCTGTCCTGTTTCAGTCATATGTAGAGAACTCCCACCTTCTTGGAAAAGCTCGTCTTCAATTTTACAGGGTGTAAGCGGCGGAGGTAAATTGTCCCGTGCGGGCGGGTAATCGCTGACAAACGGCGGTTGTAAATTGGACCGCCTGCCGCCATCCATAAGGGTTGTATCCGACCCCTTGGATGGTGTGACGGATGTACAAGGTGGACGTATATCTGCGGGTTCGCCGGGCGGTGATGGTGGAGGGTAAGAGTATTCGGGAGGTCTCCAGAGAGTTTGGCCTGCACCGGGACACCGTGCGCAAGATGCTGGCCTACTCCGTGCCTCCGGGCTACCGGCGACAGACTCTGCCCAGAAGACCCAAGCTGGAGCCCTACACCGGCGTCATCGACCGGATCCTGGAGGACGACCTGGGGCGCACCAGGAAGCAACGCCACACCGCCAAGCGCATCTTCGAGCGGCTCAGGGACGAGCACGGGTTCGACGGTCAGTACACCATAGTCAAGGACTATGTGAGGGAGCGCCGGCGGCGGACGCAGGAGATGTTCGTGCCGTTGTCCCATGCTCCGGGCCAGGCCCAGTGTGATTTCGGGGAGGCGGTGGCGGTGATCTCCGGTGTGGAGTGCAAGGTGCATTACTTCGTGCTGGACCTGCCCCACAGCGACGGCTGCTTTGTGAAGGCCTATCCGGCGGAGACCACCGAGGCGTTCCTGGACGGACACGTATCGGCCTTTGGCTTTCTGGGCAGGGTACCCCAGAGCATCCTGTACGACAACACCAGGCTGGCGGTAGCCAGGATACTGGGCGATGGACGCCGTAAACGCACCCGGGCCTTCACCGAGTTGCAGTCCCACTACCTGTTCGAGGACCGGTTCGGTCGCCCTGGCAAGGGCAATGACAAGGGTAAGGTGGAGGGGATGGTGGGCTACGTGCGCCGCAACTTCCTGGTGCCCATCCCGTCCTTCGACAGCTTTGAGGCATTGAATGCCTTCCTGGAACGGCGTTGCCTGGAGCGGATGGACGCCAGACTGCGGGGCCACACCGAGACCATCGGGCAGCGTATGGAGCGGGACCTGGACGCCCTGCTGCCCCTACCCTCGGCACCTTACGACGCCTGCGACAAGCAGGCCAGCCGGGTGAGTTCCCTGTCCCTGGTCAGGTACAAGACCAATGACTACCCGGTGCCAGTGGCCTACGGGTATCGGGACGTCCTGGTCAGGGGCTACGTGGACCAGGTGGTGATCAGCTGCGGCGCTGAGGTCATTGCCAGACACCCCCGCTCCTATGAAAAGGACGACTTCGTCTTCGACCCCATCCACTACCTGCCCCTGTTGGAGCAGAAGACGGCGGCCCTGGACCAGGCCGCTCCGCTGCAGGGGTGGGAATTGCCTGAGGAGTACCGGACACTGCGCCGCCTGCTGGAGGCCCGCATGGGAAGGAGGGGCAAGCGGGAATTCGTGCAGGTGCTGCGGCTCCTGGAAAACTTCTCTCACCAGGAGGTCCACCATGCAGTCAAGGACGCTCTCCGGCTGGGCGCACTCAGCTTCGACGCCGTGAAGCACCTGCTGCTGTGCCGCCTGGAAGGCAAGCCACCCCGGCTTGATCTGGACCTCTATCCCTACCTGCCCCGAGTGACCGTGAAGACCACCTGAGGTGGACCCCGTTGTTAGGACAGAGTCGAGGCCGAATTAAGCGAGAGTGCCTCCGCACCTCCAGTGATGCTAGCGTGCCGGAGTGGCGCCCGGGCCGCTATCGGTCCGGTGAACCGGAACCGCCCTTGTCCGGCCTTCTCCCCCTCCCTGCTGTCGTCACGCAAACGCCCCTTTACGTGACTGTCACATAACTGACACTTTCCCACTGCACAAGGCCGTCACGCAAAGGTATAGTCCCGGCATGACGACTTACGGCTACATCAGAACCAGCCGGATATTCTCAAAGTCCGCAGCCCTTCCTAAAGGCAGGAACGGTGACACCTCGTATACGCTCACCCCGATGCCTCTCCTGAGACATCGCCAGAGTAATAGTGAGGTCTCGCCATGAAGCAACGAGTGTCCAAAGTTGAAGCCGAACGGAGGCTCAACAAGTCCCGCGCCACAATTGACCGAATGATCAGCCGCGGCGAGTTGGAAACAGAACTGGAGCCCCACGGATCCCGGCACAGAGTCTGGGTACTCCTCGACAACCCCGAGGACTCACCTGAGGATTCGCAGGAGACCTCAGGTGAGTCCTCCCCTGAGACCTCAACAAAAGGCGAGGATGCCACACTAAGAGAGCGGATCAGAGGGCTTGAGCAGTTGGTGAGTTATTACCAGCAACAGCTTAAAGATTCAGAATGGCGGTACCAGCAATTATTCGATACCCTCAGCTCCAGTCAACGTACCGTGGAGTCCAGCCAGCGGGCCATCGAAGCCTTCACGCGGGCGCTGCCAGAGCCGCCTGCAGCCGCTAACACACCAGAACCACAAGAGGAGGCAGTTACAGGCAAACACGGCTGGTGGCGTTTCATTTTTGGCTAACGCCTGGAAAGTCAGCAAGTGTTCAACAAACGGGCGTTTGTGAACACCTCCGCAGGAGTTCTCTCCCCAGGCTCACCGGGATGTCCAACAACCCCGTTCAACAAAAAAGGGGGGGTCAACAACTGCGTCAAGCCCTTTTTGAACGGACGTTGAGACGCCGAGGAGGAAGCCTCAGCCCCTGCCTACAGCCGTCTTGTTTGGCGTCAACTATTCCTGCCGGTTGTCAAAGCTCCTTCACCGATGCTTATCGGATGCCACGTAGATCTCAGCCAGTCTGCAGACAACCGGTGCGCTACGACTGTTCCAAGAGAACCGCGACCGGGCCGTCTGGAACTCTCAGTTTGCCGGGTTCATCGGTTCCCACCGGCCCGGCTCCTCGGTGAAGCCCGCCGCGTGGGGATGTCCCCCGCCGCCCAGCTTCAGGGCCGCCCCGTTATTCGCACACCACGCCGTCGCCGTCCGCGTCACGCATGTACTGGTACGCCGGGTGCCCCCGGTGTACCGGCGCAATTCCGTGAGCGCGGGCCTCAGCGCACGTAATCCGCCCGTTCCCGTTGTCGTCCCACAGGGCGAGGGCATCGGCGTCAGAGGCTGGAGTGGGGGTCGCCGGAGCGGATGGAGAGGTTCCGGGCGCCAGCACGATCATATCTGAGGACGTACACCCTGCCAGGACCCTGTCTATCGCGTCTGCCTCGGCACGGTCGATGGTGAGCCCGTATTCGCGGCGGACCTGAATGGTGCGGGCCACGTACCAGCACCGGTTCAGCTTGGGGAGCCATTCGGCCGCGTCCTTGGCCACCTTCTGGTGCCGGTTGACGCTGGGAGACGCCAGCGTGAGGTTCAGGAGGCCGGATGCGAACTCAGAACGGGTTGCCGGGTTCGCTGCACAGAGACCTCTGTCGTGGGCTTCGGAGCGGGCGATGATGTGCTCGATATCCGTTTCCCGGATGCTTTCGAACCACGTGCCCGTGTAGGGACCGTAGACGCCGCCGAGTTCCTCGACGATGCGTGGTTCAACTGACGGAGAGTATCGATAGTCATCCGAATCGTAGGGCGAGCACTGGTGCTCGGGCGCGACGGTGATCCCGCGCCAAGTAGCTACAGCCTGCGTCGGCGCAGGAGTTGGAGTCGAGGTGGGCCTCAGCACTGCGGTGGGAGTGGGGGTAGGCTTGGCCGTGGGTATGTCAGTCGCCGCTGGCGCGGGGGTGGGCGTCGGCATCCGGGTCGGTGTAGGTACCGGAGTGGCCGCAGGTGTCGGCGCAGGCGTCGCGGTTGCCGTAGGCTCAGGTATTGATATGGTGGTCGGAACTGGCGCCGCGGCCGCGGTAGGCGGCGGTGCCGTTGTGGGGGTCTCCGTCGGACGTAGAGTAGCTGTCCCGGTTGGTTCGCGGGTCGGTCCCGCGGTTGCCGCTGGCTCGGGCTGGTTATCTGCCGACGTCGGCCCCTCTGGCTGTGAGATGGCTGTTGGCGATACAACGGCCGTCGGCGCCGGGTCCGAGCAGGCTGCCAGGGCCACCAGGGCTAACAGGGCAATGAATATCAGTAGTTTCGACATGCGGGGGCTTCCACCTTCTTGTTGGTATCCGGCTTGGCATTTTACTACATGGCTGCCAGCTGACAGCACCGTTGACCTGCCTCCGGCCATATCCTCAACCGGGGCGCGGTCCACACCAATCGTAGGCTACGTTCCACGACCTCTCAACCTCACGCCAGGTCAAAATTGTAGGGGCATCAGGACACGATAGCCGTTACTTTCAGAACCATCGGGACGGTTGGCAAAGACTTCGCACACGCTCTGTTTGGGCAGCACCCGAGGGATTGGACCCGCGATCTCCGCCTTGAAAGGGTGGCATCCTAACCTGGCTACACGACCAGGGTGGGGAAATTTACAGGAAATCACCAGCAGGTCACCGTCTCGAGAGGGTGGCTTGCTGGAACCCCTGCCTTGAAACCTCGATACGATCCAGAGGGCCGATATGAACAGTGGTCAGGCTGAAATTTGTGGACGGGGTGTCGAGATGATCCAGTTGGAGTGCCCAACACGCAGTAATGTAGACGATCGAGAGTTGCAATCGTACGGATCCATACCTTGCAATAGGACGAGTGTCATACTTGCAATTGGACGTACCGCGAAGTTACAATCGTACGGTGAATACAACCCCGCTCTACCCACGCTACGCTGAAATCCCATTGGTGGAGGCGCTGGCCGACTCGCCCGCAGTGCTTGTGCACGGGCCGCGCCAATGTGGCAAGACCACACTTGCCCGCTTGGTCGGCGACCCCAGGGGATATGACTACATCAGCTTTGATGACGATGTCGCCCGGGCTGCTGCCAACGCTGATCCGGCGGGGTTTGTCGGCGGACTGTCAGGGCGCGTAATCCTCGACGAAGTGCAGCGCGTTCCCTCCCTCTTTACCGCCCTGAAACGGCAGATAGACCGCAATCGGGCCCCTGGACAGTTCCTGCTGACTGGTTCCTCACAGGTCCTCTTGCTGCCATCGCTGTCGGATTCTCTGGCCGGCCGCATGGAAATCCTCCGGCTGCACCCACTATCCCAGAACGAGATGCATGGAGGTGCACCTAATTTCCTCGATGACCTGTTTAGTGGGGCGTTCCAGACCAGGGTTACCGACCGCTTTGCCGATGATCTGGCGGTCCGCATAACTGCCGGCGGGTATCCAGCCGCGGTGGCACGGGCCACAGCACGCCGCCGTGCCAACTGGTATCGAAGTTACGTGGAGACGCAACTGGAGAGGGACGTCCGGGACATTTCCAGGATCAGGGACCTGAGCGTCTTGCCCAGGCTTCTCAATGCTGCTGCCTCACAAACAGCCCATTTGTATAACCTTGCCGACTTGGCAGGGCCTTTCCAACTCAGCCGACCCACCATTGGGTATTACGTAGAACTTCTGGAACGCCTGTTTCTCATCGACAGGCTCCCACCATGGCATAACAACAGGCTGAACCGTCTGATTAAGACCACCAAGCTTCATTTAGGAGACACCGGCGTTGGGTGCGCGTTGCTCGGACTTAATCCGGGCTCCCTGACCCAAGACCGTACCCTCCTCGGGCAGTTTCTGGAGACCTTTGTGTTTCAGGAGTTGAAGCGCCAGGCCATCTGCCAGGAACAGCCGCTATCGTTCTTTCATTACCGGGACAAGGATCAGGCAGAAGTTGATATTGTCATTGAGCGAAGCACGAGGGCTGTAGCGGGTGTTGAAGTAAAAGCTGCCGCCACGGTAACGCCTGCCGACTTTCGCGGCCTCCGCAAACTGAAGAAAGCTACCGGAGACTGGTTTGCGTCCGGGGTGGTGCTCTACGACGGCGAGATAACCACAAGCTTCGGCGACCGTATGTTTGCTGTGCCTGTTCGGTCCCTGTGCGAAGGCCGGACCGTCGGGCTGGGTTCGTTCACCTCAGGTTTGGACAGATTGGCGCCATAGTCACCGATTCCTTGAGTTTGGACCATGACCCTTCGCCGGACGCTCACCAGATCCTCCTGCACCGCCCAAGTGAAGACCAAGGCCACCGCGTCGTCTATCACCACCTTGTCGGCAGGTAGTCAAGAAACGGATGGCTGCGGCTGAATGATGGGGTTGAGCGAAAGCTCAGAGGTCGGATGGAGCACTGCACGGATATGTATGGGGACTGTGGGATGGTGCGTAAGCGAACTTCCCACAGTCCTCCCCCCCCCTTGTAGGGGTAGGGGTAGGTAGGCCTGTTTTTAGGTATGAAAGGAGGGTAATTTGCATGAGCTAGTGTCATTATTTGCACGTGGTCACGTCGGGCTTTGCATGGGGTGTTGTCATTATTTGAACGAGGTAGCGTCACTCACTGCACGGGGTGGTGTCACTGCAAACGGGGTCTTCAATGCGCCCTCTTGTTCCAGGTATAGATACTTCCAGACTGGTTGATTCCCTACTCTACATATAAAAATTCCGCCTTGCCGAGGCTGAAAGCTGGTGGTTCACGGCTGTGAGCAATTATTCGAGTCGCATGGAAGCTTGATTATGTTAAATGGCAGTAGCCTGGCCGTTCTGATGCACGGGGTAACGTCATATTAATGGCCGACTTATTGGCGGAGCGCACGGGATAGCGTCACTGTGCCTATCGAAGGTGGATCACTTGGTTTTGCATGGGGTAACGTCATAGGTTTTTTAGAGTCCTTCTATATGCCGCAAGTTGCGGGGTGAGTTGCCAAGCTTGTCAAAGATGGCCCATCCGCACGGGATAACGTCATTTATTCGGGCATGTATTTGCTGCCTTCTGTGCAGATTGCACGGGGTAGCGTCATGATTTTCTCGGAGCCATCTCCTTAAATAAGCATGGCTTTAGGTCTTGGAGGAATTGTCGCATTAGAGATGGTGCATGGGATAGTGTCATGAACTATTCTGCGGCCGCGCACTTTCATGCACGGGATAGCGTCATTGCTTACACTCGGCATTTCTATTTCAGTGATAATGACTCGATCGGATAAGGGACCGGTCGATACGGAGTTTTTGTACGCGGTAACGTCATGTGGCGGCAGTTCTGCTCTTCTTATTAACCCGCGTTTCCCCCAACAAGGGGCGGGAGTATCTTCATTGTGCTGCCCTTGGCTTCCACTACACGCAGTTCGCCCTCATGTTCCAGTTGACGAATGACCTTGCGGGCATCGGAGAGTAGGTTCCGGCGGGCGCTGCGGGTCGATGTCGGAAAACACAGAGCAATGAGTTCGTTGTCCGTGTCCGTGAGCCCCGGATATCTTTCTGGGTTGTTCGCCTGAGCCCAGAATCGCCGCCGCCCCTTCCCGACTGGGAAATGGGTCCTTCCAGGTTCAAACCAGCGGTAGGCTAGGTTTAGCAACGCTCGATATCCGGCCGCGGATTTTATCCCCCACTGCCGGAGGTTATCGCTGACCTGTGGTCCGTTGCCCGAACCCGGGGGCAGATCAACGATTACGCTGATAAGGTCATCCAGTTTGGCTGGTCCCCTGGGGATGTCCGAGATGTTTACTATCCGGCGCAACCCGCCCCGCCCCGTTTCGGGATCGTACCAGGGAATCCTCGCGGCCGGCGAGTCCAGCGCCTCGAAGGCGGCCATCAGGCGGGGCCAGTATTCGTTGGGGCGAGGCTTGCGTGGACTTGGATAGAGCCATTCCAACATCTTGCGCAGTGTTACGCGCATTGCAATGGGGTTATGTGTGTCCCTGGAGTCCATCGGGACGGCCAGGACAGCCTCCACGAACAACCTGAGGGGAAGGGGCGCGGCAGGTCCTCGGCTCGTTGCCGGTGCATCGCCCAGGTCGTAAAGGGCCAAGGGGAGGCAGGGACCGATGGTGTCGGAATCCTTGAACCCCGGCAGAACGAACTGTTGTTTGGCAACCTCTGGCTGGGGGAATCCCGAAAAAACCATCTGTCCCGGGGCTGCTCCGCTCTCAGGCGCCACGTACGCTACGTGGGCAGCATAGGCGAACAACTTGCCGGCCTGACGGTCTCCGGGGGCAACGTGCGCCAACTTGCTAGGGATAATGCGTCCGCTCGACCGGGTGTTGGGGTTAACTAGCTTTGGCCGCTTGAGCCAGGCCAGATATAATATCTCCAACGGGAATCCGTCTCTGGGACGTTCATTGATGGGTGACCCATTCCAGATCTCAAGGAGATCCGGGATAGACACGGTTATGGAGAACTGCTCGACGTCGTCTGTACCCGAGCCATCTGGAGCGAGCATTCGGCCGACAAATCTTGCTATGGCCAATTCGCCGGTCGGGTCCAAGACTACCATGGTCTTTGTTCCCGATTCCCGGCAGGGGAGGGAGGGCTCCGGGGCAGGGCTGTCGTAGGTGCCGCTGGCCGTCTCCTCGTATTCTTCCCCTTCTGGGGCATGTTCGACTTTGGTGGCCAGTTCCAGAATGCTCCAAGCGGCGGCTTCAATTGCAGTTGTAGGACACTCCCCTGAGGACAACCATTCCGAAAGGGTCTCCGTTGTTACGGTCTCACCGCCGTTGCGCTTTGCCACCCGAGCCAAGATAATGTCTCCGCTGCTAGATATTGTCATAATTAGCCCTGCCATTTCCGTTTGTTATCATTGGCGTGGCGACCTGTGCTTCTCTGAGCGCGGCGGCCCAAGTCCCCGACACCGCCCATCTGGGGCCCGTGTGGTCCCAATCCAAGCAGAGCGCAGGCGGCTCGGGGGCGTAATTGGATTTGACCATTGCCAGCTGCCAATCGCTGGGTTCCTGGCGACCGCCCTTGGCCGAAGACTGCAACGCCTCCTTACTTATCTCCCAGCGGGCTCGAGCCGCCGAGTTCCAGTCGGTTGAGCCCGAGTAGCCCGCAGCTGACTTGGGAGGATGCCCGATGATCAGGACTGCGCAGTCTGCGGACGTTGCCCAGGCATCCCAAGATGCCATGAAATCCCGGACCTGGCCCCTGTCGTTTTCGTTGGCCCCGTATACCGCGGCCAGTGAGTCCAGGATCAATAGGCCGGCACTGGTATCTTCCACCACCTGTCTCACTGCCCGTCCCAGCTGCGTCAATGAAGGCCCATCGTAGCGGGTGGCCGTGGCCCACAGCGGACCGTAACCGGCCAAGTCCAGCATCTTGAGGTTATCCAACGCAGCCGGTGCGCACCAGGGGGCGGCTTGTCCGCTTATCTGGGATAGTCGGCGGGCCATTTCATCGGTCCGGTCCTCCCAAGTGGCATACACCACTGGCGTCCCGCCGTTTGGAACGGCGTTTCCGATCTTGGGCGCATCAGCGCCCTCAATCCAGCTGTCGGTATTGGGATGATTGGTCGCTATCCCCGCAGCCAGCTGCAGGGCCAATCTCGACTTGCCCGCCCCTCCTTCTCCAGTGAGCAAAGCAACACTGCCGGCGGGCAGCCATTGGTCAATCAGCCACCTCCTGGGCTCCGGTTCACCTATCATGGACCAAGTCATGGGTCTGAGGGTCAGTCCGGTTCCGCGTATGCGCTCAGCGGCATCAGACAGTGCGTTGGCGACGCCTCGACCCTCCTCCGGGTAAGCGGCTACCCAGTTCTCGAGTTCTCTGATCCACTCCTCAGGGATCTTCTCAACAGGGTTACCTTCCAGCATGGCTATGCTCCAGAAGTAGCGATCTGCGCGATCCTGGCAATTTCCCAGCGAGGCAAGTTGGTTGTTTCAGCCAAGGTGCGGGCGAATTCAATCCAATCCTCTCCCAAAATAGAAAACCCGGCAGCCTGAGCGGCTTCCGCAGCATCCTTGTATCCATCCGGCGGGTAGACGGCAGAGGCTCGTCCACCCGAGTCAATTATGGCCCGGCGAAGGATCCCCGCGGCAGTGGTGCCGGCCGGCGCCCGCCCTTTGCGTGCTTTGTCCGAGTCGGCGTGGATGATGACTCCGGCGGCTGCAGTTGCCAGCCAGGCGGCGAGTCCCAGGTTTCTCATACCGCTCGTCCCTATCATCGCCACGACGGGACCATCATAGCGCGCCGCCAAGGCCAACGAATCAGCCAGTCCTTCCGCGATTCTCACCTGGGTGCTGGCCTCGCTCAATATGGGGTTGCCGATGACAAATACCGCATCATTGGCGACGCCCAGGGTGCGTTTGTTCAACCCGCCTTTATCGGCGGGCCTGTCGAGTGCTGGGCGTCCGTGTTCTTCAATGCTTATGATCTGGACACCTGTCGGAAGAGGCAGACAGGGCCACCGTGCGGCCCAAGCCTCGGGGGGCGCAAGCATCGCCACAATGGATCCGGCGCCCGTGTGTGCTCCGTCTGCCCGTCTCCAGCGCAGCATCGGTGGAGTCGGAAGTTCCTGCCGCCAGAGTTGGCGATTGGAAAACCATCGCCTGGCTGGATGGGAACTGTCTCTGTGGATGATGTCGCTGGATATCCAGATGGACTGCGCCAACGCGGACCTGTCAGATGTTGGCCTCTTGGCGGGGACTTCGTCGGCTATCGACGCTGGCGCGGCGATGGGGGCAGGGTCGCTTGGAGGCCCACTCAGATAGCCCCTCTGGCGTAACCACTTCAGCGCGCCGTCGCGGTCAATGCTCAGGAGATATTCTGCCAGGCGGATCGGGCCTCGTCCGCCCTCGCGGGCTTCCCAGTCGTACCAGCTTCCGATGTCCTGGCCCTCAATCGTCAGCTTGAAGCTCCCATGGCTCCCCCACCGCAACTCCCTGCGATTTGACAGACGGGCGTTGGGTTCGCCCTTTAGCTGGCGTGCAGTAGCTTCGGTGATGGCGTTCCAGTCCGGGGCCATCTCGCCAGCATTGTGATATCTGCCGGTCTGCCGCATAGCGTCTTTCGCTCAGGCTTCTTAACGCTGCGCTATCCCGCCAGCTCGTCTGCGCCGTCTTCGGTTTCTGCCCGTGCCTGGTTCGGCAACGGATATCCCCTCTCCCTCGAGGTACTGGCGTATGGCGGCTTCCCCTATTTCCGAGAGGTTCATGCCCAGTTCCCAGGCTGCGGTGTGCAAGGCGTAGCGGGTCTCCTCCCACAGATGGAAGGTCGTCGGTGTTTTGCCGTCCGCAACCCTTGACCTCGCCGCTGTGTCTTCATCAACTGGTGCCACTTCAGACCCAAGCGTTGGCTCAGGGCTTGCCTTTTCTGCAGCCCTCCGCTGCTCTCGGGACGGATAGCGAGGTTGTCTTTGCGTAGTCATAGCACTCTAATCTTCTCCGCTGTTTCTCCAACGGTAATCCCCATCTCTTCAACTATCCATTGCCACAGAACCTGCAATTCGCGGGCTGCAGGACTGTTTGGTGCCCATTCGCAGGCAGTCTGGCCGTGGCTCATCGCGTCGAGGTGGGCCACCCTGCATTGTACAAAAGCTGGGCATACCGGCAGTTCCAGGGCTTCCAGTTCCTGCGTCAATTCCTGTCGGCGCCTCTGTCCCGATGGCAGGTTGTTGCCGACGAAAACCACTGGCAAGGACATCCTCCGGGCGATCCATGCGAAATTGCTGGCGACAAGCAGGTCGAGGGCTCCCATCGCGACCGGGCACATTACGAGGTCCATATTGGCCAGCACTCGCTGCCAGGCTGCTCCCTCGCTTCCTGGGAGGTCACCGATAACCAGATCAAATTCTCCGGAATCTGCGATGACATTTAGTTCTTCAGCTCCAGCGACGCTTGCCTGGCAACGGCGGACCTCCCAGCCCGGTTGCTGTCTCAGGTAAGCAATCCCGCTGGCCGTCTCCTGAGGGTCAAAATCCAGGAACAAAGTCCGCAACCCCTCTGCATAGCCTCGCTCGGCCATCGCGTAGGCCAGAGTTGTCTTGCCAGTTCCCCCTTTGAATGAAGCGAACCCCAATATGTGCGCCATAGATCACTCCGATGCATCGGCACTTTGCCAGCCAACAGGAGGTTAACAGACTGCTCCGTCCACTCGCCGAACAATCGACACGCGGATTTGGAGATATTTCATAGTATCGTTGCGCAACCGTGTGTAAGCGTCCTCGCATGGAGTCGAATGCACGTAGACGAGTGGAAGCGGCTGCCTGTCGATATATCATAGCGGCCATATGTGGAGCCGTAGATTCTCAAAGCCATCGCATTAGCCACGCGCACACGCGTTTACACACACCTATGTCTTTGTGTCCCCGCATTTATGGGTGTACACATCCATTTATCGGTAAAGGGAGACATTGACGCGTTATTCTATAAGTGCACGTACGTGTATATCTGTTGATTTTCGAACGCGCAGACATTTTGACGCGTTCCTAAGTTGATGTCAATACGTGTCTCATACCACGCGTATTGGAGCACCAATTAATTTACTCCTATATGCCGCTCCGTTTACCCGCGTCAGCGTGTAAATGCGTATACGCATCTACGCTTAACCAATCATATTTCTGAAAGGGTAATATGGTACTTGCCTTCCATCTTGTCAGCTATTGGGGCCCTCAGGCACACCTCCTGGTCTTCTCCTGACTGCACTTCGAACTAAGGAAACTCTGAATAAGGGGTGAGCATGGCATACTGATAGGAAAGGAAGGTAATGCCCCAGGAGGAGGATGAACGAGCAGCCCACCTTCGCCGATCTGGACTATCAGCACAAGCGGCGCCGGACCCGCCGGGAAGAGTTTCTGGAACGTATGGACTCCCTGATTCCCTAGCAACGGCTGGAGGACCGTATTGGACCCCATTATTTCTGTGCGGAGCGGGGTCGGCGGCCCTATCCCTTGGCGGTGATGCTGCGGGTGGATATCGTCCAACTGTGCTACAACCTGAGCGACCCAGCCATGGAAGACCTGCTGTACGAAGCGGAATCGGTGCGGCGTTTTGCTGGGCTGCGGTTGTCGGAACCGATCCCCGATGGGAGCACCATCCTTCATTGTCGCCACCTGTTGGAGCGGCATGAACTGGGCCAAGGACTGTTTGAGGAAATCAAAAGCCACTTGGCAGAGCAGGGAGTGCGGCCGAGGGAGGGAACCATCGTGGACGCCACCATCATAGAAGCGCTGTCCTCCACCAAGAACCGGGCTGGACAGCGGGACCCGGAGATGTGGCAGGTGAAGAAGGGAAATCAATACCACTTCGGGATGAAGCTGCACATCGGAGTGGATGCGGAAACGGGCTTGGTGCATAGCCTCGGCACCACCTCAGCCAACGTGTATGACGTGACCGAAGCCCACCGGTTGTTACATGGCGAGGAGCAGCAGGTGGGGGGAGATGCGGGCTACATTGGGGTACAGAAGCGGTAAGAGAATCTGGGGCTGGTGGTGGACTGGCAGGTAGCCATGAAACCGGGCCAGCGGCGTAAACTGGATCCGGGAAGCACTGCGGCCTTGAGGGAGAAGGTCAAGGCCTCGATACAGGCCAAGGTGGAACACCCTTTCCTGGACGTAAAGCGGTTATTCGGCTACGCCAAGAGCCTGCCCCCGAGTCCCATCGGGGGTACGCTGCCGGGGCTTGGTCAAGAACACGAACCGGTTGGCGCTGCTGCTGGGGCTGTCCGACCTGAAACGGGCCTAGGCCCTGCTGGCCAACTGACCCAGGAGCAGTGCGCCCCATTGACCCTGACCACCCAAAATCCGAGTCCGGACGGCTAAAGAGGCCACCCATGAAGATTAATCGGCGGGCCCCAAGTCTCCCCACAAGCCTGAACAAGTCAATAATACCCGTTGCTCTTAATTGTTCAGAGGTTCCCTAATGCAGGTGGGGAGCAAGAGGCACGCAAGACTGAGAAGGGTCTCAACTTCAGGGATGTGGTGGCCACTGCGGCAGACTCCGAGTGAATCCATGTCCTTGTCCGGAAGTTGGCGGACACGGCCAGCGACAGCGCGCTCTGGCCTTCGGCCGGAGTTCTCCGAAACTCCGGAGATTGATCGTATTGGCTTCAACAGTTGACCGTTCTCCATTGTGATGCCCGACCACCGATTAGAACCGGCGGATTTTTGGGTTTTCCGACCCTGAGGCCTTAGCCCCGCTAAAATGGCCGGAAATCGCGTTCTGCGGACCGGACGGATGCGCCGGCACGTTTTTTGGAAAGGTGTCCGATAATGGGGCGTTATCGGCCACGTATGGTCTTTTGCTCCAAACTGAACAGCGAAACTGTAAGACCCAAGGAAGACACCAAGAATACAATGACCGGAGGAGATGCAGCAAAGCCCGGTGCACAAGGAGATCGTGCCGCCATGTCCCGAACCACAGATCCCTCAAACGCGGCAATGGGCAAAAAAAGCAACGGACGGAAGGCCAGCCGAGGTCGACCGGCATCAGTGCTGGAACACTTGGACAACGGGGCAATGGCGCTGCACCGGACACCCACGGACCGTGCTCTCGACCGGCTGGACCAGGCCGCCCGGGTGAATCTTGAGAATACCAAATCTCCCCACACCCGCAGGGCTTACGCGCGGCATTGGCGCGATTTCCAACATTGGTGTCAGGAGATGGGCCTGCAGGCGATGCCCGCCAGGGCCTCCGATATAGTACGGTACCTGAATCATTTGGAACTCCAGAGCAGGAGCATCGCCACCATCCGTTTGGCCCGCAGCGCCCTGGTACACGCTTTCAGGCTGCGGGGGATAGGGGATCACGAGAACCCTGGCCGGGACGGGGTCGTCTCCGAAACTCTGAAGGGCATGAGCACCCGGTCCAAGCCGCAGAAGCAGGCCGCCGCCCTCCTCCCTGAGGCCCTGAACGCCATACGGGCTACCGCCATGCTTCCGAGGGAGCGGTCCAACGGAGGACGGCCCGAGGCCAAGGAAAGAGCCATTCTCCGAGGCAGAATTGATATTGCCCTTTGCCTCCTTTTGAGAGACGCCGGACTGAGGCGTTCAGAGGCGGCCGCCATCACTTGGGAAGACGTGGAGGATTGGCCCGACGGCTCCGGCAGGCTGCGTATACTCAGGTCCAAGACAAACCGGACCGGAGAACCCGAGGTAGTGGCGATTACTCCTGCCGGCATGGCAGCTCTTGAAGCCATTCGCCCTAAAGAGGCGTTGCCAGGACAGTCGGTCTTCGGACTCTCAGAGAGACAGATTTCCCGGAGAATTAAAGATGCAGCCGAAAGCGCCGGTTTGGGAGAGGGCTACAGCGGGCACTCCGGCCGGGTGGGGCTTGCTCGTACCATGACGGACAACGGCGCACCCGTTAATGTGACAATGAAACAGGGAAGGTGGCGTAGGGCTGAGACAGTTGCCAGATACACCCGGGGAGAGAGCGCCGGGGCAGCGCTTAGGTGGATCAGCTGACGCTGGATGCGCCAAGTGGGCACATCCTCACCGGGCATGGATTCCGGGTCGAGTTGGATATTCTTGTGAGGTCCCCGCCAGTCCGAATTATAGGAAGTGGCAGCCTGTAGATCATTACGGACGGGAATGAGGAATGAAGGGGTGTAGGTCCGGTGTGATTCGCTCCCCGCGAGGATCGCATTCAGCGTGGAGCGGATTCGGGGGAGCAGTGTTGTTGTCCAGGGAAAATGTCCGTTGGCATAATTGTGAGTTGCGGATGAGGAAGTCCGTCTGGGAGTCCGGTTGATGGGGGAAGCTGGCAAGTCGACGTACTTCCTGACCGTGTTTCTGGAAATACCCAGTTGCTTGGCGATGCCCCTCAGGGAGACACCCCGCAGCCTCGCGTGCTGCACCGCCTTCCACAGGGCAGGTCAAATCCCTGTCGGCGATACCGGGTCAAAATTAACGGCATGTTGAAAAAGTCGGGGTAATTTGGAAGTTGGATTAGAATGACGGCAATCGATAAAGTCGGTGAGGACGACCATGCTGGAACCTTTGGATCGATGCCGGAGGGACTCGACCCTTTTCCAATTCACTGAGAAGCGGCTGCGGGATTTCATTGACCCTGATCATTTGCTGATACAGATCGACGAGCGATTGGACTTCAGCAAACTGGTGGCTCCCTTGGAGAACCGCTACTGTCGGGACTATGGCCGTCCTGCCGTTCATCCCGAAGTGATGGTCAGGGCGCTTCTCATCTGTTCCCTCTACAACATTGCTTCCTTCCGACGTTTGTGTTCAGCCATATCCGAGAATATTGCCTTTCAGGCTGTCTCATAAGTCAGGTGTTTTGGCACGGTGTAGATTGGTGGAGAGACTTTGAATCAGGAGGGTTGTAGTCGCCGAAAAGGGTCGCAATTTTCAGGTCTGCCTTCCTACCTGACCTTGGACGTCCATGGAGCCTCTCTGACGATGATGGCCGCGCGCTCCAAACACATCAAGAGGCCGGCCTTGTCCGCTTTGACGATTGCCGGTTATATGGCCGACGCGGGGCCGTCGCCACTCCAACGTGCCCCGTCCTGGCCACAGCCGGACCCAGGCCTCCTGCGTGGGCCAAAGACCAGGGAGAAGTGACCGGGCTCCCCTGGCGATGTGGGTTGTTCAAAGGTAGTCAAACGTTGACCTAGGTACTCCTGGATTCCAGCTGCGGCCGGAATATCTGTGTTTCATGTCAAGGGTTGTTCAGGCAACTCGGGGGAAGTCCGATCCCCAAGTTGGACTGGAAGTGTAGAATGTACCTGCTTGTCTTTGATAACTGGACATCGCCGCTGTGTTATCGTATGGCGATCTATCCATTTCCGGCGGAATTAAAGCGTCACGCAATAGCCTTTAACAAGGGAGCGGACTATGGAAACTCGCATTCTCGGGCGGACGGGACATTCAAGCACCGTGGTCACTTTTGGTGGGGTCTTGGTGGGTTACGTCGATCAGGACGAGGCCAACCGGGTTATCCAACTCGCCCTTGACCATGGCGTCAACCACGTCGACATTGCCCCCACCTACGGCGAAGCGATGGAACGAATGGCCCCTTGGATGCCGGAAATCCGCGACCGCGTGTTTCTTGGTTCCAAGACCAGAGAGCGAACTCGTGACGAAGCTTGGCGAGACGTCGAAACCATCATGAAGCGGTTGAACGTTGAGACGTTCGACCTGTTCCAGCTACACGCGGTAATCAACGGCGACGAACTGGATAAGGTCACAGCCCCGGGCGGCGCCTTGGAGACGTTGCTCGAGATGAGGGAGCAACGGCTGGCCAAGTGGGTGGGGATCACCGGCCACGGCCCATATGTCCCAAGTACCATCCTCGAGGGGCTGCGGCGGTTCGACTTCGACACGGTCATGTTCCCGTTAAACCCCGCCATGGCCAGGGACCCCGACTACCGCCGCGACTCCGAGGCACTACTTCGCGAGTGCCACGCGCGCAACCTGGGGGTCCAAACCATCAAGATGATCGCCCGTGGCGGCTGGGGCGACCGTCCCAGAGACGTGCAGACTTGGTACGACCCCCATCGGGAACAGGAGGACATTGACGCCTCGCTCTGGTGGGTACTCTCCCATCCAATGCACACCGCGCCCAGTTGCGGAGAGATTACGTTGCTGCCAAAGGTGCTGGACGCCGCCGAGCGCTTCAAGCCACTGTCATTGGAGGAGCAGGAGGCCGTCCTAGCCAGGCAACGTCCGCCCCTTCCTCACCCGGAATTGGCGATACCTGCCGAGATATAGTATTACAACGACAGTTAGCGTAATAGGATAACAGGGTAATTGGAGAAGGCTTGGGCAGTGGGGCAGGGAAGTGGATGCCGCGGCTTTCGAGCAGGTGTACGGGGCTTTTCAGCATTCTCACGCTTACTTCGGTCCGCTGTTTGGCTGCAGGGAGGCGCGGGACCACAGCCGTCATTATCTCCAGACCCTACTGGTGCAGGCCCGGCGAAGGCCAGTCGGCCGTCTATCGCCGGAACCTGGACGGCAGCGAACCCCGCTACTACCTGTCCAACTCTCCGGAGGATACACCGTTGGAGACCCTGGCATACGAGGGAGGCTCCCGGTGGCGTATTGAGACCGGGTTCGAGACGGAGAAGAGCGATGTGGGTTTCGACGAGTACGAGATGCGCACCTGGGCAGGCTGGCATCACCATCTGGCGCTGTGCCTGCTGGCCGGGGCGTTTCTTCTGAGCCTGCAACGGGCTTGGAGGGAGAAAGATGCCGCGGCTCACGAGGCCGCAGGTGTACCGGGTGTTTTGGGAGATGCTGCCCGGGAACGGTTCGGGCTGGCTGAGTTGTTGGGGCGGCTGGAGGGTACGCAGCCACACAACGAGCGGGCCAGCCGCTGCCACGCGAAATGCTGCGCCGCTTCCGCGCCTGCCCGAACCCCCCTCCTTGAGCTGTCGTTGTAATATTAGGGAAATGCCTAGCAAAGTCCCGGTCAAATGCGCCATTGCCGGCTGCCACCGTCGGATCAAAATGACCCTCGCCGAACGCGAGGAACTGAGGCGGGTGGGACGCGAGAACAACGCTACAGCTGGCATCGTCTGCCCCGCTGACGTGAAGGCCGCCTTCAACTTCGAATTCGACGATATAGACATCGATGTCCCGCTGGGGGAACTTCTGGTCGAGGCGTCCAAAGAAACTCCCCAGTGGCGCGTGATGTTGACCCCGCTGCCCGGAGCGGCGGGTGGGCCGGACAGCCAGTCCACGCCAAGACGGGGAGACAGAGTTATTTAGTTCACCCGCGCTGGCTTGCGATTCCCGGGAGAATACAGGCGTGTTCCGGAGAAACTCAAGGGATGGCCAATGGCCAGCTTCTCTCTCCCACTGCCGGGGCCGTGTTCATGCTGATCTGGTCGGCGATGGCCGTCGCCGCAAGGCACGGCATATCCCCGTTCATGCTGAGTGCAGGCGGCTATGCAGGACTTCCGACACCCCGGTGTCAATCCTTAGTATCATATTGGACGGTGCTCTCTGCAACCGCCGAATGTCGGCCACTCAATCCGTCTACGTGGCCCACTTCAACTCCGCTGCTCACCGGACAGAGGCGGTCGCGATGTCTACCGTAATGATGGCTCCGAATTCTCGGAGGTGCTGAACGAGAATCTGCCGCGGATTAGATAGACGTTGCGGCCGATGCCTGCTCCAGTGGCCTCTTGACTGTACCTGGGGGCGCATCCCAGCACCCTGTGCACACTGCGTTGGCTGGTTCCCTATTACAGCATCAGGCGCGCCTACGTTGCCGACTGGAGGGACTTCACCATCTAATGCCTGGAGCACCGGTGCGCTGGCCTGCAGGCAGCCCCGGCCGACGTCGACCGTTACCTGTATCACTTGATGGAGACCGAGGGCAGAATGATGACCACCGCGCGCACGCGCCTGGCGGCGATCGCCGCGGCGCACAGCTTGGACTTACACCAGAATCCGACATCGCGGCCGCTGGTCAAGGCCTCGCTGAAGTGCCTGGCCAAGGAGCGCGGAAGGCCAAGAAACAGGCTAAGGGCCTGATTAGCAGGCCTGTGATCAACGACAATGAGTGCTGCAGTTCCCGTTGCTTCACCGGAAAAGCTGCGGGCGGAATAGTAGACTGACTATGCACTGTGGTCTGCATCGCCCTCAGATCCGGGTCGTCCGCCCGGCCAACCCTGTCATAAAGGGACGAATATGAGCATAGCCAGAACTCTGCCTGCCGCAGTATGATGCCGCCATGCCATAATCGGGGACCAACGAAAAATGAGCGGAAACTGTTCGGATACGCCCGCGTGTCGGTAGGCAGCGACGCCGACGCCAACAACCTGGAGAACCAGCGTCGGGTGTTGGCCGACTGCGAGCAGGGCTTCAAGGACGTGGGCAGGTGTAACCGGCGGAGCCTCTTTGAGAAAATTCCGCTACTCCAGGTAGGCCTTCGATCTGGCCTGAATCCGCCGCTATGCTGACGAAATGCGTCTCCGTAGTTGGGTTAGTAGAGTGACGAATTCTACGTTTAGTGGTTTACAGTCTATTCCGGTGGTATCAGAACCGGCAGTTGTCGGCGCAGTCGTCCTGGCGCCCCAGCAGTCTGCCGATGCGCATGCGGTTGCGGGCGAACCAGCGGTAGAAGGCGTTGAAGGCCGGGCGCGCTGGCCACCAGCTGGTCCAGTTCATCAGCCAGCCCAGCCCGGCCAGCCGGTAAGCCTCGCGCAGGCTGTCCATCCCCACCGTGACGCTGCCGTCGGGGCAGATGCCGTACAGGGCGGCGTCTACTTGGTCGGCGGTGAGGCCGTATCCGTCGGCGTCGAAGTCCTTCGCTGCGATGTCCACGGCTTCGATTGCTTCCGGGCGACGATGGTGAAGCCACAGCACTTCCCGGCTGCATATCGGGCACGCGCCGTCGTACAACAGGCGATACCGCCCCTTCACTACCATATCAACACCCGCCGGGTCTGATTCTCCTGTCCTTACATTCTATTGTACTAAACCAATACCAAGGTGGGATGTGCATTTTGGGGGTCTTGAAGACGACCGCGAGGACTCCACCGCACCTAATATCACCTTTAAGCCCCAACTGGGTCACCACCGGCAGTGCGGTCTAGCGAGAGGAGAGGCAGGGCTACCGGTCGAAGACGGACTTGGCGCTGGAGATGCTGCAGCGGGCCTTGGAGCGAGGCCATCTGAAGGCAAGATGGGGCTGGAATTTGACCCGATGGCCGTGGTCGACCAGTACGGTAAGGTTTACGGTGTAACCGGCCTCCGTGTTGCGGACGCCTCGATAATGCCGGACTGCATACGAGCAAACACCAACGTAACCACCATGGCCATAGGGGAACAGGTCAGCGACTTCATAAGAAAGGGCAAGTAGGCACTCGGGCGATTCAGTCCCCATCTCAAAACCGTCTGCGTTTGCTGGTGCCCAATCGCCACAGTCGAACCCCGTGGATTCCCGCGAAGGCGGGAATAACAAGTTGGGTACTGCGACAAGTCTTGAGATAGGTTCTAATGGTCTGCTCTGGCACTACTTTCGCGCCAGCTGCACCAGGTTCCAGATGGACAGGACAGCCAAGAGGTCTTCTGGCATGTCCTCCGGGGTTATGCCTATCTGGGGGAGTGTCGTGTCTTCCTCTTCGTGGTCTTCTTCGAAGGGCTCGGTGTATTCCATGAGTCTCTCCCTTTGGGGTGTCGTTGGTGGTCCGATGGTCTATACGGCGTGGGGCACAGTCTCCAGTTCAATGTGTCGAGCATGCAATTCTTCGGGATGCCTTGGCAGACGGAGCAGTCAGGGTCCTTGCCGAACCCCAGTTCCGGCTTTCTGTCTTCTACATTAGCCTTGAGATATCCTTGGCGGCTTTTTATCTTGGACGCCTCTCTCGGTGTTTGGTCTTTGATGAAGAAGGCCATCCGACCGGTTGTCAGGGTTTCCTTGACGTCGCATGGAGCGCAGGGGCAATCGGCTGGGTGGTTGTCGTAGCAGCGGTGAAAGCCACAGAGCGAATCCAGCGGGTCCACCAAGGCAAGCGCCAGAGGCAAGGAGACCGAGGCCCAGGCCTCGATGCGGGCCTTGGTGGACCTAAACCAAAGCCAAGGTGGGATGTGCATTTCGGAATCTTGAAGATGACCGAAAGGGAGCCATGGCTCCTCATATCACCTTTAGGCCCCAACTGGGGTCGTCCGCTACAGTGCGGTCTAGCAATATGTACATCTCACCCTGGCTTCAGTTTAGTTAGGAGTAACGCACAGAAACGTGTGTTTCAACGTACTATTTGAGGTTTAGAGAGGGGCAAAACTCTGAAATAGACGGCTAATCGGCAGCCGTATCCCCGCTTGCTATCCTCCTCGGCATTGAGGTCTGGGCTGTGGCACGGCAGATTCATCAGCCGCCTTCTCAGGCCGGGCGTGCTGAGATAGCACGACACCTCCTGACCACGGTGGGCTATGGAATTATCCCGGATCACGGGCAGCAGGCCAGTACGACGTTCGTTGAATTGTAATAGGCAGGACTTAATCTGACATGTACGCCTATCACCCGCGCCCAGGGTAACCTAATGCACGTGACTAACCCTGGCCTCATGACCCTGATTAACCACATAAGAATTTATGATTGGGCGAACGGTTGGGACTCGGACACAACCTATCTGGTCCTACGACGGCGCTTGGCCCGCAGCCATCGCTCCGTCGTAGACTCGGTCCCCTCTCGGTCTTGCTCCAAGCTACTGGGTACCCTCTTCATAGATACGGCACCCCCTTCCTCGGGCTTGGTAATCTGGCCACCCGGTGGTACAGGGGGACCGGTCGCGGTCGATTCTCGCCAGCCTGCGCCGCTAATGTTTAGCCTGGGCCGACCGGCCCTGCGCTGTCGCAAGTTTTCAAGCACGGGCGACACAGCCTCCTGTTCCAGCGAGACGCGGCCCTTACGCATCCATGCCTTAGCTGTCAAGAGCCAGGCCCATGCCTCGGTATGGGACAGGTACAGGCGGCGCAAGGCAATGTCCAACGGCAGGAGGATGGCGACGGCCATCAACAGCCACCAGGCTAGTGGCACATCCCCATAGGCTGGCGGCAGCCCCGGGCCAAAAGACTCGGACGGGCTGTTTATCACTTTACCTCCGGTAATGGCTGCCAGACGCTTCAGCAAATCGGTGCTTCCGTCCAACTCCTTGTACTCGGGCGAATAGGGTACTACCAGACCGGCGGTAGTGGAGCGCCGCTCCCCTTCAGATGTCTCCTCTACGATCTGTATCAGGTACGAACCTTGCTCGTTGGCTGGAAATTGTGCTTCGAAACGTTCCAGTGCCGTGGCCGCCAAGGTGACCTCCATTGCCTCTAGCTGTGGCCCTACGATGCGCGCCGAAAGCCGCGCGTCCTCTTGTACTTCTCCTTCGACAAGTAACGAAGCCACACCTGCCTTCACCTCGCCCTCCATCTGGAACGCCACATCCTCCGGGGGGAGGGTCCAGTCCACCAACGCCGACCAGAAGACAGGCGCCCCCCTCCACGCATTGAGGGTTGCCGTCCACCGGCCCTCGCTGTCGCTGGTCCAGGCTATAGTCCGCCCAAGACCGAACTGCCAATGGGCGAGTAGTGGGTCTCCCCTGGGAGACACCAGCACAACGTGCCCCGTGTTCTTTGGCAGAGTGGTCACGTAGCCGTCCAGCGTGGGGAACTCGCCTCCGGTGGAACGCAGTACCGGGCTATTCCCCACGACCAGGGTGGTGGTCGGCTCCTCGATAATGGCGTTGCGGACGGCAAGGCGGGTCTCATTGGTCAGGATTTTTGGGATGTCCCGTGCCCGGTCGGTAGAGTAGAAGCGGCCCCCTCCTTCCTCTGCTAGCCACCGGAGGAGACCGGCATCGACATCCAGCCCAACGCCTATGGTGGACAGGGTGATACCTTCTTCATTAAAGGCCGACAGGAGCCCCAGGTAGTCGCCATCCGGTGAGATGCCGTCCGTGAGCAGGACCATGTGTCTGCGGGGCGCCGTAGTATTGGCCAGACCTTGGTAGCCAGTGACCAGTGCGGGGTAGATATCGGTGCCGCCGTTGGATATCAACGTGCCGATAGATTGCTGCATCTCATTCAGGTGCGCTGCGTTTCCGATTTCGCCCATGGGCGCCAGCCACCAGTTGTTAGCATCAAAGGCCACCACTCCCGCGAGGTCAGAGGGCTCCAGTTCCTCCAAGCTGAGGTGGGCCGCTTCTTTAGCCATCTCCACTTTGGAGATGCCGTCCGAGCCTGGACCGGACATACTGCCGGACTTGTCGATGACCAGCCCCAACGCCACCCTGCCCATCTCCTCGCGCTCTGGGACTTGGGAGAAGACTGGTAACACTTCCTCCAGGGGCGTGCCCCGGTAGTCGCCCATGGTGAAGCTATGAGGGCCTCCCACCACGAGGAGGCCCTTCCCAAGGTCGCGGACCGCCGCGCGAATCACTTCCATCTTGCTCTGACCCAAGGACCCGGCGGGCACGTCGACCAGAACAATGCCTGAGTACCTGCTCAACTCCTCCAGGAACTCGGGAAACAGGGTCGTCGGTCTCACTTCAACTTGAAGGCTCGTGGCCTCCAGGGCCTGGGAGACGTTCTTTGCTGCACCCTTCCTATCTTCCACTACCAGAACCGAGGGAGAGCCGAGAACGTTGACGAAGGCATCGGCCCGGTTGTTTCTGAAGCGGGTGTCGGTCTCACTGTCCACGGTCGCACGGATGGTATGAAAGCCCGGATGGTCGATACCCACGTCAAATGAGAACCGCGTCTCTCCGGGCTCAAGGGTAACCTGCCTGGCGGCGACTACCGCCCCGTCCAGCGACACTTGCAAAGTGGCGCCAGCCACCCCGGCGCTGCCGACCGTGACTTCCACCGGGACCCGCTCTCCTGTATTGGCTGAAGAGGGGGTAACCACCGAAGCCACCAGTATCTCTGGGCCCGAAGGCCCTTCCAATTGGGCAACATCCACTTGAACTCCCTGTGCCCGGAGAAATCGTGCCTGTTCCGCCGCGTCGCCCAAATTTTCCTGTCCATCGGAAATGACCACGATGCGCCGGCGAGCGTCAGGAGGCAGCAACGCGGCAGCCAGGCGAAGCCCGTCGGCAAGGTCGGTGTTGTCGGCGTGGACCTCCGACTGGAATTCCCGTAATCCTCCCTTTCCGGTAACGGGCCATTCGACCAGGGCGTCGCGTCCGAAAGCAACGACACCCGCTTTATCGTCTGACCCTCTAGCCTCCATCGCTTGCCAGACGAACTCTTCCACCTGAGTCCGTTGTTGCGCAACGCTGTCTGAGAGATCGGCAACAAATACCACGGCCTGCCGGTTGACCGTGTAGCGAACGGCGGGAATAGCCAACGCCACAACCAGAAGCGTAACGAGCAGCATTCTAAACGCCGTAATGAGTCGGCCTCGCAAGCCCCCCCTTCCCCGCCTTGAATGACGCCACAGGTAGAGGACACTGCCCAACGCGGGAGCCAAGAGCAGTAGCGCCAACGGTTGTTCGAAGCTAATACCCACGGCTATACACGTACCATTCCACTCCCAGGATAACCAAGACAGCCAGGGCCAACCAGGTGGCCAGCTCCCAGGGGACCCGGTCCGACCCTGATACCGGCTTCTGCTGTGATTCCAAAAGGGGTAACTCTGAAGGACCGATAGCGGACTCTACAGGGTCAAACAAGTTGGCTATGAAGTAGCCAACCTGCTCTCCTTCTGGGGTCTCACGGATTACCCGGTATGGTCCCACTTCTTCCACAGTGAAAGGCGGCGCTGGGAACGGCGGAACCACCTGTATCCGCTGCCCGCTGGGCGTCTCCACCCAAGCGGCGACTGATGCTGGAGGTATTGGGACCTCGATGGTGGCCCCGGGCCGTACAACCAGACCCTCGCTTATCCCAGGCAACAACCAACGGGTCAGGTCTTGCGTAAGAATCGGGAAGGCTGGCTGAAGCGCCAGGTCCGAGTCGTGCAGATCGAAGGCGAAGGCGACGATCCTGCGGTTAGGCTCTTCCCACGCTGCCAGCAGAGGCCCCTGGTCTGAGTCCAGAAGGACCCGCGCCTCCGGCGGGGGCCGTAGCGGGACCGCCTCGCGGACGTGTACGTTCGACAAGTCCACGTAACGGAGGATCTCGTCGCGGCTGGGCCGAATCCCCTGGACAGGAACAGGCGCCGCCGACACCCATGCGGCGCTGCCCGCAGGCGGGTCCAAAACTAACGACGCGCCATTGGGGAAAGCAGGGGGGAGAAAACCGTCGAAGACCCAAAGGTCGAAGTCTTTTTCCGAAGAAAATGCCTCTGGCGCAGCCTTGGTGACCTGGAGCCCTGGTTGCAGAGACAAAGACTTTTCCAGGAAGCGGTTGCCCGTGCTGACCAGGAGAACTCGCGCCCCGTTACCGGAGCCGCCGGTGGCCCACGCTCGGTCGTCCAAGGCGAACGCGTCTCCAGGGACCAGTCGCGCCTCCAGCACTGTCGCCTCCGGTAGTGAGGACCAACTCACGGTCCGGTCGCCACCACCGCCCACCTCCAACTCTCTGACGTCGTAGAGCAAGCCGGCGGCGTATAGATGCAGAGAAACTGCGCGAGCGTCAGGGCCGTAGTTCGCGACACGGGCCAGCCCCTGCGTCCCTGTTTCCGTGCGCCGAATGGAGAAGGCGGCAATAGCCAGGTTGCCATGGGAAGTGCCCACCGGCTCGTATTGAAGGTCAAAGGGCAGCGGACCCAGGGGCTGAAGGATGGAGACGTTTCCGTCGCTAAGCACAACCACCTGTGCCGGTCGCTCACCCCGGACGACCGACGCCGCCAGTGAAAGGGCGGAGTCCAAGTCAGCGCCACCGGCCGTCGGCCGGGCCTCCGCAATGGCACGGCGCACTCTTCCTCTGTCCTGGCTTTGTGCCACCAGGACCTCCGGCACGTCGCCCATCCGAATTACCGTGGCCAAGTTGGATTGAGGAAGTTGGTCTATTAGTCCAAGTGCCTCTTGCCGAGCTTGCTCGAAGCGAGAGGGGGAAACGTCAGAGGCCTGCATACTGGCCGAGGCGTCCAGCACCAGAATCAGGTCCCTCTCGATGCTGCTGGCGCGCAGGAAGTACGGACCAGCCAGCGCAAAGACCAGAGCGGCCAGGGCCAGAAGCTGTAGAAGAAGCAACAGGCTGGGCCGAAGCCGCTGCCATAGAGTGTTGGCCTCTATGTCATGGACTACGTGCCGCCAGAGGAAGGTACTGGAGACTCGTCGCTCCCGTCCCCTCACCCGCAACAAGTACAGGGCAAGTATGGGTATGGCCAGCAGGCCGAAGAACAGCGCGGAGGGAGCGAGAAAGCCCAACGTCAAATCCTAAGCCAAGATCTGCGCCCGCCGCAGCAGACGAAAAACGGCATCCTCGATAAGAAGGTCACTACGCAACTGTACGAAGGAGATACCATGAGCGTGGCAGAAAGAAGCCACCTCCCGCGTGTAGGCGCTGAGACGGTCTCGGTACGCCTGGAGGGTCCTGGGCGTTAGCGTGACTTCCAGCGACGTGCCGTCTTCATCGTCAACCATTTGCCAGTGACCCGTTATCTCCGGGGTTATTTCTTCAGGCGCCAGGATTTGGAGTACGATTGCCTCCTGACGTGCAGCCACTAATGTTTGCAGCCCGGCTCGCCAGTCGCTGTCGGTCAGCAGGTCAGTAACAAGTACGGAGAGTCCAGGGCGCCGGCAGTAGCGCGAAGCAAAGGAAGAGAGGGCCTCTCCAAGGTCAGTTGTGTCCAGTATCTGAAGTTGTTCCAGGAAATCCCATACCTTCCAGACATGGGCCCTGCCCCCTACGGCCGGCAGATGGTCCCCGAGGTCGCCGCCTAGAGGAAAGACTCCTACCCGGTCGTACCCCAACAGGGCCAGGTAGGCCAGGGCGCCAGCCACCCGGCAGGCAAGGTCAAATTTGGAAGGTTCGCCCCAGGCCATGGAGCGGGAATTGTCCAGTAGCAGCGAGACGGTCAGGTTCTCCTCAGCACGGTAGAGACGCAGGAACAAGCGCTCCAGGCGGGCGTAGGCGTTCCAGTCAATGCGGCGGTAGTCATCTCCCGGTGCGTAGTTGCGGAAGTCTGAGAACTCCACTGACATTCCTAGCCTTGGCGAGCGCCGGGGACCAATGCCAGGCCCGGCAAGACTTTGCCGTGTGGCCAGCCCCAGGGCCTCCAGCTTGTGCAAGAAATCCGGAGTGAACAAACCTGTCCTTCTAACCATAGCTGACCTTATTTTGCCAGTTTTCGGATCTGCCGCCGCATCGGGAGGATAAGCCGTCGCAGAAGCGGTTCCATCCGGAGCAGGCAGAGCGTTTGCGACTATGGGCTGGTGAATAAAAGCCGATTCTCAGTGCGGACTGCACAATAACTGTGCAGGTTGTGTTGACATTTGCTATATGTGGCTGCTGGGCCTCCGAATATCATCAATCCTGCGAAGCCGGGAATCCAGGACTGCTAATGGGAGAGAACTTGACTGAGGGCCGGCGCATCTGGCTTACCGCTTGTGCTGGAATGACGGGGGAATGTCAACAGAACTTAGCAGGCGAACACCTTCAAAATGAGGAGTAAGCCGAGATTGGCATGAGTGCCCAGCAATACTTGGGAGGCGGTGTTCAAGCATGATACTCGAGCTCCAATATTCATCATTTCAAAGCGGTTGGACTACTGGAACTGAGCAGCCCTGGGGAAGTTATCCGCGCCCCCTCCTTGGTCCCCTTTGAGTCTCACAGTCGCCGGGCTTCAGGCCCCTTCCGGCGGCACCGCCTCCAGCATCTGCTCGATAATCCGGTCCGCCGTAACACCCTCCGCTTGAGCCTCGAAATTAAGGATGAGTCGGTGGCGCAAAGCGGGATAGGCCACTGCTTGCAGGTCATCTCTCGATAGGTTATACCGTCCCTCCAGTAGAGCCCGAACCTGGCCCCCTATGACCAGGGCTTGAAGTCCCCTCGGGCTTGCCCCGTAGCGAACGTATTGCCTCACCGGATCTGGCGCTTCTTCTCGCTCAGGATGGGTGGCCAGGACCAGGGCCAGCGCGTATTCCTGCACATACGAGGCTATGGGTACCGCTCTCGCCAAGTGAATCATGTCAATCAGTGCAGGACCATCGGCCACGGGATTGGCGTGCTCAGGTTCGTAGCGAATGGTGCGCCGCAAAATCTCGCTTAGGTCCGCACGGTCTGGAAAGGGCACCAGCACCTTGAAGAAGAACCTGTCAAGCTGCGCTTCAGGAAGGGTGTACGTCCCCTCCATCTCTATCGGGTTTTGGGTCGCCATTACGAAGAAAGGTGAGGGCAACGCACGAGTGGCGTTACCCACGCTCACCGTGCCCTCCTGCATGGCCTCCAGCAAGGCCGATTGGGTCTTGGGTGTAGCCCGGTTGATTTCGTCAGCCAGCACCAAGTTGGCAAGAATGGGGCCCTGCTGGAATTGAAGGGAACGCCGTCCTTGGTCGTCTTCGGTGAGGACGTTGGTACCAACGATATCTGCGGGCATCAGGTCAGGGGTGAACTGAATACGGGAGAACGAGAGTTTCAGCGCCTCCCCAAGGGTGCGGATCAGCAGAGTCTTGCCCAGGCCGGGTACCCCCTCAAGCAGAACGTGCCCCCCCGATAAAAGGGCGATGACGACATCCCGCACAACCTGTCGTTGGCCCACAATGACACGGCCAATCTCCTCCTCCAAACGCCGCGCCGTCTCGATGAATTCGGCAACGTCCTGCTCGCCGACCGCCGTTTTCCCTTGGGGTTGGTCCATGCGGGCGCTCCTAAAGTGTATGACTTCCGGAACTGGGCCAGTGTTCAGAGTGACGCTCCCGTCCATCGAGAGCCTCCTTCACCCCATCTTGCCAGGGATATTGGGACTTCGGCGGCAAGGGGGTATTCCCTTTACCGATTACCATGGCGGTTTTAGTCTACGGCTCCAGCTCCGCAAAGTAGCGGCGCACCAGGTCCTTATAGCCTTGGGGCACCCGGCTTCGTTCCATATGCTCCCGGGCTTGATCCGCGTACTCTCCCAGAACTTCGTTATACGGGCGGAGCCTTCCAGGGGCGATTCCTTGGCCAGGGCGCACCCGCACCTCCGTGGGAACTCCCGGGCCGTAACTCGGTACGAAAACAGTCTCCCCTTCGGTGAGAAGTCTGTCGGTAGCGTCTCCCTGGCGGGCCCCCGGTTGGCTACCCGCGCCGCTTCCGCCCGCGCCGCCACCGGGACCAGGACCCCTGTTGCCCTCTCCACCTGGTCCATCTCCTCCCGCGCCTTCACTATGGCCGTCCTTGCTACCCTGACCTGATCCCGATACGGAGCCTCCACCAACCTGTTGTTCTTCACCGGCGGCCTGGCCCCCTGGGGCCTGAACCAGGGCGACGCCGCTGATGACCGAGCGAGCACTTCGCAGGCCGGCCTGCGTCCCCTCAAGGGTCTTCAAGGCTTCCACTCCCTCCCGAACCGACGCCAGCCTGTCTGCCAGTTCTCCCAGGGCTGTCTCTGGGTCACCGGAGGCAATCGCCCGTGAGGCTTGCCTGAGAGAGCCGGCCAGAGCTTCATTCCCGGTGGCGGCATTGGCCGCCTGCTGGAGGGCCGCCGCCAAATCTTGAAGCTCATCCTCGCTCACAGAATTTATCTGTTCCGCCAGAGCTTCTATGGCATCGAATAGAGCCGCTTCGTCCATCGACTGGAGCGTCTGCCCCAGTGCCCGGGTAGTAGGTGAAGCATTCAGGATTGCTCCAACATCCTGCAGCTCTTTGTCCTGGCCGATTTTCGGCTCCCTTAACAAGTTGACCTTCTCTTCAGCCACAGAGAGTGCGGCCAGTACCTCGGGTTTTGTTTCAGCCTCACTGAGAGTTTCCTTTAACTTCTCCAGCGCCTCCTCCAAGTTGGCCCTCTCTTCGGCACTCAGAGACGAGTCGGACCGGGTCGCCTCTTCCTGAGTTTTCTGAATCTCTTCCTTGGCGTGAGCCAGTTGCTGCTGGAACTGTTCTCGCTGCTGTATGACAAGGTTCATGGGGTTGGGAACGGTCAAGAGAAGCCCGATCAGGACGAGGCCGACTAGAATGGGCAGAAAGTGGCTACGCCCGGGCCGCATGCGTACCGTTTCAGCGGGATCCCGTCCCCTGGCAAGGTCCAGGGTGTTCTGACGTTGCAGGACTGCAAAGGTTGAATTGGAGTTGCGGAATTCCCATGCCGTCCCCAGCCGGTCGGAGAGAGCCAGAAGGCGGTCTGCTTGTCTTGCTACTGCCTCAAAAGAAGGTGTACGGAGTAAACTGTACACCAACCCAGTCGTTGTCGCAGCCAAAGTTGCGAAGGCGCTCCACATAAGCACATCCGGCCACGGTACAAAACGGGCCACGGCCAACAGGCTGACGGCAATCCCCAGACCGGCCCCGAGTCCCCAATTTGCCCATCTTACCGCGGCCTTTAGCACGAGCCGCTTGCGCCACGGGCTGATTGCTCCTCGTAGATCGGCGGCCCCGTATTCTGGAGACTTCACCGCCTCCCCTCGGCGAGCCGCACCAGTCGGAGCCTCACGGACCAGGAAACTCCCGGTCGCAACATCATTGCAGCCAGGGACAGAAACAAAAGAAATAAGACGGCGTCCACGATCAGGCTGATGTGCCACAGTGCCAGCCAATCCCCAGATCCCGAGGCAGGCAGCCCTAGCAGTGGCACGCCGTCAAAGACAGACGCCAGCGTCGCCGAGGCCAACGCTGCCAGTGGATTGAGCGCCAAGGGAAGGACCAGTAAGGGCGAGTCATCCATCGAGCTATCTGTGGCCAGGAAAAGGAAGATGGTGAGCAGCGGCGTCCCAATCAGGAGCATGAAGGTCACGGCGTAGGCAATCACCGTGGCCGTGGGCCCGCGCCGTATCAATACGGAGAGGAACACCCCCATGGCGCCCAGGGTGAGAGCCGAAACCAGGGAAATCACGAAGGCCAGCGCTACCTGACCTGGCGATACCCCACCGAACAGGAAAACCAGGCTGAACAGCGGCAGCGACGCCACCATCAACAGAAATACGTAGGAGAGGGAAGCCAGTAACTTTCCCAGGACTATCCATAGGGCAGACACCTGGGTGCTCAATAACAGCTCCAGGGTTTGCCGGTCTCGCTCTCCGGCAATGGCCGGTCCCGTCAGACCCGGGACAATGAAAATCACCAGGAACAGTTGGACCTGGGACAGAGTGCCGAAAAGTTGTAGTCCCACAGAGGGCGCCATACCCGGGTTCAAACCCGACCGCAATTCTTGCAGTTGAGAATAAAGCATCATGCCGCCGAGAGTGGAAAGGAGCAGCAAGTATACGGTGATAACTACGGCGGCACGACGCCCGCGCATTCGGGTCCGCAGCTCCTTGGCAAGAACGGCAAGGTTGCGGAACAACGTCTCAGTCATTCGCCACCTTCTTCCTCGGTCAACGCCAGGAACAGATCCTCCAATTCCTGGACAGCGTTGAAGCTGACCACAGGAATCCCGGCCTCCACCAGCGTTCTCAGGATGGCCGCCTGTCCAGCGGAATCGGCCGAACAGGCAGCGCGTACCAGACCTTCCTCACCCAGGATTTCCACGTCGCTCACCCCGGGCAGGCCCTCCAGGATTGAGCCTGCCTGCTCCGCCTTGTCCAAGGTCCGCGCCTCCAGTACCCGGCTGCCTCCCAACTGGGCGAGAATGCTCTTTACAGTACCCGAGGCAACCATGCGGCCTCGATGGATAATGCCCACCTCCGTGGACAGGTCTTCCAATTCCGGCAGTATATGGGAACTGATCAGCACTGCCTTCCCCATGCTGGCTATCTCCTTCAGAACTTCCCGCATCTCCACCCGGGCTCGCGGGTCCAGGCCCGACGCAGGCTCGTCCAGGAGCAGCACTTCGGGGTCATGAACCAGACAGCGGGTCAGCCCCAGACGCTGCTTCATCCCCCGGGATAGTGTCTCGACGAACTCGTCCCGTTTGTATCCCAGATCGACCAGTTCCAGCAGGTCGGATATGGTCTTGGGCCACCGGACTCTGGGCACCCCGTGGGCCTGAGCATAGAACTCCAGGTACTCCCGTACCGTCAGGTCATCGTACACACCGAAGAAATCGGGCATATACCCTATGTGCCTTCTAGCCTCGGCGGGATGGCGGATTACATCCTCCCCTGCAACCCACGCCTGACCTCCTGTGGGCCAGAGCAGGGTTGCCAGGATGCGTAGGGTAGTCGTCTTGCCTGCCCCATTGGGACCCAGGAAGCCGTAGATACTGCCCTTGGGTACGGAGAAGCTCACCCCGTTGAGGGCCACCAACCGGCCGTATTGCTTTACCAGTCCCTGAACGGCGATGCCGCTTTCGCTACTCACGGGCCGAACCCTCCAAAATCAAGGACGGCGCCCCCACAAGCCCTTCTCTGATGACCAGTTTAATGCGCACAAGCCCGGCTGGGGAAACGTAGCTGGCGGTTCCTCTGTCATCGAATAATTCTCTTATAAGGGACTGATCCAGCTCGTACCCGTAGTGTGTCAGGTTGAAGACAGCGAAGCCTTGGCCTGGCTGTGGATACGCTGCGTTGTACGGGGATGATGGTCTCCCTGCAGGTGAGGACTGGGTCTGGGGCAAACCAGTCTCCAGGCCCCGTGGCTCCCAGGTGTTGTCCTCCCAGTGGTATGCCAGGACTTCGACGCTCTGCGCCGTAGGTAGTGATCCTCCCCCGAAGGGCACGTAGAGGGCGGCGCGCCCAATTTCCCGGACGTCCTTGGGCAATTCAAACTGGAACGTAATAGCACTCCCTGAACTGAGGACGACCTCCCCAGGCCCCTCCCCGGATACCTGACCTTCGACGTTCACGACCCGGCCCAGAAGCAGGCCGCCGGGTAGGGAAAAGCTCCCCTGGATTCTTGGTGTCACCGGTTTCACGAATAGGGTTAGCGACGGACCGGCAGGCTTCACCTCGTTGACGGTGATTCCCATGGGGATTTCGTCAGTCCAGGCAACAATAGGGTGTGACAACCCGCCGGGTGAATCGGCGTAGAAGGATTCCAGAGCCTCCTCGGCCAGATCTTGGAGTTGGCTCTGCCGTCTGCGTTCATTGGGGTCACTGCTTGAAGAGCTTCCAATCTGGCCCAGTTGTTCCCGCCAACCTGGTTGACCACCGGCAGAGGCTATCAGAGGGATGTCAACAATGGCGGTATCGCCCGGCCCCAGGGCGCCGAAGTCCTCCACTGGGCCGCCAGTGAACAGCAGGACCTGCTTCAAAGCCGTGGGGCTTTCGTTCGTCACTGTGCCTTTCAGACGTCGCCCATCTATGTACAGATTATACGACAACGCTTCCTCCACCCTCTGGACTCCGTAGTTCAAATGGCTACGCATAGTCCACTTTGCCATCCTGAGCAGCTCAAGCTCGCTTCTTTCTCCTACATTGCGAATCTTGACTCCAATGTCGCCGGAGCTTCTACCGCTTCCGCCAAAACGTCCGCCACCGCCGTCCCACGATGCGACCAGAGCCCTGCCAGAATCCACTATCCGGTAGTCGCCTTGGCCGGGGGCCACCACTCCCACCATCCGCCGGACCTGCGCCCAGCTCGTATCGTTCGCCTCTTGGATAACGCTCACGGCGCTCCCCTGGACATCAGTTCCCTTGGCCCGCACTGCAAGGAAGTAAGCGCTCCCTGAAAATAGAAGCACCAACACAGGGATGGTAGCCCACATCAGCCCCGGGCGCCTCAGCCGGCGCAGCGCCACATAGTTTACGGGTCCCGCCAGCACTATGTAACCGGCAATCAGTCCCAACAGCAGGTTGATGGACGGTAACTCCAGAGCGGGCAAGCTGGACACGGCTCTGTACGAAGAGTAACCCCCTTGGAACATCGTCCCCCGGGGGTCGCCACGTTGAGCTTGGTCGGAGAGGATGAGGGAGGGTGGCAACGACTGGAACAATAACTCCCTCAACATCTGGGGCATCCCCACCCAGCCCGCCAGGGGCTGCGCCGCCGGATCGAAGGCCAGGAAAAGTACGCCGCCCTGTCCGTATCGGCTCAGTACAACCAGCGGTACTTCCCCCTCCTGCGTAAGAACGCGTCCCGCCACGGCCCGCGAAGCAATGACCAGGAGAGGAAATGTCGCAGGGAAAGGTTCTTGGCCCAAACGCTCCAGAGCCGAAGTGTTCTCCAGCTCCGCCGAACCGACAATGACAACCGGCATAAGTTGCTCCGGCAGGCCCTTCAAATTGGCCCCCTCCTGGGGCCCCCCCGGCAGGACAAGGGTGCCCCCGCCTGCCACCCAACCCTCCAGGGCGTCCAGCATCTCAGACGAGAGCGCCTGGACGTCGGCGTCGCCCAGCACGATGACGTCAAACGCCTCCAGCCCCTCAGTACGCTGGGGGAAGGAATCGGGAGAGATGGGTGCCACCACAACCTCTCGCGACTCTCCGGGAAGGTCCAGAGTGCTCAGCAGGTTCCAGGCGCCGGTTCGTTGCCCGACGACGCCCACGAAAAGATCGGTCTCGCCGACGAGGTTGACCCGTGTCTCCAGGCTGGCCATCACCTTTCCACCGGAGACCAACTCAACGTACAGCCTGGGCGTAGGTGTCAGGTAGGGCACATAGAGGATTAGACGCTTTCGGCTGTTCTTGGGGAGAACTATGTCGGCAACGTACCGGACGGACTGGTCTCGCATCCCCAATGCGTGGACCTCACCGGCGAAGTCGCTACCCTGGTTCTCCATCTGTACGGCTACGGGAGTCCAGCTACCAATCCGCGCGTTGCCGTCAAAACCGACTTCCACCTCGACACTGATGGGCAAGGGTTCTTGGGCGAGGGCCGCAGAGGGGCTGGTGAAGAAGAGTGTCCCCACCAAAACCACGAACAGAGGCCCTATAGACAGTGCCCACCGCCTCAGACGCTTCCCACCTGCACAGCTACACGCAATAGCGTCAATTAGAGTTAGGATCACTACCCCTCCACTTCATGCGTAGAACTGCATAGGTCTTTAACCTATTGCTGACGACGTTATCCGCTACGGCGGTGGACAGCACATCACCGACCGGATCGAGGAAACCGCCTTCATACTTCGTCCAATTGACATGTCGAAACCGGAGCCAGGCATGTCCTGCCATCACCTTAACTCTCTCGACGGCACATCCCGTAAGGAGCAAATTAACAGTGCCAGGGCAGTAAACTGTCTTACACCCGGCAAGACCGCAAAGTTCGCTGAACTAAGGATACTCTGAACAAGGGGCGGCTTTGCCGGTCTTTTGGTTCTTGGGACGGGATTCTTGTATGTGAGGCATTTCTCGTCTGGGCTACCGATGGTTTTGCCCTGTGATTTCGCCCCCGGCAGGGCTGTAGCGAGTCTCGAGGCGCCCTACTGAAGGGTTTGGGCCTGCTGGCCTCCACGTCAGCCCGCCAGTTGACGCTCCGCTGTCATCAGGTTGCCCAGTCCCAGCAGCAACGCCAGACGCTGCGTGTTCTTGGCCAAGCCCCGGTAGCGTACCTTCCCGTAGCTGAACACCCGCTTCACCTTCAGGAAGGGATGCTCCACCCCCGATCGCGGTCGGGGCAAGCTCTTGGCCCTTACCGACGCCTTCAGCTTCTCCGCCAAGTACTCCAGACTCCCAGGCTCCAGCTTCCGCCGACTCCGCGGACGCATCGCCATCCGCCATTCCACCGCCAACCCCAGGTTCTCCACCCGTTTGTGAACCCCCTGATACCCGGCGGCACCACACCACCTTTCCCCCGCCGTGCAACAGATGGTGAGCCTCGGTGATGTCATGCGCGTTGGCCGCCGTGGTGCTCATGCTATGCACCAAGCCCGTGTCCGCGTCCACTCCGATGTGAATCTTCATCCCGAAATGCCACTGGTTCCCCTTCTTGGTCTGACGCATCTCCGGGTCCCGATCCCCGGCCCGGTTCTTGGTGGAGGACGGGGCCTCGATGATGGTGGCGTCTACGATGGTTCCCTCCCGCAGCCTCAGCCCCTGGGATTCCAGGTGTGCGTTGATTTCCTCCAAAAGGCCCTGCCCCAAGCTGTTCTTTTTCAAGAGATGACGGAAGTTGAGCATGGTGGTCTCGTCGGGCAGGGAGCCTGAGAGCTTCAGACCCACGAACCGCCGCACCGGCTCGGACTCGTAGAGCAGGTCCTTCATGCCGGGGTCGCTGAGGTTGCAAAAGGGCTGGACGCAGTGGACTCTCAACATGACGGACAGCGGGTAGGGCTGTCTCCCCCTTCCGGCCTTGGGGTAGAAGGGGCGGATGCGGTCCTCCAGCAACGGCCAGGGAATCAGGCCGTCCATCCGCTCCAGGAACACCTCCCGTCGGGTCTTGCGCTTCTTGCCCTGGAATTCCAGGTCGGCTGATCCATACAATCTCATTCCCGGTCAGCATCAGGCTATTTAGCACTACTATGCCACATCGCCGCGGCCTTGTTCAGAGTTTTCTTAGTCTTGGCGGCCCGTTGCCTCACCGAAGAATGTTACTGAAAATCTCAGCACTTGGAACCACTGCCAATCAGCGCCAATTCCGGCATTGTATGCTCGTCTTCACCGCCGCCCGCCACGGCGACGCCTGCCCACCTTCCTGGAGGTGCTGGACCAGGAGGCCGAGGACCGGAAGCACCGGCGCATCAACCGGCTGCGCAAGGAATCCGAGCTCCCCTCGGGCAAGACCTGGGGGACCCCTGTCTTCACGGAGGCAGGCTCTTCGAGCACGACCAGATGCCCCTGACGCTGCGGCAGCAGCTGGGCCAACTGGCCCGGGTCAGCTTCGTGGAGCGGGGTGTCAACGTCCTGGCCTTCGGGGCTGCCCGACACCAGCACGACCCATGCCCTGTGCGCCTTGGGCCACCGCCTGGTGCAGGAACTGCTGGCCGCCAAGCGGGACTTGGCCTTACCGCGTCAATTGCGGAAGCTGGACAACTTCGACTTCCTCCTCCTGGACGACCTGGGCTACCCGCCCCAAGGGGCTGAAGAGTCTGAAGTCCTCTTCACCCTCATCGCCGAACGCTACGAGCGGCGGTCCTTGGGCATAACCTCCAACTTGGTCTTCTCTGGATGGGAGCGCATCTTCGCCAACCCTATGGCCACCGCCGCGGCCATCGACCGCGTGGTGCATCATTCGGTCTTCCTGGAATTCGCAGTCCCCAGCTACCGTACCGACGCTGCGCAGCAGTGGGGTAAGGAACAGGAGGTGAACCGGCAAAACTAATTGACGCTGGATCGGCAAGAATGCTTGACGCGGGACACGCGGGGAATGCCCGAAGCGCAAATGCGGGTTTGACAATAATGTCCCGATCGGAATGAGCAGCGGTTCGGAGTCGAAGGCCTTCGACTACAACTCAGCCAGCAGATAAAACAGACCGGGCCAGCTTATCCATTGTACCGGGTCTCTCCTAACGTACAACATTCTCCCAGCCCTCAGGTTCCCAACCAAAGTCTCCATGGCTCGATTCCCGGATCTCAGAGGGGTACGAGATCGTCACTATGGACTTCCAGCCCAAGCCCGGGTGCGCCGCCGATACCGGCCTGCTCGACCACGACCGCCCCACCGTCGCCGAACATCAAGCTCTCCGAGGTTAGGTCGTGGTGCAACAGGTGCGTGCCAAAGGCGCCCTCGGACGCCACAAGATTGGACCGGGTCGCGTGCATAACGGTCAGGCCAGCCCGGGTCAGGATGCTGGTCTCGCCAACCTGCGCGCCCACAATCACGCCGACGCCCAAGTTGGCGGCCCGCCCGGCCACGTGCAGCGACCGCATGATGCCGCCCATCTTCGAGACCCGCAGGTTCACAATCCAACGTTCCGGGTCTTCCAGAGTATCCAGCTGTTCGACCCGCAGCAGGCTCTCGTCAAGGATGATTTTTGCCCCGCATTCCACGCCCACGCGCTCAAACCCGGCCAAATCGCCCTCTCGCAGTGGCTCTTCGATCGCGTACACCTCGTGCGGAAGGGCGGTGACGTGACGGATACACTCGTCCGCCGACGACCACAGGTTGTTCGCGTCGAGCCGCACCCGCAGCCTCGGGTCCTTCCTGTTCCGGAACAGGCGCAGTTTCCGGCGGTCACGTCCCGGATTGCCGGATACCTTCACCTTGAAGTCTCGAAAGTCCTGCTTCCAGTAGCGCCGGAACTGCCACCAGTAGGCCAGGTACGGCGAGTCACCCAACACCGCGGAGTAGGGAAACCGGCCCGCGAGTCGAGGCAGGCCCAGGAGGTCCTCGATGGGAACTCCGCTGGTCTTCCCCAGCAGGTCAAGCATAGAGATTTCTATCGCACAGTAGGCCGCCGGGTTCTGGTCGATGACATCACGGTGGGCGTAGGCCCACTCCTGCAGGCTCTGGGCGTCGGTCACGCTGTCGATGATCGAGCCTGCGTATTTGCGGATGAATGCGGCTCCGCTCTCAACCGTCTCTCCGGTCACGTACCGGCGCGGACACCCCTCGCCGTACCCGACCTTGCCGCAGTCCGAATAGGCGGCGACGATGAGGTTCTCCGCCTGGGCGCGGCTTGCCGAGGCGTGCCGGAACACCGCCCGAAAGGGTACCGGGAAGCTCGAGACTTCCAACCGCTGGATCCGCAATCCCGTTTACTCCTCCTCGGTCAGAGCGGCGAAATCCAGCCGGCACTCGCGAGCATATTGAAGATGCAGATACTTGAACTGAGTGTCTCGTTGGCCGGACTCCACACAAACGGTTCGATACTGATCGCCCACCCCACGCCGGAGCCAACGGACTTGCAAAGGAACCAACCGGCCGCTTTTCCGCTTGGCCTCGTACTCGACGTTCAACTCGCACAGCCGGGAGTCGATCTCGTCAGCGATTGCGGCGCCGCTGCCGCGACTGCAGGCTCCGTGGCCGTCGGCCTCAACGAAGAGCGTGTACCCTGCGGCGTCCTCGTCGGCGATGACGATGAAGAATTGCTGATGCACGTTTCGTCTCACCAACACCGCGGGTACTGCGTCAAGCGCCTGGGACTCGGTCAGTTTCTCTCCCGTGATACTCGTGGTTCCCTTGCCCTTCTGAACGAAGTCCAGCGTGGGCGTCTGGTTCACTTTTCCGCTGACCCGGATTATGTCGTTCATATCGTACCGGTAGAGCCCATCGGGGGTGGTTACGAAGACGTAGTACTCGCCGCCCTGTTCAAGCTCATGGAGACCCAGAAAGTCCGACCCTCCCGCCTCCCAAGCGTCCCGTTCGGCAAACTCAAAGTAGGTCTCAAAGAAGGTTGGCAGGCAAACGTTGCTCCGTGCGTCGATATTGAGCGTCCCCCTAAACTCGCTGGCCAAGTATCCCAATTCTATGATTGGAATATCAGCGGGCAGCAGTCCCGACAAACCACTGAGAGCGGTCCCGCAGCTGCCGCCCGTCCATGTCACGACCCCCTTGAGTCCCGGCCAGATGTCGACAAAAGTAAAACGCCCTGCGGCTCTCAGGCAATCTGCCAGGTATGCGGCTCTGCTCGGGTTTCCCTTCAGCCCATGTCTCGCGGCGGCGGGCAACGAGTCCGCGTCCGGCATCCGGCCAGTCGCGATGGCCCCTAGAACAACTTCGGCGTGTTTATCCGCTACCGACAGCAGCCGGAGGAACGTTGAGGGATTGGCCGTGGCGATGCCGGTGACATCCGGCTCCGCCAGCCCGTATATCACCATCGCCAGGTAGCGTGACTCGTAGTCCTCAATGTCCGCAATCTCTGGGGGCAGCACGTACCTAGACCGCACGAGCCTAGACTGGCTCTGGTAGAGTAGCCCCGAGGCGGAGCCGAACGGAGTTCCGCCTTCCATCTGGCCTTCGACGGCTTGACCGCTGATGGCGAACCCCTTCCCCTGAAGAACCCCTGAGTCTCGCGACCAGACGTAGGCCCCCAGCTTTTGGTCGCGCTTCATCTGCTTCAGGCCAGACGCCGTTACTGGAATGTTCTTGGGGGCGCCAACCGTGCCGCTGGTCCGGTGATAGTAGATCGGGGGATCCATGGTCAGGCACGGCTCCCCCGTCAGTTCCTGGCGTTCGACCAGAGGGCGCAGGTCTTCGTATGTCTGTACTGGCGTGGACTGACGGTACGTTGCGGAGTCGGCAACTTTCGAAAAGGCATGGTTTCTGCCGAACTCCGTATTGGCGTTATCCGCCATGATGCGACGCAGTAGCGCCAACTGGACATCGCGGGGGCGCTTTGCCCCTTCCAGGAGCCTCCTGTGCCGCCGGGACTGGGTCAGGCTGAGGCCCTCCCGCAGCAGGGCATAATTGGCTGCGCGCGCGATGGGGCCCAGGACATTGTTAACCATTTTCTGTCCCTCAGTCGCTCATGGCAGCAATTCTAGGACGAATGGACTCTTCATCTGCACCAGGAATCCAGTAGGATATCGACGGTTGCGAAGACCGATTTCCTCAATGTCCCGGTCCTTGGGAAGGAACCGGGTCCCGAACATCGTGTCCCATACGATGAGGTTGTTGCCGAAGTTATTGTTCGACTCCCGCGCTCGCCTCGAGTGATGCCACCGGTGCAACTCAGGCCCGGCAACCAAGTAGTTCAACGGCCCCAGGTATACCCTGCAGTTGGAGTGCTGGAAGAACCCGTTCAGGGCATAGAAGACGAAATACGCCGCGAGAACCTCTTGGGAAACAGCAAGGAGCGCGAAGGGTAACGTATCCACGGCGTACTGGATGGACTTTTCGACGGGGTGGAACCTTCCAACGTTGAACGTATACAGCTGAGCCGGCGAGTGATGCACCGCATGGAGCCGCCACATGGGCGGGTACCGATGAAAAGCCCTATGCATCCAGTACCGCATGAAATCGGCTGCCAACATCATTATGCCGACTTGCGCCACTACCGGAAGGTTGTGGGGCCAGAAGACATCGACGGTCAGCCCGCCAGCCTTGAGGGCTCCCGCAAGGCCGATGACCACGGTGATCGCCAGCAGGTAAGGGAGCGCCACCTGCACAACAATGAGGAATATCGCGTCAGTTCGGACGTCCTCTGCGGGCGGGCGCCAGTCTTTGCGGTAGGGCAGCTTGATCTCATGCAGCGCGATGAGCCCCACGCCAACCGCCGCCGCACCGTAGGACGCGAGTGTCACATGCCAGCCCGCTCCGGCGAGTGTCATGTACAGCGCGAACCCCAGGACAATGACCACTGGGTACGAGCCTGATTCTGCCAGCCTTGAAATTTTCGCCATTTAGTAATTCATGCCCCGTTTCTTTGAAGCCCGAAACTGCAGGCAGCGCAATAAGCGACTGCGGGCGGCGGCACACGCTAGGCCGATTCGTTCGCCCTGTGGTTGCCCAGCGTCAGCAGGTAGTGGCCAAATACCAGTATCAGCGACGCCAGTATAATGTGAAACAGGGCTGGTACGCTCTTGGCGAACCATGCGTATTCCGTCAGGAATGTCAGGCCGGCGACCAGGCGGAACGCCATGACCGCAAAATAAACGCCGCCCAGCGCGAAACAGGCTTGGTGTTTCCACGGACGAGGGGAGATGGCGTTCGTGTTGACTCGCCAGAGGACAACGATCAGCACTGCCAGGATACCCGCCTGAAACCCCAGCAGCACCGGATAAGGTATTGCAGAACCTTGCCACGCTTCAAATGACGGAAGATATGGGAATTCATGTACCGCCTGGACCAGTTGGGCCGCCACGCGCAGGGCGAATAAGCCCGATAACAATAACATCAACAAGAGGTGGCTGCGGTCCATTAGCGGTCTCCTTGACACTCGTTGTGGCGCCAACAATCAGGCCCTTGGCCTGTTGTCCATCCTCCATCTCCCAGTCCCCTCAGCCTGTCACCGGAGGAAAGAAACCGGGCAACCGGGTATTGCTGATACGCAAATGAATCCCTGACCATATCCTGTTTCTCTCAGGCAGTAGTGCATCCCATCAGGCTTATCCTGCAGCCGCTGGACGGCGGCTCGCCCCCTGCGCCACCCACTCTTTGACTGCCCGGTTGCGCTGAATGGGCGCCCCGTCCCATGTTGCGACAAGTTTGCGCGGTGCGCCGTCAAACAACTGTTCCGGGAACCTGAAGGCGTCAGGCCTTTTGTAAGAAGGGTCCTGTACCGCTGTAAAGTCCTCTGGTCATGCTGACAGTGCTCAGCTGCGAAAAACTAAGCTTGCGCTGGATTACCGGCGTATGGGCAACCGGCGCCGCAAGTGCACAGCAATGCGTGCAACAGGTGAAACTCCGATTCGTCGGACCACAAGATCGGCCTTCCTTCCCTTTAAGCTGTGGTCTGATTTATGCGAAGCGCCGGTCACGCCAGTGCCGGATTAGATTCGCATCGTACATCAAGCAGGCTCTGCCAATTTACCAGTGCTGCACGCGGCTGTACGCCTTTCCGGCCCTTTCGCTTGGTCCATAGTACGTTTCGGCTTGGGGTGGCGCTTGCTCACAGGCCTCGCCTCTATCCGCGATGAACCTCAGGCCGTGGCGGGAAGTGGCAAATGCGGCTTCATCGGGGTTTGCCTCGGTCGGTTGGGTGAAACGGAAGATGCAGTCCCCACAAGGTCCTCCCCACCGAGTAGCTCACCTCACCGGCCCCTCCCATGTCTCCACAACCTTGGGCACGCCCCTTGGCATCGCTGGGGGCCGTTGTGACCGCGCCTGAACAGGATTATGCGTCCGTCACGGAGTACGGCCGCTCGGCGGCGCTGAGTGGTCCGGATCCCCCACACCCCGTGTCGCCAGAATCCTAAACCAAAGCCAAGGTGAAATACGCAGAAGCATGAGGTAAATTTACGGAGGAACTGGGTTAGCGTGCCATGGAGTCAGGGAGGGGGTGGTGATGGGTGTACGGGAAATAGACCGGTTTCTCAAACAATGGCAGATGGATGGCAGGGATTTGCACCGGCGGCTTATTCTGGCGCCCACGCCCCGGGGGCGTGAACGATGGCACGCCGTCTGGTCCTGGCCCAAGGATGGACGGCTTCGGGTACGGCGCAGCCCTTGGGACGGGATCCTCACACCATCGGACGATGGGCCGCCGCCTTTGGCCAGGGCGGGCCTGCCGCCTTGATTTTCGAGCAGTCCCGGAGGGGGGCCCGCCCTCGGCGAGGCGCAGCGGGCGGCGCTGAAAGGGGCCGTGCAAGAGTTGCCGGCGGCGGGCATCGGGATGGCCAACTGGAACTGGAGGTGGTGCACCAGTTTGTCTCGGAACGGTTCGGCATCAGCCTGAGCCGCAGCGGTTGCCTGAACTATCCCCGTCTACACGGGGACAGGTTCTGCACCGCTTGGGCTTTGTTCTGAAGCGTCCCAAGAAGCAGCTGGTCAAGGCTGATGAGAGTAAACGGGAGTGCTTCGTGGCGGAATACGCCGCCCTGACGCAAGAGGCGCGACTGACTGGCGGCAAGATATTCTTTGCTGACGAAGCCCACTTCAGGGCAGAGGCTGAACTGCGGAGCAAGTGGGTCCTGAAAGGAGAGCCGGCCCAGGTGGAGTCGACCAGCCCGCGGCGTGGCGAGAAGGCCAGCTACTACTCGGCGATGTGCCTGGAGACAGGGGAGGTGGAGTGGATGGAACTGGAGGGGAACAGCAACGCCGGAACATCGGAGACCTTCCTGAGGCAACTGAGGGAGAGGCACCTTGGGTCATTGAACGTCATCTGGGACAACGCGCCGGCGCACCGTGGCGAGGCGTTGAGGGAGTACCTGCGGACGCCATGCTTGGAGCTGCGGCTGGTGAACCTACCGGGCTACAGCCCGGACTTCAACGGGGATGAGGCGATCTGGGGTTGGGCGAGAGAGGAGGCGACGGGGAACCTGTGCCTGGGAAGCAGGGCCAAGGTGCAGGAGAGGGTCGGCAGCTTCCTCGCCGGTCTGGCCAGCCGAAAAGAAGAGGTGAAGCGCCGCTGCCGCACCGTCCTGCAATCAAAGGCCGAAGCACTCGTTCGAGATTCCTGGCCTGCTTCCCCGCACCCGGCAAATGCACATCCCACTTTGACTTTAGTTTAGGGTGAGCCACGTTGGTTGACCCCCTGCCTGCATGTCCAGTTCTCTTCGCATTCGCCATGCCAGTGCAGCTATGTGAAATTCGAGTAACACGGTTGCTACGGTCCATAGAGCGGCGTAGTTGGCAATCCATTCCGACGTTTCAATGTCCCCTCTCAAGCTGTGATAGAAACATACCGCCCTGTCAAGGCGGAAAGCGGCGGAGCGGTTCCGCTCCGTCTTACTCTTTCCCGTCCAGCTTGACTGTAGACAGAACCGAAGTGTTGTAGTCACCGTCCGTATGTTTGTCCTCTACTGAAAGCCACACCTCTGGTGCTGTGCTATCTCAGGCCTCCTGATCGGGGTTGGGAACCATCTTAACCCGGAAACTATGTTGTCCGTCCAGGCATCGACAGAAGGCCCTACCGAGTCAAGGGGGAACACTGGTAATCAAACCCTCCGCCGCCATTTGCTCCATCCTGGCATCTTCTCCAGGGTTGATTGTCACATCGCCCAGATACGAATACACTCCACCGTAGAGCGTGGCAATAAAACACCTGGTTGTTTGGCAGCCTGGGCCAGGGGACTAATGTAGTGCTAATCAGGTTGTATCACTCGCGTTAAGGAGACAGATACGTGTACCTCTATATTCGGCGGCGCTTCAGGATTCTTTCTGGTTACCACTACATAATGATCATCGTCACTATTCTACTGCCGGTGATTGGAACTCCGACCATCGACTACGTTGGACGTGACTGCCTCGTCATGCGGCCATTCCTCTATGTGGGTGCATTCTTCTTATGGTCAGCGTTTGTGGTGCTGACCGTGGCCTCAATGCTGGAAAGGGACAGGTCCGAAGTAGCGCAGCTAGTAGACCAGCAGGTAGGAGCGCTTCCAGACCGGATCCGTATGCTGGAAGAAGAGTATGGGGATTTGAGAGCGAACCTCCCGCAAGAGATAGGGGAGCTCGTGAGGTCGACATTGGAGGCAGCGGGGATCGTTCGCCCACCTCGGCGGGTCACACTCCGCGCCAAGCCTCTGATTGTCAACGCAAGCATATCCGCCCCCAACTTGACTGTCGTTGGGGGGAGCAAGGTGGCACGCCTTCGACAGTGGTTTCGGCGTGCGATGCGCTGGCTATGGGAAGTGGTCTACGGAAGGCCGGAAGACATCTAGCACTACAGTTGCAGATCCATCGACGCGGAATTTCCAACCATGCGCCAGAGTCGATTCAAACCTGATCCAGATAGGGACGACGACATCAGGCCATAGCTGGTCTTGTCATGATGAACGCCAGTTGACCCTTCTTGACCCTTCTAGCTGCCACGTGCGGCTGTAGTACTAAGGGGAGTGTTTAATTGTCACACGGAGAGGTGGGCCCATGGACCCCGCAGTCTTCGGCTACATCCGGGTCTCCCAGGCGGAGGACGCGAGCGGACTGGCCACCCAGCGCCGCATCCTCACCAACCACGGGCTCAGGGACGACCGCATCTTCACCGACGTGGCATCAGGCCGGAACATGCGCCGACCCTCATGGCAATCACTCCGCGGGCTGCTCAATCCTGGGGACACGGTGGTGGTCCCGCGGATTGACCGCTTGGCACGGAATCTCACGGAGGGACTCAGGACCATCGAGGAGCTTCACGACCAGGGCATCAACATCCGTGCCCTGGCGGAGAGGCTGGACACAGGCGACGACAGCCCCACGTCCCGTCTCATGCTCCACATGTTGCTGTCCCTAGCGGAGTGGGAGCGGGACACCATCCGGGACCGCATCAGGGCTGGCGTGGACCGCGCCGCGGCCGAGGGGAGGACCGGAGGCAGGCCACCAGCGCTGTCATCTGAGAAGGTGGAGGCCGTCAAGAGGTTCTTGGAGAACGGCGGGTCGGTCAGCGGCGCCGCCAGGACCTTCGGGGTGAGCCGGCCCACCGTGCGGGCCGTCAGGGACGAGACCTACGGGGGCCAACACGACATAAGTTGACGCCGTCGGATGTTCAGACTGTTGACCCACACAGCATAGCGCAGGTAGCCTGTTGATAAGAATATCAAGGACATCGGCGATGTGGCCTTTTGAATTTGTGGTTCACCGTACTCCCAAATCACAGGGTTCGGGAAACTCCCGACGGGGTGGCCCTTGGCAGACTTGCTTGCAAAGTGCTGCCGCAAAGAGATGGACCCATCCTCACCCACTTACCGGAGAATTTGCAGTTGCGATCACTTACTTCGTCAAGCAATTTGGAGGCGGGAGCCAGTTGCCTGATATTGACAACATCGCCAAGCCTATCGTGGACAGCTTAATCGGGTTAATTTATGACGATGACAGAAGCGTTACCGATGTACTCTGCCGTAGACGGGACCTGAGCATAAGCCAGCAGATTGATAGTCCATCTCCATTCCTGCTGCAGAATCTGAGTGGACGTGGGGACTTGCTTTACGTCATGGTAGACTATGCCCCAATCAGACTGGAGCATCTCTAATGGAAGACATCACCATCATAGAAAAACAATTTGCCGAAAAGACTGCAGCAGAATACCGAAGCCGAGGATACGAGGTATTTCGAGACGCTCCGCTAGACTTTCTACCCGGATTCAGCGCTGACTTGCTCGTTCGGAAGGATGGTGAAAGCAAGGTAATTGAGGTACGAACCAGGACCTCAATGGCCAGGCCCCCCGGAATCGCAGAAGTTGCTGAAGCTCTGAGTTCAATGCCTAGCTGGAGTTTTGACCTGTTGTTAGTGGGAGAACCGGAACAACTCGATGCACCTGAAGACTCCACGCCTCTGTCGGATTATGACATCAGGGAGCGCATCCAAAATGCTGAGTTGGCCTTCGACTCAGGGTTTTTCCAGGCGGCGTTTCTTCTGGCATGGTCCGCCTGTGAAGCTGTCCTTCGCCAACTGTTATCTACGGAGGGATTTGAGATTCGGCGAGTGACTGCATCGAACTATGTCCTAGGGCACGCCGTGTATCAGGGCATCTTATCGGGCCACGATGAGGATGTCTTGTCCGAAATGTTGGAATACCGGAACGCCATCGTTCACGGATTCGCGGTCAACGATTTCGGTGCCGAAAAGGTGAGAGAGTTGATCACGGCGGTGAAGCAACTGCAGCGGTCCAGCGCCTCAGGTACGTCGTACCATCAGGACTCTCCTTAGGATGCCGACCTTTAGACCCCACTGAAGGCGCAACTTCTACTGGAATTGAGAGAGTTGTCACCCGGCCGCCTTGATGGCTATGGTATTCCAGCTGGGTAAGGCGGAAGGCGGCGGTTCGAATCCGCTCCGGGTCCACGTTCGTCCACTATGCAATAGAAAGCTATGGCTATTGATATAGGGCCATCTAACTTACTAAACCAAAGCCAAGGTGAAATGCGCAGATAGTGGAGGTCAAGCAGCGGTGCCAGATCATCCACCAAGTACGGATGAAAGGGCTTCACTGGCGCAACCAAGCCAATCTTCATCGTCCCTCGAATGTACATCCCACCTTAGCTTTAGTTTAGCGCCAAAATGCCGGCGTCGGCACCGCGGACGCCGGTTTCGCTGCCAGGCGCGCAACACAGCCCATAGGCACGCCGGACGAGATCATCGAAAGGATCCGGGCCCTCCAGTGGACAATCAGCCTGGAAAAGGTCGTGATCCACATATTCTATGGCGGGATGCCGAGAGATAAGGCCGAAAAGAGCCTGAAGCTGTTCGCTGAAAAAGTACTTCCGGAAGTGCAGGCGATGCCCACCCCAATCAATCCCAAATCGCTGGGGTAAGCCCTTGTGCAAAAAGGTGGATCCGGCCAGTGTCCCCCGTCCCAGAGTGATCTACCAGCCCAATCGACGTTGACCGGGAAGTCCACGGACGTTTGGGGCCAGGAGACCGAAACCCGGACCGTCCAAATCTTCTGCGTCCACCGCTTCGTGTCAGTGCAACACGGGAGTTTTTGTCAAATGGAATACGTCCGATATTGCAACGATTGTTATATGGAGAGTCCGCCCACCGCTGATTTCTGTCTCCATTGCAGGGGATACATGACCGTCGTGACGCCCAAGACGTTGGCCCGTCCCAGCAGACGGAAGGGGTTTCATCTGGACCGGAGAACCGCGCTAATCCTCGCTGGCGCCATAGGAATCGTGTTCTGTTGATGGTTACATTGGCACTGTAGGGAGACGGTTGTATGAGATTGTATATATTCCCCTAAATTACGAGTTCGCCCAAAACCGGCTCCCAGGGAGCCCACGGAATCTACTCGGGTATCCCCAGGGCATTCCGCACCGCTGCACCAATGGGTGTCAGCGGGCTTTCCTCGGGCGGGCCGTGAGGGATCATGCGATTGTGGTGCATCGCGACTGCCAGCCGGTGCTTGGGATCCGCCCAGCCCAGCGAGCCGCCGGCACCATTGTGGCCGAAAGCCAGCGGGTTACTCCCCATGGCGCCCATGCCGGGACTGCCGGCGAAGTGGAAGCCTCCGATGGTCCCGTGATGGGGTGTGCCGCTAACCGGATCGTAATCGCTGGGTGGACGGGGTATGTGGAAGGTCCGCACACGTTCCTCGGAGAGAAGGCGCACGCCGTCCAGTTCGCCGCCATTGGCCAGCATGGCGTAGAAGCGGGCCTGGCTCCGCGCGTTCATGATTCCCTGGGCCCCGGGGATGCAGGCCTGGCGCACATCGGAGCGGCCGAATACCTCCTGGGTTGTCGCAACCTCCGGCGGGGTGGCCCGGGGCCGCAGCGAGTCTGGGGGCACTCCAGGGGCGCCTGGAGGGATCGGAGGTAAATTGGTCATTTTGGCCACCCGGGGCTCCACATCTGTCGGGATCCCGGCCCACAGTTCGCTGATGCTCAGTGGCTGGCAGATTTCATCCTGGATGAACTGGCCGAATGGCCGGTGCAGCTTGTCGGTACGCCGCACGACCTCCCCAACCACCCAACCGAAGGTGTAGGCCATGTAACCACTGCGAGTCCCCGGCTCGAAGAGAGGATGCATCTCCGCGATCTGGTCCACCATCCATTCCCAGTCGCACATGAGCTCAGGAGTTACTCCCACGGGCATGAGCGGCACGCCGATGCGGTGGGTCAACGCGTCGAACACCGTACCCCTGTCCTTGCCGTGCTTGCCGAATTCGGGCCAGTACTTCGCCACTGGCTGGTAGTAATCGACCAGGCCCCGTTCCACCTGGATGTGCAGGGCCGTTGCCGTCACGGCCTTTATGTTGGAAAACACCTGGAAGAGCGTGTCTCCGTCGACCTCCTGACCGGTGGTCTCATCGGCCAAGCCGCCCCACTGGTCGATCACCAGTTCGTTGTCGAGGTAGGCGGCGACCTGTACTCCGATTTCCCCGCGCTCTCCGATAGCCACATCGATCGCTTCCTGCACTATACTCTCCCGACTTTCGGTCATAACTGCACCTCACTATCGATGGATACTGCCAGTACTGGTCAAGTCAGTCGAACGCCGCCTGACGAGACTATAGTTTCGCCTTGGAGAAACATCAGCGCTCCTGCCCGCAGGAACTAAAGCCGCGGCCGGATGTTCTGGTTGTGGCTGAACAGGTTTCCCGGGTCGTACTTCTGCTTCAGGGCCGCCAGCCGCTGGAAATTGTTCCCGAAAGCCGCCTGTATCGCGTCCGCTCCCTCGTCTTCCTCCGTGCCGATCTGGTTGACGTAGGCCCCCGATGAGAAGGGCAGCAGGTCGGAGGCGAATTCCCTGGCCCAGCGGATGTGCACCTCCGACTCTCCCGGGTCCAGGAAAACAGCATTGGTGGCCCATTCCGTGAGAGCGTGGCGGTGTCCGAAGGCCGTGTGGCCGGCGGGTACGCGCCGGGCGGCGTTGCCGAGGTACTGAAACAGGATGGAGGAGAGCGGCGATGTTATGCGGTCGAAATAGGCCAGCGCGATGTCCACAATGTCGTCGCTGACCTCACTGACGAAATGGGATTTCAGGTAGTTCTGTCGCCCCGCAGGCACCACCGCCAGCTTCTGGGCTTCGGTGTACGGCATGGGCCTGACGTCATCCAGAATTGGCGTTCCCAACTCCCGGAGCGGCCGGATGACCCGCTCTCCGTTCTCTACGGCGCCGTGGTAACAGAGCAGAATGCTGCAGGCCTTTCCACCGCCATGTGGAAGTGTGTGCAGGAACGTGATGAGATTCATTTCGTCGGGCATATTGTCGGTAAAATCGTTGACCAGGGGGAAGAACTCTCTCACCTTGTCGGCGGGATAGATCAGCCAGCCCGCCAGCACATCGGGCCCAACAGGATGCAGTTGGTATTCTAGAGACGTTACGACGCCGAAGTTGCCGCCACCTCCCCTGAGGGCCCAGAGCAGGTCGGGGTTCTCGTCCGCGCTGGCCGTCAGGAACCGGCCGTCGGCGGTGACCACGTCGGCGGAGATCAGGTTGTCGCAGCTGAGACCGTAGCTGCCGGACAGCCATCCAATGCCGCCTCCCAGGGTGAGGCCGGCGATGCCAGTATCGACGTCGGTCCCGCCGGTGGTGGCGAGGCCAAAGGCCTGCGTCTCATGGTCGAACGCCCCCCACTTCGTCCCGCCCTGGGCCCGGACAGTCCTGGTAACCGGGTCGACGCGTACGCCGGCCATCTGCGAGAGGTCTATCATCAGCCCATCGTTGCAGACGCTGTTGCCGGGGAAGTTATGGCCGCCCCCTCGCACCGAAATCAGCAGGTTCTTCTCCCTGGCGAAGTTGACCGAATTGGCCACGTCCGCCGGACCGCTGCAACGGGCGATTATGGCTGGCCGCTTGTTGATCATGGCGTTCCAGATCCGCCGCGCGCCGTCATACCCTGCGTCGTCAGGGAGCAGCGCCTCGCCATACAGGCAGCTGCGGAAGTCCTTGACCTCCGCTTCGCTTATGATGGTGTAGGCGCCGGAAAGGGTAGCGATATTCAGGTCTGCCATGCGTCTGCCCTCCTGCGTGCTCTTCGGCCCCCGTTGGTCGTTGCCACTCGTTCAGCTGAGGTCAAACCACCCCATGGCCTGTTCCGGCCATTCCAGGCGGATGAGACACGGGTCCCTGCCCTGACCGTCTTCATGCGCAGGTAACGGAGAACCCGGTTAGCCCGGCTCCTCCCACTTGACGACCCGGCCGGCTTGCATCACCAGCGGTATGTTATTCGCGTGCTGCAGGACCGTGATGTCGTCCACTGGATTACCCCTGACCATTATGAGATCAGCCAGTTTACCGGGCTCCAGGGTGCCGATCTCGTTGGACCGTTCCAGGAGCTCGGCATTGGTGCGGGTCGCCGAAATCAGGCTCGCCGCCGGCCCTATGACGTCCGCCTTCAGTTCCAGCTCAACGGCCTTCAGGCCGTAGTTCTGCCCGAACAGGTCTGCCCCCGACGCGATGTTGACCCCTGCCGCCATTGCGATTTCAACGCTCTGGCGCCCGGCGCCCCTGGCCTGGTTGATCTTGTCTATGGTGACTTCAGAAATCCCCTGTTCCCGGCCCCGTTCCGCGATCAGCTCGTAGACCGTCAGCGTTGGGACGAGGTACATATCATTTTCCTTCATCAGCGAGGCCGCTTCTTCGTCGATAAGATTTCCGTGTTCGATGCTGCGCACACCGGCTGCCACGCAATTCTTGATGCCCTCGGGGACGTAAACGTGGGCCATGACTCTTTTCTTGACCGCTCTTGCCTCGTAGACGGCGGCCGCTATTTCCTCAACCGTGAACTGGGGAGAGTCGAGAGGGTCGGTTGGCGACGCGGCGCCCCCGCCGGCCATTATCTTGAGCTGGTCGGCGCCGGTGCGCAGCTGCTCCCGGGCCGCCTGGCGTACCTGGGGGACCCCGTCGCAAATGGCTGGCAAAGGCGCCAACCGGTGTCCCGCCCTTGGAGCAGCGCGGTCGTGCCGCTGGCGCATGTCGCCATGGCCGCCGGTCTGCGAGATGTACGCCTGGCTGGTGAATATGCGGGGCCCCGGGATAATTCCCGACTGCACGGCCACCTTGAAGCTGTAATCGCAGCCGCCGGCGTCCCTGATGGTGGTAAACCCGCCCATCAGAGTAGCCTGGAGGATGCGGGCTACGGAATAGGCGTAGATTGCCCCGGGATGGTTGTCCTCAAAGTTGGCCCCGAATGAATTGTCCACGGCGCCGACGTGAGTATGGGCATCGATCAGGCCGGGCATCACGGTATGGCCCCCCGCGTCGATTACCCTTGCGCCGCGAGGCACCGCAACCTGGTCGGCCGGTTCGACATCGGTTATTTTGTCGCCTTCCACCACAACGGTGCCCTGTTCCTCGCATCCGACGAGTCATCTTTCATGACGGGCAGCGAGCTGGTGATCGATGGCGGCCTAACAGCCCAATAAAATGCGGTAACGTAACGAATATGACCCTTCGCCAGGTATTAGCCCGATCAAGATTGGACGCCGATGATCTTGTCCCAGTCGGTTGACTGCTGGTAGGCGTAGGCGGCCCTCATGAGGAGCGGGTCGTCGAAGTAGCGGCCGACCAGCTGCATGCTGACTGGGAGACCAGCTGACGACTTGCCCACGGGAAGGGCGAGGGCTGGATGCCCGGTGTAGTTGAAGGGCAGGGTGTTGCGAGAGCCGCTCGAGTTCATCGTCGCCAGGTTCTCCTCCACAGCCTCCAGGTAGCTACCCGGAGTTTGGTTCTTGGGCGCCGTCATGATGCATGTGGGCATCACGAGCACGTCGAGGTTAGCAAGTACGGCGTCATAGGCTTTGATGTAGGTGGGACGCACATTCTGGGCCTTGGCGTACACCCGGCCGTGGTAGTTGCGCCGGCTCAACTCGGCGGCGATGAGCGACAGCTTGCTGCGTGGCGCAAGCACGTCGGCCTGAGAGGCCCACAGCTTGTTAATGGCGGCGATGACGGAGGCGGGGTAGTAGGTCCGGGCGAAGGCGCCGAAGAACCCAGTTTTAAAAATGGCAAGGGCGCCTTCGCCCGTGAGCGCGGCCTGGGCCGCGCGGATGGTGTGGTGCTCCGGGACGGACACCTGGGATACGTCGGCACCTGCCTCTGCGAGGACGTCGACCGCCGCCATCACCAGGTCGCGCACATCGGCCTCGGCATCGTCGAAGCCCTCCTCGAGCACCCCGATGCGCAGCCCGGACACACCGTCGGCCAGCCGGCCGAGCAGGTCAATGCTGGTGGGGACGTCTCGTGTCTGGCGGGGATCGTAAGGGTCGTAACCCGCCGTGGCCTGGAGGGTAGCCGCCGCATCCTCCACGGTACGGGTCAACGGACCCGTGTAGTCGATGCTCTGGTCCGAGCCGAAGCTGATACCGAAATGCGACAGCAATCCGAAGGTGGGCTTGTGTCCGACGATGCCGGAGAAAGCCGCCGGGATACGGATGGAGCCGCCCTGGTCGCCGCCGAAGGAGATGTCCACCTCGCCGGCGGCCACGGCCGCGGCGGAGCCCGAGGACGAACCGCCGGTCACGTGATCGTGGTCGTGGGGATTGAGGGGACGGCCGTAGTCGCCGATGGCGCCGCCGGTGCCGAAGCCTCCACTCAGGCCGTTCATGACGTTCTTGCCGATGATGGTGCCCCCCTCCTTCAGCACCCGGGTGACGACAGTTGCGTCGAAGTCGGGGATGAAGCCTTCGAGGGCGAAGGAGCCGAAGCTCATGGGTATGCCTGCCACGGCGACGTGGTCCTTGTAACTGACGGTCTTGCCGGCAAGCAGACCTTCGGCCGCCCCTTCGATTCGGCATTTCCACATCCAGGCGTTGAGCGGGTCTTCTTCCGCGCTCGGCCGGTACCCGGGCTCGCGGGCGGTAGAGACCATCGGAGGTTTGGGCTCCTCCAACCGGGCCTGCACGAAGGTGTCCAACTGTCCCAGCTGTTCCACCAGGTACTTCTGGTACTTAACGGCCTCATCGGGACTCAGGTGAATCCCCAACTCCTTGGCCACGGCCACCACTTCATCGACGTCAGGTACTGCGTACATGAGGCTCTTCTCCTCTGACTGTAGACTTCCTGCTGTAGACTTCCTGGATCGGCGGGATTTGAATCGAGATTTTCCATTTCCACCGGTCCCGACCTTATCCGATGAAACGGGAGGAGAGTACGCCCGCCCCTGGAAGCCTGTCAACAATCATCCCCCCGTCTTCAGGTTCGATTTCGCCCTTCCCCAGCTTATGCGAGCATTATTCATCGTCATACAGAACCACGGTAAGCCACGGAGCGCCTTGCCGCAGAGGGGATCGCTCCGTGCCAACCTGGAACTCAGGTCAGGGTAACGCTCGTGGTACGCGGGCAGGGTACCGTGAAAGGGCATTTTCCTCCTTGGTCAGGAATTCTAGCAATGCCGGACCGCCGCTGGACATTGCCTCCCTGGCCCGCCCTATGGCCGGGACTATCTCTTGCGGGTCTTCGACTCTTTCGCCGTAACCGCCCAGGGTTTTAGCTAGGTTGGCGTACTCACCCTATAGGTTAGTGAAACCGAGCCGCTCTGCGGATACCGGATAATCTACGGAATAGCCGCTTAGAACGTGGTCGTTCAAGACGATGGTCATGATTGGAACCCGATGCCGCACCGCCATCTCTATGTCCATTCCGGACATCCCAATAGCGGCGGCGTCCATGATGTTGACCCCCAGCTTCTCAGGGGCTCCCAGCTTCGGCCCCATCGCCAGACCAAGGCCATATCCCAGATGGGAGGAGTTTCCCCAGCCCAGGTAGCTTACTTATTAATCAGCCCTCTTTAATTAGCTGTCCGTAGGCCGGCTTGGCCGCCAGGCCAGTGCCGTCGGTGAATATCTGCTTAACTTCCAAAAAGTCGTCCAGCCCGTGGTAGCCCAACTCTCTCCCGATGCCGCTTTGCTTAAAGCCGCCCCAGATTCCTTCCACCGGTTGGGCGTAGTTGTCCCAAATCCACACGGTGCCCGCACGAACGCGTCTAGTACTACAGTTGCAGAAATGTGGTGAGGAGTTTCAGGCGGCGTCGGTAATGGCAGTGCCGGGCCGTTGCTTGGTGCCGCCGTCTCCACCGGGACCACCGCAGCACTGATTCGTCCGTAGGTTGATGTCTCCATATCAGCCGGTAGAGCAACCGCCGGACCTCGGGCACCGTCAGGGGTATCAGTTTTTCGTCCAAGCTGGGACAGCCCCCTTTTCTCCCAGACCTCCTTGTTCCAACGCCTGGCGCCTGACCACCGCCAGGCAGTCGTGGGCCAGCATCGCCAGGGTGATGTGCCGGTACCAGCCATCCCACCGGCGCACTTCATACTGGTCCAGACCCACCCCCGCCTTCGCGGGGGCAGGCTCTCTCCCTTGGCCTCCTCAAAGCATTCTTCGATGGTCCAACGAGTTCCGGCCACCCGCACCAGTTCCTCCAGAGTCGTATCAACCGGGCCGAAGCAGACGTAATAGGCCAACTCCCCGGGCTTGGCGATGCTGCGCCGGACCAGCAGCCAGTACCCCTTGCCCGGCTCCTTCAGGGGCCGGATCTCCACCCGCGCCCAATCGTATACCCGGGGTCCCTTGGCGCCGTCGCCCGCGCTGCGCCGCACCCAGCCGGGTTCCTCCACCCCACGCGCCAGCCGGTCCGCCCGCACCTGTCGCCATCCCCTGTCCGTCTCTGCCCACAGCTTCTCGTTGCTCCTGACGGCCAGCACGTGGGGAACGTCTCGCCGCTCCAGCCACAGCCGCAGGTTGCGGTCGTTGCCGTAGACCTCGTCCCCAGTGACCCAGCCGAAGGGCACTCCCGATTCCAGCGCCCGCTCCAGCATCCGCCGGGCCAGTTGCGGCTTGGTGCGGAATGCCACTTTCTCAGGCACCCCAGCCTCTCGCCTCCGTTCCAGGTCATCAGCCCACACCCGAGGCAGGTAGAGTTCCCGGTCCAGCAGGGTCCTCCCCTGGGCAGAGGCGTAGGTCAAAAATACCCCGATCTGGCAATTCTCGATCCGCCCCGCCGTGCCGCTATACTGCCGCTGCACCCCAACGGACTTGTTCCCCTTCTTCAGAAATCCCGTCTCGTCCACCACCAGAACTCCATGGACGTCGCCCAGATGCTTCACCACGTAGTCCCTGAGATCGTCGCGAACCAAGTCGGCGTCCCACCGGTAGAGCCTGCCCCTGCGAAGGCAGGGGTGGACAGCAGGTGCTGCACCCCATAGGGGGTGGCGTCCCCCGCCTGCTCCGCCAGTTGCCAGCCGTTCTTGCGTTCCACGGGACTGAGCAGCCCCCGCAGAGCCTGCCCTCGTGGAAACGGGGGTAGTCCAGCGCCCGCCTACGCGGCTCGGGACGCCGGAATCGTCCCGCAATGCACTCGTGTACCCCTTCGATTCCCTTGGCCCACCGGGCCACCTCCGCCACATCTTCTATCACACCTACCACCGCCTCACCTCTCCAGCCCTTGACTGCCTTGATTCTACCCGCCTTTGTTCTGCAACTGTAGTACTAGGCGAAGCCTTGGGCGCGCAGGACCTCCACCATGGGTGGCTGTCCAGGCTGATTCTGGCTGGGGTGTCGAGGTGAATGGTCAGGAAGCACCGGATGGTCAGCCGGTACTTGGTGGAGGAGAACCTGTTGCAGTTTTGGACCTTCAGGTCGTGGACGGCGGCCTGTTCGACGTAGGGTGCTGCCTGCTCCGGGGTGAGCCCGTGGCGGGCGATGGCGGCGAGGTTGGCGGAGATCTACGGGGGCGGTTCGATATCGCGCTCCGGGCAGCGTGGAACGCCGGCTGTTCCGGAGGGTCCATCAGGAGGAGCGGGCCCGCGATGAAGAGGATGGAGAAGAGAACGATGACCGCTGGCACCGGGTTCTTGGTCCGGGTCGTATTTGTTATCGGGGTTCACAGGGGGATTTTTACTTGTTGCCGGTGTCCCGGAGCCGGTAGTTAGGATTGCGTGCAGTGCTTGGGTTTATGATGAGGACACCATGCTCTATGAGTTGGTGGATGTCGCTGAGGGCCGAGTTCTGACTGCAATGGGCTATTCTGGCCCACCTTGATGCGGTGAGGTTTCCTTCCATGCCGTCGAGCAGGAGGTTCACAACCCTACGCTGGCGTTCGTTGAGGGTTATGTGGGTGATGCTTTGCCAGAACTGGGCCTTTTCTATTGCCTGTTGGACTGTGGTTTCCGCTCTTGTCAGGGCCCGGTCGAGGCATTGGAGGAACCACGTCATCCAGGGGGTGATATCGGTGGTGCCCCTCTGGGTCTGTTCGAGGATGCGGTAGTAGTCGGTGCGGTCCTGTCGTATTTGGTCGGACATGCTGTAGATACGGGTTTGTGTACGCTCTGACCGGGCGAGGGCCATATCGGTGATGGCCCGGGCGATCCTTCCGTTACCGTCGTCGAAGGGGTGGATGGTGACGAACCACAAGTGCGCCAGTCCTGCCCGAAGGACCCAGTCGGTGTTGGTGGGGGCGTTGAACCATTCCAGGAAGCCGTCCATTTCCGCCGGTATCCGGTGGGCGTCTGGGGCTTGGAAGTGGACCCGTTCGCGTCCGATGGGGCCTGAGACCACCTGCATTGGGTCCGAGCTTGGGGGTCTCCATGTGCCGGCTGTGATTTGCCTGAGGCTGCTTCGGCCCGTGGGAAAGAGGGAGTTGTGCCATTCGAACAGCCGGTTGGCCGTAAGGGGTGCGGTGTAGTTCTGGGTGGCATCGGAGGTGACGGCCACGACGCCGTCCACGTTGGGTGTGGGCTGGCCGGTGGGGTCTATGCCGAGCCTGCGGGCTATGGAGGAGCGGACCTGTTCGGCGTCGAGGATTTCACCCTCAATGGCGCTGGTGCCCACGACGTCGTGGATGAGGGTGTTGACACTGGCTTCCTTTTGGAGTTCGAAGCCCAGGGTCTCCATTCGGCCCAGGACCCGGCCTTGGCGGTGTCGGACTGCCGCCAGGATGTTTGCGATTTCCGGGGCCCACCGGAGGGAGGGCCAATCGGGTTGCTGGTGTATCTGCGTGTGTTGGAGCATGGGCAGATTATCCTCGTCTGTCTCTTATTGGCGCAGGGTGGGGGTCAGATGGTTCTGTGGGGGAATGACTGAAATTGGCGAGTTGACTGATGATAGGAGAGGGTGGAGACCCTCGGTTGCTGGAGCGAGGCGTGACAGCGGAAACCGGCCTTGCCCTGTGAGGGGTAGGTCCCCGAGTCTGTGGGGTCGGACCTCCTGGACTTCGGCTACGATTCTAAACCCGAGGTAGGTCCCCGCACAAATGGGCAATAGGCCATACATTCGAGTTTAGCTTCTCCCTGCCGGAACCAGCCAACTCAGGCAAGCCCTCCAAGACCAAGAAAAAGCAATCCGGACCTCCGACACGGAAAAGCACCGCCGGCACATGCCCCGGAGAGGCTCCGCCAAACGCGAGGAAGCTGAAGCTCCATACCAAGCCGGACTCGGCCTCCGTGGAGACCAAGAAGCAAGAACGTGCTGAGTATTAACGGCAACGAAACCAGACACCGGAGCGGAACGCCGCCCTCAACCCTTGAAAGGAGGCAACCAGCGACGAGCCTCATTCCTCTTTCCCAATATCGCTTGCTGAGCAGGAACAAGACCCCATCGGGCTGGATCTACAAGGGGATGATGTTTTGGTCGTTGCTGGTCACGGCAGGGTGCCGAATCACTGGGCGCAGGGGTTGGAAGAGAGTCTGCGATTGCAAAGTCTTCGGACCATGCAAAATGCGGTATCCCAGGAAAGGCTGCCTTCTCTATCAGCTTGGCGGATAGCAATTACCTCAGCCAACGGTACCAAGAGCCAATTCCCATGGGCAGACCTGCATAACCCGAAACCCGGAGGACTTACAGGAGAAACCTTATGAGAAGCTTTTTCAGACAAATTCCCCGACCGTCCCTGACCACTGTCATTATCCTGCTGACAGCCGCAGTCCTCCTCGCCTGCGGGCCGGCCACCCAGTCCGCACCGGGGGAACAACCCGGTCTCCAACCCCCACAAGAGAAAAGCACCCCTGAGCCCACCAACACTCCTGAACCCACGCCAGTGCCGACCGACACCATTATCATCAGACCTGACGGGGGCCAAACAGAAATTATTGGAGGAAGCTACACGTACCCTACTCCCAAATACCTTCCCATATACGACAGTCAACTCCAAGCGCAAGTCGTCAAGATGGAAGCAACAAAGGAAGCACAAGAACAAGCAGAGGGCGGCGCCAGCGGTGCCTCTGGCCCAAGGCAGGTTATTGAAGACCCCGTCGTAGACATAACGGTCTACCTGACCGCCAACACGCAGGTCGTCGCCGATTGGCTGAGAAGCAACGGGGTCAACCCCGCAAACGTGCGTGAGTTCGAAGACGGGTCCGGAGGCCGATTCAGTGCCTCAGTACCGCTGTCCCTAATGGGAGCCTTGGCAACTCAGGAAGGTGTCAGAGAAATCAAACCTATCAGAGGAGTAAGAATAGACTAAGGAATAGGAGGATTTCGATGCATATGTTGCGCAATACCTCCAGTCCCAAATTACTGGTCTTCTTCCTTCTCGCAATCATACCGGCTCTGGTGATAGCCCTGGCATCGCCAGTCTGGCTTGGCTACGAGACCAAAACCCATGCCGCACCCGGCCCATAGCATGACCCCAGCAGGGAGCACCGGCGCTCCCGCCGGCAATCAGCCAAGGAGTTTCAGTCCACGGCGTCCCGGCTTGGGAATACGACGGCTACAGGGGCAGCACAATCAAGATAGGAATCATAGACAGGGACTTCCAATGCGGTATCCCAGGAAAGGCTGCCTTCTCTATCAGCTTGGCGGATAGCAATTACCTCAGCCAACAGTACCAAGAACCAATCCCTATGGGCAAACCCGTATAACCCAAAACCCGGAGGACTTACAGGAGAAACCTTATGAAAAGCTTTTTCAGAAAAATTCCTCGACCGCCCCTGATCATTGTCATCATTCTACTGGCAGCCGCGGTTCTCCTCGCCTGCGGTCCTGCAACCGAAGCAACACCTTCGGAACAACCCGGTTCATCACCTGTAGCAAAAGAGAAGCCTACCCCAGAGCCTACCAGCACACCCGAACCCACACCGCTGCCGACCGACGTGATCATCATAGCGGACGATGGTAGCTATATCGAAATCCCGGCAGAGCCGCCTCCGAAACCCACCCCCAAATACGCTGCAATAATCGACACGGGACTCCAGGAAGACGTCGTAGAGATCGAAGCAACCAAGGAAGCACAGGACGGTGCCAGCGGCGCATCTGGCCCACGCCAGGTTATCGAAGACCCCGTCGTGGACGTAACCGTTTACCTCACAGCCAACACCCTTGTCGTCGCAGAGTGGGTCAGAAGCCAAGGCATCGCCACCGTGCACGTGCGCGAGTACGAAGACGGCTCAGGAGGCCGATTCAGCGCCTCTGTACCGCTATCCCTTCTAGGTGCCCTAGCGAATCAGGAAGGAGTGAGAGAAATCGATCCTCACAGGGAAGTCAGAATCGACAAGGAGTAAGATAACTTTGAAACACTTATTTAAGAACACCACCAGTTCCAAATTGCTGGTCTTCTTCTTTCTCGCAATCATCCCAGCCTTGGCCTTAGTCTTTGTATCACCACTCTGGCTCGGCGACGACACTAAACCCCACGCCGCACCAAGACAGAGCATGACCCAGCAGGGACCACCACCCACGCCCACAATTAGCCAAGGGGTTTCAGCCCATGGCGTCTCAGCCTGGGAACACGACGGCTATACGGGCAACACAATCAAGATAGGAATCCTTGACCGAGACTTCAAACCGGGACTGGCTGGCATGCGATACAGATGGGGGTCACTTGGATGCTTTCGAAATGCGCCACTCAATGTTTCGCCTCGGTGTGTTGGATCTGCTAAGAAATGCTCCACCGTCTTAGGGGCTCACTGGACCCTTCATGACCGTGGGCGCTCCTTCTCCGGCAACGGCTCGGCTGTGATTTGGACTGTCCCGGGAATCTAGCCGGACTGGCTTGGTCTCGTCAGTTGTAGGGTGGTGTGATAGAACGGTCCTGTTTGGGTCGACCTGATTCATATCGCGTCCGCAGTCTGGGAATAATTCGCGTTTCCGGTCCGTTTCCGGTCATGGGAAAATGGGATTAATCGCTAATTCCACGCACGGGGTAATTAAGTGTCACATCCCCGAGTGGCGGGTCCGCGCCGCCCGCTTCCCCGCCGTCAAGAGCCTGGACCCCTTCGACTTCCCGGCCATCCCCTCGATGAACAAAGCCCTGGTCATGGAACTGGCGCGGTGCGAATACATCCAGAGGCAGGACACCGTCATCGCCGTCGGCAACAGCGGCACCGGCAAGACCCACGTGGCCCTTGGGCTGGGGCTGGCCGCCTGCCAGCGCGGGATGTCTGTGGGTTTCACCACCGCCGCCGGCCTGGTGCATGAGATGATGGAGGCCCGGGACGAGAGCCGGCTGCTGAACTTACAGCGGCAACTGTCCCGGCTCAACCTGCTGATCATCGACGAACTGGGTTTCGTGCCCCTGTCCAGAACCGGGGCGGAACTGCTCTTCGAGGTCTTCAGCCAGCGCTACGAGCGGGGCTCCACAATGGTGACCACCAACCTTCCCTTCGACGAGTGGACCGAGGTCTTCGGCTCGGAACGCCTCACCGGAGCCCTGCTGGACCGGCTCACCCACCACGTCCACATCCTGGAGATGAACGGCGAGAGCTACCGCCTCAAGCCCAGCAGGGAGAACGCTGCAGCGCAAGCCCCGGACGAATTAGACAACCCATAAGTCGCGCCAGAAGCCGACCTCACTCACTCACCAGCCTGCTGCCAGCCTGCATCTGTGACACTTCTCCCGAACAACTGGCCCGGACATTTACGCTGGCCAATGACCTCTCTGGTGGTACACTTTTACTCCGCCCCACTTGTTGACGTCCAGCGAAAGCGTCCGCTCTAACTGGCCAGCAGAAATGTCACACTCCCCTTATGGAGAATGTGACATTGACTCAAAAAGAACAGGCAAGACTTCAGGTCCTGAACAGTTTGCTCGCTGAGCACATGACTCTGGACCAGGCAGCCACGCTGATGGGTGTCACCAATCGCCACACCAGGCGTATTCTGGCGGCTTACCGGGAACTGGGCGCTGCCGCCGTTGCTCACGGTCATCGTGGCCGCAGGCCAACCAACGCAACACCCGAGCCCGTTGCAACCGCCGTGGTTCACCTGGCTCGCACCAGATACGCGGGGGCCAACCACACCCATCTCAGCGAGTTACTGAGTGAGCGCGAGGGAATTGGCATCGGCCGGACCACCCTGCGGCGCATCCTGGTCAACGCCGGTCTGAGCAGTCCGCGGCGAAGGCGTCCGCCCAAGCACCGGGTGCGCCGCCAGCGCATGCCCCGGAAGGGAATGCTGATCCAGATGGACGGCAGTCATCACCCGTGGCTGGAGGACCAGGCACCGCTGTTCACGCTGCTGATCGCCGTGGACGATGCCACCGGCACGGCGGTTGACGCCCTCTTCTGCGCGCAGGAGGACGCCCTCAGTTACTTCCTGCTCATCCACGGCCTGGTGAAGCATGTCGGCATACCCGTCGCCCTCTACACCGACCGGCACGGGGTCTTCAGGCACACGCCAGGCTCCGGCCTCCCCGGAACGGCGACCCAGTTCAGCCGGGCCATGGAGGAGCTGGGGATCCAGATGATCTTTGCCCTGTCACCCCAGGCCAAGGGCCGGGTGGAGCGCTCGGCGGGAACGTTCCAGGACCGGCTGGTTACTGAACTCCGGCTGGCCGGGGCGAGCAGCATCGGGGAAGCCAACAGGGTGCTGGAGCAGTTCCTGCCGCGGTTCAACCGGCGCTTCCGGGTCCCCCCGCAACACCCTGAGCCTGCATTCCGGCCTCTGGACCCGGAGCTGTGCCTTGGAACAGGTCCTGTGCTTCAAGCACCGCAGGAAAGTGGCCAAGGACAACACGGTTAGGTTCCAGTTGCACACCATCCAGTTGCTGCCAGGTGCGGAACGCCCCAGCTATGCCGGGGCGGCGGTGGAGGTCCTGGAAGGACTGGACGGCCGGCTGTCGGTGCGGCATGAAGGGCGCATCCTCCCTGCCCAGGAGGCGCCCCCCAGTCCGGTATTTCTTCGAAACGGCCACCAGAATTCCGCAGCCGTTCCTGTCGCGCCCTCCGGCGCCAACGGCCTGGGCGAACGCTGGACCGCGGCTCTCCAACCACTGGACTCAGGGGCAGGGGCAGAGGATGAGGAGGATCAAGCGGCCATCACAGACAGCGCTGTTCCAGCCGGCAAGCCCAAAGCCGCCTCCCCGCGCAAGCCGACGTTCCTGGAGAGGGAGAGATGGAAGGCGATTCAGAAAGCCCGGCGCAAGGGGATGTCGCTTCGAGCGATCGAGCGGGAGTTGGGAATCCACAGAGCCACCGTGAAGAAATACCTGGACGCCGACGGTCCTCCAACCCGGCGACCCTGGGCGGGTCCTACGCCGTCATCATCTGATACCATGACCGCATAACCGAGTGACATTTCTGCCGGCCACTTAAACGGACATTTTCCCTGAACAGCGACACCGCAGTGGTATGTTTTGTCGACGCCCTTGACACCCTTGGCTTCTATGATGACCACGGGGGCACTGAACTGTCGGCCAGATCTTTATATCCTCCATCGGGAAGAGGGCATAGTCTACTTGTCTTTCCCTGCCGGGATATGGCCACTCGGGATGACATTGCTTCGGGTTCTCCGCGTCCGATCCCGGGGACCGGATCATAGGACCACCAACACTTGCTTGTCCTGGTTGGATTGGCAAGTCGACGCCGACGCATCACGGAAAATCGCCATTGACACCTGAGTCACCCACGGGTGTGCCTTCTCTGACTCCACGTCTCGGCTATAATTTCTTGAGACCGTTCTTCCGCCTGTTGCCTGTCAATCTCGGCGCCGAATAGTTTCCCTGCAGTTTGGGCCGGTTCTTTTTCTGGAAGATCGCACTCCGACCACGGCCTTGCCAAAAACTCGCAGTATCCCCTGCTATTTTGGGAAACGCAGTCAGGCCAGGCACATCGCGCCGTTCCGGTCGCGTCTTTCGTGAATGGGGTGCATTGGACTGACTTGTCCTTGTCACCTTCCATCTTGACGATATAGAAGTGGTCCGGGTGGTGATATAGCATAACTTGGTGGGTTTCCAGGGTGTTGACTATTTCGTCTAGCCAGACCGATATCTTCTCCACGAAGTATTTGTAGTCGATTGGTTCGTCAAGCGGGTTCCTGCTGTGGGCGAGCGCGTTCAGTTCCCGGTATGCCTGCAGAAGCTTTTCTCGGTTCAACACTCCTTCCGTTCTGAGAGTCAAGGGGTTGTCTCTGCCGCTATTCGGGCTGCTGATCCTCACTGGCTTCGGAAAGAATTCCGAGTGGATCTTCTCAATGTCCTTGAAGATCTCCCTGGGGTTCCACAGTTTTTTCATTTCTTCCGGGGACTTGCCTGAGGTGTCCTTGTTCGACACCAAGGCAGCAAAAGCGATATTTTCCAGTATCATTCTCGTCTGAACGCCTACAGTTCGCACCCTCGTCTCTATGTCGACCGACGTAGTTCCCATCAGGTTGATGGCGCTGTTCAGATCTCTTTTGGTCTGTTCCATCAGGTCGCAGTATTGCCGGGTGTCCAGGAGTTCGGCTTGCTTGATTTCCCAGCCGCAGTCCATGCAGGATATCTTCCATCCCCACTGACCCAGCTTCTCTCCCTGTAGGTCCAGCATGTCACTGGCGCAGTTGGGACAAGCGTTGTACCCTTGCCCGTCTACGCCCTTGATGGGGATTGCACTGGGCCAGTTGATGCTCTTGAACTGATGAGTGAACTCTGGAGTTTCCCCGCAGTAAACGCACTCGTAAGGCTCTATGCCGTACATGATGAAGTCTTGGAATTGCTCTCCGTGTCCGTGCGGATAGCACGGAAGTGTTTCAGGTGGCAGCTTCTTTGCTACCAGTCTTATGGCTTCTCCGCAAGTCTCAACGCCGGTGCACTGGGCGATGGTCATCATCGACTGCATGGTGAGCCGGAACCTGTATTCATGGAAATCGTGTGTGTCACACGGGCCGGACAGGGTTATTACTTCTCCGATCCGCGGCGGTTCCTCCGTTCTGCTTGCCAAGTTCCAGCAGGCTTGGGCGTAGCCGTCTATGTCGCCGATTCTCAGCAACTCCTCCAAATCTCTGGTTTCATCCCGTTGTTCCTCTTCCTGCAGGTTTCGGTCACGGCTGAGTGCTTCCTGTTGCTCCCTCGCCTTCTGGTCCCTACGGCGTCTCTTGGCCTGCTTCTGGCTCATATCTTCATTCCGGGATTCCGAGTGATGTAACCGTTAAGAATATCTGCCGCTTCCGAGACCCTCGCCCTCTTGGCTTGTGTGATCGTTTGCAATACGAAGTCCATGATGAATATGGAGTTTAGGCTACTTTTCTCTGATGAATACGGCACCAGTCCGTGTAGGGCGGCGTGGCGGTTCGGGATCGGGTTATCCACGAAGCGACTCCGGTCGTTCTCGTCGTTGATGCGTTCGTATAGGTGTCCTTCAAGCGCCTCGTATTGCATTATGCTTGATGTCAGGTCGTGAAACGATGACATAGGGAGATCGTCCACCTCGCTGAGTATCGTTTCTTTGACCTTGAGTCTGCTATCGACGACCTTGTCCCTTAGCTGTAGTCTGATGACCCTTTCTATTTCCGCCATCAATGTTCGTGGCACCAACCGGTACAGACCGATTTGGTGGGCTTGGAGGGCCTGGATTACGGTCTCTTTGGTATCTTGGTCCACGAGATAGCCGTGGGTGTCAAGTTCTGTTTCTCTCCGGAAGTCGCTCCATGTCGCCCTGTAGTGGGCCATGATTGCCTCGTCCAAATCGTCGTCGTGCACATTATCCAGTAGGTCTATCGGCAGGCTGTGGTGTACCACCCAGCCAAGTTCAGAGATCAGCTGTGCTCTGGGATGGATGAGAATCGGGAAGGGCTTGATTATGAGCTCGAGGGCCGAAGGGAGTGCGTCGAAGATTCCGAGTGATACCCTCGGGAGCACGTCGGGGATCAGATTTGGTGATAAGAGGTTTAGCGCTCGGGCGTTCTCCTCCAGTCCTTGCGTTATCGACGCGAGTGTTGATGAAAATCCACTGGGGGGCGATATTTGAGGCATGTTGATAATGCTGGGTCCAACCAGTGCTTCAATTGCCGAGGTCGTCAGACTTGACCGAATTTGGTCAAGTAGCCGGGCGCTTGATAGTATCCGGTTCCCCTCTAGCGCTTCTAGCCCAAAGTCTGTCCTTATCGCTGGGATAATACCCATCCTGCTAATGGGCGACTGGTATCCCCGTGCGTCATTCTGGCGGGGTACGATTTTACCCTGGTCGTCAGGAAGCTCTTCGTGGTCTCCTGAGCGATCATTCCAGTGGGTTTCGTCTTCGGTCTCGGGGAGGTCGGGAGCCTGGGCTTCGTCGTTATCGTCTGTTCTCAACTCTCTCCATTTGTCTCCATACTGAGCTGGTCGGGTTCTACCCTCGGGTTCCCAGTCTTAGGAGATATCATCGGCATCTGTGTGCTGTGCCGCTGGCCTGTACGTCGCCTCGAATATTTTGCTGCTCAGCCACGCCTTGAACTCTGGGTTCTCGGTGTACTGCCTATAGAGTTCCGTGTTGCACCTGAGCATAGCTGTGACCAGCCTCATGAGGGCGGCGTCGTGTTCAATGCGGGCGTTCTGGGCGTCCGAGTTTCGTTTAGCGTTCTGGTAAGCTGTGTCCGTTGCCACTTGGTCGGGCATGCTGTTGATCATGTCCACGACCCGGTCTGGGTCGGTGAAGTTGTCGCCCCACAAGAGGTTGAAATCGGCGATGATTTGCGACAGCGGGTCCATATCGGGTTCGGAGAGACTGCCCCCGCCGCCTGCGGGAACAGGCTGAATTTCCGCGTTTTCGTCGGCCAGTGCGATCTGTATGGTTTCCTGCCTTTCCGCCCTGTAGCTTTCAATGTCCACGGCCTCAAGGATGCCCTTTGACAGGTCTTCTTCCTCGGGCGCGGGAAGTCGCGGTATCAGCAAGTTAAGGAACGTGAAGAGCCTTTCCCATTCTGGGTTGGCGTACGGAAGGATCTGGGACAGGAATGCGTACAGTCTGACGAAGGCCTTGGCCGTTGCCTTGAAGTCCACCTGGCCGTCCTCGTCCAAGGCGAGGTAGGGTGCGATGCAGGGGTCCAGGATGGGGTCCAGCACCGCTCGGCTGTTACCGTGGAGGAGATTTTCCATTACCTGGTCCACTTGGTCTTGGGAGTAGACTTGTCTGTGATCGAGGCTGGCCTTCATGTCGTGGAGTTTATCGGGATCGGTTTCTTCGGCCAGGACCGTGGTCCTGTAGTAGTCTTTGAAGGCGTCCCTGATGGTGTCGGCCGTGTTCATGAAGTCCAGGACGAAAGTATTGGTCTTGTCCGGATAGGCCCGGTTCAGGCGGGAGAGAGTTTGGACAGCCTTGATGCCCGCCAATGTCTTGTCAACGTACATGGTATGGAGGAGGGGCTCGTCGTACCCGGTCTGGAACTTGTCGGCGCAGACCAGGATGCGGTAGGGGTCTTGGCGGACCTGCTCCGCTATCCTGTTCGATGGAAAACCGTTCAGCGATGATTCGCTTACGGTCTGTCCGTCGAATTCCCGTTCACCGGAGAAGGCGACGATGGCCTTGTGCGGGCTCCCTCTCTCTTGGAGGCACCGGTTGATTGCGTTGTAATAGTTGATGGCCCTCTCCACGCCGTCCGTCACGACCATTGCCCTTGCTTTTCCCTTGACCATCTGGGCTACCGCGGTCTCGAAGTGGTCCACGATGATCTCGGCCTTGGTCTGTATGGCGTATTGGTGGTCGTGGACGTATTTGGTGAGCTTCTTCCTAGCTCGCTTGGAGTCGAACTCCGGGTCGTCATCAATTTGTTTTATGAGGTTGAAGTAGCTCTGGACAGTGGTGTAGTTGCCAAGGACGTCAAGGATGAATCCCTCCTGGATGGCCTGTTTCATAGTGTAGCTGTGGAAGGGAGCGTGTTTGACTGTGCCATCGGGTTGGGGCAGTGGGTCGCCGAAGAGTTCCAAGGTCTTGTTTTTTGGAGTTGCGGTGAAGGCGAAGAAGGAGACGTTGTCCGGGAGGCGGCGGTTTTCGATGATGCGATTGACTTGGTCCTCGAAGGTGTTTTCGATCTCCTCTTCGTCATCCTTGGTCGTGCGAAGCGCGGCGTTCATCGCCCCGCCCGTCCGGCCGCCTTGGCTGGAGTGGGCTTCGTCGATGATGATGGCGAAACGCCGGTGCCTGTGTTCATCGCCGATTGCTTCGATGATGATGGGGAACTTCTGGACAGTGGTAATGATTATCTTTCTGCCCTCTGTGATATAGTTCACCAGATTCTTGGAGGTGTCGGCGTGTGCGACGGTGGTCCTGACTTGGGTGAACAGTTTTATGGTGTCGTTTATCTGGCGGTCAAGGATCACCCGGTCCGTGACGACGATGGTGGAATCGAATATGGTTCCTTCGTCATTGGACAGGCGGATGAGTTGGTGGGCCAGCCAGGCTATCGAGTTGGACTTGCCGCTGCCGGCCGAGTGTTGGATGAGGTACTTGTGTCGGGCTCCATGTTCCTTGGCGTGCGCGAGGAGTCGGCGGACGACGTCCAGTTGGTGGTAACGCGGCCATATTTGATTGTTGCCCACGCGTTGGGCGTAGTTCTCGATGATATTGACCAAGCTTCCGGGGGTCAGGGTATCCCGCCAGAGGTAGTCGGTCTTGATGGTGTCGGGGTCCGGCGGGTTGCCGGCGCCGCCGTCGTTGCCCTTGTTGAAGGGTAAGAAGTGGGAGTCTTTGCCGACCAGTTTAGTACAGAACTGGATTTCCTGGTCGTCCGCGGCGAAATGGACCATGCAGCGTCCTAGTGTGAAGATGTCATCCTTGGGGTTACGACTGCGCTTGTACTGTTCAATGGCGTCGGCAGTGGTCTGCTTGGTTAAGCTGTTTTTGAGTTCGGCGGTGGCGACGGGTAGGCCATTGACGAAGAGAGCAAGGTCAAGGGCTAGGTTTCGTCTGCTGTCGCTGTAGCGGAGTTGGCGGGTAACCGTGAAGCGGTTTTTGCGGTGACGCTCCAGAGCCAGGGCGTTTCCCTTTGAAGGGGTGCCGTAGAAGAGGTCTACATGGTGCTGGCGATGATTCACGCCGTTTCGCAGGACGTCGATGATGCCACGGGAGCCGATCTCACGCTTGAGGCGGTTCAGGAATTGTTGGCGCGTCGGGGTGTCGGAGTCCAGGGAAAGGGCCGAGGCCGTGTCGGGTTGGGTGTCCGTAAGAAAGACGGAGAGTTGCCGTAGGTCGACGCAGGTATTCCGGTCGTAATCCTGAGTGTCTCCCGTTCGCCAACCTGAGTCGGCAAGGGTGCCACATATGATGTCCTCAAGGCCCCGTTCGCTGGTGTCAGTGGAGGCACTTGGGTGTATGGTTGTCGTTCCCTTGGGAACTACGAACATTCCCCGGCGAGCGTTGGACCAGTCAGTGGTCTCCGGTATATCGGAGTAGTCGATTTGGTCATCGGGCAGGTTTTCAACTGCTTCGAGCCGTACCCATTGTTCCTCTGTGAGCTTGGTGTCAGCTTTCCTCATATTGTGCCCTTTCGCGGCGGTTGGCTTTTCTGGCGCTGATAATGCGGCCTTGGAATGGCTGGCCCTCTGTTCCCTCCCAGGTGTGAATTACCACCAGGATTGAGGGACCGACAGCGCCTATCGTCTGCCATCTTTGCTCGTAAAAGTATGGGTCTTCGTCTGTAATGTTTCCAGTATCCTCAAAAACCAAGGCAGCGTCTTCGAAGCTGATGCCGTGCTTTCGAAAGTTGGCGGCGTTCTTTGCTGGGTCCCAGGTCCATTCCAATGGTAGCCTCTGACCGCTCCTGGTCGTCAGTTGAGCAGGTCAGTTTGTTCGGATTTCATCTTCGGCATCGGACAGGTTTGTTACGGTCTCACGGACGTCGAGCTTGCCGGTGATGACGTCGGCAATGAGCCGGGTCCGGTACTCGTTCATCAGGTCGATTTGGCGGCGTGTCTGGGCGACGGAATTTCTCAGCGTCACGGTCTCCTCTTGTAGAACGTGTAGTATGACACTTTGCTCCTCCTTCGGTGGCAAGGCAATGTGGAGCCGTCCATACCTTGTGGGATTCAGATTGGATTGGTGCAAGCTGGGTACAGATTCTCTTCTGGCGCTCGATATGAAGGACGTGTCATTTAGAACCATGTTCAAGTATTCTGGTTCGTGGTTTGGATTCGGGCGCATTCGGACGAGATATGAAGCGAACGTTGTTGGAAAGTCATGCCCGGTAAACAAGCCTACCTTGCCGACTAGCTCTCGGCTGTTGGTACGATTGAATAGTAAGTCACCTTCCCGCAATAGAAGGTACGGGTCCACGGAGTCAACTCCGCCTTCGTGGGGAACTATGACTTGTCCATCTCTCAGGTTACCCATAGTGAGCAGGGGAATGGCACCTGAGTGAGATGCGGATTCCGATATACCATAATCCATGGAAACGAATGCTCGTTTGAGTGGCCCCACCTTCCAATTTTCCGGAATATCTCCTAACCACTCCACTCCGGAGGGCTTGAGCCGGACGTTGGGGTCCAAGCCCCGGGTGACGGCTTGGTGTATCAACGCCCGCCGCTGCTCCTCCAGTAGGGTGATGAGCCGCTCCTTGGCGGCGATGTAGCGCTGTATCTGCTCGTCGGCGAGGTCGAGGAAACGGACGATGGCGGCTTGTTCAGCGAGGGTCGGAAGTGGGATACAGACCGATTGTATGGCTTCGTGGGTAAGACCGAATCGCGTCACTCCTTTGGCTTCAATGTGGAACTGGTGCGCGACTACATTTGACCGCAAGGTCCATGCCAGGTAGGAGCCTAGAATCTCCTCCCTGGGGCGCAGTATGGCAAGGTGATATCCGCAGATAAGGTCATCGGCTGAATCCTCCACAAGTGCTGGCACTCCGATGTCGTCCCAGGTCTCGGAATCTTTCGTAATGAGTACGTCGTCTCGACTTAGGCGGAACCTCTTAATTTCCTCGGCTGACGCTGTCGCGCACATGAATTCGCCGTCGGGTTTGATCCGTTCGTTCTTGTAAACGTCGACGTAGTTGCAAAGCCGAACTGGCAGCTCGTCGTCCTTGGCATGTTTGTCGACGTTGCTAACTCTCATTTCCGCAACTGTCCGCAGGCGTCGTGTCTCCCAATGGTCCGGTACATGTTTGAGCAGGAGAGGTCCGTCCTGTTGACGCATATGATAAAGACTAATCATAAACAGACGTTCTGCGCGTGGTTCTGTTGGTTCAAAGCCCAACGTTGAGACCTCTGCTGAATTTGTTCTTTGCATGGGTTATCAGTTCTTGGACATGCCTTTGCTTAATTACTATCCCCAGTCCAAGGATCGGTTGTAAACTCTCATCGGATTCGCCGATTGAGGCGTCTCGGAGCATCGTTCTTGAGATGACTCCAAGGAGTTTGTATGTGTCATCCCAGTCGACGAAAACTGGACTTCCGCTTGACCCGGGGAACACCTGCGCGTCGATCACTATCTCCCCCTTGCCGTTGAAATCAACATTAGGCATGGAGGCAAGCGTGCCCTTCCTGAGCAGAGGTAAGTTGTTGACAACGTCGTACCGGTCATTAGGGTAACCGACGAACAGCACATCATTACCAAGTGCTACTTTGTCGTAGTCTATTGGCGTTAGGAAGTTGTCCCCGATACGTCCGATGTATGCGTCAGAGTGAGTTATATCTGAGACGTCAACGCAAGCTAAGTCGACATTTGGGTCGGGGTGTCCGATGTACCTGTCCGCGAATCCGCGGTATTGGAGATTCACGCGGGTACCGAGGTCTGGACTTCCGTCCTTTCTGCGTCGGTTTGGGGTCAAGGTCATTGGCCATTGCCCTTCCAATAGCACATGCTTATTCGACACCAGCAACAGTTTGGATTGGAGGTCATCGTCAACGGTTATCCCGGTCACCACATAGAAGAAGCCTGTTCCCGTGGCGTTCTCTACGCCATGTTTGGATGGAATAGCGATGCAGATTCTTACTGCCACGAATGCAGCTTGATGATTAAAGGATTGGTTATTCATCCTGTTTGCTCTCGACAAAAGGCCCCTCAAATTGGGTCTGGCAGGCGGCTAAGTCGTCAGTATTCTTGTTAGCAGACCTTCAGTCTCCCGCTCAAGGGCCAGAATATCGGCCCGGATATCCTCCAAGGAGCGCATGGGCTGGGGCTTGTAGAAGTGCCGGTTGAAGTTGATTTCGTATCCCACTCTTACAGCCTCGGGGTTGTACCAGGCGTCCGGCGCGTAGGGCAGGACCTCTTCCCTGAGGAACGCCTCGATCCCTCCTGGGTGCAGCAGCGGCACCTGCTCGGTGTCCCGCAGGTCCGTGTCTGGCTCGTACTCCACGACCGCGGGCTTGCCCTTCAGCGTGACACTGACCCTCCCCTCCAGGAGGTTGGCACCGATATTGGCTGGCAGTACCTTTCTAATCATGGGCGCGGCGTTTTCGTCATTCTCATTCTCCGCCTTCATCTTACGAATCTCCGCTGCCTTGTAGACCCGCTCAGGTTCGGTACCTACCAGTCTCAGCGGCCGCTCCACCGTTACCTTCCAGTACCCGAAGGCATCGTTGGGGAATATCTTGGACTGCTCAGTGTCCTCGAAGTCCATGAAAGTGTCCACTATCTGCCGGATGTTCTCTGGTGAGAGTTCGCAGTTCTTCTGGCCCAGGTTTCTGCGGAGACGCGTGAACCACTTGGTAGAGTCGATCAACTGCAAGTGTCCCTTTCGGTGATCGGGCTTCCGGTTGGTCAGCACCCAGACGTAGGTGGCGATGCCGGTGTTGTAGAACATGTTGAGCGGTAGGGCGACTATGGCTTCAAGCCAGTCGTTCTCGATGATCCAGCGCCTGATGTTGCTCTCCCCTTGACCGGCGTCGCCGGTGAACAGAGAACTGCCGTTGTGGACCTCGGCAATCCTGCTCCCCGATGGCGTGTCATTCTTCATTTTGCTGACCATGTTCGCTAGGAAGAGCATTTGACCGTCACTGGAACGGGTTACCAGGGAGTACTCGGGGTCACCGGTATACTGGATGAGGAACCTGGGATCGGTGATGCGGCTTCTGCCGCCCATTCTCTCTTGGTCGGTCTTCCAACTCTTGCCGTAGGGTGGATTGCTCAGCATGAAATCGAACTGGTGGGTGGGAAAGGCATCGTTCGACAGAGTGGAATGTTGAGGTCCCCCTACGACGTTTGTCGCTGACTCGGCTTGGCCCTTGAGGAGCAAGTCGGCCTTGCAGATGGCGTAGGTCTCCGAGTTGATTTCCTGCCCGTAGAGGTGAGTGGTAACCTGTTCGCCCTTTTCGTGTGCGAGTTGTTGCAGGGTCTGCTCCGCTATCGTGAGCATGCCGCCGGTGCCAATGGCGCCGTCATAGAGGAGGTAGGTCGTAGACCTGATCTGGTCGGCGATTGGCCGGAATACCAGTTGGGCCATCACCTCTACGGCGTCTCTGGGAGTCCAGTGCTCTCCGGCTTCTTCGTTGTTTTCCTCGTTGAAGCGTCTTAGCAGGTCTTCGAAGATGGTCCCCATCGCGTGGTTGTCCAGTCCAGGAAGGCGTATGGTGCCTTCGGCATCCTTTATGGGATTTGGACTTAGGTTGATGGTGGGAGATAGAAACCTCTGTATGAGAGGTGCCAGGGCGTCAGCTTCGGACAGCCGGCTGATCTGGTTACGGAACTCGAACTTGTCCAGGATGTCCTGGACGTTGGGTGAGAATCCGTCAAGGTATGCGATGAAATCGTCCCGGAGTTGTTGCTGAGTAGCCCGGGATGTCAGGTCCTTCAGAGTGAAGGACGAGGCGTTGAAGAAGGCTTGGCCGGCTGCCTGTTGAAGCGGCCCGTTCTGGTCGGGGATGTTGTTATCGTCGAGCCATTTCTTCTCTTCCAGAACGGCCGTCTTGGTGGGCTCCAAGACAGCGTCCAAGCGGCGTAATACGGTCATCGGGAGGATGACGTCCCGGTACTTACCTCGGACGTAGAGGTCTCTGAGTATGTCATCGGCTACGGTCCAGATGAAGTTGGAGATCTGGCTGAGCTGGGTGTCCTGCAAAGGATTAGATCCTAGCTGTCTAGTGTATCGTCTGCGGGCTATTGTGTAGCCCTTGATGCAGTTCTTGGTCTTGGGTCTTGCTATCTGCTGGTTTGGTTCAGAGTTGTGGCTCCCAAATCAGCGGCTGTTACTCTCCAGGCCGGAGTCGTCTGGACCGGCGAGCAAGTTTTCGACTGGCCGTTCCAGGACCTGGGCTATGGCTTTCAATGTGTTGAGCTTCGGCGAATGTTTTCCATTTTCCAGCCGGACCATGGTGATTCGTCCGACGCCTGCGGAATGAGCAAGAGCCCTCTGGGTTAGCCCGGCAGCTTCCCTGAGTTCCCGGATCCTCGCTCCCAAGATTTGCCTCCCCTCTACGGCGATCATTTCGATTCTCGGCCGATAGGTCTGGTCGCAGTAGTGTCTGACCAAGTCCCAGGGAAGTTCCACCGTTTCGTTTTGGGTGGTGGTCAGTACAATTTCGTATGGGTTCGGCAATTCGACGGCGTCCAGCTTGGAGCGGTCTCCGATCCCCGGTATGTCCGAGAATGGGACAATTCCGCTGTATCCGTCAGCAAAGCTGGCATTTATACCCTGCTCACCCGGGGTGACGGCAATAATCATACGTTCGGCGTTTACGACCTTGACGGTGGTCATTTGTTACTCCCCGTGGATGGTCTCCCGGATTTCCCTCATAACTTGGGAGTGTTTCTCGTACGCTGCCATGATGTCCCGGTATGTGCCGCTTGGGGGTGCTTCAATAAAGGCCTCGCTGACCAGGTTGATGCGGCATGTGTCCTGGTTATCCACCCAGACGTGGACGTGAGGCGGCTCGAACTTGTTTTCCCTTGTAACTTGTTTTCCCTTGTGTTGATGACGAATCGGAACCGCCCTTCGATCACTACCGTCGGCATTCTGAATACGGGGTTGTCACCCTCCTCGCCAAGACTTGATCGGAGGTAATTCCACCCGATTATGGTCCGTCCATACTGACGATGACGTATCCGTAGCGTTGGGCTTGTGCCTACTAATATGGGCCGGGGCAGGGTCGACCGGGAGTTCGTGGCTACGAATATCCCCAGTCTCCGGAGAATAATAGGCCTGGAGGAACTGGAACTCAGTCCGGCCGCTTTCTTTGCACTTTCTTCTGGTGATTTCGATGACCTCCAGCTTAGCTTCGTCGGATGTCCTTATGCCAAATACGATACCCTTCAACGAGTTGAAGTCGTATGTCAAAATGCGCGTGCGCTTGTCTAATGAGGGGTCCGACAATCCGTGCAAGACCAAGCGATATTCTTGCTCATATTCCCAGTCCTTGGTTTTGAAGCAAATGTCTCTTTCGAAATTGCTCCAATAGTTTTTTTGCCAGGTTTCTATATCTCCATCAGGACCTAACACTTGAGAGGCACAATCCGAAACGTTGCCATCTTCATCCGTGTACCATAGCTTTATGAGAGCGTCTGTTGTTGGTGTTCCAATTGACCGGAAGAAATCAACCTCGTCAGGTTTAGTCTTGTAGGTGACCTCACAGAAGGGCCTTGGCATAAAATCCCAATGCTCACGGGTGCCGCCGCTAAGGCTGGACGACCACCCCGTACGCGTTTTCAACGCCAGGCTGCTGGCTGACCCTTCCTTTTCGATTGCTTCAAAGATCAAACATGCTCCTTTGTGCGCGTTTCCGTAATTGGCCCACATAGACGAATTGTGGTATTCCCTGACGAAGCAGGCGGTATACCACTCGGGCCAAAGTAACTGACTCAGTTGCTCGACGTATATCCGGGGGAAATCGAACATTAGCAGCTTCGCATTTTTCCGCCCCGCGTCTGAAGGAACGACATTACGCCTCAGTGGAATGGAGCGATATTCATGTTCGATTGCAGACATCAGTGCTTGGGAGGAAGCCTCATTGATCCCAGGTAGCTGGGGCATGAGGTCGAAGAATCCAGCGCGCGTCAGCAGAGTATTGTGTGAATATTCGGGGACCAATCGTTGTTCTTTCGACCAGAGGTTATTGTCAACGAAGACGTCCTGAATAATCCTTAAGGACTGGAGATGTATGCTCACAAGATAGAGTTGCAGCTCGTCACTCCTTACTTTGTGCCGGATGCCCGCAAACTCCATATTTGCGATTCTTGATGCCAGTTCACTCAATTCGCACTCGTGATGGATTCTTTTCCAAATGGCATCGAACAGCTCCGCGGCATTGGGAGTCGGCATCTGATCCCATCGCCACGATATTGGAATGTGCTTGGCTTTTAACTCTTGCTCGTCTCCAAAGACCGGAGCATGAACACAAGTCCAAAATAGGCAGTGGAGGTAGTGCTTGAGAAGATTGGACCACACTATGTGGTCTCCGTCCCAAACTAGGTCCCGGAAGCCTTCCATGGGATCATTTAGCTCACCCAGGCTGGCGAAGTATATAGTTTGTCTTTCAAGTTCTTGGAAGCACTCGCCCAGAAGTTTATCCATGCTTCTGAATCTGTAGAACTCTGCCATTGCACATCCAATATCTTGCGTCAGAGAAGATCTGACACAACACTATTCTGCAAGGTATCACGCTATGATACCGCAGACAAGTCTGTTTTCGTCGTTATCGTCTATTTGGCCACGGCCATTCGCTTCGCCTCCGGGACTGCCGGCGTTTCTCGGCGCAGGATTCGCAGCGAGTCTTGCCCGGGATGGCCGGGTTGCTGCAGCTCCTGCATTGGCCGAGCGCTTTGACTCGCTGGCGTCTCTCCTTCTGATAGAGCCTGTAGTACTCTATGCGCTCTGGCCGTTTGTTTCTTGTCCGTTCGTACTCGCGGCGGCCATCCCCTCGATGAACAAGGCTTTGGTAATGGAACTGGCGCGGTGCGAATACATCCAGAGGCGGGACAACGTAATCGCCATCGCAACCAGTCCAGGAGTGTCCGTCCTGCCTCTGGATGGGCTTGTTGCAGGCCCATTTCAAGTGCCGGATAACACCATATTATCACGGGTTTTACTTGCTCCAGATCAGCGGGACTTCGGCAGAGGCCGGGGGCTCACCGTGCCCGTGAAACCTGCCGACTGAGAGCCTTCGACTGGTTGACCTGCTTGACGCGGGACACAATTTGAGGTAGCATCCAAAATATTCTATTCGGTATGTCTTATAATGTCTTAGAACCGCTAGGAGGAAATCGTGCAACCGCGTAGGAGAAAATCGCGAACCATCACCTTCTCCCTGCCCCTTAGCATGGCAGAGCAAGTGCGAGAGGTGATGCGCGAGGAAAGCCGTACTATGAGCGAGCTTTTGCGAGAGGCTCTCCGCCTGTATCTAGAAGAGAGGAAGCTTCGACTCCAGGAACGGTTGCAATGGCTGCGTTTCAACCAGCCAGAGCCTATAGGTGTGAAGAAGGAGACAACAACGAGCGAAGAGATTGACCTAGTTGCGCCGGCCTTCGACACCAGCGAGTCCAGCGAGCGGCCAGACCTAAATCTTCTGAGCAATACAACTGTTTACGGTATTGACTTCACCAGCAGTCCAACCGGCAGAAAACCTATCGTTGCCGTGGAGTGTCGACTGGCTGGGGACCTGCTGCGTGTAGTAGAGCAACCGTGGCGATACTTTGAGACCTTCGATAAGTTCGAAGCCTTTTTGGCTGCTCCGCCGCCGCGTGGCTCGCAGCAGTGGGTCGCTGCTGCGGACTTCCCCTTCGGTCTGCCAATAAGATTTCTTGAGAATATGAACTGGCCAAGGGAATGGAGAGACTACATAGACACGCAGGTAGCGCCTCTTTGCCGACAGGGCTGGCGAGACCTGTTAGACGAATATAAAAGAGATCGCCCAACCGGAGACAAGGAACACCGAAGAAGAACCGATGAAATTACGGGTGCGATCTCTCCTCAGAAACAGTACGGCGTGCCAGTTGGGATGATGCTGTACGAAGGTGCGGCTAGGCTTCGGAGGGCCGGCGTCATGATTCCCGGCTTGCAGCAAGGATGTCCGGAAAGGGTCGTGGTAGAGGGTTATCCCGGGGTTGCAGTGCGAAATTTTCTAGGCGAGAAAGTCTCGTATAAGAGCGATGTAAGCAGAAAGCAGACCCCAGCAAGGCTGTTGGCTCGAAGAGCGATCCTCGACGCGCTACTGGAGCGTTCAGTAGAGCTCTATGGTATCAGGGTTCAGGGAATTGAAGATCACGATGTCCTAACCACAGACGGAACAGGTGATCACTTAGATTCTCTATTATGCGCTCTCCAAGCCGCTTGGGCTTGGAGAAGAGGCGGCCCTAACTTCGGATTTTCTGTATCACCCGTCTGCCGAACTGAGGGTTGGATTGCGGATCCTACGACGCAGGGGGAAATTGCCGGCCCTTGAGTCGCGGAGGGAGCACGGTATCCACGAACGCGGCTCGACCCACAGGTGGAGTCTCCACAGATTCGCTCGTGGAGGCAGGAATTCCGCGCCGTGAGGCGACGTGACAGGAGGCAGATATGGATTTTGAGAAGATACTTCGGGAAGCAGGAGCCAACGTAAGGCCACATGACGACGAATCGCACCGCCCAGAGATACTGAACGTCCTACTGGCTCGATCTGAATCGATCACTGGCCAGACCGTCCCGAAAATGATAGCACCCGCTTGGCCATCCAAGAGCTACATCGACGTCGCTGCTCGGTTGTCGCGGCGGCCTTATAAAAGGATGGCCGAGGACATCCGAGACTGCCTGCTGGCCGAGGGCTGGTACTGGCGGGACACGTCGGACGGGCGCCGGTGGTTCCCGGCCGAGTTTGATAGCAGCGCCTGGGTAGAAACTCCACAATAGAGTGGCGTCGACGATGCAGGCCGTGGCAGCCCTCAAATTCAGCAACGATCTGGACCACACCGCCCACACCTTTCGTTGTTGCCTCAGGTGCCTATGGTCCAACCTCTCCGGGTACTGCACTCTTGTGGTCGACAATTTGCTGAGGACGAGTTGTCCAAACCTTAGCCAGGCTAATTTTTACCCTAGGAGGATACACGTGTGGGAGTACATCCAAAACACGAAGACTGGGGTGGTCCACAGCGCTGGTGGGTGTGAGGATGCAAGGGAATTCGGTCAAGGTCGTGGCTGGCGTCGTTTGGGGTCATACTTGAACTTGGAGATTGCGGCCATCGAATCGCCAGGACCGGGGGGAGGGTACCTGCCATCTGCGTTACCTGCGAGGGGCTCGAGCGGCCATGAAATAGAGATATCGATGCGGCCGAGTCTCACTGTTTGACGTCAACTACCTTTACCGGAAATAAGCAGTACCGGAAATAAGCAGGTCAATCCAGCCGCTTCAACTTGAGACAAGGAGGTGCGATTATGGCCAGGTGTCCACTATCCAATTGCCGACGTGAGGTGCATCCCAGCGACATTTATTTGTGTCAGATCTGTGGGCGGCGCCACTGCGCTCGCTGCAACCATTGTCCCGGCCCTAGCCGTTAACGATGCAGGGGCGAGCGGACGTAGCTCCGGCTAACGGCGCTCGCTTCGGCTATTGATCCTCGCGCTTTAGCGCTTTGAGAGCCAGCCCTCCCGCCGATGCAGGCCGATTGTGGTCGAACCGCGGCCCGTCTACTGCCCATGCCGCGCGCACTGCGCAGCGTCCTTGATGTACGGCTGCAACATTCGCACGGTGAGCCACAGATGGGAGACCCTGGGTTTTCGACCGACCATTCCTTTTTGCGATAAATGGAGACTTCGGCGATAATTGATGCAACGCAGGCCCGATAGGAGCCTTGACCATGCCGATTTGGACAATGACCCCCGACGGAAGACGGGGCTGGGTCGTCCTCGCCCACCGGGCTCATGCCGCGGCGATGACGGAGGATGCTGTCCTCACCGAGGAGCAGTCTGAGCGCGTGACAGCGGCCCTAAGGGAAATGGACGCCAAGACAGGACGCACCATCCACTACGGGCAGGGAGACGGCCCACTCTGCGGAGCGGAACCTATAGGCGCATACTGGACCAATGAGCCAAGAACGGTCGCAGAGTGCCCTGATTGCCTGGAACTCGTCTCCTAGAAACGTGGCCGGAAACTGGCTTCAGCCGGGTGGTCAGCTATACTTGAGCCATCAAGAAATAGCGAGGGCTTGAGCATGATGGGAGAGCGGTCGGACCAGAGGGGCCTCTGGGAAGCGGACCGGTTGTATCTGGACCACGTGGGGCGGGACACCTACTACGGACTGTTGGCATCACTGCGGGGCCGCCTGTTCCGGGACCCTGATTTCGCCGGGTTCTACTGCGCCGACAACGGCCGGGACAGCGTGCCGCCCAGCCTGCTGGCGACAGCGTTGCTGCTCCAGTCCCACGACAAGGTGAGCGACGCCGAGGCCAAGGCCCGGGCCGACTTCGACATCCGGTGGAAGAGCCTGCCCTCGGCCACGATCGGGGGTGGCCTTGGGGATTGAGGTGGAAGACCGTCCCTTCGCCAAGAGTACGCTGCAGGTGTTCCGCGCCCAGCTGATACTGCACGGCAAGGTGCGGGAGGTGTTCGAGTCCAGCCTGCGTTTGGCCCGGGAGTCGGGGTATCTGAAAGGGCGCGGGATGCGGGTGGCGTTGGACACGACCAACATCCTGGGCCGTGGCGCGGTGAAGGACACGTATAATCTGTTGGCGGACGGGATAGTCAAGCTGTTGCGGGCGCTGGCGGCAGTGGAGAAGTCCAGCGTCAAGGAATGGGGCAAGGCCCGGGGATATGAGGGGTACCTGGGTTCCAGCGTGAAGGGCGAAGCCGCCATCGACTGGAGCGACAAACGGGCGCGGGCGGCGCTGCTGTCCTTGATAGTAGCTGACGCCGACCGGTTGCTGGAGTTGTCGCGGCAGGCGCAGGGGGAATTGGGGGAGGACAGCGCTGAGCGGCAGCAGATAGTGGCGGCGGCGGAACTGCTGGGGCAGTTGCTGCTCCAGAGCCTGCCCCCGGCCCCGAACGGGGGACGTGGAGCGGACCGATGACGGAGTGAATCTCAAGGACGGGGTGAGCCGGGACCGGATGATGTCGGTGCATGACCCGGAGATGCGCCACGGCCACAAGAGCAGCAGTAGACGGTTCGACGGACACAAGGCGGCCATCGTCGTGGATACCGGCTCCCAGTTGATCACCGCCGTGGACGTATTGCCCGGCAACGCTCCGGACAACCTGGGATCGCTGGAATTGGTGGAGCAGAGCGAGGCCAACACCGGTGTGCCGGTGGAGGAAGCCATGGGCGACGCCGCCTATGGGGATGGCGATACCAGGCAGGCCTTCGCCGATGCGGGACGCCGGTTGGTGGCCAGAGTGCCGGGACGGCCCGGCCGGAAGCACTTTCCCAAGGATGACTTTGTCATCGACCTGGCCGCGGGCAGTTGCACCTGTCCGGCGGGACAGGTTACCCACACCATCGTGCCGGCGGGAAAGCGGACGGACCGCAGGGGGCGGGTCCACCGCTTGCAGGCCTTCCAGTTCGACGGGGCCGAATGCCGGACATGTCCACTGCGGTCCCAGTGCATCGCAGCCAAGGGGAGCAGGGGGCGGCGGGTGCTGGTCCATCCCCAGGAAGCCCTGCTGCAGCAGGCCCGAGCGTTGCAGCAAAGCACTCACTATGACGAATATCGAGTGCGCCGAGTGGTGGTGGAGCACCGGTTGGCCCGACTGGTCCAGTTGGGCCTTCGCCAGTCCCGCTATTTCGGCAGGGTCAAGACCAGGTTCCAGCTGTATCTGGCTGCCACGGTAGCCAACCTGACCCTGGTGGCCGGGAAACTCGGGTGGTCGGGCCGTACCGGTGGCGGCGCAACAGGCCGCAGCGTCGTCCTCAATATTGTCCCCTTTGTTGTCGCCCATGCTGCGGCCAATTTCTGCGCGGTCCGGCTCGGACAACTGTGCTCCGTGATCCTGCTCACGTCGGCTTTATTGCCCAAATCCCCCTACCCAACCAGGACTTTCCGGCCCGGTTTCTAGGAACGCCGGGGCTGTACGCCGGGACCGCGCCACCCCAGCGGCGCCCGGCTTGGAAAGGCGCAAAACCCAGCCAACCCCGCAGGCGGGTCCCGGCCGCAACCCCAACGCGGGAACCAGCCCGGAAACCAACGCAGGAAAAGGAGAGAGGGACATGCAACACGGAACAAACAGCCCACTGAGGATAGAGCTGAACACAGTCCTCGAAGGACAGGCCCTCAGCATCAGCCGCCAAGGCCGACTACTCATAGCCAACCTGGAGAGAGGAACGCAGGGGCCGGGCACCGCCCTCAAGGAAACAATGTACGCAGCCCAGGACCTGGCCAGCTACTTCGACGGGACTCAGCCAACACCGGAGTCGAACCGGAACGGGATACCCCACGCCCGTGACTGGGACACCGGGCACGCCATGCACCTGGTCCGAGACCTGGAGTTCGCCCTGGACGAGGCAAGACAGGACATCCCGGACAGCCTCTACGCCAGCGCCGTCCGGGGCCTGCTGGAACTCACCGTCAAGATTGCCGTCACGAGCTCCTACGAGGAGACCAAACCATTCCTGGACCGGATGGTGAGAGGGGAACTGCCGGACCAGCCCGGAACTCCCGTTTTTGAGACTGAAAAGGGCATTGGAAAATCAGACCCCTGATTTCAGCCGAAATCGTACCTAAATTCATTAACAACCAGGGGGTACGCACCCCCCCGGAGACCCCCCTGGGAATTCGTGTACCCATGTTCAGGCGTGAGCTACGAGTGAAAAAAGGATGAGACCACGAAAAAAGGCTTGGAACCGGGCGTACCTGCGTCAAACCTGAAGCAGGACCCCCTATGGCCAAGCCCCTGGGCGGACGCGAGGAGGGGTCCGGCCTGACTTTTTGATACCGGCGTCGCGGGGCGGTCTCCGGCGCTGGATCATCCGCCCGGCGACGGGAGAGCCGGGCGGTTTCAACGTCCCGGCAACCTCCGGCCGTCGTGGCCCGGCCAGGATTCAAGACCGTCAAGCCACCGGCATGGGAGGACGTGACGCGGGCACAGAGAAAAGGGGCGCCATTCCAGCGCCCCTCGGAACGCGGAGACTCCTTCTCACCCGGCTAGGCGACGGCTTCGGTGGGGAGCTTCCCGATGCGGAACTTATTCGTCCCGCAGACAGCGCAGGTCGAAGACACGGCATCCTTCCCGTTCTTCATCACCACCTGCTGGACACCATCAGATTCGGTCTTAGCCCTGCACTTGACACAGTACATCTGCAACGACACGAGCGTACACCTCCAGGTATTGCGGATTCCGCCGTGATTGTAGCACGGGCCTTGACGGATTGCTTTTGCGCCAATGGAAGACGCAGGGTCTTTTCATCAGATAAAAGGCGGGGTAAAGTGGCTGGCAGCAGGGGAATAAGAAAAGATGGGGGAGGAAGAACGTGAGAAAGCCGCTGCCCCAAGCCCCGCCCGCAGCCCCGGGCTCTTTAACCGAAGCCCTGGCGCCGGTCCCTGACCCCCGGCATCCCTACGGTTGGCGGCCGGAGTACCCTCCCATCCCACTGGTGGCGTTGCTGCAACTGGCCGTAGCCGCCACTCTGTGTGGGGCGCGCAGCCTGTACGCCATTGCCCAATGGGGACGGGAGCGGCTGGAGGATGATCCCAGGTTGTTGGAGAGCCTGGGGCTTCCTCCAGGCCGCAGCCCCAGCGTGGCCACACTGCACCGGGTCTTCAAAGCCCTGGACGTGGCAGCTTTCGAGAGAGCGGTGGGACAATGGCTGGCCCAAACTGACGTGGCCCCCACTGACCCCGTGGCCCTGGATGGCAAGAGCCTGCGGGGCATTCACGGGGACGTGACGCCAGGGGTCCATCTGGTGGCGGCTTACGCCCATGATGTCCAGGCAGTGGTGGCCCAAATGAAGACTGAGAGCAAGGGCGGGGAACTGGCGGCAGCCCGGGACGTGTTGGACCAGGTCTCCCTGAAGGGCCGGATGGTGACCGCTGACGCCCTGATGACGCAACGGGAAGTGTGCCGGCAGATTGCAGCCGGCGGGGGTGACTATCTGCTGCCGGTGAAGCAGAACCAACCCAGCTTGCGGGCTGACTTGGCAGCGGCTTTCCCCCCAGTGGCAAGCCCGGGAGCCGGAGGGGCTGGGCCAGCCGGCGGCCCCGCCCTGGGTGGTCCGGGAGTTGGCCGGCCGGGGCGGGCGTCCGGATGGGGTAACGGAGGTGGAACCCAAGGTGCGGCATGGGGCGGCGCGAGGCGCGGATGGTGTGGGTCCTGTATGACCCCGGCCTGAACCGCTACGCGGGAAGCGCCGGAGTGGCGGGGGAAGCTTGGCCGGATCTGGAACAAGTATGCCGGGTGGAGCGGCGCCGGACCCCCTGGCGCAGCGGGCAGCCAGCCGGAAAGACCCAGGTGGAAGTGACTTACTACATCACCAGCGCGCCGCCGGAGCGGGCCAATGCGCGGGAACTGCTGCGGAGGATGCGGGGGCATTGGGGGATTGAGAACAAAGCCCATTGGATACGGGACGTGGACTGGGACGAGGACCGCTGCCAGGTGAGAACGGGAGCGGCCCCGCAATTTCTGGTGGCCTGCCGCAATCCGGCCCATTCCCTGTTGCGGCGGCGGCACTGCGGCAATATCGCGGCGGCCCTGCGAACCAACGCCGGCCGTCCGGGTTCCGCAGTCCAACTGGTCCTGACCGGTGGTGTCAACTGATGAAAAGACCCTGATGGAAGACGGACTTCGAGTTGCGACGGGCTGTGGATGAAAATCAAAAGGGAACTAGCAGGACAGTTAAGGGCGCGCGCCCTTAACATTTTTTGGATTGGGGGGCCACGAAAATTTGGGGTTTTTCTGGGTTATTTTGCGATGCCCGGGGATATATGCCGACCAAAAGCTCCTCAACCCGGGCCAAAAAGCGTCCGGCGATGCCGTCGTGGAACTCCACCGGGCCTTCGTCGCCGCTGTCATCCCGGTGCTTGCGGCCATAATGCCGTCGCAGGGCGGGGCCGTGCCACTGGGGCCACTAGCAGGTGGCGCGCAGGATGAAGGCGGCGACGGGGTTGAGCTCGTTGGCGATGCTGCGGAGTCCAAGCCGCCCGGCCTCGAAGGGGATGGAGCCGCCGCCGGTGGTGACGTCCAGCACCAAGGGGTTGTCTTGAACGATGCGTTGTTGCACGAACTTTCGTTGCTGAGAGGTTAAGTTGTGCTTAAAGGCGCGGTCGCCAGAAAACTTGAAGTCTGACCATTCGCCTTTGGACTTAGCGTAGTCCATGTTCCGGCGGTCTTCAACGATTTGCCGACTAGTGCCGATGAGGGTTACGAACTGGTCGTAATAGGTATCGCCGTCAAGAACGCTGGCCAAAATGGCGGCGCGGGAAGTGATGAGCGGACGCCGTGCCCACCAGACATGAAGCTGGTTGACGGGCGGATGGCCAGCCATAGTTCTCCTCGCGGATGGCCTCAACGCTGATTTCGTCTATGGGGAGGTAGTGTTCGATGAGGGGGCTGGCGGTGAGCATGGCGTGGGGGATCCTATTGCAGGTTCAGAGCGTATCGCACTCAGGTTTGTGGCAGTCACGATATTTCTTGCTGCTGCCGCAAGGGCAGGGCTTATTGTTGCCGCGTTTCATTTTTTTGTATCGTTTCAATTCCTGTCGGTACTCCAGCCATCCCATGTTTCCGTGGGAATACTCCGGCCAGAGGTCTTGCCGGGATCTGGTCAAGCCGTGCTTATCTACGTAGGCCAGCCGGTAGAAAAAGGGAATGATGAACTCGTTTATGAAAGCCAGCATACCCTTGTGACGGTAAGCCGTCGAAATGGTCAAGCAGCAGAGATTAGAAGTGCCACTACTTTCGTAGAAGTGGAGGTCGGCTTTAGCCATTCCTTGAGACAGAATAATTTGCTGTGGGCGTCCGTCAGTTTCGTATACCAGTGGTAGAGTCGCATGGGGTAGGATCTGGTGTTCCGTTTTGATGGCTATTGAAAATGTGTCCATCAAGTGGAGGGATTTGCCGTAGTTAGTCGGCGGGGTGTTGATACACAACTTATTCTTGGGCTGGTCGAACCAAGCGTTGACCTCGATGACTCCTCGGATTTCGCTATCCTCCGGGTAATAGACCAATTGGGGATAGCTTTCGTTGATCAGAGACATTTCCTTTTCGTCGGGAGCTATGTCGGCCGTTGCAGTCTCAGCAACGGCCGGAGTGCCCGCGTATAGCCTTCGAGGAGTGACTCTAACCGCAGGCGGTATAACGGCCTTCGTGACAATACCTGACGGGTTCGAGGGCGGCATCTGTGGACGCTGCGCGCCTTGATTGCCGCCGCGGGAATGGGAATCCGAGCTTCTGCCGCGGGGCTTGAATCCATTGCCAAACAGCCTTTGCCAAGCGGCGATGGATTTTTCCTTGTCTTCCTCGTCCCTAGCCTGCCACGCGGTTTTGGCGTAGTCCTTGATACGGCTACGGAAGTTCTGGTACTCGCTGTCGGTCCACTGAGTGTTGAGCGTCAAGGACGTGTTGCCGGGGTTTTTGATGGTGGGTATTTTGTCGTGCTTCTTGAGGTAGTTGTCTATCCTGGTCAACACGGTGGCTACGGTGTCGGCCATTGAGTTGACTTTTTCGCTCCCTTCATCCTGTGCTTGTATCGCTTTGCCGGCCAAGGCAGTCAGGATTACGGACGGAACCTCGAAGTTGTCCTTGTGGTCGCGCAGGAATTTAAGCAACCGGACGGTGCGCTTTAGGTTACCTTTCGTGATTCGATTCTGGTCGTTGAACCAGTCTCGGAATCCGGTTCCATCGGTTTCCTCCAGTTCTTCTTGGTTGCGTGGGCAGACATAGAACTTGTCGCCATCCTGGACACACGGCACGATGTCCAGGTGGCAGTCTCCGGCGTATTTGATTTTCACGCAACGGGCCCGCTTTTCAATTTTGTCCTTGTAGCGGTCGCTGGCCTGCAATGTTTTATAGAGTTGGTCAACATAGGGCGCAGGCTTATCGCCATTTTTGTCCATGATAGCCAAGAGATCGGCGTCGTATTCGTCGTCTTCCTTGACAGGTTTGATAATGGTTCCTAGGGCATGGGAGCCTTGTTTGTCTGTCTTGCGGAATCCGTCGTGATTGTTCTTCATGTAGGTGGTTACAGCTGAAATATGCTCTTCCAATCCTTCGATTCTGCTCTGGTTCAGGTTAACGTGGTCGCGCAGAAAATCTGCGAACTCTTCGTTATGCTTCACGATTTTCACCTCCTGATAATGGTGGTCATCTGCCGGAAAAGATGCCAATGACGTTTTTGCCGAAGTTGTATAGGCCGTTCCCTTTGATAATTATGTCTACGGCCTTGCCGGTTTTTCGCAGGGTGCTTTGGGACGATTTCTCGCCCACCAGAGTTGGGGGCGTCGCAGACAATTCTTCCGCCATTATTGCGGTTATCTCGCGGGCTGCCCGCTTTGCGGAAGCATCGTCCTGAACTACTAGCGCATCGGTGCGGGACAGCAGGCGATCATGGGTTTTGGGCATATACGATTCGGGATTCGTCAAGCTGTCTTGATATAGCCTTGCGCCTCCTACATCCGCGGGCTGTCCGCCGACGTGAAAATTTAGCGGCAAGACCGGCTTATTGTCAGACTGCATCAGGTAGGCCGTGTCTTCCACGCCTTTGGAGCCGCCGATGACTATGGCGGCGCTGGTCTGCGCGGCTTGGCGCTCCCTGATGACGCCCCCGGTCCAATGGTAGGTTGGGATGGTAATGTCGTCGGTGTTTTGGGCTATTCGACTCAGCATTTCTTTCTGTGATTCCGACAGCACCGCCTGGCAGTCGGCGCGGCGGACAGTCCTGAGCAATGTCCGCCCAGTCTGATAGGTGCTCTCAAATTCCGCTGTTGCCGCGATGATGTCCCAATTGAAGGGGATGGTGCTGTTGGGTTCGCCTCTGTTCACCAAGACAACCAGCCCGCCGTCCTTCCTCAGAATTTCTGCAGCCAATTCCCAGATGAATCCTCGCGCCAGTGCCACATCCTCGCTTGGGGATTCGACGGGCGCGCTGCCGGTGATGTGGATAAATTCGTCAGCTAGGGTGTTCATGGTTCCTCTCTCGATGGCTATGCTGATGAGCTGTATCATCGCCACCACTGCCCTTAGGGGTGTCGTCAAAGTAAGCGTGTGATGATGAACTGACATTTCAATCAATGTAGCAGGATGGGGCTATGTCAGCAACGGCCACTGTGCCGGCGCACCACCGTCACGACATTTCAGACCGGGCTTAGGAGATTTTGGAGCCCCATGGCTCGGTCCAAAGAGAAACATTCCCCATGAGTACTCGACTTGGCTTCTTCCCGGTTCAGCCTGTGAGAGGCAGATAACCAATCGTCCTAGAAGTCTGGCCGGGAACCCCGATTCTCTCCAAGCCGTCGTTTTCTTGACGTCGATTATCGATGTAACAGTGGGTTATTGACACGTATTATATACATTATCATGCCGTATAAGACCGTAATACGTCTGCTCGGCGTAGCGCGAAACCCGACCAATGGCTTTCCGGCCAGACTTCTAGACCTGCCTGTCGGTCTCTTTGACTAGAGCTACGCGAATCTCAGCTAGCGATTCCAATGCCTTTGTAACCAGAGTTGCGGCCTCCCGGATTTCCAGACCGGAAGTAAAACGCCCAAAGCTGAATCTAATGGAAGAATCGGCTTCGCTCTCACTAATCCCCATAGCACTGAGGACATGGGAAGGTTCGGGGATACCTGAAGTACACGCCGCACCTGCAGATGCAGCAAGGCCGGGTTGAAGCGCACCGAGTATGTCCTGACTTGCAAAGCCGTCAAACCGCAAGTTAGCATTGCCAGGGTGTCGCCGATCCCATGCAGGGCCATTGAGGGCTACGGGAAAGCCGCTATCCGAGAGCAGATTCACAAAGAGGTCACGTTGCTTGGCTACCTCCGGGCGCTCACGGGACCCCTCCGCTTCTACAATTTCTGCAGCGGCGGCCATTCCCACACACAATGGTACCGGCACCGTGCCGGAGCGCAGGCCATTCTGCTGTCCGCCACCGTATATGAGAGGTTCAATATCAGTTTGTAGGTCCCTTCGGACGTATAGAACCCCGATACCCTGAGGCCCATACACCTTATGTCCCGACAAGCTAATCAGGTCGGCATATTCCGCCAACCTACTAACATCCATCGCACAAGGGGCCTGCGCCGCGTCGCAGTGGAACACGACGCCGTGGCGGGCAAGCAGTCCGGTAATCGCGGGCAAGTCCTGAATGGTCCCGACTTCGTTGTTGACCGCCATAACCGAAACGGCGAGAACCGAGTCATCGACCATACTTTCCAACGTATCCAAGTCTATGAAGCCCTCTCGGTCTACGGGAACGGTATCCACGGTAAACCCTTCACGTTCTTCCAACGCCCGTACTGCCGCCAAGACGCACTTGTGCTCGATGGCACTGACCAGAATCCGTCGGCGCGACTCCGGCGCCCGCCGAGCCAGGCCGAACAAGGCGAGATTGTTAGCTTCAGTGGCTCCAGAGGTGAACACGATCTCATCGGGGTCTGCGCCGACTAGCCCAGCAACCGATATCATAGACTCCTCAACTGCTTTCGCCACTTTCCAACCCACCACGTGGTCGCTTGAATGGGGGTTTCCAAAGGACTCGCCCCAAAAGGGCATCATCTTTTCCAACACCCGTGGATCCACGGGCGTGGTAGCTTGGTAGTCAGCGTAGATGGTTTTGGTGAGGTTCATTTTAGATAACGTTCCTGCTCTCGGACTTCACGGATCCTGAAGTTTCGTGTCTTTACAATACAGCACCGGGGTGCTATCGTCTAGCTGGACGGCGCCGCCAGTAGGAGGACAAGTGCTTCGGGGACCTCTTTACCCCGAATCCACCGATGGACACCGATAGACGGCGTGAGGACAGCGGAAGGGGAGTGAGGGAGTTACAAGCGCGATAATCCGGGCTCGAATTCGGGTAGACGGGAGGTTGGCGGGCGGTCTGCAGGCGCTTTTCGGGGCACCGATGGCGGCCTACAGTGGATGTGGCGAGCGAGATCGGCGGGACAGCATGCAGTAGGAGACCATTCCGGAGCGGGCTGGCGCGAGTTTGCGGGGACCTTCGGTTGTCCGGTGGTGGGTCAGTCGCCGACGGCGCCGTCAGGCTGGGAATGGAATGGCTCGCAGCCGGGCCAGGGCGCGGCTGAACTGGGTTTCCCAGGGCCAGCGCCGGGGGAGATGCAGAGTGAGGCGGCGCGCCGAGCGGGTGAGCCGCCCGGCGAGGGAGAAGAACCGCCGTCGCATGGTCTTGGTGGTTACCACCTGCTCTCCCAGGCCGAGCCGGGCCGTCCAGCGGGCCAGGTTGTGCGCCATCACCTGGACCGCCAGCCAGGCGGCGTTGGCGGCGAAGCGGCCCGAGGGGAGATGATTCAACCCTACGCCGTACTTGAGGTCTCGGATGGCGTTCTCGATCTCGGCGTGGCGGCGGTGGTTCGCCTCCAGTTCCAGGGTCTCCCCGTCCCGGTCGGTGATGAAGCCGTGATAGCTGTAGGTGGCGAAGAGGGCCAGCTGGGAACCGGGCGTGGGCCTCACCCGCCGGACGATGAGCCGCACCGGCGCGGCATCGGGCTCGCTCTGGAAGGGGATATAGGTGGTCTCCGCCACATCGGCGGCGCCGTCCATCCAGTAGGGAATCGGCGTCCAGGCATCTTCGGGTATGGCCTCGATGAGATTGTGCAGGCTTTTGTGCTGGCGGATGGTGATGGAGAAGCGCACGTCCAGCTTGCGGCAGACGGAGACCACGGTGTGGGTATAGAAGCCGCTGTCGGCCCGCATGGTGAGCTGTCCCCTGGCCCCGGCGTAGCGCACCCGCCCCACCGTCTCCCGCAGGAAGTGGGCGGCGCCCCGGGCGGTGTTGGCCCGGCCCTCGCGCAGCCGGGCCATCAGCACGTCGCCGGTGCCGGCGGCGACGGCCAGCAGCGGGTGATAGCCCCGCTTGCCGGTGTAGCCGTGGTGGCGGGCACCCTCCTTGGCCAGGCCGTAGGTCTCGCAGATGGTGGAATCGAGGTCGATGGTCAGGGGCGCATCGCCGGGTCCCGCCCCAGCGGCCCAGGCCCGGGCCAGCAGCTCGCGGCTCACCCGGTCCAACTGGCGGACATGGCCCCACCGGAAGCTGCGCAAGAAGGTACCCAGCGTGGATGGCGCCTTGACCGTGCTGCCCAGGGCGCAGGCCGTCCCTCCGGTGCGCAACACGTCGGCGTCGTCGATACAGTCGCCGCCCGCCAGCGCCGAGGCCACCAGCGTCATCATCTTATCGCCGGTGTTGGCTCGGCCTGGGGCGCGGCCCAGGTCGAGGCGCCGGTCAACCAGTTGGGGCAGGCCGAGATGCTGGGCCAGGGTGGACGGCAGGAGCAGCCCGGCATTGGCCACCAGGCGGTGATCGTCGAAGGCGATGCGGATGCGGTCGGGGTGGTTGCGTGGTAGCATCTATTGGGTGCTCCTTTCTGGGGTCGGCCTTCTGTCTCGAAAACCATTATCCCAGAAGCACAGGAGTACTTTCTTGTCTCTTCAGGACCCTGCTACACGCCCTCCTTCGGTGGATTCGGGTTTACAGTGATAAGTATCACCCGCAACTGTCGGGCCATGAAACCTTCCCTATTCGTTATGGTTGGTTGAAGAAGGCTTTCGACGCAGTATGGGATACCGAAGGCCAAGCCGACAACCGGCAGGTCTTCACCGGGCCAGACGCCATCGCCCGGTTTGGCGTCGGTAAGAACATGGTTGCCTCGATGCGCCATTGGGCCACTGTAGCCGGGATAATTGGCGAAGACCCTGACCGGCATAGCATATCCACGACTACGTTAGGCCGTTTGCTATTCGGCGAACGGAGACTTGACCCTTACATGGAACATCCGGCTACAGCGTGGTTACTGCATTGGCAATTGTGCGGATGGGATACCAAGACCACGTGGTTTTGGGCTTTCCATTACTGGCCGTCCATTTCCTTTGAGCGAGAGGAGTTAGTCCAAGGTATACAAAAGCTCGCTGAAGAACGGGAGTGGACTCGCGCGTCCGTTGGCACTATTAGAAGGGATGTTTCCTGTTTCATCCGTACCTACGTCGCTCAAGCGCCTCCCGGTCAGGGCAACTATGAAGATGGGTTAGAGTCCCCTCTAACCGAACTAGGCTTGATCAAACCTACCGGTCGGCGCGACAGTTTCCGGTTAGTCCGAGGGCCGAAGCCGTCTCTAAGTCCTGGCATATTCAGTTACGCCGTGACGGACTATTGGGAACGGCATTTCCCTACCGCAAACACCCTGTCCTTTGAGGCATTGACCTACGAGCCCGGTTCTCCGGGGCGAGCCTTCCTGCTAGAAGATAACGATGTGGTGGATATGCTGATTAGGCTGGAAGAGGTCAGCCGTGGCCTCTACCAGTGGTCTGAAACGGCAGGGCTGAAGCAACTCATCCGCAGTCAGCCAGTCTCTACTACAGAATCATTCGAGTGGTTGGAGAAAGACTATGGGCAACCGGAGCCAAGCCGTGCCTTTGGCTGAGCGTGTGACCATATCCCGGCGATTTCAACGGGCGATACGGATAGATACCGACCTTGACGACCCCTCGGCCTTGGAAGGATTCGTCTGCCCCCAATCGTCGGCTGTGGTTCTGCAAACTATGGCTCAACATTTGTCGGAATCCCGTCAGGGAGCCTTTACCTGGACCGGACCCTACGGCAGCGGCAAGTCCAGCCTAGTAGTGGCTCTCTCCGCTCTGATCGGACCGGACTCCGATGTGAGACTGGAAGCGGCCTCGGTTTTCGGAGAGGAAACGGCCGCCGCCGTTTGGAAAGCCATGACGCCCAAGAGGGATGGATGGCGAGTCTTGCCCATTGTGGGCCGCCGCGACCGCCCAGAACGGCTAGTGGAAGAAGCCGTCCGAGTCAGGAAGCTGGGGGGGAGAGGTAGCCGCAAGGAATGGTCGGAAAAACAGGCATTAGACGCGTTGTGGAGGATCGCGATCAGGAACCCGGATAGCACGGGCGGTCTTATCGTCTTCATAGACGAGATGGGCAAGGTTCTTGAGGGATCGGCGCGGGACGGTTCCGACGTTTATTTCTTCCAGCAGCTCGCAGAGATGGCCTCCCGTAGCGATGGCCGTCTCGTGGTCGTCGGTATTCTACATCAAGCATTCGAGGGGTATTCCTACCGATTGTCCCGCGAGATGCGGGAGGAGTGGTCCAAGGTGCAGGGCCGCTTCATAGACCTTCCCGTGAGCGTCGGAGCTGACGAGCAGGTTGGCCTCTTGGCGCGGGCCATCGAAAGCAGCCACCAACCAGAGGAACCGGGGCCGTTGTCCTTGACAGTGGCGAGATTGGCCAACCGCACCACATCGGGAGACCTATCTGATCTCTTGGAAGCCTGCTGGCCGTTGCATCCCGTAGTCGCCTGTTTGCTTGGCCCCATTTCACGGCGGAGGTTCGGCCAAAACCAGCGCAGCATCTTCGGCTTCCTGAACTCAAGCGAACCCAAGGGTTTCCAGGACTTTCTGCGTCGCGCCCAAGATACAGACCTCTATTCCCCTAATTTTCTGTGGGAATATCTCCGTCTTAATTTGGAACCCTCCATCATGGCCTCTCCTGACGGGCACCGTTGGGCTTTAGCGGTGGACGCGCTAGAGCGGTGCCAGGCCTTAGGCGGGGAGGACTTACACCTACGTCTCCTAGAAATCATCGCGCTTATAGACCTCTTCAAAGAACGCTCCGGGCTAGTTCCCAATCTGGACCTGTTAGCCTGCGTGTTTCCTCAGCTAGAATCCCGTGCCTTAACTGGCGCTCTCACCCAACTGCAACAATGGTCACTTGTCATTTACCGCAAGTTCAACGGGTCCTACAGTATTTTTGAGGGTAGCGACTTCGATATCGATGAAGCAGTGGGGCGGGCATTGGAAACTGCTGAAGACGCAGATTTCGCTCTGCTCAACGGCATCGCCGACCTTCAACCCATAGTGGCCAAGCGCCATTACCATGAGACCGGCGTCATGCGGTGGTATGACGTTGCGATAGCTCCGTTAGTGGATGTTCAAGCCAATCCCGAAGACTACCGTCCTAGACTTGGCGGAGCCGGAACTTTCCTACTTGCAGTACCTACATTGAACGAGCCTGTTGAGAATGCCCGGCTATCGGCTACACAAGCCGTCAGCCAAGCAAAATCCTGGGACTTGGCAGTTGGGTTGTCCCAGGAGGCTTGGAGCTTTACATCCTTGGCCAAGGAACTACTAGCTACGGAGCGGGTCAGGGATGAGTCTCCCGAATTGCAGGGGGACCGGGTGGCCCGTCGAGAAGTGGAAGCTCGGATAGCTAATCTGCGCGGCTATATCGAGAGCGAGTTGGGCCGGGCTTTCGGCTGCGCCGTTTGGTACTCCAGGGACCAACAGGGTAAGCAGTTGACTCAAGCGCAGCTCAATGGTCTAGCGTCCGACCTAGCTGATAACCAATTCAGTGAAAGTCCGATCCTGCATAGTGAACTCCTAAATCGGGTAAGACCGTCTAGTAGCGCCGTAGCCGCCCAGAATCTTCTACTGCGGCGTATGGCCCAACACGAAGGGGAAGAGCGTCTGGGCATCAAGGGTTTTCCAGCAGAAGGAGGGTTATTTACTTCCCTACTAGAGAAAAGCCGACTCTATCAGCACACGGCGCAAGGATGGCGTTTCGTTGCTCCCACTCGAGGTGATAAGGACCCGTGCAATCTGGTCCCGGTGTGGGCATCCGCCACGCAGTTGCTGGAATCCAATAGAGACAGGGCAGTGCAGGTTTCCGAGATTTACGAGATTTGGCGGGAGCCGCCCTTTGGTGTCAAGGACGGCCTGTTGCCGGTCCTAGCGGCAGCCTTTACCCTGTCTCTGCGGCAGGACGTGGCCTTCTACCGGCAAGATGTCTTCCAAGCCCGAGTGACTGATTTGGACATGGACTACCTGGCCAATGACCCTAGGGACGTTCAACTCCGGTGGATGGACCTTTCCGAGGCGTCACGGCAGTTGCTGTCCGACATGGCGGGCATCGTTCGTGCTCTTGATAGCGAAAATGCTCTGCTCGACTTAGAGCCGATTGACGTAGCCAAGGGCCTCGTTTCCGTATACGACCGCTTGCCCTCGTGGGCTGGACGGACTCAACACCTGTCTGCCAATGCCAAGCGCGTCCGCCAACTGTTCAAGCAGGCTAGAGACCCCAACAGCTTCATATTTGATGACATTCCTCGGTTACTCTCTGATAGATTGGACCCAGGCCATCGAAATGCCCTTGGCGCCATCTCGAATAATGTGCATGAAGGGTTGTCGGAGTTGCAACAAGCTTATCCCGCGATGCTGCACCGTCTGAGAGAGACTCTGCTGACCGAGTTACAGGTCCCCAACGCTTCCGCTCCGATGCTGGCGGAACTTAGAGCTAGGGCCGAAAACGTCCGGGAATTAAGCGGGGACCACCGTATGGAAGCCTTCGTCATGCGTCTCGCCCACTTCTCCGGGACCGACGCCGACATGGAGAGCCTAACCAGCATGGTCGCCAACAAGCCGACGCAGAGTTGGGTGGACTCCGACATTGACCGCGCCACTGTAGAACTCGCCGACATGTCGCAGCGGTTCATGCGGGTTGAGTCCTTCGCCCACGTCAAGGGGCGAGCTGACAAGCGGCACTCAATGGCCGTTACCGTAGGAATCAGCGGACGCCCGGCCACCGTGCAGGATGAATTCGACGTAACTTCCTTGGAAAGCCCGGACATCGCGGCTCTCGTCTCCAAAATCGAAGAGACGTTGCAAACCGCCGGTGAAGAGCGTCGGAATGTCATCTTGGCCGCCTTGGCGGAACTCAGCGCACGCTATCTTGACCCAATGGAAGCCAAGGGTCCGATACATCCAACGTCAGCGGAACCAAAGGTAGGCAGTAATGGCCGGTAAGGAACACCACGTATTGGGGTTGTCCGGGGGTCGAGATAGCGCGGCTCTAGCAGTCTATATGCGCCAAAATCATCCCGAATTGGAAATCGGCTACTTCTTTACTGACACAGGCAAGGAGTTGCCCGAAGTATACGAGTTTCTAGTCAAGCTAGAGGGATTCCTCGGGAGGCCCATAGTCCGGCTGAACCCCGACCGGGACTTCGACTTCTGGCTGAAGCAGTACAACAACTTCCTGCCATCGCCGCAGACCCGTTGGTGCACCCGCCAGTTGAAGCTGCGTCCCTTCGAGCAGTGGATTCGGCCTGTTCTGGAAGATGGGGACATCGTTTACAGCTACGTGGCTATCCGGGCTGATGAGGAGTACCGGGAGGGGTACTCCTCCAAGCATGAGAATCTCATCGTCAAGCTTCCCTTGAAGGACGCCGGCATTGACAAGGCTGGAGTGCTGGATACACTGGACGGGTCAGGCTTGGGGCTACCGGAATACTATGAATGGCGGACTCGCAGCGGTTGTACCTTTTGCTTCTTCCAACAGAAGATAGAGTGGGTTCGGCTAATGGAGCGTCATCCCCATTATTTCGAGGAAGCGAAAAGCTATGAGAAGAACGCTATTGATCACGGTTCGCCTTTCACCTGGAGCCAGGGTGAGTCCTTGGAGCAGTTGGCCCTGCCCGAAAGAATCGCGCAAATAAGGGAGGAGCACCAACAGAGATTGGAACGTATACGTGGCAAGCGCCAGGTCAATCCTCTGCGGCCGGACGCAGAGCCTATCGACATTGATGACCTCTATGGGCAGGCGAAGGTTTGCTTGGCTTGCCACAAGTAGGTTATTCCAGGGGCTGCACCATCGAGGCGTGGGGGGAACTCTAGCAAGACTGAAGCTTCCTGATATATTACGTTTCGAGGTTCTGGTATATAGGCGGACCCGAGATAAAACTAGGGATTGCTCCGTCATGGGTTCGACTATAGTAAGCCCGCAATACGGGCTATACGACTACCAGCGTCAAGTGATGCTGGAGACAATCAACAAAATTGCACAGCCGCGCGGGCTGATGGACCCTTATCCCCGGGTCCTCTTGCACCTACCTACGGGCGCAGGAAAGACCCGGATCGCCACCCACATTGCTTGCGAGTTATTAAACAGCTCGGCGGAAGACGCTTTAATAGTCTGGCTTGCTTCGGGGACAGAGTTACTGGATCAGGCGGCAAGCGAGTTGGAGCGCGGTTGGAGCTATCTGGGTCGGGCGGAAGCCTACGTACATCGGTTTTGGGGAAACCAAGACCTGCGTTGGAGTAACCTTGACGGTGGTTTTTTGGTTTCGGGCCTGAGCAAGATGCGTTGGGTGGACGCAGGAAATAGTCGAGTGTTAGACACACTAGCTCACCGTGTGCGCGCCGTAATTTTTGACGAGGCGCATCAGGCGCCGGCTAATACTTACGAATATGTCGTTGAGCAGCTTGTTGGGCATGGCGGAGCGTTAATCGGGTTGACCGCAACACCTGGACGTGGCTGGGGGTTGAGCGACGAAGATGAGCGCCTCGCCGACTTATTCCAGGCTAACCGGGTTGAGATTGACACCCGTGGTCATCCTAATCCAGTTGCTTACTTGGTGGCGAATAGGTACTTGGCTAATCCTAGGTTCCGTGTCGTCAACTTTGATTCCGGTAGTTTCAAGGATAACGTGTCATCTGACTACGGGACGGAGATTCTCGAAATACTGGGGGATGACAACGCCCGTAACATCCGAATAGTTGATTTGGTAGCTGAGGAACTAGCGCGTTGTGGCCGGATGATAGTGTTTTGCCCGTCGGTCAGTAGCGCAGGGGATTGTTACGAAATGATGCAGGAACGTGGGTTGAGCAGTGGGCTAGTCACATCGGCCACGCCATCCGAGGAAAGGGCACGTGTCATATCGGACTACCGTGCGCCGAGCAATGGCCCAATGGCGTTGTTCAATTTCGGTGTATTGACCGCAGGATTTGATGCGCCGGCTACTCGTGGTGTAGTAATAGCGCGTCCCACCAGGTCGGTGGTCTTGTACTCACAGATGGCTGGGCGAGCCTTGAGAGGCCCGCGGTCCGGTGGGAATCGCTCGGCATGGATTTATACAGTAATTGATTCGGGTTTGCCTGGATTTCGGTCGGTGGCAGACGCCTTTGGAAATTGGGAGGAGCTATGGTCACAGAAGGCGCGCAGTTAAAGATGGACCTCTTCGACGTCGGCATGACGTTGAGGGCGTTTCGAGACAGCCGCTATCAAAGCACCGCGTTTGCCGTCGCCGAACTAATAGACAATTCGATCGATGCCGAGGCGACTTTTGTCGACGTTCTTTTTGTAGAACGCGAGCAGTTTGTCACAACCCGCCAAGTGTGGCGGGTTTCCGAGATTGCCGTAGCTGATAACGGTTTTGGCATGTCGGGACAAACTCTGGTGTCAGCTTTGCGTTTCGGTGGGCGAGGTCCAGACTCTCCCGTTCAAGGTATCAGAGGAAAATACGGGGTCGGCTTGCCGACCTCTTCGTTGTCGCAGTGTCGGCGCGTCGATGTTTGGAGTTGGCAAGATGGAATCACCTCTGCGATTCACTGTTACCTAGATGTTGGCGAAATTGAAGGGGGCGTTGGGCAAGTACCGGCTTACGACATCACACCATTACCTCAGGAGTGGATTCGGACCATGGACGAAACTGTATCTCGTTCCACCAGCGGGACACTTGTAGTTTGGTCCGACTTAGACCAGGTTAACGAGAAGCGTGCGGATACAGTAATGCGGCACATGGAACAGGAAGTAGGGCGAATTTACCGTCATTTCATCGCGGATAGTACGACGAAAATCCAGATGTCCGTGTTTGACCAAAGCATGGAACAGGCCAGTGAAAGACGAGCTTTGAGGCCCAACGACCCTCTGTATCTGATGAAAGCTTCCGGTACTCCCAAGCCTTGGGACTCCGAACCAATGTTTGAGGAATGGGGTAGGGGTAGTGGAGGTGGGCGGACATATAAAGTCCCTTGGAGTGGGAAAGAGTACACCGTCGAAGTCCGGTACTCTAAAGCGAAGGAAGAAGTTCTTAAAGCGACCAGCACGGGGCAGAGGGCAGGTAATACCGAACATGGTCGTCATGCTGGGCGGAATACCGGAATTTCGGTAGTTCGTGAGGGTCGCGAATTAGTCAGAGTTGCCCCCATGGTGGCGAGGCATGACGAACGCAACCGCTGGTGGGGTTGCGAGATAAGTTTTGATAGCGGGTTGGACGCCCTGTTCGGGTTAGACCACAACAAGCAGATGGCGTCTCATTTGACAAGCATCGTGGAGGGTTTCGCTGATAGCGACCGGTTGTCCTACCAAATCGAAGAGGATGTCGGAGAGGATAGCCCTTGGAAGCCACTGTACGCGATTGTACGTGACGTACGTGACGATACGGCCTCCATGCGGCGGGAGGTGATTCGAACCTTTCAACAAAATCGCGTACCCTCCACAGATGATCATCAGGAAGATACAACTCCCTCGGGTGTCAGCGTTGGCGTAGCAACAACTGGCAGTCGTAGGATTGAGGAAGAGGGAGAGGTCCCTACAACGGATACCGACCGGGCCCGAAAGGAAATGGACGACGAAGACAAGGATCGGGAACACCGAAGCGAACTGGTTTTGTCGGGCTTTGACGAAGAGACAGCGGAACATTTGGCCAGAGTGATGGTAGAGCGGGGGGATCGGTATGCCTTCGTCTCCGACAATGTTCCTGGGTCGCATATGTTCAGCGTGAAGGGCCGCGCCGGGGTAATTTGGGTCACTTTGAACATCGACCATCCCGCTTACGAACTTCTTCGTGAGTTGGAGGATGTCTTGCCAGACCTAAAGGAGCCGTCGAGTTTGTCCAGCGCGTGCGTAGCTTTGCGGCTGTTATTGCTATCCTGGGCGTCGGCTGAGAATCAGTATCACGACCCGGAACAGCGGCGGCGAGTCCAGGATATGGCTGGGACATGGGGAAGGTATGCAGCCACCTTTTTCGATGTAGAGTTAGCGCAGCTGGCGTAATGGTGTCAAGTCAGAGCTCACCCTGGGAATTTATACGGAACGTTGCCACGGGGGCCGTCGAAATTTTCTTGGCAGCTCCCTACATAAAGTTGGATACGCTGACTAGTCTCCTGAGTCTGGTTGACGAATCTGCTCGAATGACGTGCGTATCTCGCTGGCGCCGCGGCGACATAGTATCTGGAGTGTCAGACCGCGAGTGTCGGCAGATGGTAGTTGACCGTGGCGGCGATTTTCGGCTACACCAATCGCTGCACGGCAAGTACTACCGTTTCGGCGACATTGTGTTGACTGGCTCTGCTAACCTTACCGGTGCTGGCATGGGATATTCCAGATGGCCCAATTTGGAGATCCTGTGCAGTCCGAGCAGTTCGTTTAACTGGCAAAGCTTCGAATCACACCTGTTGTCCGGTTCGTATTCTTTAGGAAACACCGAGTATTCTCGTTGGCTTGAAATCGAGGCTACTGGTCGGGCGATGGTGGCTCCTGTAGGTGGAGCGGTGGTCTTGGAATCTGAACCTGTCAATTGGGAACCGCGCACCCGGGAACCTGAACATCTGTGGCTAGCCTATTGTGGCATGGAGCAGAATATCCCCGGTGGTGACGAACGCCAAGCAGCGTTGAACGACCTTTCCGAGTTAGGTATACCAGCCGGGTTACGTAATAATGCGTTCGACAATTGGGTGGTTGGGGCTTTACTAGAGTCTGCTTGGGTAGGCAGGGTGCGGAGCCTCTGGGGAGAAGACCGCATGGAAGTAAGGGCGATATTAGAGGAGGAATGGGGAATGGACGCATCGGCAGTTGAACGTGCGCGCCAGACTCTGGAGTCCTGGATTTTTCGCTATCTAAGCTAGTAGTCAGTCAACCGTGAAATCGCAGTATCCTTGGAACAGCGTAACCCCAGAGTGGTGGTCCAACCGGCCTTGCCGGGGCCTTTGATTCCAAAGATGACTGACTACTAACCTGAGTTCGGGATAAGGGATGCCTCCCAAAGAAAGAACAGGTATTCTTTCTGGTAGATGAATACCAAGGAGGCATCCCTCATGAGTTTACTCAAACTGTTCTGCAATGTCGATGATTTCTGGCAAGCCTTCCAACCGCATTGGCGTCGAGTGACGTTGGCGCGGAAAGGGGGGCGGAGAGTTCGAGCGACAAGGTTGTCCCCCAGTGAAATCATGACGATTCTCATTCACTTTCACCAGTCCCACTACCGTACCTTCAAAGCCTATTACACTGAGTATACCCTGGTGCACCTCCGGCCCGAATTCCCAGGCTTGGTCAGCTACAACCGGTTCGTTGAGTTGACGCCTACCGTGACCATCCCCCTGTTAGCCTACCTGCAACAGCGCCAAGGCAACTGCACCGGCCTCGCCTTCGTGGATGCCACTGCCATCAAGGTATGCCATAACAAGCGGATTCCCCGCCACCAGGTCTTTGCCGGAATCGCCGCCCGGGGCAAGACCACAATGGGCTGGTTTTATGGCTTCAAACTCCACCTGGTCGTCAATGACCGGGGTGAAATACTGGCGTGCCGGCTGACTCCGGGCAACGTCGATGACCGCAAGCCGCTGCCAGCCTTGGCTAAGGGCTTGTTTGGCAAGCTCTTCGGCGACAAGGGCTACATCTCCCAACCACTATTCAAACAACTGCTGGCCCAAGGCTTGGAGCTAATCACCCCCAGGCGCAAGAACATGAAGAAGCGTCCGTTGCCTCTGGAAGACAAGCTGTTGTTGCGGAAACGGTCGGTCATTGAGACCATCAACGACCAACTGAAGAACATTTCCCAAATTGAACATACCCGGCACCGCAGTGTGGCTAACTTCCTGGTCAACCTGCTCTGTGGCCTGATCGCCTACTGCCATCAACCGAAAAAGCCTTCCCTTCACCTCTCAGACCAGCAACTTCAACTCCTATCTCATCCCTTTTAACTTTCCCGAACTCAGGTTACTAGGTGTTCCGAGGCAACACTCACTTTGGCAATTCTGACTAGCTTCTGTTGACATTTCGCTGTTGCGGGTCATTCCGGGGGAATAGCGACGAAGAATCCTGGACTTATCACTCCGATTCAAGGCCATTAGTGCTTTCCTGCACTTGGAATGGCATGAAATGGGCCTGCACATCGGTTACAAATGCAAATGTCAACAGAACCTAGTACCGTTTCCATTTGAATATGCCTTATACCGGATATTTGTTTCACCTGTTAGTCATTCCTGCGTAAGCAGGAATCCAGAGTTATAGGCAGCTTTCCAGTATCAACAAATCTAGCTGGAAACGGTACTAGTATTACAACGACGCTTCATGAAATAGGGTGGCTCATGAGCGGAAATTGTACTGGGGAACGATCGGGCGCGAAGCTGTCGTGCAAGCTAGCTTATAGCCGGGAAGGAATTCCCAAGAGCCCTTTCATACCAACCGTCGTTGTAATACTAGGGGGTGTCGTCAAAAGAGTTTGCTCCAGATCATCACTGCCCGGAGTTGGCAGGCGGCCAGGTATGACGCCGTTCTCTTGGCGTAGCGGGTGGCCACGCCGCGCCACCCCTTGAAGTCCAGAAAGCCATTCTCCACCAGATGGCGCAACCGGTACAACGCCCGGTCATAATCCCGCTTTTCCCGCCGGTTGCTCTTGTGCGGTATCACCGGATTAATTCCCCGTTCTGTAGCTGCGGCTATGATTTCATTGGTGTAATAGGCTTTGTCCGCAGTAGGCGCTCCGCCTCAAGGCCCTCAATCAGAGGCTGGGCTTGGGAGCAGTCGGCAACCGTACCCTCGGTCACTGCCAGCCTTACCGGCATTCCGTGGGAGTCCACCGCCAAGTGCAGCTTGCTGTTCAGCCCCCTTTGGTACGGCCCATGTCCTGATTGCCACCTAGGCCCCGGCGCTGTAGGGATAAGCCTTGATATAGCTGGCGTCAATTTACTGCTACGGAAAGATGGAATGGCTCTGTCCTCGCGTCTGCTAGGCCATTTCAAAAACTCGCAAAACGGGCGGAATCCCTGTAACTGTTCAGACTTGATGAGGCGAATATGCTAATCTTCTCGTTGGGCAGAAAACGCTGGCGTCCCGGGAGTGATTGTGGCATAAGAGAACTATGGAAACAGCAGTGGACTTGGACCAGGCGAGCCGGGAAGCTCTGCTGGAGATTATCGCGGAACAGCAGGGGGTCATCTCCGAACTGCGCCAGCGGGTCGAGAGTCTGGAAGCCCGTCTGTCCGGTGGCGGACCGGGAGCCAGGATGCCGGGGCACAAACCGGCCGCCAGGCGCAAGAGGGCGGCGGGGGAAGAAAAGGAACCCCGCAGGAAGCGTCGGCACGGCTTTGCCCGGCCGCGGATAGAACCCACAGCGCAAGTGACCCACGCCCCGGAGTTTTGCCCCGAATGCCATACTACGCTGAGCGGGGGTTGGGTGCAGCGGACCCGGGAGGTCATCGAACTTCCGGCGGCTCCTGCCCAAGTTACAGAACATGTCTTCATAGCCCGGACGTGTCCGCTGTGCCGGAAACGGCGGCTGCCCCAGGACCCTCTGAAAGGTCTGGTTGCGGGCCGTCAACGCCTGGGAGCCAACTTGGTGAGCCTGATAGTGACCCTGCGGGAAGAGGGCCGGCTGCCCGTGAGGATCATCCAATGGTATCTGCGAACGTTTCATCAGTTGAAACTGAGTGTTGGGGCCATTGTCCGGGCCGTCCACCAGGTTGCCCGGCAGGGAGGGCCGGAAGTGGGGGAGGTCTTGGAGCGGATACGTTCCAGCCCGGTGGTCCACGCTGATGAGACGGGTTGGCGGGAGAACGGGAGAAACGGCTACGTCTGGACTTTCAGCACTCCCGCGGAGCGGTTCTTCCTGCGCCGGGGCCGGAGTAAGGAGGTGGTGGACGAGGTCCTGGGCGAGTCCTTCGGCGGGATTCTGGTGAGCGATTTCTACGCCTCCTACGATCACTACCCCGGATTGAAACAGAGGTGTTGGGCCCATCTGCTGCGGGACATCCACAAGTTGAAGGTCTTGTACCCGGAAGACGGCGGGCTGACCCAGTGGACATTGGGTGTGCAACGGCTTTACGCCAAAGGCCGGGAATGGGCGGCGGCCGGGGGACGCCCTCCGTCCCGGGGGCAACTGGCGCTGGAGGACCGGTTGCTGGCGCTGTCCCGTCCATTCCTGGAAGACCCGTTGGCGGTGCAAGCCAAGCTCTGCCGGCGGATTGAGCGTCACATCAAGGAATTGTTTGTCTTCGTGTCTCACCCGGAGACGCCTTCGGACAATAACGCTGCGGAACGCAGTCTTCGCCACTTGGTGGTCAGCCGGAAAATCAGCGGCGGGACCCGCTCCGAACAGGGCAGCGACAGCAAAATGATCCTGGCGTCCCTCTTCGGCACCTGGCGGGCCAGGGGCCTAAACCCCTTCCTGGAAACCCGCCGGCTGCTCATTTCCCCTCAAGTCTGAACAGTTACGAATCCCTCACTAGATTGCCCCGGCTGAACAGACGCCTTTCGTCAACATAACCGCGCATTCAGGGCAAGATAAGGGTGGAAACCGAGTAGCGGAATTTTCTCAGTCAAGCCCCAGGCCTTCCGGGCCGGGGACGGCTGGTCCGCCTACAACCTGGCCGTGGACCTAGTAGTTCAGTGATTCTGTATTGATGGGTAAAGAGACTTCAGTTTGATACGGTATTTCCTGGCCATGACTACTCTCCCACAGTCCGCTTCTTGCCGGACATTCCCACTGCTGAGGAGAATACATCTTTCAGACATCACTTCAAAGACGTTGGACTACTAGCCCATCTCCAGGGATGAGCAGAACCCCGGTGACATCAACACCGTAGAGCGCCTGGCCCTGAACGGAGCGGACATCGCGGACGCCTGCAGGCGCCTTCCATCGCCAAAAGGCGACAACCCCCATTGACGCCGCCGCACAGTCGGACCGCAACACCACCCTCTCACAACTTTCCATCGCCAAAAGGCGGCGGCCCCACTACAGATTCGTTGCAGAAGACACCGCCGCGGACCGCGCCGTTCATCTCCATCGCCGAAGCCAGGAAGCGCTCCCGGCAAAACGGACAACCCGCCGGTCCATCCACAATAGGAGAGGCTGACCACATGGGGGGATCCCTGCTGTGCCCGGGGCCTCGCCGCCCCGGAGAAACACGGAATGGAAACGGAATGGAAACCTCGACCAAGAACCGGAGAAAGAGAAACACGGCCACCGGAATCACCGCCGGGCAGACGGGAAGATTCCTGGTCACCGGTGCCGCCATAACCCAGACCGTGACGCACGGCATTCGAGGGCCGGAACGCCAGGGCATCGGAGGCGTGGCCGCCACCATCGCGCTGGCCCTGGCCGAAGCTGGGAATCAGGTCACGCTGGTCACCAGCACGGGATGGGGTTCCAGGGGCCCCGGGTGCGGGAACTCCTGGCGGACACCCCCATCCACGCCCTCGTCAGCGAATCGTGGGCCCCGGCGGGCCACGCCCACAATCACCCGGCGGGGCGAGCAGATAAGGGCCTAGGGCGTTGGCCCAGGCAGGACGGGCTCAGCAAGACCGTGGCGAGAGAGACCAAATACCATGACTGCATCATCGCCGACTGCAACATGACGCCGGAGGAGCTGGCAAGGATACTGGACCAGCCGGGAAAGCTGACGATGGTCAACGGGACCACCACCCGCGGCTGCGCCCGGATACTGAAGGCCAGGCCGAAGGACCTGAGAATGCTCACGGCGAACCAGGCCGAGGCGTCGGCAATGATGCGGGCCGTCCCCACCGTCCGGGAGCTCCGGCTGATGCAGCGGCTGAACGCCGGCGCCATGCTGGTGACCCGGGCGCACAACGGCTGGGATTTTTACAGGACAGCGGAAGAGACAATGACCTCTCCCGCAGTGCCCGTCCCGGAACACACGGACTTCATCGGCTGTGGCAACTACGCGGCGGCGGGAGCGGTCCACGCCCTGGCCCACGGGCTGGACCCGGAGTTGACGATCAACGAGTTCATCCGCCGGAAGCTGGAGGCCAACGCGGTGTGGCCCGGAACGGGGAACGCCGGACGATTGCCGGCATGAGCCTGGAAATAGTCCCCATGTACCTCACGGACGCATCCCTCTTCGTGGAGCTGCACCACCGCCATCACCCGCCGCCGCAGGGCGGCCTGTTCGCCGTGGGAGCGGCCAGCAGGAATCAGGTAATCGGCGCAGCCATCGTGGGAAGGCCAGTGTCGCGTCTCCTCCAAGACGGCTGGACCGCCGAGGTGACGCGGCTGTGCGTGCTGGACGGCTACCCCAACGCCTGCTCGATGCTCTACGCCGCGTGCTGGCGGGCGGCCCGGGCCCTGGGTTGGCGGAGGCTCATCACGTACACGCTGCCGGTGGAGGGCAGCTCCAGTCTGCGGGGCGCCGGTTGGCGGCTCGTGGGAGAACGCGGCGGGGGAACATGGAACCGGGACGGACGACCCAGGGTTGACCGGCACCCAGCTGGCCAGAAGCTGCTGTGGGAAAGGTCAACCGGCGTGACGGAGGCCGCAGAGTGAACCCAGAGGACGTGAGACACACCCGGTGCCGGGAATGCCGCCGGTTCGTGCCCCAAGAACGGTGGACGCCGCCGGTGGCGGAGCAGGAGAAACGCCGGCGGAACGCGGTTTACTTCATCCCGCTGTGGCTGCCCCTGTGCGACCGCTGCATGGCGTCCACAGACATGTTGTGAGAATTGGACCCGAACCGGGAAACCGAGAAATGAAGTAAAAGATAGACCGGACCACGGAAGGACCGGTGCAATGATTGCACCTCACCCGCCGAAGTACCCGGGAAACGGGGTTGGAGGAGACACTCCGAAGGGCAGGTCTGGGGGCGGCCCCGCTGTGGGGGTGGCCGCCTCCTGAGACGAAAACGGGGAGAGAACGATGACTCAGACCACGACCATCCACACCGACGGCTCCTGCCTCGGCAACCCGGGTCCCGGAGGCTGGGCCGCGATAATCGAAATCCCGGACTGGAAGAACCTCACCCTCCGGGGCGGAGACCCGGAGACCACCAACAACCGCATGGAACTGACGGCCGCCATCGAGGGGCTGAGGGCGCTGGAGACGATTCCCAAGGCCACAGACGAGCCAATCATCCTGCGGTCCGACTCCAAGTACCTCTGCAACGCATTCAACCAGGGCTGGATCAGGAACTGGCAGCACAATGGCTGGAGGACCGCCAAGAAGGAGCCGGTCAAGAACCGGGACCTCTGGGAGGAACTGGAAAAGCTGACCTCCGGCAAGAACATCACTTGGACTTGGGTGAAAGGCCACAGCGGGGACTACTTCAACGAGCTCTGCGACCGGATTGCCAACGAAGAAGCGGAGATGGCCGCCCGGCGGGGCACGACAGGATTCCGGGAGACGCGGGACAATCCCCAAGTCGACAACGGCGAGAACGCCACCGGCGCCCTGCGGTAGTTCGCAAACATGGGAGTCAAGCGTAGACCTGCCAGCCCCGGACGGCGACCGGCCGTGGAAGGACGAATACGACGACATGCCCTTCTGAACCCGGACTGGCGCGGGACAGAGAAAGGAGAGAGGCCATGATTCACCATATCGTCAGGGGGATCAACCACAAGCCTGAGGCCACCAAGGCCTTGGAAGAAATCATCGGGAAGGCCGACTCGCTCTCGGGAGAGCTCATCTACGGGTACCCGTTCACCGGCACGAAGGACGGCGTGTTCACCGTCGACGCCCTCCTGGTGTCCGACCAAGGCCAAGTCGCCATAATCGACCTGGCCAAGGGCCGGGAACCCGGCGAACACCAAGAAAGGCAGGACCAAGGATTCAACCTCATCGTCCGCCTGCTCCAGATGAACCGGGATCTCATGGATGGACGCCGGCTGCGGGTCCACCTCCAGACTCTCACCTTCGGGCCGGAGCTGGCCGCCGGGGACGAGACGGACCCGGAACACCCGGTGGTTACGGGAGAAAATCTTCTGCGGCTGTTGGAACTCTGCCAAGCGGAGCAGGAGGCAGGCGTTGACCCGGACACGGTCCTCTCAGAGGTGCTGATGACCGCCTCCCGATCCGAATACTGAAGACGGAAAAGAACAGGGAAAGAATCCAGGAAAGAATCCGAGAAAACGGGAGAAAACGATGAGCAACACCAGGTACGTCATCTACCACCGCGACTGCGCCGACGGGTTCGGAGCCGCTTGGGCGGCATATCAACACCTGGGACACGCCGGAGTGTCCTATCACCCTTGTACCTACGGCAGTCCGCCACCGGAGATGGAGACGGGAAGCCTCGTCTACATCATGGACTTCTCCTTTCCCAGAAGCGTCATGCTGGAACTCTTGGAACGGCACGAGGTGGTACTGCTGGACCACCACGAGACGGCGGAGAAAGACATCGGGGACCTACCCGGCTGCCGGTTCGATACCTCCCACAGCGGGGCTGTCCTAGCCTGGAACTGGTTCAACGGGAACGAACAGGAACCCCCTGAGATCCTCCGGTACGTCGAGGACCGGGACCTGTGGAAATGGGAACTTCCCAAATCCCGGGAGGTCTCGGCCGCCTTGGACTCCCATCCCAAAGACTTCGGCACGTGGGAACGGCTGGACGCCGGGGAACTGGCCCGGGAGGGAGAAGCCATCCTGCGGCACGACCGAGTGCAGGTGGAAAGAATCATCCAGCATTCCGGATGGCGGAAGATCGGGGACTGGACGGTCCCGGCGGCGAACACGCCGCTGCTGATGTCGGAGGTCTGTGAGGCACTGTTGGAGAAGTTCCCGGACGCACCCTTCGCAGCGGCCTACAACGACATGGGAGACCGGCGGAAGTGGAGTCTGCGGAGCGCCGGGGAGTTCGACGTGTCGGTGGTGGCGCAGGCGCTGGGCGGCGGGGGGCACCCCCACGCGGCGGGGTTTGTGGAGGAGTAACACCGGGATTTCCCCTGCAACCGTCTCCTTGCTCCAGGGCATTCACCCACGGGCGAATGGCAGCGCGGGGACGGAAGAACCAGCCCGGAAGAAGCCCATCCCCATGACCCGAGAAAAACAGACGGTTCACCGCCGCCCGGAACAACACTCCAAGGCCCCTAGTAGTTGAACGTCATTGAATTGAGGCACAACTGGTGTATTCTGCCGACATTGGCGAATTGTATCCAAGAAGAGGAGTCACGCCGGCTAAGAGCCTATCCTAAAAACGGACAAAAATGGTTAGCCAGGTGGGAGAAGAACGGCTGGAAGACCGCCGGGAGATTGACAGGAACATCCGCGCCGGAGACCCGCTAGCGTCCGCTTGGGCGGGGGGCTCTAAAGAGCGCATCTTCGAAAGCCGCTTCGTGATCCCCAAACGAAAAAGACCCAAGGCCAAACAGAAGACGACCAACCGGAAGAAGGCCACGCCTCAGCCCAAGACGCCTAAGCCACGAGTCGAACCGACACCAGCAAAAGAGGTATAATTGCCGCATGACCACCATTAACACCATCGAAGACTTGATCCGCATCCTGCGAGACCAGCCCACCTGGGCTGAGGCTCTCCGTGCCATCCTCCTGACCCAGGAACTTCTGGACCTGCCAGGCCGGTTCGACCGCTTCGTCGAAGCGCAGCAGGAATTCAATCAGGCCCAGCAGAAAGCCAACGAGGCGCAGCAGAAAGCCAACGAGGCGCAGCAGGAGACCAACCGGCTGACCGACCGGCGGCTGGACAGAGTCGAAGGACAACTCGGGAACCTACAAGGCGGGCAGTACGAACGGTCCGTTCGCACCAAGGCCCTGGCCCGATCAAGGTTCACCTTGGGCTTCACAGGCCCCTACGTTGCCCTGAACCAGGACGGCCTGATCGATCCCCGGCTGAACAGCGCCATCGACCAAGCCATCCGGGACGGACTCGTCACCCGGGAAGGCTATGCCGACCTCTTCGAAGCCGACATCATAATCTCGGCCGAGAGCAACCGGCACGCTGTCGTCGAGGTATCCCTGACGGCGGACCGGGACGACATAGACCGGGCGAAGACCCGGGCCGGCCTCATGGCGGCCATCACCAAAGGGACCGTGACCCCGGTCGTCATCACGTCGAAGCTGAACCCGACCCAATCGGCCCAGGCGGAAACGGCGGGAGTGACCACCTTCGTCATACCGTATCCGTGAGCCGGGCCAGGCTCCGCCGAAACTCACATCTCTGACAGTCAGGCACCCGCAACGGCTGGTTCCTCCAAACCGGTCCGTCCACGGGAGCCTTTTCCTATGCGTCACCTGCTGGGCACTCCCCATCCCGCTTTGGAGCTTCTTCCCGGTTCACCCACAGGGAGCACTCCCGCCCCAACCGGGGAGTTACGACCCCCGCGACGACCTGTAAGTATCGCTGTTGGGATTCAGTTAGTTGGCGCGGTTATCGTCGTTACCCCATCACCGTCGTCATCCTCACCTTCCCCATCATCTGGCCGTTCATCATACCCCCGGGACTCCCAGTAGGCATCGTTGTTCGGATTCATCTGGTTGGCATGGTTATCGTTGTCACTGGGCATAGAGAGCCTCCAACAAAAGGGATAAGACCATTTTACACTGATCGAGTCGGATGAGACGGTCCACTCCGATACCGGCCTGCTGGGACTGACCACCAAGCATATCTACTTCGCCGGCCGGAAGAAGAAGTTCCGGGTCCGGTATGACCGCATCGTGAGCTTCGACCCCTACAATGACGGGTTCGGCATCATGCGGGATGCGCAGGCGGCGAAGCCCCAGACCTTCCGGACCGGGGACGGCTGGTTCGCCTACAACCTGGCGGTGAATCTGGCCCAGATGTAGCCGGACATCCTCACCCCTATCAGCCCAGATCAGGCCCGGGACCCGCGATTATCAACGGACAACGTTGCCGACGAGAACGTTGCCGACGAGAACCGTGCCAGCACCCCCGAGGCCCAGCCCTTGCTTTCCCAAAGCGGAAATCCGGCGCCGGCAGGCTCCCCGACTATCCCCATGGTCCGCCAAAACCCAACGCCACTGCCAAACACCCCCAGAGTGCCGTTTACGACCCTTTCCCATATCAGCCGACCAACAAACCCGAACCCCTGAAAACAAGCCATACGGCCAGCTCGGCGGCGCCGCCGAGACCGCTTGAGAGTTCCCCCGGCCGCTTGATTCCACGCCCCTGCGGCCCGGGGAACTGAACCAATCAGGAGGATTCAGTAATGTCCACATATTGCCCATACTGCCTGCACCGGATGGATGAGGATGAATTAACGGAGAGTGGGCTGAGGCAGGAACTCGCCCACCGGCTCTACCCGGACGTGCCCGAATTCGGAAACGCTATTCCCGGATACTGCCGGGAGTGCCGCCGACCCATACTGAAAGGCAACTCGGGACGAACCGACGACAGCCGGAATTGTGAGGCCTGTGGACAGCCACTGCCGGAAACGGAAGCACAGGGGGAAATAGGGGCTGATCGCCGCGTGGTACGTGGACCCGAATTGGCCGGGAAACGCCCCGAAGCCCGGCCAAGGGGACGGCGGCCGCCGCGCCGCCAAGACCAGACCCCAGTCCAACGCAACTAAAGGAGACGAACGCTCATGTTAACCGAACCCAAGACAGGCTCGGCCCCAAAAAGCTGGAGCAGGAAAGGAACACGTTTCTTCTTGGCCGGGCTCTTGGTGATCGCCGCCGTGACGGTGGGGCTTGCTGCCGCCGGGAAATCGCCGTCGGCGTTGGCTGACAGCGAACACGAAGGAGACCGCCAAGAGATGCTGGTCATCTACGAAGCGACCGGGGGCCCGGACGCATGGTACGACCGGGACCGGGACCTGACCCAAGAACCCTTGGCCCACTGGCCCGGGGTGAAAATCAGCGGAGGCCGGGTGGTCGAACTGACACTGCCCATGGACAGCCAAGGAGACTTCCCCGCTGCGGTAGGCACATTGGCGGAACTGCGGGAACTCCACGCCTACTCCGCACCCGGGCTCACCGGAAGTCTCCCCGCTGAAATCACCGGCTTGTCCAAACTCAGGGTGCTGGGCATCAGCGGGACCGGTATGTCGGGAGAACTGCCGGACGGATTCGGGAGACTGGCGAACTTGGAGACGCTCCATTTGATGCAGAACCGGTTCAGCGGGGCAGTGCCGGAGTCCATCGAAGGCTTGGACAAGCTGAGGACGTTCAACCTGAGCAGAAACAGCTTCAGCGGGCCGGTGCCGGCCGCCATCGGAAGGATGGACAGCTTGAAGAACGTGGTGCTGGACAGCAACGAGTTCTCCGGCGCACTGCCGACGGAGCTGTTCAGCAACTTGCAGCTGACGCATCTGCACCTGCGGGACAACGAAATCACCGGGCCCCTGCACTTGGCGGTCCTCAGGCTGAAGCGGCTGCAGATGCTGGACGTGAGCAACAACCGTCTGACGGGACAGATACCGAAGGACTTTCACTTCCTCCCTGATCTGAAGACGATGTACATGGGAGGGAACGACTTCGAGGGCTGCGTTACGGACGACCTCAAGAAGGTCAAGGCCCGGGACTTCCACCCGGAGGGGTGGGTAGACGAAGACGACCCTGGTCTGTTCGACCGGGTGAACAATCCGTGGTGCTCAGAGGTCGAAGGCATAGGACTGTTGGGGTTGCAGTGGAAGTAGACAGGAAGCCCGGACGCATCCTTGGCGAACGAGACCCGGACCGACGACACCCGCCCGCAGGGAATCTACTTCTGCAGCGGCTACACAGCGCCGCGCGGGCTGAGCGAAGACACAGCCTTGGCGTTTGAAGCCGGGCTGTGGTGACAAGGCCGAACAACGAAGAGTGCCGGACCGTGGTGCCGGCGCCCCTTTCGATAACGGCGTTGGCCAGCGCCGCCGGGAAGACAGCCCCGGCGGCGCTCTCTTATATTCCGGTTTGATGTTTCCACTGCCGGGCGGCGGCGGTTCTATTGAAGCCAGCCGGTTTACAGGGAAAAGAGGAAGTCTTGGTTCTACTGGTACCATGCAAGAAAACCCCGTCTGCCGGAAAACGCGTTTGGAGATGTCCACAGACAGACGCGGGGATAGACCCTCCCCCGGCCGCCTTGCCGGTATCCAGTCTGAGGCCCCCCGCAGACGCGGGGATATTCCTGCCTTTGGAGGGGCGAGAATGACCAAGAAACGGAAGCACGCGCTCATCCCGGCGATAATAACCGCTATTACCGTTCTCGCCACCGTCATCGTCCTGACCACGTGGACCTGGCAAAACAGCGTGGAGGCCCAAGGGTCGGACGCTGTACACGTCATCACCGGGAAGGCCACCGTGAACGGGGCCCCGGCGAGAATCGGGACTATCGTAACCGCCTACTTGGACGGGAGGATAGCCATATCGTCGACAGTGACCGGAGCGCAGGGGGAGTTCAGACCTCTGACGGTAACCGGCCCCGGAGGCGAGGTGAGTTTCAGGATAGACGGGGACATGGCGGGGGAATTGGTTGAATGGAGCGATGGGGGGACGACAATCCAAGACCTGAGCGTGGGCTCAGACCAAGCCGCCGGAACGGCCCCAGGCTCCATGCCCGGCCAAGGGCCACCGGGGAGACAGGGAAAGACGGGGCCGCAAGGAAGAAGGGGGGTTCAGGGAGACACGGGGCCGAGAGGCGAAACAGGAAAGAGAGGAGAGGAAGGACAACAGGGAAATCGAGGCGTCCGGGGGCCGCGGGGCTACCCTGGGACCGACGGAGCGGAGGGACCGCCGGGACCAAAGGGAGCTGACGGTCTGAACGGGATGGACGGGTTTCACGGGAGCGAGGGGCCAACGGGCCCTACTGGAAGCAGCGGGAAGGGGCTAGCCGTGCTGTCCTTGATCATGTCCTTCCTGACGCTGTCGGGGATGGGCGGGTTGACATACCTGATGTGGAAGCGGGGAATGCTCAAAGGAATGGCAGGAAGAGAATGACCGGAGTCCCGGGACAAACCCCGGTGAGAACCAGGCAGGCGAGACAGGAAGAGATGCGGTCAATCAGCGTGAATGGACTCGCGGGAACGGGACCTTCCAGCGCAGCGCAGCTTGAGATAAGCCGGACGGGAACCATCACAGCCATTCCTAAGCGCAGCCACCGCCCCCCTGGCCGGAACTCCAACATACAAAGCGCGGATCGGGGGACATCCTCCAAAATGACGTGAAATCCGTCCGTTCCCGAGGAGCAAACAGGCTTGGACGGGACGAACGCAAAATCCCACGGGATTCAGAGAGGAGAAATGTCACGACTCATAACAGTTATCCTGCTGCTTTGCCTGGCCGCACTCGTCACCGGCTGCACTGTTGGGACCGACCCGGAACCCGACCCGACCGCCAAGCCGCCCAAGAGCACCGCCGCGCCCGTTTTACCGGGACCGGAGAGCACCGCCGCGCCCAAGCCGGAATTCCAGCCCACTCCACTTGGACCGGAGTCCCAGCCCAAGACGCCAGGGCCGGACGCCAGCACCAAGGCAATGCTGGCAACCCTGCCCCCCCGGGCCGAGCCGGAGATGGTGGCAACTCTGATCCCTCGGGCCGAGCCGGAGATGGTGGCAACCCTGATCCCTCGGGCCGAGCCGGAGATACTGGCAACCCTGACCCCTCGGACCGAGCCGGAGATGCCAGCAACCCTGATGCCTACGGCCAAGCCGGAGAGGGTGGGAACCCTGACCTCCCGGGACAAGCCGGAGGGGCTGGCAACCCTGATGCCTCGGACCAAGCCGGAGATGCTGGCAAATCCGGCCCCACCGAGCGACTCTTCAGGCGTACGGCACTTCCAACCACCCCCGGAGGACCTCAAGGCCGGCGAGGTGGACGACAACGCCCGCTGGGAGGAGTACCTCAAGTTCACCGCGGACTACAAGGGCCCGCAGGTCCACACCACCAGCTTGGAGCACCGCCAGATAATCACCGTCCTGGACCGGGAGGGAAACCCCGTGCCCAACGCCCGGGTCATTGTGAGCCAGGGGAAGAATGACCTCGAGGAATACCTGACCTACGCCGACGGACGGACCCTATTCTTCCCGGAGACCCTTCAAGGCAGGCCGGTGCGGATGACCGGCAAGGACGAAGAGGAGAGGACCCGGCTCAGCGTCAGGGCAGAGCGCGACGGGTTTGAAGGAAACGCGAGCATCCTCCCGGACGGAGACAAGACCCACACCATCACGCTGGACGGGACGATGACCTACGGCAGTAACGTACCCTTGGACGTATTGTTCCTGCTGGACTCCACCGGCAGCATGGCCGACGAGATCCGGCAGATCAAGGCGACTCTCCAGTCGATTGCCGAGCGGGTGTCCAACCTGCCTTCCAATCCCGACCTGCGGTTCGGGATGCTCAGCTACCGGGACCGGGGAGACAAGTACGTGACCCGGCTCTACGACTTTGACGAGAACGTCGGACGGTTCCGCCGGACCATCCGGGACGTGAGAGCCAAGCGCGGCGGCGACTACCCTGAGAGTCTGAACCAAGCGCTCCACGAGGCGGTGCACCACGCCTCATGGCGTGAGGACTCGATAAGGATGATATTCCTGATAGCTGACGCACCGCCCCACTTGGACTACCCGCAGGACGAGGACTACGAGGCGGAGATGGTGCGGGCCCGGGAGAAGGGGATAAAGATATTCTCCGTGGCCAGCAGCGGGCTGGACGAACAGGGAGAGTATGTGTTCCGGCAGATCGCCCAGCAGACGATGGGCCGGTTCCTGTTTATTCTGTACCGGAGCGGAGTTCAGGGAACGCTGGAGACGCCTCACGACGTGGAGCAGTTCACGGTGAACAACCTGGACGGGCTGGTAGTCAGGTTGATCGAAGAAGAGCTAGCGGGGACCGAAGGCGGGGAGCAGCCGGGGATGAGGATGAAGTAGATTTTCCCAGGGCGGGAGAAAAGCGGCCCACCCAGACGTTCGTCCATCACACCTTCCCGTGGAGGCGGAAAGAACGGCCAGGCCGGTCAGAGCCATAAAGGAAACCGGACGGCCGAAAGCGAGCCGTACAGAAGAGCGAAGCAGGGTTGCATGAAACACATCATCTTCGGGGAACGGGAACCTAGTCCACGCCCCAGCCCGCGCGTTCGGAATAGTCGCTGAGTCTTCGGGCGGAGGTTCTTCCACATACCTGAGTGAGTCCTCTGGGCAGAGGTGGTGACCCAAGCCGCAGTCGCTCTGACCCCGGTAGCCACCTTTTCCCCACCGGAAGGAGGACTGTCATTCTCAGGATCCGGCGGTGGCTTGGGCCATGCATACAATTTTTGGCTGACAACCATCGTGCCTTTGGGTAAGGGATCCCCACAATAACTACATTGGACGGATTCAGGAACTACCTTTCTGGATGTATACCAATGGTTCAGCCTGCGAGCATAACAAGGTAATGGGTGTTTCTTGGTGTCGCAGTCAGCACAGTTGACGCAATAGTTCTCCTACTTTCGTCTGTGGAAGCCGTCGGGCATGTCCATAGGCATCTGAGACAAACACATGGGACCCGCTTGAATTTTGTGTCTGCACTCGGTGCAGTTCATATCTTCTTCTGCTATGACGTTCCACATAAGCCGACCTCTCTGTCGATTGTTCCGGTCATTTTACAGGGTGACTGACTTCCCACATTGCTGGAGCCCTTGGTGACTCTCTGGCAGGGAGTCGCGGGTCCTCCATAAGGTGTATGTCCAACTCGGGCGACACCGACAGGAACGGGATCCTAAGACCTCGGTTCGACGCTGAAATCTCACTGTGAAGGGGTCGTACTTGGCCCAGGGATTGGCTCAGACCCAGCGTAGGTGCTTTGGAAGGAAGCCTTGGGCTGGATGATTTACCTCACCTCGACCGGCAAAAAATAGTCGTCTTGACCGGCAGGACTAATTGTCGTTAATCATTTGGTGAACACCGCCAGGCGCGAGATGGCGCAGGTCCCTGCCGTCCTTGACATGTGTCGCCGTGGGCAGCGCATCCCGGGAGTCAGGGCACTTCGGCGACGAATGCGCCTTCGTCGCCTCGGTAGGTAATAATATCGTACGTGAGCGTCAGCCTTCCCCGGTAATCGACAGGCCACGTCGAGAGTCCATCCGGCCCAGCGTTGTGTTCCACCCAACGGGGTATTCACCAGAGGCAGGGCACGAGGGACTGACTGTTTCGAATGTTCTGGTCACTGGAGACTACCGTGACCGAACCCTGGCCGTGACGGGCCTCCAATTCCAGGGCCGTGGCCAGGATGATCATATCGCGGGTATCTTCCCACAAATCGGGCAGCCGCTGGACCACTGCCAGGTTGAGGACCTCAACGGAAACGCCTTTGGACCGTATCGTATCGGTCACGAGGGAATAATTGGAAAACCCCCGCCGGTTCTTACGAGCGACGTCCCAGACTTCGACGAGACAAATGGAGGGGACCGCCAACCGGTTCCCGGATCCTGGGTCATCGATAATCGATTTCGCTGGTGGGGTTAAATCCGGGCTGGCGGAGAGGTACTTTACCAAGGCGCTGGCGTCCAGGAGGTATATCAAAGCCCGCGATCCCCGAATTTCAGCTTGGAATCGGCGATGTCCTCGTCGGTGATGCCCAGGTCCTTCCAGATGCCGTAGAGGTCCCCCAAGCCCCGGTCGCTGGGCGGGGGCACGTCGAGGTTGATGTCCCGCAGCAGTTCGTAGGGAGTCCGCGAAGTGATTCTGTCGCTGAAGGCTTTGCACGCCTCCCACAGTACGTTGGGCGTGCCTATCTCGCTCCACGAAACCACGGCCGGCCAGGCCCGCGGCGGGCTGCCCGGGGTGTGGTAGGAGAGGGCCAACGCGGCGACGAATGGGCCGGCGTCAAGGATTTCAGAGGCAATGCCTGTCAGCCCGACTACCCCCCGTGCTTCCGCAATCTGCCGGGCCGTCTCGATCTGGGCGGGATCGAGGGTCTTGAACATGTACCTGTTGGCCCTGGCCCAGGAACAAGCGCCGTTATCATGCCCGGCTTCCAGTTCCCGCAATACCTCATCGGGCGCGACGACTACTCCGGCAGCGGCCGAGCGAGACAGGGCTTCCCAAAAGTGGGGGAAGGTATCCCTAGGGTAGTTGTCTCCCAGGAACAACAGCGCATTGGCATCCAGGCAAAAGATTGGCGGACCTACTTCCGAGACCATATTGCCTCAACGTTGGGCTTCGATGTGAACTTTCCACAGGCGGGGTCCAAGTCTACCGGCAAGCGTCCCGCACGGCAAGGCGGTCAATGCCGTCATCCCTCCATTAGATCATCTTTACCACCGGCAACGACGCTTTGTCGGTGGATATGAACGCATTGCACCAGGTCTGTATTGCCGGGTCAGCCGCTGGCTCCACGCATTTGGGGCCGGCGCCCCTCGGTGATGAAACCCGTTGGCATCGTCTCGTGCAACGGGCCCCGGCCCTGCTGCTTCAATGAGGCCACCGCCTTTCGGCGATGGAAACGTTCGGAGAACGCTCGGGGTAACAGGCAACACCCATACTTCAATGGAGCCGTAGTAGAACTACAGGAAAAGACTTACCACGGAAAGCATAGCAGAAAAGGGCTTGATTTTGGGAAAAACAGGTGTTACGTTTTATAGGGGTAGCCTGTATAGGATTTTCATTCAGGAGACATTGAAATGACACTGCCCCTCGTCGAACCTTCGCCTGACGCATCCGTAGACCGCCTGCTCCAACACATCGCGGCCACAGGACGGGTCTCCTGGAACGACTTGAACGCGCTCATCCGCTATATCCAGGCCATGAGGAGGGCCAACCGTCCGTCATAAGATCAACATTTGCATCCCGGAGACAAACTCTATCAGCGGCGGTTAACGTACCAAGAAAACCGCAATCAACTCTAATGGAGGACCATCATCATGGTCACCCTTAACCTGGACCAAATCAAGGAAGCCCTGGCTGGGAATGCCGCGGCCTTTCGCAGCGTTACCGAGTACCAGCCGGCCGGCGGCCCCGGGGACAAGGTATTCCCACCCACCTACGAAGGCGGCAGCTACGCCACCGAGCAGCGATACATCGACGGTGCGGACGTTTCCTGTGTGCTCCTGGACTCGGTGCAGTCGCAGGCCAACCGCATGGAGATGGCGTTGCTCGATGAATGGGAATCGGGGAGGGCTCCATTGCCGGTCATCAGCGTGAATTTCACCAAAGACGACATCCCCCAACCCTTCCGGGTCACCAGCCTGGAAGCACCCCACCGCATCGTCGACGCCCTCCTCCGCGACAGCGAACTGGACGGGGTGATGTTCCGCGAGTCGGCTACGGGCAAGCGACTGGACACGCTGGACATCCGCAACGCCACTGCCCTGTTCGAGCTTTGCCCCACGGCCCTGGTCTTCGGCATGTGGGACTCCACCGGCCCCCGTGGCGGCTCCGGGATAAAGTTCCAGCGGACCTTGGTTTCGGAAATCATCGGCATGCATGCTCAGCCAGGCAGGAAAACCAGCAGCCGGCTTGATCCGGCCCAGATCCTGAGAAGCGCCGGACCGGTGTACCGGACCGGAGATGGCGGTTGGACCCTGGAACAGGCCGAGGCCGGAGAAGGAAACAGCAGAGGTGTCCGTCCCTCCGATATCAACCATGGCAATATACCCCCATCAATTGCCGACGGCGGCGGTTTCACCATCAGCCGGGCCTTGCAGACCACCGTGCTCTCCCTGCCGGCATTGCGCCGGTTGCGCTTCCCGATCAACGGGGGCAGCCCGGACTTCCTGGTGGACCTGGCGGCGCGCACCGCCCTGGCGGCCCAGGCCCTCTTCGCCGCCACCCTAGTGCGGGAGCAGGGGGCCGATCTCCGGTCCCGTTGCCTGCTGTTTCCCACGGCCCCGGCGGTCTGGGAGCTGCTGGATCGCCCCGGCGACCAGCCTCAGGAGTTCGAGCTTCCCAGCGAGCAGGGCCGGGAAGTCTACCGGCAGGCGGTGCAGGAGGCCCAGGAGGCGGGGTTGCCCTGGCTGGAACGGGAGATGGCGCTGAAACCCTCCCGCCAGCTGGCCGCCCTGGTCCGGCAAAGCCAGCTGCTGGCCGCCGAAACGGCCGCGGACGGCGGGGAGGGTTAATTATGATCGCCATCGGCATACGCCACCTCAACGGTTGGTACATGGCCTCCGACTCCGCCGACCGGAACCGCCCCGAGTGGCCGCCCCATCCCGACCGCATTTTCATGGCCCTGGCCGCCGCCCATTTTGAGACCGACGGCGGCCGCTCGGAGCAGGCGGCGCTGCTTTGGCTGGAACGGCAGGGAGCACCCAGCATGTGGGCCAGCGAAGCCACGCACCGGGACACCACGACGACCTATGTCCCGGTCAATGACTCCGCTCCTCTCAGTCGCAGACCGGGCAAGGCGCCATCCCCGCAGCAGGTTCACACCGGGTTGCAGCTGCTCCCGGAGAACCGCCCGCGGCAGGCCCGGCAGTTCCCGGTGGCCATTCCCCGGGACCCCGCCGTGTACCTGGTCTGGCCGGCTGACCCGCCGCCGGAGGGCCGCGAGGGGCTGAAATCCCTCTGCGTCAAGGTAATCCGGGTGGGACATTCGGCCTCATTGGTGCAGGCCTGGGTCGAGGACACGCCCCCCGATCCCAACCTGGTTCCAACCGAGGGGTTGGGCCCGCATCCGCTGCGGGTATCCGGCCCCGGCCGGCTGGACCACTTGGCGGCTCAATACCAAAGCAACCGAAGGCCCGAGCGGGCGCGGTGGGTTTCCTACACCCGGCCGCAACCGGATATCCGGCCGGAAATACCGCAAGGCGCCTTCAACAATCGCCTGCTGGCGCTGCGCAGGACTGACGGCAGGAGGCTGGGACTGGAGAGCACCTTGATGCTGGCCGATAAACTTCGCAATGCGGTGGTCAGGCACTGCCCCCAACCGGTCCCGGAATGGGTCAGCGGCCACACCGCCGACGGACGGCCATCCCAGAAACCCCACCTGGCCTTCCTGCCTCTGCCCTTCGTTGGCAGTGAACACGCCGACGGCCACCTGCTTGGCTTGGCCATGGCCATACCGAAGCTGATAGACCTCGCGGAGGTGGGCCGGTGTCTCAACCCCGTCCTGGGCTTCGGTGAGGATGGCTCCCGGCGGCGGGTCCACCTTTACGACGGGGCTACCCTTGACTGGCTTCTGGAAATGGAGGGCGGAGATTCGCCCCCGGCGGCCCTGCGTTCTCGGGTATGGACCCGGCCGGCCCGGCGCTGGGCAACCGTCACTCCCATCGTCTTCGACCGCCACCCCAAGGGCGGGGAGAGAGAGGCCCAGGCGGAGGCGATGGTGGCCGAAGCCTGCGAAAGGATTGGCCTCCCCCGTCCCGTGGATGTGGTGCTCAGTCAGGTGAGCCTTCACCTGGGGGTTCCCCACAGCCGGGCATTCCCCGGTGTGCGGCGCAAGTCCGACCGGGGCCGTCTCCAGCACCAACATGCGGTGATCACATTTGCCGGACCCGTCGGCGGCCCGGTCATTCTGGGAGCCGGCCGCTACCGGGGCTACGGCATGTGCCGGCCGGCCGGGTGGGAAGGGGGCGATGCGGAATGAGCAGTCTTAATCCAGCCCGGTTCGATGAGTTCTTCCTCGCCCTCTACGGCTGCGACCCGTTTCCGTGGCAGGCGCGGCTGGCCCGCAGGGTTGCGGGCGCCCGGGGCGGCGATGCCGCTTGGCCGGAAGCAATTGCTCTGCCGACGGCGGCGGGCAAGACCGCCTGCATCGACATGGCGGTCTTCGCCTTGGCCTGTCAGGTTGACCGGCCCCCCGGAGAACGCACCGCCCCGCACCGGGTCTTCTTCGTGGTGGACCGCCGCGTGATTGTGGATGCCACCTTCCGACGGGCGAGGGACCTGGCCCTCCGTCTGCGGGAGGCTCGAACGGACGGGGACGGCATCCTGAAAGAGGTGGCCGTCCGACTGGGCTGGCTGGCCCGCGGGGAAGGGCTGGCTCCTGAAGAAGATTGCAGCAGCGATGATCCCGGCAATCATCCCCTGGCCGTATTTCAACTCAGGGGCGGGATGTACCGCGACGATTCCTGGGCCAGGTCGCCCCTCCAGCCCACCGTGATTGTCACCACGGTTGACCAGTTCGCTTCCCGGCTGTTATTTCGGGGATACGGGTCCAGCCCGGGTATGCGGCCCATCCACGCCGGCCTTGCCGCCAACGACTGTCTGATCGTCCTAGACGAAGCCCACTGCGCCAATCCCTTCCGCCAGACCGTGGATGCGGTGCGGCGCTACCGGCAGTGGGCCGGGCAGTCCGGCGGCGTTGGTTCAGTCCCGTTCCACCTGACCCTGCTGTCAGCCACGCCTCCGGCGGAAATCGAGGATACCCTCAGGGACGAGGACGACGACCGCGGCCATCAGGTCCTGGGACCCCGGATCAAAGTATCCAAGCCGGCCCGGCTGGTCGAAGCCGGAAACCGCCGGAACGCCGGGGCCGCATCCGGGATGGGCGACGCCCTGGACCGGCTGGCCGAGCGGATTGCCGCTGAGGCGAAGGCCCTCGTCAGCGAGGAACGTCGGAACATCGGGGTCATGGTCAACCGGGTCCACACGGCGCGCCTGGTGTATCAACGCCTCAAACAGGCCGGAGAAGAAGATGTCACCCTCCTCACCGGACGGATGCGCCCCATTGACCGGGATGACATCGGGCAAGCCCTGATGGATGCCCTGAAGACCAACGCCCATCAAGAGTTGGAACGGCCACCGGGCGGAAGGCCTGCGGCCGCCGGCAACGGGCAGATGCCTCTGCCGGACGGTCCCGACCCAGCCCGTCCCGATCCGGCCGGAACGCCGCCGGATGAAAAGCCCCGCTTCGTCGTCGCCACCCAGTGCCTGGAGGTGGGTGCGGACCTGGACTTCGACGGCCTGGTGACCGAGTGCGCCAGCCTGGACGCCCTGCGTCAACGCTTCGGACGCCTGAACCGGGCCGGCCGTCCCATCGAGGCCGGGGCCGCCATCGTAGTCCGGGCCGACCAGACCCGCCTCAGAAGGGGGGACGACCGGGGAGACCCGATTTACGGCAAAGCTCTGACGGAGACCTGGCAGTGGCTCAGGGAGAAATCCGAGAGGGACGTGGTTGACCTGGGCTATGCCGCCCTGGAACGGCTTCTTCCTCCGGACCCAGCGGAACTCAACGAGCTGCGCCAGCGCCTGTCGCCCCCGGCCCCCAACGCCCCGGTGATGCTGCCGTCCCACGTGGACGCCTGGGTGCAGACCGCTCCGACTCCCGCTCCCGACCCGGACGTATCCCTTTTCCTGCACGGCCCGCACCGCGGCGCGCCGGAGGTGCAGGTGTGTTGGCGGGCCGATCTGTCCCCGGAGGACATGTCCGATGAGGAACTATCGGCCAGCATAGTGAGCCTCTGCCCTCCGTCGTCGCCGGAATGCATCCCGGTGCCCATTCATAACTTCCGCAGGTGGCTTGAGAGGGGGGAAAGCGCCCCCGACTTCAACGACAGCGACCTGGAGGGTGCCCCGACCCAGGACTCCCCGTCCGGCGCGGTTCGGGGCAACCGCAGCGCCCTGTGCTGGGGGGGGGCGGAGGGTAGCTATCTGATTACTGGCTCGGAAACGCTGGACCGGCTGCGCCCCGGCGATACGGTGGTGATTCCGAAGCAACTGAAGGGCTGGGAGGTATTCGGGCATATACCGCCCGGGACCGGCGAAGACCCGGTTGTTGACCTGGGAGACCGGGCGCACCTCCAATCCAGGGCCAAACCCATCCTGCGTATCCGCAGCGAAGTGGTGGAATCGTGGCCGCCGTGCTCATCCCGCACCTGCTTCATGGAAATGGCCGGCAAATCCGAGGATTCCGAGGATGAGGAAGAGGAAAGACTTCGGGTAGCTCTCGAGGAACTGGCGACATCGGAAGTGGAACCCAAATGGCAGTGGCTGAAAGACGCGGCGGATGCCCTGACCAGGGAATACCGGAGCCGCCGCATAAAGAGAGTGTGGTATCCCGGGAAAGGCGGCGGCTTCGTGCTGCAGGGGTCCCGCCGAGTGCGTAAATATATGGCCTCGGCCTCGACTCTCACTAGCGAGGACGATTCCTACTCGGCTACGGTACGGGTCCCCCTGGATAAGCACCTTCACGGCGTCGAGGAGTGGGCGCGCCGTTTCGGCGCAGGTGTCGGCCTCCCGGTCCCACTGATAGAGGACCTGGCCCTGGCGGCCCGTTTGCACGACGTGGGCAAGTCCGACCCCAGGTTCCAGGCGATGCTTCACGGCGGAAACTCCTGGGCGGCCCAGGCCGCTGGGGTACTTCTTGCCAAGTCGGGCGACCTGCCCACCAGCCGCCGGGAGAGACGGCGCGCCAGCAGGGAGAGTGGGTATCCCGCCGGTGGCCGCCATGAGCTTCTCTCGGTCCGCCTGATTGAGAGCGTGCCCGGTCTGCTGGAACCTGCTCATGACGGCGAACTGGTGCTTCACCTGGTGGCCAGCCATCACGGATTGTGCCGGCCCTTCGCCCCGGTGGTCTTCGACCGAGAGCCTGTTACCGTGGAAGAGAAGATTCTTGGCTATCGAATGTCCGGAAGCAGCGCCACGGGACTTGAGCGTCTGGACAGCGGTGTTTCAGAACGCTTCTGGCGGCTGGTCCGCCGCTACGGCTGGTGGGGATTGGCCTGGCTGGAAGCCCTGATGCGTCTGGCCGACCACTGTTGCAGCGAGGCCGAGCAGATGGCCCAGGAACAAGAAGATGACCAAGATGTAATCAAGGAGGCAGCGGGATGACCGAGCAGGAACAGATCAACGCAGGACTGGTCCTCAATGGACTCGATGGCGCCAACCCGCTGGCCTTCCTGGCAGCCCTGGGGACGCTGCGGGGCCTCACCCTGGCTTGGCCGGAACGCCGGGTCCGCCTCTCCTGGACACCGCTCGATGCCTGGCGTCCCTGCCTTCACGTTGATGGAGCCACTCCAACTGAAGAGGAGACGCTGGCCGGTCTTGAGCATTTTATGGAGATGCGGCCCGGGCATCAGGCCCTGGAAATCGGCGACGATCTCACCATCCCGGCCGATGAGTTCCGCATCCAGGCCCTCAATTCCGCAGGGGCGGCGTCGCCTGAAGACCGGGCCGGGGCGGATTTCATCGCCGCCTTTGGCTGCGATGCCGTGGCCGACCGGCGGGGGCGCATCCAGGACACCGCGTTGCGCACTCTCAGCGGAGCCGGCCATCAGCACTTCCTCAGGACCATGCGGGAACTGGCGGAAAGAACTGCCGGGGACAATCTCCGGCGATGCCTGTTTGCTCCCTGGGACCGGCCGGACACCCTGTACTCCCTGCGCTGGGACCCGGAGGATGACCGCCGGTATGCCCATCGGTGGCGGGACCCCAGCAAGGAGACGGCGGGAACGGAGTGGGGCGCCAACCGCCTGGCCTTCGAGGCCCTCCCCCTGTTCCCGGTTGCGCCGGCGGACGGTTCGGCAAAAACCACCGGGTTCTCCGGAACCCGGAGCCGCGATACTTTCTGGACCTGGCCGGTATGGGAACCCGCGGCGGACCTGGATACGGTGAGATCCCTGCTGGGGTTGCAGAAGCTTCAGGATGACGACCTGGCGAGCAATGAACCGGCTGCGGGACCGCCCTCCCGAGGACGGCGAATAAGCCGGCCGGAGACCGATTCAATCCACGGTGAACTGGCCGCCATGGGAGTCCGGGAAGTCTTCAGGTCGCAACGGATAACCATCGGCCAATATCGCGGCTTTACCCCTTCCAGGCCGGTTTAACCTCGGCCAACCAATCAGTGAGAGTGAGGCAGGTGATGATGAATGAATCCCTGAAGACGAAACCAACGCCCACCGGTCAGGAGGCGGAGACGCTCACCGGCACAACTCCGGACCTGGTCCCCGCCCGGATGCTCAACGAGTACGCCTATTGCCCCCGTCTGGCCTACCTGGAATGGGTACAGGGCGAGTTCGACGACAGTGTCGATACCATCGAGGGACGCTTCCAGCACCGCCGGGTGGACCGTCCTTCTGGAGAGTTGCCCTCCCGTACGGCCAGCGAGGCCGCCGACCCCAAGCAGGAAGACGACGCTCCGGAAACCATCCACGCCCGCTCCGTTCTGCTCTCGGACACAACCCTGGGCGCAATCGCCCGCATTGACCTGATCGAAGGCCAGGGCAGCGTGGTCACCCCGGTGGACTACAAGCATGGCAAAGCCCCTGATGTTCCCGAGGGGGCCTGGGAGCCGGAACGGGTCCAGGTCTGTGTCCAGGGACTGCTGCTCCGCGCCAACGGCTATACCTGCACCCAGGGAATGCTCTACTTCGTGGAGTCCCGCCAGCGGGTGGCTGTCCCACTTGACGACGCCCTCGTCTCCCGGACGCTGGACCTGTTGGCGGGAATTCGCGCTATGGCTTCCTCGGGCCAAATCCCTCAGCCCCTGGTGGACAGCCCCAAGTGCACGAGGTGCTCCCTGGTCGGCATTTGCCTTCCCGACGAGGTGAACTTTCTCTCCGCCAAGGGGCAGGCGCTCAAACCGGAGGACGTCCGCCGGATGGCCCCCGCCAGGGACGATGCCATCCCCGTTTACGTCCAGGCCCAGGGCGCGGTGGTCGGCAAGTCCGGCGACCAGTTGGAGGTTAAACAGAAGGGACAAGTCTTGCAGAAGGTCCGGCTGATGGAGATCTCCCACCTGGCCCTTTTCGGCAACGTCCAGGTCACCACCCAGGCGGTCCGGGAGTTGTGCGACCGGAACATCCCCATCTGTTACTTCAGCTACGGCGGATGGTTTCGCGGCATAACCAACGGCATGAGCCACAAGAACGTGGAACTGCGCTGCCGCCAGTATCTGGGAGCAATGACCCCCGACATGGCTTGGCCCATCGCACGCCAGATGGTCTTCGGAAAGATAAAGAACTGCCGCACTATGCTTCGCCGGAATCACCGGGAGCCGCCTTCAGGGGTTCTGGCCGAGTTGGACCGACTGGCGGACCGGGCGCGAACGGCTTCATCCCTGGATACTCTGCTGGGCATCGAGGGGGCTGCGGCCCGCACCTATTTCTCCGAGTTCCAGGGGATGATCAAGGCCAGGTCCCTGGAGTTCGACTTCCGGGGTCGAAACCGGCGGCCTCCCCGGGACCCGGTGAACGCGGTCCTCTCCTTCCTGTACGCCATTCTGATCAAACAGGCGATGGTCATGGCCCTTATGGTGGGCTTTGACCCATACCTGGGCTTCTACCACCAACCCAGGTACGGCAAGCCCGCCCTCGCGCTGGACCTGGTGGAAGAGTTCCGTCCCTTAATTGCCGATTCAGTGTGTCTGAGCCTCATCAACAACGGAGAACTGGGGCTGGAGCACTTCATTACCCGGGGAGATGCGGCGGGGCTCACCCAGAACGGCCGCCGCAAAGTCATCGAAGCCTATGAGCGGCGGATGGACACGTTGGTCACTCACCCTCTTTTCGGCTATGCCGTCAGTTACCGCCGCATCCTGGAAATACAGGCCCGATTGTTGTCCAGGCATCTTCTGGGGGAACTGCCGGCTTATCCGGTATTCAGGACGAGGTAGATATGCGTCACCGATTTCTCGTGTGCTACGATGTCGCCGACCCCAAGCGGTTGGCTCGGACCTACAGGAAGATGAACGGATTTGGCGAACCGGCGCAATACTCGGTGTTCATCTGTGACCTGTCGCCCAAGGAAAGGGTGTTGCTGGAGGCGGCCTTGACGGAAATCCTGAATCTGAAGGAGGACCGGGTGTTGATTGTGGACATGGGTCCATCGGAAGGGCGGGGAAGCGAGAGTGTTACAATCTTGGGGAACGCTCGCGAAATGCCCCGGCGGGCAGTGGTGGTAGTGTGATGCCCGCCAGGTCTGAAATCGCCCGGCGAGAGGTCCGGTAGTGAAGTCCTCACCTTGCACCTCTCGCAAAGGATCCGCCAAGAACGGCATGGTATGAGACGGGCCGGCGCAGGCGGTTGCCGTAAGTGAAGACTAACGCGGCGAAAATCACACATATCAACAGGAGGAAAGCCGAGTTTAGGAGTAAATAGCGGTTTCCACCGTCGAAAGGCGGTGGCCCCATTGAAGCTCAACATCTCCCATTCGGCTCCGCTCGACGTTGCAGCCACTCTGCAGGTTTCCACCGTCGAAAGGCGGTGGCCCCATTGAAGCTCAACATCTCCGCCTACTTCTGGGACACCACCGGCACAAGTTTCCACCGTCGAAAGGCGGTGGCCCCATTGAAGCGTCCGGTTGGCCGACGATGCAATCGCGCCTGCAGAAGTTTCCACCGTCGAAAGGCGGTGGCCCCATTGAAGCGTCTCCTTTCGCTCCGTGGAGTCCGATTGGCCCCTGCAGTTTCCACCGTCGAAAGGCGGTGGCCCCATTGAAGCAATTCATCCTTGGCGTCGCTCGCGTCCTTGTCTGCTGGTTTCCACCGTCGAAAGGCGGTGGCCCCATTGAAGCAGTACAACCAGCACCTCGCGTTGCCCGCGAACTACTTGTTTCCACCGTCGAAAGGCGGTGGCCCCATTGAAGCGTGCCTTGGTACAGCCAATGCGAGTCGGCTTTGATTGTTTCCACCGTCGAAAGGCGGTGGCCCCATTGAAGCCCAGATATAATTGCCTCGCTGGGCAAGTTGTATTCAGGTTTCCACCGTCGAAAGGCGGTGGCCCCATTGAAGCGCGGCATACGTAAGTGAACCGTCACACGCAAAAGGGGGTTTCCACCGTCGAAAGGCGGTGGCCCCATTGAAGCTTGTCGCCACACGTCGGGCACGTGTATTTTTTGCAGGTTTCCACCGTCGAAAGGCGGTGGCCCCATTGAAGCTTGAATACCCTCTCACCGTCACAAAACAGGTCGCCAGGTTTCCACCGTCGAAAGGCGGTGGCCCCATTGAAGCCATGAAGGCGCGCCCGATGAGGCCAAGGGCGGTCTCGTTTCCACCGTCGAAAGGCGGTGGCCCCATTGAAGCAATCCTCCCACTCCCTCATTACCTTGACCAGGTGGGGTTTCCACCGTCGAAAGGCGGTGGCCCCATTGAAGCTTCTACTGCCGGCCCTGCGCCGATACACGGGAACGAGGTTTCCACCGTCGAAAGGCGGTGGCCCCATTGAAGCGAGCTTTCCGACGCGCGGGCCACGATGATGTGGCCAGTTTCCACCGTCGAAAGGCGGTGGCCCCATTGAAGCGGGTCTATGCTCCAGCGGTCGGTGGTGTATTGGGCGGTTTCCACCGTCGAAAGGCGGTGGCCCCATTGAAGCGGTATCGTAGCCCCGGACGGGGCACAGTGCGACGCAGGTTTCCACCGTCGAAAGGCGGTGGCCCCATTGAAGCCAAGTGGACCTCGTTGCCCATCAGTACCGGTTACTAGTTTCCACCGTCGAAAGGCGGTGGCCCCATTGAAGCTCCGAGAGCTCCATCCAGTTCATCCAAGCGGCCCTCGGGTTTCCACCGTCGAAAGGCGGTGGCCCCATTGAAGCCAAGACACTGGGTGCAAACTGGCCCCCGCGTGCCTGGTTTCCACCGTCGAAAGGCGGTGGCCCCATTGAAGCCGCTACCGGGAAATGTCAGTCGGCGGCGGGTTGCCGCGTTTCCACCGTCGAAAGGCGGTGGCCCCATTGAAGCCGGTCGCGCGGGTTGGCAAGGATGAGCCAGGGACAGGGGAGTTTCCACCGTCGAAAGGCGGTGGCCCCATTGAAGCTTTCTCGGTCGCATTTACGTCAACCCTCCAACAAGGGTTTCCACCGTCGAAAGGCGGTGGCCCCATTGAAGCTGTGGAAATAACTGGCATCGGTGACAACGATCCCTCGTTTCCACCGTCGAAAGGCGGTGGCCCCATTGAAGCTGTTCAAGCTGGAGGCATCCCAACCACCCGCTTGCCAGGTTTCCACCGTCGAAAGGCGGTGGCCCCATTGAAGCACCGCCTAATCGTCCTGCATATCCCCGGCCCAGAGAGTTTCCACCGTCGAAAGGCGGTGGCCCCATTGAAGCAGTGACGACGGGCAACAGAAAGCCGCTAATGTCTGGCAAGTTTCCACCGTCGAAAGGCGGTGGCCCCATTGAAGCTGATCCTCGTGGTCATGCGTAGTCCCTCCTCGTGGGCGTTTCCACCGTCGAAAGGCGGTGGCCCCATTGAAGCCCTTGGCATTAGTCAAAGACCCGCAGAAGCGCCTAAAGGTTTCCACCGTCGAAAGGCGGTGGCCCCATTGAAGCTACTGGGTCGTTCACGACACCGACATCAATGACTATGTTTCCACCGTCGAAAGGCGGTGGCCCCATTGAAGCTGGCACTGGCAGCACTGTGTACAAGCGGGCACAAGAGGTTTCCACCGTCGAAAGGCGGTGGCCCCATTGAAGCTTTGCCGAGCCCCGTCCCCAGCCGGCCCGTTCCCGTAGTTTCCACCGTCGAAAGGCGGTGGCCCCATTGAAGCGCTCCGATGTCAAGGGCAGGAGTGGATGAGCACCGGCGTTTCCACCGTCGAAAGGCGGTGGCCCCATTGAAGCGTGCTGGGAGGATTTATCGAGGAGGTGCTGACCGGCAGTTTCCACCGTCGAAAGGCGGTGGCCCCATTGAAGCAGCAGGGACGCCCACGTGCCGGCCGCCGCGGGCGGGGTTTCCACCGTCGAAAGGCGGTGGCCCCATTGAAGCTTAGCTTGCAATGGCCCGGCACGTATGGCGGGATGGAAGTTTCCACCGTCGAAAGGCGGTGGCCCCATTGAAGCACTTCTATACATAATGGTCTTATAGTCTGGTACATGGTTTCCACCGTCGAAAGGCGGTGGCCCCATTGAAGCCCGGCTAGTTCGGATGTACCCGTATACAGTCATGCGCGTTTCCACCGTCGAAAGGCGGTGGCCCCATTGAAGCGGTCATATCGTCGGGATGGCCGGTGGCTAAGTCCCAGGTTTCCACCGTCGAAAGGCGGTGGCCCCATTGAAGCGTCCACGGCCTGTGGCTGGGTTACCTGATGGTCGGGTCGTTTCCACCGTCGAAAGGCGGTGGCCCCATTGAAGCAAAGGAGACTGACCATAATGACAGACGCGGATAACCGAGTTTCCACCGTCGAAAGGCGGTGGCCCCATTGAAGCCTGCGGATCGCCAGGGCGATTATCCAAGGGTAGCCGTTTCCACCGTCGAAAGGCGGTGGCCCCATTGAAGCCCGTCCAATCGCTCCGGCGTCGCCGTCAGCCCGATGCGGTTTCCACCGTCGAAAGGCGGTGGCCCCATTGAAGCAGCTGTCCACCGTCTGGCGTACCGTCTGGCTACACCAAGTTTCCACCGTCGAAAGGCGGTGGCCCCATTGAAGCGCGCTCCGCCTCGGTGAGCGCCCAGCAAGAGATATTCTGTTTCCACCGTCGAAAGGCGGTGGCCCCATTGAAGCACGGCGGCTTTGAAGATGCGTAGGATTTCGCCTGCTAGTTTCCACCGTCGAAAGGCGGTGGCCCCATTGAAGCTTATGCTGCCGAGAGAGCATCCCAGGACGCCCCGGTGGTTTCCACCGTCGAAAGGCGGTGGCCCCATTGAAGCCTCAACATTGTCAGCAGGCCCGACGACTTCGGGTAGTTTCCACCGTCGAAAGGCGGTGGCCCCATTGAAGCGCCTCTTGATACCACGCGCTAAGTGCCAGTCCCTAGCGGTTTCCACCGTCGAAAGGCGGTGGCCCCATTGAAGCACGTGGTTAATGCCGCGCAGCACACTACCGGGCCCTGTTTCCATCGCTGAAAGGCGGTGGCCCCATTGAAGCACGTGCCAGTCCACGTGCATACCTGCCACGAAGGCTCGTTTCCATCGCTGAAAGGCGGTGGCCCCATTTGGATTGACGGTAGTTTTGTAGAGAACGTTGAGGAGACGGCGGACCGGCCGCCTAACGACATCGACGCAGTTACCTTTTTCCATATTCCCGATGGACATACCCAAGAAAGCCTGTTACAAGGCTTTCCCGGTCTGTTCGACACTGGACAGGCCAAAGCCAGTTACGGAATTGACGCTTATTTTGTCCCGCTGAATCAAACGCCAGTGGAACGTATCATTGAACGTACTGTGTACTGGCACAGCATTTGGTCACATACCCGCGACGGTCTCTGGAAAGGCTACATACAGGTTAGCTTGGACAACGCCGATGACGCGGCGGCTAGAGCCGACCTTGAGCAAACAACAGATGAAGAGAGTCAATCGTGAACACGCGCGATTATCGTTTCCTCCTAGCGGAACGTGCCACTCTGCGCCGGTTGATTGACCAAACCGGCGCAGACGAGGCAATTGTACGGGCCAGTTTCGAACACCGCCTACAGGATGTCGAAACGGAACTTGCGGCTTATGAGGAACGCTCATCCCGCCTGGGCGATGCCTGCTGAATTCTTCAGTGACAGCGTTGGGGAATTCGCCAAAGCAGTGCACTACATCGGGGCCCGTCAGCAGCAGGCACCATTGCCGCCGTCTGGAACCGTTCCCTACAGCCGCCCGGAGGCCCTCCGGATGGGCGCGGTGGAAATCACCGGCCGGCGGATGGTGGAGATCGTCCGTTCGAAGCACAGCCCGGATACCGGCGCCCCCGCGTGAGAAGAGGCAGGGCGGCCCCCATTGTGGGAGGGCCGGGCCGCCCTGCCAAAAAAGAGAGGAGGGTCCTGCCATGACGGAAGAGAACCCCAAGGCAACCAGCATGATCCGGAAGGACTGCACGGGCTGCGGCCAAGTGTTCCGGGGACTCCCCGAAGTCCAACTCTGCATCGAGTGCCAGTACAAGCAGACCCCCCGTGGCATGGACATGCGCTGGACTTGGAAACGGGCCGGGCGCGGCAGGTGGAAAATAGCCGCCTATTGGCCCGATAGGGAACCCCTCCCCAACCCCGGGGATCAGGTGACGGTGCACCGGAAGGACGGCTCATCCTCCACCGTGACCATCCTGGAGGTGGAGGGACTCCGTTACCTGCCCACGGGCCGGGGGGTGTTGGAGTGCATCGTCTGACGGCCGGTGAACGAAGCCCGACGCCGGCGGTTTCCTGAGCGCCGCACCGGGGGGCCGGGCCGGTGGGAACCGATGAACCCGGCAGACTGAGAGTTCCAGCCGGCGCGGTCGCGGTTCTCTTGGAACAGTCGTAGCGCGCCGGTTGTCCGCAGACTGGTTGAGATCTACGTGGCATCCGATAAGCATCGGTGAGGCAGCATCGGTGAAGGAGCATTAACAACCAGCAGGAATAGTTGACGCCAAACAAGACGGCTGTAGGCAGGGGCTGAGGCTTTCTTCCTCAGCGTCTCAACGGCCGTTCACCAAAGGCTTGACGCAGTTGTTGAACATCCCCTATTGTTGAACGGGGTTGTTGGACACCCCGGCGAGCGTGGGGAGGGAACTCCTGCGGAGGTGTTCACAAACGCCCGTTTGTTGAACACCATCACCGGGAGGACGGCCGGTATACCCCGTCCGGATGAACCCCATGAACATGCTTCCAGTCACCTACGGCTACGCCCGCGTCAGCAAGTCCGACGACGATGCCAAGAACCTGGACACGCAGCTGCGCCTGCTGGCCAACCACGGCATACGCGAGGACCTGATTTTCACCGACGTGGCCAGCGGCCGCACCATGAATCGCCCGGGCTGGCGGGACCTGATGGGCCGTGTCCAACCCGGCGACACCATCGTCGTCGCGTTCCTGGACCGGTTCAGCCGCAACTTTGAGGAAGGGGTCCGGAGCCAGGCGGAACTGACCGCGCGTGACATCGGCATCGTCGCGCTCCGGGAGAACATCGACACCAGCGATGGCAGCGCTGCCGCGAAGTTCTTCCGGCGCTCGATGCTGGCCCAGGGCGCATACCAGGTGGACTCGGCCAGCGAGCGGATCAAGTTGGGGCTGGACCGGGCCCGGGCTGGCGGGAAGCGAGTCGGCCGCCCCCCGGCGTTGACCCCAGAACAGGTCGAGCAGTGCCGCCGGATGGCGGATGAAGGGGCCGGACTGCGTCAGATAGCCCGGGTTATGCAGTGCTCACCGGCTACGGTGAAGAAGATTCTTGCGCCGGCTCCGCCCGAGGTTCCACTGCCAGCTGGACCCGTGGGGTATGAAGGGGCCGGTAGACAAAATTATCCTGGCGATGAGCCCCGAAACCCACCGGCGCATCAGACTGACGGGAGAGGAAAGACATGACCCAGCGCTACGCCAGCAAGACGACGGTGAGCAGCGATAGATCCAAGGCTGAGATCGAAGGCATCCTGCGCCGGTATGGTGCGAACCAGTTCATGCAGGGTTGGGAAGCCGGCCTGGGGTGGTGGGCTTTCGGATCAACGGGTTCCAGGTTAGGATGCTGCTGCCGTTGCCCAATCCGGAGGACTTCCGGCACTACGAGAGAAAGAGCGGCTATTCCACCCGCCAGGTGGAACGGGCGCCCGAGGCCGCGCAGAAGGCCTACGAGCAAGCCGAGCGGCAGGCATGGCGGGCCCTGCTGCTGGTGATCAAGGCGAAGCTGGAGGCGGTCGAGGCCGGCATTACGAGCATCGAGCAGGAGTTCCTGCCCAACATGGTGCTGCCCGACAACACCACCGTCGGGGAGAACATGCTGCCCCGGCTCAGGGAAATTGTCGCCAGCGGCCACCTGCCGCCGATGCTTCCAGCGGCCCATCCCATAGCCCTGGGGCCGCCAACGCAGTGACGGGCACCAGTCATAGTACCGCCGCGAGCGCATACCACCGGTGGGACTCGCCGCCAAATTGGCAGGCCTGGTGATTCGCGCAGCCAGCACCGCCGAACACTACCACCATGACCTGTCGAAATCCCTGCCGTTCCAGTGGGTCCCCCTGCGCCAACCCGAAGGCTTCGGCGATTGGACAGCGCAAGCCCATTGGCAGGCGAGCGACGCGCTCAGCACGGCATACCGGTACGACACCATGCCCCCAATCGTCCATGCACTCGCCGAACTGGTCGCCTGCGTCCAAGTAAGGCCAGGATGAAATACAACCAGAGCCGCCCGCGCGGTCTCGGAGGAAGAAAACTATGACCACCGCGTACTTGGTCGCAGACCTGTTCTGCGGGGCCGGCGGATCGTCGACCGGCGCCAAGAGGGCCATCGCCGAGATGGGCATGGAAATGGAACTGGTGGCTATCAACCACTGGCCCACCGCCATCGCCACCCATCAGGCCAACCATCCGAAGGCCCGCCACCTGGCCGAGGACGTGAGCCTGGTGGACCCCGAGGCGGTGGTGGAAGAGGGCAAACTCGACTTGCTGATGGCCAGCCCGGAGTGCCGGTTCTATTCAAACGCCCGCGGCGGGAAGCCGATACACGACCAAGGACGGATGAACCCCTGGGCGATCCACAACTGGCTGACGAAGCTGGACGTGAAATGCGTCATCATTGAGAACGTGCCAGAGTTCGTCGCCTGGGGGCCGCTCGACGAAACCGGAAGGCCGGACAAGAAACACAAGGGCGTGCACTTCCAAGCATGGCTCAAGACATTCTGGAACTTGGGCTACACCGCCGAGTGGCGGATGCTGAACGCGGCCGACTACGGCGACGCCACCACCCGGAAAAGGTTCTTCCTGATGGCCCGGAAGGACGGGAGGCCGGTAGTCTGGCCGGAGCCCTCCCACGCGAAGACCGACTCCCCCATGTTCCCCGGCAGGAAACCGTGGCGGGGAGCGACGGAGATCATCGACTGGTCAAACCCCGGCAGGTCCCTGCTGGACGATCCGAAGTACCAGAAAAAGCCCCTTGCCGAGAAGACGAGGAGACGCATCGCCCAAGGGCTGGAGCGCTTCGGGGGACCCCTGGCGCCGATCTACATCCGGCTGCTGGACCTTCCGGACGAAGACGAAGACACTACAACGACGACCAGCCGCAGGGAGACCTCCCTCCTGAACCGGCACGGCGGTAACGGTTCACACCGAGGACATCCGGTAGCGGCACCTGTCCCAACCGTCACCACGAGAGAGACGGGATACTTGGTGGAACCGGAGGCCGAGTCGTTCATGCTAAGCCAGCAGATTCAGGGCGCACCCCGGTCAGCCGACGAACCGGCGCCGACCATGGCAGGCACAGGTGCGATCCCTCCAGCCAACCCCATCATCGTCGAGTACTACAGCCAGAGCGCAGCGGCCGACGTGAACAACCCCCTGCCAACCGTGACGACCAAGGACCGGCACGGACTGGTGATCCCGTTCCTAGTGGAATTGAATCATGAGAACGGACCTCAGGACGACAGGGGCAACCACCGGCGGGTCCACTCAACCTATGAGCCGCTGGGGTCGATAACCACTGTCCGCGGCATCGGGCTGGCGTCCCCCATGCTCGTGCAGAGCAGCCAGACTGGGGGAAACGGCATCTACGCCCGCCCCGCGGACCAACCCATCCCGACGCTGACCACGAGAGCCGACGTGAGCCTCGTCAGCCCTGTAGCGCAGCCGTACATAGCCCCCGGCTCCGGCGAACAGGCGGGGCAGGAGACGCAAATTCACACCGGCGGCGCGCCAGTGCCTGGTGTGACGAGCTTGGGCGCGGGTCCTCTTGTCTCTCCGGTCCTGGACCAACTGCGTGGTGCGAACGTGGACCCCAGGCGGCTGGTGCTCGTGGACGGACAGCCGTTCCTGCTCGATATCCGCTTCCGCATGCTCCAGAACGCCGAGCTCGCCCGGGCCATGGGCTTCGAGGACGAGGAGACCAGCTACGAGTTCGTTGGCAACGTGAGCGAGATCACGAAGCAAATCGGCAACGCCGTGCCGGTGCATCTGGCTGCCGCGCTCGTGAAGGCAGCGCTGGGAACCAGCGTGGGAGAAGAGTAGCAGGCATCCCGACCGGAAGGCGAATACGCGGCTATGTCCGGCGCCCATCCCATCCAGCAGGACAACGTTCTCCGGCCACTCCGCGGATAACACTCCCAATGTAATACCATGCACCCGGTCCATCAAGCCGGAACACGACCATGCCCCGGAGGAATTATGAAGGCCATCACGTTCCTGGAGACATTCGGGCACTGCCGCGGCTGCCGCGGGCGGATGTGGACGCCTGGAATCACCCGCGAGTATAGAGAATGGACGGGCTTTACCAAGATGGTATTGGACCACGCAGCGGAGTCCGGCCATACCGTCGTTATAACCCCCATCGCCAGAACCGTCTACTTCTTCGACGGCCGGCCGGACAAAATCGAGGCTCCAACAAAAGAGGATTATGGACATTAGGGATGACATGGACTCATACCAGCCGGGCACGAGCAAGGACCTGCCCACGGCGGACCACACCCGTTGCTATGACTGCAGCGTTCTGCCGGGCCGTGACCACCTGGATAGATGCAACTCCCCCGCCGCCCGCCGGCAGCGCCAGGAATGGCTGAAGGACTCAGCCAAAGAACAAGAAGAGAACCGGACCGCTTGGACTATCCCACGGAGTAGAGCCGCGCCGCAGCTTCCAGCCCCCCGCGAGCCGTTGTTGGCGGAAATGCATTCGCCGCGGCGCAGTCACGAAGCGGATTGACAATGCAACGTTGGCGGGGTGACCCCTTCAGGCGAACGGACAGAGGCAAAACCACCCCAAGGGTCAAAAAGACCCCGGGAAAGAGAAAAGACCCCGGACGGGAGAAATTCCCCTCCGGGGTTTTTTCATGCCCGCAAAAACCGGGAAAACAGGGAGAAGAAAGATTGAGACAGGAAAACAACCCCCTGGAACGGGAGTCCAAGGCCGCCAGCATCCCAATCTACCAGAACCTGCAGAACCACCCCCGGGCCGCCCAAGAGATCGCTGAAGCCCTGGGGCAGCCCTTCAGCCCCCAAGCCGCCCATATCGCCGCCTTGGTCATAACCCAAGCCTTGGCCCAGACCCGGAAGGGACTCAGCCCGGCCCCGAAGATGGTCATCAAACACTGGGAACGCATCATCGACCCCCAATGCAGGGAGAGGTTCCGGCCCATCATACCCTTGGCCCTCAGACTCCTCAGGGCACTGCCCCCCGGTACCGCGAAACGGGCGGTCAGGGAGATGACCAAAGTCTCGGAACTGGCGCCGGACCCCGCCGGGACAGGAATGATCGTCCAGAAGCTGGCCCACCAGAGAAAGCACCTGGCGGTGTACCACACCCGGCCGGGAGCAGCGGCGCTGGTGGCCCGCTTGGCTGTGCCCGGCGACCTGGACTGGGCCGACCCCGGCACCGTGACCAAGTACCGCATCGCCGACTACTCCTGCGGGACGGGAGACCTTCTCACCGCCGCCTACAGGCGGGTGCGGGAGCTGCACCAACAGGCCGGCGGCTCCCCCGAAGAGGTCCACGCCGCCGTGATGGAACACGCCGTCACCGCGGTGGACGTGCTCCCCGCCAGCGTGGCCCTGGCCGCAGCCGGACTGGACGCACTGGAGCGAAGCCCGGCCCAACCCGGCGGAGCCACCCGGGCCCTCACCCTCCGGTACGGACCCATCAAGCACGGTCTGAACCCCAACATGAACCCCGGCATCAACTCCGTCCCGCAGGAACGCCGCCCCGTCAGCCTCGGCAGCCTGGACCTGCTGGACCCCCAAGCGCTCCGCAACCACGACCTCCAACCCATCGGACGGGGGAACGCCGCCCAAAAACGCTTGGAGTTCCCTTCAGGCTCCCAGGACCTGGTGATAATGAACCCGCCCTTCACCCAGTCGCCGGACCCCCGGGTCCTGGACCAGAACGTCCCCGGCCCGGAACGGGGTTTTTCTCCCACCAGCCAAGCCGAACTTGCCCGGATGGAAAACCGGATGGAGAACATCCAAGACCAAATCAAGGCCGGGTCGGCCAACGGCTTATCGCTCCACTTCGCACACCTGGCGGACCGGATGGTGAAACGGGGCGGGACCATCGCCCTCGTGCTGCCCATGTCGGCGCTGACCGCCGGAGGGGGCGCCGGCGAGGCCCGAGGCAGCCGGAGACCGGACCTGGGCTGGCCCGTGTTCCGCCGGAAGCTGCTGAGCGGGTACGCCGACATCCGGATCATCGGCATCGCCGGGTTCGAGGAACAGGACTCCACCTTCTCCCACGATACCCACATCGCCGAGGTCGCAATCATAGCCCGGCGGACCCAAGTGAACGAGAAACCCGACGGGACCGGCTGCTTCATCAACCTGAAGCGGAGACCGGAGGACGAACAGGCCGCCGCCCGGCTGTCCCAAGCCATCAACCAAGCCGTCCGGCAGTTACAAACCGACCCACTGGGGACCGTGCGGGAACTGGTTGTCGACGGTCTCGCAGCAGGGAACGCGGTCCGGGACGCCCTCCCCAAGGACGACATCTGGCCCCTGTCCAGAGTGATGGACCCCGGCCTCATGCAGGCGGTCGCCGCCCTGAAGAAGGGGAAACTCCACACCGGAGGCCCCCCGGGACCGGGCATAGAACCGGGAATAGATCTCCCCATGGCGGCACTCGGAGACATAACGCGGATCGGCCCGGCGGGCCACGAGGCCGAGTCTCTGCTGGGAACTCCCATCAACCCAGAGAGTGGTCCCGGAGAGCACGGGTTCCCCATGCTGAAGGGCCACGACTGCACCAGCCAGAGAACGCTGGAGATACCCCAGGCACCGGAATTCCACCTCAAGCCCGGCATGGAGAGCCGGGAGGGAAGACTGACCGGGACGATGAGCCGGCTCCACGTGAACGACAACTTCCGGTACAACTCCCAGTCCACCGCGGCCCTGATGACCCCGGAGCCCAGCGTAGGAGGCCGGGGCTGGCCCAACGTGCGGGTCGGGGATGAGAGGCAGGAGAGGGCGCTGGCCGTGTGGCTGAACACTAGTCTGGGGCTGATCACCCACTGGGGCATCAGCAACCACACCCAGAACGGGCTCGGCTACACCAGCCGGAAGCAGATCAAGAACCTGCCGGTGCTGGACGCCGCCAGACTGTCCGACCGACAGCTGGCAATGATGTCGGAGACCTTCAACCAAGTGAAGGACCTGCCCATGCTGCCGGCCAACGAGGCTTGGCGGGACCAGATAAGAGCGGAACTGGACCGGCGGGTGCTGGAGGACATATTGGGGCTGGGAGAGGAGGCCACGAGCATCGCCCGGTCGCTGTGCAACCGCTGGTGTTTGGAGCCCACGGTGCAGGGCCGGAAGGGGCGGGTGGTGAAACGGCAGCCGGACATGGAGGAACTGGCCGCGCTGGCCGGGGCCGCAGCCCCAACGACCCACCGGACCTCACGGGGGCAACCCCGGAAGGACGAAAGCTGGACAGCGGAGCCAACGTCCGGAAGCGAAAAACATGAGGACCGCCTCCCGGAGGAAATCCCGGAGGAAATCCCGGAGGAAATCCCCGCAGCGGACGCAAGCATGCAGGGAGAAACGAAATGGAGGAAATGAACGAAGGCAACGGATTGATTCACACCCCATGGGGGTGGACCCGGAACGTCCGGGAGCTGACCAAGGGGGTCTGGCAGGTATCCACCCCCCCGCCACGGCGGGCTGAAGCTCAACCGGGAGAGGTGGGAGGAACTCCCAGACTTGGTGAGGGACTCGTTCATCACCCCGGCTTTCGCCGAGGAGGACTGCGAGGAACCCATCACCAGGACGCTGCTGGGAATCGGCGACGGCCGGGACCGGGAGTTCGCCACCCTGGCGGCGAACCGCTTCCCGCGGTACGCCCCGGCGCTGCCGCATCTCCAAGCCATTGCCCGGGAAACTCCCGCAAATCAGGAAGAAGAGAGGAAAATCCGAAGATGCAGAGACAGATGAACATGGTCCTGGGCGACTGCGCCCGGTGCGGGCAGACCATCAGGCCCGGGGAACAGGTCGTGCAGACCGCGTGGGTGGACATCATCGACGGGAGGATCGTCTCCTCCAAGCCGGAGACCCGTCACCTCAAAGACCACTGCCCCCGTGAGGCGCAGGAGGACGGAAGATGACCATCTCATCCAGCCCCAGCAAGAATAAACGCAAACCGGCCCCGAAGCCGGGACGATCCCTTACCGCCGACGCCGAAGGCCAAGCAGTGCTGGAAGCCTTGCGCAGCAACCTGAGCCTCCTGGGCGAACTGGCGGCGCGCTACGAGGTGAACCACCAACCGGAGCGCCCGCAGGAGAGACCGGAAATCAACACTCCCCAGGACATTTACAACCTGCTGGACCCGGAAATGGCGAATTTGGCCCAGGAGCAACTGCGTGTGTTGTTGCTGGACACCCGCAACTGCGTGCTGGGGCAACGGTTGATATACCAGGGCAACGTGAATTCGTCGCTGGTGCGCCCCGCCGAGGTATTCCGACCCGCTGTGATCGAACCGGCGCCCAGCATCATCGTAATTCACAATCACCCCTCCGGCGACCCCACCCCCAGCCGGGAGGACGTGGCATTGACCCGCGAACTGACCGCGGCGGGCAAGCTGCTGGGCATCAGCCTGCTGGACCACATGGTCATCGCGGGCAGCCGGTACGTCAGCCTCAACGAAAGGAGTCTGATGACCGGGTAGACAGTGCGGATGGCTCGCCCAGCGGGCAGGCCATCCAACCGGAACCGGCGCAGGCCGAACCAGCGCAGGCCTCTCCGAACCTTGCATTCCCAACCTGGACGTATAAACTGGAATATGGAGTCCCCACAGGGGACGCAGAGAAGACGAAGATGACCAACATCAACGACATCAGCGACCTGGCCCAGGTCCTGCAGGACAACCCCCATTGGCGGGAAATCATCCGGGGCATCCTGTTGGGAGAGGAGCTGCTCCAGCTTCCGAAACAACTGGCCGAGTTCATCAAGACCACCCAGGAGAACTTCCAGCTGGTGTATGACCGACTGGACAGACTGGAAGCCGGGCAGGCCAGTCTGGAAGCCGGCCAGACCAAGCTGGAAGCTGGGCAGGAAAACCTCTCCAGCAGGCTCGGCAATATCATTGGCTCCGACTACGAACGGCGGGCAGCCCAATCCGCCCGGAGACTGGCCAGGCTCGGACTGGGGATACGCCGCGCCCGCGTCGTCCTCGCCAGGACCGCTCCGGACCGGAATGAGATACCCGAACTCCTGAACGACGCCACAGAGAACGGTGCCGTGACCGACGACGAGGCCGACGACCTGCTCCGCGCGGACATCGTCCTCCTAGGCCAGAACGCCGGCGGATACCCCGCATACGCCGTCTGCGAGGTTGCCGTCACCCTCTATGACCACGACGTGCTCCGGGCCAAGAGGCGCGCCGGAATACTGCAAAGGGCATCGGGCATCACCGCTCTTCCCGCCGTCATCGGCCAGTCCGCCCCCCAAGAAACTCTGGACCTAGCGGACCGGCAGGACGTCGCGTTCATCCCTCTCCCGGAAGAAGACAGCCCGGAATAGCCTCCGGCGCCAGCCTGGACCTGGACCAACTCCCCACCGGCGGCCAGACGCCGCCGCGTCAAAGAACACGCCAACCGTACACCCCCACGCATCCAACCCCCAGTAGCCAGTAGCCCGTCGCCGGTGACCAGTTGCCGGTGACCGGATGCGGACCATCTCCCGTCAGGGCCAAGCCAGCCCGCCACTGGTCACCGACCGCTGGCCACCGTCCGCTGGCCACCGTCCGCTGGCCACCGTCCGCTGGTCACCGTCCACTGGTCACTGGCCACTGGCCACTGGTCACTGGTCACTGGCCACTGGTCACTGGCCACTCGTCCCCGGCCACTGGTCACTGGCCACTCGTCCCCGGCCACTGGTCACTGGCCACTCGTCCCCGGCCACTGGTCACTGGCCACTCGTCCCCGGCCACTCGTCCCCGGCCACTGGTCACTGGCCACTCGTCCCCGGCCACTCGTCCCCGGCCACCGGCACCGCAGGAACAGAAAGGAGAAGACAAGGCAATGACAACCAAGAGAAACGTGCTGAACCTGCTCAACGACCTCTACTGCGTCTGCGTGTGCTGCTGCGCGGAGCAGTGCGACCCCCAGTGCCCCTGGTGCAACGGGAAGAGACACTCGTGCCTGTGCATGTACTGTCCCGCGGAACCCTGCGACCCCGATTGCCTGCACCTCAACTGCAACCCCGGGGAAGCGGAGACGACCAGACAGGAGATGGCCCGCCGGTTCCGGGAACTGTGGCGGGAGGGCGTCGTCTTCGAGAAGGCCCTGCCGTGGATGACGGACCGGCCGGAGCCGGACCGCGCCTACGTCCTGGTGGACCGGAAAGGGGACCGCCGGGAGGTCAACGGCAAGGAGTTGCAGGAAATCAGGGGGAGGCCATGAGCAAGAACCCGCCGGAACGCCGGGAAGGAGAGGAAGAATGAGCGCAAGACGCGGAGCGGGCCGAGGAGAACTCCCGGCCCTGACCGCCATCAGGGACTCCTGGAACCTTCAGAAAAGACTCGGGGAGGACGCGCCGCCGTGAAGGTGAAACGCTCCCCGCCGCAGACCCCCCACCACAGACTGGACGGAGAAAAGACAATGCAACAAGCCACCGTGATAGACCGGGCAATGAACCTCGCCAGCCCCCTGAAGGTCCCCGCAACAGACTGCCTGACGGAGACTTTGCCGGCCGTCCCGGAAACAACCCCGGGTGACGAGGCCCGGCGCGGCGAATACGCCATGGGCTACTCGGACATATTCCTCCGGCTGCTGCGCCGGCGATCAGCCAGCCGCAACGCCGCCCACCTGCTGCCGTTGCTCCGGCCGGGGATGAGCCTCTTGGACTTGGGCTGCGGCCCCGGCTCCATCACCCTGGGGCTGGCCCAAGCCGTGTACCCCGGACGGGTCACCGGGCTCGACCGGAACGAAGAGCAGCTGGAACTGGCCAGGCGCGGCGCATCGGAAGACCAAGTGGAGAACGCCCGGTTCGTGAACGGCAGCGCCCTGGACCTCCCCTTCCCCGACGACTCCTTGGACGCGGTCCACTGCCACGCCTTCCTGATGCACTCGCCCGCCGTCCGGAAGCAGCTAACGGAGATCGTCCGGGTGCTGAAGCCGGGGGGAATCCTCAGCAGCCGGGACATGGACGTGCCCGCGTCCTACGTCGCGCCGGTCCACGAGAGCAATCACGGGATGTGGCAGATGCTGGGAGACGTGATACGGCAAGAAGGCGGAGACCCCTGGATGGGGCGTCACCTGAAGACCTTCTTCGTCAACGCCGGACTGGTGGACGTGGAGGCCGGGTACGGGGCCGACTTCTTCGACTCCCTGGAGGACGTGGAGTTCCTGAAAGAATTCCTCTTGGAGTGGGGTTTGTCCCCGGAGTTCGCGGAGAGGACCTCCGGAACATGGGAGACCTCCGGAACATGGGAGAACTTTGCCCGGTGGCGGGTACAGGTGGAGAAGTGGAGCCGGCGCCGGAGCGCCGCGGGCTGCTTCCAGTTCGGCCACGCGGTGGGGCGGAAGGCCAACACGAAGTGGCCGGGGGCCAGTGACCAGTGGACGGGGGCCGGGGGCCGGTTTACCGGAGGGCTTGGTTAACGGCTGCCTGCGGTTGCTGGGGCATTGCGAACTAGCCGAGGAAAACCGCAAAATGCTCATGGCTCACGCCGAAACGTCCGGTGACGTACAAACCAAGGACGAAAGAATTCTCCGAGAAGGTCACCGGGATGCTTCAAATGGTCGCATCTACAAAAGAATACCTTTACACATAAGGCAATCCTTTTACGGACGGGGTGGCTACACCAAGAGAGCCAACCCTGAATATGGTAAGGAGAAGGATATGACATCCAACGGAAAAGACCCGGCGCTGGTAGTCCTCCAAATGTCGGACGCATACGATGCACTGAATACTGTGATCCCTTACAACGACCTCTTGTATCCGGACTGCCGCCCGGTCTTGAAAGTGGACCCGGAACAGGTCCTGGGCCGGGACATCCGTTCCAACAACAATCCGCCCATGACTCTCCCGCCTCCCGAGCAGACAGGTGATTGGACGCCCGGCATCCGGAGAGCCCGGCATCCGGAGAGCCCGGAAGCCGGAACATCACGAGACTCTGAAACCGGAGAGCCCGGAAGCCGGAACATCACGGGACTCTGAAACCGGAGAGCCCGGCAACCACAACACCACGGGACTCTGAAACTGGAGAGCCCGCCAACCACAACACCGGGGTTTCGTACAACCGGAACAGACAGCAACCCGGACCGCCGGCATCCACAGCATCCAGGATTCCCACTTCCGGCACATTCCAAAACCGGGAATGTCGGCATCTGCAACATTCAGAGTTCTCACAGCTGAAGCTTACAGCAACCCGGACGGCTAGCATCTGCAACATTCACAGTTCTCACAGCTGAACCTTACAGCAACCCGGACCGTTGGCAACTACAGCGTCCGAGCTTTGCACAGCCGGACAGTTCATCACTCCCACACTTGTAACATACAAGCATATAAACATCCGACATTCCCGGCTTCCATGACCAAGAACGCCCAAGAACTCGAACGTCCAGGAACTCGAACGCCCAACAGCCCGCAAGCTCCAACACCCGGAACTCCCAAAGCCCGCAGGCACACGCCGCCCTCGCTGCTGCCCGGTCTCTGGCGGCGGCCCGCCGGAAAAACGCCGGGAGGGGCGATGAGAATGATAATCGGGATCATGAATTCCAAGTCCTGCCCCCGCTGCGGCGGCAACCTGGCCGTCGGCAACGACCAGTTCGGCGCCTACCTCCAGTGCCTCATGTGCAACCGGAGCACCGACCTGCACGAGACTCAGGGCAAAACGGTCCATACCCCCAACCCCGTCCTCAGCGCATCAACCCTGATGGGAGCATTGAAACAGGCATGAACGAGTGGATCTTCAGCTTCGCAAACCTGGGACACTTCTATGCATCCAACCCAGCGCGCCGCTTCAGCCCCGAGGCTGGCTACGGCGTCCACTGGAGGCTCGACCGCTGGGAAGGAACTTGGCGGGTCTGTTACGTCCGTGAGACCGGCGAGGTCTACGCCCTGCGGGGCAGCGGACCCCTGCTCGTGCTGGGCGTCTTCCCCATCGACCCGGACGCCGGACCATGGGACGTCTACTACCGGGGGCTGGACCAGCACCTAGAGGGCTGGCCGGAACAATGCGGAGGCCCGGACAGCCTGGATTGGCTGATCGGGAAGATGGCCCAAGCCAGCCCGGACACCGTTCATACTCACCTCTTCGGGCACCGGGACGAAAGGGGCGCCGAGACTGCCCTCTGCTGAGCCTGGTGGCCAGTGGCCAGTGGCCAGTGACCGGTGGCCGGAGACCGGTTGCGGACCATCTCCCGTCAAGGCCAAGCCAGCCTGCTGCCACAGGCCTGCGGGGGAGCGCCTACCACTGGTCACCGGCGGGGCCGCCCGGGGGCAGGCTGTGTTCGGCCCCGCCAGAAAATCAACAGGAGGAAATACAAGCCATGACGACCAAGGAAGAAACCAACGTCACGTACTTCCACGGAGAAAACGCCGACGGCTATGTAGAACCCTTCACGTGGAACCCCGAACTCCCCATCACCTACGACATCGACGTGCCCCCTGACCTGGTGAGCCAGTTGACCGAATTCCTCACCGGCCTGGGAATCCCGCTCAACCCTGAACTCCAGGTCTCAGCCGTAAACAGCCATCCCCTGCACGCCAACAAATTCACCGGGGTGGACATCCCCGACCTGGTGGACATAATCAACGACCACTTGTCCGTCAGGGAACTCCATCCCCTCATACCCGGCAACCATGAGGAATGGAGCGTCAAGAAACGCCACGCCCTGCTGACCATGGCAGTGCACCACTTCTTCTGGGCGGACAGGAAAACGAGGCCATCCTTCTGGGACGAAATCAGTTCTGATGGCTGGCAGGGGATCGTGAAAGAATACGCCATCGTCTTCAGCAACGAACCCCGCTAGCGGGGAGAGTTCACCCGCCAAAATGCAAGAACCCACCGGGGCCCGAGAACGGCGGGCAACCAATTCCTCAAGACCGTCCAGTGAACCACCCAGCTCACAGGACGCCGGCTCACCGTCCGTCAACCCCGCAGTCTTGCATCTCCAACATACAAGCATAACAACACGCAGATGTCCGAATTCTTGGAAGCCGGGAATACCGGACGTCCGAAAGTCTGAACGCCCAGCAGCCGGAATACCGGACGTCCGAACGTCCAGCAACCGGACCACCCAACACCCCGCAGTCCGGAAGCTTCAACGCTCCGACACAGACCCCGAAACTCCGGCACAAGAAAGCCCGCCGCCCGCCGGCCACTGGTCACCGTCCGCTGGCCACTGGCGACCGGCCCTTGGTCTCCGACCACTGGTCACCGGTCTCCGACCACTGGTCTCCGACCACTGGCCACACCAAGGTGACATAACACCCGGGGCGTACGCTGCCCCGAAACGCCCTTGGGGCTCGTTTCTTGACCCCCGGACCGCCCCGGCCGTCCTTAATCCAACCGCCCAGCCCCCCGGAGGCCCGTAAAAGCCGCTACAGAGCGATTGGCGGCCGGACCGGCGGCGGCGCCGCCTTCCCGGGCCGGGGTCCCTGTTGGGTCCAGGTCCCCCCTTGGCTTGGGTCCAAGTCCCCACAGCCGCCAGGGAACCAGGATCCGGGGGAACAGGATCAGGCCCCGGCTTGCTGGCTTGCCGCCGGTCAGACCGCACCCCGGTCAGGCCACACTAGGGAACGTCAAGCCGGAGGAGCAGCACAGCCAAGGAGTCGGGAAGACGCCGGAAGAGGCCCGGACGCTGGCGCGTTTCGCACCACAAGCCTCATGGAGGCCCCCCTCCGGCTGCAAAGACTCCCCTCACTACCTGAAAGGCCGGAGAGGGGCCGCTTTGACGCTCACAGAGGGGATCCGGTGGACAGTGACCAGTGACTGGTTGCGGACCATCTCCCGTCAGGGTCAAGCAGGCCTGCCGGGCGGTCTGGCCCAAGGCCGCCGATCACAGGTCTCCGGGACCAGTCCCTTGACCCCTGGAAAAGGGCCGGAAACCCCTGATTCAAGACCTCCACACCGGGGCCGGAAAACCCCCCGTTTCGTACCTGGGGCCTTGATACAGAATATCGCCGGACTTGGGATGAATGGCTAAATACGCGCGAGAAAACAAATTCGTGTTGCTACAAGAAAAAAAATGTGCCATTCACGTCATTTTACCATTCACCTCCTGTTTTGTTCTAATTATTTAAACCTAAAAACACCTGTTTTTACCCTTTTGTTCTGAATGATGGATTTGGGAAAGTTATCATTCTTGTAATTCACCTGAAGTGGTGCCTTTTCACGTCTCAAGAGGTCCAAGTTTACGTTTCTCGTGCGTATATAAGAGACGAATGCCGGAACCAGCGCAGCAACCTGTGGAAAGGAGAGATGAAATGGGGTAAGATGCGAGCAAACCGTAAAAATGGCCGGAAAGCCCCTTGATGACGAAAACCGCCGCAAAGTTACGAAAGCCGTAAAAAGAGGGCCAAAGTGAATGATAAGAATGATGAATGAATGATGGATTTGGGAAAGTTATCATTCACCCCCCTGGGGGGTGGCCGGGAGAGCCTCTGGAGAGGCGTTCCGGGGGGCCTGTCAGACCCCTCCGGGAGGGTCTCCGGCGGCCCTTGGGAAAGTCCCCGGAGACAGGAGAAACAAGAGAAGAGAGAAAAGGAGAAAAGCCGACGCCAGTATAACACAGGAAGCCCGCGTTGCAAGCCGTAGCAAACAAAGAGAGCAGACCCGCCAACTCGCTGACAACGAAACGGGTCTGCTCGAGTGTAATGTGGAGACGCCTTCTTAGCGGCGAAGATACCGACCTTCGGATGCGGGTTCAGTCCCGCCGCCTCCACTATTTCCACTTTACCGTGATGGACTCTCACATTAAAGCCCACTTCCAGACCCAGAATAAAAGCCCGGGGAACACAGTATGCCGCTGAGGGAACCACAAAGGAGATAACATGCCGACAAACTTTAACATCTTCACCACCAATGTCGAAGAGCTCGAGATGGAACTTGAGGAGGCAAAAAAGGAAGCCCAGAAATACACCGACTTCGTGGAACTACTACAGCAACAGCTTGAAACTGCGAAGAGGAACGTCCAATTCAAGAGCGCTCACCCGGAGACCGAAGTAGTCACCGTGCCCATGCACATCACGGACATTCTTGACGTGCCCATGCACATCACGGACGTTCTTGACGTGCCCGTGCCGCCGGGGTCTGGCAAAAGGGCACGGCTCCGCCTCTAAAACGATTACGGAACGTCCTGAACGGCGCAAAGACGCGCTTCTACAACGTCGGCAACAACCGTTGGTGGGTGGTCGGCAAACCACTTCCAGAGGAAGAACCACCGCCATCGTATTCCCACCAACAATCGCAACAGGAGGTTGCTGGACTCCCGGCGTCCCACGAATTTTGATCAAAAAGTGAAGCCGCCTGTTGAATCACCCTCTATGAGCCTCTGGCCGAACTAATCCTCGATTACGGATTCATTATCAGGCCTGACGTAAACCGTTACCGTCTGCGGGGTCGCCTGAGTTTCGCAATTTTCTCAAACAAAACCGGCGGAAAGCACCCCCCCCAACTACGCCACACAAGCTACAGGAGAGACCGATGCGTCAACAAACCGCCCGGAGCAGCAACACCCCGGATTCTGCCCCGTGTCCCTCGGAGACTGGCTGGAAATTTGCCAACCAGCCGGCTACGCCGGACTGCGGGATGCCGGTGATTAGCGCCGGGCGTCCAACCGCCGACCCGACAAACGACCCGAGGACCAGGACGAGGGACAGAAACCGCCCCTCGAACGAAGAAGCAAGACGGAACAAGATCGCAAGGACGCTCGAGCAGTTGCTCCAAGCCGCCGACCGCATGGAGCTCTTGGAGGGAAACAACGGGGCGATGCAGGAACTGGTCCTCCAGAACTGGGAGAAGCTTGCCGTCCTCACCGGCAATCAGGAACTGGCTAGACAGCACGGCTTCGATTCCCCCCGGATTCGGTCTTCCCAACTCCGATTTCGCCAACGCCGAAGACGCCGCCGGACCCAAGCCGCCCTGTTCCAAGCCGAGGCCGCCGTTCTCGATCACTACTTGCTGACCCGGGAGCGGTCCCTTGCCGCGGCGGCCTTGGGCATCAACCCGCCGCCGGAGGCCAGCGGCAGCGTCCGCAGCGGAGAGATCGACCAACGTGAATGAGAACGGCCGGCGGTCAATGACCCACAGCACCGGGCGGCGGGCACCCCCGGCCAACAACCCCCAGCGGGAGACGAACCAGCAATTGGGTCAGTTCATCGCAGAACAGCGGCAGACCAACGCCGACCAACAACAGGACAACCAGCGCGTGGAGTCCAAGCTGGCCAACCTGGACGGAGACAACTTGGAACGCCGGGCCCGGGAGAGCATCCTCAACATCGCCAAGGACCATCTGGACCTGACCCGGGGCCGCGTCCTGCTCAGCAACAACCGGGACATGGACCCCGGCCTGCGGGCCGCCATCTACGACGCCGTGGAACAGGGACTGGTCACCGACGCCGCCGCCAGCAACCTGGAGGTGGCCGACGTCATCCTCCAGGGACGGCGCGGCCAAGACCGCGGGTACATCCACCTCACGGTGGAAATCTCCCAGACCATAGGAAACAACGACGTTCGAAGGGCCCGCGAAAGGGCCGACACCCTAGCGGCCGCAACCGGAGAGGAGGCCGCCGCCGCGGTCATCGGCGGGGTGATCCATCCCCCGCAGCAACGACTGGCCTTGGAACTGGGGGTGACCGCGGCGACCCCCACCATGTTCGCCAGGGCCGTGCCGGAGTAGCTTCGCCGGCCCCGGCAAAAAGAAACAGGCCCCCCAAGCGCCCGAAAACCCCCGGTCCCAAAAGGCCGGGGGTCTTCCTTTTGCCCGCGGCCGCGGCCCAGCAACCCAAACAACCCAAAACAGAACAGGAGAAGCACGCCATGAAGAACATCCACACCTCGTTCAAGACCTCCAACCCCAGGATTTCCGGCCCGGACGCCGCAACCGCCCGCGACTTCGCAACCAACAACCCCGACTGCCCCCAATTCCTCCGCGAAGCCGCCGCGAGGGACCAAGCCGGACAGCCCGGATTCGGGCCCAAGCGCCTCTCCCGCAGCTGCTCCCTCGAACTCGCACCCCTATTCTCGTAGTCAGTGGTCAGTGCCTGACCGGCCGTCAGGCACTGACCGCCAAAGGACGAAGAAGCCATGCAGTGGAAGCTGAAAGTACAGAACCCCGATGCCAACGGCCCCCCCAAGACCCAAGCCGTCAGGATTCAGGCCGACAGCCTGACCCAAGCCATCCAGAAGGCCGCCGCTTGGATCAACCCCGACTTCCACGGGTTCAGCCTGACCCGGGTGGGTTGAGACACCGGATACGCCCCCTCCAACGCTCATAAATGGACCCAGCCCCGCGCCGCGGTCCGTGCGGACGCCGCCCGCCCCCTGTGGGGAAACGAAGTGCGCGGCGTTCCGTGTGGACACCGCTGTGCCGCCCCCCTGTGAGAAAACGAAATGCGCGGACGCACACCAACGGTTGACAGCCCCAGCCCCCGGAACGCCGCCTCAGCCCCCGGAACGCCGCGGGGAAGCCCAAGCCCCAACCGGGAAGCCCAAGCAGCACCGGTGACATCCAGAACGCAGCCTGTGGAAAACAGAACGGGGCCGCGGGCAAACCGGAGGAACAAAAGAAACCAGGAGGACCAACATGCAGACCAAGACCCGCCCCGGCGGGAAGACCAAGGACCGGACCAGCAACAACGGCAGCCAAAAGACCCAAAGACGGAAGGTCGAGGAGGAAATCACCGACCGCATCATCGAACTGCTCGACCAAGGAGGACTCCCCCCTTGGTCCAAGGGCTGGCGCAACTCCCCAAGCACCCCGCCCATGAACGCCGTCAGCATGAAGCCCTACCGGGGCGTAAACCGCTGGATGACCCTCCTAACCCAGCACGCCTTGAGCTACGACGACCCCCGCTGGCTCACCTACCGCCAAGCCGAGGCCCTCGGCGGGAACGTCCGCAAGGGAGAGAAATCCACCGCCATCGTCTTCTGGAAACGCGTCTCCTTCCGGGACCGGGATGAAGGGGAGAACCAAGACTACGGGAAAGACAACAACGGCAGCCCGCCGGAGGAAGGCCAGACCCGCACCTACCCCATGCTCCGCTCCTACAACGTGTTCAACCTGGAGCAGACCGAGAACTGCCAAATCCAGCCCCTCCCCCGGCGGGACGCCGCCGACCACGACCCCATCGCCGCCGCCGAGGCCGTCATTGCCAACATGCCCGGCCCGCCGGCGTTCAGGTTCTACGAAAACGCCAACTATGCCCCCCACTACCGCCCCGGCACCGACACCGTGCACATCCCCGCCTTAGACCGCTTCGAAGACCCGGAGAGTTACTACGGTACCGTCTTCCACGAACTGGCCCACGCCACCGGGCACCCCAAAAGGCTCGACCGCCTCGAAACAGGCCCCACCCCCCAAGACATCCATGCCTACGGCCGGGAGGAACTGGTCGCCGAGATGGGCGCCGCCATGCTGGCCGCTCACGCCGGGATCGCCCCGGCGCTGGTGGAAATGGAAGCCAGCTACATCCGCCACTGGCGGGACGTTATCAACGCCGACAAGGCCATGGTCATCCGGGCCGCCACCCTGGCCCAGCGGGCGGTGGACCTCATACTGGACGAGAACCCCCCGGAGTTCACCCCGGAGAAGCCGGAAGTCCAGCCGGAAACACGGGAAGAAACTCACTGACGAAAGGGACTGACGAAAGGGACTCCTGTAAACTTTCGTCCACACCCAACAGGAAGAAAAACACCGGAGGTGGAAGGGAAATGCCGATCGCACCCGAACTCATCACCCCCGAACTGGAAGCCCCAACCAACGGGACCTACCAAGAACTCATGGAGGGCCACGACTGGGAACTCCACCTGCCCCCGTCCCCGGAAGGACCGCACCTCCTGCGGACCGCCTACTACTGCCCGGAGTGCAAGGCCTCAGTCCACCTCCTGCTCAGCCCGGAAGGAGAGACCATCCTGGCCGCCGGCTTCACCTACCCAGCACAAACCTACCCACCCGGCCGTCTTCACCAAGTACAAACCTACCCGGCAAGACTGTACCCAGCAAGACCAAGCCGCCTCTTTCTCTTGGAAGAAGACCGGATGGAGCCCAAGACCCAAGGAGAGTGCCGCCGCGCCCTCAAGAAACTCAAACCCCGCCCCGGCCCAACCTGGTGCGTGCCCCTCGGCCAAGACGGCCAGCCCCAGTGGAACGAGAAACATCAACCCCTGGAGCCAAGCTTGGCCCCCGCCTTCCAAGACATCATCCAAGGGCACCGGTGGAAGCAACAAACGGAGAGCGCCCAAACGAAGAGCGCCCAAGAAGGAGAATATCTCCACCAATGCAGCCTGTGCCACGCCCGGATGCACGTTCAAACAGGCCGGTCAGGACGCATCAGCCGCGCCAAGGTCCGGTTGCCCGCTCGCCGGGAGTGCTACTACCGCCGCGACAGGAACTCCATTGCCCCCGCAACCGGGGACGGCTTCTACGCCCAAGAGCCCCTCCGCTTCACCCAAGAACAACTGGCGGAAGTAACTGCGCCGGCGGCAACCGGACCAAAGTGACGTTTACCGCTCAAGGCCCCAAACCCCCCATGTGGGAAACAGCAACGAGGCCAACGCAGACCCGCAGGTAAAACCCCATTACCCTACGAACCAAAGGCCCAGGTCCGGAGAACAGCTGCGAAGGACCAAGGACGAAAACCGGCCAGCGCAGGCCCGCAGGTGAAACCCGCCCCCCAAGATCCCCCCGTAATGGGCATCATCGAAGACCCGGAGGACATCAAAGAGTGCCTCCAATGCAAAGCTTCCATTATGCCCTGGCACACCCGTTGCGAAGCCTGCGGCACTACTTTCGGCAAAGCCATCGCCAGCCACAAGCAGGACGACGAGGACTCACGCCTTTAACCATTCACAACATTAGCACGGAGACCACCACCATGCCTTACCCTGACGACCTCGCCCCCCAGGACCTGCAGGGCATCCAGGAGTGCTGCCACTGCAAAGCTTCCATCATGCCCGGATACAACCGCTGCGAAGCTTGCGGCACTCCACTCGAAGCACACAAGCTGCACGCTTTCACGTGCCTTACATGCGGCGGAACCTCAGTCCATATCTCCACCTCAGTCAATGAGGTCTGTTCTCCCGACACCACCAACTTACCTTCTCCCAACTGGGCCTTCTTTCACAAGAACGCCTCCCCCAGCGCCCATCTCAACGAACAACGCTTCAAATACGGAAAGTTGATATGCCCTTATTGCATAGACCAGCAATGCGTCCACGTTCCCACAGGAGAAGACATCGCAGGGCACTGTGAACCCTGCGGACAGGACTGTTGCACAGAGTGCCTGGCCATGCACCTGGACTACTGCACTATCTGACCCGGCAGCTGCACGGATACCCCGGTACTCACAGGGACAAACCAGCACTAAAGAGGAGCATAAACAAAATGACCGCACCATAAGAAGTGCGCATCACCAACCCGGCACACCTGGAGTACCTACAAGAAAACGGCACCTACCAACTGGCAGAATACCTGCGGTGTCTGCGGCATGGGAGACATATCCGGGGGCGTAAACATCATCCCTGATGACTCCCCCGAAATCGCCGTACACGGCTATTCCCAAACTCCGGATTGTCGCAAGATTCAGGTTTACACTGACTGCAAAGAAGCTCACGACGCCCTCGAAGAAGAACGCAAACTCGGGGACCATATACCATGCCAGCAATGCAACTGGTGCTACATCAAAGGCTGGTGGGCAGATAGCAGGGGCCAAATTCACAACTACACATGCCCTTGCGACGACCTTCCAACCAACCTCTGATCACGTAATAAGCCCACGGCTCCCGATACCCGGAGCCGTCGCAGACCAAACATCAGACCATCAACGCAAAAACGTAATGGGAGTACCTGAATTGAATGGGAGTATAACGACTGCATCTAATACAGGAGGGAAAGGATGTTGGACACAAAGCAAATCTTTATGGCCGTCATGGACAAGGACGTAGAGGCCGCCGGCACGATCCTCAGGGCCGTCATGGGTACGAACGAAGGGGCCTCCGACAACGCCGTCGCGCTCTTCAAGGACGTCCTGGAGTCGGACGTAGATGCTGCCGCCCACGCGCTCTTCAGGGCCGTCCTCGGTGCGAACCCAATGGACGGCGCTGCGCTCTTCAGCGCCGTCATGGATACGAACGCAAGCGCCGCCCGCGCGATCTTCAAGGCCGTCATGGATACGGACACAAGGGACACCGCCGCGCTACTCACGGCCGCCATCGATACGGACGCAAGGGTCGTACACGCGATCTTCACGCCCGTCATCTATACGGACGAGGGACGCACCTGCGCGATCTTCAAGACTGTCATGGATGCGAACGAAGGGGCCGCCCGCGCGATCTTCAAGGCCGTCCTCTATACGGACGCAAGAGCCGCCGCCCATCTCTTCAGGGCCGTCGCCGGTGCGGGCGACGATGAGGCCGTCTGGACGCTCCTCAGCGCCGTCATCGGTGCGGACGAAGAGGCCGGCGGCACGTTCCTCACCGCAGTCATCGATGCGGCGGCGGAAGCGGCCGCGCGCCAGGTTTCTCCCCGGTCTCCCACACTCAGGTAGGAGGAAAGGATGTTGGACACGATGGAAATCTTGGCCATGCTGAACAAACAGGCTGAGATAGGCTCAACCTACGGCACGGTGGACAAACGCTTCGTCATGCGGGACGTACTGGAACGGGTTTACTTCGTCCACGCCATTGACGGCCTTGACGGCGAAGTGCAATGGGCTATCGAAAAGGACATCACGCCGGAGAAGCTGATCGCCATTTTCATGCAAACCGCGACGCGCGCGGAAGCGCCGGTTGTGGCCGCTGCGCTGGTCCGGTCCGTCACCGAAAACCAGGATCGGCAGCGGGTGGCGGAAATCACCGTAGATTCGGTGTCCGCCGATGTCGATACCACCGCCGCGCTCTTCAAGGCCGTCCTGGATACGGACGCAAAGGCCGCCAGAGCGATCTTCAAGGCCGTCCTGGATACGAACGAAGAGGCCGCTGCCGCGCTCCTCAGGGCCGTCATGGATACGGACATAGAGGCCGCCGGCACGCTCCTCGCGGCCGCCGTAGATACGGACGCAAGGACCGTCGCAATCCTCGACGCCGTCATGGATACGGACGCAGATGCCGCCGGCGCGATCCTCAAGGCAGTCTTCGATGCGAACGAAGGGACCGCCCACGCGATCTTCAAGGCCGTCGCCCATACGGACGAAGAGACCGCCGCCGCGATCTTCAAGGCCGTCGCCCATACGGACGAAGAGACCGCCGCCGCGATCCTCAAGGCCGTTATCGGTGCCGTCGATACGGACAAAAGGGTCGTACACGCAATCTTCAAGACCGTCCTCGATGCGGCAGCGGAAGTGGACGCGCGTATCTCTTCAAGGCCGTCGCCGCCCGTATCTTGAGGAATCAGCCCGCATCCGGGTACCGGAACTGGACACAGTAACAACCAGCCCATCACGAAGCCAAGCTGCAGAGGAAACCAATGAAACAGGGATAAATTAAAATGACCACACCTTTAACAGACCATGTCAGATATGGCCTGAACGCAGAAAAACAAGGCGGGCCGCACGGCTACTACTGCTACTGCGGACGGACAGTCATCGGAGAAAGAAGCATCCCATTACACGATGCGGGGAAAGCGTACTGCCTCGCAGAATACCATGTTGGCCATCCCAAGCTGTGCCAACAATGTATCAGCGCAATGGCGAAACAAAATCTTAACATCCACTCCCTAGCCAGGCAGTGGAATGAAGGAGGATAAACAACACCACCATAAACCCGCCGATCACCAGACCGATCTACGGGAGAAACCAATGCAATTGGTAACAACGATCCAGCTTAAGAAACTAAAGGCCAACGGACTCAACCGTAAAGGTGACCACCACCCTGTCGCCAAGTGGTTCACACCCAATGCGAACGCCGTTTGGCTGATCAGCGAAGCAGACCCGGAAAACCCCTGGACTTCTCTGACATCCCCGAAAACTTGGATTGGTCGGATACCATCCACGGCGCCTTCCGCCAGTTGAAAACCGGCGCCGACCCGCCCCCACAGAACGGACGGCCAACAACCGGGGACCTGGGACCCGGAACCCAGGACAACCAAACCGGCAGGACCCTAAGGACACGCCCGCCACCCCGCCCCTGAAACCCGCTCAAGCCAGAACACCGGCTACTCCTCACCCTCATCCTCCCCCAACCCCCTCACGTCCAAGTACCGCACCAAGTCCGGCATCTCCTCACCCCCCAACAACATCGTCGCCGTGCCCGCCTCAGGCAATACCCCCATGATCAAATCCGCTTCGTACAACATCCGCTCCACCAACTCCTTCCCGCTCAAACGCCTCCGCCCAGCCAACCAGTTGAACACCCCACGAATCCCCCCAAACTCCTTCTCCTGCTCACGCTCCACCCACAACAACCGCGATATGCGCCGGTTGATCTCCCGCAACCGCCGGTCACCGTCCCACTCCACCCCCGGCTCAGGAAGCGTATCGTCGAAGAACGAAATCAACGCCAACTCAATCTTCGCCACCAACCCCAGCATCGCCACCTGACCCTGATACTTCATCCCCAAACGGTGCTGCGTCATCAACGCCAAACGCCGCATCCGACGCAACACCTGACGCCGGTCCTCTAAGTTCCCAGCCCAACTCCGGCTACGGCTCGATACCCCCCCAGCCGGCAACTCATCCTCCAACACCCCCCCAGGCTCCTCCACCTCTACCCCAACAGCCTCCGACACCGGCGTCTCATCCTCCCACCACTCCACCGTCATTCCCATCGATTCCGCCAGGACGTTCAGACGCTCCAATACCCGGCCCTCCAACGGCACAACCCCCGAGTGGAGATCCCCCAATACCTCCATCTCCACTTCCAACGTCTCCGACACCACGTCCACTCCCAACTGCTCCAGCAACAACTCCAGCCGGGTCCGGGTCCGGGTCCGGCTCGAACCCCCCTTATCCTCAGCGTCCAACGTCATGTTCACCTCCCCCAAAAGGGCTTTTTGATACCGGGCCAGATCCCAAAAGGGCATCGGAACGAGAATGACATCCGTTTAGGCCAAAACGTGCCTGATTTCTTTAACAACCAGGGGATACGCACCCCCCCCGAGGGGCCGCGGGAAAGCGTGTACACACCTTCAGGCAAAAGCTTACCGTGAAATCGGACTACCGATGCGAGAAAATGCGCGGAACGGGGAGTACAAACCCTGAACTTGAAAGCAGGAGCCCCATGGCCAACCCCCCCAAGGAGCGAAAACAAGGCCCCAGGCGATGCTTCCCAGCCCTTATTGAGACTGGCACCGCCCCCTCGTTTCCAAGGAGTCCATGCCCCCTTTCCACCGGCGCGGCCGCGCCCAGCCCGTTCCCCAGCCTCTCTCTTTCCTTCCTGTCTTGGCGGAAATTTTCGGGCAATCCGGTACACACTTCCAAACCTGCAAAGTCAGCATAGCGCGGTTTCCGAAGTTGTTCTTATGACAAACGGACTTGCCAAAAGTCCAAGAAGAGGCAAAGACTGACAGAGAGAATACCCCCAAGGGTTGATAGAAGGTGAAACGCCATGCCGACAAAGACCAAAGCGTCGGAGTACCGGAACAACGCCGCGACAGCGGAACGGTCCGAGTACCAAAACGAGGAGACGGAGAGTAAAGCGGAATACCCCTCAGAGGACCGGGACAACAGCTACTTAGCAGCCAACCAGCACATGGTAAAGTTCACCGACGAACTACGGAGCATCAACGAGCAAGCCGCCTTGGACTTCGACCGCCGGAAGAACCCGGCGGAGTACGACCAGAAGGAAAAGCAGGAGATGCTGGAGGCGGTGACGGAAGCCTTCAACGCCGCCAAATGGAACAGCGCGAATGAGCGGCTGGATGCCGCTCACCAAGTTAGCCAGAACCTGTACCAGCCAATGTACTCCAGGATCGAGGTCGCCGAGGCCGCAGCGCAGCACCGGCTCCCCGCCGGGTTCATCGACGAAGTAAGAAAGGAGAAAATCGATTACTTGGAGAAGAGGCAGGACGCGGAGACCGGGGCCGAGAGGCTGGAGTTAACGGTAAAGGACCTCGAAACCGCGCAGCGGATGGTGGAAGAGAGCAATGGGATGTTCTACTTGGTCTCCACCCGGAACCTGGACCACTACCAATCCCAGTTCGCCAACGCCCTGTACAACAGCGACATTCAAGAGAACGCAAAACAGCTGATGGAGGGCTCCCTAGACAACGCGGTGCGCTACTATAACGGGGACATCTCCCACGTCAGGCGGTGGGACGAACTGCTGGAAGGAAACACCCGCTTCTGGGAAAACGAACAGGAAGCTTCAGACAAGAAACAGGCTGATGGGGAGTCTGACCAGAAACAGACAGAGGGAGAATCGGACCAGAAGCAGGCCGAAGGAGAAGCCGCGGAGCAACTTAAACCCAGCTACCAAGAACTCGCCGCCTTCCGGAACCTAGAAAGCATGGACGAGTATACACTGGACCACGAGGTGAATGACATCCTGCACGAGAGGTTGAATCACAGCCAGGAATACGTCGCCGAGCTCCAACTAAGCCAACACCCCGACGCCAAGGCGGTAACCCGAGTCCACGAAGCCATACACGAAATGGCCCACGAGGGGATCGTGGAGAGCGTGAATCACGGGAACGAGGAGAACTTCTCCCAAGCAGTGCGCAACATCGAGAAGTGGGACCAGAAACTGGCGGAGGAGATGCGGGAAGCAACAGGCTTCATCCAAGGCGAGAACTATAAGCAGCCAAAGCAGCCGGAGGACTTCGCCTACTTGGGGAACCTATCGGACTACGCCGAAGAGGTCAGGGCCCAGAACAACGCCAACCGGCACAACATGTCAGACCTGAATTACGACGTCACGAGCAAGCTGGTGGAGAAACTCGAAACGCGGCTCCAGATGACGGAAGAATGGGGCACCTCGAGCCTCACCCTGGACGTGTCCGAAGACTACCGGGCGATGAATGAGATCATGCAGGCGTTGGAATACACGACCAGACCCGAGGACCCGATGTTCTGGAAGCTGCGCGGGTTGGACAAAGGACATGCGGAATCGGAGATTGAAGCAATGACGGAGAACCGGGCCTCCGAGGGAGCCAAGGAATGGATGGAGAATAACGAAAGCCTGGAAGCGAGAGAGAGAGCACTTCTGGGACTGGAAGCCCTGAAGAAGAACACCAGAGACGACGTGTCGCACGCCGTAGATCACCGGGACTACGAACTATACCGGGGCAGGTTGGACGACATCGAACACAACGCCGGGGAATACGCCGAGATTTTCGGGACGAGGAGCCAAGAGGTCTGGGTGGACGAAAAGCCGGAGTCCCCGGTGAAATTCGCCGAGATAGAAGGCGAGAACTTCGAGGAGAGGACAAGGTTGTATCTGGACCAATCAATGGAGTTCAACAAGAAGTATGAACGAGCGCTGGAAGGGGCCGTAGGGGGAGACGCCGAAGCAGCGATATACTTGGCAGAAGAACTGCGACATTACTACGAGATCACGCTGGAGAACGCTCACCCGCACGACAGAGACTCAGCCCAAGACTTCAAGCGTACAGACGATATGGCGGAGATGATGGCGTCTTTCCTCCGCGACAGGTAGCCAAGCACCCCGGATACACAAAACGGCGTCCAGCAAAACCCCCGGCGGCATTCTCCCAGCCCGCCGGGGGTTTTGCGCGTCTACGGGAGAGAATGATAACGGTTTGAATGGAAGGAACTTCAGGGATGAAGGAGACCGGGGAAAGAAAACGCCGGCTCCCGCCGGCGGTCTGGAGCAAAAAAAGCCCCGCCGCCCGATTGGACAGCGGGGACACTACGACTGAGAGGCCCCATGATTACAGACCTCGAAGAGAATTGTAAACTCAAGAAGGAACCATGTCAAAGCAGCCGGAAAAACCGGACAGGGGCTTGGGCAATCCAGTACACATCTTCAGGTATGAAAGCGCAGCATAGCGGCGTTTTCAAAACTGTCCAAGTGACAAACATGGTTGCAAGCAAGAAAAACAGGCGAAATAATCAGGATGTTATCTGATGCCTCCCCCTAATCTCACCTGAACAAGGCCAAGATGAAGGAAGAGCATCCCGGTAAACACTACGACAAATTTAATGAGAGGTACAAACTCCATGACACAACAGCGAAGGTACACCACCAGTTTCAATCCCGTCCAGCTTCTCGACTCCGCATTCGTCACCATCGGAGAGAAGAAGATGAACGAACTGGGAATCACCAAGAGCAACGGCAACTACAACTTCCAGTACCTCAAAAAGCTGGAAGGGATTGTCGGAAATATCGTAGTCATGGAAACCCAGTCTCACATCAACTTCTCAGAGAATCAGGGTGAGGTAAGGTTCTATGGCGCGATCACGGGTAAGGCAGGACTGAATATGGTTGGACAACCCACCCTGCGCAGCACCCTCCCGGCCATTGTTCTAGCCCCTCGCAAGCGAAACGCACAGCAACGCGTTGCCGCCAGAGAGACCTTTGCACAGACCTTGGAATCGTGCAAAGGAATGGACAAGGCAGAAATAAACCCGGAGTCCGTGCACCTCTATCAGAAGACTTCGATGCAAGACGGAACCTCGCAGACCATCGTCTTGATCGAAGCCGCAGGGATATTCGGACAGGATAACCAGGGAACTCCGGTTTACTGGTCTATCTTGCAGCACCCGTTGGAAAACTTCCTCCCCAAGCCCGAGGAAGTAAAAACGGAGAGCAAGCGCACCCGGTCCCCGCGAAAGCCCTCCGCCGAGAAAGGTTCGACCCCCACGCCCGAACCTAGCGCTGAAGTAGAAAGGGAAGCAGTCAACGTAAGCTAACCTCTCTGCGAAGCACCTATGGTGACAGCCGTTTAGACTGCCACCACTCGCAGACCTCAAGAACGTCGTCTCAAGGGTAAAACCAAGAGACGGCGTTTCCTTATACGGGCCAGCAACGCCTCCGCACTTTAAAAACAAAACAACACCAATCTTGCCGGCATCCCCTATTTTGGGCATTCCGGCTACCGTCAGAAAATTCTAGGGGATTCAGAACAAGCTCATACCGGCCTTTCTTAAAACAACACCTTAACCGCAACTGAACAACAGCATAAGGAGAGAACTCATGTTTCAGACAGAAAACCGGATAAAGCTGCCCCACGACATCGACTCGGAACTGGAAAACGACAGGTTCTTCGGACTTCTCGACCGCATGGTTGAGGACGTCTACCAGGACCTCCGGGACAACGACATCGAACGGACAGTCCAAGACGCCATGATGTCGGGGCACCTGAACTCCTACTACACCCCCTCCCAAATCGTAACGCCGGAGCGGGTGCTAGAGAACAATCACATGAGGTCTACCTGGTTCCTGCACTCCACTCACTTGAGACTGGAAGACCCCCGCGTTTTAAGCTTCTCCTTCGGACGGCCCCCGGAAGAAAACGCCGGACCGTACATCGAGGAGAACGCAAACGAGGTCGCGGAACTCTTGAACAAACTAGGTCAGAGAGCGTACCTGTGGACAGCTTCGAACAAGCTCACCGTCTTCACCGCCAAGCCCTCCGGGTTGCTATTTCTCCCCGAGGACATCAACGTGGAGACGCAAGAATCGGAGTCAGGATTAACCTTTCTCCCCGGAGCAGACCCCGGTAAGATAAGCAAACGGCTTCGTTGCTACTCCGGAGCCCCGGGAGTATTCTTCGATCCCAAGCCATCGCTCTTCCCCGAGCTGAACCTCGGCGGGGAGTATACCTACCGAGTCAAGGTCAGGGACTCAAGCACGGTGGGAGACGGCGGGGGGTCATGTCCTTCAAGCATAGCCCGGGAGATACTCCGACTGTCCCGCGCACCCCTCTGGGGCGACATAATCGCTTTCCAGATCGTCGCGCTGGCAGCGGACTACAGCTTCAAGGGACTGATCAACATCATCCCAGACGAACTGTGGACCGAACAAGCCGACCTGCTGATCGACGCCAAGAGCGTTAATCACCAAGTCCACAGCACAAAAGCGACCTTGGGCAAACTGATGCCTACCCGGCAGAAGCAGAACAAGCGTTATTTCTACATCGAACCAATAAACTTGAGCCAAGTGGTGAACCGCTTCATCGACGCGGAACAACTTGTCACTCAAGTCCAGGTCATAGCGGAGAATCTCGACGCACTGACTTGGAACAAGGCCCTAGCGAAATCAAGGAAGCTAGAGGCTGAGTTCGTCGAAGAGACCCCGGAGACGGTCGAAGAGACCCCGGAGGTCGAAGAAGACAATGACTGGGACAGCAATCTGAGCCACGTACAGCACGCCATCAGGCAGCAACCCGAGGAGAAGAAGGGACTGCTGCTGGCCTACGAAGAGTCCCGGGGGAGTCCATTCGCACTGCCCAGTGTCACCAGCATGGTGGCTGAGGGACCCGCGAACAGTTGGACCTTCCAGTTGAAGAAATCCCGCAAGAAGGGCGGAGACTGGAACTGGGAAGAAGGCAAACCGCAGAACTCCACGCTGAGCGGGATCATGATCTCAGGAGAAAAGCTCCTGCTCATGGACCCGATGTACGCAGGAACCACATACCCCCGCAAGGGATACGTGAAACTCATCTGGCACCCCAAGCAGGACGACCAGTTGATTGGCTTAGGGCTGTCCAAAGCCGACACCCTGCGGATGAGGGACGCCCTCGATGGCATGGACGTCGACGGCGACAAGCTCCAACTCATACCGATGGAGGATGAACACGGAAAGCCGATGGTCCTCTTGATGCGGTCTCCAATGAGCATTGACGGAGGCGGATGCCTGAAATTGACGCTCAAGGACGCCGCCCGGATGCGAGAGCTTGGATACCACTTTTACCGGCAGACTGGGGAACACAAGTATCCCGGTCTGTACGAAATACAAGACGGAGAACAGATATACCCCGACATGCTCCACGCGACGCCCCACGAAAACCCACCCCAGTGGACGACGGACCCAGACCTGATGGTCCAGCGGACGTTGGAAATGACACAGTACCGGGGGGTCATGGGGAAGGTATGTCTGGCCGCCGCCAACTTGGACTTCGCCGGTCTATATGACCCGAAGAAGCACAAGTTCAACATGAGCGAAGCGGTCATCGACCCGTCACTCAACGCCTCAGCAGACCCGACCCCGGTCCTCCTGCCGCTCCAAGAGACCATTCTCAGAGCGGTGCGAGAGGGAACACCTTTGGACAAGTGCATCTTCCCCCGGATAAGCGGAGGAATACGGCGCATGTTCAAAGAACGACATCCGGGAGAGGAATTCGAACCGGTCCTTACTTGCCAACAACACCACCACGAGTGGCGCCAAGGCCAGGAAGCCGCGAATCGGTTCCTTCGGGAACGGATGAAAGAAAGGGCACTATTGGCCCACGGACCCACGGAATGGCTGATGACCAAATTCCGGACCAAGCTCTACAACTTGGTCGTCCACGCCTTGGAAGAGAGGACAGCCGTATGGGCCCAGAAAGCCCAAGACGAGAAGGAAGTCTGGAACGACGAAGAACTAAACCACCGGCAGAAGGAAGCCCGCGTCGCAGCCTTGATCAATGACGCGAAGGAAGCCGAGAAAGCGGTGGTGAACGAGGCGTACCTCAAAGCAGTCAGGACGGTGGACGACTTGGAACCCGGTCAGTTCATGGCTGGGTGGGTCCAAGCGGCCGTCAGCCGGACCAAGAGGTTCAGGAGATTCGAGCCGGTACGCACCGGATGCCTGTTGCAGTTGCCTTCGGAGGAAATCCGGGGGTTCTTCCGCAAGGGGGAATCGGAAGCGACGGCCATAATAAGGACAGAAGAACGGGAAGAGATTCCCGAAGGGACTCCGTGTTACGTCGAAGAAACGCAAAGGGGCAACAAGACCGTCTGCCGGCTGATCGCCGAAGAAGACGGAGCCGTGATTGCGGATCTGAAGTACGAGGCGCGGCACTACCTCGAACTGAACATGGAAACGGCAGGATACCTGCCCAAAATCCAATTATCCAAGAGGAAGGGCAATGGTTGGGAACAGGCACCCAATCAACTGCTCCTGCGGGTGACGAACCCACAGAACGCATAGAAGGGAAACGCCGGGTCAGGGAGTACATTGCCCTGACTTGGCGAAACAACTTGGTGAAAACGGCGATCATAGCCGTCACCCAAGCGGTCCTCTATGAACTGGTGAGAAATCCGGCGGGGACGTAATAATCCCCCAAGAAAGAAGAGAAGACCATGAAAAAGGCGATAATAGCGGTGCTCCTCATGACGACGCCCATCGTAGCGATAGCTTACTTGGGAAGCATCATAAACGGCGCAAACTCAAACTCAAGCTCCCTGAGCACAGCGGACAAGTACATCGCCGCTTACAGGGAGTACAAGACCATCCAGCCGGACCCCCGAACGCTACCCAAGATCAGCGGGGAGATGGAACTGGACGACTGCCGGGCCGACAAGCTGAACCCGTATACAAACCATCCGGTGAGCGGAACGGTCATCCGGGTGATTGACGGGGATACACTCCGGATCAGCATTGAAGGATTTGAGATGCCGGTCCGGCTCTGGGGAATAGACGCTCTAGAGATGGAGCAGGCAAACGGGCCCAAAGCCCGCGAGAAATTGGAAGCACTGGTCCCCGAGGGGTCCAGGGTCAAGGTCCACCCGGTGAACAAGGACTACTACGACCGGATGGTGGCTGTGGTGGACAACGGGAACGGGCAGGCCGTGAACTTCGATATGGTCGCCCGCGGATGGGCCTATCACTACCCGAGATACGACCCGAGAACCAATGGATGTCTCGCTTCAGCGGAAAGAGCCGCCCGGGACAGCCGGATGGGAATGTGGAGATACGGCACTTCCAAGGAGGACCCTCCTTGGGAGCGCCGCTGGGGAACAAGATAAGAAGAGGCGCAGCACCCTTATCAGGAAACGAAGAACCCCCCGCGGTAACGCAGGGGGTTTCTTTTTGGGAATCATATACTGGACAATGTTGTGGGCCGGGTGCTGTCCTACAAACCTGAGAACGACCGGGAGGGGCAGCGGCGGGGTCCTAACAACAGTCGGAAAGAGAAACCGCCCAGTAAGACCAAAGGCAGGAATATACAGCCCAAGAACGTATGACCCGCCAACAAAAACAACAGGCCCAACACGAATCATGGTGTCGGGCATGCTCTTGTCATTCGGAATCAGTTATCTGTGTGACGTTGCCTAAGGGGTGTCGTCAAATCAACTTGATCCAAATCACCATCGCCCGAATCTGGCAAATAGCCAAGAAGGAATCGGCGTTCTTGGCGTACCGGGTTGCCACTCCCCGCCACTGCTTGAAGTCCAAGAAGCCATTTTCCACCAGATGCCTCAGCTTGTACAGCGCCCGGTCATACTCCCGCTTTTCCTTCCGGTTGCTTTTGGGTGGTATTACCGGGTTCATCCCCAATTCCGAGGCGGTGGCTATGATTTCATTGGTGTCATAGGCTTTGTCTGCCAGAAGATGCTCCGCCGCGATACCCTCAATCAAGGGCAGCGCTTGGGAGCAGTCGGCCACCGTGCCTTCAGTCACCATTACCTTTACCGGCATTCCGTGGGCATCCACCGCCAGGTGCAGCTTACTGTTCAGCCCCCTTTTGTGCGGGCAATGGCTTGATTGCCGCCCCGGGCGCCGGCGCTGTGAGGATGGGCCTTGATGTAACTGGCGTCAATCATCAGCCACTCAAAGTCAGGATCGTCAATCATGGCGTCCAGCAGCCTGGCCCATACGCCCCGGTCCCGCCAGCGGCAGAAGCCTTTAGCCCCCCGGCTTGACCGGGGGGGCCGGTGAGTGTTCTTCCAGTCCCCGTAGTCCGGGGGCAGGTCCCGCCAAGGAGCGCCGGTGCGCAGAATCCAGAACACGGCGTTGATGAACAGGCGGTTATCGTAAGCGGGCCGGCCCGTCTTGCCCTTGCTGCCGGGGAGAAGAGGCTCCAGGATTTCCCATACCTGGCCGGAAATGTCATGACGGCGGTGCGCCGGCACTGCGGTTGCTGCTGACATATCCCAATCCTGCTACACTGATTGCAATGTCAGCTTATCACCTCACTCTCACTTTGACGACACCCCCTAGGAATGGAACACGTGACGGTGATAGATAACCCACGAGCCTACATTCGAGGCTAGGGCCAACATCAGAAAGAGAGCCGAAATGATGACCGACAAGCCAATCCGACCCAGTGAAGACCCCCTTCTAGTCTTTATCAGCAGCCGACAGGACGAGGAGTTGTCCCGCGCGAGGGCTTTGGCCATTGCGACGGTGGCCGACTATCCTGGGATGCGGGTCTGGGCCTTCGAGGACGCCCCTGCCAGCTCCGAAGCCGCCCGCGAACGGTACATCACCAATGCAGGCAGGGCCGACCTCGTGATATGGCTCATCGGGTCGACGACCACCACTGCAATAGTCGAAGAAGTCAGCGCCTGCACGAGGGCCCAAGGCAAACTTCTGGCCTTCAAACTCCCAGCGACGGACAGGGATGATAAAACAGAGTCACTGATCAAGAGAGTGTCGGATTATGCAACCTGGCGGACGGTGGAGAACGTAGAAGACCTGCCAGCCCATATCAAGTCAGCCTTAACTGACGAGATATTGCGGAGGTATCGGGATCCGGCTCCGGTCAACCATGACCTGTTCCTGAGGCAAAAGCACCGGGAGAGCACCGCGGATACCAAGCGCCTCTGGACCACATTGGGAGTTCCAGAAGACATCGCCTGGGAGCTCGCCGCCGACCACTCAGTAGGGCACAAACTGACATTACCTACTGCGGGAACACTAACAGTAAATGCACAGCAAGGGTCCGGGAAGACGCTGGCAGCACAGCGCCTGTACCAGTTGGCACTGGTAAACCGGTTGCAGGACCATTCCCAACCCCTGCCCTTATTCTTGAACGCCCGAAACATCAGTGGGGACCTGAAGGACCAGATAGAGGGATATACCCGGGAACACGGAACCGTGTACACCCAGAGGGTCCTAGTCATCATAGACAGTCTGGATGAGACAGGCCGCCACAAGGCAAACCAGTTGCTCAATCAGGCACAGTCCTACACGGATGCCAACCGAAACGTGGCCGCAGTCCTGATGACCAGGCCCCTGCCCGGGTTAAAACCCTCAGAGGAACCTTTTGTTCTGCCAGAGTGCAACGAAGAGGAGTTTCTCTTCATTGCGTCAAAGATCGCTGGGCGAGAAGTTAACCAGTTCGAAATTCCCTTCAGGGAATATCGGAGCCGACTTCCACTGTTCGCAACGATAGTCGGGGCATACTTGAGACAACCCATGCCCATACGGGGAAGGACTCCCAGCCAAATAGTCAGCGAGATAGTTCGGCAAGCGCTGGATGACTCACTTGATGACATCGGAGATGCCGAGGAATTCCTGAAGAATCTGGCTGTCGCCTCCATCACCTCAGGACAAAGCGTAGAAAAAGCACTGGTGGCATCGAAAGCATCCGAACAGAGCCGTGTGGTTGACTCCCGAATCGTTGTCGAAGAAGGTGGCAAGTTCGACTTCACGCTCGCAATCTTCAGGGAGTGGTTCGCTGCGAGGGCCATTGTGGAGAGGTCAGTCTCCATTAACGAAATTGAACTGGATACCGACAGGTGGGTAGTCCCACTGGCCATTGCCATTAACTCGGAGAACCCGAACATCGGCCCGGAAATCATGGAAAAGATCGCCTCCAGAGACCCTGGAATGGCCGGGCTGATACTGGAGGAGGTTAAGCATAACTGGTCAACGGGAGAACCTCCAGAATCACTGCCATCAGCCGCGGCAATGGAGATAGGTACCCGCATCAGGAACGCCATGGAAAACTGGAAGGAGGGGCTTGGGCCTCTGATGCCCGCCTTGGAAATGGTGGACCAGAGCGGAAGCATCCCCACGCTCGGAATCGACGTGCGACCAGGATGGGTCACCACCAGTTGGTACAGAGGAGATAAAGCCCTTGCGCCTGTTGTCCAACTCCCCGAAGACCTGCATGATCTCTCTAATGAACATTTCGGGGACTGGCCTTCCTCGAGGAGTAGGGGCATAGAACCCACTAGGGTCTGGCCATGGAGCATCACTCACAATGAACTATCACGGTCACTGTCGGAACAACTCAAAGCGTTTCGACTCGCACTGGATTCCACAGAAGGATTCCACGAATTTGCATATGACTTCACCAGTTACCTGCGCAGGAGGAACTTCGAGGCAAGGGACCTACAATCTTCAACCGACGTAATTCACTTTATTGATAAGTGGCTGCTAAAGCTGAACAGAGACCCGAGAGGCTCCATCATGTTCGGCTACAAAGAGTATGCCTTCACGGTGCCAGAACTGGAACTTTTCCGAGAAAGGATCTCCGAACTCTCCCGCGATGGCACAGACATTCTCGTGGATCCCTGGCCAGCGCCAGACAAAAAATGGCCTTCGGGGAGAAGTGGAGGGATGTGGTTCGAGATTTACACTGAAGAAAGGTTAGTTCAGCGTACGAACGCGATGTTCAATGGAGCACTGCGAATCTATAATCACATAGTAGAATGGTGGCTCCCTGCGTTCAACAAAAGAAACCAAATGAGATATACACTGCCCTTTCGGATGCGAGGTGAACTGAGATTACTGGAAGCCAGCAACCCGAACGAGCGGAATGAAGCAGTTCTCATCCACTGGAACGAATGGGCAGATGATACCGCCGACTCGGGGGTGTTCATCGAAATGGGTCCAAAGGAGAGAACCACTGACGACGACACTCGGAAGAGAAATCAGGCAGCCCAAGAGAAATTCGTCGAACAAGGCGTGCCCTACTACAGCGGGTGGCGAGTCTTACCTGGCTATGAGTCTAGACCAGCAACCAAGCTGGCACACGAATGGCTGACAGATAACCTCCAAGATCTTCATTGGGCTAAGAGGTAACTGGCGGTCACCCAGTTCCAATACACTAAATGGCGTGACTAAAATCTCGGCTACACAAAAACATCATGCCCATCTCCAGCCTCCCGAATTCAGCCGCCGACGCCTGCTCCTTCTGCCACCAGACAGGCAGGCGTCCTGTCCCGTACACACCAGTCCTACAAGCCGGCTGGACAGAGATGGTCAGCATCGCCTCCGAAACCGCCAGGACCCACACTTTCGACGAGGAGACCCTCTAGCTCTCCCTTGCCGACATCGCTAGGAGATCCTACGGAAACTGCGCCTCCGTCAAACAGGCCCTCGAGGAAGGCTGGAAGCAGGGCATCCACTACCAATGCCCAACGGCAGCAAGTCTCCGGCCAGACTGCCTCCCAAGAGAACGGAAGAGAAAGCAGGAATGAAGCCGAGCGAGGAACCGGTGACGCTCCCGTTGTTACGTACTCACTGGACCACTTCCGAAATTCGCCCAAATGAGCAGAATCCGTCACCAAGCTAACCAACTGCCAGACGGCTTTCGTCAACGTGCCGGAGGATTCAAGCCGGGTTGAGGACGGGAACCGAGTAGCGCAATTTTCTCTAGTATGCAAGGCGGGACAACGGACCGCCGAAATGCGATTTACGAAAAATTCAGCGCATGGGAACAACCCGGAATTTTTCGCAGGGCCAGCTTTGCGGGTAAAATTCTCATATATTCCCAACTGCGGCACATGGTGGAAAATGGCTTCCTCCATCTCAAACAAATGGAGGGGAGTGGCAACCCGTTATGCTAAAAGGTCCGCTTCTTTCCTGGCTATCTGCCAGATCCGGGCCCTGGTGCTTTGGACCAAACTATTTTGACGACGCTCCCTAATACTACAGCCGCACTAACGCTAACTCGGTACTTTCGACCTCAAATATAGCTCAATTTCATTGAGAGGACAGACGTTGGCCGTAGCTAGTAGTCAGTCAACCTTGGAATCAAAGGGATAGAGGCGGTGAAGTTTGGTTCGGGCGTCCTGGGTGTTGAAGCGCCAGTTGATGGTGGCTTGGGCGGTGTTGCGCCGCGTAACCAGGGCCTGGACCTCCCGCCCGAGAGCTTCCTCGTCGGGGAGTCGCTGTCTGAGGCAGGAGCGGGACAGTACGCTGAACTCGATTTCCGCCATATTCAACCAACTCCCGTGCTTGGGGGTGTAGTAGAACTCCAGCCGTTTGGCAATCCGCCGGGCCTCTGCTGCCGGGAACGCCTCGTACAGCGACGCCATGCGGTGAGTGTTCAAGTTGTCCAGGACGACCCGGACCACCTCGACCTCCGGATAGGCCTCGTCCACCAGCCATCGCATCTGTTGGGCAAAGTCCTCCATCGTGCGCCGTTGGGCCACCGCCACGTGCCGCCACCCGGCCTGCGGCTCGCAGGCCAAGAACAGGTTGCGGACGCCCTCGCGCCGATACTCGTAGTCCTGCCGCAGCGGAATTCCGGGCCGGGGCGGCAGAGATGGCCGGGGCTCCGCCAACAACTGGGTGGAGGTCTCGTCAAAGCAGACCACCGGCCTTCGCGGGTCATACGGCTCTTCGTATAGGTCCAGCACTTCCTCCATGTGTGCCACGAAGTCGGCGCTCACCTTGGGGATGCACCACTCTTTCTTCTGCCACGGCTTGAGAGCGTTTTTTTGAGCCGCTGGCGCACCCCTTCGTCGGACATGGAGGACGCCAACCCCAACTCGACCACCTTGCCAGCCAGCAGGCGCAGGGTCCAGTGGTCATGCCCCTCCGGGGCTGGGCTGCAGGCCAGCGCTACCAGGTGAGCCTCACCCCGGTCGTCCAACTTTCGGTACCGGTGGGCTTGGGTGCGCTCCCATAGGGCCCCTTCCAACCCATCCTCGACAAACCGCCGCTTGATCCGGTACACCGTGCCCTTCGCCACATCGAGGGCTTCGGCCACCTGGGGTACCGGCGAACCGTCGCCGGTCTTGAGCAGAATCCGCGCCCGGATGGTCATCCGAGCTGGACTCTTCCCGCCGCGTACCAGGCGTTGGAGATTTTCCCGTTCTTCCGGCGTCAGCCGGACTGCGCAGTCCATGCCCGGCGTCGATTACGAGTCCATGCTCAGCGAGCTGGGCAAGTACGGCGCGTCCTTCATCCTGGCTACCCAGAGCCTGGCCAAGCTGGAAGACCTCTCCCGCACCATGCGCGACACCAGCCGGGCCAATGTGGGTTGCCTGGCCGTGTTCCAGGTTGCAGGCAGCGACGCCCGCCATCTGGTTTGGGAGCTGGGCAAGGACCGGGTCAGTGAGGACGACATCGTGTCCCTGAACGTCCATCACTGCTACGTGCGGGCCACCGTGGGCACCGAGCGGATGCCCCCCTCTCCATGAAGCTCCTGAAGCCGGAGCCGGGGGACCCGCAGGCGCCGCCCGCATCCGCGCCGACGCTGCCGCCTACCTGCGGCCCAACGACGCCGGGGACGCCGAGGGACGCCGCCGGGTCGGCGAGTACCGCCGGCTGCTGGCGGACCGGCAGCAGGGCGGCGGCCCCCAACCGCCGGGGCAGAACGGGGCATCGCCGGCACCCGCCGGTGACGATGCCGGTGACCGGGAGCAGGACGAGGTCAGCCAGTACCGGCGGCTGCTGGCGGCGATGGAGGAGGACGGGGAATGATACCCGCAGGTTGCGAGATAGCTACGCTCCGCCGCCTGGCGGAGATGCCCTTCCTGGAACGGCTGGAGCTGGCCGCCGTCTCCGGCTGGTCCCGGGGTGCGGTCTACGCCGCGATGGACCGGTTGCAGCAATGGGGGATGGTTGACGCCATCCCCCATGCTTCGGAACTGATTACCCCCACCGCCCGCTACTATCTCACCGCCGACGGCCTGCGGGGGTTGGCCGGCGACGAGGGTGCCACCGTCGACCAACTGCTTGACACCCGGCCCGTGTCCGCCCGGTGGCGTCGCGTGCTGCTGGAACGCCTGGACGCCCTTGGAGTCATCTACCGCGTCGCCGCCGCTCTCTCCAACATCGCCCACCCCGTCGGATTCCGGTGGTATCGGGCCGGTCCGCCGGACGCGGGAATCGTCCTCCCTGACGGATGCTGCTTCACCGTGGTGCGCCAGGGCAACGCCGCCGACCGCGCCGCCTTCGCCAAGCGGCTCTGGCGGCTGTCCGAGGAGGCGCGGCCTGGGGGCGTGTTGCTGCTGACTCCCGACGATGTGCGGCTGCGCCAGGCGAGCCGGGCCCTGGACTCCCTGCCCCTGCTGGGCTTCCTAGCGCTGGAGGGCGACGCGGCCCGCGACGATGCCGCTGGGCGGCAGGTCTGGCGCACGCCCTCCGCCCCCGTCCCGTTGAGCCTGCGGGAAGTCCTGGACTACGCGCGTCCCGGTGGGGAACCGTCTGCCGGGACCCTGCCCCGCCGCAAGTCCCTTCCCGCAGACCTGGACCTGGACTCCGCCGGAAACGTGGTTCCGACCTGCCTGCTGCCCGCTTTGCTGAAGCCCGCCGAGAAGCGCGCCCTGGACCTGTTGTCCGACTGGCCCTGGCTGGCGCCGGCCCACCTGGGGCAGTTGATGGGAGTGGGGCGCGCCAGGCTCTACCAGGTACTGGAACGGCTCAGGGAGCATGGGTTGGTGATTGCCGCCGATATGGAGGGACGCCGCTGTCTGGCCCTTTCCGATAGGGGGTTGGCGGCGCTGGCCCGCCGGGACCGGACTGCCGTGGGGACGGCCCGGCAGCGGTGGAGCGCCGCGCCGGTGAAGCCGGGAGCCCCGTTGACCTGGCGCAACGTCCGCGGCTCCCGCATCCGCCAGTTGCTGCGCAACCTGGACCACACCCAGGCCGTCCACTGGTTCCTGGCGGTGCTGGCAAATCAAGCCCGGTTTCAGGGTTGGGAGGCTGCCCGGTTCGACCCGCCCCGGCGGGCGACCCGCTTCTTCCCCCACCACGACCGCCTCCACTCGGTGCGGCCCGACGCCTTTGGCGTGCTGAGACGCGAGGGGAAGGAGCGGCCATTTTTCCTGGAATTGGGAGTGGCGGGCGGTGCGGCCGGTTACGATGGCGGCCCGTATCGCGCCCTACCTGCGCTACTACGCCTCCAACCGGCCCCTGGACGACCACGGCGCCATTCCCGTCGTGCTGGTGGTCTTCGACGACGACCTGGCCGCCGGCCACTTCCTGCGGGTGGCGGCAGATGAAATGAAGCGGGCCGGGGTCAGGGTGCCCCTGTGGGTGTCCCACAAGGCCGCCCTGCAAAGGCTGGGGTCGCTGGGCGCAGCCTGGCAGAGGCCCGGCAGGTGGAACACACCACACCCTTTCATCTAACCAGCATAAGTCTTCGTTTTGGTAGCGACCAATGCAGATACAGAATCTTCAAACTGATCCAGTCGGTGATCTTTATTGCATGTGACGCTGGTTAGTCCACAGGACGTTGCCGATACCTTTGCAAATCCTCCACAGTCATCTGATCTTGTTCAACAAGCTGATAATGTCTCTCCGACACTATCCTAACTTCATCGTCCTGCAATTCGAACTCGAACAGAGCAATGGTATCGTTTTCCATCACCTGCGCGGCTACTGGCCGACAAATTAGCGAATTCCATCTTTGTTCACACAAAGCGATATCTTGTTCGAGTTGCACTCTCCCAACATGGTCGCGTTCAGATTTAGCTTGTACCGGAATTATGTACTGCGACCCCCGCCGATCAATCCCTACGTAAATCTCATCTGTTTCCACCTGCCCGATTTCCTCAACGGTGGTCCTCAAGTGATTTTGCAGCGAATAGCAGGTTATTCCCAAGAAAACATCAATCAAACGGTTGTACCGTAGGCGTGCCAGCAATGACTGCTCGTCGCTCTCGGAATGCCAGGCTACGATCCCGGGAGTTGCGTCCGGAACCTTGGTAACTGCTAGATCGGGATTGGGTAGGATGGGTCTGTCTGGCACCAAAGCGAGTCGGTAGATACTCCTTCCACCGCTCCGCCAAATCCATGTTTCTCCATCAGGCGCGGTTGCTATGATCCGAGGAGGGTTCAGGCCCCTGTACCGGAAGCTGTAAGGTATATCTCCGATGTTGAGAGGGCGTTCTATGTTGAGCTCCGCGGCAGCATCGACAAGGTCTTGCCTAGTGAACTCAACCTGACGAGAACCGGGGACGTACTTGTCGAAGAACACCTTCGTCAAGATTTGTTCATATCTGCTTGGTTCCCGCATCTGCGATACCTCGTTCCTAATCGTTGTTCCACTCCAACAGGACAACCTCCTCCCGTAGATGCTGACCAGTAGCGGTGGAAAATCTAGTACGGAAAAGGTCTATCCCGGTCACGCGATAACCTAATGACTCCGCTATGTCCGCAATTATCTGACCTGTGGGGATCATTACTCGGAGGAATGACGCCTGATCACCTACGACATACGCCAGTTGCGCTCCCGGCCGTAGGACGGTTTTCAAAGAAGAGAGGTGCTTTGACATGCCTCCGAAATACAGTTGGGTTACCCTGGCGTACAACCGTTCAAACCCCGATGTTTTGCCCAATTCGACGCGCCGGTGCTCTATTGCATCGGCGATATCGCCGATGCTTCGGAAATTGGCGACTGCCAGATCATCGGAGTCGTTCTTGTAAACGCCCCTCGTATTTGATCTCAAGAGAGACTCCTTGACTTGCCGCAGTTCCCGACGGTTCGTAATCAATCCTAAGATTACCGACTCCAAACGAGTGGTCCTGGTATAGTCTTTTTCGTTCGGGTACGGTGGAGACGTGATTACCGCATCCACGGATTTAGGTGCGAGTGCTCGATCCATATTCCGGGTGTCGAACCTGATGATACGCGCCGGGACGTCCGAACGATCACGAACAAATCGTAAATCGTCGGCCATGCTTTGAATACGTTGCCCCCATTCTTCTAAGACAGGAGCATCAGCTTTAATTCGCCCAACTCCCACTTCTGGGCCGAATTTCAAATTGCTCACGCCGTTTACAAGTGCACCGGCGAGAGCTAGTCGACCGAACTGGCGAAGTTTGGCGTCCCCATGCTCATCAATCTTGTCCAAAAGGGTTAACGTTTTCAGTGCCGGCCCGGGACTGATGGAATTTTTTATCAGTAGCTTGGATTCATCGGGGCCCAAGAGTTCGGTGAGAAAATCGGTAGATTCCGGACCACCGCTATTGCGAGTAACCGCAGTTTGTTCCGTATCGCGCATTGTTGCGTTGAACGACTCTGCAACCTGATTCGCATACGCCAAGACAACATCACTGCCGACTGTCCAGTCGACCTTGACCGAACTGGCGAAGTAAGCCATCGGGTGGGAGTCAATTCCTATGCTATCTATGCCGATTTTCTTGCACTCTACCAACGTCGTTCCTGCGCCACAGAAAGGATCCAGGACGACCTCGGATCTGTCGATCCCGAACCGTTCGACGTACGACCTGACCAGGTGAGGCGGGAACGATTGGACGAAGCGGTACCAATCATGGACGACGCGGTCATCCAAGCGCAACTGGTTTGGTCTAGATGAAGGGCTGTCGTCAGTTGGCGATGTCGTGCAGGGCATAATCGTTCAACACGGGAGGTACAGATTCCTTCGGTTCTTTTTGGCACAGGCTAATTGCCGAGTTTACCACCGTCCTTCCGCCCACTCAACCTCTTCGATATGACTCCATCGCGTGGCTGGCCCGCCAGCTCATCGGACTTCAGAAGGACGGCGAGACCATCTTCGGCTCCACCATCATCGTGACCGACCGGGTGGTGCTGGACAGCCAGATCAGCGAGACCGTCAAGCAGTGTTCACCCAGGTGAACTCCACCGTGGGCCACGCGGAGAACTCCGGGGACCTCCGGCGGCTCATCACCGAGGGCAAGAAAATCATCATAACCACCGTCCAGAAGTTTCCCTTCATCCTGGACGCCATGACCCAGGAACACCTGGACAGGAACTTCGCCATCATGATCGACGAAGCCCACTCAAGCCAGGGAGGGCGCACCTCGGCCGTCATGAACATGGCCCTGGGGGACCTATCAGAAGAGGAGGAGGACGAGGACACATTTGAGGACCAGATCAACAAGCTCATCGAGGGCCGGAAGATGCTGGCCAACGCCAGCTACTTCGCATTCACGGCCACCCCCAAGAACAAGACCCTGGAGCTATTCGGGGACGCATCACCCCAGACCGACGGGACCGTGAAGCACCTCCCATTTCACAGCTACACGATGAAGCAGGCCATCCAGGAAGGCTTCATCCTGGACGTGCTCGGCAACTACACGAGCATCCGGAGCTACTTCAACATCGTCAAGAAAATCGACGACGACCCCGAGTTCGACTCCAGGCGCGCCCAGCGGCGCCTGCGCCACCATGTCGAGGGGCATGAGTACGCCGTCAGGGCCAAGGCAGAAATCATGGTGGACCACTTCAACGAGTCGGTGTTCGGCCCAAGGCTCATGGGAGGGAAAGCCCGCGCGATGGTGGTGACCGACGGCGTAAACCGAGCCATCGACTACCACCTGGCCATCAGCGAGTACATCAGGGAAAAGGAACTGCCCTTCCGGGCCATTGTGGCGTTCTCCGGGGAGCGGCACCACGAGGACAGGAGAGTCAGCGAGGCATCCCTGAACGGATTCCCGTCCAGGCAGATACCCGAGAAGGTGAAAGAGGACCCCTACCGCATACTCATATGTGCGGACAAGTTCCAGACGGGGTACAACGAGCCGCTGCTGAACACCATGTACGTCGATAAGACCCTGGGAGGAATCAAGGCGGTCCAGACCCTCTCCAGGCTGAACCGGGCCGCGCCCAACAAGGACAGCGTCTTCGTGCTGGACTTCATGAACGACACGGACGTCATCCAGGCATCCTTCGAGGACTATTACCAGACAACCATCCTGGCCGACGAGACCGACCCGGACAAGCTCCACGACCTGCGGGGCGCCCTGGACCAGCGCCAGGTCTACTCCTGGGACCAGGTGGACGGGTTTGTAGAGGCCTACCTGAACGGCGCGGACCGGGCCCAACTGGACCCCACGCTCGACCTCTGCGTGGAGGAGTACCTGAAGCTCGACGAGGCTGGGCAGGTGGAGTTCAAGAGCTCGGCCAAGGCTTTCGTCCGGCTCTACGCATTCCTCTCCCAAGTCCTGCCCTACGGGAACGCCCGGTGGGAGAAACTCTCGATCTTCCTGAATTTCCTGGTCCCGAAGCTGCCTGCGCCGGAGGAGCAGGACCTCTCCCGGGGCATCCTGGAAGCCGTGGACATGGACAGCTACCGGACCGAGCGGCAGGCAGCCCGGAGCATCAGCCTGGCCGAGGAGGACGCGGAGATAGACCCGGTGTTGGCCGCCGCTGGCGGGCAGGCCCGCGAACCCGAGATGGACCGACTCTCGAACATCATCGCCGCGTTTAACCAGACCTGGGGCGGGAACTTTTCGGAGCCCGAGCGGGTCGCGGAAATCCTCAACCGGATGCCGGACCAGGTGCTGGAGGACGACGCCTACCGGAACGCCAAGATGAACTCGGACCGACAGAACGCCCAGATCGAGCACGACTCGGCAGTGAGACGGCTCATCACCGCAATGGTGAGATGCCAGACTGAACTCTACAAGGCATACAACGGGAACGAGGAGTTCCGGGACTGGCTCGACGGGGAGATGTTCCAAGCGACCTACAATAACAGGAATTGACGACAGCGTCTAGGGGCGTTATGCTCTACCTAGGACGATTGCAAAGTCAGATTGCATGTCCGAAGAGGCGTGCGATAGTCTGTTCCGGGCGGAATGCACAGGTCTTGGCTCGCAGCAGCATGGACATTCCGGAAGGAAACCATCCTTCCAGACGCAAGGTGTTCAAACTGATATTCACCAGAGTGGCAAAGACCTCACCCAACCCCGGACGGCGCAGCGTGTGCCGGTCTTCATCCCAACTGCGGTCTTTCACGTGATGCAGGTTGTTCTCAATGCTCCAATGGCTGCGGAACAGCCGGAGCATCTCACCGGGGCTGCACCGGTGGGGAGGCAGGCTGGTCAGCAGATACCAACACTCTTTGGATGCTTCACCAGTGGCTATGGCCACTCTCACTTTTTCCACCATTGCGGCCTGCTGCGCCCCGGGAAACCCCAGTTCCTCCCGGATATAGTCGGCTACTTCGGTGTTGGCCCAGAGCCGCCGTATCTCGACACTGTCCGCTTTTTTTCTTTGGTCTCTGCTTGCGGTTCCCCCAGCTCATCCTCCGGAAACCCATCCGATATGGCGGCCAGCAAAGTTGGCCGGTTTCCTTTGACCCGCACCAGGTAGTCACGTCCGTGGCTTACTATGGCTTGGCAAAGACCCCGTTCCGTATACAGAGCGTCCATGGTGAGCAGTTGCAGGCCGGGATAACGCTCAAACAACTGGCCCAGCCGGTCGCGCAACACCTTCGGTTCGTACCGCTTCTCAGTCATCGGCCACTGGGCCAGACACAACTTCAAGTCGTGGGCCAGGACATTCACCATCCCCAGCGGATTCCCCCCAGCGTCCTCGGACTGTTCAGCCCACTTCCCATCAACCGAAGCATTCATCCGCTGGTCTTTCACAATCCCCTCAACCCAGCCAATCAAAGCCTCCTGCAACTGCTCCAAGGAAACCCCCGCCAATGCCCGGGAGATCGTGGTGGCGTGGGGAGTCCGGTCTCGAACGAAGCCCAAGGGTTCCTTCAGCGTTTGCCAATGCAATTGCCCGAACAGTGCTATATGGGCCATCGTGGTTTGACCGCTTACCAGACCCAATAACGTCAACCGCAAAATCGCCTGAAAGGGGTGTCTGACTCCCCGGGACTTCCTCGGGTCCGGCACTTGTTCCAAGCTCTTGAAAAGGGATTCCGTCGCCGCTTCCATACCCTCACACCTCACATTCGCTCTTTCTCCCTCCTCTTTTATCCTTTTTACCCTGACTTTGCAATCGTCCTAATGCTCTACCCCAGGAACGCATGAGCAATCGGCAACCCGTAACCCCAACCGATGCAGGTTATTTGTTGAATAAATCTCACGGGTTGATGACACCAACATTTCTACTTTAATAAGGTCAAGTTTGCGTCTAATACTCTGATCGCTGAACATAATAGCTGATACCCGCTCCCTCGTTTCCCGACGAAAGGGGACCAGACCGACCATTACTGTGCTGTACAACCCCCTGACCTTTCTCTCCACCCTGCCTACGGGTCTCAACTCTTCCGAATTATCTGAACCATTAAATCTACTGGATTCATGCAGGAGGCTCCCAGGGGGAAGAACCGACAGTTCGTTTCCAGAGCACCAAGAAATATGAGTGAGTTTTGCGAGCGTGGACTTGTCGAACCAAGCTACTGACACCGGGGCGGTTTTTTCGGACGACAACGAAAAGGTCTTCGGTAACGAACCCCAGGCCCTCATAAGCCTGGATAATTTCCACGTGAGTCAGGCGCTGACGATTGGCGCATACCTCGTCTTGGCACTTTACGATGAACGCGCCACGTTCTCTCAACACCCGAAACGCCTCCACCCCCGCCTGTTTGTAGAGTTCAAGAACAGCCTCGTGGTACTTCTTGGCCGTGTTGTTGCCCGTTCCGTTGTTCCGATAATGAGATTCAAATGCAGGTTCCCATTCGTGGGCTGTACCTCCGGGAGAGTGCATATAGGGAGGGTCAAGCACAACACAATCAACCGAATCGTCTTGATAAGGAAGGTCGCGGCAGTCGATGCCAGACGAAATATCGGTTGGCCGCAAGTCGTATTTCCCTTTGGGGATGTTTCTCCAAAACACGCCCTTCCCGAATGTCACGTCGGCAACGATACTACTTGGAGAGACATACAGGGCCAAGGTTCTGGGAAACACTTCGGCGTTCCCATCGGTATAGGCACTGAATACCAAATCGTTGGTTGGAGACCCATTACGGACTTCTCTGGGTTCCTTCAGCATTTAAGCTTCTCTACTATGCCACCAAGTCTTGATACCGGAGCCACTTCCCTTCACCGTTCAACCCAACAGAGCGGAGGATGTAAAGCGTTTTGGGGAGAATTGTATATAATGCCCTTTACTTACGATGGGAACCCGCCCGCTCAGCCGATCACAGCCGGCTGCTCGTACTTCAACCAGCAACCCTCATTATCCAAGGGACCGTACTCCGCCAGCCGACCGATGGTCGTAGTCAGCATAGAGACCTTCATGGAACGGCCCACCCGTTGGAACAGCCCCTCCGCCGCCTCGTTCCAGCAAACCACCAACGCCGGCCAAGCGTCTCCGCGCCGGTCTGAAGCGTATCCGTTGAGCTTACGCCGGATTCTCCCCTCGCTCCGGGCGCTGCGCTCGTACTCGAAGTAAGCCCAAGTTGGGCCGAAGGGGCTCCGCTCCAAGAACACGAGTCCGTCCGGGGAGATGCCGCCGCTGCCTCCGAGATGCTCCCAAGAACGCCAGCCGGCGGCCGCCGGAAGCCCCGCCGCCAAGAAATGACCAATGAAGGACATCACGCCGTCCTCATGGGCACGGAGGCTGGGCCGACCCACCCAAGACAGGGAATGTATCCGGTCCTTGCAATGAGCGTAATGCACCCGGTCCCGGCGGGCGATGCAGTCAACGCCCCGCGTGGTGGTCATGTAGCGGTACCGTCCCCGGTCTTGGACCCGTCCGATCAGGCCCCGGTCCAAGAGGTCTGAACAGGAACGCTGGGCGGAACGCCCCGCGGAGGACTCGCAGAGAGATTGGCGGGCCATGCCGAGAGTGATCCCCGGCCACTGCGCCACCGCCTCCAAGGTACGGCCCGATACAGCGCCCCGTTTCTCCCTCCAAGGAGACTCAGCAAGACGCCGTTCCCAACCCCAGCCGCCGAAGCTCCGCAACCGGACCGGCTGGTGGACCCAGCCCCGGCTGGGGCGGCAGTCGCGGGCCCCGGACCGGCTGCCGTCGCGGGCGCACACCACCGCCACTTGGTCTTCAAGATAGTACCGGCGGGCCGCCCGGTAGACAAGCTCACGCTGCCACTGGTCATTGACGACGAAGAGCAGCAACCCCGGCCAAGGGGCTTCGGGAGAAACGGACATCTCCCGGAGGTCCGGTCCCAACCGGGACAACCGGGAGGCGATACGGTCTTCAGACTGGAAGGAGCCGCTCCAGAACAGAGCAACCCAGCCCCTCTCGTAGCGGGCCACGGCGTCGAGGCTGGCATTGTCGAACCAGTGGAAAGCCTCAAAGGCCCCCAAGTCCCGGACTCCAGCCGCAGCGGGATAGAACCACTCCACCGAGGGGAGCCGTTCCAGCAACCTGCACCGGGAAGGTTCCTCGTGCCAACTGGAGCCCAGACGGCCCAAGAGAGAGAGACCTTGGTCCGTGATGAACCAACGCATGTACAGGGGAGCGGACCAGCCAAGGTACACCGAGTCCGCCAACCCCAAGTCCCTGAGCTGACCCAGCCGGAGATAGGCCATAGAGGTGCTGAAGCCCGCCAGTGCAGTGAGGTCCCCGGCCGTCGCCAAGGGGAGCTCCACAAGGACGTTCAGCACCCGGAGAGCACTCTCGGAGATTCCGGCAACGACGCCGGTCTCGGAGAGAAGAGACACTTGCTAATCTCCTGAACCGGGGCGGCGGAGCTTACCGATACTGCGCACCGGACCGGAGTCAGACATCGCTTCAGCCAATTCACGCCGGGCTTGGACCAACGCTTCCTCCCGGGCAGCAGCCAACCCCTCGGCGACCCCCGCCTCCACCTTGGGGGCGACCTCGGACTCGGCTGTAGTTCTAGCCTTACGGTAAGCCCGGCTGGTCTGGTTGCCTATGCGCCGGTCGATAGCCTTACGCACCCCCGAGTCGCGGTTGCCCTCCTTGAGGATATATTCCAAGACTTCCGGGGCCAGCTTGCTGTTCTCGACAGACTCAGGATCCAAGCCGGAGACCGCCGAAGTCCCGCCCCCGGAGGCAACGAAGGACGAGACTCCGGCGGGCCCGGCCACAGCCGGCTCAAGCAAAACAGGTTCGGAAACCGGTCCGGGTTCCGGTCCGGGTTCCGGCTCATTCTTGCTGCCGTTCTTCTCCGCCCGCCGTGCGGAGCGGTTGGGGCGCCCAGCCGCCCCCGAACGGTTGGCCTGTTCGTACAGACCGGACAGGGACTCTGAGTCCCCACCGCCGGAGTCCCCGGTCCCCGCATCGTCACCCTCGCCCTCCGGTCCCTTGGAAACGGACCCGGAGCCGAGCTTGCTGCCGGAGTCCAGCCATTGCTGCACCTCCCGGTCCATCCGCTCCCGGGTTTCCGCGAAATCTACGGTATAGGCCAAGGAGGCGTCCAAGACAGCCTTCACCGACGCCTCGGAGCCGTGGACCACGTCGGGAGGAGGAAGCGTTCTCATGGAGAAAGCGGGGTAGCAGACGGTATCCGAGTTAACCCGGACGCAGCAGTGGCGGGGGTTGAGATTGACCAAGAGTTGCTCCGGCACCCTTTCGGAGTCCATCTCCGGAGAGATGATGCGAGCGTCCTCAGCCGCCATCTGGTAGCCGATGATCACTCCCACGTTGCCAAGCACGCCGGACTTGAGCTTGCGTTCGTTGGTGTCGAGCCGCGCCAAGGACTGGGTAGCCAGGAGCATGCTGCAACCGTACTTCCGTATCTCGGCGAACATCCCCTCCCAGTCCGCCCCCGTCACGGTCTGGAACTCGTCGCAGACCAAGAGGCACTTGGCCCTTTCGGAGGGCGCCAACCTTTCCTGATCGCGGAGCGCGGAGTCCAGCAGGCTGACGATGGTGCCGCCCATGAGGGCGGCCGGACCGACGCCGATGCTGCCTTGGGCTGTGGAGACCAGCAGGACCAAGCCTTCGGAGAGAACGTTGGAGAACAGGATGGTGGACTCCCGCTGTCCCATGATCACCGAAGAACGCTTGTTGGAGGCGTAGGCCCCGATACGGCTGTGGACTGGGCCGACGGCTTCAGCCCTCTGCTCCCTCGGCCAGTTCAGGTACATCTTGAACCACTGCTTGAGGCGGGGGTCCTTGACCCGGGACAGCGCCCGGCGCTGGAAGGGGCTCATCTCGGTCTTGGTGTTCTTGCCCTGGCCGGTCTCCACGCCGTCTTCGAGCAGGCTCAGGATATCCAGCATGGTGAGCATGTCATCCCGCCGGGTATCGGGATGAGAATTAAACTCGTAGACAATGAGGAGAGAGTTCTTCAGAAGGTCCTCCAAGCGCGACCCCCAGTGCTCCCACAGGTGCTTGACGGTATTGATGATGGTGTCCACGCAGCGGTCCCGGTCGGGGAAGAGTTCGGGGTCCACCAAGTTGATACCGGGGACCCGGTCCAAGCGCCCGAAGTCCAAGAGGCGCACCTTGTGAGCGATTTCAGGGGGCACCAACTCCAGGATCTCCCGCACCAAGTCGGCGTGGGGGTCGATGACGACCACAGCCCCCTCGTCCTTGCCCTCCGCTTTACGCCGCAGCTTGTAGTCGATGATGTGCTTGATGAAAGTGGACTTACCGGTGCCGGAACGGCCCAAGACGATGCCGTGCTTGCGGATAGCGGACTCAGGTATCCTTACCTCACGGGTGCCGGCCATTCCGACCAGGGGGCCGGAGTCCTGCCCCCCTGTGCTGAGGTCTCCCAAGAAGGGGACCAAGGCGCCGGAGGCGATGCGCTCCATGGACGCCATTTCGCCCATTCCCAAGGGCAAATGCCAGAGCGAAGCGGCCTCCCGGGCTGAGAGCACCGTGCGGCGGGCCCGTTTGGCGTCGATCCAGCCGAGAACCTGACTCCCGCCGACGAAGGGATGGTCCCGGTGCTCCCTGTAGAGGGACCCACCGTCGTAACTCACCAGCTTTCCGGGGTCCCAAGAATTGCCCGCGGGGTCGTCGAAGGAGCGGATGCAATCGATCACCTGCTTGATCCCGGTCCGGGCCACCTCGACGTCGGCCTCGTTGCGGTATATCCGCACCACTTGGAGTTCGGCCCAGAAGCCGAGGGACTTCAGCTTCTCCTCGACCAGCACTTCGTCCAAGTAGGGCCGCTGGCTGCGGCCTCCGAACTTGCGCCAGAGGCCGAACCCGGCGGCGGCGGCAGCAGCCGCGGCCACGTCGAACAGGACCATGCCAAGAATGTTCCCATTGTTCCAGAAGAGCCAATTCATAAGAGCGGTCCCGCCCAATGCGCCGAGCGCGAGGATGGTCCCCATGCTGGGGCCAGTGTCGAACTTGGAGGGGCTGCCGGCGCTGGGAGTCCGGTCATCGCCGTCGCGCCGGCCTTGTATCAGCTTCTGCCAAGGAAGGCTCCAGTTCTCCGGAGCGGGGCGTATGACCAAACGGATGCCCATCCGGTCCGAGCCTTGGCCCTCGGCGAAGAGGGATGTATTGCCGGAGATGACGCCGATGACCCCGGCCAAGGGGTCCATCTGGGACTGTTGTATCACCCCGTCGTCGATAACCCGCAGGGGAAGATAGCTGTCCCAGAGGAGCCCCAAGGGCTGGACCAAGGCCCGTTCGTCCTCGTCGAGGGTCAACCAATCGCCGGCGTCACTTTCGCCGACCTCACCGGGGACGTCCCCCATGAGGTGAGACGAGATCATCGCTTGAGGAAAATAGGCGTTGAAGACGCCCTGCAGGCTGTCCCCGTGAGTGGCGCGGACGCCGTAGTGCATGACTCCATCAACGCCGAACAGTTCCAAGGAGATGGTGTCGTCGGAGTTCCTGACGCCGCGCAGCAGGTTCTCCATGGGCATGATAGACCAACCGCCATCCTGGGGCGGGACGACCTTGAAGACCGACACCGGGCCGGTCGCCCGGTCAGGAGAGAGAATACTCATAGAAACACATCCCCATCCGCAAAAGCGTGTTGTAAGAACCAAAAGTTAGAATCGATCATACAGGACAAGCGGAAGAGGAAGCTTTGGCGTTAGGAGGCTCGCAGATGAACACCAAGCGTACGAGCGCAGGAACAGGCCAATTCCCGAACATGCTGAAGGTAGCAAGGGAGCTTGGCTGCCAGATCCGGCCCAGTGCCGGCAATCCGAACATCCTGACCGGACTATGCCCCTTCCACGAGTCAAAGAAACTACACGAGGCCAAGACGCTGCAAGTGGACCTGCAAACAGCCCGGTTCTGGTGCATCGTCTGCGAGAGCGCGGGCAACCCGATGGGCTTCATCGCCAAGGTGTGGGGAATGTCAGCCCAGGAGACCTACGAGTTCATCAACACCGGTTGCGAGGTGACAGCGGAGCGGCCCCGGCGGGAGCGCAACGGGAGAAGGAACGAGGACGGCCCCCCGGAGGCCCAGAACACCGCGGTGTTGACGCTCGCATCCCGGTACTACGGCCTCCAAGTGGAAACCAGCTTCACCGCGCTGCACCACCTGGCCCGGCTCGGAATCGAGCCCCGCCGCGCGATGGAACTCGGATTTGGGTACTGTCCCGGCGAGGGGCTCCAGGAACACTTGGAACAAAGGGGAGCAACCCCGGATGAGATCGAAGAGTCCCCATTGTTCCAAGAAGTGACCGGGATGGAGATACTGAGCGGGTGCTTGGTGCTGTCGGACCTGGACTTCACCGGGGCGACCATCTGGATGATCGGGATGCCGCAGGACGAAGGGGACGCCCCGGCGGCCGGCTGGGGGCCCAGGAGGCCCCGTACCAGGGGGATACGGGGACGACGCAACCAGTTGTTCAACCTGAAGGACGTGAGCCGGCAGGCTGGGAACATAGTGCTGACCGACGACCCCCGGTTGTACTTGGTGACGTCCGCCGGGGGTGCGCCCGCAGCGATGACCACGCGGCAGCGTCGGAACGACAACACGGAGACGATAACCGAGAGAGTCGGGAACCTGCTGGCGAGAAGGGAAGTAGACGGGATTGTACTGGCGATGCACGACCGGGAACTGGGCGAGCGGATTCACCAAACTGCGACGCAGTTGCGGCCGGAGATGAAAACGGAACGCCGGAGCTTGGAAGAGATGAACCGGCAACTGAACCCGCAGGAACGGGACTTGGACAAATTCGCTGGGCGGGAACCCTCCAAGAGAGGCCGGACAGTCTTGGAGGAAGAGAAAGCAACGGGAAGACCTTCGACGAAGGCCGCGGTTGGGAAGAGAAACGATGCTCTGGGAAAGAAAGACGCTGACGGAGAGAGGGCGGCTCCCGGAGCAGGAGTTTCTGACAGACCTGGGCCTACCGAAGGACTGGAGACAAAAGCCGGCTTGGAACCCGCACCAGTCGCTCCTGCACCAGTCGCTACCCGGCCCCCTCCTACGGAAACTGTTCCTGAGTCGGAAGCAACCCCTCAAGGTCCAAGTCAGCCCGAAGGTTCTGAGACCGTAGAAACATGACGACGCCGGCGTTGATCATGTCGGAGTAGTTCATGTTCAGTTCCAGACGGGCTTTATCCATCGCGTCGCGGACCTCCGGGATCAACCGGCAGGTGGTCGAGACCCGGCCTCCCCGGGATTCGGGACGGGGCCTTCGGGGGCGGGCCTCACGACGGACGTCGTACCCCTTGGAACGGGCCAAGCGGCGTATCTCGGCGATGTCGTCCTCCGCGGCGTCGTCTTGGGGCCCGGCGCCGACCCCGTTATTGCCGGAGACATCCGAGGCGGAGATAGAGTCTTGAAGGGCCCGGTCCTTGGCCCTCTCATTTCTGGAGCGAATAGCCGGAGGCTGTTCCGATTGAGTCATCCGGGAGACCCCCATGAGAGTTATTTTCCGAGGTAGGGAGACGTAAGCGGGAACGGGCCCAGTCCCACAGGGCAGCGATGTCGGCGGCGGCGGGGGACCGGGGAAACGCCTCGCAGACACCGAGGCCGGAGCGGAGGGAATCGAGATGAGCGACCCGGCGATGGACAATGACTGGGCAGACCTCGACTTCCAGACGTTCAAGCTCTTCCAGCAGGACTTCCTGACGGTGACGGGTGTGAGGAACGTTGTTGGGAAGGAACACGAGAGGAAGGTTGAGATTCATACCCCGGACCGCTGCGACGAAGTTGGCTGCGGCGATCAGATCGGCGGCGCCGGATCCCACCGGGGAGATGATCAGGTCCATCTCGGAGAGAAGCCGCACCAAGGCCATGCTGTCGGCTCCCGGCAGGTCGCAGACCAACAACCGGAACGGTTCTTGGAGCTTCATGCCGGACAGACGGTCGGCGTCGGACACCACGACCCGTCCGGAAGCGACCGGCCAACAGGGGCGTTTGGCGTCCCGGAGGTCAACGATCCCGGTGGAACCTTCCTGAGGATCGAAGTCCATCAGGAGCACGTCGAGACCGTTCTCAAAAGCCCGCTCCGCCAAATTGAAGGAGATGGTGGTCTTCCCCGTGCCTCCCTTCATGGAACAGAGGGCGATAGCAGGCATCAGCAATCACTCCCGGAGGGTTGGACGTAGAGGTTGAGAACACAACAGCAACAAAATACAGCGTCACAGAATGTTCAAGACATGGGAATGGTAGCATAGCAAATTCGGAACATACAAGAATAAAGAGGAGCGTACTTCATGGTAAACGGACCGGAGGCCGCATTCTTCGGCAGGCTGGCCCAAGACCCTGGGGAACTGCGTTACACCGCCAACGCCGGCATCCCCTACATCACGGCCCGCGTGGTAGTGAACACCTACCGGGGACCCCAAGAGGAAACGCAGACCCATTACTTCAACGTGACGCTGTGGCGCCATCACGCAGAGAACCTGTTGAACCGTTGCCGGAAGGGACAACAGGTCTACGTGAGGGGGCAGTATTCCTTCCGGGAGTACACCCGGCGGGACGGAACACCGGGCTACAGCCACGACGTGAGCGCGCGGGAGTTCCGGGACTTCCCCGAGACGAGGCGGACGTCTGGGACGGATGAGGAAACAGCAGCAGGACCAGCGGCAACGGAAACAGCGGGGGAAACAGCGGGGCCAAGAGGAGACTCTCTCAGCGGCGATGACGACCCCTTCGGGGACGACTTGGACTCGATGGAATACTGAAAAACCAAAGCCGGGAGCAGAGCGGTCTTCGTCCACAGCGAACACACCAAGGTCCTGGCAAGTTGCACGATGGGCGGAGAGATGTCCCACGGCCTCCGGTAGAGCAAAGCGTGCTCCAAGGTGGGCGCGTTGATTGTCTTGGGGCTGACCAAAGAACCGGACGGGAGGTGAAGGGGCAGAGAATTTCCGGTCGAAAATCCGGTTTGGTGCCAAACTCCCCTTTGATGTAAGGCGCGAGTGTGGTAAACAAAGAAAAAGGCCCTACGGCAACGGAGTTCAGAAGACATGATGCAACCGAAGTCATCGCTGCAGTTGACCCTGTTCCAGGCGGAGAACGAGGCGGACCGGTACATCGAGTACACAATGGTGGAACAAGCCAACTCCTTGGCCCGGATGCTGGCCAAGAAGGACCTGCCGATGTTCTACTTCACCGAGGCGGGAGAGGAACTGGGCGTCCCGCCCAAGACCTGCCGGAGCTGGAAGATCAACACTTGGCCGACCGTCAACCGGGCTGGGGACGACAGGCTGATCCACAAAGTAGCCATCTACATCAGAGTCTACATGCGGTTGAAGGAGTACCCCAAGGAGGAGACCTACAACGGAGCAACCAAGCGGCTGCAGCGGAGGGTCGCGGAGCTCAAGGAGAAGAACTTCTCCCACAACCGGATATCCCAACAACTGAGAATATCCTTCCGCACCCTCAACGACATAATGAACAAGGAACCGGAGGAGGCCGTCCGGCGCAACAACTGCCCTTGGGCATTGCTGGAGAAGTTGGAAGACGCGGAGACCACGATGCAGAAGCAGCATGAAATACAGGAGAAGCTACAGGAGAACCAGATTTTGCGGGTAGGGCACAAGCAACGCGAGACCAGATTGGACCCCGGTCCCCCGAACGACCGGAACCTGATTGGAAAGGACGACAGCTGCCCGAAGTGCGGAGCCCCCCAGAACAACCTACGGAACGACGGCAAGGACGCTTGGGGACGGACGGTCATGTCCTGCCTCATCTGCGGCAGCGAGAACCCGGCAATCGCGGAGGAGACCGAGGCGGAGGACCAAGAGGAAGCCAACGAGGAGACACCTGACCGGAAGGAGTTCGTCGAACGGTACAGTCCCTGCCAGCAGTGCGGAACGCCTTGGCACAATCTCAAGCGGGACCGGGTGGACCGGTGGAGAAACACCGTCTACATTTGCCTGAGATGCACTGGCATCAACCGGGTGAAGGCGAAGCCACAACGGGCGAAAATCACCTGAAGGGGAAGCGGAGAAAAACATGACCACGCTGAACGCGCCAAGGCTGACCATGGACCCCCTCCAACGGGCCGCAGCGGAAGCCGCGGAAGGACCGATGGTGATATTGGGAGGACCGGGGACCGGGAAGACCCATACGATCATCGCCAGGGTGGCCCTGCTGCTCAAGGGCGGGGCGTCGCCCCACACCATCACCTGCCTGACCTTCAGCAGCCGGGGCGCAGAGGACCTCCAACGAAAGATGGAAGAAATGCCGCTGACAGCGGAATCCGCTCCGCATATCTTCATTGGCACCATCCACCACTACGCCAGCTTCTACCTGCGCCGGGCCGGGGCGGCGGCCCTGGGTATCTCCCCCCAATTCACCATCTGGGACCGGCAGCAGGCGATGGAAGTAATAACGGAGATGCTGGACCGGGAGGCCCCCGAAGGGGAAAAGACCCCCCACAGCGGAATCGCTGAAATACTTGACTGGAACGGGAGGAACCAGACCGCAGCCCCCGAGGAGGCGGAGCCGCCCCGGGAGGCGGTCTGGCTGGAAGTCATAGGCGAGTACCAACGGGAGAAACGCCGGCAGAACACGCTGGACCTGGACGACCTGATTCCCCTGGCCGCTTGGGCAATGGAGCAGGAACCAACGACCAGGACGGTGTGGAACCGGACCAGGAGCCGGCACCTGCTGGTGGACGAGTTTCAGGACGTGACTCCCCGGCAGCACCACTTGATCAACCTGATGACAGGACCGACCAGGTCCATCACGGTGGCAGCGGACCCGAACCAAAGCATCTACAAGTGGCGGGGGGCCGACCCCCGGCTGCTGGAGCAGTTCCGGCTGGACCACGGGGCCAACCTGAACGTGCGGATGCTCCAAGTCAATCACCGGGGAACCCGGACAATGTCCAGCGTAGCGACAACGCTGTCCGGGTCAGACCGGATGCCGGGACTGGGGCAAGACTACCAGTCAGCCATCAGGATCGAGGGTCCGAAGCCGACGCTGACCGAGTTCGAGGACCGGCCGGAGGTGATGGACCGGCACATCCTGGACTCAGCCCGGAGGATGGTAGACGAAGACGGATACAAATGGGAGGACATGGCCTGCATCTATCGCACCCACCGGACCATCAACCGGATGACCACGCAGTTGAGCAGCGAAAACGTACCCCACACGATTTTGGGGGAGACTAACCAAGAACGGGACAGCAACGCCCGGTGCATCACGGCGATGTTGGCGCTGACATTGAACCCGATGGACCGGAAGGCGTTCGCAGCGGCGGCGTCGCTTGAGGCGCGGAGCCACAACCGGCGGCTGAATCGGGAACTGACCCAGAGGGTTGCCAACATAGCCCGGGAGAACCGGACCGACTTGGTGATGGCGGCGGAGACGTACATCCAGAAGTTGAAACCGGGGACCCCGGCCCGCCGCAGTTTGCAATACGTGACCGGGACTTGGCACGAGTTGAACCGGATGTTGGACGAGCCGGAAGCGGAACTCTACGACCTGTGCCGCCGGGCCGGCGGGCTGCTCCAAGAGGCGCAGCACGCCGGGTCGGCGCTGGAGCCGGAGCCCCAGACATACCGTCTGCTGGGTCTCAGCCAAACTACTCCCCGGATGGGAAAGGAGAACCCCAGAGAGTTCCTGGCCCGGTTCTTGGAGCTCCAAGCCGGGGCCCTCCAACCGGACCACCGTTCCACAGAGAACGAGGACCCCTTCGTTCACCAGCACGGGATGACAATGGCGACGATTCACGCCGCCAAGGGAATGCAATGGAAGGTGGTATGGGTGGTGGACGCCGACGACAACAACCTGCCAAGCCTGCGCCGGAGAAGCGACGAGACGGACCTCCGCGAGGAGGAAAGAGTCTTCTACGTGGCCGCGACCCGCGCCACCGACCAGCTTCACTTCTGCTGCTCGACCCGCACCGAGAAGGGGAACGACGCTGAACCGTCCCGGTTCCTGGACGTGCTTGGAGACCTGTTGGAACGCCGGACGATAGTACAAGGGAAGGGACGCAACTCTGCGGGCATCGCACAGATGGAGCAGGATGCGGAAGAGAACGAAGAAGGACCTGGAGCCGGGGGAACGGACCTGTGAACAGCCGCAGGCAGGTCACCATGACCCGGGTGATAGACGGCGACACCGTGGAGCTGGCCGCCCAAACCGGTATGTTCGGGAAGCCCCAAAAGGAACGGGTCCGGTTGTACGGGATCGACGCGCCGGAGAGCTCCCAAACCGGGGGAAAGGAGTCTACGAAGCACTTGGAGAAGTTGATTGGCCGACACCGGCGGATGTGGATGAACGTGGTGGACACTGACCGGTACGGCCGGACCGTGGGGTTGATTTACCGCTCGAAGGACCGCCCAGAGGACTCCTACAACTACATGATGGTGCGGGACGGTCAAGCCCGGAGTTACATGGCCCGGGGACAGGACCGGAAGACCTTCGGAGACGCTGAGAAAGAAGCAGCCCAACGGGGGCACGGCATCTGGAAGACGAAAAAAGCGACAACCCCTTGGGACTACAGGAAAGCCGAGAGGTCAAAGAAGGAGAGGAAAGAAAAGCTGAAGCTGGTTCTCATCCTCATCCTAGTCTTGACGGTAATAGTCGGGACGGCAGCCCTGTACTTGAAGCTGGGGCTCCCACTGCCCCAGCAATGGACCGAGTGGCTGTGACCGTCCCGGAAACACCCTTGGGACTGAGGGACTACCAAGACCGGATTATCAAAGAGTCGGAAGAGCAACTCTGGAAACTCCAGTCGCTTCTGGTGACAGCGCCGACCGGGTCCGGCAAGACGGTGATCTTGGCGGAGATGGCAGCCAGAGCCATGAACCGGGGGCAACGGACCGGACTGCTGGTGCACCGGCAGGAACTCATATCCCAGTCCGAGGAGAAGATAGCCCGGCAGTGCGGTCAGCGTCCCGGAGTGGTATGGCAGAACCGCAGGGAGTGGGATCAACCGGTCACCATCATGGCGCAGGACACCATCTCCGGGCTGGAACTGCCTGAAGGGCTAAGGCTGGACAACCTGACCATCGACGAAGCCCATCACGCTGCGGCGCCCGGCTGGCTGAGGACAGTGGAGAGACTCCAGCCCCGTTACCTGTTGGGATTCAGCGCGACCCCCTTCCGGCAGGACCGGGAGTCCCTATCCCCCACACCCTTCGCCGGAGTGATCCGGCCGGTGACCCCGATGGAACTGATAGAACGGAATTTCCTGTGCCCGGCCCTGATCGAATCGCCGGTGATTTGCGGGGCGGGCGGGGAGATCCAACCCATCAGTCAAGCGAGCAACCCGGAGGCGGTCTACCAGCAAGCTGTGCGGTACGCCTTGGGGCAAGGCCGCTCCAGGATATTGCTGTACGTGTCGCAGACCAAGCGGTATTCTCCGGTCGAAGTGATCAGACGCACGACCAAACTGCTCCGGCAGACGGGCGTGAACGCGGGCGAGGTGCACCAAGAGCTTTCAACCCGGGAGCGGAGAGAGGCGCTGGCCCGCTTTCAACGTTCAGCCAGCGCATCGGTGCTGGTCAACTACATGACACTGACCGAGGGAACGGACCTCCCTCACGTGGACTGCGTGATCATCGGACGGCAGACCAAGTCGGAAAGCACCATCATCCAGATGATAGGCCGCGGTCTGCGGCCTCACGGGCAGAAGGAAAACTGCTTGGTCCTGGACTACACCGGACGCCCCGACATGAACGACATCATCCACTACTGGCGGCTGGACACCCCGGTTGAGGACGAGGAAAAAGCCAAGCGGGAGAGAGCGAAGAGCAACACTCCGACAGAGTTGATGGAACTGGCCGCCAAGTTCCCCCGGCAGATTTCGATGATGGACGAAGCACGGGTCCGGTACCCTTGGTTCAAACCCTACGAGGACCGGCCGATCATGGTCATCCCCCTGTGGAGCGGAGAGGGAGAGACCGGCCGCTACGTGGCGGTCGAGCCTTTGCGGAAGGGCGGCTGGAAGTTCTCCCGGATAACGCTGTTGAACCGAGGGCCGTCGCCGCTGCGCCGGGAACAATGGACCTTCGAGAAGCCGGAGGAGACCGCAAGGCAAGTCAGAATAGAGTTGGGAGTCCGGGCGCCTCACTTGGAAAGGCAGGCTCCGTGGCGGCAGAAGCCGGCGTCCACCGTGCAGCAAAAAACGTGGCGAAGGCTCTTCCCAGAAGACCTTCAGGCCCCGGAGAGGATGACCGCGGGAGAGATATGGGACTCCGTCTCCCAAGAGAGGTTCCGCCGCCGGGTGGACCCGAAGGTCCTGTAACGAGGCCAAGACCACGGAGGAAACACTGAATATGGGACCGCCCCGTAAGGTCAAGGCAACACTGCCAACAATAGCGTCCGTCCTGACAGCCTTCGTTCTGATGCTCGTCGCCGTCATCTCGCTTCTCTACGCGTTACTCATCTTCAACCCAGACTCCATGCAACAAGCAAAGCACGAACACAACTACGGTCTCAATCCCCGGCCGGGGCCGGTGGCTTCGTCGAGCCGGACTTTCCTGACCTCGGAGGAGATCCGGGACCGGACCGGCAGGTACATGGCGCTGAACCTGTGGGTTGAAGTCGCCCACCGGACGGCGTCAGAGGACCCAGGGAACTTCCACCAGACCCTATTTTCCAAGCCCGACCTGGACTGCGTGGAGCAACACCGGGAACTCTTGAAAACAACGTCCACACCCCCCATAGAAAGCTTCGTGGGTTGCGGGAAGAACAGCGCGGCCAAGGGCCGCGGAGGGAACTGGAACGGAATCGGAGAGCAGGAGAGAGGGGAACGGGCGCGGCGGTCGGCGGGTCTTCTCTTCGAGAGCATAGACCCGCCCTCCCTCATATCCGTGGCCATGGCCCACGACCGGGGGATGGACATAACCGTAAGGACCAACCCGGAGTTCGCCCGCTTCGCAGCGGAATACGACGTCTGCGAGGAAGAGGCCTCCGGCCACGCCGCAGCGCTGGTGGAAGCGGAGACCCCGGAGAGGATGGCGAAAGCTTGGCTCAGGGCGGAGAAGGAACTACAAGCATGTTCCGGCGAGGTAACCGCCAAGCTATTCGAGTAGGAGAAGGAAACAAGATGCAGAGAAACTTCAACCCCCACCTGCCGCCGGGGTACTTCGAGACCCACGAGCTGGACGGGTTAACCTGGAAGTCAGAAAGGCCGGTGAGGGAAGCCGTCAACGAGAGGATGGTGGCCCAGACGGTGAAGAGATTCGAGCGGGACTCTTGGTCGGAGATGGGCCAGCAGCGCCGGAAAAGGCTGTGTAACACGATCCGGAAGAGCTACACGGTGACCGGAATCACGCTGGAGATAGTCCGTCACCCGTGGGAGCGCATCCCCTGCGTAATGGTCAAAAGGGAGACTTCCAAGCCGGAAACGGAGAAACCCCGCTGAATGGGGCCTTCTGCGGGAGGACTGAGGGAAGATCCCGCAGAAGCGCGACACAGAGTTCACAGGAAGAAGGACCCGCCTCGGCCGAGAAAGGAAGTGGCGGGTCAAGTTCATCTTGGCCGGAGAGGAAAGACCGGACCGGCGCAGCAGGAAGAGGAGGGTATAAGCGATGATCAAGTACGGAATGATAGCACTGGGCATGCTGGTGACAGGGGGCATACTGTGGCCGGTGTTGAGCAGCATTCTGGGCGACAGGCCCAACGAAGCGACCCAGCTGGTCGAAGCCACGGAGCGAACCAACAACAAAGCGGAGAGTCTGAACGACTCCTTCACCGACGTGATACCGCCGGCCCCGGCGGGTCCAAGTTACTATTCAGACCCGGCGAGTCCGGTCTACGTTACAAGACCGGTGGCGCAGCCCGGAAGCGGGTACACGCGGCCCGGAAACGGGTACACGCGGCCAATAGAGAGAAACGGACAACGTCCCAACGAAGCAGGACGCTTGGGGAACAAAGAAAGCGGCGAGCCGGGAGAGCCGATGCCGTCGCCGACCCCGGACAAGTACACCCACTCCAGCGAGCACGCGGTGCGTGATGCCATGGAGTACCTGAACCGGCTCCAAACGGAGATGCAACCGACCCAGACGGAGTACATCCAAGCGGTGGAGCAGTTGCAACGGGCTTGGAACCCCCGGTACAGAAAGGCTTACGGGGAGTACAAACGGTTCGCGCGGAAGATCGACCACGCCGACGCGATGGCCCAAGAGTACTTCTTGGTGCAGCAGCGACTGACCGCCCAGATAGCAAGTCCCAAGGACCGGCGACAGGCCGAGACCATCGACGCAGCGGAGCACGTGGTGTACTTGGACTGGCGGGACCAAGCGTTCAAGACGCTGGGACAAGCGAAGCTGATAATGCTGGACCTGCACGACATGAACATCATCATCGCCAAACAGAGCCTGAGCGCCCACTTCGCCGCATTGTACAAGGAATTCCAAACCATACCCCCGGCGATCACGATGCTCCACGAGGAACTGGCCCGGTTCCGGGAGGAATCGGACAAGATACAACAGACCTTTGGAGTCACGGTCAAGTAGCAAACACGAAGAGGAACATGATGTCAGCATCGCCCGTGGAAAACGAACTAATCAGCTTCCTCTTGGCCGCAGCCATGGCATGCGGGCGCCGGATAAATGACAGGGCCCCGATGCTCCACTGGCTAAAAGCCAACGGGGAAGTCAGCATACTGACCCCGGAAAGCTCCAAGCAGACGGGACAGATGCTGAAGGCAGAGAACAAAGCGTCTCGTGAGTACGTCTATGAGTACTTGCATGACCCAAGCAGAGCCCCGGAGCCGGACTTCAACTGGGGGAACATCAAGCCCATCGGGGAGTTCAGGACAGGGCCGATACTGAGGGCCGCGGACTACTACGAATACCAGTCATCGCAACACCCAAACTGGTGGGACAGCGACGCCCGGGGGTTCATCGAATGCCTACGGAGGGTGGCATGGGCAATGCTGCCGGAATATCAAAGGGCCCCTTGGGGGACGCCGGACCACGTCAGGGCCTTCTACGTCAAAGACGAGGAACAGGACACCGGAAAGGGAGAGTAACAACCAGAGCGAAGAGGGAGCAGCGCCATGCGGGAGCAACCGGAAGATAAGGGAGAAGCAACGGAACAGGCAAAGGAACACTCAACGGAGCAGGCAAAGGAAGCCGGAGAGGGAAGAATCCCTCTCCGGGACCAGTGGGACAAATTGAAGGAGAAGCTGACGGCCGAGGACCCCGGGTTCAGCAAAGCGGCCCAAGTCAGGACCGCGATTGGGATAATCGCGCTGGTGGGGATGTTGCTGCCCTGGTTGAAGCTCGACGGGTACAACGAGGCCATGAGCGCTGCGGAACTGGCCGCCTACTCGTTCACCAGCCCGGACCGGGGGGCCATGTTCGGAATATCCATCATAGGAGCGATCGCCGTCCTGTTCACGCCGCACATCGCAGTGGCGGTCGGCTTCTACGGCTTCATCCGGTTGGTGCAAGGCGGTCATTCGCTGTCGTCCCACTTCACGGGGGCGGTGCTGCCGCTGGTGATGGTCCTGATAGCGAGGCCAATGATCAGCAGTGACGGGCCGGAACTGATGGGAGTCCCGATCCCGGGCATCGGGCTGATAATCACCGTGCTCGCGCAGGGGGCGCTCTTCACGGACGGAATCACACAGAGAAGGAACTGAGCAACGGGACCAACGGAGAAGAGAAAATGAAAGGAGTCAAGACAGCGATAAACAGGCACCGGGGTCCGGTCTTGGTGAGACCGGAAATGCTGTTCATCAGTCAAGGAATTGTTGAGGCCGACCACGTCTATCCCAGTCCGCTAGGCGAGACTCTGCACACGAAATGGACGAAAATCACGAAGACAGCAGCCTACCAGCTTCTGGAGACGGGGGAGTGGACGTACACGAAGACAGAAGACGGTTCGATACGGCTGGAGGCGGAAAATGGGACTGACCAGCGTCCAACATACGAAAGCCACCCCAGCATTACCGCGACCCAAGAATGCCGCACCGTTTTCAACCAAGACACCGGAGGAAGAAGATTGAAGAAAGAAAGGAGAAAGGGCAAGCTCATAGTCTTGGAGGGCGGGGACGGAGCCGGAAAGTCCACCCAAGCAAAAATGCTCTTGGAGCGGCTCAAAGCAAACGGAGCGAAAGCAAGCGGAGTCCAAGACCCTGGGACCACTGATTTGGGACTGCACCTCCGGGAGTTCCTGAAAGGAGATCACCCCCTTCTCCCGGAGACGGAACTGCTGTTGTTCGCCGCAGGCCGCGCCCAGCTGGTGGAAGAGATAATCTTGCCCAGCCTGAAACAGGGAACAACGGTAGTCGCCGACCGGTTTGAAGCGTCCATGATGGCCTACCAAGGACTCGGGCGGGGTCTCGTCCTGAAGAGCGTAGAGTACGTCAACTACATCGCCACTTCGGGCCTCCGCCCAGACCTGAACATCTTCTTGGACTTGGACCCAAGAACGGGTCTGACCCGGACCAAGCAAGAGCAGCAAGGAACGGGAACACCAGCCAAAGACGGCCCAAGGAATTCCGGCCGGTTCGAGGAACAACCCATTGCGTTCCACCGGAAGGTGCGGGCGGGATACTTAGCCCAAGTCAGGGCGGAACCCAACAGGTGGGCGGTAATCGACGGGGCGACAGGACCGGACGAAGTGCACGAAGCGGTCTGGGAGAAAGTGCTGGAGGTGATAAGGTGACACTGAGGGACAAGGTGATGCAACAATACCGGGAGATGATCCGGCCGCCGGAGAACGGTAAGCTGAGCGAGAAGCCCCCGGTGTGCACCCAAGACTGCGGCGGGCGCCTGCCGGACCCGCCCGCAAGTTTACCCCAAGCCCAGATGCAGTTCCAATGCGGGCTGGGAGTCTTTGGCTGCTGCCCGGTGCGAAAGTCCATCAACCGGGCCCGGAACAAAGCCCGGAGACGGCAATTGGAGCTATGGAGGCGGTCCGTCAGGCTGTACCGGAGACGACTGCAAGGACAGGCGGTGGTGTTGGAACACCCCCGCAGCTACCCCGGCATAGAGAAAGCCGCCGCCAGGTATCCCGAATCGGCTCTAATTGACGAAGAGACATTCGCGGAACTGAGGAAGGAGCTGGACATAACGGGAGCACTGGATGTCTACCTGATGTTGACCCGGCCACCGGGGAGGGGGAAGAAATGAGCGACGAAGCAACGCCGGGACAAACCCGGAAGGAAACGCAATGACCACCACCTTCACCCTCAGCCACTGAATTCGACTGGGACCGGGAAGAGTACCCGGACCACGCCCTACAGAAGAACCAAGACCTGTAACAAGCCTTCAGAAGGACAATCACATGACTGAACCAACACCTACCACCCTCATCACCGAGCACAAGCAACTTGAGAGAGCCATGGAAAACATGGAGCAGACCTGGGCCAGGATCCCCGTCGTCGACCCCACAGGGTCCTGCTTAGACTATGTTCTCGTCCCAATCACCCCCGCCCAAGCCGGGGAGATGCTCAGGGAAGCCCGAGCCCACACCTCCTACAACATGTGCCTCAGACCCACCCGCCAAGAGCACATCCTCCACTTGGAAATAGTAGACACCGACTCCGCCGCATAACAGGACGCCCCCAACCCCAAGCTAAAAAGCCCCAGGAGGTCCAGGCAACGACCGCCCGGCTTGGAACCCCGGGCGCCCCTGACGGAACCCACCGCCTGAGACAGCGGCAAGCCGCCGCGTAAAAACGCAACGCGTCCCGCCTGTGGAACAATGGGAAATGACAACCCCGGAAAAAGAAACACGGGCAGGAGACAGCAGGATGCACGACGACGACCGCCGCCGCGGGCCCGAGACAAGCGAAAGCCGGAAGCAGGACCCTCCCGGCGGGAGGAAGAAACCCGGCAGAACCGCGCTGGCCCTCGTGTCAATCATGCTTGTGCTCGGCAGCCTCCTCATGGGCTGCGAACTACTGGACAATCTCGGAGCAGGCACCGGGACCGGGGCCGGAACGGGAGCCGCGGGCGGAGCCGTACTCCCCACCACCACCGCCTTAATCGAAGAGGCGCGGCGGATCGGACGCTCTCCCTACGAGGTGGTCGAAAGGCGCTACGCACTCAAGAAGGATGCCATCAACACCAAATACAACAAGGAAATCAGAGCGATTGACACGAAGGTGAGCGCCGGCGCCATGACCGCCGCGGAGGCCGAGCCGACAAAGAAGCTGTTGGAACTGAAGCAAGCCAAGGAGTTGGCAACGCTGGAGGCAGTCCGTGACCAGCGCAACGCGGAAATTAACGAGCTGTACGAGGTCCTAAACACCGGTTAACGCAGAGGAGATTTCGGGTCCAGAACCAAGGAAAGGGAAACCCGCATAGGGGATCACCGGGCTTTTCCAGCCGCAAAAAAGCGTAAAACACCCTTGGAGCATCATCAACACGGAGTCCCTGCGATGTACAATCCCGATCCCAAGACCCTCCAGCCACCCTCCGACGAGGAGCAAACTCATTGAAACTGACCAAAGAAGCCATCAAGTTCAGCCAGACAGCAAGGACCGGCTGGGTCCTGAAGATGAACATCGAGGAGATCATACTGAAAGCCCCCGCAAGGGGACCGCAACAGCTCTCCTTTGACTTCACGGAAACCAACCGCCCCATCACCAGCAGGCACTTGGGCAGCATCGAGAGGTTCCTGACGGACACCCCGGACTGGGCCATGCCGCCCATCATCCTGGCCGCGGACCAAGGAACCGTAACGGAGAAAACCAAGAACATCTCCTTCGAGACGGACGACCTGCGCATACTCGACGGCCAGCACCGCATCCAAGCCTTCTCCAAAGTCGTCTACGAGATGACCCTGACCGCAGGACGGGAGAGGGAAGACGATGCCAAGGAGAGGCTGGACGCAATCAACAAGCAGGAGGTCCCGGCCGTCATCATCGAAGTTCCGGATAAGAAGGACCAAAGGCAGTTATTCGCCTGGTTCGCCAGGAGCCGGCCCATAGAACCGGCCGTACGGGAATACTTCGACGAGTCAGACCCATTCGGAAAGGCAGCCAAGGCGGCGATGGAAACGTCGGTAGTTCTGCAGGACAACGTCACCTACAAGGTGCGCAGCGTACCGCCACGAGACCGGGACCTCATGTCCCTGAGCAACCTGAAGGACATCGTAACAACCATCCAGCTGGGCATTGCGAGAACGCCGAAGGCGGAGGACCGGACCGCCTGTTGGGGACCGGAGGTACAAGAGGTCTTGCAACAAAAGCTATTGGAATTCTTCGACGAGTTCCTGCCGGAATGCAAACCCAACTACGAGATACTCTCCAAACCAGGACAGATCAGAAACGAGATACTCAGAGGAAGGTCCATCTCCTACGCGCTGCAACCGCCGGTGATCAGGCTCATGGCCAACTGCTGGGCCCGTTGGACTCACGACCGCGGGAAGGACCCGGAAGATCTCACGCGGCACATCGGGCAAATGAAGATGAAGAGGGCCGACCCCCTGAACGAACTAGAACACGAACTCGGGGTGATCATAGGGGAGAGAAAGAAGTTCCAAGGCATCCGGGACAAGAGCTGGGAAAGCGCGACGACGGCGATCATAAAGGCCGCCCAAGAACGGCAGTAGAGCAAGACAGCGCCCAAGCAAGGCCACAATTGCTCGTCGCATACCTGAATGCGCCCGGAGCCGCCGACGCCGCAGAAAAGGCCAAGGGCAACCTCGACGATAAGACAAAAGACTTGTCAACAAGTTCTATTGACAGGAGACTCTTTATATCTATATCACTGGGTTTAACAGAATAATTAGGAGAATCCATCAAAGTGAAGCGTATATTGGCCACGTGTCTTATGGCCCTGTTCCTAACGACAGGATGCGACGTTGCCGATAGTCCCGCCGTCCCGGCGAGCCGGGACTCACAGGAATCTCAAGCCTTGTCCAAGCAAGTCAAGGAGTTGACGCGGGAGATTAACGAGATCTCGGAAACCAATGCCGCCGTCCCGGCTCGCCGGGACTCACAAGAATCTCAAGCCTTGTCCAAGCAAGCCAAGGAGTTGACGCGGGAGATTAAAGAGATCTCAGAAACCAATGCCGCATTGGCCCAGGAGATCAGAAAACTCAGCGAGGCAAACCCAGCCCAGGCTAAACCTGTCGGCCAGGGAATATGCGGCCGCACTCCGGTAGTGCAGCAAGCGGTCATTGAAAGGCTGAGAATTCCTTCATGTTGGGTCATTACGCAAGACGAGATGTTTCATATCGAAGGAGACATGTCTATTACTCTTGACTCCCCGCTCAGACCAAACGACTTTGCCGGTATATCCAACCTTCGGGAATTACGTTTGGCTCGGAACTGCAATAGCATCCAAGGGGAACCTCTGCCAGCAGGTGTGTTTCATGGTATGAAAAACCTACACACGCTACGAATAATAGACCGTTCAGGTTGTGGCCCAAAGGAAAACGCCACATTGCCGCCGGGGGTATTTGACGGACTCACCAACTTGTACGAACTACATTTAGGCAACAACCACTACTTGACCAACCTGCCGCCGAGATTGTTCGACGGACTTACCAGCTTGCACACGCTCGACTTGCATGACACGCTCAGCTCGTCCGGCAACGATTTAACCAGCGTGCCACCTGGATTGTTCGACGGACTTACCAGCTTGCACACGCTCGACTTGCATGACACGCTCAGCTCGTCCGGCAACGATTTAACCAGCGTGCCACCTGGATTGTTCGACGGACTTACCAGCTTGCACACGCTCGGCTTGTCCGGCAACCGTTTAACCACCCTACCACCTAAACTAAAGCCAAGGTGGGATGTACATTTAAGTGGCGATGATGATCAACTGGGTTGCGCGGGTAAATTCCTCTCAACCGTACTTGGAGAATGATCCGGCACCGCCGCTTGACCCCCACCATCTGCGCATTTCACCTTGGCTTTAGTTTAGTAGTTGAACGTCATTGAATTGAGGCACAACTGGTGTATTCTACCGGCATTGGCGAATTGTATTCAAGGAGAGGGGTCGTGCCGGCTAAGAAGTACCGTATCGAACTGACCACGGAAGAGCAACAGGAACTGAAGGCTCTGGTTTCCAAGGGACGGGCAGCAGCGTACAAGCAGACCCATGCACGCATCCTGTTGCTGAGCGATGAAGCGCGGAAAGACGGAGGCCTGACGGACGAAGAGGTTGCCCGGTCCCTTGAGATCGCCAGCGCCACAGTGGAACGGATACGCCGCCGTTGTGTGGAGGAAGGGATCGAAGCGGCCTTGGGGCGTAAGGAGCAACAACGCCGCCGGCCAAAGAAACTGGATGGTGCTGCGGAAGCCCACTTGATTGCGCTGGCCTGCGGGGAACCGCCGGAAGGCCGGGGCCGTTGGACGCTGAGATTATTGGCGGACCGGCTGGTGGAGTGCGAGATAGTGGAGAGCATCCACCCAGAGACGGTGCGCAAGACGCTGAAAAAAACGAACTCAAGCCTTGGCTGAAAGAGTGCTGGTGCATCCCGCCCCAGGGCAACGCCGAGTTCGTCTGTGCCATGGAAGACGTGCTTCAGGTCTACCATCGTCAATTCGGGGACAACGAGGTGCTGGTGTGCCTGGACGAGACCAGCAAACAGCAGGTGAAGGAAACGCGACTGCCGCGTCCGCCTCGCCCCGGATCGGCAGTCGCGTATGATTACGAATACGAGCGCAACGGGGTGAGCAACCTGTTCATGCTGTTTGCGCCGCTGGAAGGGTGGCGGCGGGTCGGAGTGACGGACCGGCGGACGAAAGTGGACTGGGCGCACCAAGTGAAGAAGTTGGTGGACGAGGACTACCCGGAAAAGGACCGGATTGTGCTGGTGATGGACAACCCCTGCCTGCGCAGGGGCAGGCTCTGAACACCCATCATCCGGCCTCATTATACGAGGCGTTCGAGCCTATGGAAGCGCGGCGTATCGCCGAACGTCTGGAGATTCACTACACTCCCAAGCATGGGAGTTGGCTGGACATGGCTGAAATTGAAATCGGAGTGCTGGCCCGGCAGTGCCTGGACCGCCGGATTCCTGATCAAGAGGTGCTGCGCCGGGAAGTTGACGCCTGGCAGAACCAGCGCAACCGGGACATGGTGCGGGTGGACTGGCGCTTCACCACCGATGACGCGCGCATCAAGCTGAAATCCCTTTACCCAGCAATTCAAAATAGCTGAACTACTAGTCCTTGTTCGTCAAGACTCCTTTCGAGGTCGAGGCTGCGTGGATCGGTATTCATTACATCGCGCAGTTGGCGATGGTCTACATGGTGGCGGAACAAGTCCCCATAAGTGAAATATCCTGCAGCCAAGGCTACTTTTGCCGTGAATCGCACAGGCAGGTCAATATTGAGCGACGTAGAGATGTTAACGCTGGGTACACGTTCCTTAAACTCGCGGTCCTTTGCATCCCAAACTCTTAACCCATCTCTCTTGTGGAAGTGGACTTGCGCGGGACGTTTGTCGTCTCCGTAGTCTGCGTTTCTGATGATTGCAAGCGGTTTCTTTCCGCTATGTCCGCGTGCATCGTACTCTGTTCGCCTTAAGGCGAACAAGAACTCGTTGGCGACGGCTCCGTCCAGGACACTTCCAATTCTTGAGTTAAAGGCGGCGTCAACGGGTATTTCAAGGCTGTTGTAACCACCCAGGGGCAAAGGGATGATGTGCTCTGGGCTGGCCTGATCATCCGGAATGTCGCGGTCTATGTATGGGCAATATATCAATGGAAATGCCCCTCAGCATGTGTATGTTCGGGTAGACCGTAGACACAGAATGAGGTGTGGTGCCTATCGAGGGAATTAACGGAGTTCAATCGACCCACCTGTGTCTGGTTCCGACTAACTTTAGCCAAACATCCTCGGACCATTCGCTCGCCGTTGTGGCCTCGATATTGCTTTGATTTGCAAAGAGCACTAACGAAACATACCCTGGATGTACTGAGCTGGAATACTTGATGCCATCAACACGGGAATTCCCCGGCGCTACTTGGCCGCGGACAAACTCCGTGATGACTTGCGTCGGTACATACTCGATATGTTCCCTGTTGTCGTCCCGTTCGATGGGCCGAGATACCTCCTTCGCAACATGATGGAGAAATTTAAGAATCCTGCGTGGTTGGATTTCTGTTCCTTCTGGTACAGGGTCGAACAAGCTGGGAATTGGCGGAATTGCAGTTAGGTCAAGTAGAGTAGCAGCACGGAGGGTCTCGAACTCCCCGACAGCATAATAGCCAGGGTCCGATTTGGTTTCTTTAATAGCAGTGTCCTCGTCCTCGCAACCGTAAAACATCGGAACGCCTGCTGGGCTCATTCTGTTGGATTGCTTCGCCTTGTCGGCAGGTGGCGGCCCTAGTTCCTCCGACGTTTCTAAATGGGGCTCGGAACCTTCCAATCTCGCCCTCACGAAACGTGTGCCAGGTTGAATCTCTATCAAAAGGTTCATCTGTTGGGCGTAATCAAGAATTGCACGCAGTACCTCTCCTGGACTGTAAACCTCTGGGTCATCAGGGTCTCTGCTACTTGTCAGGAAGAAGAACCGTTGCTCGTGCATGACTACTTTGCAGAAATGGTCCCAACTATACTTAGCCCATTCCTGGTCGTTTAAGCCGTAGCCGTTCGCTTCACACCAATCTTGGTCGATGTATTCCCCGAATAAGTATGGCAACAATTTGTTATCGTTTCCCTGTGGAAACTCCAACTCCAACACGTCGAAGGCCAACTCGTAGGCATCCCAAGAGGTATATGTCCAACCGCCTTCGGAACTGTCCCAACCGATCTGGTTCACTGAGAAGTCGTACTCCCGCAACAAGCACTTGAAAAAATACTTGGCAACCGTGTTCATCGACGCCGCTATAGGAACACTGTCTTTGGCCGGGCAAAAGGAGCACTCGGAGGCAACTGCCCTCTCTTTGACAAACCTGACCAACGCAGGTTCCTCAAAGCAGTTACCGCATACAAACTCTTCGCCCTGGCTCATCTTAATCCCCCGAAGCCCTGAATTCGGGCTGTTCTTTAGCCCATTGGTCACTTTGTGATGCCCGCTTCAATTTGCCCTTCGACCTTAGCACGATGCTGCCGAACACTGTCTCCGACTCTTTCGCATCCGTGCTAAGCCGGTCGGCCCACCAAACTGGACAAAATCAAGAACCTTCATACGAAAGACACAATAGCAACGGAAAACTGCGCTATTCGTGGGCGGTCGATCTGGGTACCAACAAGTAAAATCACGGAGGCAGATGGTTGGCTCTACCGGATATCAATGGCGCAGAGAAATTGGACTCCTGTGGTGTCGAAGGCCGGCATAAATGTCCGCTTAAGTGTTCAGCAGAAATGTCCTTAGCCTAGTCTGAGATGGTATCAGATGCTGGTGCCGCAGGAGTTGCCGGGGGCCGACGCGTCGGCGGACTGTAGGCGTCGATGTATCTCCTCACCGTGTCTCTGTGGATCCCCAACTCCCTCGCCATCCGCCGGATGGACATCCCCTGAAGCTTGGCCTGCTGCACCACCTTCCATCTCTCCTGCTGCAGGAACGTCGGCCTCCGCGGCGATGTGACGACCCGCAACCTGGCTACGCCCGGGTCGTCAATTGACACAGTGTGAGCATCTTCTTGATCTGGGTTTGCGCCCGGTAGTTCGAGGGTTATAACCGAAGGTTTTGACGCGAGTTCGGGATGGGGAGATGGGATGGTGGCAGTTGGGGAAGTCTCGTTATGGCTTCGGAGAGATGCCGGACTGGACGGTGCTTCCTGGGACGCAATGATGCGTCCCCTCATGCTGTAGCGACAGCCGGCCATCCAGCCCTTCCAGTACCACCACAACCGCTCCAGCGTAGCTGGGGCGTTCGGAGTTGTCAAATTATAGTTACACGATAGTCCTATGGCCAGAACCGGGGGACTGGCCCTACCCAGACCTAAACCCACTCCCGTCCAACGACACGGATGTACAGAAAGACAGACGGCACAAGGCAGCGAGGCGGCGAAGACTCCGTCTAAAGCAACAAGGTCTGTGTACCTACTGCTCCAAACCGACTGACGGCACCACGAGGTGCAGGGATTGCCTCAGCAAATTCGCGGAATATGAAAAGGGGCGCCGGGCAAATAGGACCCACAGGAACAAAAAAACTGGCAGAATGACTACCAGGAGAAAAGGCGACAAGGCCGCAAAGAGGCAGGTCTTTGCACTTACTGCGGAAAGCCCGTCTTCGGCACTTATACCCGCTGCCAGGAATGCAGAAAAAGATTTACTGAATTCGGGAGGAAACGCCGGGCCGGAAGGAGTGCCGAGCAAAAGGAAAAGGAAAATTTGTCCGTCAAGGAGAGAGCAAAGCGCCTGCAAGAGCAGGGTTTATGCGTCGCCTGCGGTAAACCAGTCGTGAAAGGAATACAAACGTGTCAGAAGCACCGAGGGAAGAGGCCCGGCCCGAAGGCGAAAGCCGAATAGGAACTTAACGACAAAGCGTGACTGCCCATCAGGAAAACACTGGCAGCAATTTGTCGAGGAGCTTTACAGCGTTACTGCGCTAAAAGCGCCAGAACTGCGAACGAACAAGAATTGCAGGTCCACACGCAGATTGGCACGAGAAAAGTCAACAAGAGGAGAGGCCCGGCGCAAGCCGGGTCTGTCTCTTTTCGCACCGGCGTCAGCAGCCAGAAGTGGGGATGGTCCAGTGCCAGCATCGCACTATTTGATGACAGAAGGTGCTTGAGAATCGCCCACCGACATCGGACAATGGAATCTGGGCTGTAAATGGCCCGAAATTGCCATGCTGCTGCTGGAATGCCTCATCTCCATCACCTTCATCAAGTGGGCGATAGGATTCGGCCAAGCCTGTATGAACTCGGGAGGAGCACCAGAAACTCCCCTATCTTTGCTTCCGACTGGGCCACTTCGCAAATTCCCTCAATAGGCAGAATTCGCCCCCCCTGACAGGGGTATGTAAAAGCGAGATTATAGCTACGAACTATCCCCTCAACCCCTGGATTCCCGCCTACGCCGGAATGACCGAATGGGCCCGGTAATAAGCATTTGTGGGCGATTCTGTATCTGAGCACGCCCAACCTACTATCCAGTCTCACGATCAACTGCGTAAGTCTCAAAATAAAATACATACCCCTGTCAGCCCCCCCGACCGACCTTGGAGACGGCTTTCGGCAAGATAGCGACGGATTAAGATCATGTTGAGGGCCGGAACCAAGTAGTGGAATTTTCTCGACTTGCAGAAAATTGCGAAACTCCCCGGTGAGCCAACGGGACCCTAAAAACCGCTGCTCAGCTACGAATTCCAGAGGTATCAATAAGACGCCTTCACCCAGCAATCACGTATCTGTTCCTTTCCAATACGATCCGCTAAAATCCAACGGCGGAGAACACCATGCCTGACCACTCAGCAATCGTCACCATGCTAACGATCCTTGCACTAATGCAAGGCATTACCATCTTTACCGTAGCTGGACTCTGGAGCAATAGTCGTAAACAAAGAAGCCAAATACAGTCACAACTGTCAAAGCTAATGCCAATTTCAACCAATTCGGCAGAGACCAATACCACCGCCAAAAAACAAGAAAGGCTCTCTTTAAGAGAGCCCTCCAAGGGGGAATAACCACTGTAGCAAGGCACAGCCCAAGAGAAATCAAAATTAGCCAGCGCCAGTCATTCCAAAAATATCCGCCGCACTCACACACCCATGCGATCACAATACCGGCAACGGGAACGGCGGCACAGTCTCCATAAACCACTTCAAGGAGATCAACCTGTCCCTCTTGTCATACCCCGAAGACTCGGACCTGGAAACGTAGCTGTCACCAACGCCTTCCTCCCAGTCCCAGTCGTAAATGTTGTTCTTGAACAGGACAGCTCCTGAAATCTCGTCCAGCTCCCTCAGTAGTTGATACATCCGGCGAGGCAAAGGCCGGTCAGGGTACATCTCCTTTCCCAGAAAGGCATACCACCTGAGCATCATCACCACCGCCAACAGTTGTTCCTTGGTAACGGTCCTCCCAGCAACCTCGTACTGCTGTACTCGCTTCTCCGGCTCATGGACCCAACGGACACCATATCGCTCCGGCATCTCCAGGACCCTTCGCTTAGGCATTGCATAAAAGTCCTTCATTTCCTCAACTTCAACAGCCTCGCACTCCGGGCACCCCGGCATCGGAGACCATTCAGCAAGCTCCTCGGATCGGATTCCTGTCATGCCTCCCATCAGCTCCATCCAGCAGCCGTCGCACAGCGACACTTCACCGCACCGCCCTCCCGGGCGATGAACAAACATGCCCGCGGAGGAATAACTTCCCTCGGCCAATCCAGCAAAATCTCCGCCACACCGAGCGCAGTAAACCTCTTTGTCTTTCAGCGCGGACATATCGGCCTCAAACCTTTCCATCCACTCCTCATACTCCCGCTGCTTCCTCGCGTCAGTACGTATGTCCTCACGGATACCAATCTGCGCGATCTCCGACTTCTGAAGCCGCCCCCAAATCGCTGTAAGACGCCTTCTCTCGCGGTCCCGGCAGTTCCCGGGAGCAATATGCGCCCTGCCGACAGCGCATCCATCCGGGCTATCGCCAGTTTCCAACTCAAAGACATCTATCCCATGCCCCATACAATGGGCCACCTTCTCGACCGGCAGACCTTCAGCGCCAGTAAACAGTAGCCAAATGGATGGCCTGGTTCCACGCTCCAACAGAATGTCTGGACCGTCACCGCCACTTCCAGGTTCCAGCCGCACCGCTGTGGTATCAATCAGAATGTTTTCCACAAACCCTACCCCTGTACAACGGCCACAACACTCCTTAAAGAACAGCCAGAAGCCCATCTGCTTCCTCCGGCAAGTCTCCAGCCTATTGAAAAGCATTGCCCGGTTAGCAAAACGAGCAATGTTTTCTCGTTCACTCATCTACTGCTCCAGCATTATCAGTCTCAATATCTTCCTAGCCGCTAGTGTCCTGTATCTAAAGTGCGTCGGCAAAAGCGGGCCACGCTGGCCAGGATTTGGTCAGCGGTCTTGGTCCAGACAAAGGGCTTGGGGTCTTCGTTGGTGACGTCCAGGTAACGGTAGATGGCAGCCTCCAGTTCACCGCTGCTCTGATGCACTCCACGGCGCAACTGCTTTTCGGTGAGCAGCCCAAACCAGCGTTCCACCAGGTTCAGCCAGGAGGCGCTGGTGGGCGTGAAGTGGATATGGAAGCGGGGCCGTTTGGCGAACCAGTTCCGGATCAGCGCCGTCTTGTGGGTGGCGTAGTTGTCCGCAATCAGGTGCACGTCCAACCCGGCGGGCACCTCGGACTCGATGGCATCGAGGAACTTGCGGAACTCCACGGCCCGGTGGCGGCGGTGGCACTGGCCAATCACCTTGCCGGTCCTGGCGTCCAAAGCGGCGAAGAGGGACGTGGTGCCGTGGCGCACGCAATCATGGGTGCGCCGCTCCACCTGGCCCGGGCGCAGGGGCAACAGCGGCCTGGTGCGGTCCAAGGCCTGAATCTGGGACTTCTCGTCCACGCACAAGACCAACGCCCGGTCCGGTGGATCAAGGTAGAGGCCCACAATGTCCCGCACCTTTTCGATGAAGAAGGGGTCCGCCGACAGCTTGAAGGTTTCGGTGCGGTGAGGTTGCAGTGCGAAGGCGCGCCAGATGCGGCTGACCGTGGTGTGGCTCAGACCGGAACGCTGGGCCATGGACCGGGTGCTCCAGTGCGTGGCGTCCTTGGGTGTGGACTCCAGCGTCAGCGTAATCACCCGTTCCACGTCTTCATCAGTAACCGCTCGCGGTCGGCCGCTGCGGGGCTCGTCCGACAGGCCGTCCAATCGCCGTTCCAAGAACCGGGAACGCCACTTCCCCACCGTTTCGTCGGACACCTCCAAGTCGGCAGCCACTGCGATGTTGCTGCGGCCTTCGGCGCAGGCCAGAATCATTCTGGCCCGCAGCGCCAGGCTCTGGGCCGTCTTGGGGCGACGAACCCACCGTTCCAGCGTTTCCCTTTCGGTGTCGTCCAATATCAGCGGCGGCATTGGCCTTCCGATCGCCATGATCATCCCTCTCCTGAGTCGGTGATCGAAAGAATACCTCATTGCGAACACTATTACTACTAACTTCAGTTACACCACACTAGAAGGATAGCTCACTCGGGCGCGATCCGTTAAAATCAGCCCTTGAAGGAGCTTCTGAATGATAGACCATAACATGCTCGGAAACGCAATTCTGATAGTCGCCATGCTCCAATTCCTTACAATCGTTGGTATGGGAGCACTTGCTCGCAGAGGGTATAACCAAATAGAAACCATGCGAGCGCAGTTGCAACCACCACTACCACCTGATAAACCAGCCCAAGAATGTCAAAATCACGCCAGAACCTCTCCCGTGAACGAGTCCACGGACCCTTCCGAAGCCAAGGTTTCGCCGGAAGCCAAGGTTTCCTCCACAACAGATAGAAACAGGCCACAAGCACTGGAAAGCTGAACCAACACAGAAATTCCAGCACTCTTATAGGCCAGTTATCCACAAACTGTCCTCACTCGACGCCTCTTCTCCTTACCGGATCAACCCGCGCTTCTTCTGTTCCAGATGCCTCGGGCAGTAGTCTTCAAAGGTCAACCACCAGGTCAAAGCAGTCGGCTGGTGGCAACGCCCATACTTGCACTCTCCAGACCTCTTCCGCGCCGGCCTCCCTCTCAACTTTTTCTGACAGTTGAGACAGTACGGAAACTTCGCCTTCTTCGGCGTCTTACAAATCGGACACACCGACCTCACTTTTGGCATCACCGTTGCCCCCAAGCCCAAACGATCTCGCTTTCAAACCCGGCGGTCCCAGGTTCTGGCGTAAACCGATGCCTGTATCTCCCCTTCTTACCAGGGTCAATAATCTCCGGCGTCACCCGAACCTCCTCTCTCTGGACAACCTTCTCACCATTCCTATAAACCTGCGTAATCTGGATAGTTGCATCATAGATGCTCCAAGTGTCATCCAGATTCGTAACTACACCACTCACCGTTACCGGCTGGCCACGGAACTTCCTCTCAAATTCACTCTGTTCCCATCGGACCTTGGAATCATCAGGCATGTCGGTGTTAACTGTCCGGCTCATAATCTCCACGCTGCCCCAGCCCAACAGACCAAGGACCACTGCATAGACGAGCAGCCACTTCACAGCCGAAAATATGCCGCTATAGCTGATCATGGTCTTGAACACGCCCCACAGGGCATACAACCCGCCAAGAACCATCGTGCCATAAGCCAAATAGTAACCTGAGTTCGGGAAGGCTATAAGGGCTGGGGTAGAGTCTGAAGTTGCTGGTCTGAGAGGTGAAGGGAAGGCTTTTTCGGTTGATGGCAGTAGGCGATCAGGCCACAGAGCAGGTTGACCAGGAAGTTAGCCACACTGCGGTGCCGGGTATGTTCAATTTGGGAAATGTTCTTCAGTTGGTCGTTGATGGTCTCAATGACCGACCGTTTCCGCAACAACAGCTTGTCTTCCAGAGGCAACGGACGCTTCTTCATGTTCTTGCGCCTGGGGGTGATTAGCTCCAAGCCTTGGGCCAGCAGTTGTTTGAATAGTGGTTGGGAGATGTAGCCCTTGTCGCCGAAGAGCTTGCCAAACAAGCCCTTAGCCAAGGCTGGCAGCGGCTTGCGGTCATCGACGTTGCCCGGAGTCAGCCGGCACGCCAGTATTTCACCCCGGTCATTGACGACCAGGTGGAGTTTGAAGCCATAAAACCAGCCCATTGTGGTCTTGCCCCGGGCGGCGATTCCGGCAAAGACCTGGTGGCGGGGAATCCGCTTGTTATGGCATACCTTGATGGCAGTGGCATCCACGAAGGCGAGGCCGGTGCAGTTGCCTTGGCGCTGTTGCAGGTAGGCTAACAGGGGGATGGTCACGGTAGGCGTCAACTCAACGAACCGGTTGTAGCTGACCAAGCCTGGGAATTCGGGCCGGAGGTGCACCAGGGTATACTCAGTGTAATAGGCTTTGAAGGTACGGTAGTGGGACTGGTGAAAGTGAATGAGAATCGTCATGATTTCACTGGGGGACAACCTTGTCGCTCGAACTCTCCGCCCCCCTTTCCGCGCCAACGTCACTCGACGCCAATGCGGTTGGAAGGCTTGCCAGAAATCATCGACATTGCAGAACAGTTTGAGTAAACTCATGAGGGATGCCTCCTTGGTATTCATCTACCAGAAAGAATACCTGTTCTTTCTTTGGGAGGCATCCCTTATCCCGAACTCAGGTTAGTATTCTGCGCCCAATGCGACGCCGCAATGACCAATACAGAGGAACGCTACCACTGCCCCAACTCCAACATGAAACCAGGAGGCCACTGTCCCTCACGCCCCGTGGATGCTCAGGACCTCCTCCGAAAAGTCATCACCCAGATGGTAAACAGAATAGCGACGGAAGAGACCATCCTGCACATCACCAAATCCATCAAAGACATGAACGCCGAGAACGCCCGTATCCAGCACCAGATACTCGAATAGAACAAAGAAGCAATGGCCCACGCCAACACCCGCAGGTCCACCCTTCTTCACCTTGTCGAATATGGCTCCAAGACGTACCACGAAGTGGTCAACGAGATCGACCAACTCGAGCAGACCGCCACAGTGCTGGACCTAGAATCCACGCTGTCCCGGCAGGAACTCGAAAAGATCGACTTCATCAACGACCAGGACGCCATCAGAAAGGACATCAACGACCTACACATCTACATGGAAGACGAAGACCCCGACGAAGCCCAGGAACTATTGAACATCCTCATACGGAAGGTAACAGTGGGACCAACGTCCGCCCTCACCCACTACGAGACGTCCCCGTCCCCGGCCGGGCAACCGGAAGAAGTACAACAGGACGTGATCGAACTGGACACAGACTCCACCATCTGACCACCCCACCTTCCAACCCGGCCGCATGAAACCACCGCCCCGAAGAAAGTTTCGTGAACGATGGCACCCAACACACCATCCACCCCCGCACTCTCTCCTAGGGAGTGTCGTCAAAGTGAGAGTGAGGTGATAAGCTGACATTGCAATCAGTGTAGTAGGATTGGGCTATGCCAGCAGCAACCGCAGTGCCGGCGCACCGGCGCCATGATATTTCCGGCCAGGTATGGGAAATCCTGGAGCCTCTTCTCCCCGGCGGCAAGGGCAAGACGGGCCGGCCCGCTTACGATAACCGGCTTTTTCTCAATGCTGTGTTCTGGATTCTGCGCACCGGGGCTCCTTGGCGCGATTTGCCCCCGGACTACGGGGACTGGAAGAACACCCACCGGCCCCCCCGGTCAAGCCGGGGGGCTAAAGGCTTCTGCCGCTGGCGGGACCGGGGCGTATGGGCCAAGCTGCTGGACGCCATGATTGACGATCCTGATTTTGAGTGGCTGATGATTGACGCCAGCTACATCAAGGCTCATCCCCACAGCGCCGGGGCCCGGGGCGGCAATCAAGCCATTGCCCGCACAAAAGGGGGCTCAACAGCAAGCTGCACCTGGCGGTGGACTCCCACGGAATGCCGGTAAAAGTGATAGTCACCGGAGGCACGGCAGCGGACTGCTCCCAAGCACTGCCCTTGATTGAGGGTATCGCGGCGGAGCATCTTCTGGCAGACAAAGCCTATGACACCAATGAAATCATAGCCGCCGCCTCGGAATTGGGGATGAACCCGGTAATACCGCCCAAAAGCAACCGGCGGGAAAAGCGGGAATATGACCGGGCACTGTACAAGCTGCGGCATCTGGTGGAAAACGGCTTCTTGGACTTCAAGCAGTGGCGGGGAGTGGCAACCCGGTATGCCAAGAACTCCCTTTCTTACCTGGCCATCTGCCAGATTCGGGCGATGGTGATTTGGACTAAGTTGATTTGACGACACTCCCTAAAAGAATTTTTCTCCAGCACACCTTCCCGATACCCGGCAGACCACGTGCAGCAACAAGGCAGACCAAACACGTCAAGAAGAAACTCCCCAAGCCGAAACCCAAAGGTGACGGGAAGAGACCTCCTGACACCAACGCCAAGGACCCCGAAACCGCGAGGGAAGCGCGCCGGAAGTACGAACAGGCCAAGAACAACACTCCGGAGCTTAGGGAGTACCACCGACGCTATGCCCAGGAACAGCGGCAGAAAGCCAGGGACCTCGGCATGTGCCGGAACTGCCGCAAGCCTGCGATCCTTAGCCAAACGCGATGCCCCACCTGCCCTGAGCACTACCGGCAGCCCTGTGAGAAAGGGAACCTCCAGCAGACATCAGCATACCTCCTGAGAACCGGAATATTGAACCACGGCAACACACCCTCGCCAAGCCACCGCCAGCATACCATCCAAAACGGAGACCCACCGGACAAACCAAGACCCCGAATCCATGACCACCACGCGAATATCAAAGAAAAGACCCGCGTTTCCCAAACACCCCCAGCCATTTCCCCAAAAGGCGCTACCAAGAGGACACCGCCCATTGGAGCATAGCCTCCAAATAGTGCAGAATACTCCCTGTTGACAACTTCCGCCGCTGAGCGGCGCCAGAACGAAGACCGAGCACGGGAGGCACCACCTTGAGCACCACGCCCGAATCCCTCCAGCCAGGACTTCTCCTGACCCTAACAATCATAGCCGTCTTCCTCACCCTTACATCCCTACTGGCTTGCCGACCACAGCAGACAGCCAGACTCACCATAACGCCAACCTCACCCCCGACCCTAGAACCCACCGATACACCTACTGCCCCACCCACTGTGTCAAACAACCCAACACCTGAACCCACGCCAACCCCACCTTTTGCCCTGTATGAAGGAGGCAGCAAAGAATACTTTCACACGAAGTCCTTCGAACTCCTCACACAAGGTGACCGACTCGCCCGCCAAGGAGATTACCAACGAGCATTACTTGCTTACAAAGAGGCCGAAAAGCACCGTCCCAAACCCTCACGAGTGATCCACAATCGCCTAGGCACCGCTTACCAAGCCCTTGGCGATTACCAGACGGCCATCGAGCACTACACTACAGCCCTCGCAGTTAAGGAAACGGGACCAGGGTACCTGAGTCGAGCCAAAGTCTTCTTCGAAGAAGGCAACTGCAACGCCGCAGCAAAAGACGCCCAATCAACCCTCAGTTACCAGTCCACACCCTTTCTCAACAGAAATACCCACTTCGACGCCCATGCAATTTTGGCCATGTGCGAAGCATACGACGGCTACACCGAAACCGCCCGTAGCCACGCCAGAGAGGCTCTGGATATAGCCCAAACTTCAGACCTGTCTTCCGATATCATCGACGAAGTCAAATCACAGATAGACCTGATTGGAGTGGTCGACCCCCTCTTACCCCCCGCTCAACAACTGGCAGCAGAAGCAGTCAACCTCTTCGGATCCGGCTTATACGACCAAGCCCTCCAGAAGCTGAAAGAAGCGCAAAAAGCTCACGCAAAGCCCTCCAGCGACATACAACACTTGATTAGCTCGGTGTACTACGACAAGGGAAACTTCGTAAAAGCCATAGAGCATTCTTCAATCGCCATCGCAATAAAACCACACCCCGTCACTCACCTGATCCGAGCTGACGCCTATTACGCACAGAACCAATGCACACTGGCCACCTCAGACGCAGACAGAAGTCTCGACCTCATCACCGCCAGCACCGACCCGGCCTACATTCAAGCAGGAGCAAACTTCATAAAGGCGTTGTGCACTTCCTACTCCGGCGACCTGCAAGGCGCCTTGCAACATCTTGAACAGGCTATCAGCCACGCCAAACAAGCCCAATATACCCCTGAAGCATTCCAAGAACTGACTGACCATAAACGCGAGTGGCAAAGTTCAGTGTCGGGCCTCGACAAGGAATACTTCCATCCCGCGACCCATAGCTACTTCCAGCAAGGAGAGAACCACCTAGCCCAAGGCAATTTCGAGGAAGCACTGCAAGCCTTCCAACAAGCAATCAACAATCATCCCTACCCTTCCAGAATTCTACAAAGCAGGATAGCTATCGCATACCAAGGACTGGGACAACACAATACAGCTATCGAACACTTTTCAAACGCCCTCCAAGTACGAGAAACACCGCTCGGACTCTCGAACAGAGCTTCCGTCTACGCCGAAACCAGCCAATGCACACTGGCAGTTTCAGACGCCGAAGGAGCTCTAAAATCCAAAGATAAGACCTCAGACAGAGACAAAATGGTAGCCCAGAGTCACGCAACAATAGCAAACTGTGTTGCTCAAAACTCCGACCTATCAAAAGCACTCCACCACATAGACATAGCCATAGCCAGCGCCATCAGCGCCCACATGGATTCTACTTACATCCAACTACTGAAAAACCTAAGAGCAGAATGGTCTGCCGAGAACAGGCCATAAACGACGGTCTCAGACAGACAAGCGTCTAAACCCGAATCCACCGATGGACACCGATAGACGGCGTGAGGACAGCGGAAGGGGAGTGAGGGAGTTACAAGCGCGATAATCCGGGCTCGAATTCGGGTAGACGGGAGGTTGGCGGGCGGTCTGCAGGCGCTTTTCGGGGCACCGATGGCGGCCTACAGTGGATGTGGCGAGCGAGATCGGCGGGACAGCATGCAGTAGGAGACCATTCCGGAGCGGGCTGGCGCGAGTTTGCGGGGACCTTCGGTTGTCCGGTGGTGGGTCAGTCGCCGACGGCGCCGTCAGGCTGGGAATGGAATGGCTCGCAGCCGGGCCAGGGCGCGGCTGAACTGGGTTTCCCAGGGCCAGCGCCGGGGGAGATGCAGAGTGAGGCGGCGCGCCGAGCGGGTGAGCCGCCCGGCGAGGGAGAAGAACCGCCGTCGCATGGTCTTGGTGGTTACCACCTGCTCTCCCAGGCCGAGCCGGGCCGTCCAGCGGGCCAGGTTGTGCGCCATCACCTGGACCGCCAGCCAGGCGGCGTTGGCGGCGAAGCGGCCCGAGGGGAGATGATTCAACCCTACGCCGTACTTGAGGTCTCGGATGGCGTTCTCGATCTCGGCGTGGCGGCGGTGGTTCGCCTCCAGTTCCAGGGTCTCCCCGTCCCGGTCGGTGATGAAGCCGTGATAGCTGTAGGTGGCGAAGAGGGCCAGCTGGGAACCGGGCGTGGGCCTCACCCGCCGGACGATGAGCCGCACCGGCGCGGCATCGGGCTCGCTCTGGAAGGGGATATAGGTGGTCTCCGCCACATCGGCGGCGCCGTCCATCCAGTAGGGAATCGGCGTCCAGGCATCTTCGGGTATGGCCTCGATGAGATTGTGCAGGCTTTTGTGCTGGCGGATGGTGATGGAGAAGCGCACGTCCAGCTTGCGGCAGACGGAGACCACGGTGTGGGTATAGAAGCCGCTGTCGGCCCGCATGGTGAGCTGTCCCCTGGCCCCGGCGTAGCGCACCCGCCCCACCGTCTCCCGCAGGAAGTGGGCGGCGCCCCGGGCGGTGTTGGCCCGGCCCTCGCGCAGCCGGGCCATCAGCACGTCGCCGGTGCCGGCGGCGACGGCCAGCAGCGGGTGATAGCCCCGCTTGCCGGTGTAGCCGTGGTGGCGGGCACCCTCCTTGGCCAGGCCGTAGGTCTCGCAGATGGTGGAATCGAGGTCGATGGTCAGGGGCGCATCGCCGGGTCCCGCCCCAGCGGCCCAGGCCCGGGCCAGCAGCTCGCGGCTCACCCGGTCCAACTGGCGGACATGGCCCCACCGGAAGCTGCGCAAGAAGGTACCCAGCGTGGATGGCGCCTTGACCGTGCTGCCCAGGGCGCAGGCCGTCCCTCCGGTGCGCAACACGTCGGCGTCGTCGATACAGTCGCCGCCCGCCAGCGCCGAGGCCACCAGCGTCATCATCTTATCGCCGGTGTTGGCTCGGCCTGGGGCGCGGCCCAGGTCGAGGCGCCGGTCAACCAGTTGGGGCAGGCCGAGATGCTGGGCCAGGGTGGACGGCAGGAGCAGCCCGGCATTGGCCACCAGGCGGTGATCGTCGAAGGCGATGCGGATGCGGTCGGGGTGGTTGCGTGGTAGCATCTATTGGGTGCTCCTTTCTGGGGTCGGCCTTCTGTCTCGAAAACCATTATCCCAGAAGCACAGGAGTACTTTCTTGTCTCTTCAGGACCCTGCTACACGCCCTCCTTCGGTGGATTCGGGCTAAAGGAGAATCGAAACGTCCGCTGCCGCAGAACGGCCACCATACGCCCTGATACTCACAAGGGTCCTGGACAGAGAAGGCGGAGATGTCAAAGTGAGGTTCCTCAGTCCATCGGGCGACCCACTCGACATCTAGCTCAACGACTCCTCACACTTCTCTGTTGCCTCAACATTCCAACATGGGAGAATTAACATGCGCTACGTCGGGATTTACAAATTCTCAGACGAGGCAGTAGGACACCAGGGCTTGATCTTCGACATATCCATGACCCAGCACCCGTATCGGGACTACGACTGGGACCTGGTAGCCGTGCTCCAACTGCCAGCCGGAGCATCACTCACAACCGACCGACACAGGCCCGACACCGTGGACCAGATACACACAGACAGCGGTACCTTCGGTCCGCTCGATGTCCTCAACGGCAAGCTCGGACCCGTCATAGTCTGGTCAGAACCTGAAGGCCCCCACTTAACAAATTGAAAGGCCCCTGGATTACCAGCGGCCTTTCTCAGTAAATCTGCCCCCAATGGCAGGGCCGTTGATATAATCGGCACATCGCTATTGTAAACGCTTGCTCTCGTCAGGTGTTTCAACGCCGGTCACGCTGTTTCAGCAGCGTGACCGGCGAGCTTTCTATCCGGTTGTATTGATCTGCTTACATCATGATTGAACCTTTTTCACAGGTCAACAACAACCGCTACACCATCCTAATCGTCATCCTCCGCATCCGATCCTCGTCCTCCGCCTTCAAATGGGCCAGAATGGTAGCCTGGAAGGTCAACACCGACAACGTCGCCTGGAGTTTGATCTTCCGAAGTCCAATCGCACAGTGACCCTCCAGGCCCCGGGAATGCTTCAGGGACCGGAATATGCGTTCAATGCTCATTCTTTGGCTGTACAGACGCTTCCAAGCTGCTGTAAAGCGCGGTAGAGGCCCCAGGACGCGCAGATTGGCTCCGGGGCCTCCCAGGTCTCGCCATCGCAGTGAGTGGTCGCTTTAGTGCCCTGTGCTTTCAAGGGACAGCCTGTGGCCGGACACTGGAATAGGTGAGCTCCGGTATCGGGGTCGGTGCGGACGTAGTCCATTGGTTCACCGCCGAGGCAGGCGGGTTGGCCGAGAGCGGTGTAGATGCCGTCGTGGAGGCCATCGCTTGCGGTAGGTTTCCGTATGTGGATTACGGGGATGATGCCGAGGTCATATACGAACTTGTGGTTGGCTTGGGAATCGTATCCTCGGTCGGCCAGGAGAGCGGCCGGCTCGATCCACGGGTGGTTGGCCATGGTCTTCTGGACCGCTGGTTTCAGCATGGTCGAGTCGCTCTGGTTAGCCGGAGTGATTATGAAGTCGAGCGGGATGCCGTGGGTTGCGTCGGAAACCAGGTGCATCTTGTAGCCGAAGCCCCATTCAGTCTTGCCTTCCTTGGTCCGGGAGCTGTGCTTGACACCCCAGCGGGCGTCCGTGTCGGCAACGGGGTTGCGGTTAGGGTTGGCGTAAGTCTCGAAGAGCGTGGAGTCAATGGCGAGCACTTGTCCGAGACCCGGCAGTGGTTGAGGCTGTCCCTGTTTATCTTTGCGGTGCTTGAGTGCCGGGACAAGGCCGCGAAGCTCGTCAGTGATCTTGAGCAGGCAGTCCTCGATGATGTCCGTGTAGTTTGCAAGGCGGGAGACGAACCGGCTGAGGGCGCTTTCGCTGGGGACTTGGTCCCCGAGGCCGCATAGCTCGCGGACGCTCTGGTGTCCCTGGAGGTATTCGATGAGCGCGTTGTTGTAGCGAATCTTTAGGAGGAACTTGACAAGGTAGAGCCGCCACATGGTCCGAAGGGGATAACCTGGTCGCCCAGTCTGGTTCCGGCGTTGGAGGGCGTCGATAACAGGCTGATCGTCGAGGACGGCGGCAAGGAACCCTATGCCGCTTTTAGGCGGAGGAGGTTGCGATGGGCGTTGAACAGGCGTGAAAGCCTGTGTACAATGGGATTGCTCCACTAGGAACTACCACTTCCTTGTGGGGTCCCACAGAGAGCTGCGAACTCATCTGTGGACTGGAGCCGCCAAAAGAAACCTCAACCGAAAGGAGTCTCAGGCGGCTCTTTTCTGTTGGGACTATTGTACTATATTTCAGTGCTTTTAGCTACGAGAAGGTCTCATTTCCGTCCCTTTTCCGGTAGCTGTTCCGAACTGATTATCGTCGCGTTCTTGGCGACAATCGTTATCTAATTTGGACACTGCTGAGTTATGCAATTTTCTCCGACTTGAGAAGCTGATGTGTACTCCGCGCATATATGTTACGCTGTAACGGACAAAATGAAAGTTTGATGGAGTGATGGGCTATACCACGAAAGGGAAAGAAAAGACCTTCCATTCGGAATGCTTGACACCTTTTCCCAGAGGCCACTTCCTTGGATCTGGGCCATGTGCTAACGAGGAACGTCATTTTCAAGGGGCCAGATCGACTATGCCCCTTGCAACTTTATGTCCCGCTTACAGAATGGCAATTGCAGAGGTTTAGTGTCCGGACAGTCCCGTAACACTGATCGGCCAAAATCCCTACCAACCGTGATATCGTAGCTCGCGAAAATTTTTGTCAGGCAGTGCAACTAGACGAACCGAAGACGACGCTCAAGAAACGTTTACGCGGAGACTTATGGCAACCGATAGAACTGAACCAGTTATGCAGTGGACTAGCGTCACGCTGACTGCAGAACACCACCTACCTTCTATTTTGACCCCAGATTTTCTTGATGCAGCCAAAATTGTGCCCACCCACTGGAGAGCCGTCGAGTCACGTATGAGCCCGGACTTCAGTTCAGTGGAGTATCACAACGGAGTGTCCTGGCGAATGGATCAGGATACGCTTACCATCGAAGATGAGCGCCCGTGGCTCGCTAGTGCCACCTGGGACGTCCAGGGCCTTGCGTCCCGATACCTCAGCGAGGTCAGAATCATTCCGTATCGTGACCTGACCATCAACTTTCGTACAGCCTTTATTCGCCAAGAGCCTTTTGCCTGGATCACCAAGCGGTTCCTTAATCCAGCTTTGATCGAAGAGAAGCCCTATGAACTGGGGTTGGTCCCACAACTTCTCTTCGAGATTTCTGACGGACCAGTCGTCAGCCTGACCATGAACCCAGGAACGATCTCTTCCGACTCAAATACCGAACAGGACTCCGTAGTTGTCTCGACAGCGCTTGTTCACGAAGGTCCCCTAGACTGGTCAGAGATGGTAGCCGCCTTAGAAAGAATACCAGTCGACCGCGAGACGGCCTTGGCGTTACTGCACGAGCTTCTGGAGGAAGAATTGTAATGCCCGCAATAGCCATGGTCACAGTGAACCAAAAGAACCCCTTTGATAAACAGGTAAGAGGCGGCCGACCGCGAAGCCTCAGAAGAGCAACGCGCCTCAAGAAGCGGGGCGCCAAGTTTGCCACCGGGCACGGGCATTCTCCGGAGGCCAGTATTAGGGAGTTGGTATCACGTTCTGACGACAAAGTGGTCTTTGGGCAGGTTATCCGAATGGGAAGCAACAAGCCGGCGCCTGTAACCCCTTACGGAAAACCCAAGACGACCAAGCCCCCTGTCGGAATGCGTAATCTGGTGAAGCCGATCGTAGGTAAAAAGGTTTTCATTTCGCACCAGGTCGCTGACTTCTCCGGTCCGGAAACAGTGAGGGATTTGCAGAGATGGCTTCGAACCCTCCGCGGAGTCCAAGCGCCCGTCAATCCCGATTGTTCAGTGCTTGAACCGCAAGACATTGACCAGAAAAGACCTAGCATCGAACCGCAGGACGATGTCGAAACGGTACTTCACAAACTGGAGAATGGGCTGTTTGGACATGTAGCAAGTCGTATTCGTTACTTGGAACAGGAAATCGACGAAGAGGAAGGCGAACAACCGATCGACATGAAGTCTCTCCATAGGTTCGCCCAGTTCATGTTGGAAAACCGGGCCATCGGTTCCCCCAGCACATGGATAGACCACCGTGGTTTCCTAGGCCTAGAGTGGCGCATCCCATATTTGGAATCCACCGGTGCCCCCGCTGATGTAGACACCGAGCACTGGGGCAGAGGGGATGGGATATTGGCTATGGTGTTCCTGCCGAACGGCCTGATACGCTTCTCAGGCACTTCAGGTCCAATAGGTCAAGGTATAGAACGCCTGAACGTCAGCGGAACATATACGCCGTCCGACACGCTGGAAGCCGTCCAGCCATTTATTTCCAGGCTGGAAGACTAATGATAGGAGGGCCGATCCCCGACGATCATAACCTTGCTCGCTATTGTCGGCCCAAGCAAACCGAGCAAGGCTTTCCCTCAGTGAAGGCGTTCCATCTCAGGCCTGGAGACAAGGGGCAGCTATCAGTGAACTGGTTGGAATACTACACATTTAACCACAACGTTACAGCAAATGATGAACGAGAACAGATAGTTGCCAAAATCCGAGATCACATCCAAATGGACCTTTCCTACAAGGGCAGGTTTGCCGTTCTTATCGTCGGCCAGGTGAAGTTGGCCATACTTGCAGGGGGAGGAAACTCCCCTTACGTTCAATCAACCCCCCAGCCAGCAAAGCCAGCCCAAGGCAAAAAACTGGCCAGAGGACCTGACCCTTCCCATGCTTCGGTATATGGGTATACCGAAGACGACAACTTGGATGTAGCCACCCAGTTGCTTGCCTTGGTCAATCAAGACGATGTGTTTGAGGGAAAAGCTTAAGGACTTACAGATTCTGGGCAGAGCTTGATCCGCCCAGAGTCAGCCTAACCGTATCCTCTGCACCGCCACCGGCCCAGTGAACTCTCCCGGCCGGAGATACCGCTGCCGGACTTCGTGGCCGCCACCTTCAGCGCCATGACCGCCCCGATGGCGTACTTCGGAGAATCCTCACCGGAGATCTCGCACGTCAACCAAATGTTGATGACGGGAACGTCCTGCTCCGGAATCTCACACGCCACATTATCCTCGAAATAGATCTCCGTTCTGCGACTGAGCCCACTCACCGCCGGCTGGCCATCCGCCGCCGCCGCCAGGCGGCGGGCGAGGGCGGACTGCATCGTACCTTCCGAGAAGTTCAGCGGTCTTCGTCTCGGAACGGCTCGCCGGCGCGCTGCTGGACCGCCTCACCCCCCCACGCACACATCCTGGAAACGAACGGCGAAGGCTATCGGGTGAAGTCCAGCAGGGTAACCGCGCCTCCCAGGCTTCACAAGAACCCGATGACGTCTAGCTCACCCTGACGCTATCTCCTCTCGCTCCCAGAACAGTGGCTACTCCACCTGCCTACGGCCCCCGGTCATCGGGTAGGTGGTAGACGATTCCGGCGCCCCAGTGGCCCAACATCCCGCCCTTGACACCACGCCACAGAGCGGGCGCTGCGGCGCAAGGAGCAGCACCGCTTCTGGGGCGTGGACTCCTATTCCCACGAGGAGGACCGTTACCTGCGCATCGGCAACCGGCTGTTTTACGAGGACCCGGACCAAGCGGTGGAACCCTCGGGCCAGATCGTGGTGGCCGCCGACGCCTGGGCCAGGGAGTTGGCCCGCAACACCCTGAGCGATTCCACTCCCACCCTCTTCTGCACCCCGGACGGCCAGTGCACCCCCGCCGTGGAGCTGAGGCCATCCCGGGACCTGGTGTCGGACCCCGCCGGACATCCCACGGTGGGCCGACCGGAGCAGGTGGGCCTGTGGCTGAGGGACAATCCCGACATGGAGGCCATCGACGGCAGAACGGCCCACCGGCTCTTCATGGCCATCTGCCAGGTCCCCGCCATGCGGGCCTCCTGGCTCAGGGAGATCGTCGGCGGCTCATCCGGCGAGGTCAGCCGCCACCTGAAGCGTTTCGTGGACACCGGCCTGGTGGCGGTGTTCGACGGGCGGCACTACCTGTCGGAGCTGGGGATGAGGCGGGCGGCCAACATGAGCCGGGTGCTGCCTGCGGTGATCCGCAGCCGACACGGGGCCGGCGTGGACGTTAGGCAGTACCATCTTCGAGATGTGGTTGTGGGTTCTGTGAACCCACCGAGGCCCTCGCCGAAAGCATTATGAAACGACCGAGCAGAGCAACGCAAGAAGCGTCACGGTTGCCCTGTCCCGTCGTTCATCCCTCGTCACGCCGCCTCTTGTAGTCCCACTGTCTTCCCCTTTCGCCTTGCGGCAACCGACGCGAGGTTCGGTGAAGATGCAGGCGGGATTGTCCGGGTCGTCGCCCTGCTTGCACCGGGGGTTCTTTACGACGGCGCCAACCGGCCCGGAGCCGCCGGAGTGTCCCAGACCCCCGTACTTGGGCGGGTGGCGAGGGAACCTGTGGCGTCGGGAATACCGTAGGTCAACCCCCCCGGCCGGAATGATTGGGGCGTCAGCCGTCGGTCAAACGCCTTGACAAACACCCCGGTCTTGGCTAGTATTTTCGCAGTTCACCCACGGCTCCATCTTGAGAAAAGCTGGGGTATACTCAACTGTCTTCCAACCAGACACAGCTCACCAATAGGTTCAAGGGCCTTGCGGCCTACCCGGAAGCCCGCTGTCCGGGCCGTTACCGTCCGGCGCAACGCTGCCTGCCGGATTCACCAGGCCCCCGGAGGTTCGGCATGACCACGCCTGAAATCTTTGCCAAGACCGCAAAGGTCCCAGGCCGCTTCCGGTTGCCGGACCCGCCGGAATGCCCGGAAGACAAGATGACCAGCTTCGACCACCTGACCATCAACGGCAACGCCCACCAACTGGCTGTCCACCTGGGCAGTCCCGAAACCACCCTGGTGGCCGGGGACCGCTACCTGGTGGTGCGGCCCACCCGGAACCTGGCCGGGAGCCGGTATCCGGACCTGCTGGTGGCCTTTGACGCGGACCCGGCGCTGTACGCGGAGAACAACGGGTACATCGTCGCGGAGCAGGGGAAGCCGCCGGACTTCGTGCTGGAAATAGCGTCGGAGAGCACGGGCCGGGTTGACGCGGGACCGAAACTGCGGGATTACTCTGCGTTGGGGATACCGGAATACTGGCGCTTTGACGAGACGGAGACGGGCGAGTATCATGGGGCGCGGCTGGCCGGGGATCGGCTGGCGGACGGGGAGTACGTTCCCATAGACATCGAGGAACTGCCCGATGGGAGCTTGCAGGGATACAGCCCCGCCCTGAGCCTGCTGTTGCGCTGGGAGCAGGGCGAGTTGGTGTTCTACGACCCAGCCACGGAGCAGCCCATCGCTACGTTGGAGAGTGAACGCGCCCGAGCCGACACCGAGCAGCAGGCCCGCGCCGCCGCCGAAGCCCGCATCCGGGAGCTGGAAGAGCGGCTCCGGCAGCAGGGCGACTGACGCCGGTCGCGGCCTTATCAATGCCCAGGAGTAAGTGATACGATGAACCTGCCCGCCGCCCTTTCAAGTGCGTTGTCCGGCCCTCGCCGCATGTTGAGGGCGGCTGCGCCTGTTCTACCCCCCCCCCCCCCCCGACTTTTCTCCGGCGAATTAGCCTCTTTGGCCTAATCCCACTGACCCTGCTGTTCGCCTTCGCGGCCTGCGAGGACGGAACCATCACCATTGAGCAGACCGACGACGGGGCCGTGGTGCGAACCACCGGGCCAACGGAGCCGGGCGCAACTCGCTCCTCCCGCCCAACAGGCCCCACCGCTACGCCCCGGCCCCGCATTCCCTTTCCCCCGGAATCCGACGGCGCTGCGCTGACCGCCCTCTTTGACGCCACCAACGGCGATAGCTGGCAGAACAGCGATGGCTGGCTCTACACCGAAGACATCGGCCAGTGGCACGGCGTCACCACCGACGCCGAGGGCCGGGTCACTAAACTGAACCTGCGCGACAACCGGCTGAGCGGGGAACTGCCCGAAGAGCTGGGCAGCCTCAGCGGCCTGACTGAACTGGACCTCCGCGACAACCAACTGGGCGGGAAGCTCCCGCCGGAGCTGGCCGGCCTCACCGGCCTTGAGGAGTTGTACCTCAGCAACAACCGATTCACCGGCGCCCTGCCCGCCAGCCTGATCGCCCTCAGCGGCCTGACCGACCTGTGGCTCCACGACAACCAGTTCAGCGGGGAACTGCCCGCCGAACTGGGCGCCCTCCCCAACCTGGAAAGCGTGACCATTGGGGGCAACAAGTTCATCTGGGCGGAAAGCTACCCCCCGGGGATGCTGGCCGACCTGGTGGCCCTGTCCGCCCTCTATGCTGCGGCCGGCGGCGAAAGCTGGGCCGACAACGCCAACTGGCTGAGCGACCCGGCGGTGGCCTCCTGGAGCGGCGTTTCCATCGGCGGCGATGGCCGGGTCACCGGGCTGGACCTCAGCGAGAACGGGTTGAGCGGTGAACTCCCCCCGGCCTTGGGCAACCTGGCCAGCCTGACCGAACTGGACCTCAGCGGCAACGGGTTGACCGAGGAGATACCGGCGGAGTTGGGCCGGCTCACCGGCCTCACCGAACTCCACCTCCATTCCAACCAGTTGGAAGGGCGGCTGCCCGCCGAGCTGGGCTTTCTCACCGGCCTGACCGTACTCCGCGTCGATAACAACCAACTGGACGGCGCCCTGCCGGCCGAGTTGGGCAACCTCAGCAACCTGACGGAGCTGCACCTGCACTCCAACCGCTTGAGCGGGCAGATTCCCGCCGGATTGGGCAGCCTCGCCGAACTGACGGAACTGTGGCTCCACGACAACCAGTTCAGCGGCGAACTGCCGTCCGGGTTGGGCAACCTGGCCGCCCTGGAACGGGTGTCCCTGTGGGGCAACCAGTTCCAGGGCGGAAAGCTACCCGCCGGGCATCCTCGCCGGCCTGGTGGCGCTGATGGCCCTCTACGAGTCCACCGGCGGCGAAAGCTGGGCCAACAGTTCCAACTGGCTGACCGCGGCCCCGGTCGGGGAATGGCACGGGGTCACCGCCTTCAACGGACGGGTCACCGAACTGTCAATGGACAACCGGGGGTTGAGCGGGGAAATACCGCCGCAGTTGGGCAGTCTGACCAACCTGGAAAAGCTATACCTCTCTAACAACCAAGTGAAGGGGGAGATACCACCGGAACTGGGCAGTCTGACCAACCTGGAAAAGCTATACCTCTCTAACAACCAAGTGAAGGGGGAGATACCACCGGAACTGGGCAGCCTGGCCAACCTTACCCACCTGCACCTCAACAATAACGGGTTGAGCGGAGTTATCCCTCCGCAACTGCAAAACCTCGCCAGTCTGGAAGAGTTGAACCTGGCGTCCAACCAGTTGAGCGGCCCGGTGCCGGCGGGGTTGGGCAACCTGGCCGCCCTGACCCTGCTGTACCTCGACACTAACCAGTTGAGCGGCGAGTTGCCGTCCCAGTTGGGCAACCTCTCCGAACTGCAACAGGTGTCCATCTGGGGCAACAAGCTGACCTGGGCGGATTCCTACGCCAATGGCCTCCTCGGCGACATGGTAGCGCTGATGGCTTTCTACGAAAGCACCAACGGTCCCGAATGGGGGAAAAGATTCAGAGAAGAATTTGTTTGGCTGAGCTACAGGCGCCTGAGTGAATGGGGCGGGGTCACTACCACCGGTATGGGCGGTCGCGTCATTGAACTGGACTTCTCCTCTTCTGCATGGGATAGAGGGGAGGTCGGGTTGAGCGGGAGGATACCGCCGGAGTTGGGCCTTCTGACCAGCCTGGAGAAACTGAGCCTCCAGGGTCGTGCTCATCAGCTTAGCGGGGCGATACCGCCGGAGTTGGGCAGACTCGCCAGCCTGGAAAAGCTCATCCTCAATAACAATGAGTTGACCGGGGCGATACCGCCGGAGTTGGGCAGACTCGCCAGCCTGGAAAAGCTGAACCTGGCCTCCAACCAGCTAAGCGGGGCGGTGCCGGCGGAGTTGGGCAACTTGGCCAACCTGACGCAGCTGTACCTCGACACTAACCAGTTGAGCGGGGAACTGCCGTCCCAGTTGGGCAACCTCGCCGACCTGCGACAGGTGTCCATCTGGGACAACAAGCTGACTTGGGCGAATTCCTATGCCAATGGCTACCTCGGCGACATGGTGGCGCTGGTGGCCCTCTACGAAGGCAACAACGGTCCCGGATGGAGAAACGGCGGCTCGTACCGTCACCCTCGAGGTGGTCTTTGGCTGAGCTACAATCCCCTGGGTGAATGGAAGGGGGTCACTACCTCTGGTGCCGGCGGCCGCGTCGCCAAACTGGATTTGTCTCATATGCGCATAGATCATGGTGAAGCGGGGATGATCGGGCCGATACCGCCGGAGTTGGGCCTTCTGACCAGCCTGGAGAAACTGAACCTCGGAAATTACTACGGAGGTCGTAAGCATCAGCTCAGCGGGTGCATACCGGGCAGCCTGCGCGGCGTCGAATACACGGGCGCCCCGCCCTTCTGCAATTGACCCACGGCTCAATAAACGGGTCAGCCACGCCTGACGCTGGGGTGGCGCCGCCGGCAGGAGCTACTCCTGCCACCACGCCGGATACCGGGCAGACCACCCGCACTATCCCGGACCATCCGGCGGACCGGCGGGTGCTGGAAGTCCTGTACCGGGAGACGGGCGGGGCCAACTGGCGGAACGACTTCAACTGGCGGAACGACGCCCCCCTGAACATATGGGCCGGCGTCACCACCGGGGGCGGACGGGTGGTCCAACTGGAACTGGGCAACGGCAACCTGACCGGAGAGATACCGGAGGAGCTGGGCAGCCTCCCCAAGCTGCGCAAGCTGAGCCTGCGGGGCAACGCGCTTAGCGGGTGCATCCCCTACAACCGGAACCTGAGAAACGCCCTGTTCAACTCCTACAACTCGGGCCGGGGCCCAGGCGTAGTCCCCGGCTGGCACCGGATAATCTGGCAGGCGCTGATTGACACCATGACCGAGGAGGTCGGGCTGGAGAGCGTCCGCTCCCCCTGGGCCACGTCGAAGACACCATCGGCTTCCAGCAGTTCATGGACGACACCTGCGGCCTGGGGCTGGCCCCCTGCTCGCCCCCGCCGCCGGAGGCAAGCGTCGTGTATGACTCCCAGTCGTCCGGCACTGATCGGGATGTACTGCTGGTCGCCCGCGACTACTTCGTGGGGAACGGGACCAACCCTGACGAGTTCAAGTCCTGGGAAGGGAATATGACATCGGACTCCGGCATCCGGCCCTTCCGCAGCGGCTGGCGGGGCGTCACCCTGAACGGCGAAGGCCGGGTGATCAAGCTGTGGCTGGACGAGCGGGACCTGCAAGGGGACATACCGCCGTTTCTGGAAGGCCTGGGGGAACTGGAGGAACTGAACCTCAGCAAGAACTTCCTGACCGGGTCGATTCCACCGGAGCTGGGGAACCTCAGGAAACTGAGGCTGCTGGCTCTGAACCAGAACTTTACTCCCAAGTCGTCGGGAGCGCGGGGCGCGAGCAAGGACCTGAGCGGGCGGCTGCCGCCGGAACTGGGCAACCTCACCGAACTGCGGATGTTGCCCCCTGGACGACAACCCCTTCCTGAGAGGGGAGCTGCCCCTGGAGTTGGGCAACCTGACCAACCTGGAGTACATCTACCTGCAGCGCACCGGGTTCGACGGCTGCCTGCCGCCGCCGCTGCGGCCCAACTTCAGCCCCACCCTGGCCTCGCTGCTCAACGAGCTGGTGGAGGGCTTGATGGTTGGCAAGCTGAAGCAGGCGGGTGTGGATAAAATCAAGGCCCGCGCCGTCTCGGAAGCCGCCGCGCAGGACGTGGAGGAGCTGCTTGGATTCTACGACGAGTCCTTCGGCCTCTACATGGACCACGCCCCGCTGAACGAAGGGTTGGATATGGTGTCCCGAGCCCTCAAGTTGGTTTCCATAGACACCATCATCAAGCCCGGGGGACCCTGTCCCACCTGGGCAACGTGCGGCTGATCCGCTGAACGCGGGGAATGGGTGATGGTCACGTTCCTGCGGGCCGTGGTGGGGCTGGCGCTGGGTCTGGTGGTCTTGGCCGGACTGCTCTACCTGCTGGTGGCAGCCAACTTCTCCCAGCGGCTGGAGGACCCGGAGGTTTACAAGGCCGCCGTCGTCGAGTCCGGCGCCTACGACCGCATCTACGACGAGGTGCTGGTGGACGATGCGCTGCGGGAGCGTACCGGAAGGCTGTTGGGGGATATGGAAATAGCCACCCACGAGGATGCGGTCCGGGTGCTGCGGGACATCATGCCGCCGGACTACCTGCAACAGCAAACCGAGGATAACATCGACCGCTTCACCGGCTATCTACGCTACGAAAGCGAGGACCTGGAGCTTTACGTCAGCCTGACCGGGCCGCTGGAGCGCATCGAACCGGCGGCGCTGGGCGAGGTGCCCCGATTCATCGACGAACTGGAGGTGGCCGATCCGGGACCCTCCGGCTGCTCGACGGCGAGCCTCCGACAACTGGCCGCTGCCGCCGCCGAACCCTACTCCCGGCTGTCCCAGGGCCAACTGCCGGAGTCCGCGCCTTCGCTGGAGATTCTGAGCCGGGAATGCCGGGAGCGGGAGTTCGACCGCTGGTTCGGCCTGGTGGTGGACGACCCTGTGCTGAACTCACCGGCGGCCCGGATTCTCCAGGGGGAGCGGGAGGAACTGCGGAGGAGCTTCGTTGAGGGCGACACCCGGGGTTTCCTGAAGGCGGCCGCCGAGCCGGCGGTGCAGCCGCTGACGGAAGGGGCCGTCGCCGGCCTGCGCCGAAACCTGCAACCCGGCGACCGGTTCGACCTGCTGGAGTGGCTGGCCGGACCTCGGGGAAGCCCCGCCCGGGCCGACCTGGACGTGCGGGCGGAAACCCTGCGGGAGGCCCTCGGTGCGGTCAACGGGCCGGGCCGGGTCATCGCCCTGGCAATGGCGGCGTTGGGCAGCCTGCTGCTGGCGCTGGTCCACCTGCCCCGGCCGGCGGCGATGCTGCGCTGGCCGGGCATCGCGCTGCTGACGTGCGGGGGCGTCTGCCTGATAGCGGGACTGGTCTTGAACTCGGCCCTCCCGGACCTGGTCAGGGGGATGGTGATGGGCGCGGCGGCCTTTCCCGCCGGCGTGCCGGTTTCGGCGATGGACTTGGCCGGCGACCTGCTGGAGTCCTTCGTCCGCCGGGCCACCGCCGGATTCGTGCCAGGGACGCTGACCGTGATGGCACTGGGTGGGGTTTTGATTGCCGCGTCTCTGTTTTGCGGCAGGCTTTCGGCACTGGCCAGGAGAACGCGCCACGCGCCGGAGCGTTCCGGTAGGGGCGGGGGCTAGTGCCCGCGTAGCCGGGCGCACTCCCCGTGCGGGCCAAGGCAACAAAGAAGGCCGCACGCAAGGACGTGCGGGCGGGGCTGCGGCCTCGCGCCGAAGGGAGCTTCGCCCATTGGAGGGAACGTCGGCAGTATCTCTGGATGGACTGATTCAATGCCTCGGCAGCGCACCGACCACAGCAGAATCACCTACGTCTTCCCCGACGACTTCCCGCAGCGCCTGGAGCGGTTCAAGGAGGAGTCCGGCCTGTCGTGGGCGGAGCTGGCCCGCCGTCTGGGGACCTATCCCTACACCGTGGACCGTTGGCGGAATCAGAACGTGCGGCCCCATTTCCGGCATCTGACGGCGCTGCTGGACTTGGCCGAAGACCTGGGCCTCCTCCACCTGTTCACCGCGTGGACCGTCCCGGACGGAACGCCCGTCCCAGGCCAGCGCGGAGGCCGAGACCGGCGGGGCTGAAATGCAAAAGGAGCGGCATACACGGAAGTTTTCCCAGAAAGACGCCCCGCTGCACCCCGCACGAACTTGGATTGTTTCTCCGCTCCCGCCCTGTGTTGGTGATGTAATTGCTCACGGGGCTCAGAGCGTCCCGTGTCTTCGTTGGAAAGTAATATACCTCACTTGAACGACCGCCGCCGGAACTGCCCAACTGTCCTTGTCCATCAGTGAGTCGCACGCCGGGCATTTAGCGCATCCGCTAGGAATCGCAGCTTGTGTAGCTCAAATTCAAATCGCCTAACCGGAGCCAGTCCACACGGTGGATTTTCTCGAACACTGCGCAGTCAAGATGCGCCATGAACTCTGGCCAGGATTTTGGCTTATAACTCTCCATTTCGTTTAGAAGACCGCCCACCAACCCAGAAATGTCATCCAAGGTTGTCAAGATTTCGTGTGTCTGTCCGCCGCTCAGGTGTCTCGCTCGCCAACGCACTAGCTCTTTCAGATCTTGGACTGCGGCGCGGTGCATATGGAGCCGGATGGTATCCTCGTAGACGATTGGTCTGTCTGGATCGTCTGCTGCAGGCCGGACGGCGTACTCCTCACCGTGCTGTTCAGTCCGCTCCTTCCATTCCTGGACATATGTCCTTACATCGTTAATTTCCCGTTCTCTCTGGATTCTGTCCTCAATGAAGCCAAAGACATAGAGAATTGATGCCACGATAAGACCAATGGCGATGCCCTCGCGGAGTCGCGTCGCCACTATCCATCTGATCAAGGGGTTCAAATCCATGTTGGGTTCATCCCCGCTCTTTGCAAGGACCGAATCCCGTCCTCCTCTTCGTCCTGTCTCCGATTAGAAACTACTGTCACGGGCGGCGTCAATACCACGTCCTCGTCGGTAGGACAGTTTGGCAGGACTCTCGGCGTTAGTCGGCCTGGGCAGCCGCAAAGCAGCAGAGCCCCAACTGACAGACCGGCGTTGCATTGATGGAAGGGCTGCACCATCATAGAGGCAACATTCGCGCCGGTCCCGCGACGGAGCCTGCCCGGTAGCGGGACAGCAGGGCAGACTGGAGGAGCGTCATGGCCGGGGATGACGACGGGACAGGTCAAGGCCAGCCGCCGGAGGACTACCGCGAGTTCCGCCGGATGATGGACGCCGCGGGCCGCGAAGGCCTGCTGCGGATGATCGAGCATCTGACCGGGGATCTCAAGGCGAACCCGCGAGACACCGTAGCCCTGCTCGCCAGAGGACTGGCATACAGCGAACTGGGGGACCATCGCCGAGCGGCGGAGGACAACAGCAGGGTCATCGCCCTGGACCCCGATAATGCCGACGCCTACTTCGAGAGAGCCCGCGCCTACTCCGAAATGGGAGAGCACCGCCCGGCCCTGGAGGACTATGACGCCGCCCTCCGCCTGGCTCCCGGCGATGCCACAGCTCACTACAGCCGGGGGGCGTGCCGCGCCCAGCTGGGCAACCTGGCCGGGGCGGTCAGCGACTTCGACGTTGCCATCTTCCTGGCCCCCAACGACGTGGAGCCCCGCTTCAACCGCTGATAGGGGTATGTATGGGGTTTTCAGGCAGTGGCATGGCGGGTGATCTCCAGGTTGGGCTTGGGTTCAGGCCAGGGTTCGGGCAGCAGCCAGACCCGGCTCCAGAGTCGGCCCCGGAGCAGCAACCGCCGGAGCCAGTCGATGCCGTGGCGGATCACGCTGACGGTCCGTCCGGGCCTGTGCCAAGGGTCGCGGTGTCTCGGCGACAGCGCCTTGGGCGGCACCCGCAGGCTGCTTGGCGCAATCCTCCGCTCGTTGGCGTCTTCCACTCTGGTCCCATAGGCCAGGGCCAGCAGCGTTGCCACCGACAGCACCAGCCAGTGCCGGGATATGCGCGCCGGATCAGTCCTTCTGGTCTTATCCCATTTCCAGCCCAGGCTCTTGACCGCCTTGAACCCCAACTCGATCCAGAAGCGCAGCGCGTACCAACTCACCCCGACTTCCTCCGGCGGAAGGTCGGTCAGGATGATCCACGGCTCCTCCTGTTCCACATACCAGACCGCCAGCAGGGTGCAGCGGCGTTTGGCGGCGGCGCTGCCGAAGGCGGTTCCGCCGCCAATCCAAGCGGTATCGGGACGGGGAACGAAGGCCCGCGCCGGCAGACGCCGGCCGCCATCGGCGCAGAAAGTGACGTTTTTCGGATACCTCATGTAGGGATGCCAGCCTTGAGCGCGTATCTGGCGCCACAGTTTCGGACTGGCCAGGCCCCGGTCACACAGCACAATCACGCTCATGTCCTGCGGCACCGCCGGGGCCAGCGCCTGGAGCAGTTCGACTATCGGGTCCATCCAGGCCCCAGGTTTGTTGGCGCGCAGGATGCGCCAAGCCACGGGAATCGCGCAACTGCGGTAGACCACGCTGATGACTATGGCGGTGGTGTCGTCCCCCTTCAGCGTAGGGTCAATCGCCAATGCCAGTCTATCGGAACGCCACCAGGTAAGCACCCAGCGGAGCAGCGGCGCGAAGCAGAGGCTCACGTCCAGTTCGGTCTGGCAGGGCCGGGCCCGGTCGCTTCCGTCGTACAACCACTCCCGGAGATACTGGCGGAGGTTGTTCCATCTGCCCCAGGGCGAGAGGGCCGACGCCACGGCGTTCTGGCAGGCGCTTCCGGCCTGAATAGTCCCGCACACCCACAGGACCAGCCCGGCCAATTGTGACCGGCTGAGGAGGGGCAAATGCGTTTCAATGACCTGCTGCATCTGGTAGCATTCCCTGGGAAGGCGCATGGGAAACCTCCAGCATCCGGTTTCGTTGCAACAAACAAGATGCCAGAATCCCGTGCGCTTTCCAAGTTCTCAGACCAGTTTCAGCCTTTACATACCCCTGTCAGTGCCCCCTCCCCGACTTTCAGGCCCGCCAACCCCCTGAACCCAAGCCGGCCCCAACCACTGTTGGGGGGCTGACCACGATGGGCCATGCCCTGCCGGTCACCGGCTGTCCCCAAGCATCCCCGTGGGCCGCCCACAGCCCGGCGCACGCCTGCGCCTCCCCGCTGGACTCCGCCATCCCGCGGCCCGTCCTGCGCCGGAGGCATGAGTAAATGAAAACGTCACCCACGGCAGTCAATCCCTTTCCCCGGATTCTGCGGACAGGCCAAGCCGTGGGGCGCTCGTGGCCGGGGCGGCTGGTCCTGCTGTCAGCCCTTGTGTCCACCATCCTGCTCATCCCCTAGTATTACAACGACGCTTCATCAAATAGGGTGACTCGCGAGCGGAAATTGTATTAGGGAACGATCGGGCGCGAAGCTGTCGTGCAAGCTGGCCTATAGCTGGGAAGGGATCCCCAAGAGCCCTTTCAAACCAACCGTCGTTGTAATACTAGAAAGCTGGCCGGAAACTGGAGCGGTTCCGACGAGCGGTTATACTCTGGGCAATCCAGGCTAGCGGAGCAGGGCAATGTTGGGAAAGCGTTCGGACCAGAAGGGCCTCTGGGAAGCGGATCGGTTGTATCTGGACTACGTGGGCAAGGACACTTTCTACGGCTTGCTGGCCTCACTGCGGGGTCAGTTGTTCAGCGATGACGATTTCGCCGAGATCTACTGTCCGGACAATGGACGGGTCAGCGTGCCGCCCAGCCTGCTGGCCACGGCGCTGTTGTTGCAGACCTACGACAAGGTCAGCGACGCCGAGGCCAAGGCGAGGGCCGACTTCGACATCCGGTGGAAAGTCGCCCTGGGGATTGAGATTGAGGACAGACCCTTTGCCAAGAGTACGCTGCAGATGTTCCGGGCGCAGCTGATACTGCACGACAAGGTGCGGGAGGTATTCGAGAGCAGCCTGCGATTGGCTCGGGAGTCGGGCTACCTGAAAAAGCGTGGGATGCGGGTGGCGCTGGACATGACCTACATTCTGGGCCGGGGCGCGGTGAGGGACACCTACAATCTGTTGGCGGACGGCATAGTCAAACTGTTGCGGGCCCTGGCTGCGGTGGCGAAAATCGACGTCAGGGAATGGGCCGAAGCCCAGAGGTACGATAAGTACTTGAGTTCCAGCATCAAGGGCGAGGCGGTGATTGACTGGTCGGACCGCAAAGCGCGGCGGAAGCTTTTGGGTGAGATAGTGGCCGATGCGGACCGGCTGCTGGAATTGGCGCGGCAGGCTCTGGAAAGGCTGTCTGCCGACAGCGTGGAGCGGCAGCGGATTGTGGACGCGGCGGAACTGCTGGGGCAGTTGCTGCTTCAGGATGTGGAGCGCAAGAGCGGCGACGGCGATGCTGATGCTGCTGATGGGGTGAGCCTCAGGGACGGGGTGAGCAAGGACCGGATGTTGTCGGTGCACGACCCTGAGTTGCGCCACGGGCACAAGAGCAGCCATCGACGCTTCAACGGACACAAGGCGGCCATCGTCGTGGACACCGACAGCCAGCTGATCACCGCCGTGGACGTGTTGCCGGGCAACGCCCCCGACCATCTGGGGGCGTTGGAGTTGGTGGAGCAGAGCGAGGCGAGTACCGGCTCGGTGGCGGAGGAAGCCATGGGCGACGCCGCCTATGGGGACTGCAGGACCCGCCAGACCTTCGCCGAGGCGGGGCGGCAGTTGGTGGCCCGAGTGCCGGGCCGGCCCGAGCGGAAGCACTTCCCCAAGGATGACTTTCACCTTGACCTGGTGTCGGGCAGTTGCACCTGTCCGGCGGGACAGGTTACCCACACCATGGTGCCGGCGGGAAAACGGACGGACGCCGCGGGTCGGGTCCACCGCTTGCAGGCCTTCCAGTTCGACGGGGCGGTATGTTGGGCGTGTCCACTGCGATCCCAGTGCATCGCGGCCAAAGGCCGGCGGGGACGGCGGGTGCTGATCCATCCGCAGGAAGCCCTGCTGCAGGAGGCCCGAGCGTTGCAGCGGAGCGCTGCCTACGACGAGTATCGAGCGCGCCGAGTGGTGGTAGAGCATCGGCTGGCGCGGTTGGTCCAGCTGGGCATCCGCCAGTCCCGCTACTTCGGTAGAGTCAAGACGAAATTCCAAGTGTATCTGGCAGCCACGGTGGCCAACCTGACCCTGGTGGCGGGCAAAATCGGGTGGTCGGGCGGTACCGGTGGCGGCGCAGCGGGCTACCGCGTCGTCCTCAATGATGCCCTCGCTGTTGTCGCCAATGCAGCGGCCAATTCGGGCGCTGTCCGGCTCGGACAACTATGGTCCCTGATTTTGCTCACGTCGGCTTTACTGCCGCAACTCCACTTTCAAATCAGGGCTTTCCGGCCACGTTTCTAGGCCGTCCAGGCCCAGAGCGACCCCACCGCGCCCAGCAACCTGACCGCTGAGATAATTGAAGGCGAAGGAATCTCCCTCAGTTGGGACGCCCCGGCGGAGGATGCCGAGGCGGTGACGGGCTACGAGATACTGCGGCGTCGGCCCAAGCAGGGAGAGGACACCCTGCTGATTCACGTGGCCGATACCGGATCCGCCGCCACCAGCTACACCGATGGCGAGGCCGCCGAGGCGGGGAACGGTACGTCTACCGGGTCAAGGCGCTGCGGGGAGGGGAGAAGAGCAGACAGAGCAACTACATGAATGTGGAGTTGCCCGACGACTTCACCCCGCCGCAACAATCGGACCCGGCGGACCTGGCCCCGGCCAACCTGACCGCCGAACGGGCGGATGGGGACGGAGTGGTCCTGGCCTGGGACGCTCCTCCCGCCGAGGACACCGAGTCCGTGACCGGCTACGCGGTGCTGCGGGCCCGGGGCGAGGCAGAGCTGACCGTCCTGGTGGCCGACACCGGGGATGCCGAGACCACCTACACCGACGCCGGTGCCACCGAGGCAGGAGCAACCTACGCCTACCGGGTCAAGGCCCTGCGGGACGACCAGACCAGCCTAGCCTCCAATCGGGCGGAGGTCCAACTGCCTCCAGCCGCCCCGACCACCCTGCTAACCGCCGCGACTCACGAGCAGGTCGTCCTGTCCTGGGACGACCCGGATGACGACTCGATCACCGGCTACCGCATCCTACGCGGGCCCGACGCCGACAACCTGGCGACCCTGGTGGACGACACCGGGAGCGCCGCCGTCTCGTACACCGACGGCGACGTGGCGCCGGAGACCACCTACGTCTACGCGGTCAAAGCCATCAACGAGCCGGGGACCAGCGAGGCGTCCGAGAGCGTGAGCGTGACCACCCGGCAGGCGCCCGAAGATCCCATCACCTTGAGGCAGCAGGGCGGTGTGTGCGACCGCACCGATGAGGTGGAGACCGTGATCCTCTTAAAGGTGGGCGGCTGACCGCCTGTGAGGATGTCACCGCGGCGCAACTTGCACACGTTTAGGAGGGTCAACCTCACCTTTGGTAACATCGATAGCCTTCAGTCGGGGGACTTCTCCGGCCTCACCGGACTGACGGAGCTGATCCTCCGAAACAACTCTCTGACCAGCCTGCCGGCGGAGTATGACTTCGTGAGCGACGGGCTGAAGCGGAGCGGAGCGGCCACCTTGCTAAATACCACTGCGCAGAATATTAACCTGAGTTCGGGAAAGTTAAAAGGGATGAGATAGGAGTTGAAGTTGCTGGTCTGAGAGGTGAAGGGAAGGCTTTTTCGGTTGATGGCAGTAGGCGATCAGGCCACAGAGCAGGTTGACCAGGAAGTTAGCCACACTGCGGTGCCGGGTATGTTCAATTTGGGAAATGTTCTTCAGTTGGTCGTTGATGGTCTCAATGACCGACCGTTTCCGCAACAACAGCTTGTCTTCCAGAGGCAACGGACGCTTCTTCATGTTCTTGCGCCTGGGGGTGATTAGCTCCAAGCCTTGGGCCAGCAGTTGTTTGAATAGTGGTTGGGAGATGTAGCCCTTGTCGCCGAAGAGCTTGCCAAACAAGCCCTTAGCCAAGGCTGGCAGCGGCTTGCGGTCATCGACGTTGCCCGGAGTCAGCCGGCACGCCAGTATTTCACCCCGGTCATTGACGACCAGGTGGAGTTTGAAGCCATAAAACCAGCCCATTGTGGTCTTGCCCCGGGCGGCGATTCCGGCAAAGACCTGGTGGCGGGGAATCCGCTTGTTATGGCATACCTTGATGGCAGTGGCATCCACGAAGGCGAGGCCGGTGCAGTTGCCTTGGCGCTGTTGCAGGTAGGCTAACAGGGGGATGGTCACGGTAGGCGTCAACTCAACGAACCGGTTGTAGCTGACCAAGCCTGGGAATTCGGGCCGGAGGTGCACCAGGGTATACTCAGTGTAATAGGCTTTGAAGGTACGGTAGTGGGACTGGTGAAAGTGAATGAGAATCGTCATGATTTCACTGGGGGACAACCTTGTCGCTCGAACTCTCCGCCCCCCTTTCCGCGCCAACGTCACTCGACGCCAATGCGGTTGGAAGGCTTGCCAGAAATCATCGACATTGCAGAACAGTTTGAGTAAACTCATGAGGGATGCCTCCTTGGTATTCATCTACCAGAAAGAATACCTGTTCTTTCTTTGGGAGGCATCCCTTATCCCGAACTCAGGTTATTATAGGGCGAAGGGATTGCCCAACGGTTAACTCCCCCATGCCCGTAGGCTCTGAGCATGGACGGAGGCGAGGAGTGGAAGGATGACGACCACCCGACTTTGGATCGTACTGTGCTCCATCGTAGTCTTGGGCCTGATGCTGGCAGCCTGCGCCAGTGACAGCAAGGAGGCGGTTGTCGAGGAGACTTGGGACTGCATGGCCGAGAGCGACCCGGTCTTCGAGGAGAGCATGATGATGATGTTCCCCACCGCCCAAGATATAGACGACGCCAAAAAGCAGTACATCTATGTGAGCCAAGCCGCTCCGCTGGAGGAACTGAAAGAGGCCAGGGACTGGGCATGTGGCTCTTCGCCCCAGTCCCTGGCCACGGCAACCCCGGCCCGGGCTGCGGACGGGGGCGGGCCTGCGGAAACACCGGGCCTGGAGACGCCGGCCGCTACGGAGCAAGCCGCCAAGGAGTCCGGCAGTTCGGCGTCTGGTGGCGACGGGTGCGACGGCAACCAGATCAAGGTCGGGCAGACCGTCACAGGGCGCATAGGCCGTGCCGGGGGCTGGAACACGTACTGTATCCGGGTGGAGCAGGGGCTCATCTACCTATTCGACGCTTCTTGGGACGACGGGGGATCCCCCTTCGTGCAGGTCTCCCCGGGCGGCCTCATCGAAGCCGATGAGTACATCCAGGGTTTCGACGGCTATGCCTTCATCCCGCCCACGTCGGGAAGCGACCACTCGCCCTCGGGCATCTACAAAGTGCAGGTCGCGGGCGGCCCCGGCTACTCCACCATCACCGGCTCCTACAGCCTGGCCCTGCTGTCGGCGACCGACGATCACAGCAACGACGGCGAGACGGCTACTGACGTGAGCTGGGGGCAGACGATCCACGGGAGCCACGAGTATAGGACCGACATAGACGTGTTCCGCCTCCAGGTCGAGGACGGCCACGCATACCAGATGGAGATCCGCTCAGAGGCCCACTCCGGCGCCGTGTTGCAACTGAGCGTCAACGAGGCGGCGCTGACGGTCAACCTGCAGGAAAAGCTCGTCTGGTCCGGCTCGCAGTCGGAGGTGCTCTACCTCAGCACTCGGACCTTAAAGACAGGCACCGGCCCTTACAGCCTGACCCTGACCGAGTTCCAGGACGACCACGCAGATCAGCTGAGCAAGGCCAGTGCCACCACCGTCAGCCTGGGGCAGACCTTGGAGGGCAAAATCGACCACCCCGAGGACTGGGACATGTTCCGTATCGTGAACGAGGCGGAGGACAGGTGCCGGATAGAGGTGCAGCCCGGCAGCCTGCCCGACGCCTTTATCCGCCACTACCCACCCCACCAGCCGAGTCCGGCGTTTTGGGCCCGCAGCGCCGGGGGCGGCCTGGCCGTCCTCGAGTGCCGGGGGGACTACGTCGCAGTCAGCGGTGCCGGCGGCACCGGCTCCTACAGCCTCACTCTCACCCCGTCCGGCTGCCCGGAGGCGTCCCGCCAGGTGGCCGTCTATAGGGTCAACGTGGGAGAGACGGTGGGCGACACGCTATACCGCCACACGAAGCTATTGCCCCTGTTCTGCTTCTGGGCGGAGGAGGGCGCCACCTATCAGGTCGAGGCCAGCCCCCTCAACCAGAGCTACGCCCACCTGACTTTCGTCACCGCCCTGCTCACGGACACGAAGGTCGATTACGTGATGGAGACCGTCGCCGAGGGCAAGGGGACGGGCGCGAGCACCCTCGAGTGGACGGCGCCCGCTGCGGGCATGTACTACTTCCAAGTGGGTATCTACGATGATGACGGCGCGAAAGCCCAGGCGGCAATCCTCGTGCGCCTTTCACTGTCCAGCTAGGCCGAGGAGGCGGACCTCCTCACTCCGCAGGTGTAGTAACCCCGGCGCTGACGGAATCGAAGGAACCCGCGGGCGGCGTGGCCTTGCCGTCGTCATCGGCGCCCCAGCAGGCGCCGGAGCCGTCGCCGGAGTCGCTTACCACATCCGACACGCACCTGTCTTCCGACGGTGTGGCCGAGGTCGGCAAGAAGTCGAACGATACCCCCTGGTCCGAAGACGACGACAGCTACTCCTATGCGACGGCATTCACCACCGGCCCCAACCCCACCGGCTGCACGTTCGGAAGCATCGATCTGTACATGGACGGCGACCCCGGGGTCGCGGCGGCGGTGGCGCTGCACGCCTCTGCGAACAACCGCGGCTACAAGCCCGGGGCCAAGCTGGCCGATCTCCGACTTTCCGGACCGTTCGACAATGACATCAGCACCGCCGAAGCTTGGACGGGGCCAGTTGGCTTGGCCCCCAACACGACCTATGTCGTCGTCGTGTCGGAGACCGCAGGCGTCCAGGGCGACATCTACGAGGTGGCCGCCACTACGAGCGGCGGCGAGACCACCGAGGAGGGCGGGTGGTCCATCGGGGAGACTCTGTGGCAATACAACAGCCGCTGGGGGTTCTGGGCCGTGCTCGACCAACGACGACTCCTCAGGATGAGCATCGGCGTGGTCTCCAACGACGCGTCCCCGGCCCCGATACGGTCCGCTTGGAACGAGACCACCGACTGCCCGGAGGGCCAGACCTCCTATTGCGAGATCTCGAGCTTAACCCTAAACATCAACGAGTTCGGCGCGTTCTACGGGCGGATCGACTCCGCCGACAACCTCGACTGGATCACAGCCCACATCCCATTTTGTTTGGACGGGGACACCTTCACCGTCGATGTCCGCACCCGCAGGCACGCCGGGGGTCGCCGCTGTACTGCCCCCGACTCGCAGGCGTGTACATCCTAAACCAATACCAAGGTGGGATGCGCATTTCGGGGGTCTTGACGACGACCGAAAGGACTCCACGGAACCTCATATCACCTTTGGATCCCAGCTGGGTAGACACCGACAGTGCGGTCTGGCGATATGTACATTTCACCTTGGCTTTAGTTTAGATTGTTCGACGGACTTACCAGCCTGCACACGCTCCACTTGTCCGGCAACCGTTTAACCACCCTACCGCCGGGGATGTTCACTCGTCTAACCAGCCTGCGAAAGCTTATATTGAACGGGAAACGCGATCCTGTAACCGGCAAACCGACACCTTTCGAGATTGAGGTAGCTAATATCGGAGTTGCCGCGAACCTCGAAGGTTATGGTTTTGTAATCGTCGATAAACAGCAATGAGCAAACTCAGGCAAGAGGAAGTATGAAGCCCTATGAACGAGTGGGTAAAATCCTTCACGTGTGACCGGTGCGGGAATGCAACCAGGAAGTTGGCCGGCGCAGACAGAGAGACCCTCTGCGCCGGTTGCCTCGACGACCAGGAAGAACCGAATGACAGCAGCGAAAATTACGATGACCCACCGTTCCTGTACGACGCCAACCCCCTGACCATGCAGCGCCACCCGAGACCCAGCCAGTCATAACCGGAACCAAGGGGAAACCCGCGAGCCGGAAGGCTCGCCCTCCAGGAGACCCCTGGGCAACGCCTCAACATCCTCGCAGGACGGGAACCCACGCCGGCCAACACCACGCCACACCTGGATTTACCAACCCCTTCGCACCACACCAGAGATATACCAGCATGACCGGACAGGACCCTCAACGGGAAGAAACCCCCGATCCCGGGAGACTACCATCTCAACGAGGGACAGACTCGGACCTGCACCCGGAGAAGCTGGACGGCCTTCGTGCGGGGCGCGGCTGAAGGGACGCCGCCCCGCACGAAGGGAAGGAGGAACGGAAGAATATGCTGAAGCGCCATATCCGCGGGGACCGGAAAGGACAGTCAGGATCGGACTCATTCACCGGAAATGAGCCCTACGAGACCTCGGCTTAGGGTGACACCGGCGATGCTTTGAGGGCGACACCCTAAACTCATCAGGGAGAGCCCAGAGACCCAGACCATCGGCCTTGGCCAGAGCCTGCGCAAAATCACCCCGGGTCAACGCTCCATGAGTTGTGTAGCTATAAGCCCAACCATCCCGGATCATCCTGTAATTGACTGAACTTTTCCCGGAGCGCCGGAGAATACCCACCAAGCGGGCGTAATACCAAAAATCCCCACCCTCCCGATGATCAGGCGGCATCCAATGACCGCGCAACCGGACCTTGTAATCAAAGATTAACGCCCGGTCACAGATCAAGGAATCAAGATGATCCTTTGATTCCAGGGCCCCATGCTGCTCCGGGCGCCACCAGTTCCCCTTCTCCGGAGCATCAATCCCAAAGAGCCGGACCTCGAAAACCAACGAAGAAAACTCATCAGCATCCTTCCCCTCGTATTTCACTCTCGCAGAGTCTCCGTCCACAGCATACAACCCCCTCACGGGAAAGGAACCCCCGGGTTTGATGTGATCCCAGACCTTACGAGTATCAGACATAGGAAAACTCCTCAAGCCGGAAAACGCGGCTATTAGACCACAGATGCAGGTAGGAAAACAACCAAAAACCCCAAGAAGGCCACTGTTCAGACCGCGGCATGAAACACCGCCTCAGGCAGGAAAACACTCAGAAGGAAGACCAGCCATGACCAGCAGCAAAATCAGCTTCCATATCCGGATCCCCGCGGACCAAGTCGAAGAAGCCCAGACGGTCCTGAACAAGCTGGGAGCCGGCTTCGACCCTTGGAACGACATGATCTCAATGCCCTACATCAACCCCCCATGGTTGTGGGCGCCGGGACTCGCCGGCGCCATCAAGGAAACCAACAGGACACTCCGGGAAAAAAAGGTCGGCCCCCTCATCCCGGAGGACCATGAGTCTTGGAGCTTGGAGCAGACTTGGGAACTCATGGAAATAAGCAATGTATGGCACGCGATGCTCTACGACGAGAGTATCCCATGCCACCTGCCCAGTTCGGAGAGTGTCGTCAACGAGTGGAGAGACTCGATGAGAGAATGGCAGATCCGGTACAGCGGGGACACAGGACCGCAGATGCGCCGCCCAAAACGGGAGGAAAGCCGGACGCCGTCAGAATTCTGTCAGGATGCGGCGCCCAGGGAAATCCGGCCCATCAGGAACGAGGAGGACTACGAAGGCGCCCTGGAACGCATCCAGCAGATCTACTTCGCCGGATTTGGCAGCGAACTGGGAGACGAACGGGAAATCCTGGAAAACCTGCTGGAACTCTACGAGTTGAAGAATCACCCCGCCATGAGGGAGGAAGAATACAAATCAGACACGAAGCCCGGCAGGCGTCCGATCCGGGACGAAGGGGACTACCGGAACGCCCTGAAGCGCATCAAAGAGATCGACCAAGCCGAGACCCGCACGGAACTGGAAAACGAAAGGGACACGCTGCTGGACCTGGCGGAGCTCTACGAGTTGAAACACCCCCGAATGCCCAGAAAGAGGAAGAACCAGACAGCCCAGCCCGGCGAGACGCCCGGAACGAATGAACCCCGCCAGCCGGCGAGGAGGAAACACGCCGCCGCATGATGCAAAGAGCGGACGCCAGACGCCGGAGCCAGGAAAAGCGTTGGGCCTAAACCCCGCCTCCGCCGGAGGCATTATAATCCTCCCACAGTCCAACCCGGGAGGTCCGAAATGACCCGCAGGCCCCAAGCCCAACCGGCCAGCGGCGCCCGCGAACGGTTCCCGGAATTCCCGCCCAGAGACGACATGCAGAATCCCATATATCTTCACGCCCCGGCCCCATCAAGCAGCGCTGACCTATCACTTCGGCAACCCGGAAACCACTATCGTATTGGGAGAAACGCCAGTGGGCCAGAGCGCCCGCCAGCGGCTGGGCATACGAATCCCCGACCAGCGGGTGGGGACCTTGTGGGAGCCTGTGGAGGCAACGCCGGAGCAAATCGCCTTGGCATGTATGCAGGAACCGCCAAAGAAGAAATGGGACTATCTCAGCAAAGGGGAGAAGCCGCCGGAAGATGGGGAATCTGAGGCGGGTGTGTAATTAGGTATATAATTCCCAAAGCAAAAGGGGCGGGCCATTCCGGTCCCCCGCCCCTTAGTCACAGACACACGGCGCATCAAACGCCGCGGGCCAAGCATCCGGGCCTGCGGCTACTCGTCGGAATCCCCCCCATCACCTTCCTCACCGCCCTGCTCGCCAGCGTCATCCTGACCTACCCCACCTTCCTCGGGTGCGGCCTCATCTTCCGGATCGGGCCTGTTCATGACCGTGGTATCGTCGGGCATACCGCTCACCTCCTGCAATTATATTCTCGTGGACTCCCGTCAGACGGCAGTTCCATTTGCATTCTAAAGAGAATTCCAGCGTCCATGCTTTCGCAGCAGAGAAAATGGCGAGAGTCCAGCACGCCGCGCGGCTTCAACCGCGGAGAACATCCCAACACCGGACCGTCAACTTCAAGTCCAACCGGCCGCCCCCGGAACACCGGACGGTTGAAGTCCCAAGACCGTCTACGACAGAGAATCAGCAAACGCCCGGAGCGCGCGGCGTGGTGAACGGGACCGGAACCGGAATAGTAGGTATCGGAGGAGCGGGACCGATAACAAGACGGGGAGACCAATTGAGGTGGTCCCCGCCCCAGACCACCAGCATGACCGCTTCCGACGGGTCCCCCGACACTCCCTCCGAGTTGACCAGCCGCACTTGGAAGTCGAACACCGCACCGGAGGGGGCCCCTGCGACTATCGGCGTCTTGGGCTCCACGTCCGAGACTCGAAAAGTCCCGCCCCTCACCCCCGCCGGACACCAAGCCTCGAAGGCCGCCGTCGGCCCGAACCCGCTGTGGGGCCACCAGCGGTACTCCACATCGTGGGGATAAAATCCCCCAAGCTCAACATCCACCCCGCCCGGACCGACCTGGACCACCCCGACAATGGCCGGACGGGCCGGCCTGGAGCCAACCCTAAGCGTGGGCAAAGGAGTGGCCGTAACCGGGGGAGTGGGAGACGGTATGATAATCTCCAATCTGGTGCGGTCCGCCGGCCAGGGCGGACCGATAGAATGAAAACCCTCCATGCCGACCATCTCGTGCTTGATGTCGGAGTTGCCTGAGGAGACGCCGGTATCCACGCTACGGACTTGGAAGGAGATGATGCCCCTGAGTCCGGGGACGACGCTGACGACACCGTCAGCCGCCAGGTCCTCGAAGGGAACGCGGAACTCCGTCGGAGCAGCCTCCGCGGAATTCGCGAAGGCCACCCCATCGACCTCCTCCCTCAAGCCACTGTAACTCCAGTAGCGGTACTGCCGCGTGCCAGTCCCCCAGTTGTACGCTTGGAGCGTCACCGAGGTATCGTCGACCTTGGCCGGCGAGAATGGGGTGAAGAACGGGGCCCCGGACTCCGGGGGAGTGAACGGCAGGTGGGAGAGGTCCCTGAGACTAACCTCCGCAGGATAGTCCACAAGCTTTCCGTCCAGGTCGACCTGGCGAATGTCCAAGACGAGGCCGGAGCCGTGGCCCTGCCGCGGACCGCTGCTGCTGTTCAATCCTTCAACCCACAGGGGGGTCGGAACGGGGGGCGGCTTACTCGGCCAAGGCAAGACGTCCTCCTCGCCCGATTCCTTGACGCAGGGAAGGACAGGAGGAACGTAGCCCTCCGAGACCATGCCGAACGTCAAGGCAGTCGCCAAGTTGTGAGACTCGTAGGCGCTGGTGCGGCTGCTCACGCCCCAGGCCGGGTAGAAGAGATACCAATCCCAAGCCCTGCAGGGAGGCCTTATGCCGGTATGCGAGTAGCTGCAATCATCCCCGCAGCTGTGGCTGTGCGTCCACGGCGTGCACTGCACACAGACCGCATAGAAGCAGAAGGAACCACAACGGGTCACCTCTGAACGCCGGGATCTGCAGGGCCCGCTGTAGGTCCAGTGGTTGTCCAGCATCGGGCACAGGTTGATGTGAGCGAGCGTGACCGGACTCTCTGCGGGAACGAAAAGCAGGAAAAGCAGGACAGCCAACAACAGACCCCGCCAAGCCAAAGAGATCATCGTCTCACCTCGAACTTCGTGTGAGCTGCGACCCCGCCAAGACTGTCGAGGAACTCAACTTGGTAGAAGCCGGGCAGCCAGAGGCCGGGATCGTCCTGGCCCAGTCCATGATAGAAGAAAGGAGAACGGACTGAGACAGTGACGGGAGCCTCAAACATGACCATCGGCGGAGCGCCGGGCGGAACGCTACGCCACCGGACCAAGCCCTGCACCTCGTAGCCCGGCGCAGCTTGGGTAAAGTCGAAAGCCACCACCCACAGCATGTACCTGGAATCGGAACTGGTCACCGGGGCCCAAGGAGGCATCCGGTCCCAGTCCCGCTCCAACAGGTAATCCGGCAATTCGCCGCCCCGGAAGGGCAACAGCGCCTGCTTCTCCAAGAACACATTGTTCAGCTCGATCTCGCTCCCGCCCGGCAGCGGAGACGGGCCCGGGGTCTTAACATCCGCCCCGGCGACGGGCTTCCCGATCCCCTGGTCCAAGGACGACCTGGGCCAGGCCGTCGGCGTCGGGGCAGGGGCCCGAGTCGGCGTTGCAACCGGAGCGGCCGTGGGCGTCGGGAACGGGGTGAAGGTCGGCCAAGGAGTGGCCGCGGAGCCGGAGAAGTCAAGCAGATCCAAGCCGGAGGCCGCACCGGGAACCGCGCGGGAGGCCGCTTCAGCGGCAGAAGGAACAACGGCATTCTCCGGACCGCCGCATGCCAACAGCGCCAGGAACGGGAGCAGAAGAACGGGAACACGGAACAAGGAGAGGATCATTCGTCCTCCTCCTCCGGGTAGAAGAACTCCCAGTATTCGGAATCCGGGGCCAGCGTCCAGCACACCGAGCCGTCGGCGGGAAGGTAGCCAGGGTGCCAGGTGACCACCAAGACGCCGTCCTCGTTCAGCCCCGTATCACCGGGAACCCCGCAGTCCTCGTGGGAACCGAGGCCGGGGAATGGGTTCCAGAGAAGGGAACCGCACCGGTAGGGCAATTCCCGTCTCACCTCATCCAGCACCCTGACCACGTGGACCGAGGCGAAGTCCTGGTCACCGGCGGCCATGGCCGCCGACAAAGAACGAAGAAGCCGGTCGCAGTCCGGGAACCGGGGTTGGTCAACCCCCGAACCCACTCCCACGATGGACCAAGCCCATGACTGCCAGACAGAGTTGTAGTACCAGCAGCCGGGACGGTCAACCAAAGGAACGCTCTCGAAGTGGACCAAGATGTTCCCGTTGCCGTCCCGTCCGGTGGGCAGCGCTTGAGGACGGGAAATGGAGTTCAACCTATAGGTGAGACCGCGGCTGATCCCGACTCCGGCGATGGAACCGGACCGGCAGACCACCCCCGTATCGAAGAGCGGGGTCCAACCTTCATCATCCACACAGTCCAAGTGCAGTCCCTTAAAGTCCTCGGAGAGGGACCAAGCGACCTGGGCCCCGAAGGGGATTCTCCCTTCATAGCCAATCAGCATCCGCCGGTACCGGTCCACGCAGGACAGAGTATCCCCCTGCCAGACCATGCCGGGAGTCTCAGGCGTGGCAGTTGGAGCGGCCGGGGTTCGTACCGGGGCCCTGCTCCGGGAAAGGTCCCGGGTGGGACTTGGGGTGGGAGACGGGGCCAACGTGGGAGTGGGGAACGAGAGCCGGTCCCCAGGTTCCACGTAGCGGTGCACTCCGGGAACGAGGGAATACACCGGCTCCGTCGCCCGCGGCAAAATCACCGGAGTCGGACGCTCCGGTGATTTTCCCAACCATTCAGAGCAACCCAGCAGGAAGAGACTCAAGGCCGCCAAGGCGAAAAGTCCAAAGAGTCTACGCCTCATTCAACTCCAACTCCCGCTCCCGCTGCAAGCGCTTGTAGAGCAGATCCGGGTCCGCGAGTTCCGACGGCTTCAGCCGCAGGTCCGCCGCGGCGTTCGGCAGGTTCGACCCGTCCTGACGCCAAGCTTGGTCAGTGACCAATTCCGCCTCCAGCTTCGTAGAAACGATGTCCAAGGGAAAGGAGGAACCGAAATCGTTGATGAGCAGGCCCTGACCCCGGAGGCAACCAGCCAAGAACCCGCCCTCGTCCTCGTTGAGGCCCAAAGCTTCCACGACTTGGGGGAGCGCCGCCGGGTCTTGGGAGAGAGCCAGCTTCATAGCCGAGTTCTGGAGCAAAGAGCGCCCGGCATGGCCGGTGATACTACCCACGGACTGGTTGTCGGAGAGGAAGTCCTGCACGTCTTGAGTAATAGTCGTAAGACCCAGCTGGTACTTCCTAGCCCGCTTCACGATATTGATGAGGGCCTCGGCGCCCGACGGTGTGGCCAGCACAGTCCAACATTCGTCCACCACCAAGCGGCGGGGGCGCGGGGCGCTCACCGCCAAGCCCCACACCACCTCGGAGCAGATGGAAGTAGCCACCGGCTTGAGAGAGCCGGTCAGGTTCTTCAGGTTGAAGGAGGTCACCGGAGCTTCATTTTCGAGCAGGCTATCAGAGCTCTCTTGGAAAAGGTACCGGGCGGAGCCGGTGGCGAATGGAGAGAGCAGGTGAGCCAGTTCCATGCCGCCCCAGTCCCGGGCGTCCTCCGACTCCAAGAAGCGGTGAAAGTCATGCATACCGCCCCGGCCCAGCACAGGGCGGTCGCCATCCGCGTTCCGGAGTTCCCGGGCGTAGAAGCCGGTGAGACACCGGTCGATAACCGCCTTCAGGCGCGGGTCGACATGTCCTTCAAGCATGACACCAATCAGGGAACCCAAACTGGCCGTCCGCCTGGTGAAGTCCTCCTCCTCCCCGGTGTAGCCGAGAACGAAGGGGTTCAGGCCGTGGCCCGGAGAGCCGGGAACGAAGACCCGTCCGCCCAAGGCGCGGGTGATGACGCCGTACTCGCCCTCAGGATCGATCAGGTAGACAGGGATGTCGAGCTGGGCTTCGCGGACCACCCGGACCTTGGTGAAGTAGGACTTTCCCGCCCCGGACCTGGCCATCACGACCATGTGACCGTTCATGGCATCAGGGCTGAAGGGATTATAGATGACGGGGGTACGGCTCCGGAGGTCCACCCCCAGCAGGGTGCCGTCCCGCTGGTCCATGTCTTGGGGGCCGAAGGGAAACATGCGGAGCAACGTATCGGTATCGGTGAGGTCGGGATTGCCCAAGCCGCCCCGGAGGGCCGGCATCATCACGGAAAACCCCTTCCCCTGCCGCAGACGGAGCAGGTTGATCTTGGCCAAGCTGGAACGGAAGTGGCTGGAGAGCCTCTCCCCCGCCTGCTTGAGGTCCTGCTGAGTGCGTCCGTAGACCGCAACAGTCATCGAACGGCGGAAGAGCTTGCTGGTGCCCCGTTCCACTGAGTCAGAGATCCGGATCACGTCGGAGATAGCCAGGTCCACCTCGGGCGGGACCAGCTTTCCCTTCTCCAGCGATACTATACGCGAGCCCTCGAAGCGGGAACGCTGCATCTGGAGCCTGGTGTGAGACTCCCGCTGGGTGGACGGCCACAGCCACATGGAGATGTCCATCTCGCCCCCGCCGCGCAGCAACTCCTCCAAGAAGAGGAGGGAAATACGACGGGGCCACTTATCGACCTCGTAGACCGACATGTAGCGGTAATTCAGTTCCAAGAAGCGGTTATGCTCTTGGACTTGGTAGAATTCCTGGGTATGGCCGTAGTCCATACCACTGACGCAAGCTTGGACCAGAAGCCCCAATTCCTCGTCATCCAGCCGCTGGACTCCGAACCCAGCCTGGTTCATCACCGATTCCAGTTCCATTGAGTGAGCTTCGCCGGCGGAGACGTACCAATGGCGGCTGAAGATGTTGCCCTCCTGTTCCATTGACTGGAGATAATCGAGCAGGGAATTTCCCACGTCGTTGATCCGGCCGGAGCGCATCGAATCAGGGCGGACCTCGATGTACTTCCGGCGCACGTCAGAGAGGTCCGGGGCGTGCTGCCGGATGAGGACCTGGACAGGATACTCGATGGAATTGAGCATGACGTTCCATCCGCTGGTCACGAAGGGCTTAGTGGCATCGCAACCCGGAACGCTCCAAACAGCGAACCGGTTCCCTGCAAAGTCCTCCACGGCCTGCTCGTGGACCCGGCGGACTTGGGCCAACACGCCGATGGAAGGAATGATTTTAGACTTGACCGGGGGCGGCGAATCGTCCCCGCTTTTCTTTTTTCCGAGAAACGGTATTGCCATTACGGACTCCCAAAAGTCAGGATATGCCGAAGAGTCCTCCGAAGAAACGCAGGACGCTGGCCAGGAGGTTGACGCCGAATAAAGAGAACTTCTCGACGGCAACGATGACCTCCTCGAAGGGACTGGGAAGCACCAGCGAGACCCTGTGCCGGAGGGGAACGACGAAGGCGACGGCCACGCAGAAGACCGCCAACCCGACGAAGAACCGGACCAAGCCGGAGGCCCGGGTTAAAGATAAAGAAACCTACGACCAGAATGAGGCCGAGGAGAATGAGAGAAAGCAGAAAGCTCATGGACCTTTACCTCACGGGGCCTCGGCAGGTAATTCAGGCGTGGGTCAAGGATAGAACAGGGGGCCGGAGCAGACTTTTGCGGCTGGGAGGAATCAGTGAGACTGATTGGTTTTGAGATAACCTCTTAGCCATCAGCCGGAGCCGGGAATGGGGCCCAGCGGTTGTCAAAGAAATATTGGGGGTAATATCTCTGGCAGTAGCCCAGACTGGTTGATTCGAGATTGACGTCCTCGAGGTTAACGTCCCCAAGGAGGATCCGAAGGAGGGTAGACTCGTAGCGCTTGTAGCCAGCGAAGGCTCGGTCCAGGTCCTCATTTTTGACACGGCTGTTACCGGTTTCAGCTATAAGGAGCCGGTAAATGCGGACGAAGGAGTTGAGGTGGTCTTGATCCCGGGTAGGAGTGGGGGTCGCCAATTCGTGTTGCTTGGCAGCTCGAGCTTTCGTTCGTATTCATCCAACAGGTTGTCGGCGCGGCCATACATCTCATAGTAACATTTCGAACGGTGGTCTAAGTTTCGTTTGTTCAGATCAAGGGTGGTTGCGAGCCTGGACCAATATTCCAGGCAGTTTGGTACCCAGCCGAGGACCGAGGCCCAGAGCTCCAGTTGGCGGTCGTCCAGGTCAAATGGATTTGTGGACGCGATTCGCTGGAGCAGGTAGTCCTTGCCGGAGTTGTTGGGCCATTTCCGAATAGCCCAGAACTCGCAACGTTCTTGTGCAACGGTGACAGCCTTCGGTTGAACGGCTGTTGGTGTTGCCTGAAGAACAAGGGTTGCTGCCGGCGGCGTGCCGTTGTTGGTAAGTTTTTGGGCAGGGTAGGAGGTTACTTGGTTGATATCACTTAGCTGGGCTTCCAGGGGTTGGTTCCCGGCAGCGTAGGCTATTGGGACAGAGTAAGTTTCCCCTGCTTCTTTTGAAGCTGTGGTCTGGGTTACCACAGAGAAAATGGTGACCGACAGCGCGAATATGAGGAATACCGGGATGATGATGAGGAATACCGGGATGACGATTGGCAAGAATTTTCGCATTGTTTAACACTGGCTCCTCTTTTTGCGTGCCACTGTGGCATGTGCTCCTGTTGGGACCGCGGTTATATATTAAGGATACCGCCGACCAGAATGAGGCCGAGGAGAATGAGAGAAAGCAGAAAGCTCATGGACCTTTACCTCACGGGCCTCGGCAGGTAATTCAGGCGTGGGTCAAGGATAGAAGAGGGGGGCGGGGGCAGACTTTTGCGGCTGGGAAGAGAGGGATACCGGAAGGGATATGGGAACAGTGCTGAAAGAAACTAATTCAGTCCAAAGCCCCCTCCAAAATCAGGGAGGAACAAGCGAGAATGGTCATCCAGATACTCACCCGCACCAGCAACCCGCGGGCCCGGGAGATGTCCACCCCTGACGCTGTATTCTGCATGTAGACCACCCCCACCGAAATCCAGCAGGTCACAATGAACGCTAGAACAGCGACGACGTAGACGGGGAACATAAAAGGTAAAAGTACACCAAGGAGAACGTACAACGCCAACACTGGGTCCAAGGGACCGTCCAAGGACAGTACAGCCCCCCCCAAGTAAAATATCTCCCTGAGGCATCACCGTAGTAAACAGAACGAGATCATAACTTGGGTCCAACAGGTTCCAGAAAAGCTCAACAGCCACATCGTCGAGCCACCACCCGGGTGCAATCAGCAGGACAAACGGCCAGGATTCGAGGCGGCGCAGCATCTTCCAAGCCATCCGGTCAACGGTCGCCGCGATTGCTGCTCTCAACCACTTCAGGACCTTCACATACAGCCCCTCTTTGTCGAGCCACCACCCAGGTGCAATCAGTTCGAGCCACCACCCAGGTGCAATCAGTTCGATCCAATATTCGAGGCGGCGCAGCATTGCTGCTCTCAACCACTTCAGGACCTTCACATCCGACCCCTCTTTGACAACCGCGAGACGGGTTATATTCAGCCAAGCGGCTCGGGCCAAGAAGAATCCCCAACCTGCTGGAACAGCGACGACGAAGACGACGAACATCAAAGGTAAAAGTACACCAGGGAGGACGTACAACCAGGATGCAATCAGCAGGATAAACAGCCAGTAGCGAAGCAGCATCTTCCAAGCCATCCGGTCAACGGTCGCCGCGATTGCTGCTCTCAACCACTTCAGGACCTTCACATACAACCCCTCTTTGACAACCGCGAGACGGGTTATATTCAGCAATACATTCGTCCCACACCCCGAAGACGTTGCCCCAAGGCGTCAGACCGCCGGAGACCGGACCCGCAACCCCCAAATCACCGCGGGGTGTAGAAGACACCCCGCTCCAGCGTCCAAGAGTCCAGCCCCGTGAACAGGACCGCGTTCAAGCCCTCCAAAATCAGGGAGGAACAAGCGATAATGATGATGCCGATGCTCACCCGCACCAGCATCGCGCGGGTCCGGGAGATGTCCACCCCCGACGCTGTATTCTGCATGTGGACCACCCCCACCCAAATCAAGCTGATCACAGTGAACGCCGCTCCCAGCGACACCGCGAAGTACCACAAGCGCCGGAGGTTCTCCCGGAAGTAGGCAAGGGAGCACCCTTGCGAGTAGCGGTCGCCAGACATGAACTCCAAGTCAGACTCTTCGCCGCTCACCGATTCGTCCGGAGCGTCAACCCACATGCGACCTTCCAGAAGGGGTGCATGGCCGTCCCCATCCGCGTCCTTCGGAGTCCCGTCGGGATTGAACTCCTTGGGAAAGTCACCGTACCTGCGCACTGCGGCGCAGATGCAGTCCTCGCTATGGGGGTCCTCCCGGCAGGCTTCTTCCTCGAACAACAAGTCTGCGCTCTGCGCCGAAACGGGAGCAGGGATCTGGAGCAACAGCCCGGACGCCAGCAGAAACAAAAAGAGAATAAGAAGGAACCTCAACCGGAAACCCAACGTCCTACTTTCCCTTGACCAAGGACTGGATAGCGTCCCTGGCCCAACTTTCCATGCCGACTGCGGTATCCGTCATCTGGCGGTCCATCTCCGCTTTAATCTCCGCCTTGCGAGCATCCGGAACGGAGGCGACCGCCCGGCGGCTCCGCCCCACGAGTCCGAAGAACATGGGCTTCTTCTCCGAGTTCCGGTCTTGGATTGCCAGCCAAGCCGACGAGCCGTCCAGAATGGCTTCCTGGTTTTCCTCGTAGGAGGGACGCCGAAACAGACGCACCAAGGAGAGCAACAGATAGGACGGTATGGACATGCCGGAGACCCGGAAGAAGATGAACGTCATGGTTCCCCCAGTGAGGGGGAGAGCAATCAAAATACGGACGATGAACCCCGCAGGCACCAAGAACGTAAGGAAGAACCAGAAGGCCCCGACGCTCATGGAGACCATCAACTCAGGCAGAGAAAGGCCCAAGAAATACTTGTCCTTCTGACCCAAGAAGGTGGGGGAATCATAAGAACCCAAGCTCATTTCAACCTCCCGTTGGAACAGCAAGTCTGCATCAGATGCCTGCCAGACGGTCATCAATTCGACCCAGGGTTTCGGAAAGCCGGTCGTACGCATCCGCAGTGTGTTGGCGCTCCTCAGACTGCTCCGCGCGTCGTTCGCTGCTCTGCTGGGCAGCCTGGTTGGACCGGGAACCGCGACTATAGAATGCATTACCGGACATCGTGTCAGACATCATGGTATTGAGCCTCGAGCCCCGGCGAGCTCCCCCCGCGAACCCGCTGCGCATTCCCCGGCCCACGTCGCGGAGCACACTCCCCACGCCCCGTCTGGGAGCAGGAGCAGCCCCCTCGGTCGGAGCAGCCCCCTCGGTCGGAGCAGCCCCCCCGGTCGGAGAGGTGGAGAGCAAGACCCCGCCCGGCGGAGCCGAAGACCCGGGAGCCGAGGGACCAGCAGCCGCAGACCCGGGGGCTGAGGACCCAGGAATAAAGGAACCAGCAGCCGCAGACCCGGGAGCCGAGGGATCGGGAGCCGCAGACCCAGGAGCCGAGGGCCCAGAGGACGACGGCAAGGGCTGACCGCTGGGACCATAGAGGAGCGCACCGCCGGAGGCTGAAGCCGGGCGGCTGGAGGGCCCGGAGGCCGGGGCGGCTGCGGCGGACCCGCTGGGGCGCCGGTTCACCGACGAGATGAGATTATCGCCGCCGCCGCCAGCGGGGGACATACCGCCGCCCGCAGCCCCACCACCCGCGCCCGCAGCCCCACCGCCCGCTCCCGCGGCCCCACCGCCGCCCGCAGCCCCACCGCCCGCTCCCGCAGCCCCCCCAACACCGCCCGCCAATCCACCAATACCGCCCACCAATCCACCACCGATGGCGGTACCAGCAACCACCGTCGCGGCCAACGCCATCTTGCCCATCTCACCGAAGGCGTAGAAAATTCCCTTACCGGCCGGATTCACGATGTCCGGGACCGCCGCCGCCAAGCTGAGGGTGACAAAAGCTACGATCATTCCCACCAATGTAGACCCCGGACCCACGTCCGCTCCCCCCGACAAATACTCCTTCATTATATTGAGACCCAAGTAAATCACCACCAACACCACGACCTGCTGGAAGGTCGCCCCCAAGAACATGGTCACCCAACGCTTGGTCCAGTGGGCCGTGGCATCCGAAGCGTAGAACACAAAGGCCAGCGGGGAGACCGCGACCAAGACCGCCAAGAGCGCGATGCGGAGCAGCATCCCCAACAAGACCTTCAGAAACAGAAACAGTATGTAGAACAGGACAAACAGGATGATGACCCCGTAGAAAAACAAAGTAATGAAGCTGCTGAGCAGATTGAGCGGTGCCACGCCGGAGGTGACCGTTGATGCAAGCAAGTTCCAAGCACTCTCGAACACGACGACGAAGGTGGAACCGATCACGCCCCACATGCTCATCCCGGTGTACTGGGCCACAAAGCAGGTCAAATCCGACGCCACCACCAGCACCACCTGGCAGATGACCAAGCTGCCGGCGGCCAACGCCGCCGCCAGCAGGAACCGGGGAACCAATTCCCGGAAACCGACCGAGGGCTGGGAGTCGAGCCAGACATCGTAGGTCATCCGGAGTCCCTGCCAGACCAGGAGCGTGAAGAGGACCGAGCCGGCGAGGATCCAGACCAACTGCCAGATTTCGCGGACCGCCCTGTTATCCCAAGTAAACCCGGCCGGAGTGCTGGAGAAGATGTCAGTGCAGATGTCGGTGCCGGTCAAGGCCAGCAGGCCCGGCCGGAACCCGTCGTCCACGTAGCCCAGCCGCGCCAGCGCCATCGGCCCGCAGTCGTAGAGTTCACGAACAAGCTCTACGTCCGTCTCCGGCGCCGAGACTTCGTCACAAGCAATCCGGTCGCCGTCCAAGACGACCCTCTCCGACCGGGGGCCCAGCCGGAACTCATCGCTGTACGGCTGCCCCACGTAGGGCGCGACCTCGAAGCTGTGCACGAAGCCGGGGGCCAAGGGCATGTTGTGAATGAGCTTGTTGAAATCCTCGTAGTCCGTATGCACACGCGGAACGCCGATGACGGAGAAAGTATCGTAGTCATCGCCCGGCTTCAAGTGAAACAAACTGTCAGAGCCAGACTGTGCACGGGTCGAATTAACCGAATAATAGTCGAGGCCGCCCACCGAGAACCCGTCCACCAAAACCTTATGCGTGTACCCACCCCCATCAACAGACGTGATGAACCTGGGCATAATGAAAGGGAAACCGCCCTCGGGGACCAACACCGACGAAGACTTCTGGTCCGGGTAGACGAAGACCATGAAACCGTCGATTACGTCATGGATGTCTGAAGAAGAAGTGTCCCACCTGAACTCCCAATTGAGGAAAGCCCGGGTCAGACCCACGTTGCGGGGCGTCAGAGGGTCCGGAGGGGGAGACGGAGGGAGAGGCGAAGGGTCGACCGTGATAAGGAACTCCGGCTCGAAGCCGACCTCAGTCGAGGGAGCGATTTCAACCGCACCTCTCTCCCCGTAGTGCAACCGGTTGGCCGAGGGCAACTGGACACTGTACTCATCATATTCAACAGAAGTGTGAAGGTTGATGAATTCAGCGTCCCTGACCTGCAAACGCATCTCGGGCAGGCTCCGACATGCGCCTTCGAAGACGACGTCCGAGGCTCTCTTGCAGGTCGAAACGGACGGGGTGGAAATTTCATGGCACTGTTCTATCCCCTCCAGCTTGCTCTGCGACGCTGCATTCATCCTGATCCGGCCCTCGGGGTCCCTGAGGGAAACGGAGGAAGCAGGAACGAGACCGGCGTCCAAGCCCGACTGCTCGTCCAGCTTGGTCATCCCGTCGCAGACCAGCCCGACGCTGGAGCGGGACACATCGGCGGGAGCGCTCGCAACCCCCCTCGCTATGCTGCCCAACCAGCCGCTGACCGCTCCGCCCACCGCACCCCCGGCGAAGTCCTTGGCTGCCCCGAGGGCTCCACCCACCAAACTCTTGCCAGCATTGTATACACCAGTGGCTACGCCGACGGCCTTACTAAACATGCCCTCGTTCCCGGAGGGATGAACAAACATCCGGCACACGACCCGCTGGAGCCTGCGCTTGGGGACCGAGAACACGTGGGAGCCAAACTTCTCACCAGCATCAGTGCCAGTCACCACCCGGAAGTCGAGCAGGTCATCATCGACCTTGGCTTCGTAGAAGGTGACCACCAGCAGGTGGGGCATGTTCGGGTCGAGAGGCTCGAAGGCCCATTCATCGACGTACTGGTCCCTGGAGTCGCCGTCCCGGGGAAGCCCGTAGCGGCGCTCAGCGTGATAGCCCTTCTCACCTGGGGGGAAGTTCCCCATGCGCTCCGACTCCTGGATGAAGAAGTCGAAACGGTTCAGCTGACGGGCGCCGATGGCAGCACCGGCGTCCACGGCGCTCTCCACCCCCTGCTTGACAATGAGATCCTCGTCCAGCAAATGAGGGGACGCCGGCCAATCAGGAGTATCGAAGGGAAGATTCACCCTATCTTGGTTTCCTCTCCAAACGTTCGACCAGTCCCAAGGACCGACGTCCTCGCACTCGATGGTGTCAATATTCAAGGGAAGCCGGTAGTTGGACGCCGGGTACTCCCGGAAGGTGCCGTCAGGCGCCTTCTGCCCTGGGAGGAAGCAGGTCGGAATGCCATCGGCGACATCGTTGCCGTCCGGGTCAATAAGGAGTCCCAAGTCCAACGCCGCCTCTTCAGGAAAGGGGACCGGGTTTTCGCCGTAGGCGCTGTTCACCACCCGGAGGCGTCCCTCATTGGACACCCAATAAAGCCAGAGGGGGCCCCGGTACTCCGCGACGGGAAGCTTGTAAAGGTACCAGTTGAGGTCCTCAAGATCGACCGGCCATTGGATGCGCCCATGCGGCACAGAACCGGCGGCCGTAGGTATGGGATGAAACCAAGGCTCGGCCGAACGGCCACCGAAATAAGGCTTGTTGAGGAGAGGCTGCCGGTAACCCTTATGTTTAAACTCAGTAGGAACAAACGCAGAATCTATATCCTTACGCCATTCGTTCAAGTCAGAGTCACGCCCCAAGTCAATACGGTCATAGGTCCAAGAGTTGAACCCCATGACCGGCAGTCCCCGCCCCTTGTACAACGCCCCGCTGTCCGGGTCCAGGTGAAAGTCCCTGCGGTACCGGTCCTGCAGCACCAAGCTGATGCGCAGCTCGTCGGAGCCGGTGTTCTCTTGGTACCGGCGGTAGTAGGCCCCGGAGCCTGGATCACGGAGGTGCAAGGTGCTGGGAGGCAAGAGGGACAGGTCAAACTCGATCTGCTCCTTCTCCAAAACGACGGGCAAAACGTCGGCATCCTCCGTCGTGACCTCCCGGTCGCCCTCCCCGGTGACGTTCCGGTAGGTCTGCCCATCGTTCTGCTCCCGGACGCTGGTATGGAAAGTCACCGGGACCAGTTCGCTGGAAACGGTGGTAACGCCCGAGCAGGAACTTCCGGAGCAATCGTCATTGGCTTGGAAGGTGAACTCCTGGGCCACCGCTTCGATGGTCCCGTAGTAGACCACGCCGCCGTCCCCGGCCGCGGTGACGGTGCCTTCCAAGGCTTCCAAGCGGTTGGCGGCTTGGTCCCGGGCCAAGTCCACGAAGTCCACCTCGCGGCCGCCATCGGGGTTGGCTGGGTCAAACCAATTTCCACTGTAGGACTGGACAGCCTTCTTGTAGGGAACAGCGACCCGGCGGCGGTCCATATACTCATCCCTCGTATCCCAAGGGAGCAGGAAGCGCTGATCTTCCTCAAAATGAGGAACGTAAGGGACATGGCCGATGGTGCCTACCCTCAACCTGTCCGTTAGTCTCTTGAACCGGCGGTCAAGAATATTGACATCATTCATGTATGTTAAGTCGCTGAGACTATCGAAGGCAAAAGTGTAGTCCACCAACTCAGGCATGGAATCAAAGAGAGTATAGACAGGCTCTTCCGTCGAGGCCGTAGGCACGTGAACACCCTCCAAGTAGTCCGTTTCCAGTTCCGCGGGAAAGAGGACGTCGTTCCCCAAATCCCGGAAATCGACCACGAACTCGTCGGCATCCCTCCCCCAATGCGGCTCCATGCTCAAGTCCCTGAAGTCAGTCCCCGTAGTGGGAAAAGGACCGGTGGCCCAACACGCAAAGTCGTCGAATTGAAATGGTCCGGTCTGAGCTTGGACCAACCCCGGGGCGCCCTGACCGGCCAAGACCAAAACAGCAAGGAAGGAAATGAACAACAGGAAGACCCTGAGCCGGATGAAACGCAACATACTCACCCCAGCATGTTACAACGGGGGGATTGCCATCAGTTTTATAATTGGTTCCGTGGGGCGCGCCCGGCAGGAAACCACCGGCCCGCCCCGCCGCCGCAGGCCGGAGAGAAAGAAGAGGAGCAAAGAGAGGATGATTCAGAAACTGATCAAGATGGGAGCCATTGTCCTGACCGCAGCGGTGCTGGCAGCGTGCAACAGCGGAAGCGACTCCCAGGGGACAGGAACAAGCACCGGAAGCCAACCGGCAGCGACGGAAATGAACACCGGAAGCCAGCCCGCAGGAACGACAGGAAGCGGCGAGAACGCACAACCAAGCGGGGAAGAAATCGTCGCCGCGCCGACCAAGACACCGGAAACGAGACCGGCCAAGCCCCAGCGGTTGGACCACCTGCTGCCCACCCCGACCCCCAAGAGGGACGCAAGAAAGGCGGCGCAACCCGGAACGGCGGTGCAACCAAGAGAGCCAACGACACCGCCTGACGCAACAGTGACACAAACAAAAGCAGCGCCTGTCGTAACGCAAGAGCCAGCAGAAGCGCAGCCAACGCCGGACAACATCGCGGCGCTGGTCCCGGAGGACCCCCAGACCAACGAACAAGTGCTACTGCAGGACATCTACAGACAGATAGACTTGGAACAGTTCGCATTGGACCCGGACGAACCCGTTAAATTCGTGGAACTGGACAACCCCAACCAAAGCTCCCTGATGGAGTACCCGGAGGTCCACGACCACCCCTACCTGCACCTGTTTCCGGAGTTGCAACACATAGCCAGCCAAGGCAACGGAAACATCTTCTACATTCCCGGCTACGAGAGCAAAAACAGGGGCTTCGACTTAACCATGTCCAACAACGGACTCATATACTTCATCTACAACCCTTGGTTCGAGCAGGTGCACAACGCAGAACACAGATTCGTACTTTATGCGCATAGCAATTCAACTCTAGGTTTACAAAGCGCAGACCCCTACTGGTTCGGGGACAACTCGACCCGCGGGATCTTGGCAGAGACGGTAGCCAAGCTACTGGAGGAGGCGATACTCCCTTCAGCAAAGCCTCACCCCAGGAATTGGTGGAACTACAAGGAGACCAACCGCGACGGAAAAGTTCTGACGCCGAAATCATACTCCCCCCAGGAGTGGACGATGGAGGAATACGTACGGATAGGAGCGGGGTACCCGGGACGCAAAGATTACCGTTCCATAAGCTTCAGCGTGGACTTCCACAACGTTCCCCAAGTCCAGTGGGAATTCCTGCACCCCCGGCTGCCCATCCTGCGCATCACCGCCCACGCCGAACACACGTTGCCGTTGCTGTCCACGGAACAACCCACCCTCTTGGATGAGGTACCGGAGGAGCACCGCAGCGACTACGAGAGAAACTACCGATACTCCTCCGGGAAACCGGAGGAGGAAGCGAAAGCAGCGTACCTAAAATACATCAACGACAGAATCAAGAGAGAACATGCAGAAAAGCTGGACGCCAGCACCCGCTACAGCATATCCTTCGTAATCTCCCTGCAAAACCGCTGGACCTCCTTCGACGACCCGGACCGGTGGGTAGTCCGCTTCGGAGAAGACCTGTCAGCATACGAAGCGGAACCCCATTTCGTGGACTTGGGGCAGGGCAAGAACCCCGAATTCGTACCTGACGACCAATACAACAAGATAGACATCGATTACGTGCCCGACCACTGGAATGGATATGATACCAACCTACTGAAACGGTCCAGATCCATTGCAAGCCAAATGGTCTACCACCGAGACCCCAACCTGGTCTATCCCAACTACTGGGACGACACCGACTACATGCAACACCGGATCATCGGCCCGGTGGTGCTCACGGTGCACGAGTCGCCAACGCTCGAACCCGGCACCTACAACCGGACACCAAGGATATCTCACTGGGAAGCGCCAGGCCACATCCTGACCGAGGAGCAAGTCCAATACGTCAGATCGGGGTTTGTCCGCGTATCACCTTCATACCAGAATACACCGATCCCCGACGAAGAAATATTCAGGGTCTGGCCAGACCTAAGGTGGCCCAACACCGGGTTCCCACTCCCGGGGCACGTGATGGTGACGCCCCAAGACGGTCCGGGGACGGAGACGTGGGAGAAGTTCGGGATGGAGTCGTGGGAGGAGTACGACCGGAGCTTGGGGGAGAAGAAAGAGTGACCATAGAACAGAGCGTCACAGGTAAGATACGGTCCCAGGAAACGCCGGTTGTAATTGAAGGCGCGGTTTATCAGGCCAAGTACATTGCAGCTATTCTGAACTCCCGCTTGGGGTATTGATTCCTGTTACAGAAAAAGACCATCCCCATCCTCAAACCCACCGCCGCAAAGCAGCAACCCATCATTCAACTGGTGGATGAAATCATTGAATTCAAAGCCGCCGACCCCGATGCGGACACCGGCGAGCTCGAGGAGCAGATAGACTGGCTGGTCTATGAGCTGTACGGCCTGACCAATTCCGAAGTAGCAGCCATAGACGCCCGAACCAGGCTGAGGTCTCTATACCCATCAATTCAATAGCGACACTCTACCAGCCTGCTCGACGATACTTAGAGATACTCTGAACAAGGGACGGCTCTGCTCGTCTTTTGGTGTTGGGCCGGTCTTCTGGCATGTGAGGCATCTATTGCCCGCACTACTGTTGGTTTTGCCATTTGATTTCTCCCCCGGCAGGGCTGTACCGATTCCGGAGGCGCTCTACCGAAAGGTTTGGGCCTGCTGACGCGGAGGTCAGCAGGCCAGTTGACCCTCCGCTGTCATCAGGTTGCCAAACCCCAGCAACAATGCCAGTCGCTGCATGTTCTTCGCCAATCCCCGGTACCGCGACGGTTGGCGTTGCGTTCTTTGCGGGAAGGCTGGAAGGCTGGAAGTTGACCACGTGTTGCGAATCCGCGCCGGCGGCGATCCGCTGGACCTGGCTAACCTTCAAACGCTATGCCGCGGGTGTCACTTCGACAAAACCGCATCTGAGAACTCGAACCGGCCCGGCCCGGAGCGGGCGGCGTGGATTCAATTTTTAAGGGGGGCATGACTCAGAAAACGTTAGAGGACCTGGCCCGTGAGTGGGCGCACGACGCTGCAAAATACCGGGCGGCGCACTGGAAACCGGCAGCAGACCGGACGGCGGAAACTGAGGCGGCGGCGGCGGACCTAGCCGGGGCGGTAGTCGATTCGGACACGGTGACCCTAGCCATCGCTGCGGGCGATTACGGGCGAGCTATCGGGCTAGCGCATGACGTGGCCGGCGCCGCGATGCGTCGCCTTGAGGAAAACGAGGCAGCGCAAGCAGAAGGACGGGCGGACGTGTTCGGGGCTGACCCTGACGCCAGGCACACGTCATGGGCGGGCAGATACGACGGAGCGTTTTAGGGGGTGTCATCAAAGTGGGAGTGTGATGAACAGTAGTCGCGAAGAGTATTACTCCTAACCTCGGTACAAACAAGGAGCCAAGAAACCCTTCATTTCAGCCGCTCCACCACCACCGGGCCGACCCAGCGGCCAAGGGTGACGTACTCCAACAAGTCATCCTCTCCCCTATCCACCGAGGACACCCCCATCAGCATCACCCCGCCCACCGCGTAGGAATAGAACACCCTCTCCCGGCGCACCGTAAAGGTCGTCCACAAATTGACCATCGGCTCCGGGGAGTCCCTGATCTCCCAACCCAAACGGCGGGAGAACGAATCAATCATCGCCGGAGTCGGGTCCCCCAGCAGGGGCAGGACCGCCACCGCCTCGAAGACCATCTCCCGGGCCAGAGGGTGGTGGATGCTCCCATCCGCGAAGTTAAGGACAGACTCCGGGTAGTCTTCGTAGTAGAACAAATCGCGGTGCGAATGAGTCTCCCGCACCCGCCGGTCCGTCCAATCGCCCCCCTCCTCTTGGTAGAAGTCCAACCCCAAGGCCGGGTCGAACCAGTCCTCCCCCACCGGGGACGGGTACGGGACGCCCTCGGGATGCTCCCTGACCCGTGCCGAGACCAACGCCGAGAGTTCCGGCGGAGTCAGCGTAGGAGTGGGCTCCGGCGTCGGAGGAATCGAAGCAATCAAGGAAGCATGCTGGTCCCGGAGCCGCCGCAACCCCACCGCCTCCTGTGTCAACAAGGCCGGCGGAGTCGCCGGGACGGCCGCCACTTCTGGGAACGGAGTCGGCATAACGAGAGGGGCCGGGGCCGGCGGCCCGGACAGGCAGGAAACATCCAAGAACAGGAGAACAGAGAACAGGAAGAGAGAAAGCAGACGCATGGTCAGGGACCTCCCATAAAGCCGACAGAAATGGGAAGGCCCCACTCCCCGGAGACGCCCCGGAGCCGGGCCAACGCCCGGTCCAAGTCCCGGGCGTCTTGGAACAGGTCCAGTATCTCGTAGGAGAGTGCAAGCCTCGCCTCGGACTGGTGGAGGTCCGCCGAGTCCATCCCGTCCATGTACACAACGTAGCGGCCGAGACCCTCCAGCCGGTCAGTCACCGCCCCGGCGTATATCCAGACCTCCTGCAAGACCTCCCGGTAGCCGCTGCCGGGACAACCGGGAGTGACTCCTTGGTGGAGGTCCCACTCCAATTCCCGGTCGCAGACCCACAGCCCCGGGACGGCGCCCCAATGGCCCCGCTGGGCCGGGGGGTAGGGCCCTTTGATTTGAGACACCACGTCCAGCAAGGGCTCTCCCAAGCCCCGCTCCCAAAACTCGAAATCCACGCTGTTCAGCAGAAGCAAGCCCAAGACTATCCCGCGAACGGTCCGCCTCAGTTCCCGTTCTTGGCGGTCACGCCAAGAGAACCGGGTGAAGGATGCCAAGGGGCGGAGAGAAGCTATATCCGAATCGTCCATCCACCACATCCCCTGCCCCTTCGGGCCGGGGACCTGAATGATGAGACCCCGGCGCGACGGAATGTAGGAAACAAGAGAGTCCAGTTCCACCTCGAAGGCCGTCAGTTCCCGGACGTCCTTGGTGGAATTCACCTCCACGACCGGGCGGCCCCCCGGCCCCAAGTGAAGAGGGACCCCGTACCGGGACGCCAGCGAATACTCCGCAGCAGTGAGACTGCGGATCTCCTCCGGGAAAACGGACCCCGGCGGAGAAGAAGAGACCGGTGCGTAGGGATCGCCAAAATCCAAGTGTTGAAACCCGAGAAAGCCCAGTCCTGACGCCAAGAAGAAACAGAGAGCAAAGACGCCCGAGCGGCCGGTCAGCCAGTTGCCCGGCCAAAAACGCCGGATGCGCCCGCGGCCCCGGGTGCGGCGCTCCCGTTCTTCCGCCAGTATGTCAACGGACGAACCCGGAGGTTCCGGTTCTTCCCAGATGGAGGGAGGAGACCACCTGACGGGAATCACTCATACTCCGCCCGGCGGAAGAGTTCCCCGCAGACGGAACAGCCGTAGGAGGACATTGCTTCGTCGAACCCGTCCAGCAGGTATTCCACATCCCGGCTGATCCGGATCAGCCTGGTCCGCTCGGGGGCGCCCACCTCCTCCTCCTCCAAGATAGACCGGGCCTCAGCGAGTTGGGTCACTGCTTGGGAGACCCCGGCCATCCCTGTCTCGATGTCGTCGGCATAGGACCGGACCACGAACCCTACCTCGCCCATGCTGGAGTAGTTGGCCCGGTCCGGGGCTGACGCCAACAGTTCTTCGGCTCGCCCCAAGTCGTAGTTGAAGACCTCAGGGTCCCACTCCGCGACCTCCACCGAGATGACCCGCCGCACGTGAAACCACACTTGGGTATGAATCCAGAGGCGGGGGCCAATCTCTTCGAAGTACCCCAGTTCCGCCGGAGTAAGGTAGGGAGACCGGTCTTCCTCCCTCACCAATGGGTCGAGCGCGACCACCGCCGGGGCCAAGTCCCGGTTGAAGGCCAACTGCGCTTGGAGGGTGGCTGCAACGTCGGGAGTCGGGGCAAGCGTGGGCGTCGGTATCGCCTGCATGGTGGCCGCGACGCTCTCGGAGACGCTCTCAGCTATTATCTCCTCGGTGGAACGGAGCGGAAGTCCGTCCGGACCCAAGAGCGCCTCTCCGGTGCCGGCGGCGCCGGCGCTCCCGTCCGCTCCCTCGTCATCCCCCGACGTGAGAATAAAGATGGGAATACCGATCAGCAAGACCGCGGTCAAGCTTACGACAACAAGTCCGATACGCCGGTCCAACCGGGTGATGAGTTCGACCAACTTGGAAAGCATAATACCCAAACCCGCACTAAGAATTCGTCCAGATACGAAAGAGACCTACCTCAGGGACAAGCTGCCAACAACCCGGGACACCTCTTGGACCTCCCCCTCAACCCGGCCTTGAGCATCGGAGAGGAAGAACCTGGCCTCCCGGATCAGGACTTGGAACTGGTCGGACTCGTCATCGCTCATGTTCAGCATCGAACGGCCCGACGGGCCGACCACCACCGAGGCGGCCAAGAGACGGTCAGCCCCGTAGCCGGCGACCTGAATCGCTTCCAGCATCCCGAGACGGAGGTGCCGGTACTGGTCTCGCTGGGACTCGGGGATCTCCATAGAAGTGAGAACTTGGAACAGGTCGTCCGACTCCCGGGTGACTTCGTGGACCTCTATGACCCAGTCCAAGTCCACGTCCACCGGGCCCGAGGTCTCCGCCGCTGCGTTCAGGTCCTTGATGGTCCCGCGAAGACGTTCCAACCGGACCTGAAAGCTGTGGAGGAAGTGGATTTCGATCAACACCTCGGGGGCGATAAACAAGAACTGGTCCACCCCCTCCTGGGACTCCAGCATGTTCCGCAACTCATCCCCCGCCACATCGTCCCCGAACTCGATGAGACCCATATCGGAAGGCTCGGAATCGCCGCCGCCCAGCAGACCGCAACCCAAGAAGAGGAAAGACACCGTCAGAAACACCAAGAACAGGACAACCGGACGAAGGCCCATGCGCGAACTCCGATACAACTGGAAGAAGCGTAGCAGGACGAACGCAGCCAAGACTTTGACGGTTGAGAAAAACGCCAAGACGCCGGAGCGTGCCAGAATTCAAGAACGCCCGGCAAGCCGAACAGAACGTGAGGAAACCAGCATGTTGACGAAGAAGACGGAATACACCCCTGGACAGATGATCCGGTTTGAAGCCACCGCGCTGTGTCACAACGCAACGCAATTGCGCGAGGTCATGCTGACCAGCCAGCCGGAACTGGACTTCCTGGACGTCCCGGCCGCGGCCGGGATGAACAGCATCAAGAGAGACCCAAGGGGAAAGCCTACCGGCATCAACCGGAAGCGGGAGCACTACGACGGGCTGATACAAGCATTGGAAAGGGCGAGGGAAAGGACCGAGGCCCAGCCCGTCTCGGAGAACTCCTCGAGGGCCTGGCTGCTCTTGAACCGGTGCCGCTACCACTGCATGACCATCATCGGCATGATGGAGCAAAGCGCCGCGATAGCCGCCGGGAGCCCCTAACCAGGAACAGACGAGACCATAGGGCCCAAGCACAAAACAGTCCGGCCTCCCCAAGGACCACTGTAGCCCGAGGAGAGAAAGAGTTGACCACACTGCTCTACGCCCTCAGCTTCATACCCATGATACTGGTCACCTTGACCGTTCACGAACTGGGGCACCTGGCTTTGGCGAAGCTCCACCGGGCCAAGGTCGGAGAGTTCCAGATAGGCATCGGGTGGCGCGTCATAACCCGCCGCACCGGCCGGACGACTGTCCGACTCACCCCCCAAACGGAGCTTATAGGCGCCAAGATCGAGGACTTGAAACCGGGAGACCTAGTCTCCGTGTACGTGACGAGGAAACCGGGAGAAGAGGACTATACCGCAGGCGGGCTGTTCGTCCAGAACGGGAAGAAACTTACCCCGGAGGAATGGAGCGCCGTTCAGCAACACCGCCGGAGCGACATGCCTCTGAACGGCAAGGTGAGAGAGATAGACGAAGAGCGGATGGTCTTTGCCGACATGTCCTGGTCCCTACGGGCCATACCGGTTGCGGCCGGGGTGACGATCCAAGAAGACCCCGCCCGCAAGCTGCCTGAAGCGTACAACGTCATGCCGTGGAAGCGGAAGGCGGCGATCACGCTGGCCGGCCCCGCTGCGAACATCCTGCTGATGGCCGCCGCCCTAGCGGTCGTCGCCATTTTTCCCATAACCTCCGTCAACGCCCCGACTTGGACCGTGGCTTGGACTGACCCCGGCGGACCGGCCCACAAGGCCGGCGTCCGGCCCGGAGACCGGATAGTGACAATCAACAACCTGCTGCACCCGGACGTGAAGAAGATCGAGGAACAGATAGAACGGGCGGCGCGGACCGGGAAGGAACTCCGCATCGGGCTCAGGAGAAACGGGAAGAACATCAGCGTGCGGGTGAAACCCGACCCGGAGACCGGACGGATGGGCATCACGCTGGAACACACGGAGACTACGCGAATAGAGAACCGGATGACCCCCCAAGCCGCGGGGCAGCGGGTGTGGAACATGGGAGGGTCGTACCTGAACGCGATGACGGAACTGTTCCTGACGCTGACCGGAGACCCGGAGAACCGGCTGGACGCAGTATCGGGGCCGGTGATGGGAGCGTACCAGACGGCGCAGGCCGTGAAGTACGCCGGGGTACACGCTTGGCCGGTGATCCTGGCAACGCTGAACTTGGGGGTGGCGGTGACGAACATGCTGCCCATCCCCCCCTTGGACGGGTACCGGGTGATGTCCGAGGGAGTGCAGGCTCTGAGGGGCGGTCAACCAGCGAACCCCAAGCTGGAGCGGGCCATCGTAGCCGGGGGGATTGCCCTGCTGTTCGTGTCGGGGCTGTACCTGCTGCTGAGCGACGTGACGAGGCTGATGGAGTAGAGGAAGAGCAGCTTCGTGATTCACAACCGGCGCGAACCCCCTGCTGAGACAGACTGCCAAGAAGAGCGGACATAATCTGCATCCGCTCCCATTGCTGCGCCGCACTGAAATCCAACGCACGGAATTCAAGGAGATGGAAGTCGGAGCGGCCCGACTCAAGCGTCCCAAGGACCAGAGAGACCAACAGACCCTTGAACAACCCGGCGGCTCGCCAATCGGGCGACGTAGGAAAGGTCATCCGTTGATGACATCGTAGAACGAGCGGCAGCACGGTTCCTAATGGACCCATCGCAATGGCGTGTCCCACTCACTGTAGGAGGGAGAGAATATGGCTGGACTGAATAACGACGTTCGGATGAACATCATGATAGACCAGGAGGTATGGGAGAGGCTCAAGCGCCAAGTGGACTGGGAACAAGTCTGCCACCATGACATCATAGAACGAGCGTTGACCGAGTACCTTGCCAAGGCCGAACTGTGGCGGGAACGACACCTGCAGGAAGTGTGGCACTGAAACGCAGAACACCTGTATACCGCTTCCCCCTGAGGAAGGCGAAGACACGCATCAACCCTGCTTCATAGGTATCCCGGCGAAACCGTCGAAGCTCAGTCCAACTCCGCGGGAGCTGGACCAAACACCCCCCAAGCATACCGCCGGAAACATAAAGACAGCCCGTTAGTCCCGGCAGCAACAGGGACCGGGCGCCGCCGACGACAAACACAGTCCGGTGTGGCTAGCAGGAAAAGACTGCTCCGCGGAAAACGTCGGGCACGGGAGCAGAGACTCATCCTCTTACCCGAATGGCCCGGGACCCATCCGGGACGAAGGGCCCGGACCCCGCAGGGACCCCCGCCGGGCCGCTTGGTCCGACCGGAAGCGCGGCCCGGCGGGAGAAAGAAATTGGAGGATTGGAGCATGACCCAAGCGGAGCGGATAACGCAGATGGGAGAGACCAGCATTGAATACCGGCGGGTAGGACAAATACTGAACCCTGGGAACGGGTTTCTCCGAGACTACGACTACAGCCTGAACCCCTACGGGGGATGCAGCTTCGGCTGCACCTACTGCTACGCCGCCTTCTTCACGCCCACCAAGACCAAACAAAACAGTTGGGGGGAGTGGGTGACAGTGAAGGAGAACGCTGCGGAGATAATCAGCAGACTGCCGGCGGGCGGATTGGACAACAAGCGGGTCTACATGAGCAGCGTGACCGACCCATACCAGCCCGTGGAACGGAAGGCCCTCGTTACCAAGAGGATACTGGAGGTGATGGCGGACCGGCACGCACCCCGGCTGGTGGTGCAAACCAGGAGCCCGCTCGTAACCCGGGACGTGGACCTCTTCCGGAAAATCGAAGAACGGGGAGGCCGGGTCCAAGTCAACATGACCGTGACCACCGACGATGAGGATATCCGGCGGGCTTTCGAGCCGGGATGCCCCGCCAACCCGGCCCGGCTGAAGGCGGTCAGCAAGGTCCAACAAGCGGGCATCCAAAGTTGCATCACGATGACGCCGATACTCTTGGTAAAGGACATAGAGGCATTCGCGGAGACGCTGCTGGCGACGGGAGTGGAGCGGTTCATCCTGCAGGGGTTTCATTTTGAGAAGGGAGAATTCATCCGTCAGACCCGCGAGGGGGCCCTCTCAGCCATGGCGGAGAAGCTGGGATGCAAGAAGGAGGACTTCCGGCGGAAGTACGAACAGCACTACCAAGAGGTGAGAACGGTCCTGAAGGAACGCCTGCCCCAATTAAGAGAAGGGCAAAAAGGATTCGCACCGCCGTTCTGAGCAGAAAGAACAAAATTGCAACCGACCCGGCCAACCAGTCCTGAAGGAGCAAAAGGACCAAAAATGACCACGCCGCAAAAGGAGTGCTTCTGGCCCTCTGGAAAAGAGATCAAGCAACTGAGCGCCAACGCATGCTTGGGAGTCCTGAGAAAATTCGGCATCGAAGGAGAGAACGTATCCAGCCAGTCCAACCGGGAACTCAGGTCCCTGATTCGCCGACTGAAGTGGGACAGCCACATCAACGGGGACTGCGAATGCCCCTCAGCCGGCTACATACGGGCCGGAGGCGGCAGACCGACCCCGCCAGTAGAGTAAGACAAGGAAGAGACCGGGGGTATTGGACAAACGAAGGCGGAGAATCCCCTGAAACCCGCCGCAACCTAGCAACTTACGTCCTCTTCGACAACCGCCCCACATAGACACAGACCGGGCCTGCGCCGCCGCCCCGGTCCCAAGAACCCTCCATCATCATGTGAAGACCTCCGGGCGAGAACGTCCGGCCGGACAAAGCCGGACCGCCGGAAGCGGTGTATGCTGAAGCCAACGGGACCAGCCCCAACCCCATCGCCAAAGGACCGGGAAGGCCAGACGCCTCAAGACACAAAAGCCGGACCACGAGTCCGCCCCGACACCTGAACGCTTCAACCTTGAAACACCTGTATGTTGGAACACCTGTATGTTGAAACACAACAACACCCCCGCTTCCAACAGCAGGGAACCCGCAAAACGCCGGAGGCCCAGATGACAACACCCCAAGACCCCGAATGCGAGTGCGCCATAACTCCCGAGATGGCTTGGGCCGGTCCGGCCCTCGCCCTCTGCCACCACAGTCCCGCCGCCCTCGCCACCGAGACCAGGGAGAAGCTCTTGGACATGATGGGCGACTTCTCCCAGAACATCGACCCGAACGCCATGTTCAAGAAGACCATCATCGAACTGGCCGGGGACTACCGCCGGCAGGTCGCAGGAAAGATGGAGAGGATGTTGAGCCAAGACGAACACTTGGTCATCAACATAAACTTCATGCGGAGCCTGAGCTTGGCCGCCGAGATGCTCATGTGCACGATGATCATCCAACGGAACGGGGAAGAAGCGGGGCCCGGGAACGCCGAAACCGGATAGGCTGCGGGCGGCCCTTTTCGGAGCATTCCCGCCGCCCGCAGACAACGCTAAGGACCCCCGGATTGGAGGCGAACGCCCGGCCGCGAACGCCAAGGAGGACCTATGGAAAAGAACAGCGAGCGGGCAAGGACAGTGCTGGCCGTAGCCCTCGCCGCAGTCATCATAGCCGCGGCCGCCGCCGCGATAATAGCAGCAAAGCCGTCCCAGTCCCACGGACCAACGCTGGAGCAACAAGCCCATTCCCAAGTCCATTCCGGAGAACCTCCCCTCCTGACCGAGTTCGGGGACTTCCAGTGCCCCCACTGCGCCAACTTCGCCCTGACCATCCTCCCCGCGCTCGAACACGACCTGATAGAGCCGGGAACGATACGCTTCGAGTACCGCCACTACCCCTTCCTGGGACAGGAGTCCCACGCCGCCGCCGAAGCCTCCGAGTGCGCCCGCGACCAAGGAATGTTCCGGGATTACCACGACCTGCTGCTCCAATCGACCGCCCGAGGCGAAACGTTCACCCCAGAAAGCCTGGCGGAAACCGCGCGCAACCTGGACTTGGAACCCGCCAAGTTCAACCAATGCTTGGAGAACGGCGAGAAGCGCACCCGGGTCCTGGAAGACCTGGAATACGGCAGCAGCCTGGGAGTCCAAGGAACGCCCTCCCTCTTCATGGACGGGAAGCTCGTAAAGTGGCGAAACTACCGGGACCTGAGAGACCAACTTCGCCAGAAGGCCCAGGCCCAAGAAAACCAGCCCAGAGAGCCATAACGGAACGTCAAGCACAACAGGGAGCAAGTACGAATATGATCGAATTCAAGCAGGGAGACCTGTTCGAAGACAACGCTCAAGCCTTGGTCAACCCGGTGAACTGCGTAGGAGTCATGGGCAAGGGCCTGGCCTTGGAGTTCAGGAGGCGGTTCCCGGACAACTTCAGGGCATACGTCTTAGCCTGCCGGCAGGGACGGGTGCAGTCCGGCAGGATGTTCGTGTTCAACACCTACAAACACCAAACGCACCAGTACGTCATCAACTTCCCCACCAAGCGGCATTGGCGAGACTCCAGCCGCACCGAAGACATCGAAGCCGGAATCGCCGCCTTGGCCGAGGAGATACGAGGCCGGAGAATAGAGTCCATCGCCATACCGGCCTTGGGCAGCGGACTCGGCGGACTCCCTTGGGAAGAGGTCCAAGCGGTCATCAAGACCGGCCTGAAGCACTTGGAAGACGTAAGGATCACCATCTACAGGCCCATGACCCCCAAACCGGCGGCACCCCGCTGGTGAGCCACAACGGCCGGAGCATCCTGGTCCGGAGACCCAGAGACGTCGGATGAACGGAAGAGAAGAGTTTCTGGACAAGGCCCAAGAAGCCCTCCTGAGCAGCCCGCACGGGATGTTCCGGTGCTCAATGCGCGAGGACGGCGGAACGCCGGACGAAGAAGAACGACACCTGATGGTCCAGACCCCTCTCCTCTACCCCGGCGGCGGACCGGTCAACGTCTACGTCCGGGCCAACGGGTCCGGCTACCTTGTCACGGACCGGGGGACCGCCCTCAGCATAATCGGCCGTCACCTCCCAACAACCGCCGGGCAGGCCCCCGGCCGCTGGACGCCCGCCGCCAAGAAGGTCTGCGAGGGACTGGAAGTGGAAATCCGCGGCGCGGAATGGACCGCCAAGGCCAAGACGCCGGAGGACCTGGGACGGTCCGTCATGACGCTGGCCCAAGCCCTGCTCCGGATGTCCATCATGGCGACGGTATTCAAAATAATCAGCGAAGGATAAGAGAAGGATAAGAGAAGATGGACCAGAAGTGCAACCGGTGCGGAAAAGCGGCCACCGCCGGGCCGAACCCCCTGTTTCCCGAACGCAGCCGGTGCGTCAGTTGCGCCGCCGTCGCCAAGGTGAGCATACCCGTCAACCTAGAAAGGCTGACCAACGTTCCGGACTCCATCGCGGACGGGCCTGCTTGGCCAATCGCCCGGAAAGCGGCCCAAGGCAAGGCCCTCTGGCTTCACCAAGCCAGGGCCCTGCACGAACTGGAACAGGGGAATAACGTTGTGACGGCCACCGCCACGGCGTCGGGGAAAACCCTCATCTTCCAGACTTGGACCCTCCACCTGCTAGCGCAGGACCCAGAGGCCACGGCCTTGGTCTTCTACCCCACCAAGGCTTTGGCCAACGACCAAGCCAGGAGATGGCAGGAGTGTTGCAAGACCCTGAAGATGGACCAAGAGACCGTGGGCCAAATCGACGGAGACTTGGAGACCGGCCGCCGGAAGGGCGTAATGGAGCGGTCGAGGATAATCCTCGCTACCCCCGACATCTGCCACGCCTGGCTGCTCCGGACCTCCCGGGACCCAGCCGTCAGAAGAGTCCTCAGCCGTCTGAAGGTCCTGATTATCGACGAAGCCCACACCTACGAGTCGGTGTTCGGCAGCAACTCGGCCTACCTGTTCCGCCGGCTCGCCGCAGCGGTCCTGAACGCGGGAGCACCGGAGCCCCCGAGGATCATCGCCTCCACCGCGACCATCCGGGACCCGGGAGAACACTTGGAAAAGCTGACCGGACTCCCCTTCACGGTGATCTCCGACGAGGAGAACGGTTCCCCCCGTCACGCCCGCGACCTGTGTCACCTGCCCTTAGACCCCAAGGGAGGAAGCGGCGAGACGCAGCTGGCGGCGCTGGTCAGCAACATCATCGACAACGACCCGAAGGCCCAAGTCATAGCGTTCCACGACTCCCGGCAGGGAGTGGAGCGCATCGCCCAAGCGGTCAACCGCCCCGAACAAGTCCTACCGTACCGGTCGGGGTACTTGGGGCAGGACCGGAGGAACATCGAGAACCAACTTCGGAACAACGTCATCCGGGGGGTGATCGCCACCAGCGCACTGGAACTGGGAATAGACATGCCCGACCTGAACTACGGCATCAACATGGACCTGCCTCCGTCCAGGAAGCAGTTGCACCAGCGGCTCGGCCGGGTGGGGCGCTCCCAGCCTGGGACCTTCATCATCCTGGCGCCCGCCAGCCGGTTCACCACCTACGGGGAGTCGCTGCGGGAGTACTACGAGAACTCGGTGGAGCCCTCCCACCTGTACTTGGACAACGAGTACATCAACTACCGGCAGGCGGCTTGCCTGAAGGACGAGTTGGAAAAGTCAGACCGGGACACCCGGGTCCCGCCGCAGGCGACCAACTGGCCTTCCGGCTTCCGCGAGGCGCTCAAGAACGCTCACGGCAGACCCCCGGCGCACCTCCAGGCCCTCCGCGACCGGAGAAGCGAAACGTCGCCCCAGATCGTTCACGGCCTGCGCAGTTCGGGCGAAGAGAACCTCCAAATCGCCGCCAAGAGCGAGGCTGGGGAAGAGAAAGTCATCGGGTACATCAACCTGCCCGGAGCGATAAACGAAGCCTACCCGGGAGCGGTGTACCACCACCGAGGCGTTTCCTACCGGATCCAAGAGTGGGCCCGGCGCCGGAGCGACCGGCAAGCATTCATCCGCACGGAGCGCGTGAAAAAGCCCGGGAAGCGCACCAAGCCGATCCTGCGCCGGACGGCAACCCTGCCCAAAGACGACAGTTGCGTCATCGACCGGCGGGAACTGGCGAACGGGAGCATCACCGAGATGAAGATATTGGTGACCGAATCGGTGGAGGGGTACGAGGGCGCCAACGACGGCGTAATCCTGTACCGGAACGGGGTGCTGAAAGACCCCCGGCTCAGCCGGAAACAGAGGGAGATGCCCACGACCGCGGTGCACCTGCGGATCGAAGAGCCTTGGTTCGCCGGAGACAGCGGGGAGCCTTGGCAAGCCCGGCACCAGATAGCGCAGGCGCTGCGGCTGCACCTAGCCTACCAGAACAGCATCGCGCTGCCGGACTTGGGGTTCCAAGTCGAAAACGTGGTCATGGAGACCCCGGCGGGATACGTGGAACTGCACGACTCCATCGTGATTCACGACAACATCCACGGAGGGATGGGTCTGGTGCAGGACCTGTACCGGAACATTGGGCGTTACGCCAAGAACATCAAGACAAGCATCCAAAACGAACCGGGGACGGTGTATCCCGAGTATGCCGGGGAGTTCGTCCGCTGGCTGGAGCAGGGAGAAGAAACCGCAAGCCGGGAGCGGCCGGGACCCGGAGCCCTAGACTGGTGGCGGGTGGTGCGGCGGGGCAGCGGGGTCAGGGTCTTCTCGGAACGCCGGAGGGCGGTGGTGAACGGGGTGGTGGTGAAATGGGAGTGGCAAGACGGAGTCTTCTACCTGGTTGAAGCAGAAGGCGAGGAGATTCTGGCGAGGGACCATCAGCTGACGCCGGCGGGGAGCGCGTTTGACTGGGAGATGTGGCAGCCCTCGACCGGCAGTCGCCGGGAGCTTCAGTTCATCCGGTAGAGAAAGCAGACCCAGCAGCCAATACGCTCCCCAAGAAGAGCCCAAGAGATGAAACGGCAACCCGGAACCGCCCACCGCAGTGGCAAACCTTCGTTCCCAACTCCACAGTTCGGCTTGAAAATACACCATGCACAAGCCGAATGCACGGAATTCCGCGTCCGGCCCGAAAAAGCAATGCCACCCAGTCTTCATATTCCCCGGAGACAGGTCCAGCATCCGAGAACCGGCAGCGGCGGCCCCTGCTGTGCGGAGAGGGCCGCCGCTGCCGGGCAGTACGGCCATCCGGGCAAGAAAGACCAGAGGGAGAGAAAACGATGCTGCTCAAGAACGTCTACCAGTGGGACATATGCAACCAGGAGGACCTGGCCACCTTCAGGGACGAAAGCGAGGCAATCCACAACAGCGCCGCTCGGACCCTGTACCGCAGCGACCCGGAAGCGGACCCGGACCAGAGTGAGAGGGAACAGGAAGAAACAGCCCGACGTCTGTGCAACAGGACGCGGTCGAGGCGCCGGCAGCCCGGAGAGACTGACGAACAGTGGCTGGAGGCGAAAAGAACCTGGAAGGAGGCGAACCCGATCCCTCCAGTCAAGGAACCGGAGGTGGAAAACACCCCCATTGACACCCACCTGCTCTACCCCAGCCGGGAGGCGTTCCTGGAGCAGCTCACGGATGACCTTGAAGGTAGAAACGGAAGGAACAGAAGGAGACGTATCAAGCACGACGGCTACTGCATTGTGGTGAAAGCCATTGTGGAACACCGGGACGGGAGCCCCGTCCGGGCGGAGTTCGTGGAGACCGAAGGACCGAGGTTGGCACACCTGCCCGACCCCAACGGGGGGCGCATCCTGTCGGAATGGGAGGAGAAAGCACCGCCAGCGGAAGGCGGGCGGATCACCAAGCACGTGATAGAAGACCCGGACGGAAATATCCTGGAAGAAACGCCCGGATTCTACCCCTTCAAGGAAACCGGATTGCTCCTGATCCAAGAGGACCTCGACAGGAAGGACAAGTGGCTCCTGAGAAACCTGATGGACTGGGAAAGCGACGAGGGAACCATCTTGAAAATCTGGGAAGAGGGTCACAGGAAGGAACTCACCAACATGCTCAAAGAGGAGGCAGAGAAGGCGTAACGAACGGCACCGGGGCCTCACCCCGCGGAGGAGTAAAACTCCGGGGCCAGCCGCTCATAAAGAAGCCCGGCGCTGCGCTCAACACCGGGACCGGTGAGCTTGATGGCCCCCCGGTCCCAGGTCCAACCCCTGTCGTCCACCCACTCGACGAACAGCCACTCCTGTCCATTGGTGAGCATGCCGGCAACTGCGCTACCAACGTCGTCCAAGTAACGGACCAACTGTCTCTTTCCGCGCCGGCCTCATCGAGCGCGTCACTCTCACCCTCGACCGGGACACCATCAACTGGCTCAAGACCCAGACCGGCGAGAACGGCGGCGCCAAGTGGACAATCCTCGCAGAACAAACACTGCGGGAAATGCAAGGTTGAGCCGGGAAAGAGCACGACAGCGGACCAGACAGGCTCACCCCCCCCGGGTCAATGGAACTTGCCTGCCCTGAAATTCATGAAAATTCTACACGACAAATCGGAATAAAACATCTGCCGTACAAAGCCCCCAGCACCGCTCAACTGCAGAGCAGAAGTCCCTACAGGACACCAAGCGGACACGGAGGCACACGGTGCATGAATTCGCGAAGTTTAATGAACGTGTCCGATTTCCCGTCGTGCGAGCGCGCCAGCCTATCGAGGTCCACCTGGCCCTCCTTGTAGGCTTCAACGAAGGTCCAATCCGCAATGTTGTTGCAGAGCTGAACCTCGTCAACGACGCGGGACAGTTTCGCCAGGAACTCTAACAGAACACGCGGCAACCCCCCACGATTCGCCTCAAGCATGTCCAACCACAACTCCCAGCACGCCACCACCGCCAGCAGGTCCTCCTTCCTGACAGATTTCCCGTACATGGCCCCCACCACATACTTTTGTAACCGCCTCTCAGGTTCAGGCACGTACATCATCCCCCCACCAGCCAGGGGAACTTCCACACGAGGACCTATGAACACGGAGAACGTCTCCTCGCATTGTGGAATCACCGGCCGGCACTGCGGGCAGTCGTTGCACAGGTCCCAATCCTCGGCAAGACGACACTTCTCACAGACTGGGACTTGCCCGCAACCGGAGCCATCCGGCATGTGCCTGGGCAAGAAACCCAGAGAGATTCCCTCGTCTGAAACGCAAGGAGGCCTGCCGCACCTGACGCAATTCAACTCTCCCCGCCGCGCCTGACCCCGAATCTCCTGAGACCGGCGCTCAGACTCACGAGACTTCTCATCGTTGTCCCGCATCCTGTTCTCGAAGGTGCGGAAATCCTCGAAAACCCCAATCACGCCCGGGGCAGGACGATCATGCCATCCCACTGCATTTGCATCGCGCAGCGACTCCCAACGGTCAAAGTCCCTCCGCATCCTGTTCCAAACCTCAATGAGTTGCCTCCGCCTCCTGTAACTGCAATTGACCGGGGCGATATGGGCCTTCCGCAACGATGCCTCAACGGGGCGAGATTCCCCGCCTATCTCAAATACGTCTATACCATGTCTGGCCGCATAGGCCAGTTTGTTCGTCGAGGGAGCGGATGTATGAGTGATTTCCACCCATACAGGCGACCTGCTGCCACGCTCCAGGAGAATATCCGGTCTGTAGCCTCCCCACGACGCCTCCTGAAACACCGCCGTCACGTCCTGAAGAATGTTCTCAACGAACAGGCCTCCGTTGAAACCGGGGCATCTCCCACAGCACTCGCCAAAGAAGACGAAAAAGGGCTTCTGCCTCTTCTGCCATTCCTTCAGCTTGTTGAAGAACATAGCCTTGTTCGACCAGTGCGGCAATCCCTCAGGGTGCATGGGCGTTCCCATGTTCATCATTCCGACCTCCCCATGCGGGCATGGCGTCCACCGGGGCTTCGCCCCGCAACCACCAGAAAGAATGTCCCTGCTGCCCAGGTTGAACACCGGAGAACCGGACTCCAGCGCAAGCCTAAGTGTCACTACAGCCTGACCCGGCAAGGACCCAACGTCAACATCACGCCCCAACGCACGGTCGAAATACGTTACCACAGGACCGGGACGCACAACTTCAGGTCTTCGCCCCCTCTACAGACCGCAGCACCTAAGGGAAAACCATCCCCGTTACCAGCAAAACCAGGGGAAAGACGCGAGCTGCGCCCCGCAAGGAACCGGAAGTCAAGCCCATCTCAACCAAGCTCCTTCGCCGAAGGCAACGTCAACCCCCTCCCGGCAACCGGGAGGGGGCAAGACGAGAAACATGGACCGGAGGAGGAACCGGTCCATGCGTTCCCCACCGGGACAATCCAGAGAACCAACCACCTCGATAGCCTACTGGACGAAGTTCTCGTGCCAAGTGTTGAGCCGGGCGTAGAAGAGCCAGCAGCTCGCGGCGTCCGAGGGACGGTCTACCGCTAAATCGCTCCAGTACACGAGTATGTCGTTCGCCGAGTTCCGGCCTGAAGTAGTGCGAGGAGATTTTATGGCGCCGCCGGCGCCGTATGACCTCATCAAACCAGCCGGCATGGTCTGATCACCGATCTTCGGAACTCCTGCAGCTATAAGCGCAGCAGGAAAACCACCAACGCTCACATAGCACTGACCCTTTGGACCACCACCACCCGCAGCGATGACACCACTCGTAGCATTAACAGCGCCCAAATCAACAACCACAGGCTTCCAGACGTCCTTCGCGCACTCCGTATGCCGGGACTGGATCTGGGAGATGACGACCTGCATCCGGTCCTTGGTCGAAGCTGCCCGCTGGAAAATCAGCTGGTTCCGGAGAATACTGTCGCAGTTCAGCCCGCTCTCCGTATCCAAGGCGACTCCACCAACCGGCGTAATCACCATGTCGGTCACGATCCTGGGCCCGATGAAAGCCAAGGAAGCGATAATCAGACCAATGAACGCTCCGATGAAGGATGACTTGGCCAGGCCCACCTTCTGCGGGTCCCCCGCAGCCGTCGCGTACTGGAACCCGGCAAAGGCGACGATGATTCCTGAGACCACGGCAACGCCGATAGCGATCAACGTCGCAATGTTGGTGCCGATACTCATGAGTTCTTCCAATTTGACCTGCACCTCCGGAAAAGACTTAGGCCAAAGTGTAGAACAGACTTGTCAAGCCCCGCTTTTGCGTTACGGAAAACCGGGAAAAACCCAACCCGCCTAGCGGTGGTACCCCTCCACCCAAGCGTCCAAGGAACTGATGTACATCCAACAGATTGAGCCGTCGGAGGGAGGACCGTCAGCGGTGAAGTGGACCATGATGTTGTTCCGGGCGTCCCGGCGCGAGGGGCTGTAGGTGCCCCGGTCCAAGCCGTTTGGAATACTGACCCCGGAGACGGACTGGTTGCCGGTGTCGTAACAGTCCAACACGGACGAGTGGGAAGTCTCCCGGACCTCCGGGCTCCAGAGGGCCGCGTGGCAGTCCTGGTACCGGCTCTGGATGCTCGCAACCACGAAGTTCATCCGGGACGGGGTGGACGCCGCCCGGTTGACGGTCAGCTGGTCCCGGAGAATCCCGTCGCAGTTGACCCCCGTCTCGTGCTCAAAGACCACGCCCCCCGCGGGGGCGACGACGAACTCGCCGATCACCCGGGGCAGGATGAAGGAGCAACCGATGACGACGATACCGATGCCCACGCTGATGACGGCATTCCGGGCTGCCGCCGAACGGTTGGGGTCTCCCATGGAGGTCATCCACAGGTATCCGCCCCAAGCGAACAGCGGGACGGCGACGGCCAAGCCGACGATAGCAGCGAAGCGGCCGAAGTTCTCGACCAGCAGAAAACCTGGGTCCATTAAGCCTCACGGACGCGGTCAGGGAGAATAGTAACTCTCGGACCACGCACTGAAGTCTGAAACGTACAGCCAGCAGATGGCACCGTCGGAAGGAAGGCTGACGGCCTCCGTGGAGCCGGACGGACGAGTCCAGTAGACGATGATGTTATTGTCCAGGTCACGACTGGAACTACTGTTCACCACGCCACCGCCCGTCTTCAGACCATCGGGCACCGGGACATCTCCCACCTTAACGGGAGGCCCGTTAAGACAACCGTTTGGATGCCCCAGATTCGCCTTCACCACAGGACTCCAGGACTCCGAGGCGCAATCGGAACGCTGGGACTGGATACGGCTGACCAGGAACTGCATCCGTTCCGGGTCGGAGGCGGTGCGTTGAAAAACCAGTTGCTCCTTCAGGAGTCCGTCGCAGTCGAACCCGGCCCGGGATTCGACAGGGACGCCGCCGGCGGGTTCGATGATGAACCGGCTGATAGTATTGGGGATGATGAAGGCCCCACCGATGACGACGAGTCCGACGGCGATCCCGATGAGGGAGGTCCTGGCTTGGGCCATACGCTGGGGGTCTCCTTGGGCGCTGATGAACAGGAACCCCGAGTAGGCGACGAAGAAGACGGATACCGCGGCGCCCAGCGCCCCCATAAACCAACCCACGCCGTTGAACACGGTGATGACGTTATCCACAGAGCAAGCATTTCACAAGAGAGGGCGGCCCTGCTTTTGCACGCCGGGCGGACCGGTGGCCGGTGGACGGCGGGATGAACTGTTCTGAAAGGTCCGCCGTTTTGCCCGTCTCAGAACGGTTGCAGGTCATTTACAAGAAGGGGGCAACGCCCTAACTGCTGGACGGGCACGCTTCGCCCGTAGAGGCCCCTCCGTTGGCAAAGACGCCACAAATACCTGAAAGGCCAAGGAAGGGCCGCTTTAGCGGTCTAAGAACGGTTGCAGGCCATTTACAAGAAGGAGACAACGCCCTAACCGCTGGACTGACGCGCTTCGCCCGTAGAGGCCCACAGGGACCCTTCCGGTTGACCGGACGCCCACAAATACCTGAACGGCCAGGGATGGGCCGCTTTAGCGGTCTCAGAACGGTTACGGGCTACTCCCAAGAAGAGGCAACACCCCAACCACTTCAGGACGGACCTGCCAAGTCTCCCAGGGCGGAGCGGAAGCACACCCTATCACAGGACTCCGGCCACTGGTCACCGGGACCGGGCCCGTCCCCGGAAAAACCGGGCCGGAAGCCCCTGATTCAGGACTTCCACACCGGGGGCGGAAAACCGCCGTTTCGTGCCTGGGGCCTTGATACAGAATATAGCCGGACCGGGGATGAATGACTAAATACGCGCGAGAAAACAAATTCGTGTTACTAGAAGAAAAAAAATGTGCCATTCACGTCATTTTATCATTCACACCCTGTTTTGTTCTAATTATTTAAACCTAAAAACACCTGTTTTTACCCTTTTGTTCTGAATGATGGATTTGGGAAAGTTATCATTCTTGTAATTCACCTGAAGTGGTGCCTTTTCACGTCTCAAGAGGTCTAAGTTTACGTTTCTCGCGCATATATAAGAGACGAATGCCGGAACCTGCGCAGCCGCCTGTGGAAAGGAGAGATGAAAGTCCGCAGGATATAAGCAAACCGTAAAAATGGCCGGAAAACCCCCTGATGACGAAAACCGCCGCAAAGTTACGAAAGCCGTAAAAAAGGGGCCAAAGTGAATTACAAGAATGATGAATGAATGATGGATTTGGGAAAGTTATCATTCACCCCCTGGGGGTGGGTCGGGAGATGCCTGAGAGGCTCCGGTGGAGGCTCCGGGGTCTCCCACCGGAGCCGGGAGAAGAGGAGGGTTGGAGACCCGCCGGGGACATTATACCACCAAAAAACGGGATAGCACCCCCTGAAGGGCCGGACTTTCAAACGAACGAGACCCGTGAACCAAGCGAAGCAGCCAAGAAGCGGGGGGCGGCCGCTTCGCCTCAGGCCAAGACCCCCCGCAGGCGGACATAACGTCCGCACCGCCGTCACACCCCGAAGGGCTTGAACCGGCGGAACGCCTCGATAGCCCCCTCTTCCGCCTCCATCGCCGCTGTGTAGCGGTCCAGCATCTGCGACGTGGACCATCCCGCGATGGCCTGCGTGTACTGCCTGGGGATGCCCTGGCGGACCGCATTGGCGGCGAAGGTCCGCCGGAATATGTGGAAAGTATCCTTGACGGGCACGCCGGCCCGTTGGAAGAGCCGGTGCAAGTCCTCGCCCATACTGTGATAGTCCAACCGGGTGCCGCGCTCAGAGATCCACAGGCAGCCGAGTGAATCGGTACGTTGGTTCAGGTACCGCAGCATGGGGCGCTGGGCTTCCCGCATGAACGGGACCCGGCGTTCCCGCTGCCCCTTCCCGTGTATGACCCGGATTTCGCCCTTGGTCCAGTCCAGATCCTCACGGTCCAGAAGGCACAGTTCCAGCCGGCGCATCCCCGTGGTGGCCAGCACCCAGAGCATGGATGCCCGGCGGCCGCCGATGAGAGTATTCAGCGGGCAGAGATCGAGCAATGCGCGGAAGGACGCCTCGTCCAAGAAGGGCTTGCGGACCTTGGGAAGGCGGGGAGCCTTCACCCTGGTCACCGGGTTGACCTCCAGGACTTCCCAAACGACCATCCAAGCAAACCAGGCGTGGAGGGCCCGCCGGCGGGTGTGGATACTGGCAACGGCGAGACCCCGGAGCTTCATGTCCTCCAGATGGCCCATCACGTCGAAGGACGTCACGCCGCCGGGCGCCATCGAATGTTCCCGGGCTTCCAAGAAGCGGATGAACTGGGAAATCTCCTTCCGTTTGTGCTTCAGGGTGGACTCTGTGGACCCCTCGATGTTGTGGTATTGGATGTACGCAGTGAGCAGTTTTGATAGGCTCTCGTTCAATGCCAAGCGTGAGTCACGATTGGCGGAGAAAATAGGCTCTCGTTCTTGCACGTCATTTTTGCCAGCCGACATGCCCGGTTTAGATTTGTGGTGGCAACGACTGGGTTCGAACCAGTGACCTAGCGCTTATGAAGCGCCCGCTCTGCCGCTGAGCTACGTTGCCACCTAGGAGCCATCCGGCCAGCCGCCAAGATGCACCCCGACAATTTCAATGGTAATCCGGCATAGTTGGGGTGTCAATCGCTGCGCAGTTTTACCCTTTGGGGAACTGGTATTATCATGGCCTGTATGCAGTACGAGGACCGAAAAGCCGATGACCTGCAAGCCGCCGGCGAAGGCGCGATCACAGCCGCGGCGGATGAGTTACGGGCATTGCTTGCGGAGCTTGCCGGGAAACTCAGGCCGTTCCCCTCGTTTATGAACTTGACCTCGGTCCAGGCGGTTGAACTGGACCCGCCGCTGCGGTGCCCGGAAGACCGGGGATGCGTGGTGGTGTTGCCCACCGGGGAAATCTGCGAGTTCAATCTGACGGTGATGCCGGGGGTCCAGGGGGTGATGGACATGGACCAAGTGGAGGAGTTCCAAGAGTTGGACCTGCCGCCGGAAGAGTACATAATGTACGCCGCCACCGCGGTGCGTCTACTGGCGCGGGAACTTCGACGCCGGGAATAGCCTTCCCGAGAAGCGGCCCCTCCGCTTGAACAAAGCGGATATTGGCCCGAGGCAGGTTATCCTGCGGAACCAGTCCCGGATGGCGGGGGCGTCAGTTGACGGCGGGCTACGGGCGTCAAGGCTATGATCACCAGGACCAGCAGTAGACCTGTTCCCGAGCTCAGGCCGAGGGCGAGGCCAATTCCGATGAAGGCCGCCACCGCGCCAACTCCCGACCCGCCTACCAAGTGGCCCAACCCGGCAGCCAACCCTTGGGCGCCCATTGCCCGACCCCGCATTTCCGGAGGGGGCGCCAGCAACAGTATGGTGCTCTGCATGGTGCTGAACCCCGCTTGGCCCAACCCGCCGAGGAACAGCACCGTGAAAGAGAGGGCGAACCAGGGAGAAATAGACACCAAGACAACCGCCGCCGCCGCTATCAGAGAGCCGGTCACGAAGATCACTCCATGCCGACGGATGGTCCTTACCATAGCGAGACCCACCGCTCCTATTAACGTGCCGATGCCTTCCGCCGCTCCAAGGACCCCTCCCAACACCGGGCCGACGGAGAGGATGTCGCTGGCGATGACTGGAATAAAGTATTGGATAGGGAACACCAAGCCATTCACGGTGAGAGTGATGCAAAGCACTCCGAACATGATTGGGTTTTGCCAGCATTGCTTCACGCCTTCGGCCAAGCTTTGCCATACCGGCGGCTGGGTACCTGCGCCGACCGTACGGGCACGCAATCTGAGAGATAGTATCAGCGCCAGGTTGGTCAACGCGAAGGCCGTCAACGCGACATAAGCTCCAACGAATCCGGTGCCTGCGATCAGCACCCCGCCAAGGAAGGGGCCGATTATCTTGCCAGCATTATTGTTGAGGGTTTCCAGCGACATAGCGTTGGCTATGCGTTCATGGCCCACCAAGTCAAAAATTGCGACGCGCCTGCAGGGGTCGTCGAACACTTTAGCGGAGCCTTGCAGCAAAATCGCGGCGAACACGTACACCGGCTGGGCGTTCCCGGTAAGCAGGATGAGAAGTATTAAGATGGCGACGCCGGAGTAAGCGGCATGGGCGCACAACAGGATCCGCCGCAGTTCCATGCGGTCGGTGGTGATGCCGGCGAAGAGCGCCAGGATGGGCCTGGGCAGGTTCAGGAAGAGAGCTATCAGACCCACCTGCAATTCGGACCCGGTCAGGTCCCAGATGAGATAGCCCAGCACCAGCAGTTCCATGCGACGGGTCAGTTCGTGCATTGCGCCGGCGACCCAAATCAGGACGAAGTTCCTGTTTTGCAAAGGGGCCAGCGCCGGTACTTTAGTCAACATACTGAATGGGGCAGCGGGTCAGGCTCCGGCATTTCGCCTAGAGCCAGACTCCGTAATGTTGGGGAGTAGAGCGCAGTGAAGGTGGCTTCATGGAGTCTGTCCTGCCGATAGGGAGTAGAGCCGGTTGATCCGCCAAACGGTAACACCTGCTCCAAGGTCAGTCAAAGGAGACAGACGCCCGGCCAACTGTGCAAGAGCGCCGGAGGCAGTAACACAAGGCGAAGCAGCCTCACGGCAGAAATCGCTTGGAACAGAGTGTACACTGTTATCATCCGGTGAGGTCCTTAAGGACCAATACACGGCTATAAAGGACCTGGAGGTTGTCATGGTGTCGTTTACCACCCGCCCGGTCGTCATGGGTACCCGCGGAGTAGTCACGTCGGGGCACTACCTGGCCACAGCAGCCGGCTTTCGAATTATGGAGCAGGGCGGCAACGCCATCGACTCGGCAGCAGCCATGTGCTTTTGTCTCAACCTGCTGGAGCCTCTCAGCAATGGCATTGGCGGAGAGGCGCCGACGCTCATCTACTCGGCCAAAGAGAAGAAGACGTTTGCAGTCAGCGGTATGGGTACTTCGCCCGGCAGCTTCAGCATCGAGTGGTGCCGCGAGAACGGAATAGATTTGATACCCGGCGACGGCTACCTGCCGGCGTGCGTTCCGGCGGTGGTGGATACGTGGGCCACCAGCGTGGCCCGCTTTGGCACCATGAGCTTTTCCCAGATTCTTCAACCGGCCATAGAGTTGGCCGAAAACGGCTTCCCGGTCTACGAAAGGCTCCACTACGGGCTGGTGTCTTACTATCGCCAGTTTACCGAGGTCTATCCCACAACCGGGGAGGTCTACTACCCCAAGGGCAGGCCCCCGCAAATTGGGGAGGTGCTGCGGAACCCGGACTATGCGGAAACGCTCAAGGTGATGTGCAGCGCTGAGAAGGAGCGACAAGGAGAGGGCAGGGTAAAGGGCATAGAGGCGGCCAGAGACGCTTTCTACAAAGGGCCTATAGCCGAGCGCATAGTGGATTTCATAACCAAAAATCCTGTGGAGGACGCCAGCGGCTCCGTCCACTTCGGCCTCCTTTCCTATGAAGATATGGCCGGCTGGAACGCCACGGTGGAGGAACCTGCCTCGCTGAACTACCGCGGGTTGGAGGTCCACAAGTGCCCGACCTGGACCCAGGGGCCGGTGTTTTTGCAGCAACTGGGTATCCTGGAAGGTTACGACCTGGCAAAAAGACGCCATAACTCGGCTGACTACCTTCACCTTTTGATAGAATCGTCCAAACTGGCGTTCGCTGACCGAGAGGCCTACTATGGCGACCCAGAGTTCGACAAAGTGCCGTTGGACGTGCTGCTTTCCAAAGAGTATGCGACGGCCAGGCGCGGCCTGATCGGCGACCGCGCTTCGGCGGAGTTACTGGCCGGAGACGTGGGCGGGGGAGTGCCCGCTTACGTCGGCAGGGGCGTAGCCGAGGACAACCGCTTGGCGTTGGGAGTAGCGGCGCGAGATATACGGGACTTGGGACAGGACCACGCCCACGTGGGGGACACCACCCACTTGGACGCGGTGGACCGGGACGGCAACATGGTCGCCGCCACCCCCAGCGGCGGCTGGCTCAGAACGTCTCCGGTAATCAAGGGCTTGGGATTTCCCTTGGGCACCAGGGGGCAGATGTTCTACCTGAATCCGGACAGGCCGAACGCCCTTGAGCCCCATAAGCGGCCCAGGGCCACGTTGACGCCATCGCTGGTCACCAGGGAAGGAGAGCCCTACATGGTCTTCGGGACGCCAGGCGGCGACGCTCAAGACCAGTGGACGCTACAGTTTTTCCTGAACTACGTCGAATTTGGCATGAACCTGCAGGAAGCGTTGGACTCGCCGACCGTCCACTCGGTGCACTTCCCGTCATCCTTCTACCCCCGGCAAGCCTTCCCCGCCAGGGTGTTCGCCGAGTCCCGCATCGCGCCCGAGGTGCTGAAAGACCTGCAGGAGAGGGGGCACGAAGTGGTGGCCATTGACGGCTGGGCCAACGGCAAGGTTATGGGAGTGCGGTACGACAAGGAGAGGGGCGTGATTCACGGCGCAGCCGCGCCCAAGGGCAATATTGGTTACGCCTTCGGCTGGTAGCCTGCCAGCACGTTCAACGGCATTTGGACTGCTTGGAGCCGAAAGAAAGTCTACCGATGAATGCCATATTCTTGATGATTGGAAGAATCGATGCCGACAACCTTGCTGAATGAAACATCCTGACCAGTGACCGGACTGCTTGATAACGCTGTTTAACATGCCTAGCGTATAGACACGCCGACAGGCATGTTTAGAGACGATGATTTCCGATACTTGGTCAGGTCCGTCGCACTGGTCCTCGGGTTGACAGTCGTGGCAGGCTTCTATGAAGTAGTTGTCGATACAACCGACTCACGGCTGGATACGATTTTGTCCATCGTTCGTTGGCAGGGCGTCACCGTTCTCCTAACCATTACGATCCTTGATCCTTGCTACGTGCGAGGTATGTAAGAAATTGATTGCCGATAGACTTATTGAGAGGAAACGGGAGACGATACGCCAAGAAGGCCGCCTAGAAAATCAGGCTCGATGGGAAGCTTGGAACCAACGGCGATTAGAAGCTGAAGCGAACGGACGACCGTTTGATGAACCACCACCGTCCGAGCATCAATAGTCAGTGACGCCCGAAGAGAAGGCTGACAAGGGTATGTACAATTGAGATTATAGCTACGAACCGGCCCCACCGCCCTTGGATTCCGGCCTACGCCGGAATGACGGAATGGGCCCGCCTGGATTCCGGCCTACGCCGGAATGACGGAATGGGCCCGCCTGGATTCCGGCCTACGCCGGAATGACGGAATGGGCCCGATACGGAATGGGCCCGATAGTGAGCATTTGGGAGCGGTTTTGTATTTGAGCAAGCCTACCCTACTATGCGGTCTCACGTTCAACTGCGTAAAGTCCCAAATAAAATACATACCCCTGTCAGCGAAGAGAAGGGGATTGGGGCCGGTTAGCCTTAATTCCCTCTCCGTTTAACTACGATGGGTGGCACTCTATATTATTCCCCATTATTCCCCCAGAAAGGAGTCAAGAGTCCAGTGGTCAAATCACAAGACCCTTGACTCCTCTTCATGTCCAATGGGTAAAGAAGTCGATTGATCAAGGGAGGCTGAAGCCGACCTGTTTACAGCGCCCTTACCGCCGTTTCCAACTGCTCGGTGGCCTCCCTGTACTCGGCCTTGCGTGCGAACACAATCGGTTTGCCAAAGCGAATTTCGACGTCGCCTCTAGTCAGTAGGCCGCCGTGGTCGAAAACACCGCGTTTGTTCAGGACTACCCTTATGGGCACCACGGAGGTGCGGCCTTCCACCGCCACGAGTCCCGCGCCAGGCTTGAAAGACTCCATGCCGTTACGGTTGCTCTGGCCTTCCGGGTAAATCAGGATAGACCAGCCCCAGTCCAGAAGCAGGCCAAGGTTCTCCAAGCTGGGACGTATTGCGCCTTCCCTGGAAAAGGGGAAGGCGTTGCCCAGCAGAGGGGCGCAGATGCGCCACAAAGGGTTGGGGAGCATGAAGTCCGCCGCCGCCGCCGGGCTGAGACGCCTGCGCCAGCGGGTCGGCATCGCCATTATGATCAACGGGTTATCCATTTTGACGTTGTGGTTGGAGGCAAACAACAATGGCCCTTCCAGTCCTTGAAATTGTTCCTGGCCGGTGATTTTGACCCTGTAGAGGACGTGCATTAAGGGGAAGATGAACGCACTTTGCAGGAAGGCCCTCAACGCCGAGCACCACCAGGTCCGGCCCCAGGATGGGAAAGGCAGGCGCTGCGCTGCTCCCCCGGCGTCTACCAAGCGTTCCAACTCCGCAATAGTAGTGGTAGGGCTTAGCTGTTCCTCGTCAACGCGGGCCCCCAATTCTTCCTCGATTGCCGAAAGTAGTTCCACCCGGCCCAACGAGTCCAGGTTGAGATCCAAGCCGAGGCTTTTTTCGGGAGTCAAGTCCTCCAATGGAAGATTGCACACGGAAGCAATCAATCTTTGCAAGGCGGTCCCGGCGACTGGAGCATTTTGAGTTTCCGGCTGACTATCTCTTTGCTGCTCGGTATTGGTCAGAAAGTCCAACACCAGTGGCTTCCTGATTTTGAGGGTGTGAGTGCGGGGGAAGTCCTCTTCCGGCCACAGGGTAAAGCCCTGTACCTGTTGATGACTTGCCAGAATCTGGTTTGCGGACCGCACCACACTTCCGGGATCGGAGTCGGTTTCGTCCTCCATCAGAAGGGCCGCGTGAACGGACACGTCCCCGGATTCGGTCGGGAGACCCAACACGACGCTGTCCTTTACCCCCGGCTGGTTGTTGATGATCGCCTCTATGTCCTCGGGGTAGACGTTCTGCCCGTTAGCCAGGACAATCAGGTCCTTTTTTCTACCCTTGAGGTACAGGTACCCGTCATCGTCCAGAAGTCCCAAATCTCCCGTTTTATACCAGCCGTCCTCGAAGGCCGCGTCGGTGGCCTCCTTATTCTGCCAGTACCCGGGCGTTACGTTGGGGCCGCGCGTAAGCACCTCGCCATCCTCGGCTATGCGGACCTCCTGACCCGGTGGAGTCTTGCCCACCGACCCCTCTCGATTGTTGCGGAAGGTGTTGGTGGTGATGAGGGGCGCTGTCTCGGTAGTGCCGTAGGCCTGCAGAACAGGTATTCCCAAATTGGTCCACTTCCGGCCAAGCTCCGGGTCCAAGGCAGCTCCTCCGGAGAACATGAACGACATGCAGCCGCCCAGCCTGCGGTGCACTTGCCGGAAGAGCCGGCGGCGCACCGGGTTGGGTATGACGGACGCCACACCCATCAGCATCCCCCACAGCTTCTCCTTTCCCTGCGCCCGGACCTCCCTCTCGATGGCGTTCATAAACAGTTGCAGGGCTTGAGGGACCAGGATCATGGCAGTGATGCGGTTGGTCTGCAGGGTCTTGAAGATAATGCTTGGTTGCCGGCTGGTGGCGTATACCAGATTGGCCCCGTAGTACAGCGGCACCAGCAGCCCGCCGGTCTGCTCCAGCATGTGGCTCAAGGGCATGAGGGAAAGCATTCGGCTGTTTGGTTTCAAGTGGACCATTGCCGCAGCCGCAAGGGTGTTGGAGACCAAGTTGCGGTGGGTCAGCATTACACCCTTGGGCTCTCCGGTAGTGCCGGAGGTAAACATAAGCTCCACGATGTCGTCTGGGGCCGCCGTCGGCTCCTCCTGTCGGGGAGCGGTCTCTTCCATGAGTTCTTCCAGTTCTTCGAAGAGCAGAGTATCGAGGTCCTTCCGCGGCAATTGAGCTCGGGTCGAGCGCGAGACGATGGCCAGCTTGGGACTGGTCCGATCCATGACGCGAGTGACGAAGTCCGGAGCGCTCCGCACGTCCAGCGGCACCGCCACAACACCGGCCCGCGCACAACCCAGGAAGGCCACTACCCATTCGGGACAGTTGGGACCCCAGATGATTGCTTGGTCGCCTTTGACAAGGCCTCTCTTCTCCAGAATCGAGCTTACCCGAGCGGACAGGTCCCACAACCGGCTGTAGCTCCATTTACGCTGGCGGACCCCCATGGAGATACTCAGAGCCGTGGCTGATGTGTACTTTTGCGAGATTTCTTTGAGGAAATCAACCAGCGTTTCCACTTCGAATACAACTCCTTAACTCAAACGAATCCCGAACTCAAACGAATCCCGATACACTTTTGACGCCTTTAAGGGTTCGGGTCATGGATTTGTGGATAATGAACTTCAGCCCAATGAGTCCGCAAATTGGCGCAAGGCCAAGTCGGCGTTCCTGGTCAGTGGGGGGAAGTGGCTGAAGCAGAGAACATCGAAGTCCAATGATGCGAGACGCCGGATGGAGACCTTCGCTTGGTCCATGTCGCCGGTGAATAAGCGGGAAGGCAACCCCAGCTTGCCGCCGCGGCATTCAAGGGCGTCGCCTACAATGAGCACCCCTTGTTGCTTGAAGTACAGGCTGATGCTGCCCGGGGTGTGCCCTGGCGTGTGCACCACCTCCATGCCTCCCAAGGCATCCAGCCGGTCTCCGTCTGTCAACGCCAAGTCCACCATAAAAGGGCGAGGCTCCGACAGCCGGACGAACGGCGCCGTTAGTGCGGCCAAATGCCGGTCCTGAAAAGGGCTGGGCAATGGCTCGGCCGTTTCCAGGAAGGGTATCTCGCTATCGTGCGCCGCCACGCAGGCGTGGCAGTGTTCCTTCAGATCGGCCACGCCGCCTATGTGGTCCACGTGGTAATGGGTGAGGACAATGTGGGAAATCTCCGTTCCAGAGCGTCCTTGCCGGCTCAAACACCGTAGAATGCGCCGGCTGCCGTTCTTGAACCCAGCGTCTACGACAGTGATCCGGTCTTCCATCGCCAGGAAGACGCTGGCGCCCACTACCGGCAACTGGTACAGGTCCGGCGCTACTTGCATCGGGTTTCCTTTCAACACTGGTGCCGGTCCCGTGTTGACGTGTTTTCGCAATAGCTACACTGTCTCTCAATCGTCATAAATCAACCCTTGAAACAACCCTCATGCGGCTTGCTTCCGGCTTCCTCTGCCGCCTCAGCCGAGGAATACCAAGTCCAACGGAGCAGGTCTCGATTCCAGCTCCAGTTGAATTGGGCGTCGAGTCTCGGCTTTGTCATGCCGCAGTCAGGACGGTGGAACACTCCTGCCGAATGTGACAATACAACCCCGGCCAACCGTTCGGCGTCTGTGATGAAGCTATACACTTCGTGTATTCGAGCTTCAACCCAGTCCGGTTGCTCCACCAACCCCCAGTAGAAACACTCTCCATGCAACATGTTCTGGCAAGCAAAGTACGTGTTCAACAACTCTTTGAAGTTTACAGGGTCCTCATGGGCCAAACGGGCCAAGCCTCTGGTGACAAATGGCGATTTGCTGGCCACCTCGCCAATCCGGGCAAGGACCAAAGCGGTGGTCGCCCTATTGACAGCGCACCACGCCTTTTCCGCCGTGTCCCGAAGGTCTCGCTGTTTCAGTCGCTCGATGGCTTGGACGTAGACTTGGCTGGCGTCCTGGAATATCGTGTGCAAAGCATCCTGGGGTTGCGTGAGTGTCATCAATGTCCTCGAATGCCGTGGGCCGCTTGGCAAGTCCGCTAAACTACATTATGGGTTATTATATCGCTTGGCGGCAATCTACCGGAATGGCGGGGGCAAATGGACTACGACTTCATCATCATTGGCGCGGGTTCCGCCGGATGCGCGCTGGCGTCGCGGCTGTCGGAAGACCCGGATAAATCCGTCCTGCTGTTGGAGGCGGGGCCGGACTATCCGGACGCGTCCCTTCTGCCGGATGACCTCCGGTACGACTCCAACCAAGCGGCGTCCGAGGTAAACGCTCCTCACAACTGGTCCTTGGTGGGTCATGGAGCAGTCGGTTCATCGACCGAACTGCCGGTAGCCCGTGGCAAGGTCACCGGAGGCACCAGCGCCATCAATCACCAGATTTTTCTTCGCGGCGCGCCCGAAGATTACGACCATTGGGCGTCATTGGGCAACGACGAGTGGGAGTACCGGAAAGTCCTGCCCTACTTCAGGAAGTTGGAATCCGACCTGGACGTCCTGGGCGATTTCCACGGTTCCACCGGCCCCATCCCGGTTCGGCGGCACCATCAAGAGGACTGGCTACCCCTGCAAGCGGCCTTTTACCGTGCCTGCCGGGACGCCGGGTTCCCCGATGACCCGGATATGAACCATCCTGACGCTACCGGAGTCGGGCAGGTACCGTTGAACAATCCCGACGGCGTGCGCATGAGCACGGCCTTGGGGTACTTGGATGCCTGCCGTCACCGGCTGAACCTGACCATAAGATCAAACGTGCTGGTCAAGAGGTTGCTGTTTGCCGGAGGCAAGGCCGTGGGCGTGGAAGCGGAGAGCGGAGGAGAGACTTTCCAAGTGCAGTGCCGGGAGACCATTCTCAGTGCTGGAGCGGTAGCTTCGCCGCAGCTTTTGATGCTTTCCGGCGTGGGACCAGAGGACCAATTGAATGAATTGGGCATTCCTGTAATACGCAATCTCCCGGGTGTGGGCCGGAACATGATGAACCATCCTTCGGTGTCTTTACGGTTCAAACCGGCGGAGAGCTACACGCTTGAACCAGACTCACCCCGGAACCAGGTAGGCCTGCGTTTCGCCGCCCCGGGGTCCGGCGACCGCAACGACATACAAGTGCAACCGTTGACCTCCGGGCCGCCGGGACGAGAAGCCGAGCAAATCAGCGTTGGCTGCCGGTTGGAGTTTCCGCGCAGCGTGGGTGAACTCCGTCTCACTTCAGAGGACACCAACGTGCAGCCGCGGTTGGACTATCGTTTCCTGGCCGACGCTTGGGACCGTGAGCGGCTGCGGAAGGCGGTCCGCGTGTGCGTTGACCTCTTCCGGCATGAGGCTTTCCAGGACTTGATCGAAAGCCTGATTGCTCCGGCAACGACCGACTTGGCATCGGACGCCGGTTTGGACGCTTGGATTGCCCGAAACGTCAGCATCGCCGGACACACCTGCGGCACATGCAAGATGGGACCCGCGGAAGACGATATGGCCGTGGTCGACCAATATTGCCGGGTGCGTGGGCTGGATAACCTGCGGGTGATAGATGCGTCGGTCATGCCGACAGTGCCCCGGGCCAACACCAACGCCACGGCTATCATGATCGCCGAACAGGCCGCCGACTTCATCAAGCAGCAAGTCAAGTAGACGCGGCGGAGCGTAACTGTTCAGGCTTGGCGTCTCAACGGAACGGACGACGCCGGCGGTGTGCTATCATGCCGGCAGTCCAACCGCAGCACCAAGTAGCCGCACCCGGGGAGGAGGCTTACCGATGACAACCAGGCTGCCCCCGCCCTTCGACAAATTGAGGCCGGAAACCGCCGGGCCTTCCGGCTTGGATTCGGCAGACCTGCCCGCCGACCCAGTCTACGGTGTCATGCCGGACCCGGATGCCCCGGACGATTACGAGCCGTTACCCGACGCCATGCAGCAAGAGCCCGATTTTCTCTACGCCGTCACAGCCCTGCAAGCTTTCTTCTGGGGACGCCCCGGAGTCCTGGTCAGCGGTGATACGCCGGTGTACTACATCGACGCCGACGGCGCCCAACAGATAGTCAGGCCCGATTGCTACGTTGCTTTCGGGGTAAACCCCATCTCCATCCGCCGCCGCAACGGATACTTCATAAGAGAGGCGGGCAAACCGCCGGACTTTGTGCTGGAGATAGCATCGGAGAGCACTCACGCCAACGACACGGGTCCAAAGCGGGGGTTGTACGCCCGGCTGGGAGTAGGGGAGTATTGGCGGTTTGACGCCACCGGAGGAGACCTGTACCCCGAAGCGCTGGCCGGAGAGCGGTTGGCAGACGGTGAGTACGTTCGGATTGAAACGGTCCAAGGCCCGGACGGAGTCATCCGGGGGCACAGCGAATGGCTGGGACTGGACCTGTGCTGGGACAACGGCCACCTGCGGTATTATGACCCGAAAGCCGGGGAGTACCTGCGGGACCTGCAAGAGTCGGAGGCAGCCCGCCTGGCAGCGGAGGGACAAGCCGTGGCCGAGCAGTTGGCCCGGCAGGCAGCGGAAGAGCGGATACGGCAGCTTGAAGAACAGTTGCGACGGGCATTGGACAGCCGGCAGTAGCAGAGGGGCTATTTTTCTTCTTGGGTGGCTCCAACCCTTACCCTTCCATCAAGTCTGAACCGTTACGGCAGAGCCGCCCGCCGCCCGCCTACGGTGGATATAAAATCGTAACCACAGACAAACTCAGACGATGTAATTAGGAGCAGGGACCATGATGGAACGCGACTTGGTTGGCTATGGCCTGAATCCTCCGGCGGTGGAGTGGCCCAACGGCGCCCGCATCGCGGTGTCGCTAGTGTTGAATTATGAAGAAGGTTCAGAGTATTCGACCCTTGACGGCGACCCTCACGGCGAGACGGTGGGGGAGTCCCCGTCTCCGGTGAGGCCCGGGGAACGTGACCTGGCCAACGAGTCGTTTTTCGAGTACGGCAGCAGGGTCGGGGTGTGGCGCATCCTGAACATTTTAGACGAGTACGATGTGAAAGCCACGATGTACGCCTGTGCTTTGGCGTTGGAGCGGAACCCGCAAGTGGGCCCGGAAATGGTCCGGCGCGGGCACGAAATCATGGGCCACGGCAACCGCTGGGAAGAGTATTACGGAATGGAGTTGGACACCGAGCGGGCCGCCATCCACAACGCGGCGGAGTCCATCGCCCGCACCACCGGGCAGCGTCCCCTTGGCTGGTATTGCCGGTACGGGCCCAGTGTGAACACCAGGCAACTGGTGGTTGAAGAAGGCGGCTTCGAGTATGACTGCAACGCCTACAACGACGACCTGCCCTATTACACCAACGTGAACGGTGGCAAGTGGCTGGTCATTCCCTACTCCCTGGAGGTGAACGACTACGGGTTCTGGCGGGGCCAGCTTTCAACCCCCAGCGACTTCTTCGAGTCGGCCCGCAACTCCTTCGACACGCTGTACCGCGAGGGCGCCACGCATCCCAAAATGATGTCGGTGGGGCTCCACTGCCGTATCATTGGCAAACCCGCTCGCGCCGCTGCTCTGCGCCAGTTTCTGGAGTACGTCAAGGAAAAGCCCGACGTGTGGTTCCCACGGCGGATAGACATAGCAAGGTGGTGGAAGGAGAAGTACCCTTAGTAGCTTCAACGGGATTTTCCAACCTTCCAATCTATTTCGGTAAGAGCCGTCCTAAGAGTAAGGGAGAGAATCTCGCATGACGCTGAACTACCGCCTGTAAGAGACAAGGCTAGGGACAGGCAGACCAGGCTCTTGAGACATTTTTATGACACTTGCCTCTTCCCAACCCCGGCAACGAGGCTTTACCATAATAAATGCTCGCTATAGTGCTCATGCCGTCCGGGGAATCAAACCAGGACCCGCGACTGACTCAGCAGGGAATCCATGACACAAAATGACACGATTCCGGTCAGAATCTGCGCAGAAGGTGGGTCGAACCGGCCCGAAACTACACAAATATCCAAAATCCACTTGGGCTGCCAAAGCTGAATTACACAAAATGACACAGAATGATACAGAAATCTAACAAACCGGTCCCGTCTCCAGGGCATGTGCAAAGTCCGGGACCAATTCAAAGTCCGTTCGTGGTGCGCTTGTCGAACCATGAACGGATGGCCCTTCGACAAGCTCAGGGCGAACGGAGGAGTTAACTTGCTGACCGACTTTGCACAAGCCCTGGTCCCGTCTCCCTCTGCGATGAGGATAGCGAGGCCGTGAAAATCTAACAAATCCTCCTCCAAGGTTGACTGCGTAGATAAAAATCGGTCTGTGTTATACTCGGCATACGGCTACCCGAAAACCGCAGGGCCTGAAGGTAACCATGAGTGATATTGTCGGCCCGGAAGACCCAACCCGGTTAATGTGGGAAATGTCGCTGGGCGAGTTCCTGGATTCGGTGGCGCGCCGGAACCCGGACAAGGTCTTCGTGGAAATGGGGGGTGAAGAGGTTACCTATGGGAGGTTCCGGGAGACGGCCCGGCGCGCGGCGTCAATGTTTCAGGGGCTGGGAGTCTCATCCGGCGACCGGGTATGCCTATTTCTGCCTAATTGCTTGGAGTTCCTGTATTGCTGGTTCGGACTATCCTACTTGGGAGCCATCAGCGTACCCGTAAACACCGCCTACAAGAGGGATGAAACGGCGTACATTCTGAACGATGCCCAAGCTGTGGGCTTGATTGCCCATGAGTCTTTGATAGGTGTAGCCAGCCAAGCCGCCGCGTTGTCCTCCAGCGTAGTGCACAAGCTGGTCGTCAATACCGGTCTCGCTGCGGGTGATGATTTGCAGGTTGGCCCAGGCTGGCGCGACTTCAGCCAAGTCCTTCCGGAAGTTCAACTCGAGATGTCCCTGCCACAAGTCTCCCCCCAAGCCGACTCCATGCTGGTCTACACTTCCGGGACCACCGGCAACCCGAAAGGCGTCCGGGTATCGCACCTGATGTACGTTGCCGCCGGGCAGGGATTTGCTCATTGGACCGAGGCCAGCCCGGACGACCGGTTTTTCACTTGTCTCCCCTATTTCCACGCCAACGTACAGTACTATTCAACCATGGGCACATTGGCCAGCGGCGCGACTTTGGTGGTGGTGGACCGATTCAGCGCCTCCAGGTTTTGGGACCAAGTGCGGAGGGCCAGAGCCACGGTGGTGAACTTTATTGGCATGATGATGCCCGTTCTGGCCAAGCAGCCGGAATCTCCGCAGGACCGCGAGAATGAGGTGCGCCTCTTTTATGGCTCTCCCGCCTTCGCGCCCGACTTCCTTGAAGCGTTTCAAGCCAGGTTTGGCACCGAGATAATCGTGGGATTCGGCATGACGGAGACCTGTTACGGGACCATCGAGAAGATTGGCGCCCCCCGCAGGGCATCCTCCTCCGGCCAAGCCCGCCGGCATCCTGACGCCCGTTTCGCCAATGAAATTCGCATCGTAGACCAGGAAACTTCCGCCCCACTGGAGCGTGGGCAGGTGGGAGAAGTAACGATCAAGAACCCGGCCACGATGTCCGGCTACTGGCGCAACGAGGAACAGACTAAACTATCTCTTCGGGATGGCTGGCTTTTTACCGGAGATTTGGGTTGGATGGACGACGACGGCTTCCTGTACTACGTCGACCGGAAAAAGGACATCATCCGCAGGCGCGGCGAAAACATCTCCTCTCAGGAAGTGGAGAACGTCATCAAGAGTCATCCCTCGGTGTTGGACTGCGCCGTGATCGCCGTTCCTTCCGAGTTGGGAGAGGATGAGGTCAAGGCCTACGTAGCACGGCGGCCGGAGTCCGGGTTACAGCCCGAAGAAGTAGTCCGCTGGTGCGCGGAAAATCTTGCCTACTTCAAGGTGCCAAGGTATTTGGAGATGAGGGACGAATTGCCGCGGACGCCCAGCCTTCGCGTTCGGAAAGACCTGTTGCGCCAAGAACGGGATGACCTTATTGAAGGCTGTTTCGACCGCGAGGCCGCGGGAATCAAGATACGGTGAATTAAGCGCGTAGGGTATCCAATAATTTCCGTCTTCATCCTCACGATAGCTGGCTGACCAAGGAAAACCGAACACCCGGAGGAGTCCATTGGCAGAGCCGCGTTATTGGTTGTTCAAATCAGAGCCGACCGCCTATTCTTACGCTGACCTGCAGGCCGAGTCTGACCAAACGGCGGAATGGGACGGTGTGCGCAATTACCAAGCGCGAAACTTCATGCGCGACGACATGAAAGTGGGCGACTACATACTTTTCTACCACAGCAGCGCCAAGCCCACGGCGGTTGTCGGCACTGCCACTATCGTCAAAGAAGCTTATCCCGACAGCACTGCTTGGGACCCGGCGGACAAGCACTACGATCCCAAGAGTTCTCCGGATAGCCCCATCTGGCTCATGGTGGACATCAAGGCCGACAAGGCGTTCGAACGCACCGTTACGTTAGCCGAGATCAAGCGAAACCCGAAACTACAGGACATGCTGTTAGTTCGCCGGGGGATGCGGTTGTCCATCCAACCGGTAACCGCCGATGAATGGAACGAAGTGGTCTCCTTGGGAAGCCGGCTTTAGTTATTGACATAACTTGAGCCGTCTGCCCCAGTCGAACGCTATTCCAAGGGCTTCTTCCTGATCGCAGAATACTTCCGAGGAGACTTTGTTGAATAACCAGGATACCGGGGCAGCCCAAACCTACCATAACGCTACCAAGCTGGAATACATAAACCTGAAGAATAAGCCGCCCCTTTTCAAGACCTACTCTCAACTGCCCGTCGTCCCGCTTCCGACCGTCTTCCCCGCTGTAGACACGCCTACTCTCCAAGCTCTGGCGGGTACCGTCAGTCTCCCGGATGGCCGCGCCTCGGCAACGTCAAGGGCTTTCGACGTAACGGCGGTCACCCGGTTGCTGTTCCATACTGCCGGACTGGTGCGTCAAGCCATGCTTCCTTCAGCCGGATTGGTACAGTATCGCGCTGCTGCCTCGGCCGGAGCGCTTTACCCCATTGACGTTTACTTGGTATGCCAGGACATCCCTGGGCTGGATGCGGGCGTCTACCATTTCGCGCCAGAGACCTTTGCTCTCAGACCCCTCAGAAAGGGTGACTACCGTGCCGAGTTGGTCGAGGCGGCAGGCCAGGACCAGAACTTCGCTACGGCGCCCGGAACCTTGGTGTTCACTGCGAACTTCTGGCGGAGCGCTTGGAAATACCGAGCGCGAGGTTACCGTTACTGCTTCTGGGACTGCGGCACTATGCTGGCCAATCTGCTGGCGCTGTGTTCGGCGTTAGGTCTGCCGGCGGGCCTAGTGACCGGTTTCGTTGACAAACGAGTGGATACGCTGCTTCGCATTCAAGGCGAGGAGGAAAGCAGCATATGCTTGGTCCCGGTGGGAACCGGAGGCCAAACTCCTTCTGAACTGGATATGGTGGAGCCGGCCCCGTTGACCCCGGACCGCAGGATCACCGCTGCCGATCCCATTGACTACCCGGAAACCAGCAGCCTTCACCAAGCCTCGTGCTTGACGGACGAGGCGGATGTTATTGCTTGGCGGACCTTCCAGCCCGAAGGTTCTGACGATGAGGGCAATACCACCGAGGCTGAGCCGTCTCCAGTCAGCCTAGCTGAAATTCCGCAATCGGCCTCATTGGGGGAAGTAATCCGCAAACGCGGCTCCACCAGGCGGTTTTCCCGGGACCCCATCTCCCGGACGCAGTTGGACGCCATCGTTAGAAGCGCTGCGCACAGTGTCCCTGCCGACCTCCACGACAGCGGCGGCAGCCTTATAGACGTTTACGCCATCGTTAATAACGTGGAGGGGATGCCCTCCGGATCTTACTTTTTCTCTCCTCAAAGCGGTGAATTGGAGACGCTGCGGGAAGGTAATTTTCGTGAGGAGGCCGGTCACCTGTGTTTCGAGCAAGCATTGGGGGCCGACGCCAGCGTGATCACCTTCTTTATGGCAGACCTGGAGAAGATACTGGAACGTTACGGCAACCGGGGGTACCGCGCGGCGCAACTCGAGGCGGGAATCTGCGGAGGGAAAGTTTACCTCAGCGCCCACTCCCTGGGGTTGGGAGCAACGGGCATGACCTTTTACGATGACGACGTCACCGACTTCTTTTCGCCCCACGCCGAAGGCAAGAGCCTGATGTTCCTGGTTGCCGCCGGCGTGGAGGGACGCCCCAACCGCGTCCGGCCTTTCCGGTCAAGGATCGCCGTGAACCTGGATTCCCGTGCGAGGGGAGCGACCAAGGACCGTTAGTGGGTGGTCGGAAGCCAAAGGACGGCCCTGCCGACAATAGATCGGCAGGGCCGGTTAGACACATCTCTGTTTGCTCAACCAGAGGGTAGGTTACGCTTACAAGGCCCCGTCGATGCTAACGTCCAGCAATGCCGGTTTGCCGCTGTCGTAAGCCCGCCGCAACGCCGGCCCCAGCTCGTCCGCATCCTCAACCTTTTCTCCGGCTACGCCCATCGCTGACGCAATTGCAGCCAAGTCCAACGGATTCGAGAAGTCCATGCCCACGTACTCGCTCTGCCGCTCCCGGTCGTTCTGCATATGCCGCAGGTAGGTGTCCATGTTGACCTTGAGTATCCGGTAAGACCGGTTGTTGCAAATGGCGTAGACCACCGGGATATTGTACAGGGATGCGGTCCACAGGGCCTGAATGGTGTACAACGACGCTCCGTCACCCACTATCGCCAGCACCGGGCGGTCGGGATTGGCCAGCTTGACCCCCAAAGCGCCGGGCATACCCCAGCCCAACGCGCCGCCGCGGATGCCGTAGAGACTCCCCGGCTCGTCGAAAGTGAACTCTCTCAAAAGTGCGCCCCGCGAGGTAATGGCCTCATCCGCTACTATCGTGTTCTCCGGCATGGCTTGGGCCAACTCGCGCATCATCCGCTCCACCGGCATGGGACTCCGGTCCCAGCGGTCCCGCAATCGGGTTTGGTACTCCTCGTCCGCCCGCCGCCGCCGCTCCGCCCAAGTCGCCGCACGGGTGGCCGCCGCCTCCCGAAGAGACGCCGACATGTCCTGGTCCAGGGCATCGGCCAGTTCCGCCATGCCTGCTGCCGGGTCAGAAAGGATGCTGACTTCCGTCGGGTAGATCTTTTCCAACTCCTTGGCGCTGTTGTCCAAGTGAATCAACTTGGTACCGGCCGCCAAAAATGGCTCGGACACGTAAAGGAAGGACGAAAAGACGTCCGCCCCCACCGCCAGCGCCACGTCGCTGCCCGCCAACAGCCTCGCCGTAGCAGGGCTGCTGGTATTCAACAGCCCGCCGTACAAGCTGTGGCTGGTTGGGAAGTTGACCTCGGAAAAGGACGTGGCGTAGACCCGCGCTCCCAGTTGCTCCGCCACCCTCACGACTTCGGCCACGCCCCCGGACTGGGCCACCCGGTCTCCCACCAGGATTATGGGATTGTCGGCTTGGGCCAACAAACGCGAAGCATGGGCTATAGCGTCGGTATCGGGGCGAGTGCGGAAGTACCCTTGTGACGAGGGGTCGATGTTCACGTCAGCAGTTTCGTCCATCGTGTCCCAAGGGAAAGACAGGAACACCGGGCCGGTAGGTGGCGTTTTAGCTTCCTTGTAGGCACGCCGCACAGCCATGGGAATGTCCGACGGGTGAAGCACCTGCGCGCTCCACTTGGTGTACTGGTCGGTCATCTCCACCAAGTCCCCTGACAGAGTCGGCTCGGTCAGCAACATACGCGTGTCAGAGTTGCCCGCCGTCAACACCAGCGGCGTGCCCCCGCGGTACGCGTTGTACAACGCGCTGATGCCGTTGGCCAGTCCTCCGGCGATGTGGATGTTGGCGAAGGCGGGGCGCCCCGTGGCCCGCGCGTATCCGTCCGCCATCCCAACTGCTGTTCCTTCCTGCAGCGCCTGCACGTACTTCAGTTGGGGATAGTCCTGCAACACATCCAAAAACGGGGTCTCGCTGGTGCCCGGGTTGCCGAATATGTACTCGGCCCCCTCGGCAGCCAGCATACGGGCCAAAGCCTCTTTTCCGGTCATTTGCGGCATAGCTATATCTTCCTTCATCCTCAGCCTGTCGTTCCGCCCTCACCCTCTCTCGTCACTCATCTTTCCCGCGAGGCAGGAATCTAATTATCCAAGTAAATCATCCACTCCAGCAGGTTCTGGTCCGGGTCCCTGGCGTACAGGCTCACTGCCCGCAATACGCCTCTGGCACGCGCTCCTTTGCGCGGCCCCGGCCCTTCGATTACCTCCACCCCGGCATCCTCCAGCATCGCTTGGCACTCGTCCACCGTTCCGTCCCAAACAAAGCAAATGTCGGTGCAGCCGGGAACGGCGGTAGGCCCTCGCAACGAGGCGGTATAACCCTCGGGGTGCACGTTGATTTTGGAGTCGCCGATCTGGATGGAAAAGATGTTCGCCGTCCCGGCTCGCCACGCCTCTTCGTCGTTAATGAAGAACCCCAACCGCTTGTAAAAGTCCAGCAACTTTTCCGCATTCGCCGTTGGCATAGCGATGTGATCGATACTTGCAGTCGTCACAATCAACCCTCTTTTCATCCTGAGCCCGTCGAAGGACTGCTGATAGCTGATAATCAGCCAATATTATCCCCCTGCTTGGCCCTTGGCAACCTGCGTCGCTCCCGTAGCACAAGCCCACTACGCTTCAGCGAACAGCAGCGGTCTTCTCCACGACTCCGGTGCGGGCTCCCTCCGGCCGTCGCCTTGCCCAGCTTCCCTCTAGCTGACGGACTAACATAAATAAGTTACACTTTCGTCGTGGCCTTCGCGAAAGTTACTTCAAGCGGCACCAGCAACGTCCTTCTCCGCTTCCCCGCCCGAGTCCCGCTTTTTGTGGCCCTTTTTCTTTTTGCCGCCTTGGGCATTGGCTGCGGCGAAGCCGGACCGCAGGACACTCGCAACCTCTCAAATCCATCGTCCGTCCTTCCGCAGGCTTCTTCGCCAAACGGGACCTTGCCCGGTCCCAGCTCTACCGTCGCATTCATGTCATCTCAAACCCGCGTCAGCACCGACGCGGGCGCCGCGGATGGCGCGGAACGGCGGGGCGAGGCCGATAAAATACCCAGGCTGACGGTGCTGGGCATCCCCCAGTTCCTCGACGTGGCTGTGGTGGGTGTTATAGACGCAACAACCATCCGTGTGGAGACCGAGGACCGCCTCCGTGACGACATAGGGATGCTGGGATTGCAGCCCCCGGATGTCCTAAATATCGAAGCCTCCGGGGAGTATCCAATCGGCCAGCACTCCGCCTGTCTGCGTCACTGGGACAGGCGCGCCCGAGAGTTTGCCGAAACCAGGCTGCAAGGCCGAGCCGTTACCCTGCTGCTCCAAGGGTCCACCCTCGCCGAGTTATTTTCTGCCGGACGCGTTCAAGCCGTAGTGATGTTGGGCGATGAGGACTTCAACGCTACCATCTTGGAGTTGGGGCTGGCCCAAACATCCCTCGAGGGCGGAGACGCTAGGTCGCGTGAATACTTGTCCCTACAATCGCGTGCCCAATCCCTCAATAAAGGGCTATGGGGATGCCCGCCACTGACCTCAAGTCCCCCGGACCTTCCCACTCAAACCCGCCCGCCTGTGCCTTCATTACAGCCGGAAGTTGCTCTTCCGGCTACATTGGGCCCATCCCACGCTACGGCCGTCGTGGTCAAATCGTTCCCGACTGACACCCCGCACCCCGCTTTGGCTACCACTGCCACAGCGACTCCAACTTCTTTACCCGCGCCTGCCCAACAGCCAACGACCACGACCGCGCCAGCGCCGACCAAGGCGCCTACGCAACATCCAACTCCCACGTCGGTGCCGACACCGACTCCAACACCTCAGCCAACCGTGACTCCACTGCCCGCGCCAATACCGACGGCGACTCCAACGGCTTTTCCTACCGCCACGCCGTTTGTTCTGGTAATTACTGTGCCAACGCCGGCGCTGCTCTCAACCGCGACGCCTACCCCATCCCCTATTCCAACGCCTACTCCGGTCCCTGCCGCAACGTCAACTCCGTCGCCTACTGCGTCTCCAACTCCTACGCCAACTCCAGTCCCAACTGCGACTCCAATACCTTCACCTGCCCCAACTCCGGTTCCTACAGCGACGCCAGCCCCATTCGCCACACCGACTTCGGTCCCTACCCCAACGCCGATGCCTTCACCCACGCCAACTCCGGTTGCAACTGCGACGCCAGCCCCATTCGCCACACCGACTTCGGTCCCTACCCCAACGCCGATGCCTTCACCCACGCCAACTCCGGTTGCAACTGCGACTCCGACACCTGCACCAACGCCGACTCCCAAGCCCACTGCGACACCCATCCCAACCGTCGCGCCAACTCCTACACCTGTACCGAAACCCGCTCCCGCAGGATGTCGGGAAGGACAGGTGGATATCAATTCGGCCCCGGTAGAAGAATTGGACAAGATCAAATATATCGGTACTGTCCGTGCGCAACAGATGTTAGAGCTAAGGCCTTTTAGCTCCGTAGACGACATGTACCGAATCAAAGGCATAGGACCGAAGCGGTTGGCCGAAATTAAAGAACAAGGCATCGCCTGCGTTGCCAGTTAGACATAAACGTATGCCTCCCCATCGAGGAGGCCAGGGCTCTCGACGCCCATCCAGCCGGTTTTTTGACCGCCTCATCAGTGGTGGGATACACTAGCCGCCGCGACCAAATTGCCCGCCCATATTGGTGTGACGGCCAAGTAACTATCTCAAACGTAACTGCTTTCGCTGATATACCATAGTTGCTGACCGAAGCTTATGGATTCCCGCCTGCGCGGGAACGACGGGTTGGGCAGTGCGCCATTCAGAACGGAGAGTACGCAACATGAACATCGGACTTAGCATCCCCCAGTTGCTTCACGGCCCCAGCATACGGCGATTCGTTCAAAAGGCTGAGGAGCTGGGGTTTGAGTGCGTGTTGGCGGGTGACCACATCATCCTGCCGACAGACGGCACCAACCAATACCCCTATTCGGCAGACGGGTCATTCGCCCGCCCCTCCGACGACCCGTTCCTCGAAACCATGACAATGCTGGGGTACGTCGCGGCCTGCACCGAAACCATCAAGGTAGGCAGTACAGTAATCATCCTTCCTTATCGAAACCCGGTGGTGCAGGCCAAGATGTTCGCCTCATTGGACGTTCTGACCGGAGGCCGGATGATCTGCGGCGTAGGCGTGGGGTGGTTGGAGAAGGAGTTTGACGTGCTGGGAGCGCCCTACGCGGACCGGGGAGCGATGAGCGACGAGTTCCTGGGGATTTTCAAAGCCCTGTGGACGGAGGCCGACCCGGAGTTCCACGGGCGGTATTACACCGTAGACGGGATTCAATTCTACCCAAAGCCGGTGCAAAAGCCCCACATCCCCATCTGGGTGGGCGGCCATACCCGGCGTGCGCTGCGGCGTACCGCCAAGTACGGGGACTGCTGGCACGTCAGCCGTCAGACGCCGGACTACGTGGCCAAGAGCTTGCCCTACCTTCGGCAGCAAACCGAGCAGGCCGGCAGAGACCCGTCCGAAATTACAATATCGCTCAAACGGGCCCTGCACTTTACCGACATAGGGTTTGACGAAGGCTCCAGTTTAAGGACCGGAGGGTTGGTCGCGGGTACAACGCAAGAGGTTATCGACGACGTATATTACTGCCGCGAACTGGGAATAGACCAGTTGACTTACGACTTCCGCGTGGACGGGGTGGAGGACAGCATCCGGGTTATGGAGCATTTGGCGGACCGGGTGTTGCCGGTGGCGCAAAGGCTGGGTTAACGGGCCTTGGAGCTATAGCCCGCTGACCTTGAACCGCTTGGCCCGCTCTACCAACTCCGTTGCTGTGTGCATCATGTTCTCGACCTGCTGCGGCGTGACTTCTCTCTTGATAGAAGCCGGCGCCCCGGTGACGAAGGAACCGTCCGGTATATCGTTGCCGGACAAGACGACCGAGTTGGCCGCTATGAGGCACTGTTTGCCCAGGGTGACCCTGGGCAGGACCGTGCAGTTGTTGCCCAGGAGTGACCCGTCGCCGATGCGGTCGCAGTGCACCACCACGGAATGGCCCACGCTGACGTAGTCGCCGATAACCATCCCGTCACCGTGGACCACCGACCCTTCTTGAATATTGACGTAGTTGCCAATGACTATCGTCTGTTCGCCGTCGCCCCGGACGGTCACCCCAGGCCAGATGCTGGCGTACTCTCCGATCTCAACGTTGCCGACAACGTAGGCAAACTCACTTACCCAAGCAGTGTCCGCTACCTTTGGGGTTATGCCGTTAAGGGTCCGAATCAATGTATTGCTCCTTGGCCTAAAGTGTCAGGCGCCCGGTTCCATCAAACCCAGTTCCAGCAACAGTGACTCGACATGGGAACGGACCGAGTCTCTAACTTGGCGGACCGTCTCGATTCCTTGGCCTGCGGGGTCATTTATGGACCAGTCGCGGTACATCTTGTGAGTAATCACCGGGCAAGCGTCGCCGCAGCCCATTGAACCCATTGTCACTACTACATCGGCATCCACGACCATCTGGTCTGTCAGAGGCTTGGGGACCGCCTCTGTCATGTCAATGCCGATCTCCTTCATTGCTTGGACTGCAACCGGGTTCACAACATCGGAAGGAGCAGACCCGGCCGAGCTCTCCCGCACCCGGCCTTTGCTCAGAGATTCGGTCAGCAGCGCGGCCATCTGGGACCGCCCAGCATTATGAGTACAGACGTACAGGACGCTCAACTCGTCCACTGTAGCCCCTTCCGGAAGTTGATATTGGACCGAGAGCCGGTCTTCAGAGTAACGTCTCATCAACAAGGGGAGAAAGTCCAGAATTCTGGCGTCTTTGAATCGATCCATCGACTCCCATACGTTCCGGGAGACGGTCTCCGGGCTGTATATACCTTTAAATTGCTGGGCCAGAAGCTCTGCCTCATTCCTGATCCGGGCATACAGGGTCTCGCGGGTGATTCGCTGCTCTAGCATCGTTCTCCATCACCAACTGCCGGAAATTTGACCGCACCAGAGATTAACGCTTGTTACGCTCGGGGTCAATGGGTTTAGAGCCGGAAAAATCGGCAAAGAACATACAGGCCACTCATCAGGCTACCCATCGATTTGTCAATGTTAACAATACGTTAATATTGCGTTGTAAGAGCCATCACGTCGAGGTCGTACTATGACTGAGCATAAAAGGGTGGATTCCCGCCTTCGTGGGCAAGGCGAATTGGGCGGCGGGAAACACGCGGAATAGAGTAACCGTTTTGCAACTAGCAATTGATTTACACGTGCACTCGAAGGTTTCCAAGTCTATTCCCTTCCAGCTTGAGTATTTCACCAATACGGTGGGCTGGGCGCGCAGGAACAGGTTGGACGGCTCCGCGCTGATTTCGAACCGGCGCGCAAAGCCGGCTTGGTCCTGATCGGGGATCATCCGACCAGGGAAGACAAACGGTTGGTTGACGTATCCAAGGACTATCCAGGCCGGTTCGACGCACTGGAAATAAACGGCAAGGACATGGCCTTCGGGCGTCCGGACATTCCGGTACGCAAACTCGCCGAGTCCTTGGACTATCCGGACCCAAACGATGCCCAATGTAACTTCCATCGTTAGGGTGTGCAAAGCCCACAAACGGGTATTCAAGGCCGCCTTGGCAGCGCGAAGGGACCAGGTCATTCGGCCTCCTTCCATGCAGCCCCTTCTCACGCCGTATCGTATCCCTTCCTTAGCTGTGGCATAGTACTGGTTTAATCCTCCAGGGCCGCCCATACGGGGCGGATGTGCAGTATGGGTGTGTAAGGTAGAGACGTCGCTCTGGAAGTTTGGGCGGAGTATTGATATGGTCAGCTTCAGGAACAAGGCCACTACTTCTGCCGAACAAGCGGCGGAGACCGTATCGGAACTGGCCGTAGGTCTTGTTACCAACACCCTTGAAATAAAGTCCGGGGAACAGTCTCATAGTCTGCATCCCGGGCGCGAGGTCAGGGTGGAACTAAACGTGCGCTTGCGCTTGGACCGTCTGTACATTCTGGGCTGGCAACGGTCGTCCTCGCCGACGGATGTCCGCAAAATACCGACGGACGAAGTTGGTATCGCGCTGATGCCCCTGCTGAAGACCGAACCGGCCGACCCAGTCTCGTTGCAACAACCAAGCCGCGCCAAGCTTTCCGAGCTATTGACCGAAGTAGACTGCTACCAAGTAACCGGCGGCGTCAACATCCCCAAGTTGGTTGAAGGGATATAACCGACGTCACCCAGAATCACCGACGGCTTCACCCCGGCTCGGTCAGCGGCAGCAGGATGTCCAGCAAGGTTTCTATCCGATCAAGGCCTTGGCTGATGACATCGGGATACAAAAGCATTTTGCGGGTGTAAAAGAACCCATGCAGCCCGGTAGCAACAAAACCCAAATCGTGTACTCGGGTATCAGATGACAAGTTTTGAGCTTGGCGCATCACCTTCAAGAACTCTTCATGCTTGTTGTACTGCCAGCCTTGGGCTTCCGCGACCGCCTTGGCCATCCATGCAGCCGCGCCCCAGCCTTTTTCCGACGCTTGATGCAAATCATCGTTGGCCAGATATTCCCGCGCCCTGGCCAGGAAAATCCTGGACTGCTGGCGGTAATCGGCGACGGCGTTTCCGTCTTGTTGGTACGGCTCCATGGGATAAGAATGATCCATTTGGTCTAACCCTATCAGTATGGTGTCAAGAGTCGCATTTTCAAGGGATGGAATTGACCGTTTTCCTATCTGACCGCCCCCAACGCCCGGCGGGCCTGTTGGTCCATTTCGCGGTTGATAATCGCCCGGCGCTTGTCGTAACGGCGTTTGCCTCGGGCCAGCGCCAGACCCACTTTAGCAACGTGGCCTTTGAAGTACATGCTCACGGCTACTATGGTCAGTCCCTTTTCAGCGGCGGAGGACGTCAGTTTGCTGATTTCGTCCCGGTGCAGCAGCAGCTTGCGCGGACGCTGGGGGTTGTGATTGTTAACGCTGCCCGCGTCGTAGGCAGCGATGTGGGCGTTCATCAACCAAAGTTCGCCCTGCTGAGACCGGGCGTAAGCATCCCGCAGGTCTACGCGCCCAGCCCGCACCGACTTTATCTCGGTCCCCGTGAGCACGATGCCCGCTTCATACCTGTCCATCAACTCATAATCGTAGCCTATCCTTCGGTTGGTGGCGATAGTACGGTTTGGATTCGCGGCGTTCTTTTGTTTTTTTGTGGACATGAGCTATCCGCCTCTGGCAAGTTGTCCCTGCAATAGTTCGACGGCGCGGTCTAATTCGATGTCCCCGGAATCGTCGAGTACTTCTTCCAGAGCCACGTCCGGTGTTATACCGGCCCCTTCAATCAACGTTCCATTGGGAGTGAACCAGTGCGCAATAGTGAAGTTGACTCCCGATCCGTCCGTCAACGGCCACAGGTTGTTGACGCTTCCCTTGCCGAAGGTGGTAGTCCCGATCACGGTGGCCCTTTCATGGTCAATCATTGCCCCGGCGAACACCTCGCTGGCGCTGGCGCTGAACTCGTTGACCAGAACGACCATCGGGATGTCCTTGGCCCGGCCGCCGGCCTTGACGCCCCAATCGGTGCGATCTCCCTGGGCGTCGACCTGATACAACACGAGCCCGTCTTCCAGGAATTGGCTGGTCACGTCAACCACAGCGGAAAGCAGACCTCCCGGGTTGTTGCGCAAGTCCAATACCAAGCCCTCGCCACGGGAGTCCTCGAATTGCCGCAGCGCAGCCAAGAGCTCATCGTTGGTGTTATTGGCAAAATTGAACACTCGGAGATGCCCTATCCCGCCGTCTTCCATTGTGAACCGCACCGAGGTTAGCGGAATAACGCCGCGGGTAATGGGAATGGACACCGGCGGGCCGCCGTCCTCATGTAGAATCAGAAGGGTTACCACGGTGCCCTTGGGCCCACGAATCAGGTTGACGGCTTCCAGCAAGCTGATTCCCTCGGTGCTCTCGCCCTCGATCTCCAGGATAACGTCGCCGGGGCGAATGCCCGCCCGCTCCGCCGGTGTTCCGGGCATGGGAGCCAGGATCGTAATATGCCCGTCGCGAATCCCGACCTGTGCGCCGATGCCCTCGAAAAACCCCTTCAAGTCCTGGTTAGCAACCTTGTATTGTTCAGGGCTGAAAAAAGCCGCGTAGGGGTCATCCAACGCCTCAAGCATACCCTTGATCGCGCCGTCGCTCATCGCCTGTGCGTCGAGTTCGCCGCCCTTGATATGTTCGCGCTGCACCAGTTCCCATACTTCCAGCAGCCGTTCAAATTCCGGCGGCAATCCTTGCAATTGCTGGGGCGGTTCTTCTTCACCCCCAAATACCTGCAGGGCGCAACCGCTCACCAGAAACAGGCAGACAGTCAACGCCGACAGCAAGCAGATTAATCGGATGCGGGCCAAAGGTAATTACTCCTGGGCAACTGGCGTATGACTGGCCTTGAAAATTGTTGGGCCATTGTAACATAGGCCCTCGGATGACTCTCAGCCACGGTGTCATGGCCCTGTATAGCCCTATTATGATTTGCAAAGTCAACGTAGAAAACGCAGAATCTTTGGTATAGGCCTGTCAAACCCGGTAAACTCCGCGTTGTGTACGTTGAATCTACATTGAATTCCCAAGCCATAAGCCCATTTTTGGGTTAAGATTCCATCCAAGATTTTCTAATAGCAGGAGAGAGCATGGCATCCATCAGACTGTACTCCGGCGACGACGGGGAATCTCATATCGAAGAAATCGATCCGGCCTCCCATCCCGACTGGACAACGTTACACAGCGCTAACGGAATCGTATTCAGGGCCGTGCAACCAGGGTTTTTCAGCGATTGGCACGTGGCTCCCCGGAGGCAGTACATAATCACCCTCTCCGGCGAAGCGGAAATCGGGCTTGCCGATGGGACAGTCCACCGCCTTGGACCCGGAGACGTCAACCTTGCTGAGGACCTGACGGGCCGCGGCCATACGACCCGCGTGGTGGGCAACGTCCCCAGGATAACCGCAACTGTTCAATTGGACGACTAGCCCAGATGAAAGTCTGACCGGAGGTGAATTATGGCAAGGACACCTGTAGTAACCCGAGACATGGTCCCCGAAGAGTTCCGCGACGCCTTTGATGAGCTGACCAGAGACACCGGCGGTTCGATCACCGGAGGCCCAGGCTCAATTACCATCAACAGCCCGGAGATGTCACGAAGGCGAAGTCATCTAACGGCATATCTTCGTTTTGAGACTACTTTCCCCAAGAGGATCCAGGAGTTGGCAATCCTGGCCACCGCACGGGCCATGGACTGCCCGTACATCTGGAACGCACATGCTCCGGCAGCGCGGCTCGAAGGGGTCAGCGACGCCTTGGTGGACGCTCTGCGTGACAGTCAGCCCTTACCCGAGATGGCTCCCGACGAATCGGCGATTGTCAACTTCTGCGCCGAGTTCTACAAGGACCACAGGGTTTCGTCGTCAACGTTCCAGATAGCCTTGGAGCAGTTCGGTGTACAACACTTGGTAGAGATTTCAGCCCTGATGAGCAACTATGCTCAGACCGCCTTCTTCCTGAATGCCTTTGAAGTGGAGTTGCCGGCAGACCGCACCGAACCGGTCTTGCCTGTGGGCTAGGGTACAGGGGCTTCGTCTCAAAGATGAGGGTTCACACGAAACCGCCGGGAGATTCAAAGACCCTTCCGGCGGTGTCCTACAACGCCCGCTCCGGCCACACCGGGTCGTGGTAGCCAAGTGGGACAGACGGCTTGGCCCAGTAGGGCTGTGTCTCCGATAGTTGCAACACCGGCGCCAGGTGCCGCAGTCGGCCTTCCGGCGCGTTGCTGAACGTCGACCAACTCTCTACCTCTTCAGTCGTGAAGTCTTCCTGCACGGCCTGGAGTTCAGATTCCGGGACCTGTCCCCGTTCCACAAGCCAGCGTCCCGTCTGTGCCAACGAGATACGGACCAGCCAACTGCCTCCTTCCCGGACTCTGCGGGCCAAGGCCACCAAAGCCCCGAACGCCATCAGGTAGCCGGTCAGGTAGTCGATGGCCGAAACCGGGTAGAACTGCGGCCCCGGCTCTGCGCCCGGGAACAGCTTCCCCTGCCGGTCGGTTATGCCACTCACCGTTTGCACTACCGTATCGAAGCCTCGCCGCGAGGCCCACGGCCCCACCCGGCCAAAGGCTGACAGAGAGACGTAGACGATGCCCGGCCGCAACTTGGCCAGGTCCTCGGGGGAGAGTCCTCGCTGCGCGAGAGTGCCTGGCCGGTAACCTTGGGAGAAAACGTCAGCTTCACGTACCAATCCCCGCAGGGTCTCCACGTCCCCTTTTTCCCGCAGGTCCAGGTAGGCGGAAAGCTTGCCATGGCCGGTATCGTGTTCCTGTGACCTGCTGCTGGGCAGGTGGGGGCCGGCTATCTTCAACACGTCCGCCCCGTGTTCGGCCAAGGTACGGGCGCAGGTTGGTCCCGCCAGCACCCTGGTAAGGTCCAGAACCCGTACCCCTGACAAGGGCCGCGGACCCTCGGGCAAAGGTTGTGGCGCGCTGTCCCCGATCTTCTCAATCTCCAACAGAGGCAAGGAGGCGACAGAAGCGGCTTGCGGGTGCCGGGCCCAATCTTCCATGGAACGCACCATTCCCCCGGCGCCATTTGCGGCGATGATGGCCTCCTCCAGTTCCAGGGCGTCCCAACGGGCCACCGCTTGACGCACCGCCTCACGGTCTTCCTCCACACCCAGCACGCGCAAGGCGGCGTCGCGATGGTTGGGGAAATTGCAGTGGAGATAGCTCCAGCGGCCGTTTTTAGCAGGGTACACACCCATCACCGGGGTCCGCTCGGCAGCAAGCAGCGCCCCGTCCATTGTCAGGTACCGGCTGCTGCGCAGCGAAGCTGTGGCCCTTCGGGTATCCACTTTGATGTCCTGACCGTGCCCGGTCCGAAGCTTCCAAATGTCGGAAACGGCAAGACCGACGGCAGCCAAGCTGGCTGCGGCGGTCTCTCCAATGCGAAAAGGTGTCGGCAGAATAGGGTCCCCACCGCCTGCAATCTCAACTGCGGCGGCGAGTTGCCTGTCCCAACCTACGGCCGAAACAATTGTGGATAGAGTGTCGTTAATCACTTGCGAAATTGCTCCTTATATCAACAACCCCAACATTGGGGCCAATTATACGCCAGCTTGTTCGGGTGGCGATATAAGATGCAATTGCCTGGGTATCCGTCACATTCTTTGGGCGCCCACTCGGAGATGTTAGATGGCCGGTTGAATTTTTAGATCGCCGGACATTTGCGGACATTCCTTGACATTTTCACCGCGGAGTGGGCCGGGGAAGACGGGCGGAATTTTTGATAACACTCCCATTTCCTCTCGTTTCCTCCCATTTCGCATCGCTTGTAGAAGTGTTGAATTTGCTTCCGGGCAGGGGAGCGGCATGTCAGGCAGGTCTATGATAAAGAATGGTTACCGGAGATGGGAAGGGGCAAACTGTCATAAGGCACCGGCCGGATTTTAACGCTGGCAACGGCAATCGGAGAGCGTGAGGAATTGCTGCAATCGAACCTCGCGTTACAAGCTTTCCAAAAATGTGACGGACACCCCAATTGCCGCGCCGCGAAGTTGGCCCCAAGCTTGCGTTGGCAACGAATAAACTGCTAGCATGAAGGCTACTCAGCCTGTCCGGGAGACTTTTTGGCAGGAATCGCTGCGTTTGGGGCGTATGTTCCCCGGTACCGGCTTGGCGGGGACACTGCCGGTTGGAACTCGAAGTTAGAGCGGTCCATAGCCAACTTCGACGAAGACAGCGTCACCATGGGCGTCGCCGCCGGATTGGACTGCCTGCAAGGCGTGGACAGGCAGAGCGTCGACGGCGTCATTTTCGCCACTACAACTCCACCCTACGCCGAAAAGCAGTGCGCCGCGATAATCGCCAACGCCCTTGACCTGCGAAGGGACATTTTCTCCGCCGACATTACCGGGGTGTTGAGAGCGGGCACCGCCGGGATAAAAGCTGCCTTGGATTCGGTGTCGGCGGGAACGGCCGGGCAGGTGCTGGTAATCGCCAGCGACAACCGTCAGGGAGCGCCAAAGGGTGACGCGGAGCGAAATTCGGGCGACGGCGCCTGCGCTTTCCTGATATCCAGGGACGGGACCATCGCCACGCTTGAAGGCTTCTATTCCATCACCGACAACATGCTGGACACTTGGCGTTCTCCGCAGGACTCGTTTGTCCGTTCCTGGGAAGACAGGTTCGCCACCGAAGAAGGACTGGGACGTGTCCTGGGCGAGACGGTATCGGGATTTTTCTACCAAGAGGGATTGTCGCCCCGCGACGTTTCCAAGGTTGCCCTTTACGCTCCCGACCGCCGCCGTCACGGCCAACTAGCCCGGCAACTGGGGTTCAGCGCGGAGCAAGTGCAAGACCCATTGTTCGGCCAAATGGGCAACACCGGAGCGGCTTTTCCCTTGATGTTGCTCGCGAAGGCCCTCGAAAAGGCCGAAGGGGGCCAATTGCTGCTGGTAGTCTCTTATGGAGACGGGAGCGACGTTATCGGCTTCCGCACTACGGGAGGCGTTACGGAGTTGCGGCCTCACATGGGCGTTACCGGGTACTTGGACTCCAAGCTGGTGCTGGGCGATTACGAGACCTACGCGGGGTGGCGGAACGTTTGGGTAACCGACTCCGATACGCGGCGGCCGCCCTCGTCATCCCCGTCTGCCACGGCCATGTGGAGAGAAAACGACCAGAACATTCGGCTTTACGGGACCACGTGCAACCGGTGCGGCTACGTTCAATATCCGCCCCAGAGAGTTTGCGTCAATTGCCTTGCCAGAGACGACTCGTTCCCGGTCCGCTTGAGCGACCAACCGGCCAAAGTGTTCACTTATTCCATGGACTACTTGGCGGCCAGCGTCGACACTCCCTTGGTAATCGCGGCGGTGGACTTTCAGGGCGGCGGCCGAATGCTCTGCATGATAACCGATCGTACTCTCGACGAAGTGGGAATCGACATGGCGGTAGAAATGAGCTTTCGCAAGCTGAGGGTGGTAAACGGCATCCATAACTATTACTGGAAGGCGATTCCCCTACGCTCCAAGCGCGGGAATTAAGGTCGGAGAAGAGACCATGAGCGGTATCAAGGACAAGGTGGCAATAATAGGAATGGGCTGCACCAAGTTTGGCGAACGTTGGGACGCTAACGCCGCCGACCTGATGGTGGAGGCCGCCTACGAGGCCTTCGCCGACGCTGGGGTAGAGAGCAAGGACATACAAGCCGCTTGGCTGGGCACTGTCGCCTCTTTCCGCACCGGCCAACCGCTGGCAGAGGCGTTAAAGCTGGACTACATTCCCATAACCAGGGTGGAGAACGCTTGCGCAACTGCCACCGACGCTTTCCGCAATGCTTGCTATGCCGTGGCCGCCGGGGTTTACGACATCGTGCTGGCCTTGGGAGTGGAGAAGCTGAAGGACTCTGGGTTTTCCGGTTTGGCAATCCCCGAGGCACCGGGAGCAGACGTAGCGCCTCCTACACCTCCGCCGGCCCAGTTCGCCATGGCGGCCACTCGTTACTTCCACCACTACGACATTCCCTACGACCAAGGAAAGGAGACCTTGGCCCGCATTGCCTCCAAGAATCACCACAACGGCTCTTTGAACCCCAAGGCCCACTTCCAGCGGGAAGTCAGCACCGAGCAGGTGATTAACGCGCCGATGGTAGCGTGGCCCTTGGGGCTATTCGACTGCTGCGGGGTCAGCGACGGCGCGGCGGCGGCCATCATAACGACGCCGGAGATAGCGCGAAGCTTTCGCGACGATTACGTGCTGGTCAAAGGTCTGGGATTGGCTGTGGGCGCCTTCGGAATGTTGCGCAGCGACTGGGACTTCGTCCACTTTCCCGAGACGGTCAGGGCGAGCCAAGCCTGCTATGAAGAAGCGGGCATCACCGACCCGAGGCGCGAGTTGGACATGGCCATGGTTCACGATTGCTTCACTATTACCGAGTTGATAATCTGCGAGGACTTAGGCTTCAGCCCCAGGGGCAAGGCCAGCGAAGACGTGGAAGCGGGCGCCTTCGGTTTGGAGGGCGACATTCCAGTCAACACCGACGGCGGGCTCAAGTGCTTCGGACATCCCGTCGGGGCCAGCGGCATCCGCATGATTTACGAAGTTTACAAGCAGATACAGGGGAAAGCCGGTTCGCGCCAGTTGCAAAAGGCCGATTTAGGCCTGACCCACAACTTGGGAGGCCGCCCTGGGTCCTTCACCTGCTCAGTAGCCGTTTTTGGGGCTCGCGACTGAACTTCCACCAGTTCCGGCTTAACCCAATCTAGCCACACCCCAGGCTCAGCATATGGCACCCCTGTAATACAGGGGTGTTTTTCTTCTCCAAATTATCAGTTAAATCTCAAAAAAGTCTTGTAAATTCACCAAATCAGTCGCCAAAATCATTGAATCTCCACAAACGACACTGGTATAAACGACGTTACATAAGGTGAAGTGCCAAAGCCAACAGATTCGCCTATGTAAATTACCCTGCTTTTGGTGCGTGGACGCGCCATTTGGATGATCGCTTCATGTTAGATTATGCTCCGGTGACAGTATCAGGACGAGGCACTAATGCCGAGTTCATCATCGACGACTCAATGTCCTTCGCCGATACGTCGAAGGCATTGCGGGGCTACTTGATTGAACACCGCGGACTCTGGTCCGGCGGTGAAATAATCTTAACGGTTGGGGCTCGGTTTTTTTCCGGGGAGCAACTGTACGAATTCAAGAAAATCATCGAAAATGAGTCAGGACTACGAGTGGTCCGATTTTCCTGCGTGCCGGACACCATTGCGGAATCCCATGGAACCCAGGGCGCCCAATATCCGAATTTGCTGCTGCACAACACCGTCTTGCCTTCCATGCCGGACAATGCACACGTTTCCGCGAACACCACATTCAAATCGGACACGGCGGCAGTAGAGCTGCCCGTTGGCCCTGCAGAATCAACATTAGAACTCGAAAAGAAGGCAGTAAACCCTCCCTCCAAAGCTCAGGCCAAGCGCACACGGGCAAAGACCAAGCAAAGCAACCATTCGAAAAGGAATCTTGAAGCCGCGCTGCTGGTCAAGTCCACCTGCCGCTCAGGAGAAATCATTAACCACGACGGCGACGTGGTGGTGTTGGGCGATGTCAACCCGGGCGCCGAGGTGCTGGCTGAAGGAGACATCATAGTGGTTGGATGCCTGCGCGGGTATGCCCACGCCGGTTCCAAGGGTTATACCGAGGCTGCCATAGTTACGTTGAGCCTGGGTTCGCCCCGCCTTCAAATAGGCCCCTACGTGGGCGTCTTCGCCGACACGGAGCCTTTGATCAAAGATACGGAGACCGTCCCGGTGATCGCATACGTCCGGGGGCGTTCTATCCACTTGGCGGCGTTCGAGGGACGTTTCGCCAATTATGGGAGAGGGGAGTTGTATGACGGGTAGGACTATCGTAATCACATCCGGCAAAGGCGGAGTGGGAAAGACCACCACCACGGCCAACCTCGGCACTGCCCTCGCCATGCGCGGTCACAAGGTGGTGGTAATAGACACAGACATAGGCCTGCGAAACCTTGACGTTATCATGGGCTTGGAAAATCGCATTGTCTATGACTTGGTTAACCTCATAGAAGGCAAGTGCAAACCACATCAGGCTATGATACGGGATAAACATAAGCTGGAGCTGTATTTGATCCCGGCGGCACAGACGAGGGACAAAGACTCGATTGATCCGGAACAATTGCGAGAAGTCTGCGCCAACCTGGAAAAGGAGTTTGACTACGTCTTGATGGACTGCCCCGCCGGCATCGAGGGCGGATTCAAAAACGCCGTAGGCGCCGCCAAGGAAGCCATCCTGGTTACCACCCCGGAGGTCTCAGCCATCCGTGACGCCGACAGGGTTATCGGGCTTCTGGAAGCGTCCGGCCTGCACCGGCCCACGTTGATCATAAACCGCATCAACACCGGCATGGTCAGGCACGGCGAAATGATGGACAAGCAGGACATAGTGGACCTGCTGGCCGTGGAGGTGCTGGGGTTGGTGCCTGCCGACGACCGGACCATCACCGCCGCCAACCGGGGCGTCCCGGTAGTCCATGACAAAAAGGCGTCCTCCGGCGCCGCCTTCCTGCGCATCGCAGCCAGGATCGACGGTGACGAAGTACCACTCATGGATTTAGATTCAAAGTCCGGCTTATTTGACCGACTAAAGGGTATCATAGGGCTGAACGGGAGGGCATATTCCCATGCGTGAACTCATCCGCTGGCTCGTTGGCCAGATCGCTAATTCAGACGACCCGGAGCTATCCAGCCAAACGGCGCGGCGGCGCCTTCAGCTCGTCTTGATCCAAGACCGGCTGGACCTTCCCGCCGACAAAATGAACGCCATGAAAAAAGAGATGCGGGAGGTCGTCGCCCGTTACCTCACGGTCGCTGATGAGTTCTCCGAGTTCGAAATCAAGAAGCTGGATGACCTGGTAATACTGGTATCCAACATCCAAGTCAACGACACCAGTCAACTGGCGCCTGCAAACTGACCTTCAACGCCCCGGCAAGTCGGATCTAAGCCCTTTGCTCGTTGCCGTTATTGAACCACGCCCTTCCACCGGCGTATAGTAACGCGAGCATAGGGAGCGAGCATGGCCGACTCGGAAATCGTGGTCATAGGGGGCGGCATAGCCGGGGCATCCGCAGCCTGTCATCTGGCTGAACACGGGCGGAGCGTCATCCTGCTGGAGCGGGGCGAGATCGCGTCTGAAGCGTCGGGTGTGAACGCCGGCGCTATCGGCGCTATGGGTTGGGGCAATCTTCCAGACCTGCAATCTTACCTCACGATGGGCAGCCTCCATATATTCAAAGCCCTGCAGCTGGACCATGGTTACGATATAGAATTTCGCGCTTCCGGCGCTCTTCAAGCGATTCACACAACCGAACAATACAGCTTTGCCCGAGACCAAGCACTGTCTTTGAAGTCCCGGGGCTACTGTGTGGAATTACTAACCGCGAGGGATGCCCGAGGCATTGAGCCTGCGTTCAACCCCGAATTACTGGGCGCGCTGCACTATCCCCTTCGAGCTCAAGCCGATCCCCAAAAGGCCACCCGGGCCTTTGCCGCGGCAGCGGTGGAACACGGCGCGGAAGTCCTGACGGGCCGGGAAGTGACGGGAATTGCCAAGCTGCCCGGCGGCGGTTACCGGGTAATCTGCTCCGGCGAAGTATATAACGCTGGGCGGCTTGTCCTTGCCGCCGGAGCCTGGTGCGGACCGCTGGGAGAGATGCTGGGAATACGAATTCCCATAGTACCGGTGCGCGGCCAGATGTGGGCCATTGCCCCACTGCCCCCACGAGTGTTTCAGACACTGTCGTCTACTGAGTCATCCCTACAATGGCATACCAATTCTGGCAGAGACCCCGGCACACCGCCCGAATTGACCCATCAAGGTCCTCATCGCGTCACCAGGCATTTGTACGGCCGCCAGACCAGGAATGGAGAAATAATCTTCGGCGGCGACCGGCAGATGATTGGCTATAACAAGACGATTGACGCCACCGGAATCGAAGTCAACTTGGGCCACGCCGCCGAGGTCATCCCGATGTTGAGCCAGCTTTCCATCAGCCGCACTTGGACCGGCTTGATGCCTTTCTCGCTGGATGGAAAACCGATCATTGGAAAGATACCGCAACTGGACAACCTGTACATCGTCAGTGGGTTGGCCTCTTCCGGGTTCGGGCGCGGGCCCATGGCAGGTAAGTTGATCGCCGACTACGTTCACACCGGGCACCGGCCTCAAGTACTGGCGGAGGCCGATCCGGCCAGGTGCATAACCGCACTGGACTGAGGCCTTCCTTTCCCGGTATTCAAATCCCGGTATTCAAAAAATAATTCTTCATCCAAAGCAAACGTTACGGAGGGAACTATGCGCTTGGTGCTGACCAACGCCACGTTGATTGACTGCGTTAACCCCGCTCCCGTGGCCGGGGCAAGCGTTGTGGTAGAAGATGGACGCATCGCCGAGATCACCGATGGCCGCCGCTCCCCCGCCAGCCAGGACTCCCAAGTAATCGACCTGAACGGTGCTTACCTGCTCCCCGGATTATGGGATGTCCACATCCACCCGGACTATGCAGCCCCCAACATAACCGTGTCCCAGCAAACAGCCAATTTTGGGCGAAACCTGATGCAGGGCATGGCCCAGGGCGGCGTTGTCGGGGTCCGTTGTGGCGGTGCGGGCCACTTTATGGACGTGGCTTGGAGGAATACATTTGCTTCCGGCGAGCTGGACGGGCCCCGGGTGTTCGCCTGCGGAAACTTCCTCACCACCACGGGCGGGCACTTCCTTACATCGGGGCACGCCCGGGAGTGCGATGGCCCCTACGGCTTCGTCAACGCGGTGCGCGAGCAAATCAAGAACGGCGTAGACCATATCAAGCTGAACCTGTCCGGCGGTGTAATGGGTCCCTTCTGGGACCGGCACACGCATACTTTCCTGTTGGAAGAGGAGTTGGCAGCCACGTTTGCCATGTGCAGGCAGCGCGACTTCAAGGTGATGGCCCACGCCACCAACCCGGATGCGGTCAGGACCGCTCTCCGACTGGGCGCCCACAGCGTGGAGCACGGGTACATCATGGACGAAGAGTGCATGCAAATGTTCGTTGAGCAGGACACTTGGTATGTCCCAACCCTGGGCATCACCCACTTGACGCCCTCTCAAGCCACTTCTGAACGGGAGAAGCGGTGGGTAAAGCAAAAGGGATTGGCCCCGGACTTGGTCGTGCGGGCGGAAGCCGCCGTGGACACCCACCGCAACTGGTTCCAGCAGGCCCTTCGCTCCGGGGTCAAGATGGCCTTGGGGTCGGACCTTTACCCGCTGCGGGATTCAGCCCTGCTGGAAATGGGCCTGTGGGTCAAGGACGGCGCAACTACCTGGCAAACTTTATTGGCCGCCACCAGGGACGGGGCGGCCCTGTGCGGCAGAGGGGCCGACCTGGGGACGATGGAAGTTGGGAAAATTGCCGATCTGATAGTCGTCGAAGGCAATCCTCTTGATGACATAGAGAACCTGGGCAACCTTCAATTGGTGTTCAAAGAGGGCCGTGTCGTTGCCGACCATCGCGCCACGCAATAGCAGAAGGCGCCCGTTTGTCGCGGGCCATATAGCGGCCTATAATCGGGAGCTAATTACCCGGACTAAAGAACGCCGCCCGACGCGGCGCTGAGGAGGTCCCCCGTGCCCAACAACAAGCTCACCATTGGCAACGTCGAAATCACGTCGCTATCCGACGGGGTTTTGGCATTTGACCTGTGCAACTTCTTCCCCGACATCCCTCAAGCAAACTGGACAGGCCATGAGCATCATCTAAGCCCGGAAGGCGGCGTAAGCTTTAATCTCGCCTGCTTCCTTATACGGTCTGAGGGCCAACTCATCGCCGTGGACACCGGCATGGGCCCCAAGGTATCGCCGGATACGCCTTGGGGAGAGTTGCTTAACGACTTCGCCGCCCATGGCGTAAGGCCGGAAGAGGTGGACATGGTGGTGATGACTCACGCCCACCGGGACCACATCGGTTGGAACCTTTCCTCCCAGGACGGGAAACAGGTCCCCACCTTCCCCAACGCCAAGTACTATGTCAGCGCCAAGGACTGGGAAGCTTGCCACGATCCCTCACTTATAGAAGCGCGGTTCCCCAACGCCCCCGATTGTGTCTGGCCACTGGAGGACCTGGGAGTCGTCGAGTTGGTGGACGGGGAGCATCAATTGACCAGCGAAATAAGCACCCTGCCGACTCCCGGCCACACCCCGGGCCACATGAGTCTGATGATTTCATCCCAAGGCCAGCAGGGTCTGGTGCTGGGGGACGTACTGCACAACACCGTTCAGATAGAGAATACCGAGTGGGTTTCGAGGGCCGACATCGACCCCGAACAGACCCGAATAACCCGGCGCAACTTAATGGAACGATTGGAACGGGACGGCATCCCGGTCGCGGCGGTGCACTTGGCTTCTCCCGGGTTCGGCCGAATCGTCCGCTTGGACAACCGGCGTCAATGGCAGGCGTTGTAACCTCGTAAAGTTGTAACCTCGTAAAGAGGAAACCTTATGATAATCTAACTTACACCTGACATCGTTCGCGGACTGACTGAAGAGGCACACAGGCGGAAGATGACCCTGGAACAACTCGCGCTTGACTTCCTGCGGGACCGTTTCCGGTCGCTGCCTCTCGTAGACCCGTCATCCGAAAAACCGGCAACGGTGTTGGATATGCTGCGCGACTTTATTGGCGTCATTGATAGCGGGGAGTACATCCCAGGGGGAGCCCGCATGTCGGAAGACATCAGCCGGAAATTTGCCGAGGGACTGCTCAATAAACACCTGAAGGAACGCTTGGAAGAACCGAATGACCTTGACTGATACGGGACCATTGGTCTCGCTGTTCGATGTTCGCGACACACATCATGCGGAATGCGTTACCGTCTTGAGCCGGCTGTCGTCAGAGCCGTTGATCACAACATGGGCATGTTTCACTGAGGCCATGCATATCCTTGGTACTGTTGGAGGGTATCGTTATCAGGGGTACTGTTGGAGGGTATCGTTATCAGGCTAATCTGTGGGACCTGCGCGCTCGTGGACTGTTGGCTTTGCATTCGCTGGCGCGAAATGAAGCTGATCGGATGGCCGAGTTAATGGCGCAGTACTCGGACACTCCCATGGATCTGGCGGATGCGTCCTTGGTAGCCGTGGCGGAAACCCTTACTGTTTCGCAGGTTTTCACTTTCGATTCGGACTTCTACATTTATCGTCTTTCCGACGGGTCCAGGCTAGAAGTTATTCGTTAGAGTAGAAAATCAATATTGGCAAAAATGCGAGGGGATGTTTCCCAAGCTGACTTGGCGGAGAATGAGATGGCCAGTAATTCATCCGAAACGACCCGAATAGACCGCGCCGCGGCTGTCCTGTTGGAGCAGTTCAACAACAAGGGAAAGTACCTGCTGGACGATGCGACGCTGCCGCAAAGCATGGGCGAAGCCTACGCGGTGCAGGCAGCGTACCAAGGCGCCCTCGCCGAGACGTACGGACCGGTGGCCGGGTATAAGATTGCCTACACGACGACGGCAGTACAGCAGTCAACGGGGCTGACCGAGCCGTGCGCCGGGGTAATCCTGGCCAGTAATGTCCGCCGTTCACCGGCTGTTCTGTCGTCGTCCAACTTCCTGGAGGTTGGCATCGAGTGTGAAGTGGCGGCGCGTCTGGGTCACGACCTTCCGGCGTCGGGTGCGCCATACGACCGGGCTAAGATGTCCAAGGCTGTCGACGCCGTTATGACCGCCTTCGAGGTAGTCGATAACCGCCGCACCCAAGGCCAGCCGCAACAGGTCCAACTGATGACCACCATCGCTTCCAACATCCTGAATGCCGGTGTGGTCCTGGGAGCGCCCGTCCTCCAATGGCGGGACATCGACCTGGTGGCCGTCCGAGGTTCTATGGAGATCAACGGAGAGTTGGTCGGCGAGGGCTACGGCTCTGACGTGATGGGCCACCCGTTGGAGCCGCTGGTTTGGCTGGCCAATATGCTGGCGGCGCGGGGAAAGGGACTGTCCGCAGGCATGGTCGTCATAACCGGCAGCATTGTGCCTCCCAAGTGGTTGAAGGCGGGCGACGCGGCGACCATAGCAATTGACCACCTTGGGTTGGCCGAAATAAGAGTTGAGTAGCAGGACGGGAGTTGCTATATGGCCAGGTTCGAGTATCTGGAGGCTCACACGGTCCGTCAAGCAATCTCAATGCTGGAACGGCACGGGGAGAAGACCCGCATCGTGGCGGGAAGCACCGACTTCCTGGTCCGCTGGCGCTTGGGAGCTTGGGAACCGGACTACGTGGTCAACATCCAGCGAGTGCCGGGCTTGGGCCGGCTCACCTACAGCCGCCGCACCGGGTTGCGGATGGGGGCCTTGACAACTATCCGCACCTTGGAAACCAGTCCAATAATCCGGCAGCATTACCCTGCGTTGGCCGCAGCCGCAGCTTCATTCGCCGGTGTGCAAGTGCGTAACCTCGCCACCGTCGGCGGGAATATCTGCAACGCCTCCCCCGCTGGAGATACCTTGCCGGCGTTGCTGGCTTTCGACGCCGAGTGCCGTATCGTGGGACCCGGCGGAGAGCGGCTTATGCCGCTGGAACAGTTCTTCTTAGGACCCGGGCGGACGGCGTTGCAACAGAGTGAAATCCTCGCAGAAATCCGTCTGCCGCCACCTGCGCCCAACAGCGGATCACTTTACATAAAACACAGCCCTCGGGGCGCGATGGATATCGCCACCGTCGGCGTAGCCTCGGTGGTTACACTGCATGGCAGTGGTCCGGTCTGCCGCGACGCCCGAATCGCCTTGGGCGCGGTGGCGGCCACGCCAATCCGGGCCCACGATGCCGAAGCGTTGCTACGCGGCCAAGCCATCACGCCGGAGTTGATTTACGCCGCCGCGGGCGAAGCCCAAGCCGCCGCACGTCCTATCGACGACGTTCGCGGTACGGCGGCGCACCGGAAGGAGATCGTGCGGGTGCTGGCCCAACGCACGCTGGAGCGGGCGGAAGCAGCCGCTCGACAAGAGCCGTTCCCCTTCGAGTTGCAACGTCGTCTGGCGGTGCAAGCAGCCTTTTAGTGGAGCACTATCGATGAAACGACCGTTAAAGCTCACCGTGAATGGAGACCCGCGAGAGGTCCTGGCCGAACCCTATTACTCACTGCTGGATACCCTGCGCGACGAACTGCGCCTCACGGGCACCAAGAAAGGATGCGACGAGGGGGACTGCGGGGCATGCACGGTATTGCTTGACGGCAAGCCAGTGACCTCCTGCTTGGTGCTGGCCCACAGTGCCCATGACGCCGAAGTGACGACAGTTGAAGGCTTGGCCTCCGGCGGCGTCCTGCACCCGGTCCAACAGGCTTTTGCCGAGCATGGCGGTCTTCAATGCGGCTTCTGTACGCCCGGCCTGATAATGGCCGCGGTAGGGCTGCTGCAAGACAATCCTGAACCCACCAAGGAAGACATAACCTATGCAATCGGCGGGAACCTGTGCCGATGCACCGGTTATTCGAAGGTCGTTGAGTCCATAGAAGCCGCCGCCAAAGCAATGGGAAGCTAATCCCTTCAAACATGGCCCGCGGCGAGGCCGATTGCAATAATTGGCAAACACGGAGGATTGACGAGCATGGCTGACTTTAACGTACTGGGACAGAACCACATCCGGGTAGATTCCTTGGAAAAGGTGACCGGACAAGCCACATACGCTTCCGACGTGTACCTCCCGGACATGCTGATGTGCAAACTGCTAACCAGCCCACGCAGCCACGCTCGAATCCTCAGCATCGACGTGTCGGAAGCGCAAAAAGTTCCCGGCGTCCGGGCGGTTATCACCGGTGCAGACTTTCCTGATGCCTACTTCGGCTCCGGGGCCGTCAAAGACCGGAGAATCATGGCCCGGGACGAGGTGTTCTACATCGGGGAGCCGGTGGCCGCCGTAGCAGCCGACGATGAATTGAGCGCGGCTGAGGCCGTGAAGCTGATAAGGGTGGAATACGAGGACCTGGAGCTGGTCATCGATCCCCTCATGGCCATCAAGGAAGACGCTACAGTGGTCCATCCCAACTTGCCGGACTTCGAAGGTTTTGGGTTCTCGTTGGGCGGCAATAACTGCACCATGCTGGACGCCGATCGGGGAGATGTAGACCAAGCTTTCCATGACGCCGACTACGTCTTCGAGGAGTCCTACCGGTCCCAAGCCATCAACCAAGGATTCCTGGAACCGATGGCCTGCGTGACCAACTGGGAAGCCAACGGCCGCCTCACCGTCTGGGCCTCTACCCAAGGGCCTTACCAAGTCAGAGCCCAACTGGCGTCGGTCCTGGACATTCCTGTCTCCCGAATCAAGGTCATCGCCATGGAGATGGGCGGCGGGTTCGGCGCAAAGCTTCGGCTGGCGCTGGAGGCCTTCCCGGCGCTCCTGGCCAGGAAGACCGGGCGGCCAGTGAAGTTAATCAATACCCGCGAAGAGGTATTCACCATAAACGGCCCACGGCTGGCCACCAACGTTTACCTGAAGACCGGCGTCATCAAGGACGGACGCGTGACGGCCAGAGAGGCCCACTGCATCTTTGACGTGGGCGCGTACATGGGCGCTGGCCCGAACAATGGGATTGGCCACGCCTTGGGGCCCTACAACATACCCAACTTCAGGCTGCGGTCCTATGGCATCTACACCAACAAGATTTACGCCGGGGCCTACCGGGCGTCAGGCGTTGCGGACATGAACTTCGCAGTGGAGTCCCACACCGACACCATCGCCCGCAAGCTGGGCATGGACCCCTTAGAGTTCCGTACCAAGAATGCCCTGCGGGAGGGCGACGTCTCGGTCAACGGAGCCAAGGTTCCGGCTAACGGGTTGTTCGAGACCATAGACGCAGTAAAAGAGCGCTTGGACCTGCCAAGAGAAATGGAGGAAGGGCGCGGTATCGGCGTGGCTATGGGGGAGTGGCGCTGCGGCAGCGGGCCGTCAACCGCTTCCATCAGCGTCAACGAGGACGGCACTGTGAGCCTGCTTACCGGGTCGGTTGATATATCCGGCAGTGACACATCCCTGGCCCAGATCGCCGCCGAGGCGCTGGGCGTCGGTTTGGAGCAGGTGATCGTTGCCAAGCGGGATACCGACATGGCCCCCTTCACCGGCCCCAGCGGCGGCAGTCGCATTGTCTACAGCCAAGGGAAGGCGGTGCAAATGGCGGCGAATGACGCTAAGGGAAAGTTGTTTGCCTTGGCCGCGAACCGCTTGGGAGTGCCCGCAGACGCGCTTGAGATTGGCGGCGGGCGTGTTTATGTGCAGGACAACCCGCCCCAAGGCCTGACCTTGAGCCAACTCGCCAATATGTCGCTGACGTCACAAGACGGTCCGATCATCGGCCTGGCTTCTCTTTCGAGCATGCCTTACGCCCCGGTGTTCAACACCCAAGCCGCCGAGGTGCTGGTTGACAAACAGACCGGCCAAGTGAAGGTGACGCGGTTCGTGCAAGCTCAGGACGTGGGCACCGCGATCAATCCGATGGCGGTCGAGGGACAACTGGAAGGCGGAGCGGTGCAGGGTATAGGCAGGGCGCTGAGCGAAGAGATGATCATCGACCCCGACACCGGCAAGGTACTTAATCCGTCGTTGGCCACCTACTTGATGCCATTAGCCGTAGACATGCCGGAGATAGAGAATATTTTGATCAACGTCCCCTCCGACGACGGTCCCTTCGGCGCCAGGGCAGTGGCGGAACCGCCCGGATTCGGCCCGCCGGCGGCCATAGCCAACGCCATCTACGACGCCATAGGCATCCGGATCAAGGAACTGCCGCTGTCCGCCGAAAGGGTATTGGCGGCGATTCAACACGGTACGACGCCCGAGTTCCAGATAGACGCCGACGCGTTAAGGCGGGCTGAAGCAAACTTGACCTGAGTTGAGCATGGAAGCCTTTCCCAACAAGGCACCTCAAAAGCGCCTCTCGTTCCGCCCGTAGAGTCTCATAGAATGACCCTACGGGTGGAAAGGCTTACCCAGTTGAATGGTGCGCTCGGCGGGCTGGTGCCAACCTTGTTGGGCGTAGGTGGAAGTGTGCAGATAACACTGGACTTTCACCTCATTGCTGCCCTCCGTGAACGTCAGCAGCCTGCTCATGGGACACAGCGGTAAAGTCCCGCCGGGCTGGCGTTGTGGGTCCAACCCGTGGTGGAGGGTTAAAGCTGCCACATTGATGAAGTTAACGCCCCACTTTCGCTCTACGTGAGACCTGCCCCCAGCCGTATCGTCGGGGGTGGTGTGAGTGTGGCAGCCCAGCCAAAGGTCGATGGCCCCGGGGTGTTCCGCCAAGTACCCTTCGAAGGCTTGAGCATCGGGTTTGTCATCAAGATAGTACAGGTAGGACGAGCCCTCCGGCCCGCCGTCGGGATAGTAGCCGTGATAAAGGGATTTCCAGTTGCCGTTTTCGTCCTGTATATGCCCTTCCCAAGGACCGGACGCCACCGTGGTTTCCTTCAACATGTGATGATGGGCTGAGATGATGATGTTTTCTTGGTTCTCTTCCACTTTTTGCTTCCACCATTCGAACGTCTCCCCGGTCACTGCTCCTGCCGGGTAGCCGCCGTAGTCACCGCGGCCTACCGGGGGTTCAAGGTCATTGCGATCACTCATCATAATGAACAGCAAATTACCGGCCTTGAACGAGTACCGTTCCCACGTGCCTTCAACTTGGTAGGGCATTCTCGCGCGGTCCACTTCGGAATATTGTGTGTTCTCGCCGACGGGGTCTATCCACTTGCGGAACCACCATTGAGTCGGCTCAGTGTGGCGGGTGGCGTCGTGATTACCAGCCAACGTGTAGACGTCTTCCCGGCGATGATTCCGAAGGGCGCGGAACTGGCGGACCACTTCTTCGCCTTCCGCGTCGTTCAAGGTGGTCTGCGTAGCGGAGAAGTCCCCCAAGTTAAGCGCTATATCCCAGTCGAACCCTGGCCCTCCGAGATCGCCGCCCTGCTCCGAATGTCGAATCGGACCGGCCAAGCTTTCCCGGTTATGCCGGATATCGGCCCCCACGTGGGAACATCCCATTGCCCAGAGTCGGTATTCTTTGGCGCTCATCCGGACCCTCCCTGACGGTTAATTTGATTCAGTGGACGCTTCTTTGCGGCGCGCGGCCATCAGCTTCGGTCATTAATATATCCCTGTAAATCCGGTGCCTGCTCCGATATACTTACGGCGGTTGGACGGGTCATACCAATACCGACGATGCTACCACCGCCGGTCGATTCTCATCAATCGTCGGACTGAGGTCTATTATGCCTGACTACGACATCTTCGAACTGGGCAACGTGGTGCTTCAATCCGGGGCAACGTTGCGAAACGCCAAGCTGGCTTACAAGACCTACGGGACTTTGAACGCCGCCAAGGACAACGTAATCGTATATCCTACGTCCTACGGTAGCCAGCACTACCTGAACGAAGGGAAAATCGGGGAGGGCAAGGCGCTGGATCCGGGGAAGTACTTCATCATCGTTCCCAACAAGTTTGGCAACGGCCTGTCGTCGTCGCCGAGCAACACCCCAACACCATACGACAAGGCCCGGTTCCCCGGCGTGACTTTGTACGATAACGTTGTGTGCCAGCACCGTCTCCTGACCGAGCAATTCGGCATCCAGAAGGTCGCGCTGGTGACCGGGTGGTCTATGGGTGGGCAGCAGACTTACCATTGGGGGGCATTGTTCCCGGACATGGTGGAGCGTATCCTGCCCATCTGCGGGTCAGCCAAGACATCCCATCACAACTTCGTTTTCCTGGAAGGTGTAAAGGCGGCCCTTACCGCCGACGACGCTTGGGCCAACGGTTGGTACGATAGGCCGCCTACCAAGGGACTGCGCGCTATGGGCCGGGTCTACGCCGGCTGGGCTGTGTCACAAGCCTTTTACCGCGAGGAAATCTACCTGAAGATAGGCTACTCGTCTTTGGAAGACTATCTCATCTCCTTCTGGGAAGGCCGCCGGACGGAGGCTGACGCCAACGACCTGCTGGCGATGCTCTGGAGCTGGCAGAATGCCGACATAAGCGCAAATCCCATGTACGGCGGCAACTTGAGCAAGGCATTGGGGGCGATTAAAGCCAAGGCCATCGTAATGCCCGGACGGACCGACCTATACTTCCCGCCGGAAGACAACGAGATAGAAGTGGGCCAGATGCCCAACGCGGAGTTTCGGCCGATAGAGTCAATCTGGGGGCATCTTTCTGGAGGGCCCGGCGCCAATGCAGAGGACATAAAGTTCGTCGACGACGCAATCAGGGAGTTGCTGGCCAGTTAACACCTGGACAGTGCCAAGTCGCCGGCAACCATATTCCGGATGCACCAATGCGCTTTTTGATAGTCTCTGACATTCACTCGAACCTTGAAGCCCTGCAGAGCGTCATAAAAGACGCCCAAACTGCCCAAGGCTTCGACCAAATCTGGCACTTGGGCGACGTTGTGGGGTACGGCCCCGAACCGGGAGAATGTATCGACCTGCTCAGGGAGTACAACCACGTCGGCGTGGCCGGGAACCATGACTTGGCGGTGCTTGGCAAGATCGATATCGAGACGTTCAACACCCACGCGGCAGCCGCGGCGCGGTGGACTACGGGCCGCATGAGCAAAGACCACAAGGACTACCTGAGCGGGCTGCCGTTGCGGTTCCAGGCAAACGACTTCACGGCAGTGCACGCCAGCCCCAGGGACCCCACGCGAGAGTACGTAATATCCAAAAGCATTGCCGCGGCGAACTTCCACCACTTTCACACTGACCGCTGCTTGGTAGGGCACTCCCATGTGCCGTTCCTGTGCAAGCTGGAGGGACACGAGCCGGAATTCTTTGCCCTTCCCACCGGTACGCCAGTCCGGTTGGGTGCTGACCGGTACATCATCAACCCCGGAAGCGTGGGCCAACCGCGCGACGACCTGCCCACTGCCAGCTATTGCATCTACGACTCGGAGGCGGACACGATTACACATTGCAGGACCCAGTACGATGTTGCAGCCACCCAGCAAAAGATGCGCGAGCAGGGCTTGTCGGCGTACCTCATCGACCGGCTGGCGGAGGGCCGATAGCCCCCCTCGCCTGTTTGTTGCAACGCCGCCGGTAGTCCAGACCGAGTGGTCCAGCCTCCCAACCTACGGCCAAGTGCTGTCGGACCACATCAAGGGAGCGGACGCAGAGAAGATTGACGCGTCTGGGGACGAGGCCAATCGAGAGCGACTGTACTGAGCGGGACGCGCTCTCGTTGCGCGGCATTGAGATACTACGGTAATGGCGCTCGGCGACAGAAAGACGATATACCTTGCCAACCCCTACGGCTTCTCGGAGCAGCAGCGGGCATTGTTGCTGCCGCAGATCGTCCATGCCCTTGAGGCGTTGGGGTTGGAGGTATGGGAGCCCTTCCAGCGCAACAACCAAGTCGACCTGTCAGAGCCGGGCTGGGCTTACCGGATAGGCCAAGCCGACTACAAGGACGTGAGGGAGGCGGACGGGATTTTCGCGGTAGTCAACGGGGTTCCGCCGGACGAAGGGGTGATGGTGGAGCTTGGAATGGCCATTGCCCTGGGCAAGCCGACGTTCCTGCTCCGGGATGACTTCCGCCGTGTCACAGATAGCAAGGAGTACCCCTTGAACCTGATGCTGTTCACTGGAATGCCGAGGCACGAGTGGCGCGACTATTACTACACGTCCATCGAGGAGATAGCGGCCGCGGATAAGGCCTTGGCACGATGGGTTAGGGAGTAAGCGTAGGGATGAGAGGCTCTAGTGATGCGACAATGGTTGCCAGCCTTGATAGAAATGGTCATGCGACATATCACGGTTTGGTGAACGCTAAAGCTCTTCCTACAAACGTACGAAGTTCTCCATCAACTATCGGCTCTGTATTCCAATGAGGATTGGAATCGTGTTGAAATTTGTGGGCGTATTCTAAGATGTCACGCAACTCTTGAAGTTTGGTTTCAGAAAGAATCTCATCGGATCCCTTAAGCCTTTGCCGGCATTTTTCAAGAAACTGATTACCAACGGAACTTCCAGGCGGGAAATCCTGCGGACACACAGTGCGCAAATAGCCTTCCAAATGAGGCCGAATATCTCGTGCGACTTGGTATAGTTCGCCCGTCCCGTTGTCCATAAACTCTTGCAATACTTTATGGCGGCGGTCATGCTCAGTGAGCGAATCTTCGGTAACATTCCAGTTGCGTAGTGTAGAACCGCCTTGAGAACGGGCGATCTCGAACGCTACAGATTCAGCCTTACTTGCATGCCGCCAAATACTGCACAAGAACCTCTTGTCGTGGGACAGCACGACCACCTGCCCTGCCCGTTGAATGAGGGATCGTATCTCTTGGACAGTAGTTAAGGAACGGTCTGCGTCCATACTAGAAATTGGGTCGTCTATAACCACTATAGTATCTTTGAGATCGGACCGTTGATCAAGGGAAGACAAGAAGAAAGCAAAGGCGAGCGTAGTGCGATCCCCTCCACTCAATACATTACCAAAAGAAGGTTTTGCGGGTGCGAGATTAGTATTTCCAACGGTAATTGATGCGTCTCCAACTTGGGCATTATATGTACTAGTTGATCCAACCCTAAGGTTAGCGTGTTTCATATCGCTGAGACGGAAGCCGGCACCAAATTTTTCAAGATATTGATTAATAGTGGTTTGATACTTTGGGAACACAATCTCTCGGTGATAATTCAGCGCTGTCCGTGTTTGTTCACGTGCCTTCTCTGTTTCAGTCTTCGCATCAATCTCCTGTAAATAACTATCGCAAGCTTCGACAACTCCTGGCGTATACCTACTTTTAACGGCTTTGTGGTGATTTAAGCCATCCGATAGACTTGTCACGCTAGCTGAACTTTTCCGATCTTTGAGTTCCTTAATCGCCTGATTTGACAGCTGAAGTCGCTGATTAATATCAGTGACGGTGGTTATGTGATTTTCGTAAGCTGCCACAAGCAATTTTGCCTCTTCTGGGACCTGTATTTTTTCCAAAGGGGAGGCTTGCTTTTCAATAAGAAATGAAATAATGCAATCACGGGCGGCTTTGAAATCCTTGAAAATTTCAGATGTGTCAAGGGTCAACTCCTCAACGTCGCAAAACCGGGTCCAAAATTGCCGACATTCGCCCACGATTCTCAATTTACGCTCAAACTCGGCTTGGATGCCCTCACCATGAGTAGCATTGATTCCTTCTAAGGTACCAGTGATGGTACGCTTCAGATCTGAATAAGCGTCGCTAAAATAGGCCCGGTAGTGCTGAATTAATGACGACCCATCTAAGTTCTGTGCACAGAACGGACACCTCAATTTCGAAGCGTCACCGTCTGCCACCACGATGCGACCCATGCCATCCGCCACCCAAGTTTCACCTCCTCGACTCAAACTAGCGAGATGGCTTTGTACCTGCTCTAAGGAGGTTATTTCGAGAGAATTCAAGTCCATCTGAAGAACTCGATCTACTTCAATAAGGTCGAATTTAGGCAGGTTCAACAAATCAAACTCTGGGGTACTGCCAATCGCATCTTGTTGTTGTGCAGCAGCCAGAAGAAACTCCGTTTGTTGGATCTTTTCGTCAATGTCAGGATCGGCGGGTAACGCACAGAATTGACCTATGGAGAACTGGCCTCGGGCGGATTCAGGCACCTCACTTTCCCTAACCTTTAGCTGCCGGTTGTGGTTCTCAATCTTCTCCACTTGCTGGTCGAGTCGTTTTTGTAACACCACTGCTTGTGGACCTAGAATAAGGTCGTGCAAATGCTGACGCTGTTGCGGGCTTACTGTTAGACCAGAATACACGTTCTGCTCAACAAAAGTGTCATCGAAAACAACCAAAGGTTGTAATCCACTATTCCAAGTTCCATTTTTGAATACTAATGAAGAAGAGCTGCCAGCCAATTCGATCACTACATGCGGATCATGCTGAGATCCCAAACGTTTTCGCTCGACAATCGGAACTGGATCCTCTTCGGCCAGTGATCGCAACACGGACGCCAAAGTGGTCTTGCCTCTCCCATTGTCAGCATAACAGAGGTTCAATTTGCCCAACGCAATATCCCTGCCCGCGTCTACCGAATCGAAATTCCCGATGTTCCTGAGCAATTGAAAACTCTTGATCATCATCTGATTCCTTTCAGTGAATATATAAGCCCCAGAGCACATCCTACTAAGCGATAAGGGAGATGGATTCGTGGATGTTGGCTATTAGGCTCTTAAAGAAATGGCTGCTCGATATCCTGAAAACCCTTGGCAATAGAGTCAGGCGGGAGATTGATTTCGAATCGGCTCATAGGCTTCCAGCGAGTACGTAGCCTATACTGCCCAAACGTCGACTGGCACGAGGTGCCACGAACCCGCTAGACAACATATAAGATAACATAATACTAGACCATGGGTTCGTTTTTGCATTCACAACAACTGTACCGATCGAATATGTTCCGCCTACGAGCGGGATGCGCTTCAGTTTTGATCCCGCCGCACCGCCGGGTCGGCGCGTCCGGTCATTGGCGATCGTGGACGGACAAGGCGCGGTCATCGACCGCGTGGTGGAAGCAGGCGAATTGGCAGGCGATCCTGAGCGGCAGATAAGGATGGTCACCTCCGACTTCCTGGCCGACGGGGGCGACGACTATCCGTTTCCAGCTTCCAACGCCGGACGGATTGACCTCAGCGGTGAATCCGGGGAGGCCAACCCGCCGGACCCGGACTCTCCGGACACCAATGGAAACGGCGGCGTGGATACACCGGCGGCGGTAGACCCCGGCCTTGCAGACTTTGCCGCTCCCGGCACCGAGCAGGACGCCCTATCCGAATACTTGGCCCACTTCCACAGCGAAAACCCCTTCGAACAGCCCGAGACTTCCTCGCTCGAAGACCGGCGCATCCAGAACCTGGGCGCCCCCGGCAAACGGGACACCGTGTTCGGACCGTAGATAGCGTTTGAGGGGCATCGCCAAGCAAGGTATAATATTTTAAATTCCCGCGCCCAGCGGCGGCCGGATATGATAGCCGCGGGGCCGGGGGGTAAAGCGTTGACAAGGGAAGGCCAAGCATCATGTTGAGATTCGCCGAGGAAATCACTCTGCTCCTGCTGAACGACGACGGGACGTTGGTCCACGTGCCGAGTTGGTCGCTGAACTACGCCCTGGCCGGCGGTGTGCTGATGGACCTGGCGCTGGAGAACCGCATAGACACCGACCTGGAAAAGCTGGTTCTCATGGATAGCACTCCTATCGGAGACAGCCTGCTCGACCCCACACTGGCCGACATCAAAGAAGTGGGGGAACGAGACGCCCGTTTCTGGGTAGAGCGCACGGCGAACCGCGCCCAGGAAATCCGGGAAGAGGCCCTTTCCAGGCTGATTTCCTTGGGGATCCTGGAAGCCCGGGACGACCGGTTCCTGTGGGTGTTCCGGTCCCGGCGATACCCGGCCATCGAGGGCAGGACAGTACGCGAAGTGAAGCTGCGCATCATGGGAGTGCTGTTCAGCGAGGAAATACCCGATCCGCGCGATGTGGTGATAATCTGCTTGGCCGACGCCTGCGGCATATTCCGGCGATTGTTGTCCAGGACGGAGTTGAGCCGGGCTTCCGAGCGCATTGAGCAGGTGAGCAGGCTGGACCTTATCGGTCAAGCCATGTCCCAAGCCATCCAGGACATCCAATTGACCATCGCCACTTCGGTCCGCGGGCACATATAACTGCCCGCTTCGCACTCCTGACCCCGTTCCGGGATACGCTCGTTTTCCGGGCCGCCGGCACGGATACCGATTGGAGGAGGACATGGCAGAAACCGCAATGCCCCAAAACAGACCTATGATGACCTTGCCGGAGGCGGTCGAACAGGTACTGAGGAAGTACGCCGATTTCAGTGGCCGGGCCACCCGCGCCGAGTACTGGTGGTGGGTTTTGGCCACGTTAATCGTCGGCATGGCCATCGGATCGGTTGATGCCTTCATAGCCTCCATAGTCGACAAGGAATGGATATACAGTCCCTTGTCCACGATATTCAACCTAGCGATTTTGCTGCCCAACCTGGCCGTCAGCGCCCGGAGACTGCACGATATCGGCAAGTCCGGCTGGTGGCTGCTGGTGTGGTTTGTACTGGTTGTCATAGGCTGGATACCGGTGGTCGTCGGACTTATCCTCTTGCTTGTGGGCGGCGCATTGAAAGGCCAGTTTGACGCCGGCAGCTTCGTTCCCTTGATAATAGGAGGCGCCATAACGTTGCTCCTGGCGCTTGGCCTCCTTCTATGGATCATACTTTGGATGGTCCGGCAAGGGCAGAGCGGCCCCAACCGTTTCGGCCCCGACCCGCGGGCGACAGCCGGGACGGAGCCTTTGGCAGCGCCGGACGCCTTAGCATAGGCATCCGTCCATGTTTTAAGCCTGTTCGGGCGGTCATAAGCGCCGCACCGGAACAGGCCCAATGTTTAATGGAACGATTGTTGGATGGCCGATGGCGTGGCTAGACCGCATTTCGCCACATGCGACAGCCGGCCACGCCCATCACGATGGGCATCGCAGTGTCGATGACTATCCAAATTTGACCGTCGGGCACGTTGTTGGGAGAAAGGGCGCTGAACCAGTTCCAGAAGTACAGGATGAACACGGCGACCGTCCCGTAGAAGACCGTGTTGACCTCCAGATAGCGCTTCAGGTCGGCCTCCCTGTCGCCATCGACACGCCGCTTTTCTGCATAGGAGGCGGCCAGGGTGATTAGCATCGCCACTGACATGAACCAATTCATTATTTCCCATGCCGTGAACGGGGCGTCGCCGCCGGGGTGGTACAACGGGGTAATGATGAAGTGCACGGCGACCGCCGCCGCCACTAACACCAGGTAAGCCGCCACTGCCCTAACCAGGATGGACATACTTCCTCCTCTGGAACTTGCCTGAGTACAGACCGCAACCAACTCCACCACGGGACCAGCATAATTTATCACCGGCGGCGGGACCGCTGCCACCGCACCCGACCGCCAAAGCAACTTGGCGGCGGAAGGCGAAATTTCAGATACCCTGACATTTACGGACATTTCCTGACATTACGCCGGTTGTCATCCTCAGAAGGCGGCGCCGTAATTTCGGGACCAAGGGAGAAGGATTCGGATGAGACGTTGGGGTTCGGGATTGGTGTTGCTGCGGCGGCAGCCGTCCAGAAAATTATAGGCCGCGGCGAAGGAAGGGAGCCGCAAACCGGCTTGGCCCATCCGCCGGATGAAGGGATGGGGGTCGGGCGGAAGTTCATGGTTGGAGCTGTTAACGAACCAGCGGTGGCAATAGTCGTCGGCCATGCGGCGTACCCGGACAAGGGCCAGTTCGCGCACCATTTTGCGGCGGAGAGCGTTGACCCGGGACCGCAGGGATCTTAATTCACTCATTTGGAATGTTCACCTCGCACAGATTTTTTGGGGCCGATAGTCTGAATCAGGATTTACCGGATGTTGGGATTTTCAGGATGTCACCGTTTTCAGTCATTCACTCAGCGGGCACGTACTATGTTAGGGTGTTGTCTTCCGAGTTGGGAAGGGGCGCGTGTCAGTTAAATGTGAGGGTGGGTCACTTGGTTGGGACGCGGGGCAGGGATTGTTAAGGGACCGCTATATCTGTCTCGTGGTGAAGAGAGGGGGAAGCTACTCCTTCATCCTCACCGCATATCTGGACCGGAAAATCCAAGGAGAGTGAGCATGGCGAGCAGGAAGGTGTCGGTCTGGTACGACGACGAAGGGGACATGCTCGAGGTGCTGTGGGCTTTCAGAGAGGGGTACTTCACCCCCACCGATGACGAGCGCATTCTCAAGAGGGTGGACGACGACGGAGAGGTTATCGGGTTCCTGATACACGGGATGAGCACGTTCAAGCAGCCAGCGCCCGTAGAGTTCGAGCTGGCGTCCGAGGCCCCTGCCGACGATGTCGCCAACGTGACGGTGCGGCAGGCGGCCATCGACCTTGGCGTCTCGGAACGGAGAGTGCGGCAACTCGCTAGGGAAGGCCGGGTGCGGGGAGCGACCAAGACAGGAGCCGAGTGGCTGATTCCTCGGCCAGTGGAGGTCATTCCAGGAAGGCGCGGTCCCGTGGGTGTCGCCGGCCAAGTTGATGCGGGAGGGGGATAGCGTTGGGTGCTGGCGCCCCTTGCTGTAAAATCTTCCAAGAATCATAGGATCAGCGGTTCCAGGTCCGAGTTCAGAAACTAGATCACACACTGGGACCCGTGCGAGTGGGTCAGCTCAGCAGCTGAATGAGCTTCTTTGAGCGAGTCACACACTGCCACGACTCCGTCCTTGCCCATATCCACCCACTTGTCGGGATACTTCTCGACTAGGGCATCGTATTTGCCTCCCAGACGGGAGGCGGCTTTATAGAACTCGGCCATCCCGTCATCCCAGGCCATGGGTCCACCCAACTCTTCGATGGCTTTTCTCAGGAATTCCTCGTCCGTAGGGCGGTTCAGGCCGTCATCCGGGTCTGTCATGGCATTGCTCCTATGCCCACGGTCACCGTCAGTATAGCCCGACCTGCCGCGCAGTATCCGTGAAGTGCTGCACCTTCTTCGGCAGTAGAGAGTGACAAAGAACCTTGGCCTCGCAGTAGGAGAGCTACCGATTCAAAATCTCATTGGCAACTTGTGACAGAACGTTGCAGGTAACTGGCGTTAATGTCGGGACAAAGGTCGCCGAATTCTAAATCAGCACAGTCCCGGGCTTGTCCTACGGCTGAGGCAGCGTTATGGGCTTGGCTGAAGGGTCAATTTATTGATGGTGTTGGGTCCTACAAGAACCACAGGTAAGCCGTTCTTTAGGGTGACTTGGCCTTGGATTGAGATTCTGTCCCCGAGTTGGAAATGCTGTGCTGAATCCAAAGCCGTTGCGATTTGCCCTTGCTCTTCCTTTGTTAGGAACAGGCATTTCACCATTGTGAAGTAAGTTTCATCTTGTAGATCCAAGTTTACTGTGTCCAAGCGGTCCGGTCCTTTAGGCCTGGTGACATCGTAGATAGTCCCCTGCAGAGTTCGTGTTTCGACACTGTAAGATGTGTCGAGGTCTTCTTTACCTTCAGTTGCCATAATATTTGGCTCTCTTAACACAGAAGGATGATTGGGGTTCCAATCTCCGACAAGCGTGAGTTTTCTACCCTCAAGATCGAAATATTTTTCGGGAGCACTTTTATAGACTTGATACGTCAATCGATCATACTTCTCCGTTTCTATGGCTATCTCGACCAAGCTATGGGGATCAAATCCTTCGGGAATGCTCACCGACGTGACTACCCCTTCGACAAGTATTAGGACATCTTTTGGGGATTGGTCTGGGTCCTGCCCGTCTGACATAATCTCTGAAGTAATCCGGGGTTTACGAGGATAATCCCTCCTGAACATGAAACTCGACGTATCAAGTACTATCTCGCACGCTATCACTATAGGTTGGAGTTCGGCTGAAAGGTTAGAGTCCTTCCGTTCCGGGACGTACCTCCAAGCGGTGTACATTTCGTCTATTGAGCCAAGAAAAGCTTCGAAAGTCTTGTAAGACTGCCTATCCGTACCGCTAACTTGGCTCCAGCGTTGCTCCAAGTGTCGCCTTGTTTCTTGGTTCAATAGCTTGAACAGCGTGGTTGGTTCATGCTGCTTCCACTTGTCCTTAGGTATTTTCACTAACTGACCGGTGGTTTCCAAAAGGGCCTTCAGGCACAGTTCCAAGGTGAAGAAGGCTTGTTGAACATAGGCCAATGATTGCCCTAACCCTGCTTCAGTACTCCAATAATGTTGGTCCCTGTTTTTGTAATCGAAGAAACCTTCAAGGTCCACGGTGAGCTGGGGGATGGTTCGCAAGGCCGCGTAAGAAAGGCCGGCAATATAGGCAAAAGTTGTGACGTTGGGAATATCTTCCAAGACTATGCTGCGGTCTATCGACAGAGCGACTACTGAGTCGAGTTCCTCATCGGTGAATGTGCGTTGGGTTCCATCTTCAGCGACTGCGGCGATGGCATGGATGCATTTCCCAGTAGATGGATGAATGGCAATACCGTCTGCGGGCTGTTCTATCTGGTCAAAGCATGCCTTCGCCTCTTGCAAGGTGTTATGGGATCCGTGAATCTCAGCACATCTTTGGAAGAACAAGGACTGGCTGAATACTTCGTATGGCATCTTGTATGTCCTCAGTACCAATTGCAATGGACCATTGCTGGGTAAATTATACGAAAGGCAGAAACCAACGAATCCTTTGACAGTTGTCGTCAACGTTGCTTAGTCACCCAGGGCAGCCGCATTCTCCGAAAATGGAATCATCCTGCTAATATTTAAGGGGTGAGCAAGCATGTGATGGAATGGATGATGATGAGCAGTAATGTCGGCGGCAGCTTGGGCGAACATTTCAGCAATTTGGATGATCCCAGAAGGGACCAGGGCAAGCGGCATCAACTTTTGGACATCATTGCGATGACCATCTGCGCGGTTATCGGGGGCGCAGAGGGTTGGAGCGATGTGGAGTTGTTCGTCAAATGCAAGTACGAATGGTTCCGGAGATTTCTGGGGCTGCCCCACGGGGTCCCCTGCGCTGACACCCCCGCCTTCGCGAGGGCAGGCTCTTTGGGCGGGTGTTCGCCCGCATTGACCCGGAACAATTCCGGGACTGCTTCATGGACTGGGTAAGCACCGTCAACCGGCTGACCCAGGGCCAAGTGATTGCCTTGGACGGCAAGACCTTGCGGCGTTCCCACGACCGTAACTCGGGGAAGGAAGCCATTCACATGGTCAGTGCTTGGGCCTCGGAGAACTCCTTGGTGTTGGGTCAGACCAAGGTGGACGAGAAATCCAATGAGATCACGGCCATACCTGAGTTGCTGAAGCTGCTGGACTTGTCGGGTTGCATCGTCACTATTGACGCCATGGGTTGCCAGAAGAAGATAGCCCGGCAGATTGTGAGCCAGGAAGCCGATTACGTCCTGGCGGTCAAGGAAAACCAAGGGAGGTTGCTGGAGGACGTGGAAGACCTGTTTTCCTGCGGGCAGAGGGCCGGATTTGAGGATATGAAGCACGATTTCTGCCAGACCCTGGACAAGGGCCACGGACGCATTGAGACCCGTCGTTGTTGGACGATTGACGACCCGGAGCAGTTGTCCTACGTCGAGACCGGAAGGTATTGGCCGGGGCTGAGAAGCATCGGGATGGTGACGGCGGAGCGACGGCGAGGAGACCAGGTGTCGGTGGAATCCCGGTACTACATATCCAGTCTGGAGTCGGATGCCGGAAGACTGCTCCAGGCAACTCGAAGCCATTGGGGAATCGAGAATCGCCTCCATTGGGTGCTGGACCTCTCCTTCCGGGAAGACGAAAGCCGGGTAAGGACCGGAAATGCTTCGGAAAACCTGGCGATAATCCGGCACATGGCCCTTAACCTCCTGCGTAAAGACCGGACCTCCAAAGTCTCCATTAAGGCTAGACGCAAACTGGCCGGCTGGGACAATGACTACCTGCTGTCCATACTCTCTAATTAGAATGCGGTTGCCCTGCTTAGTCACCCCCCCATATCCCCCCAGTCCTCCGTGCCCCATATATAAAATGCTGCACCGCCTCCGGCATCAGCGGGCTAGGCAGGCCGCTGCGCTCCCGGTATGACGATCACATCATGAGGACTTGGTAGCCGCCCAGCCTGTAGTTCCAGACGTTGGGGGCATGGGCTTCCAGTCCGTAATGGTGTGTCAGTCAAATGTATAAAATGGGACGGTAATTCGGTAGACTTGATTTGAAGGATATTCGTTACATCGCAGCCGGACATAAAGTGAAAGGATGACAATTCAGGACAACGCCAAGGACACGACAGACTTGCTGGCAGCCGCCGACGGGAAGTTTGCGGAAGGGAAACGGCTCGAAGGGTCAGAGTTGATGTGGAAAGCGACGAAACAGGCCATCGTATCCGTCGCCCTCCAAAGAAACTGGCCCTGCGACAGTGACGAAGACGTTGGTGCGTCCGCCCGACTTTTGGCCCAGGAACAAGGGGACGGGCATGAATTTCTAGCGAAATTCGGCATCGCCGAGACTTTTCAATACAACGCCAGCGTGGACGTGCTGGAGGACGACGACATAAAAATCTGCTGTGAACTGCTAACCGGCCTGATACACAACCTGTTACAACAGGTTGCCCCTCCGGGCAGCCCGGAATGATCTTTCCAGACCACGGCTCAATCGCACGTAACTTGCTGGGGTTGTCTGAACGCCTTTTCGGCGAGAACGAGAAAGTCCTGGGTGCAGAGGCCCTTTGGGGAGCAGCGATCCATGCCGTGAATGCCGCGGCTACCCGGTATGGCCTAGTCCACGGGCAGTACCGCCACAAGATGAGTGCAGTAAGACGATTGTCCCAAGACCATGGGGGTGGGGTACCCTGACGAGCGGGTTCAACGTTGCAAGGACACGGCTCCAGGTCTATTTCGACAAGGTACACCTGAACGACGAGCAACTGGCGACAGACCGCCCGGAAGTTTGTTACACGAATGCTTGCCTTGGCCGAAGCGCTGCCTGCGGTTTAGGCACCCGGACCCTTACAACGAGGTTAGTAGAACGGAATGAACTTGGAGCGTATAGTGTCTCGACCCTCCGTAGAACTGTGGCTGCGACGGATTCGCGACCGGAAGGCGGCCAGCGAAACCCAAGTGCTGCCATCGGAGATTTTGCGTGCCAGAGATCAGGAGCGCACGGGACCGATGTCGATGGAGGACAATGGAGGGGGGAATGGTCCGGTTTTTGAGGAGCTAGAGCAGGTTGGTCAGGTGAGGGCGCAGGAGCAGGTGCATGGCTGAGAGGATGACTGCTCCGAGCAGCACGAACAGGACCGCCGACGGGGCCCGCCCGCCGACCACGAGTCCAAGGGCCGTGCCTGCGGCGAGGGGTGCTCGGTGTTCGTCAAGACCATGAGCAGGATGCTGAGACCGACGGACACCACGGCTATGACATCAGCAGCGAAGTGAGACCCGATAATTTGTTCTCCAAACACCGGAATAAGATACAGCAGGGAGAACGCCGTACCGACGATTAACGCTACGACGTGTCCTCCTATAACTCGCCGAGGACTCGATGCAATGCTGTGGGGCGCCACGAATACGACGAAGGCGGTTGATGCAATCGCGACGACGATAGCGGCCTGAAGCACTACATCCACGACCAGCAGCGTCAACGGGCACAACCCGCACTGGAAGATGTAGTTCTTCCAGTGGCGGCGGATCTTCTATCGATCAGGTGGCCTTCAAGCCGGAATCTCCGCACTGGCCGCCGTCTGTTGAACTTGCTCTCCATTAGATTGTCTGCATTTTCTCACATCAACTGGAGGCGCATCATAGGTATTGACTGACCTTTTTGCGCCAATTGTCAGGTTAGAGACTATCTCAAAACCAATCAGTCTCGCTGATGTTCTCATGTCGCTGACCGAGGTCTATAGATTCCCGCCTGCGCGGGAATGACGAGTTGGGTGCTGCGGCAAGTAATGATGGGTTGGGTGTTGCGACAAGTAATGATGGGTTGGGTGCTGCGGCAAGTAATGATGGGTTGGGTGCTGCGGCAAGTAATGATGGGTTGGGTGCTGCGGCAAGTAATGATGGGTTGGGTGCTGCGGCAAGTAATGATGGGTTGGGTGCTGCGGCAAGTAATGATGGGTTGGGTGCTGCGGCAAGTAATGATGGGTTGGGTGTTGCGACAAGTTTTGAGATAGTTTCTTAGTCCAACAAGCACAGGGAGAGGACCGGCAGGTGGGAGGGTCCGTGTATCAAGAGGGATGGGACTTGCGCCATACGGAGGAGCCAAAGTTGTGGCGGGCCGAACCGGGAAAGCCCATAGTGCAACCGGCCAAGTCGGGCGCCGCTTGCGGTCCAGTCAGTCCGGAAAAGTGGGACAGCCGGACAGGAAACATTTTGCGGAAAATGACCAACATCTTAGAGCAGCGGAAGTGGTCATGGCTACAGGAAGACCGGCGGCCGATGATGCCCGGTGTGTCGGGGTGTTGGAGCAGACCTTCCGGCGCTGTCGCGGTTGGGACGGCGGTGTCCTCCCCAGCGTAGCCCGATTTCCGACCCTACCTTTTACCGAGAACGACTGTCTGAAGAGATCGAATCCGCCGCAGACTCACTTTGATGGTTACTTCCGCAGGAATTTGGTCACGTAGTCAACGTCGACTGCGGGCATTCCCAGACCGATTTCCAACAATGCTTCGGAGAACCGGCTGATGTCGTAGACGCTGGTGTCGGACAGATACGGCTCGACTGACTCCAGGGACCGGAGCAGAACTTTCAATTCCATGTCCTCATCGCGGTCGGCCATTGTTTCCAATCTTGATTTCCAGTCCCCCAATTGAGCGCGGTCCGCCACGTATCCGTGGTCCTCCATGTATGCAAAAACTTGATCGGCGGGTACGGGGTCCTGTTGAACCACGTTGTATACCTTGCCCAGGTGTCTGGGATCATCGGAAATTTTCGTTATTGCCTTGACCAGAAAATCGACAGGTGTCATCTCGAAGAACCATTCCGGCACCAAGGGGGCACACCCTAGGTGCCCGCAGGCCTTGATAATCAACGAGAGAAAGTCATTCGAGTTGACCATGCCCGTACCGCTGTGGTGGCCAATGTTGCCCGGACGGAAGATGCATACCGGCAGTCCTCTAGAAACAGCCTGCCAGACCAGCCGTTCCGCAACCCACTTGGCTTGGTTGTAGCCCCCTTCCATCCTGTCCATGAAGCCGTCTATCTCGTTGCTTTCCAGGTAGGGGGTGTCGTCTCCGCCGGGGAAGATGCCGTTGGAAGAAATATATTGAATTGGTTTTGTTGCGCCACTGCAGGCGAACTTGAGCACCTCCAATGTCCCGCCGACGGTGTGGGGCTTGGCTGCAGAATAAGGGTAGGCGTAATTGACCGAGGCCGCGCAATGGAATATCAAGTCGACCTCTTCCGCCAGCCGCTGGTACTCATCATTGTCCAGTCCCATCCTGGGCTGGGTGAGGTCTCCAGCCACCGGGACAATCCGGTCTCCCGCGGAATGACCGGCCAGCCCGTAAAACCTCAGGGTGTCCAGCACGCGGTTGGTGGACCCGCCCTGTCCTGAGTCCCGGCCCCTTACCAGGCAGTAGAATCGGACATCCGGTCCCGCGGCACCGACCAGTTCGTCGAGCAAAAAGGCTCCCAGGAATCCTGTTGTTCCCGTCACAAGGACTGAGGACGCCTCGCTGAGACGTGTTATTCTCGGGGCGCCTCTTGGTGCAATCTCCGGATCCAGGATCGAGTCCTCGGCCAGCGAAATTCCAGATTCCATGTTCGGTCCTTTATTTTCCAAATACGCGCCCAGCTCACTTATGGTGGGGTACTCGTAGATCTCCGTGCCCTTTAGTTCAATCCCAAACATCTGTTCGATGCCCAGGGTTAGGTCCAGGCCCGTCAGGGAGTGACCGCCAAGATCAAAGAAGTTCCAGTTATCTTCCAGTGAGTCGCCGTCGACATCCAGTGTTTCACTCCATAGCTCCCGCAAGGCCCTGTGACGCTCACTCGCGGTAGCGTACTTGGGAAGCCGGGTGTGCTGCTGCTTGACCGCAGGTCTCTTTCCCCGCAACGCGGGCAATGCTTTGTGCTCCAGTTTGCCCGTCTGTTGATTTATCGGGAGCGTCTCCAGTTCCATGAAGTGGCTGGGCACCATGTAAGGCGGCAGATGGCGTTCCAGCAGGGCACGCAGGTCTCTGCTCATCCGGCTCTTCGCATCTACTTTCCATGCCGCCTGCGGCCGTCGGACGACGTAGGCGACGAGCCGCTTGTTGGCTTCGTCCTCGTTTTCAGCCAACACCGCCGCATCCGCCACGTCACAGTGCTTGCGGAGGGTCTCCTCTATGGCGCTCAGGTAAACGGTGTAGCCCCTGATCTTGACCATCGAATCGTTACGGCCGATGATCGTTGTCACACCCTGCGCATCAACCTCAGCGAGGTCTCCGGCGGCGTAATACCTCTCGCCGTTCCATCTGACGAACCTCTCGGCATCCAGGTCGGGCCTCTTCAGATAGCCCCGGGCCAGTCCGCGACCGCCAATGAAGATCTCCCCGACTCCGCTGGAAGCCAGGTCCGACTGCCCTTCCGGGAGCACCCGGAGTGTCACCCCGTCCATTGCGTAACCCACAGGGCAGGTATCCCTGCCATCGAGGCACAAGTCCGTCAGTTCAATGGTACAAACGTCGTGGGCTTCACTTATGCTGTAGGTGTTGAACACCCGCGTAGACCCGGGCAGAACGTCCAGGGCCAGCTTCAGCAGGCTGGTTGGCACCACCTCGCCGTTCAGCCAGACCACTCGGAGGGACGACAGGGCAGACCGCAATTGTTTGGGGTCTGTCGAATTCAATACTCCCTGCAGCAACGACGGAGTGAACAGGATATCGGTTATCCGGTGCTCTGCTATAAACTTGGTAACGGCGCGCGGTACGAACACCACATCATCGGGAATTACGTACACCGTTCCTCCCTTCAACAGCGGCCGGAGGAACTCCCAGGGAAAGAAAATATTGCAGGCGACCCTGTCTCCGACGCTGTAGGAACTGAACCTGTACCTGGCGAAGTAGGATGAAATCAGGGCGCCGTTGGTCTGCATCACCCCTTTTGGCTGTCCTGTTGTGCCGGAGGTGTAGGGGAGGAACGCCAGGTTGCCGGTGTCGACGCATATCTCATCAGTCGCGGGATAGGGCACTCTCCAGGACTGGTCGGAGTCAACGGCCAATAGACGAGGCCCATCGAATTTACTCAGTCTCGGCAAGTGCCGCGCCTTGGTGATCACCACCTTGGGTTGGGACTCGGACAGCAATGCGCCAAGCAGAGAATCGGGGAGGTCCAGGGCCATGGGCATGAAGGCCGCACCGGCCTTCATTGTTCCAATGCTCGCGACGATGTACTCCGGGCAGGTTTCCATGCATATGCCCACCGGATCATCGGTTGATACGCCGCAACGTCGGAGGTAGGCCCCCAAGGCGTCCGTCGCCTGGTCGAGTTGTGAATAGGATATCTGCTCGTCGCCGAAGACTATTGCCGGGTTGTCGGGAGTCTCCGTAGCTTGAGCCTTGAAAAGTTGATGCAAGCCACTCTCCTATGAAAGATAATACATGAGTTTACAAAATATGGAGCATAAAGTAAATTGTACGTCATTGACAGTAACTTTTAGTCGCAACGTAATCCGACCTCTTCAAAGGTGTCCACATGCAATCCGACTCACTGGACTTTTACAGAGAACACGCACAGAGATATTCCCAGCTTTCCCACGAGTTCACCCACTCGGTGTACACCGGTTCCTCTCACCCTGCACTGAGAGGGGACATGGATCTGCTCAATCGAGTTGTCGAGATGGCGGGGGGGAATCGTGGGCTGGACGCAGGTTGCGGAGCGGGAGCCCGGGATGTTCACCTGTTGTACACGCGGGGGTACGACATCTACGGAATTGACGCGGTGGAGGAGAACATCAGCCTGGGGAGAGAGTTGCACCCGGAAATAGCGGACAAGCTCAGCGTTGTCGATCTGCGGGAACCCCTACCCTTTGAGTCAGGGTTCTTCGATTTCGTACTTTGCAACGCCGTGATACAGCATCTGACGCCCGAGGCCACCGAAACCACGGCGGTCCCTGAGTTGGCCAGGGTCCTGGCCCCCAGAGGAGTCCTTCAGCTGATGTTCAAGACTGGCTCGGGAGTGGCTACCGTCAGTGACCGGGCCTATGGAGCGGACGGGGTGGACAGGTCGTTTCAACTTTACGACGAGCACCGCTTGCTGAGCATCCTGGAGGACTGCGGGTGCTCTCTGGTGAAACCGGAGGGGAGCGGGGACTTGGGTGGAATGCTCTATTTCAGCGACCCGAAGCCGATGCGCTACTGCGCCTTCTGGGTGAGGAAGAATTAAGCCTACCCGTGCACAAGGACAATGGGCGAACATCCAAGGTAGCCGCCGTCTCTTGGATCTCGGCTGCGGACAAGCCCGCGATACCGGCCAACTGCACTTGAGCACGGCGTAAGCTGCGGCGAAACAGGTAATGCTCCTGAGCGTTGCTGAAGACGCCGGCGGCCCCTGTCGTGAGGGCCTTCTCCCAAGCCTGGTTCCGGCTGTGGTGGACCAGTGTGAAGGGCAGCCAATCGCAGCGCCGTCTTACCCCTTCCCCGCCTCCAAAGGCCAGGCTCGGCTTTCTCCGTTCTTTGGACGTTTCCCACTCCTCATTAACAGCAACCGCTGCCTTCAGTGCAGGAGCGGGAATCTCGCCTAACTATCTGGCCAGCTTCCTGAGTCCACCTCTGGGAACCAAGGCTATCCATCATAGTTCCATCATAGTTCCATCATAGTTCCTGCGCTTGGTTGAGTCGGTAAGTCGGCAACCCATCCCTAGACTTTGCCGACTTGGCAACTTCACTTATTTCAGATCAATTGTTTCAGTAGAGGCAAGGTCGGACACGGCAGCATCGAATCGCTCCAGTGAGTTGCGCAAGTACGCCGTGGCCCGCTCGCCTTCGTAATTGCAGTAACCTCCGGTGATTATCCAGAAGACAAGTATTTCCAGCATCGAGAGCCGGTAGTCATACAGGCATTCTTCGAACGTGTAACCCCTTACGCCATTGTCCTCCAGGATGGAGTGGTACTCGCCCAGAAGGCCCAACTCCTCCTCCCTTCGCCGCTGCGGAGGGAACGCCTCGCTGATGAAGGTGGCGACATCGTAGGTGCCGCGGCCTCTTCCACAGAACTCCCAATCGAAGACAACCACCGACTGGGCGCCCGCAGTTGTGGAGAAGAAGCAATTGTCGAGTCGATAGTCCCCGTGAACAATCGTCCTGGGAGGCTTCGTGAGCCTGGCCTTGATCCTATGGACTTCCGGGGCCAGGCGGTCCCCCAACAGCCGCAGGCCTTGGGGCATTCCGCTACCGGCCTTCTCCAGCAACGACCTCCACGCGTCGACGTATATCTCCTGGTACGCACCCGCTTCGGCTTCCTTCAAGGGCATCCAGTACAGACTGTCCAGGAGCGGACTGTCCCACCAGGATGCCTGGAACCTGGCTAACTGGCCTATGCAGCGGCGAGCCTCGTCCAAGGAGCAGCCGGCCACGCTGTCGCCCTGCTGGGCGTAGCTCATATCCTCCAGCAGCAGAACTGTGTCCCCGGTGGCTGGGTCCATTCCACAGTGGTAGCTGCGAGGAGTCTCCAGGCGGACGCTGTCTGCCAATTCATGGTAGAACCTGACCTCTCGCCGGTTCTGTCCCAGCCTGTCGAAGACCGTCCTCAGCAGAGGGTCTGCCGATGGGAGCTTGGCTATTACGGTGCGCGGCAGGTTCGTGGGATCAGAGTCGTAGTCTAGCGTCAGCCGGAACAGCTGGTTCATGAAACCCTTGCCTTCGGCTATTGTCTCAGCCGAGTATCCGGTCACTGATGGGCCGGTCGGCTCTCTGTTCCTGTTAAGGGCCTTGGTCAACCAGCAGGGCGTGATTTCCCGAAGGTCTTTGGGAACTTTCAAGCTCCTCATCTCGGTCCTGCAGCCGTCTGATCAGCCCTCGGAGAAAAAGAGCCCCTCACCTCACACGTCCTTCCGCGCGAAAAAGACGCAATGGTCCATGGGCTTGAGGTCCTTGAAGTACATGACTCCTCCCAGTTTCACTCCTTCTGCCGGAATCACCCTCAAGTCCCGTCCCTCCAGGATGCCCAGCACGTCATCCACATCGTATAGCTGGAAAGTCATTTCAGCGCCATAGTCCCTGTCGTAGACTCCCTGTCGTAGACCGTGGCGACCCTGCTTCCGTACTTGAACATCAGCCGGAGGACACCGCCTGCCCTCAAAATCCTGGCAAATTCCGGCAGGGTGGTCCCCAAGGCGATGGCCGGCTCGATGGGGGATACCTCCCTCCTCAGTGCGGCGTATATCGTAGTTTGGTGGGCAGTGGAGGACTCGAACCTCCGGCCTCCTGCGTGTAAAGCAGGCGCTCTAACCAGCTGAGCTAACCGCCCACGGTAAACGGGTGCGCCTCTCGTCGTTCCTCCCTATCCCCGGCCGGCGGCGCTTCCGGCTGCTTAGAAACTATCTCAGAACCGGTTCAATTTGCTGACAACCACTCGTCGCAGACTGAAGTCTATGGATTCCCGCCTGTGCGGGAATGACGGGTTGGGTACAGCGCCAAGTTTTGAGATAGCTGCTTATAGTTTAGATGATGTTGGGCTTATGCTCAAGGCCGGTTTTCGATGCTATACTGGGCAGCGACCCGTCGAGATTCCTCCACCCGGAAGGCCCGTCAGGGAGGACATGATGAAATACGACGTTATCGTGGTGGGCGCAGGTTCCTCGGGTTGCGCCTTGGCAACCCGGCTGTCGGACGACCCGAACAGGTCGGTGCTGTTGCTGGAGGCGGGGCCGGACTTTTCTGACCTAGAGAGCCTTCCTCAAGAACTAAAGGAGGGGTTGAGCACCGCGGCGTCGGCGGTGGACTCGCCCTTCAACTGGTCGTACTCTGGCCGACTTGCGCCGAGGCACGCGGAACGGACGCCCATACCAAGGGGCAAGGTTATCGGCGGCTCCAGCGCCATCAACGGGCAGTCGTTCATCCGGGGCCTTCCCGATGACTTCGACGGTTGGGCAGCCTTGGGAAACGACGAGTGGTCGTTCATCAAGGTGCTGCCCTACTTCCGCCAAATCGAGAACGACCTGGACGTCCGGGACGACTTCCACGGGTCCACCGGCCCCATCGAGATACGCCGTCACAACCGGGAAGATGAACAACCGGTCCAGGGCGCCTTCTATGCCGCCTGCGTGGCGGCGGGATTCCCGGAAGACCCCGACGTGAACCACCCGGACACCAGCGGCATAGGGCTTATGCCGAAGAACAACACCGGCGGCGTCCGCATGAGCATGACGCTGACCCACCTCAATCCCAACCGGCACCGGCTCAACCTGACCATCAGGGCCAATGCTCAAGCCACGCGGGTGCTGTTCGACGGCAAACGGGCCACTGGCGTAGAGGTCGAAAGCGGCGGAGAACGGTTCGTAGTGGAAGGGGAAGAGATAGCGCTGTGCGGGGGCGCCGTAGCATCGCCCCACCTGCTGATGCTCTCCGGCGTGGGCCCGGCGGACCGCCTCGGGGAGCTGGGCATACCGGTGGTACACGACCTGCCGGGGGTGGGCCAGAACCTGCGGGACCACCCGGGCGTGAGAGTATCCCTGCGGGTGAAAGACGACGTGGTCCTGGACCCCAACGGCCCTTGGACCAACCTGACTCTTCGTTACACGGCAACCGGCTCCGCGACCCGGAATGACATAATGATCAGCCAAGCCTATCCTTCCGGTCCGCCCTACGGGGACGTTTCGGCAGACGACGACCTTCGGATCACCTGTTTCCTGGAGCTTCCCAAGGGGTCTGGAGAGTTGCGGCTGGCTTCGGCAGACCCCCGCGTTTACCCGACGCTGGACTACCGGTACATGGAAGACCCTTGGGACCGGCAGAGGATGCGCGAGGGGGTACGTTTGTGCGTGAAGCTGCTGGAGCATCCAGCGTACCAGCCCTATATCAAGGAGCGCATCAACCTGTCGGACGAAGACCTGAGCAACGACGAATCGCTGGACGCTTGGATAGTGGGGAACCTGACCACGGCCATCCACATGTCGGGCACCTGCAAAATGGGCCCGGCGTCGGACTCGATGGCGGTGGTGGACCAGTACTGCCGGGTGCACGGGACCGAAGGGCTGCGGGTGGTCGATACCTCCGTCATGCCCGACGTGGTGCGGGCCAACACCAACGCCACGGCGATAATGATCGGCGAGCGGGTCGCCGACTGGTTCAAGTAGGAGAGTTATTGCATGGCAGACCATTCCTTGGAGAGGGTTAAATATCTTACGTTCGACATTTTCGGCACCGTGATGGACTTGACGGGAAGCTTGGCCGGGCCGGCGGGGGACTTCCTGGCGGCCAACGGTTCCAACATGACCGGCCAAGCCTTCTACGCCGATTGGCGGGAACGCCAGCGCATCGAGCAGTACCAGGACAACCTGCTGATGCTGGGCCACAGCGGCTACTTGGAGACGTGCCGCCGGGCGTTTGTCTACTGCCTGAAGAAGCACAACGTCAGCTACACCGCCGAGGGAGTGCAGGAGTTCATGAAGGTCTACATGGGCCTGCAACCCTACGCTGATGCCATCGAGGGCCTGCGGTCATTGGGCGACCGGTACAAGCTGGTGGCGCTGTCCAACGGGGAGCAGTGGTACTTGGAGAAACTTCTGGGCAACAACGTGCCGGTGGAATTCGACTCGATTATATCCGTGGACCAAGTTGGCGCGTTCAAGCCCGCTCCGGGGATATACCGCAAGGCGGTGCAGCGGCTGGGGTGCGAGCCGGGGGATATAATGATGGTCGCGGCCCACGCCTTCGACATACTGGGGGCGCAAGCCTGCGGCTTCAAGGCGGCCTACGTCAACCGCTACAAGCTGCCCACTGAGGACTCGGACTACCAGCCCGACATTATCGTGAACAACTTTGTCGAGTTAGCCGAAAGGCTACTGACATAAGGAAAGGGATTGACCAGTGGAACGGCTTGGGATAGTCCTTTACCACGGGATCGACAGCGGCGAGGAACTGCGGCGGTACGGCGAGCTTGCCGAGGGCGGCGGGTTCGAATCGTTGTGGGTAACCGAGCGGTACTTCCACGAGGAGACATTTTCCCTGCTGGGCTACCTTGCCGCGGCAACCAGGACTATCAAGCTGGGGTTGGGCGTCACCAATCCCTACACCCGGAACCCGGCGTTGCTGGCCATGTCCACTGCGACCTTGGACCGGATTTCAGGCGGGCGGTTCTCCTTGGGGTTGGGGCGGAGTGAAAGGGGCGTCATCCAAGGCAGGATGGGGATGAGCTACGGCGACCCCTTCCAAGTGATGGAGTCGGTGGTGTCTACCCTGCGGCGGTTGATGGCAGGAGAGCCGGTCACTACTACCGATGGTTTGTCAGCGCTGACCAACGTGCGGCTGGCCATTATGCCGAGCCAGCCGAAGCCGCCGATATACTTGGCGGCCATCGGACCGAAGGCGCTGCGGCTGGCGGGCGCGATAGCCGACGGAGTGCTGTTGAACGCCTACACACCCGTGGACTACGTGAAATACGCGGCGGAAGAGGTGCGTAAGGCGGCACGAGAGGCCGGACGCGACCCCGATGCGGTGGACATAGCCTGCATGTTGGTGATGCGGCAGACAGACGAGCCGGAGAGGCTCTGGCCCGACCTGAAACGCCGCATCGTGCGGTTGCTGGAGGAACCCCGCGTCGGCGAGATTCTGTTGGAGAAGGGCGGGTTCGACACATCTATCCTTGAGCCGTTGCGGGCATCGGTGCAGCAGGACAGGGGCGCGAGCGCGGTGGACCTGATCAGCGATGAGATGGTGGACGCGTTCTATCTCGTGGGGTCGGAGGAGTATTGCAAGGAACGGGTTGCCGCCTACCGCAACGCGGGGGTGGACCTTCCGTTGCTGTTGCCCAGGCTGGAAGACTTCGAGAACATTGCTGGGACTCACGGTAATGGATTCCCGCCTTCGCGGGAATGACGGTTTGAGTTCAAGGATGATGGTTTAAAGCATGGATGCCGGTCCTGGGCGGGAATGAGGCCAACCACGGGACAACATCACTACACGCCACGGTAGTTTACATAAAGTAACGATCGTTCCAAGCGAATCAACGGAAAGGAGTCGAGACAGTGACCACCAGTCCCATTGACCCCAACCGAGTATTACTTACTGGAGAGAACCCGTACATCCGGCTCAGTGAGACCGACGACGGGCCGGTCACCACCGACGCCAGCTTCTGGCGCATCCTGTTTTCTCCCGGTGGTCCCGGCCAAGTGCTGTTCCTGCAAAGCGAGTTGACCGGCAACGAGCCGAGGATTTACACCGACAACATCCAGATGACCCGCTGGCTACAGGGAGAAATACAGGGAAGGATCAACGCCACCTTCGGGAACCTGGAAATCCCGGCCCGGCAAGCAACCTTTGGTAGTTCAGGCGACTTGCGGTCGTACTGGACCGAGTCGGTGAACGCCCAAGGCGAGGAGATTGCCTTGACTTGGTACGACCTGGGCGAGCCGTTCCTCAGCCACAGCTTTCCCGGCGGCAACCCGGAACGGCCTCATGGCGTTGCCACGGTGCTGATACCGGCCAGCGGCGCCCGCCTGACCATCAACGGGAATTTCGCCAAGGGGCGGCCATTCCCCCGTCAACGGGACGCCCGGACGCACAGCACGTGCGCGTTGGCGTTCTCCGAGTCGTGGATGCTGCCCTACTAAGAAACTGTCTTAGAACCGACCGACTCTGCTGGCAGCCCCTCGCCGCTGACTGAAGCCTATGGATTCCCGCCTGCGCGGGAACGACGGATATGGATTTGGAATGCCGGGTCTGGTACTGCCAGGAGTTTGAGACAATTGCTAAAGTGAATCGGTCCGTTTCTAAGCTGGATCAGTTAAGCCCAGCGCGGTTTCCCAAGCCTGCTGGGTGGCGACATCCTGGGTCCAGGGACGCATGACTGCCGAGGCGCGGGCGTCGCGGTAGTAACGCTCCAGCGGGAACCGCTTGAGCATGGCCCTGCCTCCGCAAATGCGAAGGGCCTCGCTGGTCAAGTGCACCACGCCGCGCTGCACCTGCACATGGGCGGCACGGGCACGTTGGACGACTTCAACCGGCGGGTCCAACCGCTCCTCGGAAATGGCCCGGTAGAACAGGGCCCGGGTGGCTTCCAGGGTGAAGAGCATGTCGGCCAGCGCATGACCGATGGCCGGCCCTATTTCTTTCGCGGCGGACACTCCCTCGGCCTTGCCGGTCAGGTAGTCCACGGCGTAGTCGTAGGCGGCCTGCATCAGCCCGAGGAAGGTAGCCGAGAACCCGAGGAAGTGGTGGGGGCGCCGCTGGTAGAGTTGACCGAAAGCGCCGGGAGGCAGGATTTCAGCGTCGTCGGGCACCCAGACGTTGTTCAAGACCATGTCCCGGCTCACCGTCGAGCGCATCCCAACAGGGTCCCATTCACCGGCAAACTCCACGCCCGGCGCATCCTTGGGGACGGACAGGTAAAGGGTGCGGGACTCCCAAGAACCCTCGGCGGTCAGCAAGGCAGGCGTAGCGTAGTAGTCGGCGGCGCCCGATGATGAAACGAAGAACTTGCGTCCGTTGATGAGGTAGCCTCCGTCAACCCGTTCGGCCCGGGTGCCGAATCGGCGTCCTCCGACGCCCAACTCGTCGGCGCTGCCCGACTCCACCGGCTCACTGTGGGGTTGAGCGTAGAAGACGCCCTTCTCGACGACTTCCCGGTAGCGGCGCTCGCTCAACTCCCGGTGCCTTTCCAGGACCTGCGGCGGCAGGTCAAGCCCTTCTACCGAAACTTCCATCATCAGCATGACCAGGACGTGCATGTTGAAGGTCAACGACGTTGAAGCATTCCCTTGAGCCAACTGCTCCGATACCAAGCAGTAGGTCTCGAAGTCCGCTCCCAAGCCGCCGTATTTCTCCGGGATGCAGAGGGCCAGTATGCCGGACTCCCTCAGGTCGACATAATCTTCAAAAGGGAAGGCTGCGTCGCGGTCATAACCTGCCGCTCTCGGCGCGAACCGTTCCACCGCCAGCTTGTACGCTTTGTCCGCCAATTCCTGCTGGCGGGGGCTGGGACTCGTTTGCATAGCATTCTCTATAAGCCGGCCGGGGGCATGGCCGTCCGCCCAATACCGCAGGGTATTGGGCGGACCGTTCTACTGGTCTCAGGGGCTGGGCGGCTTCTCGTCCACGTCCTTACTGGGCGGGCCATCCGAAGCGCCTTGCGCTCCTGATGGAGTCGGAGTCGGGGTTGGCGAAATCTCAGTGTCATCAGCGCCGGACGCGCCGCCGCTGTAGACTGACTCCACTGACCACGCCGTGTAGGTGCTGTACCCACTCCCGCAACGGCTTCTTCCACGATACGCATAAGAGTAGTTTGCGTCAATTCCCAAGTGCCACAGGGACGTGCCGGACGCGGGCTCGTCGATGTCCCTTTCAAAGACCCATGCGCCCGCCACGTACTTGAGAATGTTGACCTGGCGCCCGGTGGCGGTCAGACCGCCGGAGGGGTTGGTCCAAGTGACCCGGGCGCTGCTCCCGCTGGTGCGGCTGGTGGCGAAACTCGTGGGCGGCTCGCACACGTTGGACACCACCGGCCTCCGGACGCTTATGGAGTAGCTCCTGACGAAACTGTTGTCAACGTCGCGCCTTATCTCCACCGTTGCGAAACCGGCCTGGCAGCCGGCGATGTAGACGGTGTCCCCATCGCTTGCTGTGACGGAGCTATTGCCGGACGTGCTGCACAGGTTTCCCGCACTGGCGTTGGTGGTGACCTTTGCGCGGGACGTGCTGGAGGAACCTATCGCCACCCGCACGTCGCCCCCGGACGAGATTGTGAACGTGTGCCAACTGCCGTCGTTCAAGAAGTCCGTCGCGGTCGGGCTTGGGGAGATGCTGGCATCCCATGTCGGGTTCGTGACAGGGGCCCGCACGGTGACGTCATAAGTTCGGATGAGGCTATTGTCAGACAGTCGCCGTATCTCCACGACTCCCGCGCCCGCCAAGCAACCCGCCAAGTACAGGGTGCCGTTACCCGAGAAATCATAATCGTCGATCGCTTCGGGCGGGCAATGGTTACCGGCGCGGGCGTTCTTGGTTATCTCAACGCGAGGGGTGCCCGTGGGGTTGGCGATCACCTTGACCGGCAGGTTGGTGGACAGGTCAAAGGCCGTCCAGATTCCGTCGCTATTGAAAGTGACCGTGCCGGGGTCGGGGGTAAGTGACACGGACGGCAGACCGCCGGTGGTGGTGCCGCAATGGGACGACTGCCCCGACACGCCTCCGCCTTGCCCTGACGCACCGTCCCGGCTTCCTGTGGGGGGACAGACCTCGTGGATGGTGAGCGTGTAGGGATTGATCCGGTTGGGATAGTAGGTGGTCGCCTCTACCGTGTAGAAGCCTGGCGCAAGGTCGGTCTCTATGTGGGCGTTTCGCGTGCCTCCCCAGTCGTCGTTATGGGCCAGATTTGCGTCGCCGCCCGCGTAGGGACTGTTCAACAGAAACCGATATGAGTCCGTGACGGATTTGAGGTCGATCTTCACCCGGGCGGACTGGGCGATGTGGAACGTGAAGTAATCGGAATAAGTATCGTCGAGTCTCGTTGAAACCACTGTCCCAACTGTAATTGGCCCCGGCTTGGTGCTGACAAGGGTATGTAAAATTGAGATTATAGCTACGAACCGGCCCCACCGCCCCTGGATTCCGGCCTACGCCGGAATGACGGAATGGGTCCGCCTGGATTCCGGCCTACGCCGGAATGACGGAATGGGTCCGCCTGGATTCCGGCCTACGCCGGAATGACGGAATGGGTCCGCCTGGATTCCGGCCTACGCCGGAATGACGGAATGGGTCCGCCTGGATTCCGGCCTACGCCGGAATGACGGAATGGGTCCGCCTGGATTCCGGCCTACGCCGGAATGACGGAATGGGCCCGCCTGGATTCCGGCCTACGCCGGAATGACGGAATGGGCCCGATACGGAATGGGCCCGATAGTGAGCATTTGGGAGCGGTTTTGTATTTGAGCAAGCCTACCCTACTATGCGGTCTGACGTTCAACTGCGTAAAGTCCCAAATGAAATACATACCCTTGTCAGCGCGCACCCGGGGACAAGGAACACCGGCGGGACACGGATATAGCCGCCGGATCTCTTAGTCCGCAGAAGCTGTACGGCACTCCGGTCGGCCTGATGTTCTTCGAGGGCGCGCCAAGGCTCAGGAAAGCGGGCGTTATGATCCCAGGACTGCAGGACGGCTGCCCTGAACGGCTGGTGGTAGAAGCGTACCCAGGGGTTGCGGTGCGTAACCTTGCAGGGAGAAAACTCAGTTACAAGACCGATAGCAAAGGAAAGCAGACAGAAGCTCGCAAACTCATCCTGAAGAATCACTTAAAGGCTCGCAACCTTATCCTGAAGAAACTGGTGGATGGCACGGCTGAAAAAGTATACGGCATCCAGGTTCAGGACCTATCTGACCCTCACTTCGCCAAAGACCCCACAGGCGACCGGCTTGACGCTCTCTTGTGCAGCGTCCAGGCTGCGTGGGCTTGGCGAAGCGGTGCGCCCAACTTCGGATTGCCCAAACCCATCTGCCCAACTGAAGGATGGATTGCCGATCCGATGCCGCCCCAATAAAACAAATTCCTGCTGACGCGGAGCTATTAGTCCTACATGTTTGTACTGATAGCACAGTAAGGGAGGGTTAAGGCGAGGGAGGTCTGGCTCTCTTGGAGGAAAACACGTCCTGGCCTCCTTCAGGTACGAGCACAACGGAGGCGGCTTCAACGAGGCCTTCGTCTGAGCGGGGGCCCATGACCCGGACTTGGGCTTGGGGCTGCAAGTCCTCGGTTGATGCTTTCACCAGCCGGTACACGCGAGTGTCCGGCCCGACTGAGACCTTTGCCGTTCCTTGGGGTGTTTCTATGGTCAATTGTGTACCTTCGACGCTTTGGATAGCGCCAAACACGCCAGGTGCGCCGGGCCTTCTGGCGCCCGCTCCTTGCCGCTCACCCCGTTGCAAGGCCGCGCCGTCATTCTGCCCGTCCCGTTGTTCCCCCGTTTGCGGCAGGCCGGCGGGACCGTTCGATGAACCTTGCCCAGCCGTCCGGCCTGCACCTTCCGGCCCGGCTCCGGCTGCGCGTTGGTCCTGACCTTGGCGGTTGAATTGACGCCCCGGCTGCGCTCCCTCCCCCGGCTGAAACTGCCCGAATGCCTGCGGTTGGGCGGTGTCGCCGCCTTGCGACTTGCCCAATGCGACTCCGCCGGCGAAAGCCGCTCCAAGTGCGACTCCCAGGACCAACGCCGCCACAAGCAACCCCATAAAAGCCTTGGTCATATTAAATTCCTCGCCCCTTTGAACTCCGATTATTCAGACCGTAGCGCCTCTATCGGGTGCAACCGGGCCGCCCTCATCGCTGGGTATATGCCAAAGAAGAGGCCGATCCCAGCCGACACCAGCATGGCCATTAACGCGGTCTCGGTGCTGAATGAAGTTTGCGTAGGCTGTCCCAGCAGGCTGCGCCCATTCAACAACCAAGAGAGCAGCAGCCCAAGCAATACCCCCGTGGCGCCTCCGCCCAAGCTTAACAGGGTAGCCTCGGAAATGAATTGAAGCATGATGTCCCGATACCTGGCCCCCATAGCCTTGCGTATGCCGATCTCCCGCGTCCGCTCGGTGACGGACACCAGCATAATGTTCATTATCCCGATTCCGCCCACCAGCAGAGATATGCTCGCGATGGCCGCGAGAAAGACGACAAAGGTGCCGGTGGTCTCTTCCAGCGCCTCGATGGTTTCCTGCTGGCTGGTAATGAAAAAGTCGTCATCGCCGGTTATCCTGTGCCGCAGGCGCAATACCATGGCCACTTCCTGAATCGCCGGGTCCATGTCCTCCACGTCCCGCACCTGAACGTTGATGGTCTGGACGCTGAGCCCTCCTTGGGCGGTGCGTTGGGACGCCAACCGGTGGTAAGCCGTGGTGATAGGCACCAGCACTTGATCATCCAGAGAGAACCAACCACTGCCGCCCTTACTCTCCAACACGCCAATTACGTCGAACTGTCTTCCGTTTATCCGGACGTGCTGCCCCACGGGGTCTCGAAGTCCGAAGAGCGTTTCGGCCACCTCGGAACCCAGCACCGCCACTTGGGACCCGTTCCTGACATGACCGCCGGAAATGAAATTGCCGGATGACAGCTCGAAGTTGCGAACGGTGAAGTATTCCGGGGTAACGCCGTAGATGCGGGTGGAAGTGTTGGAACGTCCGGCAACCACTTGGCCGGTTGTGCTCAATTCAGGGGCGACCGCACTCACCGACGGAGCAAACAGCGGGTCGGTCAGGGCGGCGGCGTCTTCCATGGTCAGGGTGGCGGCGCTTCCCTGGCCTCCGGATACTCCTCTTTGGCTTATCTCCCCAGGCCGCACGAACAAGAGATTGGTCCCCAGTGACTCAATCCGCTGCGTAATGGTCGCCTGCACTCCTCTGCCGATAGCCATCAGGGTTATGACGGCGGCGATACCGATGACGACTCCCAGCAGCGTCAACCCGGCACGAAGCTTATGAGTGGCTAAGGACGACACCGCCGTGAGCAGGACCGTTGAGGGGTTCATGGGCGTCCCGCCCGAGAGTCCAAGCTCAACCCTTGCCGGGACTCGCCCGCTCGTTCGTCGCTGACGACAATGCCGTCCCTAGTGGAAATCACCCTCCGGGTGGCAGCGGCGATGTCCGGCTCGTGGGTCACCACCACAACAGTCAGCCCCTCTTCCCGGTTCAACCTCTGCAAGAGGGAAATAATTTCTTCGCTGGACCGGGTGTCGAGATTACCGGTCGGCTCATCGGCCAGCAACAGGGAGGGATTCTTGACCAATGCACGGGCGATGCCGACCCGCTGCTGCTGGCCCCCGGAAAGCTCTGGAGGGCGGTGATTGGTCCTGTCGCCCAAACCTACTCTCGACAAAGCTTCCTCGGCTCGGCGCCTCCGGTCGCGGCCATTGCCGTAAAGCAACGGCAATTCCACGTTGGCTCTAGCCGTCAGCCGGGGAAGCAGGTTGTAGGTCTGAAAGATAAACCCAATCTTCTCGTTTCGAATGCCGGCCAGCCTGCTGTCTCCCAAGCTTCCCACGTCCTCGCCTTCCAGCACGTATGACCCGGAAGTGGGCACGTCCAAGCAGCCGATGATGTTCATCAAGGTGGACTTGCCCGACCCTGAGGGACCGATTATCGCGGCTATCTCACCCTTTTGGATGGACAGGGACACCCCGCGCAGCGCCGGCACTTCGACGCTGCCCATGCGATATATCTTGGTGACGTCGCGTAACTCGATCATGTCAACCATAGCAGACAATCGCCCCCTGACAGCCCTATCTGCCGCCCCGGGCACCGCCGTGTCGTCCTCCACCACCGGACCTTCCTCCTGTCACCCGCCGGAATTGACCGAAACTGAACCGGCTCGTGCCAACTTCCGCCGACTCCATCACTACCTGGTCACCCTCTTGAAGCCCCTGCTTTACGGATACCCAGAAATCGTCGGAGTTACCCAGCGTTACGGGTCTGGCTTCCACCACGCCGTTGGCGGAAAGAACCCTGACCATGGGACTGTCGAATGTGCCGACCAGCGCCTGCTGCGGGAGCAGCAGTACGTTGCGCTCCTGTCGCAGCACTATCGACGCAACGGCGGTCAGTCCCTCCCGTACTTGCAGCCTTGGCGGCACCTCCATCCGGATACCTATGGGATAGGTTACTACCCCCTGCTGGTTGGTTGCGCCGGGCGAGACGCTTACCACCGTTCCCGGTATCACCTCGCCCGGTAGAGCGTCCAATGTGACTTCCACTCCCGCACCCTGCCGGATGGACAGCACGTCTATTTCGTCAACGATACCGTCCACTTCCACTACCGACGGGTCTACGACCTCAAGGATGGGCGCCCTCGCTTGGACTTCGTCGCCCTCTTCAATGTTAACCAAGGACACAAATCCATCTGTAGGCGCTCTCAGCACGGCGTCCGTCAGCGTTTTAGCCGATTCTTTCATTTTCTGAGCTGCGGAGGCAACGTCAGCCCTGGCCAAGTCCACTTCCACAGGGTCCGGGCCGGCGAGCATCTCTTGAAGGTCCTCTTCCGCTTGGGCCAGCGCGGCTTGGGCTGAAACCGCCTGCGCATCCAGCAAGGCCAGCGCCAAGGCATCGGGGCCGGCAAGCATTTCTTCAAGGTCTTCCTTGGCCTGAGCCAAAGCCGCCCTCAACCGGACTATCTCCGCCTCTTTGGCCCGAATCTCGCGGGGGTCTGGACCCATTTCCAAGTTAGCCAACTCTTGTTGCGTGTCTATTAGAGTGACCTGGGCCAGCGCGATGTCAGATTCTACTAGCTGCAATTCCTTGCCGTCTGCACCTGACATAATCGCATCAAGGACTTGTTTCGCCGCATCCACCGCAGCCTGAGCATCCTTACCGGCAAGGCCGGTTTCAGCCTTCTTGACCTTATCTTCCCACCGTTTGACCAATTCAGGATCCGCCGGACTCTCCAAGGCAGCCCGGGCCAGCCTGGCTTCCCGGAGCTTCCCGTGGGCCAACTCCGCGGCCGCCTCCAACTGGTTGAGTTCCAAGGCATTGGGGCCGGATTCCAGCTCCTCTAGGGTTGCCTTTGCCCTGGCGTGGGTCTCCTGGGCCAACTCGACCGCCGCTTCCAGTTGTTGATGTTGAAGCACACCACCGCCCTTTTCTAATTCCGTCAACTCTTCCGAGGCTTTCCGCAGATCGGACTGGACCAAGGCTAATGAGGTATCCAATTGCATTCGTGTTAACGAGTCCTGCTCTCCTTCCAACCTGGCCAAGTCCGTCTTCGCCTCATCGAGGCGGCTTTGCGCCAACGCCTCCACAGCCGCCAGTTGGTCCCGGGCAGCCAAGGACTCTTGCAAGACCTCCAAGCTCTCTTCAGTAGCCGCGATACCAAATTTAATCGAGTCGATAGCCGTGTCCAATCCAAACATTCCCCCTTGCTGGGAAAGCAACAACGTATCGAGACGGTCCTGCAACTCGGCTAATTGCGCGTCCAAGTCTTCCTTGTCTTTAAGAAGCCTGCTGAGCCGGCTCCCCCTGGAGTTCTCAAACCGTTCCAAGGCTTGCTGGGCATTTCCCAAGGCAATTTCCGCATCGGCCTTCTCTTGACGGGCCGCAGCCAAATCCTTGTCGTGGCCAGGGGAAAAGTCTTCAAGCGCCTCTTTAGCCTCTTGAAGGCCCAATTCCAAGTCGGCCTTGTTTTGCCGGGCTTGGGCGAGTTGTTGATCATGGCCGGAGGCGAAAGCGCCCAAATCGTCCTGGGCTTGTTCCAAAGCCAGCTCCGCGTCGGCCTCAGCTTGGCGAGCTTGTAGCAGTTGGTTCACATAATCCGGGCTGAAATCGGCTACGGCGGTGAGCGCAACGTCCAAGGCCAGCTCCGCGTCTGCCTCAGCTTGCCGCGCCTCGTCCAAGCTGAGGAAGTAGGACGGTGCGAAGTCGGCCAAGGCCTGCCGGGCTTCCTGTAAAGCAGATTGGGCTTCGGCGTGGGCTTTACGGGCTTCGCCCAAGAGGACGGCGTGCTGCCGTGCGGTGGCATCCAGGTCCTGCTCGGCGTTCAGCAGCGCGAAATCAGTGTCGGCCACCAGCTTGCGCTGGGTCTCGATCTCTTCGGGGGTATAAGGTTCGCGGGCATCCGCAAGGGCTTCAACCGCCTCTTGCAATTGAAACTCGGCGTCAGCTACGGCTTCCCGCGCTTGGGCGGCGGCAAGCGGGTCGGTCTCCCGCAGTTCCTCCAAGCTTTCCACCGCGTCGGCATGGTCCACTTTTGCTTGGGCCAGCGCCTGCACCAAGGAGGCGACGGCCGTTGCGTCGAGCTTGACCAATGCCTGGCCTTGGGATACTGCCTCGCCCTCTTTAACCAGAAGCTCCGCTACGACACCAGGGGAACCGAATATGAGCATCTCCCGGTTGGGAAAGGCGATGGTCCCACTGGTAGTGACCTCGTTTATCAAGTCTCCCAGCCGCACCGGTATCAACTGCTGGTCCTCTTCCAACGCAACCTGCTCTTCGCTGTTGGCCCGGAGATATCCGCCGTAGGTAGCGGCCGCCGCACCAAAGAGGACTACTGCCAATGCGACGATTTGCAGCCGCGACAGGGTTTTGAGCGCTCTCCAAATTGCCGTCATGTCGTATCATCTCTTCCGGCCCGGTATTTGACTATAGTTTACATAAGTCGGGCTTCGCCAATCTACCCGATAATTGTGGAGAAATGATGAAGCTCCCGTGTGTTGTATACCACCTCCGCCATTTTAGAGGCTTTAAATTGGCTTACATGGGCACGAACTTTCTGGAAGCCTATGTACGCCTCGGAAGGGCCCATGCAAAGGAAGGAAACGGGCGGCGGCATGCGCTGGAGCGGTAACCGTGGTGTGGAAGGCAAGAGGTGGCCGTGCCCGAACCGGGTGGCGTTACAAATGGAAAGTAATGGTGCGCTTGGCGGGATTTGAACCCACGACCTCTGCCTCCGCAGGGCAGCGCTCTATCCGCTGAGCTACAAGCGCGTATCTTGCCTGTCGATCACCTGAGCCAAGGATACTGGGACTCGGCGATTTTTGCCTACAGGCGGGTAATGACTCGATTTGGTGCCGAGGGAGGGATTTGAACCCACACATCCGTAAGGACACTGCGCCCTGAACGCAGCGCGTCTGCCATTCCGCCACCTCGGCGTACCACTTCCTGCCAAGTGGTGGGCGATGGAGGATTTGAACCTCCGGCCTCCTCGGTGTGAACGAGGCGCTCTAACCACTGAGCTAACCGCCCCTTGGTTCCAGGCACTTCAATTATAGGGAGAACCGCATACCCAACGCAACCCTGCCGGAGTACGGAGGTGTGATTAAAACTTGTTGGGACGTTGTTGTCTGAATCAGGATTTACCGGATTTCAGGATTTTCAGGATATAACCAATTCACCCTGTTAATCCTTCAATCTTGATAATCCTGATTCAGACAATTATATTAGGCGCCGCCCGGACACTGGGGGAGGGCAATGGATCACAAAGGATGTTATGTAAACTAAGGATTAAAACATGCCTCTGCACAACATAACGTATCTTGTGCGAACCAACGTGTATTTTCGTTTTGGGCCTAAATAGCGATGCCCAAGGGCTATCAAGGGGCGACAGAGTGGCGAGGAGAATTCGTCACCGGCCCGGCTTGTCCACCGGCACCATCATCGGTCCCTCGATGGCCATTATCCGCTTCTCGATTTCCTGCAACAGACCATCCAGATTCCAACCCTTGGCCGCCGAAACCAGAACGCTGGGCCAAGCACCGTTACGCGACGCCTCCAGCGGTTGAGTCCCCGGCTCGGCATCACTGAGGCTGCCGGTGAGAAGGTCCATCTTGTTCATCACCAACAGCCGCGGCCTTTCCCCCAACCCCAGTTCCGTCAGGGTATCTTCAACCACCACGGTCTGTTCAGGGGCCTTTGGATGGGACACGTCGATGACGTGGAGCAGGATATCCGACTGCTGCAACTCTTCCAGTGTAGCCCGGAAGGCTGCCACCACCTTGGGGGAAAGCTTCTGGATGAATCCCACGGTGTCGCTGAGCAGGAGTTGGGAGCCGGAGGGCAACCGGATACGCCGCGTTACCGGGTCAAGAGTAGAGAAAAGCTTGTCCTCGGCGGTGACCCCGGCGTTGCTGAGGGCGTTAAACAGCGTGCTTTTGCCCGCATTGGTGTACCCGACCAGAGTGGCCATGGGAATGGTTGATTTCTTGCGGCGGCCCATGTGCAAGGAACGTCGTTGACGGACATCGTCCAAGTCAGACTTTATTTTCTGGATGCGGCGCCGCACCAGCCGCCGGTCGGTCTCGATCTGGGTCTCGCCGGGACCCCTGGTGCCGATGCCACCGCCCAACCGCTCCAAGTGGGACCACTGCCCGGCCAGCCGTGGGAGCAGGTACTCATGCTGGGCCAACTCCACCTGAAGCTTGCCTTCGTAAGTTGATGCGTTACGGCCGAACACGTCGAGAATCAGGGCTGTGCGGTCGATCACCTTCCGTTGCAGGGCGTTTTCCAGATTACGTTGCTGGGTGGGAGTCAGTTCGTCGTCGAAAATGATGACGTCGGCTTGGTTCAGGCTGGCAACGTCCTGAATCTCTTCCAGCTTACCCTTGCCCACGTAAGTAGGCGTGAGGCGGTTGGAACGCTGGATGACCGACGCGACGACGTTGGCTCCGGCGGTGTTGGCCAGGTACTCCAACTCCGGCAGGCTATCTTCCAACGCCCACAGGTGGTCCCGGCCTTTCAGCTCGACCGCAACCAATACCGCGCGTTCCGCCTGTGCCTCGACCGTTATTAAACGCTTACTTATGTAAATCAGCCTCCACGCGGAGCCGGGAGGCTCCAGGATTCAATGCGCTGGCAGCCCTTTTCCACCTGCTCGTCAGGGGTGGTCAAGGACAACCGGATGTAACCTTCACCGTAACGCCCGTAGCTGGAACCGGGGGTTACGACTACGTCCAAGTCTTCCAGCAATCTCTGGGCCAGTTCCGCCGAGGTGAAGCCCTCGGGCACCTTGGCCCAAATGTACAGGCTGGCCCTTGGCACCGCAACTTCCATTCCCAAGGTCCTGACCGCACTCACCACCCGGTCGCGGCGGCGTTGGTATATCTCCACGTTTTCGTTCACGCAGTCCTGCGGACCGGTCAGGGCCTCCATGGCCATCTCCTGCACCGCTTGGGGAACACCGGAGTCAAGGTTGGCCTTTATCTGGAACAGCGCGTGTATCATGTCGGCGTTGCCCACTGCCATGCCGATGCGCCAACCCGTCATGTTGTAGGTCTTGGACAGCGAATGGAACTCGATTCCGATGTCTTTGGACCCGTCCACCTGCAGGAAGCTGGATGCTTGATACCCCTCGTACCCCACCTCGCTGTAGGCTGCGTCGTGAAGCAGTGCGATGTCGTTCTCTTTGCAGAACGCGATGGCCGAGGCGAAATCCTCTTCGGTGGCAACGGCGCTGGTGGGGTTGTTGGGGTAGTTCAACCACATCACCTTGGCGGCGCGGGCCACGTCCGACGGAATAGCGTCAAGCTCCGGCAGCCAACCGTTGCTCTCGTAAAGTGGCATCACGTGGCTCTCGGCCCCGGCGAACATCGTCCCTACGCCGTAGACCGGGTAAGCCGGGTCGGGCACCAGCGCGATGTCCCCTGGATCGAGGAAGCATAAGGCCGCGTGTCCGATGCCCTCCTTGGCGCCAATCAAGGGCAGCACCTCTTTGTCGGGGTCCAACGTAACGCTGAACCGTTTTTCGTACCACTCGGCGATGGCCCGCCGCATCTCGGGGAGGCCGTCGGTCTCGGGATAACGATGGTTAGGCGGGTATTGGGACGCGCTCAAGAGGCGGTTGATGATGGGTTGCGGAGTCGGGATGTCGGGGTCACCGATTCCGAAGGTAACCACGTCGGCCCCGGCGGCGCGTTTGGCGGTGATAATGCGGGAAATCTCCACAAAGGGATAGGGAGCAAGTTTGCCCAAACGGTCAGAGAATTTCATGTTGCCGGTCCTTGTCTTTAGCTAGAATATGGCCTCGACGCGGCCCTTAGGCTTGCTCGAAGTCTTCCCGAGATATTCCCAAGTCACGCAATATCGCGGCAATTGCGCCGGGTTTCAGGTCTTTGCCTCGCCAGTTGGGGATAGTAGCGGTTGCGTCCGTGCGAACATTAACCCATACCTCGTGTGATCCCCCAGCCTGGCGGTCCTGCACGCAGTCCAACCGCCGTAACTTGCGAGTAAGTTGACGGTAGTTCACGCCGTAACCAGGATCTCTCCATGAATAATCGATCCCACCGGTTCAATCGCCAATTCTTCCACATTCTCGGGCAGCGGGACTTCCCGGTCCAAGTAGGAGTCTATAAAAGCTTCGGCGACGCCGCGGACAAACTCCAATGTTTCGGAAACCGAGTCTCCCCAAGCCCGGCAACCCGGCAACGACGGGACCTCCGCCATGTACTTGTACTCGGTGTCCTCAGATGGTTCGTATAGCACTATGGGCAGCTTATAGAGTTTCATTACATGGTCTCCCTAACGTCCCTAAGAGCCGGCCTTGGATTCGCCAAAAATGTCCGCCAAGGACAACTGGAATCCTTGGAGGACTTCCGAATGGAGTGTATCGTCCACATCGTACATTGCCGCTGCCGTAATGCCGCTGTCGGACAATCTCAAGATTTCTATCGTCTCATCTTCAGGACTTACGAGCCAGCACTCCAAGACGCCGATGCGCCGGTAGTCTTCAATTTTTTCCCGGAACCTGGGACCGGTGTTGCTTGGAGACAACACTTCCACGACCAAGTCCGGCGGGACCTCGAATACCTGTAATCCTCTGAGGCCAGAGCGTCCCAAGAACCCCGTTCGTTCGGCGTTGAAGAACATTACGTCGGGTTGCCTGACCCTCAAGGGTTGGCGTTGGATTAGGAGGTCGCTGGGCGCCGTCAGAACGATCCCTAGCCCGTTGACCATCACGAATTCCCAAAGCCTGACGAATATCTCTCCTGTAATCCATTGATGGTCCGGTATCGCTGAAGGGGCCAAACGCAACACTCCATCGACGACTTCACACCGTTTCTTGGTCTCCGGCAGAGCCATGAATGCTTCGTAGCTCAGTTTTGTAGACCCGACGGTACTCATCAAACCGTCCATTCCCCGGTGAACACTTCTATTGCAGGCCCTTCCAGAAAGACCTCTCCTGTGCCGTCCCACTCGATTGTAAGTGTGCCGCCGGGTAGTTTTATGTCAACCTTGTCGTCACAGATACCCGACAGGCGGGCGGCTACGGCTATGGCGCAGGCGCCGGTGCCACAGGCCAGGGTCTCACCGGAACCCCGTTCCCACACGCGGGCGTCGAGCCGGCCCGGCCCTATAACGTTGACGATCTCGAAGTTGACCCGCCGAGGGAATATGGGATGGTGTTCGACCTTGGGACCGATAGTATGCAGCGAGAAGTCGGCCACCGGCTGCTCGATGAAGGTAACGGCATGAGGGTTACCCATGGAGACAAAGCTGAGGGGCAGACCCAGCCCATCCATTTCGAAAGGATAGTCGAGCACCGGCCCGGTCCTGTAGGTTTCGGCAGGCTCCAATGCCACGGGGACTAGCTCGGGTTCCAGGATCGGAGCGCCCATGGATACCCTGGCGCCGCTGATGATGCTGCCATCGTACTTGGGGATAATATTCCGCACACCAGCCAAGGTCTCCACATTCAGTCCGTTGGTTGGCTGCGCCACTATCTCATGCTCGATGGCGTACTTGGCGAAGCACCGGATCCCGTTGCCGCACATCTCCCCTTCGGAGCCATCGGCGTTGAACATGCTCATCTTGAGGTCGGCGATGTCGGAGTCCTTGATGAGTATCAGCCCGTCGCCTCCAATGCCGAAGTGACGGTCGCTCATCTTGCGGGACAGTTTGGGCCAGTCCAGATCCATGGAACGGGCATCGACATAGATATAGTCGTTCCCCGCGCCTTCCATTTTGGTGAATTTCATGGGCTTGGCTCCTCCCTTTGAGGCGAGGTTATTGTAACACAAGGGGATTGGCGTCCAGGAATTTGTCGACGAGCGCCGCCGCCGCCTCATCCAAGTTGGCGCCGGCGGCGTCCAGCCAGTGGATTCCGAGATCGCTTGGCTTGAACCATGTGTACTGCCGGCGGGCCATCCGGTGGGTCTGGGTCTTTGTTCGGCGAACCGCTTCATCTAAGCCGGTCTGGCCTGACAAGTACTCCCCCAACTCCCGGTATCCGGGACTGCCCAACGCTCCTTGTCCTGGAGCATAGCCCTCCGCGGCCAATTCCCGCACCTCTTCCAGCAACCCTTCAGCCATCATATCGTCAACCCTGGCGTCTATCCGCCGGTATAGCTCCTGTCGTTCCATGGTCAACCCTATAACCAGTGTTGGGAAGGGCGGGGCTTCCCCTTTTCCCATATTCGACGGTTTCCGTCCGGTGGCTTGGTGGATTTCCAAGGCGCGGATAACCCGGCGTACGTTGCGAGGGTCCAGGACGGCGGCCCTGTCCGGGTCCACTTCCTGCAATCTTGCGTGCAGCGCCTCACCACCCCCTTCGGCGGCCATTTGCTCCAGCCGTTGCCTGAACGCGGGGTCCGGCGGGACTTCGGGCACTTGTCGGCCTTCCAGCAGTCCCCAAACGTATTGACCCGTGCCACCGGAGACTATGGGCAGGCGGCCGCGGGTGGCTATATCACCTATTGCGTCGTGGGCCAGCTTCAAGAATAGCCCCAAGCCAAAGCTTTCATTGGGGTCGAGGATATCGACAAGGTGATGACGAGCTTCAGCCCGCTCCGCCGGCATGGGTTTCGCCGTGCCGATGGACATCAACCGATAGACTTGCCGGCTGTCGGCGTTGACGATCTCCCCGTTGAACCGGCGCGCCAAGGATATGGCCAGCCGTGTCTTGCCCACGGCGGTGGGGCCGACAACAGCAACGACGGGTGGAGCGGCGGGAGTCAACTTGGGGGGCGGGCTTCGCATGAAAGCTGGACGGCTTGGCAGCGACAATTGAGGGAATACAGTCTAGGCGTTGGCGGCAACTTGAACAATTCGCAGGAACTGGTCGGCATGCAAGCTGGCGCCCCCGACAAGCGCCCCGTGGATGCAATCATGTCCCAAGAACCCAGCGACGTTGTCTCCATTCACGCTGCCGCCGTACAGAAGGGGCACTTCCGAGGCCGGTGCCGCATACATGGAAACCAGCGACGATTGCAGGGCTCCGCCCATGATGTCGGCGGCGATTTCAGGGGTAGCGGCTTGGCCGGCGCCAATTGCCCATACCGGTTCATAAGCGACCAGCAGGCCGCTTATGTCAACTATGCCGTCCAAAGCAGTGCGCAACTGCCTGTCCACTACGGCCCCGGCCTCACCCGCTTCCCGCTGCTCCAGAGTCTCTCCAACGCACAGGATGGGCTTTAGGCCGTGGGCAAAGGCCGCTTTGACCTTGCGGTTGACCAGTTCGTCAGTCTCGCCAAAAATGTGTCGGCGCTCCGAGTGGCCCAACATCACGTACTCGCAGACGCCTTGGAGCATGAGCGGCGATGTCTCCCCGGTGAATGCGCCGCTGGGTTCGCAGTACATGTTTTGAGCACCGACTTTGATGGCCGAGCCGTCCACAAAACCCCTTACAGATTGCAGGGATATAAAGGGAGGACAGAGGATAACGTCAGCAGTGCATTCGGCTGGGAGGCCGTCCCTGACTGCCGCGGCCAACCGGACAGCTTCATCCAGGGTGGTGTTCATCTTCCAGTTGGCTGCTATGGTTGGGGCCGGCATCGGCTCAACCTCCTCCGCCTGCAGAAACGTCTAGGGGCCAAACTTGGTGAGTTTCCCCGCGTGCGACATGGCCAGCAGCATGACCTGGGTGGCTTGGATACGCCCAATGGAACCTTGGCCGCAAGCCCGTTCGTCGAAGGTGGGCACACCTTCACCCTTGGTGAGTTTGGAGTGAAGCATGAAGGGCACCGGGTGCCAGCTATGTGCCGCCATGATTGCGGGTGTGGCGTGGTCACCGGCCACCATGAACACGTCGGGTTCCAAGGCGCGAATCTGTGGGATGAACGGGTCCAACTCCTCCAAACGCTTTACCTTGGCGTCGAAGTCCCCGTCCTCGCCAGCGGCGTCGGCGGGCTTGTAGTGGATGAAGAAGAAGTCGTGATCGTTGTAGTGCTCCCGCAAAGTATCGACTTCGTCGCCAAAGGTGCGGCCCGTCGGAATCACTCTCATCCCGGACACGGTTGCCAAGCCCCGATACATGGGATAAGCGGCGATTCCCACCGGGTCCAACCGGTAGACATCCCCCATAGGGGGCAGACTGGGCAACTGGGCGAAACCGCGAAGCAGGACCATATTGGCCCGCTCTTCTTCGGCCAGTAAACGGCTCGCTTGATCAACAAACCCGTTCACCAAGGCGGCCGTCTTCTCCGCCTCGGGTGAAAGCGCGCGTACAGGCAGGGCGGCGGCCCCGGTGACTTGGGGGTCGGTCTCGGAGACCAGTTCCGAAAGCCCTTCTCCCCGCAGGTGCAGCACGAACCGGTAGTCCTGCACCGGGTAGATACGCAACTCCACGCCGTCCACCTCGATACGGTCCAACCGCTCGCAGAGCGGGGCGCTAAGCTCGGTGGGTATGCGTCCCGCGCGGCGGTCGACCAAGATCCCACTGCCGTCTACGGTGCAGAAGTTCCCGCGGGCGGCCACGTCGCCGAGTTGGAGTGTTATGTCAATTCCCAAAGCCTCCAGAACACCCCGGCCAATCTGGTGCTTCAACGGGTCGTACCCGAACAACGCCAAGTGCCCCGGACCGCTGCCGGGAGCCACGCCCGGCAATACCGGTGTAGTCAACCCGCAGGCGCTTTCCTTGGCCATGGCGTCGAGGTTGGGCGTGTGGGCGGTCTCCAACTCGGACAGGCCGGTGTCCGGGTGCGCCAACCCTCCCAAGCCGTCCACTACCAGCATGACAATCTTGGTCGATGTGGGAACGTAACAGTCGCGTAGTTCTTGCTGGTCGATCATCCCTAATCCCTGTGCAATCAGTCTTTTGGGCCACCCGGCGTAATCAGGGGCCGGGCGCTACATCTTCCTCGTTCAGGCTATTTCTTGACGGTCTTCTTGTCGGGCGGGGCGGCAGCGAACGCAAGCCCTCCTTCTATCCATTGCTGAAGCGCGGCATGGGTATTGATCCCTTCGGCGTCAACCATGACCCAGCCTTTCATGGGTCGACCGGTAATGTCCATGGGCCCTGTGTGGGGAAGCGACAGAGACTCTTCATAACGATCGGGACCCACGCGCACGATCAAGTTGTCACGGTATATACCGAAGCACATGTTCCCGCCGACCAGGAAAGCGATGCCGCCGAACATCCTCTTTTCTTCGATCCCCGAACGGCACTCGATCAACTTCCTTAGACGCAAGACCAAGTCTGCATCGTATGGCATCGGCTAACTCATCAGTCGTTCAGGGTTATGCGAAGTCATGGGCCCAAGTCGTGCTAAGCTTCCGGCAGGGCGGCGATGCCCGGCAGTTCCTTGCCTTCCAGGAACTCCAGCGACGCGCCTCCGCCAGTGGAAACGTGCGTCATTTTGTCCATCAGGCCCAACGCCTCCACTGCTTCCGCAGTGGAGCCGCCGCCGACAACTGTCGTCACCCCTTCCCGGTCGGCGATGGCTTGGGCTACCACGCGGGTCCCCTCGCTGAAACGGTCCATTTCGAACACGCCCATGGGACCGTTCCAGATGATGGTCTTGCAGCCGGCCAATGCCTGAACAAACTCTTGTCTTGCGGTGGGACCAATGTCCATTATAAAAGAAGCTTCAGGCACGTCGTCTGCCAACGCCACCTGCGTCAGACGCGGCGACGCATCGAAATCGCTTGCGACGATCAAGTCCGTCGGCAGGTGGACGGTAATGTTGTCCCTGGAGGCACGTTCCAGGATTTCCCGGGCAAAGTCCAGCCGGTCCTCTTCGATACGGGAGGCCCCGGTGTTGCGGCCCATGGCGTTCAGGAAGGTGACGCACATCCCGCCACCGATGAACAGGTGGTCCAGCTTGCTCAGGAGATTTTCCAGCACCAGTATTTTATCGCTTACCTTGGCTCCCCCCATCAAAGCCGCCAATGGCTTCTCCGGAGACTCCAAGGCACGGCCCATAGAGTTGACTTCCTTCTCAACGAGGAACCCCATTGCCGAAGGCAAATATTCGGTAATCCCGACGGTAGAGGCGTGGGCGCGGTGAGCCACGGCGAAGGCATCCATCACGAAGGCGTCGGCCAAGCCCGCCAACGATTGGGAAAATTCGGGCGAGTTTTTCTCCTCACCAGCGTCAAACCGCAAATTCTCCAGCAGCACAACGTCTCCGGCTGCCATACCGGCGATGGCGGCCTCAACTTCGGGGCCACTGACCTGCGGCAGGCTGCGAACAGGGTGGTCAAGCAGGACAGCCAAACGGTCTCCAACGGGAGCCAACCTCAGTTCTTCCACAACTTGCCCTCGAGGGCGGCCCAAGTGGGAGCAAAGGATGACCCGGCTACCCTTGTCGATCAAGTAGCGAATAGTAGGCAAAGTGGCGCGGAGGCGTTGGTCGTAAAGGGCGATGGCCTCAACTCCCTGTTCAATAGGGACGTTGAAATCGACCCTCACCAAGACTCGCTTCCCATCTACGTTAAGATCGTTAAGACTGCGTTTAGCCATTTCCTTCTACAGCCCACTTAGTAATATCGTGGATAGAATCCAGCCGGTCGTCGGACACTCCCGCCGCTTTGAATCCGTCCAGCGCCTCTTGAGCAAGTTCCGCGGCCTTCTGTTCAGCAAAGCCGCGGGCGTTGGCATCGTCCAGGATGGCGATTATTCGGGCAGCGTCGTCAGGCTCCAGCACACGCTTGGCGTAAATGTTGCCCAACTCGCGCTTAGTAGATATGGGTGAGTTTTCCAGCGTGTGAATCAGCGGCAGGCTCTTCTTCTTGTTCAGCAGGTTGTTGGGGGTCATCCCGTCACCGCTTTGGCCCCATAGATCGGCTACGTCCAAGCTAAGCTGCCACGCCATTCCAAGGGAACGCCCCGCTTGATGGAAACTGTCGCAGACTGCATCGTCGGCTCCGGCGGCGACGGCGCCTATCTCGGCGGCGCAACCGGCAAGGGCGCCCGTTTTCCGACCTATCATATCGTAGTAGGCGCCGCTGGTTACCATCAACCGGTCTTGGAAGTCCAAGTCAAGGAACTGCCCTTCACAAAGAGCCAAACAGGCTCGATCCAGAGCCAAAACGGAGCGCAACACCCGCTCCGCAGGCACGTCCCGCTGAGCCAGGCGCATTATAGTTGTGCGCCCAAGGGCGTGCAACCCGTCCCCGGCGTTGATGGCTTGGGCGGGACCCCATACCCACCAGACGCTTGGCCGGTCTTCGGCGACAGTCCTGGGGGACTGCACGTCTCCATGCACGAGGGTGAAGTTATGCACCAACTCCACCGCAGCGGCGGCGGGGGCAGCTTGATGAAAGTCGTTTGCGAGGGCGTCGCAGGCGGCAAAGACAATCGCAGCCTGAAAATTGAGCGGCGAGGCCCCGGCAACCGGCTGCTTGGCTTGGTCGACCCACCCCAAGTGATAACGCAGCACGTCGTACAGGAAGCCTTGGCGGGACTCAAACACGTCCCTCAATTCTTGGTCCAACGCCTGTTGATAAGCTTCATACTTGGGGATCACTGCCGCCCTTCCAACATTTCAAAAAGTTTCGGGTAACGTGGCCTTGGTCGCCACTTCAACGCCAGTGCCTGACGATATCATTAAACGGTAAAGCTCCCTCGCGTATCAGCTTGGGACTATCCTCAGTTATGTCAATCACGGTTGATGCCATGCCCATCGGAGCCGGACCAGCGGCAACCACATAGTCGACCCTGGACCCCAGTTGGGCCGTCAGTTCTTCCAGGCTCTTCAGGTCGGGTTCACCGCTGCGGTTCGCGCTCGTGCCGGTGATGGGGCCGCCAAACATCCGGGCCAATGCCCTGGGCACCGGGTGGTCGGGCACCCGCACTGCCACCGTCGGCGCGCCGGCCGTCAGCAAGTCCGGCACTGCGTCGGCCTTGGATACTATCAAGGTCAACGGCCCAGGCCAATATTTTTCGGCCAAGGTCCGGGCAACCGGAGTGACATCGGCGGCCACTGTCTCAAATTGTTTCCAACTGTCGATGAGGACCGGCAGCGCCAGACCAGCGGGCCTTTCCTTTATATCGAACACCTTTTGCAGCGCATCCAGGTTGAAAACGTCCGCTCCCAAACCGTAAAGGGTATCCGTCGGAAATGCGACGACTCCGCCGTCGCGGAGCGCCTGAACGCCCATTTCCAGTTCACTTTGCGATACCTCAACAGGCATCGGTCACATTCGCCAAGTTGTAGTTTTCGGTAGCCACATGGCGAGTATAGCATAGTCTCCTGGGGTCTCCGCGGCCAACCGTATCACTGGAGCCTTTGCTCCGTTCCCAACACTACCTTCACATGATGGAGTGGAAGTCTGGGGACACCGTAGCAAGAATTGGAGGGTGGTATACTCGAAACACTTAAGACTACGGTCGTGATTCTCAACACGTAGTCAAACATCTATGACATTCGATTGATTGACGTGGGCCGGGTGTACTTTGGATAGCGTATTTATTTATTGGGATAACTCCAATATTTTCATTGAAGCCCAGCGATTGGCGGAAGAACGCGGTGAAGGACCGGATGCTCGCCAAAGGGTACGAATTCACTTTGACAACATGTTGCGGTTGGCTCATGCCGACCGCAGTGTGCAGAAAGCGTTTGCGGACGGGTCCGTCCCGCCGGAGATGCGGCAGCTATGGAATAGGTTGGAAAGTAACGGTGTTGAGGTGCAATTGTTCGACCGCGGCAGTTCCGAGCGTGGCGAACAGGAAATCCCCGACCGGGTCCTTCAGTTGCGGATGCTGGAAGATGCCTTGGACTACAACGGAGACCCGGGCATAGTCGTGTTGCTCACCGGGGACGGCGCCGGTTACACCGAGGGAGCCGGCTTCCACAGCACCTTGGAACGTATGCACCGTCGAGGATGGCGTGTAGAAATTCTTTCATGGGCCCATTCCTGTAATCAACGGATGCGCCGGTGGGCGGAAGAGAACGGCGTATTCGTTCCGCTCGACGACTTCTACGATACGATCACTTTCATGGAGCCGTCCATACCCGGTTCGAATTAGCTCAAGGAAGAGGACCCTCGGACTTGGACTTGTCGAGGCGGCCTGTCGCCTGACACCGTATAACTTTCGTCGCCGACCAGTTACTCCTTTCTTAACTGGCTCTTCACGGGCTAAAGGTTAAGGTTTGCCAGGTACCCGCGATGGCCCAGTCACCCCGAACGGCGTTATGTGCAGCCGCGAGCGGTGATTGTTATAATTCACCCGAATCTTACCCGGCGGCTGTATTTATGCCTGAATCCATAGACCCCACCCGGCTGCGGCTGACCAACGAAGAAGGCTCGCAAGGAGCGCTTCTCGGACTTCGCTGCCGCGACTGCACCGCTACTATCTTCGGCCCGGGAACCTTTTGCCAGCAGTGCAGCTCACCCAACCTCGAGGCTGTGGAGTTCGGCCGGCAAGGAACCCTCTACAGTTATACCGTGGTCAGGGTGCCTCCCGCCGGCTGGCCCGGTCCCGTTCCGTATATCCTGGGGCAGGTTGAGCTATCAGAAGGGCCACAAGTGTTGGCCGAGATCATCGACTGTCAGGAAGAGGAATTGACCATCGGTATGCCTATGCGCTTGGCGTTATGCACGGTAAGCGGGCAAGAAGGCCAAGCTGACAAGGTGGTGTACAAGTGGGAAATTGGGAGAGGAGGTCCAAATTGACCCAATTCCGTTCGCAACGGCAGGTAATGGTAGCCGGAGTCGGCTTGCATCCCTTCGGCAGGTTCCCGGACAAGGACCTGGCAGGCTTGGCGTTGGATGCTGTCGTCCCTGCCTTGGAAGACACCGGCGTTCGCTGGCAGGACATCCAAGTGGCTTACTTCGGGCACGTCTATTACCACGGCATGTCCGTTGGAGAGACGGCGTTGGCAAAGCTGGGCCTTACCGGCGTGCCGATAATCAACGTGGAAAACGCCTGCTCCAGCGGCTCCACCGCCTTCTGGCAGGCCTATTGGGGCATCGCCACCGGCATGTTTGATTTGGCGTTGGCCTTCGGGGCCGAGAAGGTTCCGCGCGGCCCGGTAACCGTGACCGCCGCCGACAGCCCGGAGCGTTACATCGGCAGTGATCACATGATGGCTGGGTACGCGCTGCGGATGCGGCGGTACATGGAGGAAACGGGGGCCACCGAGGTGGACATCGCCCAAGTGGCGGTGAAAGCCAGGGACAACGCGGCCCTCAACCCCTACGCACACCGGTCCGAGCAGCGCACCTTGGCTGAAGTGCTGGAGTCGCGCAAGATAGCCGACCCGTTGACACTATTCCAGTGCTGCCCTACCAGCGAGGGGGCCGCCGCCGCGGTCTTGTGCGCCGAAGAGTCAATTGCAAAGTACGGTATAGACCGGGCCCGGTCCATGCGTGTGGCAGCGGCTGTGTTGAAATCAGGCAACTACAACGGCAGGGGCAGCGACCACTCGGCATTCAGCCCCTACCGCACCGAGCCCGCGGCCTTGGAAGCCTATGAGATGAGCGGGTTAAAGCCGGAGGACGTGGACCTGGTACAAGTGCACGACGCCGCCACTATCGGCGAACTACAGCAACTGGAGTCCCTGCACTTGGTCCCCTTCGGCGAAGCTTGGCGGGCAACCGTCGATGGGCGAACCGCGCTCACCGGAGATATACCCACTAACACTGACGGGGGTCTGCTGGCCATGGGCCATCCCTTCGGGGCCACGGGCATACGGATGATTCACGAGACTGTGACGCAGTTGCGGCGGGAAGCGGGGCCCCGGCAGATAAAGGACGCGGAAGTAGGCTTGGCCCAGTGCTCAGGCGCGGGAGACGTGACCACGATCCACATTCTCACGAAATAGATGTCTGTTGACCGGTAACGCCATGCAAGACTTCGTTATTCTAGGCGCGATGAAGGGGCGGTTCATCTCTGATAACGGGAACCTGTACGACAACTTTCAGATGATGGGGTACGTTACCGCGATTGGACCGACGGAAGCGGTCACCCAATTTTTCGATCAAACACCTTACCCGATCCGCTGGGAGGATGTCGAATACATGTGGGCGCTGCGCTTGGCCGAAGCGGACACTTCCGCGCCCTACGGCGAATATCCGCGTGTTTATGTCGAGTCGCTGCGCCGCCGCTGGGACCCGGATTCGGAAACCTGAGTCGGCTATCGGCCTTCCGGCCTACGCTGGAATGTCCTTGGCGTATTGCCGCAGCCGCCCGAACTCCGTCCTGAAACCCTCTGCCATGGCTCTGCGGTCGGTGCCGTGAAGGATGAACCTCGCCCCTTGGCTGATCCAGAAGCTGGACAACTCCGGCGTTTGGTGATGGACCAGTACCGCGATGCCCTTGGCTCCGGCGGTATCGATGATGTGCTTGACAGTGCTCTGGTACTCCTGCCGGTCGTACTGGTCGGGGAATCCCAGTGATATGCTCAGGTCGTTCGGGCCTACGAAGATACCGTCTATATCCGGGACCTCCAGGATGTTGGACAGGTTTTCAACCGCGGCCACGCTCTCGATGCCGATGATAACGACGTTGTTCTTGTTGCGTTCCTCCAGATAGGCCCTGGTGGCGTCGCTGGCGTGCTCCCCGGTGGCCATGACCTTGCGGACCGCTTCTCCCTTCAGAGGACGCCACTTGGCCGCCGCCACCACTTCCACCGCCTCGTCGACCGTCTCGCAATAGGGCGCAAGCACACCCTGGGCGCCGGCGTCGATGGCCATGGTGACGTAGTGGGAGTCGGGTATTGGGATGCGGACTATCGGGACAACTCCGGTGGTGTTGAACATCGTCAGGTAGTCGCCAAGCTCGCCGCGTCCGCGCGGGCTGTGCTCGGTATCGATGACCACGTAGTCCAACCCCACCCCGTCCAACACGGGCGCCCACTTGGGGTTCCGGTTAAGGCTTATCATGGTGCCGAAAACCCGGCCACCGGATTTCAGCGTTGCTTTTAACTCTGCACCGTTCATGTCACTGTCCTCGTTGGTTTTCGGCGTTGCCGGATTTAGACCTTGGTGGTCACTACATTCTGGCAGAACAGGGCGGTGGTGACCAAGTCAGGGATTACCACGTACTCGTCGACAGTGTGCATCGCGTTGGTGGACATGCCCACCACCACACAATCAATACCGTGCAAGCGCATAGCGTTGGCGTCGGTCCCCCCGCCGGAAGGCTTGATGTCCGGCGTAAGGTTCATATCGCCCATTACCCGAGTCACCAGTTTGACGATACCGTCGTTGGGGTCCAGATTGTACATGTGGAACAAGATTTCCAGTTTCTCGTCGATGGTGGCGTCTTGGTATTTGTTGCGGGCTTGTTCCAACGTGGTCAGCACCTGCATCCGCAGTAAGTCGAGGGTTTCGGTGTTGCGGCTGCGGAACTCGCCGCCGAAGACTGTCTGCGCCGGCACAGCGTTCCTTACCGACCCTCCGGCAATGGTCCCTACGTTAAAGGTGGTCTCTTCGTCGAGCCTGCCTTGGGGCAGCTCATTGATTATTTCCGTGGCGATCCTGATGGCCGAAAGGCCTTTCTCCGGCTCCACGCCGGCATGAGCGGCCCTTCCCTTTACGGTCACGTCGAAACTCATGTACGTCGGACTTGCGCCGGTGATGGTGTTCACCGGGCCGTTCCCATCAAACACCACCGACTCTTTCGCCAGTATCATCGAGTAGTCCATGTTAGTGGCCCCGACAATACCGATTTCCTCGCCGCGGGTGAACACGACCTGCACGGGGCGGCGGGTCAGTCCTTCGTCCACCACGGCTTCCAGTCCTTCCAGAATAGCCGCGACTCCCGCCTTGCAGTCGCCGCCCAGAATGGTGGTGCCGTCAGAAACGATGCGGTGGCCTTGAATCCGGGGCTTGATACCCCTTCCCGGCTCCACGGTGTCCATGTGGGCCGACAGAAGCAGTGGATTGTCACCCTCTTCGGAGGCGATGACGTTTCCGTGGGCGTCCCTGGCCACGCTAAGTCCCAAGCACTCCAGCCTGCCGGTCAGATATTGGGCTACTTCCTCCTCTTCGTCGGAGGGACTGTCGATGCGCACCAACTCGCAAAAGGAGTTGACGAGTCTTTCTTGATCGGCCATCAGTACATTCTCGCTGTGTTTAATGAAGGATGCGCCGTTGGCGGTAAACACCCCGGCGGCTTGGGACATTATACAACACCGCGCCTGTACCGGGGGCCGAAGGCGGGCATAGAAAAAGGTCCCCGCCGACTGCCGGGGACCCCTTAGATGAACTTTATGTCTGGTAGCGCGTGCGGGATTCGAACCCGCGGTCTCCGCCTTGAGAGGGCGGTGTCCTGGGCCTCTAGACGAACGCGCCACACTTTGCTAGGACACTCCGGCCCACAACATCTGTCCAAGCTCAATCATCCTATCAAACCCCTGTAGACTTGTAAACCCGAATCCACCGATGGACGGCGTGAGAGCGGCCCCGAATAGTGTTTGCTCCCGGCCCCGCGGTTCCGTTCATTCGTCCTTGGTCAGGAAACCACCTTGAAATCGCCATGCATCGTGAAGTTATGGCCGGGGAAGGTGCATACGTACTGGTAGACGCCCTCCGGGGGCGCATTGAAGTTGGTCTCTCCGCTGTCGCCCCCATCCAGCAAGTCTATGTAGGCAATGACCCTGGGGTCATTACGCGGCACCCAGGAGTTGCCCTCCCCTGCTTCTATGCCGGCCGTGGCTATTGCATCTTTGCTCCCCGGTTGCACCAACACCCAATTGTGCTGAAGGGCAGCCGCAGAGTTGTGGAACTTCACGGTTACATCCCTGGCGACATTGACCAACAAGGTATCGCGGTCATAGTTCAGGGTGTCCCCATTTGTGGCTATCTCGACGATCTGCTGCCCTTGGCCGGACGGCGGCAGAATGCCATTCGTGCTTCCTCGGGCCCGGTTTGAATCCAGACGTTCTCCTCCTTTCCCGGTCACCAAGTCCAACACGTCGGCGGCTCCCGATACCCATGTTTGGGTCTGGTAGGCGTCCTGGTCGCCGACCTTAAAGGTGACCGTCCTGCCGAAATACGCCCGTCCGCCACGCTGGACGATTCTCAAGTGGTACTGTCCTTCCGAAACTGTATCTTCCGCCACAGGCTCGTCGATGCCCTTCATCCAAGCGGTTACCACCTCTCCGTCGGCGGCGGGTACGCAAGAGGCCTCGGATGGACAAAGGGTAACCGTTCCCACCAAGGCGTGAGGAGGAGTGGACGCCAACCCTTTGGCAAAGGATGCCGGAGGCTTTTCGGACTTCTTGTCGTCAGCGGCTTGTTCATTCGGGGCGGTCGGTCCGCCGCCACACGCCAGGGCAAATACCAGCATGAGAACTATGAACGAAATTATTCTGGGTTGCGCCTGCATCACCTCTCCTCCCGGTCCCGTTCGCTGTTGGATAGTTTTTGATTTCTGCCAAGCGGGGTCAGGTCCTCGGTCATCATTGCAGCTCCAGATTTCGGGGTTCATCCGACCTGGAGACCGCCCCCGCCAAAACAGGGGCCTTAAATCGGCTTACAGAGCCACGGACTTTCCGGGAGCCTCCGAAAATCCCGGACTTGACCGGATTGTCCAATAAAGACCTCCTTGGTCTATTATATTGCAACCTTTGGACAGATTATTCTTCACACCGCAACTGGAGAGAGTAACTTTGGAAGTTGGAAAATTCCCTGCTGACCTGCTGGAGAGAATTCTGGCGAAAAACCGGATAAACGACCCCAGGGTCCTGGTGGGCCCCCGCGTTGGCGAGGACACGGCGGTCCTGGACATGGGCGACCGCTTGCTGGTGGCCAAGAGCGACCCGGTAACCTTTGCCACTGACCAGATCGGTTGGTACGCGGTACAGGTAAACGCCAACGACGTAGCCTGCTCCGGCGCGACCCCCAAGTGGTTTCTGGCGACGCTGCTGGCGCCAGAGAGTTTTACCGAGTCCCAAGCGGAGGAGGTGTTCGACCAAGTGCTGGAAGCCTGCCGCGCCATGGGGGTAGAACTAGTGGGCGGACACAGCGAAGTAACCTACGGTATCGACCGGCCGATAGTGATGGGGACGATGCTCGGGGAAGTGGCCCGCGAAAAGCTGGTGCTTACCGGCGGCGCACAGGACGGCGACAGCATTGTGGTCACCAAGGGAATCGCCATCGAGGGAACGGCCCTGCTGGCCCGGGACAGGGCGGACGCACTGTTGGCGGCCGGATTGACGCCGGGAGAGGTCGCCTCGGCGGCGGACTTGTTAACATCGCCTGGTATAAGTGTAATTAAAGACGCTAGCATCGCGTGTAACAGTGCCAGAGTACACTGCCTTCACGATATTACCGAGGGCGGGTTGGTAACGGGACTACGCGAAGTAGCCCGCGCTTCCGGGTTGGGACTTGCGATAGAGGAGGGCAGCCTGCCCATAATTCCCGACACAGTATCCGTTTGCCAAGCCTTGGAATTGGACCCGCTGGGGCTGCTGGCTTCGGGCGCCCTGCTGATTACCACGCCGCCGTCAGACGTGCCCGGTCTCGTTGCCGCGTTGGGGCGCGAGGGGATTGACGGCTGGGAGATAGGACTGATGCTGACCCCCGAAGAGGGACTTCAGATGATCGGCTATGAAGGAGAGGTACCGTTACCGGAGTTTTCCAGGGATGAGTTAGCCCGGTATTTCGCTACCCACGCCTAGCTACCGGGCTATAAGTGTAATTAACTGGATAAGTACACTTTTAACGATTGCTCCAATTGCGCTAGTGTAATGTTGGCGCCGCTGACGGTAATAGATACCTTTTTACCCTTAATGCGCTCCCGCGCCTTTACCGCGCCCGCGGTAGCTGCGGCGCCGGCCGCCTCCGCCATGGTGTGCGCCTTCTCAATTAGAAGTCCGGTGGCTCGGCGAATATCATCGTCGCTAACCAGAATGAAGTCGTCCAAGTGTTCCTTCAGGATGGACTGAGGCAAGTCGTAACCCACCTTGGTCGCCAGCCCCTCGGCATAGGTCTCCATGGGCGCGTCCATTACCTTGCCGTGCTTCCAGTACAGGTACCCTCCCGGCGCTGCCTCCGATTGCACTGCGAAGACCTGGATGCCGGGATCGACGCCCTTGGCTGCCACACACGCCCCCGAAACGGCGCTGCCGCCGCCCAGCGGCAGGAAGACAGCCTCCACGTCGGGCAGGTCTTCTATCACCTCCAGCGTCTGCGTGGCAACACCGGCGATCAACAGTGGCTCGTCGGCGGAGTGCACGTAACGGTACCCCTCTTCGGCAGCCAGTTGTTCACAGTAGGCCTTGGCCTCGTCAAAGTTGTCGCCGTGGAAGATCAAATTGGCGCCCAAAGAACGCACCGCGTTCGCCTTCAATGGGTTGGCTTCACGGGGCAAGACGATAAAGGCTTGGGCGCCGAAGAGCCGGCAAGCATAGGCAATAGACTGGCCGTGGTTGCCTGTGGAAGCAGTTATCAGCCCCCGGTCCCGTTCCTCCTGGGTGAGGTGCGCCACGAGGTTGATCCCGCCCCGCGCCTTGAATGCCCCCAAGGGGAGGTATTCGTCATGCTTGAGGTAAACCTGGGCGTCGAGAGCCTCGCTAAGACCCGGAGAAAAGTGGAGAGGGGTCCTGTTCAGGTAGGGAGCAATGGTCTTCCTGGCTTCGTATACGTCGCGGAGGGTGGGAGCTTGCATTCTTGGCCTCACAACTGGTCTGAAGTGGGCCTAGCTTAGGTTAGGGGTATTTGAGTGTCAACCGGGGCATTTTATATACACCTCCCAAGCGAGCGGAGGGCCGTTAACAGCCCTCCGAGGCGTCTCCAGGGTCGTCGTTCTCCCGGTCCAGACCTACAGGCATGTCCTGGCGGCGAATGGTCCGGATGCGCCGCCACAGGAACCACCCGAAAGCCGCCGCGATTACCAGCAGGATGGGAATATCGAAGGGTCGCATCGCCGACCGCAACTGCTCCCAATTTTCCCCCAGCAAATAGCCTCCATAAGCCAACCCCAAGCTCCAGATAAAGGAGCCTGCAAAGGTGTACAGGCTGAAGCGCCACAGGTTCATACGCGCCAGTCCTGCCGGTACGCTTATGAAGGTGCGGACCACGGGCAGCAGACGGGAAACGAACACCGCCATCTCCCCGTACTTGTCGAACCATATCTCGGCGCGGTCGATTTCATCCCGGGTGATCAGTACATATTTACCGTATTTCAGCAGAAGAGGTCGCCCTCCTCTCAGGCTTACCCAATAAGCTACCCAGGAGCCGATGAGATTTCCGAGGGCGCCGTAAAATCCCGCCAGCCCAACCAGCCACAGAGGGCCGCCATGAGCCTGAATCAACAGCCACCCCGCCAACGGCATGATCAATTCGCTGGGAAACGGGATAGCCGCGCTCTCCACAGCCATCAAAAAGACTACGCCAGGCCAGCCGATGGCATCATAAAGCTGGGCTGTGAAACCCAGCAGCACCGATTCAACAGTATGGATAAGGGTCTCTATTGTGTGCATGACGGCGGAGTGTAACACTGGCATGTAAGGGAATCAAATCTGGTAATTCATGTTCTGGAAAAGTTTTAAATAAGTTTAAGAAATATATTATGTTAATTTGAACAACGCGTTGACAACTGGCCAATGCCGTGCTAGTCTGTCCCACGGTTAATACGCAGGCGGTGCCACTAAGTACACGAGCTGTTCCAGTCAGTACACAGGAGGTACATTTTGGCTAAGAAAACGAAGCTAATGATGCGTGTGGAGGAGCAACATCAGCGTCCGCTGGAGAGGTTGCTGCCAGAAATGGTCAACGAGATCGGTTTGTCCGCTACCGCAGCGGAGTTGGGTGTGAGTAAAGCTACACTGGGTTACTGGTTGCTCAAACTTGGTATAAATGTAAGGCGTGTAGCACTGGCCCCTGGCGAGACACTGGAGGTCAAGCGGGCAAGTTAGCGCGGTAGTTGCCAAAGAGTCCTTGAACGAAATGCATACGGTCTACTCCGCAAGACGGCGCCATTGAACGAACCATCATCGCCGGGACTTCCGAAGGAAACCGGCCCGGCAAAAAGGAATAAAAAAGAGCGCCCCGGCTGGCCGGGGCGCTTTATGTATCCTTAAATTTTTTTGAGGCCTGTAAGGCGATTTAAGGCCACTGCTTTTTTCCGGACGGTCTCCAGACCTGCCAACTCGGAAAATAGCCCTGTATGCGCTTGCCCTGTCAGCGGCCTCATTCCGGCGTCACCCTCACCCTTTACCCTTGGAAAATATCCTCTGGAAGGAAGGCCGACACCGTGACGTTGGGTAGATCCACGGCGTTGCTGATTCTCAAGTCCACTGCCACGCTGCAAATCACGTAAGCCTGCTCCCGGGACCACCCCCGCTCTTGGAGCAACTCAATCATGTTGATCAAGGCGTTGCGGGCGGCCAGCGTCAAGTCCTCTCCTTCCTGGGTGCCGTCCTCTCGGATGGGAAATCCCATGGTGGCGATGAAATTACGTGGCGCGGCCCACTCGGGCGGCAGAAAGTAGTCCGGATGGGCAAATCGAGGTACGCGGATATTATGTCTTGCAGCCTCGCCCTTGTGCAGGTGGAATTTCACCACCGCCGTGGCTCCCATCTCGATGGCGGTGATGCAGCACTCCGAGTCGCCTTGGGCGAAGTGGCCGTCTCCCGCTGAATACAGTCCTCCAGGCACGTTGACCGGAATCAAAAGCCTCGATCCCTTGGTCAATTGCTTGATGTCCGCGTTGCCACAGTTCTCACGCGGCGGAATGGTCCGCAGTCCTTCATCCGCTATGGCGCCTCCCGCCGGGACAGCGTCCTCCGGGTCTGGAGGCGCGGCCGTGCCGCCGCGGCGCACCAAGTCCGCCTCTCTCTTGGTCCACGCTTCCATCTGCTCGCGGGACGGCGCGATGCCGGCCGTCCCCATGAAAGACCCGTTGGGAATCCTCACTCCCGGCAACCCGGACGACGTGGCCCATCCATCCTTTATATCCCAGTGGACGGCATAGGATTCCTGAAACAGGTCCCGCAGGAATCCCGCTCCCGGCCGGTTGCGAGTCCAGCCGTAGGGTTGGGGGATGATGTCGACGTACTCGATTTCCAGCATGTCGCCGGGTTCGGCGCCCTTTATGTAAACCGGGCCGGTGAGGGGGTGTGAGACTTTGGTGTCGAAGTTGTCGAAGTCGGCCACGGTCACCGTCGGCTTCATCTGGCCGTCCGACGCATCCCGGGTCTCCAACACCACCTCTTCTCCCGGGTCGACCTCAACTATCGGCGGGATATCCGGGTGCCAACGGTTGTGGCCCTTCTCCGGTTCTTCTTTCAAGCGCTTGCTGCGGTCTATCTCAATGCTTTTCATCGACAGCGGTTACTCCTCATAAAGAACGCGATTTAGACTGGACGATTGCACGTCCAAGCAACTAGGCCTCGATCACAGAGACCAGTCATCGGGGGCTTCCGGCGTGCGCATCGGCCTTATCATCACCTCAACCAACGCTGCTTGGCCTGACTCGGTGGCGTCTATGGCCCGACGGTACGCCGCTTGCAGATCCGACGGTTGCTCCACCCGCTCCGCGTAGGCCCCCAAGCCTTGGGCCACCATGGAGAAATTCCCGCCCAGTTCCGCCATTGTCGGCGGCGCGGCGTTTTCCCGGGCCATCGCCATCAGCCCGCCACCGGTGCCTCCGTTGTTCAACAGCAACGTCAGCGTGGGCAGCCCCATCCGGACGGCGGTCTCTACCTCCATGCCCACCATGCCGAAGGAGGCGTCGCCCAGAACGTGGAAGACCAAGTGATCGGGGCGCCCCAGCTTGGCGCCCACTGCTCCGCCCATGGACCAGCCCATGGCCGCCATGCCCCCCATACCGATGTAATTGCGCGGCCTGGTTGCCATCCAGAACGGCGACAGGTAGCCGCGGCTGCCTCCGGCGTCGTGGACGGCAATGGTCCGGTCCAAGTCCACCACCTTCATCAATTCCTGGACTGCGCGGTAGCCGTTGGTAGGCACGGATTCATCCTCGAACACAGGCTGCCATTCGGCCATCCATTTGGCCCTGGCTTGCTGGATTTCGGCTACGACCTCTTCCTTTATTCCGCCCCGGCCTGGTCCCAATCGATCGCGGACCGCATCGAGCAAGCTCCGCAGCCCCAGTTTGGCGTCGGCCTGTATCGGGACGTCCGCTTGGTAAATCTTGTTCAGGTCTCCAGGGTCGGCATTGATGTGAATCAGCTTTACGCCTTCGGGGATGGGCCGGCCGTCGGTGCCGTTGGGCATCCTGAAGGAGTTGCCCACGGCCAACACCGCATCGGCCTTGCGGTTTATGTGAAGCGCCTGCCCCGACGCGTACTTGCTCCGGGGGTACACTCCTCCACCCAATGACAAAGGATGGTCCTCAGGGAATACGCCCTTGCCAACCAACGTGGTGGCAACGGGCATGGAAAGCAACTCGGCCAGCTCTCTCGCCTCGTCCCATGCCTCGGCAGAGAGCACTCCCCCACCCAAGTTCAATATGGGGTAACTCGCGTTGACCAGAATGTCCGCCGCTTTCTCTATATCCCGCGGGTCGGCGGCGGCCTTGCTTACGGGACCTACCGGCTCGTAGTTCAACACGTGGTCGGGAGCCTCGGACGACAAGACGTCCATAGGCATCTCCAGGACCACCGGACCGGGTGAACCGGACCTCAAGTTGGTGAACGCCCGTCGCATTATTCCCGGAATGTCCTCGACCCGGCTCATCGTGCCCTTCCACTTGACGAAGCTGTCGAAAATGCTGGACGGCACCTCTTGTTGAATCTCCCTGCCCATGCTTCCCAACGGGTGTTGGCCCATCAGCAGCAAGACGGGGATGTTGTCGGCGAAGGCGCCGGCGATACCGGTCAAGGTATTGGTTGCCCCGGGGCCCGTGCCGGTCAGGGCCACGCCGACTTTGCCGGTAGCCCGTGCGTAACCGTCGGCGATTTCAACGCCGAGACGCTCGTGCCGGGCTGAGAAAACCGTTATAGTCTGGGAAGCCCTGAGGGCGGGCCAAAGAGGCGCCTCCCCGCCACCAGCGAAACCGGAAATATACTCGACTCCCTCTTTTTCCAGCGCATGAATAACTGCGTCACCACCACGCATTATGTCACCTCCTGACGGTCGTTAGGCTTCAGTCATTTGGTCGCGGGTCTTGAAACTAAGGCAGTGTTTTGAAGTATGAAAGCCCGCTACACTCCGGTAACTCCGGCTTCCGAATGCTGGGATAATACGCCCGCACCTGAACCGGGTCAAGGACGCGCCATGTGCCAAGAGGCGAGTGTTCCGTTGTTATGTAAACAACTTCTGTTATGTAAACAACTTCCGGGGACTCGGCAAACCTTGACCGGCCAAATGGCCCAGAGTATTATCGCCACCTGAGACAGCCGCTCGCTGCGGTTACCCGTTCGATAGAGGAGGCGCCATGCCCACAGCCGACGAATTGATCGTGCAGGCATTGGAAGAAGCCGGCGTAGAGTACGTTTTTGGAATTCCCGGAGGCGGCACCGGCCAGATTTTCAACCTGCTCTACGGCAGAGAGGACCGCATCAAGACAGTCCTGGTGCGGCACGAGCAGGTAGCAGCCATCATGGCCGACGCCTACGGCAGGGCCACGGGGAAACCCGCGGCCATCATGGGCCAAGGGCTGTTCATGGGCTCCAACGCCTCATTCGGCATCATGGAAGCTATGCTGAGCAGTTCGCCCATGCTGGTGCTTACCGACACCTCTGATGGCGGCGTCGCTTTCCACGCCGCCAACCAATCGGGGGCGGGCGAATACGGCAGCATCGACCTCCCCGCGATTTTCAAGGCCATGACCAAGTACACCACCTTGGCAACCACCCCGAAAGAAGCTGTGTTGGGCACCCAACTGGCAATCAAGCACGCCACCAGCGGCAGGCCCGGCCCGGCTGCCGTAATAATGCGGTCGGCCGCTATCGCCGGCGACGTGGACGTGGAGTCTCCGCCCTTTGTGCATCCCACCGCAGGCTACCTGAACACCGCAAAACCGCAGAGTGCTCCCCAGGACATTCAACGGGCGGTAGAACTCCTGTCTCAGTCTCAGCGCCCGGTAATGGTCGCGGGCAACGGGGTGCACCTCTCCAAGTCTCACGACCAACTGAGGGAGTTGGCGGAGATTTGGAACATGCCGGTGGCCACTAGCTATAAAGGAAAGAGCGCCATTGAAGAAACGCATCCCTTGGCGTTGGGCATGGTGGGAGTTTACGGACAGGACACCGCCAACCGGGTGGTCGGCGACGCCGACACCGTGCTGGTTGTGGGCGCAAAACTCACTCCTCAAGACACGGTCCGGGAACACCCCAATGTCTTCGACCCCCGCAGGCAGAAGATTATCCAGATCGACATTGAGGACCGTAATGCCGGGTGGACGTTCCCACTCGAACTTGGACTCATCGGCGACGCCGGGAGCATCCTGTCCCAGTTGGTGGAAGCGTCCCGTCAGCCCGCGTCGGATTCGGCCCCTGCCAGAGAAAGATGGGCACAGGACCTGCCGCAGCGGAAGGCTGACCTTGCTTTCTACTCGGACCCGGAGATGCAACGGGACAGCTCTCCGGTGACGCCGCAGCGGCTGGTGGCGGTACTCGAGGAAACTCTGCCCAGCGATACTATCTTCTCATTGGACGCGGGAAACAACCGCACTTGGATGGCCCACTTCTACCAAGCTCGGCAGGCCAACACCTTCTTTTGCCCCGGCGGCACCGCCGGTATGGGATGGGGCCTCCCCGCGGCGGTGGCGCTCAAGCTGGTCTACCCGGACCAAGCGGTGGTCTGCGTCACCGGAGACGGCGGCTACATGATGACTGTCAACGCCCTGTCAACCGCAGTCCAGTACGACCTGCCGATTATCTGCGTGGTCTTCAACGACGGTGCCCTGGGCATGGTAAGGCAGCACCAGCCCCAAGGCCGCTACATCGCCTCCGAGTTCGCGCTCACCGACAACGCCGCCGTGGCCCGTGGGTTCGGCGCTTTCGGCGTCCAGGTCGGCGACTCACGGGACCTTCCCGACGCCATCCGTCAGGCCCAAGCCTCGGGACTTCCGGCGGTAATCGACGTTCTCATAGACCGGGGCCCCAGCCCTGATGATTGGCGGGCCGACGCCCGCAGGGCAGGGGAAACGTAGGCATAGGACTTGAGGAGTGAACGATCATGACGCTCCGGACAAAGAAACTGACCTACCAGGAGTACCTGGAAGCGCCGGAAATCAAGGTTCGTTACGACATAGTTGACGGGGAGATGATAATGGCGCCCAGCCCCAGTCCCACACATCAAACCATTTTGCTCAATCTCGCAGTGCCAATGTACCATTTCGTCATGGACAGCGGCATTGGCAGAATCTGGATAGCTCCATTGGACGTGGTAGTGCTGCAGGAACCCCTCAGAGTCCGTCAGCCCGACCTGCTGTTTGTCAGCAACGAGAGTACAGCAGTCATTGGGCAAGTTATACACGGTGCTCCTGACTTGGTGGTAGAGATACTTTCCCCTAGCAACAGCCGGGGGGATATTGAAAGCAAGCTGGCCGATTACGCAGGCCTGGGCGTTCTGGAGTGCTGGCTCGTGTCGTCGGAATGGCAAACCGTGGAGGTCTTGATATTGGAACAAGGCTCTTGGACACGGCTTTCAATACGGGGGTTAGGCGACGAAGTCGAGTCCGTCGTGCTTCCGGGATTGGTATTGCCAGTAGTCGATATTTTCGCAGGGATTTAACCCCTGGACTCCCAGCGGTAATCGACGTTCTCATAGACGGGGTCCCAGCCCTGATGATTGGCGGGCCGACGCCCGCAGGGCAGGGGAAACGTAGGCATAGGACTTGAGGAGTGAACGATCATGACGCTCCGGACAAAGAAACTGACCTACCAAGAGTACCTGGAAATGACGCCGGTGATGGGCCGCTGTGACATTGTCGACGGGGAGTTGATTGTGTCCTCCAGTCCAAACCGCGAACATCAAACTATCCTGAGGCAATTATTTCGAGAGATTGACCCGTTTGTCATCCAACACGGACTAGGAGAACTCTGGTTTGCGCCTCTCGACGTAATCGTAAACCAAGAACCTCTGCGGGTCCGACAGCCGGACCTGCTGTTTGTCAGCAACGAGAGTACAGCAGTCATTGGGCAAGTTATACACGGTGCTCCTGACTTGGTGGTAGAGATACTTTCCCCTAGCAACAGCCGGGGGGATATTGAAAGCAAGCTGGCCGATTACGCAGGCCTGGGCGTTCTGGAGTGCTGGCTCGTGTCGCCACAAGCGCAGACGGTGGAGGTCTTGATATTGGAACAAGGCTCTTGGACACGGCTTTCAATACGGGGGTTAGGCGACGAAGTCGAGTCCGTCGTGCTTCCGGGATTGGCATTGCCAGTAGCCGATATTTTCGCAGGGATTTAACCCCTGGACTCCCAGCGGTAATCGACGTTCTCATAGACCGGGGTCCCAGCCCTGATGATTGGCGGGCCGACGCCCGCAGGGCAGGCTGATAGGGGTATGTATTTCATTTGGGACTTTACGCAGTTGAACGTGAGACCGCATAGTAGGGTAGGCTTGCTCAAATACAAAACCGCTCCCAAATGCTCACTATCGGGCCCATTCCGTCATTCCGGCGTAGGCCGGAATCCAGGGGCGGTGGGGCCGGTTCGTAGCTATAATCTCAATTTTACATACCCTTGTCAGCGCAGGGCAGGGGAAACGTAGGCATAGGACTTGAGGAGTGAACGATCATGACGCTCCGGACAAAGAAACTGACCTACCAGGAGTACCTGGAAGCGCCGGAAATCAAGGTTCGTTACGACATAGTTGACGGGGAGATGATAATGGCGCCCAGCCCTACTTATACTCATCAAGCTATTCTGCGTAGAACAAACAGATTTGTTGATCGATTCGTCATTGACCGGCAACTAGGGGAAGTATTATTCGCGCCGTTAGACGTTATCGTACAACTAGAACCTCTGCGGGTCCGTCAGCCGGACTTGTTGTTCGTCAGCAATGAGAATAGAGGAATTCTTCGCGACTTCGTACATGGCGCTCCCGACTTGGTAGTGGAAATTCTTTCCCCAAGCAACAGCAGACGCGAGATTGAGGCCAAGTTAGCCGACTACGCCAGTTTGGGAGTGCGGGAGTGCTGGATCATCTCGCCGGAAGGGCAAACCGTGGAGGTCTTGGTCCTGGAGCAAGGCGCTTGGACGCGGCTCTTCATACACGGTCTTGGCGACGAAGTCGAATCCGTAGTGCTTCCGGGATTGGGCTTGCCGGTAAACGAGGTTTTCGGACGAACCTAAACAGCAGAAACAGGCGGACGTTATGCCAGGTACATTGCAGGACAAGATAGCCTTGGTTACCGGCGCCGGATCCGGGATTGGCCGGGCCAGTTCCTTAGTGTTGGCACGGGAAGGGGCCAAGGTGGTGGTTTCCGACGTCAACGCCGAGGGGGCTGAAGCCACCCTGAGCGCTATCAAGGACCAGGGCGGCGACGGCATTTTTATTCACGCCGACGTGTCAAAGACAGCCGACGTGGAGGCTCTCGTGGCCGGGGTCGTGTCGGCTTATGGCCGGTTGGACTGCGCTTACAACAACGCAGGGATAGAGGGCTATGTGGAGGGGCGGCTCCACGAATACCCGGAAGACGTTTGGGACCGCCTGATTGACATCAACCTCAAGGGCGTCTGGCTCTGCATGAAGCACGAAATCCCCCAGATGCTCCGCCAAGGCGGCGGCGCTATCGTCAATACCGCGTCGGTCGCCGGTCTGGTGGGGTCCCGCAGTTTATCAGCTTATGTTGCCAGCAAGCACGGCGTCGTCGGACTGACCAAGGCCGCCGCGTTGGAGTACGCCCGGGACGGCATCAGGGTGAACGCCGTCTGTCCCGGAATCATTGACACGCCCATGGTGCAGCGGCTTATCGCCGGACGGGAAGACGACTACGAGGCAACTATTCCCGCCCGTCAACCCATAGGGAGATTGGGCACACCGGCGGAGATTGCCGAATCGGTGGCATGGCTGTGTTCAGACGCCGCCTCGTTGGTTACCGGACTGGCTATGGCAGTGGACGGCGGCATCACCGCTCAATAGCAGTCACGCCTTCCTCAACCTCCGGGATCTCGGCAAAGCAAGAACACACGAGGGGCCTTAATGTTATGACAACCTGGACCGACAGCCAGCTTGCGTCGATCGACAAAATGTTCAACCCACGGTCCATCGCCGTGGTGGGCGCAACGCCCCGGATGCAATACGGCGGGCGGATGCTGGCAGCGGCCCTGAACGCCAAGGACCGGATCGATGTATACCCGGTTAACCCACGTTACGACGAGGTCCAGGGAGTCCGGTGCTACCCCAGCGTGACCGACCTGCCAGCCGCTCCCGACTTGGTGGGAATAGTAGTGCCCTACAGCCGCGTGTTGGATGTGCTCAAAGAGAGCCATCAAAAGGGCGCCCGCGCCGCCATAGTCATCTCCGCTGGGTTCGCCGAGCGCGGCGTCAGTGAGCGAAGTGAATTACAGGAGGAACTTGGGGCCTTTGCCCGCGAGTCAGGCCTGCGGGTATGCGGCCCTAACTGCCTTGGAGTGGCCAACCTGAAGCATGACATCTGGGCCAGTTCTTCATCCCGCGGCGCGGCGGGCTTGAGCGGCCCCATCGGGCTGGTGTGCCAAAGCGGCGCATCGGCGTTTGGGCCTTTCCTGGTCCGGGCCGTGGATAACGGCGTCGGTTTCAGCTACGTCGCCTCCACCGGCAACGAAGCCGACCTGGACTTCACCGACTTCGCCCGCTACCTCCTCGACGACGATGACACCAGAGTTATCGCCGGGTTCGTCGAGGGATTCAAGGACGGCCGCAAGTTCATCGAGTTGGCCAAGCTGGCCGCCGAGCGCGGAAAGCCCATCGTCCTCATCAAGATAGGCCGCTCCGACTTGGGGTCCCAGGCTGCCCGTTCCCATACCGCCGCTCTCACCGGAGAGGACGCTCTCTACGACACCTTGGCCGCCCAATACGGCGTAATCCGTGTGCAGGACTACGACGAGCTTTTGGAAGTCTCCCAATTGCTGGCCCACATGCCCAAACCGGTCAAGCCGGGAATAGCCGTCGTTTCCCACTCGGGCGGCATCAGTTCCCTCACCGCCGACATGTGCGGGCAAGCCGGGCTGGACTTGCCGCCTCTCAGCGACCAAGCCAAGGATGGCATCAACGGCGTGTTAAAAGGGTTCGGCTGGGCGGCGAACCCGTCGGACGTCACCGGGTTCGCCAACAGCGATTCATTCCCGGAAATCATGGAGCACATGGCCAACGAGCCAGAGGTCGGAACGCTGGTGGTGGCCAGTGCCGGGGCCGACTCCCAAGCGGAGCAGGTCATAGCCCAACGGGACCGCAGCGAGAAGGGGTTGGCATTCCTGTGGACCGGAAGCCGCGGCGCGACCGATGGGCTGGATAAGCTGAAGGCCGCCCAAATCCCCACCTTTTACGTTCCCAACCGCTTGGCAAGCGGACTCAGCAGCTACTTGTCGTACCACGCTTGGCGCGACCGCCGCATGGCGGCGGGATTCCCCACCGTCACACCCATTGTCCCAGCGCAGGAAGAGGCCTTGGACCGGGCCAAGCAAACGGGGCGGTCCACCCTGTCGGAACACGAAAGTAAACAACTCATAGCCGCTTGGGGCGTCACTGTTACAAAAGAAGCCCTGGCATCATCCTCAGACGAAGCCGTCGCCGCCGCCAACGAGATCGGGTACCCGGTGGCGCTGAAAATCGACTCGCCCGACCTGCTGCACAAGACCGAGGCGGGTGTGGTCAAGCTGGGTATCAACAGCGACGAAGGCGTAAGGCGCGCGTTCGATGATCTTATGTCAACTGCACAAGGACTTCCAAGTGGGAAGGAAGACGAAGCCGCAGCTATCAACGGCGTGCTGGTGCAGGAAATGGTGGCAGGGGCGGTAGAGGTTATAGTTGGGGTGTCCTACGATGCCCAGTTGGGGCCAGTGCTGCTGTTCGGGACCGGCGGAATCATGGTGGAGGTCTACCGGGACGTTGCGCTCAGGCTGTGCCCCATAGACGAGATGGAAGCCAGGGAGATGATCGACGAGGTGAAGGGGTCCCGGCTGCTCCGCGGTTTCAGAGGACAGCCTCCAACGGATGTGGACGCTTTGGCTCACACGTTGGCGCAAGTTTCCCAACTTGCGGTCAACCTGGAAGGAACGTTGGGGGAACTGGATATCAACCCCTTGATGGTCCTGCCTGAAGGCAGGGGAGTGAAGGCGGCGGACGCCTTGGTGGTGTTCAAAGAATAGGAAAGGGAGGAACTGAAGGCGCTGGTGTCCAAGGGACCGGCGTCAGCCTGCAAGCAGACTCACGGCTGCATCCTGCTGCTCAGTGACGGTTTTCGCTCAGTCTTGTACAACACACTCCGGCTGGGTGCGTGCCCTGAGGTGAGAGGCGCTCCGCCCGTTGGGGGGCCGGGGCTGTGGTCCCGTAGGTGAGTAATGCTCCTTGGAGCCAGTTTTGTGATAGTTCTGGTTCTCTAAAGTTGTAGTGGCCCGCTCCGTGATGATGGGATTGCTGGGCGCGTGCCGTCAAGGGCGCCTTGGCTGCTGTAATCCCTGATTGATACCAAGGTATGACGGCGGCTAGGGCGTCGCTCGTGCGAACCGCGCTGAGGGCTGAAAGCTCAGAGTCACGGTGGATTAGCTAGCGAAAGCTATAGTTGCTGTCGGTCTTGTTGCATTGGCTATCCGGTCTGGAGGACTTGGACTACTTTGCCTATACGGTCCATCTCTTGGGACAGTTCCTGGTGGTGTGAACGCATTGATTGATTGGCCTGCTCTACCAGTGAAGTGAGCTGAGTTTGCATTCTCCCTTGGTTTACCATGAGGGTTTCCAGGTTGCGGTTGATGCGGTCGAGCTTCTCGGGTATGGATCCCCCGGCTCCCGCTTCAACAGTCTTCTTTTCATACTGTTGGGTCATGTTGCATTCTCCTAAACGGAGCGGGCAGGTACTATTGTATAGGGACTGGGATTTTTCTTCCTAGCGTTCTGCCATCAGAGTTGAGCGATTATTCTGCGTCCCTTTGCTGCAACACCTCTCCGGACAATTCCGTGATCTTGTCTATCTTGATCAGCACGGCGACACCCAATCGTTCCGGGTCCCGGTCCAGTTCGGCTTGGACGCATCGGTCCATGACCTCCTGACGAACAGGTCCATCCTCGTACACCGCGGCCTTGCCGTGGAACCGCCAGCGTACCCGGTCGGCGGCGTGGGCATAGTAGACGACAACCTGCGGGTTTTCAGCCACGTTGTCCAAGGCCGACCGCTTGGCCCGCTCCCAATAGGCCAGCGTCTCCCGGTCGAAGGCCATCACGCTTCCTTTGGGACTTATCTGGGGTTCGCCGTCTTTGGAGGCCGTGCCCACGAGGCAGGAATAACCGTCGGCCAAGGCGCTGTCCAGCCGCGTCACCATCTCATCGGTCAAATTGATCATCGTAGACTATCTCCTCGCCAAGCCAGGACAGCGACCGGCAGTTCAGCCATTCGCCAGCGCCAACGCCTCTTGCTTCTCCAAGTCCCTAGCGCCGCAGGCTGCCGCCATTTCCAGGACCACCTTGGCCCACTCGTCCACCGGCACGTCTATCATTCTTCCGGCGAAGGGGGCCGCAGCGGTCCCGGCGGCCAAGGCGTTGGCGAACACCTGCCGCACTTGGGTGTAGTAGTCGACCTGGGACTCGGTGGGGGTAAAGGCCATGTTGACCGGCGCCACCCATGATGGATGCGGGCAGAGCATTCCTTTGAAGCCCAGGTTTTTCGAGTCCGTCGCTATTTGAAGAAGCTCGTCCTGGGGCAAAAGCCTCGGCAAGGCGCCCATTGGATGAGCAACGCCTATGGCTTGGATGCCGGTGGCAGTGGACTCGATTGCCAAGCGTCCGCGGGCATAGACGAAGGGATCATAGTCGGCCACAGCGTTGATGCCCATCGAAGCCGCCAAGTCGCTCTCATCCAACCCGGCTTGTGTCGAGCGAGGGCTGGCGGTAAGGATGTCCCTGATGTCCCAAACGCCCCGTGCCGACTCGATCAACAGCACCAGTTGCAACGACCCGACTTCAACGCCCCGCCGCCGCTCCATCCGGTCCAACAATGCCGCGGCATCCGCCACCTCAGCCGACGATTCAACCTGCGGCAGGACAATGCCGCTGAGGCCAGGCCACACCGACGCTTCTATGTCAGCCTCGACAAAGGCCTTGTTGACTCGAACGAACACCTCGGCAGCGCCCCTGCCGGCGGTCTGGATAGCGTCCCTGACCAACTCGCGGGCTGCCGATTTGGACGACGCAACCACGCCGTCTTCCAAGTCAAGAGTGACGGCGTCGGCGTTATGTCTCCAAACCTCCGTCACGGAGGCGGTATCGGTGATGGGAACAACCAGGTTGGAGCGGCGTATCAGCATCGGCTCAACTTCATCTATTGTGGTTCTTGTTCCGGTTGTTGAGAGTCAAGGACTGCTTGGGTACGGGCTATGGCGTCGGCCTTCTCCCGGTCGCGGTCGGCGCACATTGCGGCCCATTCAAGCAACTCCCTGGCCTTGGCAGCTTCATATCGGTCTATGACCCGTCCATCGACTTCTTGCCAAGTATTGCCCGTTCCCTGCAACGACCGGTACTGCTCCAGGACTTGGTGGGCATCTTTCACTTCGTCGTCGGTGGGGGTGAAGCCTCGGTTCTGCGGGTCCACCACGCTGGGGTGGAGGCCGCCGCCGACCCTGAAGCCGCACCGCCGGGCCGCCTCAGCCTCGCGGAAGGCACGGTCCGAGTCGCTGACGCTGCCGGTAGTATTGGCGGTGAAGGGGGCGGTGTGTACCTCTAATCCCAAGGCCCGGCAAGCAAGTTCTACTTCCCCTTTTCCGTATACGAACTGGTCGAACCCCACGAACATCTCCACACCCAAGTCGCGGGACATATCGTACCCGGCGGCCCCGCCGAACTCCTTGACGCGCGGGCTGGCAGAGGCTATTTCGTAGGCGTTGGCGACTCCCACCGAGGTCTCGATATTGGCGCCTATCTCCACGGTGCCCGGTCGTATGCCCCGCTCCTTCTCCAGCCTGGTGACAATCTCATCGATTTTTAGGATCTCCCAAGCATATTCGGCCTTGGGATAGTTGACCTTGGTCAACCCCGGCCAGATGATGCCTTCGAGGTCTGCCAAAATAAGATCGTGGTTGATGCGGGTAAAGGCCTCGGCGGCGCCGCGGGTCACGTTGGCGATGGCATCCTTGATAAGGCCCCTGGCGTACCCTTTAAGATGTTGGGGCACCGAGTCTTCAAGGTCGAGGTTGATGAAATCGCAACCCCGGTGCCAAGCGTTGTCGATGAAGCGGGGAGTCACCACCGGCATTGTCAGCCCGGAGCGGCGGACTTGTCTCTCGCCGGGCATTGCTTTCCTCCAAGACCTGATTAGGCAAGCCCTGATTAAGGGCTGGGAACGGGCCGTTGTTCCAACACTGCCTTGGCCCTTTCTTCCCGGGCGGCGCAGGCAACGGCTAAGTCCAGCAATTGGCGGGACTGGCTGGCGGCGCCGGCATCGATGATGCGGCCACCTTGTTGGACTACAGCAACGCCCCGGCTTAAACCGTCGTCATAGGCTTTCAATAGTTCACCGGCGTCGTTCAACTCCGCCTGAGACGGAGTAAACCCTTGATTTAACGGGGCGATTTGGCTCCCCCGCACACAGAACGAACCCTTGAATCCGATGGCCCGTCCCCTGATTGCCGCCTGCAGCGTGTTCTCCGGAGTGGCCAACAGCCCACGGTCGGGGTCACGCCACCAAGCGCCATAGGGGGTGACACCGGCGGCGTTGGCCACCACCACCAGCCGCTGCATCAAGTACTGCATCAAGTGGATTTCGCCCGAAGGCTCCGGTCTCAAGTCCATCACCAAGTCCGCCCGACCCAAGGTCGCTCCCGTCACACGGGAACTGGCGGCGCAGATTTCGTAGGCTTGGTGGTTGCCCCGGGCGGTTTCCAACGCAGCGACAATTTCCAGGCTTCTCGGGAACAGGCCTCGTTCCTCTTCCAACTGGCCTATAAGCTCATGTGCTTCACCGATTTGATCAGGCGAATCCAAGCGGGCCACTACCACGCCGGTCAAACCGGGATGCACCGCCGCCCGCAGGTCGGCGTAAAGCAACTCCGGGTCCACTTGGACGAAGACCTCCGCCCCGCCGGCAGCCACGGATTGGATGGCGTCCTGCAGGGCGTCTCTCGCGGCCGCTTTGTCTCCTTCGGCAACGAACTCAACCAAGTCCAGCAGCACCACGTCGGCGCCCGACAAATGGGCGCGGCCCACCGCATCGGCATCGGAAACGGGCGTCAGCAACCATGAACGGCGTATTGTTTCAGGCATTTCGTCCTTTGTAGTTTGGAGCGGTCCCGCCGTATCGCCGGAAGGCCTCATTGCCCGGAAGGCCTCATTGCCCGGAAGGCCTCATTGCCCGGAAGGCCTCATTGCCCGGAAGGCCTCATTGCCCGGAAGGCCTCATTGCAAGATGTTGGACTGCCATATACCGGAATGGTAGTATAATCGCGGCTGACGGCCATGCGGCCTGAGCAAATTGAATAGTAACCCAGCGCCTACGGCTTGACAAGGATACCCGCCGCAGGCGGCACGGCCCCACTATCCTCTACGAGGGTGTTTCAACAGTCTCCTCTCCCAAGGAAGACCAACCTTACCAGACACCCATCAAAGGAGCGGCTGGTGACTTCATCCACTGCAACAACCTTGGAAATCCGTGACTTAGCCGATGGCAGCCAAGTCCAGTTGAGTCTTATACGTGGACAGGACCGGGACTCGGCCCCTCCCATGGACTTCACCTATCCCCTTGAAGACCGGGGCCTCCAAGAGATTTGCTGGTACTTCACCGAGTTCTTGCAACATCCTTTTGGAGAATCAAAATCGCGCGCCGACTCGGTGGAAGCCAAGCTGCGGAGCCTAGGACAAGCCCTGTTTCAGCCGGTTTTCCAAGGCAACGATGAAGCCGGGCGTCTTTACGCCGCCGCTTCCCAAAACGGGCTGGCAGCTTGCCAACTATTGATAGTTTCGGGCCGTCCTGAGTTCCTGGGACTTCCTTGGGAACTGATGAACTCCGCCAGTGACGGTTTTCCTGCACCTCGCTTCGCCTCGGTGGTCCGGCGAACTTCTGCTGACGACATACCTGCATTCGATGTAGACCTGGACAATCAGCAGTTCAATGTGCTCCTGGTTTCGCCGGGACCTTGGACGAAGCCGGAAGACGCCTCTTCAACAACGAGCAGCGTAGCGATTGAGATGCTGGAAGCTTTGGAGTCCTTGGACGTTGTAGTCGAGCTGGACCGGTTGCAGCCCGCAAGTTTCGAAGCCTTGGCTCAACGGCTTGAAGAACGCCCCGGTCATTATCACGTAGTCCACTTGGACGATTGGTCACTGAACGGCGACGGCGGGTTCAACCTGGAGTCCGGGGACAAGGGCAGCGCTCCCGTCAGCGTCGCGCAGATAGCGGAGATATTGGTGAAGGCCGGGGTGCCAACGGTGGTGCTCAACGGCCAAGGAATAGCTTCTCCCGGCTCCGTCCATGCTTGGAGCCGCGCCGCAGCCGCTCTGTCACAAGCAGGGGCGCCATTGGTAGTATCATTGCCGTCGGCGTTGACCGGAAAGGCCCGCAGCGACTTCGTCCGCAACCTGTACGGCAGCATAGTACGGGGCGGCGGCGTTGCCGAGTCCGTAGCGTCGGCGCGGCGGGTCCTCATGGACGACCCCCAGCGGCCAAGCCTCGCGGGCAAGGCGGTTTTCTGGGACTGGGCTGTGCCAACGGTATACCAGTCGAAAGAATACACCCCCATCGCTATGGAAGTGGACCAGCAAGACCCGCTGGCGGCGCCCATGGAACCGGAGCAGCACACCGGGCCGGATGAGCAACTGCCCAGAAACGGCGCGTTTGGGTTGGTGGGACGGAGAGGCGAACTGCGCGAACTGGAAGCAATGTTCCGGGAGCAGCCGGTGGTGCTGATGTCGGGCAATGCGGGTTCGGGCAAGACCGAATTGGCGTTGGGCTTGGCTCTCTGGCTCCAGAAAACCGCCTCCCGCACCGGCGGCGTGTTTTACACGACCTTCCAAGTGGGCGCGGGGCTGGAGAGAGTAGTCCACGAAATCGGGACCTCCGTGGCAGGATTGAACTTCGCCGACATGCCAGGCCCTCAACAACGCCAATGGGTCTTGGACTATCTCCAGCACCAGCCGTCGCTCTTGGTCTGGGACGGCGTCCAACAGACCGCCGGTCTCTTGGAAGAATCGGAACAAGCCGACTTGAACGCTTTTGTTGCTGAGGCCACGCAAGGCTCAATAAGCCGGGCTTTGCTGGTCAGCCGCCGCCGGAATGAACCCTGGCTCACAACGCCCCACCTCGTTTATGAAATTCCCGCCCTTGGGGCCAACGACCGGGCCGAGTTGGCTTCGCTTGTCTTGCAGGATAGGGGGCCGGCGAACCTCACTCCCGGCCGCGACGCGGACCACCAATTGGGTCCAGCCTACGTCGAACTGTTGGACCTTATCGAGGGAAACCCGTTGGCAATGCATGTCGCCATACCGGTGATCAAAGAAGTACCGGCCTCGGTGCTGCTTGGCGAGTTGCAGAGCCGGTTGAGAGACCTTGAAACGTCCTCCCAACAAACCGGCCAGGAACCGGACCGGGACCCTTACCTCACCGCGTTGATGGAATATTCATTCTCCCGGATGCCGCGCCGCAGCAGGGCCCATTTGCCATTCCTGTCGATGTTCCAGCAACGGGTGATGATGGACATTTTGACACACATCACGCAGGAACGGCCCTATCGCACGACGATGGGCGAGGAACTCGGCTGGGGCGCGTGCCGGACGTTACTTCGTTCTGCCAGGGACGCCGGGTTCCTGGAGAGTATCAACCCGAGCGTGTACCAGATTCACCCCGCTTTACCCTGGTTTTACGGTCGCCGCCTGACCGAACAGATGCCCGCGTCCAGCATACGGGAGTTGGAGCGGGAGTTTGTACGGGTATACGCCGACACCGCCGACTACTTCATGGAGACGCTGTACGAGAACCAGGACTCGGGCGCAACCGCCGTCCTGGCGGAGGAAGGCAATCTGACCCAAGCGCTGGGCCTTGCGTTGGAGGACGACCAGTGGGACGCCGCCCAATTGCTCATCCAACCCTTGGCCCAAGTGTACCGTATGCAAAAACGGTACCCGGAGTTGCAACGGTTGCGCCGCCAGTTGCTGCAAGTGGTGAACCCTGATGGGGGCGGCGCGGCCGAAGCGGAGTCCAAGGGCGCCATTGAACTGTGGCTGTACCTGATGGGCACCGAGGCCAGCGAAGCCACCGACCGGCTGGACTTTCAGCCGGCCCAAGAGTTGAACCGGGAACTCCTGGCCTACCTGAGTTCCACGCCTGAAGGTGAGCAGGACCCGCGCACCGCCGCCGTTTATCACCAGATGGGCGTCCTGGAGCAGCACCGCTGGAACTTAGCTGAGGCCGAGGAGTTGTTCGGGCGGTCCTTGGCCATTATCGAACACGGCGAAGATGAAGCGTCGGTCGCCGACGACTATTATTGTATAGGGCAGGTGAAGCATCACCAGCGTCTCTATACCGAAGCTAAAGAGTGGTTCAGTAAATCGCTGGCCATTCACCAACGGCTGGAAGACAGCGAAGAGATGGTCAAAGACTTCCGGGCGCTGGGCTTGGCAGCCCAGTACAAGTTCGAGTATGACGAGGCCGAGAGTTGGTACCAAAGGGCCCAGTCCATCGTCGAGGACAACCGCGACGAAGAGGTAGCGGCCCAGGTATACCACGAGTTGGGTACGGTCTTTCATGCCCGATACATGTTCGAGGAGGCGGAGGACCGTTACCGGCAGGCGCTGGCCTTGGCCCACCGGCTGGGATTGGACGCCCAGATGGCCATGGAGTTCCACTACTTGGGGCTGTTGGCCCAAGCCCGGGGGGTGGGCCCAGACGTGGCCGAAGAGTGGTTTGAGCTTGCGTTGGAAAAGCGGGAGGAACTGGGAGATATGCGCGGCGTAGGCGACGAATGCCGCCAACTGGGCGTTTCATGCCACCAGGACAACCGCTTGGAGGACGCGCAGAGGTGGTACCAACGAGCGTTGGACGCGTTCGAGGAGATACGAGACGTAGACCGCACCGCCCGGACCTGCGGGCAGTTGGGCAGACTGGCCGAGGAACAGGGTGACTTGGCAAACGCGCTGGAGTGGGTCGCCCGGACCTACCGCTTGGCTGCCGAGCACCAGTTGCCCGCCCTGGCCCAAGCCAAGGCCCACTTGGCCGCGTTACGCGAACAGTACGGCGACGAAAACTTTACGTCCTGGTGGCGCGGCTTCGCCGGGACAGACCCGCCGGAGGACTTGGGGGTTGACCCAGACGCGGCGCCATAGACCGGCCCGCTTTCTATGCATCCGGGCGACCCTTACAATACAGACGAGGAACAAGACCGCCGCTTGCGCCGGGAATTCGAGGCGTTGCCTAAAGTCCATACTCATGGAGAAAGCACGACAAGTCGCCACCCTGACATTCGTCCCGAATGGATTATGCGAGTCATCAGAGACCCATACGACCGCTGGGAGAGTGACGCAAGAGGAGAACTCAGAACGGTCCTTGTAGGGCGAGTACCGCAATTCAACCAATGGATCGTGGTTGTCTTAGTGGGAGATGTCAGCACCGGCTTATTGCTTACCGCTTTCGCCAACAGACAGCTAGAAGAAAAATACGGAGGGAGACCGTGGGAGACCGCGTAGCAAATCCAAGAGAGTCTATTCCCTTGCCTGAAGTCGTGGTGTTCTACACTCCTGAATCCCCGATGCTGGCCATACAAGCAGGGACGCCTGTGCTAAGCCGTATCCACGAAAGCGAAACCGTCGCTAACGTCATGGTAGCCCACTACGACAAGAACGACAGCTTGGTGGCGCTCGACCTGATAGACTGCGCGGAGGAGGCGCTACAACCGTTACTGGACGCCGCGCTGCAAAAAGATAAGAACAACTCGGGCAAGTTGAGTACAAGCATCGCCGCGTGGTCGAACACCGAAGATTTTTTTGGCGCCCTGCCTGAGGTGGTAGTGTTCTATACCCCCGAATCACAGGCCCTGAGAATCCAGGCCGGCGACCATGTGCATATCCACAAAAGCGAGACAGTTGCCAACGGAATGGTAGCCCACTACAACGACAACCGCAGCTTGGTGGCCCTCGACCTGGAAGCGGCGGATACGGCGCTCAAACCGTTCTTGGACGCTGTCCTGCGCAAAGAGCAGGAAAAAGCGGCGCAAGCCGGATAGTATTCACCACTACGTCTTAACATGCCGCGCTAAGAATTTCTGCGGAGATCAGAGATGGCGCCGTAAGCGCGGCATGGAGTACAAAATAGCCACCATCGACACGTGAACGGGAAGATTGTGTATACTTCTCAATGCACTTTGACTGAGGCTTTCAACATAGTCGCCTCAAGCTTGGCCTGACAAAGGAGGTTAACCCATGCCCATAGGAGTTTCGACACCGCTACCCGCTTATACTATTGACCCGGCTTTCACGGCCAAGAAAGCCGAGGAGTTGGGCTTCGACTCCATCTGGTACGCTGAGCATCCGGCGGTGCCGGTCCACAGCAACAGCCCCTTCCCGGCGACGGGCGGCGAAATTCCCTGGACCTACTCGCACTTCACCGATCCCTACATCGCCTTGGCGCGGGCCTCGGGCGTCACCAGCACCATCAAGCTGGGCACCGGCATCACCTTGATACCCGAGCGCAACCCCCTGCTGCTGGCCAAGGAAATCTCGACGTTGGACCTGGTTAGCGGCGGCCGTTTCATCCTGGGTATCGGCACTGGCTGGCTGCGGGAAGAGACCGAACTCATGGGCGGTGATTTCGATCACCGGTGGACTCAGACCCGCGAGGCCATCGAGGTAATGAAGGAGCTTTGGACCAAGGAGGAAGCCGAGTATCACGGACAGTACTTCGACTTTCCGCCGGTAAAGTCCTACCCTAAGCCGGTGCAGCAACCCCACCCGCCGATCGTATTGGGCGGCATGGCCAGAAACGTGCTTCGCCGGGTGGTGGCCCACGCCGACGGATGGCTGCCCAACCGGGTTACCGCCGCCGATGTGGAGGACAGCCGCGCCAAGCTGGACGCGATGGCCGCTGAAGTTGGCCGAGACCCCAAGTCGATTACAATCTCCGTATTCGGGCAGGCACCGGAACGCGACTTGGTGCAGTCTCTGCTGAACGCTGGCGCTGACCGGGTAATCGTGCGACCCGAGCACGTGGACACGGAAGCCGAAATGGGGGAGCAGTTGGAGCGCATGGCGGAAGCGGTGTTGCGGTAGGCGGGCCCTTGGACCGCCGCGTCCAACGGGAAGATACCTATGGACCGTACCACAGAGGCTCTTAGCTCATACGCGTGCGGCCTTGGCTACAAAGACCTTGGCCCGCAAGTGGTGCATCAGGTCAAACGGACCCTGGTGGATACTCTTGGCTGCGCCTTGGGAGGATACCCTTCCCAGCCCGCCATTATCGCCAGGGCCGTGGCCGGGGGCATTTCCAGTTCCGCTCCTTCCAGAATATTGGGCACTGGAGACCATAGCTCCCCGGATATGGCCGCTTTCGCCAACGGCGTTATGATTCGCTACCTGGACTGCAACGACTCATATTTTTCGCCCGGCGGCGGACATCCCAGCGACATGATACCCGCGGCATTGTCCTTGGCATCCCCTGCAGGCAGCGACGGACGTGCGTTAATCACGGCGACTGTCCTGGCTTACGAGGTGTTCTGCCGATTGAGCGACAACGTAGTGTCGGGAGACCATGGCTGGGACCAAGGCATGTTCAGCGTCATCGGGGCCGCCTGCGCCGCCGGCAAGATACTGGGGCTGGACCAGCAGCGAATGGGGCACGCCATTTCCTTGGCGGTTACACCCAACCTGCCTCTTGGGGTTACACGCACCGGTGAGCTTTCCATGTGGAAAGGGTGCGCCGCCGCCAGCGCGACCAAGGCGGGTATTTTCGCGGCCCAGTTGGCGGCTAAAGGGATGACCGGCCCCTTCGAACCATTCGAGGGACGGCGCGGCCTTTGGTCCCAAGCCTTGGGCAATCAACCCGAAACTCCGCCTCTGCCCAAACTGGGCAACGTGGACTCCGATTGTCCTACCGGCTTTCGCATAATGGAGACCACCTTCAAGTCCTTTCCTTCGCAAATCCACACTCAAGCTCCTATCGAGATGGCGTTGGAGATCCGTTCCCGGGTTTCTCCCGGCGATATAGCGTCGATTAGGATTCACTCATACGGCGGGGCTATCAGCTCGGCGGCCACCGAGCCGGAGAAATGGGACCCCCAGACCAGAGAGACCGCCGACCATAGCATTCCCTACTTGGTGGCAGCCGCGCTTCAAGACGGCGGGGTGACCGAGGACAGCTTTACAGACACTCGCATCCTGGACCCGGCCTTGCGCGGCATCATGGCAAAGATGACCTTGGTGGAAGACCCGGAGTTCACCGCCAACTACCCTTCCGAGTTCAACTGCCGCATGGAAGTTACTGACCGGTCCGGCCAAGTGCATGAGGCCAGTACACGTAACCCCAAGGGGAATCGGCGCAATCCCATGAGCGACGCTGAGGTGGAAGCCAAGTTCCACCGCTTGGCCGCCGGTGTGCTGCCCGCGCCGCAACGGGACCGGGTATTGGAACTTGTCTGGTCTCTGGAAGAATTGCCCGCCCTCGATCCCTTGTTCGAAAACATGGTGATTCCGGAAGCGTGACAAACTTCATGACGATGGTTACTCACCATAGGAGCATTCGTTTGCCTGCCTCGGTCCCATCAGGGACCAACCCGCTTGGTACGGGCCGCCGGGGTTGGCGCCGAACGGCTCCAGTCCTTCGGATTGACGGGCCGCACGAAGCTGTGGCCGTACTCCATGACGCTGGTCGAATCCAAAAAGCCCTTAAACCCGTAAGGAAGGTTACGGGCTTCTTGGTGTCCGGCAAGGGAGTGTAACCAGGTGGTCGATTACCAGGAATTGGACGACCGCCAGCTTATATCGTGTATTGCGTCGTCGGAGAAGGACGCTTTAGAAGCCCTTTACACCAAGTACGCGTCGTCGGTCTACTCTCTGGCTATGTTTATGCTCAAGCAGGAAGCCCTTGCTGAGGAAGCGACACAGGACGTTTTCTTAAACATCTGGCTCAAGGCGTCCAGCTACAAATCAGACCGGGGTGAGCCCAAGGCCTGGATAATGAGCGTGGCCCATCACAAGATAATAGACATGATCCGGTCGCAGCGGCGCGGCGCGGCCGTTACCGATCAGGGCGCTTACGACACGCTCGAATTCCTTCCGTCCTCGAGAATCTCCACCGAGGAAGAAGTGGAGAGGAAATTGGACCGGGACCGCATCATGGCCGCGTTGGCCACTCTGCCGCCTGAACAGCGTCAAGTAATCCTTCTTGGCTACTTCGAAGGCTACTCCCAGTCCGAGATGGCAACGGCGCTTCAGCAGCCGCTGGGCACAGTGAAGACACGAGTCCGTCTGGCAATGCGGAAACTGAAGTTGGTGCTGGAGGAAGATGTTAACACCAGACCCGAGTAACTCGATCCATCCAGAGGAGCATCTGAGCGCCTACGCGCTGGACGTCCTGAGTGATGTCGAGACCACCGTGGTGGAAGTCCACTTGACGGCGTGCGCAGCGTGCCAGGAGTCCGTTGCGGGGTATCAAGCCGCCGCCGCCATGTTGGGTCAATCCGTTAACCAGATTCCGCCGCCGCCCGCCCTGCAAGCCCTGACCATGGCCACGATACCTCAGACCCAGGTCTTCGACCGTCCTCGAGAAACGGCTGCGTCCACCCTCCCGTGGTGGGCGGGAAGGTTTACCAGGACCCTGGTGACCAGGACCCTGGTGCCCTTGGCAGCCGCCCTGATTATCGCCCTGGCCCTTTATAACCTGGTGGGGTATTATCTTCTGTCCTCCCAATTGAATGATCTTCAAAAAGAAACCACAGTGTTGCAGCGGATGGACAACATGACGGCCCAAGTCTCCCAGATGACCCACTGGCTCACCCAATTGAGGGTCGCCACAGAATGGCTGGGCCCGTCTGCCAACCACGACGTAATTCTGAGACCACTCCACCCCAGCGCCAACGCCTCGGGTATGCTCTTGGTGGCGGAAGATGGACGCCGCGCGATGCTGATGGTGGATGGGCTGCCAGAGCTTGAGCAACCTTCCAGCTATCACGTATGGCTTGTGCGTAACGACGAAAGGATATGGGCCGGCCAACTGAAAGTAGACTCTTACGGGCGGGGCGCCGTGACCATTCATCCCCCAGAACCGATATTCCAGTATGATATGGTCAGGCTGGCGGCCCATCCCGCGGTGGGTAGCCAGCACGAAAAGGCCGAAATGGTGCTGGAGGGGCAGATACTGGCCAAAAACATCTCCCGGTAGCGAGTCTCTCACCCATGCGGCCATCGTTTGCCAAGCCCTCGGAGCAAAACAATGTTAAATGCGGAACAAGCAGTCCCCGACCTTGCCGCGGTGACCGACTACCGGCAACAGGCCCGCGAGTTCTTGTCCAAAAGCAGGGAGTACTTGGCCGAAGATGACCTGCACCAAGCCTCTGAAAAAGGCTGGGGAGCAGCCTGCTGGATGGCCGCGGCCGCAGCGACGGCCCAAGGCTGGGAATATAGCACGCACGAACACTTCAACAGGGTGATGGAAAATGCCCGCATTTTGACCGGCGACACTAGGCTGCCGGGATTGCGCGGCATCGCCAACGACCTGCACGGGAACTTTTACAAGCGCAAATTCCTGCTTAACGCCACCGCAATTGAAGTAGACTTGGAGCATGTGGCGGAGTTGTTGGATATACTGGAACCGTTGACCGATACGCATAGCCAAGGCCAACACTGAATAAAGGAGCCGTGCATGGGCATGAACAACCCTTCTCCTCCTGTTCTTGCATGTGACATTTGCAGCACCCCCATGTTGGAAATAAAGTGCAAGATCATCTGCCCCAACTGCGGCTATACCAGGGACTGCTCAGACCCGTAGCGAGTCATCACTTTGCCGATTTCCGTCCTCGTCCTGTTTGACGACAAAGGCAGCGCCATAAGGGCGTTGGCCGAAGCCGCCGCTGAGGGTGTATCCCAGACGGGCTTGGCCGAACCCAAGCTAATGACTCTGTCCCAAGCAACCCGTGATGACCTGCTGTCCGCCGGCGGCCTGATGCTGGGCTCTCCAAACTGGAGCGGCATGACAGGCTCCCTCAAGTCGTGGCTCGATGATCAGGGAGACTTCTGGGAGGAGGGGACCTTGGCAGGCAAGCCGGCGGCGGCGTTCACTACCGGCATGGGGCGTCATTCAGGCTTGGAAATGACTTTGCTGCAACTGCTTCACTGGCTGCTGGCGGGCGGCATGTTGGTGGTTGGGCTGCGTTGGTCGGAACGGATGAGGACCTCCGGCTCCTACTACGGCGCCACGGCAGCCGGAGAGGTGACCGGTGACGACCTGGCCCAAGCCAGAGACTTGGGCGCCCGATTGGCGACGATAACCGCCCGCCTTGCCCAATCCTGACCCGTCCCATTGCCGGATGGCCTCAAAGGGACGAAAGGGACGCCGGTCGGATTAGTCCCTGTTGACATTTGCGAAATCAGGCAGTCCAGTAACCCCATAACGTCATTCCCGCGAAAGCGGGAATCCAGAAGCACTATCAGCCAGTCACGTTCTCTCCGATTAGAAGTCTATGGATTCCCGCCTGCGCGGGAATGACGGGGAAATGTCAACAGAAGCTAGTCCCTGAGTTTCAAATGGCGGAATAGTTGAGGATGCTTTTCCGACGCCAGCCGCAGCGCTTCTTTCACCGGCTCCCGGATTGAGAAGTGGGCCATTTCCGATGTCCTCAGCTTGAACAGGTGGTAGCACTCCCGCAGGTTCAGCTTGGACAACACCCGCCGGTTGTGGGCGTGTGTCACCAAGTATTGCGCCACGACCGGGAATTCTTGGTGGACGTTCCAAAAGGCCCGCTCCGCCGCCGCAACTGCCTCTTCAAACTCCCCGGTCAACCCTGCCTCTGCCACCACTGAAGGCACCCTGTACCCGTGGGCGACGGTAAGCAATTGTGGGAAGTATGACTGTATACGGTGCCGCTTGAACTCCCGGTACGCGCCATAGTCCATCAAGTATTCGAAAGTGTAATCGACCACTTCCGATTCCCGGACTGGCGCGTCGTGTGGTCCGAGGCCGCTCAATGCCTCGTCGATGATTTCCTGGCGGGCATCGTGGCCCATGTCTTGGATATGATGCCACACTTGTTCGTAGGTCAAGTGGGATCCGCCGTACAGCAGAGCAGCGGCGATTTTCTCTTCGGCCTGCGGGTCCCAGTGGACCAACCGGACCTGGGGCCGTACATCTTCCCGTCCATGAGCCTGGGTTGACGCAGCGCCCGTCACCTCCAAACCCAAGTGGGCAGCCAACTCCTGTCGACGCTCCGCATCCCGCGACAAATACTCGTTCCTTTCCGCGTACTTGATTAAGGTGGGTGTAATCTGTCTTCCTTGCTCTCGCACCTCCAGCCCCAGTTGGTTTTCCTCCATCAGCTTGCCGGACAAGAGCTTGGATACGGCGTGCTCCAGGATGCGGGCGTTGGCGGTAACACCTACGTTGGTCAGAGTCGCCGCCGGCAGGACTGCGCGGCAATGGTCGGTGGCGATACGCCGCAACCGCAAGTTGTAGACGCCATCCCGCTCCCCTTGCCGCTGGCTATAGACACCCTTCAGGTAAACCAAGCAGTCGTCGATGAGCCTTGTGTATGCTGCGAACAGCGTCTCGCAGGCTTCGACGAATTCCTGCTTTAACGCGGGACGGTCGTCAAGTTCTTCCGGCACATGGAAGTAATCACCGGGCATTACCTGGTACCTGGACGACTTTTCGGTGTAGGACGCCAACCGGTTGTCTTCGAGGGCGTCGCAGGCCAAGCGGGAAACGTTCTCAACGGCGAGGTGCACCACCGCGTGCTCGGCCACCGACGCATGGCCGTACCCCAACACCCACCTTTCGTGAAAATCGGCGGCCTTCTCTTGGCTGACCTGCCGGGCGATCTCGTCGAAAGGCTCAGGCCTCCGTGAGGTCATCGCAAATGCAACGGCAATCTGCTCCTCGGTCAGCTCGTGGGCGTCCAGCGGATAGACACGGCGTTGGTGCCGTTGACTTGTTGAGTGGTGGTCGTTGGATTGGGGGGCCGACATGACAGCGCTGCGGCTCCTACGGTCTGGTGGCGATGGTCAGAGCTTAGTCCCGATTGCTTGGCTTAGTTACCTTATGTTAAATCTACGCCCTGGACCGCAAGGGGACGGGACCTGCGGCCCAAGCCACAAGCCCCGAACAGGTCCCGGTTTTGCTTCGTCGGCCAGCTTACACCAACGCCCCAAATCCATCAGGCGTCAGCACCTCTATAAGCTGGATTTTGTCGGAGGCGACAGCCTTCTCCAAGGCGCGGGTCATTTCATCGACAGTGGATACTTTTGTGCCCTCGAATCCGTAGCTCTCAAACAGCTTTACAAAGTCGGGGTTGATTAACTCCGTACCCATCAGCCTGCCGTTGAAGTTGTTGTTTTGATACCCTTTCAGCACACCCCAAGCACTGTCGTTGAACATAAGCACTATGGGATTGATGCCGTACTGGGCGGCGGTAGCCAGTTCCTGGAAATTATACTGGAACCCACCGTCGCCGGTCACGCACACCACGGGCTGCTTGGGCTTGCCCACCTTGGCGCCCATTGCCGCCGGGAACGCAAATCCTATGCCGGCCCAACCGTGGGGGTACATGAACGTGCGGGGCTGGTAGATGGGAAGGCACCGGATGGCGCGGCTGGTGGGTACTGTGGCGTCCAATGAGAATATGGTGTCGCGCGGGGTCGCCGCCCTTATCGCTTCGAAGGTCCGGGTCTCGTTGCCCCACGTATCTTTGAGGGTCTGATATACCTGGGTCCGCATGGAGTCGATCTCATTGCGGAAGCTGTCGCCCTTGTACACATCGCGGTTTCCTATACCGTCCAGAAGCTGCCTGACCACCGCTTGGGAATTGGCGACGATGGGCACATCCACGTCGTAATTCTTCCCTATAGAGTCGCCGTCCAGCAGTACGTGAATCACGGTCTTGGGGAGTTTCAACCCCACGGCAGAGGTGCTGCGCAGGGGCATAATCGAACCCAGGATGAGCGCCACGTCGCAAGTGCCCATCCACTCCTGCAACGGATTCTCGCCCCAGATACGCTTGCCCAGGACCTGCCCCAAAGACAGCGGATGGTCCTCGGGAATTGCGCCTTTTGCGCCGTCGCCGGTTACCACCGGCGCGCCCAGCATTTCGGCCAGTCGGACTATCTCCTCGGTGCCGCCGAGGGACTGGACTTCCTCGCCCACCAGGATGACGGGACGCTTGGCGTTCAGCAACGCCTCCAAGGCCTTCTCCACCATGGCAGGGTCGCCTTGGGGGATGTCGGGAGATCGAGGGGTCAGCACCTCCACATCGGCCTGTTGCCCCAGCAGGTCGGTCGGCAACTCCAACTCTATCGGACGAGGTCTCCGCGCTTTAAACCGCTGGAACGCCTCGACAAAATGGTCCGGAATGGACTCAATCTGGTCGATGAACGCATTCCAATCGGTTACCGCCTTGAACATGCCTAACTGGTCTTTGGTCTCGTGGGTTGACAGTTTGCCGCTGTTGACGAACTCCTGCTCCACGTTGGTGGTGAGTTCCAGCACCGGCGAACTGGAGTAGTAGGCCTCTCCCAAAGCGCCAACCGAGTCCGCCGCGCCGGGGCCTGTGCTGGTCAGCAGCACGCCGGGTTTTCCCGTGGCCCTGGCGTAGCCGTCGGCCATAAAGCCGCAGCCCAACTCCTGGCGGCCCCCGATGTACCGCAGGCTCTCCTGTTCACGGAAAAGGGCATCAAACAGGTCCAGGGTGTGAATGGAAACAATCCCAAAGATGGTATCTACTCCATGGACCTTTAACGACTCGGTAATGGCCTGTGCTCCGGTTATTCTGGGCAAGGCGGCCCCTCCTGATAAGAATCGGTCGATTAAATGAGCAAACTAACGGGGTTTTCCAGCAATCTCTTGACTTCCATAAGCATCTGGGCGGCTTCCGCTCCGTCGGCCACTCGGTGGTCTACGGACAAGGTCCCGTTCATCATTTGAGACACCACGACCTGTCCGTCACGGACGACTGGCTGTTCTTTCACCCGGCCCACAGCCAGGATGGCGGCATGGGGAGGGTAGATAATGGCGGTGAAACTATCGACGTCGAACATCCCCAGGTTGCTGATGCTGAACGTTGTCCCGCTGTACTCTTCGTTGCGCAGTGTGCCGGTGTGGGCCCTGGAGATAAGGTCTCTGCTGTCGGCGGCTATCTCCACCAGCGTCTTGTTTTCACACCCGTTGATGCCCGGCACGATCAGGCCACTCTCCAACGCTATAGCAATGCCGATGTTGACGTTGGGATTCATCTGAAGATGGTCGCCGCGGAAGAACGCGTTGAACTTGGGGTACCGCTGCAACGCCATGGCGCAGGCTTTGACAATCAGGTCGTTTACGCTGACACGGCTTTCGCTGGGAACAGCTTGGTTGACGTCGGCCCGCAGCGCCATCGCCTTGGACATGTCCACGTCGGAAGAAACGTAGAAATGCGGAGTATCCCGTTTGCTGTCGCCGGTTACGCGGGCGATGGTCTGGCGCATCCGGGACAGGTCCACTCTATCGCCGCCGGGCTCTTCGGTGGATGAGGTGGCGGCTTGGGCAGGTTCAGGCTCGGCAACGGATGCGGCTTCGCTGGCGGCCAGCACGTCGGCTTCTACAATGCGGCCTCCGGGACCGCTGCCGGTCAAAGCCGCAAGGTCAATGCCCTGCTCTCTGGCCAACCGGCGAGCGATGGGAGACGCCAATACTCCTCCGGGAGCCATCGCCGCAGCCGCCCCCTGGGCCTTGGCTTCAGCGGCGGCCAGCACGTCGGCCTCTACGATACGCCCGCCGGGGCCGCTGCCGGTCAAGGTTGCAAGGTCAATGCCCTGCTCTCGCGCTATCCGGCGGGCGATGGGAGACGCCCGCACTTCACCGGAGGCCGATGTTGCGGAAGTTACTTGGGGAGTCGGAGAGGCGACGGCGGGCTGTGCAGCCGGGGGAGTCGCCGCCGGGGGAGAAATTCCCAAATCGTCGGGCAGCGGCTCGTCGGGAGCGGTTATTACGGCGATCAGGTCGCCTACGGGAATAGCGACGCCTTCCTGGGCGACAATTTTACGCAGTACCCCGCCCACAAAGGCTTCATACTCCACCGTTGCTTTGTCGGTCTCGATTTCAGCCAGAACCTCGCCGCGGGCCACCTCCTCCCCTTCCTTCTTCATCCACCGCACCACGGTGCCCTCTTGCATGTCGTAACCCATTTGGGGCATGACGATCGTAGTTGCCAAAGTGTCCTCCCACGGCCTCGCGCCGGCGACCGGCTCGCCAAGTAGCCCATCCAACTTAGGCTGAAACAAGAGGAACAGATGGGCCGCGAATTTCGGTTAGATATTAAACTACTAAAGGGTCAGGGGCAAGGAGACCCCAACGGCGCTCAGGTTGGAAGACCCGGAACCTAGCAAATAGAAAACGGGATTGAACGGCAAATAAAAAGGGCCGAGACCGGAAGTCTTGGCCCTGTCTTGTCATGAAGGTGGGATGCGTCACCGCACATATATGACCCGGCTCAGATCCTATTTCTGAGGTTGGTCCTCTTCAAGCGTGGCGACGGCGCGGTGCAACCAATCCTCCAGATCGCCGCCGGACTCTTTCACCACTATCATTTCAGCGAGAGTTGCCGCCCTGGCTTCGGCTCTCCCTTGAGCCTTTGCTTCCTCTCTCATCCTCGCCCGCCACTGCCTTCTTTGGTCCAGCGCCCAAAACACTGCTCTTACTCCTGTTTCCACTGATACGGCGACCATCGCGTAGAGTACTACACCAAAGTCTACCAGACTTGCCAGTGACCTAACATCGCCTAGGTCAAATGGCTTTTCAGCCGCCGCCCAGTAAAGCGCCACTGTCGCCAGGAAAATTCCGAACGGCGCAACTATAGCATGTGGCCGGAGCCACCGGCTTCTTTGCCAGCGAATCTCCGCGGGATGGTTATTGGTCACCGAGGCTTACATCATTCTGTCGATGATCCGCTTCGACTGCTCCTCGGTCAACCCCAAAGGCTTGTGGGCCAGAGGCTGTTCATCCAGAACGGGTTCGCTGCCGTCCAGCGTCGGCGCTTCCTTCTGGAAGAAAAGCCCGGTGTAGATGGTGTCACCGAAGGCTAGGGCCTTTTCGCACGCGGCCTGCCAGTCGCGAGTGTCGTGCTCTTCGTCTTCCAGCCTCTTTATACGGTCTTTGAAGAAAGCATGGCTGTTGTCGTGGTTGAATGTAACGCACGGGCTGAAGACGTCAACCAAGGCGAACCCGCTGTGCTGGATAGCCTGCTTCATCAAGTTGGTGAGGTGCCTCACGTCGCCGCTGTAACCCCTGGCCACGAAGGTTGCCCCGTTCATGATGGCGGACGTAATGGGGTTGATCGGCAACTCCACACTGCCGAACGGCGTGCTCTTGGTCTTCATCCCCATGTCGCTGGTGGGGGATACCTGACCCGTTGTCAACCCGTATATCTGGTTGTTCATGACGATGTAGGTCAAGTCTACGTTGCGGCGGGCGGTATGGGTGAAGTGGTTGCCGCCGATGCCATAGCCGTCCCCGTCCCCGCCGGTTACCACAACGTGCAACCGGTGGTTGCCCATCTTGGCGCCGGTAGCCACCGCCAAGGACCGGCCATGAAGCGTGTGCATACCGTAGGAGTTAAAGTACCCGGGCAGGTTGGAAGAGCAGCCGATTCCGCTGACGGTAAGGATTTCGTGGGGACGCAGGCCCAACTCAGCGGACGCCCTTTGCAGACTGTTCAAAACCCCGAAGTCCCCGCACCCCGGGCACCAGTCAGGGTCCACTGGGCCTTTGAAGTCCTTGGCGGTCAATTGAATTACGGGCTTGCCCTCCGCTTCCGGCAAAGTGGTTGTCATGAATGCACCTCGTTAATGGATTCCCGCCTGCGCGGGAATGACGCCTGCCCCCGCGGAGGCAGTGGATTAAGTGATCGCCTCTTGGTAGGGCACGTAATGGGTCGTCTTTCCAGCGACTTGCTCCAACACCCCGTCGACAATGTGGTGGGGCATAAAGGGCTCACCGTCGTATTTGCGGATGTGCCCGTCGACGCTGAGGCCCGTCTCGCTGCGCATGTAGCGATAGAACTGGCCGGAATAGCTGTTCTCCACCACTATCACTTGCTTGGACCGGAATAGAATCTCAACTATGGCCTCGCCATGGAAGGGAACAATCCATTTGATAGGCAGTTGATTGACGATAACGCCTTGTTCTTTGAGCAACGCCACTGCCTCTTTAATGACTCCGTAAGTAGAGCCCCAACCCACCAAGGTAACTTGGGCGTCTTCCGGCCCTTCCAGTTCCGGCGGCTCGATATCCTTAACGACGGTCTGGAACTTGCGCCCTCGCTTCTCCACCATCCTGCGCCGCTTGTGAGGGTTGGTGAACTCGTCGCTGATGAGCGTCGAATCTTCGTCGTGCTCGTCGGTAGCTACTATATGCACGTAACCCTCCAAGCCAGGCAGCGCTCGGGGGGAGATACCGGTATCGGTATCCTTGTACCTCTTGTAACCGTTGGGCGAGGCCGGTTCAGTGATCAACTCACCCCTGTCTATCTTCGGGTGCATGTCGAGAAGGTCCGGATCGATGCTGTAGCGCCCCTCGGCGATCAGGAGGTCCGACACCACTATTCCGGGACATTGGGCTTTGTCGATCAGGTTGAACAACTCGGGCATGGTGTTGAAGCAGTCCAAGGAGTTCTTGGGTGCGACGATGAACCGCTCGAAGTCTCCCTGGCTCGCTCCCAGTACCTGCCAAAGATCACCCTGCTCAGTCTTGGTCGGAACACCGGTGGACGGTCCGGCGCGCTGCACGTCAACGAACACCGCCGGAATCTCCATCATGCCTGCGCTTCCCACCGCTTCGGTCATCAACGCGAACCCGCCGCCGGAGGTGGCGCACATGGCGCGGCAACCCACGTGGGCCGCCCCTATCACCATGTTGGCCACGCTAATCTCGTCCTCTACCTGGCGCACCATAATGCCGAGGTTCCGCGCGTTTTGCGCCATCCAGTGCAGAATGCCGCTGGCCGGGCTCATTGGATAGGCAGCATAGAACTTGACGCCGGCGGCGGCAGCCCCCATGGCCAAGGCATCGTTGCCGGACCATACTGCCAGAGGTTTGGCGCCTGTGGGTACATTGGCGGGGAAGGATTCCAAAGTGGCTTTTGCGTAGTCGTAACCGGCCAGGGCTACTTCCACGTTCTGGTCGATTACCGCCTGCCCTTGCCGTTGGAACCGCAGGTTCAAGCTTTCCTCGAGAATACCGAAGTCGAGCCTCAACAAGGACATGGCCGCGCCCACCGCCATGGTGTTCAGCACCAACCTGTTGCGGCTCTTGTTAAGCTGTGACACCGGCAGGGGGCACAACTGGACTCCGTCGGCGGCCTCTCCCGGCCTGACGGTGTCGCCGTTATACAGCACACTTGTCCCCGGGCCCATCAATTGCAAATGCCGGTCCATCGTGTCCTGGTTCAGACACACCAGCAAGTCCAGCTTGTCCCCGTGGGTGTGAATCTCTTCATCGCTGACGCGGACGTAAAGGAAGATGTGCCCGCCCCTGATGATCGATTGGTAGGCGTTATAGGTGTTCAGATGAAGCCCGCGCCTAACGAATATGCGGGCAAGGATATCGCCCGGGGTGGCTATGCCCTGCCCGGCCTCACCCCCAATTGCGAGAGAAAAATCGAAGCTTCCCACGCCCATCGAATCGCTCCTTCCAAGGGACTCTCACGGTGTACATGACTTGCAGGCAACAACAATTGTACTTATGTCAACTGTTGAGGCTGTCCTGCTTAGGTGTCCCCAAAGTATACCCTTGACGCCTGAGGGCTGCAACACAGACCGAATCGCGTGCAGTCCGGTTGGCAATGCACAGGATTTCGTGAGGAAGAGGCCTTGCCTCTACATGTGTATTGCCCGCCCCTGGGCGCTTAACGCCGCCTCTTTCACCATTTCCGAAAGGGACGGGTGCGGGTGCACCACCCAACCCAACTCCAATGTAGTCCCCTCCAGCACCTTGGCAACGACCAGTTCGCCCAGGAGTTCGGTAACCTCCGGGCCTATCATGTGACCGCCCAACAGCTCCCCGTACTTGGCATCTATCACCAGCTTGACGACGCCGTCCGGCTCGCCAATGGCCAACGCCTTTCCGTTGGCTTGCGCATTGAAGGCGCCAACCTTCACTTCGTAGCCCTGCTCCACCGCTTGGGCTGCCGTAAGCCCAAAACTGGCTATCTGGGGACTGCAATAGGTGGCTCTCGGCATGGACTCATAGTCCAAAGGCTGCGTCTCTATGCCAGCGATGTGCTCCACCGCCGTCACGGCCTGGGCTGACGCGACATGGGCCAGCGCCAGCTTTCCGGTAACGTCGCCGACAGCGTAAACGCTTGGTACGTTGGTGGACATGACGTCGTCAACTTCGACGTATCCCCTTTGCGTAGCGATGCCCGCGGTTTCCAACCCCACGTCCTCGGTGTTGGGTTGAACGCCGATGGCCACCAGCACTTTCTCGCATTCCAGTTCCGACTCGACGCCGCCCTTCTCCACTGTCACCGTTACCCCGGACGGCCCTACTTTGGCCCCTTTCACCCCGGCGCCGGTCATGATTTTGATGCCCTGGCGCGAGAAACTACGCTCCAGCAGCCTGCTTATGTCTTCATCCTCACTGGGGACCAGCCGGGGTAAAAGCTCTACCACAGTCACGTCCACGCCATACATCCGGTAGAGGTAAGCGAACTCCACTCCGATGGCCCCGCCGCCGACGATAACCATGCTGGAAGGAAGTTGGTCCAGCACGATGGCTTGCCGGCTGGTAATTATCTTGTCGCCGTCCACCGGCAGCGGGGGAATGGTCCGGGGCCGTGCGCCGGTGGCGACAATAATGTTCCGGGCGGAAAGCCGCCGGCCTTCCGGCGCAACCTCAACAACATTGGGGCCGGCCAACCGCCCGTGCCCTTCAATGTGTTCGATGTTGTTCTTCCGCAGCAGGTAAGCCACACCCCTGGTGTTCCGGTCGGCCACCTTCCGGCTGCGGGCGACCGCCGCCGAATAGTCGGCGTGAAAGTTGTCAAAGCTCAGCCCGAACTCCTCTCCCCTTTTGAAGTAGGAAAGGACCTCGGCGTTTTTCAGGAGGGCTTTGCTGGGTATGCAGCCCCAGTTGAGGCAAACGCCCCCCAGGTTTTCGTTTTCCACTATCGCGGTCTTTAACCCAAGCTGGCCGGCCCGCACCGCGGCGACGTAGCCGCCGGGCCCCGCTCCAATCAGTACAACGTCATAAGGTGATTCCATGTACACTCGCAGAAATCAAAGTCATCGCCGCAACCAACTTGACCAGCGTGGTTTGCGGCTGGATGAATCAGTATACAAGCGGCCCTCAAAAGGATACAAGCAAACGCGCCATGCTGGCGGGCATATGCAAAGTCGCGGGAGCTAATTCGCCAGTTCACCCCCCGTCTTCACGAGGGCAGGCGTCATTCCCGCGAAGGCGGGAATCCACCGTCGGGGGTTTGGTTCTACGCCTTAGCGGGGAAGACGGGTTGGGGGGATTTAGATGTCGGAGGAGACTTTGCACAGGCCCCCGCCATGCTAGAATCGGGGTAACTTGACAATAATGGAGAGCAATGCTGCAACCCGAGCGCACCGCCGCCCTTTTTGCCGATGCAAGACTACCATCAAGTCAGGGCCTTGCACGTTCAATGCTTCTATTTGGGGCAGTGTGCGCCGGAAGATAAACGAGTCCGCGACATACGCACCACAATAGACTACATCCGCGACGCGGAACGGTTGGCGGGGACGGGGGAGTAATGCCCGTTGCTACAGCGAAACCAGCCAGATATTGATCATCAGAAAACCAAAAATGAGAGTAGCTCAGTAAGTGACGGACGAAGAATTCGCCAATGCCATAGCCTTGCGCCACGAGATAAGCGATATAGAGTTCAAGGCGCCTGGGCCATTGTCCAATAACAGGCTTATGGCACAAGTCGTCAAAGCGGCATTAGGCATGTCAAATCGACGCGGTGGTGGCAAGGTGATAATAGGTGTCAGGGATAGTGGAGGCAATTTGGACCCGGTTGGTCTAACTGACAATGACTGGCGCACATGGACCTATGACGCCGTGTCAGACCAGATTGCACGCTACGCGGACCCCGGTGTCACCTTTGAACTGGAAACAAAGGAACACTACGGCGGTAACTACGTGGTCCTTGAAGTAGAGGAGTTTTCCGACATACCAGTTCTGTGCAAGAGGTCTTTTGGCGATGTCCTACGCGACGGCGCCTGCTACGTAAGGCCCCGCAGGAAACCGGAAACGTCGGAAATACCTACCCAAGCCGATATGCGGGACTTGCTTAACCTCGCGATAGAAAAAGGCATACGGCAATTCCTTGACATGGTACAAAGGGCCGGGCTGTCCGTCCCACAAACGATTAGTGATGCGGACACCAATCCTGACCACCCTGACAATCAAATGGGTGATTTAAGATGAGCGAACTCCTGGACAAAATACGATCCCGCGGCTACTGGAGAGTGGTCATCCGCCCGGACACTTTCGTGGAGAATCTAATCGCCGACCAGTCAGAGCTTCTGCCCATTTTGGAAAAGACCTACGTTGAAATCCATTCGTGGGGGTTTCCTCATCTCGGTTCCGGCGCGCCAACCCACTGTGGCAAAGACTGGATCGGTCACGAGTCTGATCGGGGACGGCACCTGGAACTGTGGCGATTCTTTCAAAGCGGCCAGTTAGCAGTCCTTAATGGGATGCGTGAGGATTGGTGGGATCAATCCGAACTATGGCCGCCACCCGACGGTTGGAAACACGGTCAATTTATCGAGGTAGTAGACGCAGTGCACCTATTCACCGCGATATTCGAGTTGGCAGCGCGGCTGGCGTTCACCAAGGCCAGCACCGGGCAATCTCACTTGGAGATTAACGTTCGAGGACTCAAAGGACGTGGCCTCAATATCAGTGACAAACTGATGGATTCTTCATACTTTGGTCCGTTTAAGGCCTCCGTCGACGAATTTACCTGCAAGGTTGACGTTTCTCACATCGAGTTGATCGCAGATACTAAAGAGCTTGCCTTGAAGCACGCCGTCGCCCTTTTTCAACACTTTGGTTGGAATCCTTATATCGAACTACTCCGGGATATACAGGCTTACCCTCGGCGTTACGCGGTATAGTCCTGCGACCCGGGGAATCGCCTTGCCCAAATCCTGTTCTCTCCGGAGACCCCCCATGCCTAACACTCTCTTCTACGGCGACAACCTCCAGGTCCTCCGCGACCACGTCCCCGCCGAGTCGGTGGACTTGGTGTACCTCGACCCGCCCTTCAACTCCAACGCCTCCTACAACGTCCTGTTCCGGGAGCGGACGGGGGAGGAGTCGCCGGCGCAGATCAAGGCATTCACCGACACTTGGGAGTGGACCCAGGAAACCGAGCGCACCTTCGAACTGGACATCATTCAGAACCCGGCGGTCCCGTCGGCGGTCAAGGACATGATTTCCGCCTTCCGCCAGTTCATCGGCCGCAACGCCATGATGGCCTACCTGGTGATGATGGCGCCCCGGCTGGTGGAGCTTCACCGGGCCTTGAAACCCACGGGCAGCCTGTACCTGCACTGCGATCCGACGGCCAGCCATTATTTGAAACTGCTACTGGATGGAGTGTTTGGTTCCGGCAATTTCAGGAGCGAAATAGTCTGGCGTCGGACTAACGCCCATAACGATGCTAAACAGGGGCGCCGCCAGTATGGGAATGTGCATGACACAATATTCTTTTACACCAAAAGCGATGCGTGGAATTGGAACTGGCTGTACACCGGATACGACAGTGAATACGTAGACTCGTTCTACAAATTCACCGAATTGGATTCAGGGCGGCGATACCAAATGGGAGACTTAACCGCAGCCAAACCCGGAGGTGATACCAGCTACGAGTGGCGTGTCAAGCGTCCACTTAACGGAGAATGGGAAGCCGACTTGAGCAACGAATGCTGTCAACCCGTTGATGGTTGGGAATACAAGGGTGCATTACCTTACCAAGGACGGTATTGGGCCTATTCCAAGGACGGAATGATTGCCATGTCCGAGGAAGGGCGTATCGCATATACCAGAAATGGGACGCCACGGTACAAACGCTATCTGGACGAGATGCCCGGCGTTCCGCTACAGAATGATTGGAGCGACATACGCCCTGCGTCAAGGTCAGAATCTCTCGGCTATCCTACCCAGAAGCCGGAAGCCCTGTTGGAGCGCATCATCGCGGCGTCCTCCAACGAGGGTGACGTGGTGCTGGACCCCTTCTGCGGCTGCGGCACGGCGATGGCGGCGGCGCATAAGCTGGGGCGGCAGTGGCTGGGCATCGACATTACCCACCTTGCCGTGGCGTTGATGAAGAACCGGCTCAAGACGGCCTTCAATCTGGATCCGGGCACAGACTACGATGTGGTGGGCGAGCCTCAGGACGCGGGCAGCGCCCGCGCCCTGTGGGAGCAGGACCCCTACCAGTTCCAGTTCTGGGCCGTGTCATTGCTCGAAGCCCAACCCCAGTCGGAGCAGAAGCGCGGCGCGGACCGGGGCATCGACGGCCTGCTCTACTTCATCGACGGCCAGCGGCGCACCTCTCACAAGATAGTGGTCCAAGTGAAGGGCGGGCGCGTGTCGTCGCCGCAGGTCCGCGACCTGAGAGGTGTGGTAGAGCGGGAGAAGGCGGCAATGGGCCTGTTCATTTCGCTGGAGGAGCCGACGCGGGACATGCGGGCGGAGGCGGCCAGCGGCGGGCTATATCACTCGGACGTCTGGCAGCGTGACTTCCCGAAAATACAGCTTCGCACCATCGGCGAGATGCTGGCGGGTCAAGGATTCGACCTGCCGCCCCGACCGGCAGCCTACCAACCGGCCCAGCGCGTCCGCCGCCCCCAAGGACGGCAGGCCGGTCTGGATGAAGCCGTCTGAGACTTCAAAGGCGCCGCGTGGAGGGATGTTATTGGTCTCGGAGCTGCGCGAAATTCACCACGGTATCCTCCCCTTTCTCCAGAGCGGCTATGTATAAATCGAAGTCGACGGTGACCAGAGGAGTCTGAGATGTAATCACCTCGAGGAGCGCGGCGTCGGTAAGCCCGAGCCGTTCGAATTGGATGTTGTTCGTCGCGACTGCACTTGCGACCACGACTTCCTCGCTTTCGTGAACGATATATTTGAGTCTCCGCAGTATGCGGGAGCGCTCCGGCTCTCCGTGCTGCGCGAGCAGGTTGGAAGCCTCGGTAAGTGTGTTCGGCGTTACAAACACCTGTCCAACCTGACGAATCAAGTCCAGCAAAATATCGTAGTCATTCACCGAATATCCATCCAAGCGACGGTGTTTGACTATCAACTCCCGCCCTTCACTGCCCACTACAAGCAACACGAGAAGATTCGCGTCAATGAATAATCCACTCAGTGGCATACGGTTACGTCGTATCTTCCTTCAGAAGACGGTCCTTGAGGGACTCAACGTCACCGCTTTCGTTATTGATGCGCATCACCTTGTATGAGCGTTCTGCGCGAATGTCTCCGATGGCGACAGTCAAGACATTTTTCCGGTCCCATGGCCTGGAAAATCCGACGGTTATTTTCCAAGTGTTCGATGTGCGTTCGAACTCAGCCTCTTCAAGACCCAGGTTCATAATATTTTCTTCACCGAAAAGCTCCGCGGCATAGACCTTCGCAATCTGCGCTGCTTCTTTAACGTCCATTGGGACTCACCTTCTCTGGCATCTATGGATGCGATTTTAACACCGCAGGCCATAAACCGGCGATACTGGGGTTGCCATGCAGTGAAGAGATGTCATGAGTGAACTGGAGGCAGGGTAACGTTTGATTAAACGCCGGGAGCGCGGAGAAACACAGACAAAGTAAAAGGCAAAAAGAGGTACAATAGCCCAAACCAACAAGAGGTCCCGAATTTCCATGACGACAGGCAAAACTAAACTGCTGACTGCCGACGACCTGCTCCGCTTGTACGGCCAAGGGGTCAGGGGCGAGTTGGTGCGGGGAGTGCTCTGCGAAACTGTGTCTACGGGAATGGAGCATGGCGAGATTGCGGCCAGGTTTGTGATTCGGTTGGGGATTTTTGTCGAGCCAAGGCGGTTGGGCAGGTTGACGACGTCCGATTCGGGTGTCTGGCTGGAACGGGAGCCGGATACGGTGCGGGAGCCGGACGTGGCGTTTACATCATCCGAGCGACTCCCCTTGAACGTGAGGGTTCGCGGCTATTCGGAAGTAGTCCCCGACTTGGTGGTGGAGATTGTCTCTCCAAGCGATAGTATGCGGGAAGTCCACGAAAAGGCGCAGATGTGGCTGAGATCCGGGGTGATCTTGGTCTGGGTGGCAGACCCGGACACCAGGACCATAACTGTCTATCAGTCCGGCGTTCCAGTAATCACCCTTACCGAAGCCGACACGCTCGACGGCGCACCCGTCCTGCCCGGCTTCACCCTGCCGGTGCGGGAAGTTTTCGAGATGGCGTGAAAATGGTCCAGCGCCTGTGGCCGAATCTGAATCAGGATTTACCGGATTTTAAGATTTTCAGGACAGCGCCAATTCATCCTGCTAATCCTTCAATCCTGAAAATCCTGATTCAGACAGCAGCCTTGACGCCGCACCGACCCGCATTGTACCGCCCGCATCCCTTTTGTTATCATTGGATGAAATACCTTGAATGAAATACCTTCCCATAAACAGGGAGCATAATGAGAGTTGGACCATTCGGCTTGACCGAACTGCTGATTATCCTGGCCATCATCCTGCTGGTCTTCGGCGCGAAGCGGCTGCCGGAAATAGGCTCTTCCTTAGGGCGCGGCATCAGGACGTTCAAGAGCGCGGTAACCGGCGAAGAAGAGAAAGAGGAGCAATCCGAGACCACCAGCGTCACCAAGCGGGTGGACTGAGAAACTATCTCAAAACTCACCACAGTACCCAACTCGTCATTCCCGTTCTATACCCGTCATTCCCGCGCAGGAACGTCACCCTCGCGAAGGCGGGGGCGGGAATCCACAGGCTTCAGTCAGCGATGAGGGGTTGTCAGCATAATCAGTCGGTAAAGGCCAGCTTAACGCGCTGGTCTTTTTTGTTTGGACGGTGTTGCAAAAGCTCCTTCCCCCTTGGGGAGCTGACAAGGGTATGTATTTCATTTGGGACTTTACGCAGTTGAACGTGAGACCGCATAGTAGGGTAGGCTTGCTCAAATACAAAACCGCTCCCATTCCGTCATTCCGGCGTAGGCCGGAATCCAAGCGGACCCATTCCGTCATTCCGGCGTAGGCCGGAATCCAGGCGGGCCCATTCCGTCATTCCGGCGTAGGCCGGAATCCAGGCGGGCCCATTCCGTCATTCCGGCGTAGGCCGGAATCCAGGCGGGCCCATTCCGTCATTCCGGCGTAGGCCGGAATCCAGGCGGGCCCATTCCGTCATTCCGGCGTAGGCCGGAATCCAGGCGGGCCCATTCCGTCATTCCGGCGTAGGCCGGAATCCAGTCGGGCCCATTCCGTCATTCCGGCGTAGGCCGGAATCCAGGCGGGCCCATTCCGTCATTCCGGCGTAGGCCGGAATCCAAGCGGACCCATTCCGTCATTCCGGCGTAGGCCGGAATCCAAGCGGACCCATTCCGTCATTCCGGCGTAGGCCGGAATCCAGGCGGACCCATTCCGTCATTCCGGCGTAGGCCGGAATCCAGGCGGACCCATTCCGTCATTCCGGCGTAGGCCGGAATCCAGGCGGACCCATTCCGTCATTCCGGCGTAGGCCGGAATCCAGGCGGACCCATTCCGTCATTCCGGCGTAGGCCGGAATCCAGGGGCGGTGGGGCCGGTTCGTAGCTATAATCTCAATTTTACATACCCTTGTCAGCCCTTGGGGAGAGGGCTGCCCCCTATTCGGAGTGGGGCACCGGGGACAGGGACTCCGGCTCCTTCCTCCGGCCCGCCACTCTTGCCAGCAGGACGCCCAATTCGTAGAGCACCAGCAGTGGCGCCGCCACCAAGGCTTGGTTCACCGGGTCGAAGGTCGGCGTGATGATGGCCGCCAGGATGAAGGCGATAATCACCCAGTAGCGCCGGAACCTGCCGAGACGCCGGGCGTTGACAATTCCCAAGCTGGCCAGCAGGTACATTATCAAGGGTGTCTCGAAGGCCAGCCCCATCCAGAACAGCAAGCGGACCATCAGGTCGACGAAGTTGCTCACCTTGATCATGGGGGTCGCAACGTCGCTGCCGAAGGTCAGGAGGAAGTGCAGGGCCGGAGGACTCATAACAAAGTAGGCGAAGGCTACGCCGCTGACGAATGCCAGGAAAGCGGCCGGCAGGAACGCCAGCAGGTAGCGCTTCTCGCGGCGCGTAAGCCCCGGCCCCACGAACATCACCACTTGGTACAGTATCACCGGCAGGGCCAGGATGAACCCGCAGACAAACGACACCTTTACGCTGGTGGTGAGAAGCTCGGTGACTTCCGTGTAAATTAACTGCCCCGCCGCATCCGTGCCCAGGTCCCGCGCGGGGCGTACCAGCAGTTCGATTATCTGCCGGAAGAAGGCGAAGGCTACCGCGCTGCCCACCAGCAATGCCAGGACGGATATGAAGACGCGCCGCCGCAACTCGCCCAAGTGCTGGAACAGGGTCAACTCCCGCTCATTCATCATCGGGCTGTTTCTGTGAAGACTGGGCTTGGTCAGGCGGCGGGGAGTTCCGCGGGCGGCTGGGTGGCTGGCGATCCTCCAAGTCCACCGCGGAGGCTAGATCGGAGAAGCTCTTGCGGAGTTCCCGTAGCACTCTGCCGGTGTTCCGGGCCATATCGATGGACTTGCCCGGTCCCAGCACCAGGAAGGCAACCAGGAAGATCACGCCCAACTCCATGGGCCCCATTCCCATGAAGTTCATGATTCTTCCACCGGCAATGGATTCCCGCCTGCACTGGAATGACGGATCGGGCTGGAATCACCGGTCATTTCCGCCCGGCGGGATGGACAGGTGGGGCCGCAGCCTTCCGGGTCCGGCCAAGCCTGTCCCGGCGGCGGCTGGCAGCCTATCTCCCGCAGCATTTCCAGCAACCGGCAAATGGGCAGCCCGATTATGTTGGTGTAGCAGCCGTGCCATGACTCGGCAGGCCTGAACTCCTGGTCCTGCACCGCGTAGGCCCCTGCCTTGTCCAGCGGCGTACCCGACGCTATGGAGGCTTCCATCTCAGCGTCGGTGAAGTTACGCAAGCTAATGCCGCTGGCCATGCTCTCCGTCAACATGCGCCCGGAAGAGGCGTCGATTACCGTAACCCCGGTTATCACTTGGTGGTGGGTGCCCCGCAGTTGCCGCAGCATTCGCCGCGCGTCCTCGGCATCCGCCGGCTTTTCAAAAGCTTCGCCGTCCAGCGCAACGGTGCTGTCGGCGCCGATGACGTAGCCATCCTTCATTTGTCCGGCGACTGCCTGCGCCTTTTCCATCGACAGCCGTTTCACCATGTCGGCGGGCGTTTCGCCGTCCTGCTTCTCCTCGGGTATGTTCGACGGCACCACTTGGAAGTCCAGCCCCAATTCGTTCAGCAGGTCCCTGCGGCGCGGGGACGCGGAAGCTAGTATCAAGGGGGCGTAGCCATCCTTCCGGTACAGCGTGGCCACGCACTCGACGTGGTGCGTTTGCGGAAACATATCCAAGGGGACGACCCGCTCCAACGAATAGGCATCCTGGCATAGTATCTTGAGGTCCCGCGCCAAGGTTTCGGCGTCGCAGGAAACGTAGGCAATCTTCGGCGGCAGCAACCGCAGCAGGCCCTCCAGCGCCCCTGCTTGGCACCCGGCCCGGGGCGGGTCCAGCACCACGGCGTCGGGCCTTTCTTCCAACAGCCCCAACACCGCCTCCGTCTTGCCCAAGGCCAGTTCTACGTTGCCGATGTCCTTGATGTTTTCCTTGGCGTCGGCGACGGCGGCGCTGGACTCCTCGATACCGATGACCTTCTTGACGTATGGCGCAAGGAGCGCCGCGAATGCGCCCACACCCATATAGGCGTCCACCAGCAGGTCGGTCTTCTTCAAATCAAGCGCCTGCTGGATTACCTGCACCACCTTGGCCGCCTGCTCCACGTTTACTTGGAAGAACGACGGCGACGATACGCGGAACTGCCGGCCTTCTATGGAGTCTTGATAGGTCTTCTGCCCGGTAGCCACCGAGATGTCCGGGTTGCTCAACCGCGGCTGCACCAAGGTGTCCTCGGTAACCTGTCCGGCCCGGATGGAAAGCTGGGTGGTCTCGCCGCATCTGTCCTGCAGTTCCGTCAAGATGGTGTTGATACCGTCGTGCATCAACATGCACCGGTCAATCTTGACGAACCGGCGCGACTGCCGGTGCACGAAACCAAGGTCTCCCTGGCGTCCAATGGTGAACCTGGCATGGTTGCGGTATCCGTATTGCTTGGGCGACGGCACGACTTCCGACACGTCCACGGCGTCAAATCCGCCCACACGTTTCAGAGCATCGACTACCTTGTCATGCTTGACCTCTAACTGGTGCTGGTAGTCGATGTGTTGCCACTGGCAGCCGGTGCATTGACCGTAGTAGGGACACGGCGGCTGCACCCGCCAAGGGGAAGACTCCAGAACTTCGACCACCTGCGCCTCGGCGTAGCGGCGGTGCACCCGCATCACCTCCGCGGTCACCCGTTCTCCGGGTATGCCGCCGAAAACGAACACGTCGGTCTCTTGGAACCGGGCCATGGCCTCTCCCAAGCGGCCCCAAGCGTCCAGCGTAAGTTCCAGCAGTTCACCCTTGGCGATAGTCTGCTGCGTCAAGTGCTCCCCCAATAAAATTTCCCTTACCAACCAATATAAAGGAACAGCGGTTGGAATCCAATGGCGGGAGAAGGGGCCTACTGACACCCGGCCCTTCCCAACTCCGGCGTCGCCCTCGTAATATAGTATCTGGTGGATGTGATGCCCCGAACGGCGGGGCGGTAAACCTGGCCGGGGGGTGACACAGAATGGCACAAAACGGCACAAAAAGTGGCGCATAGATGGTTCATGAAAGGCAATAAACGTTACAAATATCCCGGCTCCGCCCACGCCGCCGAAGCTGAATAGCACACAATGATACGAAATGACACAGGCCTGGGATGTTTCACCCCCTTCCGTCATTCCCGCGAAGGCGGGAATCCACCACACCGTCTCCGCGGCCCCTCGATCCCCTGTGGTGAAAGGGGTGTGACTAAATCCCGTTGGGCGAGACTGTCTGAATCAGGATTTACCGGATTTCAGGGTTCTCAAGATGGACGCCTTTAATCCTGCTAATCCTTCAATCCTGAAAATCCTGATTCAGACAATTACACCAAGCGGCGGATGTACCATCCCTGATATTTCAACTATTTTTGATCATACCCTGATGAAAGCGCGGTGTTGACCTGAATTTGACACCGTTATACACTGAGACTAACTCATACGGAATTCGTTGATTTCCTGTGCGTTCCGTGCAAAACAATCCGATATTTTCTGGAGGGAAAAATGGCGGAACCCATCGAAGTTACTGAGGCCAACTGGGACGAGCAAGTTCTTCAATCAGACGTGCCGGTGCTGGTGGATTTCTGGGCCGAATGGTGCGGCCCCTGCAAGATGATTGCTCCGTCGGTGCACGACATGGCCGTGGAATACGACGGCCAACTGAGCGTAGGCAAGCTGGATGTGGACAGCAGCCCCAACATCGCCATAAAGTATGGCGTCCGCAGCATACCCGCCCTGATATTCTTCAAGAACGGCCAGCCCGTCGACCAGATAGTAGGCGCGGTCCCCAAGGGCCGGTTGAAGCAGAAGATCGACGACGTTCTGAGCGACTAGGCAGACCCGCACCGTACTGCGGTATCGAGGAAAAAGACTGGTATATCAGCCAGTCTTTTTCGTTAGGGAGTAAAAAACTATCTCATAACTCGTCGCAGCGCCCAACCCGTCATTCCCGCGCAGGCGGGAATCTATAGGCTTGACCACGACGCGCGCCCGGCCGCGCATGGAGGACGTCATGGCTTTGGAACTGAACCCCGGCCACACCGCCCTGCTGGTCATGGACTTTGAAAACGATATTGTTCATGAAGAGGGCGCCTTCAAGGACTTTGGCTTCGCCCAGATGGTTAAGGACAACGACGTACTGGGCAAGACCGCCCGGCTATTGACCGCCGCCCGCAACGCCGGCGTCCTGACCATCTATGTCTCGGTCAAGTTTCGCCCCGGCTACCCGGAACGCCCGGCCAATGCCGGCCTGTGGCAAGGTCTTCACGCCGCCAATGCCCTTATCGAAGGCACTTGGGGCGCCGCCATACATGACGCGCTGCCCCCCCAGGACGGCGAACCCGTCGTTACCAAGCGAGGGGTATCGGCCTTCACCGCTTCCGACCTGGAGCCGATTCTCAAAAACAAGCGGATTGGCACGCTGCTGCTGGCCGGTGTAGCAACCAACTTCGTTGTGGAAGGCACCGCGCGTGAGGCCTGCGACCGCGGCTACAACGTCATCGTGGTCGGCGACTGCTGCGCCTCCGTGAGCCAGGAAGCCCACGACGCCGCGTTAACCGTTGCCCTCCCCTTCCTTTCCACCATCTCCGACAGCTCCGAAGTTGCGGCTGCGCTGGCGGCGTAGCAGTGACTGCCTTAACGGGTAGTAGTGGTGGCTGCGCTGGCAGGGTAGTGGAGAACGCTTCTCTCAGAGGGTGTGTGACATGCCGGTCGTCGCCCCGACCCGTCATTCCCGCACCCCAACCAGTCATCCGCGCACCCCAATCTGTCATTCCCGCACCCCAACCTGTCATTCCCGCACCCCAACCTGTCATTCCCGCACCCCACCTGTCATTCCCGCGCAGGCGGGAATCCACCGGAGGCGTTGACAGCTTGCGGAACTGCCGTTAAATTCTCAGTGTGCCAATCTCCAAGTCTTAACGTCGCATCTGGGAGTGGAAGGGGCCCGGTGGCTCTTGCGGACTTCAAATCCGTTATGCCTCGTGACGAGCGGGGTAGGTGGGTTCGACTCCCTCGCACTCCCGCCACAACTTTCCCAGCCGCGATTCAGCCTCCGGGAGTTCTCCCGGAGGCTGCTTTAATGCCCTCGTATCCACGGCTCACACTCAAGGCTTCAAGGCTTTTCTCCCCATTCTGACAGCCTCGACCTCCACAGCCCCCAGCATGAACATAGCAAAGTTAGCCATGTTATAAAATGTTTGTAACATGGCTAATATTGCTATAAACTGACCCCATGGACCCTATACGCAACCCATACGCACCGGGGGCGGGCACTCCACCGCCGGAACTAGCTGGCCGTGATGAGATACGTTACACCGCGCATATCGCATTAGAACGCACCAGAATAGGACGTCCTAGCAAAAGCCTGTTGATGATCGGCTTAAGGGGCGTCGGAAAGACCGTGCTGCTGGACCGCATCCGGGAAGATGCCGAGGTTAGCGGTATTTGCGCCCTGCGGATAGAAGCTCCTGAAGGGCGTTCCCTTCCCTCCATTCTGGCGCCTCAACTGCGTATTGCGCTGCTGAAACTGTCGAATAGGGAGGCGGCCAAAGATTTGGCGCAGCGTGCCCTTAGAGGGCTTGCGGGATTTGTTGGAGCCCTGAAGGTGAAGTACCAGGATATCGAGGTCGGTTTAGATCTTGACCCTGAGCCTGGATTGGCGGACAACGGGGATTTAGAAATCGATTTACAGGAGTTGTTGGAAGTCGTCGGCGAGGCAGCCAGAGCAGACGGGACCTGTGTAGGACTCTTCGTCGACGAGCTTCAGTACGTGAAAGAGGATGAACTTGCAGCATTGATCACCGCACTGCACCGGACATCTCAGCGGCGACTTCCCGTAATAATGCTCGGGGCCGGTCTACCGCAAATACGAGGCCGCATGGGGAAGGCTAAGTCTTATGCTGAAAGGCTTTTTGCATTCCCGGAAATCGGACCTTTGTCTGATAAGGACGCAAGGCTGGCTATTGCCAAACCCGCAGCCGACGAGGGAGTGGAGATAGAGGACGCCGCCTTGGATGCCATCGTAAATCAAACTCGATGCTACCCCTATTTTTTGCAGGAATGGGGTAAGCATGTATGGGATGTAGCCGAGAGGTCACCGATCACAAGTTCTAATGTTGAAATAGCGTCCAAACAAGCCGTAGCTACTCTCGACGAAAGCTTTTTCTTGGTAAGGTTTGACAGGCTGACGCCGTCTGAAAAAAAGTATGTACGGGCGATGGCTGAGCTTGGAGCGGGACCCCATCGTTCCGGCGACATCGCCAGTGAGCTTAAACGTCAAGTGAGTTCTTTGGCCCCGACCAGAAATCAATTGATTAACAAAGGTATGATTTGGAGTCCAAGTCACGGCGATACCGCTTTTACAGTCCCAATGTTCGATGAGTTCATGTTGCGCATCATGCCAGGCAATGACTGGCGCTCGCCCGCATAATCGACGACGTTCTCAGCGACTAGGCTAACCGGACCTTAACGGGGGAGTGGATGGGGCCCAGTGGCTCTTGCGGACTTCAAATCCGTTATGCCTCGTGACGAGCGGGGTAGGTGGGTTCGACTCCCTCGCACTCCCGCCACAACCATAGCCAAAAGCCCCGAGAGTTGCCGCTTCAAGGCTCAATGATCCCTGAAGTGGCCTATTTTTGTCTCAAATGGCCCGATGCAGCTGAGATAGCCACTCCCTGCCCTCAAACCAGTTCCGTATGCCTGCGGAGTCTTGGCCTTTTCATCAATCTTGGTACGGACAATTCCACTCCCACTGACAGCCGCCCCTTTCCTCCCTCGGCCTCTGTGGCGTACCATGGTACTTCCCCGGTGTATGCTTGCCCGGTCTACGTGGTTGCAGTGCCCCGCTTCGGCCCCCGGACCTTGCCGGACCTGGCAGCCCGTAAATTGTGCGGGCGTCACAAATCCGACATCGCCGCCGGACCGGAATGTCCTGAAATGTCCCGAAATGTCCGAACATTTAAAATTTCCTTCTCCCACAGTCTCCTTGGCCCGGCGGTGCAAATGGGAGAAGTTGCTAACGTGCTGTCAATTCTTGCCCTGATATAGACCGGCCACCACAAGACGGCCAAGCGAATCAGGTAGTGGATGAGCGTGGCTTTTGAGGAGTTGGGGCAAGCGTTACCGTACTTTGATTTCGTTGGCCCCATCAATTACTATCATTGCCATCGCGACGTACTCACTACGGCGAGGAGGAGTCCGTGACCGCAAACGTATCGAATATGTCTGGCAAGGTGATGACGGTCCGGGGCCCCATAGACCCGGATCAACTGGGACCCACCCTGATGCACGAACACCTGTTCATCACTCTCTACAAGGGCGTAGCGCCGGACGACAACACGCCGGCAACCGACTGGTGCTTGTGGGACCAGGAACTGACTATAGACAAGCTGGACCAAGCCCGGGACCGCAAGCCCATCCGGGACAATTGGGTCCTGGTGGACGAAAGAACGGCGATAGATGAGGCTATGGAGTTCCGGTACCACGGCGGCGGCGCCATTGTGGAAGTCACCAGCATCGGCATCCGGCGAGACCCGCTGGCCATATACCGAGTATCCCAAGCCACTGGCCTCAATGTGGTGATGGGCGCGGGGTGGTACCAGAAGCTCTACCATCCGGCCGACATGGACCGGCGGACCGTGGAGGACATGACCGACGAGATCGTCCGGGACGTCACAGTTGGCGTCGGAGGGACCGGTATCCGGTCCGGGATCATAGGGGAAGTGGGTATAGAGGGCAATCCGATAACGGAAAACGAGATCAAGAGCATACGGGCGTCCGGCCGGGCCAGCCGCGCCACCGGAGCTCCTATCTCATTCCATCGCGGCGGCAACGGACGGGAGAGACTGGCGGTTATCGGCATACTTGGTGAGGAAGGTACGGACCTGTCCCGTGTGATCTTTGGTCACAGCGACACCATTTCCGGCGACCTGGACCTGATGCTGGAACTGCTGAGCCACGGGGTCTACATCCAGTTTGACCTGCTGGGGCGGGTAGGAGTGCCTTTGCGGTTTGTGCCTCCCGGCGACGACATCAGTATGTTCGTTACCAGCGCCGGCACGGCCGCGGTGGCGGAAGCAATACCCAAACTCATAGAAGCCGGCTACGCCGATCGGATACTGCTGTCCCAGGACGTGTGCACCAAGATGCAGCTCAAGCGATACGGCGGAACGGGCTACTCTTTCATCCTGGAAAAGTTCCTGCCCGAAATGCGCTTCCGGGGAGTGTCGGAGGAACATATTCAGATGATGATGGTGGAGAACCCGAAGCGCATCCTGACCTTCGTCGACCCACAGGACTAAGCCCATCCGGAAGTCTCGCGTCCCACAGTTTCTTGATGTTGAGGTGTTGAGGATGTATACCAAGCGAGTCCTGAGCCAGGAACAGTGCCAAGCAGCCATCGCCGCCGTGACTGCCGAGTTCAAGAAGATGCCCGGCGCCCCGCGGTGGACGATGACCATAGTAGACGACACGGGGAACCTCATGGCTTTCACCCGCTCCGACGGCGCCGGTCCTATGCTGGGCCGGAACTGCATCAAAAAGGCCTACACATCGGCCATGACCGGCTCCAGCACCAAGGTGTTCGGGGAGTTGCGTACCGGCGAAACGGACTTCGCCGCAAGTTTGAAGGAACACGACTGGCAGCTATCCGAGTGGGGTGACCCAATGCTGATGGTCATCTCCGGGGGAATATGCGTGCGCGACCCCGTCAATAACGCCATCTTAGGAGGTATCGGAGTCTCCGGGCTTCCCTACGGCCCCGGCGACCACGACATGGCCCTGGTGGGCCTGACGGCGATGGACCTCGAAAGCGCCTGAGTACAGCTGAGTCAGCGACGCGGGCCGGGCGGCTATTGCTCCGGGGAGGGCAGGAACACCGGCAGCACCACGTCCGGCTCGTCAACCGCGGGGATGAAAGTCACCCGGACCGGCATGTCTATACGGATGTCTTCGGGGGCCACATAGAGGACGTTGCTGCAAATCCGCAGCCCTTCCTGCTCCTCCAATTCTATCATGCAGATGTTATAGGGCGCCTGTTCCTTCTCAGAGATCGCCGGGTGCACTGGATGACGGACTATGACGTAGGAATAGACAAAGCCCCGGCCGCTGACCTTGGTCCAGTTGTATTCCAGAGACGAGCATTGGGGACACATAGGCATGGGCAGGTGCCGGAACAACCGGCAATCGGAGCACTGCTGGATGCGAAGCTCGCCATTCCGGGACCCTTCCCAGAATCCCCGCTCATAGTCCGGCAGCCGCTCCAGGTCTGGTAGGGGTACGCCTTCCAGTGGCGCGGCCATTGGCCGGGACCTGGCAGCCTGGTCTCTTTCCTGGGTCATAGACGCTCCTCGCTATCCTCGTCCAAGCCGGGCTATCCCCGGCGAATTATCACGGCGCCGCTCAACTGGGCCACGCTGCTACAGGAAAGGACCCGGTTGATGGTCTTGTGGGGTGGCTGAGCAGTGGAGATGCCCCGGATAAGCCGCACAGCCTCCTGGACATGGGTCAGACCATGGATATAGGCCTCGGAGTGATTGCCGCCGTGGGTGTTAGTGGGCAGCGGGCCGTCAAACCGGAGGTTTGTACCGCCTTCCACAAAGTCCTTCGCCTCGCCGCGAGGCACGAAGCCATAGGCTTCCAGGTTTATCAGGCAAAAAGGCGTGAAGTGGTCGTAGAACATCAAGGCGTCCATGTCCCTGGCTTCCAAGCGGGCCCGTGCCCACAGGTCGCGGGCGGTGTTTTCCGATTCGGCCACGGCTAGGTCGGGCCGGTAGATTATACCGTCGTTCCGGGGACCGGAGCCTTGGGCCGCCGCCTCAACCAGGGTCAGGGTGCTGGAGTGGCGCAGCTCTCTGGCGCGCTCCGGGGTAGTCACAACAATGGCGGCGGCGCCGTCGTTCTCCTGGCAAAAGTCCAGGACGTGCAGCGGGTCCACGACCATACGGGAATTCTGGTGGTCGTCGATGGTGATGGGGTCCCTACGGAGGGCGCGGGGGTTCCGGGACGCATGCTCCCGCAGGGTCACCGCGACCCAACCGAAGTGGCGGCTTGTAGCCCCGTACTGGTGCATGTAGCGCCGGACGAACATGCCGAAATGATGCGCCGGCGCCATGTTGCCCCAAGGGGCGGCAAAGCTCTGCGGTCCTCCGGCGATTCGCTCCGGGCCCCTGGCCCTGCCTAAACGCATCCCGGAACGTAGGTTGGCGGCGCGGAAGCACACCACGTAGTTTGCAAACCCGGCGGCGATAGCGGCGGCGGCATGGCCTATCACGGCGTTGCCAGCGCCTCCGCCGTAGGAGACGGATTCCCAGTGACGCAGATTCTTGATGCCCAGCGATTGTGTCAGCAGGGTTTCATGGTTGGACTCCATGTCATACCGCACCAAGCCGTCTATATCCTTCGGAGCGATACCGGCATCGTCGCAGGCGGCCTTGATTGCCTCCGAGGCAAGCTGTATCTCGCTGCGGCCCGAGTTCCAGGAAAACTCCGTTTCGCCTATGCCAACGATCGCGGCCTTGTCCCTTATGCCGTTGGTGTCGGCAGGGATGATGGTCTGTACCATGGCCTGCTATTCCTCCTCCCAGTCCACTACTTTCCGTCGTTTCAAGTCGTGGATCTGTTCATCGGTATACCCCAACTCCCTGAGGATAGGCCGGGTGTGCTCGCCCTTGAGCGGACCCGGGCCTGCCCGGCCGGAGGTATCCGAGAAGCCGACCACGGGAGAGTAACGCCAGAACTTGCCATAGCGCGGCGCCTCCACTTGGGTAAGTAGGCTGTTCTGACGCACATGGGGGTCTTCGTTGAAAAAGAAGTACATTCCCCTGTCTTCTGCCTTCACGCAGGCCACGTCGGCGGCGGTAAGCAGCTTCTCCCAATACAGTGGGTCCCCGGCACCGAACACCCGGGCCAGTTCGTCGGCGAGCGCGTCGTCGTGGTTCTCGCGCGCCTCGCGGGTCGCAAACCGGTGGTCATCCCGGAGGTCCTGCCGGTCAATGGCCTTGCAGAGGGCCTCCCACTCCTCATCGAAGGGACAAGCGAGGAACACCCACCCGGTTTTTGCGCGGTACAGGCGGTACAGGGCGTGCAGCCCGTATCCATCCTGGTCCGGCAGCGGACGAGGATGTTTGCTCTCGTGCCAGTAGAAGTCGTCGACGTTAGCATAGGCGTTGGCGGCGATCATGGTGGACTCGACGTATTGCGCCCTGCCGGTGCGCTCCCGTGCATAGAGGCCCAGCACCAGACCCACGGCATTGACCATAGCGGTGGTATGGTCGGCGGTGCCGTCGTTCGCCCGTTTAAGTTGCTTGGATACGGTGGCGATGTCGTCGATGGACATGGGCTGGTCCGGCGGTGGGAAACTGTCCCTCCCCATCTGGGCTACGCCGCCCCCGGAAACCGCGCCGGCAATCGGGGCCATGGAGGGCCGGTGAGAGTAGGGGCCAGTGGAGCCGTAGCCGCCGGCGTACAGGTATACCAAGTTGGGGTTGATCTTCGACAACTGCTCGTAACCGATGCCCGTACGCTCCGGGGCGCCGGGCCGCATGCTGTGAAGCAGCAGATCGGCCTTGGCCGCCAGCTTGCCCATGATCTCCTGGCCTTCAGGGGTCTTGAGGTCCAAGCAAATGCCCTCGGAGTCGGCCATGGTCCGGTGCACCGACATGCTCAAACCCTGCCTGCCCCAATCGCCGCCGGGGGCTTCGATGCGGATTACCCTGGCTCCAAGCTCGGCTACCAAGGCACAACCCAAGGGGCCATTGATTACCGTCCCCAGGTCAAGGAGTGTTATTCCATCCAGAGGATGCTTTGGCATCGGGTCTTTGGCGCCGTTGGAATGCCTTTTGGCCTCGGCATCAAGGCGGGCCAGGACCTCGGCGGTGTGCTGGCCCGGCGCCGGGGCCGGCCCCTTCGTGCTGGCCGGGGTCGCCCTCATGTTCACCATGGGGCCAAGCTGGCGCGTACCGCCCACTATCGGATCATCCAGGCCCTGGACATTGCCGTTGTGTACGATTTGGGGATGGTCCAAAGCCTGTTCAGAGGTGAGGTAGGGCTCGGCAGCCACATTGCCAGCCTCGCCAACGAATATGGCCATCCACTCGTCCAAGGTCTTTTCCTGGACTTTTTGCAGCATGATTCGTTCCAGCGACAATACGGTTTCCTGGTCCAGGAAGGGCGCGTTCTTGTATCGCGGGTCCTCATATATGAAGTCCATGTCCAGCGAGTGCATCATGGACCGGAACAGCCTTTCCACGACGTTTCCCAATTGGATCCAGTGGCCGTCTTTGGTGCGGGCGGGCAGATAACCTGTTGGGTTGGGACGCCCTATGCCCACTCTGGGATCGGGCGGATAGGTTTCCGGGAGATTCTCGATCATCTGGCCGTGGACCCAGGAGACGTGATCGTAAGTGGTCACGGCCTGCAACATGCTGGTCTCCACCCGCTGGCCCCGGCCGGTCTTTTCCCGCACGTACAGGGCGGCTGTGACGCCGCGAACCAGCGCCGTGGCGGCGGCGTGGCACACGCCCTGAACAACGACGTAGTTGGGACCTTGCCGGGGGTTCTGCTCGGCGAACATCATCATCCGGCCGCTTTTGGCGGCCACCACGGCGTCGTAGCCCTTGTAGTTGGCGTAGGGTCCCTGGGGTCCGAAACTGGTCAGCGTGGCATATACCAACTCGGCATGATCGACGCGGAGGCTGTCGCAGTCGATGCCCAGACGTTGGGTGACCCCGGGCCGGAAGTTCTCAACGACAACGTCGGAGAGTTGCGCCAACCCTCTGGCTTTATCCCGACCGTCCGGGGTCTTCAGGTCAAGGACGACGCTTTTCTTGCCGCGGTTCCATTGGATGGACCCCGGGGAACTCCTGAATTTTTCTCCGCCCGGCGGCTCAACCTTGATGACTTCAGCGCCGAAGTCGGACATCACCATGGTGGCGACGCCGCCAGCCCGGCCGCTGGTGAAGTCGAGGACGGTGATTCCATCAAAGACCTGTGCCATGGCGCCCCCTTCGTAGCCAGCTACCTCGATGTGCAACTTATAAAAGGGATTGAAAGTCCTGGCCCAACCACCTCCACTGGAGTAGCTGTTCCCAGTGGAGGTGTGTGATGGATCTGGACACCCAAAATAATAGCAGTCTTTCGCCAGGTAGACGATGCCTTGAAGCGCCTTTTTCAGGGACAGCGGCTCCGGCGGGGTGGACCCGACCGTTGTTGTCCGACGCTGAAGGGTTGACCATGGAGGCAGTTGGGGAGTTCCTGGGCTTGAGCCGGGACACGCGGTCTTCTACCGCTACAGCCATTTCTTTCCAGATATGGCCCAAGTCTGCCGCACCACTTTCGTGCGCCAGGCCGCCAACCTCTGGTGGGTCAAGGAGCAAATCTGGCAAATCCTCCCGGGTTCCATCAGGTACAACCCGGACTTCGCCATAGTGGACAGCTTTCCCTTGCCAGTCTGCCGCTCCCCAAGACCCACCGCTGTCAGCGGTTCCGGGGACAAGCTGCTTTCGGGAGGAATGACGCAGCCCGGCAGACCTTCTACGGTTTCAGGATGCACCTGCGTCTGAACTGGCCCGGGCTGATCACCGGCTTCGGCTTGGCCCCGGCCAACGTGCATGACTTGGCCATGGTCCCTGAAATGACCGAAGATGCCCAGGGGGTCCTGCTGGCCGACCGCAACTACTGGTTCCCATTCCTGAGCAGGGAAATCCACCACTCCAATTCAGCAAATTACTTGCATGGTAGAACTTGCACATCGGGTTAGTTAAGTGCTGGAAACTCTCCCTTTGATCAGAGTGGAGACGAAGCTAGATTCGGCAAGCATCCCAAGCGTGACGTGATCCCGGCCTGCACGAACGCCATCAACCCAAGCGATACGGCTGAGGTTGTGGTGTAGAATGTTTATTGACCCTTGGTACGTATCCACATGATAGGCGAAAGTCAGGTAACTCGCGGAAGACTTCAATGGCTCGAGAAACCACAGCTAGCGGGAAGGTGAGCGCAGTACCTCCATGGAAGAACTAGGTTCTGTTGACATTTCCCCGTCATTCCCGCGCAGGCGGGAATCCATAGACTTCTAATCGGAGAGAACGTGACTGGCTGATAGTGCTTCTGGATTCCCGCTTTCGCGGGAATGACGTTATGGGGTTACTGGACTGCCTGATTTCGCAAATGTCAACAGAGCCTAGATCTTAACGGGATATTTTGGCTGCCTGGAGAGCCTGGCATTAGAGTCCCAGGCCGTCTTTCGTTCAATAACGCAGACGGGCTCGAATTGAACCTGATTGGCTCGCTTCACGACCCTAAGGAAATACTAGCAAGGCGCCCTGGACCCATCATTAGCGTGCCCTTAGAGGAATTATACGGCACAAGCGATAAACCGTTGCGTATCCTCGGAGAAACGACTCAAGGTTTCGTAACGCTGGATCACTGCTTTAGGAAGTCAGGCAAGTTTCCACTGCTGGGATCGAGTCGACCAGCACAAGAGATCTACCGTGGCAGGGCGGCTTTCCTTGGTGCACATTTTGACGAAGACACGGTGCTTGCATTTACAGGCGTCATAGCGATGATTCAGAATCTTGAACGCTGGATTGAACTGCCCTCGGCCAGTATCAATTTGCGCTACGAAGAGGAGTCCACGAAACTCGAGCAGATTCATATTATCGCGACACCACGTGAAAATTTAATGGTGACATCTGGCCTGGGCGAGTTAGTACTTTCCTTTAGATATTCACTTAGAGGCGATCATATTGCGGGGAGCACGCTCACGCAGAAGCAGGCTTTCGAGCTTCGGTTCTCAGAACCCCAGACCATTGAGTATATTCTGTCAATCTGCTCCTCTCTGCAGCACCTGGTGACAATTGCAACGAATGCACCGGTACCTATCAATAGCGTTTCACTTGCGTACAATTGTTTAGATAAACGGGTTGATTTCTATGCCCCATTGATTGGTGCTGTTGGACAAGATATACGCCAGCCTTCCGACCCTACTCAATTGCTTTTTACTTTTGAGGGAGTTGGCGGATTGCAGGGAGTGGCGAGGTGGCTTGAAGTCGCTCACAAATATCGGACTGTGATCAATGCTCTTCTGAGTCCTGAGTCCTGAGTACCGACCTCACTGGTATATCGAGCACCGTTTCTTTGATACAGTAATAGTGGCTGAAACCTTTGCCCGCATACATGGACAGCAAGAGCACATTAACCGGTATAAGATCAAGCAACTTGGACATGATGCGGGTACTGTATTTGAAGCCTTGGTCGGTAACGTCGATCGGTGGGCCGACCGTGTATGGGATGCACGAAGGGACTACCTCATACATCGTGGACAACGAGAAACGGACCATCCGCCTTTGTACGAGCTATCTGAAACTCTCTACTTCCTAGGTTCTGTTGACATTTCCCCGTCATTCCCGCGCAGGCGGGAATCCATAGACTTCTAATCGGAGAGAACGTGACTGGCTGATAGTGCTTCTGGATTCCCGCTTTCGCGGGAATGACGTTATGGGGTTACTGGACTGCCTGATTTCGCAAATGTCAACAGAGCCTAGTTATTCTTAGCCTATTGAGGGAGTGCGGTGTTCCTGACAGTGCGTTGGCAAGCATTCAAAATCACGAGCGATTCCTTAACGTTGCCTATGGACGGAGGGAACGTCATGGCTGACCAGTTGATCGTAACACTCGGCGGAATTAGAGTTGACGAAAATGAGATACCAGCTGAGTCCTTCATCACTGCCCTGCGGGTCAACGAAGTGGCGCAATATGTCGAATCTATGCTCTCTCTCACATTCAAACATCTTGGCGACGAACAGACGGCATACGAACGGACCACGAATTGGATTCACAATTCCGGGAGCTTACCACTGTACCCTATTGGTTCCGGTTGCTTGGCCGCTCAGTGGACGTTTGAACCACCGCTTGCGGCTCGGACCGACGTGGAATCTGTTGAGATACGGGCAATCGACACGTTGTTGAAACAAAGAGGACAAGACGCTTCCGGTTGCATCAACCCGATGCTGGACTACCTTCGAGATATATCACGTGCAGTTCCTGGGGCCTTTGTATGGCTGGAGGATGCCGACGATACTCAGAGAGTCCGAGTATCACTTTCGGAAGAAGCTGACTTCAACAGGAGACCTAGTGATGACGATATGTTGTTGCGAGACCTTCACGCTATCGGGTTGCGTTGTGCAGAACTGCTGCGACCGGGACCTTCCGCCATCGAACATGGGGACTTCCTTCATGATGAGCGAGGTCTGCCCAAGTGATACTCGACACCTCAGCAATACTTGCCATCCTATTCGCCCCTATTCGCCGAGGAGGATATGGAGGTATACGAGGCGGCGATAGCGGCAACAACTGTCCGTCGGCTGTCAGCTGGCAATTACTTGGAAGTGTCTATCGTTTTGGAAGGCCGAGGCGGATACCGCGGCGCGGAGCATTTGGAAGCTCTGCTGGAGCGAGCGGCAGTTGAGGTGGTTCCTGTTACGGTCGATCAAGTTCATGCCGCGCGCAGGGCTTGGCGCCAGTTTGGTAAAGGGAACCACCCGGCAGCACTGAACTATGGCGACTGCTTCGCTTACGCACTCGCAGCGACGACTGGCGAACCGCTGCTATTCAAGGGCGATGACTTCGCGCGTACCGACATCGTGGCAGCCGTATGATAAGACCACGCGAAGCGGTTCTGAAGTGCTACGTTTGAATCAGGTTGCGTAATCAACCCGACTTAGTCAACCCGATTTGCAAGTTATAAAAGGGGTTGAAAATCCAGGCCCAACCACTACTTCCGCCACCACTACAGCCACTTCTTTCCAGCTATGGCCCAGGTCTGCCGCACCACTTTCGTGCGCCAGGCCGCCAACCTCTGGTGGGTCAAGGAGCAGGTCTGGCAAATCCTCCCGGGTTCCATCCCGTACGACCCGGCCTTCGCCATAGCAGATGTTCAGAGTCTCGGAGTCGCCGAACTCAACTGCTGAGAAGTCTCCGGAACAGCAGACTTTAACTACGACCAAGTCCCTGCTGGCGTCCATGCCAAGCACCTCCTTTGAGATAGCCACTCCCTGCCCTCAAACCAGTTCCGTATGCCTGCGGAGTCTTGGCCCTTTCATCAATCTTGGTGCGGACAATTCCACTCCCACTGACATCCGCCCCTTTCCTACTCAGGTGTCCCCAGCGTACCATGTACTTGCACGCCGTACTCAGCCAACGTAATCCGGCTTCGTCCGCGGGGCCATATTGGACTCGGGAGCAGAAAGAGATTTTGTGGAGATCGAACATCCAGCGCCGCAGCCAGACCACAATGTCCGGGAATGTCCCGAAATGTCCGGCCATCCAAAATCTGCGGCTCCCTCCACTACCTCCGCGGTGCAAATGGGAGAAAATGAGAGAATATGGGAGGAAAATCAAAATATCTGGTAGTAGGGGCAACCCTCGTGGTTGCCCTGGCTGGCGCGCATAGGACAGGGCGATTGTCGTGGTCGTCAAACAGGAACACGTCGGCCCTGGCTGGCGCGCATAGGACAGGGACAAGTCCTACTCCTAACAACCGTGACCCGTTCGTGACCCATTAAAGTGCGATTGCCTTGATAAATGCACTACGCGCAGGCAATATTTCATCAGCGGGATGTATAATCCGCGTTAGTACTATCTTCCACCAGTGCAACAGTGGTATCGGACCACAAGCCCCAAGGAGGTTCACAAAGATATGGCAACGGTAGGCAGCGGGAAATATACCTACGAAGTTAACGAAAATTGGGCCAGTATGCCGGACGGGATGTCCTTGGGGGAGGTCAGCGCGGCGGCCGTTGATTCCCAGGACAGGGTATACGTCTTCCAGAGAAAAGACCCTCCCGTCGTGGTGTTCGACCCCGACGGCAACTTTCTGAACTCCTGGGGCGACGGCTCGACTAACTTCGCCCACGGCATATTCATCGGCTCCGATGATCTCATCTACGTTACCGACCGGGACGACCACGTTTGCCTGAAGTACACTCTGGACGGCAAGCCGCTCCAGATCCTTGGGACAAGGGGAGAGTTCTCCGACACCGGCTGCGAGGAAGACAGCGGTAAGGTCCTCAGGGCCGGCGGCCCCTTCAACAAGCCCTCCGGCATGGTCAACTCCCCCTCCGGCGACCTGTACGTTTCCGACGGCTACCGCAACTGCCGCGTCCACCGCTTTGCCGCTGACGGATCGCTCATCCAATCCTGGGGAGAGCCGGGCAAAGTGGCCCCTAACGAGTTCCACGCACCTCATGATCTGTGGGTGGACAAGGCGGGCACGGTGTACGTTTGCGACCGGGACAACGAACGAGTCCAAGTGTTTTCAGCCGACGGAGAGTACCAGTCGATGTGGACCGACATGGGCCGGGCAACCTCCATCTGGATGGACGCCGACGAAACGGTCTATGTTACGGAACTGACGCCTGCCTTGGGGATCTGGGACAAGCAGGGCAACCTGTTGCAAAAGGTGGAGTCGGTGGCGGCCCACTGGATTACCGGCGACTCCCGCGGCGACCTGTACTTGGCCGGCGCAGGCGTACCCAGCGTAACCAAGTACACCAAGCAAAGCTAGCCGGATTGGTCCGGATCACACTTGGCTATTCTCTCCCACTCTGCCGGCTGACAAGGGTATGTATTTCATTTGGGACTTTACGCAGTTGAACGTGAGACCGCATAGTAGGGGGTAGGCTTGCTCAAATACAAAACCGCTCCCAAATGCTCACTATCGGGCCCATTCCGTATCGGGCCCATTCCGTCATTCCGGCGTAGGCCGGAATCCAGGCGGGCCCATTCCGTCATTCCGGCGTAGGCCGGAATCCAGGCGGGCCCATTCCGTCATTCCGGCGTAGGCCGGCATCCAGGCGGGCCCACTCCGTCATTCCGGCGTAGGCCGGAATCCAGGCGGGCCCATTCCGTCATTCCGGCGTAGGCCGGAATCCAGGCGGGCCCATTCCGTCATTCCGGCGTAGGCCGGAATCCAGGCGGGCCCATTCCGTCATTCCGGCGTAGGCCGGAATCCAGGGGCGGTGGGGCCGGTTCGTAGCTATAATCTCAATTTTACATACCCTTGTCAGCACTCTGCCAGAGGAGGTCTCTTCATGCCTGTTGACGGCCCTTTGGTCAAGGTAGTCGGCACCGGAGGAAGCATCGCCGGCGTCGGCCCGCACCGGCTTGACTACATCCTCTATCCGGAGTTGGGCCAACACATCAACATAGAGCAGTCCTTGGAGAGGATTCCCGAGGCTCTCGAAGTAGCCCGCATCGAGTCGGAAGACCTGATCAGCGTCGGCAGCACGGCCATCGGCGGCCCGGAATGGCTGCGGCTGTCCAACCGCATCAATCGGATTTTCACTGACGAGCCGGAGGTTGCGGGCGTCGTGGTGACCCACGGCACCGCCACACTGGAGGAGACCGCCTACTTCCTCCATTTGACGGTCAAGTCGTCCAAGCCGGTAGTGGTCACCGGGGCCATGCGGCCGCCGACGTCCCTAGGCACCGACGCCGACCTCAACCTGCTGGACGCTATACGCATCGCCGCGTGCCCTCGCGCGTCTGGCATGGGCGTGCTGACGGTCTTGAACAACGAAATCCAATGCGCCCGGGACGTCACCAAGGCCAACGCGTTCCGTGTTGAGACCTTCCGTCCCAACGAGTTGGGGTTCCTGGGGTACGCCGACTCGGACGGAGAGGTAGTTTTCTACCGGACGCCGGTGCGCAAGCACACCCTGGACACGCCGTTCGACGTAGCCGGAACGGCGGCACTTCCCAGGGTGGACATCGTCTACTCCTACGCCGGAGCCGACGGGCTGCTGGTGGACGCAGTGCGTACCAACGGTTCTGACGGCTTGGTGGTGGCGGGATTCGGCGGCGGCACTTACCCGCCGGCAGTGCTGCAAGCTGCTGCAATTGCGGCGGGAGAGGGCATGCCCGTGGTGCTGGCCACTCGCGCCACCGCAGGCAGGGTTGTCACCACACCGCAAAAGGAACAATTGGGCCTGATGGTGTGCGACAACCTGCTGCCCCAGAAGGCGCGGGTGCTGCTGATGCTGGCCTTGACAGCCACCTCCGACCGTTCGGAGATCCAGCAAATGTTCTACGAGTACTGAGGGACAACCGTAGAAGCTAGGCCGCCACTGGCGCCAAACTCTCCAGCAGCCTCCCGTAGCCGCGTATCTCCGGAGTCATGCCCAAGGCCTTGAACGTGGCCCAGATGGTGGCTTGGTTGGATGAGACGACCGGCTTGCCGGTGCGCCTTTCCAGTTCATCAACCGCCTCCAGCGACCGCCACGCAGTGCAGGAGCACAACAGGGCGTCGGCCTCGGGCAAGCAGACTTTAGAAGCGAACTCCACCACCGACTGCGGGTCTTGGTCGTTGATACCCTGGTTGCCCGACTGCGAAGCGACGGGTTCGCCTTCGAGGTTGAGCACCTCGAACCCCTGGGCTTCCAGATAGGCCCTCAGTTTCTGGTTGTTCCAGTCGGGATAAGGCGACGTGACCGACAGTCGCTTGGCTCCGAAGAACCGCAAAGCCTCAACCACCGATGGACTGGTGGCCGTGGCGGGGATGCCGGTGGCCTCGGTAATCAGCCGCATCATCTCCTCGTCCCACCCTGGCCCTTTGTAGAAGCTGCCGGTGGTGCACCCGTAGGCGATGACGTCCACGTTGGCCGTCGCAAGGTAGCGGGCGGCAAGCTCGATGTCCGCGTTCATGCGGTCCATCCCCTCGGCGTCGGAGAACTCGTTGGTCAACCACATCCTGTGACCGTGGATTGTAACTCCCTCGGGGGCCACCAATTGGCAGTCCGCCTCGAAGGTAGTGTTGGTAGACGGGACCATAACACCTATCCGTGTCCTGACGGCCATGTCCCTCCTCCTTGCTTCTCAAGTTGGGTGCGCTGCGGCGACCATTTTACCACGCGCCAGCTGAAGCGCTGCCCTGCCTTTTCCCGCGTTCAAGGCCGGTGACTTTAACCAAGCTGGCGTTTGATACAATGCACGGGGCAATATCTACTTATCAGAAACAGGAGGCTCATGTTATGTCCACTGGCCAAGACATCCCTCGCCCAACTATGCGTATCGCCGACCAGCAATTGAAATTGGGGCAGGTCCAAGCGGCCATGAAAGCCATGATGGACCGGGCACAGGAAATATCCGACAACCCGGTCTGCTTGGCCATCGTCGATGCTTCCGGCAACCTGGAAGCGTTCTCCAAGATGGACAACGCCCGTGTATTCACCCGGAGGCACGCGGTGCGGAAGGCCTACAGCGCCGCCATCCTCGGCGTCAACACGTCCAACTGGGAACAGAATATGATCAACGTCGGGCACAGCGTCGCCGAGAACGGCGACCCGATGATCACCTATGAGCAGGGCGGCGTCACCATCGTCAAGGACGGCGCAATACTAGGCGGGATAGGCGTCGGCGGGCTGCGCGGCCACAACGCCGACGAGGACCTGGCAAAAGTCGGCCTCGCCGCGATGGGCCTTTAGCCTACAGGCGCTCCGGCATCCGGTGTTTCCCACTCCCACGGTTATGTCATCAAGAAGCCCCCTGGACGCAGGGGGCTTATCCTTCCTGTGACGGTCTATTAACAGCGAACGGTGTTGCCGGCAGGCCTGAAAAACTTGTCGGCCAAGCACCCAGCGCATTCAGCCTTGACAGTCCAGCCGCCCGTGTTAGCCCGGCATGCGGAACAACCGCAAGCGGATACCGGAGTCCGATTGCAGGTTGGACAGACGTAGACAAGTTCCAAGTAGATATGCAACGCGTCTTGAAGCGACATCGCGCCTTCCCTCGACGCTTGGTCGCCCCGCTTCAACGCCACACCACGAAACACGCCCCGACCACAAAGCGAGACAACAGCGCAGTAATTTCCTTCCAGCTTAAACTACCGCTTTAGAAGGGTGCTTCAGACCTACGGACAGGTTTTGAGCAAAATCGCGTTCCGCGTTTGACAGCGTTTCCACCCGATGCTAACGTTCCCCCGGTTATCTTCCGGTATTCGAAGACACCCCAAACACGACAACGGGAGACTTATAGATGGCAGACAGGCCCAACATCATCGTTATCCTGGTAGACGACATGGGATATTCCGACATCGGCTGCTTCGGGTCGGAAATTCGGACCCCAAACCTTGACCGGCTGGGAATGAACGGCCTCCGTTTCTCTCAGATGTACAACTCGGCCAGATGTTGCCCTTCGCGGGCGGCGCTGCTGACCGGATTGAATCCCCAGCAGACCGGCGTGGGCCACATGGTGGACAATTGGGGCCCGCCAGCATACCAAGGCTACTTGAACAACAACTGCGTCACCGTCGCCGAGGTGTTGCGCGACCACGGCTACGCCACCTGCATGTCGGGCAAGTGGCACGTCGGTGGACGCTACGACCTCCGCAACCCCGGCAGTTGGAACGAGTTGGTCGGCAACACCGGTCACCCCATCCCGGTGCAACGCGGGTTCGACCGGTTCTACGGCATCGTGTCAGGCGCGGCCAATTTCTTCTACCCATTGACGTTGATGCGGGACGACAAGTTCCTGGAGTTGGAGCCGTCGGGCTACTACTTTACCGACGCCATCACCGACAACGCGGTGGACATGGTTCAAGACAACGCCGACAGCGGCAAACCTTTCTTCCTGCACGTCACCTATACGGCTCCTCACTGGCCGCTGCACGCTTTGGAAGAGGACATCGCCCGTTACGAGGGCAAGTACCGAGGGGGCTGGGAGGCCCTGCGCACTTCCCGGCACGAGCAGTTAAGGGGGCTGGGCATTCTGGACTCCAAGTGGGAGATCTCTCCGAGGGACAAGGACGCCCAGCCGTGGAGCGACACGCCCAACCAGGACTGGCACGACCTGCGCATGGCGGTCTACGCCGCCCAGATAGACCGGGTTGATAAGGGGGTCGGGAGGATTCTAGCCAAGCTTCAGGAACTGGGCGTGGAGGACAACACGCTGATCATGTTCATGTCGGACAACGGCGGGTGCGCCGAGTTTCTGGCTGAGGAGAGCAACCGGCCGGAGCCGTCCCAGTACTCGATGCCTAACGCCGACGGCTCGCAGGTTACGGTAGGAAACATCTCCGGTCTCCGCCCCGGTCCTGCTACCACCTTCATGAGTTACGACCTGGCTTGGGCCAACGCCAGCAACTCGCCCTTCCGTCTGTTCAAGCGGTGGACCCACGAGGGCGGTATTTCGACCCCGCTCATCGTCCACTGGCCCGACAGGATCAAGCAGCCCGCCATCGTCCACGAGCCAACCCACATCACCGACATCCCCGCCACCTGCATCGCCGTCGCCGGGGCGACCTACCCTACCGAGTTCGGCGGCAACCCCATAACCCCCATCGAGGGCCAAAGCTTCATGCAAGCGCTTGACAGCGGGGATTGGACTCGGGCGAAACCCATCTTCTGGGAGCACGAGGGCAGCCGCGCGGTGCGCATGGGGGAGTGGAAACTGGTCAGCGAGGTTGGCGGTCAATGGGAGCTGTACAACATGGACCAGGACCGGACGGAGTTGAAAAACCTGGCCGAAGCCAACCGGCCAAAGGCCGATGAAATGGCCCGGCTTTACGACGAGTGGTCCGCGCGATGCCACGTTTCGCCCTGGCCCATCCCACCCCACACCTGGGACCCTCGTATGATTGGCGGCCACAACCACATTTCCTGACAAAACCCGCAAGCACGTCCGACAGGCTGGTTATCTACAGCCCGTACAGCCTAGCGCAGTTGTCCCGCAGAATCTTCTTCTTGGCCTTGGGGGAAATCTCCTCCAAGGCCAGCAGTTCTTCTATGGCATGGGGAAACGCCGAGTCGGGGTGGGGGTAGTCGGTGGAAAAGACTACGTTGTCGTCCCCCAGCCGCGCCAGCATGTCAGCCGACAAGTATTCGTCGGCATCTATGGAGATAAAGCATTGCCGCTGGAAGTAGTCGGACGGCTTGGCTTGCAGCGGTATCGTTTCTCCCGCGCCGAACTTCTCCCACTGGTCGTCCAACCGGTAAAGCCACCAAGGAAGCCAGCTACAGTTCCCTTCGAGGAAGGCTACTTTCAGGCGGGGGAACCTTTCTAGCACGCCGCCAAGAATCATGCTTCCCATGGCCATCATCAATTCAAGAGGGAAGACGGAGGCGTGGGACAGGGTGCGGTAACCGGGATGGCCGACCAGCCTGGCGCCCAGATAGTCTTTGGAGACCGCCCCGGAGGTGCCGTGGAAGCAGGCCGGCACTTGCAGCCGTTCCAACTCGGCCCACAAAAGGTCGAACTCCGCGTCGTGGACGTGCTTTCCGGCAATGGGCATGGGCAGCAGAACTATCCCCAAGGAACCCAGTTCCTTGACGCTTCTCCTGGCTTCCTGGGCGGCCAAGCTGGCGTCGTGCTGCGGCACGATGGTTGTAGCTTTGAGACGGACGGGGTCTTCCCGGCAGTAGTCGGCTACCCAGTCGTTGAACGCTCGGCAAAGAGCCAGGGAGTAGTCCGGGTCCAGGGAGTCCAGCGACACCAACATGCTGGCGGCGGTGCGGAACAACACCGCCACGTCGATGCCTTCCGCGTCCATGGCTCGAAGGGATGAGGCAGGATCGAAGTGACGCTCCCACCCGTCCTGCATAACGCTGCCCGCCCGTTGGTCCATCTGCTCGTTGGCGCGCAGCACCTGCGCGTCGCCAATCCAGGGCGGCACGGATAGGCCGTCAAGCACCCATCCCGCGTAGTGGCCGGGCCGGTCATGGGTCGCCTGCGGAGCCCGGTCGCGGTACGCAGGGTCCAGATAACGCTCGTACAGGTCCGCAGGCTCCATCAAATGCAGGTCGCTGTCCAGGACCCGGTAGCCGTTCTTCAATGCTTTTGCCCCTTTACGGAATGTGTTAACGACTCTCGTACTATTCGGTCAACAGGTCAGCCCAATGGCCGGGAGAAGCCATGGGATGCCCAGACCTACCGAACAATCCCCGTTTTACGGTAATGGGGTTCGTACATCCTCTTCCAACTAGACTTTTTTATGAAATGCTTGCTGGGAACAACGGGGACCTCGTCTTCCGTCACTTCGTCAAGCACTCGGCCCGTAAGGTCAACAGTCCAACGAGGGTCCAATCGCTTCTGGTCTCCATCGAATACTATCCAAATGTCCAGATATTCCTCGTCATAGTGGTCGAACCTAGTCTGTACGATAATCGGTTCAAACACGAACTCGTCTTTGAACCGTTCGGCCAGAAGCCGTCGGACTATGCCTTCCACCTTCCGGATAACTTCCTGCGGTGTCTTCGTTCTCATGTCGTCCTCACAGGCTGCAATTATACCGCTTTGCGTCAGTCTCTCCGGTGTCTGAGCAGGACGTGGACAGCGAACGACCGCCGGTCTCGGGCGGAGATACTATCCAACCCTGCTATTGTCTCCTCAGTTTCTTGAATGAGTTGCATCACTTCCTCTCGGGAAAACCTTACTCCCGGGTCGTAGTCAGCATATTGTCGTTGGCGTTGCATAAATACAAACACTCGCCCGAACCTTTGGATTTCCGGCGGAAACGCCCGCATCACCGCTTGGTTGTTGCACTGATTTCTGGCATGGCCGTGCTCCAACGCCCTGTATACTTGGCGCCATACCTCTTGGCCCCGGCTGCCGCGACTGGAACCGACCAGCGCATTTGCGCCAGAGAGGGCGAGGGTGTGGAACAGGGCGTAATAGGCGGCGCTTACGGCTCGGCACAGTTCGGTTTGCCGGGGCCGGCCTTGGCTGCCGCCAACTACGCCGGACGCCAGTTGACGGGCTATTCTTACCAAGTCGCGCGGATTCACAATGCTTGCGCGGCTAGAGTTATTCCACTACCCATGCGGCCGCACAATCACCTTCAGGGAGTCCCGAGCGTCGGCGGTGAGCTTAAAGCCCAGTGCGGCCTCATCCAGTCCCAACCTGTGGGTGATCATATCGCCCACACGAACGCTCTTCGCTTTTATCAGTTCCAACGCAGCGGCCAGGTTGCCTGGCGCGCCAGCGTAGGTAGTGGTAAGTGTGGCGTCATTCCTGAAGAAGACTTCGTTGACTGGGATGGAGATGTTGACCCCCGGAGCCGTAGGGGCAAAGAAAAGGATGGTGCCGCCCCGGTCCACCGAGTCAAGGGCTTGCTGCAACGCCGGAGGGGCGCCGGTGCAAACTATGACCAAGTCGGCCAATCGCCCGTCGTTGACCTCGCGGAGGTAGCCGGGAACGTCCTCGGTGGCCGGGCAAGTATAGTCAGCCCCGAATCTCTGTGCAGCCGCCAATCGGTAGTCCACCATGTCTGTGGCGACAATCCGCCCCGCGCCCAGGGTGCGGGCCAAGTTTATATGAAGCAGGCCGGCAAGGCCGCTGCCCAGTACGATGACGCTCTGGCCCGCCCGAACGTTGGCCCGCTGCTGCCCCCGCAGTACGCAGGCCAACGGTTCGGCAAAAGAGGCCTCGTCGAAGGACAGGCCGTCGGGGATTTTGAACACCCCGCGGTCCACGTTTATCGCCGGGACCCGCAGGTATTCGGAGAACCCGCCGGGGTCAAAGCTGGTCTCGCGAAGAGTATCGCAAACGGTGTGATGGCCATTCAAGCAGTAGTGGCAGACGTTGCAGGGTACGTGGTGAGTGACCACCACCCGGTCGCCTTCGCGGAATCGGTCAACGCCGTCGCCAACCTCGGCCACCTGTCCTGCCACCTCGTGCCCAAGCACCATGGGTGCGCGGGCGGCCCGGTACCACTCCATAACGTCGCTGCCGCAAATCCCGCTGGCCTCCACCCGGACCAGCAACTCCCTTGGGCCGACCTCCGGCACCGCCATCTCTTCCAGCCGTACGTCCCGGTTGTTGTAATACATTGCTACGCGCATGATACGTTTACCTGATGATCGGTTAGGGTCGGTTAGCCGGGGAATGTCCCGGCATCCGATACTCCCTTGGTCCATTCACTGTGTTTATAAAGATCAACCCTCGTTGTGGGAAGGCATTCGGGTATAGATGTCCGCTGGTTTTTATCTCCCCGGACATTCCCGGACATTTTCACCGCAGAGGGATCAGAAACCATGAAGAGAGACGGGGTTGGATTTTTCGATAACACTCCCATTTCCTCTCGTTTCCTCCCATTTCGCCCACGTGAAGAGGTTGGATCTTTCAGATACCGTGCCATGCCGGGTCATTGCGGCCAAGTCTGCCAGGTTAGATTCGCTTGCCGTTTGGAAGGAGAGTTATACCTGACATGTACTATGGTAAAGTGTGACCCAGCGAGTTGGGAAGGGGCAAGTGTCAGTTGTGTCTTATAGTTTTTCTTGGCTCCGTTGATCCGTGCATGGTAAGCCGGTCCAACCATCAACGGACGGCCCTTCGACAGGCTCAGGATGAACGCAGGAGACCCGCGGATATTACAAGAGTCCCTGATTCAGTTGCCCGCGGATTCACAGCCGAAAGCTTCCACTAACCTCGCAAGCGCCTGATCTCGGCCTCCAGATCGTGTATGCGCTCTTGAGCGGAGTCCCGCTCTTCCTCGGCTGCCAATCGGCCCAGGCGTTCCACGTCCCGACTACCTTGGGCAGCAATGCGTTGCTCATCCGTTTCATCATGCGTCAACAGGTAACGCCGCGCCGACGGGTCGTACCAGCGGAGCCATCCATCTTCCCAGCACAGGTCCAAGCCCAGGACTTCGCTGCGCCCCCGGTAGTGGGTGTCGTCCGACCTAACGACGTCAATGGGTTGGTACGTGCCCTCAACCAGCCGGTCCCCGGCCAAGCCTGTCTCATAATACTCGCCGCCCGATGGGTCAAAGCGCCAGTACTCGGGTATGCTGAAGGCGGCATAGTCGTCACGCTTGCCAGTAACGTCGTTTTCGGCGGTGGTCTCGGAGGCTATTTCCAGCGCGAAGTCCGGCGGCTTGCCCCAGTGGTCGATGGAATAGCCCCGGTCCGTGATGATCCTGCGACGGTCCACGCCGAAGGCAATCAACAGATCGGGTACCCGCAGGCCCCGGCGTTGACTCAGGTCCCGGCCCACGGGCACCTCACCCAAGACGATGGTGGTTTCCGGCGCGCCGAAGTGAAGGCGCAGGGCGGCTTGGTACCCTGGGTCGTGAAGATAGATAGGGTTCTGCATGTCACCCCTGGGTGGAAATACCGGAAACTTACCGTCGCCCGGGTCAAAGGGTATTCGCGGAGGCGGCGTGAACCGGTCGGCGGACGGGGCCGACGGTTTTCGTGGGACCGGCTTGCTGGTCATAAAGGGCCTCGTGTAACCGGGTGATATGGGGATGCGCGATGATTAGCCATAATTATACGCCAAGCAAAGTCCGCCTTGGCTTAACCTCGAGGGGGACTTCCTTGGGAAGTCCCCGAAAGTGTTACGGACACCCTTTTTAGGGGGACTGGGTCTTGGCGCGCTCAATAGCCTCGACCGCACGTTGCAGTTCCCGCTCAGGGTTGCGGAACCAGTCGGTGCTCCAGATGCGGTGGAGCTTCCAGCCAAGACCGTGGAGGACTTCCTCCCGCAGGCGGTCCCGGTCGCGGGCCGAGCGGGCACTGTGGTAAGAGGCTCCGTCACATTCGATACCGATGAGGTAGCGCTTGGGACTCTTCGAGTCTACGACGTCGATAAACTTTACAGCGGAGGCGGCTTCTTGGTAGGTTTCATATCCCCACTCCTCCAACCGTACGTCTCGGGGGCTGTAATAAATTGCTACCTGCTTAATATGGTTACCTGAATATTTTGGTTTAGGCTAATTGGCCAGTTCTCTCAGCACGTGAGTTACAGCTCATCCTTCCGGACAAGGAAACATGCCGGTGGTGCAGGCTGACTCGTCTCAATCCAGGTTCCTGATAAATCCTTCGGCCAGCTTGCGCAAGACAACTTTGTCTACACTCGGAAACACATCTTCTAAATCTTGCAGCTTGACGTCACCAAGTGCGTGAACGCCTGCGCGAACACGTCTCGCTGCTTCAAGTGGGCCTCCTGGAAGCATACTGACAAGCTGTAAGGCATCGAGATAGGATTTCATCGATGGGCGAATGCTAATGCCATACAATGGTTGAACACTAATAGAAAATGCGACGGCGACCCCTTCTTCAAGATTATTTGTGCTCCCAATCGTGGGGTTAAGTAAGTGGACAGTCTCGTGAGCCATTTCGAAGACGACCGTAGGCCAGTACCGTTCTCCGGCCCGGCTCAATTCGACGAAAGCGCCGTCCAAACTGGGAGTATTGCGCAAAAGTGGACCGGTATCAGAGAATTGCGGTTGATATATCTTCTTCGATGTGTCCCGTGGCCCAAGAACAGACTCCGCCATTGACAGCAGGGCCATCTGCAATGCCCACAGGGCGTTTCTGTCGTCCTGAGGATGAGTTTCAGGTAGTTGCATCTACTTCAGAAGCCAGGGATGCACACTCTTTGCAATGAAGGCGACGCGCGACGTCTGTGATCGGGTAATGCATGCTACAGAGTATTCGGTTCAATCTGCAATACTAAACGTTGCAAAGTTGTCCGAACCATCGGGCTGGATGACGTATCGAAACCGTAATTCATCATTGTCATCACCCCGACTAGCGTCCTTGATTTCCACCAAGTGCGCAGCGGCATAGAAGCCGTGTCTATTTCGGAACACCACGATCTGCCCAACACGGGGAGTTCGATCCCGAGACGTGTAGTCTAAAAATCTTGCATCAACTATCTGAGCGATGGTCGTCCACTCACGATGCCCGAGGGCAATCCCGTTGATCGACGGAGGATCGTTGTACACATGAATCCTGCAATTGCTTGCTTTACCCCACTTTGTTTCGAATTCGAGCGATCCATGACCTAAAATATATCTGCCGTTGTAGTTGCTATAGTCAAACACCGCCTCGCCAGAAAGAGAGGTCATTCTAGGAGGAGGCACGTTCGAAGCCTTGCCTTCAAAAGGTTTAAGGCCAAGCTTCTCCGCGATGATCGCGGCGAGTTCAGCAGGTGAGTAACTTTTGGCGTTCAAATACGCGACGTCTCCAATCAGTCCAGGAACTTCAGTGTCATCGAAGCGCACTGGCAGAACATATTCTTTGGATTCCTGAATCGCTCGACTTAATGCAGATCGCCGCTCATGCTGCGGCCAAGCCTTTTCGACATAGGATCGTAATATAAACATGACCACTAGGCTGGCCTCTTGCTCGTATACTCTCTGAAACTCTTCCGCGAGGTTTTTCCCCCAAAGTTGAACCTTTTCGAATTCGTCGTAGAATACGGATATCCCGCGGCTTTGAAGTGTTAGTGCCACCTCTTCAACGTACTCACGTTGTTCCCCGGCGAACGACAGCGCGGCTTCATATGAGTTCACCGGTCAAGCCTCCATCGGATGTCTTGGTAGAGGATTTCCATCTGGGACGTGTATTCATATCTCGGGTTGCGAAGGCTGAGGTCCAGCAGTTCCTTGCGGGACTCTTCAATGCTGTCAAGGATGGACTTGGAGGTCATTTATGCTCACTCGCTGTTTGGGTTGGACATGCTTCTCTATTTCAGGCCCACATCTTCGCATTGCGACTTTGAGATCGTAGGTGTTTTGCAGGTCCATCCAGAGTCTTGCCGACGTGCCAAAGTAGTGAGACAAGCGTAACGCCAGGACGGGAGTGATACCGTTGCGAGCTTCAAGAATCGCGGCGATGGTGCCGGAAGGGACCGCCAGCGCTTTGTCTAAATCGTCGGCAGACATCTCCATAGCCTCCAGGTCGTCGGCCAAATGCTCACCCGGATGGGTCGGCGGCAAACCGTAGTTGAAAGGCGAATCGTCGATTCTCATGTTCACCTATCAGTCCGAAACGCCCGCCAGAACCCCGCCATCGGCCTTGGCTGCCTCGAATATTTCCTGGGCTTCTTTTACCGAGCCGTTTCCGTGGACTATGTGGCGCAGGGCGCGAATCATGGGGACCGGATATTCGCTCTGCCAGATGTTGCGGCCCAGGTTGATGCCGATGGCTCCGTTCTGCATACCGTCGTGTACGAAATCCAATACCTGGATCTCGGTATCCAATTGGGGTCCGCCGGCCATGATCACCGGCACCGGGCAGCCGTTCACCACCCTGTCAAACCCGTCATCGCACCAGTAGGTCTTGACCACCTTGGCGCCCAACTCGGCGGCGATGCGGCAGCACATGGCCAGGTACCGCGAGTCGCGCTTTTCCAGTTCTTTGCCCACAGCAGTCACCGCCATGACCGGGATGCCGTAGCGTTCCCCTTCGTCCACCAGCTTGCCCAGGTTCAAAAGGGACTGCTTCTCGTACTCGCTGCCGACGAAAACGGAGATGCCCAACGCGGACACGTTCAGCCGTATGGCATCTTCAATGGAAGTGGTTATCCCTTCGTTGGCCAAGTCGCCTCCCACCATGCTGGTGCCGCCCGAAACCCGGAGCACCACCGGCTTTGTATTGGCCGGGTCTATGGCCGAGCGCAGCACACCCCTGGTAACGAACAGCGCGTCGGCATAGGGCATCAAGGGTTCAACGGTCTTGCCAGGCTGCTCCAGCTTCCGGGTGGGCCCAAGGAAGTAGCCGTGGTCTATGGGCAAAAACACGCAGTGACCGTCCGATTGAATCAACTGCGACATGCGGTTTGTCATTCCCCAGTCCATTATTGTGCCTCCTGTTTTTCAGTGTAGCTACATCGAAAGAAAGCCGCTTTCAACGAGCGCGGAACTCTTCAGCGCAGCAATCCGATGGACATTAACCAGTGCGCAACATTATCTATGGTCTGCACAGGCCACACAAGACAGCCGGTTGCCCGGCTGTCAATCGTCTGATACCCTTAGCGGAACCAAGCCAGAAGCGCCAGGTGAACTATTGGCATCGGCCTCCCCAGTCAGCGCAGACCTCTTTGTTACCTGCATAATCGACCAACTTTACCCGCAAGTGGGTGTCAGCGTGGTGCGGGTACTGCGCGGTTTGGGCGTCAACGTGGACTTTCCCGCAGACCAGACGTGTTGCGGGCAGCCTCTATATAACTCCGGCTACACCCGCCGGGCGCGGTCGCTGGCGCGGCGTGTTCTTAACACCTTTCGTGACAGCGATTACATTGTCGTGCCTTCCGGTTCCTGCGCCGCCATGATGCGGGTGTTCTACTTGGACCTGTTCCAGGACGAGCCGGAAACCTTGAAGGTTGTCAAACAGTTTTCTCCCAAGGTGTATGAGTTCTCCCAATTCCTGGTGCAGGTATTGGGGGTGCAGGACACGGGTTCAACGTACGCCGGGAAGGCCACCTACCACCCCTCGTGCCACCTGCTGAGGGAAATGGAGGTGCGGGACGAGCCGCGGCAACTGTTGCAGTCGGTCAGCGGGCTGGAACTGAGTGACCTGCCCCAAGCGGAAGTCTGCTGCGGCTTTGGGGGGACGTTCTCAGTGAAATACCCCCACATCTCCGAGGCTATGCTGGCCGACAAAATCGACAACGTAATATCCACTGGAGCGGATACGCTGGTGTCGTGCGACATGAGTTGCTTGATGAACATCGACGGGGGATTAAGCCGGCGCGATTCACATGTCAAGGTCCGCCATTTGGCCCAAGTTTTGGACGGGAGTGACGGCTAGTGGCTGATATCAAGACGAAAGAGTTCGCCGCCGCCTCGGCGGTGTCGATATTGGACCCCCAACTCCGCTTGGCGCTGCAACGCGTCGGGACCGGCTTCGACGGGGCCCGCCGTGAAGCGATAGACGAGGTTTCTCCTCAAGTATGGGAGGAATGGAGGGAAGAGGCCCGCCGGATTAAGATTCACGCCCTTGACCACTTGGACTACTACTTGGACCTGCTGCACGAGAACGTCACCCGCGCCGGGGGCCAGGTGCATTTCGCGGCTGACAGCGCCGAGGCTAACGCCATCGTCGGCGAGATAGTGCGGACTCGAAATATCCGCGTTGCCACCAAGAGCAAGTCCATGGTCTCTGAGGAGCTTGCCCTCAACCACGCCTTGGAGGCCCAGGGGGTGGAGGTGTTCGAGACCGACTTGGGCGAATATATTATCCAACTGGCGGAGGAGACGCCTTTTCACTTGGTCGCTCCGGCGCTCCACAAGACCAAGGAGCAGGTAGCCCAGTTGTTCACCGACAAGCTGGGCATTCCGTACTCGGATGACATTGACGCCCTTGCCGCGGCGGCCCGTGTAGCCTTGAGGGACAAGTTCCTGCAGGCGGACCTGGGCATCAGCGGCGCCAACTTCTTGGTGGCAGAAACGGGGACCTTGGTAATCATCACCAACGAGGGCAACGGTCGGCTGTGCACGTCGGCCCCAAGGGTCCATATCGGCATCACCGGCATGGAGAAAGTCATTCCGTCGATGCAGGACTTGGCCGTTTTTCTGCGGCTGCTGCCCCGGTCGGCTACCGGGCAGCGCATCACCAGCTACGTCAGCATGGTCAGCGGCCCCCGCAGGGCCGAGGACGAGGATGGCCCCGAGGAGTTCCACTTGATACTGGTGGACAACGGGCGGTCTAAGATGCTGGCCGATCCCCACCTGCGGGAAGCGCTGTATTGTATCCGATGCGGCGCGTGCCTGAACATCTGCCCCGTCTACCAGAAGGTGGGGGGTCATGCCTACGGATGGGTATACCCGGGGCCCATCGGGGCAATCGTCACCCCTAGCCTGGTCGGGCTGGGTCAAGCGCCGGACCTTCCCCAAGCATCCAGTCTGTGCGGGGCGTGCCGCGAGGTCTGCCCGGTAAAGATAAACATTCCCCGGATGTTGCTGCACTTGCGCCACAAGAGCGCCGAGGGTCCCGACCCCGACGAAAAAACAGGAACCGCTGCAGCAGGAATGGCGGCAGCCGCTTATACAAAGATAATGGAGCGTCCATCGCGGCTGGCTGCCGCTCGCAAGATCGGCAGATTATGTCTGGCTGTCATGGACCGTATACCGTTCTTCCCTGTTTCCAAGGGAGAGCGCGGAATTCGCAAAGCCGGGTTGCCCTTGCTGTCACGTTGGACCAGGAGCAGAGACTTGCCGGAACCGCCGCCGCGGGCGTTCCGGGACATTTGGCGTGAAGAGCTGTCCGGCAAAGACGGCGGCCACTAGGATGGAGCAGCCACTGGGAATGTCCAAGACCGATTTTTTGGACCAAGTGCGGCAGAGCCTCGGCCGTTCCGCCGGGCCGCCGCTCAAGCCCTATTACCGTCTGGAAGAGGACATCACCGAGCTCCGGGAGAGGGCGGAGACGGTCCAAGCCCGCTTGGTTGAGAACAGGCCGGCGCTGCTGGACCGTTTCGCTGAAGTTGCCGGGCTGAGAGGTTGGCGGGTCTTTCGCACGTCCAACCCGGAAGAGGCAATCGCCCACATCCAGGGGCTTGCCATGGACCGGGAAGTAGAGTCGATAGTCCGTTCCGACCAGGATGCACTCAAGCAGTTCCCGTTAGACGACCCCTTGCGCGCCGCCGGGGTATCAGTGACAACCGTGGCCTGGGACGATGCCCATTCCCGAGAGGAGCTGCGGGGAACCATAGCCGCGGCCGGGATGGGGATTACCGGGGCCGACTACGCAATCGCGGAGACAGGTTCCGTCATTGTGATGCCTCGCAAGGGTCTGAGCCGGTTGGTGTCGTTGGTGCCCCCTATCCACGTTGCCTTGGTACGCCCGGACGACCTGATTGAGAGCCTGGACGACCTGATGCTGTTTCGCCGTTTGGAGTACCACCGGAACGACGGCGACATGGGGAGCTACTTGAACTTCATCACCGGGCCCAGCCGGACGGCCGACATCGAACAAACAATAGTAGTTGGGGTACATGGGCCTAAGGAAGTCCACTTGATATTGCTGGGGTAACGGATATGCTGCCATGCCTTGGGGTGCGCCAACCAGGACTGACAGAACCGGGAGAAGCAGATGGGAGTTAGAATAGGATTTTCCTTGTACCGCAAGCAGATGCTGGAGCGGGAGTTGGAACGTATTGAAGAGCTACTGCCCAACCTCGGACTCAAAAAGGTGATCCTCACCGGAGACATGGTCACCGGCGACTACAGCCCCGACAGCCGGATAGATTTGATAGTGGTGCAGGATACCGAGTATTCCTTTGGCCGGCGAGGAGACTTTTTTTCCTGGCACTTTAATAGTTTCGTCGCGGTGGAAACCATGGTGTATACACCGGAGGAGTTCGAAGCCTACCGCAACACGCTGCCTGCATTAAAGCAGGCTTGCGAAATAGGAAGGGTATTGTTCGATGACGATTCGTCAATCTGAGGGCGCGCGATGGCTGCGCCAAGCAAAACAGGACCTGCTCGACGCCGACTTTCTGCGAGAAGGGAGCCGGTTCAACCTGGCCTGCTTTCAAGGACAGCAGGCCGCCGAAAAGGCAGTGAAGGCGTACCTGTACCACAGGGGGGCTGAGGACGTGTGGGGACATTCGTTGATTGACCTTTGCGAGGACGCGAAGCTGTTCGAGATGTTCTTCGACACGGTGAAGGATGACGCACGCCAATTGGACAAGTACTACGAAATAACGCGCTACCCCGGTTACCTGCCCAGCGGTATTTCATCCGAGGCGTTCGACATGATCGACGCCGACCGGGCCATAGAATTGGCGCAAACGGTGGTGGCCTTCGTCAGCGAACGGGTGCCGGCGTAGGGAGCGCCGACATAGCACGTCATCTTGTGGGGGAGCCGGGAACAAACACGGATCGTTCGCACACTGTGACCAGAAAGAGGCCTTGGTTATCCGGCGATATGTGTTTCAAAGATATACCATTAAATTATAATCCACCCATACCGCTTTCCGCTCGCAGAGGCCCGCCATGACCCCCAAGCCCATTGCAGCCCTGAACATCATCAAGTTCCCGGACCCGCCGCCGGCTGATATGACGACCTACGAATACTTGACGTTCCCCGCATACCCGGCGGCCTTGGCAGTCCATTTTGGAAGCCCGGACACCACCATTATCACCAGCGAGGTGGCAGCCGGCTTGAGACCCACGGAAAGTTACGAGGGCGTCCTGTTCCCTGATCTGCTCATCGCCTTCGACGTGGACCCCGCCGCCCGGCTGGCCCGCAACGGATACCTCATCCCGGAGCAGGGTAAGCCGCCGGACTTCGTGCTGGAAGTGGCATCCGAAAGCACTGGACGGCGCGACGAAACCTACAAGAGGGACGCCTACGCCGCCATGGGTATCCCCGAATACTGGCGGTTCGACCCCAGCGGGGGCCATCACCACCGCAGCCCCTTATCGGGAGATGCACTGGTCGATGACCGGTATCAACCCATTGCCATCAGTCGGTATGAAGAAGGGAATCTTTGGGGGCGCAGCACGGTGTTAAACTTAGACTTGTGCTGGGAGCAGGGCCATTTACGTTTTTGGGACCCGGTGGGAAGACGTTATCTTCCCACCTACCAAGAAGAGCACAATGCTCACCTCGCGGAACGCGACGCTCGTCTCGCAGAACGCGACGCCCGCCTCGCAGAACGCGATGCCCGCCTCGCTGCTGAAGCCCGTATCCGACAATTGGAAGAGGAACTCCGACGCCGGTGACCATTGGCTAGCGCCGCTTAAAGGGAACTAACCACTAGTCATATCTCTTCCCACTTGGATCAACCTCAAGGCCCTTTCCGCTGCGCCTTCCAGCAGTTTTTCGCTTCGCCGCAGGCTTTGGCTGAAGCTCATGGGGCGGTCTGCGATGCAAACAATGCCCGTAATGCCATGCTGGTACAATTCTTCGTGGCCCTGTCCTAAAGTTCCCGCGAGGAGAATCGTAGGCACACCCTTGAGCCGGGCCTGCCTCGCCACTCCAACTGGGGCCTTGTCGTAGATGGTAGACCGGTCCGCGCCGCCCTCGCCTGTGATGACCAGGTCGGCGCCCTCCAGATGAACGTCGAAGTCAAGCACATCGCAGACCATGTCGATTCCCGACCTTATCTCGGCGCCGGCGAAGGCCATCAAACCGGCCCCCAAACCGCCGGCTGCTCCGGTACCTGGGGAGTCCATAACGTCCAGCCCCAAGTCTCGCCCTACGATCATTCCGAAATTGCTCAGCGCGGCGTCCAACTCCGCTACCACCTCAGGCGACGCGCCCTTTTGCGGCCCATAGACTGCTGAGGCTCCCGTAGGGCCGCACAACGGGTTGGTTACGTCGGTGGCGGCCACCACGGACACTGCTTTCAACCTGGGGTCCAGTGACGAGACGTCTATGCGGTCCAGATGGGCCAGCGCAGCACCGCCGTCTGGCAGGGATTGACCCTGCGCGTCGAGAAACCGTGCTCCCAGGGCAGACGCCATTCCCGCGCCGCCGTCGTTGGTGGCGCTGCCGCCCAAGCCAACTATGATTCGCACAAACCCCATGTCCAGGGCCTGTTTAATGATTTCGCCCGTTCCGCGGGTTGTGGTTACCCTTGGGTCCCGGCTGCGAGGCGGGACCAAGGCAAGGCCGGACGGCCGGGCCATTTCGATAACTGCTGTCAGGCCATCGCCCATTACGCCCCAACTGGCTTCCAGAGGCTGCCCCAAGGGACCAGTCACGATATTGCGGAATTGCTGCCCGCCGGTGCTGTCGACCAAAGCATTCAGGGTGCCGTCTCCCCCGTCCGCGATCGGCACCAGGACGGTCTCCGCAGACGGATCGGCAGCCAGTACGCCCCGCTGAATGGCGCGGGCCGCCTGCAACCCGGAAAGGTTCCCTTTGAATGTCTGGGGAGCGATTACAATCTTCATCGGCACAGGGCCACCATTATACAACAGTACTCTTCCAGCCGGGACGCTATATCCAATTCCACTACCCTCTGCTAAAATTCTGGGCAAGCTGAATTTGGGACAGGTTACATGTCGTCTAAAGAAGAACTGAAGCGTCGGGCCTTTCAAGAAATCGACGCCCGCGCCGATGAAATAGTTGGGATCGCCAAAACCATTCTGAACAACCCGGAGCCGGGTTTCCGCGAGACCAAGACCTCCAATCTGGTGGCGACCAAGTTCGCCGATATGGGTATCCCTTTCAGAGCCGGGCTGGCTATGACGGGGGTCCGGTCGGAGTTGATTGGCGGGACCGCCGGGCCGACGCTTGCTATCTTGGGGGAGTTGGACTCTCTAATAGTCAACGAACACCCTCATGCAGACTCCGGCACCGGCGCAGCCCACGCGTGCGGCCATCACTGCCAGATTGCCATGATGTTCGGCGCGGCGATGGGTCTGATGCAGTCGGACGTACTCTCCGAGTTGAGCGGCCGGCTGGTTTTCATGGCAGTACCGGCGGAAGAGTACATTGAGATAGAGTACCGGGACGGGCTTCGTCAGGACGGCAAGATCGAATTTCTTGGCGGTAAGCCGGAGTTCATCCGTCTCGGGGAATTCGATGATGTAGACCTGGCGATGATGCTGCACACCACCAGTACACCGGACGAGAAGCAGCTTTGCATCAGCGGCACTAACAACGGCACGGTTGCAAAGAAGATACAGTTCATAGGCCGCGGCGCACACGCGGGCGGCACGCCGCATCTGGGAATCAACGCCCTTAACGCGGCAACGCTTGCCTTGACCGCGATTCATTACAACCGGGAGACCTTCAAGGACCAGGACACTGTCCGCGTGCATCCCATCATCACCAAGGGCGGTGAAGCCATCAGCGCCGTTCCTGCCGAGGTACGCATGGAAACCTTTGTGCGCGGGCGAACGATTGAGGCCATCATGGACGCCAATCACAAGGTAGACCGAGCGTTGAAAGCCGGCGCGTTGGCTGTGGGAGCCAACGTCAACATCCAGACCATCCCAGGATACTTGCCTTTGGACCAGAACTCCAGCATGGCCGACATCTTCGAGGCCAATTCCGAAGCCTTGGTGGGGAAGGAAAACGTTGGCCATGCGCCGCACCGCACCGGGTCCACCGACATGGGGGACGTGAGCCAGTTGATGCCGGTTATACACCCCTACGTTGGCGGTGCGACCGGCATTGGCCACGGCGCGGACTATGTGGTGCAGGACTATAACCTGTCGGTGATTACGGCGGCCAAGGCCTTGACTGCCACCGCCATCGACTTGATGGGCGACGGGGCCAACCAAGCCGGCAGCATCGTGGCAGGTCACCGTGCGAACATGACGAGGGACGAATACCTGAAGTTCATGCGCCAGCAAGCATCGGAGGAGACTTTCCGGAGCGAATAGCCTTATGTTGACTACTCAAGAACTGAAGAACCTGGCTTGCGCCACCATAGACCGCAGGGCCGACGAATTTGTCGGGGTTTCGCAGGACATCCTCGCCCACCCGGAGCCGGGTTTTGCGGAGACTTACGCTTCTCAACTCGTGGCGCAAAAGTTTTCCGAATTGCAAATACCCCACGAAAAGGGAATGGCCGTGACTGGCGTCAAGGGTAGAGTCTCAGGTGGCGCAGGGTCAGGCCCCAAGGTGGCCGTTATCGGCGAGTTGGACTCGTTGATCGTCAACGGGCACCCGCACTCGGACCCGGTCACCAGCGCCGCTCACGCCTGCGGGCATCACTGCCAGATTGGCATGATGCTGGGCGCGACCATGGGGCTGCTTACACCGGAAGTATTAGGCCAACTCCACGGAGAAATCATACCCTTCGCCGTCCCCGCAGAAGAGTTCATCGAGGTGGAACGCCGCCTCCAGATGAGGGAGGACCGCAAGCTGGAGTTCCTGGGCGGCAAGCAGGAACTGATCAAGCTGGGGAAGTTCGATGACGTGGATATGGCCGTCATGTGCCATACCGCCAGCGACATGGGAGAGCGGAAGTTCGCCATTGGCGGCACGAGCAACGGCCATGTGGTCAAGTACGTGCAGTTTGCCGGTCGCGGCGCCCATGCCGGCAGCTCGCCCCACTTGGGTATCAATGCGCTGAACGCGGCGTCCTTCGCATTGCAGTCGATAAACGCCAACCGGGAAATCTACCGCGACGACGATACGGTCCGCATCCACGGCATCATGACCAAGGGCGGCGAAGCGGTAAGCGCCGTCCCCGCAGACGTGAGACTGGAGTGGAGGGTACGGTCCGGCTCTCCGGACGCGGTGGTGAAGAACGCAGCAATTGTAGACCGTTGCTTCAGGGCCGGGGCCATGTCGGTCGGGGCTTCGGTGAAGATTACGACCATTCCGGGCTACCTGCCCATGCGGAACGACAACACGTTGCAGGACCTCTTCAGACAGAACGCCACGGCCCTGCTGGGGGAGTCGGCGGTAGCAGTGGTGCCGGCCAGGCGCAACCGGGGCGGCTCGACCGACATGGGCGACCTGAGTCATATAATCCCGGCCTGCCATCCTTACGTTGGCGGAGCAGTAGGCGCGGGGCACAGCAAGGACTATTTGATCACCGACTACAAGACGGCAGTGATCAACCCTGCCAAGGTCATGGCCATGGTTGTAATCGACCTGCTTGCTGAGGGCGGGGCCAAGGCGAAAGAGGTAGTTGACACCTACCGCCCGCAGATGAAGAAACCGTCTTACCTGAAGTTCCAGCGAGAGCGAGCCGAGGTCATCGAGTTCGACGGCGCTGGGTGACAAGAAAACAGCTCTCACCCTGACTATCCCGGTAGAATGTCCCCTCTCTTGAGAGAGGGGACATCTTTGAAACCGGCTAGGTTGTCAGGAAGTGCATGACCGCGCCGGAGATGAGCGGGACCGTGAGGTTGTCGTCAGTGGGCAGGGGAGCCAACTCTACTAACGCCGCCACGGCAGCCCCGCACAACAGGCCCCAATGGTACTCAACCACGCCGCTGGCTACTAACACGCCCACGACGCCCAGCGACACTACAAAGAACGCGGCCGTGCCTCCGGGCGACTTGCCCCATAACCTGGGACCCGGCATAGTTCGGCCTACCAAGGCCGCCGCCGGGTCGCCAAGGGACAGGAACAGCAACGATACTACGGCCACGGTCGAGTCGAAGAGCCAAAAAGCCGCAAGAGCCGCGACGAGCAGGTAAGTGGCGCCGGTGATGCGGCGTTCTTCGGAGCCCTTGAGCAGGGGGGCCAGCCAGCGGAGAAAATGCCGATTCAACCACCCTACCCGGAACCGGGCCAAGTCGAGGGCCAAGGCGGCTGCGGACAGCACCGCAAGGGCCATGACCATGGAAGCGGACGCTGCGAAAATACCGGCCACCGGAATAGACGAACCGGCAATCAGATGAAAGAGCCTTCGCCAAACGGGGGGTTGTGTTCCAAGTTGCGAGTCCGGCGATACACTCAGAACGGTATAGTTACCGAGTCTCCGGCCGACCACCGAAAGTCCCGGAATCGGGTCTCTTTAGGGGCCTCAAACACCATCCAACCATCCAAGCCGGTGCCTCGCTCCAACTTGATAGCCCCTCGAATGAAACCCCTGTTGGTATCGAATGTCCCGTCCGGTGTCAACTCCAGCACCTTCCTAAACTCACTTTTCGGTCCCGGGGGGGCCGCGACTTCCTCAGCGCTCTCGCCCACGTCAAGCGGGAAATAGCGGGTGGAGTCAAAGTCGCGAAGCTGGGCGCCTTCCTTGTCCACCGTGAAGACGGCGCTGGTGGCGGTGTGGTTCTGCACTCTTACCCTGAGCACCACAAGCTCCATGGTTTCCTCAGAGGGGGCTATCCTCAGGTGGGTGAGTCCCCCATCAGACTGGGCTACCGAATAGCGCAGTTCGGGTAACCGGTCCATTGCGGCCACGCTGACGTGAAGGGTCCTGCCTTTGAAAAACTGCCCGATGTTGGGGGATGTTTCGGAGCATCCGGCAACGCCAAGGGCAGCCACAAACAACAGGAGCAGGACGACCACCGGGGGCGCTTTGGTCAAAGCTGACAGTCTAATCAGGGTCACAGTCAAATTACGGGCCCCTGGTTGCAAGGGTTGGCAACTGGCGAAGCTGGGGGATAAGGCCGTCCAGCACTTGAAGGAAGTATTCCACATCTTCCTCGGTGTTCTCCCTACCCAAAGTAACGCGAAGGCTGCCCCGGGCCAGGTCGGCAGACTGGCCCAACGCCAGCAGAACATGGGAAGGCTCCAAGGAACCGGAACTGCACGCGCTCCCGCTGGACGCCGCAATGCCGGCGGCGTCCAGACCCAGCAAAATCGCTTCCCCTTCCACTGCTTCGAAAGAAAAATTAACGTTGTTGGGCAGCCTCTCGCTCGGATGGCCATTGAAATGGCTCCGAGGTATCGTTTCGCCGATATGTGCAATGATACGGTCTCTCAGGGCGGCGCAATGGGCGCTGGACTGCTCCCGTTGAGCTTCGGCAACTTCCAACGCCGCCGCCAGCCCCACTACTCCCGGCACGTTCTCGGTGCCGGAACGCCGGTCTCGTTCCTGGCCGCCGCCATGAATGAGGGGCAACAAAGGCACGCCCCGGCGGACATACAGGACGCCGGTGCCCTTGGGGCCGTAAAACTTGTGGCCCGACAGGCTGAGCATGTCCACGCCCAACCGGCGCACGTTCAAGTCGAGGAACCCTGCGGCTTGCACCGCGTCGGTGTGTACAACAATGGTTCGCTCCAGTTCTTCGGCCCGGCGTTGGACGGCGCTCGATATTCCGGCTATGGGGTTGATGGTGCCGATCTCGTTGTTGGCGTACATCACCGTAACCAGTATGGTCTCATCGGTGACGGCGTTGTAGACCTGCTCCGGGTGGACCATTCCCTGCTTGTCCACCGGCAGGTAGGTGACGGCAAATCCGTTGTTTTCCAAGTCCTGGCAAGCGTGCAACACCGCGTGATGTTCTACGGCGGTAGTGACGATATGGTTTCCCGTGCCCGCCAGGGCTACGGCTACCCCGTGGATGGCCGTATTGTCGGCCTCGGTGCCGCCTCCGGTGAAAATTACCTCCCGGGCCCGGCAATGCAAGACGCCGGCCACTCTTTCCCGCGCTGCGTCCAAGGCATAGCGGGCTTCCTGTCCTACGGTGTGCATACTTGAGGGGTTGCCGTACAATTCGGTGAAATACGGAAGCATAGCTTCCAACACGCGGGGGTCCATAGCCGTGGTCCCGGCGTGGTCCAAGTACACTGTTCCTTTTAGCATCATCTTTGACATCTTAGCGTCATATTTGACATCGGCTCGGTGGCGGCCTCTAGAAATTGAAGCTGCGCCTGAATCCCGCTGCCCGGAGCCTCCGGGCAGGATACATTGTAGCACAGCCCGTTTCAGGGCAATTTACTACGTCCGGTGGCGGCGCGCGTTCCGAGCGAAGCGCAGGACTTCCTCGTGGCTGATGAACCCCAACACCTCGCCGTTCCTCGTCACCACCAGTCGTCCCATGTTGCTTGCTTCCATACGCTCAAGCGCATGGGAAACGGAATCTTCAGGGCCAAGGGAATGAAGGAGATCCAAGGGTGCCATGGTGTGGGAAGCCGGAGCATAGCTCCATGCGTCCCGCGGCGCCATTCGGGCGAGTAATCCCCGTACCCGTCCATTCCAGGACACCCTCGACAGGTTACCGGGGCCAGCGAGGTCCTCCCTTACTGATGGTGAGGCTAAGCGAGCGTCGCTTGGCAGGTTCGACAGGTTACTCATCATCACGTCGCTAACCCGGTAATGCCGCAACTCTTCCTTGTTCCGTTCCTGCCGGTATATAGCTGTGGCGGCGGTGAACAGGAACGCGCCAATCAAGGCCAGCCAAGCCCCTGAGAAACCAAACGCTTGGAAGTATGCCATCGCCAAAGCTATACCGCCAAGCACCATCAGGCCTCCAATAGCTTGGCCTCCCCGCGCGGCCAATTGGGTTGCTCTCCAATAGCTGCCGGATATTCCCCATAAAACGGCTCGCAAAACACGTCCTCCGTCCAAAGGGAAGCCCGGCAGCAAGTTGAAGAGCCCCAACATCAGGTTGATTATGAACAGCAGCCGGAGGGTCACTTCTAACGGGGATGCGTAGGCCCGGACGGTAAACAAAGCCGTCAAGGTGGTTTCCAAGGACGTTGTTCCATCCACCAAGAGCAACAGTGAGCCGCCGAACAGGAGCGCCATAAATAGGCTGCTCAACGGGCCGACAACCGTGACAATGAACTCGGTGAATGGTCGCCGGGCTTCGTGTGAGAGGTGGGAAACTCCCCCGAAAAAGAACAGGGTGATGCTTTGAACGGGTATCCCGTTGCGCAGGGCCACTAAGCTATGGGAAAGCTCATGGAGCAAGACGGAGAGAAAGAAGGCGACAGCGACACCCACCGCCAGCCCCCACTGCCCAACCACCGGCCAACCGGGGTGAAAGTGGCCGAACTGGTCACCCAACAAGTACGTAATCAGCAGGAATATGAAAATCCAACTGATGTTGACCTCGATGGGAATACCGGCGATCTTGACCAAGCGAATGGAGCGTCCCATGAGGTTACCTTCGCCCGGGTTCGAGGAACAGGTAGAATCGGGAAGGCGGCATGAACCTATACACGGACTTCAAGTACATGGGCTTCAAGAAGCTTCTCACGCGCCGGTCAACGCCGTCGCATACGCCACTAATTTGTACACCAGCTTGGCGGCGGTATAGGAACAAGCGGCGGGGCCTTCCCCCGGGGCCAACTCGGTTACGTCGAACCCGACGATTCGCCGGGACTCGGCGACAGCCCGCAACAGAGATGTCACTTGGTACCAACCCATGCCTCCCGGTTCCGGCGTGCCTACGGCGCTCATCACGGACGGGTCCAGCACGTCCAGGTCTACGCTGATATAGACGTCAGAGCCAAGCCGGGCGATGATATCCTGAATCAACGGCTGATCCCAAGCAGCTGGAGGCCAGAAAAATGTTGGCAACGCGGTGGCGTCAATATGGGACCGTTCCTCCTGGCACAGGCTACGCACACCCACTATTACGATAGGGCACATTTCGTGGATGCGTCTCGCTCCAGACGCGTGCCCCCAGGAGGTGCCCATGTACTCGGCCCGCAAGTCGGCGTGGGCGTCCAAGTAGAGAACGGACAGGCCTGGGTGGACTTCCAGTTGGGCTTGCACCGACCCGATGGAAACCGAATGCTCGCCGCCCAGTACCCCCACCAGCCTGCCGTTTCCGGCGTAGCTGCGCACCGCCGACCGCACCCGCTGCACCATTTCCGCCGGGCCGCCCATGTGGGGCTCAACCGCCGCAGTGGTATGGATGCCCACCTGCGAAACATCCAAATCCAGCTCGGTATCGTAATCCTCAAGACCGTACGAAGCATCTATAATGGCGCCAGGCCCATAACGGGCGCCGCCGCGGAAAGAGGTAGTGCTGTCGTAGGGGACAGGAATCAAGACCACTCCGGCCTGTTCCAACTCGCAATTCTCAGGCGGGAGGGCCAAAAAGTTCGAGGGCACCCAAGGAAGATTGCCAGACTCAGGCACGGGACAGACCTGGCGGTCCCGATTCCAGGACAGTTCGCTGTGCCTGTACTTCGTCCATCCCCTGCCGGGCGTCGAGCCACTCCAACCCCCGGTCCAATAACCAGGTCTTGGCTTCGTCCAGTTGAAAGAGTGTCTTAACTTCCTGCAAGGCTTGGTCATGGTCAAAGGCTTGACAAGAGAAAATGTCGATGTTTACGTAATTCCGGTTGGGGAAGGTATGTATGCTGATATGGCTTTCCGCGATGATGACGAACCCGGATACACCGGCGTCCTCCACCTTCGGCGCGTCGTACCTCAATACGTGAGGTTCGGTGATGCGGGTCATGTCCAAAGAGTCAGGACAGTTGGTCAGAAAGGAGCGGATCAATTCTACGTCCCACATCTTCCCAACATCTCCGCGGTATCCGTCGATCACCAGGTGCATTCTACCTCCTAATAGCCAATTTGCCTGATATCCGGGTCTATCGGAACTCAATAGCCTTGGCAAAACCATCGGTATGGAATATCATTCCTAACTCCCCTATAATTTTCACGCAATAGTCGAATGGTTGCAACCCTATGGTTATGGAAGAAACGAACACAAATATGATCGAGGTCAAAGGCCTCACACATTACTACGGCCCGTACGCCGCTCTCGAGGACGTTAGCTTCAACGTGCAAAGGGGTGAGATCCTCGGGTTCCTTGGCCCGAACGGAGCCGGCAAGACCACCACCATGCGTATCCTGACCGGGTTTATGCCGCCGACACGGGGGCAGGTCACTCTGGACGGCAACGACATAGTGGAACAGTCCCTGGAAGTACGAAAAAGAGTAGGGTACCTGCCGGAAACCGTTCCCTTGTACACTGACATGACAGTCTCCAACTACCTGCGGTACATGGGCACTTTGCGCAAGATGCCCAGAAAGAACATCAAGCGGCGAATAGGCGAGGTCATCGACGTTTGCCGGTTGGGGGACTACCGGGACACCTTGATCGCCAAACTGTCGAAAGGGTTCAGGCAGAGAGTGGGCATAGCCCAAGCGATCCTGCACGAGCCGGAAGTGTTGGTGCTGGACGAGCCGACCATTGGGATCGACCCGATTCAGGTAGTGGAAACCCGCCGCTTGATACAAGAGCTTGGGCGAGCCCAAACCGTGGTTCTCAGCAGCCACATTCTGCCGGAAGTAAGCATGATCTGTGAGCGGGTGTTGATTATCCACGAGGGCAGGATTGTCGCGGAAGACACCCCGAGCAACTTGGCGGAACGTCTGCAAGGCACGGAACATCTTGAAATAGAAATAGGCGGCCCGGTGCCCCAAGTGCTGTCGGCCTTGCGCCGAGTGCCGGGAGTAACTTCCGCGAGTCACCGGTCCTTCCAAGGACGAAACCTGTACTCCGTGCAAGCCGAACAGGGAGAGGACCTGCGGGACGAGGCGTCCCGTGCCGTGATCAGCAACGGATGGAGCCTGCTCAGTATGCAGTCGGTGGGCATGAGCCTCGAGGAAATATTCCTCAGGTTGACCACCCACGAGGAGCTCTAAATCATGCGCACCGTGCACGCGGTAGCTTGGAAGGAGATTCAAATCTACTTCAGCAGCCCTACCGCTTATATCGTAGGCATGATTTTTCTGGCCTTGGCCAGTTTCTTTTTTGTCAGGGACTTGGGCGCGCCCTTTCCGGAAGCCACCATGAGTCCCTTTTTCCAGGGCGCAACCATAATTTTCATACTTTTGGCTCCGACGTTGACCATGCGCCTGCTGGCCGAAGAGCAAAAGCTTGGCACCATTGAACTGCTGCTGACCTCCCCGGTACGGGACTGGGAGGTCGTGGTAGGAAAATACTTGGCCAGCCTTGTGTTCCTGCTGGCGACCCTTGCGTTGACCCTGTATTTCGTCCTGCTCTTGATCATCTTCTCCGACCCGGACCCCGGCCCAATCTGGTCCGGCTACCTCGGGCTTGTCCTCTATGGAGCAGCGTCCCTGGCAATAGGGATGTTGGCCTCCACGCTTACCAGCAACCAGATTGTGGCTGCCGTGGTGGCTATGGGTATCCTGCTGGTGCTCTACTTGGCGGACTTCGCCGCCGGGACCCTGACCGGCCTCCCGCAGACCATCATCGGGGAGATAGGCTTGAAGAGCCACTTCGACGACTTTGACCGCGGCGTTGTCGACACCAAGAACATCATCTATTATGTGCTCCTTACAGCCTTCTTCCTCTTCATGACGATACGGGCGCTGGAGTCGCGAAGATGGAGGTAGTTTGAGCGACCAACCTGCTTCCCAGCCAAGAGACCCGCGGCGGCGGCGACGCTCCGGCGCCGGGCCTGAACGGGGCGTGGAACCAAACGCGGAACCGCAGCCCGCGCCTGAGCCAGCCGAAGAAGTGCTCTTGAGCCGGACTCTGTTCAGCTTCCTTGAACCGGGATTAAACGTCATCACTTCCTTCAGCCTTCCCATGGTCATCGCGGGGGTTGTCGGAATTGTGGTCGGCGCAACGGTGCTGGCGTTCGTCAGTTCCATGCGCGACCCCTACGGCTGGATCGTGTTGTGGTTCAGCATAGGGCTTATCGCAGTGGTAGCGTTAAACTCTCTGAGCACGGTGACGGCGGCGTTCATTTCCAGGACGGGCCGTTACGGTGTAAACACGCTGATAATGACGGGGGCGTTTACCGGCATCGTCGTGGTAGTGGCCATTGTTGGATTTGAGAACACCAAGCGGATAGACCTGACCGCAACCAACCAGTTCAGCCTGTCCAATCGCACTAAACAACTGCTTGGCGACTTGGAGCAACCTATCAGGGCTACCGCTTTCTACAAAGACACGGCGAGCCCGGGTAACGCGGAACGTGTCCAAAGACGGATAAAGGTTGAGGATACGTTAAAGGAGTTCGCCGCAAGGACTAACAAGTTCAGCTACAGAATGGTGGACCCGGACTTCAAGCCGGAGGTCGCCAACCAATACTTCGGCGCCAGACCGATTAACTTCGTAGCCGAATCCATAGTGGTGGAAAACCTTGAAACCGACACAGTAGACGTCGTGAAACCAGAAGACGCAGGCTACAGTAAATTGGAGCAGAAGTTGGTCACCAGCATGTTGGTGGCCACCGGACTGGAACAGAAGACGATCTATTTCCTTACAGGACATGGCGAGCGTCTGATCAACAGTTCCGGGGCAGACGGTTACAGCAGCCTGAAGGACGGATTGGAGCAGGACAACTATAAGGTTGAGCCTCTTATTTGGAACGTGGCCCTTGATGACGTGATCATTCCTGAAGACACGGATTTGCTGGTGATAGGCCGGCCTACCGGCGATCTGCCTGAATCCCACGCCGAAGCGCTGGAGCTTTTCCTGCGGGGCAAACGAGTGAATGAAGAGGGGAAAACGGTGGACCGGCGGGCCGGCGGGCGGATGATATTCCTGGCCGACGTTGATACGCCGGACTCTTTCAAAGAGTTCATGCTCCGCTGGGGAATTGGGATACAAAAGGGCTACATAAGGGACGTGGAACGCTCAGTGCCGAAAAACCCTCAGATGCTTCGACTGCGCAACTATAACCCTGAGGCGCCCGTCGAGATCATCTTCCCCAGAGGAGTCCCACTGGACGTCACATTTATGCCAACGGCCGCCCCTTTGGCGTTGGTGGAAGACGGTCTGAGATTACATCTCCCCTTAGCGATTACGTCGGAAGACAGCTACCTGATAGACGACCTAGAACGCACTGACCCGGTGACGGATGCAGGGGAAGATTCCGACCCTAAAGGGCCCTTCATACCCGTTGCCTTGGTACGCGGCTTTGGACAGCTTGGCGAAGTGCCGCCGACCACCCAACCATCGGAGTCTGATTTGCACTGGATCGTGGTGTTCGGCGATTCGGACTTCGTGGCCAATAGCTTCTACCAACGGGGAGACGGCACAGCCCTGTTTCTGAATACCGCCAACTTTCTGCTCGACGTCGTCCCTCTGGAGCCTATACGGGACAGGGCATTCACCTTCCGGGAACTTAACCTGAACCGCAACGAGGAGCGGTTTGTCCGCTGGTCTTCATGGCTGTTCCTCCCTGGTCTATTGGCGTTGATGGCCGGGTTAGTCTGGTGGGTGCGGCGGTAGGGGATCACCTCGAACTTGGTGCCAATTTTAACTGATGGCAACGGTAGCATCCTATGAACCTGCGCCTTTCAATCCTCCTGGTAACTGTACTGCTGCTGGTCGGCGGGACATTCTTGGTGTTCCGGTACTTCGGCCCCACCGAGCGCAACCAGGACGAGCCGTGGCTTTACCACATGGATGAGGACCGGATAGTCCGCATCGAAGTGCAACACGGCGGGCAGTCCGTGCTCTATTCCAAGAACCCTGGAAGCACCCGCTGGTACATCCGGGGAGAACCGGACATCCCGGTTTTCATCGAGAAATGGAGCGGGACTCCCCTGTTGCTCAGCGGTCCCCGCGTCGACCGTACCCTAACCGAGGTAATCGACGACCCGTCGAAGTACGGGTTGGACCCGCCCGAATCGGTAGTCAAGGTGTCTAACCGTAGCGAACAGACGTTTGAGTTCCACATGGGGGGCCCCACCCCTGACGATGGCAATCAATACGTCCGGCTGGATGGGAGTCCTACCCTGTTCACAGTACCGGCCATTTGGGCCCAAGTGATTAACCGGCTGGCGACGAAGCCGCCCTATTTGCAACTGTTCCAGTTGGAAGAAGGGCTGCTGGCGGTGGCGATAATCACCGACGGCGAGACTACCATCAGCTACGGTAAGCGGTCGGGCAATCAATGGAGTGTGATCGAGCCGGAGGAACGCCCGATTGACCAAGCCCAGTGGGGCGATACCGAAGACTTTCTCAGCAACCCACGCGCGAACCAGATAGTTGAAGAGGAGATCGACAATCCGGAGGACTACGGGCTGGAGCCTCCGCAGACCACGGTGCGGTTAAGGATGTTGCAAGGCGCCGACAAAGTGTTCTTTCTTGGCGACACCACCCCGGATGGAGGCCACCGGTACGCCTACGTAGAGGGTGAGACCACGCTTTTCGCGATGCCCAACGACTTGGCGGAACGAATCACGGACTTGGTAGCGTCTCCCCCCTACGACACATCGGACCAAGCAAAACAGTAGACTGCATTTAGATTGACAACTTGGACCGTGTTATGTCAAATAACCGGGTCGAAAGCATAGAAACGAAATAGCGCAAGGGCGGGGTCAATACCCGCCCTTGCGCTATTAAGGAAGGTGTTCTTGAAAGCGGAAATATTCTCCATAGGCACCGAATTATTGATGGGTGAACTCGTGGACACCAACGCATCGTGGCTTGCCGGCAAATTACCGGCTTTGGGCATCCAGCTTTGTTGGGTATCCATCATCGGGGACGACCTGGATATGCTGTCCGATGCTTTCTCACGCGGACTGCAACGGTCGGACATCATTTTTACTACCGGCGGCTTAGGGCCTACGCAGGACGACTTGACCCGGGAGGCCGTGGCCAAGGCTCTGGGCGAAACCCCCACGGTGCAAGAGGAGGTGGTCCGGGAATTGCAGGTCTATTTCCAGAACCGGGGGACCACCATGCCTGCCCACAACATCAAGCAGGCCCACCTGATCCCATCGGCCAAGTTTATCCGCAACCGCAACGGCACCGCCCCCGGTTGGTGGACCGAAAAGGACGGACGAATCATCGTGTCCATGCCGGGGCCTCCGGCGGAGATGCACTCCATCTGGGATGAAGAGGTGGAGCCTCGGTTACGCGAAATTGTCGACGACGAAGTCACCATCAAGCGCAACATCAAGACCATGGGACTGTCGGAGTCGGCAATCGACGAGATTATATCCGAGTTCTTCGGCCAGGAAAATCCTTACCTGGGTATCTACTCCAAGGCCGACGGCATCCACCTGAGGATTATCGCCCGCGCCAAGGAGGAGTCAACCGCGCGGGATATGATTGCCCCGGTGGAGCATGGGATAGTCAGCCGGTTGGGCCCATACGTTTGGGGGTACGACGACGAAACGCCGGAACAAGCCGTAGGACTGGCGCTTCAGTCGCGGGGGCAGACACTGGCGGTGATGGAGTTCTGCACCGGCGGCTTCCTGACCAACACGATCACAGAAGCTCCCGAAGCGGGCCGGCACTTCCGGGGCGGCATCGTGGCCTTTGACGCCGAATCGCTGGTGGCCTCCGGTGTACCACCTGTAATCCTGGACAACCACGGCGTGGTCAGTCAGGAAGCCGCCAACGCGATGGCTGTCTCGGTCCTGGCCCAACTGGGGGCCGACTACAGCGTCGGCGTAACCGGCGCCCCCGGTCCCGGTGAACTGGATGGCCGCCCGATGGGCTTGGCCTACATCGCCATTGCCCGCGCCGCCACCGGCGGCCCCCAAATCATCCGTGAGATGGAAGTTCGCGTCCCACCCCGCCTCGTCACTATCAAACGCCGCATCTCCAACACCGCATTGATAGAGTTGCGGAAGATGATCGGTGATGGTAACTCGGGCACGGAGATCCCGCCCGGAGGGCTGCTGTAGCGCGGCCGGTATCCTGGCATCTAATAATGCACCACAACCCCTTGGATGGCTTTCTCCAGTGCGTCCCTTGCCCATGAGTTGAGGCTCTTGCCTTCCCGGGCAGCCGCATCAACGACTTGCCGGTGCAACTCCGGTGATACCCGCAGGACAAACTTTCCTGATACGGGTTTCTCAGGCGCTTCCCCTAATTCGGCGCAAAACTCCAGGTAATCCTCAACTGAATCAGCGAAGGCTTCCCGAAGTTCCGAGACCGATGTTCCCTGAAACGTAATCACGTCTCGAAGATTGATGACGTGGCCATGAAAAAAGCCAGCCTCGTCGTCAAATTCAACCTGCCCAGTGTAGTCTTTGTACTGCATCACAAACATCTTAACGTGCCTTCAGATAGCTTCTTTTATCGACCTTAATCTTGGCCAGCCAATTTTCCGGCGCCGTTATACGTCAGAGACAATTCCAGCGTTGCGTAAGAATTCTCGTGTACGCGAAACTGTTCCCTTGGCTGCCTCGCGCTGAGGATGTGGACGGTGAAATACCGCTTTAACATCATGCAAACGAACGCGGACACGTGACCCTCTACCTTCCGACAATTCGGCGCCGCACGCCCGGAACAACGACTCTATATCTACCCATGCTATGTTGGCTTGGACTGGGTCTGAAAAAAATGCGTTCTAATGTCCTGCGTTGATTGGCATTGAGACGCACGCCAACCTCCAAGTTAGATTAGCCTCAAGAATAGTATCACGCATTGATACTGCCGCCAATAGCCATGTCCTCGCCGCAAGGACAGAAAAAGGCCCGCGCCACATCGAGGTGCGGGCCTAAGTTCCCAGAAAACCGTGTCGCAGTCCTTAAATAGTCAGCTTCCGGTAGAGCATGGGCAGGCGTTCCGGCAGGGACCAGATCTCTCCCAACACCTCATAACCCATGTCTCCGCACATGCTCTTCAGGTAGTCGTGGCCGGCCTTGTCCACCGTCAGGCAGAAGGGGGTAATATTCTGCCGCTTGGCCTCCAACAGGGCCATGTGGGTATCGTGGACAGCGTACTCCTTCTCCACCCCTTCGCGGCTGTAGCCCCGGTCCTGGGGTCTGCCGTCACTGATTAGGAACAGGATCTTGGTGGTCGCATCCTGGTTCTCCAGCTTGGTAATGGCGTGGCGAATGGCCGCGCCCATCCGGGTGGCGTGTAACGGGGTTATCTTGTCGATCCGACGCTTTATCTTGTCCCCGAAAGTCTCTTTAATATCCTTGATGACGTAGAACTCCACGTTTTCGCGGCCATAGCCGGAGAAGCCGTAGATGCCGTAGGTGTCTCCGATGGACTCTAATGCGTTGATCAACAGCGCGGTGCTCTCTTTTTCGAGGTCTATGATGCGTTTGTAATTGCGGCGCACCAAGCCTTCCCGGCGGCGGCGCAGCCACACCATGTACTCCACCGGGTCGTCGGGGGCGTCGCGGTCGTCAACCACCTGCCGACCCTCGTCGATGGCTTCGGCGGTGGATGCGCTCATGTCCAGAAGGAACACCACCGCCACGTCGCGGCGGTTGCGGTTGCGGTGCCAGTAGATTTTGTCGTCGGGCGGCACGTTCATCTTCAGGTCGGCCCAAGCCTCCAGCGCCGCGTTCAAATCGATGTCTTCACCGTCAACCAAGCGGTAAACCTTCTTCATGCTGTCGGGCATGATCAACTCGAACTGCCGCTTGATGTGGTTGGACAAGCTCATGTAGTTTTTCAGGGCATCGTTGTAGAAAGTGGAGTCCCCCTCTTCCACTGCCTTCTCTTTGACGATGCACCACCTGGGCTTGTAATCGCCGGCCCTGAAGTCCCACTCGTCGTAGGCGTATGTCTGGGGTTCCCTGGGCTCCAGTTCGCCGCCTTGATCGTCGTCGTGCAACAAGGGCCCATAGCCCTGTCCGGGCTGTGAATTGGGCGGCGGCGTGCCGGCCTCTTTCATCAAGTTCTGGGCGAACATGCTCATGCTGTTGGTTATGTCGCCCTGCTCGGCGTCCAAGTCCAACTCGGCGCTGTCCTGAAGCATCTGCTCCAACATCTCTTGGGATATGGGCTGGCCTTCTCCCTGCTGGTCCTGGCCAACTTGGAGCTTGGTCAACAACTGGACCATTTCCGGCTTGAAATCCCCCCGGAAGTCCACGGGCTCCGGCGAATCGTACTCCTCCCCTTCGCCGCTCTCTCCGGATGCGTCAGCGCCGGCTTGGAGTTGGTTGATGAGGTTTTCGAACTCCTCTTCTGAAAACTCGCCGGGTTCCTCCAGGTCTTCGGGCTCCCATTGGTCTTCGGGTTGGGTCTCGTTCCGGACGCGGGAGATAATCTCATAGGCCCGCAACGTAGCCTCAGCGGTGTCTTCTACGTTGGCTACTGAGTTCCGCAGCTCATGCAGTATTTGGGCCAGCATCCTGGCCGCGTCGGCGTACTCTACGGGAACAGGCAGGTCGGTGAACTGCTCCAAGCTCATGCGGATCAGCAGTTCCACCATCGCTTCCTGCAAGGGCATTTCCTCCACCACGGGCCGGCCGGATAAGGCTTCCGATTGGACCCGGCCAGAGGCAGCCCGTATACCGGGGTATTCCACCTTGATCCGGTAGTCCAAGCGGCAGTCCTCCAATACCGTGAACAGGTCAAACGCCAGCCGACGGTCTTCGAAGAGGTGCAGGAACCGCCCTATGTCGGTCAACGCGGTGGCCGTATCGGACACTTCCGCCACCGCCTGCAAGCCGGCGTCAGGGGTCGGGTCCAGGGCCAGCGGCGCTTCCTTAGCCAGTACCTGCTCTTCAAGCTCGAAGCGCCTGTCAGTGAAAAGGGTACTCGCCGTATCGAAGTCAAAGCGGAAGCTGCCAAACTCCAAGTGTCCGACTTGGTGAGTGGACACGACCTTGAACCAGGAGAAATTCTCCTGTTTGTCTGAATAGTGGTCCACCACCGTGGGCAGGAATACTTTGGTGCCATCGGTGGAAGCCGAGTCCTCGTCGATCCATCCGATGTTCTTTCGCACCAATTCCTGTGTGTTCAGCACGTCTATGGTCGAGCCGGAAAGGGCGCTGCAATACAGCTTGATGATGTTCTTCACCCGGTCCAGTTCCAAGCTGGAGGACAGGGTTTCCAAAATAGATAGCGAGGTATTCGACTCGACCCTGAAGAAGGCGATGCCGCTTTCCGGGTTCTCCTTGAGAAGTTCCACTCCATGTTGGAACCAAGTGTCCAATTGATTGACGGTGATACGGCCCAGGACGTCCGACAAACTCTTGAGGAAGGGGGGCACTGCATCCGAAGATACGGCCAGCAGGGTCTCGCACAGGTCCAGTACATAACCCTGGGACCCTGGCGGTACCCGGGTCAACGCTTGGCTGCCGTCGGCCAGGAAGCGAGAGGTGTCCCGGAGGCCTACTTTGGCTAACCGTTCTCCCAGCTTCAGGAACCGGCCGGTCTGGCTATCGTCCACCTGCTGCAAAGCCTTTGGGACGATTTCCAAGCAAGTCTTAACGTCCCGCCAGCTCCCGTCCACCAGAGCGCGGGCCATTGACAGGAATGCTTCCCGTTCCCTGCCCATAGCTGGCAGCACATCGCGGCCCAGCACCAAGCATTCAGCGGCTACGTCGTATGACTTGTAGGACAACGCTTCCACGAGAGACGAGAACACCTCCACGTCCCAGAAAGGAAGGTTGCGCACCAAGTCCGGGCTGATCTCGAAGAATTTCGCCGCCAGGGTGCTGGACTTCCATGTGCCCTTGTAGAGACTGCGGCCCAACCCGGCCCATCTCGGAATGTACTGGGGCCTCAAATTGGGGACTATGAACGCACTGGACCGGAAGAACGACACCGCCAGCGTGGGAGAGTCCTGCGAAAGGTAGGTGCCGCAGCGGGCCCATTGCATGAACGACGGAAACGAAAGGAACCGGGCTACCTGGGGGCCAACCCGGTAATATTCGACTGCCGATTCCCACGAGCGGACCGTTTGCGTACCTATGGTGACGCCTTCCTTGACCCAGAGGAGATACTCCTCATCGCCGAAGGTAGGCCTCATGACCTTTTCCGCTTCTCGATAGGCCTCGGTTACCGCCGGGGGTAGTTTGGCCAGTTCTGCTTCTAAGCCTTCTAGAGGAGACGTGCTCAAATCAGTGTTCCTCCTTTAACGGTCCGTCCTTAGAGAAGCGCCAGAAAATTTTGGAGTATCTTGGCCGTTGCTCCAAAAATCAGATGTTCGTTGTAAGTGTAGGACTGGGCTGTGGCGAGTCTCCCATCCTCCAATGTGGTCTCAAAGCGCAAGTTTGCAGGGTCTTGCAACGAGGTGATCGGGACCTCCAGCACCTCCGCTACTTCACGAGAGCTGGGGTTGAACGAGTAGGGGTAGTCAATAGTCCCAGCGTACACCCGGACCAGAAAACGGCTCCTGGTGACTACATCGTCAAGCTGCCCCAGGACTGTTACATCCTGGGGACGGATGCCCATTTCCTCTTCAGCCTCCCGCAGCGCCGTATCCAGAAAGTCCCGGTCCTCAGGGTCCTTTGCGCCGCCCGGCAGTGAAATCTCGCCCTTGTGGTACTCCACTTCGTCCGAGCGCTTATTCAACAAGACGCAATAGCCCCCATCCTTGAGGTACATCAACAAAAGGACGGCAGCGGGCATCAGAGACGCGTCGCCCACCGTTTGTTTGACACGGTGGGACAACGCTCGGCTTAGAGTCTCCGGAGGAGATAATGCCATCAACACATCTACTCGAATATGGAGGAGACCACCTCTTCAATACTGCGCTGTAGTTCCGGCTCGTCGGTCAAAGTCCAGACGATAGCGACTTGGCAAGCACGACGGGCGTTAATTCCCTCGGTCATAAGCCGACCGGCATAAATCAGAAGGCGGGTGCTCGCGCCCTCCTGGAGTCCGTGCTCCTGCAGGTTGCGGATTTTCTCTCCCAGTTTCGCTAGGGAGTCCGCTTGCTCGGCGTCGCAACCGCTTTCCCGCCTGATAATCTCCGCCTCAATATCCTTGGGAGGATAGTTGAACTCGACGGAAATGAACCGCTGCCGGGTGCTGTGTTTCAGGTCTTTCAGTGCGCTTTGATAGCCGGGGTTGTAGGAGATGCACAGCAGAAAACGGTCGTCGGCTTCAATGATGGAGCCGGTCTTTTCGACGGGCAGTATCCGACGGTGGTCGGTCAGAGGGTGAATGAGTACGGTGGTGTCCTTACGGGCCTCCACGATTTCGTCGAGGTAAAGGATAGCCCCGTTTTTCACTGCACGGGTCATGGGGCCGTCAATCCAGCGGGTGCCATTGGCGTCCAGCAGATACCTGCCTACCAAATCGCTGGCCGTAAGGTCCTCGTGACAAGCAATAGTCACCAAGGGAACACGCACCTCGCCCTCATTCATGGGCTGCGCGTTCTCAGGGTCTTGGACTACGGTAAGAGGCCGGCCCAGCTTCCAAGCCATGTACTCCACAAACCTGGTCTTGCCACAGCCCGTGGGGCCCTTCAACAGCACCGGGATATGCTGGTTGTATGCCGCAGTGAACAGTTCTTCTTCATCCCCCACAGCCCGATAGTACGGCTCATCCCGCACCAGGAATTCTTCGATCGCGTATTCTTTAAACTGAGGCTCGTCAAACTGCGGCTTTTCCGTCTGTACCATTACTGTCTCTGTCCTTTATTTACTCTGGAATCCCAGATGGCTTTAACCTACTCTGGAATCCCAGAGGGCTTTAACCGTTTCTCCGAGGCCCGCTACGTCCCCCGAGTTGTCTACCACCAAGTCCGAGCGTTCTATGCGCTCCACCCGGTCCATCTGCGAGTTGATCCGGCGCCGTACTTCTTCCTCGCTCATACCGTTCCGGGCTTGGAGCCTCTCGATTACCAACTCGACCGGGGAGTCGGTGGTCCATACCTCATCGACTAGGGAGTCCCAGCCAGCCTCAAACAGCACTGCCGCTTCGACCACCACCGCGGGCGCTCCTTTGTCCCTCAACACCTCGATCTTGTCACCCACCATCCTGGCCATTCGCGGATGCATGATGGCATTGAGCTTGTCCAGTTGCTGTGGGTTGGAGAATACTATCGCGCCCAAGCGTCCCCGGTCAATTTGCCCGTCGGACTGGAGTATTTCTTCGCCGAAGGTGTTGACCACCTCGCGCCAACTTTCGGAGTTGGGAGTGTAGGCTTCGTGACCGACTTGGTCGGCGTTGATTACCTCTGCTCCAAACGATTGCAACAGGCTGGCTACTTCGCTCTTGCCGGTGCCTATGCCTCCGGTCAGCCCTATGACCAACATGAACTACGGTGCTCCAAACGCCCCTTAACCATTGGGGTTCAACCAATCGTCGCCTGTGGCGGCTATACCCGCACGGTGAACGGATTGGGCCATTCTACCAATGCGTCTCAGGATGGTCAACATCAACTCTGAAGCCATTCAAAGGAGTTCGACTCTCTCCAGGGGCCAAGACGAAGGGATAGCGTTCGCATCCGCAAGGCCGAAGCAGGAGATTTACCGCTGGAAATTAATTTCTCCCCACCGGGCCCGGTATGTTTCCTGCAGTTTGCGGAACATCTCCTGGTATTCTTCCGTTTGTATAGGGTTGGTGGTCATTATGACCGCGTCTTCCCGATTGTCGGCGTAGTAGCCCTTGCGAGTACCCACCGATTTGAAGCCGTACTTTTCGTACAAGCGTTGGGCGATGAAGTTGGAAACCCGCGCCTCGAGGGTCATTACCTTGGACCCGTACTTGCAGGCCTCCTGTAACGACCCAATGAGCAGCAATTCGCCCAAGCCGTTGCCCCGCATCTTTTCACGCACCGCTATCTCGGTAATGTGGGCCTCTTCGCCCTGGTACCACACGCTGACGTATCCGGACACAGATTCATCGGTTGCCGGCTCGCTCTGCCCGCCGGGAACTATGCGCCGGGCAACGTTTACCACACGGCCCCAGACAGATGGGGGATCAGTGCTCTCGGGGGCATCCACGGGCTCTTCACTGTCCGGCGCGGAAGCGCCGCAGACAACCAAGTAGCAGGCATAACGGTTGTTCAGTTCCCGTTTGAAGGGCGTGCTAACCCAAAGGGGAGAGAAGGCCTCTTTTTCTATCTCGAGGACCTGGCTGATGTCCTCGCTTCTGAGGCGGCGCAGCATTACATCCATTGCTCAATAGCGGTCCCGGCTGATGTTGCCCAATTCTAGCATAGGGCGGGGAATGTTGACACATCCGGCGGATGTTCACAACAGGCCCAGATGGTGTTCCTCATCAGGCCAGATACGTACTTTTCCGTACAGGCCGTCGTAACCCGGCTCGATGACGGCGCCGCCCGTCCGGGCTTTCAATATCCCGCCGGCCAGTCGCTCGCCGGCCACCTTCTCCAAATCGGCTTCACTGGCCCACACCAACACCTGCAACTCACTGCCCAACTCCTTAACGATACGAAAATATTCTCGTTGCACCGACTTTGCGGAGGGACCGCGGCCCATCGTTTCCGCGATTATGTCCACCAACGGCACCAATCTGATGAACTGTGGCCGGCGCTGTTGCCCGTGGATAAAGCCGTCCGGTCCTCTGCGCTCTGCGCCCTCCCCTTGGGACAGCTTCTCGACCCTGTGCAGCACCCCCAAAGTAAGGGGACGATGGCAAACCGGGCAACGGTCCCCGTTACGGGCCGTCTCTTCGGGTGACATGGACACACCACATTTGCGGTGGCCGCTGTAGTGGTACTTGCCTTCCTCGGGGTAGAACTCCACGGAGTAAGCAACCTTTTGCTGCTCCAACGCCTCGGCAAGACCGGAATAGCTGAGATCTCCCTCGAAGACGGTTAGCTCTCTCCCTATTTTCGCCGGAGAGTGAGCATCGGAAAAGGACACGATGGACTTGCCGGACAACTCGGCCATGTTCCAGTTCATCGCCGGGTCGCTGGAAAGCCCGGTTTCCACAGCGTGGATATAGGGGGTCATGTCCAGGAAACACTCTTCCAGGCTGTCGAACCCCGACTTGGAGCCGTACAGGCCGAACCACGGCGTCCAAACATGGGCCGGGATGACCAGACACCGGGGATCGATGTCCATTGCCAAATCGGTCAGGTCTCTGGCTGACAACCCAAGCGTGGGGCGTCCGTCGGACTCCAGGTTGCTCCCCCTAATAGCCAAGGCCCGGCATAATTTGTCTACAGCGGTAAAGTCGGGCGCAAACAACAGCACATGGACCCGGCGGCCCCGGCCACCCTGCCGGTAAACGCAGCTGACCTCGGTGCCGAGAACAAAACTCCTCCCGCCGAAACTGTACAAGCCAGTCGGCTCCGGCGCCAATTTCTCCTCCAACTCTTTGCGCCAGATTGGGTGGGTAAAGTCCGCGGCGGCCAGAAGATCGACGCCCTTCAATTTTGCCCAGCAGGCCAGTGCTTCCAGCGTCAGGTTTTTGCTGGTGGCGTAGGCGAAGCGAGAGTGCAGATGCAGATCGGCGGCGTAAGTCATGGGCGCAGTCTAGCACACCGTCCGACGCGCATCCCTTGACCGTTGAAATGGCTGGAATTATCCTTAGCGTGAAGGAAGTATGTCCAACCGGCGACAGGCCGAATTGAAGCCGGTAGCATTGGAGCCAGACATTCGAGGAATGTGTTTCTCATCCGTGTCAAAGCCTGATTCAAGTAACCATAGCCCAGTTGCCAAATAATGAAGTCTTAAGGAGGACTAGGGAATATGCCTGCCAAACATATAGTTCGCGACGAAGAGGCCCAGAAAGCATTGCTACGGGGCATTGAGAAACTTGCCAACGCAGTCAGTTTGACCTTGGGCCCCAAGGGCCAGAACGTCATCCTGGAAAGAAAATGGGGCGCGCCCATAATAACAAACGACGGAGCGTCCATCGCCAGAGAGGTTGACCTGGCCAACTCTTTTGAGAATATGGGCGCCCAGTTGATCAAGGAAGCGGCGACCAAGACCAACGACGCCGCGGGAGACGGCACCACTACGGCCACTATTTTGACGCACATGATGGTCCGCGAAGGGATGAGGGTCGTGACAGCGGGCGTCGACCCCATGGCCCTCAAAAGAGGCGTGGACAAAGGCGTCGCCGCCATGGTGGCGGAACTGGAGAGGCTCTCTGTGGCAGTGGATACGCAAGAACAGATAGCCCAAGTGGCCTCCATCTCCGCCAACGACGGTGACATCGGGCAGATGTTGGCCGACGTCATGGACCACGTCGGACGGGACGGCGTTATCACCGTGGAAGAAGGCAAGGGCATAGAGTCCGAGACCGAATACGTTGACGGGATGAACTTTGACCGCGGTTACATCAGCCCTTACTTCGTCACCAACCCTGAGAGGATGGAAGCGGTCATCGAAGACCCTTACATCCTGGTTACCGACAAGAAGATATCAGCGGTCGCCGCCTTGGTACCCCTCTTGGAGAAGGCCCTCCAAGTAACCAGGAACCTGGTGGTTATCGCCGAGGACGTGGACAGTGAAGCGCTGGCGGTGATGGTGGTGAACAAGATGCGCGGGACGCTGAATTGCCTGGCCCTGAAAGCGCCGGGATTCGGTGACCGCCGCAAGGCCATGTTGGAGGACATCGCGGTACTCACCGGCGGACAGGTGATTTCGGAGGAGCAAGGCCGCAAGCTGGAAAACACCGAGGTCGAGGACTTGGGCAGGGCCAGGAGAATAGTCTCCACCAAGGACACCACCACCGTTATCGACGGCCAGGGTTCCGAGGACATGATCTCCGCCAGGGTGGACCAGATACAGGTGCAGATGGAGGAAACGACCTCCGAGTACGACAAAGAGAAGCTACAGGAAAGGATGGCCAAGCTGTCCGGGGGCGTCGCCGTTATCAGGGTTGGGGCTGCCACTGAGCCTGAGATGAAGCAAAGGAAGCAGCGTGTGGAAGACGCTTTGGCGGCTACCCGTGCCGCTGTTGCCGAGGGGATAGTCCCGGGAGGCGGTGTCTCTTACATCCGGGCCATGTCCAGCCTCGATAACCTGAACCTCAGGAGCGACGAGGCAGCCGGTGTAGAGGTCCTGCGGCACGCCCTCGAGCAGCCCATTAGAATTATCGCGGCCAACGCCGGTCAAGAGGGCGCGGTGGTCTTGAACGAAATCCGGAACAATGCGTCGCCTTCATACGGGTTCGACGCGCTGCGCAATGACTACGGCGACCTGTTGGCCAAGGGAGTTATCGACCCCACCAAGGTATCCAGGGTCGCTCTGGAGAACGCCGCCAGCGTGGCGACGATGATTCTGACTACTCAATCATTGATTACCAATCAGGAGGAAGAGGAGCCAATGGGCCACGGCCATTCCCACGGCCCCGGCGGGTTCTAGACTGTAACCGGTTTCGCGCCGGAGTCCATGTAACAACAAAGCGCCCCGGCAATGGCCGGGGCGTTCTTATTTGAAGCCTACGATAGCGCCGTCAGGTCCTCCGCGTGGACCTGACGGGCGTCGGGCAAAATCACTTCAACCCGGTCATCAATAGTCTCCACGTGGTGACCCCTGCCTCGCATTGCCCCGGCCCAGATGGACGCCGCTGCCTCCAACGAGGCAGTGGACGCTCCTGCGTTCCTGAATCAGTCAGCCCTCGACGGTCTTCCCCATCTCTCCGGTGAGTTACCGGATGCCATCTAAGCGTAACCCAGCAGCAGGTCCGCCAATTCTTTCGGATTGGACAACATTACTTGATGACAAGCGTCCAAGTTCACGACTTCCGCGCCCGGCACTCGCCGCGCCATCCTGTATTGCAGGTCCGGCGGCAGCACCTTGTCCTGGCTCAGGACCACGTAAGTAACCGGACTGGGCGGTTCCGCTTGTTCCAAGGAGACTTTAGTCGTCATTACCTTGGTCGGGATCGGCCCGAAATGCCCCAACGAGTGCACGACCTCCATCGGGTCCATTCCATTGCACAACTGGTTGTAAATCACCCCGCGGGGAAGCTTGAGGCCCTTGCCAACGAGTCCGCTCATCGCCGACAGCGCCTTGAATCCGATCCTTGCGCGGGACGGAAGCACGCTCACCATGGAACGTTGCTGCTGGGGCACCATTCCGGCCAGCAAAACAATCCGCTTGGGAGATTCCGGGAGTTGGGTGGACGCTTGGAGGACGATACTGGCGGCGAACCCGTGGGCTACTACCACAACGTTCTTCAATCCTTGGCGTTCAATCACACGGGGGATTGCTTGAACACATTCTTCCAACCGGACGTCGCCGGTGTCGCCCTCAGCATCCGCGCCGTGACCGGGCAGGTCCAATGGGTAAACACGGTTTGCTCTTCGGGTCTTATAAAGACTGGGAGGATGCTCTACAGGGGCGGTCAAGTACCCCCACACCCGGCCCCAACTCCAAGCTCCCTGGCCGGCCCCATGCACCAACAGATAGTCCGTCATATCCCTATTTCACCCTGTATACCCAAACGAAGATGATTGCCAGTCCCAGACAACTGCCCTGAGACGGCCCGATGACGCCGAACCAGTCTGCCAAAGCACGGCTGCACCGTTTTGGTAGAGGGTTGGTTAAGATACCGAAAGGGCTTCCCGCAAAGAAGCTAGAAGGCCCTCCTCTTCTTCTGCCAACACTGTCCTTGGGTCCAATAATACCCGATCTTCTTCTATGCGGGCAATCACAGGAGTATCGGCCTCCCGTAGTCTCTTCATCACTGTCTCCGGCCCACCGGACAACCCGTGACACGACAAGGCCAGCAACCAAGACGGCAGCGTCTCTCCCGGCAAGCTGCCGCCTCCAATGGCCGACCTGCCGCTTACCACCTCTCCCACGCCGGGGAAATACTCTTGCCACTTGCAGGCCCGCTGGCGGACTGCCTGCTCCGGTGCCGCCATCATCCTCAAGACCGGAACCTCGGACTCGGCTTCCCCTCTCAAATAGTGCAGCAACGTCGCTGTGAGGCCGGCCAAGCTCAACTTGTCTATCCTGACGGCACGGGCCAATGGGTGTCTTTCCAGTCGTTGCACCAAGTCCGATTTGCCTACCACAATCCCGGCCTGCGGACCTCCAAGCAATTTGTCGCCGGAAAAGAACACCAGCCCAACCCCGGCGGCGATGCTGTCCTGCGGAGTGGGTTCGTGGGCCAAGCCGTAAGCCTCCGTGAGCACCAGCGCGCCGCTGCCTACGTCATGCAACACCGGCACTCCCCGTTGAGCGCCCAACTCGACCAGCTCCTGGGACTCTACCGCAGCGGTAAAGCCTTCCACGCGGAAGTTACTGGCGTGGACTTTCAGCAAAGCCGCGGTATTATCCGTGATAGCGTCGCCGTAGTCCCTGAGGTAGGTGCGGTTGGTTGTGCCCACATCAACCAGCGTTGCCCCGCTCTGGCGCAGCACGTCAGGCACCCGGAAGCCTCCGCCGATTTCCACGGCCTCGGCCCGCGACACGATGACCTCTTTCCCTTGGGCCAAAGCTGACAGCCCCAGCAGCACGGCAGAGGCATTGTTATTTACCGCCAACGCCGCCTCTGCCCCGGTAAGTTGCCGCAAAAGCGCTTGGAGATGGGCTTGGCGGGAGCCCCGGCGTCCAGTCCCCAAGTCCAACTCCAGGTCGGTATACCCCTGCGCTACCCGCGCCATGGCTTCGGTAGCGGCGCGGCTGAGGGGCGCTCGACCCAAGTTGGTATGGACGATAACGCCGGTCGCGTTTATTACATGCCGCGGAGTGACCTGGGTCATCAATGAGAGTTGGCCGCATACCGAATCCGCCACATCGGCGGCGCTGGGGGCGTTTCTTCCATTTCGAATCTGCTGCCGGGCCAAGGCCAGTTGCTGGCGCACCAAGTCCACGACCCAGTCCCGCGGATAGCTGGCAGTCACCCCCGCTATCGCTTCGCTTGCCATTACCCGGTCAACGCTGGGCAGGTCGCGGAATTGCATATCTCTCGACTCCTGATAAGTGGGCGCCGAACGGCGTCCTGTATTTTAACATGACGGCTGCCTGTTCTTGACCGGTTGGTGTCTCATCGCCAAGGCAATCGAATCGGTGGCGTTCAGGTACCTGTTCGTATAAGATGTTTGGGATTTACCGGCCCCGGCCGGGGCCGGTAACCTTCCAAACTCACCCCTGATTCTTTCCTGCGGAGAACCTGCTATGCAACCTGGGCTTCCTCTGGAGCTCGACGCGCTGAAGAACACCATTCGCCAGATAGTCCGGGACGAATGCGTGCCACTGGAAGCCGGCTACTTGGCCAACCCTCCCCAAGAAGGGCAGGACGACGGCGGCCCGACGGGCATTGCGCAATCGGTATTGGGCATTGTCGGCACCCTGGACCCGGAAAAGTGGCAGCGTTTGACCAATATATCCAAACAGACGGGCATATTTACCTCGTTCGTGCCCGAGGAGTACGGCGGCGGCGGCATGGGCGCATTGGGCCACGTAGTGCTGGACGAAGAGGTGCACAAGAGCATCGTTCAACTGCCCACTTCACCCGTGCCCATGATGATGATCGGAGCGTGCACCCCGGAGCAGGAGCGGCAGTACCTACACCCGGCGATTCAAGGAGACCTGAATTATGCCTTCGGCCAGACCGAGCCCCAAGCCGGATCGGACCCAGGCGGCATGATGCAAACGCGGGCAGTTCGCGACGGGGACGATTGGGTGCTGAACGGCACCAAGATGTTCATTTCCGGCGCAGCGACCGCCGACTTTATTCTGCTTCAAGCGGTGACCGACCCCGAACGGCGTCAACGTGGCGGCATTACCATGTTCATCCTGGACAATCCCACGGAAGGGATGAGCTTCGAGCCGATTCGAATATGGACCAGTCCTACCCGGGCTCAGCAACACTACATCCACTTGGATAACGTGCGGGTCCCCCAGACTAAAGTTCTGGGAGAGGTCGGGCAGGGATTCAGCTTGGGGCAAAAATGGCTGGTCCACCACGACCGCCTTCTGAGGGGGTCGATGGCAATCGGCATCTTGACGCGGGCACTGGAGATGGCCATTGAGTGGGCGAAGCAGCGGGTCACCTATGGGCGGCCCATTGCCGACCGTCAAGCAATCCAATGGATGCTCACCGACGTTTACATTGACATTATGAACTTGAGGGCTATCACGAGGGAGACGGCGGCCCGGGCCGATGCGGGGGAGGATGTTAGGGTAGAAGCCTCGATGATCAAGTATTGCGCCGGCGAGTGGGGTTGGAGAAGCATCGACAAGATAATGCAGGTATTCGGCGGCATGGGCGAGACACTGGACATGCCCATTGCTCACTGGTACGTGCTTCTTCGCCATGCGCGGATCGGCGGAGGGACCTCCGAGATACACAAATTCGTCATGGCGCGAGCGCTGCTGAACGGCGGGGTGTCGTTCCAAGGATAAACCAACTGCCAATGTAAATAATCAATATTCCTGCACCAGGACCGGCATCGCCGGTCCTGTAAAACACGGCGGCAGTACGAAGCCGCTCAACTTTCTATTTATCTAAGCAGAAGGAGGAGAAATGACGACGTGGACAAGAAAGGCTAAATGGATGCTTGCGCTGGCCGGAGTTGGCGTAGCGCTAATGGCGCTGGCTTGCAGCATGGCGGGGCCGCGCGCCATGATTGGCGGCCAACAGCTTGGCGCGGCGTTCGGTCAAGGAACGGAAGCTGAAAAAACTTCGCCCAACATGGTCGCATCACCGGACAGAGGAACAGGACGAGCCGCCAACCAGTCAACTCCAACCGGAAAAACGGAGGGGATACTCATAACCGGTCAAGGCACAGCCTCATCGGCTCCCGACCTGGCAATTGTGACACTCGGGGTTGAAGCGAACGGAGGGACCATAAAGGAGGCTCGCAACTCGGCCGCATCTGCCTTAGGAAGGATCATCGATACTTTACTGGAGAAGGAAATTGCCGAGAAAGACATTCAAACCTCCCGGCTGAGTATCCATCCCCGGTATAGCACCAGGACAGTCACCCGGTGCCCAGAGGCTGAAGATGTAAGCGGCGCGAGTTCAGGACCTGCCGAAAAGTTAATGCCCCGAGGCCGCGAGGGACAGCCGGATGTCTGCTATGAAGAGCGCCAGAGTGTCATCACGGGTTACGAAGTCAACAATCAGCTGGTCGTCCGGCTGCGGGACCTGGACACCGTGGGCGAGGTCATCGACGACGTAACCGACGCCGGGGGTGACCTGACCCGGTTCCAAGGCATCAGTTTTTCCTTGGAGAACCCTGGGCCGTTGAAAAAAAAGGCGTTGACCGCTGCCATCGAAGACGCCCAAGCGAAAGCGGCACACATGGCCAAGATAAGCGAAGTGACTTTGGGTGAGCTTATCCGCATCTCGGAGGCATCAAGACAACCCGGCCCTCAATATCGTGAATCCTTGGGATTTGCCATGGCACTGGAATCCGCGGTTTCCGGAAACGCTTCCACCTCCATCGAGGCCGGACTTGTAAACGTAAGCGCCACCGTACAGGCCGTGTACGATATCGAGTAGGGCTTGTCTTTGTATTTCTACAAGCAGGCTTGCGGCGACCTTCTTTGATTGCTAGAATTTGCATAGGTTTATCAAGGTGCGCAATAGTCCGGGAAGGATAACATGGCCTTGAGCGATATGAGGTTGATTGTGCCCGCCGCGAACCCCATGGAACGCGCCATCGCCTTGGCCCAACAAGCGCTGGGCACCACCAGCCCCAATCCAGCCGTGGGCGCGGTGATAGTGAACGATGGAAAAATCCTGGGCAGCGGGCATACCCAGCCACCGGGCGGACCGCACGCCGAAATCATGGCCCTGAGGGAAGCGGGCCCTCCGGCCATGAACGCTGCCCTGTACACCACGCTGGAGCCTTGCTGCACCTACGGTAGGACTCCCCCCTGCACGGACGCCATCATAGATGCGGGCATCAAAGAGGTGCATATCGGCGCCACAGACCCCAACCCGCGCGTTTCCGGCAACGGAGCAGCCCAGTTGGTGGCCGCGGGCATCTACGTGAAGTTCGTCGAGGATGCTGGCGTGATGCGGGAGCTTTACGAAGCCTTCGCAAAGCACATAAACACCGGCCTGCCCTTTGTAACCAGCAAATTTGCCATGAGCCTTGACGGCAAAATCGCCACCCGCACCGGAGACTCGAAGTGGGTAACCGGTCCCGAGGCCCGCGGTAGGGTCCAACGCCTGCGCCGGGAGGCCGATGCGGTAATGGTGGGGGTTAACACCGTGCTGGCTGACGACCCGCAGCTTACAGCCCGGGACGGGGACGGCGCACCTTTGTCGAGGCAGCCCCTGCGGGTTATACTCGACAGCCGCTGCCGCACTCCGCCGGACGCGCGGCTATTGCGGGAACCCGGGACCACACTGGTGCTTACAACCGGCGATGCGCCCAAGGAACGGGCTGACACTCTCGCAAGCGCCGGTGCAGAAGTAATAATGGCTTGCCAACCGTGCGAATCAAGGGTTGACCTGGACATCGCTCTGAAGGAGTTGGGCCGGCGAGGGGTGGTGAGTCTCCTGGTGGAAGCCGGCGGCACGTTGCAGGGAGCACTCTTCGACGCCGGTCTGGTTGACAAGGTATTCGCTTTCATAGCCCCGGTTATCATAGGCGGCGCTCAATCGGCCTCCCCGGTGGAAGGGACCGGCCCGGAGTTGATGGCCGGTACGCAGCGGCTTCACTTGACCTGCTTGGAACAGTACGGGCCAGACTGGTTAATAACGGGCTACCCCAAGGAGGACAGCTAGTTTGTTTACCGGTATAGTGGAAGAGGTAGGTACAGCGGCCGGGGTGGGTGCCCATCGCCTGACGGTACGGGCGGAAATGGTGTTGGACGGCTTGAAGCTTGGCGACAGCATGTCTGTCAATGGCGCCTGTTTGACCGTCGTTGCACTTGAAGATTCCACCTTCAGCGTGGACGTGTCTCCCGAAACCCTCCGGCGCACCTCGTTAGGGGACCTTGCCGAGGGACAAAGACTCAACCTGGAACGCCCTTTGGCTGTTACAGACCGGTTGGGCGGGCATATCGTCCAAGGCCACGTGGACGGGACCGGGCGTGTCACGTCCTGGACACCGGAAGGCGATTCGATGATCCTGAGGGTCAGGTGCCCCAAGAGGTTGATGCTGTATATCGTGGAAAAAGGGTTTGTTGCTGTTGACGGTATAAGTCTCACCGTGGTAAAAAAGGGTGCATCATCCTTCACCTTGTCGTTGATACCGTACACTTTACAAAACACCAATTTGCAGGGGAAAGTTGCGGGCGACCGGGTTAACCTGGAGGCTGATATCGTAGCTAAATACGTGGAAAGCATGCTGGCGCGGTGAGCGGGTAGGTGTATCAATCTACCAATACGGAAGGATGGATTTATGCCTCTGTGTAGTTTAGAAGAGGCCTTGGAAGACCTGAAAGCCGGAAAGTTCGTGCTAGTCGTTGACGATGAGCAACGGGAGAACGAAGGCGATCTTGTAATGCCTGCTGAAATGGTTACCCCGGAGGCTGTCAACTTCGCGGTGACCGAGGCCAGAGGACTGCTGTGCTTGCCCATCGTCGGCGAGCGGTTGGACGAACTTGAAATTCCCCAAATGATTCCCAAGAACGTCTCCACCAAAAATCATACCGCTTTCACCGTCTCGGTGGACTATAACCAAGACACCACCACTGGCATCTCCGCGCATGACCGGGCTGCTACCGTCAGGGCCATGATAGATAGCAACATCGGCCCCGAAATGTTCTCTCGCCCGGGACACCTGTTCCCTCTCCGTTACCACCCTGGCGGCGTTCTTGCCCGGGCCGGGCATACCGAAGCCATAGTAGACCTGTGCCGCATCGCTGGCATGTACCCGGCGGGCATTGTCTGCGAGATCATGAACGACGACGGCACCATGGCGCGAATGCCCAAGCTGGAGGAGTTCGCCGAGCGCCACAAACTGCGCATCTTGAGCATAGCGCAGATCATCGCCTACCGCAGACGCCACGAAAAGTTGATCGAACGGGTTGCCGAGGCCCGGCTGCCCACCAAGTACGGCGAATTCAAGGCCATCGCCTACCGCAGCGAAGTGGACCCGGGCGAGCACATCGGAATGACCATTGGCGAGTGGGACCCGGATGAACCCGTGCTGGCCCGCATCCACAGCGAATGCCTGACCGGCGACGTGTTCGGCAGCATGCGCTGCGACTGTGGCGAGCAGGTGGAGATGGCGCTGAGTATCCTGGGGCAAGCAGGCACGGGCGCCTTCGTTTATATGCGGCAGGAAGGCCGCGGCATCGGGCTGCACAACAAGATTAAGGCCTACTCGCTGCAGGACGGTGGAATGGACACCATAGAGGCGAACGCTTCTCTGGGGTTCGAGGCTGACCTGCGCCACTACGGCATTGGGGCCCAGATTCTGCAAGACTTGGGGGTCAAAAAGCTGAGGCTGTTGACCAATAACCCCCGCAAGGTGGTGGGCATATCAGGATTTGACTTGGAGATAGTGGAGCGGGTGCCGGTGGAGGCCAAAGTAACTGACGAAAACCGGAATTACCTGCGCACCAAGAAAACACGCTTGGGCCATTTCCTGGCTAACTGCTAGGCAATTTCAAAACGACCCAAAAACGAGATGCGGGAGCATTACTCCCGCCTCTTTTTATTGTTCCCGGCAATCCCCTGTCCGCAATCGGGGCAATGGCTTGTGATCAGGCAGTGGCCGGGCGCATTCGGCTGCGTTGGCGCAGGTCTGGGCACAGGTTGTCCATCTTACTCTTCTCCCACCCTGGACATCAGATAGGCATCGATAAACCCGCCCAGGTTGCCGTCCAGCACTGCGTCGGGGTTGCCGCTATGGTAGTTGGTGCGGTGGTCTTTCACTGACTTGTATGGGTGTAACACGTAGCTGCGGATTTGGTTCCCCCATTCCGGGACCGACCGATCTCCCCTTAGCTTCGCCAGCTCAATAGCCTTCTCTTCGTTCTTTTTGGCCAGGAGCCTGGCCTTCAAAATACGCATCGCAAACTCGCGGTTCTGGTGCTGCGAGCGTTCGTTCTGGCAACTGACGACCATGCCGGTGGGCAGGTGGGTCAGGCGCACCGCCGAGGCAACCTTCTGCACGTTCTGGCCGCCGGGGCCGCTGGACCGGAAAACGTCAAGCTTTATGTCTTCCTGCCGGACTTCTATATCCGGGTCCTCTTCCGCCGACGGCAGGATTTCCACTTCTGCAAAGGAGGTATGGCGCAAGTGGTTGGGATCGTAGGGCGACAGCCGAACCAGCCGGTGCACTCCACGTTCGGCACTGAGGTAGCCAAAGGCGTGGGGGCCGGCCACCTCCAACACCCCGGTGCGCAGCCCAGCCTCATCACCGTAGGAAAGGTCCATCACCTGCACGGGGCGGGCGTTCACCTCGGCCCACCGCACGTACATCCGAAGCAGCATTTCCGCCCAGTCCTGGGAGTCGGTGCCGCCGGCGCCGGCATGAATGGATACGATGGCGGACCGGTCATCATAAGGGCCGGACAACGTCAAGGCGGTCTCATGCTTGCGAAGAGCATCCGTGATCTTAACGGCATCCTCCTCCAACTGGGGCAGCAGCGAGTCCTCCCTTTCCTCCAACGCCAGCTCCGTCAACTCCAGGAGAGAATCCGTCTCGGATTGTAAGTCCCGCCATGCACTTACGGTGTCCTTAATGCGGCCCAACTCCCGCATCTTATGTTGGGCTTCCCTGCGGTCATCCCAATAACCGGGAGCAGCCGCTTCCAGTTCCATTTGAGCTATCGTTTTCTCTTTGTCGGCGAGGTCAAAGACGCTCCACTATCGCCTCTATTTTGTTGCGGATGGACTTCAGTTGCTCTTGTAGCTCTTCCATGACATTCCCTCACTATTCCAAATAAATGCCCGCCCGATTCCCGTTGGGTTACAGTAGAACAACCGGGCGCATTCTTTCAACACATTCCAGTATAGCAAACGGATGAAGCAAGTCTTGAAGGCTTTGCCATCTTAGATGAGGGCGTATGAAGGGCGGGATGTTTTCGCAAATCTGTGGTTATGGGCCTCTGTTATGGTATGCGAGCATCCGCGTCACGAAATCGTGGACCCTGGGACGGTCTGCGTCCAATTCGAAATCTTCCATGAAGTTGTGGTAGAAATTCCACCGGAATTTCTCGGCAAACCCGAAGCCTGTTCCGATGAATGGGTCTGCGAACTCAACGCTCAACCTCTCGACGGCGTTCTTCATGGCCCGGTGACTCCCGTAGTCCCAGCCTCGCTGATGGGCCATCTCCATCACAACCTGCGTGGCCGCGCCCCAAAGCTTCTCCGACCCCTGCCGCAGATCTCCAGCAGCAAACTCGCGGTCCGAAGCCGCCAGAAAGTCTTGTGACGCCTGTATTCGCTCGTTGATGGTCATGCGTTCTCCGCTTAAACCTGGCAAAAGTAACAGTGACGATTATACATTGATCGGCGGTCAGCCGGACGACGGGTTGTCATAGACTGGCAAAATGCTACCTGCCACTCAGGCCAGCTATCGGCACAGCAAATCGTAAGCTATGGTAATAGCCAAATCGTCATTCTGTTCCACAAGTTGGCAGGCATTTTCCCCGGCGTCGTTCCTCGCCCTGAAGTTGGCTCCACTGTCAATCAATAATGCAATTTTAGCCACCGCGTAGTAAGGTGGTATGAGCGAGAAACTGGCCACTAAATGCAACGGTGTATCCCCATTTTCATCCCTTGCGTTAACGTCCGCACCACGGTCTACAGGGAAACCGCATTCTAAATTTGGACGAGTCTGGAAGTCCGAATTCCTTCGACAACCAGTAAAAGCGTCCGTTGGATTACGCCCAAATCGGTCATTTCAACGGTAATTAGCCAAGAGGCTGACCATAAATTCCTTGCATCAAATTAGAATGCGGTTGCCCTGACACGGTCTAGGAGCAACTTGACAAACGACTAGATCTGCGTCCGCTTCAGCCCGAATTTCTTCTTCTGTCATGTCTTCCGCAAATGCGGGCCTAACATGCCTCATGGATTTGGCAGCCGAATGCAGAAGGGTCCTACCGAAGATGCCCTTCGCATCAATTTCGGCACCACGGTCCAGCAGCAGTGCTGTAACCGCTGGTTCTTCGTTGAAGCCAGCCGCCTCATGTAAGGGCGTATTGCCCCCACCCCCGATGTCGCCCCTAGCATCAATCTCCGCACCGCCGTCCAGTAGCACTTCTATAACCGATGGCTCTTGATTATAACGAGCCGCATTGTGGAGGGGCGATTGGCCGTGGTCATCCCTTGCATCGATGTCCGCGCCCCGGTCCAGCAATAGCGTGACAACAGAAGGGTCTTCATTACATCTCGCCACTTGATGCACCAGCGTCGCTCCATCCTCATATATCTTGGCATCGATGTTCGCGTCCTCTTCAAGTTCGACGAGCGCATCTTGAATATTGGCGTTACACCAGTTTAGATCGTCGTATTGACTCTTGGAGTCGCCGCCACACGCCAGAACCGTAGATAAAATTAGGGCACTCAGGCCCAATGCCAACAGTGACCTCAATCGGTGTTGCCCTTTGGTCATTAACGCTGGCTCTCTTTCAAGTAAGCAGGAGACAGGTTGTGCGAAAGCAGTTGTAGAGTCATGTGTTGACACTCAGTGTTTGTCCATTGGCTGGGTAAGTCTGCGGGAGTTGTCGAACTCTTTATACCTTTCAACGAGGTCTTCCAAATCGGTTTTCACTAACCGGAAAGTCTCCTTTAGGAAAATCTCGTATACTATGAAGTACCCAATGTCATGGTATTCGATTCCTATGCCTTTGCCCAAGCACTTTTGGATTTTGTCCCTAATCTTCTCGTTGACCATTTTACGACGACCATTTGCATGAGCAATCGCGTTACGGAGATAGGAAAGCATCTTCAATCGTTCCCAAGACTCACTGCTTTTGGATAATTCGAATTTGAGTTCCTGTTCGTAGTATTTTCTTGCTCGGTCTAAGAGATCTCCCCTCCTGTTGTCGCTAGGCGGTGTCGTCAAATTGGCCGTCATTCCGGCGAGAGTCGGGATCCGGATAAATTTGGGACCGAATACCACACTGTTGGTGCGGATTCTGGATTCCCGCCTCCGCGGGAATGACGGAAATATGCAATTGACGACACTCCCTAAGGGAAATCGTCTTTCCTCTCTTCTTCTGGATGAGATTTGCTATTTCCGTCACCGTGGTCTCATACACGGTGTACAAGGAGACCAAGAAGGGGTTACACAAAATACGAGGTAATTGAAAATCAACGTAATGGTCGTAATTGTCACGTATATAGTGTGACTCAGTTAGCCATTCCTCATAGTCATAGCCAAGATGGCTAAGTTTAGTTAAGGCAGCTTCAAACTCGTGTTTCGCCGAACGTTTACTTTGCTCCATTTGTTCTTCAATGTGCTTCAGATGGACTTCGAGCACATCCAAGTCCAAAGACACTTCGAGCAGCCGGAAATCAATATAAATTGGTCTACTCATCTATGCCACCATATGTTCATCCAGATCCAGCCAAACTTGCAGGGCATCCCGCTACATTCTACACTCGATATAATTGATCGGGGATTCAGCCAAGTGGAAGGTATCCGTTGAATCTCCTCGACCATTGCATCGACTACCGCGGGCGGCGAATCGAGTTTCCGCAATCGTCCGTGCACCACATTTCATATGGGCATCCTGAGATATACGCTTATCTCCCCCGAATCTGTGAAGTGTTGGCGGAACCGGACATTGTGTTCTCCCGCCCAAGTCAAAACACTCACATCTACTGCAAGAGTGGCATCTACTTTGACGAATACACGTCATCTTATTTCGTGGTGTATGTCAGTTATACTAACGCTGGAAGGACCATCGAGACTGCGTATTCGACAAGCCGGCTACCAAGTGGATTGTTCCGCATATACCCACGGAGAATGACATGACCAAGCGAGACACACGAATCAATGGGGACCGGGTCGTTGCCGCCAACCGGGACCTTCTTAACCAGATCGAGAAACGAGGAGTCGACGTGGTCTATGATGATGTGTTGGACACGTTGTTTATCGAGATTGGCGGTCCTAGAAGGGCGACTAACGTACATGTGGACGCAGACATCATGCTCCGGATTGACCCCACTACAATGGAAGTTGTGGCAGCCGAGATTCCCCTATACCAAAAAGGCTTTGTTCGATACCGTCGGACACTCGCAAATTCCATCGAAGATCTGGGAGTACGTGATGGCAGGGAGTCCGCTCCCGTGAAACCTCACGTGGCCCCCGAGAGAGTCAGCCAACTGCTCCAAGACTGGATTGCCGCCTTCTGCCGCCTCGAGCGCGAAACTTGGGACCGCCCGTCACCATAATCCTTTCCATCGCCGCCTACCTCATAGGCTCTATTCCCACCGCCTATATCCTGGTGCGGTGGCTGACCGGCCAGGATATACGGCGATTGGGCACCGGCAACGTCGGCACGTTGAACACTTACCACCAAGTCGGCTTGGGCGGCGCGGCGGTGATACTGCTGTTGGACACGGGAAAGGGGGTGTTGGCGGTCTTGGCGCCGGCTTGGCTGGACGCGCCGGAGTGGGCGGTATTCTTGACTACGATCATGGTTCTGGCGGGGCATAACTGGCCGGTCTTCCTGGGGTTTCGCGGCGGTAAGGGGGCGGCGGCCATCTTCGGAATCTCCATAGCTTTCGTGCCGCTGCTTACGTTGATTACCCTCTGCCCAACGGTAATCGTCGCCTTACTGCTTCGTAACGTGGTGCTGGGGGTCGCCTTCGGGTTCGTTATGTTAAATACCATGCTGTTCTTCACGGCCCACGGCCCTCGGCATATATCCCTTTGCCTATTCCTGACGGTGGTTGTAACCACCACCTACTTGATAAGCATCCGCGCCCATATCGTGGGATGCATTAAATCGCGGCGCTGGAAGGAATTATTTACGGAGCTTGCCTGAACCAAGTCCGTCTTGGGGAGATGCTTGGGTTATAATTGGTTCACGCCAACCCAAACGACAGGACAAACGAAATGCTAGACCACGGCACCCTCGAAACGGGACACATTAACCCCACGGAAGCCCACCGCCACCGGATGCGGCACTCGGCGGCCCACGTAATGGCCGACGCCGTTCTGAAGCTATTCCCGGAAGCCAAGATGGGGATCGGGCCTCCCACCAGGGACGGCTTCTACTACGACTTCGAAGTCTCCCGCCCCTTTACTCCAGAGGACCTGGAGCAGATCGAGGCGTTGATGAAAGAGGCGGTGGACGGGGCTTTTCCCTTTGAACGGGAGGAGTTGGATGTGGCTGCCGCCAAGGACATGTTCGCCGACCAACCCTACAAGCTGGAACTAATCGAGGGCCTGACCGACGCCCAATCCCTGTCGATATACCGCCACAACGGCTTCGTTGACTTGTGCCAAGGGCCTCACGTGGCGAACACCGAAGAGATCCCGGCGTTGAAGCTGCTCAGCGTAGCCGGGGCCTATTGGCGCGGCGACGAAAACCGGCCCATGTTGCAGCGCATCTACGGGACGGCCTTCGAGTCGGAGGAATTGCTGTCGGAACACTTGGCTCGGCTGGAAGAGGCCGAACGCCGGGACCACCGCACCCTGGGCCGCCAACTAGGCCTGTACACCATCCATGAGGAAATCGGCCCGGGTCTGGTGGTGTGGCACCCCAAGGGCGGCCGGGTCAGGTCGATCATAGAGGACTACTGGAAGGACATTCACTTCCGCCGCGGCTACGACGTGGTCTACTCTCCCCACATCGGAAAGTCTACGTTGTGGCAGACCAGCGGGCACCTGGACTTTTACCGCGAGGGGATGTACGCCCCGGTGGAGGTCGATGAGCAGGAATACTTCCTGAAGCCCATGAACTGTCCCTTCCACATCACCATCTACCGCTCGGCCCTGCGCAGTTACCGCGAGTTGCCGCTGCGGTTCGCTGAGTTGGGCACCGTCTACCGCTACGAGCGCAGCGGTGTATTGCACGGCCTTATGAGGGTGCGCGGCTTCACCCAGGACGACGCCCACATATTCTGCCGCCCGGAGCAGGTGGAGGAAGAGATAGGCGGCGTGTTGGAGTTGACTTTCGAGCTGTTGGATGCCTTCGGCTTCTCCGACTACTCTATCGCCCTTTCCACCCGGCCGGAAAAGTACGTGGGCGACTTGGAAACGTGGGACCACGCTACCAACTCCCTGCGAGCCGCCTTGGACCAGAAGAGACTACCTTTCACTGTAGACGAAGGCGGCGGGGCCTTCTATGGACCCAAGATAGACATCAACATCACCGACGCCCTGGGGCGGGCTTGGCAGTGCACCACGGTGCAGTTCGATTTCAACCTGCCGGAGCGGTTCGACCTGACCTACCAGGACGATCAGGGCGGGCGCAGCCGTCCTTACATGGTGCACCGGGCGATCCTGGGTTCCATGGAGCGGTTCCTGGGCGTTCTCATCGAGCATTACGGCGGCGCCTTCCCGGTGTGGCTGGCTCCGGTGCAGGCAGTAGTGATACCAATCGCCGACCGGCATCAGGAATACGCCGATTCGGTGCGGACAAAGCTGGGCTCTGGTGGCTACAGGGTGGAGGTTGACTCCCGCAACGAGCGCATGAACCAGAAAATCCGCACCGCCCAACTGCAGAAGGTGCCCTACATGCTGGTTGTGGGAGACCGGGAGGCCGAGGCCGGCGCGGTAGCCGTCCGGCAGCGCGACGGCGAAGACTTGGGGGCCATGCCCGTGGAGGACTTTGTGACGCTACTGGGCGACGAGAGCGAAGCACGGGGAGGAAAGGAATGAGAATCAAGAATACCTACGCTTTTGACGTAGATTTCGAGCAGGAAGAGGACGGTTTTTGGAGTGTTGACATTCCTGCGCTGGGAGTGTGCGCCGCTTCAGGGTACACCAAGGAAGAGGCACTGGAGGCGCTTCAAGATCTAACACAAGCTTACTTTGAAGTATTGATGGAATATGGCGACCCGTTACCGGAAGGCATTGAGGCATACGAAGTTATCCAAGGCAGCAAGGCCGTCTCAGGTCCGGAAGTCGTTACCGTAGAAATATGAGACCTCCGGGGCGGTTGGTACACCTCCTTCGGAACACCCCGGTAAGGGGATTGCTCCGCGCCCTTGAGCGGGACGGCTTCATACGTGTCCGCAACACTCGAACAGGTGGATATATCTACCAACATCAAGATGGAAGAACCGTCCCTATCCATTATCACTCAGGCAGGGTCCAATTGTCTCGAAAAACCCTCGCCAGTGTACTCCGTGCCACTCAATGGACCGAAGAAGACCTGCGGCGGTTGGGGCTTTTGTAGCATTACATTGCGCCGATTCGAAGGCGGCAAAGAGGAGCCTATGAGACTATGTGGGCCGCATACATATCAATTTGATTGGCAAAGCGGAGAAAATCCCAAAGTCGTCAAATCCAAGAATAAAAAACTGCAATTTTCCAAACCAGTCACTGATTCTTGCCCCAAACTGTACGTGATTTCACACGGCAGAAAACCCATATACGTAGGTGGGACAACGCAATCAATCGGGGATCGGTTGCGCACCGGTGTCAACCCTAAAGACCGGCAAGGAGGCAATAAAGCGGGTCGTAGTCGTAAAGGTTATGGTTACCTATGGCGCCACTATCCTTCTCATTTGTCACCACTTACGATGGACATCTGGATTTTGAAAGTTGAAAAACACGATTTCGATGAAATGAAAGACGATCCTAGCATGAAGCGAGCAATGGACCGATGCAACGAGGAAAAAAAGAATGTCATAGTCATCGAAACAGTGGAAGCGGAAGTTGTACTCCTAATTCAACAGAGAGATGGCCAGTGGCCAAAATATCAATCAGAAATCCACTTCCATCAATCTCAACCCACGCATAGAAAAAGAGCTGAGGAAATCGTCAACCACTACTATCCACGATTAGGAGACCATAATGCCCAACCGCTTAATTAACGAGACCAGCCCCTACCTGCTCCAGCACGCCCACAACCCGGTGGAGTGGTATCCCTGGGGGGAAGACGCCCTGGAGCGGTCGCGCTCGGAGGACAAGCCCATCCTGCTGAGCATCGGCTACTCCGCCTGCCACTGGTGCCACGTAATGGAGCGGGAGTCCTTTGAGAACGAGTCCATCGCCGGGTTGATGAACCAGAATTTCATCAACATCAAGGTGGACCGGGAAGAGCGCCCCGATCTGGACGCGATTTACATGGAGGCCGTCCAGATGCTTACCGGCAGCGGGGGTTGGCCGATGACGGTGTTCCTTACGCCCGAAGGGAAGCCCTTTTACGGCGGGACCTACTTTCCGCCCGTGGACCGGCAAAACATGCCGGGCTTTCCTCGGCTGTTGCTGGGCATCGCCGAGGCCTACAACACCAATAAGGGAGAAATCCAACGGGTTACGCAGCAGCTTACCGAGCAGATGGGCCGGGGCAGCCAAGTGCCACGCGGAACAGCCATTCTGACGGTGGACGTGTTGCACCGTGCCTATTCCACCTTGGCAACCAACTTCGATTACCAGAACGGCGGCTTCGGCATGGCGCCCAAGTTCCCTCAGCCCATGACCCCGGAGTTCCTGCTCCGTTACCATCACCACGGCTACAATCCCCGGGCGTTGGAACTGGTGGAGTTGACGCTGGAGAAGATGGCCTACGGCGGAATTTACGACCAAGTAGGCGGCGGCTTCCACCGTTACTCGACTGACGCTTACTGGCTGGTCCCTCACTTCGAAAAGATGCTGTACGACAACGCCCTGCTGGCCCGCTTGTATCTCCACGCCTTCCAGACCACGGGGAAGCTCCTGTACCGGCGCATCACGGAAGAGACCCTGGACTACGTGCTGCGGGAGATGACCGACTCCGGCGGCGGGTTCTACTCGGCGCAGGACGCCGACAGCGAAGGGGAGGAGGGAAAGTTCTTCGTTTGGACTCCAGAAGAAGTCATGGATGTGTTGGGTGAAGAGGACGGTAGAGTTTTTTCCGGTTATTTCGGAGTGACGCACAACGGCAATTTCGAGGGTAAAAACATCCTCAATGTCCCTCGCGACCCGGAAGCCTTCGCGGCGGAGCATGAGCTTGACCCGGAGCAACTTGCCGGCATCGTAGCCCGCGGCAGGACCAAGCTCCTGGAGGTGCGGGAGCGGCGGGTGCATCCTCTGCTGGACGACAAGGTGCTAGCCTCATGGAACGGGTTGATGCTGCGCAGCTTTGCGGAAGCCGGAGCGGTGCTTGGCCGTGTCGACTACTTGGAGGCGGCTGTGAAGAACGCCGAGTTCCTGACTACCGTCATGCGCCCGCAGGGGCGCCTGTTGCGCACTTACCGGAACGGCGAAGCCAAGCTATTGGGGTACTTGGAAGACTATTCCTGCGTTGCCGACGGACTGATTGCGCTTTACGAAGCCACACTGGACCTGCGCTGGCTTGAAAACGCGGTAGCCATGGCCGATTCGATGATCGAGCTTTTCTGGGATGAAGCAACGGGCGGATTCTACGACACCGGCTCCGACCATGAGGCCTTGGTCATCAGGCCGAGGGACGTATTTGACAACGCCCAGCCTTGCGGCGGCTCGGTGGCATCGGACATCCTGCTGAAGCTGGCCGTCTTCACCGGCAACGACGACTACGCCGCAAAAGCCGCAGTTCCTCTCAGGTCTCTTCACGACCACATGGCACGGTCTCCCGGAGGGACCGGCCACTGGCTCAGTGCATTGGACTTTTATATCTCGGCGGTCAAAGAGGTGGCCGTTGTTGGGCCGTCGGAGAACGCTGCCACCTCGGAGCTGTTGGACACGGTGCGCCGCCAATTCTTGCCTAACAAAGTACTCATGGGGTATGACCCATCGTCTTCGGAAAGCACTGGACAGGAAAGCCTAAGCCTTAGCGGCTACCCTCTTCTTGAAGGACGCGGCATGGTCAACGGCCAACCCACCGCTTACGTGTGCCAGAATTACGTCTGCCAACTTCCGGTTACTGAGCCTGGGCCGCTGTTGGCGCAGCTCAAAGCTCGATGAATCCCGCCGCAAGGGCTGGACTACCGTCGATAAGTTTGGGCATGTATAATTGCGCAGATTAGGCTGGGTCAGTAGCTAAACGTCTCTTGGCAACTGGTAGCGGCCGGTGAAATTTATTTCCTAAGGAGAGGAAAATGCCAGAAGCGGCCAAGATTATTTATACCAAAATTGATGAGGCTCCGGCCTTGGCCACGCACTCGTTGCTGCCGATTCTCCGGGCTTTTACAAAGGGGGCCGGTATTGAACTGGAGCCTTGGGATATCTCGTTGGCTGGCCGCATCATCGCCAATTTTCCCGACAATCTAACGGATGAGCAAAAAATCCCCGATTACCTGGGTATCTTAGGCGAACTATCCGAGGACCCGTCGGCGAACATTATCAAGCTGCCCAATATCAGTGCCTCTATTCCCCAGTTAAAAGCGGCGATCAGGGAATTGCGGGACAAGGGATATGACATTCCCGACTACCCAGACGATCCTTCAACCGACCAGGAACGCCAGGTTCAGGCGCGCTATGGCAGGGTACTGGGAAGCGCGGTCAACCCGGTCCTGCGGCAAGGGAACTCCGATCGCCGGTCGGCCAACTCGGTCAAGGAACACGGCAAACGCAATCCCCATCGGATGATGCGGGACTGGCCGGAAGTGTCCAAGACCCGCGTGGGCCACATGACAAGCGGGGACTTCTACGGTTCTGAAAAAGCGTTGACAGTCACGGAACCGGGACCGGCAGCGATCGAATTTGTGAACAGCACCGGGCAGTCGACCGTACTCAAAGCCGGTATCCCCCTGTTGGCTGACGAAATCATAGATTGCGCCGTGATGAATGTGCGGGAATTGCGTGATTTCTATGCTTCGGAAATGGCGAATGCCAAAGCTGACGGTGTGTTGCTTTCGCTGCATTTGAAGTCGACCATGATGCGTGTGTCCGATCCGATTATTTTCGGCCATTGCGTGTCAGTTTACTACCAGGACGTGTTAACCAAGCACGCGGCTGAGCTAAGTGCGATTGGGGTGAACCCCGACAATGGAGTGGCTGAACTCCTCACGAAGATTCAATCTCTGCCTGAGAACAAACGAGCGGAAATTGAGGCGGATATCCAGGCAGTCTACAGCGTGCGCCCAGAACTGGCGATGGTGGACTCCAACCGGGGCATCACCAATCTGCATGTGCCAAGCGATGTGATTATTGACGCCACCATGCCAGTGATTGTCCGCGATGGCGGCCGCACGTGGGGTCCCGATAACGAGTTGCACGACACAATCGCCATGATTCCCGACCGCTCTTATTCGACTCTATATCAAGCGGTTATAGAAGACTGCCAGCAGCATGGGGCGTTTGACCCGTCCACCATCGGCAGCGTGGCCAACGTCGGGCTGATGGCCCAAGCGGCTGAAGAGTATGGGTCTCACGACAAGACATTTACAGCCCCCGGCAAAGGTGCGATTCGGGTCGTGGACGAATCAGGAGCGACCCTGATGGAACAGAATGTCGAGGAAGGCGACATCTTCCGGATGTGCCAGACCAAAGACGCGGCGATTCAAGACTGGGTCAGGCTTGGGGTGAATCGGGCTAGACTCACCGGCACGCCATCCATCTTCTGGTTGGACCCGAAGCGGGCCCACGATGCTGAGCTGATCAAGAAAGTCGACCAATATCTGCCCGCGCATGACACGACCGGGTTGGACATTCGCACCATGACTCCCATCGATGCGATGAAGTTCACGATGGCGCGGAGCCGAGCGGGCCAGGACACTATTTCCGTGACCGGCAACGTGCTGCGTGATTATCTGACCGATCTCTTCCCCATCCTGGAATTGGGCACAAGCGCCAAAATGCTTTCGGTCGTCCCCCTGCTCAAAGGCGGCGGGATGTTTGAGACAGGCGCCGGCGGGTCGGCCCCAAGGCATGTGCAGCAATTTCTGCAGGAGGGCCATCTGCGTTGGGACTCTCTGGGTGAATTCTGCGCCCTTGTCGCATCCTTCGAGCATTGCGGCGAGGTGTTCAAGAACGACAGGGCCAAACTCTTGGCTGACACCTTGGACCAAGCGATTGGGGAGCATATGGAACAACGCCGGGCGCCATCGCGTAGGGTCAACGAACTGGACACTCGAGGCAGCCATTTCTACCTCGCTCTGTACTGGGCGGAAGTTCTGGCGAATCAGACCCAAGACCACGAGTTGCAAGCTCGCTTTACCGAGGTGGCCCAGCAGTTGGCAGCCAACGAAGACAAAATCGTCCAGGAACTGAACGACGCCCAAGGAAACCCGATGGATATCGGAGGCTATTACATCCCCAATGACGAGATGACCGCCAAAGCCATGCGCCCCAGCGCCACTCTGAACGCCATTGTGGATTCAATCTAGCAACATACCGGACGGCTGAGGTGTACTGATCGATTACAAGGGGCACCGCGGTGCCCCATTCTCTTATGCCATGCAGGTCCCAAGCCATACCAATCAAACGGAGGAGCAATAACCAGATGCGAAACAAGGTAACCGTAGTCGGCGCGGGCAACGTCGGCGCCACCACCGCCCTGCGAATACACCAATTGGGCTACGCCGACGTGGTCCTCATCGACGTCATAGAAGACCTTCCGCAAGGCAAAGGACTGGACATGCTGGAGGCCGGACCGGTAACCGGCACCGACGCCGGCATTACCGGAAGCAACAACTACGAAGCGACCGCCAACTCCGACTTGGTGGTCATCACCGCTGGTATTGCCCGCCGCCCGGGCATGAGTCGCGACGATCTGCTTCTGACCAACATGCGGATTACCTCGTCGGTTACCGAGCAGGTGGTCAAGTACTCGCCTAACTGCATCATCATCGCGGTGACCAACCCCTTGGACGCCATGGTGCAGAACGTCTACGAAAGCAGCGGCTTTCCCAGGAACCGCGTCTTCGGTATGGCTGGTGTGCTGGACACGGCCCGGTTCCGGACGTTCATCTCCCAGGAACTGAACGTCTCCGTTCAGGACGTTCAGGCACTGGTGCTGGGGGGGCACGGCGACGACATGGTCCCGTTGGTCCGTTACACCACCGCCGGCGGCATCCCCATCACCGAGTTGATGGCCGAGGAGAAAATCGACCAACTGGTGCAGCGCACCAGGGACGGCGGCGGGGAAATCGTCGCCTTGCTGAAGGAAGGCAGCGCCTATTACGCCCCGTCGGCTGCCATCACCCAAATGGTTGAGGCCGTTCTCTTGGACAAGAAACGCATCCTGCCCTGCTGCGCCTACTTGGAAGGAGAATACGGCATCAATGGCCTGTGCGTAGGCGTTCCCGTCAAGATCGGCGCCAATGGCATGGAGGAGATCATACAAGTCGGGCTCACCGAGTCCGAGAAAGCGGCCCTCAACCACTCCGCCGACAGCGTCAAGGAATTGGTGGAGGTGATGAGGCAGGCCAGGGCTGCACAAGCGTAATTGCACTTTTTCTACTGGCGTCCAAGCCCCACCAAGCAACCGGTGGGGCTTTTTATAGTTTTTATAGAACGTGGTTCAAGAAGATATGATACGAATTACCATGGGTACGTGGTAGTTGTTATTGCGACTTTGGAGACAGATACGTTCGTGGTTACTACCCGTTTTCGCTGTTGTGTTGGCTGTCGTCCTCTTTCTTTTCCAAGCTGCCAGCGACTTCGTTTCCTTAGCAATTCAACTCATCGCGATCAACACGATATTCGCAATACTGATTTCGATTGCGGCCACCATTATCTTGGTGTTTTTCTATTATTTGATAGTAATCACGGTTCAAAAAATTTTGGCCCGGGTCATGGTCTGGATCACATTCAAAACAATATGCCAAGCCTTAACAACCCTCACCGTCACTGTTCAGGCATCCGGCATTACAACCATAGACGATAACGTCGGCATCGATCTGCCCGCGGTTCCCGAGATGGCGTAATGCCCGGTGATAGATTCGTAGTGCTCGCCACCGCCAGGGAAGAAAAATGGGGAGTACTGGAGGTTTCAGAAGTCCACGACACCTACTCGGTATGTTCAGTATCTGATAGGATTAATCCAGAGTTCTGGGCTGATTTGGAAAGGCGGATGAGATACGACCCGTCGCCGCCTCAAGGAATCACCATCAGAAGAGAAATCCCGGACGAGGCCCTGTTTGAGTGGCTGCGAGTACTTCTGAAGGGCGAAAGAGGCTGGTCCATGGGAATTGAAGGTAAGGTCGCCAAAATTCTCAACAGCAGAGAAGTTATAATAAACAAGGGCGCAGTGGACGGTGTAGAAACCGGTATGAGATTCAATGTCCTAGAACTTGGGGTTACTGTATTAGACCCCGATTCGAAGTCCTTATTGGGCCACTTGACGCGTTCGAAAATCTGCGTAGAAATCGTTGAGATTGAACCCAAATTTTCCGTCGCAAGAACGTTTGAAACCTACCGAGAGAACAACCGTGACGCGTTTAGTTCCGTGCTTGGACTCTCCAGATTCGTCACAAGGGTAAAAACAATCCGCCAAGAAAGTGGATCACACTTTGAATTTAGAGAAGACTCCGTCGATGTGAGCGTAGGAGACTTGGTAGTACAGGCGCCACAACCCCAAACGTAGACAAAACGTCACAAAGGAGCGTTCAATGCCAAATCGTACACCCGAAGAACAACGGCTGTTGGAAAAGGCCGCGCAGTACATGCCCGGCGGCTACACTGGCAATCTGCGCGTAAGAGAAGACCTGAACTTCTTGGTCAAAGAAGGCAAAGGGTCCCGAGTCTGGGACGTCAGCGGCAACGAGTACGTGGACTGGATGATGGGCTCAGGGCCTATGGTCCTGGGCCACGCCCACCCGGCTGTTGTAGAAGCTGTCATCAAGGCCGTGGAGCAGGGAAGCACTTTCTTTGCCAACAATGAAAGGGCCGTGTTGCTGGCCGAACAGTTGGTACAAGCTGTGCCCTGCGCGGAAAAGGTCCGTTTCACCACCAGCGGCACCGACGCCACTTTCCAAGCCATGCGCTCGGCCCGCGCTTTCCGGAAGCGGGAGAAGGTGCTTAAGTTTGAAGGAGGGTTCCACGGCACCAGCGACTACGCCTTGATGAGCGTCACTCCATCGGCAGCCCAGGAGTTCCCTATTTCCGAACGCAACAGCGGCGGGATTCCGAGGGCCATCGAAGAACTGATGTTGATTGCGCCCTACAACGACATAGACACAACTTCGGCCATCATCGACGCCCACCACGACGAGTTGGCCGCTGTAATCGTGGAGCCGCTGCAACGGATGATCGCCCCCCAACCGGGCTTCCTTCAGGGGCTGCGGGACATCACCGCCAAGCATGAAATACCCTTGATATTCGACGAGGTGGTGACCGGGTTCCGGTTGGCTTGGGGAGGCGCCCAAGAGTTCTACGGTGTTACCCCGGACCTCTGCGCCATGGGCAAGATCATGGGCGGTGGTTACCCATTGGCGGCCGTCATGGGCCGCAGCGATATCCTGTCGGTATACGACGAAGGATCGGTGGACTCTGACAGTTTCGTGAACCAGATCGGCACCCTAAACGGCAACCCGGTTGCCTGCGCTGCGGGACTGGCCACGCTGGAGCAGTTGAGACAGGAAGGCGTGTACGAGAAGGTACGGCACACCGGCAGCCAAGTGCGCCAAGCGATAGCGGAGGCCTGCGCCGAAAGCGGCGTTCCGGTCCAGGTTTGCGGCGAGGACGCGGTGTTTGATGCCGTATTCACCGACCGCCCGGTCCACAACTACCGGGACTGGCTGTCCGCCGACGGAAGAGCTATGGCCGACTTCAACGCCGGTTTGCTGGAACGCGGCGTCTTGAAGTCCTCCAAGTTCTACCCCGCAGTGGTGCACGACGAAGAGGCCGTAGCAAAGACCATTCAGGCCATACGGGAAGTGGCCCCCAACCTGCATCGGTAGACGGTAACTTAGGAAATGGCGTTCACCACTACCATACCCAAGCGGCGTATGCTGAAAACGCTGTTTACCGCGGAAGAGTTGCTGCATCTCCCTTCCGACGGCCGCCGCTTGGAATTGGTCAAGGGGAAAATATACCAAATACCACCTGCCAATGGGAGACACGCCGACGTCGCCGGGAACGCTGCCGGTATACTGTGGCCCCATGTCAGACATAACCGGTTGGGATGTATTCTGGTTGGCGACCCCGGGTTTATTTTGCGCCGCAATCCCGACACGGTTCGGGCTCCCGATGTCGCATTTGTCAGCTATGACCGTTTGCCGGCCGGCGAATTACCCGAGGAGTATCTTCTTCTGGCTCCCGACTTGGCGGTAGAGGTAGTCTCTCCCAGTAACCGTCCTCGCGAAGTGCGGGAAAAGGTTGCGGAATGGCTTCAAGCCGGGACACGCTTGGTTTGGGTAATGTACCCTTCCCGCCGCACGGTCACGGTTTATCGATCGATGAACGACTATACGGAGTTGACCGAGGACGACACACTGGATGGGGGCGAAGTAGTCACCGGGTTCGTATGCAACGTGAAAGACTTGTTCGTTTAGCAGCCGGTCCGGAGCCGGTGGCGCTGTTGAACCGCAGTAATATACGGCGACGTAGGCTCAAAATAGGTAATTCACATGCTGCGCAGGGAATCAAGAGGCCCAATGACTGGACAAAATAGGCGGGTAATGCATTTATGACAACCAGGATGACGACCCTTACAGGGCGAAGGCTTAAGACCTCGTTCATCGCGGAAGAGTTGCTTCACTTGCCTACTGACGGGCGTCGCTTGGAGTTGGTCAAGGGCAGGATTTACGAAATGCCGCTGGCTGACGTAAGGCAAGCCGGTGTGGCGATGCGCATAGGGTCCGCTCTCGACGCGCACGTGAAAGCTAACAACCTGGGGGCCGTTTTCTCTGCGGGGGCCGGGTTTGTCTTGGGGCGGGATCCTGATACGGTACGGACCCCGGACGCCGCCTTCGTCGCGAGTGAGCGCATACCCGAAGATGGCCCCCTCAACGGCTACTTCCCTACGGCCCCCGATTTAGCGGTAGAGGTGGTGTCTCCACAGGACAGGCCATTGGACGTGCGGGAGAAAATCGAGGACTGGCTGCAAGGGGGCACACGTCTGGTCTGGATGGTCCAACGGGCCCAACGGACTGTTACGGTTTATCGTCCGTTGGGGGACCCGACAGAGCTTTCTGAAGACGCAAGTTTAGACGGCGAGGAAGTGGTCCTCGGGTTCGTTTGCAACGTGAAGGAACTTTTCGTCTAGTAACCACTCAGGCCTAAGTGAGAGGGGCAAGCCACCTCACTCAGGCGAGACCCACCTGAGGTTAATGCGCCGCCGCGCCCAGCTTGGTAATCAGCGGCTTGGTATTTACGATGTGGCGTTGCAGCCCCAGGTCTTCTGGCCGCACACCCATAGCCAGCCCGATTGCCTGCGGCATGTGCAGTATTGGCATGTCAATGGGCCGCTGGGCTTGGGCGGAGGCTTTTGGCTGGTACGCGTCCAGGTTAAGGTGGCACAGGGGGCAGGGCGTGACCATAGCATCCGCACCCAAGTCTTTTACTTCCGAAGTGTGCTTGGCGACCATGGCCACCGAGTTTTTTTCGTTGATGGTCAGGATGGGGAACCCGCAGCACCGGGTCTTGCCGCTGAAGTCCACCACGGTGGCTCCCAGAATCTCGATAAGCCGCTCCAGTGACGACGCACGCTCAGGGTTGTTCTCGAAGTCCAGGGCGTCGGTGGGCCGCACAATGTAGCACCCGTAGAAGGGCGCCAGCCGGATGCCGGCCAAGGGCCTGGTTATCAACGGCGTCAGGTTGTCCAACCCGAAGTCTTCCAAGAGTATCCACAGAAGGTGCTTGGGCGTCGCCGTGCCTTTGTATTCCAACCCCTCTTCGGCCAGTTGCTCGTTGATCTGAGCAAGGTACTCCGGGTCTTTAACCATCCGGAACTTGGCTTGGCTCATCACTCCCTGGCAGGTGCTGCAAATGGTCATAATGGGCAGCCCAAGAGCTTCGGACATGGCAAAGGTCCTGGCGTTGAGCACGTCCCCCAGGAACTGGTTTTTCTCCTGGAGCACACCGGCGCCGGTGCATGATGCGCCGGGCATCTCTTGCAGTTCGATACCAAGACGCTGGCAAATCAACTTGGCGGCGGGGTAGAGCTCCGGGCAGCCGCCGCGGGAGACGCAACCCGGGTAAAAAGCGTATTTCAACCTGGTCCTCCGGGACTAATAGTATAAAGTGCAGGCGTGGCGGGACCGGCAATCATTCCTCGTGGTCTTCCAGTCTGCGGAAAATATCTCGGACGTGGTTGGCGCCTTCGATCTTCTTGTGGGTAATGGGAGGCAGCTTCCCGTGAGTCAAAGCGCGCAACGCTTCAGGCGCCATGTTCAGCAGGGCAGGCAGGTTCGTCATGCCCACGGTCTTGGGCAGAATACGAAATTCATCCAGCCGGCCACTATGTTCCACCGAGTCACTGAACGCCTCGGCATGCCTCGCGCCATTGGTGTTGGTCAACCCAACGGATATGGCTTGGTCGCGCAACGCCATTATCCGGTCCATCGGGGCTACGCCCTTGGGGCAGGCTTGCACGCACTCAAAGCAACGCGTGCAGTCCCACATCCCCGTAGGCCCGTTCAAAGCCTTCAACCGCTCAACGGAGCGGCCTTCAGCATCGCCGTCTCTTGGGTCGGCGGTGAACCGGTAGGCCTTGGCCAACGCCGCCGGACCCAGGAACGTTGGGTCTACTTCCATCACCGTGCAGTCGGACACACATGCCCCGCACATGATGCAGGAGGTTACACCTGACAGGTGCAGCATGGACTCGGCGGAGGCAATGTATTCGGCCTCCGGCTCAGGGCCTTCCGGCTGCAGGTATGGCTCGACCTCCATTATCTTCGACCAGAACATGTCGAAGTCCACGACGAGGTCTTTAATGACCGGCATCACTCCGGCGGGCTCTATAACGATGGTGTTGTCTTCGTCAACAGCGCTGCGGGCCTGCGTTTTGCAGGCCAACGCGGCGTGGCCGTTAATGCGCATAGCGCATGAACCGCAGATGGCGCTGCGGCACGAACACCGCAGGCTCAAGGTACCGTCGGTTTCTTCTCGTATCTTGATAAGAGCATCCAGCACAGTGGCGCTCTCTTCCAGGGTTATGTCATAGTCCTGCCAGTAGGACAGCGGAGGTTCGACCTCCGGGTCGTATCTTTTCACTCTGATGGTGACGTCCATAGACTAGTATTTCCTTTCTTCAGGAGTCCACTTGGTGATGGACACCGGCGAGTAGGAGATTTCGGGGCCTTCTTCCCCTTTGGATGCGACGATGTGCTTCATCCAGTTTTCGTCGTCGCGGGCAGGATAGTCGGTCCGTGACTGCGCACCGCGGCTATCCTTGCGGTCCACCGCGCTGATGGCGATAGTCTCGGCGCAGTCCAGCATGAATCCCAATTCCAGGGCGAACACCAGGTCGGTATTGAACACACGCCCCTTGTTGTCCACCGGGACGCTGCGGTACCGCTCCTTAAGGCCCTGCAGGTCGTGCATGGTTTCCTGCATTCCGTTCTCGTCACGATAGACAGCCAGATTTCTGTTCATGGACTGTCCCATACCCAAACGCACGTCACCCACCCGGTCGCCGTTTTTAGGACGGTCCAGGATATCTTGTATCCGCTGCTGTTCCCGCCTCACTGTCTCGTCTACGTCGAACTCTATGTACTCCAGTTCACGGGAAGCCCGCGCGGCGTGGGCGCCGGACCTTTGCCCGAATACGATAGTGTCGAGCAGGGAATTGGCTCCCAGCCGGTTGCCGCCGTGGACGCTGACACACGCACACTCACCTGCGGCGTAAACGCTAGGCAGGTTGGTCAGTCCATCTACGTCAGTCTTGATGCCCCCCATCATGTAGTGCATCCCAGGGCGTATCGGTATCGGCTCCTTGATCATGTCAACACCGGCCAGATCAATGCCGATTTCCCGGATTTGGCTGAGCTTTTCCATGATCAGGCTCTCGCCCAAATGCCGGCAGTCCAACAGGACACACTCGTTGATGCCGTTGCCGGCGTTGATTTCGGTCTGCTCGGCCCGGGAAACCACGTCGCGGGAGGCAAGTTCTTTCATGGAGGGGGCATATCGCTCCATGAAACGGTCGCCGTTCTTGTCCAGCAAGTAGGCGCCTTCACCTCGGGCCGCTTCGGAGATCAGCACACCGCTCCCGGCCAGGGTGGTGGGATGGTACTGGACCATTTCCATGTCCATCAGCCGGGCGCCGGCATTGTAAGCTAAGGCTATGCCGTCGCCGGTTACAATCAAGGCATTGGTGCTCGGCTCGAACAGCCTTCCCAGTCCGCCCGTGCAGAAGATTATAGTCTTGGCCCGGATGGCGTAGACTTGTCCGGTGCGTATTTCGAGGGCAGTGACACCGCAGACCCGGTCGTCTTCCTCTATCAGGCCGGTGACGAACCATTCTTCGTAACGACGCACGCCGGACTTGATTAACTGCTCGAACATTACGTGCAGCATCGCTTGGCCGGTAAAGTCGCCCACGAAAAAGGTCCTAGCCCGGCGCTGCCCGCCAAAGGCGCGAGTCCCCAACCGTCCTTCATCATCCCGGTTGAAAGTCACTCCCATGTGCTCCATGTCAATCAGTGCCTGCCCAGCAGACCGGCACATGACCTCGATGGCGTCCTGATCACCGAGAAAGTCGCTTCCCTTAACGGTGTCGTAAGCATGGTCTTCCCAGTCGTCACCGCGATCAAGCAGGGCGGCATTGATGCCTCCCTGCGCGGCATTGGAGTGGCTCCTCACCGGGTGGACTTTGCTGATAATAGCGGCGTTTGCCCCCTCGGCCCGCGCAGCAATGGCCGCCCGCATACCGGCCAACCCCGCTCCAATGACAAGGACATCGTGCTCCAGCATTGGCGCCTCTTCCTCCGAATCCTGCCTTTGATAATATCGGCGCCTGCTGTCTTAAAGAGGCGCCGGCCATTCACCTTATGTCACTTCAGGTGGATTTCGCATCTACCCAAGAAAACGCCACTCAATATATCAGAATCTCCCTTGGGCATCTATACAAGCGCACCGGCTTATCAGCGATTCTCACACTGCCGAAGGGCCATCAGCAAGGCGGTGATGCTCTTGCCGTCCTGTATCTCGCCCTTCTCAATCATCCCGAGGGTATCCGGCAGCGGTACACGTTCAACTGAAATGTTCTCGTCATCGTCGGCGTCAAGATCGGCTTGCCTCAAATCGGTTGCGAGGTAAGCGTACATGTACTCGGTGCACCAGCCTGGAGCTATCCAGAAGCTGCACAGGTGGCGCAGCGTGTCCGCCGTGTAACCGACTTCTTCCTGGAGTTCCCGCAGCACCGCCTCTTGAACATCCTCTCCGGGTTCTATACCACCAGCCGGTACCTCCAGCAACTGCGATTCGGTCGGCTTGCGGTACTGGCGGACCAGCAGCACGTTGTTTTCATCATCCACCGGCACCACACATATGGTGCTGGAATGTTCCGCAATTTCTCTGGTGGTCAACCGTCCATTGGGAAGACGCACCGTATCCACCCTCAGGTTGACGATGCGCCCCTCGTAGATGGTCTTGCTCTCGACGGTGGGTTCCGATTCTGATGCTGTCATAGCCTCTTGACGCCTCACTGCCCGCGAATACTGAAACCGAGCCGGCGGGTGAGGGTTGCGTAAAAATAGCTGGGGGAGTTTGCCCGCAGGAACTTGGCTTTAAAGGGGCTTTGTTCCAATTCAACCCGGTCTCCGGGGGACAATGGATAGTCCACGTAACCGTCAACGCTAAGGGTAGCCTCCTGGTACCCTTCAAGCGCCAATCCGACTTGGGTGGACTTATTCAACACCAGTCCGGCGGTAAGACCCATGTGCGCCGCCACTGTCTTGAGCACCAGGTCGTCGGACAAAGGGTCGAGTATCGGCCCTCCCACGGCCAGGTTGTAACCGGTGCTGCCCGTGGCAGTGGAGAGAATGACCGCGTCAGCGCGGAAGGTGGTCAATTGGGCCCCGTCTATAGTGCCGGTTATGGTTACTACCCGGGACACCGCGCCGCGAGCCACCACAGCGTCGTTAAGCGCGTGGTATGGACCGTCTACCATCTCGCCGTTAGTGTCCCCCCTTACCACCCTTGCTTGGAGCATGTTGCGCTCCTCGGTGCGGTATTCCCCATCTATATACTGGGGGAGCCTGTCCAGGGCCTCGTGCACCTGCAACTCGGTCATAAACCCAAGACGGCCCATGTTGATACCGACCAACGGGATGCCCCATGGGGCGGTGACTTGAATAGCCCGCAGGATGGTCCCATCGCCTCCGACGGTTATCACCAAATCAGTATCGACCGCCTGCTGCCGCAAGGTTTCCAGGTTTTCCGCCGGGGAAATCCATGAATCGTCCGGCAGGTCCAACTGGTGAAGGATAGCGGTAGTTAGGTCTAAAGCCTCCGGGATGCGGTTGTTGTATATAATCCCGACGCTCTTCATGACGCCACCAAACCTCGCTTGTCACCACACACCCTTGGACACAACGCCAGCGCACACCCGTCACGGAGGCACGGACAGTCTGACGCTGGCATGGAACCACGGTCGACCCGGTCCGTATTGTTGTTCATTTGAGAGGCGGACGCCACAGCGCGAATCAGGCTCGCGGCTCGGACTTGCCGGTGATTATTCGTGTAATTTCCGGCGGTACATCTACCCCGCTCCTTGCCAACATCTCCAGTTCCCGCTCAATGCGCTCCCGCTCCGCCTGTTGGCCTCGTTCCATTGCTTTTCTTTCTACCGCTTCTTTGGCTGCAAATATCACTTTAGCCACCACGTAGATGATGAATGTTGTGGGGAACAGCAACAACGAGGTTACGATTACCACCCCGTCCTCTCTATTGGTCAGTGCGTGGAGGAATCCAACGCCCCAGACCCCTGCAAGCGCCGACCAACTATTGATCAGGACCGAAATTAACGCACTGGCGCTGATGGTCGCCGACCCATCGGCCAGCAACCAGGATGGGGAACGCCCGTTGCCGGGGTTCATTATATCACCGCTGCTGCTTCTGCCGGTACAAACACCAACTCGATACATGGCCGGCGGCAGGTTTGAAATATAGCATGGCGCTCAGATTGGAATGCACTCAGCCTTTTCTGAAGGCCCTGACATCATATCCCGACAGCCAGCGCCCCCACAGCTATTTCCGCAGCTCGCAGGACATAGCCGGGCGCTATGCCGATCCAAAGCATTGCGGCGGTTGTCACGGTCAGGGCCAGCCAGGATCCGGGCGACATCCGTATTGCATCCTGCTCCTGCGGCTGGTCCAGGAACATGGTCCGGATGATTCGCACGTAGTAATAGGCCGATACCGCACTGTTAATCACGCCCAGAATGGCCAGCCACGCCAACCCGCTTTTGACTGCGGCAGCAAAAATGAAAAGCTTGGCAATGAAAATGCTGGTTGGCGGCACCCCGATCAACGCCACCAGCGCCAGGCTCAAGGTGATCGCCAAGAACGGCGCGCGGCGGGCCACACCGGCGTAGTCGCTTATCGAGTCGCTGCCCGTCCTGTGGCTGATGGCGATGATGGCAATGAATGCCGTTAGATTGGCTACGGCGTAAGCGCCCAAGTAGAAGACGACGCTGTTGAGACCTACGGGCACAAATTCCGGCATCCCGGATCCCGCCGCAGACTCCTTTACTCCGGCCGCCACGCCAACCAGTATGTACCCGGCGTGGGCTATGGTGCTGTAGCCAAACAGCCTCCGTATATTGCTTTGCCCAATCGCCGCCAGGTTGCCCACGGTCATGGAGGCGGCCGCGAGGATCGCCATCAAGACTGCCCAGTCCAAGGCAGCGCCAAAGAACCCAGTGAAAAATATCCTGACAAGCACCGCAAACGCCGCAGCTTTACTCGCTACCGAGAGGAAGGCCACCACAGGGGTGGGGGCGCCTTCATAGATATCCGGCGCCCACATCTGGAAGGGCACCGAGGAAATCTTGAAGCCGAATCCAACCAGCATCAGCACCACACCAATCAACAGGGCAAAGCCTCCGAAGGCGGGATCTTGGCCGGCCGAGGCCTCGAAAAAGGCGGCTATCTCCTGGATGGTGGTGCCCCCGGACAACCCGTAGACCAGCGCCATGCCGTACAGCATGACCGCGGAACTGATGGCGCCGATAATCAGGAACTTCATAGCGGCTTCGCTGGACTTGGAGGTCATCAAAAACGCCGCCAAAGCCGCTAGAGGCAAGGTGGTCAATTCCAAGGATATGTAGATGGTGATCAACTCAGTAGCGGAAGCCAGCAGCATCATTCCCGTGGCTGAGAAGAGCAACAACCCGAAGTACTCTCCACGGAACCGCGCCATTTGCCGGACATAGTCCTCCGAGGCCAAAATCACCAACGCAACGGAGCCCAATATCAGGAAATTGAAGAACAACGAGAATTTGTCCAAGGAAAACGAACCCTGCAAGGCGTCCGCTTGAAATTCGGACGAACCAACCAGCAAGGTGTAGGGCGCCCCCGTTATCGAAACCTGGTGTAGCAGCAGCAACAAAGGAACGACAAGGCCGATGAACGCCACTACCGGCAGTACGTCTTTGCGGGGAACCAGCAGGTCCAGCAGAATAACCAGAACGCCCACGCCGGCCACTGCGAGTTGAGGAGATATCAGGTACAGGTCGTGAAGGGACATGTGGTCGTCAACCGCCCGCCGGGAGTAATGCCACTATGGGCTTCAAGCCTACCTCGAACACATCGGTCAAAATCGATGGGTAGACACCGACTCCAATGATGGTTACCACAAGGATAACCAACGGTATGGCCTCGACAAACGAGGCGTCGGTCAATTGCTGGAACCGGTCTCTGCGGACGCCAAAAAATGCCCGCTCCATCATCCAAAGGATGTAACCGGCGGCCAACACGATCCCCAAGACAGCGAGAGCCGTGTGCACAGGATAAGCGCGGAAGGCCCCCAGGAAGACCAGCAACTCCGACACGAACCCACTCAGCCCAGGCAGTCCCAGCGAGGCGAACCCGGCAATCAGGAGAGCGGTGGCAACCACGGGCATCCGGTATGCCAGTCCGCCAAGGTCGGGAATGTAGCGCGTATGGGCCTTCTCGTACACTATACCGACCCCAAGGAACAAAAGGCCGGTTATCGTCCCGTGAGTAAAGAGTTGCATTGCCGCGCCGCTCAAACCGGCCGCGGTCACCACGCCTTGAGACACTCCAATGGAGCCTATACCAATCAGCACCAGCCCCATGTGGCTGACACTGGAATATGCAATGAGACGTTTAAGGTCCGTCTGTCTGAGGGTTACAACCGCGCCGTAGAGCACGCTGATTACTCCCAACGCGACCAATGCCCACGCGAATTGCTGGGCTTGGCCGGGGAACATGCCTACGTTTATCCGGAGCAGCCCGTATCCACCCATCTTCAGCAGCACGCCGGCCAACATCACGCTGGCTGCGGTGGGTGCGTCTGTATGGGCGTCGGGAAGCCATGTATGCACCGGCCAAGTGGGGAGCTTGATGGCGAACCCAACAAAGAACAACCAGAACAACGCCCCCATGGGCAGCAGCACCGCACCGGGCGTCAACATGCTCCCAGGCTCGGAGAGGGACCTCATGTCGAATGTTCCAACCTCTGGGGTAAAGAACACCGCCACGATGGCCACCAGCATGAAGGCGCTGCCCAGAATGGTGAACAGCAGGAACTTCATGGCGGAGTACTCTTTACGGCCAGTACCCCAACCGGAGATGAGCATGTACATGGGAATCAGCTCCAACTCCCAGAAGAGGAAGAAGAGCAGGAGGTCCAATGAACTGAATACGCCCATCACCGAGGTTTGCAGCAGCAACAGCCAGACGTAGTGTTCCTTAACCCTGGTGTGGATATGCCACGACGCAAATACGGCGCACAGTCCCAGGATGCCGGTCAGCGCAACCAACGGGGCGCTCAGCCCGTCCACGCCCAGCAGGTAGCTTGCCCTTAGCGACTCGGTGTCAAACCAGAAAATCTGGTCGATAAGCTGGAACCGGGGTGCGCCATCCTCCCGGCTAAACAGCCCGAACACCATCAGGCTCAAGACCAAGTCGGCAACCGCGACCACAACGGCGACGGCGCGAACATTGCGGTCCCCTCTGGCCAGAGCCAGAATGACTAGAGCGCCCACCGCGGGCAGAAATACTGTTGCTGTCAGCAGACCCGGGAAAGCCGTCATAACAACAGGAATCCTACGACAATTATCAAGGTGCCAATAGTCAACAACACCCCGTAAGCCTGCACCTCTCCGGTCTGAAGCCGGGCAACTGCTTGGGGTGCCAAGTGCCTCAGCACGAACCCGACGGACTCCACAATCCCGTCGACGACGACCCGGTCCAACCAATCAAGGACCGCTACAAGGCCCCCGTAAAAGACCTTCCGCACGATAAGGTCTTCGTAAAGAGTGTCTATGAAATACTTTCGGGACAACAGCCCATGTATCGGCTGAACGACCTCCAGAGGGTCTTTCGCGGCGTCGGAGCGGCGGCCATAAAGCAACGCTGCCATACCCATCCCCACCAAGGCAATTATGGTCGAGAGGATGGCCATCCCTATATTGAAATCAGGGATTTCCAAGTGGACCACTGACGGCATGGACCCCGCCTCAACCCCCGATATCAGGAACTCTGTGACCCAATGCTTGGGAATGCCGAACACCTTCACCCATTGCGGATTGATCAAAAATCCCGCGATAACCGCCGGTACGGCCAGCAGGGCCATGGGCAGCAACATTACCACAGGAGATTCACCCAAGTGCACTGCCCCGTGATGCCCGGCATCGGCCGGTGCGCCCTGGTCCTCCAATTCCTTGTCCACACCCCCGCGAAATTCGCCGTGGAACGTCAAGTAAATCATCCGCACCGTGTAAAAGGCAGTAAGGAGTACGCCGATAAGCAAGAGTATGAACGTCAAGCCGCCAACCCAGTCCTGCACCAACCCAGTGCCGTTCCAAGCTCCTACCAGGATTTCGTCCTTGCTCCAGAACCCCGCCAGCGGAAATATTCCCACCAAGCTGAGGCCGCCGATGACCACCATCCAATAGGTCAAGGGCATATAGCGCCGCAATCCCCCCATGTAGCGCATATCGAAGGTGCCGGTGGCGTGGTTTACGCTGCCTGCCCCCAGGAACAACAGAGCTTTGAACGCTGCGTGAGTCACCAAGTGGAAGATTGCGGCGGGGAATGCCCCCAGTCCCAACGCGGCCATCATATAGCCCAACTGGCTGACCGTAGAGTAAGCCATGACCCGCTTGATGTCATTCATCACCAAGCCCATGGTGGCCGCCATCAACGCGGTGAAAGCCCCCACCAAAGCCACGACGGTAAGAGTGTGCTGCGCGGCCAGGAATAGCGGATAGAAACGCCCCACCAGGAACACTCCGGCGGCAACCATGGTTGCGGCGTGAATCAGCGCACTGACGGGGGTGGGGCCTTCCATCGCGTCGGGCAGCCAGGAGTGGAGCGGGAACTGCCCGGACTTTCCCACGGCTCCGGCGAAAATACCCAAGGTTAACCAAGTCAGCCCCGCGCCGCCCAGAATCGCGCCTCCTGCTGCCAGCGGCGCAGCCGCTTGGAAAATGTCGGGGATGTGGAACGGGTTCAGACCCGCGGCGGCGAATTCGTCCGCTTGGAAGAATAGGTAAAGTATCGCCAGCAGGAACCCGACGTCGCCTATCCGCGTAATAAGGAACGCTTTTTTGGCTGCCGCCGCGGCTGCCGGGCGGTCGTGCCAGAACCCGATAAGCAAGTACGAGGATACACCCACCAACTCCCAGAAGGCGTAGAGAACGATAACATTGGCGGCCAGTACCAGCCCCAGCATCGAGGCCGTAAACAGGGCCATGTAGGCAAAGTATCTGGCGTAGCTGGGGTCGCCGCGCATGTACCCCAAGGAGTAAATCTGGACCATCAAGCTGACCGACGTAACCACCAGCAACATCACCGCAGTGAGCGGGTCAACGAACAACGAAAATTCAATGACGGCCCCCCCGCCCACGTCCAACCACGGAATAGCAGTCAGTTGGACTTCCTGTCCCATAACCACGGCGTTCAACACCGAGGCCGACAAGACTACCGACAACACCAAGGCCGCGATGAGCAAGTACCCACTGAGCCATGAGTACATGTTGAAAAATGGGCGGATCACGAGACCGATGACCACGAATGACGCCAGCGGCAGCAGGAAGATAGCCAATATGGAGGACTCGTTGACCATCTACAACTTCCTCAGGATCTCTTCCGCCACATGTTCCCTGGCTATGGGGACGTAGATGACAAATGGGACTCGCTCACCCCAGTCCAGGATGTCGCCTTCGGGCAGGATGCGGGTAGGCAAACCCTCTCCTTCCAAGACTTCCTTCCACATCTCGGCCATCATTAGATTTGGGGCCCGTTTGAATTCAACCCACATTGCAGCTATGGCCCGTCGTGTTCCAGTTGTAGTGCGCTCACACGGGCGCTGGCAGTGACTTGGAACGGCATCTTAATTGCGCAACTCCGTCGCTTGATCAAGGTCTACCGATTGGGTATTCCTGTACATTGCGAAAACGATGCCCAACCCAAGGGCAATCTCGGCGGCGGCTACCGTAATGACGAACACCGCAAACACCTGGCCCGTCAATACCGCACCAATATTTTCCTGCAACCCCACCGGCGCCACGTACTTGGCCATCGCCACCAACGTCAGGTTAACCGCGTTGAACATCAACTCTATGGACATCAACACTACCAGAACGTTGCGGCGAGCCAGGGAACCGTACAAGCCAATGGAAAACAGGGCCGCGGCGACTATCAGCATAGATTCGAGAGACATGGATAGTTACCTTGGCCTTACCAGGACAAGCGCGCCAATAGCCGCAGCCAGCAGCAACAGCGACACCGCCTCGAAGGGCAGCACATAGTCTTCAATGAGCAGGTCGGCCAGGCCGGCTTGTTGGGCCGCCGATTTTTGGTCTTCGGTGGTAAATCCGGCCTGTTGCAATGTGGATATATCGCTTGGCGAAGCAAGAATGCTGACAGAGCCCGTTTGTATCACTTGGGCCTTCTCCAAGTCTTGCCCCGAAAGCAGTCTCCAATCGGTCTGCACCGCAACCACCACCAGCGCCACCAGCAGCAGTGCGGCGATGGTTGCGGCAGGTATTTGCAACCGGTTGGGCAGGTTGCCCCGTTGCACATCGCGCGTGAGCATAACGGCGAAGATGATCAGGATGGCAATGGCGCCGGCGTAAATCAACACTTGGACCACCGCCAGGAACTCGGCGCTCAACAGCACAAAAAAGCCGGCCACCGAGATGAACACCAACACCAGCAACAAGGCGGCCCGGAACAGGTCTTTGACCAGCACCACTCCCAGAGCGGCGCCAATAGTGAGCACCGACAGAAGCCAAAAAACGACGTCCTGAAACAGCATCTAACGCGAGTTCTCTACCGGGTCCGCAGCCGCGTCTCGCCCGGACTCGCCCTGCCCTTCAGGTCCGAAGAAGCCCGCGTCCTCAGCATCGGGACGCGGGGTCAGCCTCATTCCGGCCTTTTCTCGTTGATGCCACCGCCACGACTCGCGTCCGACCTCCCGCCAGTCCAATGGCCGGCCATCGTGGGGATTGTAGCGGGCGGACTCCAGTTGCGGGCGAAAGAAGGTACTGGGATGCTTTTCGCTCTGCCTCAACTGGTCTATGCCGATGACCATCTCCTTCCTGGAATAGCTCCCCTGCTCGAATCCACTGCCCATAAACAGCGCATCGTAGGGACAAGCCTCCACGCACAACCCGCAAAACATGCACCGGGCAAGTTCTATGTCGAAGACCTCCAACCGGTACTTGTCGCCTTGGTCCGGTGCGGTCTGGCTGGGATCTGTGACTATCTTGATTATCCCCAACGGGCAGTACTTGGCGCAGGACGCGCAGCCGGTGCAGCGCTCCTCGTACCACACAAACTCCTCCCCTCTGAACCGGGGGTGCTGTGTCGCCCGGTCTTCAGGGTACTGGACGGTGAAAGGCCGTTTGACCAGGTTTTTTAACGTGACCAGCAGGCCTTTGGCCATACCCATTCCATACATTTACGTCACCTCGCCCATTGTGACCGCCGTGCCCCCGCGGATTGTCGACCGTGGCCGGAGGGGCCGGACCTTTTCCCGGATCATATTCCCAAAAAGCGCAACACATCCCAAGGTCGATGCCATGTTTATCGCTGCCATGATCCACAAATCGTTCGTGGACAACGTTCCCGCCGCATCGCGGAGGAAATATACCTCCAACGCGGTGGCCAAGAGGTTTATTAAGCTCAGGGGCAGCAGGAACTTCCAAGCAAACGCCATCAACTGGTCAACCCGGAGCCGCGGGAAAGTAGCCCGCGCCCAGATGAAAAGGAACGCCACCGCAGCCGCCTTCAGGATAAACCAGAGCCAACCCAAGTACTCCGGTAATGGGCCGGCCCAACCACTCAGGAACAGCGTGACGATAACAGCCGACGCCGTTACGACACCGCCGAATTCCGCCGCTTGAATTAACGCGAACTTTACGCCGCTGTACTCGGTATGGTACCCCGCCACCAACTCCGACTCCGCCTCCGCCACGTCGAACGGCGTTCGGTTAAGCTCGGCGGACACCCCGGCCAGGAACACAAAGAAGGCTAAAGGCTGCACAAGGATGAACGGTATGGCTTGGGCGCCCACAATGTCATCCAGCGACATGGAACCGGACACTATCACCACTCCCAACAAACACAGCACCACAGGCACCTCGTAGCTGATCAACACCGCCACACCCCGCGCCGCGCCGAACATCGCATACCGGTTATTGGAGGACCAGCCCGCCATCAGGATGGCCACCGACGTAAGGGATGTAACCGCCAGAATGTACAGTACGCCCACGTTGAGGTTGGCCAGAGCAGTGTTCTTGGCAAAGGGCACCACCGCCAGCATCAATATCGCCGGAGCCAGCATGGCAATGGGGGCAATGAGAAAAGCGATGCGGTCGGCCGTCGCCGGGGTCAGGTCTTCTTTGAACACCAGCTTTACCAAGTCTGCAATGGGCTGCAACACTCCGAAGGGTCCCCAGCGATTGGGCCCGACCCGGTTGTGGAACCGGCCTATAAGCCGCCTTTCCGACCACACGAACACCGCCGCACCCAGAAGCACCGCGTTCGCCAGGATGAACATTATGGCAAGGCCGGCTATCACGTAAGCGAGCCAGCAGGGAACGAACGACCCAACCAGGTCGTAAACAAACCGGTACAAGGGGGTATGGTACAGAACGTTGTCAGGCGTCAGGACACAGTTCAACGGTCCACTTCCCCCATGTTTATGTCTACGCTGCCCAAGCTCACAATCATGTCCGCTAGCTTCCATCCCACCAGCAAATGTTCGGTGACGGTAAGGTTTATAAGGGATGGAGACCTGATCTTACATCGGTACGGGCTGACCCCGCCGTCACTCACAAGATAGAACGCCAACTCTCCCTTGGAGGCCTCGACCCTGCTGTAAACTTCGGCTCCGGGCTCGGGCCTCAGCACCAACGGCAGTTGGAGCCTTACCGGCCCCGGTTCTATTTGCTCGATGCACTGGCGAATAATCCGGCCGCTCTGGTGTATTTCCTGCACCCTCACCCAGAAACGGTCGTAATTGTCGCCGTTGCTGCCCACGGGAATGTCAAACTCCACCTTGTCGTAGGCATCGTAGGGGTCCATCTTGCGCCAGTCCAGCGACGATCCGCTGGCCCGTAACACCGGGCCGCTGACCGAGGCGTTTATCGCCAGGTCCAGCGGCAGGGGGCTGATTCCCCTGGTCCGCACCATCACTATCTCGTTTTCCAGGACCAGTTGCTCGATTTCGTGTATTTCCGAGGGGAACTCATCCATGAAGCGGTCCAGGGCCGGCCAGAAGTCCGGGGGAGTGTCGGCGAAGACACCTCCCGGCCTCATGTAACTCAATGTTATACGGGCGCCGCACAGCATTTCAAAGAGGTCGAGAATTTTTTCCCGGGTCCGGAAGCAGTACATGAGGGGGGTGCCCAGAGTGCCCAGGTCCTGCAAAAAGAACCCTATACCCATCAGGTGGCTGGCGATGCGCTGCAACTCGGCCACCATGGTCCGCAGGTACTTGGCCCGCGGCGGGGCCTCCACGCCCAGCAGCTTCTCCACCGCGAGACAATAGGCTTGGTTATTGATCATGGAGGAAACGTAGTCCAACCGGTCGGTCAATGTCACGATCTGGACGTACGTCCGTTCTTCCGCCAGCTTCTCGGTACCCCGGTGCAGGTAACCGAATACCGGTTCAACCTCAAGAATCTCCTCCCCGTCAAAGGTAACACGCAAGCGGAACACCCCGTGGGTGCTGGGATGCTGCGGCCCGACGTTGACCGTCATGGGTTCGGTCCGAATTTGCTGCATGTAATAGTCCTTACGGTGTGCCGGAGGCTGGCGCTCGTCCCGTTGGAGAACGGGAGGTAGCGAAAACCTTGAAGTTCTTGAAGTTATAGATAGTCCTTGCGCAGAGGGTGACCCTCAAAGCCCTCCCACAGCATGATGCGTTTCATGTTCGGATGCCCTTCAAAACGGATGCCCATCAAGTCCCACACCTCGCGCTCCTGGAAGTCCGCGCCCCGCCATACTTGGTAGACCGAGGGCAGCGACAGGTCTTCTCTCCCATATACCGTGGCCTTTACTACTCCGGTGTGCTGGTGGCGCAGAGAAGTCATGTGATAGACCACGTCGAAGCGCTCTATAAGGTCGATGGCGCTGACGGAGTTCAAAAACTGGAAATCCAACGACTCCTCGTCTCGGAGAAACTGGGCCACTCTGGCGATACGCGGCGGTTGCACCCAAACGGTGTTCCTCTCCCAACCTTCAACTGAACCGGGGACTCCCTGGTTCAGTCGTTCGGCCAATTGTTCGCCTGTCAACTCCCGCACCGGCATCAGGACGCTTCGCGCTCCCCTGGCGCCGGTACGGCGGAGGTCTCACTGTCCTTGGTCATTTGCACGGATGTTGGGGGCCTCTTAAGGTTCCGGTACTGCTTGATTTTCTGGTGCAACTCCATGATTCCGTAGAGGAGCGCGTCCGGCCTGGGCGGGCAACCGGGTACGTACACGTCCACCGGGATGATGTGGTCCACGCCCGGCACCACGCTGTACGAGCCGAAATAGGGCCCGCCGCTGGTGGCGCACACACCCATGGAAATGACCCACTTGGGATCGCCCATCTGGTCATATATCCGCTGAATCGTAGGCGCCATCTTCCAAGTAACCGTGCCTGCGATAATCAACAGGTCCGCTTGCCTCGGAGAGGCGCGGAAGGCCTCCATGCCGAACCGGGCGATGTCGAATCTGCCCATTGCCGTTGCTATCATCTCAAAGGCGCAGCAGGCCAGGCCGAAGGTGACCGGCCAGAGGGCGGACTTCCGGCTCCAGTTGACTAGAGCATCAACGGATGTCACGAGGACGTTGCCCTTGAGATCATCCGGGACTTGGATGAAGGGCTCATCCACCGGCTCAGTGGAGGTGTCCTTCAGTCCTTGTATGGATGCACCTTCGTTGCGGTCGATGTCCCAGGTCCGGGAATGTAACGGCCCGCCCCCGGCCACCCCATCTTTCCCGCGAAAGCGGGGATCAATACTCATATCCACCTAACCCCACTCCAGGTCCCGTTTTCGCCAAGCATAGGCCCACGCCACCAACAGGATAGCCACGAACACCAGCATCTCTATCAGAGCAAACAACTCAAGTCTGAGGAACTTCGTTGCCCACGGGTACAGGAACACCACTTCCACGTCGAAGATGACGAAAAGGATGGCGTACATGTAGTAACGGAAATTGAAGAGGTTCCATCGCCCCCCTATGGCTTCCATTCCGCACTCGTAGGTCTCCACCTTCACTGGAGTGGGATTTTGAGGGCGCAATCCCAACCGCGACATCATCCAAGACCCCACCAACATACTGGTGGGAACGATAACGGCCACGGCAATGAATATGGCAATCAGGCCATATTGGCGGAAATAATCATCCAGCATCCGGTCTCTATCCAGTGCAGCCTGCCCCAATCCCGATCTGAAGGGGCCGGAATCCGGCTGGAATTATATCATAGGGTTTGCGGTTGAGGGTCTTTTAGTTGTCGAGAAGCGTTCCGTTTGCTTTTGGCTGATGATAGCATTCATGGGAAAAGGAACCGTGTGCATGTCACCAAATCGGGTTGGCCGCTACTAAACTAAAGCCAAAGCGGAATCTACAACAGACTGACGCATCCTCTCTCCTCATTTACCTGTATGCGTATGCAGGTTTCACTTTGGTTTAAGTTTAGTCACTCAGCTCCGTTGGATGTTCCCCTAGTTTTAACACGCTTACCCAAAACTCTGCGTTCTTGGCCCAGATTCTGAGTTGAATACACCTTTACGTTTGCGGGAACGGAACGTGCTCGTCGGGTATTGGGCCTGTGGGCCAAAACCGCTCGACTTCCGCGTGCTTGAGACGCTGCTTGACCTGCCAGAGGTCGTAAGCCAACTGCCTCTCCAGCCAGTGTTCGGGGCTGGCTCCGAAGGCCCGGGCCAAGCGGACGGCCATTTCCGCCGATATGCCCGCTCTTTCGTTTACAACGTCTGACAGTTCCTGCGGCGTCACGCCCATACCCCGGGCCGCCCGCTCTACTGACAAGCCTAACGGCTCAAGGCAATCGTACTTGATTGATTCCCCAGGATGCGGTGGGTCGTACATAGGCATGGTTCTGCTCCTGGTCAATGATAGTCCAAGTAGTCTACATCAAAGACATCGCTGTTCTCGATGCGGAACGTTACCCGCCAATTACCCGACACAGATACTGCATAATAGCCTCGGAAGCGGCCGGTCAACTGATGCAGTTGATAACCTGGTCTGTTCATATCCTGTGGCGTACCGCACCCGTCCAGGTCCGCAAGCACCCGCTTCAGCTTACGGAGATGGGCCGGGTCTACACGTCCGGCCCCCGACCTTCGTGTAGGTCCCTGAGACCCCTGTGCCGGAAGGACAATATCATGGCCTGATGTTACAGCGTCCAGTACGTTTATAAAATGGACCGCACGTCCCGGAATAAGGCAATCGAAAGACGTGGAGCCTTGCTGGTATAATTCGGCGATATGCCGGGGATGGGCGGCAACAAACCCGGCCTTGAGAAACGCTGTGCATCGGGGGGGAACATTGGCTGACCCAACAGGGCCGCTGAAGGGCCTGAAGGTACTGGATCTTTCCATCATCGTTGCCGGAGGAACTGCCAGCAGCCTGATGGCCGACTTCGGCGCCGAGGTCGTTAAGGTGGAACGCCCCGGAACCGGAGACCCGCTGCGCAACTGGGGGCCTTTCGTGGACGGCGTTTCCCTCTGGTGGAAAGTCCACTCCCGCAACAAGAAGTCCGTTACCCTCAACCTGTCCCACCCCGCCGGCCAGGAAGTATTGAGGAAACTGGCTCAGCAGGCCGACGTCCTGATCGAAGGGTTCCGCCCGGGTGTAATGGAGCGCTGGGGACTTGGGCCGGACGAGTTGCATGATGCCAACCCTCGGCTGGTGATTCTCCGTTTTTCGGGCTTCGGCCAGACCGGGCCGTACAAGGACCGGCCTGGCTTCGGCACCATCGCCGAGTGCATGAGCGGCTACGTGGGAATGACTGGGTTCTCCAACGCACCGCCTGTGCTCCCGCCAGTGCCCTTGGCCGACGAAATAGCCGGTGTGTTCGGCGCCATGTCGGGGATGATGGCCCTGTATCACCGGGATGCTTCCGGCGGCCGGTCTCAAGAGGACTCAAGCGAACGCCGCGGCCAAGTGATCGACCTCAGCCTGTTTGAACCGATGTTCCGGTTGTGCATACCCCACGTCACCATGTACGACCTGCTGGGCATTTCCCGCGAACGGGTGGGGAACGACTTTCCCGACGCCGCGCCCCGCAGCTTGTACCAGACCGCCGAAGGCCGGTGGCTGGGTTTGTCCGCCACCTCTCAAAGCACCTTCGAAAGCTTGGTTCAAGGCATGGGGCTTGACTCGTTGCTCCAGGACCCCCGGTTCAAGGACAATGCCGCCCGGTTGGAGAACGTCGGCGCCCTGAACGCTGTCCTGCAGGAGTGGCTGAGCCAACGTCCTTTGCAGGATGTAATGGACCAACTCGTACCCAGAGGGGGAGTGGTCGGGCCGGTCTACGACGCGGCGCAAATATCCGAAGACCCTCACTACCGGGAACGTCAGGACATCATCGAGATAGACGATCCCGAACTGGGCCACACCAGGATGCTGGGCATAGTTCCGAAGTTCAGCAACACTCCCGGCGCAGTTGCGCACGCCGGCCCTACTCTCGGTCAGCACAACCAACTCATTTACGAATCGTGGCTGGGGTGCGGAGCACAGGAGTTGGCAGACTGGACCAGTCAAGGGATAATCTAACCAGTTAGTAACTATCTCAAAACTTGGAGCGGTAGCCAACCAGTCATTCCCGCGCAACCCGTCATTCCCGCGCAACCCGTCATTCCCGCGCAACCCGTCATTCCCGCGCAGGCGGGAATCTATAAATTTCAACCAACAACGAGTGTATGCCGGCAGAACCAGCCTGTTTTTGAGATAATTTCTTAGTCTTGCCTCTCCTATAAATTAACAAGTCTCTGACTTCAGCCAAATGCCGTCCACGACTTTGCCTCGACTATTAATCGCTACCGGCAACCCTGGAAAGTTGCGGGAGTACCAGCAACTCCTGAAGGGGGTTGCATTCGAGTTGGTGTCCTTGGACCACTTGGGGATTACCCAAGAGGTCGATGAGACCGGTCTTACCTTCCGCGAGAACGCCCGGCTGAAGGCCTTGGCCTACGGCGCTATGAGCGGGCTGCCGACTCTTGCCGACGACTCGGGCTTGGAAGTCAACGCCTTGGGAGGAGACCCCGGCGTCCGCTCGGCCCGGTACGGCGGGGACACCTGTAAGTCGGACAAGGACCGGGTGCGCCTGCTGCTGGAAAACCTGCGGGACGTGCCTTGGGAGCAGCGGATGGCACGGTTCCGTTGTGTGATCGCCATCTCGTTCCCCTCACAGTCCTCAACCAAGGAAGTCAGTTCAGAAAACCTGGCCTTCATGGTTGGCTCCGTCGCCGGAATGATACAATACAACCCAGAAGGAAACGAAGGATTTGGCTATGACCCGGTATTTTATCTGCCATCCTACGGACGGACCATGTCGCAACTAACCTTGCCAGAAAAAAACCGGGTGAGCCATCGGGCCGATGCTGCCCGCAAAGCCTTGGCCTGGCTGGACCGGCTAACCGGTCAGGCTGCATCCATCATTGACAGTTGATGGCCGGAAGGGTTCTATCTCTAATATGACAACTGACACGCTGGGCAGACCCCTGAGAGACCTGCGTATCTCCGTTACCGACCGGTGCAACTTCCGTTGCCCTTACTGTATGCCGGCCGAGATATTCGGCGAGAGCTATCAGTTTCTTCCGAGGGAAGAGATTCTCAGTTTTGAAGAGATTCACCGTTTGGCCCGCATCTCCGTCGACCTCGGCGTCAACAAAATCCGCATCACCGGCGGCGAGCCGCTGCTCAGGACCCAGTTACCTGTGCTTATAGGAATGCTCGCCGGCATCCCAGGCTTGGACGACTTGACCTTGACCACCAACGGTTACCTGCTGCCCCAGCAAGCCCAGCGTCTCAAGGACGCTGGGTTGAAGCGGATTACCGTCAGCCTGGACAGCTTGGACCAGGAAGTTTTCAAGGTAATGAACGGCCGGGGACTGGGCGTAGACAGGGTGTTGCAGGGCATCGAGGCAGCCGTTGCCGCCGGCTTATCTCCGATAAAAATCAACGCGGTCGTGCAAAAGGGCGTCAACGACCACACGGTCGTTGACTTGGCCCGCCACTTCAAAGGCACGGGCCACATCGTCCGGTTCATTGAATACATGGACGTGGGCAACCGCAACGGCTGGAAGTGGGAACAGGTAGTCCCCGCCGCCGAGGTCGTCGAACGTATCGACGCCGAGATGCCGTTGGAGCCTGCGGACAGCAACTACAGGGGCGAGGTCGCCAACCGCTACCGCTACCGGGACGGTGAGGGTGAGATAGGCGTCATCGCCTCGGTGACCCAGCCCTTCTGCGCCGACTGCACCCGCGCCCGCCTCTCCACCGACGGCAAGATTTATACCTGCCTGTTCGCCAGCCGCGGAGTGGACCTGCGTGACGAAATGCGGGCCGGCGCCAGCGACGACCAACTCCGCGACCTGCTCGCCCGCGTATGGGGTCGCCGCACCGACCGGTACTCCGAAGAACGCACCGAATTAGCGCCAGAGCAAAACGCCCGCCGCAAGATAGAGATGTACCAGATTGGCGGGTAAGGGAGCGAATCCCGAGAAGAGGTAAATAATGAACCCCAAGCGAGTCAATATTTGGTACGACCCCGAAGGTGATTTTCTCGAAGTCATATGGGTAGACAGACCTGGGGATTTCATTGACACAGTCGACGGACAAGCCGACATCAAGATTGACGATGCCGGCAATATTTTGGGGTTTCAGATTCACGCCGTAAGCAAAATCACCAAGCCCCTGGACGTGACGTTCGAGTACGACCCGATCCCGGATTAGGGGCAACGCCTTGGCCACTGACACTATGGTAACTATTTACACCGATGGGGCTTGTATCGGCAATCCCGGACCTGGAGGTTACGGGACGGTGCTGCTTTCCGGCGAGCACCGCAAAGAGCTTTCGGGCGGGTTCGCCAACACGACCAACAATCGCATGGAAATCCTGGCCGCTATCGTGGGGCTGGAATCTCTGAAAAAGCCCTCCGCAGTGACTATCTACAGCGACTCCAGGTACTTGGTTGACGCAATAGAGAAAGGGTGGGCGCTCAAGTGGCAAGCCAACGGGTGGATGCGCAACAAGAAGGAACGAGCGGTCAATCCCGACCTGTGGGAAAGGCTGCTGGACCTGACGAAACAGCACAAAGTAGAGTTCCGATGGGTGCGGGGCCACGCGGGCAACAAAGAAAACGAACGCTGCGACAAACTCGCTGTCGCCGCCGCCAAGGGCAGGAACTTGTCGGCTGACTCCGGCTACAAGTCCAATTTTAGAACGATTCTATAACCCTCGGGATGCCGTGTCCGGCGGCGCCCCGAAATCTTAACAGCTTGGTGGTGCCGCCATGACTTCTGAAGCTAATCATCCCCCCAAGCAGACCACCCTCACCCACTTGGACGAAGAAGGCCGCGCCCGCATGGTGGACGTCGGTTGGAAGCCTGTTACAGACCGCGAGGCGGTGGCGCGGGGAGCGGTGTCAGTCCAACCGGAAACGCTGCGGCTGATCAAAGAGGGGTTGATGAAGAAGGGCGACGTTCTCACCATCGCCCAACTCGCCGGAATCATGGGCGCAAAACGCACGTCGGAATTGATTCCCCTGTGCCATCCCTTGCCGCTCAACAAGGTGGACGTAGACTTGGAACTGGACGAAGTCCAAAACCGGATAAACATCTCCGCCACTGCCAGCACCTCCTCAAAGACCGGCGTCGAAATGGAGGCCTTGACCGCCGTGTCAGTGGCCGCTCTCACCGTCTACGACATGTGCAAAGGGGTAGACCGCGGCATCCGCATAGAAAACATCCGCTTGGCCAGCAAGCGGGGCGGACAGAGCGGGGACTATACGTCGGAAGAGTAATATTCACAGGGAGCCATGGGTAAGCGTCACTGACAGACATCAGGAGAAATGGAATAAGTGGGTGTATTTACGTACCCTTTAGAAGTTGGCGACCCACGAGGCGAACGGTTCGAAACCGTGGATGCTATGGTTGACACGGGCGCCACTTTCACTGTATTGCCGTCCGCCCAACTGGAAAGGTTGGGTGTCCAAGTCCGACGAAAAGCCAGGTTCAGAATAGCCAACGGGAGTGTACCGGAACTTAACGTTGGCGAAACCGTGGTACGTCTTGGCGGGCAAACAATTACCACCCCCGTCGTATTTGCCGAAGAAGGGACACCAACCATATTGGGGGCGGTTGCGTTGGAGACAGCCCTGTTGGCGGTAGACCCGGTAGGGCAGACGTTAGTCCCTACGGATGGTCTAATCATGACTACTCATCCCTAACCCAACCACCGTTCGTTTCATGAGGGCCAGAACCAGTTCCCGCTGGCGGCGTTCCAGTACCACCGGCGTCCACTCCGATTCAGCATATACCCTGAAAGACGCAATTGCCCTGCCTGTACGCCCTTCTTTTTCGTAGTTATAATATCAATCCAACGTTTGGACGACGCCTATAGAGCAACGTCCCTCTGTTGGAGGAGGTGCTGCTACGACAGCAAGGGAATTGCCAAGGGGAAGGCGGGTGGCAACCAGCGACGACTTGGAGGTTTCCACCTACTTGGAGGTAGCCAAGAAGCTGGAAGGCGTGGGATCGGATGCCGCCGTGGACCCTCACACCGTTGTGGACCCTCACACCGTTAACGAAGGCATCGTCGTAATTGACTTCGGCTCCCAGTACAGCCACCTCATCGCCCGCCGCATCCGGGAATTGAAAGTCTATTCGGAAATCGTTCCCTCTTCCACTAGCTGGGAATCTGTCAAACGCTTCAGTCCCAAGGGCGTGATTCTTTCCGGCGGACCGGCAAGTGTCTACGCCGAAGGCTCTCCTCGCATACCGGACTGGGTGTTCGAAAAGCGCATGCCCGTGTTGGGCATCTGCTACGGGATGCAGGCGTTGGTGCACCAACTCGGCGGCAAGGTGGTGCCGGGGGACGTTCAGGAATACGGCTCAGCAGTCCTTCACCAGAACGGCTCCGACAGTCCCCTCTTCCACGGGCTGCCCCCCTCGTTCCAAGTCTGGATGAGCCACGGCGACAAGATTGCCGACCTGCCTCACGGCTTCTCCAGTTTGGCCTACACCGAAAACTCTCCGGTGGCCGGATTGGGCAACGGCGGGCACATCTACGGCCTCCAGTTCCATCCCGAGGTAAATCATACTCCCTTGGGCAGTTCTATTCTGGATAATTTCCTGACCCGTGTCTGTGGCTGCGACAAGACGTGGACGCCGGGCAATTTCGTCAACGATTCGATTCACCGTATACGGGAGCAAGTTGGAGACGGGCAGGTAATTTGCGCCCTTTCCGGCGGGGTCGATTCGGCGGTCACCGCCATGCTGCTGCACCATGCGATAGGCGATCAATTGACCTGCATCTTCGTTAACAATGGCCTGCTCAGGCTGGAAGAGGCCGAGAGAGTGCAGGACACCTTCAAACGCAACCTTGGCCTTAACCTCTTGTACATTGACGCCACGGAGAGGTTTGTGACCCGTTTGGCGGACGTGACCGACCCCGAGCAGAAACGCAAGGTCATCGGCGAAGAGTTCATCCGCGTGTTCGAAGATGCCTCTACCGGGCTTGGGCAGACGGATTTCCTGGCCCAAGGGACCTTGTACCCGGACGTCATAGAGAGCGAGACCCCCGAAAACCGGGCGTCCGCCCGCATCAAGACACATCACAACGTGGGCGGCCTGCCGGAGCACATGAAGCTCAAGCTGGTGGAACCCCTGCGGTACCTGTTCAAGGACGAGGCGCGGGACGTCGGGTTGGAGTTAGGTCTTCCGGGCGAGATGGTGTACCGTCAGCCCTTCCCTGGACCCGGCCTTGCTATCCGCATCATAGGCGAGGTAACGCCCGAAAAGCTGGATATTCTGAGGGCGTGCGACTGGATCGTAATAGACGAAATCAAGGGGGCCAACCTCTACGGCCAACTGTGGCAGAGTTTCGCCGTGCTGAGCAACAGCCGGACCGTGGGCGTCATGGGAGACTACCGGACCTACGGCTACGTTTGCGCAATTCGCGCCGTCTCCAGCGAGGACGCCATGACCGCCGACTGGGTGCGGCTTCCCTACGAAGTACTGGCCCGCATCTCCAACCGCATCGTTAACGAAGTGCCGGGGGTGAACCGGGTGGTGTACGACATTACCAGCAAGCCGCCCGGCACCATCGAGTGGGAGTAGGATGAGGGTCCTGGTAGTTGGGTCCGGCGCGCGTGAACACGCTTTAGCGTGGCGGCTGAAACAGAGTCCCAATCTCACCGGCCTTTGGGTTACTCCTGGCAACGGCGGGACTGCTCAAATAGCCACCAACCTTGAGGTCGCTGCGGAAGACGTGGACGGCGTCGTGGGGACGGCCAGGAGCTTGCGAATAGACTTGGTCGTGGTGGGGCCGGAAGTCCCGTTGGCCAATGGCCTTGTCGACAGGTTGGAGTCCATCGGTATCCTGGCCTTCGGGCCGTCGCAACAAGCCTCGAAGATAGAGTCCAGCAAAGAGTTCGCATTACAGGTGATGCAGGCCGCCGGAGTGCCTTGCCCAGAGTTCAGGGCCTTCCACGATGAGGCGGCCGCCCTGGCGTTCATTGAACGCCACCGGGAGCCCTTGGTGATTAAAGCCGATGGACTGGCGGCAGGCAAGGGTGTCTCTATATGCGAGACGTCGGAACAAGCGGCGTTAGCGGTGCAGGCCTGCATGAGCCAGCGGGTCTTCGGCCAAGCCGGTGACGCGGTAGTCATCGAAGAACTGCTGCGGGGGCCTGAAATCAGTGTATTCGCTTTCAGCGATGGTCAGTCGCTGTCGCCTCTGGTGGCGGCGTGCGATTACAAGCGATTGCACGACGGGGACAAAGGGCCCAACACCGGCGGCATGGGCAGCTTTACACCGCCTGACCTCTGGTCCCAGGTCATGTCGAGCGAAATCGCCAGGACCATCATGATGCCGATCATCAAAGAATTGGCGCACCGCGGGACTCCGTATCGGGGAATCCTGTACGCCGGTCTTATGTTAACCCCCGAAGGGCCGAAGGTGCTGGAGTTCAACTGCCGATTGGGTGACCCGGAGGCACAAGTGGTGCTGCCGTTGTTGGCCAGCGACCCGCTGGAAACCATGTTCGCCTGCTTGAACGGCAACTTGAGCGCAACGCCAGTGGATTGGAGCAACCGGAGCTACGTAGGCGTCGTGATGGCGTCCGGCGGTTACCCGGACAGGTACGACACCGGGTTCGAGGTCACCGGGTTGGATGTTGAGGATGAGAACACCATTGTGTTTCATGCAGCCACGCGGCGTGTTGCGGATACCCAGCCTTCCAAGTGGGTAACCACCGGGGGGCGTGTTCTCACCGTAGTGGGCAACGGCGAGTCCTTGGCAGAGGCACGGCAAGCATCGTATCATAGAGTCGCTGGGATAGGCTTCGATGGGGCTTACTACCGGGGAGACATCGCGGCGGTGGAGGGCCGGGCTTACTCGTGGTTACCGGACTGGGTGGCGCCAACTGGTTAGAGGTACGACAAGCTTACCAGCAAGCCCTGTTGGATGGGAGGTTGGACGCCTACGTAAAGCGGCGGTGGCGGCGCTCCGACGAATTTGCCGGTTGGCTCAGCCAAGAAAGTTTGCCAATCCTCTCAATGGAACAGGCTCTAGCCGTTTACAGAGCGTCAGGTGGCAGAAAGTCCCAAGAGTTCATGTCCAACATGATAGAGGATATACGTGATTCTTTGGACTTTCTTCTTTTCGATGCTATTGGCTTGGAAACACGGTTTGCGGAATGTGCTTCTTCTGCCGGGGCATATTACCTCAACGGCGGGGGTAGAGGGTTCGCGTCGTACGCACTGTGCTTGAGAGAACCGTCATTGTTCGCTTTCTGGGGGTCGCACAGCGAAAATGGTCTGCGGCGGCTGGGAATTTACCCGGCGAACCTGAACAAGGGGCATTGGGGCTTGGGTTACTTGGACTTGCTGAACGCGCTCCACGCAGTGCGACTGGGGTCGGGGTTAACCGACTTCCGGGACGTGGACCAATTGGCTTTCCTAGTGACCCGGAAAGGAAGTTGAATGGTGGACCTTGAGCCACGGCGAGTGTACGCTGAAATCGGAACTACGACTAATGATGGGAGAAGATGATGACGACGTGGCGGGATACCTTGGCGGAATTAAAGGAACAGTTGGCGGAGGCCCGCTCCGAGCGTATCCGGCGGGACGCGGAAGAGGACGCCGAGCTTCAGCGTCAACGGGTAGTGCTTTCCGAGTTAGCGGAGTCATTGGATATTTCGGACTTGCTGACTGAAATGAACCGGACTTTATTGGACGGCGGAGGCGCCATCGAGACCATATTGTCGTGGGAAACGGAAGACGAAGATGACGACACGCTACCCTTCGACGCCGAGGAGGAGAGTGACGTAATCGCCCTTATCCTTACTTGGGTCGAGGGAGGCGAACGAGAATTAGCGGTGGACGTGGGCGCTACGGAAGATGGGACCTACGTTCAAGTCAACGGTGTTGAAATACGCCCGGAGCGGGAAGCCTTGGAAGTCGCGTTAGTAGAGGCGTTCCGGGAGGAGTTAGACCTTTAATCAAGCCATTCCCGTAATCAGGCCATTCCCGGCCATCCTAGGGAGGGACGTTTTTGCCGCTAGTAGGAGTAATAATGGGAAGCGCCACCGACGAACCGGTGGTGAATGATACCGTCACCACTTTGGAACAACTGGGAGTCGACTACGAAGTCAGGGTCATGTCGGCCCACCGCACTCCTGAACGAGTACAGGAATACGCCACCACCGCCCGCGACCGCGGCATAGAAGTGATTATCGCCGCTGCCGGCGGCTCTGCGGCACTCGGAGGGGTATTGGCATCCTGGACTACTATCCCGGTAATCGGAGTGCCGCTGGCTTCCAGTGAACTGAACGGCATGGACTCGCTCCTGGCAACCGCACAAATGCCCCCGGGAATACCGGTGGCCTGCATGGCCGTCGGCTCATGGGGCGCCAGGAACGCGGCCTTTTTCGCCGCTGAAATCCTGGGGCTGAAACATGACAAAATAAGGCAGGCGTATGAGGCATACCGACAGCAACTCCGGGAGCGGTAAAGCCGCTCCGGCGGTGCTGACCGACTTCGACGACACCGCCGCGGAACAAAACGTTGCCGAGTTGCTTCTGCGCCAGTTCGGAGACCCGACTTGGACGGACATCAGGGCTCGGTTCCGGTCAGGGGAGTTCACCCTTGTCGAATACCAGGAGATCGTTTTCCGGAACATACTGGCCGACCGGGCCACGATGCAGGCTTATGTCAAGGAAAACGCCAACTTGCGTCCCCATTTTCGCGAGCTGTGGGACTATTGCCAAGGTAACCGGATCCCATTGGCAATCGTCAGCCAAGGGTTGGACTTTTACATCGAAGCTCTGTTGGAAAAGGAAGGCTACCCCCAGATTCCGGTTTATTCAGTGAATACCAAATTCACTCAAGACAGCATCACCTACGAGTACCGGTACATGAGACCCGGCCACGAACGCCAAGGCAACTCGAAAGGGCTGATTGTCGAAAGGTACCGCGATCAAGGCTACTATATCGTTTACGTCGGCGACGGTCAGTCCGACTTTGAAGCCGGGGAAAAAGCCGACCTGCTTTTCGCCCATCGGACGCTGGCCGAGGAGTGCCATCGGAAACAGATACCCTTCCGCTCCTTCGAGAACTTTGCCGACGTACTCCGGGGGTTGGAGGAATTTTCGGAGGACCGGCCCTCACCCTAGCCCTCACTCTGTGGGAGAGGGGATATTTTAGACACTTTCTTGAACATTAAAGGGTACTTGGTAGACACTGGTTTACAAATCTTAGGAGGTCCACGGTGATAGACCGGTATTCCCGACCCGCGATGAAGCGGGTCTGGTCTGAGGAGAACAAGTACAACCTGTGGCTCAAGGTCGAGTTGGCGGTCTGCGAAGCTTGGGCGCAGGAAGGCGTTGTGCCGCCGGAAGACATGGCCAAGCTGCGGGAGGCCAAGTACAACCACAACCGCATGATGGAAATTCTGGACACCGTCCGGCACGAGACCAACGCTTTTCTGACCTCGGTTACCGAGGGGCTTGGGCCGGAGGGCCGGTGGCTTCATTTGGGGCTTACCTCCTCCGACAAGCTTGACACTGCACTGGGTCTCCAACTCGTGGAAGCCGGAACCCTGCTTCTGCAAGACATGGACCAAGCCATAGCCGCCATTGAAAAGCAGGCCGTCAAACACAAGGACACCATAATGATGGGGCGTACCCACGGAGTGCACGCGGAACCCATCACTTTCGGGCTCAAGATGGCGTTGTGGTGGGAAGAAATGCGGCGCCAACGGGCGCGGTTGGTAGACGCTTTGGAGACCGTTCGCGTCGGCAAAATCTCCGGCGCTGTCGGCACTCACGCCACCGTGCCCCCATCGGTGGAAGATAAAGTATGCGAACAACTGGGATTGGAGGTGGCTGCGGTATCAAACCAGGTGGTCCAACGGGACCGGTACGCTCACTTCATCCTGACGCTGGCGTTGATCGCCGCTTCCTTGGAGAAGTTCGCCACTGAAATCCGTTCGTTGCAGCGCACCGAGATTCACGAGCTGGAGGAACCATTTGACGAAGGCCAGAAAGGCTCCTCCTCAATGCCCCACAAGCGCAACCCGGAGTTGGCCGAGCGGATTTGCGGACTGGCCCGCTTGATTCGAGGCCACAGCGTCACCGCGTTGGAAAACGTGGCCCTCTGGGGGGAGCGGGACATCAGCCACTCGTCGGCGGAACGTATAATCCTGCCCGACGCTTGTCTGGCCTTGGACTACATCCTGAGCATATTCACCCGTGTCATGGCAGATTTGCGGGTGTACCCCCAGAGGATGTGGGACAATATAGAGAGCACTCAAGGCCTGATTTTCAGCCAGCGGGTGTTGTTGGCCCTGATTGACAAAGGGATGGCCAGGGAGGCCGCTTACCAGATCGTGCAACGCAACGCCATGTCGGGTTGGGACGACGGCAAGGACTTCCGGCAGCTTATCGAGGCCGACAAAGACGCCGCAACTTACCTGTCGGAAACTGAGTTGCGCGAACTTTTTGACTACAGCTATTACACTCGGTACGTAGACGATACCTTTGAGCGGCTGGGACTGCTGGCTGCCAAGGCGGCCGTTTAGGGCTGCCTCGAACCGGAGGACACGAATGATAACGCAAACGGAACTTTCTAACCTTCTTCATCGCGGCAAGGTCCGCGACACGTATACCATTGACGACAGCCTGCTATTGATGGTCACCACTGACCGCATTTCCGCCTTCGACGTGGTGCTGCCCACTGGCATCCCCGACAAAGGGCGGGTGCTCACGAAAATATCCTCGTTCTGGTTTGACAAGACCAAACACTTGGTCCCCAACCATTTGGTGGCGCTGGGCGACACTCCCCAAGCCGCAACGCTGGCGGGAGGCAGCCCGCTGATAGCGGACCTCCCCGAGGAAATCGGGCGTCAGGCCATGATAGTCAAAAAGGCGGAGCGTATCGACATAGAGTGCGTAGTCCGGGGCTATATAACCGGGTCGGCTTGGGCCGAATACCGGCGTCACGGCACCGTGTCCGGGCAGCCAATGCCCCAGGGCTTGCTTGAGAGCCAGACTTTCCTTGAACCCATATTCACCCCCACCACCAAGGCCGAGGAAGGACACGACGAGAACATGTCCCACCAGGAAGTGGTCGCCATGGTGGGCGAGGAAATGGCCCAACGGTTGTCGGACCTCAGCATAGCCATATACCAGTTCGGCCACGACTATGCCAAGCAACGGGGAGTCATATTGGCGGACACCAAAATGGAGTTTGGCATCCTTGACGGGGAGTTAATCCTGATTGACGAACTCCTTACCCCCGACTCCAGCCGGTTTTGGGACCCTGATGGGTACGAGCCGGGCCGCACGCCGCCCAGCTTCGATAAACAGTTCGTGCGCGACTGGTTGACCGGGCAGGGATGGGACCGGGAGCCGCCGGCCCCGGAGCTTCCGGACGACATCGTAGCCCGTACTACGGAACGTTACCTGGAAGCCTACCAACGTATAACCGGAGAACAACTCTAACGGAGTTGATACATTGCCAGAGTCCAGACATCGCCGGCGTCGCGGCCGGCAAGTACAAAGGGGACAAAGGTCCGCTGCGGCCGCTGACATAGCCCGCCCCCGCAGGCGGAAGTGGACCGTTCGCCGGATCCTGTACGTAACCGCTTCCGCCGTCATCGCAATACTGGTCATAGCCGGGTTCGCGGCCGCCGACTTCCTGAGTGTTGGCCGACCTGCCGCCGCCGGCGGACTGGGAGACAGCCGTGAATACGTAGAAGGTGTTGGGGAGCGGCAAGCAATAATGGCCACCCGGAACCACGTGCAGCCTGAGCAGAGCGTGGCCTACAATTCCACGCCACCCACCTCTGGCGACCATTGGGACCGTTGGGCAAATTGCGGTTTCTACGAGGAGGGCCTGCCGGACGAGCGCATAGTCCACAATCTGGAACATGGCAATATCGTGGTCAGCTACAACCTGCCGCCAGAAGGTGTCAGCCAACTCAAGGTGTTTATGGATGACTTTGACATGTCCTCGGTTTGGGCGGTAACCCGGTTCTACGGCGAGGTACCTGAAAACACCGTTGCCTTGGCTGCCTGGGGTGTGTTGGATACAATGCAAGGCGTGGACGAAGACCGGATAGAGAAGTTCTTCCGTAACTATGCCGGCACCTTGGGACCTGAATTCCCCAACGGCGCCCCTTGCACCGCTCCTGGTATTACCGGCTCTCGCTGACCACGAACCCAACCAAGCCTTTGAGTGGGGCAATATTGTACCTAGCAAGGGTGTACATTACGCTGAAGCCCACCGTCAATGACCCGCAAGGCCTGACGGTGTTGTCTACGTTGCAAAACCTCGGTTTCTCCTCGGCACAGGACGTCCGGGTTGGCAAGTACCTGGAAGTCCGCGTCGACTGTGCCGAACGGTCCGATGCGGAGGCCCAAGTCAGCAGGATGTGCCACGATCTGCTGGCTAATCCTGTGATCGAAGAGTTCCGTTTCGACCTTGAGGAGGCCTCTCAGGAAGGCCAACCATAGCAAGGCCTCAACCCCCAGGGTTCTGACCTGTGGAAGCAGATCTGTTCAACCAATTACTCATGTTAGGAGGGGCGTATTATGACCTCTGGAAACAATCAGACCTGCGTCTACGTTGGCGCTGAAAGCAGCGGGTTATACCGCTTGGCTCCCGGTTCGGACCAGTGGGAGGAATTGACCAACGGATTGCCTGATAACCCCATTATCCCAGGCGTCGCGATTCATCCCGATAATCCGGAGGTCGTATTCGCCGGTACGCAGAACGGCCCTTACCGCAGCACTGACCGCGGCAATCACTGGGAGCGCATGGACTACCCAAACAACGGCGAGCCCGTCTGGTCGTTCCTGTTCCGTCCCGGTGACCCCAGCGTCATGTACTTGGGCACCGCGCCGGGGCAGATATACCGCAGCGCCAACAGCGGCGAGTCGTGGGAAAAGCTTAACACCACCATGGGGTCCAACGAATGCGTAATGGGCTTTCCTACCAGGGTCATCGCCCTTGCCGCCGACCCCAGTCATCCTGACGAGCTCTACGCGGGGCTGGAAGTCGCCGGCGTGATTCGCAGTTCCGACGGCGGCGACACTTGGGACGAGATTACCGGGTCGCTGGCCCCTGCCGAGGGCACCCTGGACCTGCACGGCGTTCAGTGCAGCAGTTCGTCTCCCCACACGGTATACATCACCACCCGCATGGGACCGTTCATAGGCCCTGACCGCGGGCGGGAATGGGTGCCGGTTGACTTCGGCCAGTTTTCCTCCATCACCTACACCCGCGACCTGCGGGTTGCGCCCAACGACCCCAACACCATGTTTGTTTCCATTGGTGCAGCCGCCCGCAGCTCTCAAGGCGCGTTGTACCGCAGCCGCGACCTGTTCCAGACCTTCGAGCGCGTGGACCGCGACATTGCGCCCACCGCCACCATGATGGCCGTCGGGGTAGACCCCCGGGCGCCCGGTCACATCTATTGCATCGCTCGGGACGGCCAGGTCTTCGGAACGTTGGACGACGGCAAAAGTTGGACTACCTACACCCTGCCGGACAAGGCAAAGGAGCTTCGGGGATTGGCCGTAGGGTGACCGGCGTATAGCCGATTTGAAGCAGGTCTGAAATAAAGGAGGTCCAAAATGCCTATTGAGCAAGTGTCCTCTGAATTGGGGCGCATAGTATCCGTGAACGCGTCGGTGGAACAGCTTGCCGATGGCTTCGGCAACGACAACGGCCCCGCCGAGGGGCCATTGTGGTGGAAAGAGGGCGGTTACCTCCTGTTCAGTGACATCGGCAATAACCGGCGAATGAAGTGGACCGCCGAAGATGGCGTAAGCGTCTTTCAGGAGCCGTCCAACTACGCCAACGGCCTCACCAGGGACGTTCAAGGCCGGTTGGTGGCTTGCGACCGGACCCCCAGCGTGCGACGGCACGAACCCGACGGAAGCACCACGGTAATCGCCGGCAGCTATCAAGGACGCAGCATAAACCGGCCTAACGACGTGGTGGTCAAGTCCGATGGGAGCATCTATTTCACCGACCCGGGAGCGCCCGCCCCAGGAATGGCTTTGGACTTTGCCGGCGTTTACCGCGTCTCGGCGGACTTGGGCACGCTGACCTTGTTGCTGAAGGACTTCGTGGTGCCCAACGGACTGGCTTTCTCGCCTGACGAAAGCATACTGTACGTAAACGACACTCGGCGGATGCACATCAGGGCCTTCGACGTACTGCCCAACGGCACTCTGGCGTTGGGCAGCGACCGGGTGTTTAGCGAGGTGAGAGGCTCCGGGCCAGGCTTCCCTGACGGGATGAAGGTAGACTCGGAAGGCAATGTCTACTGCGGGGGCTCCGGCGGCATCTGGATCATCGACCCTGCGGGCAACCACTTGGGCTCCATCGTCCACGGAGCTACCGAGACCACTAACGTGGCGTTTGGGGGTGACGACTGGAAGACCCTATACTTCACCACTTGGCATACCATCGGCAGGGTCCAACTGAACGTCCCTGGCATACCCGTGCCGGTTGGCGGGTAGTGGACCTCTCCGCATGTTAATTGGCCTGATCGCCGGCGCCATCGCCGCGATTGTGGCGGCGTTGGTTTCGCTGCCGCTGCATTCGCCGCTGGACTTGGTCTTCAATTCCCTTACGGTGACTTTGGCGTCACTGGCGGTGGGCTTGATCGCCGGACTGCTTTGGGCGGGTCTGGCCGCTAACCCTCGCAGACCCCTCTTCTACGGGAGTGGGTTGGCCGCCCTGTTCATCGTCGTCGTGGTCATAGCCATCGTCGGCAACCTCTGGCTGGAACGGTTCCTGTCCTTCACCCTGCCGCTGGCAGTGATAATTTTTGCCCTGTGCGGCGGGCTGACGCCGGTTCTTCAACGCCTGCAAGCGCCGGGTAATTGGTGGGCTGCGGCAGTCATGGTGATTGCTTGCCTGGGCGTGGGAGTAGGGCTTGCGGGCCAGGGCGACACCAAGAGCGGTGACCTGTCGTTGCCGGAGCGGGCGGAGGCGTCATCTCCCCCTGTAACCCGCGCGCCCACCACTGCGCCCACTCAGGAACCAACGCAAGTTCCCACTACTGCGGTGGAGCCGACGGCGACAACTCCGTCGGCGACGACTCCGACGGCGACAAAACCAGCCGCGGCAACCCCCATGGCGGCAACAGTCAATCCCACGCCCTCGGCGACAAAACCAGCCGCCACTACACCCAGCCCTGCAACCGCGGCGCCAACGTCTGCGACAACACCGGTTCCCAGCCCGACCAAGGCGTTGGCTACCGAGGCAACTCCCATAAGCGCCGAACAACCGGCCGGTGCAATCCAGTACGTAGTCGGCGAAGGCTCGGAAATCACCTTCACTGTCGGCGAGCAGTTAACCCGCTTGCCCACGCCCATCGAAGCGGTGATGCGCACGGAAAAACTCTCTGGAGAGATCAACGTAGACGGGGAGCCGTCCGCTATTCAAGTGGACTTGCGTTCCTTGGCCAGCGATCAACAGTACCGTGACCGCTACGTGCAGAACCGCATGTTTCCCGACCATCCCACCGCGACGTTTACAGTGGACGCCATTTCCGGCCTTCCTTCTGAATTCGAAAGCGGCGATACTTTCGGTCGCCAAGTGGACGGAACTCTAAACCTGAACGATCAGGACTTTCCCATTTCCTTTGACTTGGAGGTACGGAACGACGGCGACGTGCTGAATGTGTTGGGGCGCACCGTGTTCACTTGGGACGATCTTCAGATCGCAGTGCCCACCGCCCGGTCGGTCGTGTGGGTGGAAGACGAGGTCGATGTTCAGGTGCTGCTGGTGGCGCAGCGGCGGTAGGTGTTACCTGCCTTGGAAGACCGTAGCGGGTTTGTGCTTCATTTATCCCCGCCCCAACCAACACTTTTAGAGCCTGTATAGCTATTTCTTGGCTATAATGTCCTTCATGGTAACCAGTCTGACCCGGAAAATGGAAACTTAGGGAGGGTCCATGAAATACGACGTAATTATCGTTGGCGGGGGAGCGGCCGGATCGGTTTTGGCCGGCAGGCTGTCCGAAGACCCCAACCGGTCGGTCTTGGTGCTCGAGGCCGGCAAAGACTATCCTGACTTCGACCACATACCCGACGAGGTCAAGTACGGGTACACGCGTTACGCCGAATCTCCTGATTCGGAGCACAACTGGGCCCTCAGAGGGATGGCCACTGAGGAGCAGGGCGAGATTCACGTGGCTCAAGGCAAGGTGATCGGCGGCGGGTCGTCCATCAACGGCCAAGCGATGCAGCGCGGGTTGCCGGAGGACTATGATGCCTGGGCGAGCCTCGGCAATGACGAGTGGTCCTACGCCAAGGTGCTTCCCTTTTTCCGCAGGATGGAGAACGACCTGGACATACAGGACGACTTTCACGGGACGGAGGGGCCAATGCCGGTGAGGCGGCGCCAGTCAAATCCGGCCCCTCCCATCCAGAGGGCCTTCCGCGAGGCATGTATCCAAGAGGGGTTCGGGGTGGTCGAGGACACCAATGGAGTGAACTCGGCCGGGGTTGGCGTAGCTCCCACCAACAACCTGGGCGGCGTGAGGGTCAGCACCGCCATCGCCTACCTCAGCCAAGTGCGCCACCGCCTCAACTTGACGGTGCGGGGAGAAGTTCACGTCCGCCGGATACTGTTCGAGAACTCACGGGCCGTGGGAGTTGAGGCTGAAAGTGGCGGCGAGATATTCACCGTCGAAGCCGAGAAGGTCGTATTGAGCTCCGGCGCCCTTCGTTCACCGCAACTCCTGATGCTGTCGGGCGTCGGTCCCAAGGACCATCTCGACGAAACGGGAATCCCTGTCATCCACGACCTGCCCGGTGTGGGACAGGGCCTGTGGAACCACCTGAGCGTCCACATCAATTTTAAGGTCAAGGACGGGGTGGAAGTTCCAGCGGACTTGGACGCTCCGCACTACAGGCTGATCTTTACAGCCCCTGACTCTGAGTTGCCAAACGACATGGTGCTGTCGACAGTTAACGTCGTCGATGAACGAGACGAGCGGGTGGCCGAGGTCAGGACTCAGTACCGGACCGGGAATGTTCCCCCTGAGCGTGCGGGCCGTATCTCGTGCACTCTTGGGGTGCCGAGAGGGTCGGGATATGTGAGGCTATCGTCCTCTGATCCTGGTGTACAGCCAACGTTCAACTACCGTTACCTCCAGCATCCCGAGGACCTGCGCCGGGTGAGGGAGAGCATTCGGTTCGGCGCCAGGCTCCTGGAATCCGCGGCATATCAGAACGTTGTCGACCATCGAATCACGCCGACGGACGAAATCCTGGCGGACGACGAGGCGCTCAACCTCTGGATGCGGCAGACCGTGGGGACGGCCAGGCACGTATCGGGCACCTGCCGGATGGGGCCGGATTCAGACCCCATGACCGTGGTGGACCAGTACTGCCGGGTCAAGGGTATGCAGGGTCTGTGGGTGACGGACGCCTCGGTGGTGCCCCAGTTGCTCAGGGGCGGCGGCCTGCACACCACGGTCATCATGATCGGGGAGCGTGTCGTCGACTGGATAGCTGCGGGTTAACCCCGCTTTACCCCTGCGAATGGCGTACCAGACCTGTTGCCAGAAGCATGGCATCGCCCCCGGAATGGTCTGGACGCCTTTTCATCCTTTAAGGGGTGTCGATCAACCAGACCGGCTTACCGCCGGTGTGCCCTGGTTACTCGCGCCCTTGGAAACCCCATCTGATGGCCTGCCATCTATAGGCTTGCGCCGAGGCCTACACGCCTTGGGAAGACCCGCGGTCAATGCAGGTAGCCCACCGCGATGTAGCCTTGGACAGCCTTGTAGACCCGGAGCCCCGCTGGTTTGGGCAGCGGGGCCACTTCCGGATGCTCATGCAGCACTCTCCAAGTAGGAAGCGGCGATGCTTGGGGGGTGGGCCAGTCGTTTTCCCGGACGAAAGTCGCCAGGAGCTTGACGCTGGAACCCAAGGCTTTGGCTAGGCTGGGTAGTAGCGGTTGAAGGCCTTAAGGGAGATTAAGAAACAGCTCCCTGCTTCAAAAAGACTGAGGCCAAAAGGCCGTTTGCGAAGTTCTTCTGCAATCCAAAGTGCAGACTTGGGCAGCCTTTAGCGCTTAATTTAGGCTCAAATCTGTGGTTGGGTGGGCCGAAGCGTACTGAATTGCGAACTTTCCGGTGGGAGGTTGCGCTGTAAGCCCTCGAGTAGCCGCCTCTTCTCCCAGGCGGCGCTGACAGGGGTATGTATGGGGTGTTTCCAGCTTTGGGATGACAGATCATCTTCGGCTCAGCCGACGGGCCAGGCCGTGGTTCAGGAAGTAACAAGACCCTTTTTACCTTTGGTTTGGTACCGAAAAGGTGCCAGAAAGTCATTTCCCTTCCAAGTCCACAATATCTATACATACCCCTGTCAGGCTGACAAGGGTATGTATTTCATTTGGGACTTTACGCAGTTGAACGTGAGACCGCATAGTAGGGTAGGCTTGCTCAAATACAAAACCGCTCCCAAATGCTCACTATCGGGCCCATTCCGTATCGGGCCCACTCCGTCATTCCGGCGTAGGCCGGAATCCAGGCGGGCCCATTCCGTCATTCCGGCGTAGGCCGGAATCCAGGGGCGGTGGGGCCGGTTCGTAGCTATAATCTCAATTTTACATACCCTTGTCAGCCCCTGTCAGGGGGAATGACGGGGAAATGTCAACAGAACCTAGTAAGCAATTCACGCATCAGTTAAAGACCTTGGCTTAGAGCGCGCTAAGCGAAAGCGCGCCTATTTCCCGGGCGCTGGCGATGACGCGGCGTAGACGTAGATGGTGACCGTGTCGGTGAGGGTGTAGATGACGGTATCGGTGCCGTCGATGACGTCGACGGTGAGCATGAGTGTGACGAAGGTGTCCTGGGTTATGTGTGGCGCGAAGAAGGACGGTGTGAGCAACCCGTTTTCGTAGACCAGGGCGTCGCCGGGACCGTCCGGGAAGAATCCCGGCGACGTCAGTCGCGTTCGTGGATTCCCTGGCGGCGTCGTGGGTTCGCCGCCCGCCGTTAGCAGGCCGGCTCCACCTTGATGATCCAGGTGCCGGCTGTCTCGCCGTCTGACCCGTCCGATATCCTCACGCTGATGACCATTTCGCTGCCGGGGGCGCAGCCCGACAGGGCGTTCAGGAACGGCATGGGAATCATGAAGTAGGACTGGTCTCCCCCCAATCCCGGCCCGCCCGTCCCTGGTCCCCGCCCCGCCGGCAGCACCTCCACCCGCACGGTGTCCTTGGCGCTCCGCTCCGCTCCCCCGGTTTCCGTTACCGTCAGCCGGAACTCCAGGACCAGGTTGATCGCTCCGTCGTTCTCCGGCGCCCGGAAGCCGGCGGCAGCCAGCGTGGCGTTCTGCAGATTTACCGGCGTCCCCGATGTCTGCTGCCATAGGTAGGTGTAGGTCAGCGTTTCGTCCGGCGGCAGGCCGTCCAGGGTGACGGTGCCGCTCAGCGTCACCACACTCCCCGGCTGCACCACCTGGTCGCGCCCGGCGTACGCCCCAAGCCCCGGCGGCCGGGGTGCGGTCAGCACCGTGATGTTGACGGCGTCGGAGGCGCAGATTTCCTCGCTCACCAGGACGAATTCATCATCAATGCAGGACTGCAACGTGAAGGTCAGCGCCGTTGTGCTGGTCACCTCGGGCACGGTGAAGTCGGGAGTAAGGCTGTAGCGGTCGTAGTCCAGCTCCGCGAACTCCACCGGGCCGGTATGTGTCCACACGGCGGTCAGCGGCTCGCTGGGGTGATTGACGTTGCCGGTCAGATGCACGGTATCGCCCTTGACGACTTCCTGGTCTGCGCCGGCGTCCACGGTGGGGGGAGTGAGCTGCTCTGCTGTGCGGGGTATCCTGACCCGGACGGTCACCTCATCCTGTTCGGTGAGGCCGTCGGAGTCGGTCACCCAGAGGGTCCAGATGTATGACGTGTCCACCGTCACGACGGGCGCCGTGAGGGTGAGGGTCGGGGCGTAGAGCCGCTGGTCTGTGGGCGCACCAAAGGCCTCTTGAGTTGAGATGCCGGTGTCGCCCCAGTCGTAGGTCAGGGTTTCGCCGGGGTAGCCGCGGCTGGCCGTTCCGTCCAGCGTGAACTGCGCGCCGGCGTCAACTACCACGAGGTGCCCGGCGTCCGCGATGGGCTTCACCGTGACTTGGATGGTGATCTCGTCGGAATCAGTTAAGCCGTCGTCGTCGGTCACGGTCAGCCGGAAGGTATAGGCCGTGTCGGCGGTCAGGCCGGTGGGTGTCAGGAACGTGGCGCTGCTGCTGGTGGCCCTGGTCAGCGTCCCGCCGGTTCCGGCGATCTGCTCCCATTCGTAGCTGGCGATGCGGCCGTCCTCCAGAACGACCTGGAGGCCATTTTCGTCCACGTCTACGTGCCTGTCGGTGCTGCCGCTGCCGTCCAGGATCACGGTGACGCCCTCGGTCACCGGGGCGGGTTCCACGTAGTGGCACAGGGGATTGCCCGGCTGGCCGGGACGGGAAAGGTCCCGTTCCGCCTCCGTGCATACGACCTCGGTCCGGTCGGCGTCGTCGAGATAACGTACCCACCGGCCCCGGTCGGCGATGACGGCGATGGGCGGGATGTCTATTTCCGGCGGCTCCCAGTCCTCCGTTACCCAGATGCCCGTCACGTCGGTATCGGAAAGCCCGCCGGCGGTTACGGTCAGCCGGAAGTACAGCTGCAGATGCTCTGCCTCGCCCAGCCCCGGCGTGGTGAAGGTGGGGTTGGCTGTCCGGGTGTTGCTCAGGGATACCGTGTTGGCGTCCGTCTGTTCCCAAAGGTAGGAGAGAGACTGGCCCTCCGGGTCGTAGCTCCCGCTGCTCCGCAGCTCAGCCCGGCTGTTGGGCCGGTACAACCCATCGCCGTAGGTGTATTTGAACGTGTCGTCTCCGGGCGTCGTGGGCCGGGACACGGGCGGCTCGTCCATGCCGTAGAGCGACGGCCAGTGGCTGGCGCCGCCGAACTCCCAGGGGTCCGTCGGCAATGCCGTCGCCGTCCCAGTTGGCGTAGATGCCAGTGTAGCCGGTGGGGTCTTGCAGTTCGGCGGCGGTCTTGGCTGTCCCGCCGCGCTGCTGGGAAGTATCGTCACTGCTGTAGTACACGTTGCTGACCGTTCCGCCGGGCGGACCACCGCCCACACCCGGGGCTCCGCCCACCGCGCCGCCGAATAGCGCCCCATTGTGGTTGAGCCCTTTCTCGTAGTCGGCGTAGGTGGGGTTTCTGCCCCAGGATGCCCTGACGTTGCCGCGGAAGTAGGATGCGGTGACGGTCCCGTCGGCGGTTTGGGATCCCGCAATGCCTCCCGCGCCGTATTGCGGGCCTCCGATGATACTTTTGTCGATGGTGATGGCGCTCACCTCTGCGTCGCTCCAGACGGCGGAGATCGTGCCTTCGTTTCTGCCGGCGATGCCGCCGACCTGACTGTCAGCGAAGACCTGCCCGGTGGTATAGACGGCGTGGATGATGCCAGCGTTAAGGGCCGTTAGCGCGCCGGCTCTGTTGCCGCCGGTCACGTCGGCGTTGTGCAACCCTAGAAACGTGGCCGGAAACTGGCTTCAGCCGGGTGGTCAGCTATACTTGAGCCATCAAGAAATAGCGAGGGCTTGAGCATGATGGGAGAGCGGTCGGACCAGAGGGGCCTCTGGGAAGCGGACCGGTTGTATCTGGACCACGTGGGGCGGGACACCTACTACGGACTGTTGGCATCACTGCGGGGCCGCCTGTTCCGGGACCCTGATTTCGCCGGGTTCTACTGCGCCGACAACGGCCGGGACAGCGTGCCGCCCAGCCTGCTGGCGACAGCGTTGCTGCTCCAGTCCCACGACAAGGTGAGCGACGCCGAGGCCAAGGCCCGGGCCGACTTCGACATCCGGTGGAAGAGCCTGCCCTCGGCCACGATCGGGGGTGGCCTTGGGGATTGAGGTGGAAGACCGTCCCTTCGCCAAGAGTACGCTGCAGGTGTTCCGCGCCCAGCTGATACTGCACGGCAAGGTGCGGGAGGTGTTCGAGTCCAGCCTGCGTTTGGCCCGGGAGTCGGGGTATCTGAAAGGGCGCGGGATGCGGGTGGCGTTGGACACGACCAACATCCTGGGCCGTGGCGCGGTGAAGGACACGTATAATCTGTTGGCGGACGGGATAGTCAAGCTGTTGCGGGCGCTGGCGGCGGTGGAGAAGTCCAGCGTCAAGGAATGGGGCAAGGCCCGGGGATATGAGGGGTACCTGGGTTCCAGCGTGAAGGGCGAAGCCGCCATCGACTGGAGCGACAAACGGGCGCGGGCGGCGCTGCTGTCCTTGATAGTAGCTGACGCCGACCGGTTGCTGGAGTTGTCGCGGCAGGCGCAGGGGGAATTGGGGGAGGACAGCGCTGAGCGGCAGCAGATAGTGGCGGCGGCGGAACTGCTGGGGCAGTTGCTGCTCCAGAGCCTGCCCCCGGCCCCGAACGGGGGACGTGGAGCGGACCGATGACGGAGTGAATCTCAAGGACGGGGTGAGCCGGGACCGGATGATGTCGGTGCATGACCCGGAGATGCGCCACGGCCACAAGAGCAGCAGTAGACGGTTTGACGGGCACAAGGCGGCGATTGTGGTGGACACGGATTCCCAGTTGATCACCGCCGTGGAGGTACTGCCCGGCAACGCTCCGGACAACCTGGGATCGCTGGAATTGGTGGAGCAGAGCGAGGCCAACACCGGTGTGCCGGTGGAGGAAGCCATGGGCGACGCCGCCTATGGGGATGGCGATACCAGGCAGGCCTTCGCCGATGCGGGACGCCGGTTGGTGGCCAGAGTGCCGGGACGGCCCGGCCGGAAGCACTTTCCCAAGGATGACTTTGTCATCGACCTGGCCGCGGGCAGTTGCACCTGTCCGGCGGGACAGGTTACCCACACCATCGTGCCGGCGGGAAAGCGGACGGACCGCAGGGGGCGGGTCCACCGCTTGCAGGCCTTCCAGTTCGACGGGGCCGAATGTCGGACATGTCCACTGCGGTCCCAGTGCATCGCAGCCAAGGGGAGCAGGGGGCGGCGGGTGCTGGTCCATCCCCAGGAAGCCCTGCTGCAGCAGGCCCGATCGTTGCAGCAAAGCACTCACTATGACGAATATCGAGTGCGCCGAGTGGTGGTGGAGCACCGGTTGGCCCGACTGGTCCAGTTGGGCCTTCGCCAGTCCCGCTATTTCGGCAGGGTCAAGACCAGGTTCCAGCTGTATCTGGCTGCCACGGTAGCCAACCTGACCCTGGTGGCCGGGAAACTCGGGTGGTCGGGCCGTACCGGTGGCGGCGCAACAGGCCGCAGCGTCGTCCTCAATATTGTCCCCTTTGTTGTCGCCCATGCTGCGGCCAATTTCTGCGCGGTCCGGCTCGGACAACTGTGCTCCGTGATCCTGCTCACGTCGGCTTTATTGCCCAAATCCCCCTACCCAACCAGGACTTTCCGGCCACGTTTCTAGTGTCCTGTATCTAAAGTGCGTCGGCAAAAGCGGGCCACGCTGGCCAGGATTTGGTCAGCGGTCTTGGTCCAGACAAAGGGCTTGGGGTCTTCGTTGGTGACGTCCAGGTAACGGTAGATGGCAGCCTCCAGTTCACCGCTGCTCTGATGCACTCCACGGCGCAACTGCTTTTCGGTGAGCAGCCCAAACCAGCGTTCCACCAGGTTCAGCCAGGAGGCGCTGGTGGGCGTGAAGTGGATATGGAAGCGGGGCCGTTTGGCGAACCAGTTCCGGATCAGCGCCGTCTTGTGGGTGGCGTAGTTGTCCGCAATCAGGTGCACGTCCAACCCGGCGGGCACCTCGGACTCGATGGCATCGAGGAACTTGCGGAACTCCACGGCCCGGTGGCGGCGGTGGCACTGGCCAATCACCTTGCCGGTCCTGGCGTCCAAAGCGGCGAAGAGGGACGTGGTGCCGTGGCGCACGTAATCATGGGTGCGCCGCTCCACCTGGCCCGGGCGCAGGGGCAACAGCGGCCTGGTGCGGTCCAAGGCCTGAATCTGGGACTTCTCGTCCACGCACAAGACCAACGCCCGGTCCGGTGGATCAAGGTAGAGGCCCACAATGTCCCGCACCTTTTCGATGAAGAAGGGGTCCGCCGACAGCTTGAAGGTTTCGGTGCGGTGAGGTTGCAGTGCGAAGGCGCGCCAGATGCGGCTGACCGTGGTGTGGCTCAGACCGGAACGCTGGGCCATGGACCGGGTGCTCCAGTGCGTGGCGTCCTTGGGTGTGGACTCCAGCGTCAGCGTAATCACCCGTTCCACGTCTTCATCAGTAACCGCTCGCGGTCGGCCGCTGCGGGGCTCGTCCGACAGGCCGTCCAATCGCCGTTCCAAGAACCGGGAACGCCACTTCCCCACCGTTTCGTCGGACACCTCCAAGTCGGCAGCCACTGCGATGTTGCTGCGGCCATTGGTACAGCCCAGAATCATTCTGGCCCGCAGCGCCAGGCCCTGGGCCGTCTTGGGGCGACGAACCCACCGTTCCAGCGTTTCCCTTTCGGTGTCGTCCAGTATCAGCGGCGGCATTGGCCTTCCGATCGCCATGATCATCCCTCTCCTGAGTCGGTGATCGAAAGAATACCTCATTGCGAACACTATTACTACTAACTTCAGTTACACCACACTAGGTGGTGGACTGCCCCGCCGGCGGCAAGGCCGCCGAACAGACCCATGTTGCTGGCGCCGGGCCGGTTGATGTACAGGTTGGAGATGGTATGCCCGTTGCCGTGGAACTCGCTGCCGTAGGGGTCGGCTTTGGTGCCGATGGGCAGCCAGCCGTCGCCGCCGTTCCAGTAGGTATCGCCGGCGTCCGCCTCGCCGTTGCCGTTGGTGTCGAAGTCCAGGCTGCCCGCCAGCTCGTAGCCCCGGCAGGGAGCGCAGCCCATGCCCGGCGCCGCGTTGGGGAAGGCGGCGGAGAAAGCGCCGTTGTCGTTCCCGGCGGGGAGGCCGTCGCCGTCCAGATCCCACCGCATAGCGTCCAACTGCGCCAGCGTGGATACCTCGATGAGGCCGTCGTCGTCGGTGTCATGGTCGCCGGGGCCGTTCACGTACACCACACCGCGCTGCCCACTGCGGCGTAGCCTTGGCCGCCCGTTACCGTCGCCCGCAGCGCGCCCACCGCCGTGCTTGACGTGGTGGTGACGCGGAGCACGGCGGTGGTCTGGCCCGCGGAGACGGTCACCGTGTGCGTGGCGGTAGCCTGGCGGTAGGGAGTGGCGCTCAGGTTCACGTCCAGGTCCGCCGCGGGCGCCGGCTTCACGGTGACGCGGAACTGCGCGGTCCCGCCCTGGGCGACACCGGGGGCGACTGCGGCCACGCCGGCCAGCCGGCCGAACTCGGCCGCGGTGTAGATGCCGTCGCCGTTTAGGTCCGCCTTCAGCCTCGGGTAATCGCCGGACGTGCCGAAGTCCCAGGGGTCGTCGGCAATGCCGTCGCTGTCGACGTCGACGTCCCAGTTGGCGTAGATGCCGGTGTAGCCGGTGGGCGATTGCAGCTGGGCGGTGGTCTTGCCCCGGGTAATCCTGTCTATGAGGACGCGCCCGTGGCTGAGGGTGCTGATGATGGTTTGGGTGTCGAAGTAGCTGTGGGTAATGGCGGCTGATGCCAGCGCACCGGAGAAACCGCCGATGGCTTTGTCACCACCGTCACTTCTCGTGGCAACGTCGCCAATGGCATAGGAAGCCGTGACCGATCTATGATCGACGATGCCGCCAACCAGACCTCCGGTATCTCCCCCATCGCTGTCTACGGCGACGTTGGCCCAGGAGGCGGCGATGCTCCCTCCTGTCGATTCTACGGAGCCGACCAGACCGCCGATCCGAGTATCCCCTCTTACCCTGCCGGTGGCGTAGCTGGCGTACACGCTATCATTGGTGCCCCTCATGGTGCCGACCAGCGCGCCTGCCCAGCTGTTCGCATTGATATTCACGTTCACCAGGCCGACGTGGCTGATGCGCGCGCCCCTCTCCGTTATTCGGAACAGCCCGTGGAAAAAATCGAGCGGCGTATCGAATGTCCTCCTATTCATGTACAGGTTGGATATCGTGTGGCCGTTGCCGTTGAACACGGCTTGGTATCCGTCGTCTCCTGTTCCGATGGGCTGCCAGCCCTTGCCGCCGTTCCAGTAGTCGTCGCCGGCGATGTCCATGCGTCCGTCGCCGTTGGTGTCAAAGTCCAGGTCCGCTTTGAGTTCGTAGCCCCGGCAGGCTGCGGCGCAGCGTAGGCCGCCCGTGCTTTCGTCTTCTATGGCATGGGTAAAGGCGGCGACGTAGCTGCTCCGGAGGACGCCGGCGCCGATGCCGTCGCCGTCCAGGTCCCAACGGATGGCGCTGAGCTGGGCCAGGGTCGTAATCTCGATGAGGTTGTCGTTGTCGCTGTCGTAGTCCACCAGGATGGTGCGCACCGGCTGCAGCGGGAACTCCTCCACCGTAGCCGTGCCGTCGCCGTCGCGGTCGAACTTGAGCGCCGGGTACTGGCCGGACGTGCCGAAGTCCCAAGGGTCGTCGACAGCGCCGTCGCCGTCCAGGTCCACGTTCCAGTCGGCGTAGCTGCCCGCGTAGCCGGTGGGTGATTGCAGCTCGGCGGTCGTCTTGCCCAGATAGGCGTCGACCAAGGTCCCGACGGTGTCGCTGTTGAAGTACGTATCGTTCAGGGCAGCATTGGTGGAGAGTGGGGCCGTCCCCCACCCGGTGCCGCTGTTGGTCTGCGCCGCCGTGCCGATGGCGTAGGCGGCGCGGATTATGGCGTTCTCTTGGGCGTGCCCGGCCAGGCCGCCCGGCCTGGCCCCCTCGTGCTGCTGACGGCGACGTCAGCCCAGGAAGCGGCGATCACGCCGCCGTAGGTCAGATCGCCCACCAGGCCGCCGGCCAACTGGTAGCCGGTCACGGCGCCGGTGGCGTAGACGGCGGCAATGCGCGCGCCGTCGGCGGCCCCGGCCAGCGCGCCCGTTTTCTGCCCGGTGACGCTGGCGGTTGCCGTCACGTCCACGTCCACCAGCCCCAGGTGGTGGACGTAGGCGCCGTTGTCCAGAGCGCCGAACAGCCCGGCGTTGCCGCTGCTCCGGCTGATGAACAGGTTGATGATGCGGCGGCCGTCGCCGCTGAACTCGGCGGCGTAGGCGCTGTCCGTTTCCGACCCAATGGGGTCCCAGCCGGCGCCGCCGTTCCAGTACAGGTCTTTGGCGTCCACCGCGCCGTCGCCGTTGCTGTCGAAATCCAGGTCGGCGGTCAGCTCGTAGCCGGCGCAGGTTCCGGGGCAGCCCATGCCCGCCACCCGGTTGGCGAAGGCGGCGGTGTAGTTGGCTTGGTCGCCTGCCGTGACAGCGCCGTCGCCGTCCGGGTCCCAGCGCAGGGCGTCGAGCCTGGACACGCTGTTCACGTCGATCAAGTTGTCGTCGTCTGCGTCGTAGTCCTGCGGCGTCCGCACGTGCTGTCCGGGGAACTCGGCCACGGTGAAGATGCCGTCGTTGTTGCGGTCGACCTTCAGCGCCGGGTAGTCGGCGCTGCTCCCATATGACTGGTGCCGCCATGCAGTGACCCGACGGCGTAGCTGGCCTCCGCGTGGGCGCCCGGAACCCCGCCGGCGAGGCCGAAGGCTACTCCTACGGCGTCCGGATCGTGGTTGACCCGGACGGCCATGTTGCTCCAGCTGGCGAAGATGTTGCCGGAGGTGTTCGCTACGAGACCTGCGGCCACTGCGCCGCCGGTCACGGAGCCGGTGGCGAACACGGCGGCGATGGTCCCGCCGGTGGCGGTGCCTACCAGCGCGCCCACATGGTTGGGATTCTCGTTTTCGCGGTTGTTGACGTTCACGTCAATCAGGCCCAGGTGGTGGATGTAGGCGCCGTTTGTTGTGCCGAACAGCCCGATGTGACTGCCGCTGCGGTTGATGAACATATTGCTGATGCCGTGGCCGTTGCCATTGAACTCCGTGGTGTAATCGTTGATGGGGGCCCAGCCGTCGCTGCCGTTCCAGTAGGTATCGCCGGCGTTGGCCGCGCCGCTGCCGTCGGTGTCAAAGTCGAGGTCGGCGGTCAGCTCGTAGCCCAGGCAGGTTGCGGGGCAGCCCATGCCCCCCACCGGGCTGGGGAAGGCGGCGGCGTAGGCGCCATTGTCACCCGTGGGGGAACCGTTGCCGTCCGGGTCCCACCGCATGGCGTTCAGCTGCGCCAGGTTGTTCACGTCGATGAGGTTGTCGTTGTCGGTGTCGTAGTCAACGGGAGCCGGCGCCAGCGCCACCACCACCTGCTGGTTGACTTCCCAGCGAAAATCCTGAGGAATGTCGAGCGCATATTCAGCGCCGTCGATCTGCGTAGCCACGGATAGGATATGCGTTTGATCGCCCACGTACAGGGCATACTCCCGGTCCAGCGTTGTCGGTTCGAACTGCATTGCCAGACTGCTGAATTGGTCACTGCCAACGGTGTCTCTGGTATGGTACAGCAACTTAATCGTGTACTGGGTGCCACTGCCGGCGATGAAGGTGTTGGGGGCAAGGGTGCCGAAAGAGCCGTCCTCGTCATAGCCCCGAGTGTCAGCGCCTTGGTTGCCCACTGTCATCGTGCCCAGGTACACCGTGTCGCGGCCTTGGTCGCCGAACTCCAGCCAGGTGGCGGTGCCGTCGCCGTCCCGGTCCACCTTCAGCGCGGGATAGTCGCCGGACGTACCGAAGTCCCACGGGGCGTCTCCGCCGGTGGCCAGGTCGTTGTCGCTGTCGGCGTTGTCCAGGTCCACGTCCCAGGCGGCGTAGATGCCGCCGTAGGCGATGGGGTTCTGCAACTCGGCGGTGGTCTTGCCCTGGCTGGCATCGGTTTGCGTGGTGGTCTGGACGTTGAAGTAGCTGTTGGTGATGGTGCCGGTGCTGGCGCCCACCAGTCCGCCGGTGCTGGCCGCGGCTGCGATGACGGCGCCGGTGGCGTAGGAAGCGATGGCTGATCCGCCGTTGTGTCCGGCCAGTCCGCCGTTGTTGTTTCCGGTGCTGTTTACGGCAACGTGGGCATAGGAAGCCCGTATCGTGCCCTGGTTGGAGCCGACCAGCCCGCCGGTCTGGTTCTGGCCGGTTACCGACCCAGTGGCGTAGCTGCGCGTGACCGTGCCGGCGCCCTGCATGAAGCCCACCAGGGCGCCGGTGTCGTGGCCGCCTCCGGTGACGTTGACATCAATCAGGCCGATGTTCCGGATGTGCGCGTCGCTGCCGGTGGTTTGGCCGAACAGCCCGGTTTGATTAGAGCTGCGGTTGATGAACAGGTTGGAGATGACGTGGCCGTTGCCGTTGAAGGTGGTGGTCCAGCCGCTGATGGGTTCCCAGCCTGCGCCGGCGTTCCAGTAGTTATCACCGGCCGCGTTGGTCATACCGTCGTTGTTGGTGTCGAAGTCGAGGTCGGTGGCCAGCTCGTAACCGGCGCAGGCGGAGATGGCCGCGCATGGCGTCGCGTTGGGGGGAATGCCGCCGCATAGTCGTCCTCGTTGCCGGTCGAAGCTGTGCCGTTGCCGTCCAGGTCCCACCGCAGGGCATTCAGTTGCGCTAGGTTCGTGATCTCAATCACGGCCCCGGTTCTGCCCGTGCCGTAAGCCGACCAGTCGCTGTCGCCGGTGGCGTTGGTGGCCCGCACTTGGACGTGGTAGGCGGTGTCGGCGGTCAGGCCGATGATGGTCGCGCTGGTTTCGGTCACGTCCTGCGGGCCGGCGGTCCAGTCTGTCGCTTCGGCCTGCCGGTACTGCAGGTCGTAGCCCGTGATGGGGGAGCCGCCGGTGGTCGGCGCCGTCCACATGACCGCCAGGCTGGTGGTGGTGGGCGTTCCGAATGTCGGCGGGGCGGGGGTGCCGGGTGCGTCTGGGATGGATAAAAGGCCGCTGTGCGTGGGGTACTGGCTGGACGTGCCGAAGTGCCAGGGGGTGTCCGCCGTGCCGTCGCCGTCCAGGTCCAGGTTCCAGTTGGCGTAGATGCCGCCGTAGCCCGTGGGGTTCTGCAGCTGGACGGTGGTCTTGCCTTGGCTGCCGTGGGTCTGGTCGGTGGTCTGGGTGTTGAAGTAGCTGTTGGTGACGGTCCCGGCCCCGCCGCCCACCAGGCCGCCGGTGCTGGCCGCCTCTGCGGTGACGCTGCCGATGGAGTAGGAGGCGGTGATGCTTCCGGTGTTGTGACCCACCAGGCCGCCGTTGTTATTGCCTGTGTTGGTCACGGCGACGTTGGCCCAGGAGGTCTGCACCGTTCCCGTGTTGCTGCCGACCAGTCCGCCGCACTGAGATCCCGTGCAGCGCAGCGAGCCGGTGGCGTAGCTGTTGGTGACCGTGCCGGGCGGGACGTTCGGCATGGCAGGAAGAAACACGCATGTTCCGTTGTAGGCCACCAGAGTACCGTTGTCGATGCCCGCTGCGGTGATATTGACATCCAGCAGACCAACGTTCCTGATTTCGCCGCCGGCGAAGTGGCCGAACAGCCCGATACGATCCGACTCGTTGATGAACAGGTGGGAAATGGAGTGGTAATTGCCCTCAAAGGTGGCGGTGTAGCAGCTATCAGTAGAGTGAATGGGGGACCAGCCGGAGTTGTCGGTGTCGTAAACGCCTGGGGCGTCGGCGTCGTCGCCCATGCCGTTGCCGTTGGTGTCGAAATCGAGGTCGTCGATCAGTTCGTAGCCCAGGCACGTCCCCGGGCAGCCCATGCGGTCGTTCCCATAGATGTCCGAGCCGGGGAAGGCCGCGAAGTATTTGGCCACGGCCTGTGCGAGAGTCAGTTGGAGGGTCTCGGCGGCAAGCTTCTCGTACGCTTGCACAGAGCCGTCGCCGTCCAGGTCATAGCGCATGACGTTCAGTTGCGCGAGGCTGGACACCTCGATGAGGTTGTCGTCGTCCGCATCGTAGTCCGTGGTTTGGGGGCGATCGGATTCCGTTGCCTCGCGCCCCTGCAGGCCGAATTCCTGCCAAGTGAACGTCCCGTCATTATTGCGGTCCGCCTTGAGCGCCGGGTGCTCCTTGCCGGACCCGAAGTCCCAAGGGTTGTCGTTGCCGCTCACCCCGTCGACGTCCACGTTCCAGGTGGCGTAGATGCCGGCGTAGCTGTCGCCGCCCTGCAATTCGGCGGTGGTCCTGGAGTAGGGGGCGCTAGTCACCAGATGGATGTCCGAATTGTAATAGACATCACCAGGGCGGCGCTGCTCTGGGTCAGGCCCACCGCTCCGTGGACAGACCCTCCGGTGCCGGATACCGTGCCCAGCGCATAGGCGTTTCGCACCCCGCCGCCATTGTTGCCGACCAGTCCGCCCACTTGCGCTGCTCCCGCCACGGCGACGTAGGTCCAGGAAGCTGCGACCTGGCCCTGGGCGCTGCCCACCAGCCCGCCGGTCTGACCGGCGCCGTTCACCGAGCCGGTGCCGACGTAGCTCGCGGCCACGCGGGTATTGGCGCCTTTCATAAAGCCCACCAGCGCGCCGACGTCATGCATGGTGGTGGTCACGTTGACGTCCAGCAGTCCCACGTGATGCACGAAGCCCGAGCCGCCGAGTACGCCGAACAGCCCCACCTGGGCTGTGATACGGTCGATGAACAGGTTGGAGATGATGTGGCCGTTGCCGTGGAACACCCCGGTGTAGGGGCTGGCGAGGGTTCCAATGGGGCCCCACCCCAAGCCGCCGCGCCAGTAGGTGTCGGCGGCGTTGGCCGTGCCGCTGCCATCGGTGTCGAAATCGAGGTCGGCGGTGAGCTCGTAGCCCAGGCAGGTTGCCGCGCAGCCCATGTTCGTCACCGCGTTGGGGAAGGCGGCGGCGTAGGAGCCACCGTCGGGGACGCCGTTGCCGTCCACGTCCCAGCGCATGGCGTTCAGTTGCGCCAGGTTGGCTATCTCGATGAGGTTGTCGTCGTCGGTGTCGTAGTCCACCACCCTGGCAATGCTGACCTGATAGGTTTGTCCGCTGGTCCAGCCGGTGAGTCCGTCCAGCTCATATATGCCGGTGCTGGAATTGTAGGATGCCGCGTGTCGCGAGGATCCCACGTTCAGCGTGAAGGCAGTCTGGTCGTGCAGTGGGCCCCTGGGATCTTGCGAAAGGCTGAGCAACCCTCTTGTGGATGTAGTGACGAGTGCACGGACGGAGTAGGATTTCCCGCCATATTGGAATCCTGCTGAGGGCAGCGACCCGAAGCTGCTCGGGTTGCAGCTGGACGTGATTAGGCAGACGCCGACCGCAGGGGTATCGCTATACGTTCCCGCGCCGGCCGTGAGTGTGCCGGTCCAGAGCGTGGTCCCGTCTGGCGTCTGGGCGTGGGCCGGGGCTGGTCCGATGGGGAGCAGCGCCCCCCAGGAAACAAGTACCGTCAGTACCATGAGCAGGAGTATGCCGGCCAGCAGGTGCGGCGTCATTTTGATGCCCCACTTGCGGGGGGCTGACAAGGGTATGTATTTCATTTGGGACTTTACGCAGTTGAACGTGAGACCGCATAGTAGGGTAGGCTTGCTCAAATAAAAAACCGCTCCCAAATGCTCACTATCGGGCCCATTCCGTATCGGGCCCATTCCGTCATTCCGGCGTAGGCCGGAATCCAGGCGGGCCCATTCCGTCATTCCGGCGTAGGCCGGAATCCAGGGGCGGTGGGGCCGGTTCGTAGCTATAATCTCAATTTTACATACCCTTGTCAGCCCCCCCTGACAGGGGTATGTATGGGGTGTTTCCAGCTTTGGGATGACAGATCATCTTCGGCTCAGCCGACGGGCCGGGCCGTGGTTCAGGAAGTAACAAGACCCTTTTTACCTTTGGTTTGGTACCGAAAAGGTGCCAGAAAGTCATTTCCCTTCCAAGTCCACAATATCTATACATACCCCTGTCAGCCTGTCAGGGGGGGTAGCGCAGGCATACCGAACTTCTTGATAACTAGCGTCTTGATATTCAGGTGCCTTATGTTCATTATGCTCCGCCGGTCCAGCGGCCTCAGATGGGTCAGTGCTAACATCTTGCCATTATCCAGTTGTCGGCACTTGTCCAGCAGTCGGGAGCGATTAGAGTTGCTGTACCGCCGTTCTATCCCGGTCTGTCTGCCTAGTTGCTCAGCTTTCGCGCAGTCGCCTGAGTTCCGCTTCCAGTTGCTCAGCGTGAGCCTCCGCTTGAAACCGGGCTTCTCGTTCGCTCTGCGCAAGAGCCTCGGCCTGGATGCGGGCGGCGCGTTCGCTCTCGGCGCGGGCGCGTTCCTGGATGCGGGCTTCTCGTTCGCTCTCGAAGGTGGCGATGTGCCGGCCCGTCGCCGGGTCGTGCCAGGCCAGCTGACCGTTTTCCCAGCGCAGGTTCAGGTTCAGCGCCGCGCTGTACCCTTGCAGGATGCCGTCCGCCAGCACCTCGATGGGGATGGGTTCGTACCGGCCCTCTGCCAGCCGGTCGCCGGACAGTCGGGCGCGGTGATGGCGTCCGGTTTCGTCGAACCGCCAGTATTCGGGGATGCCCAGCGCAGCGTAGTCCCGTCTCTTGTCTATCCGGTCGGTCCGGCCCGAGCTGGAGGACGCGATTTCCAGCACGAAATCCGGCGGCTTGCCCTGCTCCGAGATGACGTAGGCGTTGCTGCTGTAGTAGGCCGCCGGGTTCACGCCGAAGGCCACCAGCAGGTCGGGGTAGCGGACCCCGGTCAGGTCACCGGTTGGAGCCGGGCTGAGGTAGTGCTCACCGGCAACCAGGGTGGTTTCGAAGTTGCCTAGGTGCAGGGCGAGGTAGCGCACATTGCCGGTGGCGGCCAGGTGGTCAAAGCTGGTCATGTCGTCGGGCTCTTTCTCCGGCGGGTCGGGAAACCGGAAGGCGCTGGGCGCTTCCGGCGTCTTGGGAAGGCCGGTGGTGTTGGCAGTGGTCATGCTCAACCTCCGGGGGTTGGCGATTATTGGCGGTCAACAAGGGGATGATGCGGATTATATGCCATTTGACAAGGGTTGTATGGGCTTGCGTCAGGCTCTTCCCTGCGCCTTGCGGCGGCGGGCTTCCGTGCGTTCAGGCTCTTCGGCAAGCTGCAGTGTGCCGTCAGGGCGTCCATCGCCGGTTGCGGGCGCCTCGACGCGGAGATTGGGCTGTTGGGGTTGAGGTCGGCGGCGCGTCCTGCCCTTTCCGGTGAGTTCCGGTGTCCCGTCGGGATGGGCGGTCCCAAGGCCGAGGTTGGCTTTCTTGGGCAGAGGGATAGTCAGCTCGAAGGTACTGCCTACCACCCATTCCAGCGGGGGGGGGGGCTGTCAGGGGGGGTAGCGCAGACATACCGAACTTCTTGATAACTAGCGTCTTGATATTCAGGTGCCTTATGTTCATTATGCTCCGCCGGTCCAGCGGCCTCAGATGGGTCAGTGCTAACATCTTGCCATTATCCAGTTGTCGGCACTTGTCCAGCAGTCGGGAGCGATTAGAGTTGCTGTACCGCCGTTCTATCCCGGTCTGTCTGCCTAGTTGCTCAGCTTTCGCGCAGTCGCCTGAGTTCCGCTTCCAGTTGCTCAGCGTGAGCCTCCGCTTGAAACCGGGCTTCTCGTTCGCTCTCAGCGCGATTCCGTTCGCTCTCGAAGGTGGCGATGTGCCGGCCCGTCGCCGGGTCGTGCCAGGCCAGCTGACCGTTTTCCCAGCGCAGGTTCAGGTTCAGCGCCGCGCTGTACCCTTGCAGGATGCCGTCCGCCAGCACCTCGATGGGGATGGGTTCGTACCGGCCCTCTGCCAGCCGGTCGCCGGACAGTCGGGCGCGGTGATGGCGTCCGGTTTCGTCGAACCGCCAGTATTCGGGGATGCCCAGCGCAGCGTAGTCCCGTCTCTTGTCTATCCGGTCGGTCCGGCCCGAGCTGGAGGACGCGATTTCCAGCACGAAATCCGGCGGCTTGCCCTGCTCCGAGATGACGTAGGCGTTGCTGCTGTAGTAGGCCGCCGGGTTCACGCCGAAGGCCACCAGCAGGTCGGGGTAGCGGACCCCGGTCAGGTCACCGGTTGGAGCCGGGCTGAGGTAGTGCTCACCGGCAACCAGGGTGGTTTCGAAGTTGCCTAGGTGCAGGGCGAGGTAGCGCACATTGCCGGTGGCGGCCAGGTGGTCAAAGCTGGTCATGTCGTCGGGCTCTTTCTCCGGCGGGTCGGGAAACCGGAAGGCGCTGGGCGCTTCCGGCGTCTTGGGAAGGCCGGTGGTGTTGGCAGTGGTCATGCTCAACCTCCGGGGGTTGGCGATTATTGGCGGTCAACAAGGGGATGATGCGGATTATATGCCATTTGACAAGGGTTGTATGGGCTTGCGTCAGGCTCTTCCCTGCGCCTTGCGGCGGCGGGCTTCCGTGCGTTCAGGCTCTTCGGCAAGCTGCAGTGTGCCGTCAGGGCGTCCATCGCCGGTTGCGGGCGCCTCGACGCGGAGATTGGGCTGTTGGGGTTGAGGTCGGCGGCGCGTCCTGCCCTTTCCGGTGAGTTCCGGTGTCCCGTCGGGATGGGCGGTCCCAAGGCCGAGGTTGGCTTTCTTGTCTATCCCGGTCTGTCTGCCTAGTTGCTCAGCTTTCGCGCAGTCGCCTGAGTTCCGCTTCCAGTTGCTCAGCGTGAGCCTCCGCTTGAAACCGGGCTTCTCGTTCGCTCTGCGCAAGAGCCTCGGCCTGGATGCGGGCGGCGCGTTCGCTCTCAGCGCGATTCCTTTCGCTCTCGAAGGTGGCGATATGCCGGCCCGTCGCCGGGTCGTGCCAGGCCAGCTGACCGTTTTCCCAGCGCAGGTTCAGGTTCAGCGCCGCGCTGTACCCTTGCAGGATGCCGTCCGCCAGCACCTCGATGGGGATGGGTTCGTACCGGCCCTCTGCCAGCCGGTCGCCGGACAGTCGGGCGCGGTGATGGCGTCCGGTTTCGTCGAACCGCCAGTATTCGGGGATGCCCAGCGCAGCGTAGTCCCGTCTCTTGTCTATCCGGTCGGTCCGGCCCGAGCTGGAGGACGCGATTTCCAGCACGAAATCCGGCGGCTTGCCCTGCTCCGAGATGACGTAGGCGTTGCTGCTGTAGTAGGCCGCCGGGTTCACGCCGAAGGCCACCAGCAGGTCGGGGTAGCGGACCCCGGTCAGGTCACCGGTTGGAGCCGGGCTGAGGTAGTGCTCACCGGCAACCAGGGTGGTTTCGAAGTTGCCTAGGTGCAGGGCGAGGTAGCGCACATTGCCGGTGGCGGCCAGGTGGTCAAAGCTGGTCATGTCGTCGGGCTCTTTCTCCGGCAGGTCGGGAAACCGGAAGGCGCTGGGCGCTTCCGGCGTCTTGGGAAGGCCGGTGTGTTGGCAGTGGTCATGCTCAACCTCCGGGGGTTGGCGATTATTGGCGGTCAACAAGGGGATGATGCGGATTATATGCCATTTGACAAGGGTTGTATGGGCTTGCGTCAGGCTCTTCCCTGCGCCTTGCGGCGGCGGGCTTCCGTGCGTTCAGGCTCTTCGGCAAGCTGCAGTGTGCCGTCAGGGCGTCCATCGCCGGTTGCGGGCGCCTCGACGCGGAGATTGGGCTGTTGGGGTTGAGGTCGGCGGCGCGTCCTGCCCTTTCCGGTGAGTTCCGGTGTCCCGTCGGGATGGGCGGTCCCAAGGCCGAGGTTGGCTTTCTTGTCTATCCCGGTCTGTCTGCCTAGTTGCTCAGCTTTCGCGCAGTCGCCTGAGTTCCGCTTCCAGTTGCTCAGCGTGAGCCTCCGCTTGAAACCGGGCTTCTCGTTCGCTCTGCGCAAGAGCCTCGGCCTGGATGCGGGCTTCTCGTTCGCTCTCGAAGGTGGCGATGTGCCGGCCCGTCGCCGGGTCGTGCCAGGCCAGCTGACCGTTTTCCCAGCGCAGGTTCAGGTTCAGCGCCGCGCTGTACCCTTGCAGGATGCCGTCCGCCAGCACCTCGATGGGGATGGGTTCGTACCGGCCCTCTGCCAGCCGGTCGCCGGACAGTCGGGCGCGGTGATGGCGTCCGGTTTCGTCGAACCGCCAGTATTCGGGGATGCCCAGCGCAGCGTAGTCCCGTCTCTTGTCTATCCGGTCGGTCCGGCCCGAGCTGGAGGACGCGATTTCCAGCACGAAATCCGGCGGCTTGCCCTGCTCCGAGATGACGTAGGCGTTGCTGCTGTAGTAGGCCGCCGGGTTCACGCCGAAGGCCACCAGCAGGTCGGGGTAGCGGACCCCGGTCAGGTCACCGGTTGGAGCCGGGCTGAGGTAGTGCTCACCGGCAACCAGGGTGGTTTCGAAGTTGCCTAGGTGCAGGGCGAGGTAGCGCACATTGCCGGTGGCGGCCAGGTGGTCAAAGCTGGTCATGTCGTCGGGCTCTTTCTCCGGCAGGTCGGGAAACCGGAAGGCGCTGGGCGCTTCCGGCGTCTTGGGAAGGCCGGTGGTGTTGGCAGTGGTCATGCTCAACCTCCGGGGGTTGGCGATTATTGGCGGTCAACAAGGGGATGATGCGGATTATATGCCATTTGACAAGGGTTGTATGGGCTTGCGTCAGGCTCTTCCCTGCGCCTTGCGGCGGCGGGCTTCCGTGCGTTCAGGCTCTTCGGCAAGCTGCAGTGTGCCGTCAGGGCGTCCATCGCCGGTTGCGGGCGCCTCGACGCGGAGATTGGGCTGTTGGGGTTGAGGTCGGCGGCGCGTCCTGCCCTTTCCGGTGAGTTCCGGTGTCCCGTCGGGATGGGCGGTCCCAAGGCCGAGGTTGGCTTTCTTGGGCAGAGGGATAGTCAGCTCGAAGGTACTGCCTACCACCCATTCCAGCGGGGGGGGGGGCTGTCAGGGGTATGTATGGGGTTTTCAGGCAGTGGCATGGCGGGTGACCTCCAAGTTGGGCTTGGGTTCAGGCCAGGGTTCGGGCAGCAGCCAGACCCGGCTCCAGAGTCGGCCCCGGAGCAGCAACCGCCGCTGGTTGGCACACTGTCTTCGGTATCCACAGCCGCCAGGTAAGGGACATACGGAACTCTCCCAACGATTGGGCCAATCGCATCACATTATACACAATACACAAGCCATATAAGATTACCCTGGTATAAGCCTGCGGTGTATGAGCCTCCGGTTGCCATCAGGTTTTATAGTATTCGCGCAAGCTGCCATAATTGACCCGGTTGCCTCGATTCAAGACCTGTCTTCCGAAATGGGCATGAAGCGATTGCCGGGTCTTGCCCGTTCTTATGCCGTTCTTACGGAGGTGGGGGGTTGAACTCGCCGCTCAGGTTGGCATGGGCGGTCGTTATGTCTGCCCTTCTGATTAGATTCAGTTACCAGCCCCGTCACCGCCCCGCTTGCGCCGCCTGCCGAACTTCAGCCCCCAATCATAGCCAGCGGAGCCGCCAGCAGGAACAGGCTGACGGCTGTAGCACCGGTCGGCGTATCCTGAGACGGAGCGTTGCACGAGCCGCCCCCGGAGTCCGCGGCGGGCGCGGGTTCTTGCGTCGCAATAGCGGTTGGCTCGGGGGAGTTCGGGGATTCAATCGGCGCGGGCGTTGACGTCGGCCTGAAGGTAGCCGTTGGTGTTGGCGGCAGTGTCGCTGTTGGGATAGGCGCAGGCGTATGCGGTGGCGGGGGAGTTGCCAGCCCGTTGACGGTTAGCGTAAAGCTGCCGGACAGTCCGGCTTCGTAGGTGGCGGCCTCTATGGTATAGGTTCCGGCGGCAAACCCATGCTCTATTCTGGAGTATCTGTCCGCGGAGCCTTGACTCCTGAAGGACTTGCCCGTTCTTCCTGCGCCCCTCTGCAAGTACAGATAGGTGTTCGTATCGCCGGATTCCAAGGTGATGAACACTTCTGAGTCGGTATTTTGAGTGAAAGCGTAGAAGCGGGCATAGCTGCCGGGGCGGTTGAAAGAGAGGCAGGCGCTGCTCCATGCCCCAGAGATAACGCCGTCGCCGATCACCCTTTCCACGCAGTTGTCCTCTACAGGCGCCGAAGTACGGGGCGCCGTCCGGCCTTGGCTCCCGAACTCTTGCCAGGTTGCTGTCCCGTCGCCGTCGAAGTCAAACTTCAGGGCCGGATACTCGCTGCTTGTGCCGAAGTCCCAGAAATCATCCGCCCCGGTCGCCGGGTCGTCATCTCCGTCGGCGTCATCCAGGTCGGCGTTCCAACCGGCATATATGCCGGTATGGGTAGTGGGCGACTGCAACTCGGCGGTGGGCTTGCCTCCTCCACCGGCCGAAGTTTCTCGGCCGGTGGTTTGCGAGTCCTAGAAGCTGACCGACTCCCCGATGTTCGCAATTTGGGCCCCGACCAGCCCGCCGGTTTCAACATTGCCCGACACGCTGCCGGTGGCGTAGCTGGCGACGATCCTGCTGCTGTGACTCTCCCCGGCCAGCCCGCCGACATTGCTTTTCCCTGACACGGAGCCTGTGGCATAGCTGGCGATAATTCTGCCGTAGCCGTTTGACCCAACCAGTCCCCCGACAGTGCTTTCCCCGGACACTTTGCCGGTAGCGTAGCTGGTGATAATTCTGCCGCCATTGCGCCCTGCCAGCCCGCCGGCATCACTATCGGCAGTAACTGTGCCAGTGGCGTAGCTCCCTCTGATAACGCCGCTGCCGCCTCCGGCCAGTCCGCCGACGCCGCGAACGCCCGTCACGTCGCCGGTGGCATAACTGGAGATGATTATGCCGTCAAGTCCCAGGGACCCGGTAAACCCGCCAACAATGCTGGTTCCCACGACGTCGCCGGTGGCGTAGCTGCCGCTGATGGTTCCCCAGTTCCCCCCGGTAAAGCCACCGATGAAGTCCCCATACTTGCCGCACGACACGCTGCCGGTGGCGTAGCTGCCGCTGATGGTTCCCCCGTTCCACCCAGCCAGCCCTCCAGTGAATCTACCGTTACCGCCGCACGACATGCTGACGGCGGCGTGGCTGCCGCTGATGACCCCCTCATTCTCCCCAACCAGACCCCCGACATGGTGACCGTTGCCCGACACGCTGCCGGTGGCGTAGCTGCCCCTGATTTCGCCCATGTTCCACCCGGCCAGCCCACCGACATTTTCCAGCCCGGCCACCCTGGCGTTGGCCATGCCCGTGTCACGAATGACGACGGAATAACCGGTATAACCGAACAGACCAACGGGGGGCGGCTCCTCCGGTGGGGCGGTGCGATTTACGTAGAGGTTGGCAATGGCGTGTCCGTTGCCGTCGAAGGTTGCGGAAAACGGATTTTCCGCAAAAAGAATCCACACTTCCCCGGATTGAATGGGTAGCCACCCCTCGCCCGTCGTCCACTCTTCCCTGACCTCACCGGAGGCATAGCTGTCGGCGTCATTGAAATCCAGCGGCCCAGCCAGTTCATAACCGTTGCAGTCGTTGTTACAGACCGTTCCCGGAAAGGCGGAGGCATAGGCCTCAACGCCGGAATCGTCATCTGCCTTGCCGTCGCCGTCCAGGTCGTAGCGGATGGCGTCCAACTGCTCCAGGTTCGAGACTTCAATCAGCCCGTCACCGTCGGTGTCGTACTTGCCGTTGCCTGACTGCGAACTGGCAATGCCGTAGTTTGCGGTCGCCGCAATCAGCAGTGCCAGGGTCAGAAGCAGCAGTATGGATAGCAGGGTTCTCGGCATTCCGCAGGCCGCCACACTGGACACGCCAAGCGTGGCGCCAGCGCGAACACCTTCACAGTCTGGGATCAACCGGCTCGCTTTCCAGGGCCAATACAGCGAAGGCGCACTCATGTACTCGGTAGAGAGGCTCTCCGTCGACAAAACGCCTGAGACCTTCTACACCCAATGCAAACTCCCGAAGCGCCAGCGACCGCTTCGTAGAGAGGCCGCGATTTCGCAGACGTTCTATGTTCTCCGGCAGGGTGTACTCCGGCCCGTAGATGATGCGCAGGTATTCGGGGCCCCGGCACTTCATGGCAGGCTGCACCAAGCCCCGCTTCCCGGTGGCGATGAAGTCCATCGGCTTCACGACCATACCCTCCCCGCCCTTGCCCGTTAGTTCCTCCCACCAGCGTATGGCTTCAAGCTCGTCCGGGGCGTTGAGGTTTACTACCTGATGCCCGGTAGCTTGGAACAACCCCGGATCGGCCTGACACAAGCGCTTGGCCATGTCGATGTGCCAGAGATGGGCCTTATCCGTATGCACCTGGCCCTCGCTGGCCAGCAGGTGGAACGGCGCCAGCCGGATGTCGGCGAGCGACGTTACCGGCCAGCAGTACCGGGCATAGGCGTCGCTGTAGAGATGGGCCAGGCGCAGCCGCTCTTCGACTCCTGGCAGGCTCTCGCCGGCGTCAATACCCCGCGCCGCTGTCTGGCGGAGGAGTGCTTCCGCGGCCGTGAGACTGGTCCGCGCCGCTGCGCCCACCGCCGCATACTGTTCGCGGAGCAGCCCCTGCGCCTTGACGGACCACGGCATGAGTTCACTGTCCAGCACCACCCAGTCGGTCTCCAGTTCCGACCAAAGACCGGCGTCGGCAAGCGCCGAGCCGACACGTTCCAGAAACTGCGCCTCGAAGGCGCGGTCTTCAAAGAACCTTCTTCCTGTCCGCGTGTAGCAGGCGCCAATACCCTCGCCGGTGATGCCGAACCGCCGCTCGATCGCTGCGGCGTCCCGCCCCGCCACGACGATGGCCCTTGAACCCATGTGTTTTTCTTCGCAGACCACGCTGGACACGCCGTTGTTGCGGAAGTAGGTAAATACCTCCGTTGGATGTTCCAGCACACCGGGGAGTCTGGAGCTATCGCATGGGGATATGGTGGGCGGAAGGTACACCAGCCAGCGGGGGTCCATGGCAAAACGGCTCATCACCTCCAGCGCCGCCGCAGCGTTCTCTTCCCGGACCGTGATATTGCCGCGCAGCCGCGTCGCTACGATACGTTTCCCCAGCACGTCGTCAATATCAAGGAGGTTCGCCGCGCGAACCTCGCCCGGCGCAGAGGGTTCTTCCGTCCGGGCGGGCTCAGCCAAAGGTTTCGACGGCTCATAGTAGACCCGATCCGCAGGAACCGATACCAGCTCTTTTTCCGGGTAGCGGAGCGCGGTCAACTTGCCGCCAAAGACACAGCCCGTATCTACGTTAATGGTACTGTTGAGCCAAGCGGGTTCCACCACCGGAGTATGACCGTAAACCACCATAGACCGGCCACGGTAACCAGCGGCCCAGTTGGCGCGCACCGGGAGACCGAACTCGTCGGTTTCCCCGGTGGTCTCGCCATAAAGGCAGAAATCCCGGACCCGTGCGGACGCCCGGCCCTGGTATTCCGACTTCATCCCCGCGTGGGCCACCACCAGCCCATCATCATCAAGCACATAATGGCTGATTAGTCCGTCGAGGAACTCGGCAACCCGCTGCCGGAACGCCGGGGACTCCAGTTCCAGTTGCTCCAGTGATTCCGCCAGTCCGTGCGATACCTGCACATTCCGGCCCCGGAGCTTCCGGACGAGCTTGGACTCGTGGTTGCCCGCGACACACAGCGCCACGCCGTCGGACACCATGTCCATCACCAGCTTCAGCACTTTGGCGACGCCCGGGCCGCGGTCCACGAGGTCGCCGACGAATACGGCCTTCCGGCCCTCCGGATGGGTTGCCGAAAAGCCGGTTTCCCCGTCAGCCCCGGCGCGGGTCTCCAGTCTGTAGCCGAGGCGTTCGAGGAGGATGGCCAGTTCGTCATAGCACCCGTGGACATCACCGATGATGTCGAATGGCCCGTGTTCGTGCTGTAAGTTGACCCACAGGGGTACGCGCTCAATGGTGGCCGCTTCCACTTCCTCGGGAGAGTTGAGCACGAACACGTGCCGGAAGCCCTCGCGTTTCAGCCCGCGCAGCGATCGCCGGAGCTGTTCGGCCTGACGATGCACTACGTGCGAGCCAAACTGCCGGTCGGCGCGTCCTTTGTTGCGGGCCAGGCACAGAGCCTCCGGCATATTCAGCACGATGGCCACTGGCAGGCAGTCATGCTCCCTGGCCAGTGCCACCAAGGACTTGCGGGCCTGCGGCTGTACGCTGGTGGCGTCAATGACGGTGAGGCGTCCGGCTCGCAGGCGCGTGGCCGCGATGAAGTTGAGCAGGGCAAAGGCGTCGGGTGTTGCAGCCTGGTCGGTCGCGTCATCCGCTACCATCGCCCGGCAGGCGTCCGAAGACACCACTTCCGTGGGCTTGAAGTGGCTGGCGGCAAAAAAAGACTTCCCCGATCCCGTTGGGCCAATGAGCGCCACCAGACACAGTTCAGGAATGGTAATCTTCATTGGGTAAAGACCCCCATCTGAGTCGGCGCGCCGTAAACGGGGTGCTCGGGGCCGATGTCCTGGAAACGCACATCGTACTTGCGGCGGCCCGCTGCCTGCCTCGCCCAAGCCTGGAATTGCCCCCGCGTCCACTCGAACCGGTGGTCCCTGTGCCGGAACGCTCCGGCGGGCAGCCCCCCGAAGAGGGTGTTGTACTCTGCATTGGGCGTCGTGATCAGCACCGCGCCGGGCTTGGCTGCCCCGAATACGACCTCCTCAAAGGCGTCAAGCCGTGGAGCGTCTATATGCTCGATCACCTCCATTGCTACGGCGGCGTCAAAGCCGGACAGCCGCTTGTCCCGGTAAGTGAGGGAACCGTGCAGCAGTGTGATGCGCTCCCGCTGCTGATTGGGCAGGGTATCGAGGTGCAGGCGCAGACGCGCTGTTTCCAACGCCCGGTGGGAGACGTCCAAGCCGGTGACCGAACGAATCGCAGGCTCCCCGATCAACTCGCCAATGAGTCTTCCTTCACCACAACCAAGGTCCAGCACACTGGTTGCCCCAAGCGTGCGGAGCGTGGCCAGCACTGCTTGTATGCGCTGCTCTCCCAGTCGAAGCGGGGCTTCAAGCCGCTCCTCTTCCTGTTCCTGCCGCGCTGCGGTGACACCCGGGTCGGCCTGGCCGGCTTCCAGCAGTTGGGCCAGCGCCTGGCGAACCAGGCCGCGTTGATGCTTCAGGTAGCGGCGCGAAATGAGGTCCCGCTGCGGATGGCTGCCCAACCACCCCTCGCCGAAGCGAAGCAGCTTGTCTACCTCATCGTCGCCGACCCAGTAATGCTTGTCGTCGTCCAGTACCGGCAGCAGCACATACAGGTGCGCCAGCAGGTCCCGGAGCCGGGATTCCGACGTGAGTCGTACGCTGAAGTACGGGCTGGCGCCCCACTCAGGAAAGCGCATATCGAGCGGGTGTCCCTCAATCTCAACGGTGTAGCCGAGCGGCTCAAACAAGCCCTGGATGAGGTCCGCTCCATCTCTGGACGGTACCGCTGCGATCCGGGCCTCCAGCGGAATGGCCGACTCCGCCAGCTCCGGGCGCTCTTTGCTTGTGCCGGCGAGGGCGCTGCGGAATACGGAGGCAATCGCCACGCTCAAGTGGGATGATGCGACGTAGGGGCGGTCATTCACGTATTGCTCCAGCCAGCCGCCGGCATTGGATGCGCCGGGCTTCGGGCGTACCAAGCCTATCGGATCGATGCCCAGGAGCAGCGCTACGGTGCAGCGGTCGCGCTCCGCTTCGGGGTAGAAAACATCAGCCCGCCCGAACGGCAGCGTGAACGACTGCAACCGGCCCGGGTTTTTATGGACCAAGAACCCAAGGTCGGTCGCCGGCTGATGCGTCGTAGAGATGGTGAGCAGCATAGCGCCAATCGTAAGGCAGACGCGCCTAGTAATCAAGGTCAGCGCTATTCTGGACAGGAACGAAGAGCCGTCAGACGCAGCCAAGGCGGGGTCAGTCACAGGCTATGCGCCTGACTTTCCAAGGGGAACTAATGGTGGGCCGAGAGCGCCCTGGCCTTCTTCCTCCGGCGCTCTCCTACCTCATTAGCAGCAACATCGAGTTAATTCGCCAGTGAACTAAATAGGCACGTCGTAGAATCTGGCTATACGCTGTGACCCAAGGAAATTCTTAACCCTGAAGGAGGTAAACAATGGGGAACCCAGTAGTGCATTTTGAAATTGCCGGCCCGGATGGGCCTGCTTTGCGGCAGTTCTATACCGACTTGTTCGGATGGAAGATTGACGTGCAAGGCGAGGAGATGGGCAACTACGGCATAGTGCCGGCAAATGAGGGCGGCATCGGTGGAGGCTTGTTACCTACAACCGAAGATATGCCGGCGCACAGCTACGTCACCTTCTATGTGCAGGTTGACGACCTTCAAGCGGCGCTGGATAAGGTGGCCGGTATGGGCGGGAACGCCATCATGCCACCGACGGAGATAGCGCCCGGCATGGGCTCCATCGCTTTGTTCGGGGACCCTGCCGACAACACTATAGGGCTGTATTCACCACCGCCGGAATGGGACGGGCAGATGCCACCCAAGGGGGACGGTCCACCGGTGGCGCACTTCGAGGTTGGAGGCAGCGACGCCGCGGTGCTCGCCGAGTTCTACACCGGGATGTTCGACTGGCAAATCGACCATCACGAGGAGGCCAGCTACCGCTTCATCCAACAGGAATCCGGAGGGATTGGCGGCGGCATCTTCCAGCACATGGAGGGTATGCCGCCCAACCATCCTTCCGTCGCCGTTATTGTCAACGACCTCCAAGCGTATCTTGACAGGGCTGTAGGCCTGGGCGGCAGCGCCCTCATGCAACCCACAGAGATTCCCGGAGGATTCGGCTCGATTGCCATATTCTATGACATCGCTGGCAACCGCATAGCGCTCTTCAAGTCCTCTGAGTAGAAACCGCGACGCTGGCTGGATTGGCCCGCAACACGGCGCATCGGAGCCTTCACAGAGGTGGGCCGCCAGCCCTGTGAGGGCCACACCTACAGGGCTAACCTGAACTTCAATACGAAGGTCCTTGATTTTGTCCAGTTAGGTGGGCCTGACTGTACCGAATTGCGAACTTTTCGCTGGGAGGTAATCATACTGGGAAGACGCCATCCTGATACCAGCGGCCAGATCGCGGCGCCCAATAATTGACGGCCCCCGTCCCAGTGCATACCATCCCATCAGCAGTCGAAGGTGTCACGTCAACGTCACATCCAGGAGGTAAGGAGTGAAGTACGACTACATCGTCATCGGCGCAGGGTCGGCGGGCGCCATCCTCGCCACAAGGCTCTCGGAAGACTCCAACACCTCGGTGCTCCTGCTGGAGGCGGGCCCGGACTACCCGGACATCGACAGCCTCCCGGAGGAGGTCAAGTACGGCTACAAGTCGACCAAAAGCGTCTGGGAGAGCGAGCACAACTGGCAGTACACGGCCAGGGGTACCGAGGAAGCCGAGATCGAGATTCCCAGGGGCAGGGTGACCGGCGGGTCCAGCGCCATCAACGCACAGGTCTTCCTCCGCGGCATTCCCGAGGATTACGACGACTGGGCGGAATTGGGAAACGACGAGTGGAGCTTCCAGAAACTGGTGCCCTACTTCAATATGGTGGAGACGGACACCACCTACCAGGACGACCCCGGGGACTTCCATGGCTCCAGTGGGCCCATTATCTGCCACCGGTTCCCACAGGAGGAGTGGCGGCAGGGGAACAAGGTCTGGTTCGAGGCCTGGCGAGACAATGGGCAGCCGTATTGTGAAGACCACAACGCGCCTGGCGCCACTGGAGTGGGGCCCATACCCCTGAACAATCCCAACGGCATCCGCTGGTCCACGGCCATAGGGTACCTGGGCATCTCGCGCCACCGGCTCAACCTGACCATCAGGGCCAATGTGACGGTCAAGAGGATACTCTTCGACACCACCGGGAAACGCCCCAGGGCGACGGGCGTCGAGGCGGTCTCCGACGAAGAGACCTTCGTCGTCGAGGCCGAAGACATCATCCTCAGCGCGGGCGCCATCGGGTCGCCGCAAATACTGATGCTCTCCGGAGTCGGTCCCGGTGACCACCTGATGGAGCACGGCATAGAGACCATCATCGACTCACCGGGGGTTGGCAAGAACCTGGCTGACCATCCTCTCCTCAGCATACTGTGGGCCACGACGCCGGAGGTGGAGTTACACCGATTCGTCGCCAACAGTCAACTGCTGGTGAGGTACACGGCCGAGGGCTCTCCTCTGGAGAACGACATGATCGTCTACCTGAACGCCGCTGCGGGCATGGCACGGAACAGGGGCGGCCTACACGGCGACCTGATGGGTCTGGGCGCCAGCCTCGGGCTGAACCTGGCGCTGTCCAAAGGCGAGGTCAGGCTCCGCTCCAACGACTACAGGGACCAGCCCTATCTCGACTACAACCTCCTGGACCACGAGGAGGACCTGCGCAGGTACCGGGACGGCGTCCGCCTGTTGGTCAGTCTGGAGGAGCATCCGGCGATGGCCGCCGTGATCGACAAGAGAGTCTACCCCGAGGACTCGGACCTGGAGTCGGACGAGGCCCTGGACCTTTGGATGAAGAGGTGGGTGGGGACCGGCCACCACATCTCCTGCACCGCCAAGATGGGACCCAGCTCAGACCCCATGGCCGTGGTGGACCAGTACGGCAAGGTCTACGGAGGGGAGGGCCTGCGGGTCGTGGACGCCTCGATCATGCCCGAATGCGTCCGGGCCAACATCAACGTCACCGTCCTGACGATAGGCGAACGCGTCGCAGACTTCATCAAGCAGGGGAAGTGAAGAACGGATTCCCCCTCCCGATGCTGACAAGGGTATGTATTCCATTTGGGACTTTACGCAGTTGAACGTGAGACCGCATAGTAGGGTAGGCTTGCTCAAATACAAAACCGCTCCCATTCCGTCATTCCGGCGTAGGCCGGAATCCAGGCGGGCCCATTCCGTATCGGGCCCATTCCGTATCGGGCCCATTCCGTCATTCCGGCGTAGGCCGGAATCCAGGCGGGCCCATTCCGTCATTCCGGCGTAGGCCGGAATCCAGGGGCGGTGGGGCCGGTTCGTAGCTATAATCTCAATTTTACATACCCTTGTCAGCCCTCCCGATGTGAGAGCCGGAGCCGGAGGGCGTCTGACGACCGACGGGAGCACGATGCGGGGCTGTGGTTCGCTGGCTGGGCACTGCCGATACTGCTCGGAACGGCGGATGTGGAGGCTTCCAACGCCGGGAAAAGCCGGGAAGCCGCGCTCAAGGCGGCCAGAGACTACCTCTACACCGGCGAGCTGGGCCGCAGGATTGCCTCATACAACTGGGAGATGGGAGGTCTGCTCACCGAGGAATATCTGGTCAAGCGCCGCTCTCTGATCGACCCGGACATGGCTTGGCCGGGCACGCCTCCAGCGGGAGACCCGAGAAACGGGAAAGCGACTATCGACGGCGCCCCGCAGTCCCCCAGAGAGGCGGCGGTCCCGGTTGGCACAGCCGGAGTCAGCGGCGGCGGCGCTTCTTATTTCGCCGTAATCGACCGTGATGGAAACATCTTCTCCAGCACCCCCAGCGAGGGCACCAAGAACGGCGGGCCAATAATTCCGGGCACTGGCTTGGCGTTCTCATTGCGCAGGTCCCAGTCCAAGCTGACCGAAGGCCATCCGGCATCGGTCGCGGGGGGCAGCGGCCCCGGCTCACTCCTGCTCCCCCCGCCCTAGTGTTGCGCGACAGCGAGCCCGTGATGGCCCTTGGCGCGCACGGCGGTGACCATATCCCGCAGGGCACTCTGCAACTGCTGTTGAACGTCCCGGAGTTTGGACGCGACCCTCAAGAGGCCGTGGAGGAACCCCGCTTCTACAGCTATAACTTCCCCAGTTCCAACTGGGTGTCAAAATATGAGCCCGGGATGCTGCGGTTGGAAGGCCGTATTTCCGATGAAGTGGCCGGGAAATTACGGCGGAAGGGCCACACGATAGAGAAGTATCCGGATTGGTGGGAGGGTTCAGCCTTATACTGTGTCATCACCCGCAACCCGGAGACCAAGGTGCTGCAGGGCGGCGCAGACCCGCGGTGCGAGACCCACGCCGTCGGTTTCTAAACTAAAGTCATAGTGGGAGGGGAGTCCACACCCCACCGCTTGTACGTCATTGGGTTAGTTCGGGTGCCAAGTCCCCCGCAATCTCCTCCAACTGCTCCAGTGCGGCGCGCAGGTCCTCCAGGATTTCCTCGGCGATGACGTTGGGTGGGGGGAGAGTTGCGGTGTCCTCCATGCTCTCGTCGCGGAGCCAGAAGATATCCAGGTTGGCCTTGTCGCGCTTCAGCAAGTCATCGTAGCTGAAGCGGCGGAACCGCTCAGTCTCTCGGCGTTCCAATCGGTTGTCCGGGTTGTAGCAGGATACGAAGTCGTCCAGATCACCGCGGGTCAGCGGGTTCGTCTTCAATGTGAACCGCCGGTTGGTCCGCAGGTCATAAATCCACAGTTCCTTGGTCCAGGGCGTTTCGCTGGCCGGCTTGCGGTCGAAGAATAGCACGTTGGCCTTGACGCCCTGAGCGTAGAAGACGCCGGTAGGCAGCCGCAGCAGGGTATGGGCGTCGCACTCGGCCAGCAGGCGTCGGCGCACAGTCTCTCCGGCGCCGCCCTCGAACAGGACGTTGTCCGGCACCACGATGGCTGCCCGCCCTTGGGTCTTCAACAGGGTCCGCACGTGCTGCAGGAAGTTCAGTTGCTTGTTGCTGGTGGTGGCCCAGAAGTCGGGACGCTCCACCGTCAGGGCCTCCCGCTCCGACTCGCCCTCGCTGTTCACGAAGGTCAGGGCCGACTTGCGGCCGAAGGGCGGATTGGTCAGCACCAGTTCGTAGTTGGTTCCCGGATGGGCCCGCAAGCTGTCGTCCACGGTAATCCTGGTTTCATCGCCGCCGATGCCGTGAAGGTACAGGTTCATCACGCACAGCCGGGCCGCGCTGTCCACGATCTCCCATCCGTGCAGGGCGTCCCGTTGCAGATGCTCCAGTTGGCCCCGGTCCATCGCCGGGTGATGGCCGACAATGTAGTCGTGGACGGCCAGCAGGAAGCCGCCGGTGCCGCAGGCCGGGTCGCAGATGGTGTCGTCGGGCCCGGGCCGCATTACGTCAACGATGGCTTGGATCAGCGGGCGCGGCGTGAAATACTGCCCGGCGCCGGTCTTCACGTCCTGGGCGTTGCGCTCCAGCAGAGACTCGTAGGCGTCGCCTTTCACGTCGGCGCTCAGGGACAGCCAGTTCTCGCTGTCGATGAGTTCCTGGACCAGCCGGGTCAGCATGGCCGGTTCCTGGATCTTGTTCTGGGCCTTGCGGAAAATCACGCCCAAGGTCCCCTTCTGCCCGCCCAGCGTTTCCAGTGTGCGCCGGTAATGGGTCTCCAACTCGTCGCCGTCCCTCGACAGCAGGCTGGACCAGCCGTAGCCGTCGGGGATGGGCGGCGGCTGGTAGTCCGGCAGCAGGGTGTAGGGCGGGCGGCTGCGCTCGTCCATCATCTTGAGGAAAATCAGGTAGGTGAGCTGCTCCAGGTAGTCGCCGTAGGACAGCCCAGCGTCGCGCAGGACGTTGCAGTAGTTCCACAGCTTTTGCCCGATAGCCGATGAGGTGGTCATGCGCGCCTACTGAGCGTCGAAAATCAGAGCGCGAACATCGAACACGAACCCCGGCAGTTCGGGCGCGCCGGTCAACTGCTCCGGGTCGTCCAGCGTGACGGGTCCGGCGCCGGGGCGGTAGATATGCGCCTGCCGCCGGAAGGGATCAATGAGCCAGCCCAGCCGCCCACCGTGGGTGATGTAGTCGTCCATCTTACGTCGCGAGGCCGCCGGACGGTCGTTGCGCGACATTATCTCCACCACGAAGTGGGGGCAGAAATGCAGCAGCCATGTCTCCCCCGAAGGCGAATAGCCCGCAAGTTGCTCCGGGGACAGCCAGGCCGCGTCGGGAGCGTAGCGGGCGCCGTTGGGCAGTTCGACGCCCAGCCGCGCGCCGTGGGCCTCACCGCCGTGCTCCCGAGTCCAGAGGTACAGTTCCCCGAACACGATCCCTTCCGATAGTGAGCCCGCTTTGCTCTGCATAGGCGATATCAGCAACCTTCCCTCTGCATCCAACTCCAGTTTGCCCACCGCATCCTTGTTGGCCTCGTTGAACTGGACCAGCAATTCGTTAAGCCTCTCCCCAACATAGCCCGCCTCGGCCAATACTTCCAGCACCGGCCCGAACTCCAGGCAGATGGGTAGGGAAAGGGGATCCCGGTCAAGCCGGGCCTCATCAGGGCCGTGTCCCCCTGCGGGGCCGCCTCGCTGGGTCATCGCTCGCTGGCGTGCCGGCCCGTGTGCATCGGGTTTGGCAACCATTTCGCTCACCGTCCTTGGCGGCCAATATACCACAAATCACCGCGTCGCCTTCCTTCTACGCCGCCCGGACTTGCCCTTGCCGGAGGCCGACGCCTGCGCTTGCGCCTCGCGCTCGGCCCTGATGCGCTCCAGCAGCGCCGATGCCGGTTCGTCGTCGGGGTCCTGGGGGACCAGATTGCCGGAGAACGCCTGCTTGAGGATGCTCTGCCGCAGCCGCTCCGCCCGCACCAGACTGGCCTCCACGGTGGCCTCCGCCTGCTGGATGACCGACAGCCGACGCTCCACCTCGGCCACGATGCGATGTTGCTCGGCCAGGGGCGGGAGGGGTACAGGGAACAAGGAAAGAACTGTCAGGTTTATCGAGGCCAGATTGGTGGTTTGCTTACCGAACCGAGAAAAGAAGTCTTGGCCGAACGAGTTTCCCCACCATGACACAAATTCCGGTATGACACTGTTGGAAAGCGGTCTGGCTCTGAACACATGATTCTGATGGATACACTCTTCGATTTCTCCCTTCCAAACCCAACCACGACCGAGTTTGTCCCGGTCTCCGCCCTCTGTGAACAAAACGTCCCCCGGTTTCAACCTGAGTTGGTCAATGTTCTCTTGTGATGTCTCAATCGTACTGACGTGCTTCAAGTCTAAAAAGCCCCGTTGAACGTTTGCAACTCTCAGGTAAGGGACTTCCCGGAGCATTTGCTCGCTTTTGTAGCGTTGCCCCTTAGTTACGCCTCCTTTGAGTTCAGAAAGTTGAGAGAGCGTCGCCCACGCCCACCCCTCCGGCAGTTGCGGCAGGGTGGAGGAGTCCGGGGCGGAGGGTTCCTTGTACTTGCCCCGCCGCTTCTCCTGCGACTCCCAGCGGGCGCGGCGCTCGGCCAGGATGCGCTCCAGCAGGACAGCGGCGGGTTCGTAATCGCGGCCCTCGGAGCGGGCCAGCTCTGCCTCGGTTGGAACCAGCCGGCCCTCGCAGGCGTCCTTGAGGACGCTGGCCCGGTAGCGCTTCAGGTTGGCCTGCGCCCGCCGCAGCGCGGCGACGGAGGCGTCGAGGCGCGTGAACTGTGTCTCGATTTCGGCAACGATGCGGTGTTGTTCGGGGAGGGGAGCTAAACCTATACGATGAGACCGAAGGTTATCGCCACGTATAGCCTCGAAAGTGGTGCCTGTTGAATTGGCTCGCAGTTCCTCTTTGGTAGCCCGCAAAAAGTAGAGAACATACTTGGGCGGTATGTCGCCTTTCGGTCTGATAGCCGCCAATCCTCTACCGATGCAAGCCCGCACCGGGCAAAGATTGGTTGGGCCTACCGGCGCCCGTATCGAAATTAGAACGTCGTCAGGCTCGGCTATCTTGTTAGGAGCGGAGCACCACTTGACTGCCGTGGGATATGTGTCGCCAAACTCGGCTTTCCCTTGAAGAAACGGTAGTCCCACCCCGTCAGTGTTGTAGGTTTCACTTGGCGGGGATTGCCCCTGAACGACTAGGCAAGCATCTGCAAGGGCGCTGACTGCCCAGCTTGCAGGAAAGTCTTGTTGTATCATTTGCCGAACAGTTCCTGCTTCAGTTCGTCCTCGTCAATGTCCAAGTATTCGGCTACGTCACCGAAAATGCGATCCAATGTGCCCAATCTTAGCGGATTGTGGCGAGGAACGGAGACGTGATGCTCGTAGCCCATATAGGTACTGGCAAGTCTCATGTGGCTGCCCCTCTGACGGATGAGATTGTAGCCGTAATGCCGTCGCAACAGGACGACAAGTTCCATGCCGGACAGATTTCGTGGCAGCCTCACACAGGTATGACCTCGCTTTGGATCAGGTGGACGCGAATCGATTGGGGCGCTTGCCCATCATCGAAGTGACACAGCACAGCGTCCCGCATCATAAATTTTAGATGCTCCCAGTCATCTCCCTCGGTGAAGATGCTGTAGCCGACGGCCCGGGCTTCATAACCACCCTCGGGGGATTCCCAGACTTGAAAGACTATTTCTGCGTCAGGCATCGCTACTGTCCCTTTACCTTCCGGCCCTGATTATCCTGTCGTACTCATCATGCTTGCCAATCCAGAACCAGACGAAATCCTCGTCATCCTCATAGGCTAGGGCCCTGTGGGAAAGGCCAATTCGCACGGACCAATACGGGCCAACTTTCTTAAAGTTGAGAGAGGCATACCCAGGGTCGTCCTTCAGCCTTTGAAAATTCCTCCTGGCCGTTCTCTGGGCGGATTCGGGCAATTGTGAAAGATACCTCCAGAAATCGGGCTCCGTCCGATGCATTATAGGTATCCTAAGGTACCGTTTCGCTTGGCCTCAAGGGCCTTTTCTTTGAGGAAATCCAGCTTCCCGGCTGCCACGTCTGCTTCAAGCTGTAGGTCCCATTCCTCCCATTCGCATTCGCACTGTTCGTATAGCCATTCGACCAGCTCTGCGTATTCGGCTTTGGGCAGGTCCAGGATGGCCTGCTTGATCTCTGCTACGGTCATCATGATTCTCCTGCTCAGGATTTAGCCAGAAGCTCCATCAGCAGCCGGTTTCGCTCAAGGCTGGCATAGTAGTGGGCCATGACTTCTGGGCGCACGTTTTGCGGTAGCTTGTTCTTGAGGTAATCCCACATGGCATCTTCCAGGACTGCCTCGAAATCCCGGCCCTCACGCCGGGCAATCCCGCGCATCCCGGACAGCAACTCCGGTACAGCTTGGCCGGTAAACTTTTCCCGTGCGGCGACCATCACATATCTCCTGTCAATTATCTACCCGTCTCAACGGCAATTTCCTCGCTCGTGATGGGGCGTTGAACTTCCACCTCTATGGCGGCACTTGTGGGTGCAGGGACGGCCTCTCCATGCTCGGCCATCAACTCAACGTGGTCCACGACCGCCCCAGTGATGAGCGAAACCACTTCCTCCCTGGTTTCCCCCGCCGCGACGCAGCCCGGCAGGTCCGGGATATAGGCGCCGTAGCTGGTGGGTCCCTTTTCGATGATGACAGTGTATTTCATCAGTTCTGCCCTCTCTATACCCGCTTGTTTCATTATGCCATTCCACGTACCAATCGGAACGTCAGTGCCGGGCCTCCCGGCGATGGTAACGGTTCCCGGCTTCCGCGGGTGATGGTACTGCCGATGGCTGCCCCGTGTTCGTACCCAGTACCACCCGTCTTCCTCCACCAGCCGAATTGCGTCCCGAACTTTGGGCATAGGTCAGTCCTGCTCAACACAACGTTATCCTACGGCCCGATTACGCGAATCGATTGGGGCGCTTGCCCATCATCGAAGTGACACAGCACAGCGTCCCGCATCATAAATTTTAGATGCTCCCAGTCATCTCCCTCGGTGAAGATGCTGTAGCCAACGGACCGGGCTTCATAACCGCCCTCGGGGGATTCCCAGACATGGAAAACTATTTCGTTGTCCGGCATTTCCGGTCTCCTCAAGCGTTACCCGCCAGTTTCAACGGCGACCTGTTGCGACGCATCGACGGCCGGGATTTCCACGTCGATGGCGGCGTAGATAGGTTGGGGGATGGATTCGCCGTGTTCGGCCATCATTTCGACGTGGAAATTGGCTGCCTCGCGGATGAGGGCCGCAGTTTCCTCGAAGGTGTCGGCAGCGGCAATGCAACCGGGCAAATCCGGCAGGTGCGCCGAATAGCCGTTGCCGGTTTTGCCGATCAGCGCTACGTATTTCATCGGTAATCCCTCCTGTCCAACCCTGCTTGCTCCAGAATAGTGTACCAAGTCTTTGTTTCGAGTTCTTTGCCCAAGTTGCCGGCAATAGTCACCGTGCCCGGTTTCTCCGGGTGATAGTAGTGGCGATAGCTGCCCCTTGTCCTCACATGAAACCAGCCATCCTGTTCGACTATACGGATTGCTTCCCGCACTCTGGGCGGCATTAGACTATCCCGCTCAACGCGATGTAATCCTACGACGCAACTACCCGAATTGCCTGAGGCGCTTCGCCATCGTTGAAATAGCACAGCACTGGATCCCGCATCATGTATATCAAATCATCCCAGTCGTCGCCCTGGGTGAAGATGCCGTAGCCCACGGCGCGGGCTGTGTAGCCGCCCTCGGGGGATTCCCGAACCTGGAAGATTATTTCGTTGGCAGGCATCTACCCGTTTGGCGGAAGGGGCTGGACGTGTTCCTCGAGCCAAGCTTTCAACTCGGCGAAGCGGAAGGAGTTGGTGTCGAACAGGCGCATGAAGTGGTCGTATGCTTCGCGGCTGTCGCAGTCGATGAAGTGGCCGTTCTGCATGAGAAAGGCCGCTGTTACGAAGAAGGCCACCCGCTTGTTGCCGTCTATGAAGGGGTGGTTCATGGCCAGGCTTTCCATCATCGCGGCAGCTTCCTCGATGATACCGTCGTAGTACCCCATTTGCGGACGGAAAAGCGCCGACTCCAACGCTCCCATGTCCCGCAGGCCATGGGAGCCGCCGAACTTCTCAATCTGGTCTTCGTGTACGGCGAGGATTTCCTGTGTGGTCGGGAAGTCGCTGCTCACTGGGCCAGCAATTCCGCCAGCAGCCGGTTCCGCTCAAGGCTGGCCCGGTAGTGGGCCATAAACTCGGGGCGCACGTTCTCTTTTGTCTTGCCTTTGATGTAGCCGGCCATAGCTTCTTCCAGAACGGCTTGAAACTGCCTTCCTTCCTTGCGGGCAATCTCTCGCATTCCCTCCAGCAACTCCGGGTCGGCCTGACTGGAAAACTTTTGCCGCGTTGCAACCATCACCGATTCCTCCTAGCAGTATTATTCCATTATTGTGCGGCGTGGCGGGATAGTCAAGAAACATCTTGACAAAAACAGACGGGTTGCGCCGCTGATACCCTACCCCGCCAGCGCCAGGTTCAGCTCCTCCAGCAGCGCCGCCAGTCCTTCGCCAAACAGGGTGTAGGCCCGCATCAGGCCGCCCCGCTGGCTGAAGGGGGCGTATTGGAAAGCCTCAAGGTCAATGCTGACGCTGCCGGCAATGTGGTCCTTGATGTCCTTCAGCCATTGCCGCTGCTCCTCGGTGAAGGCGCGTCCGGCGACTTCCTGCATCGCCAGCCAGCCGCTGAACCGTTCCTCCACCTGCTCGGCGAAGGGCGCCAACTCATCGTCGCTCCCGATGGCGAAGCGCACCAGCGACACAATGTCGGCCAGCACCCGTTGCCTGGAGCCGCGCACCTTCGACTGGTCAATCTGACGGTAGGCGTCCCACAGCCGCGGCGTGGTCCAGGAGCGGGGCGGGCCTGCCAGCGCGTCGGCCAGCGCCCGGATGTCGGCATAGCTGAGCCGCTGGCTGTAGGGCCGCTGGTACAAGACCTGCAGGGCGGTGATCTCGTCCTTGTTTTCCTCGATGTACTCCCGGAAAGAGCGGGTAAGGGCGTCTGCCTCTGCCCCGGAGAACTCCGCCCGGATCATCGCATCCTGGGACACCGTGTCGATGGTCTGCTCGTAGGCGCGGTGAATCTCGGCCAGCCGATGCCGCAGTTCCGGGTTGGCGGCAAAGGGTTTGGCTGCCGCCTCCAGCAGTTGCTTTTCCGCTGCCGCAATGGCCTCATTTGAAGGGTCATCCTGTCCTGTGGCCTTCTGCGCTTCTTTCAGAGCAGCGCCAGGGTCGTCGGCGTTGAGCAGCCCCGACACCAACTCCTTCAGAGAGACTCCGCCAGAGACGTCTTCTATTACCTGCCGGTCCTGGGGTGAGATCCGCCGGTCCAAGCGGGCGAGGCGGCTGGCCAGCGACGACAGCGTGTCCGGCTCGCGGTCGCCCATGGCGACCATGTCCAGCAGCTTGTCGAAGGGCACCGACGGATGTCGGTCCAGCGAGTAGGACTCCGACAGCTCGCTCTCGGTCACGCCCACAGCGTCCACGATGACGAAGCGGTCCTTGCCAGGGGCGTCCGGCGTTACAGCGTTGAAGTCGGTCGGGGAGATGGTGCGGACGCCGCGTCCCTTCATCTGTTCGAAGAAGTTGCGGCTGCGCACGTTGCGCATGAAGAACACTACCTCCACCGGCTTAATGTCGGTGCCGGTGGCGATCATATCCACGGTGACCACGATGCGGGGATTGAAGCTGTTGCGGAACTGGGTGATCAGGTCCTCGGGCTTGGCCCCGGTGGTGCGGTAGGTGATCTTCTGGCAGAAGTCGTTGCCCTTGCCGAACTCCTCCCGCACGATGCCGACGATGTCGTCGGCGTGGCTGTCGTCCTTGGCGAAGATTATGGTCTTGGGCACGTGCTGGCGGCCCGGAAATATCTCGACCGTTACCTTGTCGCGGAAGGTCTGGATGACCGTGCGTATCTGGTCCACCGCCACCACGTCCCGGTCGAGCTGGCCCGGGGAGTAAGGGAGTTCTTCGTCCAGTTCCTCCCATCGGACGTTGCGGGTGCGGCGGTCACGCCGGTCCACCGTCATGCCGGCCTCTATCGTGGACCCCTCCTCCGTGATCTTCGTCTCGATGCGGTAGACGTTGTAGCCCACGTTGATGCCGTCGGCCACCGCCTGCTGATGGTTGTACTCCATGACCAGGTTCTGGTTGAAGAAGCCGATGGTCTGCTTGGAGGGCGTGGCGGTCAGACCGATGAGGAAGGCGTCGAAGTACTCCAGCACCTGCCGCCACAGGTCGTAGATGGAGCGGTGGCACTCGTCGGCGATGATGAAGTCGAACTCCTCGATTGGAAAGCTCGGGTTGTATTCCACGGTCTGCGGCGAGCGCCTGGCCGAGGCTATGTCGAAACCGGAAAGCTCCTCCAGCTCCGGGTCCAGCTCCTCTCCCTTGAGCATGGAGTAGACCCGCTGGATGGTGGCGATGCACACCCGGCTGACCGGGTCGATGCTGCTCGATTGCAGGAGCTGGACATTGTAAAGCTCGGTGAACTTGCGTCCGTCGCCGGGCACGGTGAATCCTTGGAACTCCCGGTAAGCTTGTCGTCCCAGATTGCTGCGGTCCACGAGGAACAGCACCCGCCTTGCGCCCGCGTGCCGGATGAGGCGGTAGACTTGGTTGCAGGCCATAAATGTCTTGCCGCTGCCGGTGGCCATCTGCACCAAGGAGCGCGGGCGGGCCTCGGCCAGCGACTGCTCCAGGTTGCGGATGGCCTCAGCCTGCACAGGCCAGAGACCAGACTCGTCCAGCGGAGGCATTTCGTTCAGCCTTCCACGCAGGCTGAACGGGGTTGAATAGGTGGACTGTTCCCCGGCTACCTGCCGTTGGCCCGTGTTCCAGGACAGCGTGGACGAGTCCAGCCATTCAGCCAGCATCGCTGGGGTATGGAAGGAGAAGACGTTCCGGCTCCGAGGCTGAGGGTCGAGTCCGTTGGTGAAGCGGGTCTCCATCCCGGTGCTCTCGTACAGGAACGGCAGCGGGCGGATGTAGGTTGGCAGGTTATCCGGCAGACCCACGCCATACTTCCCCGACTGGCTCTCCACCCCGGTAAGGGTGTGGCCTTCGGGCTTCGCCTCGACCACGCCTGCCACTCTGCTGTCAACGTAAAGCAGGTAGTCGGCGGTCCCGTGGCCGGGCCGCAACGGAAACTCCCGCACCGCGACGCCGCGGGCGGCATGGACGTTGAGCGCAGCCAAGTCTTGCACCGCCCAACCTGCCTGACAGAGCAGCCAGTCAATGTTTGCCCTTGCTAGTTGTTCGGGAGTATTGCTGCTCACAAGTCCTCCTCGCTACGACCACTTGCAATTGGGGACCATGCATTGACGTCTACGCGCTCTTGTCGCAAGCTCCATACAGGAGAGTTCTCCCGAGTCTTGGCATAACCTCTACTACTACATTGTACAGGGATAAGTTGCTACGTGTGGGCCATCCCTTTTCGTCCCTTATAGAAGGACGTGGAGTAGGGATCCAAGAGGAACAGCAACCGGAGACTGGGTTAACACATCCTGGCGTATCGGTCCTTGTCCCTGGCGTATCGGTCCTTGTCAAGGATTCGGGCGATAACCGAGTCCCTCTCCTGGCGGCTTCCCTCGTCCTTCGGCACTGCGGGCTCGTACAGGTACAGAGGTTCTTCGATGTGCCTCGGGTTGGAGGCCATCTCGACGATTGGCGCCATGAACGCCCAGTCGGCGGCGAGGTCGATCCATTCCCCGTCGATCTTCAGGTCCTCTACATCAATGGCGTCAAAGAGCCGTTTCCGGAAGGTGCGCAGGTGCTGCCAGACGTTGCTGTCCCACCACCGTGGATTGTCGAAGTTCGGCGGATAGAAAGCCTCCTTGTCGAGCCTCAGCATAGACCCCACTGTCACGTCGGCCCCGTCCTGGTACTCGGCCCGGACCCGCGCCAGAACGCGCTCCCCGATAAGGGCGTCGTCGGCGTCCAGGGTGATTATCACCGACTCCGGGTCGGCGCAGAAATTGACGACAGCGTTCCAAGTGTTGTACAGCCCGCCGCGCCTGTATTCGTTCCGGACCAGGGTGACCCTCTGGGCGTAGTCCGCCAACAGCACACGGGCATAGTCACCGAACCCGTTGGTCGAAGCGTCATCCACCACAACCGCGCCCCAATCGACGCCCTTCTGGGCAGCCAAGGAATCGAAACATCGCTTGAACCTTGCAGGCTCCACGTTTCGTCCGCATATGACAAAGATAAAGGGTTCGTGCCGCTTGGGGCCGACCCAGTCCGCTCCGGAGCCAACGAGCTCCACGCTGCCCATCTGTACGGCAGGAACATGGCCGCGCTCAACGGAACCGATGACGTCCAGCCATTCCTCGTGGCCGGTTTTCCGGTCATTCGGGACGTGGATGAATGCCGTCGTGGGATCGCCTCCCCGGTACGAACGATAGTCTGATGACGCAATAAACCGGTCAAATGCCCTGTGCCAGGACAAGGTGAACCGGCCCTGTTCCAGCCCGTTGGGCACAGGCAACACCGACCGGAGCCTCTCCCGGTCGAACAGGCAACCTCGTACTTCGACCCGCCAATCACCGTTGGACCCCTCATGGGTATAGGGCACAGGCTCGGGCTGGCAGATGCTCATGGTCACGAACAGCGCCTCGGGGTCGTGTCGAAGGACGTCCGTCATCTCCCCCAAGTAGTCGTGGGCACTGTCGCGCCGGGCTATCAGCAGGTCGCTGTCCACCTGCAGCACATAGTCACCGGAGCATGAGTCGAAACCGAAGAGGGTGGCGAACAGTTGCTGACCATTGCCCGAATGTGTCTCCACTGACTCCTCTCCGAACCACTTCCGATAAACGGCGCGGACCGTTTCCGGGTTCGTGGGGGCATAGACCACCCGGTCCACCATGCCATCACTCAGCAGGCGCTCCATCGCCGCCCGGTGGGCGTCCGGGTCGGGTTGGTCATACTGGCGGGCAAATGGCCCCTCGAAGGTGTCTACTACGACCACCTTCTCCACGAACCGCACCGGGGTTTCCATCTGACCCACTTGATGCCGTATCAGGCGTTCGATCGTGCGCCATTCCATCAAGCAGGTCTTGATCAGGAGGGAGACCCGCGGGCCGTCGGTTGGCACCGGTGTAAGCCGGAAAACCAAGTGGTCGGAGGCAGGCAGGAGCGTTTTGGTATCTACGCCGCCGAATTCGGTAACACCCGCTGTGCGGAAGCCGGCATCGGAAAACGCCCGCCGGTAGGTCGAGAAACTCCGGTGCACCTCGCTACGTCGATTGCCATTGACGGCAACGGTCTTGTCATAGACGAACGTTTCCTCATACTTGTACCCGTCGGGCAGGTGTTTCTCCCCCAGTTCGGTCGATACCGTCGCCAAGTGGAACGGGTTGCAGACCGCCACCAGGACCGTCCCCGAGTCTGCAACCAGCCGGCGCAGGTCCGCCAGGACGTTCTGGAATTCCAAGTCGTCAGCAATCGTGCACAACACTCTGCCGCAAACCACGGTGTCGAACCGGGCGTCCTCCGACCTGAGGGTTTCGAGCAGCTTCCGGCCTCCGTATGCGGCTTGGCTGCCGTATTGCAAGCACCGGGCGATGCTGGCCGGGTCCGGGTCATACCCAATGACCCGGACTCCCTGGCGGGTGAGTTCCTCGGTCAGCCGTCCATTCCCGCAACCATAGTCCAATACCGCCTTGGGTCTCTGGACCGCAACCAGATCGGCCATGGGGCGGTAGTAGAGTTCCTCCAGCCCTCGCGGGTCCAATACCTCCAGGAACCGGTCAAGGCCTGTAAGTTCCGGCAGGGTGGAGTCCGTCAGCGCCCTGGTCATCAGGCGCTTCAGGTCCGAACGGAAAGGGAAACGATAGGTGAGAAAGGCCCGACGACACATCTGTTCGAACTCGTGGCCGTTTATGGGGACAATGTCCGAGCCGTAGTCAATAAACTTCACACCACCGGGGGTAACCACGAGATTGTCCGGGTGAACGTTGCGGCAGGCGATACCTGCCTGGCGCATCTCCCGGAGCAGGGTCAGCAGCCCTTCCAGGTGGCCGCCCTCGAATGTCGTTCCCTCTTCGTAGGGATAAACCGCAACCACATGGTCCCCTTCCCGGCGCACTTCCAGAATCTCGGGAAGCGTCCGATATCCGGAGAGCCTGCCCGCCAACGACTGGAAGAACGAGACCCGTTGCTCCCTGTCCCGGGCTTTCCAGTAGTGAAAATACTTGTAAACCAGCCTGCCGTCGGTGAGGACAACGCCCTCTTCTCCGATGCCCAGGCAGGTCAGAGGCCCAGCCCCGAACTCGGCACTGATGTAGGCTTCCGCCTCGTCCTGGAGTTTCCTCGCAGGCAGGGGGGTGTTGGCGCGGTGACGGTCGGCGATCCCGGGCAATTCCTTGAGGAAACCCACAACGGCCTTGATATCGAATTCGCCCATGCGGCGTTTGAAGGCATCCAGTTGTGCCTCGGTATAGGTCAACGCCAAGGTATCCACGAAGACCCTCAGACTTGCTGCGGCTTCCTCAAATTCCGCCGACTCAAGCCACCAAGGCCTGAGATCTCCACAGGGGTCTGTCTGGCAGAATCGCCTTATGGCCGATACCAGGCCCATGGTCCTGATGAAGCTCATCTCGAAAGCGAGGGACCGCTGGCGCAGGTACTTCCGATATAGTGCGGCTGCGTGCTCGACTTCGTGGTCACTGAATTCCAGGAGGTCTCGGCCCGGGGAGACCTGCCCGTTCCTCTGCAGTCGTTCCACTTTCTGCCCAAGCAAGTCGCTCAGGCAGGAATAGAGGGCGTGTCCCCGGATGTCCTGCTCCACCGTGGCGAAATTACCTTCGGTTCCAGAGGACGGAAGCCTCACTTGGCGGACCGGCAGCGGGGCCTGCAGCACCTCGCGCCTCCCGGCAAACCAGGTTAGAAGACTCCACACCATGTCACTCCGGCGGATATCGGCGCCGTTGACGGAAGGGACCGCATTGGGAAACTCCCGCAGCGCCTGCAGGTCGAACACCAGGGTGGCGGGACCCCTGTTCAGCGAAGGTGAAAGTGTGGCGCTGGCATCCCCGGATTCGCTTCTCACCAAGGGCCGGAAGACCTGGATGCCACTCATGATTCCGGAGAGGCGTCCCGCCATTTCCCGGAAGACATCCCCTCCGGTCAAGCTCTTTCCCTCCGTCTCAAACCAGAAGGGCAACTCCAGGTGGCAGGTACCCCTGCTCGAGAGGTCGTAGTAGTAGTCGGGGTTATCCAGCCTGGCCAGCCTGTTCTCGTCGCGAAGGTCCGGAAAAGGGAAGTCCGGTGACAGGGAGGCCAACCGGTGCAGGTTGTGGTACAGGTCTACCATCTGGGTCCGGACGCAGCTCAGGGATGGCAGAGGCGGGTCACCGGTGACTTCGCACAACACGACACTGGCCCCTGTCCCTTTCAAGCGCCTGATGGTCGACACGTAGTCGATGTCCTGGGCCTGAACTGACCCGTCGGAGCCATAGGCCGGTCCTTCCAGCACCACGTCATCATCGAGAATCCACACCACCGCTCCTTGGAGAGGCTTGGCCTCCGTGAACAGGTAGTGCTGCAGCATGGTCCGGCCCAAGGCTATGCTTTTCCGCTGGGACAGTTGCTCCGGGGTCGCGGAAAAGACTCCGGCGCCAGCATCTACGGCCTGCTGCTCCAAGGTCTTGAGCACAACGTCGAGGCCTTGCCGGGAGGCCCATCGAACTGTCTTCCGTAACTCGCCCCTGGACTCGGCGTCGTGGCCGCCGTTTTCCAGCAGGACCACCTTCAGTGCGACTTCCTTACGCCCGCCGATTTTCTCGACCAAAGAGTCGAGGAGTCTTGCAACGAGGCCGGTTTCGGGAGATGTAATCGATCCGACCACCAGAACCAAGGAGCCATCGGCAGCATCCCCACTGGAAACCGATAAAGCAGGGGGAGGCACCTGTATCGTCTCGGCTGGGTCGCAGTCAAAGAGCCTCCGGCTGCGTTCGAGAAAAGCAGCATCTTGCTCCCCGGACATCCGGCCCCGGTATTTGCGGTAGAAATATGTCAGACCAGAGCGTTTTGCGTCCCCTCCCGGCCTGGACAGCCGGGGCCGGTCATTGTCGGCGAAGTGATGGACCAGATGCTCATTCAATGCGCCGTATTTAACCGTGCCGAGGTCTGCCAGCCGGATGCAGATGTCGCGGTCAGTGGTGCTGGTGAGGGCCTCATCGAATCCCCCGGCTTCCATCAGTTTCCTGAGGCGCACGAACAGGTTGGAGCCTTGGATGTGAGTATTACGTACCAGCAGGTCGCGGGTATTCAGGCTACCAGGAGGGTCCAGCAGATCGCCATCCGATCCCTGTGAAAGGATGAATACAAGCCCTGATGCAACCATGTCCAGGTCCCTCTCCAACACTGCCCTTTCACATTCCTCCAAGTATGTAGACGTCCATCCATCATCGTCGTCCAGAACGGCGATGAATACCGACTGGTCAACCTCCTGAAGGTGTGAAAGGGCAGTGTTCCAAGCGCCGGAAGCACCCGGAGTGCGTCGGTTCTCCAAGTAAAACGCCGTGGTGCGGGGAAGAACCAAGCGGGCAACTATCTCGGCGTTGGCGGACCTGGTCTCCATGTCCGAATCGTCCACCACGACTAGGTAGTCAGGGGGGCGGGTCTGGAGAATGATGGAAGCCAACGACCTCTTCTCAAGGAGCTCAGGCCGGTTGTGGGTGGCGACGACTGCGGCTATCGAGGACATAACAGGATTTCAAATCTCGGCAATGATTACCGATAAAATACTCTCCCCGAATCCGCTTGGTGTCAAGGTGCACTATTCCGTGTGAGAATGATTTGGCTGCCGCATCCAGCTGATATCCGTACTACAACCTTTTGACCACAAGGTTGTACCATGAAAGCTCAAGAGACACAGAAGGTTATGCCGGGCCCTTAAGGACCTCTTCCACCATTGTTCAACTATTCCGAGTAATTCTCGCCGGCTTGCAGACCCTTCCGCTGCGGGAACCTCAGGGCATTCTGGTACTACACCGCAGACAATAGCCCGAAAGGTCAGGCTGGCTTGAGAATGACAGTGTTTCAGATACCGCTCGCCGGTTCCGTCTTTATCTGGACAAAGCTGGAGCAAATTGCGGTCCTCATATGAGAGTACCGAGTCGGTAAAGGTGCGCCTACAGTATTGGGCCCAGCTGGAAGTTCCTTGGAGGGACTGGGTGAGGGTGGCCGGGGTCCGATGGGATGTCGAGGAGTGCTTGGAGGAGGCCAAGAGACGGAGCCTGCCCTCGCGAAGGCTGGGGTGGGGCTGGACTAATGTGAAATGCGAAGGTGGGATGGCTGGTACCGGCACATCACGATGGCGATGCTGGCCAACGCCTATCTGGCGGCGGTCAGGCACCAAGCGCTGGCGCCGGGATGCCTAGCAGAAACGGGAGCTGCTCCAGCTTGGACGAAAGGCTGATTCCCCTGACGGTCCCCGAGGTGCACCGTCTGCTCATCCGCCTGATATGGACGGAACTCCCTCTGCTGATGTTGTCTTGTACTGGTCGCTGTGGAGGTGGCGACACCAATCCCGGGCACTGCGTTGCCATTATCAACGCTGGTTATCACTGCTTCGGCAACAACATGAACCGGGGCAATCACAATTGCCATTTCCTGTTGCGGACCGTCGGCAATGAGTCGTCTTAGCAGACGGACCCGCGCGTTTTCCTGAGTGGTGGACCTAGCCGTGATGCCGGTCGAATCAAGTGGAGGGCTTGGTGGGATACGTGCGGCGCAACTTCCTGGTGCACATCCCGTCCTTCGAAAGCTTCGCTGCTCTGAATGCCCACTTGGAGCGGCGTTGCTTGGAACGGATGGATGCCCGACTGCGGGGCCACACGGAGACCATTGGTCAGCGGATGGAGCAGGACCTGGAGACCCTGCTGCCGTTGCCGCAGCGCCCTACGACGCCTGCGAGAAGCAGGCGGGCCGGGTGAGTTCCCCCTCCTTGGTCAGGTACAGGACCGACGAGTACTCGGTGCCGGTGGCCTACGGACACCGGGACGTGCTGGTGCGGGGCTACGTCGACCGGGTGGTCATCAGTTGCGGTTCAGAGGTCATCGCCGGCCATCACCGCTCCTACCAGTGGGACGATTTCGTCTACGACCCCATCCACTTCCTGCCGCTCCTGGAGCGTAAGCCGGGCGCCCTGGACCAGGCCGCGCCCCTCCAGGGATGGGATCTCCCTGAGGAGTTTGGCACGTTGCGCCGGCTGCTGGAGTCCAGGATGGGACGGCGGGGCAAGCGGGAGTTTATGCAGGTGCTCAGGCTGCTGGAGCATTTCTCCCAACAGGAGGTGCATCACGTCGTAAGGGACGCCATCAGGCTGGGAGCCATCAGCTTTAACGCAGTGAAACACCTGGTGCTGTGCCGGCTGGAGGGACGGCCGCCTAGGCCGCCAGTGCCCACTCCATACCGGCCCGGAAGTTTGAGGTTCTTTACCTTGACTGCCGTCAGCCTTGTCATTTTCCCCACTCAGTTCCCCACAGTTTTTCGTGGATGTAGGGAAACTTTAATGGACATCGCTGGACAACGTTAAGTAACAGAGATACCAAAGTAAAGCTGGTTGTGGGGGAAAATGGACGCTATCGGACGTCTGTGGAAGTTGATGTGGTGCCGAAGGTCAGAGTCGAACTGACACGGGGTTGCCCCCACCGGTTTTTGAGACCGGCGCGTCTACCATTCCGCCACTTCGGCTAGGTAAGAAACAGGCGCTTAATCATCCACTGTTGCTAACATTTTGCAGTGGAATCTCCATGTAAGAATACCATACTCCTCACAACCGTCAAAGTCCTGGCTGCCAAGTCTAAATTGATACCACGGTGAAACCAGCATACTCACATCGGGATGTCCGAGTAGGCATGGCGGCTATGGTGGCAGCCATCCGAGCCGTGACGGTGGCGTCAATATCAGAGTCGTGGGTGTTGCGGTGGGCAGTGCGGCGGCCACAGCGGCCTGCACCATTGCGTCCAAGTACGGTGTGGCTGTTGGTATGGCTGTCGAGATAGGCGGCGGAGGGAGTCCCCGTGGTGCAGGCGGCCGCCCAGTAACAGTCCGACTACCGCCGCCAACACGCCCCAAATGTTCACACGCCATCGCTCCCGGCAGCCAACAATCCAGGCAATCCCCAAATCCGCCAAGCCCTGACTCAGACGACTTTACGTCATTATAGCCTTGCACTTCCCAGCGTGTACCGCCTGACTAGCGAGGCAATAATGACTTGCTAGAGAGGTCCAAACCGAAGCGCGCTTACGACTGGACCCGGACCTCTCTGGCCTCTTTGGTCGCCTTCAGCCAACGCCACCGCTGCAACGGATCGCTGACCGCCCGCATCCACACTCCGAACAGGTTGAACGACAGCGCAGTCAGGAATATGGCGACGCCCGGCACGACGACCACCCACCAAGCGGCTTGGATATAGCCCCGGCCTTGTGCAAGCATCGTCCCCCAGGAAGATTCGGGCGGCTGTATGCCGAAGCCTAGGAAACTCAGGGTGGACTCCGTAAGAATGTTGTTGGGCACGTCCAAGGCGGCCATGGTCAGCAGGGGAGTAATCAAGTTTGGTACGATGTGTCGCCAAACGATGCGTCGGTCGCTGGCCCCGATGGCGCGGGCGGCGTCGATGAACGACTGCTCCCGCAAGGACAAGACCACCCCGCGGGTAACGCGGCAGTACACCATCCACCGGCCCACCGCAAACACAATTATGATGTTGGTGAAGCTGGAGCCCAGGATATACAGCACCATCAACGCCAGGAGCAAAAGAGGCACGGACATGAACACATCCACCGCCCGCATGATGATATCGTCGATGATTCCGCGGTAGTAACCCGCCAACAGCCCGAGGAAGGTCCCGATGAACCCGGAGGTCAGCACGCCGATGACACCCACCGCCAAGGAAATGCGCCCGCCGTGGATTACCCGGCTCAGCATGTCCCGCCCCAAGTGGTCGGTCCCCAGAATGTAAAACCGTTTTTCCTTTTCCAAGGTTAAGTCATTTGTGGCCATGCCGGTGGACACAGGAGAAAGGTGGCGCAACGGCACCTGTTGGTCGCGGTCTCCGTGAGGCGATACCCAAGGCGCAAATATGGCGGCCAAGACGACTACGAGCAGGAAAAGTCCGGAAACCAAGGTGACTGGGTCGTTGAAGAAGGATTGCAACAGCGCGTTCCGCCAAACGCCAACCAGCGGGCTGGGCTTCCTGATTATCGGCGTGTCATTTTGCATGGTCTGACAACTTCCTCAACTCACCATTGTCCTATTATCTGTAAGAGATTCGTGGGTCCAGCCATTGGTAAATCAAGTCCACTGTAAAATTGATTGCCATCACCACCAGCGCCGCGACGAATACGGATGCCGTCACCACCGGCAGGTCTCTCGCGTTGATGGCGTCGAAAATCAGTTTGCCCAAACCAGGCCAGCCGAATATGACCTCGGTGACCACTGCCCCGTTCATAAACGCCGCCAGTTCGTCGCCCATCAGGGTTACGATGCTGATTGAAGCGTTCTTCAGAACGTGGACCCTTAGCCCGAATCCACCGATGGACACCGATAGACGGCGTGAGGACAGCGGAAGGGGAGTGAGGGAGTTACAAGCGCGATAATCCGGGCTCGAATTCGGGTAGACGGGAGGTTGGCGGGCGGTCTGCAGGCGCTTTTCGGGGCACCGATGGCGGCCTACAGTGGATGTGGCGAGCGAGATCGGCGGGACAGCATGCAGTAGGAGACCATTCCGGAGCGGGCTGGCGCGAGTTTGCGGGGACCTTCGGTTGTCCGGTGGTGGGTCAGTCGCCGACGGCGCCGTCAGGCTGGGAATGGAATGGCTCGCAGCCGGGCCAGGGCGCGGCTGAACTGGGTTTCCCAGGGCCAGCGCCGGGGGAGATGCAGAGTGAGGCGGCGCGCCGAGCGGGTGAGCCGCCCGGCGAGGGAGAAGAACCGCCGTCGCATGGTCTTGGTGGTTACCACCTGCTCTCCCAGGCCGAGCCGGGCCGTCCAGCGGGCCAGGTTGTGCGCCATCACCTGGACCGCCAGCCAGGCGGCGTTGGCGGCGAAGCGGCCCGAGGGGAGATGATTCAACCCTACGCCGTACTTGAGGTCTCGGATGGCGTTCTCGATCTCGGCGTGGCGGCGGTGGTTCGCCTCCAGTTCCAGGGTCTCCCCGTCCCGGTCGGTGATGAAGCCGTGATAGCTGTAGGTGGCGAAGAGGGCCAGCTGGGAACCGGGCGTGGGCCTCACCCGCCGGACGATGAGCCGCACCGGCGCGGCATCGGGCTCGCTCTGGAAGGGGATATAGGTGGTCTCCGCCACATCGGCGGCGCCGTCCATCCAGTAGGGAATCGGCGTCCAGGCATCTTCGGGTATGGCCTCGATGAGATTGTGCAGGCTTTTGTGCTGGCGGATGGTGATGGAGAAGCGCACGTCCAGCTTGCGGCAGACGGAGACCACGGTGTGGGTATAGAAGCCGCTGTCGGCCCGCATGGTGAGCTGTCCCCTGGCCCCGGCGTAGCGCACCCGCCCCACCGTCTCCCGCAGGAAGTGGGCGGCGCCCCGGGCGGTGTTGGCCCGGCCCTCGCGCAGCCGGGCCATCAGCACGTCGCCGGTGCCGGCGGCGACGGCCAGCAGCGGGTGATAGCCCCGCTTGCCGGTGTAGCCGTGGTGGCGGGCACCCTCCTTGGCCAGGCCGTAGGTCTCGCAGATGGTGGAATCGAGGTCGATGGTCAGGGGCGCATCGCCGGGTCCCGCCCCAGCGGCCCAGGCCCGGGCCAGCAGCTCGCGGCTCACCCGGTCCAACTGGCGGACATGGCCCCACCGGAAGCTGCGCAAGAAGGTACCCAGCGTGGATGGCGCCTTGACCGTGCTGCCCAGGGCGCAGGCCGTCCCTCCGGTGCGCAACACGTCGGCGTCGTCGATACAGTCGCCGCCCGCCAGCGCCGAGGCCACCAGCGTCATCATCTTATCGCCGGTGTTGGCTCGGCCTGGGGCGCGGCCCAGGTCGAGGCGCCGGTCAACCAGTTGGGGCAGGCCGAGATGCTGGGCCAGGGTGGACGGCAGGAGCAGCCCGGCATTGGCCACCAGGCGGTGATCGTCGAAGGCGATGCGGATGCGGTCGGGGTGGTTGCGTGGTAGCATCTATTGGGTGCTCCTTTCTGGGGTCGGCCTTCTGTCTCGAAAACCATTATCCCAGAAGCACAGGAGTACTTTCTTGTCTCTTCAGGACCCTGCTACACGCCCTCCTTCGGTGGATTCGGGCTTAGCACGATACTTTCTGACAACCCCTTGGCCCGCGCTGTGGACACGTACTGCTTGCCCAACTCCTCGATCATGGTGGCGCGGGTGATTTGCGCGTTCCGGCCCAATACACGAGGGCACAACGCCACCGCCGGCAGGACTATGAACTCCCATCCACGCGGCCCCAGGCCTTGGAACCCTGATGTGGGCAGTAGGTTCAGTTGCAGGGCGACTACCAGGATAAGCATCAAGGCCAACCAGAATTGAGGGACGGAGATGATGGCGAACGATAGAACGTTGACCAGTCGGTCCGCTACACCCCTCGGATGGCGCGCCGCCAGCATCCCCAGCGGTACCCCCAACGACCCTAACCCCCAAGCCACCAAGGCCAGGGCGGCGGTGTTGGGCAAACGGTCCAATACCATCGATAATGCGTCGGTCCTGTGCCGAAGGGATAGGCCGAAGTCCCCGGTCAATACGTCGCCATAAAACTCTATGAACCGGATGTGCAAAGGCCTGTCGTAGCCCAGCTTTTTGCTCATCGCCTCGATGGCTTCTTGCGACGCATTTTCGTCTACCAGCAAAAGCACCGGGTCGCCCAGGATGTTTACGGCAAAAAAGAGAAGTGCCATGAGTCCAAGGACGATAAAAATAGAATGGGCCGCCCGGCGTGCGATGTAATTACGCAAGGTGGTCACTTGCGGTATGGACCAACGTTCCTACCTCAGTGTTTGTCAAGATTAGCAGTTTTAGATGGTAACCGGCCCATTGGCAAAATCCCCCAGAAGCAGCCGCAGCAGCTTCCGAGGGACTCTTGCAAGGGCGCAACCTTAATAGAAGGTCACTTGGTCCAGCGCATGTTGCCGTAGATAACCAACTGGTCAGGTCTGGGTTCGTATTCCAGGTCGTCCACCATTGCGTGAACCTCGAAGGCTTGGAACACGCCGACGAACAAGACGTCCTCTTTCATGCGGTCGGCCAACTGCTTCAGCAAATCGCCGCGGCCTTCCTCTACGGGAGTCTCGCCTGCTTTTTCAAGAATGGTTTGTATCTCCGGGTCGCATACCCTCGATTGGAAGTAGTTGCAGTTCATCAAGCGGGCCGCCGGGCGCCAGAAGTCCAAGGTAGGCCATTCCGGCGTGAACTCAATCAGGTGGCCGGAATCCGCGGTATCCTTGCAGTTGTCCGGCGGCTGGTTGATTCTGTCGGACGTAATTTCCACCCCGGCCCCGGACACAATGTTGCCTATGCCACAGTTGCGGATTACCCTCCACAGGTTGCGTTCTGTGACCTCCACTTTCCCTTTAATGCCAACCTTTTCCCAGTAGCCGGCCATCGCTTCGTATACTTCCGGCTGCTTCGGCACACGCCCCGTCCGCCCGATGATGCGGATTTCCTCACCATCGTAGCCGGTTTCTGCCAGTAAGTCCCGGGCCTTCTGAGGGTTGTACTCCCAGTAGGAGCCGTTCTCTTCATCTATACCAGGCATCCCAATGACTGCGGGAATAGGACTGCACGTGGTGGCGCCTTTGAAGATTATCTCCACGATTTCCTCGCAGTTGATGGCGTGCACCAACGCTTGGCGGAACTCCTTCTGCTTCAACATGGGGTGCCAAAGTGTGTCGATGTAAAACCCTTCGACTTCCCATTGGGGAGTAGACTTGGCATTGGGCACGTTGGGTATGTCCTCAACGTCCAGGATGTAGGTGAAGTCTGCTTCCTCCGCCTTCAGCATGGCGGCCCTCACCGTGGTCTCCAACCGCCAGACGAAATGAATGTCGGGTACGTATGCACGGTGCAGGTCACGGGAGGTCACGTCGGAATCGGGCACAGGCACATAGTCGGCATACTCGGTTATCTTCAGAAACTCGCCGGGCTTATAGTCAACATATTCGTACTGGCCAAATCCCATGGTAATGACGTCAGTAACCTCTTCGGGATTGGACTGGAACCACTGGGGCGCTTGGGAGATCACACTTACCAACTCAGACGGCAAGACCGGGCACGGATCGACGCATTGTATGTCCACTGTCATGTCGTCAACCACAGAGGCAGAGGAGGGGATGCGGGCCGAAAGGTCAAGGCCAATTTCGGGGTCTCCGTATCTGGTCAGGTTCCAAGCTGCCGCTTCGGCGTTCCATGGTTCCCCATTACGGAACTTCACCCCTTCCCGCAGAGTAAGACGCCACTTGTCCGGCGCCAACTGTTCCCAGCCGGTTGTAGCGGTGGTGGGACCTAAGACGAGCGTCGGGATATCCAGGAAGGCCAAGCCTTGCGACAAGGCCCTGCTGACGATAGACCCTGTTTCGGCGCTGCCGGTCTGCCACGGCGAGAGCTTGTCAGGCTCTACTGGTATAACGGCCCTGACAACGTCTTTCCCGCTGGCCGATTCCGAGGGCGCGGATGTAGGCACCGGCTCGGCAGTGGCGGCCATCTCCCCTGCTTTGGTCGGGGCGATGCCTTGCACTTCCGGGGGTGTCGTCGGTTCCGGCATGGCTGTAGGGGCAGTTGTGGGCGGCGGCGGCGGTTCTGCGCCCCCGCAGGCCGCGGCCAACCCGATGATCGCCAAGCAGGAAATAATTAACAAGAATCTAACGCCGGGTAGGTGGTGGACCATACCTTGTACTCCTTAGTGCTTACATTGATAGTGCTTGCATTGATTGACGGGCAATTGCCCCGGTGCCCAAACGAGTCTGGGCGCAGCAGCACAAGCCATTCCATCCAGAACAACGCGGACAATACAGTAGGGGCAATATACTGTCAAGCTGAAGGCGTCAGTTGGGAAGAGACTGCTGCGGCCATCATCCGGTGTGCCGCCAGCCATCTTGTACTGGCGCCCGTTATTCATCGCCAACGGCAATGCTAACCTCGTGCCCCTGTCACCACAGGCTTGAACACCAGTGTAATATATAGTCGGCCTTACTCAAGTGCGGCAGCGCGCCGCGATCACTAACCTACTATATGAGGAGACTTTAATGGCAGAATCACCGTCATTCCAACAGGTACAAGCCGCTATGAAAGCGATGATTGACAAGGGCATGGAGACGCCGAACGAGCCCATAGCGATGGCCGTCGTGGACTCTGCCGGCAACCTGCTGGCCTACGCCGCTATGGACAACCTCCGGGTTTTCAGCCGGCGTCATTGCCTGCGGAAGGCCTACACCTCCGCCATCCTGGGCCAGGACAGCGGCGCTCACGCGGCGGGGCTCCATGACCGGGGACGCAGCATCGCCGAATTGGGCGACCCCAACCTCACCAACGGCCAGGGCGGCTTGGTGATAATGAAAGACGGCGTCATCCTCGGCGGCATTGGCGTCGGCGGGTACCCCAGCGGACAGAGGGACGAAGACGTTTCCAGGGCGGGCTTGGGGGCTATGGGCCTGTAGCACTAATTTGATCAGGAGGCGTCCCAATGGACTTCGGACTGCAAGGTAAATACGCTTTGGTGGGCGGTGGAGGCCGCGGTATCGGCAAGGCCATCGCCCGCGAATTGGCGCTGGAGGGAGTAGACGTGGCCATAGCGTCGCGCACCGTTTCCGAGCTGGAGAACACAGCCCGGGAATTGGAAGACGAGACGGGGCGGCGCATCATACCGCTGGCGTTGGACGTTACCAACAAAGAGCAGGTTGACCAGGTTGTTTCCGAGGCGGCCAGCAGGCTTGGCGGCCTGCATATCCTGGTCAATAGCGCGTCGCTGCCGGGCGGCTCGGCCACGGCCACCGGCCCCATCGAGACCGTCAACGAAGACGACCTGTTAAGCGATTTCGACGTGAAGTACGTTGGTGCCTTGAGGTGTGCCCGCGCCGCTATTCCTTATCTGAAGGAGCAGGGCTGGGGCCGCATCATCAATATCAGCGGCGGCAACGCCCGCGTCGCCGGCAACCTCAGTGGCGGCGCGCGCAACGTGTCGATGGTGCACATGACCAAGACCCTGTCAAACCAATTGGGCCGGTTCGGGATTACGGTCAACTGCATTCATCCCGGCACCACCCGCACGGAGCGCACTGCTGTGATGCTGGCCGAGCGGGCCGCCCAAATGGGCGTCACCCCTGAGGAAGTGGAGGCAGGCGACTTTGCCGCCGGATCGCCCAGGGGCAACGCCATCTGCCGCATGGTCGACGCTTCGGAGGTCGGGTTCTTGACCGTGTTCTTGTCCTCGGTGCAGGCCCAATCGATCACCGGCGAGCTTATCTCAGCCAACGGCGGCGTGGGCAACTACGTTTACTACTGACTCGTGACCGGCATGTCAGGCTAAAGCGCAGCGACCTCCCGCGCGAAACCGATAAGTCCCTCATCGGAGCCCCTCGGCCCGATGAGGGACAAGCCCACCGGCATACCGTCCACCTCGGCCAAGGGTAGATTGATCTGCGGCGCGCCAATGGTTCCGGCTATGCTCGTCAATGCGCTGATTCGTGCCCGGAGCGTATCTCGCTCCGAACGTCGTTGACCTGTCGGTGGTGCGGGACTGGGCGCGGTGGGCAGACACACGAACGTCCCCCCGGCCAGCACGTCGTCCATCCGTTTCAGTATTTCCAACCTCGCGGCCCGGGCAGCCTCTACCTCGGCATCGGTGATTGCCCTGGCTCCGCCGTACCGGTCGCCAACCTCGAAACTCAACCGGGGATTCGTCCGGTCCAGCCAGTCCCGCGCTGTTTCCCATCCCTCCCGGCCCTGAAGGGTCTGCTGTTGGGCCGACCAATCGATAAGACCGTTTGGAGATAAGCGTTCCCTAAGGGAATTGCCAACCATCGCAGCCAAACGGTCGATGTGAGGAGACAGCGCCTCGACCACGCTCGGGTCAGCTATTTCCAAAGCGTCCTCGGCGATAACTACCCTCTGGGGCCGTGCCGGCGGAATCTCGCCGCCCAGAAGCACCTCTCCTACGCGAAAGAAGGTATCCACGTTCGTAGCGAACCAGCCGATGGTGTCGTAGCTGGGCGCTTGCAGCAGTATGCCGTCCAAAGGTATTCTTCCGTGGGTGGGACGGATACCGTACAGGCCGCAGAAGCTGGACGGAATCCGCACCGACCCGCCGGTGTCCGATCCCAACGCAAAATCGACCAGCCCCCCGGCCACCGCCGCCGCCGACCCGCTGGACGAGCCGCCGGGTACGTGGCCCGGAGCGCGGGGATTTATGGGCGTGCCGTAGTGGGCGTTTTCGCCGAAAATGCCCCGGGTAAGCTCGTCGGTAATTGTCTTCCCAACCATGGTTGCCCCGGCGTCCACCAATACTTGGACCGCCCAAGCCGTGTTCTCCGCTGCTTGGTGGGTGGCTTTCCAGTCCGGGTTGCCCCCGCCGGTAACATGGCCGATCACGTCAAGAATGTCTTTGGCGGCGAAGGTCATGCCAGCCAACGGCCCATCGGCCTTGCCCGCCAGATAGGCGTCGGTGTCCAAGCAAAAAGCGTTCAGCGCGTCTGGAATAGTAATAGTAGGGCTTGTCATATTCGTTTCTCCGTAGTTGTGGGCGGGTACGACACTGATTGGTAGTCAGTCAACAGGGTGCCAAGCGCGGTTTTGAACGCTGGTCGTTCAACTGGGTTGGTATCGTTGCACACTGAATTCATGGGCGCGGGCGCGCATTTCGGATGCGTCGTGCCAAGCCTGCATCCGCAACATCAAGTCCATACTGATGCCAAAGGCCTTCTCGATACGGAGCGCCATCTCAGGCGACAGCGCGATTTTGCCGTTCAGCAAGTCCGAAAGTGTCGCCCGGCGAACCCCCAGAATCTCAGCGGCTTTCGTCACGTCCAGTCCCAACTCCTCAATTACTTCCGTTCGGATGAACTCGCCCGGATGAGAAGGGGTCATGTTCACTTTCATACCTGCGTTAGCCATCAGTGATAATCCTCCGGATTCAACCGGTCAATGTAGCCGGTAACTTCTTCGAAGGTAATTCGCCAATTGCCGGATACAGAAATGCTCCATTCGTCCTGCCGGTCGCCCGAGAGCCGATGTATGCGCCAACCGGGTGGAGCCTCATTGTGGAGCGTCATTAATGAAGCTGCCAATGTCCTCGGCAAGGACTAAGGCTGTTAAAAGGACTAAGGCTGTTAAAATGTTGCGTATCCGGTCGGCCATGCCTTGCTGTAAGAATCGTGGGTTATCGTCCTCAATCAGCCAGCGCAATCCCCTGTGTTGGACTGAACGAATTAGCATTGCTACCAGCATTGCTACCAATGTACGGTCTACCAGTACCTTGTGCAAGCAGGATTTATTCTCGTGCTATCAAGAAACTTTGGACTAACAAAGATGTACCGTGTATCCGGTACCCCGGTGAGTCTAAAATCTTCAGGAAAGGCCGGTCTGGTCTGGATTCGGAATGAAGGCATTGAGGTTGTGTCATGTGTCGCAGCATAAAAGTCCTACGCAGTTCCGGCGGCCCTCCCCAGGATACGGAAGTACGGGAAGCCGCCCTGCAATTCGTCCGCAAAATCAGCGGCTGTCGCCAGCCTTCCCGAGCCAATTCGGAGTGCTTCGAAGTGGCGGTCGAGGAAATCGCCGCCGCGTCGCGCAAGTTGTTGGAGTCTTTGCATTCTCGGTCCAAAGTCGCTGCTCCGTAGATACGTCACCACGTTCCTTCGCTCTAACCATTTCGCGTCTCAGGGCGCCCCCCTCTCCACCAACTCGTAAATCCCGGAATTTTGGGTCAGGACGTACAGATTGCCCTCCCGGTCCTGTCCAAAAGAAGTGATTTGCCTACCGAGGCGGCCAATTAACCGCTGGTCTGTAACCGATCCGTCTTCTTGCCGAAGGGCCCAAATGCTGCCCGAGCAATAATCGGCGTAGACGTAAGCGCCCCAAAGGGACGGCAGCCCGTTGCCTCGATACACGTAACCCCCTATTACCGAACACCCTTCCTCACTGCCGTATTCAAACACCGGTGGCTCCAGCCCTGCCGTGTCACATCCGGTCTTGGGTCGAAAGCAATGCTCGCCCTCCATGACATTCCAGCCGTAGTTGCCGCCCTTTTCTATAAGGTCTATCTCCTCCCAAAGGTGCTGCCCCACGTCGCCCAGCCACAGTTCGCCGGTCTCCCGGTCAAATGAAAACCGCCAAGGGTTCCGCAGGCCGTAGGCCCAGATTTCTCCCCGCGCTCCTTCAACGCCGGAGAAGGGGTTGTCATTGGGTATCCCGTAGCCGGGGCGGTCCGTTTCCCGGGAAACGTCGATACGTAGCACTGATCCCAACAGCGTCCCAAGGTCCTGCCCGTTCGACTTCGGGTCGCCCGCGCTTCCACCGTCGCCCAGTCCTACGTAAAGGTATCCGTCCGGGCCGAAGGCCAGTTGACCGCCGTTGTGGTTGCTGTAGGGCTGGGGTATCTCCATGATGATGACTTCGTTGTCGGCGTCGGCGCTATCCGTATCGTTAGAGGGAGCGTGAAAGCGGGACAACACCGACCTTCTGGGGTTTGAGGCGGAGTAGTAGACGTAGAACCTGCCGTTCTCGCTGTAGTCCGGATCGAATGCCATCCCCAGCAAACCCTCCTCATTCCCCTTTGTGCTAACCCTGTTGGTGATGTCCAGAAAAACGAAAGACTCAGCCACAGTGGGATCGTTGACGAAACCCTGGATGATCCCCGCTTGCTCCGTTACGAACAACAAATTATCCTCGCCCGACGGCTGGGCGAGGTTGGTTAGACGCTCGAAGCCCAGGTTAGGAAACGCCGGAGAGACCCCCACAGGTTGCAGGGGCGTCACAGCGGCGGACTGCGTGGTAGGCGAAGGTCGTGGGGTTGGATGAGCGGTGGGACTGGCTATGCCGGGCGATGACGGCGCCGGAGGCTCTGTCGGCTGACGAATAAGCGTCTCCGTAGGGGCGGGTGAACTCACCTCGTCGGCTGTGGGGGCCACAGTGGATGTTCGCGCAAAAGGCGCCTGAGTAACGGCTCTTCCTGTTTCCGACTCCGGCGCGCTGCACGCTATCAGGATTGGTCCGACGGCAACCAGCAACATCAAAATGATGTGGCGGACTACTTGCGAAACGTTCTCTGTACGTACTGCACCCGGAGGAGACCACCATTGGCGAGGCGGCATCAACCCCGGCCCAAGGCCGGGAAAATGGTCTCTTTGAACGCCGCAAGCTCCCGGTGTGGGTACTGGTACGTCTCGGAAGTCATCAAGTACAGGTGCTTGATGCCGTTGGCCTCGGCCTTCCGCAGTTGCTCAACGCAATACTCCGGCGTCCCCACCAACCCGATCGTGTCGCACAACTCGGCGAGCAGGTCGTCAGGTATGAACGCGCACAGCCGTCTTGCTTCCTCCCAGTCCTCCGCGTGTGGCACGTCGGGATACAGTTCCCGTAACCCTTGGGGTATTTCGAATCCTGAAGGGTCCAGACCGGCGGCCTTCAGGTATGGCGCATGGCTCTCCTCTATCAACCGTTGGGCGCACAGCGGACGTGCCATCTCCCGCGCTTCCTTCTGGTCTTCGTGGATTGCGGTGGTAGCGGTGAGCACCACCTCCAGATCGTCAGGGTTTCTACCTGCCCGTTTAGCTCCAATCTCCAAGTGCTGGCGGGCTAACTCCACAGATTTGGGATGGATGCCCACTTGCATCAACACCCCGTCCGCTACCTCTCCGGCCACCTCAATGGTGCGGGGACCGGCGGCGGCGATGTACACTGGAGGGACAGCATCGTCGCCGTAGCGCATTCGGCTGGTTGCTGGGTGGCTTGTCCCTTGACCGAACGACAGTTCCTCTCCAGCTAAGATGCTCTTGAGGGTCAGCACCGATTGGCGCATCTCCCTCACGGTGGCCGGGCGAATGCCCACTGTCTGCACTGAGCTGAAGCCGCGGCCGATCCAGAATTGCACCCGGTCGGGCGCAATCTCCGCCACCGTTTTCGCCGCCGACGCCGTTACCGACAAATGCCTGGTGACCGGGTTCAAGACCGCGGCGGAGATACGGATACGCTCAGTGGCTTGCGCCGCCAAGGCCATACTGACAAACACGTCGCGTTCCAGCATCTGCGAGTCCAGCAAGCCGACTCCGTCAAATCCCGCGGCCTCGCATCGCTGTACAAACTCGGCTACTTCCGTAACCGGGCCGCAGGAAGGCACTCTCAGATCTATCTCGATAGTCATGTGTTCCTCCCAATCTCGCTTGACGGATATTATATATGACTTTTCCGGCCCGGCCCGAATGGTTAAGTAAATCGCTTGAACACACCTAAGCCCGTGCAGAGTGGATACTACCTGAAAAATCATCTTTGATATAATACGGAAACGGGACCAGAATTGTCCCAAGTGCTGTCCAACCCTGACCTCTCAAAATATCAGAGGGTCTCAGGCCCGCCAAGGTTCTCAGGCCCGCCAAGGTTCTCAGGTCCGCCAAGGAGGTTTCCATGGCCGCCGGTACAGGAACTCCGGTCCATTTCGACGTAAGCTATCCCGAACGATTGTCCCGGTGGCATCTGCTGCTCAAGAGCTTCCTGGGAATCTTCTATGTCGGGATACCCCACGGGATAATTCTATTCTTCTACACCTTACTGGCGTTCCTGGTTATTCCCGTTGCCCTCATCGCCATTCTCATAAGGGGCCGGTACCCGGATGGCCTGTTCCGCTTTATCGTCGGCTATTACCGCTGGAACGCCCAAGTGGAAGCTTACTGGTCCTACTTCATGACAGATGACTATCCTCCATTTTCCACCCGGCCTGAGCATAGCCCTGTCTCGTTTGAGGTGGAATACCCGGAACGGCTCTCCCGAGGCCATGCGCTGCTCAAGTTCTTCCTCGGCTGGTTGTACGTCGGCATCCCCCACGGGATTGTATTGTTTTTTTACACCATCGCCGTTCTGGTCGTTGTGTCCATAGCCTGGTGGTCTGTACTCATCCTTCAGCAGTATCCGCAAAGTTTCTTTAACTTCGTGTTGGGGTACTTGAGGTGGAGTGCGCGGGTGAACGTTTACACCTCGTTGCTGCGGGACGAATACCCCCCGTTCAACGGCAGGCCCTGATCATCACCAGGCCGGTGCGGCCAACCCGGTAGGTTCCGGTGCGGCCAACCCGGTAGGTTATTGATAACTGTCTCAAGACTTGGCGAACTGCCTCACGCGTCATTCCCGCGAAGCCAGCCGCGTCATTCCCGCGAAGCCAGCCGCGTCATTCCCGCGAAGCCAGCCGCGTCATTCCCGCGAAGCCAGCCGCGTCATTCCCGCGAAGCCAGCCGCGTCATTCCCGCGAAGCCAGCCGCGTCATTCCCGCGAAGCCAGCCGCGTCATTCCCGCGAAGCCAGCCGCGTCATTCCCGCGAAGCCAGCCGCGTCATTCCCGCGAAGCCAGCCGCGTCATTCCCGCGAAGCCAGCCGCGTCATTCCCGCGAAGCCAGCCGCGTCATTCCCGCGAAGCCAGCCGCGTCATTCCCGCGAAGCCAGCCGCGTCATTCCCGCGAAGCCAGCCGCGTCATTCCCGCGAAGCCAGCCGCGTCATTCCCGCGAAGCCAGCCGCGTCATTCCCGCGAAGCCAGCCGCGTCATTCCCGCGAAGCCAGCCGCGTCATTCCCGCTGCAAACCCGTCATTCCCGCGCAGGCGGGAATCCACGAGCTTCGTTCAGCAACTATGTGATATCAGCGGGGACAGTTTATTGTGAGATAGTTTCTTAGCTGGCTTTGACGGCGGTGAACCTAGCGGCCCACATGAAGCTGATGGCCGCCAGCGAAAGAAAAACAGCCAAGGAAAACGCGAAGGAATAGTCCCCTTTCAGGTCGAACAACAGTCCGCCCAGGACTGGTCCTGCCATGATTCCCAAGCCCCTGCCGCTCTGCACTATCCCCATCACCGACCCAAGGGTGGACGAAGGGAACAGGTCGGCCACCTTGGCCCCCAATACCAGCCCTGCAATACCGTCGCTCAACCCGGTCAAGCCCACGAACAGCGCTAAGGGCCATAGGCTTGCCCCGCCGCCGAAGACCAGCACCGTTAGAACCCCGGCCACCTGCATACTCAGCCCCGCGGTGTAGACCAATTCCCGGCCCAAGTAGTCGGATAAAGCGCCTGTGACGGGGCGCGCCCCCAAGCTGACCAAGCCCACCACTCCTATGGTGGACGCCGCTTGGAACGGTGTGTACCCTGATGCCACGAAGAAAGCCACCATGTGCAGTGTCGTCAGTTGGTTGCCCAGGGCGGCAAAAGTTCGCGCTGACACCAAGCACCAGAAGGGAATGCTGCGCAATACCGGGCGTAAGCTAGGCCGCCCGGTCCCAAGTGCCCAGCGTCTCCTGTTCGCCGCGGCCGGGCGCGGTCCCAGTCCGGGTTGAGACTCCACCGCTTCACCCGTACCTTGAGAACCCGCCCCGGAGGGCGCGGCCCGTTGCAGCAGGTAGTTCGCGGGGGCTACCAAGAGAAAGAACACCGGCCCGATCACCCGGAATGCCCCGCGCCAGCCGATGCTGACTATCAACGCTTGGGTCAGGGGCGCGAAAATAGCTTGCCCCAAGGGATTGCCTGCGTCCGCCAACCCTAACGCCCGCCCACGCGACCGGGGGAACCACGGGGCCAGGTTGGCCGTCGCGGTAAAGGACGAAATGATGGTCTCGCCAATAGCGGCAAAGACTCCGTAAAAAATGAAGAGTTGCCAGAAGTCGGTGACGACGCTACTGAGAAGATATCCCAGCAGGATGAACAGTCCCCCCAAGGGGAACAGGATGCGCGTCCCCAACCGGTCCAGTAGCCCCCCCAGCAGGGGCGAAAAAATAATGCTCGTCAGCCCTACGGTGGAAAAGATGCCGGCGGTGGCCCCCGCGCTGCGCCCAAAGCCGTTCCTCAAAGCCAGGAACGTCACCGACGCGCTGTTCCTCATCCCTCCTTCAACGATGAGATTGCAGAACACCAAGCAAAAAATGACCCAGCCGTAATGCCTCCGCCTGATTACTTTGCCAAAGAAGGTGTTCCCCAACTACGATGACCTCATAGATAATGCCCCATTCCACGGCCCACACCGTCATGCTTTTGAAAGTGCTCAGGATGGCAGTCGCAAACGGGCATGACTGAAGCTGATTGGGACATAACGGTCTGAATCAGGATTCTCAAGATTAGGAGGATTAAAGGCATCCATCTTGAGAATCCTGAAATCCGGTAAATCCTGATTCAGACAATTACACCAACCGACGGATGTGCCGTCCCAATATTCCAATCACTTTTCATCACACCCGTGACAAGCGCAGAGATTATACATGACCTGAGCCGTCGGATTGGTCACACCCTTTTTGATATTCAGAAATAGTCCCCTTTTCCTGCATTCCAATTTACCCTGACTGACATTTGTCCCTTTCCAATTCGCAATACCCTGCTTTACCATAATATCTGTACAACAATTGTCCCCCGGCCGGGAACTAAACTACACCAGCCACTGAGGCAACAGGGAATCTAGTGACACAAAATGACACAGAAGCTAACAAAATCGACCCCGAAACTGGGCAAAATTGGGCTGAAACAGCCGAAATTGACACACCTATAGACAAATGTCCCCCCGTATCCGAAGCTGAAAGTCGCAGAATGACACAAAATGGCACAGAAATCGAAAATTCCCATTTGACTCGCCGCCAGCGGTTCGCATTGCGCGTCATATCCGAGGCGTCTTCCATCGCCGAGGCCACTCGCCGGGCCAAAATCGCACGGAGGACCCTGTACCGCTGGCTCGAAGACCCTCACTTTCGTGACGAACTGTCCCGCATCTACCAAGAGGCCGCTGAACTTGCCCGCCAGGAAGCCCATGGCCTCATGCTCCAAGGCGTTACAGTCCTTGCCGAGTCCATGAATGATTCTGACAAGACCATCCGCCTCCGCGCAGCCCGCTACGCCCTGACTTTCGCTCAACAGGTTGTTGACGCCGAGAAAATCAAGAATCAAGTCCAGGACCTTGAAGACGCACTCCCTGTTTGGGCCTCTCATCACTCCCGGTAATTGACTCCTCTGTGACTCTATTCATCGAATATAGCCCCCGGTATCGGGCGTAGTCCCGCTCGACCGGGAGGCGGGTCACTCGTGTAGCAAATAGGCCTTGCCCTTGGCCCAATTCGCTGTCACCTCTGGCGTACTCTGGTAATATGGTGCGAGAGAAATTCCAGAGGTGTCGTCATGGCCATAAACGGAAGTCAAGCCCGCCCCAAAACCAGCGACCCGGACGTATTGGGCGCTGTCCAATGGCGCTGCATCGGCCCTCCCCGGGGCGGCCGCGTCGTGGCCGTTGCCGGAGACCCGGTGGAGCCGATGGTGTTTTACTTCGGAGCTTGCGCCGGCGGTGTCTGGAAGACCTACGATGGAGGCGTTTATTGGGAAAACGTGTCCGACGGCTTCCTTAACACTGCGGCGGTGGGGGCGATCACCGTTGCCGACTCGGACCGCAACGTCATCTATGTCGGCATGGGGGAGTGCTGCATCCGCGGCGACGTCTCTTACGGCGACGGTGTATACCGGTCCACTGATGCCGGCAAGACTTGGGTCCACTTGGGGTTGGAAGATACGCGGCACATCGCACGTGTTCGCGTTCATCCACAAAACCCTGATCTGGTCTACGTGGCCGCTTTGGGCCACGCTTTTGGCTCCAACGAACAGCGCGGCGTGTTCCGGTCCCGCGACGGCGGCAAGAATTGGGAGCGGGTCTTGTACCGAGATGACAAGTCGGGTGCGATTGACCTGTCGATAGATGCCGCCAATCCGAGAATTCTATATGCTGCTCTATGGGAGACGCTGCGCACACCGTGGAGCCTGACCAGTGGCGGCGAAGGTTCCGGCATTTTCAAGTCGGTGGATGGTGGGGATACTTGGCAGGAACTGACCGACAATCCGGGCCTGCCCAAGGGATTGAAAGGGCGCATCGGTATCGCTGCCTCTCCCGCCAAAGCCGGTAGGGTCTGGGCCACTGTGGAGGCCGATGACGCTGGACTCTACAGGTCGGACGATGCGGGCGCAACCTGGGAATTGGTGACCGACAACCAGGACATCCAGGGCCGCCCTTGGTATTACGAGCATATTTTCGCCGATCCAGTGGACGCCGACACCGTTTGGTCGCTGAACTATCAGGCTTGGAAGTCTGTCGACGGCGGTAAGACTTTCGATCAGGTCAGCACCCCCCATGGCGACAACCACGACCTGTGGATAGACCCTCAAAACCCGTTGCGCATGATCGAAGGCAACGACGGCGGCGCTTGCGTGAGCTTCAACGGTGGCGAGTCCTGGTCCACCATCTATAACCAGTTGACCGCCCAGTTCTATCACGTTGCCGCCGATAACCGGTACCCCTATCGGGTATACGGCACCCAGCAGGACAACACTGCCATCGCTGTCCCCTCCCGCAGCCACAAAGGCGCCATCCCGTGGGGAGACTGCTATACCGTGGGCAATTCGGAAAGCGGCTATATCGTCGTCCATCCGGAAAATCCCAACGTAATCTTTTCCGGTGCAGTGGGCAGTTCCGCCGGCGGCGGGGGCAACCTGATACGGTACGACCACGACACCGGGCAGGTGCGTCTCATAACCGTCTGGCCTGAACTGATGACGGGTCGTGGCAGCAAGGAGATGAAGTACCGTTTCCAGTGGACCTTCCCTATCCAGTTCTCGCCCCACGATTCCAACGTCCTGTATGTAACAGGGAACATGGCGTTCCGCTCCACCGACGAAGGGACCAGTTGGGAAGCGATCAGCCCCGACCTGACCCGCCAGGACGTTACTAAGATGGAGCCGTCGGGAGGCCCCGTCACCAAGGACACCTCGGGCGCGGAGGTTTACGGCACTATCTTCGCCTTCGTGGAGTCTCCCCACGAGAAGGGAGTCTTTTGGGCGGGTTCCGATGACGGGCTGGTGCATATATCCAAGGACGGCGGGGAGCATTGGGAGCAGGTTACTCCGTCCTCAATGCCCCCGTTCACGCTGGTCAGCATGATAGAGGTCTCGCCCCACGACCCCGCTACCGCCTACATCGCGGCAACCCGGTATAAGCTGGATGAACCCCGGCCCATGCTTTACAAGACCAACGATTACGGCGTGACTTGGACGGAGATAGCCGGTAACATCCCCAAGGACGACTATACCAGGGTTATCCGGGAAGACCCGGCCCACCGTGGCCTGCTTTATGTCGGTACGGAGACTGGGGTATACGTTTCCTTCGACGACGGCGAGTCCTGGCGCTCCCTCCAAGCCAACCTGCCAACCGTTCCGGTCTACGATCTTCTGGTCAAAGAGAACGATTTGGTGGCGGCCACTCATGGCAGGTCCTTCTGGGTGCTGGACCAGCTTGGCCAAATCCAGCAGGCAGCCGCCGGTTTTTCTGATGGACCGTTCCAATTGTTGAAGCCTGCCGAGACCCAACGCCTCCGGTCGCCTTTACCCGGACGAAAACCCGCTTCCGGCAAGCGCTACCGGATGTCCATGGGCGCTGACGTGACCTTCGTCGAGACCCTTGGTCCCAATGACCGGACCGTCCGCAAGGTCCTGGACGGCGGCGAGAATCCACCCCACGGCGTTTTGATTTTCTACTACCTGAGTGAGTCCCCGGAAGAGGAGATTAACCTCACCATTTCAGACGCCGCTGGGGCAGTGATCAAGACTTGGTCCAATAAGTCGCCGGTTGGGGAGCAGCCGGACGACGCGGAGCAGGAACCTCTCCTGGCCGATCAACCAGGAATGAACCGGTTCGTTTGGGATATGCGCTATCCGGCCAGCGAGAAGGTGCCTGGAGACAAAACAACCGAAGATGTCGCCACTGGGCCCATGGCGCCCCCCGGCGCCTACGAAGTCCGGCTGTCCGCGGGTGGACAGGCCCAAACCCACACATTCAATATAGTGAAGGACCCGCGCGTTTCCGCCAGCCAAGAGGACCTGGACGCCCAGTTCAGGTCCTTGATACAAATCAGGGACAAACTATCCGACACCCACCGCGCCATTATGCGGCTCCGCAGCGTAAGGAGCCAGGTTGAGGAGTGGGAGCAACGGGCCGGCGATTCCGAGTCTCGCCAAGCTTTAATTGAGGCGGCGGGTGCTATCAAACAGTCCCTCAACGACATCGAGAGCGAGTTGATTCAGACCGGGCACACCGGTGCCCGACATCGCCTTCATCTGCCGGTGAAACTCAACCGGCAATTGGCTGAGTTGATGGCCGTAGTCGGCATAGCCGACTTCGCACCGCCTCAGCAGACCTACCAAGTGTTCGAGGAAATCACTGGCCGCATCGACGCGCAAACAAAAATACTGACCGACGTTCTTGATCAGGAGGTCCCAAAGTTCATGGACTTGGTGCACGAACTCGAAATACCTGCCATTGTCCCAAGGCCAGCCCCTTAAATTCCGCGTTCTCTGCGTTGAAATTCACTTTTATAGGAAGTAGTGGTGGTAAGACGAAAATGGACAGCGAAATAGCAATCGGCGGCAACCAGGCCGCACCATCGGCTGAGTACCTGGAGTTGGCCCGTATAGTAAGGCGACAAGGGCTGTTGGAGAAACAGCCGGGATACTATGCCCTTAACGGGGCAGTCACGTTAGGCCTTTTGGCCTTCGGCTTCATATTTATCGCGCTGGTGGACAACCTGTGGCTGCTGCTGCTGGATGCTGTGGTCCTCTCGGTCGTTTTCGCCCGGCTTGCGTTCCTTGGGCATGACGCTGGGCACCGCCAGATTTTCCGGTCAAACCGCTGGAACGACATCACCGGTCTTGGCATCAGCTTCCTGTTGGGAATGGAGCGGACTTGGTGGGTGGACAAACACAACCGACATCACAGCAATCCCAACCAGACCGGGATGGACCCCGACGTTGATATCCCGGTTCTCGCCTTCAGTGAAGAAGACGCGCTCAAAAAAGGCGGCCTTTGCCGTCTGATAGTCCGGCACCAGCACCTGTTCTTTTTCCCATTGCTGGCCTTGGAAGGGGGATTTGGGTTGCGCATTGCTGGCATCCAATACCTCCTGACGCGCAACAAGGTCAAATACCCGGTCTTCGAACCGCTGTTTTTCGCTGGGCATTTCGTGGCCTATCTGGGACTGCTTTTCTGGCTGCTGGACCCTTGGCAGGCGTTGTCATTCATAGTGGTGCACCAACTACTGTTCGGCCTACACATGGGCCTGGTCTTCGCCCCTAACCACAAAGGGATGCCCATATTGGAAGCCGACAATCAAATGGACTTCCTCCGCCAGCAGGTGCTCACGGCCCGCAACATCCGTCACAACCCGGTAATCGACTTTATGTATGGTGGCCTCAACTACCAGATCGAACACCACCTGTTCTCTAACATGCCCCGCAACAAGCTTCGACAGGCCCAGAAAGTGGTGCGAACCTTTTGCTCAGCCCGCGAAATCCCATACCATGAGACTGGAATATGGCGTTCCCAAAGGGAAATACTGGGCTTTCTTCGCCGCGTCAGCCAGCCGCTGCGGAGAAAGGCCGCTTGGTGACTTGGGTGATTACCGGTAAACTCCCTCTCCCTCTGCTGACAAGGGTATGTATTTCATTTGGGACTTTACGCAGTTGAACGTGAGACCGCATAGTAGGGTAGGCTTACTCAAATACAAAACCGCTCCCAAATGCTCACTATCGGGCCCATTCCGTCATTCCGGCGTAGGCCGGAATCCAGGCGGGCCCATTCCGTCATTCCGGCGTAGGCCGGAATCCAGGGACGGTGGGGCCGGTTCGTAGCTATAATCTCAATTTTACATGCCCCTGTCAGCTCTCCCTCTGGAAGACGGCTCAGGTGAGGGCCTTTTCCACCAAATAAGGGCTTGTTGGGTGCCCTCTTACACTTGGGGTAGTACTGTAATATCTATGGCCGCAATATCTATGGCCGCTTCTTCGGCGGTCACTGTTGGAGACCGCCGGGTCAACCGTTCCAGCCGCCGCCTTTGTTCTTGGGTGGCTGAAGTATAACGCCGGGGTGGGGAAGTGCGTATACGCTCCAGTTCGTCCAGTAGTTCCCTGCAACCGTCAATGCGTAACTACACTTGCTCCCGATCAAGGCGGTTTTCGTAAAAATTGGTACGTAACGCCTTGGCGGAGTCAAACAGATAGGAAATGCGTGGCCGCCCGAATTCCAAGTGAAGTTGAGTGGATACATCCCTGAGAGTGCCGTGGCTATGGTGGTTCCAGTTACGGCCAACCGCCGCGGCTTTGAGTGCCTCGGCAACCGCGCCCCAAGCCTTCTCGGAGGATTGGGGGTAGTCTTTCGCCTCGTCCAGCTCTTCCTGCGCTTGACGGATGAGGGATTGACTCATCTGAAAATAGCGATTGGACAGTTCCTCGGCGGTAGCCACTCAAGTCCTCCTTGGTTGCGCAGTGGTTGCGCAGTCGTCTGTTGCGCCAAATCTTGGTAGGCGGCCCGGTATACGCCTACTCCGGCGTCAACTCCGCCAACCGGGGCATTACGTCCTGCGCAAGCAGCCGCATGGACTTCTCCCACCCGGCTTGGTCTTCCATGTAGTCATAAATGAGTGTCAGCAGGGTTCCGAACCCACCGGACAGGTCGTACAAGCGGCGCAGTTTCTCTTCAACCGTATCGGGAGAGCCGATGAGCCACAAGTGCTCAGCCATGTACTCCGGAGTGACTTCCGAGTCCGGCACCTCGGGATCATGTTTGAAGACTGTGAGCAGGTTAAATGCTTCGAACAAGGGAAGCAGGTAGTCCCGCCATACCCTGCCCAACATGCCGTTGACCGACTTCTCATACGCCTCGTCGTCGCTGTCGGCAACGAAAACGTCCCGCACGATGCGCCAATCCTGGCGGGAGGGTGTCTTGCCTGTGCGGGCCGCCCCCTCTACGACTGCTTCCCAATGGCTGGAGATGTACTCCCCGTTCAAGCCGAGGCTCATAGGTATGAAGCCTCGCTCTCCGGCGATCTTCAGCGTCTCGGAGCCGATGCTGACCGATGCGACTCCAATCGGTGGGTGGGGCTTCTGGTAGGGAGTCAGAAAATATTTGAGCGTGCCGTACATCGTGTCGGGCAGGTTTACGTTCCAGAACTTCCCTTTGTATTCGAAGGGGCCGTCGTTCTCCCAAATCTTCAGGATTATGTCTAGCGACTCACGCGTCATCTCCCGGTGCTGGCCGGCGTTGCCGTCCACGTCGAAGAGAGCGTAGTCGCTCGGCAGGCCTCCCGATCCTATGCCGAAGAAGAACCGCCCCCGGGCTAGGTGGTCCAAGTACGCCACCCTGTGGGCCAGTTCAGCGGGATGATGATAGGGAAGCAGGTGAACGCCGGTGGCCAGCTTGATGTTCTTGGTGCGCATCAACGCCTGAGCAATCATCAAGTCGGGCGCCGGTATCGGCTCCCAAGGGCTGGTGAAGTGCTCACCGATCCAAGCTTCATTGAAGCCCAACTGGTCCGCCAATTCCAAGCAGTCCAGGTCCCACTCATGGGCCTCGACAAGGTTCCGTTCCGGCGGGTGAGACGGCATCATGAACATCCCGTACTTCATCGTATCCTCCTGCGCTGGTTTATGAGGTGGAGTCTGGGGCACACCCTTCAATAGGTCGCGAATGGTGGGTATCATCCTAAGGGCTGTCAGGACAAGTGGCAATCTTTCGCCGAGCCAATTCAGGCGTTACACTACAGGATGTTTTGCCTTGGCGTTACTGATTCGGTGCATAATACGTAATGGTTTCGTAATGGCTCTCATACCATGACATTAGCCGCTTTGCTCGTCGTCTCGTCGGGCTTTTTCCTGATGAGCCTCGCCGTAGCCCCCGAAGTGAATCGCAGGGTGCGGAAGGGCATATTCTACGGTTGGTGGCTGACCGGAATCGCTGCCGTAATCATGGTCATCGGCACCGTGCCTATGTTTCAGGGGATGCCGGCGTGGTTCGTGGTCCTGGAACGAAGCTTTCCATGGAGCCGCACCCAACTGTCGTTAGCGTTCTCCCTGACCCGGGTAGAGGGGTCCATTATGGGGCCCGTAGCCGGCTATATGGTGGACAAGCTCGGGCCCCGGAAGATGATCCTCATAGGCCTGCCGATACTTGGACTTGGCTTCATTCTATTCGGGAGAGTCAATCACCTCTGGCAGTTCTACCTGGCGTTCATGCTTATGAGCATGGGGGCAGGTTTGGGATCGTGGCTGCCGATGATGACGGCGCTGAACCACTGGTTCCAGAGAAGGCGCTCCACGGCTATGTCATTGGCCATGGAAGGGTTCTCCATGGGTGGAGTGGTGGGAGTGCCGGCCTTGGCTTGGGCCATAGACCCGGACTACCCCGGTCGGCCCGGTTGGCGGGCCACGGCCATCGCATTGGGACTCTTAACAATCCTGCTCGCTTATCCTATGTCGCGATTGGTGCGCGACAGGCCGGAGCAGTACGGCCTGCGCCCCGACGGCGGACCTGCAGAGCCTACCCTCAGCAATCGGGTGCAAAGCCAACCCACCGCGAATGAAGGGCCGGAGTACACTTGGCAGCAGGCCGTGCGCACCAAGGCCTTCTGGCTGATAACCATGGGCCACGCATGTACTTCCATCGTCATCGTGACCCTGACTGTGCACCTTGGCCCGATGCTCAACGACCGGGGATTTTCGTTGCAAACGGTGGGCTGGATAGTGTCCACCTATACCGGCGTTGGGGCGCTGTTTACCCTCATTGGCGGGTACGTGGGAGACCGCGTGCCCATCCGGTGGGCGCTCTTCTGCTTTTCGGTTGTCCAAGCCATATCGGTGGTGGTCGTGCTGGCGGCCCACAGTTTGTCGGTAGCTTACTTGGGGGGGATTTTGCTGGGTATCGGGTTTGGCGGCCGGACGCCGCTGACCACGGCCATACGGGGAGTCTACTTTGGAAGGAAGGCCTTCGCCAGCATTACGGGAGTGTCGATGATACCCATGAATGTTATGCTGCTGGTGTTCCCACTGTTCGCCGGCATAATGTTCGACTTGAAGGGCAGCTACACTATCCCCTTCTTGTCCTTGGCGGTCGTCAGCTTCGGCGGGGCCGCCTTGTTCCTGCCGTTGGGTGAGCCTCGCCCGCCGGAATAGACCAGACAAAAAGAACCGGGGCCGGTGATTCAAACTCCAGCCCCGGAAGTAGTTATCCCAACCGGAAAGGCTTAGCTGATGCTCCTTGCGAGCAGTTCCCTTATCTCGGTGACCGTATCCCGTTGCCAGTCCTCCGCCTTGGCTGCCGTTCGCTGGCGTCGCTCCCTGCCGAAGTCCGGGTCGCTGATTTCCGGGTTCTCCGCCCGTATCGCTTCCTCGATCTCCTGCATCTCCCGTTCGGCGGACTCGGGGCGCTCGATCCAGTGACAGATGTAGCGGTGGTCCTTGGTATAGAACACCGCAACCGGTATGGACATCCACTGCCCGTTCTTGAGGAACTCGTTCATGATGTCGTGGTGCTGGTCCCTTGGAAAGACGCTCATTTCCCAACCGGCCACCTCAGCGATGCGAGCCAGAACCGGCATCCCACGGATAACGTCCCCGCACCAGTCCTCGCCCAGCACCAGCATCTTCACCGGTCCGTTCGGCTGGCTCGTCAACTCTTTCAAGGCTTGGGCGTCTTCCGGCGTGATGCCAAAATTGTTGTAGAACTCTTCGAACCGGGCTTTGTTCACATTGATTTGGGCAATGTAGTCGTCATAGGTGAAGCCCTCCGAGAACCGTTCCGGGGTTACTACGCTAGTTTCCCTGACCATCTTTTTCCTCCGTTAATACGTCCAATATTGGCGTGGTCTTGTTTAGTTTCAAACTTGCAGAGGTTTATTGATTGATGGGTAGCGGGCTCCCGGCCCGTCAGCCTATCTCTCAACCGCGCTTGCCGTCGTATCCGATCTCCACCTTTCCATCGGGGTAAACGATAATCGGAACCGTGTCGCCGTACAGGAGAGCCTCATCCAAGGTGTCCTGGCTCTGGTCGACCCTCTTTTCTTCGTAGGCGATGCCCTCTCTGGCCCAAGCGCTCCGCAGATGATCGCAGGCTGGGCACACGGTCAGCGTGTAAACCACCGGTATATCGGCCATGAACAACCTCCCATTGGCAGGTGCAGCCATTTTACAACGCTGGGCATGGCGTGTCATCCACGGGCGCCAGGGCCAACAATCAGAGCGGCTCAGGCCGCAACGGAGCACCGGGACTTGAGCGTTGCCCCGTCGCTTGTGCACTCAACATGACCCGGCTACACTATAACCGTTATCTACCTGACACCAGTTGAGGAGACGAAATGATAGGGTTGATTGTTACCTTCAAGATCAAACCGGAGCACAAGGACGCATTCATGGCGTCGCTGGAAGGGGATGCGCGGGGTTCCAACAACGACGAGCCGGGCTGCCTGCAATTCGACGTGTTGCAGGACAGCGAGGACCCCAACCGGGTCCACTTGTACGAGATATACCGTGACGAAGCCGCAGTGGAGGCCCACCGAGCCGCTCCTCATTACACCAAATGGCGGGAAGAGGTGGCCGACTGGTTCGACGGGGAGATAGAACGCAGTCTAGCCACCCCGGTATATCCCAAGGACGCGGAGTGGGTTAAGCGACCCAAGGTTTCCTGAAGGTTGGCCGGGATGTATTATCCTTAACGTTGACGCTCCAAGACTCGTCTCAAGGCGTCCACGAAGATGGCAACCTCTTCGCCGCCTATTTCGGTGGAGAGGCCACCCACTAGGTTGGACGCCATTAGTATGCCCTCGTTCATCAGCCCCAGGAACACTTGGTTCTTCAGATTCGCATCGCCGCGGGCGACTGCACGGTAACCGTCCACCGGCCCGTCGGTGAAGTGAATACCGAACAGCGAACCAAGGCCGGTGACCTGCACTGGTGCCTCCAAGTCCGCGCAGACCTGCCGGATTCCCTGGCGCAGTTCCTCGGTGCGTTCTGCCAAGCCTCGGTAAACGTCCGAGGTGAGGTGTTCCAAGGTCACCGTCCCCGCCAGCATGGTCACCGGGTTGGCGTTGAAGGTGCCGGCGTGGGACACCCTGGCGCCCTTGGTGGGGTCGTACAGGTCCATGATGTCTTTGCGGCCGCCGAAGGCGCCAACGGCGAAGCCGCCGCCGATGATCTTCCCCAAGGAAGTCAGATCAGGGGTAACCCCGTAGTACTGCTGGGCGCCCCCGGGGGCTACCCGAAAGCTGATAACCTCGTCGAAGATAAGGACAATCCCGTTGTCGGCAGTAAAGTCCCGAAGCATCGTCAGAAACTCTATGGAACCTGGCACCATGCCTACCGACCCCATGACCGGCTCAACGATAACAGCGGCCAGTTGGTCCTTGTTCTCTTCGAGGATTCGCCGGGAGGCTTCGACGTCGTTAAACGGAATAATCACCACTTGGTCGGTAACGCCTTCGGCTAGACCCTCGCTGGCGGCAACAGCGGTGGGCCGCTGCGGGTCGCCGGCCTTTTCCGGGTCTACTCTTACGCTGACGGTCACCGCGTCATGGGTGCCGTGGTAGCCGCCCTCCACCTTGGCGAACTTGCTTTTCCCGGTAAAAGCCCGCGCGGCCCGGAGGGTGTTCAACGTAGCTTCGGTGCCCGAGTTGGTGAAGCGCACTAGGTCGAAGCTGGGTATACGTTCGCAAAGCAGCTTGGCTAAGCTTACTTGGTGGTAGTTGGGAGCGTTGTAAGCGACACCATGGTCAAGCTGCTGCTTTACTGCGTCCATGACCGGCTTGGGAGCGTGACCGAGAATCATGGTGGTCATGGTGTTGATGAAGTCCAGCCGGTCTGTGCCGTCGGCGTCGATCACATGGCACCCGGATGCCGACGCGACGAAAATAGGATAGGGGTCCCAAAAGATAGAGTGGCGGCTGTCCCCGCCGGGCAGGTACTCGGTTGCCTCCAGCCATCGTTCCCGTGACTTGGGAGTCATCTGCTGGTAACGGGTCAACTCGTCATGGGTCTCTACCATCATTCCTTCTCCTGGCCGGCGACTGGCCGGGCGTACTTTCGATGCCCACCATAATATCAGCCCCTACCGGAGCCGGAAACCCGTTGGGTCCGGGTGTCCGTCACATTTTCGGAAAGCTTGTAACGCGAGGTTCGATTGCGGCAATTTCTGACGCTCTCCGATTGCCGTTGCCAGCGTTAAAATCCGGCCGGTGTCTTATGACACTTGCCCCTTCCCATCCCCGGTAACCCTTCTTTATCATAGACCTGCCTGACATACTGCTCCCCGGCCCGGAAGCAAATTCAACACTTCTACAAGCGATGCAAAATGGGAGGAAACGAGAGGGAATGGGAGTGTTATCGAAAATTCCGCCTGTCTTCCTCGGCCTATTCTGCGGTGAAAATGTCAAGGAATGTCCGCAAATGTCCGGCGGTCTAAAAAATTCAACCGGCTATCTAACATTTCCGAGTGGGCACCCAATTCCGAGTGGGCACCCAATAATGTGACAGACACCCGTCGGCTCCCTGTTTGTTGACCCTCGGAGTAGGCCAACCTATAATCGGCATGACTGTACCAACGCCAACAACAGGGGGCGTTTGCGGCCACGGCATGGGCGAACTCGTTACGTTGGGCCTATTGGAGAACCATGGTCCCTTATTCGACTGAAAACAGCCTCATTCCCGCCTACCGCGTGCTGGACCTCACCGACGAACAGGGGGTGTTCTGCACCAAGCTTCTGGCTGACTATGGGGCGGATGTAATCAAGGTAGAGCCTCCTTCGGGCGACCCCGGTCGTATGAAGGGACCATTTCCAAACGACGAACCCCACCTGGAGCGCAGCGCCTACTTCTTGTTCTACAACACCAACAAGCGCTCCATTACCTTGGACCTGGGTTCTCCGCAAGGTCAGGGCCTCTTCAAAAGATTGGCGGTCCAAGCCGACGTGATTGTGGAGAGTATGCCCGTCGGCTACCTGGAGAGCGTTGGACTAGGTTATGACACGTTGCATGAAGCCCATCCAGGGCTGGTCATGGCTTCCATCTCCCCGTTCGGGCAAACGGGGCCTTGGAAAGACTACAAGTCATCCGACTTGATTGCTTCAGCCGCAAGCGGGTATATGCAAATAACAGGCGACCCGGACCGGCCACCGGCACGCCAGGGAAACGAGCAGTCCCACTTTCCTGGGGGGCAGTACGCCGCGGTCGCCGTTATGGCGGCCCTGTACCACCGGGACATGTCAGGGGGTGAAGGCCAGTACATCGACGTCTCACTTCAAGAGGCCATGATCACCTACTATACCGACGCTCACCCGGCCTTGGCGTGGATGCAGATGGGGCAGAACGTTACCAGGGTAGGGACGAATTCCACCCTGGTGGTGCCGCTGGGCGCTTTCCCCTGCCAAGACGCATGGATTACCGTCGGGGTCATCACCCCGCGGGAATGGGACGCCTTGGCTAGTTGGATATATGAAGTAACCGGTAACGAGGAAGTACTGAACGAGCAATATAAGGGAGGCAACCAGGAGCGAGCGCCCCACATCGACGTTATCACCGCCCTGTTCGTCGACTTCGCCGCCAGGTTCACCGCCGAAGAGCTTTTTCACGAAGGGCAGCGACGCAACCTGGTCTTCCTGCCAGTGAACGACGTCTCTGACCTCCTTCATGACCCGCAACTGGACGCCAGCCACTTCTGGGTTGAGGCAGACCACGCGGGAGTAGGGCGGCTAAAGTACCCTTTGGGCGTCTTTGACAGCGAGGACGTGGCCCCATCCAGCGGTGCCGCACCACTTCTCGGTCAAGACAACCAATCCGTATACTGCGGGGAATTGGGCGTCACTGCTGAAGAGCTAACGGAATTGCGGGCGGCAGGTATCATTTAGGAATGGTTTGAGAGTCCCTTTTCCATGAGGGACGCTAGGATGAGGGATGTCCGCTCAAGGGAGAGGCAGCCAATTGGATGCGGGCTTGAATGTGCCAAAGCAGGCACTTGAAGGAGTCAGGGTAGTAGAGCTTGGGCCGTACGTAGCGTTGCCCCTGACCGGCAGGATTCTGGCCTCGCTGGGGGCAGAAGTCATCAAGGTCGAAACCAACAAAGTCTTGGATGAAATGGCGTTCATCCCGGCTTGGTCGAGGGGCGCCGGTCAGCCCGACTACCAACGGCATAAGAAACGTATCACCATCGACGTGCGAACGCCAGATGGCAAAGAGCTCCTCATGGAACTGCTGAAGGTGAGCGACGTCTTCATGACCAATTTCAGGCGCAACATTCTGTCGCGCTGGGGGGTGGACTTTCCCGAAGTCAGGGCGGTGCGGCCGGACATAGTCATCATGTGGCAGACGGGACTGGGAGGCATCGGCCCGTATTACACCTACAAGTCCTACGGGATCCTGGTGCAGCACATGTCAGGGGTGTCGCTCATGTCTGGGCCTCCGGGCGCGCCACCGGTGACCATTAACACCTCGTACTCCGATTATCACACCGGCGTGTTCCAGCCCTTCGCAGTTATTTCGGCCCTCATGCGCCGCCGCTTTCGAGGCAAGACCGCGACATTGGAGTCCTCAATTTTCAAGTCGGGGGCTGTTACCGCAGGCCCAGCTATTCTTGACTACCAGTTGAACGACAGGCTGCCGGAGCGGTTGGACAACCGGCACCAGACGTTAGCTCCCCATGGGGTCTATCCATGCCAAGGGGACGACAGGTTTTGCGCTATCGTCGTCCGCAACGATCAGGAGTGGACCGCATTTTGTGAAGCATTGGGCAACCCGTCGTGGACACATGAAGACCGCTTCTCCAGTATGGCGGCGCGGATTCAGAATCAGGACGAGTTGGACGAATTGATCAGCCAATGGACCAAAGAACAGAGACCTGATGAGGTCATGGAGAAGTTGCAGGATGCCGGCGTTCCGGCCAGCGTCGTCTCTCAAGGACAGGACCTTCACGACAGCGCTCATCTCAGGGCGAGGGGATTCTACCGAGACACCAACTACTACTTGGCCGAGCGGGGCAAGATAGCTTCCGAGTGGGAGGAGGGCTCCGGCGTTGGCTGGGCGTCGCCAGTGCATCTTTCCGAAACTCCCATGGAGTACGGCCACTACAGCAATATCGGCGAGGACAACCCCTACGTGTTCGGAGAGCTTCTAGGAATGGAGCAAGCGGAAATATCTCGCTTGGCTTCGGAAGGCGTAATTTACTAGCCGAAGGACAGGCGCTCGACCGCGTAACGTTACGAGGATGTGATGGTTGATTATCAAAGCTACCAGCACCTGTTGGTGGAAAAGAAGGACGGAATCGCCCTTTTGACCATGAACCGGCCGGAGGTGCTGAATGCAACTAACTTCAAGTTGCACAATGAGTTGAGCCGGATTTGGTTGGACTTGGGGCAAGACCCGGAAGTCCGGGTGGCGGTAATTACCGGGACGGGCAATGCCTTCTCCGCTGGCGGCGACTTTGAGATGATTGAGCAGGCCATCGGCAATCCGGACGTGGTCGCCAACAACATGCAGGAGGCCAGCGACATTGTCCACAACATCATCAATCTGGACAAGCCGGTTATCTCGGCCATCAACGGCGTGGCTGTCGGCGCCGGGCTGGCGGTGGCTTTGCTGGCGGACATATCCATTGCATCGGAGAACGCCCGCATTACCGATGGGCACGTGCGCTTGGGTGTGGCGGCAGGGGACCATGCAGCGGCTATCTGGCCACTGCTCTGCGGCATGGCCAAGGCAAAGTATTATCTGCTGACCTGCGATTTTCTGGACGGCAAAGAGGCGGAACGCATCGGGTTGGTCAGCATGGCTGTACCCGCTGACGAGTTGATGCCAAAGGCGATGGAGGTCGCGCGGACACTTGCCGACGGGCCACAGTCCGCCATAAGATGGACCAAGCGGTCCTTGAACCAATGGCTGCGGATGGGCGCCCACACCTCATTCGACTACTCCTTGGCGCTGGAGATGCTGGGCTTTTTCGGCCACGACATCAAGGAAGGGCTTCAAGCGGTAAAGGAAAAGCGTCCCGCCAATTTCCCTTCTGCCCGTTGATACAAGAAGATTATTTTTGATGACTCACACCAGGACGCAGGAGACCACGGGGGAGCTATGAGCGAATCGACCCCAAACATGCTGGACTACGAAGAGACCTATCGCGACTTCAAGATGGAAGTACCGGAGTACTTTAACTTCGGTTTCGACGTGGTGGACAAATGGGCTGAAGACAGAACCAAGCTGGCCCTCATCTCGCTGGACCCTTCCGGAGAACATTCCAGGCAGCATACCTTCTGGGACTTGAAGGCGCAGTCAAACCGCTTAGCTAACGTCTTGAAAGACTTGGGGGTCACCAAAGGGGCAAGGGTATTTCTGATGCTGCCTAGAATCCCCGAGTGGTATGTGGCCATGCTGGGGTTGATCAAGTTGGGTGCGGTTCCGATGCCAGCCACCACTCTGTGTACGCCGTCGGACATCGTGTACCGGGTTAATGAAGCTGATGCCTACTTGGCCATCACCGACTCGGAGAACTCTGACAAGCTGGCTGAAGCTGCGGGCTCCTGTCCTTCCCTCCAGCATCTTGTTATAGTGGATGGCGACCGCAGGGGTTGGATATCTTATGAACAGGCGATGGCGTCTGCTTCGGCGACGTTGGAAGGCGTGGAACCCACCCGAAGCGACGACCCGTTGCTCATCTACTTTACCTCCGGCACCGTCGGCTATCCCAAGATGGTGTTGCACACCCAGGCCTCCTACGGGCTCGGCCATGTATTGACCGCCAAGTACTGGCACGACCTCAAGTCTACCGACCTGCAGTGGACTCTTTCGGACACCGGATGGGCCAAGGCTGCCTACGGGAAGTTGTTCGGCCAATGGAGTCAGGGTGCGGCGGTGTTGCAGCACGACGCCAGGGGGCGTTTCGACGCTGCGCAAACCTTGGGAATCCTGGAACGGTACGGTGTAACCTGCTTTTGCGCCCCGCCCACCGCTTACCGGATGATGGTCTTGGAGGACTTGACCCGATACGACTTGAGCAACCTGCGGCATTGCACCGGCGCCGGCGAGCCTCTGAACCCTGAAGTGATGAAGAAATGGGAGGATGGCACGGGTATGACCATCTACGACGGGTACGGCCAGACGGAAACCGTACTCATGGTAGGAAACTTCCGGTGCTTGCCGGTCAAACCAGGGTCCATGGGCAAGCCGATGCCGGGATTCGACATTGCCGTTGTAGATGAAGAGGGGAACGAATCGCCGATCAACGAAGAGGGGCAGATTGCTGTAAGGGTAAAGCCGGAGCGGCCGGTGGGGTTGTTCCGAGAGTATTGGAAATACCCTGAAGGGATGGAAGCCTCGTTTCTTGGCGACTGGTACTTGACCGGGGACAAAGCCTACAAAGATGAAAGCGGCTACTTCTGGTTCGTGGGCCGTACCGACGATGTCATTATCTCCGCCGGCTACCGCATCGGGCCTTTCGAAGTGGAAAGCGCCTTGATTGAACACCCTGCGGTGGCTGAGTCCGCCGTGGTGGCAAGCCCGGACTCGATGCGCGGCGACATAGTCAAAGCGTTCGTTATCCTGGCTCCCGGCTATGTCGGTTCGGATGAGTTGGTGCTCAGCATACAGGACCACGTGAGGCAATCGACGGCTCCGTACAAGTACCCCCGTGCAGTGGAGTTCGTGACGGAGTTGCCAAAGACCATCAGCGGGAAAATCCGACGGGTGGAACTACGCGAGAACGAGGTGCGGAAGTTCCAGGAAAGCTCGGCGGGTTAGACCAATCGAGCAGGACGTGGCAGAGCAACCACAAGCATTGGATTTCTTGGCGCGGGGCCAACTGTTCCTGCAACAGGGACTGCTTGACCAAGCTATCCAGGACTTCGACGCTGCGTTGTCCTTGGACGCGGAATTGGCCCCCGGATACTACTGCCGTGGCTTGGCGTACCGGAACCGCGGCTATCTATCAAGGGCCATGCGGGAATTTGACAAGGCAGTAGAGATAGACCCCGAGTACGCAGCGGCCTACTACGCCCGCGGCGTGATCCACAGGCACCTGGAGCAATACGACCTGGCCTTGCTGGACTACAGCCAAGCCATCGACCTCAACCCGGGAGACGCGGACTTTTATTACGCCAGGGGCGTGGCCCAAATATCCTTGGGACATTACGACCAAGCGATAGAGGACTTTCTCGAAGCCTTCCGGCTGGACCCTTTCATGTCCAACGCCGCCTACAACCTGGGGATCGCTTACCGGGATTTGGGCAACCAGGGACAAGCCTTGGAGTATTACTCAAAGGCGATAGAACTGCGGCCTGACGACGCCGATTACCACTACGCCCGGGGGAATCTGTTCAGCGACATGCACGACTATGCATCCGCAGTTGAGGACTATACCCTGGCTGTCGAGATCGCGCCCAGATTCTCTAAAGCCTTTTACAACCGGGGCATAGCCAACCGGAACTTGGGGCAACCGGAGCAAGCGGTGTCGGACTTCGACGAAGCGCTGCGGCTGGGCCCGGTCTTTGCCCATCTGTACTCCAATCGTGGCACCGCTTTAGCCGACGTGGGCCGCCATGCCGAAGCTATCGCTGATTATGACCGTGCTTTGCAGTTGGAGCCGGACCTTGCCGAGGCGCAGTTAGCCCGTGCCGACGTTATTGCCAGGATGGAAGGAACATAGCCCGGCTATCGGGACCAGATAAACAACAGGAGGGGCGTTTACGATGGAGAGTTTCAGTGAGCAGCTAAGGGCTGAGGCAGAGCCGATCTGGTCTGCAATCTTCGCGAGGCCCTTCTTGCAGGAGATCAAGGACGGCACACTTCCCTTGGAGAAGTTCCAGTACTACCTTGCGCAGGACTACCTGTACTTGGAAGGGTTTGCCCGAACGGTTTCGATGGCGTTAGCCAAGGCTCCCAACTCGCAGACGCTGGAGGAGTTGGCCCACCGTGTAATGACGCCGGTGGAACGGCCTTTGCACCACAAGTTGGTCGCCGAAGCGGGGCTGTCCATGGACGACATCCGCCGAGCTAAACGTTCACCCACCAACGCGGCTTATGTCAACCACATGCTGACCACGGCGTCATTGTCCGGGCTTGGCCCTACCGCAGCAGCCCTTCTGCCCTGCCCTTGGTCGTACCACGAGTTAAAGGAGGCCTTGGGTCAATCGGAGCATCCTCTTTACGGCCAATGGACTTACTTCTACGTCGCGGGCATGCTTCAGAGCAGCGTCGATGCTTGGAGGGGCTTCGTGGACCAAGCCGCGCGGGAGGCGGGGGAGCAGGAACGGGAGGCGATGCGGGAAGCATTTATGATCAGCAGCCGCTACGAGCACATGTTCTGGGACATGGCCTACAACATGGAGCAATGGCCAGTGTGACCCTGGCCCTGCTTGGGAACGGGGCAGGGCCCCGGTCGGCAAGAGGGAGGAACAGGCCGCTCCAATGTTGGGGCGGCCTTATTTCCCCCTTAATCTTGGGAGAGGCTAAGAAACTATCTCAGAACCGACTGGTTCCGCTGACAACACCTCCTCGCTCACTCAGGCTTATGGATTCCCGCCTTCGCGGGAATGACGGCCTCGTTCACTCTGGCTTATGGATTCCCGCCTTCGCGGGAATGACGGCCTCGTTCACTCTGGCTTATGGATTCCCGCCTTCGCGGGAATGACGGCCTCGTTCACTCTGGCTTATGGATTCCCGCCTTCGCGGGAATGACGGCCTCGTTCACTCAGGCTTATGGATTCCCGCCTTCGCGGGAATGACGGCCTCGTTCACTCTGGCTTATGGATTCCCGCCTTCGCGGGAATGACGGCCTCGTTCACTCAGGCTTATGGATTCCCGCCTTCGCGGGAATGACGGCCTCGTTCACTCTGGCCTATGGGTTCCCGCCTTCGCGGGAATGACGGCCTCGTTCACTCTGGCTTATGGATTCCCGCCTTCGCGGGAATGACGGCCTCGTTCACTCTGGCTTATGGATTCCCGCCTTCGCGGGAATGACGGCCTCGTTCACTCTGGCTTATGGATTCCCGCCTTCGCGGGAATGACGGCCTCGTTCACTCTGGCTTATGGATTCCCGCCTTCGCGGGAATGACGGCCTCGTTCACTCTGGCTTATGGATTCCCGCCTTCGCGGGAATGACGGCCTCGTTCACTCAGGCCTATGGGTTCCCGCCTTCGCGGGAATGACGGTTAAGGTGCTGAGGCAAGTTTTGAGATAGTTTCTACGGGGCGGTCTTCCAGGGGCCCCAGCCGTAGGGGATGTTGACCAAGGCAGGCTCAAGGTCCTGGACTGATGTCTGGCCGCAATAAGCCAACGCCCGGTCGACCTCCTCTCGCAACAACTCCAGGACACCGTGGACACCTTCCGCGCCATTGACAGCCAAGCCCCAGAACAGGGGCCGCCCGATGGCCACGGCGCGCGCGCCCAAAGCCAGGGCCTTGATGACGTCGCTGCCCCGGCGGACGCCGGAGTCAAGGTAGACTTCGGCCTGTCCTTTGGCGGCTTCCACTATCTCAGGCAGCATCTCGATGGCCCCCATAGTCATGTCCATTTGGCGGCCGCCGTGGGTCGACACCAGGATGCCGTCGACCCCGTTTTCCACCGCCATGTGGGCATCTTCGGCAGTACGGATGCCCTTGAGGACCAAGGGCAGTTGAGTCAACGATCGCAGCCATTCCAACTCGCGCCAGGTTATGGGGGCAGCCCTGGCCACGTCCCAACCGCCGGTCTCATCGGTGCCGCTTATCTCGTTTTCAGCCCGGCCCAAAGCCCTGAAATTCCCCAATTCGTGGCCGCGCACATAGGCGTTGCGGAGGTCGCGTTCCTTGGGACTTGGCGCCGGTGTATCGACGGTGAGGCAGATGGCCCTGAAGCCTGCTTCCTCGGCGCGGTGCACCAGCATTTCGGTCAGGTCGTACCCACGATGGTATAGCTGGAACCAGAGAGGCGTAGTTGCGGCTTCGGAAACTTCCTCCAAGCTGCAGTTGGAAGAGGTGCTGAGCATCATCAGGGTGTTGGACATACTGGCGCCGCGAGCGGTGGCGACCTCTCCTTCCGGGTGGGCCATCATGTGGCTGCCGGCAGGCGCCACCATGACCGGCATACTTATCTCGGTGCCCAGCACTGTGGTAGAGATGTCCCGCTCAGTGACGTCCCGCAGGAAGCGGGGCCGCAGCGTCAGTTCCTCAAAGGCCGACCGGTTGCGACGAGTGGTGAATTCGTCCATTGCCCCGGCTTCAATGAACTCCCAGTTGTTGTGGGGCAGGGTCAACTTGGCCCTTGCTTCGTAGTCGTACAGATTGATGGGGTCCAAACTCATGACCACCTCCTATAGTTCGAGCAGTCGGTAATGAGGCGAATTTGAAATACTCTAGCCGTTGAAGGGCGCAATGACAAGGAGCGGAGTATGTAATTGCTTACCCGGAGAAGCTTCCAGCGCCCCAGCCTTGCGGAATGTTGACCACGCCCGCGTCCAGGTTCTGGACCGATGTCTGGCCGCAATAGGCCATCGCCCTGTCCACCTCTTCGCGCAGAAGTTCCAGTACGCCGTGAACACCTTCGGCGCCATCAAGGGCCAAGCCCCAGAACAGCGGCCGGCCAATGCCCACTGCCTGCGCTCCCAGCGCCAGGGCCTTGACCACGTCGCTGCCGCGGCGCACCCCGGAATCCAGGTAGACCTCGGCGCGCCCGTTGACCGCCTCCACAACCTCGGGCAGCATCTCGATGGCGCCCATGGTCATGTCAAGCTGCCGGCCGCCGTGGGTGGAAACCAACACGCCGTTGACGCCGCTCTCCACCGCTACATGAGCGTCCTCGGCGGTGCGGATGCCCTTCAGCACCAACGGCAGTTGGGTCAGAGACCGCAGCCACTCCAGTTCCTTCCAAGTGATGGGAGTGGTGTAGGAAACATCCCAGCCTGGTGTCTCGTCGGTGCCGCTGATTTCCGTCTCGGCGCGTCCCGAACCGCGGAAGTTGGCCAGTTCGTGGTGCCGAGCATAGGCGTTGCGGAGGTCCTGTTCCTTGGGACTAGGAACGGGGGTATCCACCGTCAAGCAGATCGCCTTGAACCCGGCTTCCTCGGCCCGGTGGACCAGCATCTCGGTCAGGTCGTAGCCCCGGTGGTAAAGCTGGAACCACAACGGGCCAGACGCCGCCTCCGACACCTCCTCTAACGGGAAGTTACAGGCCGTGCTGAGCATCATCAAAGTGTTGGACATCCCGGCGCCGCGGGCCGTAGCCAACTCGCCGTCGGGGTGGGCCTTTACGTGGCTGCCCGCCGGGCAGATGAACACCGGGAGGCTGATTTCCTCGCCCAGCATAGTGGTGGAAATGTCGCGGTCGTCCACGTTCCGCAGGAACCGGGGCCGCAGGGCCAGTTCCTCGAAGGCGGACCGGTTGCGGCGAGTGGTGAACATATCCATGGCGCCGGCCTCGATGGTGTCCCATTCGTTGTGAGGCAGGGTCAGCTTGGCTCGGGCTTCGTAGTCGTAGAGATTGACAGGCTCCATACTCATGACTCTCTCCTGAAGTTCCAGCCGCCGGCTTACCCGGCGAATTTTCCCTACTCTAGCCGTTGAAAGGCGTTGTGGCAAGGAGAAGGCGGAACGATCGGTAGCGTTATGGTGTATGTTATCCAGCCAACTAACCACAGTCCGGTGGATTCCCGCCCCCGCATCCGCGAGGGCAGGCTCTTCGCGGGAATGACGGGTTGGGGTCAGTACGAATGACAGGTTGGGGCCAGTAATGAAAACGCCTGAATTGCAACGCTACCGTGGACGCCCCAGGGCATGGGCAAAGTCGTCCCAACCTTGTGCGGGCGGGACGCCCGCGCTCCTTCTCCTCTCTTTAGCGAATCAGTCCTCTTCCGCCCAGACCAGGTCGCGACGGTAATGTCTTACCCAGGGGATGAGGGTGCGGAGGAGTTCATGGTCTTCGATTTCGACCTTTTTGCGGCGGGATTTCTCCAAGTACCTGTTGACCCCCATGAAGGTTGGGAGCCGGAAGCCGGCTTTGACTACCCGGAAGCCGAAGGAACGGGGCTGGGGCAGGGGTTTACGGTCGGTGAGGGCGACGAACCACTGGAGACGAAATTCTTTGACCAAGCGGCGAAGCCGGACGATGGCCAGTTCCTTGGCCATTTTCTTTTGTAGGGCGCGGATGCGGGATCTCAATTCTCCCATTTTAAACATTCACCTCGCAACGTTTATTTAGCGTTTATTTAAGGGTGTGGTGGGCGGTCCAGATGGGCAAGGCGGCTTCAACTTCCTGGATTTCCTTCCGGAGCTTTTCAACCTCGCCGATGCGGGCGGCGAAAGACATGGCGTAACGGGCGGCGCGGAGGCGGATGGCCTTGTCGGGGTCGTCCATGGCCTCGGCGATGACTGAGACGCTGCGGAGCATGAGTCCCTGGAGTTCCTGACGGGCGAGGTTGGCAGACTCTTCGCGGAGGCGGACCAACTCGGCGCGGAAGTCGGGGTCTTCAAGCCAACGGTACAAGGTGCTCCCCCCGATGCCGGACTGTCGGGCGGCTTGAGCTACGGTTGGGGTGGCGGCGATGACGGTCAGAGCGGCCTGCTGGCGAAAGGTAAGGCCGGATTTTTGGATTTTCCTCCCATTTCCTCCCATTTTCTCCCGCTCCGGGTCAGCGGTGTGGATTCCCGCCTGCGCGGGAATGACGGGGTTGGGGCGGGATAGTGCAAGGCCGGAGGAGGGTTCCGGCGACTGCGGGTCGGGTTCCGGTTGTTGCGAGGAGGGTTCCGGCGACTGCGGGTCGGGTTCCGGTTGTTGCGAGGAGGGTTCCGGCGACTGCGGGTCGGGTTCCGGTTGTTGCGAGGAAGGTTCCGGGGGCTGCGGGTCGGGTTTCGGCTGTTGCGAGGAGGGTTCCGAGGGCTGCGGGTTGGGTTGGGGAAGGTTGTTGTTTGGGCGGCGTTTAGTCATCAAACATCATGTTGCCTCAGTGGCTTAGTTGGATTTGTTCACGTCCAGAGAATGTTGAGCAGTACAGGTATTATGGTAGAGGAGTGTTTTCCCAGTTGGGAAGGGGCAACTGTCAGTAGGACGTACTGAGCGATAGACTTGTTTGATTTGGATTATGCTTTCGGTCGTACCGGGGTGTGATGACAAGGATAGTACATAGGGCGTTTGGTGTAGTTGTCTGAATCAGGATTACCAAGATTAAAGGATTAACAGGATGAAAGGCGCTTATCTTGAAAATCGTGAAATCCGATAATCCGGATTGATACAAAAAGAGGCTTGCTGAACCAGGTCAACCAGTTTTGGTCACACCTACGAGTCTGGGACGGTAAAAGACCCACGCCAAGGGCGGGTATAATCGATTCAACGATTACTCGGGAGATAACGGCTCAATGATCCTGGAAGGAGCGGTGGTCGAATCAACTGGAGACCGGCTAAGGAGCGCCCGCGAGTTGCTGGGGGGCGGCCCGTGAAGAATTCGTCCGGGCGGAGGAGGCTAGGGGCGACGCAGCGGTGATAGGGTTCGGAATTCCTGCGGGAAAGGTTGGCTGGGGCTTTGGAAGCCGTCCACACTTACTTCCTGATGCAGGGTGGCCCGGAGGGAGAATTACCGGACAACGACCGGGGTAGGAAATACTTTGCTGATCGATACATGAACCGCGACATGATAAGAAATTACGTTTACATACGGCAAACGTTTCACATAGACGGCTACTACGAAGGCATTGTTGAGTTTGATGACATGCCGCGCTATCTCGATGAGCTCGATGAATTCCTCGAGGCGATAGAATCGTTGGGGGGAGCCTCATTCAGAAATGGGCGATAGGAAATGCTGAGGCGAAAGCGAGCGGAGGAGCATCATCTGGAACTGGTCAGGGAAATCCCAGAAGTAGTAGAAGTGCGTCTTGCGGATGACGATGAAGGAGCAGCTATATGGACAATAATCTCGGCAACTCCTTTTGACGATAGGCCTCGCGACCGCGTGATCGAGGCGCAGATCAATGTAATGAAGGATGGTAAGTGCGCTTTGGGGTTCCGATTGATCAATCTGGAAGAAATGGACTGGGCATTCAGGGACGACTACGTGTCCGGCATCGGCACGGTCTTATGGCGCCGGTAGAGGATGCCGAGCCAGGAATGAACTGGTTATAGACCGCACTGATGTTGGACTACATTGCGTGAGACTCTATCACCGTAGCCTTGATGCGCGCTATAACGTCGTTTCGATCCCTTTATCGGAAGTAAACAGGCTACGGATGGACAGTTTCAGTCCCATCAAGGACAACACTCGCATGTTACTGGGTCTTTCTTAGTTATCTTCCCAGCAGGAAATTCAGGACGTGGGACGTATACTCCCCGGGTTTTTCGAAGGGGACCCAGTGGCCGCAGTTGTTGAGGAGGACGAGGCGGGAGTCGGCCAGGTTGTTGAGGGCGGCGATGCCGATTTCGAAGACGCACATGCGGTCGTAGCGTCCCCAGATGATGAGGCTGGGGGCGGTGATGTTTGGCAGGTCCACTCCGTGGTCGTAGGGCACACTGACCGACTTGCGGTTGGCCTCGATGTGGTCGGGATGGCCGGTGAAGTTGCCATGGATGTAGTCCACCAACTCGTCGGTGACCAGGTCCTGATCGTCGATATGCACCTGTAGATAGCGTCGCACGGTCTCGCGGGTGGCATTGGCGCCCTCGGCCAGCACATCACGAGTGGCCCGGCTGCCCTCCGAGGGCCGGTTGCCCATCAGGTAGAGGTCGCCGCCAGTGCGGATGTGGCAGGCGCCGAAGACCAGCTTGTCGACACGCTGCGGCTCCTTCATCGCCAAGACCATGGCGCTCTGCCCGCCTTGGGAGTTACCCAGCAGGTGGGCTTTTTCTATGCCCAGGGCGTCCATCAAGCCTGACGCCGTGCGGGCTTGCAGGTTGTGGAGCGGCTCTTCGTAGACCACGGGACCGGTACGGCCGAAGTTGGGCAGGTCCATGACGATGCAGCGGAAATGCTCGGCAAAGGCGGGCAGCACCTTATGGAAAGTAATCCAGCCGGTGGTGCCGGGCCCGTAAGAGTGGAGCATAACCAGCGGATAACCGGAACCGACGTCGTGGTAGTGGACGTTCATGCCGTCCACCTGCACCGTTTTGCCGGTTGATTGTTCGGTAAATGCGTGGGCGGTCATAGCGACTTCGCTCCCTTCCCCGGATGTTTCCAAAGGGTTCTTTCCTGAGGAGAAGGTCAATTAAAAGTTCCCTCTTCCGCGTGAAGAGGGAACCATTGCAGACCCGGTCCCGCCGATATTCCCGCGCAGGTACCGAAAATGCTATGGATTCCCGCCTGCGCGGGAATGACGGGTAAAGCGTGGGACTAACTGGTTAGGTGCGATATTGACTTCCTGCTCGGGAATGACAGGTTGGGGAATGCGCCGAGTCTTGAGATAGTTTGTTAGTCCCCGGCGACGACGGGGACGTCCTGGAAGTGGGGCATGACGTGGGTGGCGAACAGTTCGATGGAGCGCATCACCTTCTTGTGGGGCAGGCCGGCGAAGCCGAAGTTGCCGAAGACGTGGTTGATTCCAGCTTCCTGGGTCTGCTTCAAGCGTTCTATTACCACCTCGGGGGTGCCCCGGAGGGGCGGCAGACCGGCGTGGCCCGGATCGTCCCGGCGGTCCCGGTCGCGCTGGCGGTTGGCCCAGTGCTCGTAACCCTTGGCGACTTTGCCGTTCTTGTCCACCGGCATCCCAATGGGCGCGCCACTGGCGCCTACGGAGCGCAGTATCCGGGAGGAGAAGTTCTCCAACTCGGCGGCGTCCCGCTCGGCTTCTTCCATCGTGGGGGCGACGTAGATAGACTTGGACATGGGTGGGTCCAAGTGGGCGTGCTCGTGCCCGTGCTCTTCCATCTTCTGACGCCATAGCTGGATGACCTGGGGCGCCTGCCCCATGATGTCGGTGGGGCCGCCGGCTATAACCTGAATCTGGCGGCTGGCGGCGAATTCAACGCTGGCGGGGCTGGTGCTGACGGCTTGGAACAAGGGCGGGTAGGGCTTCTGCAACGGCTTGGGGAGCACCCAAACGTCGTCAACGTTGGTGAACTTGCCGTGGTAGGTAAGGGTCTCTTCGGTCCAGGCTTTGATCATCACGTCGACGGCCTCATGGAACCGTTCCCGGCTGGTATCGATGTCGACGCCCAGGCCGTCGAACTCCTGCTGCTGGTAGCCCGCGCCGATGCCGAAGTTGAACCTGCCGTTGCTGATGATGTCTAGCATGGCCACTTCCTCGGCGACCAGGACGGGGTTATGCAATGGCAGGACGATAACCGCGGTGCCGATGCGAATGTTCCTGGTGCGGCCGGCGACCGCGCCCAGGAAGGACCAGATTCCAGACAGCAGCCCGTGGCGGGAGAAGCGGTGTTCGCCAAGCCATACCTCATCGAGGCCGGCTTCGTCGGCAAACTGTATCTGCTCCAAAGCTTCGTTGAGGGCCTGCTGCTGGGTAAAGTCCTCGTGGTAAGGGACTATGGTAAAGATTCCGAACTTCATGGGGCCTCCTGTGTTGGCGGCGTATTCGGTTTGCTCCTACTTTACTACATCATTGGATAGGACAGCCAGAATAATCTTAGCGTCTCCCAGCGAACCACGCAAAGAGTAGCCCCAAGATCCCCATTACTCCTCCAAATAGAGAGAAACGGCTACAACGGATTCTCTCGAGATATTCATATGGTTACCGGCAGGGGGGCCGCTGATAGGGGTATGTAAAATTGAGATTATAGCTACGAACCGGCCCCACCGCCCCTGGATTCCGGCCTACGCCGGAATGACGGAATGGGCCCGCCTGGATTCCGGCCTACGCCGGAATGACGGAATGGGCCCGATACGGAATGGGCCCGATACGGAATGGGCCCGATAGTGAGCATTTGGGAGCGGTTTTGTATTTGAGCAAGCCTACCCTACTATGCGGTCTCACGTTCAACTGCGTAAAGTCCCAAATGAAATACATACCCCTGACAGCAGGGGGTCCGGCGGTTGCCGCGAACACAATCGCGGCTATGGGAAACAAGAACGCTGCCGCCGAGAACTCCAGGCACGTTCGACGAAAGGCGGCTTTAGCGGTGGAGGTTCCAGCCGCCCATATTGCCGACGCCACCCAGGTCACAAAGAAGAAGACCGCTAAAATTATCTGGCCGTCAAACGGAACATCTTTGATCGGTGAAGCATACGACAACGTCCCAAGCAAAAAATAGGGCGGCAGGAAAGCTGAGGAGAATAGCAACCGTGTATTTGGCGTAGGACATTATGTTTCAAATGACGTCTCAAGCAAATTCGGCCCTATTCTACTACACCGATAGACCGATAGACCGATACACCGATAGACAGAATGCACAGGATGATTGATACTGTTGAAATAGTCTCTATCCCACGACTAGCGGGGTGCCCGATGGTTGCCGTTGGCCGCAAGTACCAGATTATCGACATGGAAACGGGTAAGCTTGACCGGAACATCTTCGTCGATCCTGACATCTACGCCGAAGAGCAGGAAAAGGTCTTCGGACAGGCTTGGCTGATGATCGGCCATGAGAGCCTGGTGCCCAAGCCCAACGACTTCTTCCATACCTATATGGGGGAGGAGCCGGTAATCCTGACGCGGGACGGCAATGGGGAGTTGCACGCCTTCCTGAACATGTGCCGACACCGGGGCAATCGCGTGGTGCGGACGGACTTGGGGAACGCCGCCAATTTTGTCTGCTCCTACCACGGCTGGACCTATTCCAACGATGGCAGATTGGAGTACGTGCCCGGCGAGGAGGAGGCCTACTACGGCGGCTTGGACCGCGGGTCATTGGGGCTGATCGAGGCGCGGCTGGAGACCTATGCGGGCATTGTTTTCGCCTGCTGGGACGAGAACGCGCCAACGCTGGCCGAGTACTTGGGGGATGCGCGCTGGTGCTTGGACGTGAACTTCAACAGGCTGGACAACGGCACGGAGGCCATCGGGCCCATCAAGTGGATCGAGCCGTTGAACTGGAAGGCGGCGGTGGACAACTGCTCGGACAACTACCACGTCCCTACCACTCACCTGTCCACGATCATAGTCCAAGGCCGCCACTTGGGAATACCAAGGCTTACCCACGAGCAGCAGTTCTCTTCCACCAACAAGCACATGTTCGTGAACGGCCATTCCCTTACCATGAGGTTCCTGGAGCGGGACGACCAAGCCCGGCAGACCCACGGCATCAATCCGGAGAACCGGGAGATGTTCGAGGAATATTATCGCGGCACTTTGGACGAAGCGGAACGGCGGCTGGGAGTGTTGCGGGCGCGCAAGCTGCAACTGGGTAACCACAGCCTGTTCCCCAACGGTGTGCTGGGGTTCCGCTTGGCGCATCCGAGGGGGCCGCTGGAGACGGAGTTCTGGCACTTCGTGCTGTACGAGAAGGACATGCCCAAAGAGCTGAAGACCGCGCTGAGGCGGGGGAGCGCCAACTACAACGGCGTCACAGGGATGTTCGAGCAGGACGATATGGACAACTGGCGGGGCGTAACCCAGTCTGGCCTGAGCAGGGTGGGGCGACAGTACCCACAGGACCTTTCGATGGGAGTGGGACGCGCCGGGCGGCATCCCGACCTGCCAGGTATGGTGTCGGAGCGGTACACCTCGGAAAGCAACCAGCGGAACTTTTACCTGCGGTGGCAGCAGTTCATGAATGCCGATAGCTGGTCCGACATTCCATTGGAGATTAGCACCGTAGAGTACGAGGGGACGGCGACGATACGAGGATAGCAGCCAGAGTAACCGATTGAGGGAAGGAACAAGGCGGGCAATGACATCTGATGCTCGGGGAATGATGGTGTCACAGCAGGGGTTGTGGCATGAGTTGATGCAGTTCTACATCGCCGAGGCGTGGATGCTGGACGAGCGGCGGTTACGGGAGTGGCTGGACTTGTTCACCGACGATGTCTTCTACTTCATGCCGAGGCGTTTGAACGTACACCGTCACGAGTTGCACCGGGAGTTGTCGGAGGAAGGGGACCTGGCGATTTTCGAGGATGACAAGACCTACTTGACGATGCGGGTGGACCGGCTGGAGACGGGTATGGCTTGGGCGGAGGACCCGCCTTCGCGGACGCGGCATATAGTGGGCAACCTGGTGGTGGAGCCGGTATCGGAGGAAGTGGTGAAGGCGAAGACGGCCTTCATACTGTACCGCTCGCACCACGAGACGGACGAGAACATTTTCGCCGGCAGCCGGGAGGACGAGCTACGCAAGACGGACGCCGGGTGGAAGATTGCGCGGCGGAAGATAATTTTGGATTCTAATGTGATTCTGGCTAAGAATTTGAGTGTGTTTTTTTAAGGGGGGTGGGGCGGCGGGTTTTAACCGGAAGCGGCGCCGCCCAGCAGAGGCCGGATGCGGGATAGGAAAGCTTCGGCGCGTTCGTAAGCGGAATGACCGTCCGGTTCGATGAAAGCCTCTTCAACGTCGTACTCCGCGGCGATACGCAGGTTGCCTAGCTGGCCGATCAGAGCACCCCACTCTGACTCAATTAGACCCGTTCTCACAAGGTATAGGCTGAACATTCTTCCAACACCTTTATGAGTCCTCGCAGTTACATCACGTAATTCCAATCCCGCTTTCGCACCATGCATAACGGAGAAGTAAGCCGATGAAATCGCATTTGCGTAAAGTCCGTTGGACTGGCAAAGCCAAGTTGCCGTGAGGCTCTCTTGCGCCCGCCGCCACTCTGCGGCCGCTCGGAGCATGTTCATATAACCCTAATACCCTCACGGGTTACCCTCTGATAAATAGGGGAGTCATTCTGCTTTCGCTTCGCCCACTCTGTTCGGGTGTATACCAAGATCGAAGGCGCGGCAGAAAAAGATTCGGTGTCAATAACATATCCCAGGTAACTGACTTCGTCTTTCTTGTCGCGGTCCCCTTCCCGGATGAGGACTAGCACTTCCATTTTGATGTCCGGATCGCTGATGCCGCGGGAGTAGGGGCCATATATGAAGATGTCTTCCACCAAGCCGGGGAATTGCTCCTGAAGCTGGCGGCGGTATTCGTCGAGCCAAGCCTGCTCTTCGGCGTTGAGGTTCAGCCTCCTCTTGGGTCTGGCTGGGGAACTTTTCAAAGAAGACACGTCAATGCGGTCGCCGGCGTGTTTGATGGTTATGGCGCAGAGGCGGCCCTCGGCGTCCAGACTAAGAGAAGTGTTCTCGTCGAAATCTCGCCTCTCGCCCGCTTCCCCGGTGCAAAGCTCAATGTGGAGAGTGTCCGTTTCTTGGGAGTATTGAATCTTCATGGGTTTACGATCCGTTGATGGAAGGTGGGGGGGATGTTCGCCGCTGGCCGGGGGACGGGAACTCCGCGGTACCGACGACAGCTAGAAAATAGCCAAGCGGACTATAGTTTTAAAAGTGATTATGGCGAAGGGTTTGAGCGTGTTTCTTAAGGCGGGTCAAGCTGTTGGATAGTTCCAAGGAAGCCGGTTGATATTGTGGGATCCCCGGCGACTACGGCGTTCCTCATACATTGCTTGCTGGGCCAGCGAATGCTGCAATTTTTCACGCTGGTCTGGCAACTGCCAAGGAGGATTCTTCACAGGGAAGAACATCTCCGTCCACGGCGACCCAGGGCCGCTAGAATGTTTCTCGACGCCCACCCGTCCGAATCGGTCGATAACCAAACGTAAGCTGGTAGCAGGCAAGCGCGGATGATAGCTAATACCCTGTCGCTCCATTTCTTCCCGTTCCGCTTCACTAGGCCTCAGATAACCATCTATGGTATAGCGTGCGTCTGAACCATCCGGATTTTTGACGATAACCTCATTATCCAGTGAAGGATAAGTAACCGTCAATTCGTACCCATGGGGGTCCGATTTTTCTTGTGCCAGGTACTCTGAAAAATATGGTTGGAACGGCTTACTTGTTCTCCGAGGTCCGTACTCTCGATGCTGATACTCGAAATGCTGGTATGGTTCGTATGCAACTTGCTGGCCAGTACGCAGGTCTTGCAACGTGATGCGGGCCGGTACCCTACTGATGTAAAGAGGAGCGTAACTGCCCCGATAACTGTAACAGGCTCCCATACTAACGCCCACCAGTTCCAAGTCAGGTGTCCCGGTTAGAGTCGGTAATATCTCTGAGATGGTTTTTATCTCCGCTTCGGGAAACCGGTTGGACAGGTATCGGGAGAAATACGGTGATCTAGTGGGGCCTCCGAATAGGATAATACCGTCTACGTCTTGTGCGATGTCATCCCACGTAGATTGCCAAATGAACTTGACCCTACCTGCAGGTGTCTCGTCGTCGTCATGGGGAGTGATCTTTTGAGTTAGGATCTCACCAATGGGAGGGTCGTCTTTGTGTTCGTCACCGCCCAAGTCCGAAGGGCGTTTCCACAGCACCTTCGCGGCCACGTATGCTGCCCACATGGTTGAAATAGATTTCTCACCAAATTTGCCGTCTCGCAGTGTCGATTCAACATTTTCAAGAGTAACGACGGTCCCCTGACCGAGAATCTCGGACGGGTTCGAACTATTAAGCCTTTCCTTGGTCTGTCGCATCAAGTCTGGTGGTCCTGTATAGCCCAGCATTTGAGTAAGTCGGCGGTCTATATCCGAGCCGCCTAGCAGTGGGTGTCCATCGGCCCCGTAGACATGCATATCGTTTTGCTCGATCTCGACCAAGGCACAGTCAAATGAACCACCTCCGATGTCATAGACCATATATGAACCCTCGTCCAAGTTCCCAAGTTGACGGGCAAGGGTCAAGACCAGGATTGGTTCCTCAATTATCCAATTGACGTTGCTCTTTCCTGTAAGGTCAAATAGCACCTGCGCCAAGGAAGCACGATATTGGAAGTTCGCGTGTACGGGGCATCCCGCTCGCCATTCGATTTCCCCACTCAAATCGGCCCGGCGGAATGCCTCTGAAAGGATGAGTCTTATAAGGTCCCAAACTGGGAATTCCAGCCCCCATTGTTCCACACAACCCTTTTCCTGATTCCACCATTGTTCAGGCCATTGGAAGCCCTGGCCCTGATGAGTTTGGTGTTCCAAATGCCAGTCGACACAAGCGTCACCAGACAAAGCATATCTCTTGATGTTCTCAATCGGTAATTCCTCGGTTACGGGAGTGTTGTTTCTAATGTCCCGCGGGACCAATTCTCCATCTACGAGATACGAAACGCCGCCATCTTGATGGCGCTGCAATGTGATAAGGGCAGGCATAATTGTGACGCCTTGACCTTGAGCGGAAGTACCAATGGACTTAGGTTCGGGTGGCTGATCCTGGTCAGGGTCCCAAGTTGAGATTCGAACGTTGGTCGTACCGAAATCAATTCCGACCACTTGCATCATCTAACCTCCGATTGAACTCGCACGCTGGCTTTAAGTATCACCCGTTCTCCTAACGACCCACCGCGAATGATAACACCCGGGGCCTGTAAACACACCATAGCGCCATTGGGAACATCTACCATAGTGTGGTGGTACTTGGAGTCATAATGTACGGTTTCGCCAACTGTTCCAAGCGGCTCTGCCCCAGCTTCACGCAATATGTTGGGAAGGCTTTTAGTTACGGCCTGTAAACGTGCTTCTGGCGTATCTCCCAGTTGGTAAGCTCGTTGAAGAACATCGCCCGCGGCCAACAACATTCCGTGTCGTACTTCCAGCCTGGACTCCTCACGTCCTGAAGCCATTAAGGCGCGGAAGGTCTGGTTTTGCTGGCGAAGCCGGTCTTGTTCTTGACGTTCCCGGGCTAATTCTTCTTCGTGGGCCTTGCGCTGCACATCCAACTCCTCGGTTATGCGGGCGCGCAATTTTTTGTTGTCTGCGAGCAGGTCCTGGAATAGAGCTTGGATGGCACCGCTGCCTCCATCGGGGGACTTGAACGCATCCGCAAACTCCCTTGATGCCAGATTGGCAACGGGACCATCACCATTCGTCAAGCAGATTGTTGCTAGTGCTAATACATTGAGACGCTCATCCGAGTGGTCCAACCCCGTCGAATACCGGCTGTTAGCCAGATACTCCAAAAGCCCGTCTGCCGAGGATCTGCCTGTGGAGTGAATGATTAATTCCAGGATAACTTGGTAGCGTTGATCGGCAGGCAGGACACCGAGGAGACGATCCAAGTCCGCGTGGCGGTGGGGTAAATCGTCGGAGTCCAAAGCGGTTAGAACGATTTCCTTCACTAGGTACTCTTCTCCGTGGCGTCCCATTTGGTTAGACATTGCGGCCAAGAGATTTCTGGAGCCGTCGCCAAAGCCCTCAAACGTTGCCCACACTCCCGCCATGAAACCCCGCCGCCATGGATATGACTTCCAATCCAATCCAGCGGCTGAGATCATCCGGTCTCCTGATTCATAGGTGTGGCCTGCGACATCGGCTAGCCATGAGAGGAGTTCACCTACGGACGAGGAAAGATTAGACTCAGGGGCAGGGGCTTGGCTGGGACATTCCCGCCATCGCAACGACGCACTGCGCAAGGCTTCCATCCATCCTGTCGCGGATTGGGCCGTGGGTTTATCCGATGCCAGAAATGCTTTAGCCCCCCATGTCAGCTTGTTCATAGCATGGTCTACGGTCTTGGCAGGCCACATGGAGAGCGCGTTCGATACTGGTTTGGTCGGGAAAATTCCCGGTGGGGCCTCCGCGACATCACTCTGGAGCCACTTTTTCCAATCGGCTAGCGAGACAGCCTTCTTCTTTGCGGACTTAGCTGGTTTTGGCGGCAACGGCTCGGCAGGTATGTCGCCGACGTTGGCGAGAGGCGCCAAGCGGACGCCGATAATCGAGTTCTTGCTGTTCTTGGTAGTCCGGAAGTGCCTCGAACTCTCAATTGCGATACGCACCCGTTCCCACCAATCGTCCACTTTAACGCTCTCATCGAGACACGCCCTTTGAGCCTTCCGATGATATCTCCGCGTTTAGCCTCACCACCGATATCGGTCAATGCTGCTGCGACGAGTTTCAGCGGAGCCTTGGTGACCCAAGATTTCAGCTCTTCCGGGCGCTCCTGAAGCAACGCCTCGATCCCTTGGTCCCGTCTTGTTTTTGTAAGAGTCATGCCGTTATCCGTTCCTCAGTCCAGTTGTTCGATTTCTTTTGCCAGCCACACCTTGCCAATGCCCAGCAAATTTACCGGAACTAGGTTAGCATGTATAGATGCACGCGCCACTGTACCGGCAATGGAGTGGAAAGGTTTTCGTGCCGCACCAAGAACCGTGGACCATAACCGTCAGACCCGGAGTGTGTGGCCAAGACTAATGGGGGCGCCGATTCTCATCAGGGCCTTTTCATTCTCTCGTCTTTCCCGCCTCTCGTCTTTCCCGCGAAAGCGGGAATCCAGCAGCACCGCCGCCTATGGCAACTTTCCCGTAGCAAAACTATATGGATTCCCGCCTGCGCGGGAAAGACGGGAACCATGTAACCCAAACCGGAAAATGAAAAGGCCCTGAGATTCTCATGGTGTATTCTTTCATGACCTATTGGTTCATTGTATACCAGAGCGTGAGAACTCAAAAAGGTTTTTGAGTACAAAGACAGGGGCGGCCAATTGGCCGCCCCTGTCTTTGTTGCCGGACGATGTTGTGGGCGAGGTTATTCTTCGCGGGGGTGGAAGGGGACTACGCCGGGGGCCCACCATTTTTCCCAGCTTTCGTCGACTCGCTCTTGGAAGAACTTTGTGTCTTCCTGGGTGAAGTGGGCGAAGCGGCCTTGGCGCGACAGGTAGTCTTCCACCGGCTTCCGCTTGCGGATGCCGCGGGCGATGGCGCGGGACGGGCCGTTGAGAATCAGCTCACCGTCAATGATCTCGTACTGGACCCAGAGGCCCACTTCGATGGCCAACATGCCCAACTCGTGAGAGTACTTGGGGTCGTAGTCCCAGCCTTTGGGGCACGGGTCTATGCTGTGGATGAAGGTAGGCCCGCCGATGGTCAGGGCGCGGCGTATCTTGTTGTTGAAGTCCAGCCCGTAGGAGCCGCAGGCGGTGGCGACGTAGCGGACGCCGGGGTGGCCGGTGGCCAGCATCGGAGCCGTGTTCTTCTTCCAGCGCTTGTTCATGATGCGGGTCTTCGTGCCCGGGGGGCTGAACGTGGAGTTGGCGCCCCAGGGAGAGCTGCCCGATACTTGAATGTCGGTGTTGGCGTAGGACTCGTTATCGTAGCAGAGAATCAGAAGGTTGTACTCGTCGTGCTGGAGGGCCGCCGAGATAGCGGACAATCCCATGTCCACGCCGCCGCCGTCGCCACAGAAGGCGATGACGTTGATGGGCTCCTCCTTCATCTTGCCCTTCCGCATCATGGAGGCCAATCCGGCGGCGGTGCCAGTGGCAGCGGAGCCGGAAGAACCCAACTGGGTGTGCATCCACGGCACAACCCAAGGAGTGCTGTAGTAGGTGGTGTTGGCCACGTACATGCAGCCGGTGCTGCCCAGCACGATAGTGCGAGGGCCGGAAGCCTTGACCATCAGCCGCATCACCAAGGCGGACTCACAGCCTTGGCAGGTGCGGTGCCCGGAGGTGAACTGCTCCTCCAAGGGAATGTTCTTTACTCCCCTAACTTGGGGAAGGTCTTGTACTGTAGCCATTTTCTTACTCCCTCACTCCTATCCAAGTGGATTCTTGCTCGATTACACCCGTATTGACCGCCTTCTGGGTTATTTCGACCATCTCGTTTACGTCGTTGACATGGACTTCCCGTCCGCCCAAGCCGGCGATGAAGTTCAACATCATGGGGCGATTGTCCAATGGGTATAAAGCCGATCGCAAGTCGTTGAACAGGACTCCGGCGAAGGACGGCGATCCGAAAGAGTAGTCCCGGTCGATGACGCACACGGCCTTGCAGCCACCCAAGACTTCGCGAAGTTCGTCAGTGGGGAAGGGACGGAAGAACTTGACCCGAACGAAACCTATCTTCCTGCCCTGCTCGCGCAGTCTTCGGATAGCAACCCGGACTGGCAACGCCAGGGTACCCATGCCGACGATCATGATCTCCGCATCGTCGGTCATGTACTCCTCAATGAATGGGCTGGGGTCGCCCCGCTTGAAGATGTCTTTGAACTCTTCATAGGCGGTCTTGATGGTGGGGACGGCTTTTATCATGGCTTCGTGGCCCTGCCGGCGAATCTCCATCAGCCAGTCCTCGTTCACTTGAGGAGCGATCGTGATGGGGTTGTCGGGGTGCAGTTGGAGGTTGCCACGATTGTATGGGGGCAGGAACCGCTGCACGTCCCGGGCGGTGGGCACGTTGACCAACGCCTGAGAGTGAGTCAGGAACGAGCCGTCGCAACTGATTGCCATTGGCAGGAACACATTGGGGTCTTCAGCCACGCGCCAAGCCATCAACGCGATGTCCAAGGCTTCCTGGGCCGTAGCGACCCAGTAGAGCATCCAGCCCAAGTCCCGGACAGCCAGAGCATCGTTGTGCTCCACGCCGAAGGCGCCTGGGTCGTCGAGGGCGCGGTTGCCGACCATTGCCACCACCGGCATACGCAGACCGGCGGTTACGGTTATGGCCTCGAAGGCGTAGAACCAGCCTACTCCGCTGGAGCCGCAGAATGTCCGGGCGCCCACGGCTGAAGCGTGTTTGACAATCTCAAACTGGGAGTGCTCGCTCTCAGCGACGATGAAGTCGCAGTCGAAAGCTCCGTTGGCCTTGAGTTGTGACACGTACTGCATAACGGTGTCGTAAGGCCGGATGGGGTAGGCGGTGATGACGTCGACATCAGCCAAGGCGCAAGCGAGAGCGATGGCTTCGCTGCCGCTGATAAGCTCCTCCGACTCGGTCTGGAACATTGTCGTTTCAGTGGTAGTCATTAGACCTCCGTCATCTCGGAAATTTCTTCAGCGTAGCCTCCGACATGATGGAAGCCGTGGGTCCGGGTTTCCAGCTTCTGCTTGTTGATGAGTTCAGTCATCCAAGCTTTGTAGCCCTCTTTGTCCTTTTGCCAAGCCTCGTACTGGCTGTCGTTGTTCTCGAACTCGGCTTCGGTGACCATGGTGACGCAGTCGGCGACCGGGCAGACCGCCTCGCACACGCCACAGCCGCAGCACGACTCCATGTTGGCGTCATACAGGCCATCGGGGGTTACGTCGAAGCAGGTATCCGGGCACTGGAGCCAGCATAGGGTGCACTTGATACAGGTGTCGAAGTTGATCACCGGTCGCATGGAGCGGGTGCTGAACTTCTTGAAGACGGAGTTCCGCACGGGCTGGTAGCCGCCCTCGCCGCCGCGGAAGCCGGTCCCCGCTTCGATGCCGCGGATCACCAGACCCTCTTCCATGGACTTCCAGCCGGGGAGGTCGAAACTGTAGGGGGTCTCAGGGTTGCCCTCGCCAGGCTCCACCGGCCGCACCGTTGTTGTGTCGTAGGCTTTCTGGGCCGAAGCTACCTTAGTGTCACTGTTCCACTGATCCTGGATGGACTCCAGCATAGACTCCAAGCTGAACAACTCGGGGCAGACGCTGCACAGTGTGCCCAGAATCCGAGCGTCCGTGTGGTCGTCCTTGTACACCCACAGGCCGGAGAAACTGACCGTGCTCTTCATTACGGACAGGCCGAACGGGGAATCTTTCTGGTGCATGTCCCGGATCAGGTCGTCGGCGTCCTGGCGGGAGGTAACGATCAGGGTCCCGTTGGGCTTGGTCAACTGGTTAATGGGCTGCAGGCCGTACCAAGCCCAGGACTCGACGCCCTTACACAAGGTATCGTCGACGTTGATTGTCACGTCGACTTCCGTTGGTTCGTACCTGGAAAGGGTCTCTTCCAGTTCTTCCGGGTCGTCCGCAACCACCGCGAACTGTTTCGCTGGGATACCGTTACGCTCGGGAGAGTCTCCGTAGCGGCCAAAAGCGGTGCCGATCTTACCCTCTTTCCTGGCGGCGAAGACTATGGAGCGCACGATGTTGCGGGCGAGGGTCTTCTGGAAAATCCCCCGGTACACCACCTCCACAGCTACTGTACTCATATAGATTTCCTCCCTTTGTTAGGTTATGTTGACTAACCGAAGTTGGGCTTGCGTTCAATCCGAAAGCCGGCGGCTTACTGGACTTTGGCCTATGTCAATCGCCGGCTGCTGTGGCCGGCTCCACCATACTCAGGTGGTGCTCCATGGCCTGCCGCGCACCCTCAGCATCTCCCGCTTGAATCATCTTCAGGATGTCCCGGTGGGAGTTCAAGGAACGCTGCGACCTGCCCGGCTCTTGAAGGGACTCGTTGCGAGACCGGTGCAAGATGTCTTCCACCGCGCTTACGACCTTCATCAATGCAGAGTTATGGGTTGCCGCCGCCAAGGAGAAGTGGAACGCCGTATCCGCGTCGACGCCAGTCCCTCCCCGGCGGACCTCCTCGGACTGAGCAGCCAGGACGGTCTCCATTTCATGGATTTCGTGCTGACCGGCGCGTTGGGCGGCCAAGGCTGCGATCTGAGGTTCCAAGATGTGGCGCATCTCGAAAATGTGCTTGAGGTCCCCGGAGCCGGTGCTGAGAGTGGAGGCGATGAGGGCGACCATAGACTCAAGGTTGTCAGTGTTTATGAAAGTGCCGGAGCCTCGTTTACTAATGACCAAGCCTTGGAGTTCAAGAGACCGGATGGCTTCGCGGACGGAACTGCGGCTGACGTGGAACTGTTCCGCCAGCACCCGCTCCGACGGCAGACGCTCACCGGGCTTCAGGGCGCCTTCGCGAATCAGGTCGCTGAACCGTTGCACGATGCCCTCATGCAAACGTCGAGCTTGTGCTGTTTGGGTAGTCATTATATTGAACCGATAAGTGGTCAGACCAATTTTAGCGCCGATTATACACCCCAGGAAAGGCTTGTCAAGTGCCGCCGCGATGACCTAAAAGGCTCTATCGAGGCCGTTCTCGAAATTGACAACCTTGAGAAGCGTAGACGATGATGAGTATTGTTTCCGAAAGTGCCTGGTATTGCCGGAGTTCACGGGATGGCGCGACTTACCTCCAAGAAACTATCTCAAAACCGGTCGGTTCTGCTGATGCTTAATCGTCGACGTCCGAGACTTATGGATTCCCGCCTTCGCGGGAATGACGGAAGGGGCGCTAGGAATGACGGAAGGTGTGCCGGGGATGACGGAAAGGGGGCCAGGAATGGCGGATTGGGTACTGTTTCAAGGTTTGAGATGGTCTCCAAGCCCCGAGCCCTATCCATTGTCTTCGTTCTAATGGTTGTTGTGGGGCTATTGGGGCCGTTGGCAGGCCATGCCCAGACACCGCACATTCTGGTGATGGACGTAGATGGAATCATCAATCCCGTCAAACAACGGTTCATCGCCCGTGCTTTGGAGGAAGCGGGTCCGGCCCAAGCCGAGCTTCTAGTCATAGAATTGGACACTCCCGGCGGGCTGCTAGGATCTACTCGAAAAATTGTCGAGCTTCTGCTGGAATCGCCCATTCCGGTGGCAGTATACGTGACTCCCGGCGGGGCCAGGGCGGGGTCTGCCGGCACTTTTATCACCGCCGCCGCCAATTTCGCCGTCATGGCGCCCGGCACCAACATCGGCGCGGCCAGCCCGGTATCCTCCACAGGGGAAGACCTGGAGGACACGATGGCCTCCAAAGTGGAGAACGATGCGGCTGCGTTGATTCGCAGCATTGCCCAGGAACGCGGCAGGAACGAAGACAAGCTGGAGGAGACCGTGCGCCAAGCCGCGTCTTTCACCGCCGCCGAAGCAGTGGACTTCAAGGTTGTGGACTTCATCGCCGAGGACTTGGAGGACCTTCTGGACCAGTTGGACGGCCGCGAAGTGGAGACAGCAGACGGTACGCGGCGGTTGGACGTTCAGGGTGTGGAGCAGCGGCGGTTCAAGAAGAACACTCTGGAGATTTTCCTCGAGATAATTTCCGACCCGAACGTGTCTTTCATCCTCCTTACCATGGGCGGGCTGGGGCTGGTGGTGGAGTTGTTCAGCCCCGGTCTGATCGGGCCCGGCGTCGTCGGTATCATTTGCTTGTTGCTCGCCTTCCTGGCCTTGGGAAACCTGCCGGTCAATTGGATTGGAGTTGTTTTCCTGGCATTGGCTGTAGGCTTGGTGGTGCTGGAAATCCAAGTCAGCGGATTCGGGATATTCGGGATCGGCGCTATCGTAAGCTTTGTGGTCAGCGGGATACTGCTGTTCAATACATTCGGAGAGGTCTCTCCCACTTTGCCCGAGGTGTCGGTTAACTGGTGGCTTATCGGTGGGATGGCCGCTACCCTGGCCCTGGCCCTGCTGTTCGTGGTCATAACCATCCGCCAATCGAGGCAGACCGCCCCCCAGGCAGCGGGTTCCGGGTTGATGGGAGAGACGGCCATCGTAGTCAGTGAATTAGCCCCGCGAGGCTTAGTGCGGGTAGGTGAGGAAACGTGGACAGCTATCAGCGAAGATGGTAACGTTGTAAACGCGGGCGAAACGGTTATAGTGGCCGAGGTGAACGGATTGATTCTTACCATTATCCGCGTACAGGATACGGAAATATAACGCTTTATCAAGCCAGGAGGCATTTATGGCGTCAGGCATTGTTGTCGTGAAGCAATACGAGCGCATGGTGGTCTTGAAATGGGGGCGCCTTCAAGCCGTAGCACAGCCGGGGTTCCGGTTCCTCATCCCTCTAATTTACACCGGCCGTATTGTAGACATCAGGGAGCAGGTGGAACGGGTGCCTACGCAGAAATACATCACCCGGGATAACGTGGTGGTTGACATGGACTTCGTCCTCTACTACCGGGTGCTGGCGGACCAACCGGAAAGAGCCGTGCTGCAGGTTGCGGACCATCATGTCGCCGTGCGCAACCTGGCCGTGGCGGAGTTGAGGTCCATCATCGGCAACATCACCCTCGCTGATGCCTTGTCGGAGAGGGAACGAATACAAAGCCAGCTACAGGTTGCCCTGGACGAAAACACCGGACGCTGGGGGGTGAAAGTCCAAGGGGTTGCGGTCAACGAAATCGACCCGCCCCCGGGTGTGAAGCAAGCCATGGAGAGAGAGAAGTCGGCCGAGGCCATCAAAACCGCGGACATTACCGAGTCGGAAGGCCAACGCCAAGCGCAGATCAACCGGGCGGAGGGGGAGAAACAGGCGCAGATACTCAAAGCCGAGGGCGAGCGCCAGTCGGAGATATTGGAAGCGGAAGGCGACCAGCAAGCCCAAATCCTGCGGGCCCAGGGTTTCAGTACGGCGCTGGACCAAATTTTTCAAGTGGCCACCAATGTGGACAACAAGACCATGAGCCTGCAATACTTTGAGACCCTCAAGTCCTTGGGAGCCAGCCCCTCCACCAAGTGGATTTTCCCGATGGAGTTTACTTCCATGCTGTCGGGGTTTACGGGGATGGGCAACTCCAACCAGCAACAGAACGACAATTCAGGAAACACCTAACCTACAGCCGGGAAAACTGCCCGCACCGACCCTCTCCCCGATGGGAGAGGGTCTTTTTTTCAGTCGCGTCGCGTCCGGCTTGTTCAATGGAGGCGGGGCAACACCAACCAGCCATCGTCATCCGCGCCCAACATGTCCGTATCCTCCTGCGAATGTAGTAACGCAGTATAGGCGTTGACCACGGCATCGCAGGAGTTGCGGTCCAGGCTGTCCAAGCAAACGTCGAGGCCCTGCACCAACGGTGTAAGCCGTTCTTTCATAAAATCAAGGCTCTCCCGGCTATTCTTGGGGGGGATTTTATCTCCGAAGAGTATTACCTTGGTCCCGTGCGGGTAAACTTCTATGACCTGGCGCCCTTGAGTCCGCAACCGTTGGCTTATATTGATTCCCCGGTAGATCAACGTGCGTATGATCGAACGCTTATTGGTGAAGAAGCAACTTATGCCCATCCGGGCGAGTTCCAACTCCGCTGTTCTGCCTTTCTTTTGCGGCGGCGTCGCCGAGCAAGGGCAGGATGCCTCCAAGCAGCACAAGCTGGAGGGCAGGCTCAACGGGGCTCCAATGGCTATCAAGCTGGGCTGATATTCATCGCTCATTTGCAGCAATTCGTCGTCGTTGCGGAAGGTGTTCAAGAACGAAAATTGGGATCTGTCATCCAAGGCTACGACGGAGCTCTTGCGTTTGGGGGACGCTCTGAGGTCAACACCAAATATCATTTCTACTCTCCATAGGAAACGAGTGACATAGCGCGGTCCCTTACGGGATGCGGGGAGAAATCTCACCGGGCATGCAGCGCAATCAGGAAACCGGGGAGGCCGGTGCGCGTTAGCCGGCGCCGGGTGCAAGAGGGCCAAGCAAGCCGTCCGGGCCTGCAAAAGAGTCCAGAAAGTCGATGGCGGACGTGTAAGGGTCCGACTCCTTGGCCGCTATCTTATGAAGAGTCGCAATCAATGCAGGGTCAGCCTCTACCAATGCTTTTAACCTACGCCCCAATTCCTCTTCCACTGTTTCCAAAAACTCCTGCTGGCGCCTGCGACTTCTGCGTTCGGTAAGTTCCGACGATGCGTCAAGAAATTGTCTATGTTCTTCGACCGCAGCCCAAAGCTCTTCGATACCTTCGTTGGACAGGGCTTGAGATAATAGCACCGGAGTATCCCAAGACGGTCGGTTCGGCGTCAACTGGAGCATGGCCTTTATGGCTGCGACCATTTTATTGGCGCCGTTCTGGTCCGCTTTGTTCACCAGGTAGATGTCGGCGATTTCCATGATCCCGGCTTTCAACGCCTGAATACCATCGCCGGAGTCGGGCATGATCACCACCAGCACCGTGTCCGCCACGCCCATGATCCCCAACTCCGACTGCCCCACCCCCACGGTCTCTACCAACACTATGTCGGTGCCAGCTGCATCCATCAACCGCACCATGCCCTTGACTATCCTAGGCAACCCTCCAGACTGACCCCTGGTGGCCACGCTACGGATAAAAACGCCGCCATCCAGGTAGTGGCGTTGCATCCGTATCCGGTCTCCGAGAATTGCTCCCCCGGTAAATGGGCTGGTAGGGTCCACTCCTATTATGCCCACGGACAAGCCGCGTTGCCGCAACAACTGGGTAAGGCGGTCCACGATAGTGCTCTTGCCGACTCCGGGCGGGCCGGTTATGCCCACGGTATAAGCGCCGCCTGTGTGTGGGTCGATGTCTTGGAGCACTGTTGAAGCCGAAGGGTCGCCTGCTTCCAACTGGGAAAGCGTCCGCGAAAGGACTCGCTTGTCACCCGCCAGCAGCCGCTGGGAAATTTCAGTCATTGGCAGTGAGTCCGAGGCTTGCAACATAGACCAAACGGGTTGAATCCGGGGCACGATTCGACTCTAGCACCCTCGATTATGAGCGTCAATAGAGCCTGATAGTTATCAACACTGTGAAAAATCTGTGCATAAGTGGCGACAATTACGGATGTGCATAGGGGTCGCTATGTCCTTATTCAAGTATTCGCATCACCAATAGCGATAATAACTACGAATTATGTTATATAGACAAGAATTCATTCCCGTAATATTCGTAAAATACAATACAAGTATAGAGAATCACTATGGCATTTTAATGGTGCGCGGTGAGAGTCCAAGCCCGTCCGCAGCCAATCGGGTCCGCCTTCCTGAGAGTTTTGGATTCCCGCCGGCGTGGGCAGGCGTCGCGGGCGAACGTGTATGACGGCAGTACAAGCGGCTATGATGACTGTGTGGAAGGTCTCCCGTAGGGAGAGAGACCTTCTTCAAGCACAAAGGGTTACCGCAAATACACGCGCCAACGGTGCGGGTTACCGTCAGGCGGCAACGCGGGGCGGTCAGTGGCGATGGAAGGCGTCCCGGAAGCCCTGCGCGTCGGCCGTAATCAACAGGTCCGGTCGTTGGCCCCAACGCCGGAGGAAACGGCCGAAGTTCTTCCGGCTCAACTCGTCCCGCTGATTTTCGTCCAGCTCCGTCCATTGCCGGTGTTCGTGCCTGGCGAAAGGGAGCGAGCTGTCGGCGACGATGCGGTAACCCTTGTCCTTGAACTGGAAGCAATAATCGATGTCCAGGTTCCGGTAAAACCGGAAGCATTCCCGCATAAGGCCAACGCCATTGACCGCCTCGCGGCGGAAGGCCATGCAGTAAGCCTGCATGGCATCGGCTTCTCCCTGCTCCACTTCTTCGTGGAAGTGCTGTAAATCGTCGGTGGACAGCCCGTATGGTCCAAAAATACCGACTGACTCCTCCGCCAAACGTTCGCGTATCGGCCCAAGAATGTCGCCAACAATCTCGGTGGAGCCGTCCAAAATAATGATGTTGTCGCCCAAGCTTTGCTTGATGCCGATATTCTTGCCGGCGGCGTCGCCAATGTTGTGGTCGCAATGGATGACCCGAACGCTATCATGGCCTGCTTGAAGCTCTTCAAGCCATTCCGCTGTGCCGTCGGTGGAGCCGTTGTCGATGACTATTATTTCGCTGGTATAGCTGCTGGTATGCCTGAGCATACTTCCGACGCACCTTTCCACGTCTTCCCGGTACCCGTAGGCGTTCAGGATAAAGGTGAAGTCGTACTTGGAGGGCCGACCGAGCAGGGACTCTACTTCCCGTGACGATGATACAGCCGACCAGCGTTCCAGTTGCTGCTCCAGCGCGGTCTTGGGCCGCACCCTGGGCGCTTCAACCGTGTCCTCCAGCAGATATCCTTGGGCCATGATGTCGGACCTCAGGGCGTCGGCCGAGGTGTAGTCCGCCTGCTGGCGAAGGTTGCCTCGCTCGCCGACAGTGGCGGCGACGGGTTCGGGCAACTGATACTCCTGGGGCACTTGGTCCAAGTCCAGCCCGTAGATTTGGTCGAACTCCAAGAGCAACGCCATCTTGGCTTGCCCGGGCAGTTCCGACCGCACCAACTCCCAAGTGAGAGCCAAGGCGCCCGGCATGTCCAGGTCATTCTCCACGGTGTCCCAGAACCGCCGGCGCCACTCCTCCGTTTCCGTCGGCAATTCGGACATGGGCGGCAGGTTCTTCCAGAGCCAGATGCGGTCGCGCAGGTTGGTAAGGGCCTTTTCGGCTGCTTTCAGAGAGTTGAAAGTGAAGTTCATCCGGTGACGGTAGCGGACGGTCAAGCAAAGGTAACGGAAAGCGAGGGGATCGAAGCCCCTGGAGATAAGTTCGTCGATAAGAAACACATTGCCGGATGACTTGGCCATCTTGGCCCCGTCGGCCAGGAGGTGCTGAGCATGTACCCAGTACCGGACATGAGGCTTGCCGAAGGCGGCCTCGCTCTGGGCGATCTCGTCTTCGTGGTGGGGGAAGATATTGTCCACACCGCCGGTGTGGATGTCGAACTCCTCTCCCAAGTACTTGCTGGCCATGGCAGAACATTCGATGTGCCAGCCAGGGAAGCCGTCACCCCAAGGGCTGGGCCATTTCAAGTCTCTTCCCGGCTCGGCGGCTTTCCAAAGAGTGAAGTCCCTTGGGTCCTGCTTCAGCGGGTCCGCTTCTGCCCGGACACCCTCGAGCAGGTCGACGCCGGTGTTGCGAGAGAGCTTGCCGTAGTCCTGGAACCGAGGCACGTCGAAATAGACGTTGCCGCCGCGCTCATAGGCGTAACCGTTGGCCACCAAGCGCTCGACAATGTCCACCATTTCGGTGATGTGGTCGGTGGCCCAAGGGAACTCGTGAGCGGGGAGGATGTTCATACGCTGTTCGTCGCGGTGGAAAATTCCGGCGTAATACTGGGTTATGTCCTGTACGGTCCGGCCTTCTTCCATAGCGGCCAGGATAACCTTGTCACCTCCGGACTCCACCAACTCTTGCCGCATGTGTCCCACGTCGGTGATGTTTTTGACGTGGTAGACAGTATGTCCGGTGGCTTCAATCACGCGGCGGATCCAGTCCGCCATCAAGTAGGTCCTCAGATTGCCGATGTGGGCATCCCTGTATACTGTGGGCCCGCAAGTATACATACTTACTACCCCGGCCTTGATGGGATGAATCTCCTCGGTCTTCTTCGTTAGCGTATTGTAAATGCGCAACAAACCAGTCCCCCCTTTGCTCCCGGGCTTAACGGAAGTTTAACACGCCAAGGGTTATCATTGCATCCAAAACGGCAACGAAGCCGGGCATGTACCGCGGTCCAGGTGAACGCCAAGCATGATCAACGGGACGGCATTGGTGGAACGACAGCCGGAACTGTTAACCGGATGCCTCCAGAGTGACCGAATCTCCCCGCTGCACCCGCTTGAGAATGGTGGCGTCCCCGTCCACTTTGCCGATGACCGTAACGGCGAAAGCGGGGCGGATTTCGTCTCCCCTGCTGGCCGGAGTGGGTCCGAAAAATACGCAGAAGGCGCGGCCCGGAGGCCAGTAGGCCAAGTCCCCCCAGGTCAACCACCTCCTGGGCGTTTTCCAACTCCGCGACCACGGGGATGCCAAAGTAAATCTCGTCTCCCCAAGTATTAGCGGCGGCTGAAATGGGCAAGGCGCTCCACAGCGACGCGGCCAAGCCGGTGTCGTTCAAGGTCGCTTCCAACTGCAATATGCCCGACTTTATGTAGATTCGCTTGGCCATAACCCGCCTATCAGCTATGGGATTTCGACTGTGTTGTCGTGAATGTTGCTGCGGTCTATGCAGGCATCGGGTTGAATCGAGCGGGACTAAACCGGTCGATGGACAATTGGGTCTCTCCGTCCACCATAAGATCAGCCACAGCCTTGCCGATTCCTGGGCTCAACAAAACCCCCTTCTTGCCCGCGCCGGTGGCCAAGTAGACGTTTTCCCACTCCGGCAATTTCCCGATGCAAGGCAGCCAATCGGGGGTGACGGGACGCAAGCAGGCCGTTTGTTGGACAATGCGGGCATCCGCCACATCAGGCACCAGCCTTGTTGCTCTTTCCAAGAGGGATAGACGGGCTGACTCGCTGGTCTCTTTGTCGAAGCCGCGCCACTCCTCGGTCGCACCGCACCACACAAGGCCGTCGGGCTTGGAGTAAAGTGAACCGCCGCCGCCGGAAATGTCGTGGGGCAGTGCAGGCCCGGACAACTGCAAGCGGAGGATTTCCCCTTTCAGCGGGTCCACGGGGATGTAGGTATCCAGCCACCGTTCCGCTTGCCGCGACCAAGGGCCCATAGCGAGGACCACTTGGCCGCAGGATATTACGCCGTCGTTCAGCACAACGCCGGTGACGCGGCCATGGTCCCGTTCCAGCAGGCGCACAGTGCCCAAGCGAACGCTGGCGCCCATTTGCTCTGCCGCTTGGCCGAGGGCGAGGGTGTACTTGTAGCTGTCGAGGGCGGCGTTGCCCCTGGCGTAAACCCCGCCGACAACGCCGGGACCGATTCTAGGCTCAAGGTCCGACACTTCGCCGGAGTCCAGCCGGTGGGCGTCGAACCCATCGGTGGCGGAGAAGACTTCAATGGTCTCTTCCAATCCCAAGAGATCGGCCTCGTCGAAAGCGACTTGCAACAGAGAGGTGATTCGCCCGTCGTAGTCTATGCCGGTCTTGTCCTTGAGGACGCCCCACAGGTCCAAGTGCATCCGGTAAGACTCCATTGACAAGCCGCTCAAAGGGCCGGGAATGCCCAGCCCCTGGATGGGGTTCAAGCCGCCGGCAGAGTACCCGGATGCCTGCGTCCCCAAGCCTTCCCGTTCGATGATGATGGCCTTTACTCCGGCCAAACCGAGATAATAGGCGACCGCGCAACCGGCCACACCGCCGCCGACTATGACAACGTCACTGGTTTCCACCATTTGTTCGACCTCTAGTTATAATGATTCGTGTCTATCCGCTGGGGCTGAGGGAACCCTTGTTCAGGTTGGGTGTGACTGGAACTGGGGTGGTCAGCTTTGGAAGTCCTCTCAATGATTGTCTATTGTCTGAAGGAAGATTTACCGGATTTCAGGATAGCGCCGATTCACCCTGATAATCTTTTAATCTTGATTCAGACAACTTCGGCGCTCCAACCGTTTTTAGTTACCCGCGGGCGAGTTTGCCCCACCTGTTACAAGGATGATATTCTGGTTCAAGACAGTCGTTGGCCCGGGGCAGTCAGGCCGAAGCGCCTGATTTTGATTTGGGCCGCAGGCGACAAATAGAGACCTGACAGCAGGAGTTAGCCATGCCTATTTACGAGTTTTATTGCACCCAGTGCGACGCCGAATTTGAGATGATTCTTCCCGTATCGAGGATGAACGACACCGTCGCTTGCGGGACATGCGGCCAACCCGGCCAACGGCAACTTTCTACCTTCTCCTTCAAATCCAATTCTTTCACTGCGCCGCACCTCAAGCCCACCAAGACCAAGCCCCTGCGCACGCATAACCAGAGCGCTTCATCGGCGGCTTCCGGCGACAGCCAGGCTTCCTGAAGCGCCGTCGGCCCAACCGATAGCATAACCAGGGCCCAGGGCTAGCCAGCGGATTCTTCCGCCGCGGCCCTGGCGGTGTTGCACTGGATGCACGTACAGATGGAGCGCAGGAACCGGAAGGGGTAAATGCCGGTGTAATGGGTGTCGCTCCATAGAAACTGGTAGGCGTAGTTGCCCACGGGGAGGTGGTCGACTGCCAGAACGTCCTGGGGCACTGTATCCGGGTCCAGCCGTGGGTTGCCGCTCATTTCGTCGACGCACGTCGCGCACTGGCAACGGAGCCGGAGGAACCGGTGAGGGTAGATGCTGCGATGGCCGTCGTCCCACAGGATGACTATGGCGTTGCCATCCAAGGCTATTTCTACAGGTAAGACCGCTTCTTCCATTGCCATTGACTTTCAACCTTATGCCGGGCCTTTTTCTTGGATGCCGTTATCATTTTGCTTTAGAACCTGGGTCAAGACCAACCGGTCCTGCTGATATCCCTGCATCGATGACCGGAAAACAGATAGATTCCCGCCTGCGCGGGAATGACGGGCGGGATACTGCGTAAAGATTCGAGATAGTCTATTAGCCAACGACCGCGTTGGCGGTTTTCGCCTTCAACGCCGCGCTCAGGTAGGCGGTCACCAAGGGGTGGGGACACGTTTCGGACGACGCGAGTTGCGGGCGGAAGAGGGTCGCAAAGAAGAAGGGATGCCCGGTCAACTCCAAGATGCGGGCTTCCCCGTTATCACCCCGGCCCGAAACCGTCAGCCCGTTTACCGTGATTGAAGACTCGTACAGCGGGTTCAGCTCGAAGTTGCAGGAGTAACTTTCTTCCACCACCGGTTTTTCGTAGATGCGGTGGGCGATGGCGCCGGGGGTTACATTGATCTTCAAGTATCCGGACAGCGCCCGCGCTCCGGGAGAACGGTCGGGCACGGGACATGAAACGGGCGAGATTAACTCTATCGCCGAGTCAGTGTCATTTTCGTTGTGGCCAGCCGCCGCCAATCCGGCGACGTTCCTTGCATACTCTAACAGAGCATGTTGGAAGCCGTTTCAAGTTCCCAGAAAGGGTAGTCCTCGCTCCCGCGCAAAGCGGATAGCTTCCAGGACGCCGTTGGGGCTTTGGTATGGGCCGCCGGGCGAGGCCAGAAGGCCGTCGGCGCCTTTGGCTGCCCGCTCGCAACCAAGACCAACAAATGACGCCGTGGGGAGCCAATTTACGTCTACGGACGCACCTATGCTCTGAGCAGAGTGGCGCAGTGCGTCGTTGGTTGCGTGGTGAGACTCCAACTCAGGGTTGAAATCGCCAATCACTCCGATGCTGATATGGTTGGTCAACTACTCCTCCGATAAGAACAGCTAAAAAGGGTTGTGAGGATATCGCCGGGCCTATGGCTAAGCGCTCGGCGGAGCTTGTACGTCGGACAGCCTGGCAGGTCTGGGCATCTCGTCCGGGTCAGTGGGAATTTCGATGATGCTGGGACCATCGACCTTGAGGGCCTCAAGGAAGGCGTCGCCGACGTCCTCAGGGCGTTCTACGTAAAAGCCCTTGCCGCCGAAGAGTTCGGCGTAGGCGTCGAAACGAGGATTGTTGGTGTCGGCGCCCACATAGCGCTCGTTAAAGGCGTAACGCTGGTACGCTTTTTCGGACCCCCAACAGTTGTTGTTCATAATAACCGTAACTACCTTGAGCCCGTACCGTACCGCGGTCTCGAACTCCTGGGCGTTGAAGAGGAAGCCGCCGTCGCCGTTGAAGTTGACCACGGGCCGGTCTGGGGCGGCAAACTTGGCCCCAAGGGAAGCGGGGAAGCTGAACCCCAGCCCGCCAAGGTCCAAGGACGTCATCAGGCTGCGCGGATGATAGAAGTTGAGGCGGTCCTGGCCGAAGTTTGGAGCGAGGCCGGCGTCCAAGGCAATGATGGCATCCTCGGGCATCACCCGCCGCAACTCGGCGTACACTCTCTGGGGCTTCATCGGCAAGTCGCTCAGCCTGCCTTCGTCCTCCAGCCGTTGAGCGCGGCGCGCGCGCCAGTCGCCGATTTCACTGACCCACTGCTGGTTGGGCCGGGGTTCGACCTGCCGGAGTTGGTCCAGCAGCCCCTGCATAACCGCCTTGGCGTCGCCCTCGATGCCCACTGCCAATGGATAATTGCGACCCAACTCTTCTGGGTCGATCTCTATCTGTATTATCCGTGCGTCCGCGGGGATGAAGCGGTTGTCGTAGAAGGTGGTGGACTGGCTCAAACGGGTGCCAACCGCCAGTATGACGTCGGCTTGGCGTATCGCCTCTATTCCTTCCACCGACCCCAGCCGTCCCAAGTGGCCAAGGAAGTGGGGATGGTTGCTGGGAACGGCGTCGGCCCGGCCGTAGGAGGTAACGATGGCTGCGCCGACCAACCGGGCGGCTTCACCCACCTCGTCGGCTGCGTTGCTCCACTGGACGCCGCCACCGGCCACGATTACGGGTCGCTCCGCCGCCAATAACTGGGTTACCGCTTTGTCGATGAGGTCACGGTCGCCCCGGTTGCGAGTTTGCCCGGAGCGGTAGGTTTCGGGGGGCAATAGCTCCAAGTCCACTTCACCGCCGGGGAGCAGGTCCCTCGGAATGTCCAGCAACACAGGCCCCATCTTGCCGGAAGTGGCGACGCGAAAGGCATGTCTCAAAGCGTCGGGCAGACGTTCGATTTTATTTATCGGAAACGCGGCCTTGGTGATGGGCTTGAATAACGCAACCTGGTCGAATTCCTGGGTGGAGTCGCGGTACTGGTGTTCCCGGGATGCCGAAGGCGCCAGCACGATCACCGGAGAGTGGGCCACGTAGGCCGAACCGATGCCATAGGTGAGGTTCAGGACGCCGGGGCCGTTGGTGGCGAGGCAGACACTGGGAGCGCCGGATATGCGGCTGAAGCCGTCGGCCATCAACGCCGCCCCTTGCTCGTGGCGAACGCCGATGAATTTCAAGTCGTCTCTGTCGTACAGAGGATCGAGTATGTCGAGGAAGGAGGAGCCGACTATCCCGAAAATGTGGGAAACACCTTCCTGTCGGAGCAGTTCAACGATGGCTTCGCCGGCTTTAGTCGGGTCGGGCACTTGCGGCACCTCCTGGGAAGATCGACTTGCAGTTTAACATACCAGGCGGCCTTGACTTAGGGTGGGCAGGCGAGAGTTTTACCACAGAGATAGAATGGCACGCAAAGGTTTTGTTCCCGGTTATTCCAAAAAGAACACTCTGCGGACTATGCGGTAAAAGGAGCAAATTGACGTTCCGGCGGCGGCTACATACAATCAGTTCGCAGGACACGACGTTAACTATGGCCGGCTAATCGCCAGGCGTTGCCGGTGGAGGATTACTTCACATGGATTATGAGCATATTCTGGTACAGATCGAGGACCGGGTGGCGGTCATTACTATGAATCGCCCGGAGGTCCTGAACGCGATGAACCACAAGCTGAATGACGAGTTGCACCACGCGGTTACGGATGCCAACGCCAACGACGGTGTAGGCTGTATCGTCATCACCGGGGCCGGGGAGCGGGCTTTTTCCGCGGGCGGCGACATCCACGAACAGCGGGCGGATGCGGTGGAACTTACGGAGGAACTGCGGGAAGCTAATTCGGCCCACTACAGTCAGCAGATGTACGATATTGCCGCCTCGCCCAAGCCGGTGCTGGGAATGATGAACGGGCTGGCCTACGGAGGCGGCGCGGTGCTGGCGTCATGCTTGGACATGCGGGTGGGATGTGAAAACACCAAGTTCCGCTTCCTGGCGGTGGCCTACGGGCGCATCAACAGCACTTGGACTTTGACCAACCAGGTGGGTTGGCCCACCGCCAAGGAGTTCCTGTTCACCGGCCGCGTCGTTGAGGCAGAGGAGGCCCACCGCGTGGGGTTATTGAACCACTTGGTGCCGTCGGCAGAGTTGCGGGCCAAGACCATGGAGATCGCGGCCACCATCGCGGGCCACCGGCCAGAGTCGGTCATCGGCATTAAACAAATATTGCTTCAGGACAAGGCCGCCGACATGCGGCAGATGTGGGAAAACGAGCGAGACTACACGACCAACGTGGCGAAGGGTTACGGAGTGGAGCAGGCTTTTCCGGAGTTTATCGCCCGTAGGGGGAGGCAGATTTAAGAAACTGTCTCAGAATAAACCGGACTCGCTTGACACCCATTGGTAGATGGCCGAGGGATATGGATTCCCGCCTGCGCGGGAATGACGTTATCGAAGACCACGAATTGCTTGGCTGGAAGCATGGATTCCCGCCTGCGCGGGAATGACGTTATCGAAGACCACGAATTGCTTGGCTGGAAGCATGGGGTCCCAACTTCGCGGGAATGACGGGAAATGTTGACAGAGCCTAATCGCTGAGGGTGCCCTTGGTGCTGGGGATGTTTTGCGGGGCGCGAGGGTCCAGTTCTACTGCGTCCCGCAGGGCACGGGCCAAGGCTTTGAACAATGCCTCTGCCTTGTGGTGAGGGCTGACCCCGGCCAGTATCTTGGCGTGCAGGTTGATCTGCCCTTCGATAGCAAAGGATTCCAGAAGGTGACCGACGAGGTCGCCGGACAGGGTTTCAACCATCGTGCCATTCAGCCCGGTGTCCAGGATGGCGTAGCTTCTTCCGCTACAGTCCACGGCCACCATGGCCAAGGTTTCGTCAAGGGGCACCAGCGCATGACCCATGCGCCGGATTCCACGGGCGTCACCCAAGGCTTGACGGAAAGTCCGTCCCAGCATGATGCCCACGTCTTCCACCAGATGATGCCAGCCAACGTGGACGTCGCCCCGGGCGCGTACTGTTATGTCAAACAGACCGTGCCGCGCCAACTGGTTCACCATGTGGTCCAGGAACCCATTGCCAGTGTCTACGTCGTACTTGCCTTGGCCGTCCAAGCAGAAGGTCACGGTGATGCTGGTCTCACCGGTCTGGCGCTCCAGCGACGCGACCCGCGGCTCGAGTGGAGCGATTTGGCCGGTGGGAGTGATTTGATTAGTCAATTCGGCAGACCCTAAACCAAGTCAGCTAGCGCGGACACGACGGCGTCGGTCTCATGGGGCATCCCCACGCTGGTGCGGATACAGTCTTTGAGTTGGGGGGTGCTGAAGTAGCGCAGGAAGATGCCGCGGCTGCACATTCCTTCAAATATTTCTTCCGCCCGCCCCTCAGGAACGCGGATGAGGATGAAGTTGGCTTGGGAGGGCCAGACCTTGATGTTCGGCATCTCGCCAAGGAGGGCCAGCATGCGGTCTCGTTCATCCGCCAACGTCCTGACCCGCTCCAATAGCAACTCCTTGTCCTCCAAGGAGGTCATCAACGCGACTTCGGCGGCTTGGTTGACGTTGTAAGGAGGCTTGACGGCCATCATGATTTCGGCCAGTTGCGGTTGCATCACGCCCAAGCCTATCCGTAGCCCAGCCAAGCCGGCCCATTTGCTGAAGCTGCGCAACACCACGAGGTTGGAATATTCGTCCACCAATGGGAGCACCGTGTGGCCGCAAAATTCGTAGTAGGTCTCGTCCACGACCACTAGAAGGCCGGTCTCGAGCAAGCCTCGAATCTGGGCTTCGGTAGCGATGTTGCCTGTGGGATTGTTTGGGGACGCGAAGAACACGGCCTTGCTTTTAGACGTTACCGCCAAGGCGACGGCCTCAACGTCTATTTCAAAGTCTTCGCCCCTCTCGACGGATATGGTTTCCCCGCCGCAAATACCGGCGGATATGGCGTACATGCCGAAGGTAGGGGCGGGGATGATGATGTTTTCGCCGGGGCCAACGAACATGCGCATCAACAGGTCGATCAACTCATCGGAGCCGTTGCCGGCCACGATGTGGGAGGATGGCACCTTCAGATAATCGGACAGGACTTCACGCAGTCTACGCTGCTCCGGGTCGGGGTAGTGGTTGTAGTTCTGAAAGGCGCCCAGCGCCTCCATGACCTTGGGCGATGGCCCATAGGGATTTTCGTTGCCGTTCAGCCTTATGACTTTTTCAGGGGGAACACCGGCCCTTGCGGCGATGACCTCCATAGGGTCTACACCCTGATAGGGCTTCAGGCCCTGGATGTGACTTACCATCAAGTCTTTGACGTCGTTCGATTTATTCATGACACCAACCCCGCAGTCCAAAGCACGTACTGGACTGTTCATTATTTCTCTGATTGCAAACGGCGCAACTCTTCCTCAAGCTGGCGTATTCTGGCCCGGTCGGCCTCATAAGCGGCTTCGGCCTGCCGGCGGGCGGCGGCTTCGGCATTGGCGCGGGCTTCCGCCGCTTGGGCCAGAGCTTCTGCGTCCCGACGGGCGGCCTGCTCGAGGCCTATGACGGCTTCCGCCTCTACCAGATTGCGGAGGTATGACATGGTCAAGGGGTCGTAGAACCGCAGCCACCCGGCGCGCCAACACAGGTCCAAGCCCAGCGCCAGGCTACGGCCCCAGATTACACCCTCGGCGTTCTGTTCCATTTTGATAGGTTGGTACTCGCCGTCTACCAACAGTTCGCCTACCAGCGGGTAGGGGTAGAACTCGCCGCCGGTGTTATCGAACCGCCAATATTCACCAATGCCCAGCTTTGCGTAAAGCTCCCGTTTGCGCCCGGTGTCTTCCGTATGGGTGCTTTCGGACGCAATCTCCAGAACGAAGTCCGGCGGCCGGCCCACGTCGCGCAAGTAGTACCCGTTGCGGCGCCGGATTGCTACTTCGTTCACATTGAACGCGACGTAGCAGTCGGGCCGCACTACCTGCTGATTTCCCTCTTCGTCGACGTAATAGATAGGGGAGTCGCCGCTGACCAAGGCCGCGCTGCGCCTCAAGAAGAAACTTCTGACCACCTGCATTGTGTCGGTAAAATGGGGTTCCTGCTTCATGGCGTCGGGCAGCGGTTCATAGTCGTCGGGAGCGTCAGGGTCAGGAAGAGTCATGTGAGGCGCGACAGCTATCGGGCGGCTTGGCGGCAACCTGGTAGTCATATCAAACCTCCTGAGACAGACCTCTGCTCACTGATGACGAAGACGAATCTGTCCCATGATAGCATACGGATAGAATACGCCCGCTCCCGGCCCCGGCGCTGCAATCTCTTCATTCCCTCGATCTAAAAGTGGCTACACGCCGGCTAAACTGCGCGGGTGTTAAGGTGTTCCAGCCGTATCTGGATGGCGCTGGCGTGGGCCGACAACCCCTCGGCATGGGCTATCTGAACGGCGGACGGGCCAAGCTTTTGGAAGTCGGCGGGAGTCAACCCAACCACAGGCATCCGGCGTAGGAATTGATGGACGCTGAGGGCGGAACTGAAGCGGGCGGTCCCACCGGTAGGCATTACGTGGCTGGGGCCGGCGATGTAGTCGCCCATGACCTCGGGGGAAAATTCTCCCAAGAACAGCCCGCCGGCGTGCCTGACTTTGTCGGCCCAGTCCCAAGGGTTGGCGACCATCATGCACAGGTGCTCGGGGGCCACGCGATTCACCAATTCCACCGCTTCGTCCAAGGATTCAACCAGGACAATGCGGCCCCGGCGCTCCAAGGCGCTGCGGGCCAAGTCACCCCTGGGTTGAGAGTCCAGAATTTTGTCCAACTCCGCCTGCACCCGGTCAACCAAGTCCGGAGAGTTGGTGACCAGAATAGCGGTTGCCATCGGGTCGTGTTCCGCCTGCGCCACCAGGTCGGTGGCGCAAAAAGCCGGGCTGGCAGTTTCGTCGGCGACCACGATGGTCTCGGTGGGGCCAAATATCCCGTCGATGCCCACTTGTCCCTGCACCAAGGACTTGGCCAAGCCAACAAAGAGGTTGCCAGGCCCGCAAATCTTGTCCACTTTGGGGATGGACTCGGTGCCGTAGGCCATCGCCCCGATGGCGGGTACGCCGCCTACTTGGTAAACGGCATCCACACCGGCTATTTCAGCCGCCACCAGCACCGAGGGGTTAAGCGGCTCCGACCCTCTGCGCGGCGTTGAGAGCACTATTTCGCTCACTCCGGCCACTCTGGCAGGAATGGCGGTCATCAAGACAGTGGACGGATAGGAGGCGGTGCCGCCGGGGGCGTAAAGGCCCACACGGTCCAAGGGACGCACCAACTCCCCCAAGCCTTGGGTAGTGTCCATCCAGTCCTTGGGGACCACTGCTTCGTGGAACTCCCGGACGCGTTGGGCCGCCAACTCTAGGGACTGGCGTAACTCGTCGGAAACGGAGGCCCGGGCCTCGTCCATCTGCTGCGGGCTGACCCGCAGGTCGTCCAGGTCCACCCCGTCCAGTAACTTGGCGTAGTGGAAGACCGCTTGGTCGCCCTTGTCGCGAACGTCGTGGAGCATCCTTATGACGGACTCTTCGGGCGTCACCGACTCTCCGAAAATCTCTCGAGTACGGGACAGCACGGCCTCGGGCAGCCCGGTGAAGTCCAAAGGGTCAAGGCGGGTCAACAGATCGTGCGCACCGCTTATGCCTCGAATCAGCTTAAGCTCCACTCAAATACTCCTTCGCGTGGAAGATAGTCTCTTCCAGAACCCTCTGTTGGTAAGTGTCCAGCAGTTCCTCGGGGACCTTCTCGTAAACGCGCTCCAAGCTATGGGGCATGGCTTCCAGGAAACGGTCAACGGACTGCTGAACGTCATCGTTGTCCCGGTACATGCGGTTAAGGGCCCGTTTCAGACGTTCCCAACTGAACTCCCACCCCATAAACCGGTGCACCCACTCACGCCACTCATTGAGCACCTCTCCCTCCAGGAACGACACTTCGAGCAGCTGGTCGGAGCAGACGATGTCTTCCGCAGCCTGTTGAAATCCGTTCATGGCTGGGAAGGCCCTGCGGTCCATTTCCAACTGAAGGGCACGGTCCCAAATATGGGCTTCAACCTGGTCTCCGGTGACACGGGTTTCCTCGTCGAAATAGGCGCGGTACATGGTGGTGATCCACACTTCGTCGGCGACCAAGTGGCTGATATAGCCCAGCATGAATGCTTGAGTGGCTGGTGTTAGATTCGGGTGGTCGGCCAATTCGGGGTGGCGTTCGAGCATAGTGCGTGCGCCAGTGCCTACCATCTCTACCGACAAGGGAGCAAAGTGGGTAGTCTCCCTAGGCCACCGGGTCATCGCCCGTATGTCTGGACTGGTTGAGCCGAGGAAGAAACTGCCCACGTGGTCGTAGATGCTCCCCCAGTCCAATTGCTCTGCGGCTTGGTTGGCCAAGAATACGTGCATCGGCAAGTTAGGCATGCCCTTAGATTACCCCTTCGGCGTGCACCTTGTCGAATAATTGGCGATATGCGTAGGAGTGCTGGTCAAACAGGTAGTCAACTTGAGAGGCGGCGATATCCACGGCCCCGCAGTTTCGGAGATGGTCGACCGCTTCCAGCAGTTGCGACTTTTTTATCAGCAGGCTCACCCCGTACCAGTCTTCTTCCTCCACATTGTAGACCCGTCCGACGGTCGGGCCGCGCAGGCCGGCCAGTTCAGGCCGCGCCAGCACGGTGCCGCTAACATCTTCAGCGGAACCGCCCTTCACATTGGCGGTGATGCGGTAGAAAGGCTCGGCGCGGAGATGGGCTTCCATCACCTCCATCAGTGAACGGGTCAGTTCCAAAGCCTTGCTTGACTGGCGCAGAAGGTGAGTATTGCCTATCAAACATGCTTGGGATACCAGTATGGTCCCCTCTTCCAACGTCTTGAGCCGGTTTTCCCGCAAAGTCGCTCCTGTGGCGGTGATGTCGGCGATCAAGTCTGCGTATCCCGCTGTCGGGGCTGCTTCCAGCGTTCCGCTGGCGGCGACCAGTGTGAAGTAGTTGACGCCCAGGTCGAAGAGGTATTTGCGCAACAACACCGGGTATTTAGTTGCGATACGGAGTTGTTTGCCTTGCTGCCGGAACTCCAGCGCCAAGTCAGCCAAGTCGGCCATTGAGGTAACGTCCACCCAGGAGTTGGGGACCGCCAGGACGAATTCGCAGCGGCCGTATTTAAGGTCTTCTATGAGGGTAGCCACGCCATGAGCGTCGTGCCGGTACTCCAAGTAGCGGTCCAAGCCGGTGACGCCCAGTTCCGCGCTTCCCTCTTCGACCTTTTGGGTGATGTCAGCAGTGCGTTGAAAGAGTACGTCCACACCTGGAACCGCGGGAATATCGCCGGTGTAACGCCGGGCGCTGGGCCGGCGAACGGAGAGGCCGCAAGCCCGCATGAAGTCCAGCGTTGCCTGGTGGAGGTCTCCGTCGCTGGGCAGGATGACACGCAAAGACATGGCGTTATCAGTTGACCACAGGTTCTTGCCGGGCCTGCGCAGTATCGTGGATTGTCACCTGACCGCCGCTGCCCACGGTAATCACTTGCGGGATTCCTTTACTTTGGGCGTAGGCCAAAGCCCGCCTCAAGTCCAAGTCACATACGTCCAACTCGGTATTGACGCCCTCCCCTCGCAATGCCGAAGCAGTCCCGCAGGCCTGTTCATAACCGTCCGGCCCCTCGGCCATGACGAATGCGCCGCATTGCGCCCGATCGGCCTTGGCAATGTCCCATTGCTGGTGGCTCAACTGGAGCAAAGTTTCCAGGTTGTAAGCGAACCCTAAGGCGGGTACCGGCTCTTCGCTGCCTAAGGCTGTGGCCAAGCTATCGTAACGCCCGCCGCCTCCAATGGGGGTTGGTGAGCCGGGATAGGTAACCTCGAACACCAGCCCATTGTAGTAGGCCAGTCCGCGGACCAAGCCCAGGTCGACTTTCAGGCTCCGTGCTATGTCCGGCTCGGTCAGGACCAGTTGGAGGAACTCCTCGAACCGGTCCACGGCGGCGGTGTCAGCCCCGGCTTCGGCCACCACGGTGCGAAGGGCGTCGAGGGACGGCCGAGGATCGCCGTTGATGCCAGCCAAGTCGCTGATTAACTCCATCCCGCGAGTCAACGCAGCGGCGTTGTCACCGCCGCGCAGCTTGCTCAGCAGGCGGCCCACGACTTCGTCGGGTTCCCTCTGGCCGAATTGGTCCACACCAGACCATTCCAGCAGGCCCTTCAAAACGGTCCGGGACTGATCGTCGTCAAGGCCATCAATGGCCCGGCTTAAAGGATCATCCCCGTTTTCGTAAGCGGCCAGGTTGAGAAGCCGGGCTTGGGCCATTACCGCGGGCACGGTCTCCCTTCCTTGCCTCAAGCGGGATACATTTTCGATTATGAACGCCGCCGCCCGTTCAGATACCCCCACAGCATTCAGGATGCTGTGCACCACGTCCAGGTCCGCGACATTGATTTGGAAGTCCGCGACCTCGAGTCGGGACGGGATTTCCGCCGCCAACCTGAGAAGCTCCACGTCGGACATGACGCCGGAGGAACCCAACAACTCGGCGCCCACTTGGGTGAATTGCCCGCTGCCATTGCCGTTCTCGTCATACCGGAAGACCGGGCCGCAGTATTGCCACCGGGCGGGCAGCAATACTTCGTGGGCGTGTTCCAAGTAATGTCGCATGATCGGGGAGGTGAACTCGGGCCTCAGGCTCACCGAATTGTTGCCGGTGTCGGTGAAGCTGTACATGCGGGAGGCAAGTTCCCCGCCCGCTTTGCGGAGGAACAACTCGGTGGGTTCGAGGATGGGGGTTTCGAGGTAACGGTAGCCGTAACTGCCGATCAGTTGGAGCAAACGGTCCTGAAGGTCCCGTTTTTGCAGCCAAAGGTCTTGGGGCACGTCATACATCCTCCCAAGACGAGTTACCTGTTTCATACGAAATACGGGCTCAGCACGTTTCGACACCGACGGTTATTGTACATCAGCCCACTTGCCGGTTCAACTTGAATGGACGGTGATATTGGGCCGACCGGAAAGGCCAGCTTCAAGTCGTGGAGGCTCTTCCAATACATCAAGAACGGCTTGCGCGCAGTACACTCGATTACGCCGCCCTAGCCCCACTTGGGCCACGATACCTGATGCTTCCAGCCGGTCAATGGCCCGTTGGGACGTCGTAAACGCAACTTCCAACCTGCGAGCTACGCCGGTTACAGTCCAAAAGGGATTATCTGCGAAGAGGTCCAGCACCCTTTCCGGGAGGCGTGATTGTAGTTGAGCTAATCCCATCCTCCATTGGGAAAACAAACCGTCGATACGCTGTATCCTATCCACGGCATCATTGGACTGAAGAGTGACTCCTTTCAGGAAATAGGTCAGCCATTCCTCCCACTCGCCGCGCTCGGTGACCGCGAGGAGGCGAGCGTAGTATTCCTCTCGTGTGCTCTCAAAGTAGGCGCTAAGGTATAGCAGTGGAGAGGGGATAACATCCCGCTGAACCAGCAGCAGCGTAATGAGAAGGCGTCCAACCCTGCCATTCCCATCGAGAAACGGATGGACCGCCTCAAACTGAGAATGGACCAAGGCAGCGTGCACCAGCGGTGGCAGGGTCTCGTCATGCATGAACCGTTCCCATGCGTACAAGCACGGCATGAGTTCCGCGGGCAGCGGAGGGACGTAGGTCGCGTTGCTCAGTGTGCACCCTGTCGGTCCAATCCAATTCTGCGTCTGCCGGAACGTCCCTGGCGTGGACACGTTGCCACGGACGCCCCGCATAAGACATTCGTGCAATTCCCGCACCAAGCGCAGCGACAAGGGCAGTGTCTTCAAACGTTCCAGCCCGAATTCCAGGGCAGCTACGTAGTTGCCCACCTCGCGCAGGTCGTCAGGGCTTCGTTCCACAACAGCGCCGGCCTCGGCAGCAAGCAACTCGCCAAGGGTTGCTTGGGTCCCTTCGATGCGGCTCGACAGCACGGCCTCTTTCCGGGTGAAGGGCCGAATCAGGAGATGGGGATTGTGCAAGCGGCGTCCTTCACCTGCGAGCCTGCCGATGGCCCGGTCGGCGGAGGAGAGGCTCAACATCAGGCTTTCGTCCCAGGTAAGGGATGGGGGGAGCGGAGCCGGGATGTAGGTATTATAGCCACCCGGACAGTTCACCATATGACCATGAGGACGGAGTTTTGGCTCAGACGTAGGCATTGCATTGCCCTCTGTTAGCGAAGATGAAAGCGACTGATGCTCTTATTATCGTTCAGCGATAATTCCGAAAACAAGGGCCGCCCGTCACGCTGCGTAAAGCCACTGGCGCATCGTCATGGCCTTCGGAGCATGGTTTGGGGGGCACGCTACCCAAGCTTCATGTTCGCCCTTATTAGTGAAGATGAAAACAACTGAGGTTCTTATTATCAGAAATATACATATACGAAAATAAGGATGGGCCAGCGTAAATTGCGGAATTGCCCTAAGCATCGCTACATTGGACCGTTTGTACAACTATAGCCTAAAGCGGCCCGAAAATCGGGGCCGTTCAGAAGTGAGGGGACTTGCTTGCTTCAAACACCGCTATGGGTGTGCGTTGAGGCCGCCGTCAACGTACACCGGTTGGCCGGTGGAATAGTCGCACGCCTCCGAGCAGAGGTAGACCAGCAGAGGTCCTATGTCCCTAGGGTGGCCCTTACGGCGCAAGGGAGTGTAGCGAACCAGCAACTCCTCTCGTTGGACTTCCAATGGGATATCCTCGGCTGTGAACCAGCCTGTGCCCAGCGCGTTCACACGGATTCCGTGGCGGCCCAATTCCACCCCAAGAGACCGGGTCAAGGAAAGAATGGCGGCTTGGCTTGCGGCAAAGGCCGAGGCGTTGATCATCCCACGTTCGGCCAAGACCGAGACCAGATTGACGATGCGGCCGTACCGGTGTTCCACCATGCGGCGACTCACTTCCTGGGTAAGCAGGAAGGTGGCCCCGAGGTTGCGGGACTGGATTTCATTCCACTCCTCTAAGGCTATCTGCTCGAAAGGCTTGGCGAACATGCTCCGGGCATCGTTGACCAGGATATCCACGTGGCGATGGCGTCGTTCAAAGACGACCATTGCCAGGGCCAAGCCTGACCGGGTTGAAGCGTCGGCGGCAGTCCCCCCGCCGTTGGATGCGGGGATGGCCGACAAAGCGTCGAGCACAGACTCCAGCAGCGATCGGGTGCGGGCTATGGTGAACACGACCGCACCGGCCTCCGCCAATGATACGGCCAACTCCGGCGATTGGTCCCCGCCGGATGTTGCCAAAATCGCGGAGCGTCCTTCCAAGCTGAATTCGGGGAGGATTGGCATGATGAAACCCTTTGCAGCTAGTCCTTAGTGACTATCTCAACACTAACTGGTCCCGCTGACATTTACTTTTAATATAGCCAATACCTATGGATTCCCGCGTGCGCGGGAATGACGGGTTGGGTGCTGTACCGTGTTTGGTGGGTGCTGCGCCATGTTTTGAGCGAGTTTCTTACGGTTCCAGGGGCACCAAGGGGGCGTGGCCCGTGGGGGCTATACCGGCAGCCAGACCGCCTCCGTCGGCGATGATCATTTCGCCGGTCATATAGTCGGAGGCATCGGAAGACAGGAACACTGCGACGGGCCCCAAGTCTTCGGGGCGTCCCAACTTTCCGATGGGCAGGAAGTCCCCGGAACGCGGCAGGGTGGCCCGGATGTCAGCCTCTGTAGCGGAAGTTGGAATGAAACCGGGGACTATGCTGTTGGCAGTTATTCCGTGCCGTGCCAGGTTAAAGGATAAGGCCCTGGTCAGTTGGATCATGCCGCCTTTGCTGCAACAGTACATATAGATGTCCCGGCCGGCGCGCAGTCCGAATCCCGACGCAACGTTGATTATCTTGCCTTTGCCCCTGTCCACCATGGGCTTGGCCACCGCGCGGGCGCAATAAAATGCGCCGGTAAGGTTAACGTCCATCACCAGATGCCAGTCGTCGTCGGTGATGTCCCACAAGGGCTTGCTGACGTTTTCCTGCACCGCTCCGGCATTGTTTATCAGCACGTCCACTTGGTTGAACCGGGCTAAGGCGGCCTCGATCAGGCCATCAACTTGGCCGGAGTTGGTTACATCGGTGGACACTGCCAGCGCTTCCCTGCCGATGGCTTCAACTTCGGCGGCTGCGTCGTCGATGGGGCCTTGGCGGCGGCCGGCGATGACCAAGTTGGCCCCGGCGCGGGCGAGGGCTCTCACCATCGCCAGCCCCAAGCCGGTGCCGCCCCCGGTGATGATGACCACTTTGCCATCCAGGCTCAGACGTTCAAGCATTTTCTCGTCAATCTCAAGAATCGGTTGGTTCTGCCGGCATCCACTCGTCTATGGTCGAAACATATGGATTCCCGCCTGCGCGGGAATGACGGGTTGGGTATTGCTCCAAGTTTTGAGATAGTCTCTAAATCAGGGTTCGCCTTTGTGCAGGGTGACGTCTCCCACAGTCATGGTGACCAACTGGCCGTCGTCAAGCCGAAGCAAGAGATTACCCGTTCCGTCCACTCCCTCCGCTTGCCCTACCCAGGACTCTTCCCGCCATGATACTGTGACCCGCCGTCCCAGGGTCTGCAGAAGTCCCCGCCACTCATCGAGCGGAGCTTTGCCGGCGGTTGCTTGAAGGTAGAGAGCGTCCAGCTCCAAAAGCAGCTGCCGCAGGACCGCGTCCTTGGCAACAGGCCGGCCCGACGCGTTTTCCAGCCCGTTGGCCAGCCCGCCGAGGGCCTCGATGTCCGGAGGGTCCAGCTTTATGTTAACGCCGATTCCCACCACGGCTTCGCGCACCGACGCGCCGTCGGCCACCGCTTCCACCAGAATTCCGGAAACCTTCCTGCCGTCCACCAACACATCATTGGGCCACTTGATACTGGGAGAAAGACCGGTGACTTTGCGGACAGCCCGGGCCACGGCGACGCCGGAGACCATGGTCAACAGGGGCAGGACGGAGTTGGAAGGCCGGAACACCACCGAAAAGTAGAGGTTGCCGTTGGGGGAAACCCAGTTACGGCCAAACCTTCCGCGCCCGGCGGTCTGTCTTTCAGTGATAACCACCGTGCCCTCTTCCGTACCGGCTTCAGCCAGTCGAGAGGCCTCGTCCATAGTGGACGAGAGTTCCTTGTAGTACAGGATGCGCCGGCCCACCAACCGAGTGAAAAGACCACTGCGCAAAGCCGCCGAGACGGGATTACTGGACATTGGCGGACTCCTGAGAGGAGAAGGCTTCCATCAAGGCAGAGTGGACATTGAGGAAGTCCTCGTTGTTCAACTTACCCAAATGGCGCAGCACCAACTCCGTTTTCAGGGTCGCCAAGCGCGCCCTCACCAAGGAGGGACGGAGCAGGTTGGCCTCTTTCCAATGGTCGATCAAGCAGTCGCCGGTGCGTTCCTCGTCTGGCATACGACCGGTTACCTGGGCGACGATTAACTCCCCGGTGTCTTCGTTATAGGCTGCGCCACTGATCACCACCGCCGGGCGCTTCCTGCCCCCGGCGCGTTCTCCAAAGGGATAGGGCACCAGGACCACGTCCCCAGGTTCATAGGCGGTCATAGGCCGAGTCCTCTTCGCTCTGCCAGTCGTCGGCAAAGGACGAATCAGACAGCGAAGCGTAGGTGGCGACAGAGGCGAGTTGACCGAGGAGCAAGTCTTTGACAGCCCTGGGAGTAACCCGGTAGAAGGTCCGGCCATCTGCGGCTTGCCATGTATCCAGGTACTCCGAGGCTACCTGAGCGCCTATCCAGGTGTGGCCCATGCCGCGCTGGTCCAAGAGGCGGAACAATCCCCGCTGCTCCATGGCCCCGGCCAAGTGAATTTGCTCCAGCAACTCGCTCCGTGGGTCTTGGGGACGCGGCTCCGGGAGATGGGCTTCGTTTTCCCGGATGAGATCCTCCAGCTTGGACATTGCCCGCTGGATGGTCCTGATGTACCGGTGAGCCTGGTTGTTTCGTCCAGTCGTCATTTAACCCTTGGCTTGCGTATCTCACTCGCTCTGGAATGGTGATTAATCGCTGCGAGGACTACCACCCGTGGTCCACCTTGTCTCGGAGAACGCCTACCAAGTCGGCGATGGGTATGCGGATCTGGTGCATAGTGTCGCGGTCCCGGATGGTAACCCGGTGATCGTCAAGGGAGTCGAAATCCACGGTGACGCAATAAGGGGTGCCGATTTCATCCTGCCGCCGGTACCGGCGGCCAATACTCTGGGCATCGTCGTATTGGACCGTGAAGTGGCGGCGCAATTGAGCGTGGACTTCCTGGGCAGCCGGCGCCAGCCTAGCGTTGCGGCTAAGGGGCAGCACTGCTACGGTGACCGGGGCCAACTTACGGTGGAGCCTCAGCACGACCCGCACCGTGTTGCCGTCGGGTTCTTCATCGTAGGAGTCCAACCAGAAAGCCAACACTGCCCGGTCCAAGCCGCCGGATGGTTCCACGACGTAGGGGTAGTAGCGACTCTGCGACTCGTCGTCGAAGTAGGTCAAGTCCTGGCCGCTGGTCTGGGCGTGCTGGCGGAGGTCGTAGTCGGTGCGGTCGGCGATGCCTTCCAGTTCCGCCCAGCCCCAAGGGAACCGGTATTCGATGTCGTAGCAGTCCTTGGCGTAATGGGCCAATTCGTCGGAAGCGTGGCGCCTAAGACGGAGGTTTTCCTGGCGTATGCCGTAGGACACATACCAGTTGAGGCGAGCTTGGACCCATTGTTCCATCCACTCTTCGTCCGTGCCGGGTTTGACGAAGTACTCCACCTCCATCTGTTCGAACTCGCGAGTTCGGAAAGTGAAGTTTCCGGGCGTAATCTCGTTGCGGAACGACTTGCCCACTTGGGCGATGCCGAAGGGAAGTTTCTTACGGGTGGCATTTACGACGTTGGAAAAGTTGACGAAGATACCTTGAGCGGTCTCAGGTCTCAGGTACACTTCGCTGGCAGTGTCTTCCACCGGACCCATGAAGGTACGGAACATCAGGTTGAAGCGCCTGGGATCGGTGAGGTTGCCCCCGCATACGGGGCAGTTTTCCGAGTCCATGTCGTCGGTACGAAATCGGCGGTTACAATCGGAGCATTCCGCCATCGGGTCGCTGAAGTTCTCGACATGGCCGCTGGCGGCCCAGACTTGGGGGTGCATCAGGATGGCGGCGTCCAACCCCACCATGTCGTCCCGTTCCAGGACCACCGAACGCCACCAGGACTCTTTAACGTGGCGCTTCAGTTCAACTCCCAAGGGGCCGTAGTCCCACGTGGAGCCGAGGCCGCCGTAAATCTCGCTGCTCTGAAATACGAATCCCCTACGCTTGGAAATCGAGAGGATTTTGTCCATGTCCGCATAAGGTAAAGAGCGGGCCACTGAATTTCCCCCGTGGTTTGAAGTTGCTGGGTAGCGGGCCTTGGCTAAGAGCCCGTCCGCCGGGATAGAGCGTACCAATTCCCTGAAACTATGTAAACCGCGCTCTATGCAGCCGGAAAGCCTACCGCATCAGGACTATTCTCAGCTACGGCAGGAAGTGGCTGTTTATCAGCCGACCGATGCCAGAATGCAATGGCCCAGGACGGGTCTATAACAGGCTCGCACGAGGCTAGTCTACTTCCAAGTTCCTTGCATACACTTGGTACAGGAAAACGCCATCACTGCCGGACGCGGTCTCGTCGTCGAAACGCACGCCTGCGACTCCAGCAAAAGCCGGTCTGTCGGTGAACAGGGTCAAGAACTCCGCATTGCGGACTGATCTGGATGTGTCTCTCTTATCGACGGTGTAAGACACCTCTACAGCGATGTAGCAGGTGGAGCCGTTGATGTCCGTTGCTTCTATGATCAGGTCGCCATACCTGAAGCTCTTCAATTGATCGATGGAAATACCGATGGTGTCCTTGCCTCGATGCAAGTCATAAACTTGCTCGGGACCAAGCACCTTAACCAATGTACACCCAATCGACCTGGCGATGTCGGCAACTTCTCGTAGCGCGGCGTTCCGAACATGAGCGGCCTTCACCGGACCGAAGTCATCACGAAGGCCATTGAACTCGGACCGAAGCTCCTGCACATTACTGTCTACTCTGTCGAGACGCCGGTTTGTTTCCGTCAGGGCATCAACCAGACCCTTGACGGTCTGGGCCAAGTCCATAACGGTCTGGCGCAGGTCTCGTCGTTCCTCTTCAGCTTTGTCAAGCCGCCGATTTGTTTCCGCTTGCGCATCAACCAGACCCTTGACGGTCTGGGCCAAGTCCATAACGGTCTGGCGCAGGTCTCGTCGTTCCTCTTCAGCTTTGTCAAGCCGCCGATTTGTTTCCGCTTGCGCATCAACCAGACCCTTGACGGTCTGGGCCAAGTCCATAACGGTCTGGCGCAGGTCTCGTCGTTCCTCTTCAGCTTTGTCAAGCCGCCGATTTGTTTCCGCTTGCGCATCAACCAGACCCTTGACGGTCTGGGCCAAGTCCATAACGGTCTGGCGCAGGTCTCGTCGTTCCTCTTCAGCTTTGTCAAGCCGCCGATTTGTTTCCGCTTGCGCATCAACCAGGCCCTTAACGGTCTGGGCCAAGTCCATAACGGTCTGGCGCAGGTCTCGCCGTTCCTCTTCAGCTTTGTCAAGCCGCCGATTTGTTTCCGCTTGCGCATCAACCAGGCCCTGCACGGTTTGGGCCAAGCCCTGCACGGTTTGGGCCAAGTCCTGCACGGTTTGGGCCAAGTCCGCGAAGGCCAGATGAATTTCCGCCCTGAAGCTTTCGAACTTGCCGGGCAGTTCGGTCAGTTCACGGGTCTGTAACCGGGAACGAAGCGCCTCGGCCCACTCGGGTTTCTCGTCCAGTAGCCGGACCAAGTCTTCAATTGTGTTGATGGTGGTCATTCAGGATTATCAAAGGTCGCAAATACTTTGTATATGCACTGATGCAGTGGTTAATAGTGTAACCCAAGTATGACCAAGATTGAATATCCGTGCAACAAGGGACCATTCCATAAGGATTGCACCCGATTACTGCCCGGCCTCGGGTGCGCCGGACCGCTCCCAAGTGTATAGATTTGACTCCAGCGGCGTCTTTGCCAGCGCCATGACAGGCGGCGCACAAGAGAAGAGGCAGTAAGCCGTTACCCCGCCTGCTGAAGGGATGCGACGCTGAAAATTACCTTGAAGGGCTTGCAGTATATGACGACGCTTTGAATTGGAGCCACATCGAATCCTGTTGGAATGGGGTAGTTTTGATTCCCCTTGTTTCCCTTGAGCTTGTCCAGTTCAACGTATCCTTGGCCATTTACCTCTCCACTGCTTTCAGGATTCTGGCTGGGCGAAAGAATGACGCGGAGGTCCGGCCCATTGGTGACGTCCAGGTTTTCCAACCTCAGTACATGAGAGCCGTCGGGAAGTTGGTATATAGTCGCTTGGCCGCTGCCTTTGTGAAAACGGTCAGCGTCGGTGAACGCTCCTTGCTTCAGGCTAACCGGGGCCGGCGGGTCTGCGGGGGGCTGCGCCATCGCCTTGGTCATGGCGTCTTCCAGGTTTTCCTTGATCCTGTCGGCCATGACCTGGACCATTACCTGCTCTGCGGTAGCCGGAAGACCTTCGGGCATGTACGCCGCCATATCCTTGGACAGGTCTTCAGCCGCGCCGGCGGCAGTAGTATTGGCGACGGTGTCCATCATTGGGCTGTCCATCATGCCGGAGACCGCGGGAGGACTTTCCTCCACAGCCATCATCGGCTCGTCTACTTCCTCCCCCATCGCGGCCATGCGGGACATGACCATTTCCACGTCGCTTCGTTCCATGTTCGGAGGAACAACCGCCGACTGGGAAAGGGGGAACTGCTCGTCCACGGTCTTGCTGGTGAACAAGGGCGACAAAAGCCACCATGCAACCACCAGCACCGGTATCAGGATTACCACGGCAATGATGGCGATGTTTCGCTTGCTGAACGACATTTGTAATTCCTTTGACGGTGGGGAGGTTTGCGATCAACCGGCCATCCAAGTTCAGTTCAGGGCCAGCCGGTCGAGAAGCCCCTGGATTTCCTGCTGGGTCAGCGGTGGAGAGTCCGGAGTGGGCAACTCCAGCCGCACAGCGTCTGCCAAACTGTCGGCGTGCAGGTCCTCCAGCTTCAGATAGTGGGCGCCCATGGCTTCGGCTATGGGTTTGGCCAAGCCCATGCGAATGAAGTCGGCCTCGGTGTCCACGACCACGGAGTTGATGCGCTGTTGTTTCACCAATGCGCCCACAGCTTTTGCCTCGGCGATGGGCAGACTATCACCACCGGGGTTGCCAGGATCTGAAGCCCCTATAGCGACGTTGGCACGGCCGTCGGAGAGAAGCACAAGCAAGGGCAGCACGTCGTGGTTCTTCATTATTTCATTCTCGATCACGTCCAAGGCCATGTACAAACCGCGACTCAAGGGGGTGCGGCCCCCGGTGGGCATCTCGCGCAAGTGGAGTTCGGCCAAGTCCACGCTGCTTGTAGGAGGCAGCAGCAGCTCGGATTGAGTACCGCGGAAAGAGATGAGGCCAACCCGGTCCCGCCTTTGGTAGGCATCCAGGAGCAAGGAGAGTATGGCCCCTTTTACGGCTACCATTCGGCGCTGCGCACCCATTGAACCACTGGCGTCCACTACGAAGAGAATCAGGCTGCCCGTCTTGGTTTCCCGTACTTTTTCGCGGATGTCCCATGGTTCAACTAAGAGTACGTTGTTCGAGGGTTCTGCGGATGCAAGGCGGTCCCGTTGGTGGGGAGCGGCGGCCCGGAGCGTGGCATCCAGCGCCAAGTCCGTTACGTTTTCCCGCGGAGGCTGCGCCCCCACGTAATGGCCCGTGGACGAGCCGCTGACCGTTTTGGCCCGCCGGCCCCCGGTCTTTCTGGCCCGGTGGTCCGGCGGCTTCAATTGCAAGGACCTTACGGAGAAGGGATTACCGACCTCAAAGTCCTGGTCCTGAGGTTGGCCGTTTTGGGGAGGCTGTTCCTGGTCCGACGGGTCAGGGTCGCTTTCTTCCTGATCGGGACCGGAGTCCGAGCCTGGGTCGGAGGGTTCCCGGTCCCGGGGTTGGTTTTGAAACTCGTCGATCATCTGGTCCAGTTGTTCCGTGGCCAAGTGGGGCTGCTGGAATGGCTGTCGCCGCTGGCGATGGAGCAGCGCCATCTGGGCTGCTTCCCGAACGTCCTCGGCGGAGACTTCCGTTCTACCTTCATAGGCGGCGATGGTGCTGGCCGTCTTGTACATGACAATGTCGGCTCTCAAGCCGTCAACCTGGTATTCGGTGCACACGTCGGTAATCAGTTCCAGGATGTCGTCGCTGACTTGCACTTCGGGGAGCAGCCGCCGACTGGCCAAAACGTGCTCCCGTTCTTCCTCTTCAGCCGCTTGCCACTGGTCCATGAAGCCGTAAGGGTCGGCCTCGTAGGCTATGCGCCGCTGCACAACCTGGCGGCGTTCTTCCCGCGTGAAGGTGCTGTCCACCTCCACCGCCAAGCCGAAGCGGTCCAAAAGTTGGGGGCGCAGGTCCCCTTCTTCCGGGTTCATGGTGCCCACCAGGATGAATTCGGCTGCGTGGCTGACGGAGATACCCTCCCGTTCCACGTAGTTGCGGCCCATGGCGGCGGCGTCGAGTAATACATCAACCAAGTGATCGTTGAGGAGGTTGACTTCGTCCACGTACAGGATGCCCCGGTGGGTAGTGGCGATCAGACCCGGCTCGAAGCTGCGGGAGCCAGTCTTGATAGCCTGCTCGATGTCCAGGGACCCCACCAACCTGTCCTCGGTGGCGCCCACGGGCAAGTCCACGATGCGCACCTGCCGGTTGACCGCGGCCGCTTCAGCTCCGCCTCCCTGGCAAAACTGGCACAGCCCTTGAAGCATGTCGGGAGAACAACTGTAGGGACAGCCGCGCAGCACGGAGACTTCCGGCAGCAGCGCGGCGAGGGAACGTACCGCCGTGGACTTGGCTGTGCCCTTTTTTCCGCGGATAAGTACACCGCCGATCTTGGTGTTGATTGCGTTCAGCAATAACGCTCGCTTCATGGCCGTCTGGCTGACAATGGCGGTAAAAGGGAAACGGGGTTCAGGTCTTTCAGGCAAAATAAGGCCCCCGGCATAATCTTTGATAACAGCTTGGAGTTTACCATAGAGGCCCCTCAGGAGAGGCCCCTCAGGCCACGATTCGTTGCACGGCCATAACGGGACCCTAACAACGAAAAAGGGCGGCCCCATCCTGGCGCCGCCCTTCTGCAAGACACTTTGTTGTAACGTAGATGTGGCTAGACCCTACCACCGATATTGGAAGAAGGCTGGTATGCGTGGATACCCTTCTGCCGGTACAGTAGGTACCCGACAGTCCCCAAGGAAATGCCGGTCCACAGCAGGAGATGACCGACGGCGGTAAAGGTGCGGAACATGATGACCAACGCGGGGGGCAGCCAGTCCGGGGCGGCGTCACGAACGTTGGGCACTGCGAACCCCAATAACAACATCACTACTGCGTAACCGAAACCTATACTCGCATAGCGCAACCACCGATCTGAGCCGGATGAGGTCCGGTTAACGACGCCCACGGCGTATACGACCAAGGCGGCTGAGATGATGGAGACGGCAATTACCAGAAATTGCAACCCTTGCCGGGCGAGCAATGTTCCTTCGTCACCAACACCGGGAGGATTAAGGGGGAACTTGATCTGGGTGAACAGTGAAACTGCCCAGAACCCCAGCAGCCCTGCAATCACTGCCCAAGCCCAAGGGTTCCAGCCCGGGGCGGCCCGCCGGGTAAGGTAGTACAACCCGGAAAAAACCGCCCCGTAAAGTACGCCGACTACCGCCAGCCCAAGGGTCATTCCTATCCGCTGCGCCCCGAGGGTTGTTGCCCAAGACAAAGGCAACTCCTCATCGGCCTGGCTTGCCGACTCCGCCAAGGCGGCCTTGCCCTCAAGCTCAATGGCCCATTCCATCACCGGCACATTGAAGATGTTCATATACCCGGCCACTAAGAGGCCCACAATGAGCCCCATAACCATGGCAGTAGGGAGAACTCTCTCCATGGCGCACCTCAGTCACTTTGGGCAGATGGGTCCTAATGGCACATAAAAGCGACGTGGCGGGCGTGGTGGAAGAACTCGTGGACCGTGCCAAGGACGGCGGGGCTGCCGATGGCGGCCGCATGGACGCTGCTGTCCACGTATCCGGCGCCATACAACAATACCGCGCCCATCAACAACCAAGGGGCCCATGACCGGGTAGTGGCGACACTTGCGATGCGGTTGAACATACTCTTTCCTCCGTGCATTTTAGTGGTTTTGAGAGTGGGGCAGCAAAAAAGCCCGACGCTTCCGACGGGCTCATAGATTCATTCGACTCTTACCCTCTGGCGCGAAGTGCGTCAAGTCATACTGAAGGGCGGGTCCTGGCTTCCGGCGTCGTATTGTTCCGGGTTCCCTTCCCGGTTAATTCCGGGGTTAACATACGCGACGCCCGGTTACAGTGGCGCGACCGCGCCGGCTTCACACCGGCTTCCCTATTTATCCCGAATGACTCCGGGATACCGTTCAGGTCATTTATATTGTTAAAGAAACACCGTGGACTTTCGTGGCGGGATTATAACCGACCGCAATACCCCAGTCAACGATTTATTTTTGTTGCGGGCGGTGTTTTACAAAGACAATACCTTCCCGACCTTCGTAACGGGCGCGCATATCGTTGAACGCCTGCAATTTTTCCGGTTGCAACTCGGTGCGCTTGTAGTTTTCGTCCAAGTAAGGATTGGGGAAGTAGCCGCGCAACAGGGTGGCCTCTTCATCGCCGGAAAACCGGACGTAGTAGGAGAGGAGGTCGCCGTGGCTCTCCGCTTCCACGAATTGGATTCCAGTGACCCTGTCTACAGGGACGTGGAAGTGCCAGTTGTCGGCCTCCACGGTAAGGTACCCGTCGCTGAGTTCAGGCTCCTTGATGCCTTGGGAGGTGTTCTCGCTGACTACCGGGCCTCCGCCGACAACCCACATGACCCGGTCGTCCTTGGTCAACTCTTTGATTAGCTCCACAGCAATTTCCACTGTCCTCCTCCAGAAGCCGCTGACGTTACGGTTGGTACACGCTTGGACGCTGCCCGCTCAAATAGCCGCCCCGATTTTATCAGACCGCGAACCTGAGGGGAAAGATAATGGTCTACGGTTGAGGTTGGCGGTCAACCTCCCGGTCGCCGTTCCTGGCGGGCCTCCAACTCAGCTTCCAACTCCAAGTAAAGCTGCAATAACTTGTCCCGCATCTCCGGCGGCGGCTCTTCCCAAAGACCCCGCTCGATGGCTTCCAGGAGCCGTTCGACCACGCTCCTTAACGCCCAAGGGTTGCTTTCCTGGAAGAACCGTTGGGTTTCAGGGTCCAGGACGTAACTTTCAGTGACGTCCTCGTACATCCAGTCTTCAATCACTTGGGCGGTAGCGTCGTAGCCGAACATATAGTCGACGGTCGCCGCCAGTTCAAAGGCTCCCTTGTAGCCGTGGCGCTTCATGGACTCAATCCACTTGGGGTTTACCACGCGGCTACGGAATACCCTGCGGGCTTCGTCTTGAAGGTCCCTGACCCTGGCCCGGGAAGGGTCGGCACTGTCCCCAAAAAACTCCCGCGGGTTCCGGCCGGTCAAGGCGCGCACGGTGGCGATCATGCCGCCGTGGTACTGCATGTAGTCGTCGCTATCGAAGATGTCGTGTTCCCGGGTGTCCTGGTTCTTGGCAGCGACCACTATCTGACTGAACCTGCGGCGGAATTGCGGACGGGCGTTGACGCCGAAATCCTGACGGGTGTAGGCATATCCGCCCCAAGCAGTGTACACCTCGGCCAGGTCCTCCACGGTTTCCCAGTTCCGTTCGTCCAACGCCGCCAGAATTCCTGCTCCGTAAGTTCCCGGCTTGCTGCCGAAGATGCGGTACATGGAAGCGGCCCGTGTATCGCCACCGTCGGAGTTGGCACCTGCCTCTTGGCCCTGGCCGACGGAGGACCCGGCCAAGTCCTCGCGCAGATGCTTGACGATGAAGTTGTCCTCGGGTCCCTCATCCTGGGTTGCCGCCAACTCCACGGCTTGGTCCAGCAGGTTTATAAGGTTGGGGAAGGCGTCCCTGAAGAAACCGCTGATACGCACGGTGACGTCTATACGGGGATGGCCCAACTCTTCTCTTGGTATGACCTCCACCCCCAGTACTCGGCGGCTCTCCGGCTGCCATACCGGCCGAACACCCAGAAGGTGCAAAATCTGGGCGATGTCATCTCCATGGGTGCGCATGGCCGACGTTCCCCACACGACCATACCCACCATCTCCGGGTAGGCCCCTTCCTCGGAGAGGTATTTCTCCAGCAAAGCCTCAGACAGGGCTTTGCCGGTTTCCCAAGCCACGGGCGACGGGATGCTGTTGGGGTCCACCGAGTAGAAATTGCGCCCCGTAGGCAGGATGTTGGCCATGCCCCTGGTAGGGGCGCCGCTCGGCCCCGGAGGAACAAACCGCCCGTCCAGTCCCCTTAGCAGGTTGCTTATCTCGTCCGGGGTCTTCAACAGGGCCGGGTATATTGTTTTAGCAACGTATTCCAGGACGGTCTGAGTCTGATGGTCGTTTTGTCCCAGCAGTTGCCGCACTACGGGGCCGACGGATTCAGGCTGGAACCCTTGCTCTAACAACTGGGTGTAGGCACTGCGGCAGAGGGCTTCGACTCCTTCAAGCAAGTCGCCATAGGCGCGCACCGGGGCGTCGTGGCTGATTCCGGCGATGGCAGCCGGAACTTCGCCTTCAACCGCTTCCCCCGGGTCAGAAAGCATGGTGTTGTAGTCCAGCCCCAACGCTTCAGACACTGCGCGGCGAAGACTGGGGATGCCACTGATGTCCAAGCGTGTCAGGGCGCAGAGCAGCCCGACGAGTTGTTCGCCTTCCGGCGTTTCTCCCAGGATGTGAAGACCGTCTTTTATCTGGGCGTCCTTCAGCTCGCAGAGATAGCCGTCAATATGAAGAATGAACTCTCCGAAATTCTCGGGCCGGTCGTCGATCGCGAGGTCCCGATGCAACTCCGCTTGCTTTACTAACTCCCAAATCTGGGTCTCCAAGAGTGGCAGCTTGGCGGGGTCCAGAGTCTGGCACTGGTAGTGTTCGTCCATCAATTGCTCGACCCTGGCGATGTCGCCGTAGCTGTCGGCGGTGGTCATTGCGGGGATGAGGTGGTCTACGATGGTCGCGTGGGTACGGCGTTTCGCCTGCGCCCCTTCCCCCGGGTTGTTGATAATGAAGGGGTAGAACAACGGCAGGTCCTGCAGGGCTACTTCTGGGTAGCAAGCCGACGAAAGGCCGATGCCCTTGCCCGGCAGCCACTCCAACGTGCCGTGTTTGCCCACGTGAATCATTGCGTCGGCTTGGAACACGTCCCGTATCCAACGGTAGTAGGCGATGTAGTGATGGGTGGGGGCCAGGTCGGGACTGTGATAGACGGAAATCGGGTTCTCTCCAAACCCCCTGGGCGGTTGAAGCCCCACGAAGACGTTGCCGAGGTCTATGCCGGCGATGGCCAGGCTGCCGTTGCTGCGGTACACCTGCCCGGGGGGGTCTCCCCAAGCTTCGGACATTTCTTCCGCAACCGAGGGCGGAAAGCCGCGGAACCACTCCCCGTACTGCTGGCTCGTGACGTGGCCCACTGCCATTCTCAGTTGCTCTTCGGTAAGGTACTCCCGATCGTTGCTGCAACGTTCGATAATGCGATGTACGAGTTCGTCGCCGTTTTCCGGTATATCGGCAACTTGGTAGCCCGCGCCCTCGAGTTCTTTAAGAATTCGTATCACCGATGCCGGAGTGTCAAGTCCTACTGCGTTGCCGATACGGGCGTCCTTGGTGGGGTAGTTGCTCAGGATTATGGCGATGCGCTTTTCAGAGTTGGGCTTGACCCGCAGGTTGGCCCACTTGATGGCCAAACGGGCCAAGTAGTCCACGCGGTCTTCATGGGCTACGTACCGCTGCAACCGCCCGGTCAATTTCCCATCTTGCGCGGTCGCTGTCTCCTGCTTGAATGAGATGGGCACGGAGATAATCCTGCCGTCGAATTCGGGCAGGGCCACGCTCATGGCGGTGTCTATGGGCCCGAGCCCCAAGGAGCTTTCCTCCCACTCCTCCTGGCTACTGGTACTGATGATGCCCTGCAGCATCGGCACGTCCAGTTGGTCCAGGTAGTCCACAGACCATCCGGCGGCGATGGTTGCCCCTTCCGTGCTCAATTCGCTCATCGACATGCCCATGGTGTTGATGATGCAATCGACGCGGGGCGCTCCGTCCGGCCCGGCCAGGAATTCGGTGAAGGTGCGGTTTGCTTGGCCGTCCCCTTCGGGGTTGTGTTTAAGGCTGTAGGAGAAAATGGGCAGGACATTGGAGCCTAACTCTTCCAGCCGCCGGACTAGGCTGTCGATGGCTTGAAGATTGCCGCTCATCCAGTGGGCGCGGTAAAAGAGGACAGCGACGTTGAGTTTGCCTTCCGTAAACCGCAGCCGCAGGTAGTCCTCCAAGCCGGTACCATCGGCCACGTCGGGATGGTACAACCCTTCCCAAGGCAAGTGGGTCGGGGCTTCGTGGCCGTAGCTGGTATCGAAGTAGGTGTCGCTGAGGAAAAGGAAAAGATTTTGCAGATTCTGGACGCCGCCCCGCATCAAATAGGCAAAAACGGTCTCAACTTCCGCCACGGGCGCGGTGCACGCGGTCACCAAGTCTTCGTCCCATTCCTGGTGCCCGGGACATGCTATCAAGGGTACGCCGCGGGATTGGCAGGCACGCACCAACGGATCAAAAAGATCAGGCAATGCCCTTTTGCCGCCGAGCAGGCGCAAGACGACCACGCCCGCGTGTTCCACCGCTTGCAGCAACGCTTCCTGAGCCTCGGGGGCGTCGAGGTTGACGGGATTGAACGCCACCACTTGCGGAAATTCATCCGGCAAGCCAGACAAGGCCCGTTCCGCAGTTAGAATGTCCGTATCCGCAGTGGTAACGAAGAGCATGGAGCGGCGTTGCAGGTCAATGTTTGTGGAAGAAGTCAACGGTGATCCCTCCCTGTGGTTGGGGGCATAGTCGCGGCCTTTCAGTTATCGCAGGAACTCCGGCCTAACGGAGCTTGGATAAGGGGAGTGTAACAGGCAGCCCGCCCGCCGCCTTACCACAGTTTAACAGCAAACCCAACGAAAAGAGGGTCCCGCAGACATGGCGCCGGTGGCTAGGCGTCGTCTTTGAAGATAACCATAATCGACAAATCGCTGAATTCATCGGTGATCCTGCCGCAGTCTGTCAGCGAACCGCTCCACTGCTGTTCTCCATCCAGGGTAAGGCGCTGAAAGACCGTTACTCTTCGGTTACCGGATACCCCCTCCTGGACCAATTGGTTAGCGATGGCAGGGGGCATGAAGTCGTAGGGCTGGGGCAGCAGGATGATGTGGCGGCGCCCTTCGTTAAGGTAATGGACTGTTTCCTCCAGCTTGGAGGCGGACTGTTGGCGTTGGTGGAGGGTGATGAACACCGACTCTTCCATGGGAATACCAGCCCGGGCACAGGCAACCTGCACCGAGCTTATGGCGGGGAAGAGTTCCAGGTGGTCGGCTTTGCGGGCGGCCCTAGCAATCAATTCTCTGGCCGAGAAATTCAGGTCGCCCCAGCAGCACAAGACGCAGCGTCGCCCTTCCTTGGCCTGAGAGGCCGTGTATTCCAGCACCTCTTCCTGGTCGCGGTAGGCCATAGGTCGGACCTCGGCGTGGTCCAGCCAAGGCTCGACGACGTTCAGCACTGTCTTGAAGCCGACCACAAGGTCGGCTTTCCGTAGTTCTTCACGGCCCTTCAGGGTAATCAAGTCCGGGTCGCCCGGACCGACTGCCACTACCGAGATGGAGATGCTGTTTTCGTTGTCAGGCATGTTATTTGGCGCCTAGTTATTTAGCTGGGAATACTTTGGAGGAAAAACCGGAGTAGACTATTTCATAATGTCTAAAGGTGGATGGCTACCTACTGTCCCAAATACGTGGTTACTGTATTGAGCGCGGCAATGGTTGTCAACTTGGAGTGCGGCGTTATCGAAGGATACCGAGGCGTTTTCCTTGACATTGTGTGCGTAGGGGAAGCTCCAAACCTGCCCCTGCCTATGACTCTATAAGTTCGCTAAATCCTTTACTGCTCACCGTGGCGCTGCAAGCCGGATTTTTGTGTTGACATCCGCATCCAAGGTTGGTAGAGTACCCATTCGCTGTCACATAAACGAGCGGGGATTTATTATGCCAACTGTGAATCAATTGGTCAGAAAAGGGCGCAAGCCGGTGCGTAAGAAGACCACAGCGCCGGCGTTGCATTGGGTACAGAACTCGCTTCGCAACCGGGTCCGTTACGGGCCGGGGTGCCCGCAACGGAGGGGGGTGTGCCTTCAGGTGCGCACCATGACCCCCAAGAAACCCAACTCCGCGCTGCGCAAGATCGCCCGGGTACGGCTTACAAATGGGGTGGAAGTCACGGCCTACATCGGCGGTGAGGGGCACAATCTCCAGGAGCACTCGGTAGTGCTGGTGCGGGGCGGCAGGGTTAAAGACCTGCCGGGGGTCCGCTACCATGTAGTCCGCAGCGCCCTGGACTGCGAAGGGGTGCAGGACCGTCGTCGTGGGCGCAGCAAATACGGGGCCGACAAGCCCAGGACCGGCTAACCCGGTTTGGATTCCAACGGATTCTGTCCCTGATCGGCTGTTACCCCATACGAAACCAGATTGAAGGTGAGGTAGCCTATGTCCAGGAGAAGGCGAGCGGAGCGCCGGATTATACCGCCGGACCCCATGTACAAAAATCTCGAGCTGGCCAAGTTCATCAACAACGTTATGCAAAAAGGGAAGAAGACGACAGCTCAACGGATTCTGTATAACGCCTTCGATATTATCAAGGACCAGTCGAACCGGGAGCCGTTGGAGGTGTTCCAGCAGGCAATGAGGAACGCCACCCCCATTGTGGAAGTCAAGCCCAAGCGGGTAGGCGGTGCGACCTACCAAGTGCCGACGGAGCTCCGGTCCACCCGGAGTGAGGCGCTGGCTATTCGCTGGCTCATTCGTGGGGCCAGGGCAAGAAAAGGTATACCCATGCGCCAAGGGTTGGCGCAAGAGCTTATGGAAGCATCAAGAGGCGAAGGTTCGGCGGTTCGTCGCAAGGAGGAGTTACACCGTATGGCGGAGGCGAACCGAGCCTTTGTCCATTATAGAAGGTAGACTCCTCCCCAGGTCTGCCCGCGGTGACAAACATTACTATGGAGAATAGCTTTCCAATCGAGAAAATCCGTAACATCGGCTTTATCGCTCATATTGACGCGGGTAAGACTACAGTTACTGAAAGGGCTCTTTTTATCACCGGACGGATACACCGTGTTGGAGGGGTTGACGAAGGGACCACGGCGATGGACTGGATGCCTCAGGAACGGGAACGGGGCATCACTATTACCGCCGCCGCCACCACTACCTACTGGCGGGACCACCGTGTCAACATCATTGACACTCCCGGCCACGTCGACTTTACTGCCGAGGTGGAGCGCAGCCTACGGGTTCTGGACGGGGGCATAGTTGTCCTCGACGCCGTGGCTGGCGTCCAATCCCAGTCGGAGACGGTGTGGCGCCAAGCCGACACCTACAAAGTCCCCCGAATCTGTTTCGTGAACAAAATGGACCGGGTAGGGTCCAACTACGAAAGAACTATTGACTCTGTCCGGAGGCGTCTGCGGGCCAATCCTGTTGCGGTACAGTTGCCCATCGGTGAGGAAGACCACTTCCGAGGAATGGTCGATCTGATGACCGGTCAAGCGATGGTATATCCCAACGGGCATAACAAAGGCAGCCGCAACAACGGTTCCGAAGCCCCGGAGTTGGTCCCAGTCCCTTCCGAGTGCGAAGAGGACTACCAAAGCTACCGGCAAGAGATGATCGAGAAGATCGTCGAGACTGATGAAGCCCTCCTGATCCGGTACTTGGAAGGCGAGGTTTTATCGGAAGATGACTTGCGCAAAGCACTGCGCAAAGCGACTCTGGAACGCCGGTTGGTCCCGGTCTTGTGCGGCAGCGCCATCGCCAACAAGGGAATACACCCTTTGATGGACGCTATCACCGACTATCTGCCGTCTCCCGCAGACGTTCCCCCGGTCGAAGGAGTGCACCCGGACACGGGGGACACACACCTCCGCAGCCCAGATGAAAGCGAACCACTTGCCGCCCTGGCTTTCAAAGTTGCGACCGATCCTTTCGTTGGGCGTTTGGTGTTCCTTCGTGTATATTCCGGCCAAGCCCACACAGGTCAGACGGTGTTCAATGTCACCAAGGGGCACCGAGAGCGAATGGGCCGCTTGTTGCAGATGCATGCCAACCACCGAGAGGAATTGGAGACGGTTGGCGCCGGGAACATTTGCGCGGCTGTGGGCCTGAAGGACACCTTTACCGGGGACACTATCACCGTGATGTCGGATCCGGTGATCCTGGAGCCTCCCCAATTCCCTCTACCGGTAGTATCGGTGGCGATTGAACCGATGACCCGTGCCGATCAGGACCGCTTGGGGCAAGCCCTGCGCAAGCTTTCCGACGAGGACCCGACCTTCCAGGTGACGTTCAACGAGGAGACCGGCCAGACAATCATGTCAGGTATGGGGGAGCTTCACTTGGAGGTCCTGGTAGACCGGATGCGGCGGGAGTTTTCCGTTGAGGCCCATGTGGGGCAGCCCAGGGTGTCTTACCGAGAGACTATCACCCAGCCGGTGGAGATCGAAGGGCGCTTCGTGCGCCAGACCGGAGGACACGGCCAGTTTGGTCACGTTTGGCTGCAACTGAAGCCGTTGGAACGGGGCGAAGGCATCATTTTCGAAAACGGCGTGGTTGGCGGCGTTATCCCCAGGGAGTACATACCCGCCGTGGAACGGGGCGTGCGGCAAGCGCTGAACAACGGTCCGCTGGCGGGTTATCCGTTGGTGGACATGAAGGTTACTTTGACCGACGGCAGTTTCCATTCGGTAGACTCTTCAGAGATGGCCTTCCGGAGCGCAGGTATGCTGGCCATCCGCGAAGGTGTGCCTAAAGGCAGACCGGTATTGCTGGAGCCAATAGTCGACATGGAAGTCGTAACTCCGGGCGAGCACCTGAGTGAGGTGCTGGGAGACCTGGGGACACGCCGGGCCCAAATCAGGAACATAGAAGGGCATGAGGATACGCAAGTGGTGCGGGCACTGCTTCCATTGGGAGAGACCTTCGCTTACACTACTGCCTTGCGTTCCATTACCCGTGGACGGGCGGTCTTCACAATGGAGTTCCGTCATTACGAGCCGGTCTCAGAGAATGTTCTGAACACCCTGCTGCGAAAGGTATAACTCACGCGTCGCCAGCGAAAGAGGATTATGGTAACTAGGCAAAAAGTAAGAATAACTCTCAAGGCGTTCGATCATAAAATGCTCGATCTGTCGGCAGGCCAGATTGTGGAAACGGCGGAACGTACAGGAGCACGGGTAGCCGGTCCGGTGCCGTTGCCCACCCACATCAGGCGGTTCTGCGTTATTCGAAGCCCACACGTCGACAAGGACTCACGGGAGCACTTCGAGATTCGCACCCACAAGCGACTGATAGATATTCTCGAGCCGACCTCCAAGACGATAGACTCGCTGACCCGGCTCAATCTGCCGGCCGGCGTGGATATTTCCATCAAACTTTAGTCAGGCAAGCTTTAATCCAGACGGTTACGACGATGTTGCAAACATTTCTTGGCAAAAAAATAGGTATGAGCCAGGTCTTTCTTGACGACGGCACTATGGCGCCGGTAACCGTCATTGAAGCGGGCCCCTGCTTGGTTACCCAGATCAAGACGGTTGAGCGTGACGGCTACGAAGCGGTGCAACTGGGTTTCGGCGTCCTCAAACGCCCCAACAAGCCCATGAGAGGCCACATGAAGGATATCCAGGCCTGCCGCTACCTCAGGGAAGTGAAAGCCGACGATGTCAACGAGCACCAGGTTGGCCAGACCATTTCAGTGGGCATGTTCCAACCCGGAGATATAGTGGATGTCATTGGCCGCTCCAAGGGCCGAGGGTTCGCCGGTACGATGAAACGGCATGGGTTCGCCGGAGGTCCCCGCACCCACGGTCAATCGGACCGTGCCCGAGCTCCGGGCTCCATCGGCGGCGGCACTACTCCGGGCAAGGTCTTCAAGGGAATGAAGATGGCCGGTCACATGGGCAACCGCAGGGTCACTACCAAAGGTCTCAAAGTCGTCAGGGTGGACGAAGAAAGGAACTTATTGCTGTTGAAAGGCGGCGTACCCGGAGCGACGATGGGTCTGCTGCAAATACGGCGCACTGGAAAGTCGGTGGCGGCGTAGGGCCGCCTTAACTCGGAGCAAGCAAGGAACAGAATGGAAGTTGCGGTAAAGAACATCAACGGAGATACGGTGGACACCGTTAACTTGGACGACGCCGTGTTCTCCGTGCCGATGAACCACTCGTTGGTGCACCAAGCGCTGGTCATATACCAGTCGAACAAACGGCACGGCACCCACGACACCAAGACCAGGGCCCAGGTGTCGGGAGGCGGTCGCAAGCCGTGGATTCAGAAGCATACCGGACGCGCCCGGCAGGGCAGCATCCGGGCGCCCCAATGGCGGCACGGCGGCGTGGTTTTCGGCCCGCACCCCAGAAGCTATCGCAAAGCACTGCCCCGGCGAATGCGGCGGTTGGCATTGAAATGCGTTTTGTCCGAGAAGGCACGCCAACACCGATTGGTTTGTGTCGACGGCATGGCCGGTGTCGACGGCAAGACGAAGTCAATGGTCAGCCTGCTTGCAAACCTGGGAGTCAGTGGGTCGACATTGGTCGTCACCAGGGACGGCGCCGGAGGTGTGGTCCGCGCAGCCAACAACCTGGAAAAGGTATGGACCCTGCCGGTTAACCAACTCAACGCCGACGAGTTGCTGCGGCGGGATACGGTAATCATTACACTGGATGCGGTCCGCTGGGCGGAACAGGAGTTGGCCGCCGAACCCCACGGACGCAGAGGCCGCGGCAACGCGCAAGTCGGAGAGCCGGACGACACAGGCGGAGACGAGGACCACGGAGGAGAGGAATAGATGAATATCCACCACGTCCTTCTGAAGCCTACCATCACCGAGAAAAGCACCATCCTCCAGGAATCGGGCAAGTACACCTTCCACGTGGCCCCCAAAGCGAACAAGATAGAGATTAGACAGGCCGTTGAGCAAAGTTTCGGAGTAACGGTTGTCGACGTCAACGTTACCAAGCTTCACGGCAAACGGAAGAGGTACGGCCCTCGCGTCAAGAAGTTGCCGGATACGAAAAAAGCTGTGGTCACCTTGAAGACAGGGGACCGGATTAACCTGATCGAAGGGCTGTAGGCCCTGGGGTAAACGTTATGCCATTGAAAAACTTGAAGCCGATCACTCCGGGCACCAGGAATGCGGTGCGACCGTCTTTCGAAGAAATAACCAAAACCAAGCCCGAGAAATCGTTGCTCGAGCATCTTCCCAGCCACGCGGGGCGTAATAACCAGGGGCGGATAACTACCCGGTCGCGGGGCGGCGGGCATCGTAAGATGTACCGGAAAATCGATTTCAAGCGAATAAAAGACAATGTCCCGGGGCGGGTTGTTGCGATAGAATACGATCCCAATCGCACCACGCGCATTGCCCTGATCTATTACGCCGACGGTGAGAAGAGCTACATCCTGGCGCCGCTAGGTCTGTCGGTCGGCGACTGGGTTGAGTCTGGTCCGCAAGCGGAGATTCACCCGGGTAACTGCCTGCCTTTAAGGTCAATCCCCACAGGCACGGTGGTGCACAACCTGGAGTTGACTCCGCAGCGTGGAGGCCAATTGGCCCGCAGCGCGGGCGCGGGCGCTCAGGTGCTTTCCAGGGAAAGCGAGTATGTATTGATAAGGTTGCCATCGGGAGAGATGCGGCGGGTTCTGCTCTCCTGCCGGGCGACTATCGGCCAGCTTTCCAATCCAGACCATAAGAATGAAAGCTTGGGCAAGGCCGGGGCAAGCCGCCACTTGGGACGCCGGCCCCACGTTCGAGGTGTGGCGATGAACCCGGTGGACCACCCCCACGGCGGCGGCGAGGGCCGCTCGCCCATCGGTATGCCCAGTCCCAAGTCGCCCACCGGCTTGCCGACTCTGGGCCGCAAGACGCGAAAGCCTCACAAGGCCAGCAGCGATTTCATAATGCGAAGGGGCAGGAGACGGTAATATGTCCCGTTCGGTTAAAAAAGGTCCCTATGTTGATGCGAAACTCGCCAAGAAGGTTGACGTTGTGCAGCGGTCGGGGGCCAAGACGGTCATAAGGACCTGGTCTCGTGCGTCGATGATAATGCCTGAGATGGTCGGGTTGACCATCGGCGTCCACGACGGCAGGCGCCATGTCCCGGTGTTCGTAACGGAGAACATGGTGGGACACCGGTTGGGCGAGTTCTCGCCCACGCGGACTTACAGAGGCCACGTTTCCCGGTCAGAACGGTCGAGTAGAGTGAGGTAATCAATTGCCCCCGGTTCGAGCAATGGCCAAACAGATAGGAGCGTCGCAAAAACGCTTGAAGCCGATCCTGGACATGGTCCGGGGTCAGCCGGTTAACAATGCTTTGGATACCTTGAGCTTGTTGACATCCCCTTGGGCCAGAGTGGTCTATAAGGTGGTGCAATCGGCGGCGGCCAACGCCGAGAACAACATGCTGATGGACAGGGACGCTTTGCGGATCGTCCAGATAACGGCTGATCAGGCAAAGCCCCTCAAGCGGTTCCGGCCCCGGGCCAGGGGCCGCATAGGACGGATCATCAAGCGCTCCAGCCACATCACGGTCGTGGTTGATGAACCTGGTCAGGAGTTTTAATTATGGGCCATAAGACTCACCCGTACGGTTTCAGGCTGAGCATCATAAAAGACTGGAAGGCCCATTGGTTCGCTCCCCGCGCTGACAGCTACCGTCGCTTGGTGCTGGAAGACCTGCAGCTTAGAAACAGTATCCGCAACGAGTACCAAGGCTTTGCTGACGCAGGCATAGCCCGGGTGGAGATTGACCGGGGGGCGCAGGACAGCGTCATCAACATCCACTCTGCCCGCCCCGGCATCGTTATCGGACGGGACGGGGAGCGGGTCAAGAACCTCCGCGCCAAGCTGGAGAGGATAACCCAGCGGCGGGTGCAACTGAACATCCTGGAGATAGAGCAGCCGGAGATTAACGCCTACCTGGTGGGCCGGAATATTGCAGACCAACTGGAACGGCGCGTAGCCTACCGGCGGGCGATGAGGCAAGCGGCGCAAAGAGCCATGCAGGGAGGCGCTCAGGGTATCAAGATAATCGTCAAAGGGCGCATCTCCGGCTCGGAGATCGCCCGGGTGGAGAAGCTGATGTTGGGTCGGGTGCCGCTGCACACCTTGCGGGCCGACATCGACTATGCACTGGCCGAAGCCCACACTACTATGGGGCGGGTAGGTGTAAAAGTTTGGGTCTACCACGGAGACATCCTGCCGCCTCCGCCGGAAGAGGTAGAGGAGCTGGACACCATCGAGGTAACAGTACAGGCCGATGGTCCGGATGAAGACATTGTTATCGATGAAGACCTGCAGCCTTAGCTAGGAGTATTTGATGCTACAGCCGAAGCGGACCAAGTACAGAAAATCGTTTCGGGGTCGCCGTAAGGGCATGGCCACCAGCGGCAATAGTGTAGACTTTGGGGAATTCGGACTCAAGGCCCTGGCAGCCGACTGGATTACTGCGCGGCAGATAGAAGCGGCCCGCGTCGCAGTGACACGCCGGCTCAGAAGAGGCGGGCAGGTATGGATACGGGTGTTTCCCGACAAACCAATCAGTAAGAAGGCCGCCGAGACCCGCATGGGAGGCGGCAAAGCCGCCAACGAATATTGGGCCGCTGTCGTTAAACCCGGGCGAATCCTTTTTGAGGTTGGCGGCGTGCCGGCGCAGGACGCCATAGAGGCGCTGCAACTGGCCGCTCACAAGCTCCCCATCCCAACCAAGACGGTGCAGCGGGACCGGATCGCCGCTTTGACCGGCCGCACCGGATAGAGGCGCAGGACGATGCAGATACACGAGATCAGAGCGCTTACAGACCAGCAGTTGCAGGAAGAGCTGGCCAAGACCGAGCGGGAGTTGATGGACCTCCGGTTTCGCGCCGCCACCAACCAGCTACCCAACACCAACTTGCCCAGGACGGTGCGCCGGTCCATAGCCCGGATCAAGACCGTCGCCAGTGAACGGCAGCAGACGGAGGCTTAAGCTTGGCAAAGTCTATGAGGAAAGTCCGTACCGGGTCGGTCGTGCGCGTAAGGATGGACCGCACCGCGGTAGTGGAAATGGTCTGGAAGCAGCGTAACCGGTTGTACCGGAAGCAGGTGCGGCGGCTGACGAGGTTCATGGTCCACGACCCTGAAAACCGGTGCCAACTGGGAGATACGGTCCGCATAGAAGAGACCAGGCCGATCTCCAAGACCAAGCACTGGCGTTTGATGGAGATATTGGACCGGCGGCAAGTAGCCGAAGTCCAGCCCATTGAGCTTGAAGCCGACGCCGAAGTGTTTGCAGAGGAAGACGAAGACCAATTGCTTGACGAGGAAAATCAAGAGGAAGAGAGAGACGAAGATTCCGATTCCCAAGAACAGGATACCGAGGAATGATCCAGACTTATACACGGCTGACAGTAGCCGACAACAGCGGAGCCAAGATGATCCGCTTGATAAACATCCCTGGAAGCGGCAAGCGGAAGTTCGCCAGCTTGGGTGACGTGATAGTATGCAACGTCCGGGAGGCTGCTCCTAACTCTCCGGTGCGCAAGGGCGACATAGTCCGCGCGGTGATAATTCGTCAAGCTCAAGGCCACCGGAGGCCCGACGGCACTTATATCAAGTTCGATGACAACGCCGCGGTGCTGATATTGGACAACAGGCTGCCGCGGGGTACCCGCATATTCGGCCCGGTGGCCCGGGAGTTGCGGGACCGGGGGTTCATGCGGATCATTTCTTTAGCCTCCGAGGTGGTATAATGCGCATCCGAAGCGGAGACAACGTATTGGTCATCGCCGGCAAGGAGAAGGGTAAGACCGGGCGGGTTGAGCGCCAGTTGATCAAAAAAGATCGTGTGGTGGTGGAAGGGGTAAACTTTATTACACGCCACGTGAAACCGAGGCCGGGCGTTCGGCAGTCGGGGCGCATCCAGCAGGAAGCCCCTATCCACGAGTCGAACCTCATGTTGATTTGCAACAAGTGCAACCGGCCCACCAGGCCCAACATTGTTTTTCTCGATACCGGAGCACGAGTCAGAAGCTGTCCCAAGTGTCAAGAAGTGATCGATAATGCAAGATAATAAACGACAGCGCGCCCAACAATCCACCGGAGAGCGGTCTCAACGTCGCAGGAACCAGGACGGGGAGGGTGGACGCGGCGGCAGACAGCGAACAGGCGGCGCAGCCGTGGAAGAGGCCCCCCACGCCGGGGAACCACTGCCCTCTCCTCGGATGCTGGATCTTTACCGCAACGAGATTGTTCCCAGCATGATGCGGGAGTTCGGCTTCTTCAATCCTATGGAAGTGCCGCGCATTCAAAAGATTGTTGTGAATATAGGGCTTGGGGAAGCCCTTACCAACGGTCGTGCAATGGAGAGCGCCACCCGTGATCTGGCGACGATTACAGGCCAGAAGCCCATCATTACGCGGGCCCGGAAGGCCATAGCCGGATTTAAAATCCGCGAAGGCAACCCCATCGGCACCTGCGTGACCCTTCGCGGCGCGAGGATGTACCATTTCCTGGACCGGTTGATCAATATGTCCCTGCCTCGTATACGGGACTTCCGAGGCATGCCCAGGCGGGGCTTCGATGGCCGAGGCAACTTCTCTCTCGGTATCCGTGAGCAGATTATCTTCCCCGAGATCGACTACAACCAGATTGACCGGATCCGCGGGTTGCAAATTACCATCACTACGACGGCCCAAACGGATGCTTTGGCAACCCGCTTGCTGGAGTTGTACGGCTTCCCCTTCGTCCGCGAGGTATAAAAGGAGACCCAATGGCCAAAACTTCCAAGGTCCAAAAATGGCTGAGAACGCCCAAGTTCCCTGTGCGCTGGCACAGCCGTTGTAACCGGTGCACCAGGCCGAGGGCTTATATAAGATACTTCGGCATTTGTCGCATATGTTTCCGGGAATTGGCGCTGAACGGGGAGCTGCCCGGTGTGCGCAAAGCCAGTTGGTAGAGAGCCAGGAGGGATAGAGTCTTGCCGGTAACCGATCCTGTGGCGGATATGTTGACGCGTATCAGGAACGCTATACAAGTCCGCCATGAACAAGTTATGATGCCCCACTCCAAGATGAAGCTAGCTGTGGCCAGGATTCTGAAAGAAGAAGGGTACATCCGGGATTTCGATATACCCAGGGGGCAAGCCCACCCCACGCTGCGGGTCCATCTGGCCTACCGCGAGCGGAGAGAGCCTGCCATCAGGGGATTGAAACGAGTCAGCAAGCCGGGGTTGCGCGTTTACGTAGGAAAGGGTGAAATACCCAGGGTCTACGGCGGCTTGGGTGTGGCAATCCTTTCCACTTCAGAGGGTGTAATGGCCGGCCGCCAAGCGTGGCGCCGCGGTATCGGCGGGGAGTTGCTCTGTTATGTCTGGTAACGCAGTGGTCAACGGTCAGTCGCAAGGGCGGACGCTTTCGCGCATCGGTCGCAAGTCTATTCCTATACCCGCCGGGGTGGACGTACAAGTAAGCTACGGAGAGGTCACACTGAAGGGCCCGCAGGGCACGATGACCCAGACCTACCACCCCGACGTGAAAGTAGCAGTGGAAGATGGCGCCGTCATTGTAGAGCGATTTTCCGAGCGAAAGTTCCACCACGCTTTACATGGCCTGACACGAAGTCTCATAGCCAACGCGGTCCAAGGTGTGTCGGAAGGGTACACCCGGACATTGGAGTTGATGGGAGTAGGCTACAGAGTCCAACAAGCAGGCGACGGCATCGTCTTGTTCGTTGGATACAGCCACCAAGTGGAGATGCACCCGCCGGACGGAGTGACCATGGAGGTCGAGGGAAACAACCGGGTGCACATCCGGGGGATAGACAAGCAGAAAGTGGGGAACCTGGCCGCCAAGGTGCGCAAGGTCCGCCCGCCCAATGCGTATAAAGAAAAAGGAATCCGCTACCAAGGCGAGGTCCTGCACTTCAAGCCAGGAAAGGCAGCGGCCAGGAAGGCTTAGGCCCGTTACCGTTATTATTGACTTTTTGTAATAGAGACTGGAGAGAGCGACCAAGTGGCTAAGGACAAGAACGCAAGAAAATTGAGGCTGGTGCGCCATGCCCGGGTCCGTAACCGGGTTACGGGCACCACGGAACGTCCCAGGTTATGCGTGTTTCGCAGCCTGCGGCACATTTACGCGCAAGTGATTGACGACACGGTGGGTCACACGCTGGTTTCCGCTTCAAGTGATGAGGCGGAGGTGCAGAATACCGGGGAGACGAAGCCCAAGGTATCAGCGTCGGAAGCGGTGGGCAAGCTGGTGGCGCAAAGGGCGCAATCCAAGGGTATCACTCAAGTAGTTTTCGACCGGGGCGGGTACAAATACCACGGCCGGGTGAAGGCACTGGCGGAAGCGAGCCGTCAAGGCGGCTTGCAGTTCTAGCCGGTATTCATGCAGATATAGCTGCCCAGTTCGGACGATATAAAGGAGAGAACTCCCTCTATGGTTACCGCAATGAATCGGCCCAGGGCCCCTCGTTTCCGGGAAGAAGACACCGGTGGTTTTACCGAGCGGGTGGTGCTGACCCGTAGAATCGCGAAAGTAGTCAAGGGAGGCAGACGGCTCCGGTTCAACGCGTTGGTCGTGGTGGGCAACGGTGAGGGCCAGGTTGGCGCGGGACTGGGCAAAGCCTTGGTTATCCCCGATGCCGTGCGCAAAGGGAACGCGGTAGCGCGCCGCAACTTGGTTACGGTGCCGATAAAAAACGGCACTATCCCTCAGCAAATCACATTGAAGCGTGGAGCTACTATCGTGGTGATAAAGCCTGCTCGCGAGGGTACCGGCGTTATTGCCGCCGGCGCGATGCGGGCTATTCTTGAACTGGGCGGTGTAAAAGACGTGGTAGGCAAGTCTCTCGGCTCCCGTAATCCTATCAACATAGTTCACGCGACTTTGGATGCGCTCCGGGAACTGCGCGATCCCGAGGTGGAACGCGCTCGACGGTTAACTCCATTCCCTCCTCCTACTCGCCAAGGAAGATAACTCCGGTATCCGGTCTAAGGACGTACAAGGTAAATAAATGGCCCAACTACAGATTACTTGGATAAAAAGTTGCATCGGACGCCCCCAGAACCAGCGGAGAATCATTCAGTCCTTGGGGTTGCGAAGGTTGCACCACTCGGTGGTCCATGCTGATACGCCCTCTATAAGAGGAATGATCAACAAGGTAAGTCACTTGGTGGCAGTGAAAAAGCTGGAAACCGGCTGAAGCATTTACAAGCGAACGATGGGTCCGCAGGCCAAGTGACCGAAGAATTCAATTAACTTTGTGCCATTGAGGCACGAGGCGCATTATTATGATGGAACACCAACTGGCTCCCCACCCGGGGGCCAGAAAGAATAGAAAACGTGTAGGGCGCGGAGATTCCGCCGGTCAGGGCAGCACTGCCGGTCGCGGTATGAAGGGACAGAAGTCCCGCTCTGGCCCCGGACCGCGACCCGGTTTCGAGGGTGGCCAATTGCCGTTGATCAAGGGCTTGCCCATGAAACGGGGCTTCAACAATAAGTTCAAGACCTACTACTCCTTGATCAAACTGGAAGACTTGGACCGGTTTGATGCTGGAGAGCATGTCACCCCGGAGGCGTTGCTGCAACTGGGGTACTTAAGGAACCTGAACCGGCCAATCAAGATATTAGGTGGTGGCGAAATCACCAAACCCCTCACCGTGGCGGCGCACCGGTTTACTCGTTCGGCTCGGGAGAAAATAGAGGCGGCACAGGGTAGGGTGGAGGAGCTGTAGTCTCGATGCTATCGGCGGAAGCCCAGGAGGGACGCCTTCCAAGGTTACTCCAAGCAGCCATAGACGCGTTCAGTTTACCGGACCTGCGGGCGAAAATTCTGTTCACGTTGGCCTTGTTGGCTATCTACAGGTTCGCGGCCCACATACCCATGCCAGGTATCGACCAGGCGCAGCTTGCGAACTTGTTCGAAGCCAACCCACTTCTAGGATTCCTTGACCTGTTCAGTGGGGGCGCCCTGCGACGGATGAGTATCGTGGCGTTGGGCGTCTTCCCCTACATTACGGCATCCATTGTAATGCAGTTGCTGACCCCGGTGATCCCCAATCTCCAGGAGATGGCACGGGAAGGGGAGTCGGGGCGGGCCAAGATCAACCGCATAACACACTGGCTGACGGTGCCCATAGCGTTGGCGCAAGGCTATGGGCAATTGGTCCTGTTGCAACGGAGCAATGTATTGCCGTCGATGGGTTTTAGCGCCGAGGCCCTGCTTCCCACCATAGCGGCGTTGCTGTCCATCGTGGCCGGCACCATGTTCCTAGTCTGGCTGGGCGAGTTAATCACCGAGCGCGGCATCGGGAACGGTATTTCGTTGATAATCTTCGCCGGCATCGTCGCCGGGTTCCCAGGCTTGTTGAGCCAGGGCTTCCTGGACCGGGACAACGTGCTTGGCGTAGGCTTCTTTGCGATGATAGGCCTCGTGATTATCGCCTTGATCGTAATGTTCAACGAGGCCCACAGGCGCATCCCGGTGCAGTACGGCCGCAGCATCTTTCGGGGAGGCAGGATGTACCGGCAGAGCGGGGCGACTTATCTGCCCTTGCGCATAAATTCCGCGGGTATGATTCCGCTTATCTTCGCATTTTCCATTGTCATTCTTCCCGGCACTATTGCCACTTACTTCGCCACTAGCTCCGGCGTCGTCGGTGATGCCGCGCGTTTCTTCGCTGACCTGGTGGTGCCTACATCCCCGCTGTACTGGGTAATGGTGTTCATCCTGGTCGTGATTTTCACCTTCTTTTACACCTTGGTGGTGTTCAACCAGCAGAACTTGGCGGAAAACCTGCAACGCAATGGCGGGTTCGTTCTGGGTATACGCCCAGGCAGACCCACCCAGGAGTATCTCAACCGAGTCATAGTGCGGATTACCATGGGTGGAGCTCTCTTCTTGGGGTTTATCGCCATCGTCCCGTACATAGCATCGTTGATAACCGGCGTGCAAGCCATATCCCTGAGCAGCACCAGCCTTCTGATCATGGTGGGCGTGGGACTGGACACCTTGCGGCAGTTGGAGGCCCAACTGATGATGCGCAACTACGAAGGATTTTTGAGGTAGACCGGGTTGACTCGAGGTTTGCGATTGGTCCTTTTCGGGCCGCCGGGGGCGGGTAAGGGTACGCAGGCCCAGCTATTAACGCAACGGCTCAACTTGGTCCAGATCAGTTCTGGTGACCTTTTTCGACACCACTTAGGGGCTGGAACGCCCTTGGGACTGAGGGCCGCGGAGTACATGAATCAAGGGTTGTTGGTCCCTGACGAAGTCACCATCGACATTATTTTGGACAGAGTGTTGTCACTGGAATCACAGGAAGGGTTCATTCTGGACGGGTTCCCCCGTAACCAGAATCAAGCAGAAGCTTTGGAAGAAGCCCTGCACCGGAGGTCGCGGGGACTGGACAAAGTAGTGTCCATGGATGTACCGGAAGCGGAGTTGCTAAGACGCTTGGGAGGGCGGTTTGTGTGCCGTGAATGCCAGGCCCCGCACACCATTTCGCCCGTGGACGACACCCAGGAACCCCAGGAGCAGACTCTCAAGTGTAAGCGGTGCGGCGGCGAGCTTTACCAGCGGGCCGATGACAACCCGGACGCCGTAAAAAAACGCATAGAGGTCTATTACTCGGAAACCTTCCCTGTCCTGGACTTTTATCGGGAGCGAGGAATCCTGGTGGAGGTTCCCGGAGTAGATACGGTGGACAAGATCAACCAATACATTATGGCCGAGTTAGGAGAGGAAGCCGAGGCGGATATAGGGCGATAACACAGCCAATCCCGTCCGACTGGTATAGTGGTAAGCTACGCTGGGAAGTGCAGCTTTCCAAGAAACCCGATTCAAGGTAGAATAGGACAAATGAACCAAGGCAGAAAAAAGGGCACCGCCTCCAACTCGGCGTCTCCGTACACGGGAGGGATAACTATCAAGTCCTCTCAAGAGATGGACGCGATGCGCCGTGCCGGAGCGGTTGTGGGGGCAACCCTGGCCTTGCTGAGACAGTCAATCGAGCCCGGAATGACCACTAAGGACCTGGACAGCATCGCCTACAAGGAAATCACCCGCCACGGCGCAAAGCCCACCTTCAAAGGCTACCGGGGGTTCCCGGCCAGTATATGCACATCGGTTAACGAAGAGATCGTCCATGGGATTCCCGGCAAAAGAAGGCTAAAAGAGGGCGACATCGTCAAGATGGATGTGGGGGCCACGATCGACGGCTTCATCGGAGACGCGGCGATTTCAATCGCAGCGGGTGTCGGGTCTCAGGAAGCCGAGGAGTTGATGAACGCTACCCGGGAGAGCTTGGAACAAGGTATCCAGGCGGCTCTTCCCGGCAACCGGATAGGCGATATAGGCGCGGCAGTCCAAGCATACGGCGAGTCCCGAGGCTATGGAGTTGTCCGGGAATTTGTGGGGCATGGCGTCGGAAGGTTCCTGCATGAAGACCCGCAGGTCCCCAACTACGGTCAGCCGGGACGCGGCGTGTTGCTGCGACCCGGGATGTGCATCGCCATAGAGCCGATGTTGAATCTGGGCGACTGGCGCACCCGTATCCTGGACGACGAGTGGACGGTAGTGACGTTGGACGGCATGTTGTCAGCCCACTTCGAGCATACCATAGCAATTACCGAAAACGGTCCCGAGATTCTGACCGTTGCACCTTGAACCAGGGCGTGGTCCTACCCGGTCTGTTTAGCGCAAACCTTCGGAGGATGTGTATGGCAAAAAAGCAAGCTATCGAAGTTGAAGCAAGCGTAACCGAAGCATTGCCCAACGGCATGTTCCGGGTAACGTTGCCCAACGAGCATAATGTGCTGGCTCACGTATCAGGCAAGATTCGTATGCACTTTATCCGGGTGTTGCCCGGCGACCGTGTATTAGTCGAGTTGTCGCCATACGATTTGACGCGAGGGCGCATTACTTACCGGTTCAAGTAGGCCGGTCGTTTCAAATAACCGGTAGGGAAGAGAGCGTTGAAAGTATCCGCATCGGTGAAAACAAGGTGCGACAAGTGCCGTATTATCAAGCGTAAGGGAGTAGTCCGCGTTATCTGCTCCAATCCGCGGCACAGCCAAAGACAAGGTTAAGCAGGTCTAACCACAGGAGGTCCAGAATGGTCCGTATCGCTGGAGTTGACGTTCCAGACCGAAAGAAGGCGCACGTTGCGCTGCGCAGTATTTACGGAGTCGGCCCAATAATCGCTTCTCAGATCCTGGTGAAAGCCGACATTGATCCCGATGCTGCTCCGCGAATGAACGAGTTGTCGGAAGCCCAAGTGGACCGCATCAGGGAGATCGTTGACCGGGAGTATATCTCGGAGGGTGATCTGCGCCGGGATGTGAACCAGAATATTCGCCGATTGATCGAGATAGGCACCTATCGAGGACTGCGGCACCGGCGCGGGCTGCCGGCTCATGGCCAACGGACCCGGACAAACGCCCGTACCAGAAAAGGACCCCGCCGGACCGTTGCCGGAAGAGGCCGCCGGACCGGAGGCAAGAAGTAGATGGTGGTAGTTTATGCCTAGACCAAGAACCCGCCGCCGGGAACGGCGGACCGTCGTGCAAGGACGGGCTTACATCTATTCCACGTTCAATAATACGCTGGTCAGTATAACTGACACGATTGGCAACGTTATTTCTTCGGCCAGCGCGGGCACTGTGGGCTTTAAAGGCTCACGGAAAGGCACTGCCTTTGCGGCTCAAAGGGCTGCCGAGCAAGCGGCGAGGCAGGGCATGGACCAAGGACTCCGTCAAGTGGATGTTCTGATCAAGGGCCCCGGCGCCGGACGGGAAGCGGCCATACGTTCGCTTCAAGGCACCGGACTGGCAGTAACCAGCATTAGAGACGTAACGCCGATCCCGCACAACGGGTGCAGGCCTCCGAAACGAAGGAGGGTTTAAGGAAAACGCATGGGCAGATATACTGGGCCGTCCTGTCGGCTGTGCCGGCGGGCCGGAGAAAAGCTATTCCTCAAGGGGGAGCGGTGTTTCACTCCCCGATGCGCCATAGAGCGGCGCCGGTCCGCTCCCGGGGAACAGTCGCGCCGACGGAGGCGTCCGTCGGACTACGGCGTCCACCTTCTGGAAAAGCAGAAGGCAAAATATATTTATGGGGTATTGGAGTCCCAATTCAGGAAATACATGGCGCAGGCATTCGACGCCCCAGGCGTCACTGGTCTTAACTTGCTGCGCTCCTTGGAAAGGCGGTTGGATAATGTGATTTTCCTGTTGGGTTTTGCCGACTCTCGCAAGCAGGCCCGGCAGATGGTCTTGCACAGCCACTTCCAAGTAAATGGCAAAAGGACCGATATTCCTTCGTATCAAGTGGATGTGGGAGATGTGATTTCTTGGAAGGAGTCGGACAAAACCACCGATTACTTCGCCGAGCGGACTGACGGCATCCCCAAGCGGCCTGTGCCGGAATGGTTGATGTTAGACCAAACGGATATGACGGGGAGGGTAATGAATGTTCCGGCGGATCAGGACTTGAAGCAGACGATCAACTCGCGGCTGATTGTAGAGTTTTACTCGAGGTAAAAACGTCAATGTTAGACACGTTTATCCTGCCCTCCACCAATGGCGACGGTGCCCCGGAGCCCATCACTCCCGCCGTTCATGTGTTGGAATCGGAGGGGACCTACGGAAAAGTCTCCGTCGAACCGTTGCAGAGAGGGTTCGGGCTCACTATCGGCAATCCTTTGCGCCGGATCCTGTTGAGTTCCACCGGCGGCAGCGCCATTACTTGGGTCAAAATAGAAGACGCAGTGCATGAGTACGCGCCCATTCCCGGGATCAAAGAAGAGGTGATGGAGCTCCTGCTCAATATCAAGCGGATTCGTATTCGGGCTATGGCGGAACGGGCCGGGAAAATGCGCCTGGATATATCAGGGCGCGGCCGTATTTGCGCTGGGGACATCGCCACTTCCAACGATTTCCAGATAGTGAACCCTGAATTGCATTTGGCAACTCTGGACTCTGACGACGCCCGCCTTGCAATAGAGTTCAACGTTGAACAGGGCGTGGGGTACGAGCCGGCCAACCAGAACGAAGAAATGGGCCTGTCGCCGGTGGGTGTGCTCCCGGTGGACGCTATCTTCAACCCGGTGCGCAAGGTTAACTACAACGTCGAGCGTACCCGTGTGGGGCAGATAACCGACTACGAACGCTTGGTGCTGGAAGTTTGGACCGACGGGACCATCAAGCCGGTGGAAGCCGTCCACCGGGCAGCCGAGTCCTTGGTTAACCACTTCTTCCTGTTCAGCAATCTCGACCGCACTGCCTCGGTCGGCGTGGACCGCCCGCCCTTGGTGGTGTCTCCGGAGATTTATCAGACTCCCGTCGAGCGGCTGGGATTGACTCCCAGGACTATGAACTGCTTGAAACGGGCCCACATTACCAAGGTAGGCGAAATCTTGGAAATGACCGACGAGGAATTGCTCAAGGTAAGGAATTTGGGCGAAAAATCCTTGGACGAGTTGCACGACAGGCTGAGTGAACGTGGGATCGTGTATCGGGGTAGCGGAGGGCAAGTAAGCGTCGACACAGATGCTACTCTCTCGGAATTGAATTATCCCATGAATAGCATCCCATCAGAGGACTTGGGCGAACTGATGGCGCCGGAGGGCGGGTTGCCGCCCCATCTCGCTGATGATCATGGCGACGATGACCTCGACAACGATGGCGACCTCGATGAGGACCCCGATGATGAGGATCCCGATAAGGAGGAGGACTGCTAGTAATGGCCTCTCATCGAATCGCCGGTAGAAAGCTCAGCCGGTACAAAGACCAGAGGATTGCCTTGCTAAGGGGCCTTGCGGGCGATCTGATCCGCCACGAACGTATCACGACTACGCTGGCGAAAGCCAAAGAGACCCGGGTAGTGGCGGAAAAGTTGATAACCCACGGCAAGAAGGGAACCTTGCATCACCGTCGCTTGGCCTTGGCGCAAATTCCCAACAAGAAGGTGGTGGCGAAGGTATTTGACGACGTGGCTCCCAGGTACGCCGAACGCGCCGGCGGGTATACCAGGATTATCCGGCTGGGGCGACGACAAGGGGATGGCGCGTCTATGGCGATAATCGAACTGGTCTAGGGAGCTAACGCACAGCCGGGACAATGACCGGTGACTGCCCCGTGGAGTCCATGTCGCCGGAGAAACAATTGATAGACGCGGGTGGACCTGTCTCGAGCAGAATAGCGTTGGTAGTTGAATACGATGGGACTGCGTATATGGGGTTCCAGTTCCAGCCGGACCAACCGACGATTCAGGGGGAGCTGGAGAACAGTCTTTATAAGTTTACAAGAGAAAGAATCCGCATCCGAGGGGCAAGCCGCACCGACTCTGGAGCGCACGCTGAAGGGCAAGTAGTGGACTTCCTAACGGGCAGCAAGAACGGTCTTGACTCCTATGCCGCCGGCTTGAACTTTTACTTGCCCCGGGATATCAGGGTTCAAGCCGCGCACAAAGTATCCTTGGACTTCCACTCTCGCAAGGATGCCGTCAGCCGGGTTTACCGGTACCATATTTCGAACAGGCAGTGGCCGTCACCCTTGCGGCGGCACAGCAGTCATTGGGTCCGCGACGCTCTTAATGTTGACCGGATGGCGGGAGCGGCCAAGCACTTGGTTGGGGAGTACGACTTCAGGCCTTTCGCCCCGGGGTTCGCCGCTGAACGCAGCGCGGTGCGTAGGGTACATCAGTGGAATGTCCGGCGAGACGAGGATTCGGTCATCGTGGAGTGCGAGGCCAACGGGTTTCTAAAGCACCAAATCAGGCGGGCAACGGGGTTGCTAATCGAGATTGGAAAAGGAAAGTGGCCGGAGGATATAGTCAAGGAGGTCTTGACCGGGCGGACAGTCAGCAAACTGGAATGGACTTCTGTCCCTGCTTGCGGTCTATGCTTGATGAAGGTCACTTACCCGAATTTCCCACCACAGGACTTATCTTAAATGAAACGTACCAGCACATATTTCCCAAAGCCCGGTGATGTTCCGGCTAACTGGCGCGTCATTGACGCGACCGGCCAGACCTTAGGGCGAATCGCACGGGATATCGCTGTAGCACTGCAAGGCAAAGACAAGCCCAGCTACACTCCCCACGTCCTGACCGGCGACTACGTGGTGGTGCTGAATGCCGCCAAATTGCGTGTCACCGGACGGAAAATGACCCAGAAGATGTACTATCGCCATAGCGGGTACGTGGGCAACCTGCGCAGCTTCAGGCTTGTGGACATGATGAAGTCCCACTCTGACAGGGTTATCCAACTGGCGGTCAAAGGAATGTTGCCCCGCAATCATAACGGGCGAGAGATGTTGCGCCGGCTGAAGGTTTACGCCGGAGACGAGCACAAGCATCAAGCCCAGGTTGCGGCGTCAACTAACCGGAATGAGGGGTAGGTAATAACGTTGGTTCAAGCCGCTACAAACCAGGAATACTACTACGGTACCGGGAAGCGCAAGACGTCGATCGCCAAAGTAAGGCTTTACTTGGACGACGACGCGCCTTTTATGGTCAACGGCAAGACTATTGAAGACTATTTCAATTGGCGGCCTTGGCGCGACACAATCACCGAGCCTTTCCGCACCAGCAATACGGTCAACCGCTTCCGGGTTGTGGTCAATGTCTTGGGGGGCGGGGTCCACTCCCAAGCCGAGGCCATTCGCCACGGAATAGCGAGGGCGTTGGTGGTCTACGACGCATCCCTGAAACCTGCCCTGCGCCGGCAGGGGTTCATCACCCGCGACGCCCGAATAAAAGAAAGCAAGAAGTACGGGTTGAAGCGGGCCCGCCGCGCGCCTCAATACACCAAGCGGTAGGCAGAAAGGCGGACGCCTGTCCGATGTTCACAGGATGGCAGGCGTCCAATTAGTAGTCTATTGAGGTCCACGTGGTGTCGGTCTAGCAACTCCTTATGTCGCGTCCGACGCTAAACCCCCAAGTATGCGGTTGCCGCATTCAATAGCGCGTGGACCATCTGCGGTTGTCCTGCCTCCGCGTATATCCGCAGCAGAGGCTCTGTCCCGGAGAACCGGCAAATCAGCCACCCCTCGTCAAAAACGAACCGGCGCCCGTCTATCTCGTCGGTCCCGCGGACCGACATTCCGGCCAGTTCGGTAAATTGGGGGCTGCGCAATAGGTCCTCGATCCGGCCGCGGTCATCAGCGTCAAAATGCACGTCGCGCCGGTGGTAGTAATGAGGGCCGACCTGGTCGAACAAGTGTTGGACCAGTTGAGAAGGGGTAAGCCCGGTCTTGGCCATGTACTCCAGTAAGTAAAGGCCGCTGAGAACTCCGTCGCGCTCCGGTATGTGACCCCGGAACGCGAAACCTCCGCTTTCCTCGCCTCCCATCAGCGCATCCACCTCGGACATCCTGGGGCCGATGTACTTGAACCCAACCCGCATCTCATGAACATCCACGCCAAACCGTTGGGCCAGCTTGTTGAGCATTATGGACGATGTGACGCCTTTGACCAACGGTCCTCGTTCGCCTTTTTGCTCCAATAAGTATTGGGCCAATATAGAGAACACTTCCAACGTCGTAATGAACCGGCCATGCTCGTCCACCACTCCTACCCGGTCAGCGTCCCCGTCCAAGGCCAGTCCTATGCCGGATTCCTCTTGCCTGATTATGTCAATAAGGGTTGAAAGGTTGCTGGCAATAGGCTCCGGTTGCGCCATGCCGGGGAAAGCCGGGTTCCGGTACCCGTTGATTTCACGTACCACTGTCTTGCCACCGGAAATAAGTCCCGGAAGATATCCGGCGCCCGCGCCGAACATGGCATCAACCGACACCCGCAGGCCGGCATCCCTGATGGCTGACAAGTCTATTATCTCGCCAACCCGTTCCAAGTAAGGCGGCGCAGGCGCAAAGTCGATGACGATACCCTGTTCCCGAGCGTGATTCAAGGGTAGAGACTTTACTTCCGGCGATTCGGCTATAGCCAGTTCCAGTTGATCGGTAATCTCCTGAGTGGCGCTGCCAGCGTACTCAGGCTTGAACTTGAACCCGTTCCAAACGGCCGGGTTGTGAGAGGCGGTTATGATAACGGCGCCGGCTGCCTGGAGATGCAACACATTAAAGCTCACCACTGGCGTGGGAGCTGATTCCTGGGCCAAGTATGCCTTGACGCCGTTGGCGGCGGCCACAGATGCCACCGTCTCGGCAAACTCGCGCGATAGGAAGCGGGTATCGTAGCCGATGACCAAGCCCTTATGGGCGACGCCTTGGGCGATCAGGTAATCGACCAGTCCCTGGGCACAGCGGCCCACGTTGTCGAAGGTGAAGTCGTCGGCGATAACCCCGCGCCATCCGTCGGTTCCGAACCGGATGTCCCTCATCATCAACCCTCCTGGGCCGCCGGTGTTACTCGGATCGGGAGACTGCCGGGTTGGTGGGGCCGATGCAGTTCGCGTTCACCGACGATAGTTGCAACGGCCGGACACACCCACGCCAAGCGTTTATATGGGCCGCAGGCGACGATCAGCCGAATACTTTGTTCTTGGCAAGACAGGTCTCGATGGCTTGTTCCCACTCGTCTACGTTAAAGAAATGGGGACCTGCGCCGCCGTGATAAGCGACAAGGCCGTCAGCGTCGATGAGATAGAGCCGCTCGGGCGCGGCGCCGTAGCCGTCGTCAACCGAGTTGTCCATTCCCTCGATCAGAATTGGCAGGCTTATGTCGAGGCCGAGGCTACAGGACTCCGCCGCCTCTTCACGTTCCGCGTAGTTCTGGTGCTGGCGGTAGATTACGTTTTCTTCGACGTTTATCGGCATCTGCCATCCATCGGAAGGATGGGCTTCCCGGACGTACACCACAAAGAACTCAACCTGGCTGCCGAACCGGTTGTAGACCTCTTCTATGCGCCCAACCTGGGAGCGGAAGGGCGGTCAAGTGTAGCTGCCGAAAACGAGCGCAACCGGGCTTTTGCCGCGATAATCGGACAGACGGACCCGTTCCTCTGTCCCCAGGAGTTTGAGATTAAAGTCCGGCGGTTCCTGCCCCACGGCGGGTCCCATTTCGTCTCGCGCGATGACCGCATCTAGCGCGGCTTGGAGTTGAGGCGACAGGCCTTGTTTGCGGGGTTCAAGACCCTTTTGGGCGGTGAAGATTTCCGGAGCGCGGAACTTCCATTCTTCCGTGGCGTCAACGATCAATTGACGCATGGTATTCCGTTCTTCCGGGGTTAAACGGGTCATAAGGTTGTCTCTTTCCTGTTTTTCCATAACCTTCCTCGCCGCCTCAACTTCCGTTATCGAAATCTGCTGGCTACTTGGCCGCCAACTCCGCCGCTGCCCTCAGCCCGTCCGCCTTGTCGGTGCGCTCCCAAGGCAAGTCGACATCCGCACGGCCAAAGTGGCCGTAGGCGGCGGTCTTGCTGTAGATGGGCCGGCGCAGGTCAAGGTCCTCGATTATCGCCCCCGGCCGCAGGTCGAAGTTGTCATGGACCAGTTGCTCGATTTTGTCGTTGGGGAAGTGGCTGGTGTCAAAGGTCTCCACCGATACGGATATCGGCTTGGCAACGCCGATAGCGTAGGAGACGATAACCTCGACACGGTCCGCCAGTCCGGCCGCCACCAGGTTCTTGGCCACATACCGGGCGGCGTAGGCGCCCGAGCGGTCTACCTTGGTAGGGTCCTTGCCGGAGAACGCGCCGCCGCCGTGCCGCGCGATGCCGCCGTAGGTGTCAACCAGGATCTTGCGCCCAGTCAACCCGGTGTCTCCCTGTGGCCCACCGATGACGAACCATCCGCTGGGGTTGACGTAGTACTTGGTATCGTCGTCCAACAGATTCGAGGGGACAACGGGCTTGATGACGTGCTCGATGATGTCGCTGTAAATAATTTCTCTGAAGGCGTCACGGTCGTCCTGGTCCTCGTGTTGCGTGCTTATGACCACCGCATCCACCCGGTGGGGCTTCCCGTAGCGGTATTCCACGGTGACCTGAGACTTGCCGTCAGGACCCAGGTAAGGAAGGGTGCCGTCCTTGCGAACGGCGGCCAGCCGTTCAACCAAGCGATGGGACAGGTCAACCGTCAAGGGCATCAGGCTTTCGGTCTCGTTGCAAGCGAAACCCACCATCATCCCTTGGTCACCCGCGCCCGTGGCCCGCCTGGCGTCGGCGGCCTCGCCCTCGGTGCGGTGCTCCAAGGCGGTGGTGACTCCCTGGCTGATGTCGGCCGACTGCTGGCTGACGTGGGCGACTACTCCGCAGGAGTTGCCGTCCAAGCCATACTTGACGTCGGTATAGCCGATGTCGAGCATCACTTGGCGGGCTATGTCGTTGAAGTTCAAGTTTGAATTCGAGGTTATCTCGCCCGTGACCATCACCAGGTTCTTGGTGGCCACGGTCTCGCAGGCCACCCTGCTCATCCTGTCTCCGGCCAAGGCGGCGTCCAGCACCGCATCGGAGATCTGGTCGCACAGCTTGTCGGGATGGCCTTCAGTGACCGACTCGGAGGTCAACAGGTACTTTGGTGACTCGTGAAACAGTAGAGGCATTCGGTTTACTCCTGGTTCGTCTCATTGATTCGAGGCGGACCCGTTCAGGTCCCTTCTTCCCAACTCTCCGAGTAACGGAGTTGTTCGGGGGTCAGGTTGTCTATCTTGATGCCCAAGGACTCCAGCTTGAGCCTGCCGACTTCCTGATCGATTTCCCTGGGCACGACGTATACGCCGGGATCGAGGTCTCGATGATTGGCGACGACGTGCTCCACGCTGAGGGCTTGATTGGCGAAGCTCATGTCCATCACCGCCGAGGGGTGGCCTTCGGCAGCGGCCAGGTTTATCAAACGGCCTTCCGCCAGAAGGTAAATCTTACGCCCGTCGCGAAGTTGCCACTCGGCCACAAAGGGGCGCACTTCTCTGCTGCCTGTGGACATATCCTGCAACGCGCCGATGTCAATCTCGACGTTGAAGTGGCCGCTGTTGCTGAGGATGGCCCCGGAGGACATTACCTCCAATTGCTCCCGGCCAATGGCGTGGTACCCTCCGGTGGCAGTGATAAACACCTCGCCCACCTTGGCGGCCTCCAATGCGCTCATCACCGTAAAGCCGTCCATAACCGCTTCCAGGGCGCGGATGGCGTTGACTTCGGTGACGATGACGTGGGACCCCATTCCCTTGGCCCGGGAGGCGATCCCGCGGCCGCACCAACCGTAGCCCGACACCACCACACGACGGCCCGCCCACAGGATGTTGGTGGCCCTGGTAATGCCGTCCAAGGTACTTTGGCCGGTGCCGTAACGGTTGTCGAAGAAGTGCTTGGTCTCCGCTTCGTTGACCGCGATGATGGGATAGGCCAGCTTGTTGGCGTTGGCCATGGCGGTCAGGCGGATGACGCCGGTAGTGGTTTCCTCGGTCCCGCCGATAACGTTGGACAGGAGTTCGGACCGCTGTTGGTGCAGCATAGTCACCAAGTCTGCCCCGTCGTCCATCGTTATCTGTGGCGCATGGTCCAGGGCGGCCGTAATGTGCTGGTAGTAGGTCTCCTCATCCTCTCCCTTGATGGAAAAGGTGGGGATGCCGTACTCCTTAACCAAGGCAGCCGCGGTCTCGTCCTGTGTGCTCAAAGGGTTGCTGGCGCAAATCACCAAGTCCGCCCCGCCGTCTTTAAGTGTCAACGCAAGATTTGCCGTTTCGGTGGTGACGTGCAAGCAGGCGGACATGCGTATTCCGGCAAACGGCTTTTCCCGCGCGAACCGCTCGCGAATGAGGTTAAGGACAGGCATCTCCCGTCCGGCCCACTGTATGCGGTTCACTCCTTCGTCCGACAGGGACAAGTCTTTAACGTGCCCGTCACGTTGTGCTGAGGTCAATGGTCGCTCCTTGGGAAGGAAATTCGCCGGTCTGGAGCCGGCTTCCTTCTTTGTAGTTTTCTGCCGCGTACCCGTTTGGCAAATACCAGGACGCCGCCAAACAACGGCCTTGGGCCATTTTGACCCGGTTGGATGAACTTATAGGCACCGAGGCGGCCCAAAGCAGACCACCCAGTTATGGGTTTTCTCCATAGGTCGTAGGGAAATTTCCGGCGATCCACACCGGTGTGCCGTCTTCAATGTTATAAAGGTTTTCCGAGTCGTATCCCATCGACGCGGCCACTTCACATGCCAGCCCGCTGCGCACCCCCGCGGCGCAAATAAACAGCAACTTTTTGTCTCTGGGCACCTCGTCCATACGCCCTGCCAACTCGTCGATATTTATGTGAAGGGCGCCGGAGACATGGCCCGTTACCCATTCATCGTCGCGCCGCACGTCTACGACCACAATATTTTCCGAGTCCGCCGCCAGCATGCCGTTGGCTTCCGGGGAGTCTACCCGGTAATATGGTTCACCAGCCTCTTGCCTCGGCATTATTAGACCTCCTTGAGTTTTCAGGGGGTGTTCAGGTCAGATATCGGCCCGTAATCGGTCCAAGTTTGAGCTTTATATCGTCCGGGACTAAGTTCGACGCGGTTACGAGCGCGTCCGCCAGCGCTGAACCACAGGGACAGTCCCGCTCCCCGTCCAAGCGCGGTATTATTTTCCGTAACAATTCTTTGGACGCGGCTACGTTCTTCAGCAGGTTGCCGATGATCATCTCTACTGTCACGTCTTCAGCTTCTTCGTGCCAGCAGTCGTAGTCGGTGACCCAAGCCATGGTTGCGTAGCAGATTTCGGCTTCTCTCGCCAGCTTGGCCTCTGGTAACGCGGTCATGCCGATGAGGTCCGCTCCCCAAGAGCGGTACATGAACGACTCGGCCCTGGTGGAGAAAGCGGGGCCTTCCATAACGACCAGCGTCCCGCCCTCGTGGACGTCCAACCCCATCTCCACGGCGCCGTCGTACACTATCCGGCTCGATGGGCCGCAGAAGGGATCGGCGAAGGTGATGTGGCCGGTCATGCCTTCGTTGAAGAAGGTATTTACCCTGTTCCGAGTACGGTCAATCAGCTGGTCAGGCACCACCAGATGGAGGGGTTCCAGCTCCTCCTTCAAGCTACCGACGGCGCTAATCGAAACGATGCGTTCCACACCCAAGGTCTTCAGGGCGTAGATGTTGGCATGACTGGGCAAATTCGTGGGGTTGATGCGGTGCCCCCGGCCATGCCGTGGCAGGAAAGCAACCGGGATACCGGACAAATCGCCGATGGCGATGGAGTCGCTGGGGCTTCCGAAGGGAGTATCTATATCCACGAACTCCACGCCGGTCAGCCCGTCCATCTCGTACAGGCCGCTGCCCCCGATTATCCCTATCTTCGCTTTCTGAGTGGTCATACTACCGACAACTAAGCGTTGGAGCCGACGGACTTCACCGCTAACATCAGACTCTCCCGATATGGGGCCCGGGAGATTCCGGCCTCGGAAACGATGGCGCTGATGTAACGATGGGGCGTAACGTCGAAAGCCGGGTTTAACGCGGGCGTGCCCAAGGGCGCCGTCGGCTGTTGTTGGAGGTGGGTAACCTCTTCCGCCGGCCGTTCCTCGATCTGTATATCGGCCCCTGTGGCCAAGCTGAGATCAATGGTGCTTGTGGGCGCCGCTACGAAGAAGGGTATGTCGTTTTCTCTGGCCAGTACCGCCAGGGTGTAGGTGCCAATCTTGTTGGCGGTGTCCCCATTGGCGGCGATACGGTCCGCGCCGGTAATTACGCAACTGATCCGGCCGGCGTTCATCATCATTCCCGCCGCTGAGTCCACTATCAATGTGGCGGGAATGCCAAGCTGCTGGAACTCCCACGCGGTCAAGCGGGCTCCCTGCAGGAACGGGCGGGTCTCGGTGTTGAACACTTGAAACCGCTTGCCGTCCTCCCATCCGGCGCGAATGACTCCGAAGGCGGTGCCAAAACCCGACGTGGCCAAAGCGCCGGTGTTGCAATGGGTCAAAACCGCTCCGCCATCGGGCATCAACTCTTTGCCCAAGGCTCCCATCCGGCGATTTATCTCTTCGTCCTCTATATGAATCTTCCGGGCTTCGGCCAACAGGCGGGCGGGAATTTCTTTAATTTCCTGTTCACCCTGGGCCAACCGGAGCATCCGTTGCACCGCCCACCGGAGATTCACGGCGGTGGGGCGGGCCGCGCCGATGCGGGCGGCGGCCGTTTCCAACTGTGCCAAGTAACTGGTCCTGTCGCCTGCGTCGATCTCTTGGGCGGCCATCGCCATGGCGTAGCCAGCGGTTACTCCAATGGCCGGCGCCCCCCGGACTCGCATTTCCCGGATAGCGTCTATCGCTTGGTCGTACCGGGAGACCTCCAGGTTGACCTCTTCCAATGGCAAACGTGTCTGGTCAAGCAACCAAAGCTTTCCGTCAGTCCACTGTATTGGCCTGATCTCGTTCACCAGAGGTCTACTCCCCGTTCTGGGTGATTTGTGAAGCGCGCCCGTCGCCGCGCAACGGTTTTCAAAGAATGTTGACCGGGCGGAAGATCGGACTCCATAAAAAAGCTTCTCTAAATATAGAGAAGCTCAATAAAAGACCAAGCCCCTCATCTTTCGCCTGTCGCTGCATCCTCGCCACAGACGTCAGAATTAGCACCGTGTCTCGCGCTTACCCCCGGCAAACGCTGCGACCGGTTGCCCGGCTTCATCGGGCCGTCCCCTCAGCCGTTCTGGATAAAGGGTTCCAATTTGTGCCCTGATTGTTAATCAAGGATATGTTAACCAGCGGTTAGCCGTGTGTCAAGGAAACTATGCGGCCAAGCCTACTCAGCCCATTAAGCATTAACGCCCATTCCGGTAGAGAATACGGCTATATTGGTACGACTTTCGTCGTTGTTACTTGAATCGTTGGCCGGGTACATGCGCCCGTGTTTACAAGTCTACAATGGCGCCGCTAGGCTGGAGGGGGCAGAATCTCGTGTTCGACGCGCCGCGTTGGTTGACACGCTGGAAGGCCGCCAACATAATTAGGCCCTGGCCTGCACCGTCGCCGATGCGCATACCGCTTAACGCGCGGACCTACCCAGGAGCCGGGTGAGTTGACAGGAAGCTCCCGCATACCTCTCCCCCCCGAAGAGACCGGCTTATTCGCGGACCTCTATGAACTGACTATGGCGCAAGCATACTTTCGCCATAGCATGTTCGCACCCGCTACCTTCAGCCTTTTTATTCGGGAGTACCCTCCCAACCGCGGGTACCTCGTGGCTGCTGGACTGGAGGACGTGCTGGACTTCCTTGAAGCGATGAAGTTCGGCCCTTCCAGCATTGCTTACCTCAAGTCCACCGGCATCTTCACCGACGACTTCCTGGACTACTTGGGCGCCGTACGTTTCACCGGAAGTGTACGGGCCATCCCCGAAGGGCGGTTGTTCTTTGCCAACGAGCCGGTATTAGAGGTAACCGGGCCAATCATAGAAGCGCAAATCGCCGAGACTTTCATTATCAACCAGATCAATCTTCAAACGCTTCTGGCCACCAAGGCAGCGCGCTGTGTATGGGCTTGCCAAGGGCGGACGGTTAGCGACTTCGCATCCCGGCGCACCCACGGGACCGACGCCGCGTTGAAGATGGCCCGTTGCAGCTACATCGGCGGTTTCGAGTCTACCAGCAACGTGCTGGCCGCGAAGATGTACGGCATACCTCCCGCCGGCACCATGGCCCATTCGTTCATTTCCAGCTTCCCGTCTGAGTCCGATGCCTTTAATGCCTATTCGGAGACATTTCCCAACCGGACGATCCTGCTGTTGGACACTTACGACACCATCAGAGGGGCGCGAAAAGCCGTCGAAACGGCTAAAAACCTGGAAAAAGTCGGAAGCCGGTTGGTGGCCGTCCGTCTCGATTCGGGGGACTACGACTCCTTGAGCCGCCAAGTGCGCCAGATTCTGGATGAAGCGGACTTGGCCTACGTGAGAATATTGGCGTCGGGTGGGTTGGACGAGTACGAACTGGAGCGGTTGGTTGCCGGTGGCGCTCCCATAGACCTCTTTGGCGTGGGCACCAAAGCCGGCGTTTCCGCCGACGCACCGTGGACCGACATGGCTTACAAGCTGGTCTGCTATGATGGCCGCCCCGTGATGAAACTGAGCACCGACAAGGAATCGCCGCCGGGTGCCAAACAGGTCTTCAGGATGCGTGACGGTGACGGCAATTGGTCCCGCGATGTGGTGGCCCTCAGCGATGAAAAAGTTGCGGGCGTCGATGGCTTGTTATGTAAGGTGATGGACGAAGGTCGACGAGCTGCGGCTTCGCCCACCCTCGAGGAAATCCGCGACCGGTTTAACCAGGACTGGCCCTCATTGGACTCTAGGTTCAAGGCATTGGTTGGCCCGCCCAGATTTCCGGTCCAAGTCAGCCCGAAACTGCAACGATTGACGGCGGAAGTGCGAGAGCAACTTATCGATTCCGAGCTGTAGGCTGACCGCTGGGGCCGTCCAGCTTAACCATTGGTGTTCGATTTCTAGGTTATGTAAAGGACCGCGGATGAAAATCGCTGTTTGCGTCAAGTACGTTCCGGTAGTTTCCCAGATTCAATTCGACTACGAGAACAAGACCATCAAGCGTGAAGGAGTGCCTTCGGAAATAAACTCCTTCGACTTGCTTGGCTTAGTGCGGGCTGTCGAACTCAAGAACGGGCCGGACGACGAGGTTGTGGCCGTGTGCATGGGCCCTCCTCAAGCTCGAGAGGGACTGGTCCACTGTTTGGCGTTGGGTGCTGACCGGGGAATACTTGTTACCGACAGGGCATTGGCCGGGTCGGATACTCTCGCTACCGCCCGGGCCCTGGCCATGGCTTTGCAAAGGGAAAGTCCCGACCTGATTATCTGCGGGCGGAACAGTTCAGACTCGGAGACTGGGCAGGTCGGCCCGGAAATCGCGGAACTGCTGGACATTCCCCACGTTGGTCAAGTAAGCAAGCTGGACTATGACGCCGCATCCGGCAGTGTGAATGTCGAACGTCTCAGCGACGAGGGGCATCAGGTTATTGAGTGTTCTCTTCCCGCGGTGGCCTGCGTTACCGAGGGAGTAGGGCCGGAGTTGTTCCCCAACAGGGACCAGATGGCCGAGGCGGAAAACAAACCCGTAGAAGAGGTCACTTGCGCCCAACTCTCCTCAGATACGTCATTGTTCGGCATCGAGGGTTCCCCAACTTGGGTGCAGGACATCCGGCTGGTGGAACCAAACCGTTTGGGCGTGGTCATAGAAGAGGAAGACGCCGTTGAGGCAGCCCGCCGGATAGCCGGGTTGCTGGCCGACAGGTTGGCGGAGATGGACTCCCAAGTCGCCGGTCCATCGGATGCCGCCGCTCCTGAGCACTACCCGGAGGGCCGTGAGAAAAGCATTTGGGTGGTGGCTGAAACGGCCCAAGGCGACCTGCGCCGGGTGACGCTGGAGATGTTGGGCAGGGCAAGGGAGTTAACATCCTTTACCAAAAGCGAAGTGGCGGCGGTGCTAATCGGCCCAGCCCGCGACGACCAACTCAACCAACTGGCGGCTTACGGAGCAGACAGGGTGCTGGTCCTCGACAATACGGGGTTGGGGCCCATCTGGGGCCGCGCGGTTACACAGGCGTTGGCCAACGCGATGGACGAAGCCCGGCCATACGCTGCGCTTTTCGCATCGACGCCGGACAGCCGGGACCTGGCGGCCCGTGTCGCCGCAAAGTTGGGGTTGGGACTTACCGGCGATGCCGTGGACCTGGAGATAGACGAGGAAGGGCGGTTGGTGCAACTGAAGCCGGCCTTGGGCGGCAACGTCGTCGCGCCTATCCTGTCCAAAGTCCTTCCCAACATGGTCACCCTCCGTCCAGGGCTGCTTACTCCCGTGACGCCAAACCCGGACGCCAAGCCCCGGGTCGAAAAAATTGACGCCATACCATTCGAGGGTCGGGACGTAGTTGTTCTTGAGGAAAACCTGCAAGGCGACTTGGGCGCAGTAGAGTTGGTGCAGGCGCAGGTGGTGTTGGGAGTGGGCATGGGCATCGGAGGCCCGGAGAACCTGCCTCAAATACAGGAGTTGGCCAATTCGATCGGCGCTTCCTTGGCGATTACACGAAATGTCACCCACGCCGGTTGGCTGCCCTACCAGATTCAAGTGGGCATCAGCGGACGGACCATCACGCCAAGGGTATACATCGCGGTCGGCATACGCGGCGTGTTCAATCATACTGTGGGCGTCCAGAAGGCCGGCGTGATTCTGGCGGTGAACCGTAACCGGCGGCACACGATTTTCCGCTCCGCAGACTTCGGGATAGTGGGAGATTGGGAAAAGTACCTGCCGCCGTTGATCGAGGCGCTGAAACCGGTATTAAACCGGGGCGGTATAACCTGATCACGGTTACCTGGACCGGAAGTACCGCTATAGAGGCGGAATCAATTCTCAAGAGAGTACAATAGCAACCGTGACATCCATCAACGACATCGCGGATGTGGCCCGCATCCTGAAAGAACAGCCTGAATGGGCCGACACGATTCGAAGCTTATTGCTGAGCGAAGAATTGTTGGACCTGCCAACCCGGTTCGCAGAGTTCGTACAACTGATGCAGGAGAGCAATCGGATAGCCACTGAACGGTTGGGACGGCTGGAAACCGTGGTAGGACAATTGGCAACCCAGATGCAACGTATGGAGACTAGGATGGGACGGGTAGAGGGACGATTCAGCAATTTTGAGGGCAGCGACTACGAGCGCAGGGTCAGGACCAGGGCCTTGGTCCGCGCCAGGGATGTACTCGGTATAGAGAATCCCTATCTGGCGTTGACCCAGGACGGGATCATAGCGCCCCAACTGAACAGCATAGTTGCCCAAGCCATTGGCAATGGTGCCATCTCCCGGGAGCAGTCCGCAGATCTGCATGAGACCGACCTTATAATCTCAGACCATAACAACCGCCATGTGGTAGTAGAAGTCTCGCTCACTGCCGACGAGGATGACGTGACCCGAGCTAAACGCCGTGCCGGGATACTGCGCGCCGCCATCGGCGGCATGGTCACCCCGGTCGTCATCACCGCAATCCTGAGCGATGCCCGATCAGCACATGCCGCCGGCGATGAAGTGACCACATTCATCATCCCATACCCCTGAAACGTCCTGAACTGCTGTACAACTAAGAAAGGCCAAGCTTCCAACATACCCCCGGCTTGACACTCTCAATCGTTGAAAGCACAATGACCCCACGCCTAGTCCGTTTTCCAGCCACCCGATTCGGAGCAACGTTATGGATTTTAGTTACACGCCTCAACAACAAGCCTTGCGGCAGGAAATCCAGCAGTTTATCGCCGAAAACGTGACTGATGAGGTCCGCGAAGAGATCACAAGAGTTGGCGAGGGCCGCGGCCCATTGGTCCAGGAGCTGACCAAGCAGGTAGCTGAAAAGGGGTGGATTGGCATCAGTTGGCCCAAGGAATACGGAGGCCAGGACGGCAGCCGCCTCGATCAGTACATCGTGGAAGAGGAGTTCGGCCGGATCGGCATCGGCGTCGGTGGGGCTGGAAGCGGCGCGCCTGCGATTCTTGCCGCTGGGACCGAAGAGCAAAAAAAGTACTTTTTGCCTGGCCTGATCAACGGTGACATCACCCTGGCCCTTGGTTTTACCGAACCCCATGGGGGAGCCGATCTGGCCAGCCTCCAGTGCAGAGCCGTAAAGGACGGCGATGATTACGTCATCAACGGCCAGAAAATGTATACCTCATCGGCCCACTACGCCTCTCACGTTTACTTGATGGCCCGGACCGATCCTGAGGCCCCAAAGCACCGGGGCATTTCTATTTTCCTGGTCCCAATGGACACGCCGGGAATCACGGTGCGGCCTCTTTGGACTATTCAAAACGAACCCACTGCCCCCACCGGCACTACCTACGGACAGCGCAGGACCAACGAGACCTTCTTCGAGGATGTCAGGGTGCCGGCGACCTGCATGTTGGGTGAAGAGAACATGGGCTGGTATGTCGGTGCGATGGGGCTGAACCTGGACAGGGTAGGCGCCAGCAGATACCTATTGTCGGTGCAACGGGACGAGGACATCATCAACTGGGTCAAGGACAACGACTTGGGCGGCCATTCTCCGGCAGACGACCCGGCAGTGCGCGACCGGCTGGCTGAGCTTTGGATTGAGGCGCAAGTATGCCGTTTGATGACCATGCGCAGCATGTCTCTGGTTGAAAGGGGCGGCCACTTCACGTATGAGGGCGCCGCCGAAAAGGTGTGGGCGCCCGAGCATGGCGTCAGAACGACGGAGACGATATCCCAAATCCTGGGCCCGTATGCCCAATTGTTGAACGGTTCCGAAGGCGCTATAGAGGACGGAGTCTTCGCCCACAACCTCATGGGGTCCTTCCAGTCGGGCATAAATCACGGCAGCGTCCAAGTCATGCGAGACCAGATGGCCCGGCGGGGACTTGGCCTTCCCCGAGGATAGCCAGCACGGCCAATCATCCTGAGTATGTCGAAGGGCCGAACAATCTCTTAAGTAACCGGGTAACGTCATGGATGTGCTGTTAAACGAAGAAGAAGAAATGGTCAAGAACGCGGCCAGGGCGTTCCTGGAAGGGGAATGCTCTCCCAGCTTGGCCCGGGCCATGGAAAAGGACGACCTTGGGTATCCCCCGGAGCTCTGGCGGCAGATGGCCCAGCTAGGCTGGTTGGGGCTGGCGTTGCCTGAGTCCTTGGGAGGCCAAGGATTGCCTTTGACCTATCTGGGAATCATAACGGAGGAATTGGGCCGCGCCATCGCGCCGGTGCCGTTCCACAGCACGATGGCCCCCGCTCTTACTATCGCCGAACACGGCAGCGAGGAACAACGGCAGCGGGTTTTGCCAGGAGTCAGCCGGGGCGACACGGTGTTGACGTGGAGCGTTACCGAGCGAGACCCGCGGTTCCTGCCGGAAACAGTGCAAACCGAAGCGGTACAACAGGGGGACGAGTTCGTCATCAACGGTGTCAAGATGTTCGTAGACAACTTCGGCGCCGCGCACAAATGTTTGATGGCTTGCAGGACCGGCCCGGCCTCCGACGGCAACCAAGGTATATCCCTGCTCCTGGTTGATACGGACAGCCAGGGAATCTCCGAAGTGCCGCTGATCACCTTGGCGAAGGACAAGCAGAGCCAGGTTACGTTTAATGACGTGAGGGTCCCCAAGGACAGCTTGGTGGGTGAACTGGACCAAGGATGGCCGATCGTGGAAGCTATGATCGACCGCGCTACGGTCCTCTTGTGCTCACAAATGGTAGGGGCTGCCCGGAAAGATGCTGAGATGGCCATCGAGTACGCCAAGAACCGGACCGCCTTCGGCAGGCCGATAGGTGCGTTCCAGTCTATCCAGCATTTGTGCGCCGACATGGTGTTGTGGGTCGACGGGGCGCAACTCTTGACCTACGAGGCCCTGTGGAAAATGGACCAGGGTATGGACGCGACCGTCGAGGTGTCCCAAGCCAAGGCGTTCTGTAATGACAAATGCGAGGCGGTGGTCCGGTCGTCGCAGATGATTCACGGCGGCATCGGATTCATGATGGAGTTCGACCTTCACTTGTGGTTCCGGCGGGTGACCTCTTGGACATTGAGGTTGGGCACCAGTTTCGAGCATCGCGCCAGGATCGCCAAGTACCTCATCGACCAGCCGGGCCGCGTCAGGCTGGGGATGCCTCTGGAACCAGTGCTTTCATTCCGGCCGGAATGAAACTCGTATAGGCCCATACAGGAAGGTGCGTTATGCCCAGTGACCCGGTTTGTGGCAAGGAAATAAACGAGGCCGGAGCCAGGGCCGAGACCGGCCAGACGCTGCATGGCGCGGCCGAAGTGGACCCGCAGATGGGTACGCGCAGCTTCCATAACGGAGTCTGGTACTACTTTTGCAGCCTGGAATGCCGCACCAAGTTTCTGGCCAGCCCTGACGCCTACTTGGGGCAAGCCGCGTCTTGACATTCTCCGGGCTGGAAGAGCCGGAGGCCATGTTCCCGTGGAGTAGCGGGGGACGGCGAATCTGCTGGGCGCGTCCTTATCCTGCCTCATACCCGCCTACGATCGGCACATGGCCGACTTAGTTTGATAGCATCCGTGCGCTGGGATAAAATTATGTCACCATGAAATGTTCGACAAACCTGAAATCTGGGTGCCAGTTCTCGCGACGCTCCTCGCAGTTGTCTTGGCTTGGCTGTTGGGCCACCTTACCTCGCGACGGTTCTTCTTGGGGCTTGCCCGTCGGGTTAGGCCAGTTGCGCGGGTAAAATCAGTGTGGTGGCGTCGGCAGGCCAGGCGCATCCCCCTGCGAGGACATCTGGCAACCGGGGAGTATGATGGTATGCGGCGTTTCTCAATAAGGAAAATCAATGCCCTAAACAGCAGAGGGAGGTCTATTCCTGGCATCATCGAGCCGGTTCACTCAGATTTTTGGCTTGATTTGCCGGAAGGGGGAAGCAAGTTGCACCTGTTCGCTCTATCCCGCAGGGGCCAAGCACTGGAGCAGGCCAAAACTCTCCGCTTGGTAGTTGAGCCGTCAAATTCAGACCGAAGGACGAGTGTCGTGCGGGTTAAGGTATTGTACGCCCACACTTTCGGACTGGAGAATGTGGCCAACGGGGACTATTGGAATGATGTGCCGGAATTCCTGCGGTTTGATATACAGGACAGGTTGGCCGACGAGTTGATGGACCAGGCACAGCCTGAGAATATCGGCATCCTTACCTCGATTGCCGCGATTCAACAGGAACGCCACCCTTACCAAGGGGTGGTCTTCGCCGTCTCCGGGCTGGACGAACTGGAAGCCCTGTTTCCACCGGAGTAGCAATATCCACATGGCATCCCCAACCTCTTTAAAGGCGACTAACTACCCGTATCTGCATAGGAGACAGTAATGCCTATTCTGGTTATCGGCGGCACTGGATTCATTGGGCCCAGGGTAATCCGGAGGCTGGTGGAACGCGGAGAACAGGTTGTCTGCATGGACATCAACCCCGGCTCTGCGTCTTTCGCCGCTTTCGGCGACCAAGTCAAGGTGGTCTTCGGGGACATTACCGACTTCTCCAGCGTCATCCGCACGGTCATTGAAACCCAACCGGACCGCATCATCAACCTTGCCTACCTGCTGGGTGGCGGTGAGGACAGGCCCCATTTCACCATGAAGCTGAACATCCTGGGGATGGACAACTGCTTCGAAGCGGCGCGTTTATGCGGCGTCAATCGGGTGGTCTACGCCAGCTCGATCGCGGTCAGCGGCCAGCAGCGGCACTTCGGGGACAGGTTGACCAACGAAGACGACCCGATGCACGGCGCCAGCCAGTACGCGATGCACAAGATATTCAACGAGTTTCAAGCGCAGAAGTACATCGAGAACTATGGCATGTCCATCACCGGAATACGACCGGCCAATGTAACCGGCCCGGACAAGGTCAGGGGCTCCACCGACCATGTCCAGTGCATCACTTTGCCCGCCCGCGGTGAGGAAGTAAGTTTCCCTTACAAGTCGCTGATGCGTCTTCCTATCCACGTCGAGGACATCGCTGAAGCCTTTGTCCGCGTCCTACTGGCCGACTCCAGCCACTACCCTGTTTACAACTCCGGCGGCCACGCCATAAGTCTTGGCGACTTGTCGGACATTGTGAAGGGGTTTTTGCCCGACGCCCGCATATCTTTCGCCAACGAGGGCGGCCTTGAGGAGTCGGGAAACTATTTGGTGGACAACAGCCGCCTGCGGGACGAATTTGAATTGGAATACGCTCCCTTCCGGCAGCGGGTATTGGAGATTATCAACGACGTTCGGGCTGACAGCGGCCTTCCCTTAGTTGCTGGTTAGTCGCCGGTTAAATGAGGCGCGCCTCAGCCGTTTTCCGGCTGCGTCTGACAAGCTAAACCGCCACCGGCAAATTACGCTCACATCTTGCAAAGACCTTGAAGGTCTCTAACGGGAGGTAACACATGCCATTAGACCCACAAGCCCGAGTGGTACTCGACCAACTTGCGGCCATGGGCCTGCCCGCAGTCAATGAAGTCTCGCCCGAACAAGCCCGCGCCAATATGAAACTTCGTCCCCGAGCCCCGGGTCCAGAGGTTGCCAAAGTGGAGGACCGTTCCATCCCGGGACCGGATGGAGACGTGCCGGTAAGAATATATATTCCCGAAGGGTCCGGACCCTTCCCGATTCTGATATGGTACCACGGCGGCGGCTGGGTTATCGGAGACTTGGAGTCCGCCGACGGCCCGTCGCGGCATTTGTGCGTTGGGGCGGACTGCGTGGTGGTTTCCGTGGACTACCGCTTGGCACCAGAGACAAAGTTCCCCGGCCCTGCCGAAGACTGCTACGCCGCCATCCAGTGGGCAGTGGACAACGCCGCCGCCATCAACGGTGATCCGGCCAGGGTAGCCGTTGGCGGCGACAGCGCCGGCGCCAATCTGGCAGCGGCCATCTCGCTGATGGCCCGGGACCGGAACGACCCCGCCATTTCGTTCCAACTCTTGGTATATCCGGTGACTGAGCGAAACTTCAGCACCGCGTCGTACCATGACAACGCCACCGGGTATTCGCTGACGCAAGCCGGCATGCGGTGGTTTTGGGACCAATATTTGGCTGATGATGCCGACGCCGCCAATCCGTACGCAGCGCCTGCTCAAGCCGCCAACCTTTCGGGCCTGCCCCCGGCATTGGTAATTACGGCCGAGTTCGACCCGCTCCGGGACGAGGGAGAGGCCTACGCCGAGTTGCTACGGAACGCGGGTGTACCTACCCAGGCTACTCGTTACGATGGGATGATCCACGGCTTTTTTGCCATGCCTGCGGTGCTGGACCAGGGACGGCGGGCCGTGGACGAGGCAACGGCGGCGTTGAAAGCCTCCTTAGCCTTGGTGGGCCAAGCCTGACCGCTTTTGGACGCCGCCTGGCACGGATTACTGTAAGAAATTTAGCGGAGACCTATGGAAGTAGGACTGTACATACGCGACTACATGGAAGACGAGGACCGTCCCATGTACCAACAGGTGGAAGAGGCCGCCGAGGTATGCCGGCGGGCCAAGTCGCTGGGTTTTTCGGTCATTTACATGCCCCAGCACTACATCTCCCATCCCACCGTCTGGATGCAGCCGATGCAGACGTTAGCCCGCTTGGCTCCCGAAGCCGAGGGGTTGAAACTGCTGACCGCCATCCTGCTGCTTCCTTATCACAATCCGGTTGACATCGCGGAACAGACGGTGACCCTGGACCACATCAGCAACGGCAGGTTCATCCTTGGCGTTGGCTTGGGCTACCGCGTTGCGGAGCTCTCGGCATTCGGCACCAATCGCAGGGATCGAGTGAGCCGGTTTGAAGAGTCCATCGAGTTGATGAAGCTGTTGTGGGCCGGCGACGAGGTTAACTTCGACGGCAGGCACTGGCAGGTGCACGACGCCAAGCTGGCCCTGACGCCGGTTCAGCAACCCCATCCGCCCATCTGGATTGCGGCGCAGAGCCGCGGCGCGGTATGCCGGGCTGCGGCCCTGGCCGACCGCGTCATACTCGGGCCCCAGCCTGGCTGGAAGGATATCAGCGTTCTGACCCGCCAGTACAAGGAGGCCCTTGAAGAGTTGGGCAAGGACCCGGCAGGGCGGATCGGCGCCCACCGCTCCATAGCCATCGCCAGGGACCGCGAGACGGCCATCACCGAGGCCAGGGAAATGGCCGCAAAGAAAGCCGGGATGTACACCTCCTTCAATATGCAGGAAAACACCACCGTCGATTTGGGACTTGGAGGGCAACGGGAGCTATCCGACTGGGCGGTGGCGGGCAGCCCGCAGGACTGCGCCGAAATCATCAACCGTTGCAGAGAAGAGGAAGGTCTGGACTACATTGGGCTGGCCAGCTTGAACCTGCCCAAGGAGTTTTCCGCCCGGTTGGAGTACTTGCAGCTTATTTCCGAGGAACTGCTGCCGCACTTGCAATAGATGTCCCATTCTTGGAAGTGAACCAGATACCAGAGGAGGAGTCCATGAGCACCAATGGCGCAAAGACCACGATAATCCGTAACGGCACCCTCATCAACGGAACAGGCCAGCCGGCGGCTCAGAACGACGCTGTTGTCGTGCAGGGCAACCGCATCCTCAGTGTGGGGGCAGTTCCGCCGCAGATTAATGTCGAAGACCGGGAACACGTTGAAACTATAGACGCTACCGACAAGTGGATAATGCCGGGTCTCATCGAAGGACACTGCCACCTGTCTTTCGGCCAACCGGCCATGCCAGGATTGAACGTCGCACGGGGCACCACCAGCCCCGAGTTCTCCACCATAAGGGCGGCAAAGAACGCTCAAATCGTATTGCGGTCCGGTATAACCAGCCTGTCCATCCCCGGCGGCACCTGGTTCATCGACGTAGCTCTCCGTGAGGCGATAAATGCCGGTATGATCGAGGGCCCCCGTATTTACTGCGCCGGGCGGTTCATCGTCACCTACGGCAGCATTTCCGATAACGAGCCGTCATGGATGGGCACGCCGGAGCACGTCAACGGAGTGCTGGCCAATTCGGTGTCCGAGATGATTACGGAAGTCAGGCGGCAATGCAAGCACGGGGTGGACTTCATAAAGATGGCCGACAGCACTTGGGGGGACTTCCAGACCATCTCCAAGGAAGAGCTTGAGTCGGTCGTTGGAGAGGCCCACCGCCGGAACGCCCGCATCGCCATTCACTCCAGGGGATCGGAATCGACCCGTGCCGCCGCCGAGGCCGGAGTGGACTGGATCATGCACGCCGACCTGGCCACCAAGGAAGACCTTGAGGTCGTGGCGGAGAAGGGTGTGCGTATCATGCCGACGATGACCTTCCTGAAGCACGCCATCGAGGTTGGACGGGACTTCGGCAGAAGCGACAGAGAGGTCGATCAGATAAAGCACAACCTGGAGGGCAGCTACAGTATGCTGGAGCACGCCCGCGCCTTGGGCGTCAAAGTGCTCTGCGGGACCGACAGCGGCAACTCCACGGTAATGCCTTACGGTGAACTGCACGCCAACGAGATGGAAATCATGGTGAAATACGGCGGCTACACGCCCATGGAGGCCATAGTCGCAAACACTAAAGAGAACGCTTTCGCCGTGGGACTGGAGGGGGAGTTGGGGACGATTGAGGCCGGCAAGCTGGCCGACATCCTTATACTGGACAAAGACCCATTGGCCGACGTCAGTGTCCTGAAGAAGGGCAGCCATCTATCCGCCATTATCAAGGACGGCAAAAAGGTAAACCTGAGCGGCCAATCGGACGACAAACTGCTGGCTCTAGCGGCCGACTAACAGGCATTTACCAGATAAATTAAAGGCAAGCCAAGGGGGCTTTCGTTCTGGACGAAAGCCCCCTGTTTATTGTTAACTTCGGACATGTTGCCATTTACAAGGGATGCAACGGGGAAAATCCTACCGGTGATGAATCGCCAATCTGTAAACTCCGGTCGCCCGTCAGCAATCGCAAGTATCCCCTGTCGTCCTCGTCCTCGATTGTAAAGGGACGAGGTGCTGCAGACCGAATGTCGTCCAAGTCCGGCAACAGTGTTTCCACCAAGTCGATGCCACCTTGAATTACGCGTGTTCCTGCAAAGTTTTCGTAGAAGTTTTGATGAAGTATATTCGCGTGATTGGTAGCGATCTCTATGTCGCTACGGCCGCTCTCTCTGGCGATTTGATAGCCAATCGCTATCACGTGGTTGTGGCCCTGGTGTCTCCAACCGCGCGATTGAGCTATTGCTTTTAGGGCATGGGCCAACGCCCCCCAAGCCTTTTCCGAGGCTTGCAGTTGGTCACCTTTGTCAAGTTCTTCCTTAGCCTGCTGTAGGAACCTTCGGCTTATCTCCGTATGGTCATTTGGGCCGGCATTTCCAAGTTCAGGCAGTGGTGTGGCCATGTATCCTCCCTGCTCCGCATTTTATCACTCCCGACCGGTTGCCAGCCCTTCCCGGACCAGGGCAAGCGAGTTATAAAGTTTTGCGGCCCATTTAATCCCCCGTCTTCACGAGGGCAGGCGTCATTCCCGCGAAGGCGGGAATCCACACTGTCTCCCTTGGGCAAATTTACCCTTTACAATGACTATGAATTCCCGTTTCCACGGGAATGACAGAAGGTTCTACGGCAGATTTGGCCTGTCTGGTGCACTGATAATTAAAACGCGGTTGCCAGCCCTTCCCGGACCCCGTCAGTGGTTCTCAATAATCTCCTGGTACTGCTCCAGCTTGGCCACGACGGCGTTTCGCTCATCCTTGGTGGGGTTCCTGGGGTCTTTTGCCTTGGGAAGACGGCCCACCTTGAGCATTGCGGCCATCAGCAGGAGACGGGCCTTGTTGGTGTCGAGGTTGCTGCCCGCGATGCTCAAGCCGCCCCGGTTGTCGGAAGGGACTCGCCCGCCCGGATCGGCCCGTCCCACCCGCACCGTCGGCATCCCGCTGAAGGCGGCGATGGTCAATGCGGCGTGCTGGGAAGCGGAACCCATGCCGTAGGGTGAAGTTCCTTCCAGAACGAACCCGTGCAGTTGGGGCGCTTCCCCGTCCGGTCTCGCTTGGTCATTCTGGGCCTTTTGTATCCGTGCCATTATGTCAACTTCGTTGTCCGGGTCGTGGGGGTCATCTTCGCTCATGTAAGCGCCGTACTTTACGATGTGGACCCGGGGAATAGCGGATGAGACCAGACCGCCATCCGAGTCCTTGACCCGGACTGTGGTGAGACTGATGTCGCCGAGGGCGTTTGGAAACACCAGTTCCTCGGGCAGCCGGTTCAGGTTGACTCCGGAGGTGGACGCCCGGTTATATGCCGGACGGTACCATACGGTCACCGGCGGCCCGACCGTGCCCAGGATACCGCCGTGCCCGCCGGTGGCTTTGTAATTGCCGGGGCGGTCGTCGGCTTTCTTGAACTCCCGCGCGGCGTAGATGCGTTCGTCCTGCACCCCGACGGCTCCCAACCCGACACCGCAGCCCGACAGGATGTATCCCACCGCGTCCACGATGTTGCGGTCTCCGTCGTTGGCCAGTTGGCCGTGGGTGCGTTGGGACGCAATCCCCGCTATGGGGAGGTCGGTGTCTATCAGCAGGCTGAGCCAGTAAGTGGTCTCTTCCACCGTGGGGCTTCCCTCAAGCCAGATTCCGCCGGCGTAATTGCCCGTAGCCAGCGCTCGTTGCACCGTGTTGGTAACCCTGGCCAAGTCCGAGTAGCGAGGCCGGGTCGCCAAACCATAGGGTTTGTAAGCGAAATAGTCTCTCCCTGACATCTCTCCCTTGGTTGTATATCCGGCGGGCGGCAGGGCTCGGATAAACTCGTAATTCGCCATCCGGTCCAGGATGCTGCCCTCCCCGTTTTCGTCCCGCCCTGGGATGGTCCTGTCGATGTCGGTGAAAATACGCGATGCGTCGGGGTAGAAGAACTGCCGGCCGCCGAACCCGGTTTCAGTATCGAACAGATCGTTCTCCTCGAAAGGCGCCCCTGTGGTCGACCCGTCGGCCCGCCTGGCCACGTAGGGCAGCGGGTAGGGGCCGTCCTCCGGCCGCAGCTCTACCTCGTAGTAGTCTTTCCCGTCGTCGTGGTAAACGGTCTTGGCGTCCTCTTCCATTGGGTGGCCCGTGAACTTGCGAATCTTGACCACCACAGGCTCATGCAATACTTGGGAGGCCAAGTGCTCGTAGCGGCCTTCCAGCACCCGCTCGCCGGGCAGCCGCCCCTTGTTGCCGGTAACGAGCGTGGGCGAGTTGGCGATGGTGGAAGTCGGCCCGGAGAATACCGCGATGGTTGCTTTAGCCATGATTGCACCTCAAATCTACAAAGTAGGAAGTCCCCTCTCTCCGCGTGAGAGGGGACTTTAGGACCGCCTTCATGGGCGGCGTTGGAGAGTTGAATCTGGATTGGGCAGGGGTTAGAAAGCAGGCCTCGACAGCACCCGGGGATTAATCCTGCGGGGGACCAACTGCCCGTCGTCGCCGGTGCCCAGCAGTTTCCCACCGTCCACCATAACTTTTCCGCGCAGGATGACCGTGGTAGGCCACCCTTCGATATCCCAACCTTCCCAAGGAGAGTAGTCGGGGACATGCAGGTCGTCCATGGTGAGGGCTTTCTTGATGGATGGGTCGATGATGGTGATGTCGGCGTCGCTGCCAACGGCTATTGCGCCCTTCCTTGGGTAGAGACCCAGCATCTTGGCGGCATTACTGGAGGTAACGTCGGCGTAGTGCTCCAAGGACATTCCTTTTTTGACCACCGCCTCGGTGTAGTTGACCCCCATGCGTATCTCGATGCCGATGTTGCCGCCGCGAACGTCCACAACGTTGCGGCCCGCTATCTTGTCCAAGTAGGTGGTGAAGCTGCTGTCGGTGGCGGTGAACGCCAGGTCCGACCGCATGAGACCGTCCCAAAGGCCCACGCGGTCCTCCTCGTACTTCAAAGAGGGATAGGTGTGATACTTCATCCCGTCCGCTTCTCTGTACCGGTCGCAATTGAAGGAGAGGGCCAGTGTCAATACCTCGCCGTATACCGGCATACCCCGGCTGCGGGCCTCGGATATTACGTCAAGCCCGTCCTGGGCGGTTACGTGGACGAAGTACATCCCTGCGCCGGTCCGTTCCGCCAAACGCACCACGGTGCGAAACGCCAGGTCCTCCACCGTCTTGGAGTGGATGAGGTGGACGTTGTACCAGTCCCAATGGCCCCGTTGCTGGGCCAGCAGGTAGTTGTACATCACCAACTCGTCGTCCTCTCCGTGCACCGCCAGCACACCGTCGTGTTTGGCGACCTGCTGCATCACCTGCTCCAGCCGCCCTGAGTCTATCTTGCCTATGGGAGTCAACGAATTAGCCCGGCCCTCCGGCGGCCGGATGTCGGTGGTGAAGATTTTGACGCTGGGAAAGCCGGCGTTAATCAACTCGCCGTAGCGGGAGATGGCGTCGGGTGTGCTGTCGTTCTTGTATATGCAATGGGTGGAGTAATCGGTGTAGGCGTTGCCCTTCCACGGATTGATGAAGTCGTGGATGCCCTTGACGAGGTCGCCCTCGTTAGGCACGGGAGCAAAATCGATCACCGTAGTCGTGCCGCCCCAGATAGCTCCCAGCGAGTGCAGACCGGGGCCAGCGTTGGGCGTTCCCGTCACCAGTTCCCGCGCCCCGGGCTGAACGTTGGCGGCGGCGTGGGCGTGGGGTTCGATGCCGCCGGGCACTACGATCCTACCCGCCGCGTCGACAGCGGTAACTCCTTCGTCAGGTAAATGCCCCGGCAAGGCTATTGCGGCGATTCTGCCGTCTTGGACGCCAATGTCCCACTCGCCCACTCCCGACGGGGTAACCACCGTTCCACCCTTGATTATCATGTCCAGCATGGCTCTCCTCCATTACACCGATGTTTATTGCTAATGGCTCGTTTGCAGAGGGAGAGGGAATTGCACAAACCCGTTGTCAGGCAATCCTTTCCAAGTCGAAGCCGTACAGCTTGGCGGCATTGCCGCCGACGATCTTGGCCTTCTCGTCCTGGGGCACCCCGGTCAGGATGTCGTCCAGGATTTCCCGGGACTTGGGGAAGGTGGACTCGGAGTGAGGGTAGTCCGATCCCCACATCAAGCTATCTACACCGATGATGTCCCGCAGCCGGATGCCCACAGCGTCTTCCTGGAAGCTCAAGTAAACGTTGCTGTGGAAGAAATCGCTGGGCAGGGCATCGCCTTTAAACCTGTAGCTGGCTTCCTCATGCCGCTCTTGGTAGGTGTAGTCCATCGTGCCCAACAGGTGCGGAGCCCAAGCCAGCTCGAACTCCACTATCGCTACTTGAAGCTTGGGATTTCTCTCAAACACGCCGGAGAAAATCATGTCGCACAGTGAGGTCGAAGGCCAGAACACCTTGTTGGCCCTTCGGCTGGCGTCCCGCATGGTTGTATTTCCCAAACCCCTGTTCCGGCCCTCGCGAGTGGTGGCCGTATGGAGGCTCAACGGCATGTTCAGGTCCTGCGCCGCCGCCCAGAAAGGTTCGTACTCTTCCCCGAAGTACCGGCGGTCCTCTGCGGGATACTCGGTGATCATCCCGCCCACCAACCCCATCCTGGCGGTCCGCTCCAGTTCCTTCATGCCCTCCTGCACGTCGTCCAGGTTGATCATGGCCAAGCCCTTGAGCCTTAGTGGATCGGCCTTGCAGAAGTCGGCCAGCCAGTCGTTGTAGGCCCGGAACACCGCCGACATCAGGGGCGGGTCGGCAATCTTGAAGTAAAACAGCCCTTGGGACGGGTAAAGCACTTCGCCCGATACCCCGTCAATCACCATGTCCTTCAAGTGCTGGTCGGGGTCATACCCGCCGACGTGGACATCTTCAAACCGGCCTTCGGTGGAGATGGTTTCCGGAGCTTCGAACCGGGCTCCCGCGTTGGATATAAGCCCGATGCCGGAAATCACTTGGTCCTTCTCGATTACCAGTTGGTCCACGTCCCCAATTCTTACCATGCGGGGACCGCGGTCCTTGAACTTGGGGTCTATTCGTTGCGTCCACAAATCCGGGGGTTCAAACACATGGGAATCCGACGAGATTACGATTTCGGCTGCCATAAAACGCTCCTGAATCAAGCGTGTTGAGGTGAAGTCAGGGCTGAACCGCCGCTATTCTAACATACGCCCAAAACCCTCCATACGCCCATAGCCTTCCAAGAAACTGTCTCAAAACTTGCCGAAGCACCCCACCCGTCATTCCCGCGCAGGCGGGAATCTATGGACCTCGGGCAGCGACGTTGGGAAATCAGCGACACTGATTGGTTTTGAGGTAGCCCTCTAAACGTTCCCTCTCACGTTGGTGTAATCACGTTTGATGCGCTCTACCATGTCCGTTCTCTAATTTTGGCCCAAAGGCGGAATCACGGGTCCTATATGCGGCTGTACGGCGACGTCATTTCGACCATTCAAACGCAAGAGTCCGGAACGGCAAGGCAAGGACGGCGGCTTGTCTCAAACCCGGTGTGGACGCGGCGCCAGGGCGGCAGCCAGACCGGCCGAAACTGAGCCGATCAGGCCGAGGGCCAAGTCGCCCAGCGTGTCAGAGTAAGCCGTAATAAGCTCGGGCGAGTTGCGAATAAAGGCGAAGTACTCGGCGATCTCCCATAATATGGTGGTGACCGCACCGAACCCCACTACAAACGCTAAAGTCTCCCAACGCCCGATACGGTTCCGCCAAGCCAGGACGCCTATGGCGCCGGAGAGCAGCGCCCAATTGATGAAGTGATTCGCGTCGTCCCACCACCAGATCGTGTCGTATAGGTCCGAGGCGTTGCCGACGGTGTCCACGAGGAAAGGCAGGGTCAGTAGAACGTCGGCGGCGTATGGGTAGGCTGCCCTTCGGCCAAACGCTGCCCAAATTACGGGTATCACCAAGGCGGCAATCGGGTATGTGGCCAGCCGCCATAGGAAGGCTTTACCTTCGAATTGTTGCAGTCCCGAGAAGACCCCGAATGCCAGCAGGCAAATCAACGCGGCCTTGACGCTGAAATTGACCCAGAATGCCGTTGAAGGTTTACGCAGGTTCATGATCAGCCGGACTGTCTTTAGATTTTATGCGCGTACCAGTAAGAAACTATCTCAAAACTTGTCGCAGCGCCCAACCCGTCATTCCCGCGAAGGCGGGAATCTATGGGCCTCGGCCTGCGGTGTTGGGAAATCAGCAAGACTCATTGGTTTTGAGATAGTCTCTAAGATCCGATAGCCTTGATGACGGCTTTGGCAATGACCGCCAAGCAACGGCTTAAGGTAGTCCTTGCCAAAGCAATAGATAGCTGGGTATTATGCTACGAGCCTTGAATGACCCTATCGGACGAGTGCTGCCCCAAGGCGGCGGCTTGCCTGTGCTAAGGAACCAAGGGCGCGTCAGAGGTCCAGTCTCATTGGAACGCAGGGGTTGGGGCGTCCGGGAGTATCGCCAAGGACGATTATCTCGGCGTGAAGCGTGCCCGGCTCCAACTCCAACAGTCCCACGGTGCCCAAGCGTAATTCCTTGTGGTGGGGAAAGGTGATGCTGCCGCTGTTCAGCAAGAGCACTCCTTCCCGGAACTCCAACCGCTCTTGGTGAGTGTGGCCGGAAATCATGATGTCCACTCTTTCGGGGAAGGTCTGCTGCAATTCTGCGACTGGGCGGAACTGACGGTCCAGGTTATGCACCATGCCAATCCGCCAGCCTTCGACATCCAGGAACTGGACTTCCTTCGATCGTGGGTCCGGTGTCGAATCATTGTTGCCGTCAGCGGCGATTACCGGGGCGAACTGTTCCAGCCAGTCCAGCACGATTGGAGAAGTCAGGTCTCCGCCATGTAATATGAGGTCTACCGTTGAGAAGAACCGGGCAGGCTCGGGTCCCAGTCCATCGAGGTCCCTTATAGCATTTGGCAGGTGGGTATCGGATAGAAGGCCGATGCGCATTGCATAAATCTAGTTGTCCGCACTGTAAAAGTCAAACCACCACCTGTCCCTTCTCCTCCAAGGATAGGGCGGGTGCGAGGAAAATTCAGGAACGCTGCACAGGAGTAGAAACAAAACATGGCTCAGGAAAGGACCGCCGCGATAGTCGGCATTCATGAATACCCGTTGCGGGTCGCCGGACCGACCACCAACGCGCTTCAAATCAAGGCCGCGTCGGCCGCCAAAGCACTGGAAGACGCCGGTTTCACTTGGAAGGACGTGGACGCCGTCTACGACACCGGGAGCGACCAAAGCATAGGCGGACTCGGCATTTCCGAGTACTTTGGTTTCAAGCCCTCTATAATCGACAACACGTCGGTTGGCGGGTCTTCCTTTGAGTTCCACGCCAACCATGCCCGCATGATGATCGAAGCGGGCAAGTGCAACGTGGCGTTGATTACCTACGGCTCCATGTCCCATACGGACCGCCGGGCCATCGGCACCGCCGGTGCGACAGGGACGGTGCCCGCCAACTTCTTTACCAATATGGAAGACCCTTGGGGGCTGACCCTCATTGGCAACTACGCCATGGTCAAGACCCGGCATAAGCATCAGTACGGCACCACCGACGAGCAGTTCGCCGCCATTTCCGTCGCCACGCGCCGCCACGCCATGCGCAACCCGGAGGCGGTCAAAGCCATGACCGACCTGGAGTTCGTAGGGGTGCGTGAGATAACCGTCGACGACGTGTTGGAGTCCCGCGTGATTGCCCATCCGTTGCACCTGTTGGAGTGCTGCATGGTGTCCGACGGCGGCGGCGCGGTGATAGTAGCGTCGCCGGAAATGGCCCGCAACGCACGCAAGAAACCGGTCTGGATTATCGGCAGCGGCGAGGCCACCAAGTACCGCGAGAACGGCGGCGACATCACCGTCAGCGCCGGGGCGCAGGCCGGCCCGGCGGCCTTTGCCGATGCCGGGGTCAGACCGGACGAGATTGACATCCTCATGGCCTACGACTCTTTCACCATCACCGTGATGTGTATGATCGAGGACCTGGGCTTCTGTCCCAAGGGTGAGGGCGGCGCTTTCGTCAGCGATGGCCGCCTCAACTTCGACAACCCGGTGAAGCCCGCTATCAACACCGACGGCGGCGGCCTGTCTTCCAACCATCCGGGTGCGCGGGGCATATTCCTGCTGCTGGAAGCGACCCGCCAGTTGCGCGGCGAATCGACATCACAGGTTGCCGACGCCCGCTTGGCGGTGGCGGTAGGCAACGGCGGCCAGCTTGGGTCGCGCCACGCTACCGGAGTCACCATACTGGCCGCCGATTAGCTCTGTTTGAGGAGAATGAAAACAATGGCCCCATTACGACCACAACCCAGGTTCCCGGAAGTCGACAGCGAGCCCTTTTGGGAAGCAACCAAGCGTCACGAACTGACCTATCAGACGTGCGATAGCTGCAATGAAGTGATTTTTTACCCGCGCGGACACTGCCCTCAGTGCGGGTCCATCGAGAACACTTGGCATGTGTCTCAAGGGTTGGGCAGTGTCTACACCTATAGCGTCGTCATGCAAAGCCGCCACCCGGCGTTCCGCGACTTGGGCCCCTATGCCGTCGCCTACGTCGATCTGGATGAAGGCTTCCGCTTGATGACCAACGTCGTAGGCGTCGAAGACCCCACCCAGGACATTCAATGCGGGATGCGGGTCAAGGTCCGGTGGGAGGACCAAGGCGAGGGGGAGGTATCCCTTCCCATGTTCGAACCGGCGTAAGGCCCGGACCTGCCTGCTTGCTCATTCGCTCCTGACGCCGCCAAAGACTTCACGGCATGGCGTCAGGACTGCTTGTCAGCCAGGCGCCGCCTGACTATTATGTCCCGCTCCATTAGAGGGCCTTTGAGTTTCCGATTCTAACGGTTGGGAGAAATGTTATGGCGCAACAACAAGCGGCGTATAATCTGGAGCAGAGCGACGTCGCCCTTCCCTCCACAGGACGTCCCGTAGTCCGGTCAACTCAAGGCGTGATTTCCAGCGGGCACTACCTGACTTCGATGGCTGGGATGCGGGTGCTCTTGAACGGCGGCAACGCTTTCGACGCGCTGGTCGCGGCAGGGTTCGCCGCAGCGGTGGTGGAACCCATCGCTTCGTATTCATTGGCCGCTGAGGGCGTGTTCATGCTCTACGATGCCGCCAGCGGCGACCTGCTATCGCTGAGCGGTCAGGGTACTGCCCCTGGAAAGGCCACCCCGGAATTCTACGCCTCGCAAGGGCTTGAGAGAATTCCCACCGGGCCCGGCCACAACAAGGCCCACCTGTCCTTCACGCTTCCGGGGGTAGTCGACGCCTTCATTTCCATGCTGGAAAAGTACGGCGCCATGTCCATCGGCGAAGTGCTCGCCCCGGCCATCAGTTGTGCCGAGGACGGTATTCCCAATTACGAATACATGCTGGAGCGGTTGAAGTCGCCGGCAACCGCAGAGCAGTTCGACCACTACTCACCGGGTGGTTGGGAAGTCTTTTATGATGGCCGCCAAGTACCTGAAGCCGGGTCGCTGTTGGTGCAGCCCGGCTTGGCCAACACCCTCAAGGCCATGGCGTCAACTGGAAACAACGGGTCCGGTTCCCGTGCCGACGGCTTGCAGAAGGCCCGGGACTCGTTCTACCGCGGTCCCATCGCGAGGCTCATCGCCGAATCGGCGCAAGGGGTGGGTGGAATCCTGTCAATGGAAGACCTGGCTGGCTACAAGGCGCAATTCGAGACGCCGGTCAAGACCAGCTTCCACGGCTACGAAATCTTCGGGCAGGACACTTGGACCCAGGGCCCGATGCTGATGCAGACGTTGAACATGCTGGAGCATTTCAACTTGCAAGCGATGGGCCATAACAGCCCCGAATACATACATACGGTTTCGGAAGCGTTGAAGCTGGCTTTCGGCGACAGGGAAGCGTTCTATGGCGACCCGGACTTCGCCGACGTCCCCATTGACGGACTGCTGTCCAAGGAGTACGCCGCCGAGCGGGTACAGCTTATTGACCCCGAAGGGGCCTTCCAAGCCCAGCGTCCAGGCGGCGACCCGTGGAAATACTCCAGCGTCAATGGCTCTGGAGCAAAGCAGGTCATGGCGGCGCCTACCAACGGCGCCTCCGCCGATAGCTCGTCCGGGGAGGGCACAACCCATGTTTCGGTGCTCGACCGGCACGGCAACATGGTGTGCGGCACCATCAGCGGCGGCTCCTTCGCCAAGTCAGCGTTCTTCCCCGAGTTGGGAGCCGCCCTGAGCACCCGCATCGAGATGTTCAACTGCGAGGAAGGTCACCCCAACGTGGTGGCGCCGGGCAAACGCCCGCGGACTACCTTGGTCAACTACATCGTGAGCAAGGACGGCAAGCCGGTGATGACCATCGGCTGTCCGGGTGGTGACAATCAGACACAAGCCAATGTGCAACTGGTATTGAATACTGTGTTGTTCGGCATGGACCCGCAACAAGCGGTGGAAGCGCCCCGGTTTTCCACCCAGAGCAACGTCAACTCCTTCTATCCTCACGATTACTACCCGGGACGCTTGGACCTGGAGCCCGGCATCCCGGAGAGCACGGCTGACTCCCTTCGTATTCTGGGGCACAAGATCGAGCGGGCCGTCAACTGCGGTTTGGGGGCCACCGTGTCAGTCCGCGACCCCCGGACCGGCTACCTGAGCACCGGAGGAGACCCCCGCCGGGCTTGCTACGCCATAGGTATGTAGGCGGCGGAACGCTGATGCGCCAGGTATCCCTCCCGACGTTCGAACCAGTGTAACGGATTAATGGGACGTGAAGAGGTAGTCTGAATCAGGATTCAGACGATATTGGGTCATGCTAAAATAACCCTATGCCTAACTTAAACGCAAAAAACATTCCGGATGACCTCTGGGCACGGCTGTGCAACTACGCCTCCGCAAAGGATCTCAACATAAACGAGGCGGTGATCGCGGCGATAGAACGCGAAGTGAGGGAATGGGAATTTCTCCAACGAGGAGCCCAGCGCGTAAACACCCTTAATGACGCACAGGGAGCGAAAACCATGGAAGGACGCCTCGTTCCCGAGATCGGCCTTGGTTCCGGGAGTACGCAGTAACCTCCGCGCCACTTCCCGCCCTGAGCGTCCCCCAAATATGTAAATTCTGATGTAGACTTAATAGCCCAATATGGCCAACTTATACATCAAAAACGTGCCTGAAGACCTTCACGAACGCCTGCGCAACTACGCGCGTGTCAAGAGACTCACCATGAGCCAGGCAGTGTTTACCGCTATCGACAGTCAGGTAGCGAGGTGGGAATTTACCCTACGGTTGGCCCAACGTCCCAAGACTGAGTTAATTGTGAACGCGGCGGAGACAATCAGGGAAGAACGCCGTCTCCGAGATATTGAACTGGATTGGCGGAGTACGTTCTAGACGCCTCAGCTGCCTACGAGTACCTCCTGCGGACCTCCATTGGCCTGACGCTGGTGGACACTGTAGAGAATATGTCATTGGTTGCGCCGGAGTTGATAGACGTGGAGGTATTGTCAGCGTTGCGCCGGGAGGTGTTAGGCGGACGGCTGGAGGAACAACGGGCGTTATCGGCGTTGGAAGATTTGGTCGTTTTGCGCGTTGTTCGTATTTCACACCGGGAATTGATCGAAAGGGCGTGGCGGTACCGGCACAATGTTACCGCCTACGATGCTCTTTACATCGCGGCTGGCTACCTCTACGATGTGCCGGTGCTTACCGCCGACGAGCGCCTTTCAAGAGCACCCGGGCTGGACGTTGTTGTACGAGACGTTCGCCTCATGTAATTTGCACCATTCCCCTCGAACACCCGGTGTTATCCAGTTCTCCCCACCCCGTAGTTGTTGCCAAGGGATAGAAGTCCAAACCGCCAAAGGAGCATCGTCATGGAAGTAAGGCCCTTTGAAATTAACGTCGACCAAGCTGTGCTGGACGACTTGCAGGCGCGCCTCAACCGGACCCGGTGGCCCGACGAGATCCTCGGTTCGGGTTGGGACTACGGCAGCAACCTGGCCTACATGAAGGAGTTGATGGAGTATTGGCGGACTAGCTTCGACTGGCGCGCCCAGGAGAAGAAGCTAAACGCCTTCCATCACTTCAAGAGCGAAGTGGACGGGTTGGACATCCACTTCATCCGGGAACGGGGCGTCGGGCCAAACCCCATGCCGCTGGTCATTACCCACGGCTGGCCCAGTTGCTTCTTCGAAATGACCAAGATAATCCCCTTGCTGGCTGACCCAGGCAGTCACGGAGGCGACCCCGCCGACACTTTCGATGTGGTGGCGCCCTCACTGCCCGGCTATGGGTTCTCCCAAGCGTCCAGCGAACGTGGTATGCAGGTCCAGAAAGTGGCCGACCTGTGGACGAAACTGATGACCGAGAACCTGGGCTACCCTAAGTTCTCGGCCCAAGGGGGAGACATCGGGTCAGGCGTAACGGCTCGCTTGGGGTATGCCCATCACGACAAGATGTATGGCATCCACCTCACCTCGGTTACCCGTCCAACGCCCTACCTTGGCTCCGGTTCCCGCCCTCTGACCGAGGCGGAGCAGGCCCACTCGGCCCAGCGGGAACGCTGGTTCCTGGACGAGGGCGGATACAACCATATCCAGGGCACCAAGCCTCAGACCCTGTCGTACGGATTGAACGACTCCCCTGCCGGTTTAGCAGGCTGGATAATAGAGAAATACCGTACTTGGAGCGACTGCCACGGCGACATCGAGAGCCGGTACACCAAGGACGAGTTGCTCACCATCGTCACCATCTACTGGGTGACCAACACCATCGGCTCATCGGTCAGGATGTACAAAGAGAACCAGAGTCACCTTTGGGAAATGGAAGAGAACGAAAAGGTCGCGGCTCCGGCAGGCATAGCCGTGTTCCCACAGGAAATAGCCACGCCGCCGCGCGAGTGGGCCGAGCGTTCCTACGAGGTGCGCCGTTGGCAGGAAATGCCCCGGGGCGGCCATTTTGCGGCCTTGGAGGAGCCGGAGTTGTTAGCCCACGAGATAAGGGAGTTCTTCCGCCCGTTGCGGGATTGATGCCGGAGGCGGTGGGCAAGGAATTATAAAACCGGGAGGGCGATTGCCCTCCCGGCTCAAGGTCCTCAATGGGCGCATCGGGGTTACCACCCGGACCACCACTTATTGAACTCGCGGCTTCTCTGCACTGTTACGGGGTAGGGTAGCCTGCTCCGCCTCTTCACAACGTACGTGCTGCCGCCGGCTATCGTCGCCGCCAGCGCCATCATTATGATCGCGATGTACCACGACGGCATCCCTCCTGATTTCCCGCCTTCCGAATCGAACGAAGCCCCTTTGACTTCCGGCCCCGCTGTTGGTGCCGAGTCGCCATCCGGCGAAGGATGCCGAGTCCGCGCCGGCCAGACTGTAGGTCCGCGTGTCCCCCACATCATCATCTTCAGCCGAGACGGGTAGGCCCACCGAGTCGCCCGGTGGAGTGTTTTCATCAACTTTGCGATTGGCCGCGTCTAAACCGAAAGACGGCGGTTCATTTACGTTGGTGACGGTGATGGTCACCACAATATTATCCGAGGCGTTGGCTGAGTCAGTAGCCGTCAATATGACCGTGTAGCTGGCCTTGGTATCATGGTCCAGGGCTGCCTTGGTCTTCAACTGCCCTGTCTTGGCGTCAATGGCGAAGGACGCGGCATCGCCCCCTTCCAGGGCTGACAAGGGTATGTAAAATTGAGATTATAGCTACGAACCGACCCCACCGCCCCTGGATTCCGGCCTACGCCGGAATGACGGAATGGGCCCGATACGGAATGGGCCCGATAGTGAGCATTTGGGAGCGGTTTTGTATTTGAGCAAGCCTACCCTACTATGCGGTCTCACGTTCAACTGCGTAAAGTCCCAAATGAAATACATACCCTTGTCAGTCCCTTCCAGGGTGTAGGTCAGCGTGTCCCCTTCTGCGTCCGTGGCCTTGAATGGGGCGTCGATGTTCTGGCTTGTCCCAGTGTTTTCTGCAACGCTACAGGTGGCCGTATCCGTGGCGAAAACCGGAGGGTCGTTTCCTGCAGTGACATTGATGGTCACCGTGATTGTGTCAGACAGGTTGAGTGAGTCGGTGGCGGTAACCGTCACTTGGTAGCTGGCCTTGGTCTCATAATCCAGCGTCGTCCCGGTGCCCACCGTGATCTGTCCTGTGCTGCCGTTAATGCCGAACGATGCGGAATCCGTGCCGCCCAAACTGTAGGCAAGACTATCCCCATCGTCCTGGTCTTCAGCCAATATCGGTTCACCCAGTGGCCGGCCAGCCTGCGTGTTTTCCAAGACAGTGCGGGTAGCTGTCGCGGAGTCGAAAGACGGCGGCTCATTCACATCGGTAACGGTGATGGTCACGTCAATGGTCTCGACGTCGTCGTTGCCGTCACTTGCCTTCACCCTCACCGTGTAGCTGTCCGTGGTCTCGTAGTCCAGCGCCTCCTTGGTCTGCAACTGTCCGGACAATTCATCAATTGCGAAAGAACCGGCATCCGTCCCTTCCAGGGTGTAAATCAGTTTGTCGTTATCGGCGTCCGTCGCCCTGACCGGGGCGCCGATGTTGGTATTGGCCGCTGTGTTTTCGGCAATGGAGCGAGCATTGGCCCCCGCAGACGGAAACTCCGGCGGGTCGTTAACGTCAGTGACGGTGATTGTTACCGTGATTTCGTCATCCGTCGCTGGGTCAGGATTCCCGGCGGCGTTCTTGCCGTCGTGGACCGATACGGCCACCGTGTAGGTTGCCTTGGTTTCATGGTCCAGCGCAGCGTCAGTCTTCAACTGGCCGGTTAATGTGTCGATGTCGAAGGAGCTGGCATCCGTCCCGCCCAGCGAGTAGGTCAGCGTCGCGCCAGCGTCCGGGTCCGTGGCCGCCACCGTATCGCCGATGTCCACACCCGTCCCCGTGTTTTCGGCGATGCTGCGGATTGTCGGCGACATGTCGTCGAAAGACGGCGTTTCATTCACGTCGGTAACGGTGATGGTCACGTCAATGGTGTCGACGCCGCCGTTGCCGTCATCCGCCTTGACCGTCACCGTGTAACTGTCGTTGGTCTCGTGGTCGTAGGTCACGTTTGCCTTCGTTTCGATTTGTCCGCTGGTGGAAACGATCTGGAAGGAAGCCGCGTCGGCTCCTTCCAGCGTGTAAGCCAGGGTGTCTGAGTTGGCGTCCGATGCTATTACGGGGGCGCCTATGCTCGTAACCCCCACGGTGTTCTCGGCCACCTCCCGCGCCGCCGTTGCGCCGGAGAAGTCCGGCGGGCTGTTGGTGCTGCCCGTGCCCGTGTCGGACCACGGACCTGGCCCCTCATCGTTGATCGCCCAAACTTGGACGTCATAAGACGTGCCAGCATCCAGTGTGCCGATGGTGAGACTGGCGATGGGCCTGCTCGTAATATAGGTCGCACCGCTCCAGTCCGGCTCCGTATCTTTCTTGTATTGGTATTGGTAGTGCGTAATGGGCGGGCGACCTATATTGTCGGGCGCCGTCCAAGTCACGCTTACGACGTTGTTCGATGCCTTTGAGACCGTAGGCTTCCCGGGTTTCAACGGCGGCTCGTATACGTCAGTGACATTGACGGTCACTTCTTTGGTGGCGGTGCCGCCGTTGCTGTCGTCCGCCTTCACCGTTATCGAGTAGCTCGGCTTTGCTTCGTAGTCGTAAGTGACCCCGATTTCGTCTGTATCTGGCCAGTGCCTGGGATGATATGGAAGGCATCCTTGTCCGTTCCTTCAAGGGAATAAGTCAGAGTATCGTTGTCTCCGTCAGTGGCTGTAACCGGACCGCCGAGATTCTCGACCGCACTCGTATTTTCGCGGACCGATACGGTGTAGGTGTAGGTGTAGGTGTAGGTGTAGGTGTAGGTGTCTTTGATCTCCTTATCCAGCGCAGACTTGGTCTGCAACTGCCCGGACGTTGAAACAATGTCAAAGGACGCTGCATCGGTGCCACCGAGGATGTACGTCAGGGGGTCGTTTTCCGGGTCGGTGGCCGATACAGCGGTGCCGATGTCCGCACCCGTCCCCGCATTCTCGGAGATGCTGCGGGTTGTCGTCGACGTTTCGTCGAAAGCCGGCTCTTCGTTCACATCGGTGACGGTGATGGTTATGTCGATAGTGTCGGTGCCGCCGTTGTTGTCATCAGCCGTCACCGTTACCGAGTAGCTGGGTGTTGTCTCGGGGTCGTAGATCACTCCCGACTTTGTCTTGATCTGACCGCTGGCGCTGTCAATATCGAATAACGTTGCGCCTGTGGTGTCCAGGGAGTAGGCCGGCGTGTTGCCGGTATCCGGGTCGGTAGCCGTCACCGGACCTCCGATGTCGGTGTTGGCCGCCGTGTTTTCGGGGAAAGAACGAGTGGCGGTGGTCGCGCCGAAGTCTGGCGACCGGTTTGCTTCGGCCTCGACCGCCTGAGTCGTTAGTGGTCGACGATCATACCTACCGGTTCTCCGAGGCGAAGGCGGAAGAACGAGGAACGACGGTTGCAGATATACTATGCGAATACCTGAAGGAAACAACACGCCGGGAGATCGACGCCGCCGAACTGGAAGAGTTGTTCGAGACGATTGTCAGAGAAGGGGAAGGTTTAGACCCCTCTGAAAACTTGTCCCGGGAGGAACTGCACAATAGACATGAGATTCGTGGATAGCAACATCCCGATCTACGCAGCAAGCCTGGTCCTCGAGGATAGAGAAAAACAGCGGTCAGCAGCTGGGCTGCTGACCGCTCCCAACCTAGCCATGTCGGTCCAGGTCCTGAGCGAATTCTACGCTCAAGCAACAAGCAGAAGAAGACAAAGGCCGCTCAGCCACAAACGGGCTACTGAAATAATTGAGAGACTGCAGAGGTTGCACCATACCGAGCCGCTGACCGGCGAAACGGTGGACTAAGCGCTGGGCTACTGCGCAAGGTACCAAGTGTCCTACTGGGACGGACTAATATTGGCAGCAGCAAGTACCAGCGGCTGCGAAGCAGTTTACTCGGAAGACATGAATCACGGGCAAGTCTACGATGGGATGGAGATGATAAATCCCTTCTTGCAGTACTAAGAAACTATCTCAAAACTTGTCGCAGCACCCAACGCGTCATTCCCGCGCAGGCGGGAATCTATAAATCTCGGTCAGCGACGTGAGGAAATCAGCGAGACTGATTGGTTTTGAGATAGTCTTTAAAGCCGGAGTCTCCCCTGGCTCTCCCTCCGTTTTCCCCGCCATCTTTCCCGTGTCCTCCGTCTTTCCTATCCCTCTCTCTGTTTTCCCCGTGAAGGCGGGGAGGCATATCCAACCGCTTTTAATCACACCCGTCTATCATCCGCGGTCTGGCGCTCAACCCGTTATTCTCGCCCAATCCCCGTCACTCCCTCTCCAGCAGGAATCCAAGGCAGCTCTGAGGCAGTTGCTTTCTTGCCACTTGGTGCTGCCGGATTCTCGCAAAATCCGGGTTAATGTGCAGGGGTATGACATTTCGGAGGTGACGGAACTCCATCTTGTGGCTCAATATAAGCAGCTATATATAGAGCCATTCCCCGCCTCCTCCCCTCCGTCTTCCCCCCGAAGGCGGGGAACCATAGGCCCTGAGGTTGAGTGGATAACCTGATCTTAAGGAACCGAATGCCTCTGCCGGGCGTATACACCGGCAGAAGGGACACGTCTCGTCAGGTGAATGACGTTGGGATGGAGCCGGCCGCAGGGAGGAATTGAGATGGCCGGTCATATGTATCACTTAGTGCGAAACAAGCTGATTGCCGCGAATGGGCTGATGCTGGCGCTGTACTTTACGGCGGCTTTAGGGCTGGCGGCGTGCGGCCAGTCCAATCAGAGAGAGAGTCCTGTACCACCAACGTCAACCGACCCTCCCGTGCGGGCAGCCGCTGTTTCACCGGATACCCCCGTGCTGGTCTCGCTCTACATTGCCGTGGACGGGGAAAACTGGCTGAACAACGGCAAGTGGTTGAGCGCGGCGCCCATCGGCGAATGGTACGGGGTAACGACTGACGACAGCGGGCGCGTCACCGGGCTGGCCCTGGCCCACAACGGGCTGAGAGGAAAGATACCGGCGGACCTTGGCGGGCTCGACAGGCTGCAAGCGTTGCAACTCCCCGGCAATCGGTTGAAAGGTGAGATACCCTCTGAGTTGGGGGATCTCACCAGCTTGGAAAGACTTGAACTATGGAGAAATCGGCTGAGCGGAGCTATCCCCCCGGAGGTGGGTAATCTCGCCAACCTGGAATTGCTCGACTTGGGTGAAAACCGGCTGAGCGGAGCGATACCCCCGGAATTGGGCAAACTATCCAGGCTGAAGAAGCTTTACCTTTATGTAAACGAGCTGAGCGGCGGGATACCGCCGGAGTTGGGCAGCCTCACCAGCTTGGAAGAAATGAATCTCAGCGGGAACAAATTGACCGGTGAAATACCGCCGGAACTGGGCAACCTGTTCAATTTGTGGTTGCTGGACCTTGGTGCAAACCGGCTAGGTGGAAAGGTCTCGTTGGAATTGGCCGAGCTTACCAATTTGGAAGAGTTGTTCCTTGGTGGGAACGACAAGCTGACTGGATGTATCGACAAAGCGTTGCGGGAAGTACAGAAAAATGATCTTGCTTCTCTTGAACTGCCTTTCTGTCCTGCTGCCGGCCCGTCGATGTCAGGCCGCACGAAAAAATGACCCGAGCCATGCGCCCAGCGGGCCGAACCAGAGCGGGGTCCTATCCCTGGGCGGCGGTTCCTGCTGCCGCTCATCGGCTAAATAGGCCCGTCCGGCTCCAAACCCAAGGCCACCCGCCCGTATTGCTGGCCGCCCAGGTCCATGATCAGGCCGTCCCGGTGGGCCACGGCGTGGGCGTCCCGGTGGAAGCGTTGCAGGGACACGGAATCAAAGAGGGCATGGCCTCCGCTGAGGTCGAACAGGCGGTTGACCGCTTGAAGGCAAAGCTGGGTGATGAATGCCTTGTCCCGCCGGAACCTGGCCCGCTCCAACGGCGTGAAGGCCTCGCCCTCTTTGCCCTTGCGAAGAATCTCGTCAATGTCCCAGTCCATCATCAGCCGCGCCGCGTCAACCTCAGCCGAGGCCTGGGACAAGCGAAGATGGATAGCCGGGGAGTCGGCGGTCCTGCCGGGGCCGGATGTCCCCACCAGCCTGGCGACAAACTCGTCTATCATTCCTTGGGCAATTCCCAGCATCGGGGCAACCAAGTCCCAACCTAACAAGACGGGGATGGGCACCCGGTACCGGGCTTGCCGGTGCAGTTCCCAGCCGCTATAGTCACCGTCCCCGGCGGTGGTCACGTCCAGCACGCGATGATGGGGCACGAAGGCATCGTTGACCACGATGTCCTTGCTGCCGCTGCCGCGAAGCCCGGAGACAAACCAATTATCCACAATCTTGAAATCCCCGCGCGGCGCCAGCACCCAATTGCGCTCGCTGATGCCGGACACCCCCAGGATCACCCAGCTTGCGGAGTCGCAGCCGCTGGAGAACTCCCACCGGCCGGACAGGCGGTACCCGCCTTCGACGGGCGTGGCGCAGGACTTGCCGACGTTCAACGAACTGGAGCAGAGGGCGTCGGCGCTCTGCCCGAACACTTCTTCCTGCGCTTGCAGAGGCCAATAGCCAACCAGCCAGGCGTGGGCAGCCCAGAGGCAGTAACACCACGCCGCGGCAGCGCAACCGCGGCCCAACTCGGCGGCCACGTCCAGGATCAATCCGTAGCCTAAGTCGAGACCGCCAAACCTTTTGGGAACGCCGATACGATAAAGCCCGGAGGCCAGCAGGTCGTTGACCGTCTCTTCCGGCACTCGCCGGAGTTCCTCTGTCAACGCCGCCCGCTCCTTGAGCACGGCTACCAACTCCGAGGCGCGTCGCAGCAGGTCTGCGGCGGTCAACGTTTCCAAACCATTGTCAGTTCTTACGGTCATTGGCTCACTCCGGTTAACCTCGCGGTGTACCGGCTATCCCTGCAACTCCGTAATCGACACCCAAGCCGGCCTGTTGCCCTGTTGCCCTGTTGCCCAATGGATAGGTCTACAACCCCGTCATTCCTCCCTCACAACTCGTCATTCCTCCCTCACAACTCGTCATTCCCGCCTCACAACCCGTCATTCCCGCAAAGGCGGGAATCCGCAGACTTCAGTCATCGAAGCGGCTATACCGGCAAGCCAAGTTGGTTTTGAGATAGTTCCTTAATCCCGGGCGCGGGCTCCGTCGCGGCGTTGACGTTTCCGTCCCAATGCGGATAATCCCGCCTTGCGGAGACGAAGGTTCAGGGGTGTAACTTCCAGCAGCTCGTCGTCACCGATGAACGCCAGGGCCTCCTCCAAGCTCATCCTCACAGTGGCGTTGAGGCGCTTGGCCACGTCGGCCGTCGAAGACCGCATGTTGGTCAGCTTCTTTTCCTTACAGACGTTAATCTCAATGTCGCCTTCCCGGCGGTGAGACCCGACAATCATGCCTTCATAGACCATAGTGCCCGGGTCTACGAAGGTATCTCCTCGGCCTTGGGCGTTGAGCAGGCCGTATGTGACAGCCACGCCGACCTCAGACGCCACAAGGACGCCGCCGCGCTGGGACTTTATGTCACCTTCCATTGGTTCGTAGGAAGTGAACATGCTGCTCTTCACCCCATCGCCGCGGGTGGTCTTGATAAAGAAGGCATTGAATCCGATCAATCCACGAGTGGGTATCTTGTACTCCATGTGGACGTAACCGTTATCGCCGTACCGCATGTCACGGAGTTGGGCCAGATGGGCGGAGAGATACTCCGTCAGTACTCCCACGTATTCTTCCTGAGTGCTGACATTCAGAATTTCGTAGGGCTCGTATATCCTGCCGTCGATCACCTTGGTGACGGGCGTGGGACGGGACACTTGGAATTCGAACTGTTCACGGCGCATGGTCTCGACCAGAATAGACAAGTGCAACTCGCCCCGTCCGGCGACGACGAACACGTCCGGGCTGGGGGTGGTGTCCACTTGCAGGCTGACGTTGGTCCGCAATTCTCTAATCAGCCGTTCGTGAAGGTTGCGGGAAGTGTAATGGGCGCCCTCCTTGCCCATGAAAGGGGACGTGCTGACGCCAAAGGTCATGCGTACTGTGGGTTCGTTGATGTCGATCGTGGGCAGGGCCTCCGGGTTATCCAGGGAAGCAATGGTATCGCCGATGGACACACCCTCAGGGCCGGTTACGGCCACTATGTCCCCGGCGCGGGCTTCGGATACTTCAATTCGGTCCATACCGCGGAACACGAAGATGCGTTCGAGGTTGTGGGTGCTGACCGCCCCGTCGCGGCTCAACAGGACCACGTCATCCCGCAGACGGAGCGTGCCGTTGGAGATGCGGCCCACGGATACCTGTCCCAGATAGTTGTCGTAGTCCAAGGCCGCCACCAGCATTTGCAGCGGTGCGTCAGGGTCGCCGCCGGGCGCTGGCACCGACTCCAGGATGGCTTCGAAGAGGGGCTGCATATCCGTCCCGGGCAAGTCCGGGTCTGTGGTCGCGTAGCCTTGGCGGGCCGAGGTGTATAGCACCGGAAAATCCAGTTGTTCCTCCCTCGTAGCAAGTTCCAGGAACAGGTCCTGGACCAGCCCGACCACCTCGGCCGTGCGGGCTTCCGGGCGGTCGATCTTGTTGATGACGACCATCGGTGTCACGTTCTGTTGGAGAGCTTGGCGCAATACGTAGGTAGTCTGGGGCATCGGGCCGTCCACGGCGTCAACCAGCAGCAGACAGCCGTCGGCCATGTTCATGACGCGTTCCACCTCTCCGCTGAAATCGGCGTGGCCCGGCGTGTCGATAATGTTGATCCGGACGCCGCCGTAGGATACCGAGGCGTTCTTGGCCAGGATCGTAATACCGCGCTCCCGTTCCAGAGGGTTGGTGTCCATAATCAAAGCGCCCACCTGTTGGTGGGCCCGGAATACTTGGCCTTGTTTCAACAGCGCGTCCACCAAGGTGGTCTTGCCGTGGTCGACGTGGGCTATGATGGCCAGGTTGCGAATGGCGTTGTTGCGGTAATCAATCAAATCAAATCACTCCTTATACCATGATAACAGGCGGCGCCACTTATTGCAGGAATTTATAGCGACCTTCAAATCCCTGGCCTGAACGGGGCTTGGGATAGCTGTCACCGGCATATCGGTTTCGGGCATACTGGGCTATAATGGAGAGAGACACTCTTGATTAGCGCACCAAGGTTTGACACAAGAACGGAACGCCCCCTACAGCCCCACTCTTCTTGTTCACCCCCTCCCCGCTGATTCATCTGCGTCGCCACTTTATATTTAGGGAGTCCGTTCTCGTATGCCTGTCAAATATCCGCCCGCCACCGTGCGCCGAGCCAACCACACTCAACATCCAGCCGTTTGCGATGACTGCGGCTTATCTACAACCCTCCCCTTCCTGCCAAACCAAGGCAAGCCGGTGTATTGCCGATCATGTTTCAAGGCCCGGCGTCGAGAGCCCGACCTGATGGAGGGTACAAAGACGACCAGTGCAAACCTGGAGAAGCCATGTGTGGAAAACGAGCAACCCGTTGACCGCGCCTCGGCCAGTGGCCCCATATTCTCCGATATGCCTTTGAAGTCCGCCACCAAGGCGGCGATTTCGAGGATGAACATATCCAAGCCCACACCTATTCAAGAAAAGGCCATCCCCCATCTCATGGAAGGGCGAGACTTGGTGGGCCAAGCGCGTACCGGGTCCGGAAAGACACTGGCCTTCGCAATACCTTTGGTGGAACAGTGCGACCCGTCAGTCCGGCAGATCCAAGCGCTTGTGCTGGTGCCTACTCGCGAACTAGCCATCCAAGTGGCTGGAGTCGTGGAAGCCTTGGCTTCTTCACAACAGCTCCGCGTGGCGCTGCTGTATGGAGGCAGGCCTTTGAAGCCGGAGTACGCGGCGCTGAAGAGAGGGGTCCACGTCATCATCGGCACTCCGGGCCGGACGTTGGACCATCTACGTCAACGGACGCTCGATCTGAGTTCAGTGCGGTTTCTTGTATTGGACGAAGCGGACGAAATGCTGGATAGGGGATTTGCCCCCGACGTCGAGTCCATAATTGGCCGGACTCCCAAGGAGCGGCAAACGGCGCTCCTGTCCGCAACCATGCCCGAGTGGGTGGCCCAGACCGCCGCGAAGCACCTGCGCCAGCCGGTAACAATTGAAGTGGACGCTGGCTTGCAAGCGCCTCCCACCGTGGACCACTTGGTCTACACTATCCAGAAGAGCGACAAACTGGAGGCCTTACGGACACTGCTGGACAGGCAGGATGATGCCCCGGTTATCGTCTTTGGCAGGACAAAGCATGGCGTCAAGCAGTTGGCCAGACAGCTGGATTCGTTGGGTTATCGGGTAGGGGCGCTCCAAGGGAATCTAAGCCAGAGCGCGCGTGAGCGGGTGATGACGGACTTCCGTTCCGGCGCCGCGTCGATATTGGTGGCGACCAACGTAGCCGCCAGGGGCTTGGACTTTGAGGATATTGGCCAAGTCATTAACTATGACCTGCCGGACTCGCAACTTCTGTTCACCCATCGCATCGGACGGACTGGCCGTATGGGCCGCTCCGGCGAGGCGGTAACGTTTATCACGGTGGATGACGAACGGAAATGGCGCGAGATCGAGCGAGCCCTTGGCCGTAAGTTCGCCCGCAAGCCTTGGCGGACAGTCCGTAGGGAAATGGCGGTCCAGTAGCATCGCTCGCTGCGCCTCATGCTGCGCGCGTCAGGGAAAAGCCCGCGGGAACCGTGCGCTTTAGGTCAGGCCGAACTGCCCTCTGGCGTTTCCACCCATCATCCGGGCTATTACGGCTCGTTCCACGTCCGCTTGGGAAAGCGCTTCAATGGCGTCCCAAGCGCTCGTTGTGTCGTGGTGGGGGTAGCGGGATCCCCATACGATTTTCTTTTCAAAGGAATGGGGAAGCTCCTGGATGAGCCGCTCCTCGGCGTCGAATCCCAGCATCACGTGGCCCTCCTCCCACATCCCCTCCGGATCGGTCCTGACGGGGTAGTAATGCTGAAGAGGAATAACCCGAGTCGAAGCCTCCATCTTCTCCAGGACTTCTTCCATCCAGGAGGCCTTCCCGTGGGCCATGACCACCTTCATGTCCGGAAACCGCTGCATCACGGTATAGCCGATTAACGTGGTTGCAACGAACAGGTGGTTGTCCAGCCAGTGAGACAAAATCGGAGCCAAGGGGTGCCCCAGAGGGACCATCCCCGACGCCGGGGATGCCCGGTTGAACTCACCGATGCCGCCGCCCGCATGGGGACCTCCGCCTCCACCCGTAAGGGCCGGAGTCTGCGTAAGCCGGCCCTTGACCTTTTCGATGAATGGGCCGTGGGAGGTCCACTCCGGGTTCCACAAGCCGGCAGTCGGATGCACCGCGGCTACCATCCCCAAGCTCTCCAGTTCCGCCCATAGAGGGTCGTAGTACGGGTGGGTGAGATACCGCCCTTCCATGAACATGGGGCGTATGAAGGCCCCGCGGAAACACCTGATTTCGGAGGCGCGGCGCAACTCCGCTATTGCGAAGTCTATGTTCCCGAGGGGTATCATCGCGGCAGCGAAGAGCCGGTCCGGCGCAGCTTGGCAGAAGTCCGCGACCCAGTTGTTGTACGCCCGCGCCAGCGCGTAAGCCACGTCCGGGTCTTCCACCAAGTGGAAGCCCTCTGCGAACCACGTAGGATACATGAAAGTCTGGTCGATACCCATAGCGTCCATGTCACGGAGCCTTGCTTGCGGCTCCCAAGCTCCCTCGCTCATCGGATGGCGGGTATCCGGGTCAAGTTCACCAATGGCGTCCCACGTCATTCCGGGTTTCCAGATGGCATGGCGCGGGATGTTGGGGTTGCCGTTGTCTCGGACCACTTGGCCGTTGATTTTGAGGTACGAGTCGTACTGACCTTCTTCTCGCCAGAGGGCGTGTTTGCCCAAAACCCGGTAATCGGGTTCCAAGTACTTCTCCCACACATCCCGGGGCTCCACTACGTGGGAGTCACTGTCAAAGACCTCGAAATCTTTGCTGGTAGTCATCGTGCGTCGTCCAATGGATTCCGGCTACCGGCGCGTCACCGACGACTCCGGCTTTAAGGCTTCCTTGATTTCATCCTCGTCGGGCCACCAGTCGGGGCGATGTATCTCGGTCACCCGGTCACGGATGATCTTGCCGGGCGGGTCGATATTGTATAGCCGGCGCGCATTTGCCCCCAGGAAACGGGCTTGGTCGTCAATGGGCAGCTCACATTCCTCCATCGTCTCAATGGCCCTCCAAGCGTCGTCACCGTCGTGATGGTATACGTCGGACGCCCAAGCCAGGATGTCCCGGTAGAAGTTGGGCAGGCGAGACGGAGGTGCTTCGTCACCTTCGAACCCGGTGACGCAATGCTTGAAGAAGGTCTCGCTGGGCAGGCGCTTCAGAGGAGGCAGACTGCGGTCGTTGCGGTAGAGTCTGTAGGTTTTGTCGCACTCATCCAACAGGAAGCTGAGCCAGGTTGAAGAGGCTTCGAACACCGCGGCCTTGATCTTGGGGTGCCGCTCGAAGAACCCCGACATCAGCACCATGGTTACCCAGAGAGACGCCTCGGCTTGGAAGTTCTGCACGTTGCCGAGAAGATTGTGAGGCAGGCCGGAGGAGGATATAGTCCTTCTGATGAGTTCCGCGCCCGAATACTGGTCGGAATAGCCGGCCGGTTTCGCAATTCCGATGGCCGGGAAAGGGTGCATACCATAGACCAGCCCAGTATCTTCCAAGGCGTTCCATACGCCCTCGTACTTGGGCTGGACCGGGTAGTTGCCCATGGCGTCCATAGGTCGGATGAGAGCAACCCGGCAGCCCTTGGTGGCTACGCGGTAGACCTCTTCCGCAGCATATTTGGGGTTCTGCATGGGGATAAGAGCAGCAAAGAAGAGCCGTTCTGGGTCCTCTTGCGTGTACTCGTAGGCCCAATCGTTGTAGGCCTTGCACATGGCCCGCGCCCCCAAGGCGTTTTGCAGCCAAGGGTAAGTGTCTATGCTGGTGGGTATGATCATGACTTGGTCGATGCCCTGAACGTCCATGTCCCGCAGCCGGGGCCCGGGTTTGTCGGCTCCGGCGTGGGCCAGGTAGTCCGACTGCTCCTGGGTGAGGGCGGTCTCGGGCTTCAGATTGCGGACGTTGAGAGCCCGCTGGATGTCGTGTTTGAGGCCAGGCCCAGCCAGCCTTACGATGTCTATCATCCCGGGACCGGTCTTGGGCGTCGGTGAAAAGCTATTCATGTCCGCCTTGCCGTTTACCAGCAACTGGCCGGACTCGGCGTCGTACCACATGGTGGCTTTCAGGGCTTGCAGTTCATCCTTGGTAAGGTGGTCGGCGGCCCGTTCCCATACTCTGGCCGGCTCCACAATGTGTGCGTCACAGTCAAAGGTGGGGAAATCCTTAGTCATTGGCCTGAATCGCTGGACCGGCAAGGCGGACCTCCTCTTCGCAATGCGGCAGGTTGTTTCTGTACGATATTGCGCCTAATCTAGCAAGAGGCGTTGCCATTGTCAACGGACTGACGGGTTGCGTGCAGTAGAATCGTAGAACTATAGTTGGAACGCCAAACTTTTTACTCCGGTTGGAGCGGTATAATGATAGACCCGCCGGAATAGGCGGGGAAGCATACGATCACGGTAGTTTATCCGGCGGAAGTTCCAACGGAAATAGAATCCGGATTCCCGCAAAGGCGGGAATGACTATAAAGGAGAACCAAAAATGGCAACTACCCATTTCAAGCAATTAATTTCGGCCGACTCTCATGTCATGGAACCACCCGACTTGTGGTGGAATGCATTGGGCGCAAAGTTCGGAGACCGCACTCCCCGGATGCTCGACGAATATAAAGGTGAAAAGGGTAGTTTCTTCTACTCGGGGTATCTCGGTTCTCCTGTGCAGCGTGTCCGGATAGCGCTGTCCAGCCAGACCGAGGCCGCCGCCTATGAGGCCGAGGAAAGAGGAATGGGCGCCGTCGGTTATGACCCGGAGGTGCGGGTCAAGTTCCAAGTGGAAGCCGGTATTGATGCGGAAGTGATGAATCCCACCACCATGCTGGGATTGATGCGCAACCCGGACGTGCCGGTGCTTCAGGCCTGCTCGGAGGTCTTCAACGACTGGCTGGCCGAATTCGTTTCCTATAGCCCCAAGCGGCTCATAGGTATCAGCACTATCCCGATGTACGACGTTGATTGGGCCGTCAACGAGTTGGCCAGGACGCTTAACAAGGGCCTCAACAGTCCCATGATCAACTGCCAACCGCCGGAGGATTGCCCCCCGTACCGTGACCCCGTCTACGACAAATTCTGGGCCGCAGCCGAGGAAGCCGGAGTCCCCATAACCCTGCATATCCTGACCGGCAAGGTCGTAGACGCCCTCTTTCTTGCCCGGATCGGACAAACCCCCGAGGAAACCTCCGCCAATCCTGGACTATGGATTGACCTGTTCATCGAAGCACAGACGGTCCTGGCTAACGACTTCATATATGGCGGCATCTTGGACCGCTTCCCCAACCTGAAAGTGCTTTGCAGCGAATTTGAGGTGTCCTGGATACCCGGCTTCATGTCCAGGCTTGACCAGATCGAAGACGTCGCCCCCCGGCTGAACCTTCCCAAGCTCAAAATGAAAGCCCGCGACTACATGAAGACCAGAGTGTTCCACGGATTTATCGACGATACGGCGGCCGAACTCGCCATACCTTACGTCGGGACCGACCGTATTCTATGGGGCTCGGACTTTCCGCACATCCGCTCCATAGGGTTGGACGCCCAATCAACGTTGTACCAGCAACTACAGACCTTCTCCTTGGAAGACCAAGCCAAACTGGTGGGTGGCAACGCCGCAAAAGTCTTTAACCTGAATTAAGGATAACCAACTAAAATTCACCGCTCCCCGGTTACATCTGAGAGCGGTGAATTTTGGCCGATTTATAGACTGTTTTTCCGTGTCTTGCGCCGCGTCTCAAGGGTTCCGGGCGGGGTCGGGGCGGGTGTCCGTCACATTTTCGGTGGACTTCTGGTCAAACACGTACGGTCAGAATTGTCAGCTTTTCGGATTCCCATCGCCTGCTAAACCTCCAAGGCAACATCCGCCTCAGTTATGCCCGGCGTCTGGGCTTGGAGTGCTTCCTGAACTATGAGACTGAGCATTCGTGACGCTAACTTCAAGTTTCCATTCATAGCGTTCCTAACCATAGTTTTGATATACCATCCCGTCGGCAGACCGCTCTTCGACAAGCTCCTTGGCCCGCCCGAACGGGAGCGTGAACGACTGAAACCAGCCGGGGGGGCTGACAAGGGTATGTATTTCATTTGGGACTTTACGCAGTTGAACGTGAGACCGCATAGTAGGGTAGGCTTGCTCAAATACAAAACCGCTCCCAAATGCTCACTATCGGGCCCATTCCGTATCGGGCCCATTCCGTCATTCCGGCGTAGGCCGGAATCCAGGCGGGCCCATTCCGTCATTCCGGTGTAGGCCGGAATCCAGGCGGGCCCATTCCGTCATTCCGGCGTAGGCCGGAATCCAGGCGGGCCCATTCCGTCATTCCGGCGTAGGCCGGAATCCAGGCGGGCCCATTCCGTCATTCCGGCGTAGGCCGGAATCCAGGGGCGGTGGGGCCGGTTCGTAGCTATAATCTCAATTTTACATACCCTTGTCAGCTCTTGCTCCCGGGACCTGATACCCAACACAGGCCTCCGGTCGCTCCCCCCGTTTTCACGAGCACAGGCTCTCCCTCATCCAACCCCAGACCTGACCAGCTCTGCTTTACCCATAGGCGTCCCCAATTGGTCCTCGATTTCACCGGATTCCCCCGCGGGTTTCATTCTGGTTTCCGTTTACTACTACAGTCTCAGATTAAGAACAGTTAGAATTAAGGCAATCAAGGAGTGAGGATGTGTGGCATTGGCAGCACGAGGGAATAGGGACCGCCACTCTGGTCCAGAGCGGCGGTCCCCGCCACCGCCACCATCAACAACCGGCTGGACACTCGGCTGGCGTCGCAGGGCCTGGTCGAGTGGTACATCGCCGAAATGGACCGGACGTCTTCCACCATCGGACGAATCCTCCAAGCATACCTCGATACGCTGGACTTCAGCCCCTATCTGAAGGAGGTCGAAACCCCAGCGCAGCTCCTGGTGGGAGAGGAATCGCCCACCTCGACCTTGGAGCAACAGCGGTTTATGGCCGAGTAGTTGCCGGGCTTCCGGCTGGTAGTCTATCCCGGCCTGGGTCATGACATCAACGCTATCCACCCCGAGTGGTGCACCCAACAGGTACGGAAGCTTCTTGCTTCACTGACCATTTTAAGGAGGGAATTATGCCCTGTTACATGTATGTTGCTGTGAACGAGGACAACAAAATATCGGTCTTTACCGTGGACCCCGACACCGGAGGTCTCGCTCATCAGCATGACGTGTCCGTGTCCGTGTCCGGCGGGCCGTTTACCTTGGCGATCAGCCCCGACCGCAATCACCTGTATGCCGGGTCCAGGGAAGTCCCAGCGTTGACCAGCTTTCGGATTGACCAGTCCGGCGGAGGTCTCACACAGACGGGAACGGTGCCGCTGGACTCGTGGCCGGTCTACGTGGCCACGGACCGCCGGGGCAGGTTCGTGCTGTCGTCCTATTACCAAGGCGCGCACGTGGGGGTGCACCCCATTGGGGACGATGGCTCGGTGGGAGAACCGCCCATCGAATGGCTGGAAACGGCGACCGGTGCCCATGCCATGCAGACCGATCCGACCAACAGCTACGCTTTCGTTCCACACATCGCGGGAAACGGTCCCAACCAGATCTGGCAGTTCAGGTTCGATCAGGACACAGGCCGCATCACCCCCAACTCTCCGGCCATCGTGGAGCCGGAGGAATTCCTGGGGCCCCGTCACTTCTGCTTTCATCCCTCGCTGGACGTCCTCTATTTCTCCAACGAGCAGGGGTGCAGCGTGAGCGGCTACCGTCTGGACACCTCGGCGGGAACGCTGTCACTCTTCCAGACCATCACCACTCTTCCGCCGGAAGGTTTTGCTGAGAGAAACACCTGCTCCCAGATTCAGATCACCGGGGCGGGTAGGTTCCTGTACGCGCCTAACCGGGGCCATGACAGCATCGCCTGTTACACGGTGGATACCGCCACCGGCGAATTGACAGGAAACGGCATCGTTGCCTCAGAACCCAGACCCAACGCGCTATGCCTTGGCCCAAGGGACCGGTACATTTACTCGGCCGGCCAGGATTCAGGCCAGATGGCGATCTTCAGGGTAGACGCTGATTCCGGATCACTGACCTTGTCGGAGACTGTCCCATTGGGCAAAGGGCCGTGCTGGATATCGATAGTGGAATTGCCGGGATAGAACGGTCTCCGGGAAGTCAACGGAAGCTCAGATCACGCAGCAAAGGCGTCTGCCGTCGCCTGCGAGGGAGACGCCTGCTCGGGCTGTCTTTTCCCGGGCAGCCAAGCGAGGCGCCGGCGCATACGGACGCCAAGACAGCGCCGTTGATTGGCAGCGCCCCCGGAACTCCCAAGGCGCCCGTTTCTAAATTCGGAACACTCTGAAATTGCCTCCTGGGGTGATACGATTTGGCCGAGTTGTGTTCGATTTTGGAGTAGCGTAAACCTTACGAACCAACCTCTCGGAGCGATAGCGATGGAAACTTTGGTTTGGATGTTCGTTGTAGGCGCAATAGCGGCAGCAGGAGTAGTAGTAGGAGTCAAGAGGAGGTCCGTCCGCTTGGGTGGTAGCTTGGTAGTAATTGGTGTCGTTCTGGCTGTGTTGATGCTTTTTACGCCTGATAGCTGCAGTGAGACAGTTCGGGCAGTAAAGCCTATAGATTCGTAATGAGCTAACTTCATCTTAAGCAGGATAATGACCGGATAAGTCTACGGGCCACTGGCAACGACCACATTCTTTAACGGGGGTTGCGATTATGGCTTCACCAGAATTGGACCGGGCAATCGCTATGTTCCGGGCAGGCAAGGCGGAGACCCAAGCCTTTTCCACTGTCGAGGAGTTCCGGGTCTGGTACGAACGGTTCACGGGCCAGTTCGAACTGCCCGAAGACGCCGTTTTCGAGCAGGTGGGCGCCGGTGGAGTCTCCGCCGAGTGGATTTCCACTCCCGGAGTGTCCGAAGACCGGGTGGTCATGTACCTGCACGGCGGGGGCTACATGATTGGTTCAATGCGGACTCACCGGTCACCGCTGTCTTACCTGTCCCGGGTGTCCGACGCCCGGGTGCTGGGGCTTAACTACCGGCTGGCCCCGGAACACCCATTCCCGGCCGCGGTTGAAGATTCGGTCGCGGCCTACCGCTGGCTGCTGGCGGAAGGCATCTCGGCTAACAGGATCGCCATAGGCGGGGACTCGTGCGGCGGCGGTCTGACTATCGCCACGCTTGTGGCCTTGAAGTACTTCGGCGACCCTCTGCCGGCCGCAGGAATATCCCATTCCGGCTGGACCGATCTGGCCCACACTGGGGACACCTTCCTGACCAAGGCGGAAGTGGACCCGCTCATCGACAAGGAGATGCTCGAGGGCATGGCGGCAGCCTACCTTGGCGACCGGAGCCGCACCACTCCCTTGGCATCCCCTTACTACGCCGACCTGCGCGGATTGCCGCCGTTGCTGGTGCAGGTGGGCACTGCTGAAGTCCTGTTGGACGACTCGGTCCGGTTCGCCGACCGGGCCAAGGAGGCCGGCGTGGATGTTACGCTGGAAGTGTGGGACGACATGCCCCACGTCTGGCAGGCCTTCGCATCTTTCCTTCCCGAGGCAAGGGAAGCGCTTGAGCACTGCGGTCAATTCGTGCTGAAACACACCAACTGAATGAACCTATTGTGTGCCGGAGGACAACAGCATGGACCAGCGCGACATACCCTTTCTGCCGGTTTCTGAGCTTTCGAGGCTGATAGAGTCGAGAGAAGTCTCTCCGGTCGAGGTTGCCCAAGCATATCTCGACCGGATCGACGATCTGGACTTTAAGTTCAATGCATACCTGACCGTAACCCGGCGGGAGGCACTGGAGGCCGCCCGAGACGCGGAGCAAGCCATCGCCCGCGGCGAATACCGCGGCCCGATGCACGGCATACCAGTGGCCGTGAAAGACCAGTTCTGGACAAAGGGCATCCGCACGACCGGAGGCGCCCGCATCCTGGCCGACTTCGTGCCCGAGGAGGATGCCACCGTCATAGCCAACCTGAAACGGGCGGGTGCGGTCCTCCTGGGCAAGACCAACATGACCGAGTTCGCCATGGGCGGTGGGTTCGAGCGGTTCAGCCCGCCCCGGAATCCATGGCGCCTCGACCGGCGCACCGGCGGCTCCAGCGGTGGGTCCGGGGCCGCCACCGCCGCCTTCCTTTGCGCCACCTCGCTGGGCGAGGATACCGGCGGCTCCATAAGATTCCCGGCTACTTGGTGCGGTCTCGTAGGTCACCGGCCCACTTGGGGCCTGGTCAGCCGTTACGGCGTGATGACCGGCGTCTGGTCTATGGACACCGCGGGGCCGATCTCCCGGACCGTCGAGGACGCGGCCATCACCCTGACCGCCATCGCCGGCCACGACGAGCGAGACCCCTACTCCCGGCGACAGCCCGTCCCTGACTTCCGCGCTGGACTGAACGTAGATCTCCACGGCATCCGCATCGGGGTGATCACGGAGCAGATGGAGGACGAGAACGTTGCCGCCGACACCCATGAAGCCGTGTTGAAGGCACTCGGCGTGTTGGGTGAACTCGGCGCCGTCGTAGAAGAAGTGTCGATTCCCCTGACTGCCCACTCAGCCATCCTGTCCCAGGTGCCTTCGCTGGTTGAACCGGCGCTGAACATGAGGGAATGGGTGCGGGAACGGCTCCATGACTACGGCCACAACAACCGTATCGGGTTGCTGACCGGCAGCATCTTTCCTGCGCAGGCCTACTACAAGGCCCAGAAACTGCGGACGATGTTCCGCAACCAAGTGCATGAGGCGCTGGAACGGTACGACGTGCTGGTAACGCCCACCGCCAGCGTGGCGGCCATGCCCATCGTGGAGGACCCGATCATCACCAGCAAGGAGCAGGCGACGCCGCTGCCCTACCTGCAGACCCGGACGTTCAACCTCGCCAGCGCCCCGGCGATCTCCATTCCCTGCGGTTTCAGCGACGAGGGACTGCCCATCGGCCTGCAGATCGGAGGCCGCCCCGGAGCCGACCAGACCGTGCTGAACGTGGCCTACGCCTACGAGCAGGCCACCGACTGGCACAACCAACGCCCGCCTAACGCCTGATTGGCGCGGGTGGGTCCTGCGAGGTACTGCCCCACGGCAGGGCTCCTAATTTGGACATCCCAGCAAAATGTTCGCAGTACGCAATAGACACCAAGAACTCCAATGCTCGTGGGCGGTGGACTTGAAAGCCACCCTATAGTCGAAAGTGACCTTCCTCGACATGTGGAATCGTGGTCCCAGTGATCACATCGAACGTTTTGGAGTAGTCTGGATTTAGCCAAGAACACATAACAACTGGCGTTGCTGTTGGGATTGGCCAACCTGATACCGTCGGAGCGCCACTTGAGGCTTGAGGAGACCTACGCGTGCCAAGACAAGGACGTGGCGACAACCAGCTCCTTTGAGGCTGGCCACAGGTCAGGGCCCCGTGTACAACTCCGTGTCCGGGTGGAACTGGAACCATCCGAACCAGAATGACATGTGCGTGGGTATCCGCGCGAGCTTCTCCGACTCGTCTGCCGTATTGACCAGAAACTCCTCGGTTACCTGCCATGTTTCCCCGGCGGCGTCCGCTATCACGGATGGGATGCCGATGTGATCGACACCGTCGTTCGGCGCCAGCTTGAACGACCTGCCGCCGCGGTAGTAGGCCCTCGCGCCTTGGCTTGCGCGGGCCGGAGGGCGCGGCCAGCGCCGAAGCATGGAGTAGGCCCTCGCGCCTTGGCTTGCGCCCGACCCTAGCACCAATATCTCCTCGCCTCCCACCACGTCGTTAACTATCCGGTGCTCCCGCAGCGCTGCGGATGAGTAGGCCTTGTAGCTGTCGTTCAGTTGGACCCCTAGCACAACATCCTTTGCTTCAAGCCGGTCGTTCCGGTAAGGGACTGGGAACATCGTTTCAGGCGCGTTGAAGTAGTCGTAGTAGATGGCCTGCGGGTCCTCCTCCGGCACGTAGAATTCGGCGGGATACAGGCCCGTCTCCTGGTCCAGCACCGTCGTGTCGGGATGAAGCTCCAGCCACTCCTCCCATGTCGTGAGAATGACTGGAAAGAAGTCGAGCTTTATCCCTGAGTCCCACAACGGCCCTATGACCGGCTCGCTCGTGAGCTGGTTCCAGAGTGAGTTGGTCAGCCGGTCGTACATGACCTTGTTGCTGCGGTACAGTATCCCCGACGTGCCGAAGGTGGTTGGCTCTCCGTTGATCTTGGCGGAATACACGATTCCGGTGCCGCAGAGTGTTCAATAAGCCAGGGCGATCGGTTCGCCCCCCAACACGTCGTTGGCCATCTCATGGGCGTTCACGATGCGGAGCGGGTATGCCCGGTGCTCTCCGTTGATGGACACGCCGAAGACCCGGTCGCTCGGCTGCATGTAGTCTTGCTCGCCCGCCGAAACGACCGGAGCGTTTTGAAGGTCCGGGATTCCATCGGGCCGGACGCCTCCCCACGCGATCTCGAATACGTTTATCCGTGAGCCTTGCGCCGCCGGAGCCAGGAACTCGCCAAACCTGGGGTCGATCAGGCTCATGAGCGCGCTCTTCCACCGCACGTACCCATCGGGGGGTCCGTACTCCTCGGCGTTCCTGCCCAGCCACTCCATCCAATCGTTCCAAGCGCCCAAGACGCTACTGAACTCCTGGCCCGTTATCACCGAGATCGCGGTGTTGGTCTCTTTCATTAGCTCCGGGTCCCCCAAGAACCGGAGCATCTCGATCATCACCGGGACCATCGACTTGTCGTTGTTGGCGATGGCGAGCGTGATGGCTTCGTGCGTGTCGTTGGGGTTGTGGTCCCGGCTCGAGAAGAGCCGGAACATGTTCTCGGTGGAGTCGTAAGCCGTGGCGGGAGTCGGCGCCTGCGCCGCGGTAGGCCCCGGCTGGGTCGGCATGAGCACTGGCGTCGGCTCCGGCGTTTCGGTTGGGGTTGGCGCAGCCATCGCAGTCTGTGTCGGTGAAGCCGTCGGTACACTCTCGACCGGGCCGGTCGGCTCTTCCGTGCCCGAACATGCCAGGGCAACAACCACTATAATCCCGGCCGCTAGTGCTCCGAAATGACGTAAGAGCCTACTCACAGAACTCCTTCCCGCGACATTCCGACCTGCCCCCGACAGTTGTAACACCGGCCATATAGCAAAGACAAGGGTAGGGAGACAGGGTTGGGAACGAGGATGTGCCTCTTGCTGAACTCGTGCCCATGCTTACCGCACCAATATAGCCGTTGGCACAACTATTGACAGCAGGTTAGACCAACTCAGATACTCGGCAAATCGGGGCTGGTAGGAGCTTTGCCGATTCCCTCGACCAAATTCTTATATCAGAACCTCCCGCGATTCCCCGGCCCGCCGCCATATATAATATAAGAATGCAGAAAGCCAGCAATTTAAGGAGCACGCGTCATGGCAAACAAGATCCGCCTGGGGTTTGTGGGTGCGAACGTAAACTCGACCTGGGCCTCGCAGTCGCACTTCCCGGCGCTACTGGCCAGTCCGGATGTCGAGTTTACCGCAGTTTGCACCACCCGGCCCGAGAGCGCGGAAGAGGCTCGCCAAGCCTTTGGAGCAAAGCTCGCCTTCCATGATTTCCGGGCAATGGCAGCGTCGCCGGAGATCGACGCGGTGGCCGTGGTTGTGCGGGTGCCATCGCACTATGAGCCAACGAAGGCCGCCATCGAAGCCGGCAAGCACGTCTTCACCGAGTGGCCTTTGGGACGGAATACCGCCGAAGCCGAGGAACTTGCGGCTCTGGCCCGGGACAAAGGTGTGCAGACCGCAGTAGGTCTGCAATCGCGAGTCAGTCCCGCATTGCTGTATGTCAAGGAACAAATTGAAGCGGGCTATGTGGGAGAGGTGCTCTCGTGTCATGTGACCACCATGCGCGATGGCAGGTTGGAACGCCCTTCGAGCAACACTTGGCAGCGCGACGCCGACCTTGGCGCAAACACCCTGACCATCGCCAACGGACACGTCATTGACGCCCTGCGCTTCGTGGCCGGCAACTTCACCCGGGTCGCGTGCATGGTCAGCACCCAAGCGAAGCAATGGTACGAGACCGATACCCAGCAGTTTGTGGAAGTCACATCCCCGGACAATGTGCGAGTCAGCGGACAGTTGGAGAGCGGCGCGGCAGTGTCGGTCCATGTTGGAGCTGTCCCCTGGGCCGGCAGCGGCTTTCGAATGGAGATCTACGGGCGGGAAGGCACGCTGGTCGCCACGGGGAGCGTCTCGTCGCAGCGGGGTGAGATGCTGCGAGTGCAGGGCGCACAGGGAAGCCATGCGTTGCAGGACCTGGAGATACCTGAGCGTTTCGTTTATGTGCCGTCCGACTTCCCCCGCGGCGATCCCTTCAACATCGGGCAGATGTATACCCTGTTCGCCGAGGCGGTCCGAACTGGACAGAACCGCGCGCCGACATTCGATGATGCGGTTGACCTGCATCGCTTCATAGATACCATCAAGCAGGCGTCGGACACGGGCCGGGAGTTGCCGGTCGCCTGAGACGGCATTTCCTCAAAGTCCGGAAACACGCTGGCAACCAATACCCATAGTCGGCCCGGAACTTGCGTTAGACCCGTAACATGCTGCCGGCCTGGTTCACGCCACATTTTTGAGCAGTACCTGTGAACTGAACTGGAAGCTGGTCCGGCAGCCGAAATTCTAAGGCCCCGCTGGCTTCCTATCATCACCGGGTGATGAATAGAAGTGGCGGGGCCTCAATGGATTTAGCTGTACGGAATTGTCAGGCTGTCGCGGCTGCCGGTTGATGGGTCTTCAGGAAGCGGCGGGCGTGGGCTACGACCTCGTCGATGTGCTGCTGAGTGTCTTTCCAAGGATAAATGGTTACCTCGGAGTTCGGGGCCAGGCTGGCAACCTCCATCGCGCACTCGTATGGGTGCGCCGGTATATCGTCGGGCGCTATCAGCAGTGGTGTCTGCAGGGCGCGCACGAAATCGCGGGAAACGGTGAAAACAAAGTCGGCGCGGTCGGTGTACATGCTGGTCAGGAAGTCATGGACCATATCCATAGTGATTTCAGGACGCTTCTCGCAAAGGGGCGGCCCCCACCCCGTTATATTGTTCTGGTAGAAAATATCCGGCGTCTCCGCCCTGAACCCGCTGGGTTGCATCAACGCCGCCGCCACAACGCGCTCCGGGGCCAGCCTGAGCAGGTTGTGGATCATTGGCCCGCCGATGCAGAAGCCCATGACCAGGAACTCCTTGATGCCGAGATGGTCCATCAGACCAAGTTGGTCCTCAGAGTAGGCATCCCAGTGGCGGTCGATCTCCAGTGGGCCACTGGATTGGCCCAGATTAGCATTGCGTAAGTCGGCGGCGATGCAGCGGAAGTCGTCCTTGTAGGTCTCCATAGGGTTGAAGGGCGACTGCAAGGAGGCTATGGTGGAATTAAGTCCGCCGCCCGGAATGATCAGCAGGGGGAATCCCGAACCGGCCTCTTCATAGTAGATACGGGTAGAACCTCTTTCGTAGAACGGCATGGCGGTTTTCCTCCATCAGCGAGTTGCAGAGCTACCTTGGGGAACTATGGGATACTTGGTAAAAGTGGAGCTGGGGGGATTCGAACCCCCTACCTCTTCAATGCCATTGAAGCGCTCTCCCTATTGAGCTACAGCCCCACGAGGGGATGGGTGACGGGCCTCGCTGGGTCGCCAAGGCCGGGCCCGAAGGGGTGGGCCCGGAACAATATAGCAAATAGACTCCGGGCCCGCAACGGGGTGGATTAACTCTTGCGGGTGAACTTTACCACTGTACGCCCTTGGCTGCCTTCGTAGGGCTCCACCACGTATATGTCCTTGTGGGAGTCTGCCCATATTCCGTGACATGAACGGTGCGTCATGGAACCCCACTGGGCCAGTATTTCTCCGTCGCTGCTAAGTACGCTTACGAGGCCTCCGTTGTGCTCGGCCACGTAGGCGATGTCGTCCTCGTCGATGTACATGACGGCCGGGCCGATAAGCTTGGAAGGCCAAGTGGTGATGTACTCGCCGGACTGGCTGAACACTTGGACGCGGTCGTTCTCCCGGTCGGCAATCAGCAGACGCCCTTGGCGGTCTATCCAAGCCCCGTGGGGCAGGTTGAACTGTCCGGGGCCGTCACCCGGTCCGCCCCATGACTCAACGTAGCGGCCATTAGGTTCGAACCTGTGCACGCGGGCGTTGGCGTAGCCGTCGGCTATGAAGATTTCCCCCTCGTCATTGATGGCGATGCCGGCGGGCAGGTTGAACGGGTCTCCTCCGTGGGTTACCTCCTTCCAGCCGTTGGAACTGAAGTCGCTGTTGTCGGCTCCGGTGTTGGAGCGAAAGCCCTTCAATCCGATGGTCATCAACAATTTGCCGTCCGAGGTGAATTTCATAATCTGGCCGTCGTTCCGTTCCACCAGCCAGACGTTGTCCTCTTTGTCCAGGATGATTGCATGGGGGAACAGGAACAGGCCCTCACCCCAAGAGGACAGGAAGTTCCCGTTACGGTCGAATATCATTACCGGATGGGCGGGGTTGCGGTTGAAGCAGTAAACGTTGTCCTTGGAGTCCCCGTACACCGCTGCCGCAGGCATATTCAAGCCCTCGGGCACCTTGGCCCAGTGGACATCCATCTCGTAAGTGTACTTGCCGCTTCCTACTGTTTGAGTCGTGGTCATGTTTCACTCCTCATCTGTGATTACTCTTTTGCCCCTTTACAGGAGTCCCGGCGCACGGTCAGAAGATTATTTGAACGCCCCAATTCCCGGAGTCTTGACCCTCATGCTGCACAGGGACTGGCCAGGGGTGGTGTATATGGTCCGGAAGTCAGGTCCCCCAAAGGCCAGGTTTCGCGGCACTTCCGGGCTGCGTATAATGCCCAAGCGGTTGCCGGAAGGGTCGATTACCCAGATGCCGCCGGAACCGGTGCAGAAGACCCGGCCCTCTCTATCCACTTTCATTCCATCAGGAACGCCGGTCTCGGCCGAGGACATGTCGCAAAAGACGCGATTGTTGCTCAAGGAGCCATCGGCCGCCACGTCGAAGGCGCGTATCTTCCGGTGGGCGCACACCTCGCCGCGGTTGGCTTCCTCAAAGCATCGTTCGTCCAACCGGCTGATGGCGACGTAAAGGACCGATTCGTCCGGCGACAGGGCCAGTCCGTTGGGATACTCACACTCGTCGGTCGCCAAGTCAATCTCGCCGTCGGGAGATATCCGGAATACTCCGGCGAAGCCGATTTCCCGTAATTCCGGCTCCAGCCTCAATTCGGGGTCGGTGAAGTAGACGGTGCCGTCAGACCGGCAAATAACGTCGTTGGGCTTGTTGAAACGCCTGCCCTGCCACTGCTCGGCGATAGCGGTTACCGTGCCGCTGGCATCCATCCTGGTGATGCGCCGCCGGTCTGCGCCCTCGCACATGAGGAGCCGGCCTTGGGGGTCCAGGGTGCAACCGTTGCCCTCGCCGGTACCTGTCCGCACCGTCTCCAGTCCCCTCTTGGAACTCCAGCGCAGCAACCTGCTTCTGGTCATGTCCACAAAGGTGACGCTGCCGTCGGGGTGGTACAGTGGCCCTTCGGTATTGCCGCCGGCGTCGGCCAACGTGGTTACTTCAGTCGATTCGAGAATGTCGGAAAGGTCATCAGGCATGATGCCTCCAAGCGTGGGGGGCTGACCAAATTATACCAGCAGGCGAACGTTGGTGTACAATGACGCCTCGTAGAAGCCTAGCCTTGGAGAGAAGGCCGTTATGAGCAATGAACAGACCCGCGAAGAGCTGCTGCGGGAGTTGACCAATAAAGCGAAGGCGCTGTGGGGCGATGAGAGGGCCGCCGAGTTGAGCAACACGCTGGAGGCCACCGCTTCGCAGTTGATGGAAGTAAGGCAACACTTGCCAGAGCGGGCCGTGGAACCGGGCTTCTTCCAATAATTTCATTAGATTGCAAATCGGTCCGTGGCCCAACCGTCCGCCCCAGGAGGAATGAAAGTGGCTGAACCGTTCCAGCTAACCGTGTCCGAGTCCGCCGACCAAATTAAACAGGGAAGCCTGTCGCCCGTTGCCTTGGCCCAGTCGTTGCTTGACCGCATAGACGATCTTGACTCGTCTTTGAAAGCCTGGGTAACCATCGACCGGGAAGAGGTCCTGACCACCGCGCGGCAACGGGAGTTGGAGGTTGAGCGCGGAGAAGCGCTGGGGCCGCTGCACGGCGTCCCGGTGGGGCTCAAGGACATCTTTTACACCGAGGGAATGCTCACCGCCGCCGGGTCCCGCGTCTACGCCGACTTCGTGCCCAACTACGACGCCACCTCGGTCAGGAAAATAAAAGAGAGTGGCGGAATAGTCCTTGGCAAAGCTGTCACCACCGAGTTCGCCACGTCTGATCCTTCGCATTCGGTCAATCCCTGGAACGAGGCGCATACGCCGGGTGGGTCCAGCAGCGGCTCTTCGGTTGCCGTGGCGGCGCGGATGTGCGCCGCTGCGCTGGGATCACAGACCGGAGGGTCTACCTGCCGGCCGGCGTCCTACAACGGCATCGTCGGGCTTAAGCCAACCTACGGTCGAATCAGTCGTTACGGCGTGGTGCCGGTCAGTTGGTCCTTGGACACCGTGGGCATCCTGGTGCGTTCGGTGGCCGACGCTGCGGTGATGCTTCAAGCCATGGCAGGCCACGACCCCAATGACCCCGGCTCCCACTACGTGCCCGTGCCGGACTACCGGGAGGAAATACAGCGATTGGATGGACCTCCGCGTATCGGACTGATCAAGGAGTTCTTCCTCGAACAGTCAACGCCGGAGGTAAGGAGCAATACCGAAGCGGCGGCGCAACGGTTCGCGGAAGCGGGCGCCGAGATAGTCGAGATTGGCCTGCCCGCAAGTTTCTCCTCGTGCCACAGTTGCCAGCGCATCGTTATGTTCGCCGAGTGCGCCTCGTACCACGAGGAGATGTACAGGGTACGGGCCGACGACTACGGCCCGCGGATTCGGGCCGGCATAGAGATGGGGATGCTCATACCCAGCGTCGACTATTTGCGGGCACAGCGGATGCGACGGCAGTTCCGCCAAGACATTATAGAGACCGTCAGCCAGGTTGACGTGGTGCTGATGCCCACCACCCAGTCTCCCGCCCCGCGTAACCTGAACACCACCGGCGACGCTATGTTCCAGCAGCCTTGGACCTCATCGGGCCTGCCCACTATCACCCTGCCCTCCGGGCTGAGCGAGGACGGCCTTCCCTTGGGGGTGCAGTTGGCAGCCCTGCCATTCGACGAAGGCAAGCTGTTCGCTGCCGCGGCTTGGTGCGAAAACGTTCTGGGTGTGTCGCTTTCTCCCCCTGTGTAAGAAACCATCTTACTGACCCGTTAACCGTCATTCCCGCGCAGGCGGGAATCCATAGCCTTTATCCATAGCCTTTAAGGAGAGCCAACCGTGACCACGACCAACAACCCGTTGCAGGGCAAAATCGCCGTAGTCACCGGGGCGGCCAGCCCCATCGGAATGGGCCGCGCCATCACCGCCGCCTTGGTGCAGGCCGGCGCGCGGGTGGCGATGCTCGACATAAACGACGAATGGCTCGACAGCACCGCCAACGATATGCGCGAGTTGGGCGGCGACGATGCCGTGCTACCCATCGTCGCCGACGTGACCAGCCCAGAATCGGCGGCCAACGCCGTGAGCCGCACCATAAACGAAATGGGTGGACTGCACATCCTGGTCAACAACGCCGGCATCAATCCCCGCACCGGCGGGTTCACCGGCGGAGCGTCGGGAGCGCAGACCGACTTCTGGACCATTACCCCGGAAGCTTGGCTGCGGGTCATCGAGGTGAACCTCAGCGGCCCGTTCATAATGGCGCAGGCTGCCGCGGGACACATGGTGGACCAAGGATACGGGCGCATCATCGGCGTCACCACCAGCATGGACACCATGTGGCGCAAGGGCGGTGCGCCCTACGGCCCGTCCAAAGCGGGCCACGAGGCGCTGGTGGCAATCATGGCCCAGGACCTGGAAGGCACCGGCGTAACCGCCAACGTCCTCACCCCCGGCGGCGCGACAGCCACCAACATGGTGCGTCCGCCCGAAGGCGCGGGCGCCCAGGGCCTCATCCAGCCGGAAGTGATGCAGGCGCCGGTAGTCTGGATTGCTTCCGACGAAGCCGCTCACTGGAATGGACGCCGCATCATAGCCTACCACTGGGACGAGTCCCTTCCCTTGGAGGAGCGGCTGGAAAAGTGCGGCGCGCCCGCCGCTTGGCCCCAATTGGGCTTGCAGGCCGTCCATCCCGACTGGTTCGGCAGGGAGTAGGCGCCCGCCCTAAACCAATACCAAGGTGGGATGTGCATTTCGAGGTCTTGAAGACGACCGAAAGGACTCCACGGCTAGTCATATCACCTCTGATAGCCAACCAGGGCGGTACCGACAGTGCGGTCCTGAGATATGTACATTTCACCTTGGCTTTAGTTTAGTAGGCCGACTTCTTCGAACTGATGGGCTATCCTGAGGTGACGTTCGCAATCAGATGCTTGCCCTACGTAGTCCAGCCAACCGAATCACCCATCATTTCAACGATTTCGTACAACTAGTGACCTTGGCGATGGGGGCGGGGGATGGGACTTAATTGACCGCCACCGCGGCGGCAATGTGGAGTTACACCGGGAAAAAGTTGCGCCAACAGATAGAGAGAGTGAACCACGCGAAAGAAGACATGGAAACCCGGAACCATTGCATTCCCTACTCTGGTTGCGATTCCATTGCTAACGTATCGAGTTAGCCAGTTGGATTAGACGGTCGCTACTCCCCACAGGAGACGAAACTAATCGTCGCACTCGAACTCCTTCATTCCTTACTGGGAGCCAAACAGGCTCCTCACCTGTCGTTGATCTGATTGTTAGACCCTCCCTAGCCAATAGTTGCAGCATGTCGGGAACCAGCACTCTGGACCTATGGTCGAGACCTCGGAAGAAGGCAGATTGTTTCCTTCCAGCGCCAGGCTGCAAATAAAGCTTTTTCAGAAGCGTTAGCATCACCTTTACGCCAGTAGAGAGGGGTAGAGCGAGAATTGCCGCGGTGTTCTGGGAACTGTCCCCGAAAGAGTCGAAAACGCATTTGTTGTCAAAATTCTCTGTTGGTAAATCACTTCTTGAAATGCGGCCGTCTAGTGTGCCTATATAGCATTCACGAAAATTGGGGAGCAACGTGGAGTCGGCCGATGCAGTGATTTCTAGACGTTGAAACAAGCAATCGTGGAATGTGATATGAGAGAAATCTAGCGAATCGTCGCCGAACGATGCATCCTGTATCATTGTATTTCTGATTGCCACGGGGCGCCCTGTGAACCCAAACCCCATTTCCTTGCAAATCTGCATCAAGTCCATGCAAAGAGCCCCTTGTTCGGACCCGTTCCCTGCTTCGTTTATGGCGGTCCTTAATTTACCGCTCCTAAACGCGCTATTTTGGCAACGTAGACTTGCTAACTCTGTGCCCAGTTGCCCTAAGGTAGCGTGCCAATTGCCCGGATTCTCTAGTGGAAAAGTGAAAGGGTCTTCTATGTAACGGTAAATGTCTCCTGCTCTGGCGGCATCGACTAAGTCGGCATCTATAAAATCACGCGAACCGTCGTCGTTCTTGGAGGCGCCCAATCCAGGTAGTCGCTGGAGCAACAAAAAACCACGGTCATCAGGAGAGAATCCGCATACGCTTTGAAACGATCCCAAAATATCGTCATGAGATAACGAGGTCATCCCATCATTCTTGCTACGGGCTTTTGTCGCAAGGTTTTCGACTATTTGACGGACTGCGGAGCCGTCAATCCCAGCCTCAATTTCCGCTTCTCTCTGGGCCGTGAGCTCGAGAAACACGTCCCACCCGGCGGCCGGGCTGGAACTGTGATCTACGCTAATAACTTGGTCCAACATGCCTCTTGTGAACAAGTAGCCAAGTAAAAGGGGTCTGGATGGGAGCCAAGCTGGTATGTGATCAGTCCACCCTTTCCGGCTAAGAAATTCGCGAATCTGGCCCTCGTTGAAATCGTTAATTTGTAAGCGGGTCGTGTCTTGGCGCAGGCCTAAGCTTCGGTTGAGCTCGCTCTCACTATCGAAATAGTGTTGGCGACCAGCGACAATGATGCCGGTGTTTGATGGGCCTCGCAAAAAATTGCGAATTAACTCCATTGATGTAAACCGGATGTCTCGAAGGCGCTTTGCCTGTCCAGACCAACCTACCGTAGCGAACTCATCAAACCCATCAAGAATTAATATTAAGAATCCGGCACGCCAAGCCCGAACTAGATGAGTGGGGAATTGAAAACCGATATTCCGAGCATGGCGTTCTAGTGCCTCCGCTGCGTTGGTTTGCCCATGATGGTCTCGTAGATTTAAATGAACTGGGAACCGCCCAGTCTGCCTTTTCGAAAAGTAACTGGACCTCAAAGCGACGAATAGCTCTCGTAACGCGGTACTTTTCCCTGCACCGTAATCACCCACCAATAGGAACGGCTTCCCTTTTTCTAGCCCTTCCTGCACATCATGTACACGAAGAATCACGCCTGAGTCGGAAGAGAACTGGGGCGAGATTAGGTCCGTTGCATCGGTTCGGGAACCCGTCTCCATATCGAACATGCTGCCGAACGGATAGTCTATTCGACATTCCAAATATGATTCTGCGTCAATCATCTGGCGCCGAAATTGACCAATGGATAGGCTGACGACCAATCCATCGCCCAGCCTACGAACCGCTTCTCGCTGGTCAGCAGTAGGCTCATCTCTGGTGATGAAGTATCCTTTGACTCCTTTCATGGGATGTTGTGACTGCATCGATTTGGCTAAACGAGCCAACTTCTTCGTATCTTGCTCGGCTTTATCTTTACTTCGAGACGCTGTACTTTCGATTAGATGAACCATTTCGTCGGTGATAAACACTCCGTCTCGCTCGCGGCCCCCGTGCATGGTGGAACCAGAGTAGGCAGCTTGTGGCCAGAGATGACGGGCGGTCTCACGTACCATGTTCTCGAACGTTACGTTACTTAGAGTCACTGTCGTCACTTATCTCATATTGGGTGCGATATATTATACCCAAGGTCCTAATACTATAGCAGCACTAACACTGACTCGGTACTTTCGCCTTCACATTTAGCTTAGTTTCATTCTCAAGCCCTGCCTGAAGGAGTGCTGGTGCATCCCGCCGGAAGGCAGCGCGAACTTTGTGTGCGCCATGGAGGACGTTCTGGAGGTATATCAACGCCCCTATAGGGAGAATGAAGCGTTGGTGTGCTTGGATGAAACAAGCAAACAACAGAGTTGGGATATAGGAACTCTCCCATGCACGAAAGCTACGACTTGATTGTAATCGGCGGCGGCTCCGCCGGCCTCACCGCCGCGAGGTTCGGGGCGCAGTTGGGGCTGAGGGTGGCGTTGGCCGAAATGGAACGCGTCGGCGGAGACTGCACTTGGACCGGGTGCATCCCCAGCAAGTCATTGGTCAAGGCGGCGAAGGTGGTCCACGACATGCGCGCCGCCGACCGCTACGGGTTGAACGCTGTGAAGCCGCCCATAGACCTGAGAGCGGTAATGACCAGGGTCAAAGCAGTGTCGGAAGAGGTGTACCAAGGAGAGTCTCCCGATACGTTGCGGAACGAAGGCATAGACGTATTCTTTGGCTTAGCCAGATTTCTGGATTCAGCCATGGTCCAAGTGGGCGACGCCAAGCTGAGTGGCCGCAAGTTTGTTATAACCACCGGCGCCCGTCCAGTGTTACCAAGCATTCCCGGGATAACCGAAGTCAACTATCTGACGTATGAGACCGTTTGGGAGTTGCAGGACCTCCCGGAACGGCTGCTGGTCATCGGCGGCGGGCCCATCGGCTGCGAACTTGGCCAAGCCTTCCAGCGATTGGGGTCTGAAGTCACGCTTCTTGAGGCGGGACCGCGGCTGTTGGCGAAGGACGAGCCGGAAGCAGCCGACTTGATCTCCGCTCGTTTGCTGGAAGAGGGGGCGGACGTGCGGCTTGGCGCCCCAGTTCAAAGTGTCAGGCAACGAGGCCTGACTGTCCAAGCGCTACTGGACGGGCAAGAGTTGCACGGAGATGCGTTACTGCTGGCTGTAGGCCGTACTCCCCGCGTGGACAACCTGGGGCTGGAGCAAGCCGGGGTTGCTTACACCGCCAAAGGTATCGAAGTCAATGACCACTTGCGGACCAACCGCCGCCACATTTACGCTGCCGGGGACTGCTTGGGAGGCTACCAGTTCACTCATTACGCCGGTTGGCAGGGCTTCATGGCCGTGCGCAACGCCTTTGTGCCCGGAGCCTCTAAATCCGTTCTCAGCCAAGTCCCTTGGTCAACGTTCACCGATCCGGAGGTAGCACGGGTTGGCCTGAGTGAGGCTCAAGCCCGGGCTGAAGCCGGGGACAAAGTCTGCGTCGCCATCTGGCCTCTGTCGAAAGTTGACCGGGCGTTAACCGAAGGAGAGCCTCAAGGGTTCTTGAAGGTCGTGCATCGCAAGAATGGGGCTATCCTTGGCGCCACCATTGGGGCGCCCCGTGCAGCCGAGATGGTACAGGAATGGGGCTTGGCCATTGATAAGGGTCTGAAAATCGGCGACTTGGCCAACAGCTTGCACATTTACCCCGCTTACACCATGGGTAACATGCAAGCCGCCGCCGACATCCGCGTCAAGCAATTGCTCGCCGGAATATCCGGCCGCTTGGTCCGCGCCTTGGCCGGGGGACGCCGCCGCCCGGATTAAAAAATAGCTATGGGGTTGACCGGGGACCCGGTGGTGTTATGCAGGCGCAGCGGCCCTATGGTCAACATGAACTCCCAACGGTTACGTTCCCGGCAAGCCACCGCCAACTCCTCGAGATCGGCGTTGTCGAGTATCCACACACCCATGGCGACTATGCTGACCTGGTGGATGGGGTTGGACAGCTTGGGGTATTGCTGAGGCGAAACGTCATTGCCGGTGTCGGTACCCAGCATTGCAATGTCCCGCTCCCGGAATATGGGCAGGCAGGCGGCTTGGCAAGCCGTCGATCCCGCCGCCCGGTCCACCGGCCCCTCGACGTTGCGTCGGTGGAGTTGCCCTGTCCGAATCAACAGGACGTCGCCCGGTTCTATCTTGAAGCCGCACCGTTCCTCGGCGGCCAGTATGTCATCCGGCATAACGCCTTCGCCGCGTTCCAGCCAGTCGATGCCCCGTATCATTGGAACGTCCACCAGCACACCGCGGGTTACTATGCCGTTCTTGGCCTCTTCCACCGAGCAAACGGTGGCGCCCAAACTGGTGGACACCATGTGGGCCGGTTTGCCGTTGTAGGTCTTGCCGTCCCAGAAGAAGTGGGCCAAGCTGTCAATGTGGGTGATAGTGTAGCCGTGGAAGATCATGCCGAAGTAGTCGGTGGCGGCGGCGTTGGGACGCGCGCTGACCTTGTCACCGGTAGCCCAGCCTTCCCCGCTTTCCACCATGAAGTGGACCGCCGGATTCGGTGCGTCGAGCGTCGATTCGAATTCTATGGTGCGCGACAGAGAGATGCGCACTCCTTCTTGCACCGTGGCCACAGCCCGTTTGACCTGCTCCGGCGCAATCAGGTTCAACGCCCCCAACTCGTCGTCATCACCCCACCGTCCCCAGTTGGAGAGGGATTGAAAGTAACTCAGGACCTCGTCTTCGCTCGGTATGTTGACTTCCATAGGTCTGCACCTCTTCTAATGTGGAACGGCCGGATTGAACCCGGTCCGTCCTTGGAAGGCTTGGCTTTATCCCAAGGGAGGCCGCAGGTCTACGTTCAAGACCGTTTCGCACCACTTGGCGGCGGCTAACAAGCTGGCGTCCTCTCCAGGGCCAGCGCCCAGTTGAATGCCGAAAGGCAGACCGGACGCAGACAGTCCCGAAGGAATTGTGACGGTGGGCAGTCCGCAGGAGGTCCAAGGGCCCTGGTACATGGTGTTCCCCGTGTTGGTCAGGTCGGCCAGTGCCGGAGTGGGAGTGCTGGGCGTCAACAGAATGTCGGCCTTTCCGGCCATGTTTGCCATGTCAGCGATGAACTGCTGGCGGCGTTCCTGCACTTGGGAATAGGTCACCACGTCGGTATCCAACCCCCGTTGCAGCATTGACCGGAGAAGCGGTTGGTACTCTTCTGACCTTTCTTCGTACATGGCTTGATGGAATGCGGCGGCCTCCACTGCCATGATGACCTGCTGGTCCTGTATAGCCGTGTCGATGCTGTCCGGCAAGGCAACGTCTCCAACGATTGCGCCCGCCTTGCTGAGCAACTCCAGGACTCCGTCGGTATGCTGTCGCGTTTCTTCGTCGGCGTGGTCGTAAAAGAAACGGCGGACGACGCCGATCCGAGGCGCCGAAGGCCAAGTCAACCCGCTCATGTAATCGTCGACTTGGTGCCGTAAAGTTATGGCTTCCTGGGGGTCAGGGCCGGCCATCACCTGCATCAACAAAGCAATATCTTCCACTGTTCGGGCCATCCACCCCGGATGGTCCAAGGACCAACTGACGGGGATGATACCGTATCGGCTCACCCGCCCGAAGCTGGGCTTGAACCCCACCACGCCGTTGTAGGAGGCGGGCCGCAACACCGAGCCGACAGTCTGGGAGCCGAGAGCAGCGGAGCACATGCGGGCGGCGACCGCCACCGCAGAGCCGCTGCTGGAGCCGCCTGGAGTGTGGGCCGCGTTCCAAGGGTTTATCGTTGGTGATGGATCGGCGCAAGCGAACTCCGTGGTCACGGTCTTGCCCAACATTATGGCCCCGGCGCGTTTCAATGAAGCTACCGTAGTGCAGTCGTATTCCGGAACGAAGTCGGCGTATAACCTGGAGCAGGCCGTCGTCGGGATACCGGCGGTATAGTAAATGTCCTTCACCCCGATGGGCACCCCGTGTAACGGCCCCAAGCGCGCCCCGGCGTCCAACTCCGCTTGCTTTTGCTTCGCCTCGGCCAAAACGGCGTCATGGTCCAAGTAGACCCACGCCTTCAATTGCGGCTCCAACGAGTCGATTCTGCCAAGCAGCGACTCCATAAGGTCTACTGGCGATAGCTCCCTGCGGCGGATTCGTGATGAAGCTTCGACTGCGCTCAGGTCGAAAAGATCGGGCATCGGTCTGCTCCTGTAAGTCCATTATTTGCGGTTAAGCCGGGACTTGGTCACAACACCAAGTCCACTACCTCGGCATTTTCTACCTGCACTAAGTGACTATCTCAAAACTTGGTGTACTACCCAACCCGTCATTCCCGCACAGGCGGGAATCCATAAGCTTAGGTCAGGAACTATGGGATGTCATCGGGGATAGTTGATTTTGAGATGGTTTATAAGTCATCATTGATAGGTTCAAGGTACAATTCCAACGCCTCTCGGATGTTGGACAAGGCATCCTCCTTGGTATCCCCTTCGCTGATACAACCGGGCAAAGCTGGAATGTAAACCGTGTAGCCACCTTCCTCAGACGGAGATAGGACTACTTTTAGCTTCATGGGTCCACATCCTCCCATGCTCTACGGATAACAGCTTGTCCAAGTCCTGAAGATAAGGAATTTTACAGATGCTAGGGAAAACTCTAAATCGGCGGCCTTCGGGTATGCCAGTCGGTGGCCTGTTCGTATCCTTGGGCCACCCGGAACAACGTCTCTTCGTCAAAGGGCTTTCCGGCAATCTGCAACCCAACGGGAAGCTGCTCACTGGTAAAGCCGCAATTGATTGACAGGGCCGGGGTGCTGGCCAAGTTAAAGGGGCCGGTAAAGCTGCGCCGCCCGGCAAAGCCGGCGAGCAGTTCCTCTTTGCTCTTGATACCCGCTTCGGTGGGGATCGGGGTCGCCGGTACTGAAGAAGTTGGCATTACCAGTACGTCCACCCTCTCCAGAGCGTCGAGGATTTGTTGGCGAAGCATGTGTCTGAGCCTGACGGCCTTCTGATACGCTTGGGATGGAAGAATGCTGCCGGCCAGGAAGCGGACCCGGTTGTTGTGGTCGTATTGACCCGGCCAGGACCGTATGCCCTCGTGGTGCACTATCGCAGCGTCTCCCATGGTGACGGCGCTGGATATAGTCGCGGAATGGACAATGAGCGGGATTGACACTTCCTGGATGACGGCGCCCAACTCACCCAGCACGGACACAGCTTGGGTCACGCTGTTGCGCACGTCGGGCTCCACGGCGTCCGTATCCACCCGCTCGGTAATCACGCCTACTTTGATCCCCCTGATGTCGCCGTTCAGGTTACCCAGGTAATCGGGCACCGGCGCGTTCCGGGTATACGGGTCCTTGGGGTCGTAACCGGCGATTGCGCCCAGAGTCATGGCGCAATCCGCCGTGGTCCGGGATATCGGTCCAACGGCGTCCATCGACCAGGAAGCTGCCAGTACGCCATACCTGCTCACCAGCCCCCAAGTTGGCCGGATTCCCACCAACCCGCAAAAAGACGCCGGGCCGCGGATGGAACCGCCAGTGTCCTCTCCAAGGGAGGTGGCGCACAAAAAGGCTGCCGTCGCCGCTCCAGACCCGCTGCTGGACGTGCCCGGATTCCGGGACAAGTCCCACGGGTTCAGGGGCCGTCCGTAGGGATGGTGAAAAGCGTCGCCGCTGGCGAACTCGCTCATGTTGAGCTTCCCCAACAGCACCGCCCCCGCTTGGTGCAGGTTCGTCATAACGGTGGCGTCTTCGTCGGGAACCAAGTCCTTGAGGATGGCGGACCCGCCGGTGGTGCGGATGCCCTTGGTGTAAAACTGGTCCTTCACGGCCACCGGAACGCCGTGCATCGGCCCCCGGTGTTGTCCGGCGGCAATTTCCTGGTCTGCCCGCCGTGCGGCGGCCAAGGCTTCTTCCCGTGTAACGGTAATGTAGGAGTGCAGTTTGCCGTCTATGTCGCCAATGCGGTCCAAGTAGGCCTCGGTGGCCTCGACCGAGGACACCTCCCGGGACTCGATAAGGGCGGACAACTCGGTAGCGGAAATGAATGGGATCTGCGATTTGTCCATGGGTGCACAACTCCTTGAACAAGTCCGCGTCGAACAAGCAAACGCCTGTCCGGTGCCCGCGTCGGGCTTGCGGAGGGTGTGGCCCATTGTGGCCGCAGGGGGAATAGTTGTCAATCTGGACTGCTATAATTCCCCAAGCAGTCCACGCAAGAAATTTGAGACTTACTGGATGCTCTCCAAGAGGAGTGATGCTATGGACCAATGGATGGGGGTAGTGCTTGCCGCAGGCGATGGCACAAGAATGAAGTCGCGGTTGTCCAAGGTGCTCCACCGCGTGTGCGGCAAGCCTATGGTGCGGCATCCATTGGACCTCATGGCCCAATTGGGTATCCAACGCCGGATAGTAGTGGTGTCGCCCTCCAACCGGGAGGCCGTAGCGGCGGCATTGGGCGATGACGTGGAATACGTTACCCAGCCGGATCCCAATGGTACTGCCGACGCCTTAGCCCAAACGCGCGGATTGCTGGAAGGACTGGAGGGCCGTTTGCTGGTGATGGCCGCCGACGCTCCGTTGGTGCGTGCGGACTCGGTCAAGACCTTGATGTCTAAACATCTCAGTTCCGACGCGGACATGACGCTGCTGACATGCAGGTTGCCTTCCGGCGGGGACTTTGGCAGGGTGTTGCGAGACCAGGAAGGGCGCGTGGCAGACATCGTGGAAGCTTCCGACTGGACCGGCGCAAAGGACGGTCCCGCCGAAGTCAACGGCAGCGTTTACTGCATCGGCAACGACTGGCTATGGGATAACATTGAAGAGGTTGCGACCTCTTCCAAGGGCGAACTGTACATCACCGCCCTCCCGGCAATCGGTGCCGCAAAGGGCGCTGAGGTGCTGGGGGTCGAGGTTGGGGACGCCTCTGAATTGATGGGAGTGAACAACCGGGTCCAGCTATCAGAGGTGGAGGCCGTGTTGCGGCGCCGCATTTGCGAGGCATGGATGCTGGCCGGAGTAACCATAGCCGACCCTGCTACGGTGTACATCGACTCAGATGCGACCATCGGACAAGACACGATTATCCTGCCAAACACCATGATTACCGGCCGCTCGGTAATCGGTGAGCAATGCGAAATCGGCCCCGGCTCGGTAATTAAAGACTCGATGCTGGGTAACCGCTGCAAGGTAGTCGCATCGGTGCTGGAAGAGTCCACCATGGAAGACGATGTGGACATCGGCCCATTCAGTCATCTGCGTCCCGGCGCCTACCTGGAATCGAAAGTCCACTTGGGGAACTTCGTGGAGGTCAAGGAAAGCCGGTTCCACACCGGCTCGGTCATGGGCCACTTCGGGTACGTGGGTGACGCCTCCATCGGGCCGCGGGTGAACGTGGGCGCGGGCATGGTTACGTGCAACTACGACGGCAAGGACAAACACCGCACGGTCATCGGAGAGGGCGCCTTCATCGGCTGCGACACCATGCTGGTAGCCCCAGTCACCATTGGCGCAGGGGCTGCAACCGGCGCCGGTGCCGTGGTCACTAAAGACATTCCTCCCGATAGACTAGCAGTCGGTGTTCCTGCTAAAATAAAGGGCAGCAGTCCTATAACCAAATGACCTCCTGGCGCCAGCCGTTTGCGAGTTCCACATCAGGACCGCGAGCGTCCGGGGGGCGAGGGTTTTGGATACAGATAGCGTACCATCAGCATTAGTGTTCGCGGCATCCTTCCTTCTGTTCTCTTATCTCAGCCTGGGTCAACGCTCGGGCCTGAGCTTGGGTAGCTTTCCCAAAACCGGGGTGTCGCTTCAGAAGGCTGCACCGCTCCTTCGTCCTTTCAAGCAAGCTTGCATAATCGCCGCCGCGCTGTCGGGGCTGGCCTTGGCCCACAGCGTAGGCGCCAGCGATTGGTGGCTTGTTTCGGTTTTGGCTTTGTGTGTTCTGGCCGGTCTGATAATTGTAGACCGCGCCGCCGCGTTCACAGCTTCCAGGTTTCCCGGTAAAGTTGACCGCCTTTGTATCCCCTTGTCACGGTTGCTTAATTGGAACGGGCAGCGGGCGGCAACCGGCGCTAATGGAAACGGCGCCGGACCGGAAGGCAATGGCTCCTCGGACGACCCCTTGGACCGGGACCAGCCGTTGCTAACCGAGGCGGAATTGGACAGCCTGGACCACCGGGACAGGGGAATGTTGCGGTCAATCCTGCGCTTGGACGTTACGTCGGCCCGCGAGATTATGGTGCCCCGGTTGGACATGGTGGCGGTGGACAATAAGTCGTCGTTGACCCAAGTGGCCGAGCAGATGGTCCAAAGCGGCCACAGCCGGGTCCTGGTGTATGAAGACACCATCGACCACGTTTTGGGCATCGTGCACTCCCGGGACGTCTTGGCTGCCCTGGCCCGCCCGGACTCCAAGCAGACTCTGCGCGACCTCATCAATCCCGCGTTCTTCATACCGGAAACCAAGAGGTTGGACGACCTTCTGGAGGAGTTGCAGGACAAGGGTATTCAAATGGCCATAGTCGTGGATGAATACGGGGGAACCGAGGGCTTGGTTACTATAGAAGACCTTCTCGAGGAGATTGTAGGGGAGATAGAGGACGAGTTTTCCAGGACCAAGGAGTCCCAACTGGTCCGCTTGCCGGACGGCGGAGCACTGGTGGACGCGGGTGTATCCACCGAAGACATTGAGGAGTTGTTCGCCACCACCATAAACAGCGCCGATGTGGACACTGTCGGAGGGTTCGTCTACCAAGCCTTGGGTAAAATTCCCTCACCAGGCGACGTAGTTTCCACGGACCATCTGCGTATAGAAGTAGTGTCCATATTGGGCCGCCGGCTCCGCAAGCTGCACATCCAACGAACGGACGCCAACACATCGGCTACCAACTGATCAAAGCGCGCAATACTTCGACACCGCCGGTCATGTAGCTCAAGGCCGGATTTATGAACTACACGGCCTCGCCCAAGGCCAGTGCCAAAGTCTTTACATTCTCAGGGAACTCCCGGACCCAACGCTGACAAGGGTATGTATTTCATTTGGGACTTTACGCAGTTGAACGTGAGACCGCATAGTAGGGTAGGCTTGCTCAAATACAAAACCGCTCCCAAATGCTCACTATCGGGCCCATTCCGTATCGGGCCCATTCCGTCATTCCGGCGTAGGCCGGAATCCAGGCGGGCCCATTCCGTCATTCCGGCGTAGGCCGGAATCCAGGCGGGCCCATTCCGTCATTCCGGCGTAGGCCGGAATCCAGGCGGGCCCATCCCGTCATTCCGGCGTAGGCCGGAATCCAGGGGCGGTGGGACCGGTTCGTAGCTATAATCTCAATTTTACATACCCCTGTCAGCGAACAGGGATGGAGTGGAGGGATTGCTCGCGATCTTGGAGTGGCTGATCTGATTAAGCTCGTAGAAACGGGGGTTATTAATTCAAAATATAGAATCAGTGGCGGAAAATTAAAGGGACCCGGTGACCGGGTCCCTCAAAGTAGCTTGGGCGGTTTTGACAAGTAAGGGGTTAACCGCCTCGACTGGTTGCGGGCTGTGGGATTGTTTCGAGGATTGCTGGATAAAATCCGTCTCCACTCCCATCGCTGCTGAAACGGTCCTTGTCTCACCAGCCAGGCTATCCTCAGATGTGGCGGTTTCCGAAATGTCGAAATTAAATCCGCTCGATCCTGAGGACGCCGTCGCCATGTAACCGTAGTATACTATGCCGCACGCCAACAGCGTAATACCGAATATGAAAAGAAATATTCCAATTGTGCCGTAAGGTCGCTGCTGTGAGCGCTTGCGCATAAGCAGATAATCGTATCCAGCGTCCATGCCACCTCCTTGCGTTAGACATGAAGGCTCTTGGTTCCCAGCACGGGGTTGCTCAGGCAACTTCACCTCGGGTCGCAGGTTGCCGTAGCTCCAAAACCCGGGGAGCACTAATCCCAGACCTTGAAAACCCAAAAGCCCTATCGAGGTCTAGGTATGTGATTAGCACCGGGCGTGATGGGCTCGTTAAGGTATATGTCCCCGTTCCGGATCTTGACATTGAAGCCGCAGCCAGGATTGGTGCAGACCCAAGCCTTGTAATGTACCGCCGCTCCTTGACCACCGTAGTCAGATAAGGGCACTAATTGGCCTATGTTGCAGGTCAGGCATTTAGGAATAACCCATTCTTCCACTGCTACCTCCTCCCAAGTTAGATTAAAGCCGAGTATAGCATCGAATTTCTGGGCGCACCAAGCGTAAAATAGTTAGAGATTGACGGTTTTGTTTACCTTTTGATTATGACCCGACCTGAATCCTTCCCATCTTAGCCTAATAACATACACGTTATGTTCACTCAAGGAAGTCCTTAAGTTTGCGGGACCGGGTGGGGTGCCGAAGCTTCCGGAGAGCCTTGGCCTCAATCTGCCGTATTCTCTCCCGCGTCACGCCGAACTCCCGGCCCACCTCTTCTAAAGTACGGCTTCGGCCATCCTGCAGGCCGAAACGCAATTGCAGCACCCGCGCTTCCCGCTCGGTCAGCGTGTGAAGCACCTCGTTGACCTGCTCCTTCAACAATTGAAAGGACGCGGCGTCTGCCGGCGCGGGGGCGTTCCGGTCTTCGATAAAGTCCCCCAGATGGGAGTCTTCCTCCTCGCCAATCGGCGTCTCCAAAGAGACCGGTTCCTGAGAAATCTTTAGAATCTCTTCAACCTTTTCCGGGCCGATTTCCATTGCTTCGCCGATTTCTTCCGGCGTAGGCTCTCTGCCATACTCCTGTAGTAGCCGACGGTGCTGACGCATGAGTTTGTTGATGGTCTCCACCATGTGCACCGGAATGCGGATAGTTCTCGCTTGGTCGGCGATAGCGCGGGTAATGGCTTGACGTATCCACCAAGTAGCGTAGGTGCTGAACTTGTAGCCTTTGCGGTAGTCGAACTTCTCCACCGCGCGAATCAGGCCGATGTTGCCTTCCTGAATCATGTCCAGAAGGGCCATTCCCCGTCCGATGTACTTCTTGGCTACGCTTACCACCAGCCGCAAGTTGGCTTCTGTAAGGTGAGCTTGCGACTTTGAACTTTCGCGGTGAACGTCACGGAAGTAACGCCTGAACAGGGGGTCCATTCGCTGTAATTCGTCGTAGCAACCGGGTTGGCTCAATGTCCCGCTTAAATCGCATAGTTGACAATCTTTCAAGACGGTGATGGCATCCGGTGGAAGCAGCCAACTATTCAGAGACAGGTTGACTACTTCCCGGTAAAGTCCTTCGATGTCCGTCTCCAACGTCTCTGCAACGCTCGCCAGTAAATCGGGTGACACCTCGGCATCAATGGCCGCCCTTAGCGTGGGATGGTTAGTCACCTCCGACAGTGTTGGGCTGGAGGGCAAACCCAGTTGCTCGCAGAGAGCAACCACCAAGGCTGAAGAATCGACCAATCGGCGCAGCAGGCCGCAGGTGAGTTCCCAGGACCTGGGCTGGCGACCTTCCAACCCGCTCAGCTCGGCCTCCAGGGCCGTCAAGTGCTTTCCGCCCTCAATCTTTCTGGCCAAGGAGCGTTCATCTTTTGAAGTGAGCAGGCGGACTCTGCCGATTTCCCGCAAGTACATGCGTACCGGGTCGTCCAGGACCTCCGTGGTTTCAGCTTCAGCCTCCCAGTCCGGGTCGTCGCCTTCAGAGTCGGAAGAAGAAGAAGAAGAAGAAGAAGGCTCGCCCGATCCGTCGTCCACCGGGTCTTTCACTTTGTCTTCTGGCTCTGCCGAGTCCCACTGCTCTTCCTGGATTTGAGTCGCCAAAGTGGAGGCGATGTTGGATATCCCGTTGGATTCGCTGGCCGCGTCTTCCTCTTGCCGGGCTTTCACGCCCCGAAAGATTTCAACTATAGTGTCTCCCTCTTCGGGTTCGTCGGTCCCTTCAAGGAATTCCTCGGGATTAAGGCTGCTGCTTCTGCGTCTGGGCATTACTATCCTCTGCCTCCAATGTTTTGGTACCCTGATTGTCGGCTGACCTGGTTTTCCTTTATACGTTCGTTTACGTTCAGCACGTCCATGTAGGCCTCGTCGGACAAGTCCGGCGGCGAGTCCTTAAATCTTAACTCCTCTTCCAACTTCAAGTCTTTTAGATACAGGATCTCCAGTTTCCGGACAACGTCTTCAAAGGCGGCCATTCGCTTCTGCGGGTCCGGCGGCGGCGTTTCTTTTTGCAGGATCCGGTCCAATGGCCCCGCCAGCTCTTCCCCAACCAAATCAGCCAACGCCTCCGGTCCCGATCGAGCCTCGTCCCCTTGGCAAACGCGGAGCCATTGGCTGAAGATCTCCCGGTTCTCCAACCGCCGGAAATACTCCGGTTTCAGCCTCTCTGCCGGCTCTTCCAAGTCCGGATGTTTCAACAATAGCGTAAGGCAATACTCCTCAACAGGGTCGCCGTCCTTGGCAAACGCCGGCGAAGCTGGCTGTCTTGTCTGTGGCGCCGGGCGTTGTGGGCGCCGCCGGACCGCCATTGGACGGTCGACCGTTGCCCGCAATTCGTCCCTGGTCACCCCCAGCGTATCAGCCAGCATTTGAAAATAGTGGTCCTGTTGAAAGGGCTCCGCTGTCGCTTGTATCAAAGGAAGTACAGCGCCCACCACCAAGGCCTTGCCATCGGGCGTTGAAACATCTGCTTGGGTTGAAAGGGCGGCAAGCAGGTATTCGATTAACGATTGCCCGTCACCCACTATCCCGGTCCATTCCGCTGGTGACCGGTGAATCACATCGTCTGGGTCTTGCCCGGCGGGCATAACGGCGATTTTCAAATCAAGGCTTTCGGGCCGCTGCAAAAGTGTGGTGCCGCGCACCCTGCCCGTTACGTGAGCCTGGAACACTCGCCATGACGACTCCAGGCTGCGAAGAGTGGCTTGCTGGCCGGCGGCGTCAGCATCCAAGGCCATGGTTATATTGCTGGTCAAACGGCGTATTTCCGCCACCTGGTTTTCCGTCAGCGCCGTCCCCATGGAAGCAACCACGTTGTCGAACCCTTCCTGATGGGCGGCGATGGCGTCCATGTATCCTTCAACTATCACCGCCCCTTTTTGACGAACGGGGTCCTTGGCCAAGTTCAACCCGTACAGGATGTGGCCCTTGTCGAAAGTAGGAGTTCTGGGTGAATTGAGGTACTTGGGTTGCGAATCGTCCATCGCGCGGGCCCCAAACCCTCCCAGTCCTCCTTGGGCGTTCCGTATCGGGAACATTAACCGGCCCCGAAAGAGGTCGAGTAGTCGGCCATTCTGCGACGTTCGCACTATACCGGACTGGGCCAACTGCTGAGGCGAGAACCCTTGGCCTGTGAGATGTTGTTTCAGTGATTCCCCATCAGAAGGGCTCAAGCCCAGTTCAAATTTGCTTATCGTTTCCGGTGACACACCGCGCGACTTCAGGTACTCTCTTGCCTCGGCCCCCTGGAAAGATTCCAAATGCCGTTGGAAGTAAATCCTGGCGGCCTCGTTGATCTCTAAACCGCTCTCCTGTTCAGTACGCCTTTGCCTGTCGGGCAACGCAACGCCCGCCTGTTGCGCCAAGTCCTTGAGGACATCGGCAAACTCCAGGCCTTCGGCTCGCATCACGAAAGAAAACACGTCGCCGCCGGTAGCGCAGGCGCCGAAACATCGCCACGTCTGCCGGTCCGGAAAAACGTGAAAGGAGGGGGTCTTTTCCTGGTGAAAGGGGCAATTCGCCTTGTGGCTGCGTCCGGACCGTTGCAACGGAACGTAACGAGACACCACCTCTACAATGTCAAGTCGTCCCTTTATGTCGTCAACAACAGTCATATAGGCAGGGCAAATTGACCCATATTATATTTTAACACTCACAGTCTCTTTCTGCCAGCCGGGGGCTATTCAGGGAGCGTTCCAATTTAGGTGGTTCCATTCCCGGACCCAACGCTGACAAGGGTATGTATTTCATTTGGGACTTTACGCAGTTGAACGTGAGACCGCATAGTAGGGTAGGCTTGCTCAAATACAAAACCGCTCCCAAATGCTCACTATCGGGCCCATTCCGTATCGGGCCCATTCCGTCATTCCGGCGTAGGCCGGAATCCAGGCGGGCCCATTCCGTCATTCCGGCGTAGGCCGGAATCCAGGGGCGGTGGGGCCGGTTCGTAGCTATAATCTCAATTTTACATACCCCTATCAGTGGACCCAACGGTCATTCCCGCGAAGAGCCAGCCCTCGTGGATGCGGGGCCGAGAAACTGAACAATCCTGGGCGCCTTTCATCCTGTTAATCCTGTTAATCCTGCAAATCCTGATTCGGATTTACTGACAGTTGCCCCTTCCCAACTCGGAAAACACTCCTCTAATATAATACCTGTACTGCTCAACGTCCTCTGGACATGGGCAAATCCAACCAAGCCACTGAGGCAACATGATGTCTGATGACTGAACGCCGCCCAAACAACAACCTTCCCCAACCCAACCCGCAGCCCCCGGAACCCTCCTCGCAACCGCATGAAACCTCCTCGCAACAACCGGAACCCGACCCGCAACAACCGGAACCCGACCCGCAACAACCGGAACCCGACCCGCAACAACCGGAACCCGACCCGCAACAACCGGAACCCGACCCGCAACAACCGGAACCCGACCCGCAACAACCGGAACCCGACCCGCAACAACCGGAACCCGACCCGCAACAACCGGAACCCGACCCGCAACAACCGGAACCCGACCCGCAACAACCGGAACCCGACCCGCAACAACCGGAACCCGACCCGCAACAACCGGAACCCGACCCGCAACAACCGGAACCCGACCCGCAACAACCGGAACCCGACCCGCAACAACCGGAACCCGACCCGCAACAACCGGAACCCGACCCGCAACAACCGGAACCCGACCCGCAACAACCGGAACCCGACCCGCAACAACCGGAACCCGACCCGCAACAACCGGAACCCGACCCGCAACAACCGGAACCCGACCCGCAACAACCGGAACCCGACCCGCAACAACCGGAACCCGACCCGCAACAACCGGAACCCGACCCGCAACAACCGGAACCCGACCCGCAACAACCGGAACCCGACCCGCAACAACCGGAACCCGACCCGCAACAACCGGAACCCGACCCGCAACAACCGGAACCCGACCCGCAACAACCGGAACCCGACCCGCAACAACCGGAACCCGACCCGCAGTCGCCGGAACCCTCCTCCGGCCTTGCACTATCCCGCCTCAGTCCCGTCATTCCCGCCCCAACCCCGTCATTCCCGCGCAGGCGGGAATCCACACCGTTGACCCGGAACGGGAGGAAATGAGAGAAAATGGGAGGAAAATCCAAAAATCCAGCCTTACCTTTCGCCAGCAGGCCGCCCTGCCCATCTGGACCGCCCACCACACCCTTAAACAAACGCTAAATAAACGCTGCGAGGTGAATGTTTAAAATGGGAGAATTGAGATCCCGCATCCGCGCCCTACAAAAGAAAATGGCCAAGGAACTGGCCATCGTCCGGCTTCGCCGCTTGGTCAAAGAATTTCGTCTCCAGTGGTTCGTCGCCCTCACCGACCGTAAACCCCTGCCCCAGCCCCGCTCCTTCGGCTTCCGGGTAGTCAAAGCCGGCTTCCGGCTCCCCACCTTCATGGGGGTCAACAGGTACTTGGAAAAATGCCGCCGCAAAAAGGTCGAAATCGACGACCATGACCTCCTACGCACCCTCATCCCCTGGGTAAGACATTACCGTCGCGACCTTGTCTGGGCGGGAGAGGACTAATTCGCTGAGGAAACGAGAAGGAGCGCGGGCGTCCCGCCCGCACGAGGTTGGGACAACTTTGCCCATGCCCTGGGGCGTCCGCGGTGGCGTTGCAATTCAGGCGTTTTCATTACTAAACTAATACCAAGGTGAAATACGCATATCGAGGAAGCCAATCGGCGGCACTGGATCGCTTTCCAAGTATAGGTGGAAGAGACTTACCGTGGTGCCTAAGCCAATCTTCATCGCCCCACAAATGTAGATTCCACCTTGGCTTTAGTTTAGGAGGAGGCCAAACGGGAGAAAGAAGCTCAGGGAAAGATTGAGACGGAGCACACCTGATACTTGGGAGCCTGGGACACCTAATACACTGGCAGCATCAAGGGGTGGACTGGATATATCATCAGACCTTCTCTGACGAATAACACGGGAGCCGGGAGGAATTGAATTTGACAGCCGACCAAAGTTCCAATTGGCATTATCCTGGCGCTAGATGGTGGAAGTTCGACTTTCATACCCACACCCCAGCGTCCATGGACTATGGCAAAGGGGAAAAGCAATCGTCCTTGAAGCAACTCGAACCGAAAGAGTGGTTACTCGCGTTCATGCGCGCAGAAGTCGATTGCGTGGCAGTCACGGATCACAACACAGGAGAATGGGTTGACCGCCTCAAGGATGAGTTAAACGACCTCGAACAGACGCAGCATCCTGAATTCCGGCCCCTTCATCTGTTCCCCGGGGTGGAGTTGTCAGTTAATGGGGGATTCCACCTTCTTGCGATCTTTGACCCGGACAGATCCACGTCAGATCTTGACGCCCTCATCGGCGCCGTTGACTATGACGGCAGCAAGGGAGACAGCGACGGCGTGACCCGCAAGTCAGCCGTCGAGGTTGTTGAAACTGTTCTGGCCAGAGGCGGTATTCCTGTTCTCGCCCACGCAGATAATCCTAAGGGTCTACTTCGACCTCAAAGTGAAGGTTCGAGAAAGACGGCACTTGACCCCAACACAGTTAGCCAAGTACTTGATTTCCAGGGCATTCTGGCAATGGAGGTCGTAGCCGCAGCATTTCAAAAACCGGACCTCTACGAGCAGCGCAAGTTGGCCTGGGCCGAAGTTCTCGGGTCCGATTCGCATCACCCAGATGGCGAAACTGACGAGCACTATCCAGGTTCTCACTACACTTGGGTGAAGATGGCGAAGCCTTCCATAGAGGGTCTGCGCTTGGCGCTGCTAGACGGTGGAGGCTTTTCGATTCGTCGAAGCGACGTGTCAGAGGCATTCCATCCATTCGCACTGCCGAATCACTGCATCGAATCCATAGAGATTGATGAGGCGCGCTACATGGGGCGCGGGCCACGGCCAGCAAGGCTCGATTTTAACCCATGGCTGAACGCTTTGATTGGCGGACGAGGGACAGGTAAGTCCACCGTCCTTCACGCATTGAGACTTGCGGCAAGGCGCGATTCGGACTTCGAGGCGCTACCAGCACATAGCGAGTCTCGAGAAACTTTCAGGCGGTTCAATCAGGTGCCATCAGACCAGACAAAGGACGGCGGCCTGACTGACTCTACAAAAATTCAGTGGACATTGATCCGTGACGGCGTAAGACATCGTGTCAATTGGGGAAAAGGCGGCACTGGTACAGCCGTAGAGGATGAGTCGGAGTCCGGTGAGTGGCAGTCTTCAAGTGTGCAAGCTGTTACTTCGGACCGTTTTCCACTTCAGATGTTTAGCCAAGGGCAGATCGCTGAATTGGCTGGAGATGACCCGACGGCATTATTAAGGGAAATTGACAGAGCAGCGGGAGTAGGAGAACTGCGAGGAAAACTAACTGAAGCTGTCGCCGCATTTGACTCATCCAAGGCGCGGATACGAGAAATTGACAGTAAGTTGCGGGGACTTGAAGACCCCACCGCCCTTCAACTCCAAGACGTAGAGCGCAAGCTCGCACGTTTCGAGGCTTCAGGTCATACGACCGTTTTGACAGCCTACCGTCACCGTGAGAGGCAACGCCAAGAGTTGGATCGTCAGTTTGAGGCAGTCGAGGAGGCTGCTAAGAATATCGAAGCTACTGCGGAAGGACTCCAGCTCGAAGACTTGCCGGATGGCTTGTTCGACCAAGCAACGGAGGAAGATCGGCAAGCCGTTGATTTGGCGACCACATTGAGAACAGCCGTAGAGACGGCTGGCCAACAGTTGCGAGAGATGGCACAAAATCTTCGCGGGGTCGGGGAGTCGCAGCGGGAGGCGCTGAAAAATAGCAAGTGGGAAGTGTCGGCAGAGGAGGCCGCGGAAGCTTACCGGAACTTGGTCGAGGGCCTTGAGACAGAGGGCGTCTCGGACCCGAACGAGTACGGCTCCTTGGTACAGGAGAAACAACGACTCGATGACGAAATGGAGAACCTGCAATCAGATAAAGAGGAGCGTGATAGGGTCGTAGAGGGATCCCAGGAGCGCCTAGAGGAAGTCCGAGAGGCACGCCGCGCAATGACTCGTGCCCGCCGTGAGTTTCTATCTAACGCGCTATCGCAGAACAACTTCGTGCGCATAGATATTCGGCCATACGGAGACGACCCACATATCATAGAGCGATCTTTGCGTCAGATGTTGAACGTCCTCGATGAAAGATTTTCCGATGACATCCTCATCACAAATGCTGGGTCATCCACCAAAGGCATTGTGGGCGACTTGCTCAAGAATTTGCCGGAAGAACCAGATGCGCGGACGTCAGAAGTGGATAGTCGTCTAAGGAACCTCAAGGGGCGATTGGAGTCAGCGTGCGGTGGGCAAGGCAACTTCGGCGGCCACTTCAACAATTACCTTGAACGAGAGTTCGGTCGTAGACCAGAGTTGCTCGACAATATTTTTACTTGGTTCCCGGAGGATGGGCTTTCCGTGAGGTACAGTCGCACGGGGGATGGCCGGGACTTTCAACCGATCTCACAGGCATCGGCGGGTCAGCGATCTGCTGCGATGTTGGCATTCCTCCTTGCACATGGAGAGGAGCCTCTGGTACTTGATCAACATGAGGACGACCTGGACAACCATCTGATCTATGACTTGATTGTGCGCCAGATTCGAGAGAACAAGTTCAGACGGCAGATAATCGTAGTGACACACAACCCCAATATCGTAGTCAACGGTGACGCGGAAATGCTGCACGCATTGGCGTTCGATGGAGGGCAGTGTGTCGTCAGACAGTCGGGCTCCCTGCAGGAGGAAGTCATTCGAGAAGAGGTCTGTCGAGTGATGGAGGGAGGTCGGGAGGCATTTAGGCGCCGCTATAGGCGACTTGGATAAGATCCGCCACAAATGAGAGCCAAGGTGGAGCACCTCTTCTTGAGGGTGAAGCGTCTGTTTGGATACGGCAAGGTGCGTTACCGGGGCTTGGCCAAGAATGCAGAGCGACTGGCGCTGCTGTTCGCGCTGGGCAAGCTGCTGACGGCGGAAGGTCAACTGTCAGAGTAGTGCGCCCAGAGGCAGCCCCCAGGCCCTATGGCCCGAGCCGGACCTTCAACGGCCCTGCCAAGAGAGAAGGGCAAGAGGCTGAGTGCTGTCTAGCAACGCCCGGACGGCAGTTCTAGCCCTCGTGGCCGTCCCGACAAACCCAAATTTGGTCCAAACCAGCCTTGCTCAGAGCATCCCTAGTACCGTTTCCAGATGGATTTGTTGATACTGGAAAGCTGCCTCTAACTCTGGATTCCTGCTTGCGCGGGAATGACTAACAGGTGAAACAAATATCCGGTATAAGGCATATTCAAGTGGAAACGGTACTAGTAGACCAACATCCTTGAAATGACGTGTGAAATGCCGGATTGCTCGACCATCGTCTCCGTAAGCCAGGTATGTCCGGGCAACGGCTCTGTACCAATCGACTCGTCATTACAAAGATTTCGCACTACTGGCCCCAACCCGTCATTCCCGCGCCCAACCCGTCATTCCCGCGAAGGCGGGAATCCACCGGACTGTGGCCAAGCGGACGGACCACCTGAAACGGAACGCTACCGGCTATTCATCGTCAATTGCAATCACGCCATATCGGGTATCCCCCTTTCTCTTGACTTTAGTCAATTGGACGGAAACCGCTGGAAGGCGGTAAAATGCCAGCGTCAAAATTTTCCATCGCAACGACTCTGCAAGAGGTGACACGCAATGGCGACCTATGGAAGAGAGGAAGCACAGGAGTGGGCTTGGGAGGCTCTGAAGGGTCAATGGACGACTCTTATCACTCCGTTTACGGATAAAGATGAGATCGACGAAGCCGGTATGCGCCGCAACATCCGCCACATCCAAAAGCTTGGCACCCGCGGCGCCGGATGCACATGGGGAATGGGGGAGTTCTGGAGCTTGACGCACAATGAACGTCTCCAAGTGATGCAGATTGTCGCCGACGAGTCGCGGGACAAATGGCTCATCGGCGCCCACGTCACCCATACGTCCGCTCCAGCCATGCTGGACCTCGCACGTAACGCCGAAGATATGGGATTCGACGTCCTCATTGTCGCTCCACCGTACATCGTTACCAAGACCGAAGAACAGGTCATCGATTGGGTACGGTACTTGGCCGAAAGAACATCCTTGGCCATCATGTTCTATAACTCGCCGCAATTCGGCATCGTCCTGAGCCCGGCCAACCTGAAACGGCTCTGCGAAACCCCCAACGTAGTCGGCGTTAAAGAGGCCAGTTTCAATCAGCAACTCTCCATTGAGACCCACTTGTCCATCGGCGAGGACGCCATAATCAGCACGCCCGACGAATGGGTCTACTGGAAGGCAAAGGAGCTTGGGTTCCAGCAGCAGGTGATGTTCTCCAATACATCGGATTGGCGCTTCGACATCCCGGAGCGCAACAACTACGTTCAATTCATCGAAAAAGCCAGCCAAGGCCACTTGGACGAGGAGTTCTACGAGACCCACTTACGCCGCATCAAGGAACTCTCCGACACTTGGTGGACCCGCACCGTAGACAAGCAGAACGGCGCGCTGCCGGTCCCCATGGTCAAGGCCTGGGGAGAGATAATGGGGCTGTCAACAGGTCACAGCCGCTACCCATTGGTGGACTTCACGGCCCAAGAAAAAGCGGAGTTAAGACAAGAACTTGAGCCGCTAAAGCCCCGGCCTCCGGTGTTCAGCCAGCCTGTGGACAGCCGCACGGCTTGGTTGACCGGCAACAACAGCTTCTTCTCCGGCATGTTATTGATGGTCAGCGTCCAGAACGTCGAGGAGGCGCTGGAAGCGGAAAGAGGCGGCGCGGATGTGGTGGACGTTAAGAACCTTCAGGAAGCCTTGGTGGGTTCGGGACATCCAACTGTGGTCCACCAGATCAGGTCGCGAATCCAGCCGGAAAACCATGTAAGCGTGACCTTGGGCGTAGTTCCCAGTCAGCCCGGCACGGTGGCCATGGCAGCTTACGCCGCCGCTGTGTTGAACGCCACATCCGTCAAGGTAGGCTTCTGTAACACCGACTACGACACCGCCGTCGATGTGCTGCGCCAAGCCCGGTCTGCGATGGAAGGGTACCAGACAAAGCTCGTGGGCTCCGTTTTCGCTGACAACCCGCTTTACGATGGGTTGGACCCGTACGTGATGGTACAACTGGCCAAAGAGGGGCAGTGCGACGGCTTCCTCATCGACACCCTGACCAAGGACGGAAGGAACCTGTTCGACTTCATTCCCGAGGCTGACCTGAAGACGATGATTCTCGAAGGTAAAGAGATGGGTTTGAGCACCGCCCTGTCGGGCCACCTCCGCATTGACGACTTGGACGAATTGGCCCGCATCAACCCCGATATCGTCGGCGTGCGCGGCGCCGCCTGTTCTGATGGCGACCGGGGCCGCGCCGTGGCTTGGGAACCCGTGGCGGAATTTAAACGTCAGTTGGAACTGCGGAAGACGGGAGAGATCAACGTTTTCGACGAGCCAATGGTGATGCCCAGCAACGGCTCCGGCGCGGGCTGGGTCGTAATTGACGGCAGGGGCAAGAGCTGCGCCGGCGTCATTGCCGCCTTGGCCAAGCAAATAGAGTACGATCGCAAGGCCTTGGTGGAGGCCATCCTTGCCGACGCTCTCAATATCTACGATGTTATCCTGTGGGCGGAAAAGGAGAAGCACCAGGTCCTCAACCACCGGAAGGATCCGGATGGGACAGTCCGGGTACTGATCCAGCCTTAGCTCGACAGCTAAGGCTGCCTGAGGATTAAGATGAATAAGTTCGGGGGCCGTATGGCCCCTCCTGACAAGGGTATGTATTTCATTTGGGACTTTACGCAGTTGAACGTGAGACCGCATAGTAGGGTAGGCTTGCTCAAATACAAAACCGCTCCCAAATGCTCACTATCGGGCCCATTCCGTATCGGGCCCATTCCGTCATTCCGGCGTAGGCCGGAATCCAGGCGGGCCCATTCCGTCATTCCGGCGTAGGCCGGAATCCAGGCGGGACCATTCCGTCATTCCGGCGTAGGCCGGAATCCAGGCGGACCCATTCCGTCATTCCGGCGTAGGCCGGAATCCAGGCGGGACCATTCCGTCATTCCGGCGTAGGCCGGAATCCAGGCGGGACCATTCCGTCATTCCGGCGTAGGCCGGAATCCAGGGGCGCCCATTCCGTCATTCCGGCGTAGGCCGGAATCCAGGCGGGCCCATTCCGTCATTCCGGCGTAGGCCGGAATCCAGGGGCGGTGGGGCCGGTTCGTAGCTATAATCTCAATTTTACATACCCTTGTCAGTGGACGCCGAGGGGATCGGGATCAATCTTGGCAATGTGGAAGAACTGCTTGGCATTCTGGAGCCGCTGACCGAGACCGCCGCTGACCGAGACCGATGTGTAAATCCAGTAAGCTAAACCGGTGACTGGTAAATTTAACCGGACCATTTGAGCCCCCACCGTCGGTCTTGAGGAGTTAAGAAATGTCGGGTTCCATACGTGCCCTCTCTTGGAATATCAATGGTATAAGAGCCGCGCATCGTAAAGGCTTTCTGGAATGGTTCAGCGAAGCCAGCCCCGACATCCTTTGCCTGCAGGAGACCAAGGCCCACTGGGACCAGCTTCCCACAGCCTTGAAGGACATTGAAGGCTATCATCCGTTTTTCTCCACTCCCGAAAGGAAGGGGTACAGCGGGGTAGCCCTCTACAGCAAGACCGAGCCGCAGGACGTCACTTTCGGTTTCGGCGTGGAGAAGTTCGACCGGGAGGGGCGAGTAATCCGCGCCGACTACGGCCGGTTCGTTTTGTTCAACATATACTTCCCCAACGGCCAGTCATCCGCCGAGCGGCTGGAATACAAGATGGAGTTCTACGCTACTTTCCTGGAACATGTCGAGAATCTAAGGGCACAAGGACGAAACATAGTGCTGTGCGGCGACCTGAACACCGCCCACAAGGAAATTGACCTGGCCCGACCCAAGGCCAACGAAAACACATCCGGGTTCCTGCCGCAAGAAAGGGCTTGGATGAACGAGTTCACAGCCCACGGCTATCTCGATACCTTCCGTATGTTCAATCAGCAGCCTGAGCAGTACACCTACTGGGATCAGATGAGCCGCGCCCGGTCAAGGAATGTAGGCTGGAGGATCGACTACTTCTTTGTCGACCAGGAATTCGCTCAAGAGATCAAGGGCGCCTACATATTCCCGGATGTAATGGGATCGGACCATTGCCCGGTTGGTATCGACATCGGGTAAAGCAGGGCGATGGCCGCCAAACACACCAACTTCAGGAGTGAACTATGGCTGGAGCGAAGGAAAGTCGCCCAATAGAGTTAGCAGCAGAGCAGATCGCCTTTCTGGCTTCGACCAGAGAGAAGTACGATATCCCCGACGAAAGCAAGGTCGTCCGGATAATGGTGGACTACCTGCTGGCCAATCCCGACGTCCACGACACCGTTTTCAACGAGACCAGGTGCATCTGGTGCGGATAGCTTAAACCCGGCCTTCCAGTTCCCTCTCCATGTAGGAGCTGACAAGGGTATGTATTTCATTTGGGACTTTACGCAGTTGAACGTCAGACCGCATAGTAGGGTAGGCTTGCTCAAATACAAAACCGCTCCCAAATGCTCACTATCGGGCCCATTCCGTCATTCCGGCGTAGGCCGGAATCCAGGCGGACCCATTCCGTCATTCCGGCGTAGGCCGGAATCCAGGCGGACCCATTCCGTCATTCCGGCGTAGGCCGGAATCCAGGGGCGGTGGGGCCGGTTCGTAGCTATAATCTCAATTTTACGTACCCTTGTCAGCTCCATGTAGGAGAGGGCTGGGATGAGGCCCGTTCAGCTAGCCCTCACAAAGGTGCTTGACAGCTTCCAGAGCCAAGTAATAGCCGTAGACACCGAAACCGTAGACCGAGCCTTTACACACCGGCTGCACGGCGGAAACGGTGCCCCGTGAGGTAGGGTTGGACGCGTGGACCTCAATGACAGGATAGTCCACTTGGGCGATGGCCGCCCGCACCAGCCCGTTGCCAGTGGTGTAGCCGGCGGGGTTGATTAATGCAGCGTCGATCTTCTGGTCATGGCCGTCATAGAGAGCGTTGGCCACCTCTCCCTCGATATTGGAGTGGAAGATTTGTACGTCCAGTCCCAACCCTTCCGCGTAGCCCCTGACTTGCTCGTTGATTTCGTCCAAAGTGGAGGGGCCGAATATCTGAACCTGAGACTTGCCTCGCATGTTCATCCCGGCGCCTTGAATTACCAGCACTTTCGTCACAGCGACAACTCCTTAAATTGGTTGGAACAAACAACGCGGGTGGCCGACAAATCGCGCCGCCGACCCACTTATTCGAATTCCGTGGAACCCTCATGGGCCGCGTTCTCATCCGGCTCGGTTGGTGTTTCGATCACATACCCCGCCATCATGATGTCCAGTTGCAGCATTAACATCTTGTTCCACGCCACCGACGCCCGAAAGGCCGCTTGTGGGTCATCCATCTGTTGAAACAATAGCTCTGCCACCGCCGTCTGTATAAAGGACATGGTGCCCACCATGTACCTGCTGGGCACGGAACCCATGTGAGCGCGATGGACCGGCGGGTGGGAATGAACGATACCCGTGGCCAAAACCCGGATAGGGTAGTCATCGTCTATCTTGAAGTCTATAGACCCCCTCAACCACCTGGCCAGCGTGTGTTTGCGCCTGGTCAGCCGAACGTCGTCGATCTCCCCTTCGGAATTCAAAAAGAACTTCCTGGTCTCGGGATACTTGATAAAGTTATCGTAGACCGTGGCGGTCAAAGCTTCGGAGTGCTCCATCACCACGTCAGATGTGGAACGTATAAGGGCCAACTCATCTTGGTCCAGTCCAACAAAGTCAGCCAACTCTCTCAAACGGCCGGGCCAATTTACAATCCGCGGCATACATTTCCTGCTGAAGTCTTGTGACTTACCCCTGGTGATTCCAATCCATAGTCGTCCACTATACCGGACTATCCACCCGATAGGGAGTTTCCAAAATATAACCCTTCTCACTTAGCGGGGCAAGTACACTCTATATGACCTATGGGCCCTGCCTCGGGCTAAACCTCGGCGGAGCCGATGTTGGCAGTGTCAGGGGGCGCCATAGCATCCGCGGGTAGACAAAGGTGGGCACCATTAACAACAAGCCTATTAACACGTTAGCCGATATGGCGCCTTGCGCCGTAAAGGCAGCCGCCATGAGCGACATCTCCAACCCTCCCAAAGGCGTTCCAAGGCCAATGCAAAAACTGAGGAGGCCCAGCATCCTGCCCCGCATCTCTTGTGGGGTAGCCAGCAGGGCAATAGCGGTCTGCATGGTAGAAAAGCCAGATTGGCCCAATCCGCCAAGAGCCAGTATAAGGAAGGCCACGGTGTACCACGGCGCCCATACAAACGACAGGAAGGCTATTAAAATAGCCACGGACCCGAACATATAGAAGCGGCCGTGGTGCCGGACGTTGCGGGTCAGGGTCATCATCCCGGCGCCGGCCAACTGTCCGAAACCGTCGGCCGCCGTCAACAGGCCCACCAGCGCCGGACCGACTCCCAAAAAGTCCCGCCCAATTGCGGGAATAAACTGCTGCGCCGGAAACCCAACGGCGTTCATCACGATGGTAATGTAGAGCAGTCCCACCAGATTGGGGCTATGCCGGGTAAATCCGATTGCAACCCTCAGCGAACTCCAGACCGGCTCCCGTGTTGTCGCTCCGCGCCGGAGAGGAATATCCAGCCGGGTCACCATCCACATGGTCAACAGGTGTACGCCCACGACGAAGATGTAAGCCCCTGAGAAGTCCACCGTGGCCAGCAGTATCCCGGCCCATATGGGGCCAACCATCTTACCTGCCGTGTTGCTCATGACGTCCAAGGACAGTGCATTGACTAACCGGGCATCGCCGATGATGTCCATGATCGCCGTTCTTCTGGAAGGGTCCTCCACCGCCTTGGTAGTGCCCTGTATTGCGATAGCAACGAATACGTGCCATGGTTGGAGCAGGTCTATGTCGTAGCCTATTACACACAGCAGAGCGACGGCAGTTAAGGTGTTGGACACTTGGACCAGAAAGATTACCCGGTGGCGGTTGATCCGGTCTGCAATGATCCCGGAATACAACGCGATCACTGGGCGAGGCAGGTTGTTGAAGACGAGCACCATACCCAACAGGAAATAGGAGTCGGTGACTTCCAGGATAAGCCAGCTGAGGATCAACAGTTCCATCCGCCGGGCGAACTCGCTCAAGCTGCCCACGTACCAGATGGCGCGGAAGGGTCGGTCGGCCAGCACCGAGACTACAGGGACGCGCTTGAGGTCTTGCACACGCCGGTTCCCCTCGGCGGCGACGACCAAGGCAATGATCAAGAAGCCGGATACCAGGATAAATAAGCCGGTAAAAGTCATGGCAGGGCTGTCATTGTACTCCTTCCTTCCTTGATATCAGATGCTTCACTGATTGCGGAAGTTGCCGATTGTAGAAACAGTGACGAACGCCGTCTTGACACCACTATTGCCCAAAGGTAACTTGACCCGGCTTGGAAGTCCGATTCTGATGGGCATAGACAGTCCTGTGAACAGCCTTGGCGATAACGAAAGGATAGCCAGTGCCGGATGATAACGAAAAGACGCCAACGTGGGGAATAAAGGCTGGCTCATTGCGTTATCCACTGATCGTGGCTCACCGGGGCAACGTGCGCTCAGCTCCCGAAAATACAATGCCGGCGTTCCGTAACGCATTGGAAGCCGGGGGGCGGACGCTATCGAACTGGACGTGAGACTGACCAAAGATGAACAGTTGGTGATGTTTCACGATTGGTCTTTGAAACGCACAAGCAATTGCGATGGGCCAGTGAACCACTACACGTTGAAGGAGTTGCAGTCTTTAGAGGTGGGTTCGTGGTTCGGGCCGGTCTTCCAAGGCGAGCGTCCGCCTACCTTGGACCAAGTCTTCGAATCTCTCCCCCGGGACTACCTTGTTAACGTCGAAATGAAGGTGGTAATCAAAGGGATGAAGCTTATCGCGCAACGGGTAGCGGAAACCATTGCCCGCCACTGCCGCTGGGGAGCACTCTAATGGCTAGCTTCAACCCAGTGGCCCTCCACCACTTGCGCAAGATGGACCCGAGAATCCACCGCGGATACATTTGGTCTCGCCATCATCCCTATCCCATCAACGCCCGGTGCTTCAGCCCCATTGTCCAAGCCCACTGGTACGATCCGGCCCACGATACTTATGACCCCAGACTGCATCGCAAGTTCTATGGCCAAGGCAGGCGTATGTTGGCTTGGGACATTGACTTTGGAAGCGACCTGGAGTTGATGGCCTCCACCAGGCTGGACGCGGTAGTCACCGACAACCTGGCGGCGTTGGTGCAACAGAAGAGATATCTATTGCTCACAGCGGTCTAATAACAACATTCCCAATAAACTTCTCGGCGGGCCAATCACAGATCAGCCTACTAGACACCAAACAAGGAGCACCAATGAAGCCAGACGATTTGTCACAATTCTGGACCGGCACCATTATGGCGTTGGGGAAAACCGGCATCAACGCCCAGACTACCGACGCGCCAGAGCAAAGCGCCAGGGAGTATGATACCCAACAAGTGATCATGGACAGCTTTGAAGGTCGGCGTATTCGCGCTTGGTACTCCGTGCCCAAGGACACGCCTCCCGGTAGAAAATTACCGGGGGTGCTGGCCGTCCCCGGCTACGGCGGGTTCAAGGAAATCCCAACTCAATTGGTGCTTCATGGCTTCGCGGTGCTGACTTTGCACCCCAGAGGGCAGGGAGAAAGCATACCTGAGTGGCAGTTAGAGCAGGGAACCAAGCTGACCTACCATCTTGAGGACAGGAATAAATACTATTACCGGGGCGCTTATATGGACTGCCTGCGAGGTCTGGACTTCTTGGCCTCATGCCCCGAGGTTGACGCGGACAGGTTGGGAATGTGGAGCAGAAGCCAGGGAGGCGGCTTCACCCTCGCCACCGCCGCCCTGGACTCTCGGCTGAAGGCGGCAGTAGCTGAAGAGCCCTTCCTCTGCAACTACCCAATCTCCGCCGATCTGACTTCCAGCCCGTATTGCGAGCTGAGGGACTATCTTGGAGAGCACCCGGAACAACGTGGAACAGCACTGAACACCCTGGCATATTTCGATTGCTTGAGCCTTGCAGACCGGATAACCTGCCCGACGTTGGTCGATATCGGCATGGTTGACGAGGTATGCCCATACAGGACGATAATGCCGGTGTTCGAGCAAATCCCGGGACCGAAGGCCCTGCACGTCTACCCGGACTTGGGCCATTCGCCATGCACCGACTTTAACGCCCATGCCCTGAACTGGCTGAGGCGCTATTTGGGAGCTTGATCTTCCCTGCTTGACCCATCAGAGTCCGGTTATCTGGACCGGCATATATTGACTTAGGGAGGCATCTATGCCTGCACGTACCGGGGAGCAATATCTGGCTGGCCTGCGCAGTCAAACACCGGAGATTTACCTTCACGGCAAAAGAGTGGAAGACGTGACCACCTGTCCCGGGCTGGCCAACGGCGCTCGTTCAGTGGCAAGTCTTTACGACATGCAGCACGACCCCAAGCTTCGCAGTGAGATGACTTACGACTCGCCTTCCAGCGGTGAACCCGTGGGCTTGTCGTTTATTGCTCCCAGAACCTTGGAAGACCTGCGGAAGCGCCGGGTAATGATGTCTCACTGGGCGCGCACCAGCTACGGCATGATGGGGCGTACGCCCGACTTCCTTAACGTCAGCATGATGGCGATGGCCGAGGCCGGGGAGTATTTCGGCGGGAACCGGCCTGAGTTCAAGCAGAACATCGTCAATTACTACGAACACGTCCGGGAAAACGACCTGACCCTTACCCACACCTTAGTTAACCTGCAACGCAACCGCCGCCAACTGGCTTACAGCAGGAACTACAGCACCGACGTGGCGATGCAGATCGTCAAAGAGACGGAAGCCGGAATAGTCGTTCGCGGACCAAGGGTGCTGGCGACTCTGGGGCCTTTGTCCGATGAGATAGCCGTCTATCCGGTCAGGAATTCGCAGTTGGAGGGCACCGAGGAGGCTTGGCGTTACGCCTTCGCCTTCTCTATTCCCTGTGACACCCCCGGGTTGCGGTTCCTTTGCCGGGAGAGCTTTGACTTGGGTCGGTCGACCTTCGACCACCCGTTAGGGTCGCGTTTCGAGGAAATGGACGCCATCGTCTTCATGGACGACGTGCTGGTGCCGTGGGAAAGGGTGTTCCTGTTTGGCGACGTGGGATTGGCCAACGGGCTGAGCGCCAATACCCACCAGTACAACCACTCCGGGCATCAGGTGGTGGCCAAGAACGTGGCAAAGTGCGAATTCGTCCTTGGCGTAGCCAGCATGATGGTCAAGACCCTGGGCTCGGAGTCGATAGCCCAAGTCCAGGCGCTGCTGGCGGAGGTGATCGAAAACCTGGAGATCATGAAAGCGCTGCTGCTGGCCGCCGAGGAGACTGCGACGGTGGACGAGTGGGGCATCATGTGCCCAGCGCTGATACCCATAACCGTGGCCCGGAACATCATGATCCGGATGTACCCGAGGATGGTGGAGATAATCCAGCTACTTGGTTCCAGCAGCTTGATGGCCTTGCCCATTGAGATGGACTTCGAAGGGCCACTTGCGGAGGATATCATCAGATACTTGGACACCGATACGGCCACTTCCCGTGAACGTGTCCAACTCTTCCGTCTGGCGTGGGACCTGTCGGGCAGCGCCTTCGGATCGAGGCAAGTCCTTTACGAGCGTTACTTCCAAGGAGACTGGATGCGTAACGCAGGCATCCTCTGGGACCGGTACGACGTAGAGCCTATGATGGACATAGTAAGAGACTTCCTTGACCAGCCCTGACGTCTGGACCGCTCTTTTCCTGCGACTAGAAGGGGGCAACTACAAGAGTTGCCCCCGCTGTCATTTCGGGGAAAGGCCAAGCCAGTCCCTTATTGCTGTCCCTAGTGGACCGGCTCTCCCAACGCCTCCTTGCCTAGTATCTTTTCAGCCATCTCCTGGGCTACAGGGCTGTACTTAGTGGACCCGGCGGCCCGGTGCAACTGGGTCAACTGGAATGCCCAAGGGTCTTCCTCTTGCTGCCACGGAACGTAGATGCACTGGTTATTCTCAGGGTCCCTGAAGGTGTTCATCGGCTCGCCACCATCGGCCAGCAAGTTAAGCTGCTGAGTCAGCATACGCCGGTACTCGATGATGCCAACGTCGGACTCGCCCAGCCATTCTTTGGTCCGGTCGGCGATCTCTCCCTGGGTTATCCAAGCGAAATAGTCCTGCCCGGCATTGGCGTCCAGCAGGCCCCAGTCGGCTTCGCCTTTCTCGTTGATTGGCAAGGGTACACTGTAGTAAGGCACCTTCTCCTGCTTTGGCATTGTCTCGCCGGGCGGCTGATGATGGGCCTTTATGTATATGAAATGGGTGTGGGTATCGTCGATGGGCACCCTGTATTGGAGATCTCCGCCCACCCTGCCGATGTTGGGGAACAGGATGGGGAACCCTATGCGCCAGTCAGGGTCGTCGTAGCTGCCGCCGTTACGCACGCTTCGCTTGAGGATGCCATTCTCGTAGGGTTCGTAGACCACTTCCTGGAATAGACTCCGGTCTTCGTAGACTTTCCCGGCCACGAAGCCCCGGCGTTTAAGGTCGCCACGTCCCAATCGTTCCAATACGTAGTCCGAGAAGCGGCCGTGCAGCCAGTCCACATGGTGCAGGTCAACCGCGTTTTCCATCGTTTGCAGCCAGTTGCAGGGGAGAACGGCAGAGCCGATGTCATGCAGCACGTTGTCCCATACCAGCAGGTCCCACCTGGGCAGCAACGGCGCAGGCTCCGGGCCGAGATAAGCGAACACCAACCCGGCCAGTTCCTGCACCGGGTAGGCCTTGGTGGTTACCTTGCTGGGGAATGTGCTGTCAGCGGGCTCCGCCGGCATCTCCACACACCGGCCGGTCTCATTGAACATCCAACCGTGGTAAGGGCACCGCAGTCCCTCCTCCTCGGGGATGCCATAAGCCATGGAGATCCTTCGGTGAGGGCAGGTATCGTCGATCAGCCCCAGCTTGCCTTTCCGGTCCCGGTAAAGGACCAGTGACTCGCACATTAGTTTGATGGGCATCACCGGGTGATCGTCCAGTTGCACCGAAGCGGCGACGGGCTGCCAGTACCGGCGCAACAACTCCCCCATGGGCGTGCCCGGCCCGACCCTGGTAAGTCGTTCATTCTCTTCTGCTGTTAGCATAAGTCTCCTTTTTATGCTCAGAGTGACCCAACGAGGCTAAAACCAGTATTTCTGTCCTGCAACGTAGATTCGCTCAAATTCCTCATCGGATTTGGTCAAGTACCTCATCGGATTTGGTCAAGTATATGATGCCTTCTATCAAAGCAATCACTCCTATAGCGCTCACCATTAGAAAGCCAATGCCAATAAACATTAGTGGGATACCGACAAGAAAAATCACCAACATGAGGATTGCGGGCATCGTATAGCCAAGATAAAACTTGTGCACACCAAAGCCGCCCAATAAGAGAGCAAACAATCCAGCCGCTACCTTGTTTTTCTCCCTCCCCACGGCTGCACCGGAAGCCCCTATAGCCCGGTAGATGCCGATAGCGTTGGCTCCGTCCACCTCAAAGTCCACCATCATTCCCCGGGCGGGGACAACGGCCTCTTTCCATTGGGACCCGGTGAAGTAATACCGGCTTCCGTCATCCCCAGAGATTACCCCAGTATTGTCTTGAATGGAATAGTCCAATATGCGTCCATTCATTTGGAATCTCCCCTAACTCACTGGGATTTTACCGTACCGGACACTTTATGGGAATCACTGGATGGCCGTCCAGTTGCACAGGAGCGGCGATGGGATGCGAATACCGGCGCAGCAACTCCCCCATGGGAGTGCACGGCCCTACCCTGGTTAGTCGTTCATTCTCCTCTGCCGTTAGCATAAGGTTCCCTTTAATGCTGAGAATCAGGTTTCCGAGAGTTTGATCGCAAGCCGCAAATGCGTTGACATCTATGTCCAGCAACCATTAACGGCTTATCTAGCAGACGGGGATGGGAATGTCAAACAATTCGTCCTCGTCCGCAGAAGCTCAATCCAAGCGTCATACAAACGGGACTTTGGCCCAACCTTGGTCAAATGGCGTATGGAAGATTGCGGTGGAGCGTTTACTCTTGAACATCCAGCGGCCGTCTACCCGGATGTACTCTTCGTCGTCGATGCCGGTGCGCCACATGGCTTGGTTGCCGTCGCTTACGGTGCACGGCATGAACAGGTACCAGCGGGCGCGGGCGGTGTCGCCGGTGACCTCGATCTGAGGGTTCAGGGCGTAGTGCAGGGCAAAGGTGAATATCCCGGACGCTCCCTTGAAGAACTCCCGTATGGCTTCCCGGCCTTCATACCTGCCCAGGGCGCCGCTCTCCCAAACGGCGTCCTCTACGAACAACTCGGCGATACCGTTGGGGTTGTATGCGTCGTCGCAGTAGGCGGCGTAGCGGGCTTTCAGCTCCCGGATGGCGTTGGTATCCTCCAGTTCCCTTACTCTATTCTCCAAGGTCTCCAGACGTTGGACCAAGTCAGCCGTTTCTTGCGTGGTCATTGCTTACTCCCCTTGTCCTGATTTACGAGCGAAAGTATACTTCCCCTCAGCCGGTGTCTGTTGGCCTTACCCCTGCTTTAACAGCAATTGACACCTGAAAGGAGACTGCAAGTGATTTACCAGCTACGCACCTACACCGTCAATCGTGGAATGATGGACGACTGGGTTGCCCTGTTCAACGACCAACTGGTGGGCATCATGGACCAGTACGGAATCAAGGTAACCGGGGCATGGGTGAACCAGGACGAAAACCTGTTCATCTGGATTCGCGCTTTCAATGACGCTGACGACGTGACCGCCAAGGAGGCCGCGTTCTATGCGTCCCCCGAATGGAACGCCGTAATGGACAAAGCACGGAGCCACTTGGCGAGGATTCACGTCGAGACAATGGGCCCGGTGCTGTCCGGCGCTTAAAGATCCCGGCCTGTTCTCATGACAGCCCTGAACGGCTGCACCACCACCCGGATTTTCTGCCGCCCCAACTGCCCTCCGGGGCGGCGGACCAAGCCGGAGAACCGAGTGCATTTCGCTACGGAGGAAGAGGCTTTCGCGGTCGGCTTCCGTCCCTGCTTGGTGTGCGAACCCTTGGAAGGGCCACCGGGGCCTTGGCGGCCCAAGCGAGAACGACGGTCGGCCTCCACATAGAAATGTCTTGAAATAGTCCTCGGATGGCGCGGGATGGCGCGGGTCCCGATGTGACTATGATTTACACTACTCGCTACTTCAGAATGTCTCTAACTTCCCAATTTGTTCAGCACGGCAAGCATCGACGTGATCCACATTGCTGCTATAGAGAGCCACATCGTGATCATGATGCCAAGAATCCACAAGAATTGCCTGTCCATCCTGGAACGCAAGGAGTCCATATTCTGACGGGACTCAGTCCGCAACCCCTCGATAGCCCCATGGACTTCAGCCCGCAGCCCTTCGATAGCCCCATGGACTTCAGCCCGCAACCCCTCGATAGCCCCATGGACTTCAGCCCGCAGGCTGCGATTATCCTCCCGGAGGTCGCGGATATCCGCCCGAATCTCCGCAGTTTGTAGTTCGAGATGTTCCAGCCTAGCTTCTACTCGAGCTAACCTTTCGCCATCAGGTGTTTCCGTCGCTGTAGTTGTCATAAATGAAACCAGACCTATTTCTCTGTTGGGCGCCGTCGGATAGGGCGACGCGGTCAGATGTTCCCTAGTCAGCCGGCGTGGGACTCTGGCTCCTCATCTCGGAACGCAGCTTCTCCGTAGCGGTCAAATCCAAGGCCAGGGTATCGGGGGCGATGACCACGCCGTGCTCACGCTGGGCGTACTCCACCGTCAGCTTTTCCTGCTCCACGTCGTCCAAAACGGCATAAACGTCCCGGTCGAGGGGATCGCCGTAGCCGCCGCCCCCGGCTTGAATCATGCGGTACAGGTCGCCCTTCTTAAGTGTGGTCAGGTGCTTGCCCGGCAGCGTCCGCCCGTCTCCGTCCGGGTTGAGGTAATTACGGGTCGGAGCACCCGGCTTGCCGCCCTCAACACCCCACGGGAGGAAGTCGGTACGATCGGTGCGCAGTTGAAAGGTGGCCTCGTCGGCCAGGACGCGGAAGTCCCGTATCAGCCCCAAGCCGCCCCGGAATTTGCCCGCGCCGGCGGTGTCGGGGTAGAGGCCGAACCGTTCTATCAACAGCGGCTGGTCGGCCTCGATGCTCTCCACCGGCGTGTTGGCCATGTTGAGCACCGGAGACGACAGGCCGTCGGCGCCATCGAATTGAGGCCCTCCGCCGCGTGGGCCGTCGTTGTTGAACTCCAAGTAAACCCAGGCCTTGCGGTCGCGGTGGTAGCCGCCGAAGCTGATGCCCACCTCACCACCGCCCCACGCTGCGGGTATCTTTCCAGGCATGGCTTGGGCCATTGCCCCGAACAGGGTGTGGCAGATGCGGAACCCGGCCAGTCCCCGCGCCGCAACCGGGGCCGGGTGTTGAGGATTAACAAAGCACCCTTCCGGCGCGCTGATATTGAAGGCGCGGAAGAACCCGCTATTGGACTGGATGGCCGGGTCAATCAGGCACTTGAAGACGGCGTAGACGTTGGACTTGGTGTAGGCGAAGTTGGGGTTGATGGACCCCTTGGCTTGGGGTGAAGTGCCGTCAAAGTCCACGAACACCTCGTCGCCATCAATCTTGAGCTTGGCGTGGATGGCGATGGGCTGGGGGTCGATGCCGTCGTTGTCGATGTAGTCGGTGAACTCCCACTCTCCTTGGGGCAGGCCGGTTATCTCGGCCCTGGTCAGCCGCTCGGTGGTGTCGAGAATGTCGGTCATGTAGCTCTTCAGGTCTTCCAAGCCGTAGTCATCGGCCAATCGCAGCAGGTCCCGTTCGCCGAACTGGACAGCCGCCAGCAGGGCCTGTACATCCCCCAGGACGATCTCCGGCACCCGCACGTTCTTTCCCAGGATGCGCCACACAGCGCGGTTAAGCTCACCCCGGTCGTACAGCTTCAGAGGCGGGATGATAAGGCCTTCCTGGAACAACTCGGTATTGTCGCAGGCGTTGCCCCCGGCGACACGGCCGCCGATGTCGGTCTGGTGGCCGATGCAGCAACTCCAGCCGATGAGGGTCTCGTTCACAAACACCGGCTTGAACAGGAAGATGTCCGGCAGGTGGCTACCGCCCTCGTAGGGGTCGTTGTTGGCGAAGATGTCACCGGGACGGACGTCGTCGCCAAAGGCGTTCATAACGCCCTCCAGCGCCGGGGCCATGGACCCCAGGTGCGGGGGTAGGGTCAGGCCTTGAGCGACCTGCTCTCCCTCGGCGTTGAAGATTGAGGTGGAAAAGTCCATGCCGTGCTTGATCACGGCGGAGCGCGCGGTGCGCACCACGGTCAGGGCCATGGTGTCGGCGGCACTCATCAAAGCGTTCTTGATAATCTCCCTGGTAACCGGGTCGGTGGTCCGTTGCATCAGAACCTCCTGTTCGCCCTACGGGAAGGCCGCTTTCATTGCCTTGTAAGCTAATGCGGCTTGCGGCCAGATAACGGCATGATGCCATAGGGCGGCTGGGGGCGCAAGGCGCAGGTCTGAATCGGGTGTCTGTCACATTTTTGGGTGCCCACTCGGAGATGTTAGATAGCCGGTTGAATTTTTTAGATAGCCGGACATTTGCGGACATTCCTTGACATTTTCACTGCAGAATGGGCCGAGGAAGACGGGCGGAATTTTCGATAACGCTCCCATTTCCTCTCGGTTCCTCCCATTTTGCATCGCTTGTAGAAGTGTTGAGTTTGCTTCCGGGCCGGGGAGCAGTATGTCAGGCAGGTCTATGATAAAGAAGGGTTACAGGGGATGGAAGGGGCAAATGTCATAAGACACCGGCCGGATTTTAACGCTGGCAACGGCAACCGGAGAGCGTGAGAAATTTCCGCAATCGAACCTCGCGTTACAAGCTTTCCGAAAATGTGACGGACACCTGTCTGAATCAGGATTTTCGGGATTAAAGGATTAGCAGGATTATTTGAACCCCAATTCAGGAAATCGTTGCATCAGGCAAATCCTGATTCAGACAATTACGCCAAAGCCAATCACCAACGGGGGCCGGGGTGGATTTTTGGATTTCTGTGTCATTTTGTATCTTTGTGTGTCTTTCAGCTTCGGAGTCGGGAGTGGATTTTCAGGTGTTTGTGTCACTGCAGGGCAGTTTGACCCACGTTCGGTGCAGATTTTTCCGCGAATTGTGTCGTTCTGAGTCATTGATTCCATACTGCGTCAGCCGAGGGTCCCGGTTTGGCTACCGGACGAGGGAGCGATAGGCCGAGCATCTACTATGGTATGACAGCATTGCCGGAGTAGGGAAGGGGCAGATGTCAGCGAGCAACCGTAGTGTCTAACTGTGATTCATTCTACGCTGGGTTCACGCACACTCTTTGAGTGCGGCCCTTCATGAAATAAGGATGAACTCGCAGAAGTAGTAGAATGAAGGCGGGGCGATATGGCAGAGCAAGCTTTGAAACGGGAAGAGGCGTTGGCGTTGCTGCGGACGCACCGGCAGACGCTGGCAGAGCGGTTTGGCGTATCCTCGGTGCATTTGTTTGGCTCGGTAGCCCGCGACCGGGCGACCCCGGCCAGCGATGTCGACATACTGGTCAGCTTCGACGGCCCGGCCACGATGCGGCGAATTGCGGACGCGCAAGAATACTTGGAGAAGTTTATGGGCCGCCGGGTCGATCTGGTGACGCACAAGGAGTTGAAGAAGGAACTGCGCCCATACATCGAGGCGGAGGCTATCGACGTGTCCGAAGACAACCCGGTTATGCCCGGCCCGGAGCCGCCGCCAAGGGAGTGGCGCTTCCGCATCGAGAACATGATTGAGTTCTGTGAACAGGTCCTGGAATTTACTGCCGGAATGGACGAGGCGGACTTCTTCTCTAACAGCTTGGTGAATGCTGCAACTCTCCATAAGATTGCACTTATCGGCGAGGCGGCGAGGCATGTCCCGGAGGACATTCGCACCAGCTACACCGAAATCCCTTGGGTCTCGATGATTTCAACCCGCAACCGCATAATCCACGACTACCTTGGCATTGACGATGACAGGGTGTGGGAAATAGTCCGGACTGACATCCCGGCACTGCTGCCGCAGTTGCGGGCGCTGTTGGTAGCGGTTGGGCCTTAGGCCAAATGTGATTAAAAGTAGTTGGATATCAGGTATGGTACATCCGGCCTTCGGTGTAATAGTCTGAATCAGGATTTTCAGGATTGAAGGATGAGCAGGATTAAAGGCGTCCATCTTGAGAATCCTGATTCAGACAGTTGCGTCCCAACCAGTTTTAGTCATACCTCTGACAAACGCCCGTTGACCATTCGACTAAAGAGTGCGTATGTTCCTCTTGGATCGATAAGTTCGATATGACGATTCGACAAAACGACCCAGAAAATATTCGCGAAGAGGGCGTGAATGTTCTTCTTGCCGAGGCGCTGCGCAACCGGGGCGTGCCCGCCAGGGCGGAGCGCCACAGCCGGAAAGGCACGCCCGATCTGCGTGTAGAGTTGCCCAGCGGAGACATGATCATCCTGGAGTGCAAGTGGGAAGGATCGGAGAGCCTGCTGGAAACTCAGCTTGACGAACGCTTGGGAGAATATCCCGAAGCGGTGGGGATGGTGGGCATTCTCTACCCCGGTCAGCTGCGGCAGGAAGAGGATACTCATGCCGCACTTGAGGCTACCACGGACCTCAGATGGTGGCTGCATGGGTCACGGGGAACAAGGAGAGAAGACCTTCGAATCCGCGGAGGGTCGGTCGCGGAGCTCGCGGACCAGTTGCGTATCCTGCCGCTGGAACTGGAAGGCGTGGACCGGGTGGCCGCCGCAGCCAATACCGTTGGGTACGCGCTGGAACAGGCGGCTGGGCAAATCGGCAAACATGCCCGCATCTCCCGTCGCATCGCCGACATCATCGCCAGCACCGACCAAGAAAAGGACCGCGCCGCCGCCCTGCGCATCGGTTGTCTGGTGCTCTTCAACGCGCTGGCGTTCCAGGACCGCCTGGCCGCTGCCAACGAAGATGTGCCGACGGTCAGCGAAAGATTGGGACAGGGCATTCCGGGGTTGAGCCAAGCTTGGCGCGAAATCTGCGAGAAGATCGACTACGTTCCGGTGTTCGAGCTGGCTGCCGACATACTTGACGTCCTTGGCGATGGCCCGGAAGAAGTCAGGTTGCCGGTAATCAGTCCATTAGTCAAGGCGATGGAGGACACTCGCAAACTGGAGGGGCACGACCTGTCCGGGCGGCTCTTCCACACACTACTGACGGACGCCAAGTTCACCGGGGCCTACTACACATCGGTCCCAGCGGCCACGCTGCTGTCCCGGCTGGTGTTTCAAGACTGGCCGCTCCACGTGGACTGGAGAGATCACGAGTTTCCCGCATCCCTCAGTGTGGCCGATTTGGCCTGTGGCACCGGGACCTTGCTGATGGCGGTCGCCTCGGAAGTAGAACGTCGACATACCGACGCAGGCGGGGGAAACACCGCGGAGTTGCACAAGGCAATGGTGGAGCAGGCGCTGCACGGGTATGACGTGCAGCTATCAGCGGTGCACTTTGCCGCCACCAGCCTGGCTATGCTTAACCCGGATATCCAGTTCGACCGCATGAACTTGTACGTGATGCCCTTGGGAGCGGAAGGGTCGAACATATCATTGGGGTCGCTGGACTTCCTGGGAGGGGACGAGGCCGCGGTCCAGTTCGCACTGTCACCGGAAGAAACGGGGGTAGCCACGAACGAAGCGGAAAGGATATCGGGCAAGGGTTCCCGAGGAGCGGAACAAGGCGAGACTGCCACGTTGCCGAACCTGGACTTGGCGATAATGAATCCGCCGTTCACACGCTCGGTGGGAGGCAACCTGTTGTTTGGCAGCCTACCCTCGGAAGAACGCCGGAAACTCCAGAACGAACTCAAGCGACGCCTGAAGTCCAGGCAGGCGTCCGCCACCGCCGGGTTGGGGGCGGCGTTCGTGGCAGCGGCCTCGCCCAAGCTGCGTCATGGTGAAGGACGCTTGGCGCTGGTGCTGCCCGCCACGGTGTGCACCGGCCCCTCGTGGGAGCAGACCCGCACCCTGATAGAGCGAGACTTTACGCTAGATGTGGTCATAGCCTCCCATGATCCGTCGCGTTGGAACTTCTCCGACAGCACGGACTTGTCAGAGGCGCTGCTCATCGCTACGCGCCGCCCGGAAACCCGCGACAGCATTGAACGCCGCACCACCTTCATCAACCTCTGGCAGAACCCGGACGGCGTGTTGGATGCTCACCGGATGGCGCAAGCCATCACCCGGACGGCCCCATCGAGATTGGAGGAAACGGGTACGGCACTGCTGGAAATTGACGGTCGGCACGTCGGCGAAATGGTGTCAATACCGGAATCGAAACTGGTCCACAAGAAGTGGTTCGGGGTCCAGTTCGCCCGCGCCGACGTTTTGCGTAGCGCGCTCAGGCTGCTGGACGATGGGGAAGTGTGGGTCCCGGGTAAGGGTGCGTCCGTCAATGTTCCGTTGTGTCGTCTTGTCCACTTGGGCCAAGTCGGTCCAGACAGACGCGACGTTTGGGACGGATTCGAGCGGACAGATACCGTGACAGCCTATCCCATGATAGAGAATCACGACACCGCGCAAAGGAAGGGATTGACAGCCACGCCGGACAAGTACCTGGCGCCACTGGTCAAAGCTCGACCCGGTCGCCGCCTCAAATCCGTGGAGCAGCTATGGGAGAAAGCAGGTGGTCTCCTCGTGGCCGAAAGGCTGAGACTTGACACTGCCAGGGTTGTCGCCATACGGTCTGACGCGAGAGTCTTGTCCAACGTTTGGTGGCCCATCCGGGTCGAAAACGAGCTAATGGAGAAGGCACTTGCCGTTTGGCTTAATTCCAGCTTGGGCCTCTTGACCATCCTGTCCCACAGGACCACCACGGAAGGCGGCTGGGTAGCCATGAAAAAGGGCGACTTGGAAGAACTGCCGGTACTGGACCTGCGCCGGATTCCCGCGCCGCAGCTTCAGGGTATGGCTGATCTGTTCGACGGACTGGCGGAGGCTGAGTTCGAACGCCTGCCGGGGATGGTGGAATGTGCAGCGCGCCGTTCTCTGGACGAGGGACTTTCCCAAATTCTGGGCCTGCCGGACCTGGAGAACCTACGCCGTCTATTGGCTTCGGAGCCAGTGGTGTCAAACAGGCGGTTGTAGCGGGGGCGGACCGGACGACGGCCCGCTAGTAGTCGAACATCTTTGACATGATGGGTAAGCCAAGATTAGCATGGCTGCCCCGAAATACTCGGGCGGTGTATTCACGCATTAAGCACCGACTTCTATAGCCATCAATTCGAAGCGGTTAGACTACTATATAACCTTTCAGATATATAACCTTTCAGAACTTAAGCCATTTGATTTCTCTCGCTCGGTCGAAGAATCTGTCATACATTTCTTGACCAAAAATCCTGTCTGGCGGGAGGATACCGATTTCGCTATGTTCGTGCCTGAAGATGAATAGGTCTATTTCTTCAGTTTGTTGATCGGAAATATATTTTGACCATCTGGATATAGTAAAATGAACTGCTCTTATATAATACCTATGTTTGACAAATTGGATTTGGCCTTTAGGGTACACAACACCCTCTGGGCTTTCTGGTAAATCAGCACTTGTATTGATCGCATCTTCCCATTCTCCGAAAAACCTATTAACCTGAGTTCGGGAAAGTTAAAAGGGATGAGATAGGAGTTGAAGTTGCTGGTCTGAGAGGTGAAGGGAAGGCTTTTTCGGTTGATGGCAGTAGGCGATCAGGCCACAGAGCAGGTTGACCAGGAAGTTAGCCACACTGCGGTGCCGGGTATGTTCAATTTGGGAAATGTTCTTCAGTTGGTCGTTGATGGTCTCAATGACCAACCGTTTCCGCAACAACAGCTTGTCTTCCAGAGGCAACGGACGCTTCTTCATGTTCTTGCGCCTGGGGGTGATTAGCTCCAAGCCTTGGGCCAGCAGTTGTTTGAATAGTGGTTGGGAGATGTAGCCCTTGTCGCCGAAGAGCTTGCCAAACAAGCCCTTAGCCAAGGCTGGCAGCGGCTTGCGGTCATCGACGTTGCCCGGAGTCAGCCGGCACGCCAGTATTTCACCCCGGTCATTGACGACCAGGTGGAGTTTGAAGCCATAAAACCAGCCCATTGTGGTCTTGCCCCGGGCGGCGATTCCGGCAAAGACCTGGTGGCGGGGAATCCGCTTGTTATGGCATACCTTGATGGCAGTGGCATCCACGAAGGCGAGGCCGGTGCAGTTGCCTTGGCGCTGTTGCAGGTAGGCTAACAGGGGGATGGTCACGGTAGGCGTCAACTCAACGAACCGGTTGTAGCTGACCAAGCCTGGGAATTCGGGCCGGAGGTGCACCAGGGTATACTCAGTGTAATAGGCTTTGAAGGTACGGTAGTGGGACTGGTGAAAGTGAATGAGAATCGTCATGATTTCACTGGGGGACAACCTTGTCGCTCGAACTCTCCGCCCCCCTTTCCGCGCCAACGTCACTCGACGCCAATGCGGTTGGAAGGCTTGCCAGAAATCATCGACATTGCAGAACAGTTTGAGTAAACTCATGAGGGATGCCTCCTTGGTATTCATCTACCAGAAAGAATACCTGTTCTTTCTTTGGGAGGCATCCCTTATCCCGAACTCAGGTTACTTATGACCTTGGTTCCTCTTTTACGTTGATTCCACTCGTATAAAATCCTGAAGCCCCATTCAATTAGGATTACTATGACACCGGCAATGATGCCTCCTAATATGGGAAAGATAACGGTCGTATAAACATCAAATGAATTCATCGGCGTCGCCATTTCCCATGTCGAGCTACCCCACTCAACAATTTGAATCCAGTATTCCACTTTACCGCTCGCCTAATTTCAGTAGGAACGCATAGTTGTTGGCAATTCGCTAACCGCCCGACTATGCTGGTGCCTGTTTCCGGCGTTTTGTGGAGCACCCCCCCCATTGCAGGGATAAAGGGGGGGAATGCCTATCCTGCGCTGATCCTGGCTGATTCCCTTAATAGCCCCAGTAGTGCGAAATTATTGTAATGAGGGGTGAATTGGCTGGCGGGATTATTCGGCAACCATTGGAACCTGAACTCGAACATCTCTACAAAAACTACTCATCAATTCAAAGCAGTCTGACTACTAGTCGTTCCGTTCCCTGAAAACCAAGTGGGCGGCGAATGAACGACGCTGGTTCGGGTTGGTTGCTTCGAATGCTTCGATAGCCAACTCCGTCTCGGTTGCCATTTGCAGGACCTCAGACCTCCGATATTGGGTTTGGGGTGCATAATCGGCCCGGTTACGTCTTGCTTGCAGCCTGACGAAGAGAGCGGCCATCTGTCTGATTTCTGCCGGAAAACGAGACATAGCGGAGTGTTCGCAACGAGCTCGCGCCGCCCGGTGGTCCATTGCCCGGTAGGTCAACTCCCATGCCGGATCGTTGCGTACTTGGGGGCCGATCCCGATGAGGGTGTTGGCGTTGTTGCTGGCGAAAGCATGGAACGCGGCGTAGTAAATTGTGCTGAGTGCCCGGCGTAATTCCGCTTGACGTGGCCTGCCGATCCGCGGGGGTATTACTCCTATTGCGAGGGCTCGGGCTATTACGATGAGGTCTCTCCAGTTCATATTTCTTCGGGTTCGGAGAGGTCATCCCATTCGGAGCAGTGTACCCACGATGTCATGATCATATTGGTAAAGCCGATCTCGGCGAGTTGGGGACGGATGCGGTCCGGCAGTCCGACGGTCCACCTGGCGTCCAAGTCTTTCTGGTCACCGTCGAACACGATATAGATTTCGAGGTAATCGCGTCCCTCAGGGTCGGAATAGTCGATCCTGAGCACGGGCACAATGGGACCGAAGGAGAATTCATCGGTAAAGCGTTCAGCCAGGTGTTGTTTGATGATGGCGGAGATGCGTTCGGTGGTTACGTCGTCGGTTGCGGAGTCGGACAACATTGCGGTGCCTCGTTGGTGACTATGATTGTAGACTTTGTTCGACTTTCAGGCTGCCATGCTTGGCTTGCTAATCCCGAAACAGCGGCATGACCTCTTCGCTGAAGAGCTTCAACGACTTGGTGGTCTTTTCGGGGGACATGAGGCCGCGGTTGGTGAGCATGAGGTTGCGGATGCCGGCGTCACGCATCTGAGTTAACTGTTCCGCCACCCTGCGGGGGCTGCCGATGACATTCTCGGAAGCGTCCGGGTCGGGACTGGCTGCGTAGCCCTCGCGCCCCATGGGAGGGGTCTGTCGGTCCATGGGGAAATCCGGGGGGTTCCAGCGAGTGCGGTACCTCTCCATATTGGTGAATGCCTCGTGCTGGGCCGGGAGAAACTCTTCCAAGGCCTGCTCGTCGGTATCGGCTAGGTGCATCTCGCGCCAGACCCAGACCTGGTCCAGGTTGCGCTCGATGGCAGCGTCATCAAACCCGGCCTCCTCCATGGTGTCGCGGTACAAGCGTATGTTGGCGCCGGTGGAGTTGGTAGAGCGGCCCCGCAACAGGATTGGGCGGCCTATGCGGGCCATTTCTTTAATCGACTCGTCGTTCAGGCAGGCACGGGCCAAGCGGGGATGGGGCTTCTGGTATGGGCGGGGCCGCACCGACGGAAAAGAGACCCGGTAGTACGTGCCCTTGAATATCACGTTATCGGTGGTCCAGGCTTTGACCAGCAGCTCTTCGGCCTCTTCCATTTGCTGTTCGCCCAATCGGGGGTTGGAGCCAAAGCCGACGTACTCGTAGGAGTTGTAGTTGGAGCCCTTGGCCGTCCCAACGATCAAGCGGCCCTGGCACAGGTTATCCAGCAGGGCCGTCTGGATAGCTACCCTTACCGGGTGGTGCAAAGGGAGTTCCAGGATGCCAAACCCCAGTTCCACCCTCTTGGTCTTGACGGCCAAGGCGGTGGCGAATATCAAGGGATCGCCGTAGACACACTCGCCGGTGAAGTAGTGCTCGGCCAGCCAGATAGCATCGAACCCCAGTTCTTCGACAAGCTCGGCTTCCGCCAAGCACTGCTGTATCTCCTCTTCGTCGTGGGAGTCGTCGAACTTCATCGGGTAGAAAAAGTGACCGAAGCGCATTATTACTCCAACGGCGCGGGTGCTGGCCCGCGTACCGGGTTTCGTTGTGCCTGCTCTCAACCCTAAAATTCAGGTCGAAATATGGCTCCAAGCTTGACAAGTTTACTCTTCACTGACGTAACAGTGGCATGTAAACGTCAACAAAGGGTACATCGCCCAATTGTAGCTGAAATTTTTGGATAAAGTCGGTAGTTATGTCCTGTACTCTGCGTTGAAAATGGGAGGAGTGGTATAGTGATTCCCATTGGGCAAATAGCAACGACGCCTTAAGCAAGAGCCTTGATTATGTCAGGAGATAAACATGAGCAAGATGGAAGAGCGGATAGCTTTGGCGCGCAGCGAGACCGAGCGGCTTTGCAATTATTTTGAAACGCTGTCCGAAGAGGAGTGGAAGGTGCAGAGCGCGTGCGACGCATGGAAGAATGACGAGGTAGTGGCCCACCTTTGCGTGGCCGCCGAAATGTTCGCGGCTAACATACAACGCGGGGTTGACGGCGACTCGTCGCCACCGGAAGGGATGCCACAGCCCGGAGTGGAAGGGCTGACGGCGAGGCTCGCGGGCAACGTGCAGCGGACGCTGGATATGCGACAGAGTTTAGGCGACGAATTGCTGGCCACCTTCGCTTCGCGGTACCGGATGGTGGACGAATTGCTGGCGACTCTCCGCCCAGAAGACTGGGACAAGCCCTGCTACCATACGGCAAACATTCTCTCTGTCGGGGGCTTCGTAGACCTGAGAATCGCCGAGATGGCGATGCATGAGTGGGACATCCGCTCGCGCATCGAGCCGGATGCGGAAATGCCGCAAGCGGCGTTACCCGCCATCTTCGACTTGTTGTCAAACTTCATAGTGGGACGACTCTACCGCCCCGGCCGGTCCATCATCGAGACCACCGTGTTCCGGTTCAATGTAACCGGCGCGGTTGAAGGGTCTTACGACATTGCCGTGTCAAAAGGTGAGGCCAGATTAGGACCGGCGGGGTCAGGGCCGGCAGCCGTGACCTTCGGTTGCGACGCCCACACCTTCGCCCTGCTGGTGTATGGGAGGCTGGGGATAGAGGGAGGGGTCGCCGACGGCCGGATTACCGTAGAGGGCGATCTGGACTTGGCGGCGAAGTTTGCCGAGTGACGGTGGAGGCCATGCAAAAAGTATTGCATCTCAAAACGACAGTCCTGCCGGGTGGAAGAATCGAAATAGATGGCTTGGAACTTGAGGCAGGGGAATCAATTGAAGTCATCGTACTTCATTCCCTACCCTCTCTGAAACGCTCCGCCTTGGACGTCCTGTCAGAAGCAGCAGGGCAACGCCTTTTCAAGACAGCGGAGGACGTCGAAACCTACCTCCGTGACGAGCGGGGATCTTGGGAACGCTGACCCTTCCAGTTACAGGGCCTGTTTATCTTGACGCCGGCCCGTTCATATTCTCCGTAGAGCGCATAGAACCTTACCGCACGTTACTGGAGCCGATGTGGAGACAGGCCCAAGCCGGACGGTTTGAAATCGTAAGTAGTGACCTAATCGTGCTGGAAACGTTGTCAAACCCCTACGGGAGAAGAACACAGTCCTTGAACACCTTTTTCGCTCGCTGCTGGATGCCAGGGAAATACGATTGATCCCGGCAACGCGACCTATTTGGGAACAGGCAGTGCATTTGCGGGCTTCAACAGGGCTAAAGACTCCTGATGCTCTCCATGCAGCAACGGCTCAACAGGCTGGATGTACTCTCTTCATCACCAACGATAGCGACTTTCGCCGTGTCGACGATCTGCCAGTGGTTGTATTAAGAGATCTCGTTCAGCGCCATTGAACTGGGAGCCGTTCTCTCCTACCCACGCTCCAGCAATATGTTCTGCCACTGGTCAACAGAGGCGCTCCAGTCGGGCGGGACTACTGTGGTGGAGTCGTACTCTTCGATGATCATGGGACCGGAGCCGGGGTTTTGGGCGACGTATGCCCGGTCCACCACTGGAGTATCGGTCCAGCCTTGGTTGGCGCCGAAGTACACCGGGCGTTGGGAAGGGCCCTGGTTGGCCGACCGAGGCAACTCCAGACGTTCGGGGACCCGCGACTCGGAGGAGAGGCCGCGGGCGATGACCCGCACGTTGACCAACTGGTACGGTGCGTCGGTCTGGTAGCCGAAAGTTTGCAGGTGTTCCCGGTTGTAAGCTTCTCCCAAGTCAATCAAGGTCTGCGGGGTGATTCGCTCCGTGAGCATGGACACCGACAACTCGGAGACCTGCCCCACATATTTCATGTCCACTTGAGTGGTGATTTCCTGAGCAGAATCGTCGAAACCCTCAGTGTGGAGTTGGCTGCGTCCCTCGTTCCAAAGGCGCTCCATGATACCGGAGAACTCAGCCAAGTCCAGTTGGTCGAAGGTCTTGAAGTAGGTCTGGACGAAGTGGTGCTCCACGTTGGCAACCAGCAGACCGAAGGAGCTGAACACCCCGGGAAAAGGCGGCACCACCAACCGGGTTATGTCAAGCATCTCGGCCAGCCCGGCGGCATGGACCGGGCCACTGCCACCGAAGGAGAACAGGACGAACCGGCGCGGATCCCTGCCTCTTTCGCTGGACACCGCACGGAGGGCGCGGGCCATGTTGGAGTTGACCAGAAGGTGTATGCCGTGTGCGGCGTCCACCTCGGACAATCCCAAAGGCAAGGCCACGTTGCGGGTGACAGCCTCCCTGGCCAACTCCCGGTCGATGGGGAAGTCCCCACCCAGCAGGTGTTCGGGGTTGAGGTAACCCAGCAGCACGTCGGCGTCGGTGACGGTGGCGTCTCTCCCGCCCAGCCGGTAGCAGGCCGGGCCGGGCACCGCACCGGAGCTTTGAGGCCCCACCCTGATGGAGCCGCTGCTGTCCACTGAAGCGATGCTGCCGCCGCCGGCTCCCACTTCGGCAAGGTCTATGGACGGGACGCGGAGGATGTGGCCGGACCCCCTGAGCAGGCGATGGCCCACGCTGATGTCGCCGCCCACTTCCGACTCCGGGGCTTGCAAAATTTCGCCGTTTTCGATGATGCAGGCCTTGGCGGTGGTGCCGCCCATGTCCAGCGTCATCAGGTTTTCCACGCCCAAACGGTCGCCCAAATGGTAGGCCCCCACCACACCGGCGGCGGGGCCGGACTCGATGCAGTAGACCGGCTTCTCCATGGCGATGCCGGAAGTGGCCAACCCGCCGTTGGACTGCATGATGGACAGAGGGACGGTGATGCCCATGTCCCGCAGACCTTCGGTCAACAGCCCCAGGTAGCGTTCCACTACCGGGCGAACATATCCGTTTATCACCGTGGTGCTGGTACGCTCGTACTCCTTCATCTCCGGCAGAAGTTCGCTGGAGAGGGTGAGATTCACTTGCGGGACCCGTTCCCGCAGCGCCCGCGCGATGTACTGCTCGTGCTCCGGGTTGGCGTAGGAGTGCAGGAGGCACACGGCCACCGACTCTACCCCTTCCTGCGCGATCTTTTCAATGGCCCTATCGACGTCGGCGGTCTCCAATGGCCGGAGCACCTCGCCCTTGTAGTTCAACCGCTCGCGGACTTCGAGCCGCAATTGACGTTTGACCAACGAGGGAGGCTTTTCGTAGTTCAGGTCATAAAGCCGGGGAACCCTGTTGCGGCGCAATTCCAGGATGTCACGGAACCCCTCGGTGGTGATGAGGGCAGTGTTGGCGCCCTTGTTTTCTATAATGGCGTTGGTGGCTACGGTAAAGCCGTGGCTTATCTCCGATACAGCCGAGGGTAGAATACCAAGTTCATCAACGCCACCGCGGACGCCCTCAAGCACGCTCCGGCTGTAGTCGTCTGGGGTACTGGCTACCTTCCTCGCCAGTACAGTGCCGTCGTCGGCAAGGAAAACGATGTCGGTGAAAGTTCCGCCGATGTCTACGCCAACCCGGTAGTTCGTCATAAAGTATTTTCTTCCTGAAGGTTTGGACTTTGAGCCATTGGAATGATACTTGCGGGGGCTGAACGTGACAAGGTTGAGGCGACGGGACGGGCTGCGGGCAAGGGAACGAAAGGAACAACTATATTGAGGGGAATGTGCTAATATCATGCCAATTTGATAGCAAGAAGGACGGCGTGGACCGCATCCCGCGGCACGAGAATATAGGAGGATAAGGTGGCAGCCACAGATTCGATCATGTATTCCTTGGAGCGAAACTGGGAGATGGTGGAATCCGCGATCTCCGACTTGGACGACGAGACGCTGGCTGTGCAGCCAAACCCCCACAGCAACTCCATTGCTTGGATTTTCGGCCACATCAGCCGGGTCACCGATATGTTCATCATGCACCGGCTGCAGTCCAAGCCGGAGTTGTGGTTTACCGACGATTGGTGCGAAAAGTACGGGATGGCGGACAATGTGGAAGGGCTGGGCAGGGGCGCGGACTTGGCGACTTGGAAGCCCCCGGCAAGGGAGGTGCAGTTTGGCTATTTCGAGGCCATCAAGGCCATTACCAGGGAATATGTGCCCTCTTTGTCCTCCGAAGACCTGGAGAAACGGGTGGTATTTCCTCCCACAGCCTTGAGACAGGAACATACTCTTGGCACTGCTTTGGGCCAGTTAGTGCTGGAGAACGTGGCCCACGGGGGACAGATCGCCTACCTGAGAGGGTTCCACCAAGGCATGGGCTGGTACCGGTAGGAGGTTGACGCCGGGGCCGCCCCTTGGTCGAGCAACGGCTCGGCGAGGCGGTGGTGGGTTGCAAAGCTACACCTCATCTCAGGGTCGAGACTGGACGAATGAGTTGATAACCCGCAACCCATCATAGTCTTGTTGGTCGCTCATGTCTTCGGAGTAGACCATGTCGCACCCGCTTTCCCGTGCTGCGGCTAAGATAGCGCTGTCCCAGTAAGAAAGGCTGAACCGCTCGCAGTAGCGGAAGGCCGTGTTCATGACACTCAGCGTGAGCGGTTGGATATGGAAACGCTGGAGGAGTCTGATAAATTCCACCGCCTCGTCGTGGGTCAGGTATCCCTTGCGCGAGGTGCGGGTAGCCTGAAAGTAGAATTCACCCAAGACCTGCACGGACATTACGAGGTCGTTTCTTCTGAGCAAGTGCGCCGCAGTTCGTTGTTTGTCCTGTTCTCCGGGAAGGGATCTGACGGCGTAGAGCGGGATGTTGGTGTCAACGAAGCGCATATCAGTGATAAAGGGAGTTGCGCGGCAAGTTTTCGGAGGAGTGCAGACCGGCACCCCTCTTGTGGATGGAGTCTATGAGCTCGTCCTGTAGCTTCTGAAGTTGGTCGAATTCGGGGTTGTGAGTCCGGGTCTGGGTCAGTCTGGTCAGGAATTCCCGTACCAGAGCGGAGACCGATGTTCCCGATTCCGCTGCCCTGATACGGGAAAGCCGATAGGTTTCCTCGTCAACCGCTACGGTGATGTTCTTCACAGTTTCACATTCTCACAGTTACTGTGCATCACAGCATATCAGGGTCGGTTTGGCCAGACAATACAGTGGCGGCCTTTGGGCATGGCCTTTTCATTTTCAGACAAAGCCCTCTCTACCTCACCAGACCTTTGTAACGCGTTTGTCTGACGGAAGAGGGGGCTTTGGGAACACCTCCGTGTCTGTCATCTGTTCCTATGTAAGAGGCGACGGGCTGGCCCCATTTAGATACGCAGGTACTCCCGGGGCCTGATGAGCGACGAAGCTACGTTGTTTTCCCGCATGAAGCCCAACAGGCTTCGGTGAAGGTCACGGGCCACCTCACGGTTCTGGTGGATGACGTTGTTCTGTTGACGCGGGTCCGTGGGCAGATGATATAGCTCAGACTGTCCCGGCTCGACGCTGAAGAGCAGCGACCACTCACCGCCGGTGACCGTGGTCACCAGCCCGGAGGTCAACGGTCGGCTGACGTTGTCCACCGAGCGCACCCTGTCGCCGGGGTTGGCGAAGGGTATGGTGCTGATTACAAAGTCGCGGCCCCCTCTTCGAGGGTCTTGCATCGCCGGATAGAGCGACCGGCCCTGCACTACTTCAGGGATATCCTGCCCCATGATGTCCAGCACCGTAGGCATTACGTCTATGGCCGACGACAGACCCTTATACTCCCCAGACTCGGCTCCGGGCACCGAAATGAGAAGGGGGAGGGACACCAATTCCTCGTATAGCGGTGAGTGGGTCCACATAGCATCAGCGTCACCGTTCTGGTAAAGGGCGCCGCCGGGCCGTTTGTCAAAGGTCATCTTCCCGAACAGCCCGCCGTGCTCGCCGAAGTAAAAGCCGTGGTCGGTGGTGAAAATCACCGTAGTATGGTCCATAAGACCCATGTTTTCCAAGCGACGCAGCAGGTAGCCGACCCAGGTATCCACCATGGTAATCTCGCCGCAATAGGTGGCGTGGGCCTTATTGACTCTTGCCTCGTCGAATCCCGGCGCGTCCTGCCAGTGGGCGTAGATGGGCTGCACCACTTCGCCGTCGTAGTCGGGCATGTACAGTTCGGTGAAGTAGGCCGGGGCGTCCCAAGGTTCATGCGGGTCCCAAGTGTCGATGTAGAGGAAAAAATCTTCCTTGTAGTGCAGTTCAAGCCACTCCATAGCCCTGGTGATGGTGCGGGGAGTGTTGCGGTCCGACTCGACGCGCCAGCGTTCCCTTTCGTCCCGAGACTCGTGATGGCCGAACTGCTGGACCCTGGTGACGGAGCCTTCCTGGGCTTGAACGCTGAAATAGGTCTGAAACCCCCGGTCGTAGTTCATACCGCCTCGCCAGTAGAAGGGCGTGTCCACCATTGCAGCGGTATGAAAACCGTTGTCTGCCAATATCTGGGCCAGTGTAACGACCTCGTCAGGCAAAGGCTCCCATCCCATGAACGACATGGTCCAGCGCCCAGTAGCGTGGTCTGCCCGGGTGGGCATGGTTGGGAAAGACGCCCCATAGTGGCCGTCGAACCTCACCGACTTCGCCGCCAGAGCATCGAGGGACGGAGTATAGATTGACTTGTTTCCGTAGGCGCCCAAGTGGTCGCGCCGGAAGGTGTCCGCAACGATCCAAACAACGTTCATTGACTCGCTCCTGCTTGATCTTGGCTGCCAAAGGGATTCAGCTCGACTGATTAAACCAAACGCAGCGGGCTTTGCCAACGGGAATTATCGCCGACTATGCGGACACTCCCAAAGGACTTTGTGCATGTGGAGACGGTCTGCGGCCGTTGGGGAAGGCGATAAACCTCTAAAACCCGAACCATAACTCGTAGGAAATATATGGGAAGCGTGGTTATTATCCGCATTAGCGACCATTGAAGTCGGCTTCAACCTTGAGACAGTCCGGCGGGGAGGAGGTGAGGGGCACGCTGTTTTCATCGTAGAAGTAAATCGATGCGGCTCTGACGGCAACGAAATTTCGTTACCCCGGAGTTGCGAGGAGTTATCGATGAACAGCCTGCAGGTCTTTACATCGCTTCTCGTTCTGAGTCTGTTGGCAATCATTCTTTTTGAAGGAACTGCCCAAGCACAGAGCGGGCCCCGACCCGTAGTTTTCGCCGGAAAGGCGACGATTGACGGGTCCCCGGTATTCGCCGGGACCTTTGTATCGGCTTGGATCGACGGCAGCCGGGTTGCGTCCACGTCATCCAATTCCGGCGGTGGATATGCTTTGCGCATCCCCCAATATCCCGGCCAGACTTTCACAGGCAAGCCAATCACCTTTATGATTGGCTCGCTTACCGCCGACAACACGATGGTATGGCAACCGGGTGGAGGCGGGGAGCTAAATCTGACAGCAACAACACCCGAATCGGCACAACCCGCGAGGCCGGCGGTATTCGGCGGCCAGATAACTATCGACGGGCGCCGCCCTGCCGACGGCACGAAGGTATCGGCGATCATCGGTGGAGTGGTGGTAGGTTCAGGGAATGTTGCGGGCGGCCGGTACGGAGTCACGGTTTCACAGCCGCGCCGCCAGTCTTATAGCGGGATGACGATTACCTTTATGGCAGAGGACAGGGTCATGGCCGAAACCACGATATGGGAAGCGGGAGGCGGCATAGAGTTGGACTTGACCACCGTGTCAGTGCAAACGCCGCCTTCCGCCGCCTTTGCCAACATCATAGCGGCCAACAACCTGGAACGAGTCTGGCATTTCGACCCATCCATACAGGATACCCCGCCGGAGTATGGTTGGTTCCTGTATGACCCGAGGCCGGCATTCGCTCTCGCCAGCAACATCGACTATATTCGATCGGGCAAATTTTACTGGGTGTCGGTGCACCAGGACCAACCGGGGACCGTCCTCGGAGGAAAGGTTGTGCATTTGTACAGGGGTTGGAACCCTATAACCTGGCCGTGAAGCTATCTCCGTCTTCCCCGCGCAGGCGGGAATCCACCGGCGGGGGGTTAGGTTCCCCGCCTGCGCGGGGAAGACGGGTAATACGGGTAAGGGGAAGACGGGTAGAATGTCATGGGTAACGTTCCTGCGGGTGAATGACGATGGCCTGTCGAGTCTGCTCCCGTGACTTTGCACAAGCCCTGGCGTGCAATGGGCGCCGTTGACAGATGCCCACCTTTCTACGCCCGCTCCATGAAAACGGTGACACCCATGTCGATGTACTTGTTCCGCAGGTCGGGCGTGCCGTTGCGGAAGCTGATTCTCACGCCGGTGCCTTCCAGTTGGGCCAGTACGTGGCGGACGCAATCGTCAACGGTCTGGAAAGGGAACTGGGGATGCGCTTCAAGGTCAAAGGCGAGGTCGGCAGGGCCCCAAGTGAAGCAGTCCACCCCCGGTTTGGCCAGTTGCTTGGCGTTGGTGACGGCCTTGATGGTTTCCATCTGTAAGCAAAGGACGCCGTTGTTGTTCCACCAGTCGGCGTACTCCAATCTCCCTTTGCCTTCGATGTTGTAGCCCGCGCCTCCCCAACTCCGCTTGCCGACTTGGGGATAGTAGAAAGCGTTCAGGGCCTCGTCCACCACCGACTCCTCCTCCACCAACGGGACCTCGATGGCCCAAGGGCCCAAGTCAAGGACGTTGCCGATCAAGTAGGCATGCCGGGTGTGCTTGATTCGGAACTGGACCGGCATACCCAACCCGGAGGCCATGCCGCAAAACTCCAGCAGCTTTTCTTCGTTGTAAGGACTGTGCTGACTGTCCAGCGTGACGAAGTGGTAAGTATCCTTGGCCAGGACACCTTCCAGTTGACTCTGGCTCCAGCCGACCTCAGCGCGGATGCCAATTACTATTTCGCCGTTGCGGATTCTTTGTTTCAGTGAAGTCTCTTCGGACATGTTACACCTCGCTTCTAAAGACCGCCGTACTCCAAATTAGTTTAGCATTCAGATTGAGAATCAAGAAATCGGACACCACAGGCAATTTGACATATAGTATCATATATGATACTATTATAAGGTAAATCAACAAGTCATCATGATATTCCGTAGTACAACAAATATTGGAGGCAAGACATGCGTTACTTTTTTACAATAGAGGCTAAAGGAGAACAACATGCAACTCTTGGCTGCCATCGAGGAACTTCGCAGAAATCCGAAAGACGTTCGGTTCGCAGACCTAGCCAAGATATGCGACTACTTCTTCGGAGAACCTCGTCAACATGGTACAAGCCACCGGGTCTATCGGACCTCATGGCGAGGTAACCCCAGAGTGAACATACAAAACGGCAAAGGCATGGCGAAACCGTATCAGGTGCGCCAAGTCATCAAGGCACTTGAGAAATTACAGGAAAGTGATGGCTGACCATTACACATACAGAGTTACTTGGTCCGCTGAGGACGAGGAATACGTTGGGCTATGCGCTGAGTTTCCTTCATTAAGTTGGCTGGCGTCTACGCAGGAAGAAGCCTTTTCGGGAATCCGGCTGTTGGTAGCGGACTGCATCGAGGATATGAAGTCCAATAACGAAACTCCGCCGGAACCTATGGCAGACCGTACCTACAGCGGGAAATTCATGGTGCGCGTACCTCCTGAAACCCATCGCACCCTTGCCATAAGGGCCGCCGAGGAGGGCGTCAGCTTGAATCGGCTGGTCAGCGCAAGACTCGCCAACGATGCTGTGTCATAGACCTCTACCACCTATCTTGAAAGCAGGCGCGATCCCGTCTAACATCCTCTTAGAAACTATCTCACAACCAACCGTTCCTTTTGCCATCTTCTGGTCGCTGACCGAAGCCTTTAGATTCCCGCCTTCGCGGGAATGACGGGTTGGGTAGTGCATCAAGTTTTGAGATAGTACCTTACTCTACCGCCGTTATTTCACCTCACGTCCATCGCGGCTAACGGCCAGGCCATGCATAAGGTCGTTGCGTGTATTGATGAGCCAGCCTATTGCGCCGGGCGGGCGCGGCCGTTGTCCTGAGGAGGTTGGGGCGTTGCGGCCTCACTGGGACCCTTCAACTCGATAAGAATCTGGTTGTGGGGAATGTCGTTGACGTTGGTGATGTGGTGTTCGATGCCGTCTCCGACGGCGGTGTACTGGACGTAGTGCTTGTCGTACTCACGCACCGCGCCCTCCTCTCCATTGCGGTGGACGGAGATGCGACTGGGAGTAGTGTAGCAATACACGTAGTCATTCTCATGCCGGTGATACTCGCAAGACTCACCCGGAGCCAGCGTCATGCTCCAAACCCGCACCCGATCGTTCTCAAAGAGTAGCTCGTTTCCCACGTTCCTGGATACTTCGCCCTGTCTCGTGGACATAGATATTCCCTCCTATTTGTTGGATTGTCTTTTTTGAGTGGACCGTCTTCTAACCTCTGTTCAGATAAGCTCCGTAATTCTGATAGAATGTCTGGAGTGCGTCGCTAATCACACTCTCCGGGATTGAGGCGAATAGTTCATCAAAAGTCCGCCAGTGAAGTTGGAGGGCATCGATTCGCTGTGCGGCGTCGAAATTGCCGCGCGGTTCCAGGATGCAGTTTCGGAGGTCTTCCAGAATGTTGACATTATCGCGCTCATAGCTCCTGAACTTTCCCGGGTAATTCTTAAAGACGACAGGTTTGTCTCTAAAAACTGCGGGCGTGACCAGGGCTACGTGGACCTCATCGGCAAAATCCTCGTTTCTCTGGAAATAGAGTGCGCTTTCGATCATACGAACGAGTTGATTTCGGGTCGGATCATTTGTAACGCCCGCACTGATGTCCGATTCCCACTTCATTTCGCAGAAACATATCCAAGAAGTCGAAAAGTCCGACAGTCCAAGTTTTATCCCGCCTTTAGTCCCCGCATCTCGACTGATTGTCCCTATAGCCAGGTCGAGGCGAGTTCTCGATTCTCCTTTGCGAGGAGTCATCGGCCGAAATTCCAACCAGATTTTAGAATCTTCCAGTGGTTTCAGGTCCGAACGGCCAGTCAGCACTGCAGTAAGTTTCGATATTCCTTGCGCTCCGCATATCGCATATCCACAAGCAGCCAAAAAAGTCCAGGTTGCTTCGTCGTTGAAATTGCCTGAACCGCCAGGACTTCTGACGCCAAGAGTCGGAATCCTTTTCTCCCAACAAGACTCTCCTACCAATCGCAACATTCGACATATTTCGTCGCGGTGGTCTTCTAGCAAGGAAGCAAGTGATGTCATTACTCTCCCTCAATCCGTAGTCGGGCCAAGCTGCGGCTTATGAACGCCATAACGGGTAGGACCACCCATCCCGGAGGATTTGGGCGCGGAACTCCAGGAGACGGCGGTATGCCGCGTGGTCGTAGCGGTAGGCCCGCTTCAGGTTAGCGATAGTCAGGGCAGGTTCGACGTCATAAGTGCCGACCACGGGATGTCCCGGGTAGGCTTTGGCTGCGTCGTCGGCAAACAGCAACAGTTCCGCCTTGGCCAGCAACTCATCCTCACACCGGGAGTGAATCCTGAAAGGGGAGCCTTCACCTGGAATCAGGAGATATTCCATGTCGCCTCCGGCAAGGTGGGCAAGGAAAAGTGGGCGTCATAGCTCTTGAACAGACCATGATTGGAAGTCGGGAACCCTCGACATCAAGAATTTAAACCTTGCGCCATGCCATTGTCCACCAGTACCCACCCGTCGGCGTGTCCCATTTTCTCATTAGCTGATATGCTCTATCTTGCCGTCGCACCAATTAGGTGTGATAAAAATAGTTGGATATCAAGGACGGAACATCCGGCGTTTGGAGTAATTGTCTGAATCAGGATTTACCGGATTTCGGGATTCTCAGGATGCACGCCTTTAGCCCTGGTCATACTTCAACCCTGATTCGGGCGGTTGCGTCCCAGCCGGTTTTAGTCACACCCTCATCAAGCCTGTAAACGGCGCCGAAATTTGTATAATTATATTGACGATTTTGTCTTGTTACTGGTGTTAGCGGGCTAACTTGTTCAACCCAGGCTGTTCATTCCGGACGCTGGCAGTCCAAGAACAGGGGACCAATAAATATGATGAATATCAGGGATACCAGGGCGGAGAGCCCGTTGTGATAGAAGCTAGCGGAGTTTCCAAGGCCTATGGCAACGTTCATGCGCTGCGGGACGTGTCCTTCCAGATAGACGCCGGTGAGGTGGTTGGCTTATTGGGACCCAACGGGGCGGGCAAAACCACGTTGATGAAGGTCTTGACCGGTTTCATGCAACCGGACGAAGGGCAGGTGCTGATCGACGATCTGGACGTTTTGACCGATACACTGGCGGTGCAGAGCCGCATCGGTTACCTGCCCGAGAGTGCGCCTCTGTACCCGGAATCGTCGGTGCAATCGCACCTCAGCATGATGGCCGACTTGAGGCAGGTGCCGCCAGAGCAGAAGGTAAGGCTGATTTCCCAAGCGGTGCGGGCTACGGCGCTGGAGGACCAGTTGACCCGTCCGATCAGCGAGTTGAGCAAAGGGTACCGGCAACGTGTGGGACTGGCCCAGACCATTCTTCACCGTCCCAGGCTCTTGGTGTTGGACGAGCCGACCTCGGGGTTGGACCCGGTGCAGATCGTGGAGGTTCGCCATCTTATCCGGCGGCTGGCCCAGCACAGCACGGTGTTGCTATCGACCCACATCCTCTCCGAGGTGGAGGCCGTTTGCGACCGGGTCATCATACTGCTCAACGGCCAAGTCAAAGCCGACTCTCTTTTGTCAGACCTCGCCTCGCAAACCGTGACCGTTCTGGCTCTTGGGCGCGGGGAGCAGGGAGTCACCGGCGCTTTGCTGGGACTGGAGGGCGTCATAAGGGTGGAGTCCAAGGTGAGCGGCGACGGCGTGGAATATCAAATTTCAGGCGACGGGAAGCAAGACCTGCGCCCGGCGATCTTCGCTTTGGCCAAGGAACGCGACTGGGCACTGCGGGAACTGCGGCGGGAGGCGCGGACCCTGGAGACGGTGTTTAACCAGTTGGTTTCCGAGACGGGCGACGGCCAGTTGGCGCCGGAGGTCGCCGCGTGACAGGTTCGTTGAGGCCGATTGCCGTTATTGCCCGCAAGGAGATGCGAACGTATTTCGGTTCGCCACTGGCGTTGATCTTCATCGGGGTGTTTCTTGCAGTAACGCTCTTCCTTTTCTTCTGGGTAGACACTTTCTTCGGCAGGAACATCGCCGACGTGCGCCCACTGTTCAGCAGGCTGCCGACGGTGTTGATTTTCTTGGTTGCCACCTTGACCATGCGCCAGTGGAGCGAGGAGCAACGAACAGGAACGCTGGAGGTACTGCTTACGCTGCCGGTGGCGCGCCTGCATTTGGTACTGGGCAAGCTGGCGGCGGTGGTGGGTTTGGTCACGTTGACCCTGGCTTTGACGGTTACTCTGCCGATTACGGCCGGCATACTGGGCGATCTGGACTGGGGGCCGGTTATCGGAGGATACCTGGCGGCGATACTGATGGTCTCGGCCTATGCCGCCATCGGCCTGTTCGTATCGTCCCGCACTCAGAACCAGATCGTCGCCCTGATTGTGACGGTGTTGATATGCGGGGCCCTCTACGCTGTTGGGACAAGCGACATTACCAAGTTCGCGGGCGAAGGGTTGGCTACCGTCTTCCACGCGGTGGGTATCGGCAGCCGCTTCGCCAGCATCGAGAGGGGCGTGATTGACCTGCGCGACCTGGTCTACTACGTGTCTCTGACCACGGTCTTCGTCGTCCTGAACGTGGTTTCCGTGGACATGAAGCGATGGGGCCGCGGTGCGCGTACAGCCTTCTACCGGCGCAACACCATCGTTGCGGTTACGCTGCTGGCGGCGAACCTGGCTATGCTCAACGCTTGGCTCTTTCCATTCTCCAATATTCGACTGGACCTGACGGACGAAGGCCAATTCAGCTTGTCCGAGGCGACGGTCAACGTAGTGAACGACCTGGACGAGCCGCTGGTGATACGCGCCTATATCAGCGAGCGTACTCATCCGTTGCTGGCCCCGCTGGCGCCCAACGTTGAAGACCTTATGGGAGAGTACGAGGTCGCATCACGGGGCATGATAAAGGCTGAGGTAATCGACCCGCGAAACGACGAGGCGGTCGAGAGGGAAGCGAACCAGATTTACGGCATCCGGCCCGTACCATTCCGCATTACCGACCGCTATGAGACATCGGTGGTCAATTCCTATTTCGACATACTGGTGCGGTACGGGGACCAATTCGTCACGTTGAGTTTCAATGACTTGATCGAGGTCGAGCCACGACCGGACGGGGCGCCGGACGTGCGGCTGCGGAACCTGGAGTTCGACTTGACCAAGTCTATCAAGCGGGTGGTTTCAGGCTTCCAAAGCCTGGATTTGGTACTTGGGTCGCTGGCCGAGCCAATCAGGTTGACCGCTTACGTCACGCCGGAGACCATGCCGGAGTCGCTGCGAGAGGTGGTTCAGCGCATGGAGACGGTCGGGGCGGACGTCCAAGGGAGTTCCGGCGGCGGGCTTATGTTTCAAGTCTTGGACCCGGACGACCCAACCAGCGGAGTGACGCGGCGGAGCTTGCAAGAGGTATACGGGTTGACGCCGTACCCGGTATCGTTCTTCTCTCGCGATTCTTACTACCTTCACATGGTCCTGGACACCGGCCAGGAGAACATGTTGATTTATCCCAGCGAAGAGATGACCGAGGCGGACATCCGCTCGTCCATCGACTCGGCAATCCGGCAGCTTGTTCCCGGATTTCTGAAGACCGTTGGTCTGTGGGTGCCTCATCAGAACCAGAACCAGAACCAGCCCGCTGCCGGAGATCAGCCCCGCTCCATCTCGTCTTGGAACCTTGTATATGAACATTTGGCCCAGAACTACGACGTGTCCGTCGTCGACTTGAGCGAGGGCAGAGTCCCGTCAAACGTGGACGTGCTGGTGGTGATAGCCCCTCAAGACATGACCGACAAAGAGCGTTTCGCCATCGACCAGTTCCTGATGCGGGGAGGATCAACAGTAATTGCCGCGGGCCGCTACATGTTGTCGCCCTTGCTGATAGCCGGGATTCTGGCGGTGGATGAAACGGAGTCGGGCTTGGACGACATGCTGGCCAGCTACGGGGTGAGCGTCGGTGACAAGTTGGTCATGGACCCGCAGAACGAACCTCTTCCGGCGCAGGTGGAACGGAACGTCGGCGGCTTCAGGGTGCAGGAAATCCAGCGGGTGGACTACCCATTATTCGTTGATGTCCGGCGCGACGGGATGGCCAAGGAAAGCCCCATCACCGCCGACCTACCCGCAGTAACCCTTCACTGGACGACTGCCCTGGAGGTCGACCAAGCCGGGAACGAGAGCCGGGAGGTGGTTACACTGTTGCGTTCCACAGATCAGTCGTGGCTGAGCAGGTTCGCCAAAGTAGAGCCGGACAAGGAGAACTTCCCGGAGTTCGGGTTTCCCGTAGAGGAAGAGCGGGAGTCGGCAGTTTTGGCCGTGAGCATTCGCGGGTCGTTGGACAGCTTCTTCAAGGGCAAGCCTTCTCCCTTGGCCGCGGAGGGAGAAGACCAAGCCACGGAGGGCCAAGCATTTATAGAGACCTCGCCCGATTCCACGCGCTTGCTGGTCGTCGGCAGCGGAGCGTTTCTGGATGACGTGGCCTTGAGCTTCTCCCGAAGCTTGTCGGCAGACCGTTACCTGTTCAACCTGCAATTCCTCCAAAACACGGTGGACTGGCTGGCGGAGGACGAGGAGTTGCTGAGCCTTCGCTCTCAAGGCACCTACACTCGCCTGCTCAAGCCGTTGGACGAGCGGGAGCAGACCCTTTGGGAAGCTTTGAATTACGCCGTAGCGCTGATAGCAGTGGTGGCCTTGGGAGGCACTTGGGCGGTGAAGCAGCGAAGCGAAAGGCCGATGGAGCTATCGGAGGAAGAGGAAGAACTGTGACCAAAGGGAACAAAATATTGGCGGCGCTATTGGTACTGCAGGTCGTGCTGCTGGTGGTCGTATTCTGGCCCCGGTCTTCGGACGCGGCTGGAGGGAAACTGTTCCCCGGCTTGGAGGCCGTGAACGTCACCGCCGTGACCATCTCCGACTCTGATGGAAGGTCAATCCGGTTGGCACGCACTCCCTTCGGATGCGTACTACCGGAGGCAGACGACTACCCGTGCGAGAAAAACAGGCTGCCGGACTTTTTGACAAGAGTTGAGGATATTACGAAAACCTCCCTAGTGGCCGAGACCAAGGCCAGCCACGCCCGACTCAAGGTCGCCGAGGACGAATTCGAGCGGCTGATCGAGCTTGACACCGCCGAAGGCGAGCGGCACCGGCTCTACTTGGGAACCTCGCCGCGGACCGGTTCGGGCCACGTCAGGTCAGCCGGACAGGACCGGGTGTACCTGGCCCCATCTCTGTCGGCTGCCGTGTCTCCGGTTGAAGCCAGTTTTTGGGTTGATATTAGCTACGTCAAAATCAATCCCGAGCAGGTTACTTCGTTTACGCAAGACAATCCTCAGGGCATGTTCCGCTTGGAAAAGAACGACGAGGATGGATGGGTTGTCGCTGGCGCGGAAGACGACAGGGTGTTGGACCAAGCAAAAGTAACTTCGTTGGTCGGCAAGCTGGCCACATTGCAGCTGTTACGGCCGTTAGGCAAAGAGGAATTGGAGACCTACCGCTTGGGAGCGCCCGTCTCCAAAGTCGCCATCGGCACGCAGGCGGAGAGCGGAAACGGCGAGGAAACAGTGCTACGCATCGGGGCGAAATTTGAAGACGAGGCCGCATTCGTGGTCAAGTCCTCCAAGTCACCCTACTACGTCCTGATGGCCGAGGTCGCGGTTGCGGACTTCATAGAGCAGGGGATTGAGTCTCTGTTGGCGGCGGAAGACGACTCCAACGCCGAGTCGTCGACGTGAAGGGCAATGCGAACATTGCAAACACCCGGCTAACGGTACCCGCGGCTATAACGATTTCCGCAATATGGGGTATGATAAATAGCCTTTCATATCATGCGGGTCCGTTCCGGGGGTAAACCATGGAATTAAATGAAGACGATGTCATCCAGATTATCAAGTACTTGGATGAATCGAGCTTTAATGAACTACGGTTGCAGATAGGCGACCTGAGGATAGTGGTCAACAGGAGCGGCAGCATAGCCCCTTTGCCGGGAGTTGACCAAGCCATAACGCCAGCGGACCCGCCGGCCGACTACTCTCCGCCAATGCCCGCTCAACCGCCACCTGCGCCTTCTCCAGCGCCCCTCGTACCCGCTCCGGAGGCGCAGGCTCATGCCGGGATGGACGTGGACCAAGAGCAATTGGTCTCGATTACGTCGCCCATGCTGGGGACATTCTACAAGGCCCCCAAGCCGGGGGAGCCTCCCTTTGTGGAAGTGGGGATGGTGGTGGATGAGGACACCACCGTCTGCATCATAGAGGTGATGAAGCTGTTCAGCACCATCAAGGCGGAGAAGCGGGGGCGAATCGCCCGCGTCTGCGTGGAGGACGGGGAACTGGTGGAGTACAGGCAGACCCTCTTCATGCTGGCCCCTGACGTAGACTGAGGGAGAGTTTTCGCTTCATGTCCGCTATTAGCCGGGTCCTCATCGCCAACAGGGGGGAGATTGCCGTCCGAGTTATCCGCGCGTGCCGGAGCTTGGGCATCGAAACGGTCCTGGGAGCGTCGGAGGCCGACAGGGATAGCTTGCCGGCGAGTATGGCCGACAGGGTCTTGTGCATTGGCCCAGCCCAGTCGGCGGGCAGTTACCTCAACGTGGGAACTATCGTCGAGGCGGCCCTTGGCAGCGGATCCGATGCTGTGCATCCGGGCTATGGGTTCCTTGCGGAGAAACCGGAACTGTCCCAGGCCTGCATGGACAACGGGATTGTCTTCATTGGCCCAAGTCCTCAACACATCAGGACGATGGGCGACAAGCTGGCGGCGCGGCAGGCTGTTGCCGGTCTGGGGATTCCGGTAGTACCCGGGTCCGGGCTGATCGATGAATTCTCCAATGCGTCGGCCATGGCGGAAGATGTGGGATACCCGATTCTATTGAAAGCGGCGGCGGGAGGCGGCGGCAAGGGCATGAAAACGGTCTACCGTCCGGCCGACCTGGAGACCGTCTATAGAGAGGCCGCCGCGGAGGCCCGGTCGGCCTTTGGCGACGACCGGCTGTACATGGAGTCCTTCATCCCCAACGCCCGCCATATCGAAGTGCAGGTCTTATCCGACCGTCACGGAAACGGTGTCCACCTGTTCGAGCGGGACTGCTCGGTGCAGCGGCGCTATCAGAAACTGATCGAGGAAGCCCCGGCGCCGGGCTTATGTGGCGACCTCAGGGAAAGGTTGTGCCAAGCCGCCTTGGGGATAGCGGACGCTATACAGTACGAAAACGCAGGCACCGTTGAGTTTATTCTTGACCAGGACAAGGGAAGGTTCCACTTCCTGGAGATGAATACCCGCATCCAAGTGGAACACCCGGTTACCGAGATGATTACCAACACCGACTTGGTGCGAGAGCAGATTCGGGTGGCGCAAGGGGAGCCAATCAGTTTTTCGCAATCCCAGGTTATCCCCAAAGGCCACGCGATTGAATGCCGCATCAACGCGGAGCAGCCTTGGGACGATTTCCGTCCGTCGCCGGGCCGTATCACCCGCTGGGAACCGCCGGAGGGGGCAGGCATCCGGGTAGACAGCCATTGCTACCCCGGTTATACCGTCCCACCGTTTTATGACTCCCTTCTGGCCAAACTGATTGTTACGGGCAACACGCGGATGGAAGCCATAGCTCGGCTTCAGCGAGCCTTGGCCAACTTCCACGTGGCCGGCGTGGACACTACCATCCCGTTCCTGTCGTCCTTGGTGGAACGGGCCGATTTCATTGCGGGGCAGGTCAACACGGGCTGGCTGGAAAAAGTGGCAAGCATTGGAGGCAATCACACATGAATCAGGTCGCTTTTGTGGACACAACGCTACGGGACGCCCACCAGAGCCTGTGGAACGGCCAGATGACGACGGCGATGATGCTTCCCATCGCGCCGGTTATCGACCAAGTGGGCTTCGAGGCGCTGGACTTCATGGCCTTGATCAGCATGGACTGGTGCGTGCGGAACCAGCGTGAGAACCCTTGGGAGCGAATCCGGCTGATGTCGGAGGCCATGCCCAACACGCCCTTAATTGTTGGCGGCGTCCTGCGGAATTTTGGCAACGTGCCAGACTCAGTGACTGAGTTCTGGGCCAAGAAAATCAGCGAGGCAGGCGCGGGCAGGCTCCGCATCAACGATCCCTATCACGACATGGCCCAGATAACCAAGGCCATCCAGTGGTCCAAGGCCGCCGGCATGATCACCATGGTGGCATTGATTTATTCCTACAGCCCGGTGCACACCGACGAATATTACGCTCAAAAAGCGCGCGAGATCGCGCAGGCAGGGGCCGAGCGCATTTTTATCAAGGATGTGGACGGAATTCTGACGCCGGACCGGATAAAGACGCTGGTCCCAGCCATCAGGAAGGAAATCGACGGGATACCGATGGAACTCCACGGCCATTGCTCCACCGGTCTGGCCCCGGTCTACTACTTGGAGGCGCTCAAGCTGGGCGTCCACACGCTTCACACTACCGTTGCCCCCTTGGCCAACGGGCCCTCGCAGCCGTCGGCCGACATTGTCCTTCGCAACGCCCGGTCCATGGGGTTTGCCGCCGACATCAACGAAAAGGCGCTGGAGGAAATGACCGAACACTTCCGGTTCGTGGCGAAAAAAGAGGGCTTCCCAGAGGGCGCCCCGGTGGAGTACGACCTGCGGCAATACGAGCATCAAGTCCCCGGCGGGATGATGTCCAACTACAAGGCTGAGCTTACCCGGCGAGGCTTGAGCCACCAGTTGGACGCACTGCTGGACGAGATAGCCCTCATCCGCCGGGAGTTGGGCTACCCGATCATGGTGACGCCGATATCCCAGTACATCGGCGCCCAAGCCGTCCTGAACCACACGTCGGGGGAACGGTACCGTATCGTCACCGACGAGGTCATCAAGTATATTCTGGGCCACTACGGGGACCTGGCGGCCCCGGTAGACCCCGATGTAAAGGCGCGGGTGATGGCGATGCCCAGGACCAAGGAGCTACTGGACTGGGAGCCGCCCCAGCGCCCGATAGAGGAACTGCGAAAGGAGTACGACCCAGACCTTTCCGACGAGGAGTTCCTGCTCCGCGTCCTCAGTTCCAACCAGCAGGCGGTCGACGAAGTGCTGGCCGCCGGCCCCAAGTCCTACGACTACCCATCGAAGGACAAACCGATACTGGACTTGGTACGGGAGCTCACCAGCAGGAAGGACGTGGCCTCTATCAGTATCCAGAAAGGAGATTTCTCACTGCTGCTGCGTTAAGTTCCCGAACAATTTTGAAACTATCTCAAAACACGACGAACCTACTAACACGCAATTCCAGCGAAAGCGGGAATCCAGGACCTCTGCAAGCGATTGGCGAAATTTCAGCAAATTTCGGGACGTGTTTCAAAATTCACCCATACCGGCTCGATGCGGCGAAATTCGAGAGGTGAATTCAGAATTCCCGCGCGGATTCAAAATGGGTAGACCATGAGCGTGCTGCACTCCAAAGTGCTCTAACCGTTGAACGTTTTCATCAAAAGGCCCGCCCTCTCAGGGGCGGGCCTTTTATAGTTTGGATAGGGCTGTACTGTATTCCGTGCGTCTACGTTCCCGAGCCTCCCGTGTCGGTGGGCGCGGGCGGTGCTGGTGTCGGCGTCGGCACTGGGCCTTTGGGCGCGGGAGTAGATGAGTCGCCTCGGCTACTGGCCGCATTGGTGGTCGTGGTTCTCCAACCCGACCACGGTCCGTTCACCTCGCCATTGACGGCGCGGACTCTGTGGGCGTAGCTGGAAGCGACAAGCAGGTTCCCTACCGTGGCCGTCACTCCATCGAAGGATACGGTGAACGGGTACGTGTAGGGGTATTCGGTGAAGGGCAGGATGCGCCATTCGCCCGGAGTGACGGTGCCTACCCACTGCTGGACCTCGTATTCATGGGCATGGAGAACGGAGTTCCATCGCAGTATGACGCTGCGGTCTCTGGGGGTGAAGGTCAATCCGGTGGGTTGGCGCAGTATGACGAACGGCGTCAAGCTCCCCGGCGACGTGCTCCACGCAGAGACGCGGAGTGGCGACGTGGCCTTGACTTGGTATTCATAGGGAACGCCGTTGGTCAGTCCGGTTATGACCGCAGTGATGGTGGTGCCGCTGATTGTGTAGCCCTGGGTGGGCAGCAATTGCCACGTGCCGGTCGCGCCGCCCTCCCGTTGTTGAATTTGGTACCCGGTGGCGTCGGCAATGGCGGTCCATGTGAGAGTAATTGTGGCGTTGCCGCGATAGAGGGACACGGCGGGAACACCGAGAGGAATGTTGACCGGCGTGGTGAGCGTGGGCGTACTCCACCCCGATTGCTGCTGGTCTGTCTTGGCGCGTACCCGGTGCCCATAGGCGACGCCGTTGGTCAGTCCGGTTACGGTCACAGTGATGGTGGTGCCGCTTATTGCGTATCCTTGGCCGGTCAGATTCGACCATGTACCGGTCGTACCTCTTCTTTGCTGGATCTCGTACCCGGTGGCGTCGGCAACAGCGGGCCATGTAATAATTGCCGCGCCGTGGCCTGCCTGTGCCGAGGGCGATGGCACGCCCAAAGGCGTTACGGCTGGAGGCGTCACCGGCGTGGTGCCTCCCGTCACCACTGGCATGGTCATTTGCAGGGCATAGCTGCCGATGGCGTTGGCTGGCCATGTAGTGATGCCGATGACGTATGTTGTGCCAGCCGTGAGCGACAGACTGAGCCATGAATTGGAGTCATCCTCATGGTCGTTGTTTTCCGCGAAGGGTGCTCCGGCGGTGACACGGTCTTCATACAGGAGCAACCATGTATCCTGCGAGGAAGTCAGCCAGAATACGAAATTGCCGGTCTGCGATGGTGTGAGGGAGTAGTAATTGACATAGCTGGCCGGACGGAACACCGAACGGCAGCTTGCGGTCGTCCATGTTGACCTTACGGTCTGAGTGCCGTAGCTCAACGGCGTTATCGTTGTGCAGTCAGCGGGCAGCAGATTGGACGGCGGACTGACCGGAGCGGTCGGCGGCGTCGGGGGAGTCGAGGGCGTCCCTGCCATCGTGACGGTGTACCGGTTGAGCAGGTAATCCCGGGTGGGATGGTGTAGTTCGATTACAGCATCGCCAGCATCGCACATAGAGAAATAGAGGCCGCTGCCCACGATGGCGGTCCGCCGTTCGTTGGTATCCGCCCCGTGGCGGCACAGGTTGCTTGAGGCACCATTGGCGACTTCGATTAACGGCGTGTCGTCGTTGGGATTGAATACCGCAAGCATGGATAGAAGCGGCAGTGAGGTGCTGAAAGTGAACGGGCCATACCATGCGCCAGCTTGGGTAAACTCGAAGGTACCGGGGTTTGGCGTGATGTTGGCGGGCGACGCGGTGGAGTTGATGTGCTGGTAATGCCGGAGGCGACTGCCAGATTGCTGTGTTGGGTAGATGTTATTGCTCTCGAGCCGTCCCTTCATCGGGTGAATGTCGATTTGGGGGGAATCCTCCTGGCTGCTGCTGGTGGCTGAGCATCCCTTGAGATAGATGGGCGTTCTCTTGAGTTCGGCGTCACTCGCATTGACGCCATTAACTACCCACGGGTATTCGTTGGTGTCGGCATATATAATCCGGTGGTTCGCCGGATTAGCGCAGTCCAATTCCTCGGTCTTGCCTATCACGAAGGGTGTCTGCGCCCGCAACCTAAGCTCCGTGGTTCTCATCAAGGGGTGGCCGGTGATGATGTTGGGCGGCGGCCACTGGTTAGACGGCGGGCCTTTGACTGATTGCTGGTTGGCCCGCACCACGGTCATGGGTATGGATACGTGCATGGGGAAATGGTCAATGTTTTGGGGAGCGAAGGGTTTGCCGTAATATTCGATGTAGTTGATGGGCAGGCATCGGTTGGTGGGGGATGTGTTGTAATTACAGTCCTGGGATGTCATCAACATCATCCGATTGACGTAGAAAGTGTTGTCGGGGTCAAGGGAATTGGACTCCGCAGTTGTTCGTGTGTCGTCCGACCTGAAGCCCGCTCCCTTATGGACAGCATCGTAGAAGAGCCTCGATGCGTCGAGGCACGCAGTCCGTGCGGTCTGTGACAGGTTGCTGAAGAAGTAAACGTGTTCGCAGAAGAATTTAGTGTCGATCCTAAACTGTTGGTCTGCGAACGAGCGGTTCCGTTCATTCCAGACCCGTGCGTTCCCTTGGTCCATTGCTGCCAATGTGCGCCACATGAAGTCGTGCTTGCGGCAAGCGTACACGAATGCCCCTTTGAATGGAGCCGGTATGTTAGCGGGCGTGGAGCAATTGTCGTGGCTCCAGTCCATGAAGTTGTGCTGTGATGCCCTGCGGTTGGTTTCGTATCCCGCCGCCCATGATTCGTAGTTCATTGTGACAAGGTTATTGAACGTGTCCAGACGGTTTTGCAGTTGCGTGGGCGTGAGAGTCGGAGGGTTCTGGATGGATGCGGATGCGCTGTCCGTAGCGGCTACCGCCAGCACCACCAACAACGCAATGCTGACAAGAATGGTTCTTAGATTGATGAACATGCCTTACCTCAACTCGTTTAGCAGGTGCATGGGCGCGCGCAGGAAGGGGGCCGGACCGTCCTCTTCAAGGACCGGCTTGATGCCCCAATCACCGAGAATGGACGCCTTGTCGGGGTCATCGACCGTCAGCCGTTGAATCTTCGCCACCAATAGCGTGTGCTGGATTGTGTACAACCCTGCATTCTCTGAGCATTGGTCCAGCACTTCCCACCTGTCCAATCTGACTGCCCGTTCATCCTTGCTTTGGTCCATTGCGCGGTCGATTTTGACCCGTTCCTCATCCTTCATGGCTTGCCACGGAAGTTTGCCGCTGCCAGCCGGGCGGTCGTAGCCGTTCTCGACCATGCAATTACCTATCTCGATTTTCAACGCTTTGACCTCGGTGTCTTCGTCCACTTCTTGCAGGATTGCCGACAATATTTCCGGCCCTTGCTCGTGGACGGTACTGATTCTAGCCACTGCTTCGTTGAAGCATGTAAGGTAGTCCTCATTGTCCGAGATTGGCAGACAGGATATGCGCCCGCGGTGCAGCGGAGGTGCTCCTTGGGAAGCGCGTTGCCGTCCGCACTCCTGTTCCTTTGCCGATAGGTCTGCCGTCCCCTCTGGGAAGTTGCAGTTAGCATTTACGTCTTTGTCGATAGCGTCCTCACACCACTGCCGCATTGATTCTTCTTCCTGCGTGTCGATTACGAACCACGTCAAGTCAGTACAACCCACCAGCCCATCGGGATGCGGCGTATACGGTGAGCGTGTTGGCGGTGGCGGCGAGGTTGGTAGGGCTGTCGGTACCACCGTGGGCGTTGCGCTCCCCACGTCGTCTGGGAACGGCGTGGGCGTGGGTTTATCCGTGGGCATCGGTGCCGGGGTCTTGGTTGGCTCCGCATCCGGTGCCGGTGTCTTGGTTGGTTCCACGTCCGGCTTCGGCGTCTCCGTGGCAGCGGGTGTGGGGCTGCCTTCCTTTCCGCCTTCGCTGTTGTTTGCTGCCGGGCCGCAGGCCATGAACGCCAGCAACGCCAATGCTGTCAATAGAGGGATTACCAGTTTCATGTACGTCCTCCGTGCGTATTGGACTTTCCGATTTGCGCGGGCACATCGCGCAACAAAACGCTGGTGATTGGACCATGCCCGCACTCGTGCCGTGTGCCCCGGTGAGTGGCGGGGGAGTCCAACGCGCCAGCGTGGGAGACAATAACACACTTTTTTGGACAGAGGGCCGGAGGGCACATCAACCTTTGCAGGGAGCTTCTGGGTCAGAAAAATGAAGAGGCGAGACTGCTTTTCAACGGCGCTGCCGAATTCCTTGGGTGGACCAATCTCGAGCCGTTGCGGGAAGGGTCGAGAGACTTTGCAACAGGGGAGCCCACCCCAATTGCAACGGTGCGAGGGCTGACCCTGGCCAAGGAGTTTGGGGAGAATGCGATCTACGCCAAGCTCATGGCCCACGCGGAGGACAACTACGAGCCAACCTGGGATGCCGCCTCTGGCGAGTTCACGTGGGGATTCGGGCTGAACGAACCCTATCCGAGGGGCCAATACAACGCGCACATAATGACCGCGGAGGCCTGCACACCCGGGGCGCTGACACGTATATACGACGCCCCCAATCTGAGGAAATTCCTAGAGCCGACGGTGTATGGAGTGGACTTCCCAACCGTCTGTCTCTCCCAAGCGTATTACGACGTCGACCGCCGCTGCCTGGTGATCTCCATGGACTCCGGGATCCCCAGCGCCGCCGGTCGGCCAACCTCGTTCCGGGTCAACAACGTGGAAGCTCAAAGCTGCAGGGTTGTAGCGGACGGCCAGTCCTCCGACGACTGGCGCATCGTTAACGGTGAACTGGAGATCAACACTACTGTGGGGCCGCACACGTTCGTGATCAGCCAGCAGTGGGGATGGGCCTAGTGTCCGATCATCATTACAAAGATTTCGTGCCACAAGGGAACGCATCCCGATACGGCTTTCGCTATTTTTGATCAGCGTCTATCCCTGTACTCAGCAGCAAAGCAGACTTGTGGAATATTACGTATAGGCCTCACTACTCTACGGGCAACCTCACCCTCTTCGCTACACCTCTTGGGCCACCCAGTCGGCTACCCTTTCGCCGATCATGATGGCGGTGGCGTTGGTGTTGGCCCTGGTAACCCGTGGCATTATCGATGAATCGGCGACCCAGACACCGCTGACTCCCCTTACCCGGCACTGCTGGTCAACCACTGCCATGGGGTCCGAATCGGGGCCAATCTTGCAGGTGCCGGACACGTGGCGAGACGAACCGATTGAGGTCCGAATCCACCAGTCCAGGGCCTCGTCGGTAGACAAGGCCTCGTCGGTGGGGCTTATACGCCCGTCGGACACGCCCTCATAGGCAGGCGAGTCCACGATGCTGCAAGCCAACCGGACGGCATCCCGCATTCGCCGTATGTCGTTGTCATTCCTGAAGTAACGGTAGTTGATGGATGGTTGCACCGCGGGGTCGGCTGAGACCAGCCGCACCCAGCCCGATCCGTCGGGAAGCTCCAAGGCGCAGGCAATGCGCGCCGTCTGCTCCGGCAGCGTCTCTCCCGTCATTATGTTAAATACCGAAAGCGAGTGCAGCATCACGTCATTGGGATGGGAAGGAGCCTCGGAGGTGACCCGGAGCGCGAAGCGTAACGCCCCGGCGTTGGAAGCCAAGTCAACCCGGTCGTTTACCCGGAAAGAGACGGACGATTGAGGGTGGTTCCACAGGTTCTGTCCCACACCCGGCGACTCGCGCACCACCGGAATTCCGAACTCTTCCAACTGGTCCTTGGGACCGATACCCGAAAGCATCAAAATGTGGGGAGACTTCAGCGCGCCGGCGCTCAAGACCACCGCGTTGGATTCCAGCGTAAACACCTCGCCGCCGCTCTCGGCCTCCACCCCGACGACCCGGCCATCCTCCAGCAATACCCGTCGCACGAAAACGTTGCCCTTTACGGTCAGGTTCAGGCGATGCCGTATCGGGTTAAGATGAGTGATGGCAGTGCTCATGCGGACGCCGTCCATGTTATTCACTGGCACCGCACCGACGCCGGCAGTGTTGGGGCCGTTCATGTCCTGGGTTGTTGGGTGCCCTGCTTGTACACAAGCGTTGTAGAACGCCCGCTGTATCTCCGGCCAAGGCTCGTTTTCCCGCCGCACGATCGGGAGCGGGCCGCTGTCGCCATGAAAATCGTCGTGGATGTCCATGTCGGTCTCGGACTTCCGGTAAAAAGGCAGGACTTTGTCGTAGGACCATTCCTCGTTTCCCAGTGAAGCCCACAGGTCGAAGTCCTCTGGTATCCCCCGCAGGAACACTTGACCGTTGATGGAGCCGGAACCTCCGATCACTTTGCCTTGAGCGATGTTTGTCTCGCCCTGCTCTTCGCTGATAATACCCCGCAGCGACCAGGAATGCGGGGAGCCTATGGCCTCGCCAGCGGAGGAACTGCCGTTCCTGATGGCGTCCGGAAGATGCGCCGGGTCAGGATAGTCCGCCCCGGCTTCCAGCAACAGGACCGAGCGGTTGGCGTCTTCGGCCAACCGGCTGGCGACCACCGAGCCGGCCGAACCTGCGCCAACTACGATTACGTCGTACTTCATGATTCCCCCTTTAATGGGTTTTTCCTTATTGGCTAGTAGACAGCATGGCGGATTTGCCTGTCAATTGCCACTTGATTATTAGAACGTTAGTTCTTACAATTGTCTCCCTTCCGGACCCCGCCGGATGGAATAGTTGGAGGCAATTATGTCCGTCGCATGTGTTTTGATCAGCCACCTGCTGGTGAAAATTGAGTTGCTCCGCCAGCCCGCCCTGAAGGGCATGACGGTCCTTATCATGGAGCAGTCAGGTACCCGCAAGACGGTAATTGACCGGTCGCCCTCGGTCAACGAGATAGAAGTGGGAATGCCACTGGAGAAAGCCCTGTCCCTCCGTCCCGACGCCGCCCTGATCGAAGCCGATATGCCGCTCTACCGCGAAAGGTGGAACAGCGTCCTGGACAGCCTCGAACAAAGAAGTCCGGTCGTCGAAGACGTGGGGTTGGGGCTGGCCTACGTGGACCTGCGCGGCTTGGAAAAGCTTTACGGCGGGGAGGCAGGGATAATCAAAGCGGTCCTGGACGCCGTATCCCAAATCTACCGCCCCCAAGTGGGAGTAGCCGGAGGGAAATTCCCAGCCTACGTCGCCGCTCTGCAAGCCGAGTCCCTCGGGGCGGTGCGGGCGCCGGAAGACGCCGCCGCTTTTCTGGCGGAGATGCCCATAATGCATTTGCCCACGTCCTGGAAAATCAAAGAACGGCTGCTGGACTTCGGCTTGGACCTTATGGGGAGCATTGCCCGGCTGCCCTTCAACACCATGCAGGGCGAATTCGGCAAGGAAGGGGCGCGGATTTGGCAACTTGCCAACGGCTTGGACGACACTCCTCTAATGTCTCGCCAGCATGAAGAGACCTTTGTCCGTGAAGTAGCATTCGCAACGCCCACGGTGTCATTGCCGGCTATCCTTGTCGTCCTGGAAAGCCTGCTGGCAAGGGCCTTCACCGGCGCGCTGAGAGGCCGCTTCGCCAGAGTCGCCTTGCTGGAAGGGCGCGCCGACAACGGGTCAACCTGGAGCAAACGAATTGGATTCCGCGAGCCAGTGGGCAGTTGCGACCGGGCGATGTTCGTCCTGCGCAGCCGCTTGGACAACCTGGCTTTGCCTGGCCCATTGGAGACTCTATCTCTTACCCTGTCCGGGATTAACGGAGAGGCGGGACGGCAGGAAAGCCTGTTTCCCGAAGTGCGGCACCTCGCCCGGTTGGACGATTCCATCCGCGAGCTTCGATTTCGGCTGGGGCAACAGCCGCCCATCTATCGTGTCCGGGAGGTGGAACCATGGTCGCGAATACCCGAACGGCGGCGTGCGCTGGTGGCATACGACCCCTAGACGAGCCTTTGCCGGTCCAGGTTAAGGTAGATGTCAATGACAGGCCCATAGCCATAGGAGCGTTGAAGAGCAAGAGAGCCGGGAGAAATAACGCTGGCGAGAGAGCGTTCATCTGTCGGTGGCGGCAAGTGTCGGAAGTAGCGGACAGTTGGCGGATAGACGACGAGTGGTGGCGCAAAACCGCCATTAGCAGAATCTATTACCGAGCCATCATGGAGGACGGCAGAAGCATCACCATCTTCCAGGACCTGGCAACCGGCTCATGGTACAGACAAGGAAGCTAATAGAGCCAGCCTGGGTGGTTCATCGGCAGGGCCTGTGCAAAGTCGCGGAAGCTAATCCAACAGTTCACCCCCATCTCCACGAGGGCAGGCGTCATTCCCGCTTTCGCGGGAATCCATACACACCGAGATAAAGAAATGTGACTGTCAGCGAATGGCTCTGGATTCCCGCCTGCGCGGGAATGACGAATGGGTCAGTGAGCGTTGGGCGAAGCGCACCCCTGGATTCCCGCCTGCGCGGGAATGACGGGCAGAAATGCGCCAGAGTTTAATTGCTAATTCACTCATCAGTAAAACTATATGGTCCTGCCAAAGGAGGGGAGTTGTGGTGAGCTTTTCAGTGAGCTCGGGACAGGGTTGCCGGACCGCAGTAGCGGGTATCAAAAGCAATGTACGCCGAGCTTCATCTGCACACCAACTACAGTTTCCAGGAAGGCGCCTCCTCTATCGGGGAGATAGTAGGACGGGCCGTCGACCTTGGCTACCGCGCCTTGGCCGTCACCGACCACGACAACCTATGCGGGGCCGTGGAGTTTGCCGACGCCTGCCACGACGCGGGAATACAGCCGATTATCGGTTGTGAGGTTACGCTGCTGGGCGGCTACCACCTTACTCTCCTGGCTGAGACTCGCCAAGGCTACGGCAACCTTTGCTGGCTTATCTCCCAAGCGTACGTTAAGGACCGGCGCCGGCCTGAATTAGACCCTGCGTTATTGGAAGGCCGTGTGGAAGGTCTTATCGCCCTCTCAGGATGCCGTCAGGGTCACGTATCTTTGCTGCTGGATGAAGACCGCTTTGCCGAAGCGCGGGATACTACCCTGCGCTGCCGCGACCTTTTTGGCCGGGACAACTACTTCCTGGAATTGCAGCAGCACTTGGTGCAAGGGGACACCCGCCGCAACCGGAGGCTTGTAGACCTGGCGCAGGAAGTCGGCGTCGGCGTCGTGGCAACGGGCAACGTCCACTATCACGTCCGCGACCGCCACCGCCTGCAGGACTGCTTGGTGGCCGTCAAGAACAACACCTCCTTGGAAGACTCGCACCGCCGGCGCCGCCCTAACAGCGAGTTCTTCCTCAAACACCCCCGGGATATGGCCGAGTTGTTTCAATGGTGTCCCGAAGCCGTCGAGAACGCCGGCCGCATTGCTGCACGTTGCAGCGCCTTCGACCTGACTCAAGATTTGGGGTACCAGTTCCCGGACTATCCTCTGCCAGAGGGACGCACACCCCAAAGCCACTTGGACCAGATTTGCCACCAAGCCGCAGAACGCCGGTACGGTCAAATTACTCCCAGGATTCAGGAACGTCTGAATCACGAGTTCGACCTCATCAGTAAACACAACTTGGCCGGCTTCTTCCTCATATACCACGACATCGTGTTACTTGGCCGGGAGGTGGCGGTAGACTTGGGGCTAGCGGACCCGGAAACACCGGTGGAGTTCAACCCGCCCGGCCGCGGCCGGGGTTCGTCGGTATCCATGCTCGTGGGATACCTTCTGGGAATCTCCCACATCGACCCGTTGCAGTACGACCTTTCCTTGGAACGCTTCCTGCCCGACGACGAGTTGGCCAGCGTGCCCGACATAGACTTAGACTTTCCGCGCAACATCCGGGAAGAACTGATTCTACGGGTGCATGAGAAGTACGGGTGGGAGCGGGCGGCGCTTACAGGAATGATCGAGACCTACCGAGTCCGCGGCACGGTGAGGGACTTGGGACAAGCCCTGGGCCTGCCGCCCGACCAAGTGGACAAGCTGGCGAAGAGGGTAGAGGAACGCGACGGCATCCCCTTGGGAGAGCAGATGCGCCTGCTGCCGGACTTTCAGGACAAACTGTCCAACCCCGCGTGGCAGCAACTGGTCGAATTGTCCGGGCAACTGGACGGCTTTCCCCGACAACTGGCCCAGCATCCCGGCGGCATGGTAATCGGCTCCAGTCCACTGACCGAGATAGTGCCCGTTCAGCCCAGCGCCATCGAGGGCCGGTACGTCATGCAGTGGGACAAGGACTCAATTGACCGGTCCCGCTTCGTAAAGATAGATTTCCTGGCGGTGGGAGCCCTATCTCAGCTTCAAGACGCTCTCAGGGCAATTGAGGAGCGCCACGGAAATTACGTTAACCTATCTTGCATCGATTTTGACGACCCGGCAGTGTACGCCATGCTGCACAAGGCAGACACCATCGGTATTTTCCAAGTGGAGTCGGCGGCTCAGCAACAGACCATACCCAGGATTAAGCCGCGGAATCTTACCGACATGGCCCACGAGGTGGCCGCGGTACGCCCCGGCGTAGGCGCCAACGACGGCATTCGCCACTACATCAAGCGCCGTATGGGACTGGAGCCCGTAAAATTCGACCACGAGCTGGAGCGGCGGGCGTTGGCGCGGACCTGCGGGGTAATACTCTTTCAGGACCAGATAAACCAACTGGCCCACGACATTGGAGGGCTGTCTCATTCCGACGCCGACCGGTTGCGCCGCGCGTTCACCAAAAGGAACAACCATGCGATGCTTCTGCGTTGGTGGAAAAGGTTCCGGGACGGAGCATTGGAGAAAGGTCTTAATGAAGAGACCGCTAAACGGGTCTTTCAACGCTTCAACGGCCACTACATGTTTCCCGAGTCCCACGCATTCGCCTTCGGAGTAACGGCCTACCAGATAGCTTGGCTGAAGTGCTACTACCCGGTGGAGTTCTACCTGGGGTTGTTCAACCAGCAGCCGATGGGTTTTTACACGCCGGAAACGCTGAAGGAAGACGCCAAGCGCCACGGTGTTTTCGTCCTCAATCCAGACGTAAACCTCAGCGACAGGCTGTGTACCATCGAGGACGACAACATCAGGCTTGGACTGTGCTATGTGAAAGGCCTTGGCGACTCCTCGATAAAGGCAGTCACCACCGCTAAAGAACTGGGCGGACCCTTTGCGGACCTGGCGGACTTCATGGCCCGCTCCGGCTTGGAGCAACAACAGATCGAAGACCTGATTGACGCCGGGGCGCTGGACTTTTTATGTAACGACCGCCGCCGCGCCCGCTGGGAGGTGGGCTTGCGCTACAGGCCGGCGAACCGGCAACTGGAGTTGGGGTTGCCGGTGGAGCAGGACATGGCCCCGCTGCCCAAGGCTGGAGCCTTCGACGAGATGGTACGCGAGTACCGCACGATGGGAATGCACCCGTCCAGCCACGTCATGGCCTACATCAGAAAGAGTTTGGGCCCCAACGTGCTAACCAGTGAGCAAGTGCCGTCCGTTCCCGACGGCGAGACCATAATCGTGGCCGGGCTGGTTATCCGCCGCCAACGGCCTTTGGCGAAAGCCGTGTTCATTACGCTGGAGGACGAGTTTGGACACATCCCAATGGTGGTTTGGCCCAAGAACTACGCCCGGTTGCGCAACGACCTCAAAGCGCCCTTTTTGGTAGTGACTGCCACCATGTCCCGCATGGATGAAACTTTCAACCTTGTGGTGCAGCAGGTCAAGCCGATGTACGTCATACCGGACCCGCCAGAATCGAGGAACTTCCATTAAGAAATTATCTCAAAACCAATCAGTCTTGCCGATTTCCCGACGCCACTGACCGAGGCCCATAGATTCCTGCCTGCGCGGGAATGACGGGTTGGGTGCTGCGACAAGTTTTGAGATAGTTTCTAACTCCCCGGGTGACCGGGCATTCCGTACATCGAGCAACCAACGCAAGAAGCGGCCAGGCCGCAGGGAGCGGCAGTCGCTTCCATTCCGTTAGGAGCAGACCGGCTTGGCCTCTCTGTGCGTTGAGACGATTGCCCTGTCACCGGCCCTTCTCCAAACAGGTCAAGCCTGAGCTGTTTAGCCTTTGGCGGCCTGTGGCCAGGAAACACCAGGAAAGGCCAAGCGCGTTTCCTGACCACTCCCATCGCTTGCAGGTCCCGCCAAGTGTCTACGGTGTGCCGTTTCCTGGCCTGCAAAATACGTTGCGCGGACGTGGGGCCGACGCCCGGAACGCGGAGCAGTTGTTCCCGAGTAGCCGCGTTCACGTCCAAAGGGAAAGCGTCCAGGTTTCCGGCGGCGATGACCGTCTTGGGGTCGGCCTCCAAAGGTAAAAACCCTTTATCGTCGAACGCCAGCCCAATCTCCCGGTTGTCGAACTTGTAGATGCGTTTCAGCCAATCAATTTGATAAAGGCGATGCTCCCGCCCCATAGGCGCGGCGGCCCGCTCCTCAAGCGGGGTGTACCGGACGGGGCGGAAGGCGGAGTAGTAGACGCGCTTCAGGTCCCAGTCGGTGTAGAGTTGGTCAATGCGCCGGAAGATGTCCCAGTCCGACTCATCCGACGCCCCCACCACGAACTGGGTTGCCTGCCCCACCTTGCCGCCGGTGCTTTCCCGGTTCAACTTGTCGATCCACTTCATCGGAGCCAGGATATCCTGCTCAAAGTCCTTCATCGCGCTGAGCTTTCGCATATGGTCGACGGTGGGCGCTTCGATGTTGACCGACAGCCGTGTTCCCAGCCGGTGGGCGGCCTCCACGTATTCCGGGGCGGTTCCCGGCATCACCTTCATGTGGATGTAGCCTTTGAAACCGTGTTTTTGGCGGATGGTCTCCACCACCTTTACCAACCTCTCGGTGGTCTTGGAACCGCTGCCGGCTATGCCCGAACTCAAGAACAGCCCGTCAACGGTGTGGCGCCGGTGCAGTTCCATGAATGTATTCGCCAACTCGTCCGTCTTGAACGCGTACCGCTTGCGGGGCACCCAATGGCTGTTGGGGCAGTAGGCGCAGTCCATCTTGCAGAAGTCGGTGAACATCACTCGCATCAGATTGATGAACTTGCCATTGGGCATGGCCGTCCGGTAGACGCCGGGGATGGGGTTCTTGCTCGGCGCAGAGTACGGCGCTTTCCGCGAGCCCTGGCCCGCAACTCCTCCGGAATAGGAAAGGATGTCGTCGCTGGCCATTGATCCAAGAATCTGGAGCTTTTCGTAGGCGTCCGGGGTGTGTTTGATCAACATGGCGAACTCCTGTTCCAATTACAGAACATAAGTTCGCATACATCGACAGTCAACGTCAAGGGGATAAAGGCATTAACTTCACGTTGGCTACGGAGATACGTAAGGGATAACGAGGAATGGGACCGCACGGCGGAGTTTATGGACCCGGCCGAGACCGCCTATGGCCTCCATCTAAACCTGGCGCCAACTTCGGTGAAGCCCGCCCGTTTGTAAAACTGTATCTGCCGGACGCCTTGCGCCGGTGTTCCCAGTTCGACCAAACTGCACCCAGAGGCGACTGCATGGTCCAGTGCGAAGCGGAGAACGTCCATCCCTATCCCAGTGCTGCGGACGTCCGGGTCCACGAACATTTCCTGAATGATGGCGTAGCGCCCGCGCGCCCGCAGGGCTTCAAGGAATGACACGGTGCAAACAGCGCAGAGCCGCCCTTCCGCTTCTCCGACAATAATGAACCCGGCGTCTCCATCAGAGATCAGGTCGTGGAATACCGGAGACACTTCCTCAGGCGGCAGCGGGGCGCCGCCAAGCTCGACCAACAGACCGCTGACCAGCTTCACAGCCTCCGCCTCATCGGAGGCCGCAGCAAGCCTGACGTTCAGCAACATGAGGGCATCCCGCGCCACTTTTCGCGGCTAACGGGACCCAGAGCGGGAGCTACCATTGCACAAACATTGGCATGACGACGTGTATATAGTCATCAGAGCCGTCCGGTTTGAATACGCCCGGGCTTGAGGATGTCGTAGTGTCAAGGTTGATCTTGCCCCGTTCCAGAACTGCCAGCACATCCAGCAGATAACGGCTGTTGAAGGCGATCTTTCCTTCGACGCCTTCCATTGCCTCCGCCTCCACCTCGTCCTGGTTGTCTCCGACTTCTTCGGAACGGGCGGTGATGATAAGCTTGCCCTTCGAATCGCCGTTTTCGCCCGGCACCATCTGGAGCCTGATAATGTTGCTGCCGTCCCGGGCAAATATGGATGCGGTGCGGGCGGCACGCAGGAAAGTCGGTGAATCGAAGGTTGCCCGCGTCTCGTAATTTTGGGGTATCAACTGGTCATAGTTCGGGAAGGCGCCCTGCAACAGTTGGGAGACGGTCTCGATAGTCTGACTCCCATTCAACCGGAACAGCACCTGCCCCTTGGCCGGCGTCATAACAATCTCTACCGGTTCCTCCTGGTCGGCCAACAACCGGCTTATTTCGTTCAACGTTCTGGCGGGAACGATGACCTTGATTTCACCCTCTACCGCTTTCAGCAACTCACCATGCAGCACCGCCAAACGGAACCCGTCGGCAGCCGCCATGGTGAACTTGTCGCCGGATAGTTTCAACTCTACCCCAGTCAGGACCGGACGAGACTCCTCAGTGGCGGCGGCGAAGGCAACGCGGGAAATAGCCAGCCGCAGCGCTGCCGGGTCCACGTTCGCCGCCATTCCATCCTCCACCGTGGGGATGGGCGGAAAGTCGTTGGCGTCGGCGCCGTGGATGTTGGCTTGGCTGTTGCCGCACTTTAGTTGCAGAACGCTGGTGCCCAGCTGCAATTCCATGTCGATGCGCCCGGTGGGCAGGGAGTTAACGAACTCAGTCAACAGGCGCGCCGGCACGGTCACAGCGCCCTCACCTTCAATCGAGGCTCCAATCCAAGTGGTCATGGCAATCTCGAGGTTGGTGGCAGAAAGCTTCAACATCGACTGGTCAGTGCTCAGCAACACGTTCTGGGTTATGGGCAGCGTAGCACGGTTGGCTACGGCCCGTCCGACGATACCCAGGCCTCGGCTCAAGTTTTCCTGTAAGCAAGACAGTTTCATTGTTGGATCACCTGTAGTGAAGTCAGGGGATAGGCCACACGGTGGTTTATACGTCTTTGGATATAACCGTCAGCCACTTTCGGCTAGGCCCATAATTATGGCACCCAGAGACGCGGCTGACAATGTAGGGCCAAGCGGTGCGCCCTCGCCTGTCTGCTTCCACGCTTGGAGGACCCTCGTGCAAGCCGGCCCCGCAGGTTTGCTATAATACCCCCGCGTGAAGTCGTCCAATCCTCTTTTCAAGCCAAAGTCCCATAACAGCAATCACCTACCGCAGGGTGGCTGCAATCGGCAATATCGACCCATAGTGAGTAATGGCACAGCGGAGACGCAACAATAATCGAGGCGCTTGATGACAGACCTCTTGTTCCACGAGGATAGCTACCTGAAGGATTTCCAAGCCACGGTTACGTCCGTCATAGGCGGCGGAGTGGTATTGGACCGGACTGCCTTCTACATTGGCGGAGGCGGCCAACCCGCCGATACGGGGGTCTTGATTTACGACGGCCAAGAGTTGACGGTCACCAAGGTTGGTCGCTCTGAAGGGGAAATTGTTCATACCGTCGAAGGCTCATCTCCTCCGGTGGGGGCTTTGGTAGCCGGACGCATCGACTGGGACCGCCGGTACTCCCTGATGCGCACCCACACCGCGCTGCACATTCTTTGCGGTGTTGTCTGGCAGAAGTACGGGGCCAAGGTCACCGGCGGAGACATGCGGCCCGGCGAAGCCCGGATGGACTTTGAACTGGATCACATGAGCGCCGAATTTGCCCATGAAGTGGAAAGACTGATCAACGAAGAGGTAGCTGCCGGCCGCGACGTGCTGGTCAACCAGTTAAGCCGCGAAGAAGCGGAGCAGGAACCGGACTTGGTCCGCACCAAGATAAACCTGCTTCCGCCGAATATCCAGCAGGTGCGCACCATTGACATTCACGGGTTGGACATGCAGGCCGACGGCGGAACCCACGTGGCGAACACCCGGGAAGTAGGCGTCATCAAGGTGGTGAGCCACGAGAGCAAGGGCCGCATTAACAAGCGCCTGCGTATTGCGCTGGCCGATTAAGAGCACGTTGATAATCCAAACCGATGATTACCGATGGTCCAAATTATGAGAAACAGGGTCTCCATAGTTATAGTTAAGGGAGACATCACCGCGCTACGGGTAGACGCCATCGTCAACGCCGCCAACAATACGTTGCTTGGAGGCGGAGGGGTGGACGGCGCGATCCACCGGGCAGCCGGCCCGGCGCTTCTGGAGGAATGCCGGAACTTGGGCGGCTGCGACACTGGCGACGCCAAAATCACCAAGGGGCTACAATCTGCCCGCCCGATGGGTCATCCACACCGTAGGACCAATCTGGGCCGGCGGCGGTGATGGCGAACCCGCGCTGCTGGCACGGTGCTACCAACGCTGTTTGGCTATTGCAAGTCAACACCAAGTCAAGACCATTGCTTTCCCGGCTATCAGCGCCGGGGCTTACGGATTCCCGATGGACCTGGCGGCTGAGACCGCCGTGAGGGAAACAACGAACTATTTGGAAGAAGACTCATCAATCGAACAGGTCATCTTTGTCTGCTTCAACGACTTGGCTCACGAGAGCTACGCAGTACAGTTGAAAGAACCGGGAGTGACTATTGATGACACACTGAGGGTTAACTGAATCAATGTCTAATACTATCGTCGGAATTGACGTCGGCGGCACCTTCACCGACATTGCAGTCATGGAAGATGGCCGCCTCCAAGTACACAAGCTCCCGTCTACCCCCAGCGACCCGTCGTTAGGCATCATCCAGGGAGTGGCTGAGGCAGGCGTCTCCTCGGCGGATTTCGTGCACGGGTCCACCGTGGCCACCAACGCCCTGCTTGAAGGGAAAGGCGGCCGCACCGCCTTGGTCACTACGCTGGGATTTGAGGACGTGTTGGAGATAGGGCGGCAAGTACGGTCCGAGTTGTATAACCTGGACTTGGACAGGCCACCTGCCCTGGCCCCTTGGGAGTTGCGTTTCGGCCTGCCGGAAAGGGTAGACCACAACGGGACGATTATCGAAGACCTGGCGCCGGAGGCGATACAAGCCCTGATCGGCCTGCTGCAACAAGCGGAGGTCGATTCAATCGCGGTGTCCTTCCTGTTCTCCTTCCTCAACCCCGCCCACGAAGAGGCCGTGCTGTCCGCCTTGGAGAGAATGCCCGGTTCGCCCTTCATTTCCATCTCCAGCCGGATACTGCCGGAGTTCCGGGAGTACGAACGCACAAGCACCGTAGTGGTTAACTCCTATGTCGGCCGGCTTATGAAGCGCTACCTCGACAGGCTGGAAGAGGCCTTGGGGAGCGGACTGCGCATCATGCAGTCTTCCGGGGGGAGCATTACTGCCCGGCTTGCTTCGGAACAGCCGGTGCGCACAATCCTCAGCGGTCCGGCGGGCGGTGTGGTGGGCGCATTCTACACCGGCGTCCAAGCCGGCTACCCAAACATCATCACGTTGGACATGGGAGGGACATCCACCGACGTATCCCTGTGCCCGGAGCGCATCAAGGAAACGTCCAGCTCACAGGTAGGCGGCTATCCCATAAGCGTGCCGATGATCGAGATACACACCGTCGGCGCGGGCGGCGGGTCAATTGCCCGCGTGGACAGAGGCGGAGCGTTGGTGGTGGGGCCCCAGTCGGCGGGTGCGGACCCGGGTCCGGCCTGCTACGGCAAGGGAGACCAGATTACCGTCACCGACGCCAACTTGGTGCTGGGCAGGCTGCTCCCAGACCAATTCCTTGGGGGCCGTATGAGCCTGGACCTTGGCCGGGCCGAAGAATTGGTCTCCGCGTTGGCGTCCCAGATCGGCCTCAACATGCACGACGCCGCCTTGGGCATAATCCGGGTAGTCAACGCCAACATGGAGCGGGCCATAAGGGCCATATCACTGGAAAGGGGCTATGACCCAAGGCAATTCACCTTGGTGCCCTTTGGCGGCGCCGGCCCGATGCATTGCTGCGAGTTGGCCGCGGAACTGGGTATCCCGCGGGTTCTTGTACCGACCAGGCCGGGCATCCTGTCCGCCTTGGGAGTGGCGATAGCGGACATAGTCAAGGACTACTCCCGCACGGTAATGCTGCGGGGGGACGACATCAACCGCGATAGACTGGACGAAGAGTTCCTCGGCATGGAGGGCTTGGCCCGCGGCGAGATGGAGCAGGAAGGCTTGCCCGTGGACCGTATGAACGGCGTGCGATTTCTGGATGTGCGCTACGTGGGCCAGTCCTTCGAGCTGACCATTGACTATCCGGCCCAGACCCGCCGCTCCGACGATGCCAGGATGCGACGGACTATTACGGACAGATTCTATCGCGCCCACATGCAGCGGTTCGGTTATGCCGACCGGAGAGAGGCGGTGGAGATAGTCAATCTGCGCCTGAAAATGGGACTGGAGTTGGACAAACCCCAAGTCGCTTTGGAGCCAGCCGGACCGGCAGACGCTTCCCACGCTCAAGCCGGTTCGGCGGAGGTGGTCTTCCCCGGCGGCCGCCGGACAGCCCCTTTGTACGACAGGGACCAACTCCGCTCCGGCAACCAGTTCACGGGGCCCGCCATCGTCCTGCAGATGGACACCACCATCGTCGTGTCCCCCGGCTGGAACGGAACGGTGGACCCCGGCGGTAACCTGATACTTGAACCGGCCACTTAACAACCAATTGCTTAACAAGGATGAAAGTTGATGACAGCGACGGAACGTTGGCGGCGCATGGTCGAAGAGGAACACGCCCAATCGGATGCGATGCGCCCGGGACCTTCTCCCGTTGACCATTGGCAACCCTGCGCAGAGCAGTTCCGCGCGGACCCTCACCGCACTGACGATCTTCTGCTGGAACGGCTGCTCGCTTTCGTTGAACCCCGGCATACAGTGGTCGATGTCGGGGCGGGAGGCGGAAGGCTGGCTTTGCCCATAGCCCTAAGGTGTCAACGAGTGGTGGCGGTGGAGCCGTCCGACAGCATGGCATCGGTGTTGGAGGACCAGGCCCGGCAATTCGGTATCGAGAACGTCACCGTGGTCCGGTCGCAGTGGGAAGACGCGGAGATAGACGCGGGCGACGTTGCCATTTGCGCCCACGTGGTATACGTCGTCCGGGACATCGGCGCTTTTCTGAGAAAGCTCGAAGCCCACGCCCGCGACAGGGTGATGCTGGTGCTCTTCAACGCCTCTCCGCAAAGCCAGACCTACTCCCTTTGGCAGCGGATACACGGAAAGGAACGCTTGGCCCTGCCCAGCCTTCCTCAATTGCGGGACGTGCTGGCCGAGCTTGATATAGACGCCCAAGTAGACCCTCTGCCGCCCCAGAATCCCCGCGGGTTCGACAGCACGGAAAGCGCCTTGGACCAACTGTCATCCCGCTTGTATCTGGACCACGGCAGCGAGGAATATATACATCTGGAGCGGATGCTGCCGGACTTGCTGATTGAGGAAGACGGCGCGTTCAGGATTAAGGACGCCGAGCCTATATATCCGGCGATAGTTTCCTGGCGACCGGATATGAAGAGATGGGCTACGTAATTTATCGCAGCCCCCTTATGAAGGCCCGTAGATTTCGACCATGCACATCATCGCGCGAAAAACGCTCCGGGCATTCTGGGAACGACACTCTGACGCCGAAGATTCCCTGTGCGCTTGGCACAATCAAGTTGAAAAAGAGGATTGGGAGACCCCGCAGCAGGTTTTGGAGAACTTCCCAAGCGTTAGGATGATTGGAGGAAATCGTGCTATCTTCAACATCAAGGGCAATCAATATCGCCTCGTGGTGCATATTGACTACATAATGAAGAAAGTGTACGTGCGCTTTATGGGAACCCATGCCGAGTATGACCGTATTGATGCAAGGGAGGTCTAGCAGTGTCTGATGTCAAGCAAATCCACACCGATGAGGAGTTGGACGCTGCGTTGGCACGTATTGGCGATCTCCTGAAAGCAAATCCTGGAGACCTGGAGTACGACGAACTGAACGTTCTTTCAGACCTCGTTAAAGCTTATGAGGATAAACACTACCCGATTGGTTTGCCCAGCGTCATCGCCGCGATTGAGTTCCACATGGACCAGCATGGGCTGACCCAGGATGATTTGATACCTTTGATTGGCAGCAAGCAAAAGGTGTTGGAAGTGCTGTCGGGCAATCAGGATATTACCATGCCGATGGCCCGGACGCTGTACAAGCATTGGGGAATATCTGCGGAGGTCCTTTTGCAGGAACCGGACAGGTAATCATTCTATTTACCCTTTCAAAGATTTCCGACTAGAAGCTTCTTCCCGGAAAAATCAACAAGAGGTTTCCTGAATGCCCAATAAGTCCAATGATCTGTCCAGTATATCCGTGTTGGGGGCCTTCGCCCACCCCGACGACGAGGGGTTTGGCTGCGGCGGCACCTTGGCCATGCTGGTTGCCAGGGGCGCCCGCGTGACGGTTGCGGTAGGAACCAACGGGGACGTTGGGGAGATCAGTGACCCCACCCTGGCTACCCCGGAAACGCTGCACCTGGTCCGGCAGGAAGAGATGCGGCAAGCCATGAAGATAACCGGAGTGCAGGAAGTCCGCTTCATGGGCTACCGCGATTCCGGCATGGCAGGCACGCCGGAAAACGACCACCCACGGTCCCTGTATCAAGCCCCGCCAGACCGGGTGGTGGATGAACTGGCGCAGATCATCCGGGATACGAGACCAGACGCAGTGTTGACGCACGATCCGACCGGCGGCTACGGCCACCCGGACCACACTACCATGTGCGAATTGGTCACCAGGGCGTTCCAATCCGTTACGGAGGAAGGTGGAACAGCGCAAGGGTCCCGGCCCATGCTCCTGTACTATGTCTGTTTCCCCAAAAGCAGCTTCCGCCGCATGTGGCAGCAGATGTTGGACGCCGGGATTACTCCTCCCTTCGCCAGCCTTGACATAGACCGTCTCGGCTCTCCCGACGATGAAGTAACCACGACGTTGGACATACGGGAATACGTCGACATCAAGATCGAATCTTTGAACTGTCACCGCACCCAGATTGACCCCAACGGACCCTTCTCCCAGTTGCCGCCTGACGTATCCCGGGACATGATGGGCACCGAGTATTTCGCGCTGGTGGAGCCGCGGGGCATCGACAGCGGAGCCGACCTGTTGGCCGGTTTACAGTGAAATTGCTCCTGTACACCGTAATGGAGCCACGACCAGGAAAACGATACCGGATAGGACCGCATTGCGAGGTAGCCAATGGCTGTTGACCCGATAAGTCTGGAAGTATTCAAGAGCCTGTTCATTTCCGTGTCGGAAGAAATGGGAGTGGCGTTGCAACGCACTTCGTATTCGCCCAACATCAAGGAGCGACGGGACTTTTCCTGCGCCATATTCGATCCTCAAGGCCAAATGGTGGCCCAGGCAGCCCACGTTCCGGTGCACTTGGGCGCGATGCCCGCGTCGGTCAGAGCGGCCCTGGAGGTGTTCCCCAACGCATTGCGCCCGGGGGATATGGTCATCCTCAATGACCCGTACCTTGGAGGCACCCACCTGCCGGATATTACGCTGGTTGCGCCGGTCTACGCGGTAGACAATGGGGAGAAACGCTTGGCCGGATTTGTCGCCAACAGGGGTCACCATGCTGACGTCGGCGGCATGACCCCCGGCTCCCTACCCCTGTCCACCGAGTTGTACCAAGAAGGCACCATAATTCCTCCAATCAAGCTCGTCCGGGGCGGCAGACTGAACCAGGAAGTTATCCAGTTGATATGCCGCAACTCCCGCACGCCGGAGGAGCGGAAGGGGGACTTGGCGGCGCAGATTGCGTCCATCCGCGTTGGGGAGCGGCGTCTCAACGAGATCGTTCAACGCTACGGCCACGAGGAGACCCAGGAACACATGGAGGCCCTGCTGGACTACTCGGAACGGGTTACGCGGCAAGCTATAGTCGACATCCCAGACGGCGTCTATAAGGTCGTAGACTACATGGACGATGACGGCTTGACGGAGCAGCCGGTACCCATCGCGGTCACCATCACGGTAGCCGGCGACGAGCTGACGGTCGATTTCACCGGCACATCGCCCCAGCGCCCCGGCTGCATCAACGCGCCGCAAGCGGTCACCGTATCCGCTTGTTTGTACGTCATCCGCTGCATCGTGGGCGAACAAGCGCCCGCCAACCAAGGCTGCTTGCGCCCGATGGAAATCATCACGCCCTTGGGCACACTGGTTAATCCGGAGCCTCAACGAGGTGTGGCCGGCGGCAATGTCGAAACGTCGCAGCGTATCGCCGACGTGCTGCTGGCCGCTATGGCTCAAGCATTGCCCGAGATGATCCCGGCGGCCAGCCAAGGCACTATGAACAACCTGTTGATCGGCGGGCATGACCTGGACCGGAACAAGCCCTTCGTGTACTACGAGACCATCGCAGGCGGCATGGGCGCCCGGCCCACCAAGGACGGCATCTCGGGCATTCAAGCCCACATGACCAACACCTTGAACACTCCGATAGAGGCCCTGGAGTTCGCCTTTCCGTTGCGGCTGAAGCGTTACGCCCTGCGCCGGGGGACTGGCGGCAGGGGCCACCACAACGGCGGCGACGGGTTAACCAGGGACGTGGAATTCCTGACCCCTGCCAGGGTGACGATTCTGTCGGAGCGGAGGAAGATTCCCCCTCCGGGCTTCCATGGAGGCCATCACGGCGAACCGGGAGAGAACGTTCTGCTCAAGGGCGGCTACGAAGAGGTGCACTTGGCGGGAAAGGAGACTGTCGACGTGGAGGCCGGCGATATCCTTAGCATACGGACGCCCGGCGGAGGGGGTTGGGGCAAGCCTGACGATGAGTAATCGGATTGGCTGCCTCTGATTCTATGGACAAACCCATCGCATGTTGATGTCAGGCTTGGCGGAATGGCGTATAATGGGCGTCAAACTTGCGTTGTGGTCGATGTTCGGCGTCGCAGCCGAGTTCGATCGAAAATTGGCCGAGGAGGATAGTTAAATGCCACAGCAATACGCACGTTGCAACTGGATGCTGTCCCTGGCTCTCGATGAAAATGGAGAACCTTGCCGGTACATGTCCACCGCCGAATCGACAGAAGGCGTTGTGGAAGACATGAGCACCCATCTGCAAAACATCCACAGCGTTGACCCCGCCGACTTAGTCAACAACATCAAGGCAGTGACCAAAACCGTCCGCACCAAGCCCTTGGGCACCCGCCCCCCCAGTCATTAAACCCGGCGCGTCAACCCCGGGAACATTTTGGAAGAGCATATACAACCCATCAGGGGAGGCATAACTCCTCTACGGTGTAGCGTTGGCCCGGATGTGTGACCGCGTTGTACTGTGATGTTCCTGTAGAGGACTAACGCCAGCCCTGCTGATGCAAGGCTGGCGTTTTTGTACAGGGGTTGCAGGGCAATACCGAAGCCCCGCTATACCGCCTTTTCAGCAGGCAGGAAAGCGGGGCTTCATAGCGGCTGAACGTACCGCACCGGTTGTGTAGTTACACGAAAGTCCTCTGCGGCGATGCAGTGGGGAAGATTGTAATCACCCTTGCCGGCTGATCAGACCGGTTGATTGCGCTGTGCTTGACCCCGGCCGGGGCCAGCAGCACGTCGCCAGGCCCCAGGATGCGCGTCTCGTCCCCCAATACGCCTTCCACGCTGCCTTCCATTATCAGGATAGCTTCTTCATGATTGGGATGGATATGCAACGGCACTCCGGCGCCGGGGTCCAGTGCCGAGTTAGCCACGGTCAGCCCCACGCTGCCCCGGTCTTTGCCCACCAAGGCCCGCGCGTGCATACCTGGAAAGGGCTCGTCTTCGGTTATGTCATCTCGAAGGATATAGGGCATACAATTTCCTCAGACTGGAGTAATGTTAGTGCGGAATGGCGCCGGCTTCAGGTCCCGTCGTCGAAGCTGACTATCACCGCGGCGTTGGCTATAACCATGGCGTCGGTGCCGTCCTCGTTGGGTATCTCCAGTCCTCCCAGCACCACATGGCAATAGCCGGTGCCGTGGGGCAAGGTCGCTACCACAGCGTCTCCGTCCACGGCGTCGGGTTGGGGAACTCCGATAGTTATGTCCACCCTCATGTCGTCGGCGGTCTTCCCTATCATCCGCTGGAACCCCAAACTGCTGTGGCGAGTAGCATCAAAGACAGCGCGTTTGGCAGCGTTGGTATAGTCCCTGCCGTGTACATCCACTCCCATACCCATTTCCATGACACATCTTACTAAAGCCATGCTGTTGTCACCTCTTAACTGCGGTTGATATCGGGTCTTCAGTGGAACCATTACACCCCAGCAAACACACGCCGTCAAGCAACGGCGGTAGGGACGTCATTAACGGGCAACCGTTGCAGTAACCCCATGACGTTCTATCGACCATGCTTCCTGACGGGAAACCAGTGGCTCGTGGTAGTTCAGTTGTCCGACGCCGGTTGTCCCATGCCGGATACGTCGTAGCCCCCCAACGTCTCAACCCGGCGGTGCAAGCCGGGCTGGCGAAGCAGGTCCAGAAGCGCCTGCACTCCCGGGTGGTCAAGGAAGTGATCGGGTATCACCAAATCGTAGCGTTCCTCTTCCAAGGGCACGAACCCTTGTCCCAGAGCTGTAGCGGCAGCCTCCACGCCCACGCCGGCATCCACAAGGCCGGAGCTAACCGCCCACGCCACTGTCAAGTGCCCGGGAGCCTCGCGGTCGTAACCGGAGACCTCCGCAGGTGAGATCCCCGCGAGTTTCAGCAGCCGGTCCAGAAGGGAGCGGCTTCCCGACCCCGCAGGCCGGTTGACGATAGTTACCTCGGGACGAGCCAGGTCCTCTATGCTGTTGATGGCAAGAGGATTGGCCGGCGCCACGATCAATCCCTGCCGCCAAGCGGCAAAGGTGACCAAGGTACAGGGAAAAGGAGCCATCCGCTTTACCCAGGAATGATTGAACTTCCCCGTTTCTTCGTCCCTCAGATGGCACCCGGCAACGTGGCCTTCGCCCCGGGCCAAACCTGCCAAGGCTTGGTAGCTCCCCTCCTCTGACCATACCAACTGTACGCCGTTCCGCTGCAAGCCCGGTCCCAAGTAAGCTCCGGCGGGGTCACAGCCCATCAACCCCAGGGTGGTCATCCCTGCTTCCTGGGGGTCAAATGGCTGGACCACCACGCGGTTATGTGCGCCGGTTTTCCCAACAATTACGCCGCCTGCCGGGGCCAGCGCGTACCGGGTCGCCGTGGGACCCAGAACAGGACGGGCCAGGAGCCGGCGCCCCACCGTCACCAACTGCACCCGGCCCGGAGACGTGTTTGCCGGGCCTTGTTCATCCAAGCCGATCAGGTCGGCGGCAACTTCGTCCGGCACATCGTCGGGCAAAGAAAACAGACGGTCAACGCTGGTGTTAAGAGCCCGGGCGAGCCGCAACGCAACCTCGGTAGAGGGGTTGGATTGGCCGCTCTCTACCGAGAAGTATGCTTGCCGGCTGATGCCAACCAAATCGGCCAAGGCCTGTTGCGACTTGCCCGCTTCCGTCCTCATGGCTTTCAGCCGATTATGTAACGCTGCCATGACGTTAATGTACAGTATAGTTGATGTTTTATCAAGTTTAATTTACAATCTGCGGCGAGCGAAACTTCATGTATAACATCATACGATGGGGACTGGCCTCGTTGCTGGTAGTTGCGGGATGCGCCTCTCCGTCCAACCGGTCTGCCGAAAATCCTGACCTACCCGCCAGTAATGAATTGGTGGTCTTTACCGCGGCATCCTTGGCAGGGGTATTTCCTCAACTGGCCGCCGCCTTCGAAGAGGCCAACCCCGGCGTATCGGTCCGGTCGAACTTCGCGGGATCGCAAAGGCTTCGCACCCAGCTGGAATTCGGCGCGGGCGGCGACGTATTCGTGTCCGCCGATCAGCGTCAAATGGGGTTGGCGGTGGATGCTGGGCTGGTTTCGGGGAACCCTGTGCAATTCGCCAGCAACAGCTTGGTGGTCATCGCTCCCGTTGTGGAAGAACCGGGCTCGAAAAAAGTACAGGACTTAACTGACCTTGCCCGACCGGGCGTCAAACTGGCGCTGGCCCTTCCCGCAGTCCCGGTGGGCGTCTACACCCGGGAGATGCTGAACAATCTGGAGAGCGGAGCATACGGGTTTGATAAAGGCTACTCACAAAGCGTGCTGGACAACGCGGTCACCCTGGAAACGAACGTTCGCAGCGTGGTGCAAAAGGTGGTCTTGGGAGAAGTTGACGCTGCGGTAGTTTACTTGACCAACGCCATGACAGGATATGCCGCCAAGAGAGTGAGAATGATCCCCATCCCCGACGCGGCAAATGTAACCGCCGGTTATTACGCAACCGTGCTGAAGGACTCCGCCAACCCGACTTTGGCTGACGCATTGATCCAATTTGTTCAAGCGGAGCCAGCTCAAGCCATCCTTGCAAGCCACGGTTTTGGACCGGCTACGGTGACGCCCGACAAGACGCCAGCTTGGTCGGGGGGACAACGATGAGCAGGCCGTTGGCAAAGGCTGGCGGCATCTCTATACCGTCCGTTGGCAACGCGTTTGGCGCATCGGCCACGGTCCTTTACCTGCTGTTTATCGGGGTTCCAGTGCTGGCGTTGCTTATTCGGGCCACCGTACAAGAAGGGTTTCTTTCCAGCCTGTCAAGCGACGTGGCGTTAACCGCCTTGAAGCTCTCATTGGGCACCAGCGCCATCAGCATGGCTTTCATACTTTTGATCGGCACTCCCTTCGCCTACTTACTGGCAAAGAACACCTCGCTTTTCCTCAGGGCGTTGGACAGCCTCGTTGAGTTGCCCATCGTCCTGCCCCCGGTGGTCGCGGGCGTAGCCATGCTCATGGCCTTTGGCAGGAACGGGATATTGGGGCCGCCGTTGGCCGGATTGGGCGTCAGTCTGCCTTTTACCTCCATAGCCGTGATATTCGCCCAAGTGTTTGTCGCCGCTCCTTTCTATGTCAGGTCAGCCAAGGTCGGGTTTCAATCGGTGGACACCGAATACGAAGACATATCCCAAACCCTGGGCGTTTCCCCGTGGAGGACTTTCTGGCAACTGACTCTGCCCTTGGCCAGCCCCTCTATCCTCACCGGATTTGCTCTGGCTTGGGCGCGGGCGCTATCGGAATTCGGCGCCACCATCATGTTCGCCGGCAATTCCCCGGGCAGAACGCAAACGATGCCACTGGCCATAATGACCGCTATGGAAACGAGCTTGGACACCGCCCTGGCGTTATCGGTATTGCTGCTTTGCACCTCGATAGTCCTGTTAACAGGCGTAGGTCTCCTCACCCGGCGGCATTGGCAGAACCGGCTATGAGAAGAATGGTCGCAACCGAGGGCAAACTATGGCCATAAGCAGGGGTTGGCTGCAGTCGCGCCGCGGCGGGTTCTTCCTGGAGGTTGATTGGCATGTCGAACAGGGTGAAGTGCTGGTGCTTTTCGGACCGTCCGGGGCTGGAAAGACAACCACTCTCCGTGCCATCGCGGGGTTGGTGCGCCCCGACCACGGACGGATCGAAATCAGCGGCCGGGTCGTCTACGACAGCGCGGCAGGTATATGGTTGCCCGCGCACCAGCGGCGGGTAGGATATCTGACCCAGCGGTACCACCTGTTCCCCCATCTAACCGTGGCGAGAAACATAGCCTACGGCGCGCCGAAAAAGTCCGCTGTCCCGCGCGATGAACGAGTCCGGAGGCTGATCAAACTATTCCGGCTTGGCGGGCTGGAGGAGCGGCGGGTCTGGCAGCTTTCCGGGGGCGAGCAGCAACGGGTCGCATTTGCCCGAGCCCTAGCGTCCGAGCCCGAATTGCTGTTGTTGGACGAGCCATTCGCGTCGTTAGACCCGGAGTTGCGCCGGGCCTTGCACGAAGAGCTGCGCTCCATGCTCGCGGCATCGCCGGTCCCGGTGCTGCTGGTGACCCACGACAAGGAAGAAGCGTTGGCATTGGGCCACTCGGCGCTGGTTTTTGACCAGGGCAGGGTAATCGAACGGGGTGAGCCGGTCCAGGTCCTGGGGCAGCCCGGTCGGGGGAAGGTGGCTCGGATGGTTGGCGTAGAGAACCTTTTCAGATTGAGGATAGACAGCCGGAACCCAAGAGACGGAACCATGATATGCGTCGGAATGGGTCTCAGATTGGAAGCGCCCCTTGGTGATGCCATGCCTCCGGACGGTCCCCACTTTGACCGAAACAGTTCAGTCACCATAGGCATCCGCTCTTCCGATGTCATCCTGTCCAAGCAGGAACCGGTGGGAATCTCAGCCCGCAATCGCCTCCGGGGCATAGTCGCCGACGTGCAGGCTCGCCCTCCGGGGTTCGAAGTGACGGTGGAATGTGGCGTGCCTCTACGCGCCCAAGTAACCGGGGCGGCCTTAAGTGAAATGAGGATAGAAGTCGGGCAGGAACTGTGGGCCGTGTTCAAGGCTTCGTCATGCTTCCTGGTACAGGAAGACGCGCCCGCCGATGCTCCCGGCCCAGCCTGACAACGAAAGTCCGCTCAGACTCGATAAAAGGTTGAATTTCGAGAAACAATCGTTATAATGTCACGTAAGGCGCAAGGTAGGTTACCCAAGGCGGTTGTCTCCGTACTCCAGGGGTTTCTGCACATTATTGGTTAACCTATATGGCCCCGCTAATAGCGACATAGAGTCATCAAGGAGGGACCCAGTGGCACTGTCGGACAGGACTTTGATATGTGTAGAGTGCGGTGGGGAATTTATTTTTACTGTTGGCGAGCAGGAATTCTTCAACTCCAGAGGCTTTTCTAACGAGCCCAAGAGATGCCGCAGTTGCCGAGCCGTCCGGCGGACCGAGCAACGCGGCGGTGGCGGGGGCGGCGGCGGCGGGGGAATGTACCAGGACGCGCCTCGTGAGATGTACCCCATTGTCTGTGCTGAGTGTGGGTCCGATGCCATGGTCCCGTTCCGGCCGCGTGGCGACCGCCCGGTCTACTGCAGCGACTGCTTCAGCAAGATGCGGAACGAGTCCTCCAACTATTAGCCGGAAACATATTAGACCAATTACGAGGGGTTGGGCGCTGCTTAACCCCTCGTTTCGGAACCCGCCGCCCGTTTTGAACGGTCTAGAGTATTGGCCGTCATCATTATACGGTGTGGCTGGTCTTCTCCAATGACCGGGAGCTTTCTCCTCCTATCCATTGTTGCTGTGTCCCATCGCCTTTTGCCAGCACTCCGGCAACCAGCGAAGGTCAACACGCAGGCTTACCGCCTTGACTATTGGCCTTCAAGCGTGTGGGCACACACAATCACCGTCCAGGGCTCCCCGGAAGCAGCATGAAATTCAAGGACCTCCGCGAGTTCATTGCCTTTCTCGAACAGAAGGGAGAATTGCGCCGCATTTCGTCGCCGGTCAGTTGGGACTTGGAGATATCCGAGATCGCCGACCGAATGGTCAAGCGAGGCGGCCCTGCCCTGCTCTTCGAGAACGTCGCCGGTTACGACATACCAGTCCTCATAAACATATTCGCCTCCGAACGCCGGATGGCTTGGGCCCTTGGCGTGGAGCGTCTGGAAGACCTCGTGGAGAGGTTCCAAGGGTTGCTGGGGTTAATGCACGGCCCGCCGGAAGGGCTGCTTAACAAGCTGCGTACACTGGGGCAGTTGGTGCACGTGGGTTCCTTCCAACCCAAAACGGTCCGGCGGGCACCCTGCCAGGAGGTCATAGTCGAGGGCGAGGCGGTCGACCTGTTCCAGTTGCCCATCATTAGATGCTGGCCGTTGGATGGGGGACGGTACATCACGCTGCCACTGGTGATAACGCGCGATCCCGAGACCGGAATACAGAACTACGGCACCTACCGGATGCAGGTGTACGACGAAAAGACTACCGGAATGCACTGGCAGACTCACAAGGTTGGCGCTCACCACTACCGCGTGGCCCGCGACCAAGGGATATCGAGATTGGACGTGGCGGTGGCCCTGGGAGCGGACCCGGCCACGATCTGGACCGGATCGGCGCCTTTACCGCCGGACATAGACGAAATGGTGGTTGCCGGTTTCCTACGAGAGGAGGGGGTGGAAATGGTCAAGGCCCATACCTCCGACCTGATGGTGCCGGCACACGCCGAGATAGTATTGGAGGGGTACGTTACACCGGGTGAAGAGCGGCTGGAGGGGCCGTTCGGCGACCACACCGGGTACTACTCCCTGACAGACCCCTACCCGGTGTTCCACGTTGAATGTATCACAAGGCGCCGTTCGCCCATATACCCCACAATCATTGTGGGGCGTCCCCCCATGGAAGACTATTGGATGGGAAAGGTGACCGAGCGGTTGTTCCTGCCAGCCATTCGGATGGTGCTGCCGGAGGTTGTGGATGTCAACATGCCGGCCGAAGGGATTTTCCACAACCTCGTCATAGTCTCAATCAAGAAGGAATACCCCGGCCAAGCGCGGAAGGTGATGTACGGGCTATGGGGTCTGGGTCTGATGAGTCTTGCCAAGACCATTGTTGTGGTGGACCATTTCGTCAACGTACAAGACCCGTCGGAAGTCGCATGGCGGGTGGCTAACAACATCGACCCCGCCCGGGACATAGTCATCACCACCGGTCCTTTAGACGACTTGGACCATGCATCGGCGACACCCCGATTTGGTGGGAAGCTCGGCATCGATGCAACCAAAAAGGACGTTTCGGAAGGCGGCTACCGGGAGTGGCCCCCCGATATCGAAATGTCGGAAGACATCAAAGACATGGTGGACCGCAAGTGGGCCGGCTACGGTATAGACTAGAGGTTGTGACGCTAAGCAAACGCTCTTCGCCACGGCCCGACATTAACACCGGAGATCAGTAGACCAGCCATGATCGTTGCCACATTCCCACGAACGGTAGTCATGAAAGTGCCCCTCTACCTGGGCGCGATACGGGTCTGGGAGTCCCTTTTCGCCCTGCCCTTCGCCTACATGGGGATGTTTCTTGCTGCCGACGGGTGGCCCGCGTTAGGCGACTTCATCTGGATCACGGTGGCAATGGCGGGAGCGCGGACCCTTGCCATGTCTGCCAACCGGTTCATCCATCGCCGTGAGGACGCGCAGAACCCCCGCACCGCTAACCGTCACCTGCCGCGAGGGTTGTTAAAACCGTGGGAAGTGGTGCTGATGATGGTAGTCTCGTTGGGGGTGTTCCTGTTTGCCGCTTCCCAACTGAATCCCTTGGCCTTCGCGCTGGCGCCGGTTGCCGCCCTTTACGTGGTGCTATACTCCTTCGCCAAGTACTACACTTGGGCCTGCAACCTTTTCCTGGGTTGGGCTCTTGCCATAGCCCCCATTGGTGCGTGGATAGGCGTGACGGGCACCCTGGAGTGGCCGGCGGTGCTACTAGCTTTCGCCGTCGCTACTTGGGCCGGGGGGTTCGACGTCGTTTACACATGCAGCGACTACGAGTTCGACAGGAAATACGGCATACATTCCATCCCTCGACGGTTCGGTATACCTGCCGCCTTCAACATCACCAGGCTGCTCCACTTCCTGTCGGCGGCAGCCCTACTGGCCTTGGGATTCTGGCTGGAACTTAACTTCTACTACTTCATCGGTTGGGCATTGGCGGTCAGCCTACTGGTATTTGAAAATACGCTACTGAAACCCGATGAGCTTTCCCGGCTCAATTCACCCCTGTTCAAATACAATAGCGGCGTGTCGATGATGCACCTTCTATTTACTATTCTGGCGCTGGTGCTTTAGAAAGACGCCATGATCAGGCCCGCTCCAAATCAGCCCGGCGCGGTGAACCCGGTGGTCGTCGGCATCACAGGTGCAAGCGGAGCGGTGCTGGCGCGAGACACCGTGGACGAACTGTTGCGCCGCGACGTGCCGACTGCCGTAGTCTGCACCAACGCAGCACGGCTGGTCTGGCAAGAGGAGTTGGAAATCTCCTTCAATGAGACGTTGTCGGACTGGCAAGAGCACCCGAAATTCACTTACTACCCCATAAACGCCTTGGCGTCTTCCATCGCCAGCGGCACGTTTCCAACCCGCGGCATGGCACTGGTCCCGGCCAGCATGAACAGCATCGCCTCCGTCGCCAACGGGCTTTCCGGCAACCTTCTGTTGCGGGCCGCAGATGTTTGCTTGAAAGAGCAACGCCGGTTGGTCATAGTGCCGCGTGAGTCCCCGGTACACCGTATCCACTTGGAGAACATGCTGAAGTTGTCTCAGATGGGCGCGGTAATTCTTCCGCCCGAACCGGCGTTCTATTTGAAGCCTCAAAGCATCACAGATGTGGTGCAGTTCGTGGTGGGGCGTATAATGGTGGCCCTTAACCTGGATGACACATTGCCGGATAATCTACGGTACCAAGGGGAGAATCGCTAGTGGGGGTCACTTACGTCAAGGGGACCGTGCGAGGCCCCGATGGTCAAGAAAGAACGCTAGATATGCTGGTGGACAGCGGTGCTATGTACTCTCTGATACCGGCCTGCGTTTGGGAAGAAATCGGGTTAAAAGCGACCCGGCATGAGACATTCAGGCTGGCCGATGGCACCGCTGTTGAACGCCGTATGTCCGATTGTGTTGTGAGACTTCCCCAAGGTGAGACCAGCACACCGGTAGTTTTGGGGGAGCCGGGGGATGCAGCTCTGCTCGGCGTGGTTACACTGGAAGAGCTTGGATTGGTACTCAACCCGTTCAGCCGTACCCTTCATCCCATGCGTATGTTGCTGACTTGACCCCATGGCGGAACTGAAAGGACAGGCCAAGCAACGCTACGTGGCGGAGATGTTCGACCGCATCACCGGTCGCTACGACCTGATGAACACCCTGATGACCGGCAGGCTTCACTTGGGATGGAAGCAGAAGGCCGCCCGCATTACGTCCGAAGGACTAACCGGCCCAGCCTTGGACATAGCCACGGGGACCGGCGACTTGGCCCTGTACCTTGCCAAGCAACCGGGCGTGGAGCAGGTGATTGGTTTGGACTTTCTGCCGGGCATGATAGCCCGGGCCAAAGCCAAAGCCGTTGCTTTGAGCGTGGCCGGCAAGACCGATTTCCTAGTAGGAGACGCCCACGACTTGCCGTTTGGCGATGACAGCTTTGCGTGCGCTACCGCCGGCTTCAGCCTCCGCAACATGGCCGACTTGAAATCTGCGCTAAAAGAGATGGTACGGGTGGTGCGGCGTGGCGGCAGGGTCACCACCTTGGAATTGACCCCAGTGAAGCCCGGCGGCGCCTCTCTTATGCTGCGCTGGCACTCTCAAGCCCTCGTCCCGCTATTGGGCCAGGTCGTGGGCCGCGACCGGGCCGCATACACCTACCTGCCCCAATCCGTCGACCATTTCCTGGAAGCGGACCAACTGGCGGCGCTTTTCCGGGAGATAGGGCTGACGGATGTTGGGTACACCCGCATGGGTTTCGGTGCGGTGACCCTTCACCGGGGGGTTAAAATCTGAGCCTATGCCCAGAGCCCAGGAAACTCCTCGATACAATTTAAACCGTTCCAATTAAACCGTTCCAACCACTACGCAATCACCCTTGTTTGCCCTATCGAATTGGGATAAACTGCATACATTATGTTCAGGATTCGGCATACGCCGCACATCCGCGAGGCTTATTCAACTCTATAATCACGATTCAGGAAACTCCATGAGTTCAATATTCGACAAATTAGAGCCTGTCCTTCGTCGCAACCAGGAAATCGAAGAGGCCATGGGATCGCCTGATGTGGCCACCGACTTCGAAAAGATCCAGGTTTTAGCTAAGGAACGGGCCTCGCTGGAGACGCTGGTCGAAATATCCCACAAGCGGCAAAAACTCGTGGATGAGCAGCAGGACCTGAACGACATCATCGACGAAAACTCCGATCCCGAGTTGACCCGCATGGCCAGAGAGGACCTCCGGCTGGTGGAGCAGCAACTGGAAGACTTAGCGGGAGAGTTGAAGGTCGCCCTGCTGCCAAGAGACCCCAACGACGCGAGGGATGTGATAGTCGAGATCCGCTCCGGCACCGGAGGCAAGGAAGCCAGCCTATTTGCCAGCGACCTGTACCGGGCCTACGTGCGTTACGCTCAAACCCAGAACTGGCAAGTTGACGTTATGGACTCCAACCCGTCGGACTTGGGCGGGTTCAACAAGATTGTATTCGAAGTCCAAGGTAAAGGGGCTTTCAGCCGTCTCAAGTACGAACGGGGCGTTCATCGGGTGCAGCGCATACCTGAAACCGAGGCCCAAGGCCGTATCCACACTTCAACCGCCACAGTGGCGGTGTTGCCCGAACCGGACGAACTGGACGTAAAAATAAACCCTGATCAACTCCGGATCGACATTTTTCACGCCGGCGGCCACGGCGGACAGAACGTCAACAAGGTGGCTACTGCCGTCCGCATCGTTTACGAGCCTACAGGTCTGACTGTGGTCTGCCAGGACGAACGGTCCCAGCACAAGAACAAGCAGAAAGCAATGGCTATGCTACGCGCAAAGATTTACGAAGCCGAGCAGGACCGGGTGGTCGCTGAGAGGACCGAGGTGCGCCGCTCTCAGGTAGGACACGCCGACCGGTCAGAGAAAATCCGGACCTACAACTACCCTCAGGACCGGGTAACCGACCACAGGGTCGGCTCCAGCTTCCACGGGGTACCGCGAATCATGGATGGTGGCTTGGATGACATCGTTGACTCGCTGGTCACTTGGGAAGAGGAGCAGTTGCTGGCCGGCGAATAGTCCGCTCGCATACTCGTGGTCCTCTCAACGATGCTTTTGCTTGGCTGCGTCCAGTAGCGATTCTACAGGATTCTGTTAATGGCAACGATTCGCCAGGCACTTCAGGAAACCCACCGCGGACTGGAAGCAATCGGGATCCCTGACTCTCGCCTTGAAGCAGAGGTGATGGTCATGAACGTGATGCGGTTGCCCCGTCAGGATATATTTGCCCACCAGGAAGACGAGGTAAGCGGCCAACAAGAGCGGGAACTGGCCGAGATGGTACGGCGGCGCCTGACACGGGAACCCTTGGCCTACATCCTGGGTTACAAAGAGTTCTACGGCATCAACCTGCTGGTCAATTCCAACGTGCTTATTCCCCGGCCTGAGACCGAGACCATGGTGGAGCACGCCTTGTTCATGGCGCTCATGGGGATGGAGTCGAGGGAACTGGTGGTGGCGGACGTGGGCACCGGCACGGGCAACATCGCTATTAACCTTGCCATTCATCTGCCAGCGGCCCGGATCTACGCCCTGGATGTCGAAGACGCGGTCCTGGACGTGGCCAGCTACAACATCCGCGCCCACAACGTGGCGGACCGGATTACGTTGGCGAAGGGCGACCTGCTGGAGCCGCTGCCGGAACCCGTCGACCTAGTTGTGGCCAACCTGCCTTATATCCCCACAGGGCGGATTCCAACGCTGCAACCTGAAATCCAATGGGAACCGCCGGGAGCGTTGGACGGCGGAGACGAAGGTCTCGACTTGCTCCGGCGGCTGGTCTCACAGGCAGACGGCAAGCTCAAGGAGCAAGCCGTCATACTCCTTGAACTGGACCCGGAACAGGTGGCCCCGGTAGAAACATTCGTGAAAGAGTATCTGCCCGGCGCAACCACCAGCGTAGAGCAGGACCTGGCCCGTCAAGACCGGATTTTCGTAATCACGCGGGGGTTGGAGGACTACGATGGCTAGCCGGCCTACAGTCCTTTCAACTCCAGGGTAGTGACCTCGACTCCTTCCAAGTCGGCAATCCTGATGGCGTGGTTATTCGTGTCGGCAATATAAATCTTGCCGTCGGCAATGCTCAACCCGGACGGTTCCGAGAAAAGCGCTTGATTCCCGGGCCCGTCCCGGTGGCCTGCTTCTCCGGTTCCCAGCAACGTAAACGAGCTACGGGTGGCAGGCAAAATCCGCTTGATTTTGTGGTTGTATGTGTCGGCGATATACACCGTGCCGTCGTGGTTGGCGATGCCTATCGGGTGCTGCAACCGGACCCGGTGGTCCGTGCCGTCCACGTCTCCAAACACGAACAGGTCCATGCCCACGATAGTTTGGACTCTGCCTGAAGGGTCCAACGCGGCGGAGCGTATGGAACTCGTCTCGCTGTCAGCGAAAAACAGCCTTTCTCCATCAGAGGTTATCCCGCTGGGTTGGGCCAAGGTCGCTGTGTCCAACGGTCCGTCGGTAATCGACTCTCGCCCGGTGCCCGCGTATGGCCCGACCATTCCGTCGGCCAAGTCCATCGACCAGAGTTGGTGCATCCCGGCCATGGCTATGTACAGCTTGCCATCGTGGTGCGCCAAGTCCCACGGCGAGTTTAGCTCGGTGTTCCGGCCTGCCCCGCGCCCTTGCCGCATGTAGCCTTGGTCTCCGGTGCCCGCTATGGTCTCCACTGTCCCGGTCGCCAGGTCCACCTTTCTCAATGCGTGGTTTTCGGCATCTGCAACGTACAGGACGTCTCCCACCAAAACCATTCCCTGCGGATGGTCGAAGGTCGCCGCCTCCAGGCTTCCGTCATCAAATCCGGCGTCTCCCGACCCAACGACTTGCTTGACGGCCCCGTCCAGCGAAGTAACTATGATTCTATTGTGGTTGGAGTCCGCAATAAACAGCCTGCCGGATGCGTCGTCCGCCACGACCTTGCCAGGAAAAGAAAGGTCTGTGTCGGGTTGCTCGTCCTTCACGAACTGCACTGGTACCCGGTCCAGCAGACCGCGGTCATCAAACTCGGTAACCATTTGGCTGAGCAGGTTATCGAAAGACTCGTAGGGCAACTCGCCCTCGTGTTTCCCGATGACCTTGCCCTCCGGGTCGATGAACATCAGCGTCGGCCAAGCCCGGCAGGCGTATTGCTGCCATACTTCGAAGTTGACGTCGTTGACCACCGGGTGGCCCAACTCGTACCGCTGGACCGCCTTGTACAGGTTTTCCCGGGCTTTTTCATTGGGGAACTTGGCCGAGTGGATGCCAACGATCATCAACTCTTCAGCGTACTTCTGTTCCAGTTTCCGCAACTGCGGAAAAATGTGGGCGCAGTTGATTCAACAATAGGTCCAAAAGTCCAAGACCACGATCTTGCCCGCCAACTCCTGCATCGTCAGCGGGCGATCGGTGTTGACCCACTCCAGGTCCTTCGGAAATTCAGGCGCGTTGGTTTTACCGGCGAATGAGGAACTCACTGTGGTTACCTCGCTTTCAGTAATGGCTGCGCCGGGACAGGTTGTTCGTCAAGTAGACCTTCATAGACGCCCCTGCCGCAAACAGACGGTATGTCTCGACGGTTGCCTTATGAAAAGGCTCTTTCCGCGTTAAGCCTCAAAGGCCAGGGTGGCGTAGCGCATGAATATGGTCCCGACCGGCTCTCCCAACGGGGCGTTGGCCACCAGCACTGCGACGACGTGGCTTGTGCCAGGCTCTGCCGGGTCTGCGACAAGTGCCCGCTTCCCGGTATTGTTGCCGGTGATAACTCCGGTGACCCGGTCTATTTGCCCATCAACATATATCTCGCCGTAGTTGTCGACGTTGGTTTCGAACCATACTCTGGACCCGACTACATTCTGGCCTTTCACTTGTGCCGGGATGGTGAAGCGAAGGCGGTACCACGCAAAGGTGAAGCCGACCGACCGCCGTTTCTGGACGTCCGAGTCTCCTTCCCACGCGGAGTCGTCATAGTCCGGTAACCGGGCCGGGCTGCCCAATATTTCGGCAACTAAACCCTGGTTAGGCTCCCCCGGCACCAAGCCTGGCGCTATCCGCCAGCCCGTAGAACTCAAAGCTGCCAGATGTTCTGGGTCTTCCAAGTCCAGCGATACTCTTGGCATGGCCTTTCTCCCAAAGTTTGCTCAAGTACATGGTCGCGCGACCGGTTCCCGGACTTGTTGCAAAACCGGGAACCGGCGAAGGACTGCCGGTTAGCTTGCAACCGCCGCACCCTTCACGTGGGCAGCAAAGAATTCCAGAGTCCGAGGCCAGGAGGCTTCCGCCGCGTCCTTGTGATACCTGGGGCCGGTATGGTCCATGAAGGCATGGTCTGCGCCAGGATAAGTGTAGAATTGGTGCGCCTTCCCCAACCGCGTCAGCTCGGCGTCCAGCTTGGCCATGTCGTCCTGGGACGGGTTTTCGTCTATCTCCCCGAAGTGGAACAGGACGGGACAGGGTATGTTGTCTGCCAGCTCGAAGGGCGTCTTTTCCGGCTTGCCCCAAGGCACCATTATATTGCCGCCATAGTAGGGAACGGTCGCCTTGAAGTGCGGATTGCTGGCAGCCGCCAGCCAAGTGACGCGTCCGCCCATGCAAAAACCGGTGATGCCGATACGCTCTCCGTCTATGACGGGGTGGCCGCGCAGGAAGTCCATGGTAATATTCACGTCGGCGACGATTTCGGGGTCCTTGAGCATCCGGGCCTTCGGAGGGCCGTTTGGGATGGAGGGGTCCAACCTGTGGAACAGATTTGGAGCAACCGCAGCGTAACCCTCCGCTGACAGGTTGTCGCACACGCCGGTTATGAAATCGTTGACTCCTCCGGCAGCTTGAATCACCACGATTGCGGGGAATGGGCCAGACCCACTGGGCACACTGACGTAGGTCTCCATGTCCTGCCCGTCTACTTGCAAGTTCTCACGGAATGATGGCATCGCGAATTAACTCCTTGAAGGATTATCGCCGTGAAGAATTATCGCCGTCTTTGGCGTCCACCGTGGAAATTCTAGCAGAAACACTACAACTCGGCATCGGAGGGCCTTTGGGATAAACAGCGGGCATAGACCCTCCTGTGTTGTGCGCCAAGCTTAAGCCAGACCCTCAGCCCGCACCGCCGCCAAGGTGGTCTCGAATGCGGCCAGCGTCTGGTCGATATCCTCTTCCGTGTGCACACCTGACACAATGAATGCATCTCGACCCATTATGTCTACCCCGTTGTTTTGAAGACCTCGCTTGAGCGCGGTCACCGCCGCCGACCCGGTCACTTCCTTTATCTGGCTGTGCGGCATGGTACACAATTCCCGGTCGCAGTTGCAGTCCGCCAACACGACGTGAATCATGGACGAAATGCCGTGGGCGTGGCCGGACATCTCCATCATGCCGAATATGTCGTTAATGCCGGTCTTCAGCCGCGCAGCCATAGCATCGGCCTGCTGGTTGATGGGCTGGCTGGCAATCAACTCCAAGCATGTTGCCCCGGCCGCCGCCGAAAGCGGGTTGCCGTTGAACGTTCCCGGATGATAGACCCTGTGGGTGTTGTCCCATTCCGGGTCGCCCCGGTGGGCAATCATGTCGATGATGTCCGCCTTTCCGCCCACTGCGCCGCCGGGCAGAGCACCCGCGACTATCTTGGCCATGGCGGTGAGGTCCGGAGTAACATCGTAAAGGACTTGCGCCCCGCCCGGCGACGCCCTGAAACCGGTAACCACCTCATCAAATATCAATACCACGCCATGCTGTGCGGTCAATTCGCGCAGCCCCTTCAAGTAATTGGGCGTGTCGAAGGGCAATTGCCCGTAGTGGGCGCCTGTGGGTTCCAGAATCAGGGCTGCCACGTCCGGATCACGGTTGAGCACGTCTTCCACTGCGCCAAGATCGCCCGCCGGGACGATGATCATACTCTCCCAACTGGCTGCCGGTATGCCCGGAGCGGCGCGGTCTGAACCCGCCATGGCGTAGTCGTGCCAGCCGTGGAAGTGGTCTTGCAGCTTGATAACCTTGTTCTTCCCGGTATAGGCCCTCGCCAACCGCATCGCCATCAAGGTCGCTTCGGTGCCGGAACTGTGAAACCGGAGCTTCTCTATCGAGGGCACCAGGGCCTTGATCGCCCGCGCCCACCGCAGTTCCTCTTCGGTGGAAGCTCCCAAATGTGTGCCCCGAAATATCTGCCGCGACACCGCTTCGGCTATCGCCGGGTGAGAGTGTCCCAGCAGCAACGCTCCGTGGCCCGAGACGTAATCGATATACTCGTTGCCGTCCACGTCCCATTTCTTGGGACCCTCGCCGTGGGTCACGTACAATGGAAAAGGTTCGGCGTACCGGGTATCGTGGGTGACTCCACCCGGGAATAACCTGTTGGCCTCAGCATACCTCTGGGCCGAACCCGGATGCTTGGCGATATATTCTTCTAAAACGGTGGGCATGAAACCTCCATCCTTGCCGCCTCGAACTCGGCTAATGAAACGCAAATCGTCTCAATTGCCATGAAGCTCGAGCAGGGGACTATGATTTGCAGCTATTTTAGCCTGTCACCGCATGTTACGCCATTGAGCATTGTCCGAATCGCAGGACGATTACAAAATCAAGGCTCATTCAATACACCTCAACTTCGCTATCATTTTGTTAACCGGTTCTTGGGCGGCTGATAACGGAAGGGATTAGCAGTAAAATAGCTGTAAGGTTGAGGACGACATGAAGTAGAGATACCCGGTGTCAAAAGTGAGCAACGGGTTGACAAAGCAACCAGAAACAACCGGCGCGTCATCCGCCGGTTCGCGTCACATTATTCACGCGGACCTTGATGCCTTCTACGCCGCCGTGGAGCAACTGGACAACCCTGACCTAGTTGGCAAGGCGGTCATGGTTGGCGGGCGCCCCGAAGACCGCGGCGTGGTGGCGACTGCGTCTTACGAGGCCCGCAAGTACGGCGTCCGCTCGGCCATGCCCATGCGTACCGCTATCCGTTTGTGTCCCCACGGGATCATTGTCCATCCGCGGTTCGACCGATACCGAGAAATGTCCCGGTCGGTAATGCAGGTATTCCGCCGGGTGACCGATTTGGTGGAGCCGCTGTCATTGGACGAAGCATACTTGGACATTACGGAGTCGGTGAAGGCCGGCAGCTTACCATTGGGCATTGCCCTCGACCTGAAAGCCGAAGTCAACCGGGAAACCGGCCTGACCCTGTCGGTTGGTCTGGGCACCAGCAAGTCGGTCGCCAAGATAGCATCCGATCTCCAAAAGCCGGACGGCCTTGTGGTGGTTGCGCCAGGCGAGGAGGCGAGCTTCCTAGCAGACCTGCCCGTCGGGAAACTATGGGGCATCGGGCCGAAGACCGCTGAGCGGCTCAACGCGGAAGGCATCGAAACCATCGGGCAACTTGCGTCTCAGTCCAATTCGTGGTTCCAAGGCATGTTCGGACAGCGCTCGGCGGACGTACAGGCTATGTCGCTGGGTCAAGACAAAGCTCCGGTACGGACGGAGAGGGAAACCAAGTCTGTCAGCGCCGAGACTACCTTCGCCGACGACCTGAGCGGCGAGGAGACCCTTTACCCGTACTTGGCCAAACTGGCCGGCCGGGTCGCAAATCATTTGGAAGGCAAGAAGTTACAGGGCAAAACGGTTACTGTGAAAGCCCGTTTGGCCGACTTTACTACCTTCACCCGTCAGACTACCTTGCCTTACGGCACGGGGGACGAGACCGTTATTCTGGAGACGGCTTGGCGGCTGTTTTCCAAGGAACTGACGCCGGACCGTTCCTTTCGTCTGCTGGGAGTGGGCGTTTCCGGGTTTGCCTTGCATTCAGAGACTCCAAAGACAGCCGAAGGCCAACTACAGTTGCCCTTGTTCGATCAGCTTGAAGAGGCGAAGTAGTCCACTGTTGCCAAGAGCCGCCCCGGCTTGCCCTATCTGAAGAGGTCTTTTTCTGGCGAGCGCAGCAGGGCTTCCAAGCTGGCGTCCTCCATGCGTTCGTAAGGGTAACCTTTAATGATGGACACTGGCACCCCCAGCACCTTGCCGGTCACCAACTCGGCCACTGCAGCAAGTTCGTCGGCAACGCAGATCACGGTGGTGTACATCATATTGCCGTGGCTGTCTTCCTGGCCTACGTAGCTCAACAGCGGATTGATGCCCGCCAGACCAATGGCCACGTTGACCGCCGCCGCGCGCCAAGGCCGGCCGAATGTGTCGGAAATGATGACGGCCACGTCCACCCCCAAGCGGCTCTTCACGGCGTCGCGGATTCTGCGGGCCGAGGCGTCGGGGTCCACCGGAAGCAAGGCAACAGTGTTGGAGCCGGGAATATTGGAGGCGTCGATGCCGGCGTTGGCGCAGGTAAAGCCATGCCGGGTCTCGCTGATGATCACGCCCCGGTCCATCCGCACGATGCGTGCGCTCTCCCGCAGAATCAATTCCGTATGACGCGGGTCACGCCGGTGACCTTCGGTGATTCGCACCGCCAATTCCGACGGCTCGATGTCGTCGATGGCCAACACTCTGTCTTCCGCTTTGGAAACGACCTTCTGAGTGACGACAAGGACATCGCCGTCTTCTATCGCAATTCCCTGGTCCCTCGCAGCGTCCATGAACTGGGCGGCCACGTCGTCGCCAGGTCTGACTTCCGGCATTCCTTCAACGCCGATAACGCGGATCTCCGGTGGCATAGCTATGTACCTCTCAAGGCTCGCAATTGCAATTTGGTCTTTATGGGGTTGACTGCCAATTTAACACTCTGCTGGACCCCACATGCGCTCAAATTGGACTTCCGTCGAAACGTCCACGTCCACCCGATATATGTCCGGTGACGACAACGCATTCCAGTGATCAAATCCCACGGATGGATCATAGTGGTTCATCAGCAACGCCAGCAGGTTGCCGTGGGTTGCCAGTACGATAGCGCCTTGGGGATGCCGGCCGGCGAGGTCTTTGAACACCGAAACTGCCCTCTGTTGGGCAACAGCGCTGCTCTCACCCCCCGGACAAGCGAAAGTAAAATCATCCCAACTCCGCTCCAATGCGGCCCGCCAGTCGTCCACCGGGATTTCGCTAAGGGTGCGCTCCCGCAGGTCCTCAACCACCTGGATTGACATCCCCAGCGCGCCTGCCAGCGGCTCCACTGTTTGTTGGGCACGCCGGTAAGGACTGGAGTAAATGGCCTCGGGCCGCAGCGGAGCGAGGATGTCAGCCACCCGCCGGGCATCATCGAATCCCGCTTGCGACAAGGGTCGCATCTCGTCGGGTGTCCACACCGAGTGGGCATGCCTGACCAAGTAAAGGCAACTCACACTTTGCTCCAAGGGCAACGTAGTTTAAGTATAGCTTGGCGCCGTGTGGCCCGCTACAATGCGCGTCGTATGTCAAAAGTTGGTATGAACGACGGCTCCGATGTTATCATGGTCGTAATCGGCCAAGAGGACGTGATCAGTGAGCACTGAAGCTTCTTCATACAGGAAACGAGTCTACACCAAGTTTGGGGATAAAGGAGAGACGAGCCTTCTTTACGGCGGGCGCGTTTCCAAGAACAACCCTCACACCGAGGCTTACGGCATCACCGACGAAGCTGTGTCAGCGATGGGGCTGGCCAGAGCCTTCACATCGAACGAGCGGGTGCAGGATACCTTGCGGGAGTTGCAGCGGGACCTGTTTACCATCGCCGCCGAGCTCGCCACCGATCCGGGCAAGTACGAACTTTTCCAAGAGCATTTTCTTCCAGTCACGGCGGAAATGGTGGAAAACCTGGAGAACACCATTGACTCCCTGGAACAGGATTTCCAAATGCCCAACGTCTTCATCCTGCCCGGCGGCTCACCAGCATCGGCGGCCATCGACATGGCTCGCTGCATCATCCGCACTGCCGAGCGCCGGGTTGTGGCCGTGAAAGAAGAAGGGCTGCTGACCAACGACCTGATCATCAACTACCTGAACCGACTGGGAGATTTGCTGTTTGTGCTGGCCCGTTACGAAGACCGTGAACTCCCCATAGAGCGGGCCACTGGCGACCGCAGCTAGCCGCCATGTCCAGCTTCATCAAGATGGTGGTCATCGACTACCAATCCGGCAACCTGCGCAGTGTAGCAAAGGCTTTGGAGTCCACCGGAGTCACCCCCTTGGTGACCAGCAACCCGTCGGACTTGCACAAAGCCGACGCCTTGGTGCTGCCAGGTGTCGGCTCAGGTCCGGCAGCCATGGAAGCTTTAGGCCAACGCGGGTTGGTGGGACCCATCCGCGACTACCTGGCGTCCGGGCGCCCATTCCTGGGGGTTTGCTTGGGACTGCAACTGCTGCTGGACCATACGGAAGAGGGCGACGCCGAGTGCATCGGCGCCGTGCCGGGTTCGGTGAAGCGCCTGCCCGCCGGGTTGAAAGTGCCTCACATGGGTTGGAACAGTGTCCATTTGAAGCGGCAACACCCGGTCTTTCAGGGCATCCCCGACGGGAGCCATTTTTACTTTGTCCACAGTTACTATGCCGCTCCCAGCGACAATGAATCGGTGGCCGGCGTTACCGATTACGGCATGCCATTCTGTAGCATCTACGCCAATCGAAACGTTGTTGCCACGCAATTTCATCCGGAGAAAAGCGGCCGGGTTGGCCTGCGAGTGTACGAGAATTTCGTTAATTTCGCTACGACTGCTACCCCCACTCAAATCCCCTCGCCCTGACCCCCTCCCAAAAAGAGGGGGAATATTACCACTTTACTACGGGTAGCCGATAGACTTATGGAAGTAATCCCATCGATTGACTTGAAAGAGGGCCGTTGCGTTCGCCTGTATCAAGGCGACTACCGGCGGGAGACAGTCTACTCTCATGACCCTTTGCAGGTAGCCTTGAAGTGGGAGACGCAAGGCGCGCCGCGCCTGCATGTGGTCGACCTGGACGGCGCCGCTGACGGCAAGCCCTTTAACCTCGGCGCTATATCCTCCATCGCCGCCGCCTTGACAATCCCCGTACAAGTAGGTGGAGGAATCCGTGACGTCGAAACGGCACAGGAACTGGTAAACGTCGGCGTCGACCGGGTAGTTATAGGCACGGCGGCGGTGACGCAACCCGAATTGGTGCAACGCCTCTGCGAGAGCTACGGGCCGGAGCGGGTGGTGGTGGCAGTGGACGCCAAGAATGGGCAAGTGGCTATCAAGGGTTGGACGGAAAGCACAACAGTCGATGTCTTCAACCTGGTAAACGAAATGAGCGCCATTGGTGTCAGGCGAATACTGTATACCGACATTTCACGCGACGGCACGTTGACCGAGCCCAACTTCGACGCTAATGTTGTGCTGGTGCGCGAAACCGGGTTGCGGGTGTTGGCTTCCGGCGGGATAGCAAGTTTGGACCATGTGAGGAGACTGGCGCAAACCGGGGTTGAGGGAGCGATATTGGGTCGGGCATTGTACACCCGAGACATTCACTTGCCGGATGCTATAGCCGCAGCCAGCGAAACATCCGCCTAACCCACCTCAGCGAGGCTGTTATAGCAAGAGTAGTAGTCCGTCGACAACTTCAAGTGGGCTTTCCCTCTCCGGCGTTACGGGCCGCATCCCGGTCCGCATAGGCTTGCCGTACGGCCAGCCTTTCCTCCGCCTTGGCGAGCCAATCGTCTCGCAATACTTCCATCAGGATAAAGTCGTGGGACAAACGCCGGACCTGCCTCACGGGAACAAACCCGCATTTCTCGAAACACCGTTGGGCCCGGTGATTCCACTCCAAGGTGTGCAGGTAGACCCTCTTGAGCCTTTTTTCGGTAAAGCAATACTCCAACAGGGTAGTTACGGCGTCGTAGCCATAAGCATTGCTCCAATAGTCCCGATCCCCGATGACAATACCCAACTCAGCTTGCAGGTTGACGCTGTCCAGGTCGTAATACATGCAGTTGCCAATGAACTTCCCGTCCAGCGTCTCGGTGGCGAAGTGGTGGGACCCAGGGGTAGGGTACTTCAATTGGTCTTGAAACATCTTCAAGTACCGCTCGAAGCTCATGGTAAGGGGGTATGCTGCGTCCAGCTTGGCCAATTCATGATCGGAGCGCCAGATATAGTCCTGCTCGGCGTCCTCAATGCGTTTGTCCCGCAGGACTACTCTGGCCCCTTGCAACATCACCATCTCAGTCGTCTCCCTGGCGCCGGGCGATTAACTCTTGCGCTTGCCGCAAGATGCCCGTTTCATTGGGATATGCAAGTGCTTGGAGTGCCTCATCAAGCGGGAACCATCGCACCACGTCGAACTCGGGATCGTGTAGCTCGGTGTCACCTCCGACGGGCAGCATGAGGTAAAAATGGACTGTCTTGTGGTATCTCACCGAGTTGTCCCGGTCGGCGAACCAGTAAGAAATACTGGAGATTGGGGACTCCATTTCAACTTCCAGTCCGGTTTCCTCCCGGACTTCCCTCAGGGCGGTCTGCTCCAAGGTTTCGCCCTCATCGGGCGTGCCTTTCGCCAAGCTCCACCGAACGTTTTCCAGTGAAATGTCTTCATTGCGAAGCGAACCGCTTGGCGGGATCACGCAACGCCCGCAAAGTACAGTCTCGACCCGGCCTGAAGTTTCCCTGTATACCACTCCCCCTGCCGACACCAGGGTTTCTACCCGAGACCTGCTCTTTCTTCCCATCAATCAACCCTCTCGAGCATTAAACCCCCAAGGCATTACATGGACAGCCGGTGAGATATGGGTCACGCCCTTCCTCCGGCGATTGCGGGAACAAAGTGGATTTCACTCCGCTCGCCCACCTTCTCCAGCATGCCCATCCTGGCCACTTCGCCATCGATCGCCACCGCCAAGTTGGGCCGGATGCGCCCTTTCTCCACCAGTTGGCTTTTTATTCCCGGAAAGCGCTCCTCCAACTGGTCAATCACTTGGCGAACATTATATGCATCGCAGTCTATCTGCTTGACGCCATCGGTCATCGTTAGAAGCATGGTGGGAATAAATACCGTCGGCACGCTTTGTGTCCTTACAGTTGCGCAGTTACACCCACGCCCAAAAGAGAATAAGGGCAATACGGCGCCATTATTGCGTGTTTGGCAGGGTAACCGGCACCCTTGAGAGCGACCGGCTATGTTGTATTACACTTGGATTGCATTCCCCGGCCAAGAAGCATTCTCTATGCAAAACTCAGCCGGGGCGCTTGATCTCGCGGTGCGCGTAGAAGTCGGCCAGCAGCCTACTTCATGCGTTCGCTGGCGTCCAATACCGCGCGCACGATCTTATCGTACCCGGTGCAGCGGCACAGGTTCCCCGCCAACCAGTGGCGGACCCGCCCTTCGTCCACATCCGGTTCTTTGTCCAGCAGGCCCTTGGAGGCCACGATGAACCCCGGCGTGCAGATACCGCATTGCAGAGCGGCGTTTTCCAAAAATGCCTGTTGCAGGGGGTGCAGACCCTCGGCGGTGGCCAGTCCTTCAATGGTGGTAATTTCTTTCCCTTGGGCTTCGACTCCAAGCACCAAGCATGAGTCGACGATCCTGCCGTCGAAAATTACGGTGCATGCGCCACAGTTGCCGTCGTTGCACCCTTCTTTGGTGCCTGTCATAAACAGGACGTCCCTCAGGACCTCCAGCAAGCTCTGCCGTGGCTCGCAAAGGAAGTCCTTCTCTTCCCCGTTGATGGTCGTGTGTACGTGGACTACTCCGGGCATTCTTTAACCCCCTCTGGCTCTCTGTACTGCGTTATTTAGGGTGCGGCGGGTCAGCACTCCCACCAAGTGACGCCGCTGCCTGATGGTCCCTCGCATGTCGCTGATGGGCGAACTGGCCTCTATGGCCTTGTCAGAGGCTTCCTGGATCGCGTCATCGGACACAGGCTTGCCCGCCAAGCTGTTCGCGGCGTCCGTGCACAATACCGGAATTGGCGCCACTGACGCCAGGGCGATGCGCGCCGAGACAAAGTTCTGGCCGGAAGCGTCCAGCACCACCGAGCTGCCGACGCCGGCAACAGCGATGTCCATTTCGTTGCGCGGGATGAACCGCAGGTAGTTCGCGCCGGAATGCGCTTGGGGCGCCGGTATACTTATTGACACCAGCATCTCGTTGTCCTGCAGCACGTTGCGTCCAGGTCCGGTGCAGAAATCTTCGCTGGGGACCTGGCGGTCGCCGTTGGGTCCGGTGATGTTGCACACACCGCCCAAGACTATCACCGGCGGTATCGAATCTCCGCTGGGGGCGGAGTTGCACAGGTTGCCGCCGATGCTGGCGCGTCCCTGTATCTGTATACCGCCTATCAATGTGGCGGCATCCATCAAACTCGGATACGCAGCCGCAATTTCTTCGTTCTCGTAGAGTCTGTAACAGGGTACGGCGGCGCCCAAAACCAGGCCATTTTGCGAATCGTAAGATAATTCGTTAAGCTCGGGAATCCCTTTAACGTCTACTACAACGTCAACGCTTCTCCGGCCGCCGCGCAGTTGCACCAACAGGTCGGTGCCGCCGGCGATAACTCGGGCTCTGTCGCCTTTGGAGGCCAATAGCGATACAGCCTCGCTCAAGGTATTCGGTGCTTCAAAATCAATCCATTCCAATTTGCCACCTCCTGGCGGGAATTATAGCATCACACAAGTGGGGTTGCACACGGGTTCCGCATTCGCGTGCGCAACCATGTCGCAACTGTCGGCTCAGAGCATAAACCTGCGTGGTATGATAGTCTCGGCTTGGAGAGTTTATGGCATTGGAAGAAAGAGTCAGCAGGCTGGAAGGGGCTTACGAGCAGGTTGATGGCCGGCTGAGCGCCTGAGCGCCTGAGCGCCTCTATGGACTCGCTGTGCAGCGACATGAGCGGTCTGTGCAGAGATATAAACGACCTGCGTGTCAAGATGAACACCCGGTTCGACCAATTGGACCGGAGGTTCAACACTCTTTAATGAGGTTCAACTTAATGAGGTTCAACACTCTTTATGTTGTCATGGCCGGGGATGAGTGACTATTGTCGGGTTGGCCTTAACTGGCTAGTCCACACCTCGGGCTGGAAGTAGCACAGGCCGTGGAAAAGACTATCCGTGACGCAATCTGAATCGTCCGTCGAATCCCTAATGAAGCGCGACCGCTTGGTGATTGCGGTCGGCATCGTTGGCCTGACGGCCTTGGCTTGGGCCTATTTGGTCTACTTGGCTCGGGACATGGGGGGCATGGACCAAGGCATGATGATGGCCCAGATGCGGTCCTGGACCATCGCCGATTTCGGGTTCATGTTCCTCATGTGGGCCGTGATGATGGTTGGAATGATGGTCCCCACGGCGGCCCCAATGGTACTCCTGTTCGCCGCCAACTCCCGCCGCCTCCGGGAACAACAGCAGCCTTACGTCCCCACTGCCGTATTTCTCTCGGGGTACGTGGTGGTCTGGAGTGGGTTCGCCGTCGCGGCCACCGCAGGCAACTGGGCCTTACACGTCAACGATTTACTGTCTTCCATGATGGGTGAGAGCGCCAGCGCTTACTTGGGAGGCGGACTGCTGATCGCGGCCGGGTTATTCCAATTGAGTCCCCTCAAGTACGTTTGCCTCAAGCACTGCCGTTCGCCGCTGTCCTTTTTGACCAACGACTGGCGGGAGGGCTCGTGGGGCGCGTTCAACATGGGACTGCGCCACGGCGCTTTTTGCGTGGGCTGCTGTTGGATACTTATGGGCCTGCTGTTTGTACTGGGGATAATGAACCTGATATGGATAGCGGCGTTGGCGGCGTTCGTGCTACTGGAGAAGGTTGCACCCGCCGGCCAATATGTTGGTATGACGGCAGGGATTCTGCTGATAATTTGGGGAGTGCTGCTAATCACTGGGGTAATCGCCTGACCCTTGGCGATCAAGGGACTAATCCTGCAATTCGGAGTGTAAACCATGGAGATCGGCGTTGGCCTCGACGCAACCTTGGGCTTGACCGGAGCGGACCAGGAAGAACTGGCGAGAGAAGCCGCCCGCCTGGGGTATACCAGCATCTGGACCCCCGAAAACACGGGGCAGGACTCGTTCCAGCTATGCGCCCAGCGTTGGGAAGCCAGCCGGACTGTGGTGCCGGAAGGTCTGGCCACCGGCATCGGTGTTTCTCCGGTGACTCTGCGCAGCCCCCTTGGCTTCGCTATGAGCGGCGGCACACTGACCCAACGCACCGGCGGCCGCTTCTACATGGGCATCGGGTCCGGTGGTGTGTATCGCCCACGGTCCCGTCAAGCTATGGGCATGCCCCGCACATCGGCGTTGGCCATGATGCGTGACTACGTTTCTACAGTCCGTACCCTGGTGTCCGGTGACGTTGCCAACTACGAGGGCGATGTAGTCCGGTTACGTGGCATCACGCTGGACATAGACCCTCCCCCCAATACGCCGGTGTACCTTGGCGCGTTGGGACCGGAGATGCTACGTTTAGCCGGAGAGCTTGCCGACGGCGCTTGCTTGAACTGGTGCAATGCCGAACAGATAGCCTGGAGCCGGGACCGCGTGGCGGAAGGGACAGCCAAGACCGGTCGAAACCCAGCTGACGTGAAGATGGTGGAATACATCCGTATCTGTGTTGACGATGATGTAGCCACCGCACGACAGGCCTATGCCCGCTCCACCATGGGTTATGCACTGGGACAACAGGTCGCAACGCTGAGAGAGCGCCGTCTTGGCTATCGCGGTCATTTCGAGCGCATGGGCTTTGCGGACGAATTAGCCCGTTTGGACCAGATGCGCCTTGACGGGGCGTCAGGCGGGGACGTGGCCGATGCGTTCTCCGATGATTTGCTATTGAACGTGGGTTACTTCGGCGCTCCTGACGGGGCGGCCGCGGCCTTCAAACGCCTGTCCAATGGGCTGGACGTTGCTATCGTCCGCGTGGTATCGGCCCGCCCCGGAGTGCAATCCGTGCTGGACGTTATGCGGGCATGTCAGCCGAGCCTGGTCGAGGCCGCTACGGGTTGAGAGGCGGTTCGCTGCCCAGCCACTGTTTTGCTCTCGTCATGCCTGATGTAACCGGACTGAGTCTTCTCCCTCGAGGAAGAAGGCTGATACGAGGGTGATTGAAGCCGTTTTTTGGCCGTGGTAGCATGACCCCAACCTGACGCTCCGGCAGTTTATTTCTCTCACGAAGGTGGCGCATGGCGGTACGCAACGGGGAACAGTTCCTTGAGGGTTTGCGCGACGGTCGGGAAGTATGGTTGGACGGGGAGCGCGTAGCCGACGTGACTACCCACCCGAAATTATCGCGAATGGCCTACACGTTAGCCGGCATCTACGACCTTCAAGTCTCCGATGACCTGCAAAGCAGGATGACCTTCTCCTCTCCCACGTCTGGCAAATCTGTTCCTATTTCTTACATCATCCCCGAGTCTCAGGATGACCTGCTTACACGCCGCGGCGCCTTGGAGATCGTGGCCAACTCCTGCTTCGGCATGTTGGGACGGACACCCGATTATGTAAACATACAGTTAACAGCGATGCGCCAGATGGCCCACGTTTACGGGCAGAACGACAAGCGTTTCGCCCACAACCTTATCGCCTACCACGAACACGCCCGCGAGAATGACTTGTGCCTTACCCATACCTTCGGCCATCCGCAGGTAAACCGCGCCATTCCCATAAGCGACCTTCCGGACCCCTACGTGGCTTGCGGGGTAGTCGATACTACGGGTGAGGGTGTAATTGTCCGCGGCGCAAAGCTGCTGGCTACCTTGGCTCCCTTCGCCGACGAGTTGTTCGCTCCGGTCTATAGGCCCCTGCGGCCCGACGCCGAAGAGGACAAAAAGTACTGCATTGGCTTCTCCATTCCGGTCAATACCCCGGGCCTGAAGTTCATTTGCCGGCAGTCCCACGATCTCGGCGCTTCCTTGTTCGATTACCCGCTGTCGGGCCAATACGACGAAATGGATGCCTTGGCGATATTCGACGACGTTCTCATCCCTTGGGATCGCGTGTTTGCTTTTGAAGACGTGCCGTTGGCCAACTACGCTTTGGCCCATGTGGAAATGTGGCGGCAATACATGCAACAGGTGGCCGTCAAGAACATTGCCAAGCTGGAGTTTATCCTGGGCATAACACATGGGATAGTAGAAGGAATAGGCATTGGGATATACAGCCACGTACAGGAAAAGGTATCCGAGATCATCGACACCCTCGAAACCGTGCGGGCCTACATGCGCGCCGCCGAAGCCGACGCGACCCCCAACGACGGCGAAGGTATCTGGCCGGCGGCGGAGCCTTGGATCGCCATGCGGGACTGGTACCCCGACGCCTACTCCCGTGTTGTCTGGATACTGGAGCAACTCTCTGCCAGCGGCCTCATGCTGACACCGTCGGAGAAAGACCTGCAAGGTCCAATATCCGATGAAATCGGAAAGTACTACCAAGCCGCTACTATGGACGCATCTCAACGGATCGGTCTTTTTCGCTTGGCGTGGGACCTGGTTGGCACCGAGTTCGGCTCCAGGCAGACTCTCTACGAGCGGTTCTTCAACGGGGACGTGGTGAGGCTGCGGCAACGCCGCTTCGGCACCTATGACTACTCACGCGCCAAGGAATCGTTGCAGTCCTTCAGGGAGCACTTGGCCAGGATGGAAAAAGCTTCCACCGATGGGGAGATCTAACCATTGGGGATTTTCGAGAACAGCAAAACTTTGCCAATCTACCTGTGGCGGTGGTCCTTATGAGCAAGCCAAGCGACGTAGATTCACCCGCACCGGGGGATCCTAGCACTCCGCTTGGTCTTACGCCTGAAGCTGCCAGCCAAATTTGCATGGACCAGTGCAACGCGATGTGCTGCCGCGGGCCGCTGATACTCCGGTTGACTCAAGAGGAGTCGGCCGACTTCCGGCAACGAGCCGAAACGCTCGGGCTCCATGCGACGGTCAGCGAAGCCCCCGGCGGCGGCGGATGGGTAAAATTCTCCGACCATCCGGGCGAGCATTGTCCCATGTTGGACGAAGACACTTGGGCTTGCCGTATATATCAGCACCGCCCGCAACGGTGCCGCAGCTTCCCGGAAAAGCCGACTGCGGGATGCGCGATCTCCGGTTGGTCGGAAGGCGGGTAAGACGTTTGGCGCGCCTGGCGGGATTCGAACCCACAACCCCTGGGTCCGAAGCCCAGTACTCTATCCGTTGAGCTACAGGCGCGAGTTACGGAGTAGTTACGATTGGGGCGAGCGACGGGATTCGAACCCGTGATCTCCTGTGCCACAGACAGGCGCCTTGGACCACTTGGCTACGCTCGCCATAAGAAGGGACTAAAAATCCTGGAAACTACGGGCGTCCCTGACCAAGGCTAAACGATACATTTGCACCGTCACCTTAAGACTAAATTATCGTAGCAAAAACCGGTGCGCCTTACAAGGTAAAATAATGTCCTAACCGGACCATTGCAAAATCGGCGTATATTCAACTTTGCAATTGTCCTGACTTCTCGAGAGCTGTCGCGTACACCCTAAGCGTCGGCCAGCAACGAGGAATTAAGTGAGCGCCTACATAGTCCGCCGCCTTCTGTGGCTGCCCTTCATCCTGATCATAGTATCTTTCATCACCTTCGTTCTGGGGCGTTATGGCCCCGGAGATCCGGTTGAATTGCTGCTGGGCCAGCACTCCAACCCCGCGGCGGTGGAACGCATCCGTGAGCAACGGGGACTGAATGACAACATAATGGTCCAGTATGGCCGCTACGTTAAGAACATAGTCCGGGGGGAATTCGGCGAGAGCTTCAAATACAGGGGACGAAGCGTAGCCGACCTGTTGAAGAAGAAAATGTGGGTGTCGGCCCAATTGAACATCGCTGCATTGATAATCTCGGTGGGCTTGGGCATACCCATCGGGCTGTTTGCCGCGCTGCGGCAAGGTACGGCTTGGGATACTCTATCGGTGTTGGCGACCCTGGCGGCCCAGTCCATCCCGGTGTTCCTCACCGCTCCCGCGTTGCTGTTGATATTCGCGCTGAAACTGGACCTCCTCCCCACTCACGGTTGGGGAGGATTGCTGGACACCCGGGTCATTCTCCCAGCGTTGGCCATGGGCATCCCCGGGGTTGCCATTATGGCCCGCCTGACACGCTCCAGCACACTGGATGTAATATCCCAGGACTACGTGCGCACCGCCCGGGCCAAGGGGCTGCATGAAAACACGGTGCGCCGCCGCCACATCCTCCGTAACTCCCTGATTCCTGTGGTAACTTCACTGGGGTTCTCTCTGGCCGGGTTGGCCTTCACTTCCTTCATAGTAGAGCGGTTCTTCGGGATTCCCGGAGTGGGCAATCTCTTCATCGAGTCTATATTCGCCCGCGATTACCCCATCATCAACGCGGTCATAATCATCGGCACAATCCTGTTTGTATTGGCCAACCTGATTGTAGACTTAATCTACCCGGTCTTGGACCCGCGCATCCGCTTGGGCAGGGGACAGGATGCAAACTGAATCACAAGCGGCTCCGCTGATCCAGTACCAGCGAAGCCGCGGCTACTGGACCATTTCGCTGCGGCGGCTAATGGGCAAAAAGATCGGCGTGGCTTGTTTGACCGTCATCCTCATCATGTACCTTGCCGGGGTTTTCTCGGCTTGGGTGACTCCCTATGAGTACAACGACCAGAACCTGGAGATTGCCAAGCAAGGCCCCAGCCTCAGCCATCCATTTGGCACCGACAGGCTGGGGCGGGACATCCTTACCCGTGTCATCTACGGCCTGCGCACCACCGTGATAATCACCGTCACCACGTTGGTTACCGGCAGCTTGGTGCTGGGATTGACAATGGGGCTGCTGGCAGGTTACTTCGGTCGATGGATCGATGCGGCCATAATGCGGTTCGGCGAGGTTACTTCAGCTTTCCCGGAGATATTCCTGGTGCTGATCATCATCGCCAGCGTCAAGCCGCCGGTAACCACATGGGTGCGCGGCTTGGAAGACAGTTGGGGCGTGGACATCGTGCGTTTGGGGGTGGTGGATTACACAGTCCTAGCGCTGGCGTTGGCCATCTTCTCTTGGTTCGGTATGGCGCGTTTGGTGCGCGGCCAGGTCCTGCAAGCGAGGGAGAACCAGTACGTAGAAGCAGCGCGGTCCGTCGGGGGATCGACGCCAAGGATTTTGTTGCGGCACGTGCTGCCCAACGTGATGGGGCCGGTCATCGTGGTCGTGTCGGCGGGACTGGGAACAGTGGCGGGATCGGAGATATTCTTGAGCTTCCTTGGGATCGGCATCCAACCCCCAACGCCGAGCCTTGGACTGATGATCTTCGAAAACGGCAGCATCTCGGTCTTGCGCACCAACCCTCACCTGCTACTGTTCCCGGTATGCACCCTGGCTGTCCTGATGCTGTGTTTCAACATCCTCGGCGATGCCGTCAACGACGCGTTCAATCCCCGCACCCGCTGACGTGTTCCGCGACAGGGCTTGGCGGAAACCTTCCCAAAGCTAACTTCGCCTTTTTCGACAGGCCATAGCCGCCAAGGGCACAAGAAGCACCACCAGCCAACCCGACGACGACGCACTGCCTCCGGCGTCGCTGGCGCCGCAACCGGCAGACCGCGTTGGAGTATTCTCACCCGTCGGAGTAGGTCCTGGCGTGGGAAGCGACTTGGCCGCTGCCGCGGGAGTGAGGGGAACATCCGTGGCGGCGATGATTGACGTTGGCCGTACATCCGTGGGAGGCATTGTTGGGGTTGGCCTCACTTCAGGCTTTTCTTCAACTTCGGGTTCGGGGTCTGCCAACGGTTCCAGTCCCACCGATTGACGCCATTCCGCGTCCAAGCCCCGTTGGTCGAACCCGTACACCAATTGCAAAGCTTCATCAATGTCCCTGGTGTCCTGGAACTCCTTGAATAACTCCGCGATGGAAGCTCCTCCATACTCAGACACCAAATACCGGACCACCGAGTAGGCTTGACCGTAGGCTATGAGGATATCCTCCGGCTTTCCAACGAACCTGTTCTGGTACCACAGAGGATTGAGACGGCCCGATGAAATTCCTTTGCGCAAGAAGTGGTCGTATCCGGCGCTGGGGTCGATGTTGCCATACTCAGCAAGGCCTTCGTTCAACCACGCCGGCACCTCTTCGTGGGCCTTTCCTGCGGCCTGTGCCACCAGCAGGTGAACGAACTCGTGCGCCACAGTGCCGTCGGCCGACATACCGGGGCTATGCACCAGTAACACCCTCTCGTTGGAGAAGGCCATCCCTTCGGTGATCAAGTTTGCGCTGTGGGCATGGGACCTGAAGGGTATCGCTGAAGACATGTCGCTGTACCGGGTGTATACGACTATCTGCAAAGGTTCGGTTATCTCTATTCCCAGCAAAGGCAGCATCCGTTCCGTGGCCTTCTCAGCCGCCGCCAATACCGAAGCGGCCCTTTGCTCGTCCAAGTCCCCATAGTAATACACCGTCACCGGACCGGATGAGATGGACCGCCATTCGAAACGGTGGTCCATATACATCAACTCTTTTGTGAGTGTGCGGTGGACCCGGCCTTCTTTGTCCCAAATTTCAAACGAGTACTCTATGATGGTGCCTGGAGGTATGTAGTTGGTCCCGGTCCTGGTCAACAACTCCGCTTCGGCGGTAACCTCTTCGCCCGGTTCAAATTCCGCTACCCTGTAAGCCCTCCCTTTGGCGCCGCTTGCCAAGCGAAAATACACTCGAATGTCGTCGATCGGGGTCGCACTCCGTGCTTTGATGTAGAAGTTAATACTGTCGGGGAAACGGCTCTCCGCCGACGACTCCAATACTTCTATACCCCCATCGTCGGCCAATACCGGGGCGACGAACGTCACGGCGACCGGCGGGAGGGCCAAGAGCAGCAGGACAATAAATATTCTGACAAAGATTTTCATTGCAGATAGATTACCAGACACCGTTGAAGAGTCGTGTGCACTTTCTCGGGTGTGGGTCAGATTTTTGCAGGCGCAACAAGTTAGATTTTTTGGGATAGTCTCCCATTTCTTCTCGTTTTCACCGCAGAGTTTGGAGAGATCACGGAGGGGGTAAGGCTGACATCCCCAGAATCTGTGTCATTTTGCGTCATTTAGCTTCGGCGGCGGAGTGAATGTTGGGTCATTTTTGTGCTATTTTGGGTCAAATTCGTGTTACTTCCGTCTCTTTATGTGCCATTCTGTGTTGCTTCGCACGAATTACCAAGCCTGATGTGGAACCATGCGCGCGGCGGATCTATGTAAGGCTGGAACCATGATAAGGCAGTGGCACAGGAGTTGGAAAGGAGCAGATGTCAGCGGGTGGGAACGGGCAGGCAGAGCTTGCAAGGTCCGCAAAATGTGATGGACACGCCCGCTTTCGCGCGTCCTTGACGGAAGATGGGCCGCAACCTAAAATCGACACCTTGGTAGTTTATGTTCCATCCGAGTCTACGTTGCATAGAATAGCGTTTGTATGACGATTCGAGTAGCGCGAGTCCCTTACCTGAGTCACGAGCCTTTCTACTTCGACATGGCGAATCGCGGCTTGGTCCTACATAACTTCGTCCCAGGCCACATCGCTTCGGCCATTGAAAATGGAGACCTCGACGCCGGACCTTTGCCTTTGGGCGACAGCTTCAGGCTTGAGGAGCGAATGAAACCAGTCGCCGGGTTTTGCTTGTCCGTCTACAGGCAAGCCGGCAGCAGTTTCCTGTTCTCCAAAGAGCCGATAGACCAGTTAGGCGGCGTTCCCATCGGAGCCCCGGATGAGCCTTCCACATCGAAAGACCTTTTGCGTGTCCTGTTGTCAGCCAAATATGGCCTCCAGCCGGGGGATTTTACAAGTATGAATGACTCCCCGGACGCCATTTTGTTGATGGACGACCAGGGCCTGCGGAGACGACGCGGGGTTCGCGGCTACCCCCACAAGTACGACTTGGGCATAGAATGGAACCAATGGACCGGCTTGCCCTTCGTCTTCGCCCGCTGGATGATGCGTAATGATATGGAAGAGCGGGAGGCTGCGCTGTTGGAGGACACCCTCTACGTCGGGTTGGAAGAGGGCGTTGACGGCTTGTATCACCTCAACGAGCCCAGGGAAAACCTGTTGATGCTCGCCAAGGACATCGTCGAGTACATTCAGGGTGTCCGGTACTTCATGGGGCTGTCGGAGCAAAAGTCCATCCAACTGTTCCGGGAATACTGGGAACAAGTCAACGCCTAGAAACCCTTGGGGCCGACAATGGCAACCGTAACATCCCGGTGTTTCGAGGCTACCGGACGCCCCTGCGTTATCTGCGACTTCTCTCCTCCCCGTAGCGGTAACTCGTCCGCCATCGACGTACTGGCGTTGCGCGGCATGGACGCCGATTTCATCTCCATTGCCTACAACCCGGGCAGGGCAGTCCGCGTCAACTCGGCCATGCTGGCGGCTTTCACCAAACAACAGTCTGGCAAAGATGTAGTGTTTACGCTGGCTACCCGTGACATGAACAAGCTGGCGGTCCAGTCGCTCCTGCTGGGCGCTCAATTGCTGGGGTTGGAAAACGTTGTCGTCGCCAAAGGTGACCCATTCACCCAAAGGGACCTGGAACAAGTGAAAGAGGCGGGCGACTTTACTCCCACTGGAATGATTGCCACAATCGACCAAATGAACCAAGGGTTGGACTTTCGGGAGAGGCGGTTGGCCGCGCCGACGGACTTTTGCGTCGGGGCCACGATAGATTTGGGCCGCCCGCTCTTGGAGGAGGCGCAGTTAACCCAACGCAAGTTTATGGCGGGGGCCCGGTTCTTCATCACCCAGCCCATCTTCGGGGTATCCGAAGTCCAACGCTTCCGCGACGTTTACCAGTCCGTCGCAAAGGAGGGTCTGACTGCGCCGGTGTTCTACGGTCTGCAAATCCTGGAACAGGATGGGGTGCTCTTCAGTTCGGTGCCTGATGAGGTGCGGCGGCAACTTGAACAGGGTCGTTCCGGGGTAGACCTTGCCTTGGAGCTATATCAAGTCTTTCGTCGGGAAGGCATCAACAACATTTACCTGGTCCCGCCTATAAGGCGCGGCGGGGCTAGAAATTACGGCGCGGCGAGTGAGTTTCTGGCGGTGGCGAAGGGTATTTAAGTGGATTACGTGAAGCCTAAGCGTTAACCCTGGCAGCCGCGATGTAGTGCAGAAGAATAAGCGAGACATCACCACCGGGGCCAGCCGCCTGCGACTCGCTCAGCCTTGCGCCCCGCCTCTCTTCTCCGTTTCCATTTCGATAGCGCAAGACAGGTAATAGTTCATTGCCGGGGCGTTTATTTGCTGCTGCGACAGGCCTCGCAGCGCCGCTATCTTCAACCGCTTGGCCTCGACGGCAAACGTTGATCCTTCCACCATAACCTTGTCGGCCAACTGGCAAGCCCATTGGTAGTCCCGCCGGTCAACAGCCCTCTGGATATGCTCCACCAGTTTGTCCATTCCGCCGGCCAACTCCGCAAACCTGTCCGCTTCCTCGTTGGGATGCAGCGGGAACAAACTGGCGGGGTTGCCGTCGAACCAACCGAGGTGCCCGGCAAAAATGGACCTGACCGCCCAGGGCACCGCGCCGTAAAACTCCTTCAGGTACGATTTCTCCGCCAGTCCGGGCGGGAGTTGCACCGCCTGGGCCAGTTGGTCGGGCGTCATGCCCCGATTGATACCGGCTATAGTCTGCTCGTAGACGCTCAGTATCGCAGCGCTGTAATTCTCAAGCTTCTCTTGAGTCAGCACGGGGTCCGTCGTCGGCCTAGTGTGCCCGGGGACGAGGATATGCGCGCCAAGGCGGCTCATCTCCGCAACGCTCTCTCCCCATTCCTTTACGTCGCGGTACTGGCCGCGGATAGCGTACAGGTTAGGGAAGGCGTTATAGCAGTTGTCGCCGCAAAATAACACTTTGCGGTCAGGCAGCCAAACGTAGAGTTGGTCGTCCGTCTCTCCAGGCGCGGCTACCAACTGAAGCCGCATCCCAGCGATCGTCGTTTCCAATTCCTTGCCCGCAAAGGTCCTGTTGGGTTGCAGAAAGCCGGCGCTAACACCGCGTGTGGGCGTCTTGCTCGGGCCAACACCCCGGTTCAGTATTTCGTCGGCGGGTATGTCCCGGCCAAACTGCCGTATGCCTCTAACACCGGCCATCCGGTTCACCGGCGACCCGCTGAGGTGTTCAGGAGAGAAGTTGGCGCGGGCATACACGTCCGGAGCGTCATCGCCGGCGAACACCGACGCCCCTCCCGTGTGGTCGGGGTGGCCGTGAGTGTAAATTATCGCCATCACTGGTTTGCTCGATATGCCGCGGAACAGCGGCGCAAGTTCGTCCGCTGCCCCGGTCGCCCGCAAGGCGTCGATGATAATGACCCCGTCGTCACCCACTACCATCGAGGCGTTGGAGCCGTCGTAGCCGACGCCAACGTGAATACCTTCCGAAACCTCGATGATTTCCTTGCGGAACTCGGACGAATGGGCTTCTAGTTGGTCTCTGAGGTCCAGTTGCATTCCTGTTCTCCGCACAGTTGACTAAGACGGTTGTGATTCCAGTCCCAAAGGCGAGGCTATCGGGATTTATTCCGACACTCTTAAATTAGCGAAGAAACCCTCGGTGCCGGGGCCTATCCACAAGGCCACGCCCCCTTCGCTGTCCCCGTGCTTCAGGTCGTTAACGATCAACGTGGGCTGCTCCGCGCCGCCAACGAACAAACGGGCCCCGTCGCCCTCAACAGTAATCTTCAGCTTGGTCCATTGCCCGGGAACCATATCCGCGTAGGCCTCGTACTTCCCCGGCCTCTCCTCCCTCAGCTTGTGCCAAGGATGGTCCGGAAAAGATATGTACTGGGTCGAATGGTTGCGCCGCAACTGGTCGTCGGCCTGGCCATTGGTAGGCCGGATGTAAAGGCACTCGAACTTTCTGGCGTCGGCGGCCACCCGGAAGGCTATCCCGACGAATCCCCGGGCCTGCTCCTGGGCGCCCTCCGACGGCCTGCCGGCAATGTCCACCTCGATGACGCCGTTGTGAAGCCGGGCGCCAGGTATAACCGCCAGCTTGTCCTCGCCGTCGTTGGACTGTCCCGGCGGCTCGGTCACCAGGACGCCGTCTATCCCATCGTGCCGGACTGCCACCGCCTGTACGTTGTGGACCCGGATATCCGTTATGTTGCCGAAAGAGGTCATCTAAAACTCCGTGACTACGGCCTCCAGGCCTGTGGTGCAATGCCCTCGATGTCGCTGACCACGTCAACTACTGCGGGCTTGCCCGAAGCGAGGGCCTGTTCCAGCGCGCTCTGTATCTGCCCCGGTTGGTCTACCCGGATGCCGAAGCAACCGATGGCTTCGGCGACCTTGGAGAAGTCGACATCCAACATGTGCCAGAGGGAGTCAGGATTGTTGGGTTCCCCGGCGTAGACTCGCTCGTTGCTCCGTTTTTCCTGGTTCAATGAGTGATTATTGTTCACGACGATAACAGCGTTGATGCCGTACCGAACGGCGGTCTCCAACTCCGACATGTGGTACCAGAAACCACCGTCCCCCGTGAAGCCGATTACCGGCTTGTCGGGCAGAGCGCACTTCACTCCCAAGGTACCGGGAAGCCCCCAACCCAGGGAGCCGGCGCAGCGGATGTACTGCTGGTCGGCATGGTTGAGGTCTATCATCGTCCCTGTCCAGATTCCAGCGTGGCCGGTGTCCGACACCAACACTGCGTCGGACGGCAGGAAGTCGGTCAACTCCTTGCACAACCGCTCAGGCCGGACTGGAGACACGTCAGAGTTGACCAGCGGGGAGACATCTTCCCGCCATTCCCTCACCAAGTCCTGGGCGCGGTTGACCCACTCGGTGCGCTGGCCCACCGGCTCCAGCACCTCCATCAAGGCGCGGAGCGCAGACCTCGCATCCCCTTGTAGCGTCGCTTGGGCTGGGTAGGAGCGCCCCAACTCCGCGGGATCGATGTCGATTTGGATAACAGGCGCGCCCGACGCGGGCACTGTCCACTCGTTTGTAACCTGGCTCCCCGTGTGGCTTCCAATGTAGACCACCAAGTCCGCCTCGGACACTACTTGGTTGGCGCAGGCCCGTGAGTATGAACCGCAGACACCGACCAACAATGGATGATCGCCCGGCATGGCCGTCTTGGCGTTAAGGGATGTGGCGACCGGAATGGACATCATTTCCGCTAGTTGCTGTACTTCCTGCTGGGCGCCTGACTGGGTTACGCCGCCTCCGGCGACGATGACCGGGCGCCGCGCGGACGTCAACACTCTGGCGGCCTCCCGTACCATCTCCCTTTCCGGCTCCGGACGGTAAGCCGGCACCCGGGTAAAGGGTTCCTCAATGACCACGTCAAGGTCGGCTTCTCCTTCTGAGACAACATTACCCGATGTCCCTTCCCAGTCCATGTGAACAGGACCGGGCGACCCGGACGTAGCCTCCCGGAACGCTTGCCTCAACAGGAAGGGAAGCTGTTCGGGGCTGTCTACCGGGACACTGTACTTGGTGACGGCCCGGAAGGGCTGCAAATGGTCAACTTCCTGGTAAGCGTTGCGGTGCTGCCCCAAGTGCTCGCGGCGCCCCGTTATGGCAACGACCGGCGACCGGGCCAAGTAAGGGTCCTGCAACCCCGCGGCCAGGTTAGCCGCACCCACTGATTGGGCCATGCATATCCCTATTTTGTGGGATGCCCGCGCGTACCCGTCGGCCATGTACGCCGCGGCCTTCTCTCCGTGGGTCAATATATGCTGTATGCCGAATTTTTCCATCTCCAGCATAGCCCGCTGGGCTATTACCGGTACGAAGAACGCATGGGTGATACCATACCCATGCATGGTCTCGGCCAAGAACCGGCCTCCGGTCATTCTAGGCATGTTTTGTCCTCCTTAACGAATGTCAAAAATCAACGATTTTACGCCGGTCAATCGCTCTTGGTGGGCAGAAGTCGAACTGAATTGTAGTCGGCAACTTACTCCCCCGTCATTTCCCAAGGTTCCCATTCCAGTCGCCAGAGAATGGCAGAGGGATTATACCCCGACGACGCGCACGGTTGCATTGTTGCTGAGAGGTTTCGCCAGTGGAGAGGTTGTAGGTGAGAAGACCAGATATTTGTCCGTGACTCCGGACATAAGGTCACAGGATGAACTGAAGTATCCAACATGTGTTACCATCAGGGAGCCAAGCCAACAGGGCAGGGCCTAATCCATTTCAGAGGCCTTAAATGACCAACGCCAAACTCACCTACGACTCACAGGCCCCCATTGACTACGACAGCCTGTCTTTCAACCCCGACGAACCGGAGCCGTTGCCAGACGCCATGTTTCAATACCCCGTCTTAGAGGAAATCCTCCACCTTCTGGGCACCCACCTTACCGACCTGTACTCGCCGGAAGAGGTGTTCCGCAGCAGCAACACCTTCATTTGCTACGACCCAACCGACCTGAACGTGCGAGTCGGCCCCGACTACTACTTTGCCGCCGGGATCGACGCCCAGGCTATCGAGAACACCAAGCTGTACCTGCCCTGGGCGGTGGGCAAGCCCCCGGACTTCGTGCTGGAAATCGCCTCGGAGAGCACAGCGAAGAACGACATCACCAACAAACGCCGGATTTACGCTGAAATCGGCGTTCCCGAATACTGGCGTTTCGACCGCTCCGGCGGAGACTTCTACGGGGAACCCCTAGCCGGAGACATCCTGGAAAACGGAATCTACCGGCCCGTGAACCTGTCCGCGGAACCCGACGGCATACTCAAGGGATACAGCCCGGCATTGAGGCGAAGCCTGTGCTGGCAGGACGGAATGCTGGTGTTCTACGACCCTGAGACCAACCAGTACATGCGTAATCTGAGGGCAGAGCGAGTACGGGCCGACGCCGCGCAAACACGAGCCCACGCCGCACAAACTGCCAAAGAACAAGCAGAAACCCGGATAGCGGCGCTGGAAGCCGAGTTACGCAAGCTTCGCGGTGAATAACCACAAACCAGTCTATTCGGTGCGCCAGCACGCTCCAGTACTTTCCGCGGAAACCAAACGCCGATGAACACCACCGGCGTTTTCTATAAATTTGCCTGCCGCTAGTTTCGGTGCAAACCCGGCCTTATACGCAGCTAACGCTCGTCGAACACCTGCTTTATGATCTGCGCGGCGTTGGCGGCTGTGGGCCAACCGGCGTAAAAGGCGACGTGGGTAATTAGCTCGCCGATCTCTTCCTTGGTCAGACCGTTGTCCAAGGCCCGGTTGATGTGGCCGGGCAACTGGCCGGTGCGGTAGAGAGCAGTCAACACCGAAACGGTGATCAAGCTCCGGTCTCGCTTTGACAGGCCGGGCCTCTCCCAAACGTCGCCGAAAAGGACGTCGGCGCTGAGTTCTGCTAGACGCGGGGCAACCTCTTGCATGGCGCTGCGGGCAGTAGTCATTATTGGCTCCTCAATGTGAAGTTTCTTGATTCCGGGATTGGGGTAGTAGGCAACGGGAACAAGACAATGATGGGACTTCAGGCTCGCTGGTCCTCTATCGGACCCCAGGTCACTCCAAATTCGGCCCTGGATACCAAGGCACCCGTCAGGGTTTCGGCGGTCTGGCCTGCCAGCCACACGCCGGGCTGGGCCAAGGCTTCCGGCTGGACCATCGGTATATGGGAAGTTCCCGGCCAGTCCCCTCGCCGGTTCATCCAAGTGTCCACCCTGCCCGGGTCCAGCACGTTGACCGCGATGTTGTGGGGTTTGACCTCCTCGGCCAAGCTGAAAAACATCCTCTCCAAAGCCGCTTTGCTCATGGAATAACCGACTCGGCCCTCCCGGTAGCCCCGGGCCGAACCGGATGTGACACAGTATATGGAGCCGCCGTCACCTTGCGATATCATGGCCGGCAGCGCGTATTTGCACAGGAGGAGAGGCCCGCGCACGTTGACCGCCAAGCATTGGTCCAACAGGTCAACGTCCAAGTCCACCACCGGCGACTCACAGTCCATGCCCGCGTTGGAGACAAGAACGTCAATACGGCCAAAGTTGTCCAGCGCGGCGGTCACCAGGTCCTGGATATCCCCGGCTTGGGCCACATCGCACTTGACCGGTATCGCCGCACCACCCCGGGCAGTGATCTGGGCCGCCGTATCGCGGATGTCGCCCGAACCGTACCTCTCGTGCTGAGTGCCCGCCGACCTGTCTGCTTCCGTCCGGGACGCTACCACAACCTTCGCCCCAGCATCGCCCAGCCCCAAGCAAATGGCGCGCCCTATACCGCGACTGCCGCCGGTTACGATTGCTACTTTGCCGTCAAGTCTCATTCCGAATTGGGTAGGGGTCAAATCAGGCGGGCCGGAACTTCGGCAAGCTTATGTCGTCGTTCAGGTCGTCGAAAGTCACCTGTACGGCCATGCCTATCTTGACGTTCGCCGGATCGGGGTCCACGTCCACCAAGTTTGTGGGCATCCTGGCCCCGCCCTCCAACTCGACCAAAGCCGCTATGTAGGGGACCCGGTCACGGAAGGCTGGCACCGGGCCGCGGTGGACGATGGTGAAAGCGTACAACGTTCCCTGCCCGTTGCTCTGGACCCAATCAGTATCCCTGGAAAAACACTCGGGACAGATGTCCCGTGGATAGAAGTAGGTGCTGTCGCAGGCCTTGCAATGGCGCAGCCACAACTCGTGCGCTTTGCACTTCTCCCAATAAAAGTCTGACTCCGGTTGAGGCAAAGGAGGCGTTATAGGCGGGGATGCAGGCTGAGCCATGGTTTACCCTCGTTGCCGACAAAATTGTCCGGCGAATTTGCATAGAGAATAAGGACAAATACAACTACCGTCAAGGATGCCCTAACCGAGTCTCAAAGTCCCGCCGTTAAGCTTGGACTTGCAGGCTCACCTCACCAAGGGTATTTTGGAGGCAATCAGACCCGGCGGCAATCGGTACTGGGGAGTTGAAGTAGCTATGCGAATCGCAGTGATGGGCGCAGGCAGCATTGGCGGATACTTTGGGGGAATGTTGGCCCGGGGCGGCAACGAGGTCAGCTTGGTGGCTCGAGGCGCCCACTTGGAGGCAATCACCCGGGGCGGCCTACGAGTAATCCGGGATAACGAAGAGTTCACCGTCCGTTGCGAAGCAACCGATGACCCTCGACAAATCGGGGCGGTGGAACTGGTGTTGCTAACGGTAAAAACCTACCAGAACCGCCAGGCCGTACTCGAAATGCGGCCTATGGTTGGAGACAACACCACCGTCCTGTGCCTGCAAAACGGCATAGACACCTATCAGGAACCGGCAACGCAATTGGGGAGCGAACGGGTGCTGCCCGGCGCGGCCTACATCGAAGCCAGCCGGGAGGGTCCGGGCATCGTAAGGCAGACCGGCAGCGTCGTTCGGGTAGTTTTTGGGGAAGAAGACGGCAGCAAGTCGGAACGCGGCGAGCGGATTTACGAGGCGTTGACTCGGTCGGGCATCCCCGCCGAGCTATCGGCAGATGTCAAGCGTTCCCTGTGGAGCAAGTTCCTGTTTATCGCCACAATGGCGGGCGTAACGACCCTGGCCCGGCAGACAATGGCCGAGATAATGCCGCGCCCAGAATGGCGGGACGTTATCCTGGGTTGTCTACGGGAGATCGAGTCGGTGGGCAGAGCTTCCAAGGTTAACTTGGACCGCAACATCGTTCAGGACACCGTGGACTACATAGAGGGGTCTTTGGAGCAGATGCACGCGTCGATGCACGCCGACTTTATGGCGGGCCGGCCTCTGGAACTGGAAGCCCTCAACGGCGCCGTGGTCAGGGCTGGAAGGGCGGCGGGAATGGCTACGCCCATCAACAACGTTATCTACGCCATGCTCAAACCCTACGAAAACGGGGTGGGGTAAGGTAGCCGGGAGCTTTTTGACAGGATGACTCACCAGCCTTACGATTGACCCATCCACAGCTTGGCCTCCACTCCATCAAAACGGAAGGTAATAGCAAAATGGATGCAACGGGCGTTTCCCACATAGCCATCTGCGTACGCGACCTCGACGAGTCACTGAAATTCTACCGGGACATACTGGGGATGAGGGTAACCCTCGACCAAGTACAGGACACCACGACAGGTGGACTGCCTCACGTCTACAAACACGCCCGCCGGACGCGAAGGACCGTCCATGTCCACTACGGCGAGGGTGACATCAAGCCCTCGCTGGTGCTTACCAGCCACCCGGGCGATCAAGCCGACGGCGAGCCCATTAAGCTAGACCAAGTCGGCATCAGTCACATTTCCTTCACGGTAACCGACGTTAAAGCCTTGGCCGAGGAACTGACCTCCAAGGGCGTTCAACTGGCCGGTCCCATGGACTCCTTCGCCAACTCCCGAGGAGGCGTCTCCAGCATATTCGTATACGATCCGGATGGAATCCTGGTCCAGTTCGACTCCGGCGGCGGTGGATAACCATCGCCGCTCCAGCCCAAAGGAGAATAGCCGATGACCGCCAGCCATGCTGAAAATCACGACCGGGACAAACTGGACCGCTGGCAAAAAGACCTTGTCTCCAGTACGCTGGGAAAGTTTCCCGTTTACGCTGTGTTCCTAGTCTCCAGTAAGGACCGCGCCGCTCACAACGTCTTTCGAGCGTTTCGCTCAAGCTTTGAAGCTCGCGGCGCAGGTTTCGAGCACTTGGTTATCTTCGGCCAGCACGGCGTATCCTCGGCACTCTTGAGGCTGTTATCCCAATTCGGGTTGACCGACGAGGAAGTCCCGACGTTAGCCCTCTTCTCCGACCCTCAAGCCGAAGCGGTCCACACCGTCGCCTTGTCCCCTGGCGAGCCAGCCAATACAACGGACGCTTCCACGCCTCCGGATGCTTGGCAAGCCATCCTGGACCAAGTGGAACGGACAGCCGACGAGGAAGGTCCCGCCTTGGAGTTGGAATCGTTACCCGTCCCGGTGGGCCGGCATGAGGTGGAAATGCCCGTATTGGAAGTGGTAACCAAGCTTTTACGAGAGTTATCCTGACCGGTCCTGCGGTAGATACCGGCCCTAGTCCAGCAGTTCTTTAGCGGCGCCAAACACCGCATCGAACATTACCTGCGTGAGCCGCCCGGTCTGCGTGTTCTGCTGACTGGGATGGTAGGAACCGATTAACGTAACACCGCCATCCAGTTGGTATGTTTTCAGGTGCCCGAAACCGGGGCGCGGCTTTGGCACTTGAAGGTTTCTCGGCGGCAGTGTGGTCAAAAATGTATCAAAAGCAATCTTTCCCAAAGCCACCACCACCCTTACGCTGGTCAAAAGCTCCAGTTCTCGCACAAGGTAAGGGTGGCACTCCAGCCGCTCCTCCCGGAGGGGTTTGTTGGCGGGCGGGGCGCAACGCAGGGCGGCGGTGATGTATGCATCCGTCAGAACCAGCCCATCGTCCCTCCGCTGGGAGTCAGGCGAACTGGAGAACCCGAATTTGTACAAGGTCCGGTAGACCCAGTCTCCGCTGCGGTCGCCGGTAAACATCCGCCCCGTCCGGTTGCCGCCGTGGGCCGCTGGGGCCAGCCCCACTATCAGAAGCCGGGCGTTGGGGTCTCCGTAGGCCGGCAAAGGCTTGCCCCAATAGTCCCAGTCCATGTACATACGCCGCTTTATCCGGGCCGTCTCCTCCCGGTGGGCCACCAAGCGGGGGCACTTGGTGCATGCAATAACGGTTTCCTGTAGTTGTCGTAAGGCATCAGCGGTCATAACGCACACGAGGTAACAGCTTCGATTGAGGCGGATGGGACTATACATCAACGCTGATACACCGGCAACAATGCAACGCCTGCAGATTGAAAATGGATGGGGGCTATGCTAACGTATGCCACCGGAGGCTGATTGGTAAATTTGCGATTCTCGCCCAACCTCAATTGTGCTGACCGCATTAACTGGCTCCCTTGGGGCGAAGCGGCGTTTAACAAAGCGCAGTCCGAGAACAAGCCGGTGTTGTTGTCGATCTCGGCAGTATGGTGCTATTGGTGCCACGTAATGGACGAGACCTCCTATTCTGACCCGGGCATCCAAGCGCTGATCAACGACCATTTCGTAGCTGTCCGCGCCGACAACGACCACCGGCCAGATGTGAACGCCCGCTACAATGTCGGCGGTTGGCCGACAACCGCTTTCTTGACAGCCCACGGCGGCTTGATAGGAGGGGCTACCTACTTACCGCCGGACCAGTTCATCGCGATGCTTGCGGAGTTCAAGGAGGCCTACCTGGAAGACAAGCCCGCGCTCTATGATCAAGCCCGCAGCCTACTCCGCCAGCGACAGGAAAGGGCAAACAGGGTGGTGGCAGGGCCGGAAGTGGAAGAGTCTCTGGTGGACATGGTCTCCAGGACCGTTGCCGGAGCATACGACGCCGGCAACGGCGGGTTTGGCTTGGCGCCCAAGTTCCCTAATGGCCCGATTCTGGATTTCCTGGTGCACTTGGCTCGTACCACCGGAGAGGAATTCTACCGGGTTATGCTGGAGAAGACCCTGGATGGCATGTGCTCCGGCCTACTGTACGATGGTGAAGAAGGCGGGTTTTTTAGACACTCCGCCAACGCCGACTGGTCTGACCCTCAGTGGGAAAAACTGCTGGAAGACAACGTAATCTTATGTAAAGCTTACTTGGACGCCTCCAGCCTGCTGGGCAAGGATGCCTATTTGACAGTGGCCTCCCAATGCGTCGATTACCTGATGGAGCAGTTGTACGACGAGTCCGTACCGGGCTTCCGCGGCAGCCAGGGCGCTCACTCGGAATATTTCGGCCTCCCACTATCCGCGCGTCAACGGTTGTCGCAGCCGCCAATTGATCCCTCGTGTTACAGCAGCACAAATGCCCAAGCGGTGTCGTTGCTGCTTGACGCCGCTTGGCGGCTGATGCGGCCGGCTCTCACCGAGACCGCCTTGAGGGTTCTGGACCTCATAGATTCCGCTGCCCAGGGTGGTAAGTTGAGCCATGTGTTCAATAAATCTGGCCCAAGCGGCGAGCCGGCGTTCTTGACTGACTGGGCATACCTGCTCATCGCCTTGGTTGACGCTCATAAATATACAGGGCAAGCGAGTTATCTTGACAGGGCCATCACCGTTGCTTCAGAGTTATTGGACAGGTTTTTCGATGAGTCCCACGGCGGGTTCTTTGACATCGAATCAGACCCACAAGCGATCGGTTACTTGAGACTGCGGGAGAAGCCCTTACCGGACAATGTTGCCGCGGTTACAGCCCTGCTAAATCTCTACCAAGTAACCCGCAATCAAGACTACCGGCAAGTCGCTGAAACCGCCTTGAGCGCGTTCATTGGGACCTACAAGGAGTGGGGCGAATACAGCGCCGGATATGGCATCGTCGTCCATCGTTTCAAGAATGATCCCGTCGAGGTTTCCATCGAAGGACTCCCCGAAGACTCCAGTACCCGGGCGATGTTAAATGCGGCATACAGGCTTTCTTGTGCTAATCTGGTTATTAAACCGGTGATGGTCGACGAGCTTCAGCTCCCGGCCCAAGCCCACGTTTGCTTGGACACGCTGTGTCTGCCGCCGGTAACCGATCCTGACTTGCTCAGTGGCGCCGTATCAGGGATTGATTCCGCCGATGCAAGTCCTTTCGAGAATATTCTGGACCGTCTGGCTGGCTTTTAGGGCCCTCTGGCAAGGGAGACATCGTGTGCTGAAAACTGTGGATTGTGGAGACCTCCGCGAGGGAGACATAGATAGTAGACCAACGCTGGCCGGCTGGGTCAGCCGCCGCAGAGACCATGGGGGGATTATCTTCGTGGACCTGCGAGACCGCTCCGGGGTGGTCCAAGTAGTGTTCAACCCGGAAACGTCGCCGCAAGCTTACTCGGTGGCCGACCAGCTTCGTCCCGAATGGGTGCTTCAAGTGACCGGCGCGGTACAATTGCGCCCGACTGGAAGCGAAAATCCCGCTATGGACACAGGGGCGGTGGAAGTGATTGCAGAGGAAGCCAGCGTCCTTAACGCCTCCCTCACGCCGCCGTTCTACATCACCGATGATGTTGAGGTGGACGAAAGCCTGCGCCTTCGCTATCGCTACCTAGACCTCCGACGCCCAGTCATGCAACAAAACCTCCTGCTACGGCACCGGGTAGTGAAGTACATACGGGACTTCCTCGACGCCCGCGGTTTCCTGGAAATCGAAACGCCCATTCTGATCAAGAGCACTCCCGAGGGAGCCAGGGACTTCCTGGTGCCCAGCCGAATGCAACCGGGGAATTTCTACGCCCTCCCTCAGTCGCCGCAACAGATGAAGCAACTGTTGATGGTATCCGGCGTGGACAAGTACTTCCAGATTGCCCGTTGCTTCCGCGATGAAGACCTGCGGGCCGACCGCCAGCCGGAGTTCACACAGTTGGACTTGGAGATGAGCTTCGTCCATGAAGCCGATGTGCTCAAGTTGACGGAAGAGATGTACACAGGCTTGGTGGAGAGCTTAACCCCGGAAAGGAGCTTGATCAAACCGTTTCCAAGGCTGACCTACGACGAAGCGATGGGCAAGTACGGATCGGACAAGCCCGACCTGAGATTTGGCCTTGAAATGACCGACATTACCGACCTCGCCACTGAGACGGAGTTCCGAGTGTTCCATTCCGTGGCGGACAAGGGCGGGATAATCAAGGGCTTCGCTGTCCCCGGCTTGGGGCACTACTCCGGGTCGGCGATGCGGGGTTTGGAGCAGATGGCCCAAGGCTTGGGAGCGGCGGGATTAAGTCACCTCCGATTCCGAGGGCAAGGTTCCTTAAGTGAGTTGGCGGATGAAGATGTGCTGCTGTCCCCTGGGCTGAGGATGCCGGTTGAATGGAGCCGCCGGGTGGCCGAAAAAATTGGCGCGGGTCCGGGTGACTTGGTACTGCTCATGGCCGGACCTGAAAGGCAAGTGAACGCTTGGCTCAGCGGGATGCGCAACCACTTGGGTGAAAGCTTGGGACTTTCTGACCCCGATGCCCTGGCCTTTGCTTTCGTAACCGAATTCCCTCTCTTTGAGTGGAAAGAGAGCACCGGGACTTGGGATTCCTCCCACCATCCATTTACATCGCCGGCCGACGGACAGGAAGAGTTGTTGCATGGGGACGACCTGGGCAGCATAAAGTCGAAGGCCTACGACCTTGTCTGCAACGGGTCGGAGCTTGCCAGTGGCAGTATACGCATACACCGCCGCGACCTGCAGGAAAAGATTTTCAGTATCCTAGGATACAAACCAGAGGAAATTACCGAAAGGTTCAACCAGATTCTTGAGGCATTCGAGTACGGAGCACCGCCCCACGGCGGCATTGCCCCTGGGATAGACCGGCTGATAACTATCCTGTCCCGGTCTAACTCCATCCGAGACGTAATAGCCTTCCCCAAGACCCAAACGGGCGCAGACCTGCTGTTCGGGTCTCCCGCGCCGGTGGAGGACGCGCAACTGAAGGAGTTATCCTTGCGCTTGTCGCAGTAGGCTGCCGAACTTAACCTGCTCCAACCCAAAGCAAGAAGGCCCGGTTCCAATACCGGGCCTTTGTTGTTCGGCCACTTCTGCGTGTTAGCTGCGCCCGTGGTTTAGTCGTCCGCCGTCACCACTTTCTCAGGCACTGCAGGACTGGCTCCGTTTCCGTTTCGGAAGGCGAACCGAGGCATGAGGTCTCCCAAGCTTTGCCGGAATCCGGAGTACTCCAACTCTGCATAGGGGAGCATTGCCGCCCCGGACCAGCCTTGGGCCCGCATGGCAATCGCCTTCTCCTGGGCGGTCTGCCGCACGTAGTCCCACGCCTGATTATCAAAGAAATCGATGAAGGAGTCGGAGAACTCGCCTTTCGCATTCAGCGAAAATCCGATGCATGAGACCAGCGGTAAGCAGTATATGCCGGTAACGGCCGTGTTAATGGGCACCGGCATCAGGGGCATAACGTGGGACCCCCGGGCGTCGCCGCCGATATAGTGGGCCTTGGCGAACGGGGAAACCAACTCTTCCGGCGCCGGGAATATACCTTGGTTGCGTACCAAGGCCACCGGGTCGTCCTTCCCCGTATAGGAACCGGCGATGTTGTGCAACCGGGTGGCGGAGATGGCGGCGGCAGTCTGACCCGAGTAACGGGACACTATGGAGTCGATGCCGAACCGCTCGTTGTCCCTCAATAGCATGGTTATTCGATAGTAATCTTCGGGGGCGTTCAAGGAGATAATACTGTCTCCATCAGTGTTGTCCATGTCAATTATGTTGAACGTAAACCCTTCCCCGATCCGCGGCAACATAAGGCCGGCGCAATACATGGGGTCAGCGAAACCAAGGAACATGGGCAGATTGTAAGCACCGGGGCCGCACTTGTCGGCAGCCAGCACCATGAAGGACTCGGCGGGACGGAAGCGGTTAGTCTTGACCGGGTCATGGTCGAATTCAATCTCGGCCACGGCTGGCCCGGCCCCGCGAATATTTCCCGAAGGAGCGTCTACCAACAAGTCCTGCCCGGCGCCATAAAGCCCGTACTGTGAAGCTATGTCCGTGGCATGGAGGAAGGTGTTCCAAGCGAATTGATGGACTTCCGTATTGTCAGCGCCGTGGGTGTGGGATGTGATGATGCAGATATCATCGCCGGTATGACCTACAAAGCTGTCGATTAGCAGCCCTTTCCCCACTGCTTCGGCCGTATCCGACTTCACCGCGTCTAACATACGCACTGAAGGCTTGGTATGACCTCCGATGGAACCCACGTCGGCTTTCAGGATGGATAACGTAACTTTCATGGAGCCTCCTAAATCGTGTCAATCAGGAAGTTAATCATGACTGATCAGTGAAAGGTCTTGTTCATGGGGAACGGGCGTCCGGTTGCACTCAAAACATTGGCGATTCAATATATTTACTTTAGCAATACTACTATGCCGTGTCAAATAGACTGACTCGTCAGGGCAACTGCGTCTAAACATTTGGGATAATCAACATCGATACGAATTAAGACACGACCGTCTTGACGAAATTATTATGTCTACCCCATACACTGCATAGACAGCTTGTTGCCTTAAACCGCTCTATTATCTTTCAGGCTGTCTTGTGACGCTTGTCGGTAATATCCGTTGTGGAAACCACTAAAAACGGTGTATATTCAACTAACGAGATTCCAGCTAACGAGATTCCAGCATCGCTGATGAGTGATACCGCATAGAGTTCTGGATGGCTGGGACGGAGGACTTCAGGAATGCCATCGTTCTTGCTGATCATGTCTTTCGCCTTGGTGCTGATGTGGACGGTACGGCTCGCCAGGGTAAAGGGGCGTAACCCTTGGATTTGGGGTGCGGTGTGCCTGGCGCCCATGTTCCTGCCCGAGCCATGGCAACTTCTTAGCATGGTCCCCATGGTGGGGCTGCTCTTTCTGAAGGCGCCCCGCGCCCAAAGGCCTCCGGGACCCCACGGAATCAACTGCCCCCGGTGCGCCGCAGACCAACCCCACGGCCGATATTACTGCACCAACTGCGGTTGGGAGTTAGTCCGAACATACCCGGAAGACGCGGTCCGGGACGGGCAAACTACTTCCGCCCCCGTCGTGGGAAGTGTCGAGTCCTCCGCCAGCCCTGTGGCAACTCCCGCCCCGGAACAGGTAGAGCCTGCGCCCTTGCGGGAAGAACTCACCCCTTCGGAAGAGACGGCTCCCTCGGACACCCCGGAACCGGCGCCTGTTCTTGTGCCGGAAGAGGAGGCTGAGCCTGCACGGGTCTTCAGAGGGCCGCCTACGGCTGCGGGGCTTACTGAACGGGGCATAGCATTATTCAACCAACGCCGCATCCAGGAGGCTATCGACCAGTTCACCAAGGCGTTGGCCCTCGACCCCAATTATTCCTTTGCTTGGCAAGCCCGGGCGGATGCGTACACTCAATTGGGACGGGAAGACGCCGCGGCCGAGGACAGGCGACGGCTAAGGGCCATCAAACAAAGCTGAACTGTGGGACGCCGTTAGACTGCCATGATGTGGTAGCCCGCGTCCACGGGGATGATAGACCCCGTAATCCCGCTGGAAAGATCGCTGCAAAGGAAGAGCGCAGCCTTTGCTACCTCGTCAACGGATATGTTTCGCTTCAGTGGGGCCGTCTCTGCGTGGGTGCGTTTCATGTCCCTGAATCCGCTGATACCCCGTGCCGCAAGGGTTTCCAGCGGACCGGCTGAAATGGCGTTGACTCGAACACCCTGTTCCCCGTATTCGGCCGCCAGTTGGCGCACACTGTTCTCAAGAGCCGCCTTGGCCGTTCCCATAACGTTGTAGCCGGGGTATACGCGCTGAGATGCGTCAAATGTCATCGTCACCACGCTGCCCCCGCCGGGCATCAAAGCGGCCGCATGCTTGACCATGGGCAACAGCGTGTAGGCGCTGACATCCAACGCCAAGCGGAACCCTTCCCTGGAAGTGTCGGAAAAACGTCCGGTAAGGTCGTCGCGGTTGGCGAAGGCAATGCTATGCACCAAGAAGGAAATGTCGCCGAAAGACTCCTTGACCCGTTTGAAAACGTCCTCCAGTTCACCGTCGTCAGTGGCGTCGCATGGCAATACCAACGCCCCGTCAAGAGACTCCGCCAAACTGGATACACGGTCCTTCAAACGTTCATTCTGGTAGGTCAGAGCCAGCCTGGCGCCGGCTTGGGCGAGAATGGCTGCGATTCCCCAAGCGATGCTCCGGTCATTGGCGACACCAAAAACGATGCCTTTTTTGTTGTTCAGGTCGATGGGATACAACCCGCGTTACCTCCCCGCACGACTTGTTGCCCGCACCGGACCAGCGGCTAAAGAAAGCTGGGCGCCACCCGGTCCAGGAATATGTCCAGTTGCTTTTCCGGCTCAAATGAGGCGAAGCGCACTACCAGCGTCTCTGCCCCTGCCTCCACGTACTCGGCCATCCGTTGGGTAACCCGTTCCGTGTCTCCAAAGGGCCCCCAGCGGCTGCCCCAGATTTCAGCGCCGTAGTACCGGGTCAAAAAGTCTTCAGCTTCCCTCGTGGCGACGGAAACATCATCGTCCACGTTGACAGTAAGATAAAAGGTCTTCTCCAAGTCCGTCCCAACCCGGCCAACCTCGGCCGCTTGGATATTCACCTGCTCCACCACCTGCCGGTACTCTTCCGGGGTATCGGATATGGAAATGATGCCGTCGCCCAATTGCGCCGCCCGGCGAATCTGCGAGTTGCGGCCCTTCGCCCGCCAGTGGCACGCCAGCAAAATGGGTACTCCTTCCTTTTGGGCCGGTTTCGGCCCCACCGCCACCGAGTCCAACTCGAAGTGCTTCCCGGAAAACGTCGCCGTACCTTCTTCTCCCAATTTTTTGACTACCCGGACCACTTCCTCCAATCGGGAAGCCCGCGTTACGGAGTTAACCCCAGCCGACCGCCATTCCTTGACCTGGTCTTCGTTGAAGGTGCCGCCGACCCCGGCGGCCACCAACAACCGCCCTCCCGAAATCAGGTCCACTGTGTTCATGCTTTGGGCCAGCAAAACCGGCTGGCGCAATGCCGCCAAAAGCACTGCCGTACCCAGACGCACCTTTTCTGTAACGCTGGCGATGGCCGCCAGCATAGCCAATGGTTCCAATCGCGGTTTGGCCGTCAAGCTGTCCCCCACCCACACCGAATCCAACCCGGCGGACTCCACCTTGCGGGCAAGGTTAAGGATGAGGTTGGCGTTGCCGGGCTGCTGACCTCGCAGCAACAGCCCACGAGTGGGCAAAAGCACTCCTAACTTTGGTTTTGCCTTAGCTCCATCCATACTTGTCATCGCTCAATCAAGATTAGCAGGAGGCCCATTCCGGCCTCGCACACCAGTCCAGGCCACTATCATCGGCCTTGGGATTCGGACTCCAGCCGGTCTAACAAGTCCGGCTCCATGTGCTGAAACGTTTCCAAATCATCTGATATATCCAAGTCAAATCCCAGTCCCGGGCTGTAGCAAATAGCTACGGAGATGCCCAAAGCGGCCGCTTTGGACATGTGGCGACTGAAGCTCCGCAGTCCCAATTCCGGCCTGAAGGGCAGACCCAGGGGAACCAGGATAACGTTGGTGCCACCGTCGCGGCGGGCGGGGGCCAAAGTGATGTTGGTATTGCGCCTCGACGCCTGCAACAGGCTGTGCAGGTCGCCGGGTTTCAAGAAGGGCAGGTCGCTGGCCACGTACAGGGCGGAGCAGTTGCGCTCGAACACCAGATCGAACGCCTTGGCCAAGGTGTCATTCAGGTCCGTGCCCAACTCCTCGAACCATTCAACATTGAAGTTTTTAACAATCCGTTTGACCCTGTCGTCACCCCCGACAACCCAGACCGGGTCGATGCCCGCCTCGCGAATGGCGGTCAGCACCCGCGTCAACATGCCTACTACCAGCTTAGACCGTTGTTCCACCGTCATCAGCGAGGCCAGTCTGGTCTTGCTGTCGGCCAAGGGCTTCACGGGAACGATGGCTATAAGCCCGGGGGTCTTCCCTTCCTCCACCATCAGCTTAACCCTCTCCCACGTCCAGGACATATTCCGCCAACGCTACCTTGTCGGCTTCGGTATTCATGATAATGGGCGCGCAAAGGGGTCTCATGCCCAACTCGGTGATGCGGGAAGACTGGTCCGCATCCCGCTCGTCAATCAGAAAATAGTCGATGATGCCCGCGTATTCCCGGGCCACTCCTGCGCTGGACGCCGTTTTGCCCAGTTCCACCATTATTTTAGCGGCGGGGCCACGGAACGCCGATTCCCCAACGAGCGGGCTTACGGCCACCCGCGGGCCTTCGAAGTTCTCCAGCCCCTCTCTGACCCCCGGCACAGCCAGTATAGGGCCGATACTCAAAAACGGATTGGAGGGGCACAACACAACCATCCGGGCTTCAGCCAGCGCATCCGTCAAGGCAACGGATGGCGAAGCGTTGTCCGCTCCGGCGTAGCGAATATCTTTAACAATAGGTTCACTGCGGTGTTTTACGAAGTATTCCTGCATCGCCAATTCGCCGGCATCGGTGCTCAAGACCGTTCTCACCGGCTGGTCGCTCATCGGCGAGACCTGATGCTCCACTCCCAGCCTTTGACACAGCTCAACCGTCACCTCGGACAGGGTGCGGCCCTGTGACAGCAATTGGGTGCGGCGAAGGTGGGTGGCCATGTCGAGGTCTCCGAGGTTGAACCACGTATCGACGCCGTACCGTTTCAACATGCCTAGAGTGTTGAAGGTTTCCCCGGTCAAGCCCCAGCCGGTTTCAGGGTTGGACAGACCGGCCAGGGTATACATCACAGTGTCCAAGTCGGGGGAGACGTGCAGCCCGTGGAAGGTCTCGTCGTCGCCGGTGTTTACAACGATGGTGAGCCGCTCCAGAGACAGAACCTTAGCCAGCCCCAAAGCCAGCTTGGCGCCCCCCACTCCGCCCGCAAAAGCGAGAACTTCTACTGCCATTGCCAGTCCCCGGGCTTACTGCGAGGACTTATGCCCCAACCTTGCTGGCCCGGTTGGGGTGTTGAAAGCGGTAAGTATCCAAGGCCACCAAGCGGTTATAAGAACCGAAAATCTCTTCGACGTTGTCCCCCACCAAGTCCAGCGGCTCCAGCTCCTCGTCGTTGTCGCCGAACACGCGCTTGGTACCGTAAGTGGTGTACCGCTCGACGGGAATCCGGCCAGCTTGCCGGATCATCTGGCGGAACTCCGACGGCCGCATCAATTGACCGTGCTGCGCGCCCGCTGCGGTGGAGATGCTCTCGTTTATCAGCGTGCCGCCCAAGTCGTTCACGCCTGCGGTCAATAGCAACTGAGATACCCGCGACCCTTCTTTCACCCAGGAGGCTTGAACGTTGGGTATCCAGTTGTTCAGCATGATGCGGGCTATGGCGTGTACCTTGATCACCTCCACGCCCGTCGGGCCGGAGCGAACGTCTTCCACCAAGGACTTCATGAACATAGGGGCTTCGGTGTGTACGAAGCTCAATGGGACGAACTCGGTGATGCCACCGGTCTGTTTCTGAATATCCCGCAGCAGCGCGATGTGCCGGACGATGTGCTCGTTAGTCTCCCGGTGACCGAACATGATGGTCGACGTAGTGGGGATGCCAAGCTCGTGGGCCGTGGTGATAACCTCGATCCACTGGTCCACTCGAATGCGGCCCGGGGAGATAACGTCACGCAACTCCTGGTCGAGGATCTCAGCGGAAGTGCCTGGCAAGCTGCCCACGCCGGCAGCCTTCAACCCCTCCAAGTACTCGCGGATGGTGCACTTTGACCGGACGGAACCGTAGAGCACCTCCTCAGGCGAGAAGCCGTGGATGTGGATGTCGGGCAGTTCCTCTTTGATGGCTTCGCACAGCCTGATGTACATGTCCCCTTCCATCTGGGGAGGCAACCCGGCTTGAATGCAGACCTCGGTAGCCCCATAGTCCCAAGCCTCTTTGGCCCGGCGTACTATCTCGTTGACCGGCAGGAAGTAACCCTCCTCCTCGCGAAAATCGCGGCTGAACGCGCAGAAACCGCAACGCTTGATGCACACATTGGTGAAGTTGATGTTGCGGTTGACCACGTAGGTAACGGCGTCTCCCACTGTGCGGCGTCTCAGCTCGTCCGCTACCATCGTCATGGCGTTATATTCCAATCCAACGGTATCGAAGAGGACCAAGGCATCCTCAGGCGATATGTCCCCTCCCGCCAGCGCGTACTCCAGTACGCCGCTTACCTTGGGGTCCAGGAACCTTATTAATTCGCCAATGTTGGCGGCTCCGGAGCGGTCCGTATTATCACCCGGCATAGCGTTGAGTCCCCCCTCGTACATAGCCTTCAGGGTCGGCCAATCTTTCAACCTTGGCCTTCAGTGTAGTTGCCACGTAGGCATCTTCATTCATGAAATACTCAGGATAAATGGGCAAACGAGGCCGAAGCTCGTGCCCCATCTCCGCGCTGCGGTCCCGCAACTGGGCAATACCTGGCCACGGCGCTTCGGGGTTGACGTAGTCAATGGTCAAAGGCGAGATGCCGCCCCAATCGTTGATTCCCGCTCCCAAGTAAGCCTCATAATCATCCGCGCTCAAGTTGGGAGGCACCTGAACGTTCATTTCCGGCCCCAGCAACAGCCTCGCGACCGCCACCGTCCACAACAGTTCCATGGAAGTGGCGTGGGGTGTTTCACCCATCGGGGTGTCGGGCTTGGACCGGAAGTTCTGGATTATCACTTCCTGTACATGTCCGTGGGTCTCGTGAAGACGCCGGATGGCCAGCAAAGCGTCGATGCGCTCCTGCCTGGTCTCTCCGATTCCGATGAGTATGCCGGTGGTAAATGGTATCTTCAGTTCACCCGCGATTTCAATGGTGCGCAGGCGGACGCGGGGGCGCTTGCTGGGGGCAAACTCGTGGGGGCCGCCCGGCTCATACAGTCTTGGGCTGGTGCTTTCCAACATCAACCCCATAGAGGGATTGTAGGGTCTCAGGCTGGCCATTTCGTGGCGGCTCATAGTACCGGGATTGGCGTGAGGCAACAGCGAGGTCTCCTCGACCACCAGCTTGCACATGTCGGTCAAGTATTCAAGGGTGGTGCGGTAGCCGCGTCGTTGCAGCCATTCCGCAGCCTCCGGGTATCTGGCTTCCGGACGTTCCCCCAGTGTGAACAACGCCTCGGTACAGCCTAGCCGCTGCCCGGCGCGGGCTACGTCCAGCACTTCTTCCGGGGACATATACAGCCGCTCTCCGGCCGCCGCCGGGTCTTGACGAAAGGTACAGTATCCGCAAAAGTCGCGGCACAACCGGGTCAACGGAATGAATACCTTAGGAGAAAAGCTGACCGTTTTGCCTTTGCCTTGGTCCCGCAACCTAGCCGCAACGCTGCAAAGATCGTTAACGTCAGCACCGTCCGCCGTAACGAAGGCCCTCGCTTCCTCGTCTGTAATCAATTCTCCCCCTTGGACACGAAGGAGAACATCGTTCAGACTGGGATAGGAGTCCACCGTTGTAAGCACGCCGGGAGAACCTGGTGAAATGTTCAAAGCTTGTTATCCGCCCAAGGCGGAGTCGATGAGATTACTTGTTTTCCGGTAGTGATCATAAAGAAGGGTCCGCAATGGAGTGCTTGCCCAACGTCTGGCGGGTCAGGGCACTATTGTAGCCCCTAGCCTTGCGGGTAGCAACCTTGCGTTCGCCAGTCACAAACCCGTGAAGCGGCCCTGGTCCGGATGCCCGACCTGTTTGTGGGCTTTGTCCAAGTATTCATACGCAATGCGCGTGGCTACTCTGCCCCTGGGTGTACGATCCAGGAAGCCAAGTTGCAGGAGGTAGGGCTCCAACACGTCCATGATGGTGTCCGAGTCTTCGTTAATGGAAGCGGCCAGCGTTTCCAGTCCAACGGGGCCTCCGTCGAACTTGTCTATCAGGCTGGACAAGAGCCGGTGGTCCGACTGGTCAAGGCCCAACCGGTCCACGTTCAGCGTGTCGAGGGCGTCCTTGGCCACGTCACCGGTCACCTCGTTGTCGGCCATCACCAACGCGTAGTCACGGGTGCGCTTCAAGAGACGGTTGGCGATGCGGGGCGTTCCCCGGGAGCGCACGGCGATTTGTTCGATTCCCGGTCGGTCAGCCGACACGTTCAGGATGCGGGCCGACCTGGTGACGATGGTCTCCATGTCCGGCGGCTCGTAGTACTCCAACCGGAACACCGACCCGAACCGGTCGCGCAACGGCGCGCTCAGCAGGGAGAACCTGGTGGTCGCTCCCACCAAGGTGAAGGGGCTGATGCGAAGGTTGACGCTGCGGGCAGCCAGTCCCTTGCCCACCATCCACGACAGGAAGAAGTCCTCCATCGCCGAGTACAGGACTTCCTCGACGACACGATGCAGCCGGTGGATTTCATCGATGAACAACACACTGTTGGGCTGAAGACCGGTGAGAATGGCGGCCATGTCTCCGGCGCGTTCTATGGCCGGGCCGGAGGTAACCCGGATGTCCACCTCCATCTCTTGGGCGATGATGTGGCCCAGGGTGGTCTTTCCCAACCCCGGAGGGCCATAGATAACTACGTGGTCCAAGGGTTCGCCGCGGAGTTTCGACGCTTGAATGGCAATGGAGAGATTGTCCTTGACGTGCGGCTGGCCGACGAAATCCTCCAGACGCCGCGGACGCAGGGAAGCGTCCAAGTCTTCCGGTTGGGTTTCTCCAGAGATGAGTCTATCACCCTGCATGTCAGTCCCTCTCACACTACACGCTTGGCCTTGCCGTTCATTTACGGAGACCAGGAGACCGGGGTTCCGTCTAAGCCCCGCCGCCCGGTTCAAAGCGGCGGAACACCAAGCAGGCGTTTTGCCCGCCAAACCCGAAAGCATTGGACAGTGTAACCTGCACGTTCACTTGCCTGGCTTGGTTGGGGACGTAGTCCAGGTCGCAAGCGGGGTCGGGCTCCTCGTAGTTGATGGTGGGATGTACCACGTTATCGCGGATAGCCATGATGCAAGCCACGGCCTCTAACGCGCCCGATGCTCCCAACGCGTGCCCAATCATGGACTTGGTGGAGCTGATGGGAATCTGGTAAGCCATGTCACCGAACAGCCGTTTAATGGCCACCGTTTCCAGCGTGTCGTTCAAGGGGGTTGAAGTGCCGTGGGCGTTGATGTAATCGACTTGGTCCAAAGGTACGCCGGCATCGTACAACGCCAACCTCATCGCCTCCGCCGCGCTGGCGCCTGACTCTTCCGGTTGTACCGGGTGCCCGGCGTCCGAAGTGCAGCCAAATCCGGCCAGCTCTGCCATGATCATGGCGTTCCGTTCCAGCGCATGCTCCAAGCTTTCCAGGACCAATATCACCGACCCTTCAGAAGGGACGAACCCGTCTCGTTGGGCGTCAAAGGGGCGGCTTGCTCTTTCCGGGTCGTCGTTGCGGGTGCTCAAGGCCCTCATTACCGCGAATCCGGCCAACCCTAACTGGCTGATGCCAGCCTCGGCCCCACCGGCCAGCACCACGTCGGCAATGCCGTTTCGAATTACCTCCAGCGCCTGGCCCATTGCTTGATTTGAAGCGGCGCAGGCGGTGGTAGCCGTGGAGTTGTACCCGTGGGCCCCAACGAAACGGCTGACGTTGGCCGCCGCCATGTTTGGCAGGACCATAGGAAAGAAGAAGGGTGACATGCGCATACCACCCCGACTTGCCAACACCCGGCAGTTCTCTTCCAAGGTGGGGAAACCGCCGTTGCCGTTGCCCAGGATAACCCCCACCCGGTAGGGATTTTCTTGCGACATGTCCAAACCGGCGGACTGTACCGCCGTTGTGCCGGCGGCGACCGCCAGTTGAGAGAATCGGGCCATACGCCTGGCGTCCCGGTTATCCAGGTACTGTGCCGGGTCGAAGTCTCTTACCTCGCCTGCTATCCGGCAAGGGTAATCGGTGGGGTCGCAAAGAGTCATGGGGCCGATGCCGGGGACGCCGGCAACCAAGTTCTTCCAGAACAGGTCCGCCGTCTGCCCTAAAGGCGTGATGGCGCCCATACCGGTGATCACAACCCTGGTCCGGTCAGGTCTCAATCTCCATCTCCTGTGTTACTCCCATGCGGCGCGGCCTACCGGACTTGGTTTCACCGGTCCTGGCGAAGGTCGGGTGGCAAAAGGTCCGGGTAAACCTCGGGTTCTATGCCCAATATGCACTCTCGCGCCTCCGCCGCCACGAAAAGGGAACCTGTAACCAGAATCAGGTCACCCTCGCGCGCCGCCTGCTTGGCTTGGGCCAGCGCGTCGGCCGTATGACCCGCTTCAACCGCCTTAACGCCGTTTTCGCGGAACAGATCTACTATCTGTTCGGGAGGCGTCGACCTGGGATGCCTGGAACGACAGGCGAAAACCACCGGCTCCGCCTTAGCTAGACGGGCGACCATATCGCTTACACTCTTGTCCCGGGAGAACCCGACCACCAGCAATAGGTGTTTATAGTCCAAGTAGCCTGCGATGGCATCCATCAATACGTTGACCGAATCGTCATTGTGGGCGCCGTCGGCGACGACCAGCGGGTCCCGTCCCAGTACCTCCATGCGGCACGGCCAAACTACACTCTCGAAACCCCGATGTATGGCCTCGTATGGGATAGAATGACCTTGGGCTATAAAGGATTCCAAGGCAGCCACCGCGGACGCCGCGTTGTCCAACTGGTGTTTCCCCAACAGAGGCAGGCGCAGTTGGTACTCGCCTGACAGCCCTTTCACGGTGAAATCCTGGCCCTCAATGCTGGAAGCGCCAGCCTTCCAAGTCACGTCATTTCCAACTTGGACGGGGGTTGCCGACCGTTCACGGCAAGTCTCCAGAATCACGCTCCGGGCCTCTGGTACTTGCGGCGCAATTACCACGGGACGGCCCGGTTTGATGATCCCCGCTTTTTCGGAGGCTATTTCAGCAATCGAGTCGCCCAGGATGGCAGTGTGATCGCGGCTGATGGGAGTTATCACGCACACGTCCGAATCCAGGACATTAGTGGCATCCAGTCTGCCACCCAACCCTACTTCGATAACCTGAAAGTCTGACTGATTATCCGCGAAGCACTGGAACGCCATGCCGGTCATGAACTCGAACAGAGTGATGTTCCCCAACTCGGTGTGTTGCCCAATCCATTCCTGCGCCGACCAGAGTTGTTCCATCAAGCGGCTGAACTCGGCCTCCGGGATGGGTTGGGAATTTATTCGAATCCGCTCTCGGAAGCTGTGCAAATGGGGCGACGAGTAGAACCCGGTGCGGTACCCGGCGGCCCGCAGCGCGGCATCGCACAAAGCTGCGGTGCTCCCTTTGCCCTTGGTGCCTGCGACATGGATGGTCTTTGCGGCCCTCTGCGGGTTGCCCAATCGGTCGAGGAACGCCTCCATTCTACCCAAGTTGAATATCCGCTTTTGCCTGGGGTTGGGGATGCCGGTCCGCTCATGGTCGACCAACGAGAGCAAACGGTCTATTGCGTTACGATATTCCAAAGGTCACCGTCTCGTGCAAAGCGATCGACCTGTCAGCCAGAAGCATTAGTGGTCGCGGGTCCCGGTCGGCATGGAGCCGAGAAGCATCTTGACGCCGTCCCTGAACCTCACGGCGGTGGCGTAGTCTATGTTACCTTCCATGGTACGCGGGGTAAAGCCGAAGGTGTTCTCCACCACGTCCAGCTCCGCGACATTGCGAAGCGAAGCCATTCGGAGTTGGTCTGTGGTGATTGGCGCACGGGGCAGCAGCCGTTGCATGATCGCGGCGGCTATGTACATCATCCAAACCGGAACATGTATTCGCAGGCGGCGGCTGCCCAACGTACGGGCCACCACCGACACCATTTCGTTGTAGCTAAGTTGCTCCGGTCCCCCGAGTTCGATTGTTCTGCATTTCAAGTCTTCCCGTCCCACGGACAGAGCAAGGCACTTGGCAACGTCTTCCACGGCAATGGGCTGGAAACGGTTCCTGCCCGACCCGATTATCGGCATCACCGGCACCGACTTTAACATACCGGCCAGGCTGTTAACGAATTCATCACCCTCGCCAAACATGATGGAGGGCCGGAAGATGGTGTACGGTAGTCCACTCTTGACTAACTCCTGTTCCCCCATCCACTTACTGGAAAGATAAGCGTACTCCGGGTTGTTGGTGGCGCCGATGGCGCTGACATGAAGCAGATGCTTGATATTCGCTTCCAAAGCGGCGGTGATTACGTTAACCAGCCCTTCTCGATGGACTTGGTCGAAGGAAGTACGGCGGGTTTCCCTGATGATTCCCACCAAGTGAATCACGGCATCCACGTGGTAGAACGCTTCCGTCAAAGCTGCCGGGTCGAAGATACTGCCGTAATGTACCTCCACCGAGCGGTCTGGAAACAAGCGCTCCCTGCCCGGCGTATGCACCAAGCAGCGCACGTTGTGGTGGTGGGCTTGCAGTTCCTGCACCAGTCGCCGTCCTACAAATCCTGTTGCACCTGTGACCAACACCAGCATCAGGAAAGTCCACCATCCGGTCCTGGACGTCCGGTCATAAAACTGACGCGAGAAACGGCCGGCGAACCGTACAGACCGCCACTCCAGCCGACGTCATTGCCGTAATTTAGAGGGGCCAGCACACTTGGGGCTTGTACCCCCGAATATACTATCGTAAAAGCCACTTCAGTAATTGTAGGCCAAGCAGCTAGCCATTACCACCAAACGGAGGCAGGAACATCTATGAGTGACCAGCAAATGCACTTTGGGGCCGGCATGGCGCTTGGAGCCGAGGAGACCGCCCGGCAGGCCCGATGGATGGAGGAGTTGGGGTTTGAGTACTTCGCGGCGGGCGAACATTACATGCGAGGCGCCCCTCCCGGCCCTACCCACGCGTCACTGCCATTGCTTGGGGTTGCGGCCGGCGCAACCGAGCGAATACGGGTGCTGTCTTCAATTCTGTTGACGCCCTTTTACCATCCCGTGGTCTTGGCCAAGCTGACCAACACGCTGGACATCGCTTCCGGTGGACGGTTGACCCTGGGGGTCGGAATCGGCGGGGAGTTCCCAGTGGAGTTCGAAGCGGCCGGCCTCAAGGTAAGCCAACGCGGCAGGCGAACCAACGAGTGCTTGGAAGCCTTACGTAAACTTTGGACCGAGTCATCGGTTACCTATCAGGGCCGCCATTTCCGGTTTAACGACGTGACCATTGTTCCGCCACCGTCGCAGAAGCCGCATCCCCCGATATGGGTTTCCGGGCGCAGAGATCAAGCGATGCTGCGGGCGGCCCGACATGGCGACGGATGGCTGCCGTACTTCTACGACCCCGATCGTTACCGGGACAGCGTCGCCAAGATTACTCGATTCTCCGAGGAAACAGGGCGGGACATGTCCGTCTTCCAATGGGCCTACTTCCCATACATATCCATCTACGACACGGTGGAGCAGGCAGCAGAGGTGGCCGCCGAAGCCTTGGGAGGGCATTATCTCCATTCCGGCGGGTTCAGAGACATTGTCCACAGATATTGCCTTCTGGGGCCGGTGGGAAATTGCATCTCCCGCCTCCAGGAGTACATAGACGCCGGCGCCCGCTACATAGTCTTCAGCGTTGCTTGCCCCCGACAGGACCGTGAAAGGCATATCGAGACTATCGCCAAGGAGATAATACCCCATTTCCGAAACTTTTCGGTCTGAGCGGGCAACATCTCGGTCTGGTCTTCCAATCCCGCGGCCCACCAAGTCCAGTTGTGGGGAGCGCCTTGAGCCGAGGCGTCGGGCTTGTAGCCGTTTCAGGTCGTCAGGGTAGTACTGGTAATCGGGATAGTGGGGCCCTGCCTCCAACAGCAGCACCGAGGGTTGGCGTCTTCAGCCATCCGGGAAGCCACCACACACCCGCCGGAGCCGGCCCCCGATTACGATAACGTCGTATTTCATCTTCACACCCGCCCTGAGTAGTATGCGAGCATCCGCTCTATGAACTCGTGCATCTGAGGAACGTCAACCTCGAGCTCAAAGTCCTCCATGAAGTTATGGTAAAAGTTCCTGTGAAACTTCTCCGCCAACTCGAATCCATATCGAAAGGAAGGATCATTGAATTCAGTGGTGAGCCGTTCGGCAGCGTTCTTCATAGCCCGGTGGCTGCCGTAGTCCCAGCCCCGTTGTTGGCTCATCGCTATTACTACTTGGGTAGCGGACCCCCAAAGCTTTTCCGACCCTTGCCGGCTGTCCCCCGCCGCGAACTCCCTGCCGGACGCCTCGAGAAAGTCCTGCGCCGTCCGGACTCGTTCATCTGCGGCCATTGTTACTCCTGTTGGCGACGCCGGAGACCTGCGCTCACCGCCTTTCCTTGATAAACTCGGAAATCCGCTCGGCAATCATGATGGTGCTCACGTTGGTATTGGCGCGGGGAGTATCGGGCATGACCGAAGCGTCGGCCACTCGAAGGCCATCGATGCCATGCACGCGCCCGTACTGGTCGACCACTGCCATCGGGTCTGCTGCCGGACCCATCTTGCAGGTGCCCACCAAGTGCTGGGAGGTCCTTACGTTCTCGTGCAGCCATGCGTCCAAGGCCTCGTCCGTGGCCAGGTCCTCATCGGTGGGGGCAAGCCGCTCTTTCATAATGTCCTTGTAAGCCTCGCTCTCCGAGAGCCGCACTATCAGCCTCACCCCGTCGCGCAGCCGTTCCACGTCGGTCTCCTCTTCCAGGAACCGGTATTCCAATAGCGGTTGGTCGTGGGGATCGGCCGATGTCAGGGTCACTTGGCCCGAACCGGCGGCAAGGTTGAGCATGACGGACATGCGGAAGTCCTCACCCGGGCCGGTCAGGTCGCCCATCGGGGTGGAAAAGGTAGTCGGGAATACCACCATGTCGTTGCGCAGGTCGGACCCCGTGGCGGTGTAACGCAAGCCCAACTGGGTCCTGGGCGCATCGAAATTCATGGGAAAGCCCTCCTGGGCACTGAAAGTCACCGGGGCTTGGGGATGGTCGCGGTAGTTCTGTCCCACGCCCGGCAAGTCGTGGACTACCGGGACTCCCACGCTGGCTAAATGGTCCCGCGGGCCCACTCCCGATACCATGAGCAGGTGCGGCGAGCCAATGGAGCCGGTGGACAGCACAATAAGTTCCCCTTCCACCACGAACGTCTCGCCTCCACTCTCCACCTCGACGCCGGTGGCGCGTTTCCCGTCGAACAGTATCCTGGTGGTCAGCGCATTGGGACGGATGGTCAGATTCAGCCGGTGGCGCACCGGGTTGATGTAGGACAACGCGGTGCTGAGGCGGACACCGGCAACGTTGTTCATCGGAAGGGGGGCGACGCCAGTGGAGTCGGGGTTGTTCATGTCCTGCCCTTCCGGGAACCCTTCGGTCACGCAGGAGTCGCGGAAAGCGAACATCAGCGGCTCCCAAGCCTCTTCCTTATGCCGCCGCACCCGCATTGGACCGTCGTTGCCGTGGAAGTCGTCGTGTATGTCCAAGTCCGTCTCCATGCGCCGCAGGAAGGGGAGCAGCTTCACGTACTCCCACTCGTCGTTGCCCTCGGCGGCCCAGGAGTCGTAGTCCTCGGGTACTCCCCGGAGGAACACTTGGCCGTTGATGGCGCCGGTGCCGCCGACGACCTTGCCCCTGGGGGCATACATGTCGTTGGGGCGGTCGCCAGTGGGCTTGCCGACGAAGGACCAGTTGTGGGGCGCGTCGTGCAGCGCGGCAAGCTCGGAGTAGTAGCCGTTCTTCAGGTCCTCGGGATAAGTATCAATGTCGGGATAATCAGGCCCCGCCTCCAGCAACAACACCGACCGCTCCGGGTCTTCCGACAACCGGGCTGCCATCGCGCAACCCGCTGATCCGGCGCCAACTACTATGACATCGTATTTCATGCTCTCACCCGCCTCGTAAAAATTGGGGCGTCCTCAGGGCTTGTGTGGGCAAGGATAAGACAACGGTGGGGAGTGTTCAAGCGTGGGGAATTGTCCGTCAGATTTTCCGCCACGCAACCGGAGACGTTAGATAGCCGGTTGGATTTTTAGAATTCCGGACATTTACGGACATTCACGGACATCCAGCTTCGGCCGTGGGTTAGGATTATTCGATAATGCTCCAATTTCATATCGTTTCCTTCCATTTTGACCCGCTGGGAGAGGTATTGGATTTTCTTCCTGGCCGAGGAATCTCATGTCAGGCAGGTCTATGATAAAGAAGCGTTGTCGAGGTTGGGAAGGGGCAGGTGTCATAAGAATTGCCATTTGGTTTGCCAGGATGGACCGGACTGACAGGACGATATGGACTCCCGGTAAGAATCTCGCCGAGAGTGGCTTGCGGCGGAGAAAACATGGTCAGGCATAGAGTAATGCAAGCCCTACGGCTTCTCCGGGCAAGCAATGGCACTGACACAAATCAGCGCTCCCGGTCCGCCGCGAAGGCGAGGCAGGCCTTAATGTCCTCATGTGTCAAGTCTGGAAAATCGGACAATATTTCATCTTCCGTCATGCCTGACGCCAAGTATTCCAATATGTCGTAAACAGTGATTCGTAAGCCGCGAATACACGGCTTACCTCCGCGTTTGCCTGGCTCGATGGTTATGATGGTGGTGTAATCCGGCGCCATGGTCGAGACTCTCCCAACAATGAAAAGTCGGTGGGCCCATTCGGCTCTTGCCCGCAAGCATAAGGCAACGGTGGGGAGGGTTCAAGCGGTGGGATACGTTTAAGAGAGCAGGTCAGATTTCGTACACACAGCCAGAGATTTAAGGCAGCCAGTTGGAATTTTTGAATCACCGGACATTTACGGACATTTCCTGACATTCTGCTTTGGAGGCAGATCTGGATTATTGGATAACCCTCTCATTTCCTCTTATTTTGTCCCGCTTGAAGAAGTGTTGAGTTTGCCGCCGGGCCGAGGAACGTTTTGCCAAGTAGACCTATGATAACGAAGCGTTATCGGGATTGGAAAGGGGCAAGTGTCATAAGAGTTGCCGCTTTATCTGCGTGGATGGACAGGATAAGAAGTCTAAAAGTTGATAATCTTGTCTATATGCCAACATGGGTTAGGTTGCTAGCCTTCACTTATTGCTGGAAAATTCGCTCTCTGTGATAGGCTAGAAACTCTCTTTCTGGAGTGAACTTCTCAGGAAGACAAATCGGTCGACCATCGTAATGCTCGATTGACGCCGAAAAAAATTGGTCGTTCGAGGCGGTTTGCTTGCGGGACACTTGGACGGTCATATCCTCCCTTATCGTGATTAGTCCGGTATCGAACGCCTTATCGTGAAGCGCGGACAACAATAGCCCGTTTCTTGGATTAACTCGGTTAGAGCGGTCGTGACTCCACGGAATGATGTGGCTGGCCACAAGCAGTGCAGGCAAGGCAAGACCGGTAATGCAACACCGAGTGTTGTAGGCACTCAGGACTACGGCGCGGAAAAAACTTTGACCGACGCGCACTCTGGTTTGTGTGGTGCGGTCTTCACCAATGCTGTAGGTGTCCTCGTCCTCTGTCGTCTTGTCATCATATCCATCCGTCGTATCAATTGCTGCTATAGCCTGTTGGGACTCGATGGCAAAGGACTCCCAGTCGCTTTGCATCTCAGCCCACATGGCACGGTCGTTGGCAGAAGCTCCTCTCAACCCGGTACGACCAGTGGATGTAATCTCTGGATCAAGGCTGGCTATGTTGCTCAACTTCATCGCAAGGGCGCTCGGTGACCTGCCAATAACTTCTGCCAATCGAATAATCTCTGGGTTTCTTTGGTGAAGTTGGCCGAACGGCAGCCGACAATATAGCGCGAAGGCTACCAGCAACTGTTGGCGTGTCCAGCCAGTCCTCCCGGGCATGATCAGCGTTCATCTGGAAACTGGTTATAGCCCATTACACTCCGGGCAAGCCCAACAAGGAGCTTCCGGAATCCAAGAGAGGCCAGTTTCCCAGTAGCAAGTATATTTGTCATTGAGCTCGACGTAGCTGGAATCTGTCTCGGTGTATGGTGGTCCCCAGCCTGCTTCGTTTGTGAGGATTAACGAGTTGTCCGGTCCGGTGTGCACCAACGCCGTATCATCATACTTCCTGTCCTCCACCCTAATACGGCTTAGCTCCAAGATTGACTGCAAACGGTCATTTGAGCCGGGCATCTTTCCATCTGGAGTAACAAGTTCGTCCGGAAATAAGTCACAGTAGAACCTTAGGGCAATTCTAGAGGTTGGCCGGAGTTCAAATAAACTGATTTCCAATATTCCTTCTTCGTCGAAACCGTATTTGCCGCGGTAATAGATCTGCTTCGCCCAGGTGAGTTTTTTCCACTGGTCGATGACAGACCTTATGGCGGTGGGTTTGCCGGTATCATCATCGTAGACAATGGTCCAGCCCCGCTTAACTAATTCTGCGATGGTCATTCGGTAGATTGACTTGGGCATAGTACTTTTCAATTGTAGCAATACCGTTGTTCCAGACGATTCTATTCCATCAGCCGGTGCAGTCGGCGGGCTTCAGTATGCAACAAATGCTCCAAGTTAGTCGCCCTCCATATGTCATGCATATGTTCGAAGCGATAAACCTCTACAGACTGCATACCATGTTATGCACTGTCACAAAATGCTGTAGTTATGAGAAAGGGGTCCCGGACATATCCGGGGCCCCTTGTGTGTGACCGGGAATGCCGCAGGTGCGGCCTTTGGGGTTAGCCCCGCCCGTTCCTGAGCAGGCGGTTGGGGAAGGCGCCGGTGGGTTCGCCGTCCTCGAAGGTTATTTCGCCGTTGACCATGGTGTAGCGGTCACAACAACCAAGCGCCCACAAATCAATTGGCGTCCCCATTCGGCGGGAGAAGCCTTTCGATGGGGATACCCTCCTTCTCGGCCACCTGCGTCAGCCAAGCTTCGGTTTTTCGCCGTTCTTGGTCCAACACCTCAGCCCGCACTTGAGCTCGCAATGCCTCCCGCCGCTTCCGTCTCTGTTCCAAGGCCCAAAATATCATGTTGCTTCCTCGCTCCACCAATACGGCGACCATAGCATAGAGCACCACGCCAAGGTCTACTAACGTCGCCACATGATTGAGGCTACCCCAGCCCGTCCACCGGCCCGATAGATGTACCAGCAACACAGTAGCCGCTAAAACGCCGAAGGGCGCCACAACAGCATGACGGCCCAACCAGCGTGCTCCCCACCGCTCTCCCATGGCACTATTATAGTATACGAGAAAAGGGTCCCGAGGCTTTCGGGACCCTTGCGATTAACCGGATTAGTAGCGGCTCCCGCCGCGCCCTACCCCCGCCCGTTCCTGAGCAGGCGGCCGGGGAAGGCGCCGGTGGGTTCGCCGTCCTCGAAGGTTATTTCGCCGTTGAGTATGGTGTAGCGGTCACAACAACCAAGCGCCCACAAATCAATTGGCGTCCCCATTCGGCGGGAGAAGCCTTTCGATGGGGATACCCTCCTTCTCGGCTACCTGCGTCAGCCAAGCTTCGGTTTTTTGCCGCTCTTCTGCCCGTCCCTCGGCTTGCGCTTCCCGGCGCCACTGTTCCCGCCACTTGCGTCTTTGGTCCAATGCCCAAAACCACATCCTGACTCCTCGCTCCACCAATACGGCGACCATAGCATAGAGCACCACGCCAAGGTCTACTAACGTCGCCACATGATTGAGGCTACCCCAGCCCGTCCACCGGCCCGATAGATGTACCAGCAACACAGTAGCCGCTAAAACGCCGAAGGGCGCCACAACAGCATGACGGCCCAACCACCTCACACCCCACCTATCGGGTGTGATTAAAAGTAGTCAGAATATTGGGGATGTGGTGGCAGTCTTCGATATGGGATATGGCGGGCGGGACGCCCGCGCTCCCATCTGGCCAACCAGTTTTAGTCGCACCCCACCTATCTCCCGTGGTGACATTATGTTACACGAGAAAAGGGTCCCGAGGCTTTCGGGACCCTTGCGATTAACCGGATCAGGAGCGGCTTTCGCCGCGCCCTACCCTCGCCCGTTCCTGAGCAGGCGGCCGGGGAATGCGCCGGTGGGTTCGCCGTCCTCGAAGGTTATTTCGCCGTTGACCATGGTGTAGCGGTAGCCCTTGGCCTTCTGGATGCGACGCCATTCGCCGCCGGGGAGGTCTTCGGCCACCTCGCTGGGCAGCACTTCCAGCTTCTCAAGGTCGTAGATTATTACGTCGGCCGGTGCGCCTTCGCGGAGCGCGCCGCGGTCCTTGAAGCCTCCGAAGTGGGCCGGCAGGTAAGACAGCTTGTAGTGGGCATCCTCCAACGTGATGACCTTCTCGTCGCGCACCAGCCAAGTGAGCATGTCCGTCGGGTAGATGCCGGCGGTCAGGAACTTTACGTGAGCGCCGCCGTCGGAGACACCGGCGACGATGTGGTTGGAGTCCAGCACCTCGGCGGTGAACTGGGCTTGGTCGCGGCCCTGTGAGTCGGCGTAGAACTCGGTGGCAAGGTCGTCCTCGACGCACATGTCCAAGAGGGCATCTATGACGTGCTTGCCCTGTTCGTCGGCAATCTGTTGCACGGTCTTGCCGGCTTGCGGGCTGGAAGCCTCGGTTTCGTCCGGGGCCAGCGCAATCATACGCCCGTCGACGACGTTGACCACGAAGGACTTCATCCGCAGTTCAGGGTTGGTGATGCAGCGCCCGCCGTCATACTCATACTCGTAGCCGTGGGTGTCGCAGACGAACCGGCCCATTTCGCGGTCGATGGCGCCGCCTGAGTGGGGGCAAACTCGCGACAGCAGCCTGTAGCCGTCACGGGTCTTGATCAAGAAGTAGTCGCTGCCGCTGATGCTGACCTTGGGCAGCGCGCCGGTGAAGTCGGACTCTGCGCCGATGTCGATCTTCACCTTGCGGGTCATAACCTGGAGGCTGCCCACGGAGCCGGGGACCACCAGAGTAGGCCGGGTACCCGAGTCCCATTCTTCCTTCAGCTTCCGGCGCATCTCCGGGTCCTGCATCTTGGCCTTGCGGGTGGCCTTGTCGCCCAAAGTCACTTCACGCCACATGGGAGTGTCGTCGAACAGGTTCCAGTCCTCAAAGGTCAACTCGAAGCCGCCGCGGCGGGTTGCGCCTTGGCCGTAGACCCGCAGGCCGCGCTCGGCGCAACTCTCGAGCCAGCGTATGCGCTCCCGGTGCTGCTCCGGGTGGACGGCGTTGGGGGCAACGGCTTGGTAAAGCACCGGGCGTCCGGAGACCTCGGCTACGCGTTCGAAGAAGTTGCGGGTCTCTTCGCCCAGCGGCCTGCCTTCTTCGCCGGTTTCCTGGTAGGCCAATTCGATGAATCCCTCGTCGCGGTCATGGAGGATTTTCGCGAAGGTGAGCACTTCATGCTCCGACAGCATGTCGGTAATCATGGGTGTGCCGTCGTAGTCGCGCTGCACCGAGGTCTCGCCGAGAATCTGGGCAGACCAGCCGCAGGCGCCGGCGTCCATTGCCTCGTTGATAAGCCGCACCATTTCCTGCAACTCTTCCTCGGTTGGGCGGCGCTTCTTGGCTTCGTCCCACCCCATGACCCAAGCATACAGCGGGGTCAAGGGCACGTAGGTCAAGCAGTTGATGCCCTTGGGAGTGTTGGTGAGGGCGTCGATGAAATCGGGGAAGGTTACCCAGTTCCAAGGCATACCTTCTTTCATGGCGTCATAGGGAATGGCCTCGTTCCGGGTCATGCTCAACATAGCGCGGTCCTGGTCCTCCACCCGCGAAGGGGCGAAACCGAACCCGCAGTTCCCCAGCGCAACGGAGGTCACACCGTGCCAGCCGGACAGAGTGCAGTAGGGGTCCCAGAAAATCTGGGCGTCGTAGTGGGTGTGCAGGTCTACGAAGCCGGGGGCGACGATCAAGCCCTTGGCGTCGATAACCTGGTCGGCAGCGCCGCCGTTCAGACCGCCGATTCTGGCGATTCTGCCATCCTTTATCCCGATGTCGCTGACGTAACGCGGTGTGCGGGTGCCGTCAACTATGGTGCCGCCTCTGATGATAATGTCATAGTCCGCCATCGGCCGCTCCTTACTTGATGTATTGCTATCATTGTAGATGATTCGGGAAGTCTAATCCACGGTAAACATGAGTGTCAATAATTCTGCATGGTTTGAACCGTGAAATATTCGAATCATCGAATTAAGTAGAAATGGAGACGAAATGCGTAGCGGTAAAGTTTGGACGGTGGGTATGAGCCGTTCTGTGCTGACAGAGTCGCAGGCGTGTTTTTCGGCGGCCAAGAAAAAAGCCCCGGAAATTTCCGGGGCTGCGGCCTTGGTCAACATTGGCAGGAGCGGGAGGATTCGAACCCCCGACCACTGGTTTTGGAGACCAGCGCTCTGGCCAGACTGAGCTACGCTCCTGCGTGTCTACTATTATAACTTTTTATGTGCCAAACGGCTATATTGCGGGAACTGTGATACTGCGGAACGCTTCGGTAGCGTCCGGTTGCAAGTGGTATGTCCAACAGCGATTGTACAGTGGATTCCCGCCTTCGCGAGAATGACGGAGAAGGTGTGGGAATGACGGAGAAGGTGTGGGAATGACGGAGAAGGTGTGGGAATGACGGAGAAGGTGTGGGAATGACGGAGAAGGTGTGGGAATGACGGAGAAGGTGTGGGAATGACGGAGAAGGTGTGGGAATGACGGAGAAGGTGTGGGAATGACGGAGAAGGTGTGGGAATGACGGAGAAGGTGTGGGAATGACGGTTGGGTCCGGGAATTAAACCACCTGAATTGCTACACCGCGCCAGGCTTCTACTCCTTAGGCGCGGGCCCCAGCACCTTGTATTTTCTGTCGGTTGTTCGCTCGGCCGTTGGCAGGACTTCCACTACCACCCTGGAAAGACCCACGACCTCGCCATCGGCGTCGAAGCTGTAGTTGTTGCCGATGGCCCCGCTCCAAGTGATGTCGTACATGCAGTCGCGGAAGCCGTCCGCGTCCTGATCATCGTTGGTCTGCTTGAGGCATTCGGCGGTGATGTATACGTCGTCGTAGGCGGACCCCAAGTGCCACGGCAGGGTAACGTGGTTGTAGCGTTCCCTGAAGTTGGCCAGGACTTCCTGCGCTTTCTCGTTGTCGAGGTCCAGGTCGGCGGTGATGGCCTTCATGCCCGTCGCCGCGTCGCCCGCGACTTCCAGGGAGGTCGTTCCTACAGATATTGTTTCCGCGTATATGGGGCCTTCGTAGCCTACTTCCCGCGCCTGCTTAATGATAGTCCCAGCGGCGAACTCCGACTGGGGCGCCGAGTGGAGCGCGTCCGGATTGGCGGCGAACAGCTTCTGCAATTGGGTCCTGAAGTCGGTTATATCGGAAGCGTACCGCTCTTCGGCCACAACCTTTCCGCCCCACTTCTCGAACTGGGCGACCGAAGTCCGCCTCACGCCCTCTGCGTAGTCTGTAGCCTCCGTTATGGTCGCCAGGGTGCGTACCCCGTCCGCCCACAACAGGTTCCCAGTGTCTATCCCCACCTGTATATCGCTTATCTGGGTACGGAAGATGTAGTCGCCGGCATTGGCGATGTCGGGGTTGCTGGCCAACCCTGAAAACAGGATGATCCCGTCCGCTTCCGCCAGCGGAGCGGCGCCAAGCATGGCGCTGCTGCACGATGTTCCCAGGATAATCTTCAACTCGTCCACATCGGTCAACTTGTGGTAGGCGGTAATCGCCTCCTTGGCGCTACATTGAGAGTCCTCGATGATAAGTTCCAGCTTTCGCCCGTTGACGCCGCCGGCGGCGTTGATTTCGTCCGCGGCCATCTGCTTGGCTTGGCTGGCTACCGTGCCGTAGGTCTCGCCGGGACCTGTCAGCGACTCCATGACCCCAATTCTGAAGCTGCCCGCTTGTTGTCCATCCTCGCCACCGCAAGCCAGGACCGCCAGCGCCAGAATGGGCATCAAACCGAAAACAATGAATATGCCTTTAGACAACCATCGCATGGCGCTTTTCTCCAATGGCGCCGCCAACGGCGCAACTGCCGCTATCCGTCCGTGTTGAGGCGGGATCTAAGAGGATGGACGTCGGGGCCGGGAGCGGGTGTAGGGGATGTAAGCAATTCAGGAAGAACCAATAGACGTAGATGGCCGGTTGGTCCGGTTTTACCGCGCAGTGACAGCCACGGGCTTGGAATTGGCTGCCGGTAGTCGGCTCTGCGGGAACGTGTTGTGTCGACGGTAAGTTGTGGTACCCCTGGAGGGACTCGAACCCCCGACGCGCGACTTAGGACGCCGCCGCTCTATCCTCTGAGCTACAGGGGCTTACTGGTGGAGATAGGGGGAATCGAACCCCCAACCTCGGCATTGCGAACGCCGCGCTCTCCCTATTGAGCTATATCCCCTGAAAGTTGTCACCCGACCCGGGCCCACCAAGCGTTGGGCCGACCAAGGTCTATAAGAAATCGTAAGTCCGCGAGCCTGTCACTGTCAAGTTGCACTGGCGGCCGCCAATTGGTCTTACAGTATCCACCGGCGCCGCGGATTGACCGCGGCGCCGGTGTCTTGATAGACGTATCTGAGGGGGACTTCCTTAATTGGCAACACCGGCGGGCACAGGGCGATGGCCCCAAATGCTGCCTTTTTCGTGACGTTGTACTTGCCAAGTGGTGTCGTCCACCGTGCGGGCTCCCCAGCCGTATTCCACATCGAACCCTGAAGGGGTCTTCATGTAGAAAGAGGTCATGTGATCGTTGGTGTGGCGGCCCAGACCCCTGGTTATCCAAATCTCCTGGTCCTGCACCAAATCGTAGGTTGCGCCCACGTCGTTAATAGACTGGGTCTGCACCATGAAATGGTTGAGCCGCTTCGGGCGCTTGCCTTCTATGAGCGCCAGCGTGTGGTGCCGCGGGTTGCAGTGGAAGAAGACGAGGTTGCGAATGAAGTCGCTGATCTTCATACCGAGAACGTCCCGGTAAAAAGCGACCGCCCGGTCCAAGTTTTCCACGTGGTAAACAACATGCCCCAACCCCTGTTCGCCGGTAACGAAGCCTGAAATGGCGCGAGGGGAGTTGAAGGGCCTGTCGAAGCTGATCGGCGGCCCGTAGTAGACCTCGGTGGGTGTCCCTTCAGGGTCGTCGAACTTGATCAACCCTTCGACCTTGCGGGCCTTGGCTTCATCGTGAGTCCCCATGGTCACTTCGACCCCGGCTTGGCGCAGTTGTTCCGCCATTTCCTGGAGGGCCGGATCATCGGTCACTTGAAAGCCAACGTAGTCGATGTCGTCCTTTCCACCGGGTGAAAGGACAAACCGCTGGCTGTACTCGTCCATGCGCAAGGTCAGGTTGCCATCGTCGCCAACACCGTTGGACTGAAGGCCAAGGACCTCGGTGGCGAAATGCTCCCACTCCTCAATGTTGCTGACGCTGATTCCTATATATCCCAGTTGGGTAATACTGGCCATCTCTCTCTCCTACCGTCGCCTGATAATGTACATTTTCCCAACCCAAAGGGTAATCAGTCAAATTTCCGGATAGTCCAGAAGGGCAATCGCATTTCAAATAACGTGTAATACGATTGCATTGGAGCAGCGCCCTTTATTGGGTCCCAACAGTCCGATACAGGTCAAGCCAAAGCTGTCACCAACGCAGCCATATCCAAGTGCCGGTCTATCAGTTCCCCGAACCTCTCGACCTTGCGTAGGGAATGGGAGGTGGCCTTGTCGATGATCCCTGACAACGCCTCGGCGGTGTTCAAGGTCGAGTCGTCAACAACCATCAACGGCACGTCACGTTGAAGAGCTTCCGCCTTGATGTACTCCGTAGGGTCTCCGCCGCCGGTCAACACCAAGCACTTGGTATCCTCCATGAGGCTTGCCAGTTGGATGTCCGGTCTCTCGGCACGGACTATGACAGCTTGGTTGGAGTAACGTCCGTAATAAGTAGCGCCCGAATCCATGATATTGCCACCGAGCAGGAACCGGTCCACTTGGACGCCGGTGTTTACCGGTTCCTGCACCCAGCGGGCGCCCAAGTGGTCGGCGACCTGCTGGACTGTGACGGCTATCATGGTGCGGTCTTCCGGTATCGTGCCGAGCACCTTCATCCCAGCGGCGCGGATGCCTGCGACCAATCCCCGGCCCACCGTGTGGCCGCGGTACGCTGGAACACAATTTATGACCACTCCGGCAATGCGTCCGGCGTAAGGTTCGCAAGCACTTAAGACAAGGCTTGCATCCAGGTCGGCTGAGTATCGGACTATCGGCAAGGCGGCGCAGTCGAGGACGGCTGCTATGTCGGAAGACAGAGCGGAGTTAATGCCATCGGCGGACTGGACGTCGGGGCCCTCGACTAACACCACGTCAACGGCCTGGCTCAATTGCCTTACCGTTTGTTGGACCAACGCCAGGTCTGTTTGGCCGACTGACGCATTTTCGGGCAACAGTAGCGGTGCGGGGATACCCGGAGGACTGTCGCCGCCCAAGAGGTACTCGCCGATAAAGGCAGCGTCGGGGTCGTCATCGGTGTTCAAAGAGAAGGGCTTGTAATACGCGACCCTTTTCCCCGAGCTTTTAAGCCGGGCGAGAAGCGCGCTGATCATGCAGGTCTTACCGGAACCTGACTGGAGCGCGGATACTAATAAAGTCGGCAATGGTTCCCCCTGGTGACTTGCGCTGGCAGGCCAATAAAAAGCCTAGCCGTTAGACACGTCCTTGAACCCGGTGTCGTAGGGATCGAAACCGTTGGGAAAGAGCGTGGTCTCGTCAAACTTGGCCATGCTGAGGTCTGACCGGTGGAGACTGGCTTGGTTGAAGTTGGCTCCGCGCATGTCGGCCATGGTCCACATCGAGTCACGGACCATGGCCTTAGTGAAGTCGGCCCCTGCCATGGTGGCCCGGTCCATGTCCGCCCCATTCATGTTGGCGGATACGAAACGTGCGTTGGTCAAGTCTGCACTACGGAGGTCGACTTCTATCATAGTCGACTGGCTGAAGTCCGCGCCCGTCAGGTCCGCTCCAAGGAAGCACGTCCGCATCAAGCGGCAATGGCGGACGATTGCACCGCGCAAGGATGCTCTCTTCACGTCGGCCCAATGCAGATTAACGTTGGTCAAATCGGCGTCGGCGATAACTGCGGACGCCAAAGTCGCCCGGCCCAAGTCGGCTCCCTCCAGGAATGCCCCTGTCAAATCGGCGTTGGCCAGCCCAGCCCTGGAAAGACGGGCCCCACGGAGGTTTGCACCCCGGAGGTTGACCGGTCCGATCTTACAGCCGCGCAGGTCGACATTAGACAGGTCCGCGCCTTCCAGGTCCAAGTGGACGGTGGAGTTTTCCAAACGCCATTCGGCAAACCTTTTCGGTCCGCTTTTTATCACTTCTACGTGTTCTGGGACGGCCAAAGTCTACGCTCCATTTGGGGGATTTAAAAAAGATGCAGCCTTAGCAGGTTACCGCAAGGCTGCATCGCTCGTTAGCCTCGGTTAACTTCTGGGACGGTCTTTAGTTACCGGCCACTGCCGCGTCGAAGTCGAAGATTTTTTCCGCGACCATCATCTTCAGTTCATTCACCTTGGACAGGTCGGGGAATCCCTCCGAGTCCTCTTTGCGGTCGAAGATTTTCTCGCCGTTCAGGAAGACTTCCAGCCTGCCTGCGCCAGCGGGGGTCATTTTGACCGACACTTCTCCGGGGCTGCTGGCACTCCACAACTCCGTCGCCAGCCACGTGGCGACCGGGTAGTATCCTCAAGGCACGCAATAGGCTATATCTACTTCCGCTTTGCCGAATTCAGGGTCAGCCATACTCCTCCTCAGTTCATACCGAGTTTGAGGTTAGTTTAATCAATCGCTATATATGACGCAAGCAACATTGGTGGTTGTCCACGTTCCCACGCAACGGACATGGCCAATCCACTATTCTGCTTCAAATGCGGATGCCCTTGCGGCCGCCCTGGTTTCGCTAGTCGTCTGCGGTAGCAGGCTCTCTCGGGGAGGCTTCGACCAGTTGGTACAGGGTGGAGCGGGCGCGGATTTGTTCGTCCCATCCGCGGACCCGGAGGTCTATCATCAGGCCATCGGGGCCTTTGTACTTGCGGTTGACGCGGCTGCTACCCGGACATTCGGAGCCGCCGTTGGACTCGAATGTCGACACCGCTTCGTCCATGTCATCCACATAGAAGCCGATGTGATGGACGCCCTTGACGGTGGATGGGCCTTCGCCCAGGTTGGGGGCGTCTTCCGAGCCGATCTTCAGGATGGCGAAATAGATATACCCGTCTGTAAGCCATACGCCTTCCTCGCCTGTGTCGGCGGGGGTGCGCCGCAGTTCATCGAGACCGAACACGGTCTTGTACCACTCGGCGGTAGCTGCGGGGTCTTCCGTGTGCAGGGCTATGTGCTTGATTCGTGACGCCATAATGCGCCTCCTCGGACGTGAGTAATTTTGGGAACGGTCACCGCAATATCGCGGTCCCTATGCCTATTGCTGTCTTGTCGCTGTTCTGGTTCTCGCAGTAAATCTCCACTGTGATTTCGGTGCCGGTTTCCACTTCGGTATGGTGGCTGACGGCGCCGCTAACGGTGATCGTATCCCCGTCCTTCACCGGTCGCAGGAACTTCAGGTTCACCGAGCCCGTATGGTTAAACACCTCCGGGCCGAAGAAGCGGCGCAACGCCTCCGCGGCGAAGGCTATCGACATGCGCCCTGAGGCAAGGGTGTAAGTTGTTCCCAGCCGCTGCTGGGCTAATTCCGCGTTGTTGTGGATGTTCTGCCGGTCCAGGATCCCGCAGGACTCGAACTGGAGGATACTGTCCGTGGTGACGGACTTGGTGACTGACGGTATGGGAGTGCCTGTCTCTAGCTTTGTGGATGCCATTTCTTCCCTACCTCATCGGGTTTCTTCATCTGGTAAGTGCGCAGTTTCTCCAGAAGCCGGCCATCTTCGTCGACGGCGGTGGCCTCGATGACCAAGTACGGCTTGTCTCGCCGCATGTACTTGTCGGCGACCCGGCCGGTTACCTTTATCTTCTTGCCGGGTATGGGTGGGTTGAAAAACTCCACTTGGTTGCCAGCGTTGACGCCGCCGGTGGTGTCGTCGTAGACCATCGCCAGGGCCGTGGCGTCGTGCTTGACCGCCAAGGTGGGGAAGCATCCCTCCGGGTCGTCAATGGAAGCGCGGAAGTTGTCCAGCATTTCCTGGGTCAATAGATACTCGTAGGAACCCAGTTCTTCCCCTATTTCCAATTGGTCGTAAACGAGCTGTTTCAGAGGCTGCTGCGCCATAGCGTAGCTCCTGCGAAGAAGAGTGTTCGGATTTCCATTGCGGGGGTTGTCATCTACAGCAGTTCCCGCTTGAAGATCATGCGCTCAATTCCCCACTTACGGCTGCCCAGGACGCCGATGATACCGGACATGGCGAACCAGAGGAGCGGGACTTCGCCGCCCCCTTTGAGATGCGGCCAAGGCTGCCCGGGAGAGTGCATCATGAAGTAAGCGATCACCATGGTGACAACCAATGCGCCGGCTCCCAAGCGGGTGAAGACCCCCAAGCCGATGAGGAACGCCGATATTAGCTCCACCCACCCGGCGACGGTCACGATAGGTCTCTCGGGGTGGGGCACCGGGAAGCCCCAGAGGCCGAAGGCCTTTTGCGCTCCGTGCAGCGCGGCGACGAACGCCAATATCAAGCGGAACAGTAGGTAGAACTCTTCGGAAAACCTCAGGAAAAGCTGCCCGAAAATAGGGCTTCCTTGGTCTCCTTCAAACGGTGGGGTCCCCTGTTGTGTTGACATGGCTGACCTCTTCTCAATCTACCTGTAGGATTTATGACAGCGACGGCGATGATTGCCGAGTAATTCAGCCTATTGGGGAAGACGGCGGTCTAAAGTCTTCTGTCACTTGGGGCTTCTCCCAAGCTAAGTAGAAGCCACTGCCTACAGCAGTTCCCGTTTTAGGATGAGACGCTCTATGCCCCACTTGCGGCTGCCCAGGATGCTTATAACGCCGGCGATGGCGAACCAGAGGATGGTTACTTCGCCGCCGTGGGCGCCAAATCCGCCCTGCATCGGGTAAATGTGAGGCCATACCCCGTTATCGGCGTGTACCCTGAAGTAGGCGACGATCATAGTCACTACCAACGCTCCGGCCCCCAGCCGGGTGAAAATGCCCAGCCCGATGAGAAACGCGGAAATAATCTCTACCCAACCGGCGATGTCCACCAATGCACCCAGCGGATGCTCTGCCGGAAATCCCCATAGCAGAAAGGCTTTTTGCGCACCGTGCAACGCAACCAAGAAAGCGAATATCAAACGGAACAGCAGATAGAACTCATCGGCGAACCGCAGGAACAAGCTCCCGAACAGCGAACTTCCTTGTCCCTGTTCCAAACTGGACCCTTGGTTTGTTGACATGGCTAACCTATTCTCAATCAACCTATGGGATTTATGATTGTGACGGTGCTGATTGCCGGGTAATTCCGAACTTTCGGGTGATTCCGCACTTTAGAGAAGGGGACGGTTAATGTCAAACGTTAAGCTACAGCTTGTGGCTTAAGCATCGGCCAAGGCATATAATTGCTCTTGTAGCCAGATCCGAACAAGCCATCTGAGAGGACAAATGGACCTCACTTTCGACAAGGGAGACCCTCGAACGCCCAAAGGTCACGCAGTCATCTATTTTCGCGTAAGCACTGAACCGGACAAGGTATACGCCACTTACGTTATCACTTTACCCATCAAAGCCGACTTGGGTAAGTACGTACCGCCCTTCCTAGCTACCCACTTGGGAAACCTGCCCTTGAATGACTTGTCGGCCTTTGCTATGCCCCCGCTGCCTGAGCCGGTGGACAGCTACGAGGAATTGGAGACGCTGTGCGACCAGCGGGCCGATGACTTGGTCTTTGCGACCAGCATGTTCTCCTTCGATTTACCCAGAATGATGGAGTCCATCACGGAAGCGGTTTCCGCCTACTCTGAGTTGTGCAATCAACGGTTTGGGCAAGAAGTAACGCCTAGCGGAGAGTTGCAGCAGCAACTCGATGAAGCCGTGTCTGAAGAGGACCGGTCGTTCGGCGTCAATGAAGTACTCTTCAGCTTGATGAGCGAGGCCGACAAGCTGGCTGAATTGGCCAAGCTATTAGGCAGCTTGCGCTTTGCCGTGGAAGGAGGTGATTCGGGCACCGTCGTCGAGGTCTCGGAAGAGATCAATACGTTGGCCCGCCACCTCCCTGAAGAGTTTCGCCTCCCTACTCTGCTCATGGTCGCCAAAGACACCTCCCCAAAAGGGTCGCGGTTGGCCCAGCTTTACTTGGACCGTTGCTTCCGGTTGTCTGCGGGGGACTACTCCAGCGTCAGGAATCTGGAGGACGAGATACAGTCTCTGGAAACCCAGGAGTAACACCTTCAGCCCCATTCCCCTGACCATCTCAAGCCCCGCCAGCGCAGTCCGTGTCAGGTCAATGGCCCGTCCAAGCCTTACCGCAGCCTGTTACAATTAGGCATCATCGGGTAGGCATCACTGGGCAACGTGTACCCTCGGAGGAATCGAGCGATTGGCGTACCTTTCTCGCCTGAGCCTCACCAACTTTCGCAACCTGGTGCAGATTGATTTGGAACTGCCTCCGGGAATAGTGGTGTTCTTTGGCCCCAATGCCCAAGGGAAGACCACTTTGCTGGAAGCGGTGTACCTTTTGGCCATCTCGCGGTCGTTCAGGGCTGAGAACGAACGTGAGGTAGTCAACTTCGATGCGGCGGCGGAAGGTGGTCAGGCCCTTGTCGGGGGCACGGTCGAGCGGAAGGAGGACCGTCTGGCGGTATACGTGGGGTACCAGACCGTCCCTGCCGAAGCTCCGGGCTCCGGGGGGTATGCTGTCCGCAAGGAAATCCGCGTAAGCCGGGTCCGTTTTACCGCCGCCCAGTTGGTCGGCTTGGTGACCTCGGTCCTTTTCACGGCTGACGACGTACAACTGGTCTTGGGGCCGCCGTCAATCCGGCGGAAATTCCTGGACATCCTTATTTCCCAAGCCGACAACCTTTACTTGAAGACGTTGCAGCGGTACCAGCGGGTGGTGCAGCAGCGAAACCGGTTGCTTCGACTTCGCCGGGAAGGACGGGCGGGCGCAGAGGAATTGATATTCTGGGACGGTGAACTGGTCCGGGAAGGGGCTTGGCTGACTTGGAGGCGTTCCGAGGTAGTAAAACGATTGAACACCTTGTGCGGTGAGCATCACTTGCGGTTGAGCGGCACCGAGGATGATTTCCGGATGGAATACCGGCCCAGCATTCCGGGGGACGGGGACCTGCAGGAAGTGGAAGACAGCTTCAGGGAGTCGTTGGCGGCCACCGAGGCACGGGAACGAGCCACCGCCACAACCACCGCCGGTCCGCACCGGGACGATTTCGACCTGTTGCTGAACCGGGTAGACATGGGCACCTACTCGTCCCGGGGGCAAGCACGAACAATAGCCTTGAGCCTGCGTCTTGCCGAAGCCGGCTACTTGGCCGCGGTGCGCCAGGAGGGCCCCATAATGCTGCTGGACGACGTTCTCTCCGAGATGGACGCGTCTAGGCGGCGCCGTGTTATGGAAGAGACCGCGCGGTACCAGCAAACACTCATTACCACCACCGACGTTGATCTGGTGAGGGATTACTACGGCTCATCGGCAGGGTATTTCCGCGTTGAAAACGGTAAAGTTTGTCGTGATGCCTGACGATGGGTTTTACTGTATAAAACGCCAAGACCGCTTAGTTTTTAATGATTGTGAACTTTGAGGGAATGTGTCAAAGGCGATGACCATCACGCAAGAAACCCTGGATGAAATCGCCCTCACCAGGGCCGAATACGACCTGATCCTGGACCGCCTTGACCGGGAGCCTAATCCAGTCGAGTTGGGAATGTTCGGCGCGTTGTGGAGCGAGCACTGCGGCTACAAGCACTCCCGGCCTCTGCTCGGGTTGCTTCCCAGCCGGTCTTCCAAGGTTTTGTCGCGTTCAGGAGAGGAAAATGCCGGAGCGGTAGACCTCGGCGACGGATTGGCGGCAGTGTTCAAGGTCGAGTCCCACAACCACCCTTCAGCGGTGGAGCCCCTGCAAGGGGCGGCGACCGGCGTGGGCGGAATTGTCCGCGACATCCTGGCGATGGGAGCGCGGCCCATTGCCCTACTGAACTCGCTCAGGTTCGGCTCTTTGGACGATGCCAGGACCCGCCACCTCTTCCAAGGGGTGGTAAGTGGAATATCCTGGTACGGCAATTGCATCGGCGTCCCTGATGTCGGGGGCGAGATTTACTTCGACAGTTCCTATTCCCAGAACCCGCTGGTCAACGCGATGTGCGTGGGGTTGGTGCGTACGGAAGACTTGGCGACCGCATCCGCCGGCGCGGCGGGCAACCGGCTGCTGCTGGTGGGATCGGGGACGGGCCGCGACGGCATCCACGGTGCGTCGGGGCTGGCGTCACGCACCTTCGAAGAGGAGCAGGAACTTCGACCAACCGTACAGGTCGCCAATCCCTTCCTGGAGAAGATTCTTATCGAGTCATGCCTAGAGGCGTTGGCGACCGGAGACGTAATCGCCATCCAGGACCTGGGCGCGGCCGGATTGACCAGTTCCACGGTGGAATCGGCTGCCAAGGCCCGGCGGGGATTTCTGGTGGACGTCTCGCAAGTCCATCGCCGTGAGCGAGGTATGACGCCCTACGAGGTAATGCTCTCCGAGTCCCAAGAAAGGATGTTGCTGGTTGTTCCGCCCGACCGGACAGATAGAGTCCGGTCGGTGTTCGCCAAGTGGGACATCCCTTGCCGGGACATCGGCGAAGTGATCGAAGAGCCGGACGCCCACGTAGTCGAGGAAGCCCGAACCATCGCCCGCGTCCCGATACGGCAACTCTCCGATGCCCCTCGTTACCGGCTTCAAGGGGTCCAATCGGCGGAGCAGAAAGAACGGCAACGGCTGGCCTTGGCTGACGTGCCTCTGCCCCCAGAAGGCCCAAGCGGCGTGTTGCTGAAGCTGCTGTCATCTCCCAACATAGCCAGTAAAGAGGCAGTGTACCGGCAGTACGACTACCAGGTGCAAACGAACACAGTGGTGGGGCCCAGCAGCGACGCGGCAGTGCTGCGATTGAGGGGCACCAACAAGGCCATCGCCTTGAGCATCGACGGCAACGGGCGGTACTGCTACCTCGACCCTTACCGCGGCGGCCAGATCGTGGTGGCCGAGGTGTGCCGCAACCTGTCCTGTTCCGGGGCCGAACCCTTGGCCTTGACAGATTGCCTCAATTTCGGCGACCCGGAAAGGCCGGACGTTTACTATCAACTGGAGTGGTGCATCCGCGGGATGGCACGGGCCTGCCGTATGCTTGGTGTGCCTGTGATAAGCGGCAACGTCAGCTTGTACAACGAGTCCAGAGGCCAAGCGATTTTCCCGACCCCGGTGGTTGGAGGGCTCGGCCTTTTGGAAGACATGCATCGCCATGTCACGTCGGCCTTTCCGGAAGAAGGGCTGGCGGTGGCGTTGCTGGGAGACAACCAAAGCAGGGCCCGGGCGTCGGACTTGGCGGGCAGCGAGTATATGACGGTAGTCCACGGGGAGATACGGGGCCGCCCTGTCATCGACCTGGACTTGGAAAATCGGTTGCAGCAGCTTTGCCGGAGGGCGATTGCCGATGGTCTGATAGTTTCGGCCCATGATTGCTCCGACGGAGGCTTGGCTGTCGCGCTGGCGGAGAGTTGCATCCAAGGCGGCGTCGGCTTTCGGGGGCAACACGAGTTGCCGCGGCGCTGGGACGCGGCTCTCTTCGGCGAACGGCAGTCCCGCATCATCGTATCCTTGGATGAGGCGGAGTGGCCCGTGCTCGAACAGTTGGCCGTCGAGCGCCGGGTCCCGGCCATCAGACTGGGGGCCACTGAAGGAGACAAGTTCCGGCTGGGACACGATATTGACCTGCCGCTCCAAGAAATTACCCGAGCGTGGCGGCATGGGCTGGAGCAGGCCCTGGGATGAGCGAACCGTTGCGGGTGCTGTTTCTCACGCCCTACTTCCGCCCATACTTGGGCGGGGTAGAGCGGGCCATCGAGCAACTAACGTTTCAGATACAGAAGTCGAAGCGGGTTGAGGCGGTGGCTGTCCTGACCACCAAGTACTCCTTCCCGAGGGTGCCGCAGCCCGATTGGGCCGACCGGGAGACAACTCCCGAAGGCATCGGCATCTACCGCTTGGACGGGTTCCCCCGGAAGTCCATTCCCCTGTACTCCTGCCCACTGGTATGGTTTTCCCCTTGGCAGATACGCCGCTACCTGCGGGAGTTCAACCCCAACGTGGTTCATTTCGTCAGCGACGGCTGGTTCTGGGGCCATTTCTGGACGTGGTTCTGGTTCCGCCGCCGAGCCAAATTCGTGTTCACCCCGTCCTACCACGAACTGCCACTGAGCAGGTGGTGGCTCCGCCCCATCAATATCTTCATCTCCAACGTCGTGGACAACGTCGTCGCGTTGACCCAGCAGGAAGCCCGTTTGGTCCAACGGGACTACAAAGCCCCGCCGCGCAAACAGGAAATCATCGGGTGGGGCGCACCGGTGCCGGACTTGGAGAGCGAGGAGCCGGCGCGTTCCGGTGATGAAGCCGCGGGGCAGCCGTTGACGCTGCTGTGCGTGGGACGGCTGGGCCGTCACAAGGGGCAGGAATGGCTGGTGGAGGTCTACCGACGGGCCCGTAGCCAGTTTCAGCGTCCGGTGCGCTTGGTGCTGGTTGGCCGCGACGAGGGAGACGAGCAGCGCATCGCCGACGCGGTGAGAAGCGCAGGGCTGGAGGACGAGGTCTCGATGGTGGGTGAGGTATCGGACGAGGAGTTGGCCCGATGGTACTCCCGGTCCGACCTGTTCGTGCTGTTCTCCCAGTACGAGGCATTTGGGTTGGTGTTCTTCGAGGCGATGGCTTACGGCGCGCCGGTCCTGACCCACGATGTGGGCGCCAACCGCGAGCTTCTGACCAGGGGTGCGGTAGTGGTCCCCAGGTTCGATCAGGACCAAGCCGTCCTCGAGTTGGTGCGTTTGGTCAACGACGAAGAATACCGCCGCGAGCTGGGCCGCGACGCTCAGGAATATACCTTGGCCGAGTTCACTTGGCCGGCGGTGGCGGAGAAGTACTTGGGGGTTTATACGAGGTAGGGGGATCCACAGGAACTTGATTTGAGGGTATTCATTATGCACCCTCGCCAAGGGTTGTTGGCGTGTTGTCACATTTGTGGCTCGTCTCTCGATGATTTGTACGATTACCGCTGCGCTCTATGCAGACGAGAAACCTGCGACAAAGACATTCAATGGTGTCCAGAGGAAGAGTGTGAACGAACAATGTGCTTCGCTTGCGTGGAGCCACACATGCGAACCTGTCATTCGGAATCGTGCGATTGACAATTACTGATGGAGAAACCGGTATGAACGGCAAACGTACCGCAATGAGCAGGGCACAAAAGGGGTTGCAACAAATTGAGGAAGCCATACTGGAATTATTGCACCACAACCCTCAAGGTCTCCGAAATGTGCAGGTCGCGGATATGCTGGGGTTACGCTCAATTGCTCGGGGAGGTCAGCGGAATTACTTGACCTATTCGGTGCTTGGCGGACTATTGGACCAAGACAAGATATCATGGGACGTTGACTCCAAGCTGTACTATCGGTCAAGCGCAGATAGCACGGTTCAATCTCTAGCAGAGGAAGGATTGACCCAAATTGAAGAGGCTATCTTGGCATTGCTGGCCCAAAATCCGCAAGGCCTCCGAAATGTACAGATTGCGGACATGTTGCATCTGCATTCAGCCGTTCGAGGTGGAAGAAGAAATTATTTGACATATTCTATACTTGGCGGGTTATTGGCGGAGGGGAAAATTGCATGTGATGAGAAGTCAAAGGTGTATACCAAGACGTGACAACGAGACCAAAAGTTGCAAGACTCTCTCGTATTAATCTGCTATGCTGTCATCCACTAAAATGGTATGATCCTAACCCTCTTTAACGGGTAGAGGTGGCCGATGACCTCAAAGACCGTTCACACTACCGCCACTATCATTCCTTATCAGACGGTGTTGCCCGAGGAGTACGTGTGCGCCGATCCTCATGGCAGGCCTGACAGTTTGTTGCAATCTCAGAGTATTGCCGAATGCGATCACTTGCTCCGCTACCACTATTCAGGTCGCTCCGATGTGCTTGTCGATAGCGGCGGATTCGTCTTCTATAATCCTGCTGACTTGCATAACATGGTTCGGCCAGACCTGTACATTGCCTTCAGTGTAGACGTGGAGGCTATACGGCGGCGGCGTGGCTATGTAGTTTGGGAGGCCGGCAAGCCGCCTGACTTCGCGTTGGAAGTCGTATCAGAGAGCACTCACCACGAAGATACGGATATCAAGCCTAGCCTCTATTCCCGCATTGGAATTAGCGAATATTGGCGGTTTGACCCCATGGGGGGCGAGTGGTATGGCTACCCGTTGGCCGGAGACATTCTGGTCGACGGCGTATATCAACCCATTCCGATTAATACCGACGCCGACGGCATTTCTTGGGGATACAGCCCGGCTCTGGATTTAAGCCTCTGCGCGTTCTTTCCTCTTTGGGGAGACCGACTGCGGTTCTACGATTCCAAGATCGGCCGCTATCTGAGGAACATCGGTGAGGTTTCGGCTGCGGAAGAGCAGGAGCGGGCCGCCCACCGGGCAACCCAGGCGGAGGTGGAGAGGCTGAGGGCGGAGATTCGCCGATTACAGGGAAGGTAGCACAGCATATTCTCACGGAATTGCTGGCGGCGTCGAATTATGTGCACGTACTGCCCCAAAAACCCAAGGTGGATAGACCCTAACAGACATGACTGAACGCCAACCGCGCGACACAGGTGCCCACACTGTAACAATCATGCTCGATTCTGGGCATCCCGCCGTCGTCAGGTTAATGGGCCCATCCCAACCCGGCGCATTCCCCATAGAAATCACCACAGATATTTCGCAAGAAAAGTTCATGGACCTCACGGGCGGAACCAGAGAGGACTACTTGAAAGCCATGAGTGTCAGCCACCTGGCGGACAACGGCAAACAAATAACCACCCACGCGACCACGCTGACTACTGTGCATGATAGTGGGGTCAGCAGCACTCAAGGCCACGTCATAATTGCACTAGCTGAAGTGGAAGGCAAACCTTTCCCTTCCTCCGCTGCCATCCTTAAATACGCCAAGGGCTGGGACCAATTGACCACCGACGCCGTCCATTTCATGTTGCAGTTGCATGACGAATGGGACTACCCTGAAAATGCCTATCGCGAAGCAATGGAAGAGGTAGCCAACGAGAACGGAATCAACATGGAATCCTTCATCAACGGATCTCCCGAGCAATGGGCTACGGTTGGATAGCTGCCCCAGGCAAGTCCGTTGCAACGACAAGGATATTCCTGTTAGGAGTTACGCACTTGAAAGTAATTTCGTATCTGAACCGGCCCGTTATCCGATGACATTTTCATAGCCAACTGCGTAAGTCCTATCCTGTAACTCCTCATATGTCGCTCCCCACGTACCGCATGGTAGTGTTCGTACACGGATGCTTTTGACATGTATGCAGCTGGTCTCACATGCCGTCCACCAACCTTGAGTATTGGACCTCGAAAGTCAGCCGAGACCAAATGAATCGGAAAAGTTTGGATTCGTTGGGGTAGGAGTGTTTCGTCTTCTGGGACTTCGACTTTTCATCGGCAACCAATGCTCTTATCGCTAAGTTGGAATCCTCAAGAGGAGCTTTCAGGCAAGACCGGTTACGGTTCTTTGACCACAAGACCGGCAGCTACTTGCGACACTTGGGGGAGTCGGAAGCCGCGCACGAGGAAATACAGGCGGCCCTTCAGGAATCAGAGGCTGAGAACGAACGGCTGCGAGTTGAGATTCGGCGGCTACAAGGACAGTAATACTGGGCGTCAGCCTATGGGAAAGGTTGGCGTACCTTATGTTAAGGCGGTTAAAGAATGGACCGGCAAGAACTGGAAGAGGGCGCGCGCAATATACTGCTTACCAACCTGCGGCGGGGGGTGGCAGACTGGAACGGAAAGGAATACAGCTTTGTCTGCCCGTCGTTGACCGGGTACCCCTTCCAATGGTTCTGGGACTCATGCTTCCATGCCATCGCCCTGCTCCACTTGGATGTGGACCAAGCCAAGGCGGAGATGCGGACGTTGATGAGCGGCGCACTGCCCGACGGGTTCATCCCCCACATCATCTTCTGGGAGATGGAGAAGCAGCCCGACTTCTTAGCGCGGAATATTGTCGGGATGGTCTCGCCCAACTACAGTTCCACCATGCAACCCCCTATCATTGCCTACGCGGTGGAACGCATCTACGAGGCTACCGGCGATGAAGCCTTCCGCGACATGGCCCTTCCGGTTCTGATGGGGTTCTATCGCTGGTTGGACCGAGTGCGTGACCCGGATAACGATGGGCTGATCGCCGTCATACAGCCGGAGGAGGCCGGGACCGACTGTTCGCCCAAGTACGATGAGGTATTGGGTCTGGAGGAGTTGAGCAACCGGGGATTCATCGCCGCCTTGAGCAAGGTTTACGATGCGTATGGGCCCATGCGGGGCGACGATCATAGAATCCTGGCAGCGGATATATTTCACGTAGAAGACGTGCTGGTCAACTCCATCTACGTGCTGGGGCTGCGGTCGTTGGCCCGGTTGCTGGGAGACGCGCCGGAAGCAGCGGAGTTCACCCGCCAAGCCGACAAGACCCGTGACGCCTTGCTGGCGAAATGCTGGGACGAAGAGGCCGGCGCCTTTTTCGACCTGTCAGGAGTGGCGGAAAAGCCGCTGAAATTGGTCACCATCAGCTCACTCATGCCCTTGGTTATGGACGACCTGCCAAGGCCCATCGTGGAGCGGTTGGTAGGAGACTGGGTTATTAACCCCAACCACTTCTGGACTCCCTATCCCTTGCCCTCGGTCCCGGCCTCGGACCCCAAGTTCATACCCGGAAACCCGCGCGGGTTTATCTGGCGGGGGCCGTCCTGGATCAACACCAACTGGTTCCTGTCCCACGGGCTGCGGCGGCACGGCTATGGGGAAATAGCGGACACCATAGTCGCCAAGAGCCATGAATGCATTGAAAGGTCGGGGTTCAGGGAGTATTACCACCCCTACACGGCGGAAGGGTTGGGCGCGCCCAACTTCGGCTGGTCTACACTGATATTGGATATGTAGGGTGCGGCAACGCACTGGATACGGTGGTTGCCGCGGAGAACGCTGACTCCCGAAGGTTTTTAAGGGCTTCAGCCTTTGTTCGTGAGACCCGGGCGGTCCTACCGGTGTTGCAGGACCTTGTCTATCAAAGGATGTTCCCGGTTCAGATAGAATGTGCTCAGCCTTCGTCTGCGGCCTGACTCTTTGTCCCGAATGGTCTGCCATCCTTTGATGAAAAGGTTGCCGTTGCCAAGTTCTCTGATCATCTTGGTGATGTAGGACTTGGAATATGCCCGGCTCCACCGCTGCATAATCTCCAAGTGCTCGGCTTTGATCCCTTGGTCCAAGGCTTGACAGATTTCCGTAACCAGGAAGTTGAAAGCCATATGCCTGGAGGTTTCCTGGTGCTCCAAGGTGTCGGCCATCACTATCAGGTCCGCCACTCTCGCGTTGGTCAGGTTGTCATCTTCCGGTCCGGTGGGCAGGTCCAACTGCGCCAGGGTCTCTTCCAGCACCGCGGCCAGCCCGGCGCCATCGTCAGCTTGCTCTTCGACAGCGGCTGTCGGGGTTGGCTCATCTGGTTGGTCCGGCGTGTTTTCCATGGCAGCGGCTGTCGGGGTTGGTTCAGCCGGTTGGTACGGCGTGTTTTGCATGGCAGCGGCTGTTGGGGTTGGTTCAGCCGGTTGGTACGGCGTGTTTTCCATGGCAGCGGCTGTTGGGGTTGGTTCAGCCGGTTGGTACGGCGTGTTTTCCATGGCAGCGGCTGTTGGGGTTGGTTCAGCCGGTTGGTACGGCGTGTTTTCCATGGCAGCGGCTGTTGGGGTTGGTTCAGCCGGTTGGTCCGGCGTGTTTTCTACGGCAGCGGCTGTCGGGGTTGGCTCAGGCGGTTGGTCCGGCACGTTTTCTACGGCAGCGGCCGTCGCATCTGGCTCCACTGCCTGATCGGACGCGTTTTCCTCCACCCCGTCGCCGGTGGAGTCAGCAATTGCTTCGTTAGAGCCTTGAGCGGCGGGAGATGCTTGGAATGTCCGCCGCCGGGTCTGGGGAGCGGTTTCATCCAAGTCAGTTCCACCGTCTTGCGATCCGTTGGCGGAAACGACGCTCGCATCCTCCGGCGGCGGCTCATCAGCCATGATGGCCCAGTCCACCAAGCCCGCAGTGACTACTTGAATCTTGCCTCCATGGGCAACGCGCGACATCAGCTTCTTAAAGCCGGAGAAGCCGAATTTTTTCTCGTCGAAGTTCGGATGCCGGCGCATCAAGCGTTGCTTAATAGAGGTCAACAGCGGCGTGCCCCCGGCTTGGCGTTCTGTGCGAACAATGTCTTCGATAGTGGCGATGATCGCCGAAAGCTCCTGTCGTGCGGCTGCGGCCCTGCCGGCGTTATGATCGTTAGCCACCGGCTGCGGCTCGGGTGCGGCGACAACATCTATGTCCACATCGTAGAGAATCAACTCGTCCACTTGGTCGGAAAACCGGCGAGACGTGGCCCAGGATACGCCTATTATGATGACCCGCTTGCCCATGGTCCGGAGGGCGTTGATAACGTGGATGAAGTCCGAGTCTCCGGAGACCAGGACGTAGGTGCCGATATTGGGGTAGGAATGGGCGCATTCGATGCAGTCCGCCGTCATTTTGACGTCGACGCTGTTCTTGACACGGGTAGTACGCCCGGGGGCGGCTCCCGAATGCGCCAGTCGAGTGGGCACGTACACGGGATCGATGCCGGCAGCATACAGGGCCGGAGGGTCGTTGATAAATTGGCTCGCCCCGCGCAATTCGGGGGACCGGGTTACCCAGTCGGCGTAGGCCTTGGCGACTACGACACGGCCGTAGTTGGAGACTTCTTCTTTCAATGCGGATACGTTGGGGAGACGGTGGCCGACAGCCAGACTTATTTTGAAGTTCTCCCAATCGAGAAAGAGGGCTACGTCAGCCCCTGAGTGCATAGGTCCGTTCATGTTATTCCGAATAGTGAGGGGTCTCTTTCAGCTTTTGACATACAGCCCTATGATCGCGATCATAACGGTAACCCAAGACCCACCCAATAAAATGTAAAGATTGTTGAATCTGCTGTTTATCTCAGTGCGCAGACTACTCATTTCAGCCCGCAATGAATCTACCGAGCGGCTCAAGTCATCGAGACGCCGATCAACCTGCTCGTAAGCTCCTTCCAGTTTACTGACTCTTGCTTCCAACGCCGCTCCTGCGCCTTTTGAACCCAAGCACCAGTATAATACCAGACCGGGTGGGATACCATACATGCCGCGAACTCAAATGGCCGGTTTCTGCCGGATATGTTGCAAGTTATTCTTGTGATGTATCATGGGCGTGGGTTGAAGACCTGAAGGTGAGTTTCACAAGGGAAGATAGTTATGCCGGAACGACGTCCACGATTGGAAGGAAAAGTCGCCATAGTAACGGGCGCAGGATCCAGCGGCCCTGGAATTGGAAATGGCAAGGCCACATCGTTGCTCTTCGCCAGGGAAGGCGCCAAGGTTGTGCTGGCCGACGCCGCGTTGGAGCGAGCGGAAGAGACCTTGGCAATGATACGAGAGGAAGGTGGAGACGCCATTGCGGTGCAGGCGGACGTGACTAGTGCCGCCGAATGCCAGAGCATGGTGGACGCCGCGATTGACCGTTACGGAAGGCTGGATATCCTGGACAACAACGTCGGCATATCCATGCGCGGCACCGTGGTGGACGCCACCGAAGAGGACTGGGACAAGATCTTCGCAGTCAACCTGAAGAGCATGATTCTGTCCAGCAAGGCCGCCATACCCAGGATGAAGGAGTCCGGCGGCGGGTCCATCATCAACATCTCGTCCATCGCGGGCCTTCGCGCCCACTCCCAGACTCCCTACACCACCAGCAAGGCTGCTGTGGTAGGGTTGACTTTCTCCATGGCGGGCGACCACGGCAGGGACAACATACGGGTCAACTGCATCGCTCCCGGTCTCCTTTATACACCGATGACCGAAACCAGGATGACCCCGGAACTGCGGGAAGTACGCAAAAACGCGGCGCCATTGGCGACGGAGGGCAATGCGTGGGACGTGGCATGGGCCGCGGTGTTTTTGGCCAGCGATGAAGCGCGGTGGATTACGGGCGTAGTCCTGCCGGTGGACGCCGGGTTGACCATAACCAGTCCCGTAACCTACCAGACTATGTCCCAGCAGGCCCGTTACTGAAGCAGGTGCTAGGAATACTCTGAATAAGTCCTTGGATTGGGCTAGTCAGATAGGGAAAATGGTCATGCTGACTTGTTCAGAGGTTTCCTAGAAGCGTCTCCCAATGCCTTTTGCCTTTCGCTAACTACATTGATTTAAAGGAGAATTGGGAGTGATTAAGACGCTGAGGCTTCAGAATTTCAAGGCTTTTGAAGATACCGGTGAAATTGAACTTAAACCAATTACAGTACTCGCTGGCCCGAACAGTGGAGGTAAAAGTTCGATTCTGCAGAGTCTGTTGCTGCTGAAGCAGACTTTTGAGGGTCCGCCAGATGTAGATTTGAGTCTCGACGGGAAATTTCTACAGCTTTCAGGATTCAGTGACTTGACATTTGGTAAACCTTCGCTTTCACGTTGCAACGTGAGTTTCGCCTTTGGACTTGAAACGCCGATGCCGTGCGAAGTGGTTCCTAGGTACTTCCCTGACGTGGCAATGCTAGAGAACTCTGAGGACTTACCCCTCTCCAGTGTAATAGACCTGTCTTTCCGTTATAAAAGACGAGATGAAAAGAGTACGGTTGTACTGGATTGCTTCGATATTTCTTCCCGGATACAAGGATTGGAGGGGCCGCGTCTAACTGGAGCCCTTAGAAACAGCAACTATCGGGTGGTGATGGCAGGTAAGGGTATCGAATTGCCGGAGGCACTTAAGGATAAGCGAATTAAGACCGTTATCGGCAGACATTTCATACCGCACCTTCTAGTCTTCGAGGATGACGAAGAGAAAGTCCAGGGCCCCATAATGCCGTTGGATATGGTGTTTTTGTCTCCTTTCAGTAATTTGCAGGAGGAACTCGAAGACAACTTGGAGTATCTGGGCCCGCTCAGGGAGAGGCCGCAAAGAGCATATCTACATTCAGGCAACCCCATGACCGAAATCGGCGAGAGTGGCCAATACGCGGCTCAAATCCTGTGGATTGAGAAAGATAACAAAGTCCAGTATTTACCTGCCTTGGGCGAGGAACCAAAAGAAGTAACTCTGATGGAGGCGGTCAACGACGTTTTCAAAAACTTGGGTATGTTCCAGTCGGTCGATATCAAGTCGGAGAAGTCGATAATATACCAGATTCTCTTTCGACTCGGCGGACCGCGAGCAAGAAACGTAGTGACTATTGCCGACGTTGGATTCGGAGTAAGCCAGTTACTGCCTATTCTGGTCCTTGGGTTAAGGTCTGATAAATCGTCGCTCTTGCTGTTGGAGCAGCCCGAAATTCACCTGCACCCTAAGCTCCAGGCAAACCTCGCCGATTTCCTGCTGACTCTGGCTTCACGCGAGAGGCGGCTCATTATAGAGACCCACAGTGACCATTTCATCAACAGGTTAAGGCGTAGAATTGCGGAGGACCCAACTGACACCCTCAAAAACAAAGTTAACATCCTGTTTGTACACCCTCCAAAGGACGGACAGGGTGCGGTTATTGAACCCTTGCAGATAGACCGGTTTGGAGTCATTGAGAACTGGCCACCGGATTTTCTGCCCGAGGCAGCAGACGAGGCAGAGGCCATCTTTCTGGCCGGGTTGGGAAAACGAGGAGGGTAATAGGATAATGTTGCTTTCGGCATTTGACCCTGCCCTCCTTATATACCAGCATGAACACTGGCAAAACAGGCAGCCGCATTTCTTTAGTCGTATTAAGGCACTTACTCAGCACCGCCGTTTCATCAAGAAATACAATCAGCAAATTGCAATGTCGGAAGAATTTGCCGGGTTTGTGTATCAATCTTTTCCTTGGAATGGAAACTTCAAGTCCATCGGAGAATTACGTGATTTAAGACAATTCATTCTGGAAGAATTGAGCAGAGTTCGTTACATAGCAAAGGCGGGGGAAGCAGAAGAAGTATCGTTACAGCCAGATGGTTTAACTTGCGAGTATGTAGGAATCCCCACGATTTTGGATGTGTGGAAAGAACTATTGTGCGCTTGTGTTGAAGGAGAATCCAATTCTGAATTTGATGTCCAAGTTGCTACTTGGGAGACACTGGCCTACCCTGAACGTCCTCCGACAATAATCGTCACTATCAACAGCGCGACAGGAAGCGAAGATTACCACCTTCCGCTGGTATGGGATGAAGATGGTTGGGTTATCCGACTCGCCTCCCAGGATTCTTGGCCGGACTTACGGAAATGCGTTGAGTTCTATTTTATGGCCAATCCCGGAATGCAAAATTATTATGGGGTAAGGGGACAACCGATTCCGTTCGAGTGCACTGATGGATTCTGGAAGTCAGTGGATGATTATTGCCAGCCAAACATGCGCCATCTCTTGGTGAAGGCGATAGCGAAGAAAGTGTACGGAATACTAGACGCAAGCCTCCATGACGAACCCTTGGGGCAAATTCGCCGGTTCAGAGTTACCACTTTCTGGCGGGTCCACTACTACGAGCTTGACGACAGGCTTGTGCTTGAAGAGTTTGGCGAGCACAACATGGGACTATAGGAGAGGTCTACTTCCCGGCCAAGTCTCCTACGGCCTTTACACGGACCCGGGTGGCATTGCTGGGCACGTAGGTCAACGGCACCTCCTCGATGTCCACGATCTCTACCGTAGAGGCGTCGGCGCCGGCAGCTACGGCCCTGTTGACCGCTTCGGCGCAGGCGTCGGCGATGGCTTCGTCCCGCCCCGTCATTTCCAGGGAGTAGACCCGTTCGATTTGGCCGCCCACTTGGGCGATGGCAGCCCCGATGGCGTTGGCGACGCCCCCGTGTCCTGGGCGCAGCACCTCCGAAGCGCCGCTCAGTGAATCGCCCACCAGAACACTGCCGCCGCCAACCAGGATTACCGGCATGTCTCCGTAGCTGACCTTTACCCGGTCGATGGCCGTTTCCACGCGCGTTTGTATCTCCGCCAGCGTTTCATCGACCAGCGACGGGTCAAGCCCGCGCACCAACTCTTTGTCTCCAATCCCGGCTCGCCCGCCGGCGACAGCAATGTCGGTGGTGGTCAAGGTCTTGCCACCGAAAACCAGCGCCTCTTCCGGCAGCCGGTACCCCACGCTTTCCGGGCCGATGCGCAACGGGTCCCGTTCCACAACACTTCCGCCGCCCAAAGGGATGGACAGCACGTCCGGCATCCGGAAATTGGTGCGGACTCCCGCCAGTTCGATGGCAACGGCTGCTTCTCTGGGGAAGCCCTTCACCAATGCGCCTACGTCGGTGGAAGTGCCGCCCACATCCACTACGATGCCGTCCTTTACGCCGGACAAGAAGGCCGCGCCCCGCATACTGTTGGTCGGCCCCGACGCGATGGTCAGGACGGGGTAACGTGAGGCGAACGCGGCGTCCATTAACGTCCCGTCGTTCTGACTCATATAGAGCTGGGCATCCAGTCCCAGAGATTGCAGGGCATGTTGGATGCCTTCGATAGTGCGGAAGGCCATATCGCCCAAACAGGCGTTGAGAGCGGCGGCGTTTTCACGCTCCAGCAGGCCCATGCGTCCGTTTTCGTGGGAAACGGCGACGCGTAACTCTGGGGCTTCCTGGCGGATGATCGCGGCGGCCTCCTCCTCGTGGGCGGTGTTGACCGGAGAGAACACGCCGGAGACGCCCACTGCAGTAACACCGCGTCGACGCATGTCCTTAACTGCATTGATAATTTCGGCCCGGTTTAGCGGCGAGATTTCCCTTCCGTCGAACTCGTGTCCTCCAGGGACCATGTAAGTAAAGCCGCCGATGGCATCTTTCAAAGGAGTAGGCCAATCGACCAACGGCGGCAGCAGCTTGGTTGCCGGCAGGGACAGCCGCATCACGGCTGTAGGGGAAAGGTCTCGACGTTCCAGCAGGGCATTGGTGAAGTGGGTTGTCCCCACCATCACCGCGTCAACTCGACCGTTCCGGGGGAGGTGCTTCAAGACCTCGGTCAGGGCGTCGATGATGCCCGACGTTACATCGGCGGTGGTGGGCAGCTTGGCTGCACCCATCAGGTTGTTGCCGTCCATCAGGACGGCGTCGGTGTTGGTGCCTCCTACGTCTACTCCAACAAACACGACAAGCTAGACCACAAGGGGAGAATAGTCGGTGTCGTACCCGAACGCCCGTGGGCCGGCAACCGCCAGGCCTTCCGACGATGTCCACAGGCTGGGGGCCGGGAACCCGAGAATAGTTATGCGCAGACCGTACCGCATCAATTCCGTAGTCACCGGCTCTCCCAAGTCGGTGGCTACGGCGCAGATCAGGTCGGGCACAATGCAAACGATCTCCCCATCACGGCGAGCGATGAGGTTCTCGTTCTGGAACTCTATGAGCATCCGTTCTCCCATGTAATCGTCCAGCCCGTCAATGGTCACGCTACCCCTGGCGAACCCGGCGGTAGTGCGGCGGTCCAGGTCCACCACCTTACCACTGAACAGTACCTTACCGGGACAAGTCTCCAGAATCGCGCCCAACGGGTCCTCGCCGCGCAGTCGGGACTGCCGGACAGCGTCCCCCAGATTGCGGGCCAAGGTCAGGGTGTTGGGGACCGCAGTGCGGCGTACTTGGTCCGCTGACATGGGAGTAACGGCGTAGCAGGCTACGCAGCCCATCTGGACGGTCAGCGACCGGGCCAACCGCTCGGCCCAAGCCGGGTTGATGGTCTCCCGGATTACCACGGTGTTGCCCTTTTCATCGGCGATGGCCATGGGACAGCAAGGCACGCCGTAAACGAAGAAGGTCTTCATTTGAAATTCGGGGAATGCCCGCCCCATACCGTCGGCGTCCACTACCGGCAAGCCGGACATAGAGGCGGGTATCATCGGCTCCACCGAGTTGCTGCCCCCGATTTCGTTAGATATGAGGGCAGTAGCCTTCTTGCCGGTAAATTCTTCTATGGCTCGAAGGGCGTGATAGGCTTGCAGGTCACGCACTTTCTCGATGCCCACGGTGGGCGCTCCGATTCCACCTACGCACACTACCTGGGAGTTCTCCGGCAGTTCCTCCGGGTCCAGCACGGTAACCGGCCCCCATTCCTTGAAGGCTTGCTTGGCCCGCAGTTGACCGATGTAGGGATTCCCTCCTCCACCCGTGCCGAGTATCCCTGCGCCGATGGCGATGGACTCCAGTGTGTCTTCAGTGGCCTGCCACAAAATGGACGTTGTCTCCTGGGAAGCGTGGCTACCGGTGGTTGCCGACGGCCCATGCTAGTGTAACCAGCATTGCGGCCGGACACAAATCGGCGATGGAGGTTAACTTTTGTCAGTTATTTCATGTTTTCTCGATATGATAGGATAGCCGAACGGTAAGCACCCGGCCCAACGGGAGAATCACGAAAATGAACAGGCAGACCATCACGTTGGCGCCCGTTGGCCCCGACCCGAAAGCACTCCACGTCGCCAAGGCCCTCCGCGATGCCATCGATGCTGAGTACATTATCCTCTTCGGCTCCCGCGCCCGCACCGACTGGACCAGCCGCTCGGACATCGACCTGATGATCGTTAGCTCGACCCTGCCGAACCCGGAAGATACTCACACCATCGAGGCCACCGCTCGGGACATCGCCTCCAAGACATACTCCGGAGATTGTCCCAGCATCGACTTCGTTTACTTCTCCAGCGAAGAATTTCACCGCAAGAGCACAAAGACCATCAACAACGTAGCCCGGTTCGCCAGGGAAGAAGGAGTCATCATGTCCCGCACCTCCGAAGAATTCAACACCTCTCGGAGCCGGGAGCAAGAGAATGACTACAGCGAGGAATACTTGGAGCGCGAAAAACGCATCGCCGACGCCAACATGCACTACGAAGGAATGCACAACTTGCTCGACATCGGGAATGAGACCAGGCTCACCATATACTGCGCCCATCAGACCCTCGAGCACGGTATGAAAGCCCTTATCTCAGCCCTCGGCCATGACTATGAGCACACCCACGACCTCAATATTCTCGCGAATCAGATAAGCTTAATAGACACAGCGCAAACATGGCGGTTCTCCAGCAACCTCGAACAACTCAACCTCTACGCCGGGCGGACCCGCTACGACACACCGCGCAATCCAGTAACTGACTTCAGGGAAATGGCTAACGCGGCCACAGACGACCACACCGACATATACAACCGGATAAGAGAACTAACCGGAGAAGACCCTTGGGCCGTTATACCGGAAGGAGCAAGCGAGACAACCAGCCCCCGGCACAGATAGATTCGGGAAGCCGCCAGCAAATTGATAAGTTAGAACTCAGACCCCGGAAACGGCGAAAATAAATTTCTCTGACAGAATCTCGTTGACAAACAACCCTATGGCATCGTTATTATCTAGTCGGTTATTTTGAAGTGACTCTACTAAACTGATACCAAGATGGAACCTACATGTACTCCAATACGAATCCCTGCACATCCCACCTTGGCTTTAGTTTAGCTTGCTTTGGTGAGTGTACCCACCGGCAGAGGAATTGACATGACCACCCATTTCTATGAGGACTGCCCGGAGATGGCTGAGGGCGATGAGATACTGGATACTGAGAGTCTTGATCTCGACGACTGGGTGTATGACTGCAAGACCTGTCAGTATGTCGAGCGCGTAGAGAACAAGGCCTGGGCAGGTGGTTTCAGCAACGGATTGCAAGAGGCACTTTACAGTCTGGACGAGGTACAAGCGGCCATTAGCGTGGGCCACTCTAAACTCCAAGTGTTCCGGCTTCTGATAAAAGATTGGGGGGACACCGAGTTAGTTCCCAACCCACAATACCGTCCCCTCCTGATCATGACTGAGGAGGAAATCTCCGCCTATTACTGTCCTACTTGCGATGTGACGACATACTACTCCCGTACGGAGGACGGTGTCGACTTGTGGCTGTGTGATCATTGCGGACATGAAATTCGCATACCCATTGAAGATCGGGCGGGGTAGGAATGACGCCTAAACCAAAGCCAAAGTGCAACCTAAATCAAGGACTGAAGGATCGTGCAAGACTCCCAGACCGATTCCGCCTGCCCCGTAAATGTACATCCCACCTTAGCTTTAGTTTAGGTGATGACCGTGAATGTCACTCCGCCGTTACAAATCAACGTTAAGCAATCCGAGATTTATGAAGGGGATTGCTTGACGCTAATCCCGCGGTTGCCTGACGCTAGCATTGACGTCGTAGTGACCAGTCCGCCGTACTGGGGGCAGAGACAATCGTTGGGGAATGGAACGGAAAACGATCCAAGGGACTACATCAAGTTCTTGAAAACGGTGTTCGAAGCAATACTTCCCAAACTGAAAATTAACGGCATAGTTTGGCTCAATTTGGGGGACGCATACAATACGCCTGTGAATTGGGGTCAAAAGGATCATAAGTACAGTTCATTAGGTGCAGATAAAAACGGATTCAGCCCGGAAAATTCAGCATACACAAAGCCGAGGTACCGGAGACGAGCGTTCCTTGATAGGGATACGGGTTGGCTCAAATATGGCAATCTGCTAATGCTACCTCAGCGCCTTCTTATCGAGCTTGTAGACTGTGGTTATTTGTACCGGGGCGAGGTGATATGGGCGAAGAAAAACGCCATGCCAGAAGGGCGTTGCCGCCGGCCTCATCGGAAGCACGAGTCTATTTTCCTGTTGGCCCGACATGAACAACATGCGTTTCGCAGCGTGCCCCCCGTGTCCAGTGTATGGACGTTCGCTAATGAGACCATCAAGGGACTGCCACACAGGTCGCGATTTCCAATAGAACTCCCCAAACGCTGTATAGAAGCCTATGGCGAGGATGTGTCTCACCTAGTAGTGCTTGATCCGTTCTCGGGTTCAGGGTCCACAGGAATAGCAGCCGCACAACTTGGATCTACATACGTTGGATTTGAGATTGACCCCTCTCAAGTAGAAGAATCAAGGCAACGGTTAGCTAAGGCTGACGCCGGTCACCATATCAGGCTTCAAGCCCAAGACGGTCACGTAGCGCGTCAATCAGAAATCGGGCGAAACGGTCATCTGGATTTGTGAAGTCGCACACGAATATTCGGGCGATTACTTTCTTGGTATCTAACGTTGGCTGAGTGTTCTTGTTGTATGAAAAGCACGCGGAAAAGTGTCCGTGTTCCTCAAAATCGCGCCGCTTGTCACTTATCTCAGCAGCCCGAGCTTCTCCAAATTCACCGAGATTAGTAGGGTGCTGAGAAGGGAAACTTTTAGCATCCATAGTCCAGAACACGGAAAGATAGCCTGCGTCAATCAACGCTTGACTCATCGGTACATCGTCGGTTCGTCGTTCTGCAATGCTTGATTTTACGTGAACGACTCCAAGCAGACGCGCTGACCCACGCAACACATACAGTATAAGCACGTCGGCCTTATCAGGGACGATGCGCGTGTCATCTATGGTGACTAGGAAACGGGATTTTTCAGACTTGTTGCTTATTTTGAGTGCTATACCATGGGTCAGCAGGAATGAACCATAGTGCTCAACGAGAACCTGTTCTAATGCCCAACCACTGGTCCGTTTCCAACTTTGCTCCAAGTTGAGCCTGCGGTTAGTGGCGGGATGATTTCCTCGGTCAAGATACGCACGGTTGATCAAAAAGGTCCACAGGTCGGAGGGGTTAGCACTGGGCCAAATCTGGACAGCCCTCAAAAAAGAGTGTGACACGGCATATGAGCGCGAGCGCCTTTTTGTGTCGGCAAGACCTTCTCTCATTAACGAGATTAGTTCGTCATATTGGGGTTGTGTTGCCTTGGGCAAACTATATTCCGCATCAAACTGATCATATATGAACCTGAGTGCTAGGCCATCATTGGCTTCGACTGCGATGATGGAGGGTTTTTCACCTATCGCCTCGAACAATTGGTATGGGGCTACTTCCAATGCTAACGCCAAGTTAAGAATCACGGATAAAGATGGGTTACGCTCTCCTCTTTCGATACCGCCTACGTATGACCTATCCAACTTGGCATCGTCCGCGAGCCTCTCTTGACTGATGCCTAAAGCTTCCCGTGCGCGACGAACGTTGTTGCCAAATATTAGTCGACTCGTATCATCCATATTTAGGATTGTGTTGTGGCAAGTAGCGGCGTGTCTACGGACTCAGCGTACCATTAACTGATTTGGTTCCTCTTTAAGTTGGTGCTGGCCTCCCCTTCGTTATACAATGGGCCTAGCCCAGCCGTTGCCGAGACCGGCGGCAAATAGCTTTGACCAGTATGGAGGCGCGGGTTGACGACTTACACCGGGCAGCCCATCAAACGTTTTGAAGACCCCAAGCTGGTATCGGGCCAGGGGTCCTATGTCGACGACATCAAACTACCAGGCTTGCTTCACGCCGCCATCCTAAGAAGTCCTCACGCCCACGCAAGAATCAATGGGATAGACGTGTCCCACGCTCGACAAGCGCCGGGAGTTGCCGTGGTCATAAGCGTGGACGACTTGGAGGGTGTGATCTCTGACTTGGCTCCCCGCGCCATGAGCGGCGAATGGCAGATCGACGAGTTCAATCCGCCGCAACAACCTGCTCTTGCCAAGGACAAGGTGCGCTATGTTGGGCAGCCCGTGGCGGTGGTGGTGGCGGATGAAGCATCCCAAGCACGGGACGCCCTCGACCTTATCCAAGTGGAATACGAGCCGTTGGAACCCGTAATGCACCCCCGGGATGCGGCATCGGCCGGGTCGGCGCTGATTCACGAGGAACTGGGCACCAATGTCGCGTTGCGCATACACCATGACCGCCAGGGCAAGGACCTGGACGCCGCTTTTGAGAAGGCTGACCGGATCGTGCGGCAGAGCTACGAGGTGCAGCGGTTGGCTCCGGTGCCAATGGAGACCCGAGGGCTTGTCGCCGACTACCGGCCGGACGAAGACTTTTTGACCATCTGGGCTTCGACTCAAGGCCCCCACACCGTTCGCCGTCAGATGTCCCGCCTCCTTGACCGCCCGGAAAGTTCCATCCGGGTTATCGCGCCCGATGTCGGCGGTGGTTTTGGCGAAAAAGGCGGCGTGTTCCCAGAGGACCTGGTGGTGGCCCACCTGTCAGTGCTTTTGGGGCGCCCGGTAAAGTGGGTTGCCGACCGGCAGGAAAACATGCTGGGATTCCACGGAAGGGGCCACTCGGTCAACCTGGAGGCGGCGGTCCTGAACGACGGGACGATCCTTGGAATCAAGCTGGACATCGCGGCGGACGCCGGGGCCTTTTTCGGCAATACCACGGGTGGGCCGCCCTACCGCGCCAGCCACCGCATCATAGGCCCTTACCGCACTCCGGCAGCCAGGGTCGAGGTCATGGGAGTTATCACCAACAAGCCGCCCACCGGCGCCTACCGGGGAGCCGGCGGCCCGGAGGCGGCCTTTTGCATGGAGCGGTCAGTGGACCTGATCGCCGATGAGTTGGGACTGGACCCGGCGGAGGTGCGGCGTAAGAACCTCATATCTCCAGAAGACTTTCCCTACATCACTCCCACTGGGCTTACCTACGACTCCGGCAACTACGAGGCAGTCTTGGACCGGACGCTGGACATGTCCGACTATCAGACTTGGAAGGACAAGGCCCGGCAGAGTCGTGACGGAGACGGCACGCTGATCGGGGTCGGGTTGGCGACGGTAATAAAGATGTCCGGCGGGTCCGGCGACTCCCGAAACGAAGAGGCATGGCTCAACATTGAAGCCGACGGGCGGATTACCGCATTGACCGGCACCTCACCCCACGGGCAAGGCTCCGAAACCGCCTTTGCCCAGGTTGTCGCCGATGCGTTGGGCGTCACTCCTGCTGACGTTCGGGTGTTGCACGGCGACACTGCGATCATCCCTTCCGGCGGAGGCACGGGGGCCACCCGCGCCACCGTTGTCGGCGGTTCGGCCATGTACCTTGTGTCGCAGGAAGCCGGGCAAAAACTTTCCAGTATCGCCGCACATTTGTTGGGTTGCCCCGTTGACGACGTGGTCTTCCAGGATGGTAAGGCCTTCAACAGGCAAGCCCCTCAGGACGCTCTCGACTTCCGGGAAGTCGCCGCAGCGGCCTACAACGAAGAGTCCCTGCCGCCCGGCATCACAGCGGGGCTCGACTTCAGCGCCAGCTATACTTTGGGAAGGCCCTACGAAAGCCCACACTCGTTCAGCACACACGTCGTTGTCGTGGAAGTGGACAAGGACAACGGAGTAACAAAAATCCTCAAGTACGTAGCCGTCCACGACTGCGGACGGATCATCAATCCGGTTCTGGTCGAGGGGCAGGTGCACGGCGGCATAGTCCAAGGCGTGGGACAGGCCCTGTGGGAAGGCATGGCCTACAACCCCCAAGGACAGCCTCTCACCGGAAGCCTCATGGACTACGCCATGCCCATGGCCAGCGGGTTGCCGGACATGATTACCGACACCATCGAGACGCCTTCTCCCATGAATCCATTGGGGATAAAAGGAGTGGGCGAGTTGCCGACGGTGGCTGCCCCGGCAGCGGTGGCCAACGCCGTTATGGATGCTCTATCCGGGTACGGCATTCGTCACATAGACACACCCCTTACGCCAGAGAAGGTGTGGGAGGCCATCCACGGCGCGCCCGGCCTATGAGGTACAGCGGCCCCGGTTAGCCGCAACAACCAAACATCGCCCTGAGGAGGGTTCCGAATGCAGTCGGCCGATCTGAACCTTACAACCACCATAACCGGATACCAGCGGTTCCTGTTCCTCAAGCTGCCGGCGGGCGGCGCCGACGCCGGTCTTGCCGAGGCTATAGGGCGCCTGGGGGATGGCATGGAGAACATGCACTACGTCGACGGGCCGCCATCGGCGGAGGCGTTCCGGCGAGGGCGGTTCCAGATTCTGAGGTCGGAGCCAACCATGAGCCGGGAGCAGGACCTGTCCCACCCGGCAGTGATGAATGCCGATGGTCTAGTCCGGCTGGAGGCTGAAACCGAAGCGCCGCTCCTGAAGTACGAGGAAGGTCTGCGGGCGCTGCTGGAGCCCAGCGGAGGCAGTGTCGAGACGTTGGCCGGCGTACAAAGGCCTCGCAGCTATACCAGCCACGCCATGACCCAATACGCGTATGCTCACGCCCAACAGCCCGGCCCCGGAAGCGCTCATCCCTTGGGTGTGGTGACGCCCATGAACAAGAATGCCGAATGGTGGGGCATGGACTGGATGCACCGGGAGAGCTTCTTTCTGCCCCGATATGACGCCAAGGAAAACATGATAGTAAAAGGCCACGCGCTGGCGGCGGACGCGGGCATCACTTGCATCACCCGCAGGTTGGTGCACGCTCCCGAAGGGTACGGCAAGGAAGGATGCTATGACTTTGTGGGGTACTTCGAGTTTGCCGAAGCTGACGCGTCCACGTTCAGTGCGGTGATGGCGGCGTTGCGGGACGCTGAGCAGAACCCGGAGTGGGCTTACATCAGCGAAGGCCCGGAGTGGTGGGGCCGACGCGTGGGGGAACCGGCGGGTTTGTGGGGGAAGGGGTAGCCCAACCCTGGCGGATATCCGGGATGTTTTACTTGGGTATAACCTACAGCCCTATAAGCCGCCGGGCGTTCTCCCCCAAGATGCCTTTCTTTTCGGAGTCTGAAAATGGGAGGCTGTCGATGTAATTGGATTCGGCTTCCTGGCTGGCCAGCGGATAGTCGGTGCCCAAGCAGACTTTGTGTGCCCCCTGCTTGTTGATGATGACGTTGAGAGTGTCGGGCGCGACCTCCCGCAGAGACGGCGGCCAAGTGGTGTCGATGATGACGTTCTCCCGGCCGATCAGTTCCCTCTCCGCTTCGTCCAGCATGTAAAAGCCGCCCAAGTGGAGAGCGATTATCTTCAGTCGGGGAAACCTCCGCACCACGTTCATGATGCGGTCAGGCGACGCATAGATTATCTCGTCTGGCCCGGTACCTGGGAAACTGCCCGAATGTATCGCCAAGACCATGTCCTCGCCCATCTCCTCATACACCGGGAACATGCTTGGGTCGTCGGGGAAAAAGCTGTTCATCATGGGGTGCAACTTGATGCCCTTGATCGCGTTCTCCCGTAGCCGCCGCACCTCCTCGGCCTTGTTCTCCAAGTTGGGATGCAGAGCCCCAAACGGGACCAGCATCTCGTCCTGAATGGAAATCAACCAGTTGTTGGCCCTGATTACTTGGTCGGGACGGTCAACGACTCCAAGCACTACCGACTTGTCAATCCCAGAGGCGCGCATGTGGGCTTTTATCCCGTCCACCGTGTTAGCGGCGATGGCCTCGAAGCCAAACCCGGCGCTCATGGACTCAAGCACCGCTTCGGCGATGCGGTCCGGCCAAACGTGGGTGTGTACGTCTACTCGCATGATGGTCCGTCCAAGTTAAACATTATCCATCCTCGCCTCACCCTTCCCAACTCGCCCGCTATGCTACCATGCAAACGTGTCGTTGCAATAGTAGGATTTTCCGCTTTTACCTGCGCCGTTATTCGCCCAGGGCTTTGATCGGTCGTTTTGGGATACGACATGCAATGAACATGGTGAACTTGGATATCTGGACCGTTTACGATGGTCAGCAAGGAGGTTGCCACACTTAGAAAAGGCAGATTTTGGAGAATCCGGGTTGATTGACAGCGGACTGGGTGGACGTTAAATTCGTAGTATGCCTATTGCGCCAACTGAGGGTGGCCATCGATCATGGGCATCGAGGCTCCGAACTCCGCCGGGGTGGGTATCCGTGGTGGTCTTACCGTGGAGGGATATCTCCGAGCCGTTGTTTGCGATTGGCCTGTCCCGCCGGAGATGCGCATAGGTATTGGACCAAACTCCGATGGGCTGTTCAGGAGTTAATCGCACTTGGGGCCAGGGTGGAAGTTTACGAAGCTTCCGTTAGGGCCATCAGAAGGCACTGACTCGGTGGCGGATGTTCAGTGGATGGTCAGGATTTTACGAGAGGCGGTTGTGTAGTCCTGGGCAGCATCAGGTAGAGTTTCCAAGCGCCTTAATTTGGGCCTTGCCGGGATGGCGGAATGGTAGACGCGGCGGACTTAAAATCCGCTGTCCGAAAGGATGTGTGGGTTCGAGTCCCTCTCCCGGCACCACCTTTCCAGTATTACAACGACCGTTCTCGAAACGACGGAATGGGTAGACCAACCGGCTCAGCCTTCATCGGGGAATCGTAGCCTCGCATTTTCCTGTTGGACCTAGGGTATGTTCGGCCGGAGCGAATCGGCGAAATCAACCGTGCAGGACGGCTGGTCATCCTTGCAGTACTACAAGAAGGTGTCCAACTACATCGGCCTGATCCAATTGGCGTGCACCCTGCTATGGTACCGCCGACAATGCCAACTCAAGCTTTGAGATAGTTGCTAATTCTAAATGGAGCGGTCGCTGGAAGATGTGAGGGTAGCCATTGACCTGCTGCAAATGCTGTCTGACCGGAGGTGAACGATGCAGGACAGTTACGTGGGGGATATTGGTGATCTGGCCAAGCTCGGGTTGTTGCGTGAGTTGAGCAAGGGTGGAAGGCAGTTGGGGGTAGCGTGGTATTTGTACCCTCACGAAGAGGGGCCGGACGGACAACATACGGAGTATCTTGCCCAACCCGATATTTGGCGGCCCGTCGACGGGGACTTGTTCGACGAGTTCCATGGCATTATTGCCCAGTGGCGAGAGCGCGAAGGGGAACGTTCTGTGACGGATGCGAGATACCTGGGTCTCTTGCCGGGTGCGGTTTTCGCCTGCGAAATGTTGTGTTACCATCCCCGGTCCGATGACGAGTGCAATAGGGCAGAATGGCGGCGCGGGTGGTTCGAGAGTGTTACAGAACGACTGAGAGATTGCGATATCGTATTTGCCGATCCCGACAACGGACTTTACGATAACCGCAGATTCCAATACGACGGTAGGGGTGGCGATTGGAAAAGGCTACCACTCGGAGAGGCATTGGGACTGTCGGAAAATCGCACCGCAGTCATCTACCATCACAATACCCGGTTTAGAGGCGGTCTCGGCGGGGAGATTGAGCATTGGATGAGGCAATTACCTGGCTGTACCCACGCCTTTCGCTGCCGACGTAACGGCAATCGAACATTCTTTGTCCTGAACGCTGACAATGCCACTGTCGTCAGCTTGACGGCATTCGTGGAACGGTGGCGAGAGGCGGAACAAAGGGCTGGGTTCAGGCAAAACCAACTTAGTGAACTTGTTACCCGAAGATGACAACTCTTGACTATCAAGGTGGAACCAATGCCGTCCGCCGCCGCTCGGTGGATGAGCGATGGGCAGATGGGCTTGGTTCCTGCGGCCGAGCAGGTGGCCAAGGAAGGGTTGGCCGGGGGCGCCGCTGCCTACGACGTGGCCACTGAGTTCCCCACTGAAATTATGTTGATCTGAACGAAGCGGGGTTGTTGACGGACCGGATCCCGACTGTCTACGGCGGCCACGGAGTCGACTCACTGACCTTTGCCATATGCATCTCCACCGAATTGGCGAGTAGAAGCTGGCAGCTGACGGTCAAAAGCGCCATCCAGCGCGGCGCTGGGTGATGGAACGGACCTTGGGTTGGCTGTCCAAGCGCCGTGGGAAATTTGTGCGCTACGACAAGACGGCAGTCAATTACCTGGCCCTGCTGCACGGCCCTGAGCGCTGCTCTGGCATCGCCTTCACTGGCAACTGCTGTTTTGAGATAGTTTCTAAGCTGGACTTTGTACAAAATTTAGAATAATCACAAAAACAAGGTAAGCTGGCTTGGCCCCATCTCTCACAATAGGTCAAGCCATGCTTACCCTGCCGGATGCCATTGTAGCCGTTCTCCTTCCCTTCGCAACGCTGTTCCAGAACCGGACTTGGCTGAAAGCCCAAGTTCTGCTGGTCGGCACAATACTTACCCCGGGCCGGCGCACGGTTGCCGCGGCGCTCCGTGTCATGGGCCTCAGCGGCGACCGTAACTATGCCCGCTATCATCACGTGCTCAACCGGGCGGCCTGGTCGCCGCTACAAGTATCGCAGGTCCTGCTGAAGCTGCTGCTCCAACATCTGGACCGGGGCGACGGCCCCTTGATGTTCGGTATCGACGAGACCCTGGAGCGGCGCCAGGGGCCACAAATCAGTGCTCTGGGCATCTACCGCGACGCCGTGCGCTCCAGCCGCAGCTATGTGGTCAAGGCCAGCGGCCTGCGCTGGGTTTCCCTGATGTGGCTGGGCCACATACCCTTGGGCTGGGCGGTGTTGGGCTTTGCCATTCCTGACTGTGCTGGCGCCTTCGGAACGGTATTATCAGCGGCGGGGCCGTGCCCATGAGAAGCTCACCGATTGGGCCCGCCAGATGATCCTGCAACTGCGCCGCTGGCTGCCCCGCCGGCCGCTGGTGCTGGTGGGGGATGGCGGCTACGCCGTCCTCGACTTGCTCCACTTCTGCCAATCTCTCAGGGAACCGGTTACTCTGATTGCCAGACTGCGCCTGGATGCTGGCCTCTACGCACCGGCGCCACCGCGTCAGCCGGGCCAGATGGGTCGGCCCCGGGTGAAGGGCCCGCGCCTGCCCACGCTGAAACAACTCCTCGACCTGCCTGATCTTTCCCTGCCCACTCTTTCATGGGTTCCCTCGCCGGTGGCCTGGTACGACGGGACCACCAGAACCTTGGAACTCGCTTCTCAAACGGCCGTCTGGTATCACTGGGGCAAACCGCCCGTGCCCATCCGATGGGTCTTGATCCGAGACCCCAAAGGCGAACTGGATACCCAGGCTCTCCTCTGCACCAACCAGACGGTGGCTCCGGTGCAGATTGTGGAATGGTTTGTGCTGCGCTGGCAACTGGAAGTCACCTACCAGGAGGTGCGGGATCACCTGGGAGTGGAGACCCACCGCCAGTGGTCTGACCGCGCCATCGCCCGCACTACGCCCATCCTGATGGGCTTGTTTTCCTGGATTGCCTTGGCCGCTCACGCATTGCAGGAACGCCGCCCGATCATCCAGCGAACTGTCGCTTGGTACGCCAAGCCGACGCCCACCTTCGTAGATGCCATCGCCCTGGTGTGCCGCCACTTGTGGACCGCATCACACAATTTTTCAACGTCATCGCTGGACGACGACATTGAAAAAGTCCCGGCCAAATTGTACGCCCGCCTCATTGACTCCCTCGCCTACGCCGCTTGAACGTACAAAGTCCAGTTCATAGTAAATCCTTTTTCTACTGTCGGGCATTCTTTACGATCCGGTTGCTGACTGCCCGAAATGCCAGTGGCCTGGGATGAGCAACTTTCCCAAGGCCGGACAGGAGCGGGCGATGACCGCACAGAGAAATTCGCCAAATCCGGCGGTATCTCACCACTCGATTGGTAGCCGTCAAGGAGCAGCGATGCCACGATGGCTGGCGCCGTGAGAGTCGGCCCAGCCGTCTCCGGCAATCACAACCTCAGGCAAAGTCATTCGTTGCTTCGTCGTTTTCCGTTCGCATCAACAGGGCCGGCAAAATGGCAACCAGCGACACGAACCCCGCGATCATGAAGAGGTCCTGAAACACGGTGACGCCGGCGTCTATCAAGACGGCCTCGGTCGCCTCGAAGTTCGGGCCAAGGGTCACGTCGGCCGTCAGGCTGTAGAAGCGCTCTATGCCCCAGGCCGACAAGGCCGCCAGCCCCAGCGCCATCCCCACCATTCGCGATGCCGTGACCAATGAGGCCGCCGCTCCCCAATAATGGCCGGGCGCTGCGCTCAAAGCGCTGACGCCTATAGGAGGGATGACCAGCCCAAATCCCAAACCCGCCGCGACCAAGGGCAAGGTTAGCCTGAGTTCCTCCACCTGTTTCTCCCAACCACTCATGATCAGGAGGCCCGTTCCCATAAACACGAGGCCGGTTATGCACACCGACCTCACTCCCGTCCAACGAAGAAGGTAACCTCCTACCACCGCTCCCACCGGAATGGCGGCCGTAAGACGTACCAAATGGAGGGCGCTCTCCCATGCCCTCTTCTCCATGACGGTGGCAGCCATGACCGGCACTGCTACCAAAGCAATGATCAAGGCGACCCCCACCAGGAACTGGGTAGCGTTGGCGGACAAGAACGCCCGGGAGCTGTACAGGAAAGATGCCAACAGAGGCTGGACGGCGCGTCTCTCCACCAGAATCAATACGACGACCAGCAAGACTCCCAGGGCCACCATCAAATACGGACGAATGGACTCTCCGGTGAAGATGCTTCTTTGCGCCAGCGCAATAGAAAGAACAGTGAGCGCTCCTCCCAGCGCCAGTGCCCCCAAGTAGTCCATCTTAGCCCCAGGATTGGCCCGGTTCGGCAAAATGGCCAGGAGCGCTATCAGAATGAAGCTCTGGGGTATGTCCAGCCAGAATATCCACCGCCAGCCGATCCACTCGATTATGCCTCCTCCATAGAGAGGGCCCAAAACGGACCCGGCTTCAGCCGAGGCGGCCACGAGTCCTATTGCTATTCCCTTTTTCTGTGGCGCTACGACTCCCACTGCCATAGCCAGACTTATTGGGACCGTGGTGCCGCCCCCGATGGCTTGGAGCACCCTGGCGGATACCACCCAAGGGAAGTTTGGGGCCAGCGCCACAAACGCCGACCCGACGGAGAACAAGACCAGGGCCACTTGGAACATCTTTACCCGGCCATATACGTCGGACAGGCGCCCAGCCAATGGCATGGCCACGGTGTAGCTGATCAGATACGCGGTTACGATCCAAGACGCCTTATCCAGGTCCGTCAGGGGGATTTTCAAGTCCACCATTACGCTAGGCAACGCGGCGACTACCACGGTCTGGTCCAAAGCGGTCGAGAAAACCCCCAGGCAAAGAATCCCTAACACAACCGACTGGGAAGAACCCAGGGAGGCGAGGCGATGCCTAACTCCGATCATCGACCGGACCCTGCCTCCGGAAGCTGGATGTCAACGGGAAGGTCAATGCCTTCAATGGTTAGAACACGGACGGTTTCCGGCGCGTCGTCGGTGTAGATTTGGCCCGCTATCCTGATCTGCCGCAACGCATGCTCGGCTTCGTCGATCCATAGGGTCAAGGCCACTGAAAGACCCGGGTCCACAGAGGTCATGAGGTTCGATAACTCCTCCGACCCAATGGTCCCCTCAACGCGGATGGCCTGGGCTCCCCGCAGGGACTCCGTACCGGTGATAGTTCCATCCTCGATCGTGGCAAGCAAGTCGCGCAAAGTCATGCCCAACCCGACAAAATTAAAGGGGACCTGGTCCAGGGGCAAGGGGACCCAAGGCGCGTCTTTGGAAAATTTCATGACGGCCTGGTCTCCGACCGCCAACATCTCAATTTCAACAAATCCAATACCCGGCGCCACCACCTCCACCAACATCCTGAAGCTGTCGGGAGCTTTTACGTCCGCTTCCATGCTCTTGAACGTCGTACCGAAGAACTTGGCTCCCGATTCCAGTTCGTCGACCATCTTGAACTTTGCCGTCGACATGGCAGCCAGCTTCTCGCCAGCGCTCGCCAGTACATCACTCAACTGAGGCGTTGGAGTGGGAACGGGCGTAGACGCCCCTCCACACGCGGCTGCCAAGAACAGGAAAGCCACCATCAATACGGTAATTGACAAACCGCGGCGACGCGTCCTGAACAAGTTCATCTCCTCATCTCCTTGACCCAGCATCCAGCGGTGAGGCTGCCGCCTCTCCGGGAACGGAGCCTTCTCGAATTGTTGATCAAGCGCACGCGGCCGCCGTGGGGCCAAAGCCGGTTCCTGCGTACTCATCAGCGTATCCAGCGCTCCGCAGTGGTGACTCGCTGCCGCCACCCTCTGGAAGCTTGGCGCCGTCGTCGAAGCCGGCGGATGTGTATCAGTCATAGGTCGTGATCCACTCTGGGGCGATGCTGATGCCCTCTCAAACTTCACACGCGGTGTTCTGCCTTTCGAGTCGCAGCAGAACTTGAGGTACACGTATCTCGCATCGACCGGGCCTCGCGAATGCCAAGCGATTGCACTCCCAACGAGGTAGGATTCCTACGTCCCACTATACTCCGAAGCGCCGTGTGAGGAGCTTGGGTGTTTTAGGCTTTTCGGGCAAGATGGCCCCACAGAGGGGTGAATTTGGTCCGAATTGCCAGAGCGCCCGGACAACAATCGAAGGTCCCGATTTTGTGCCGTCTTGGTCCTTGTGGAGACGACGACATAAGGCCAGCGCCTGACGATGCCATTACCAAGCCCGGCTATCACCGCTGGATTCAGTAGTCCGGCTGTAGTACTAACCTGAAACGAGGATCCACCGTTTCGGGACACCGATTGACTGAGATGCCCCCTGGATTTAACCTAAGCTCACCCAAACCCAATGGCCAACCAATAAAAGGAGTTTGCATGACTATCAGCAAGCAGACAACCTATGAAATTGACGTCGAAGACGTGGAATATCTCCGGCACGGCGAAACGCCCTTACTGGCACGACTCTTTAAGCCCCGCGGCAGCGGACCCTTTCCGATAATGGTCGAGTTGCATGGCGGCGCCTGGGTAAGGGGAGACCGTCTGAGCGGCAACGCGGCCAACGAAGCGTTGGCCAAGAATGGCGTGATCGTGGTTGCCCTGGATTTTCGAGCGCCGCCGGTAGCACCTTATCCGGCTTCTCTAGCCGACATCCACTACGGCATTCGCTGGTGTAAGACCCAGGCTGAGGCTTGGAACGGCCGACCGGATGGGATAGGCGCAATGGGCACTTCCAGCGGGGCGCACCAAGCTATGCTGGTAGGTATGCGGTCCCACGATTCACGCTACGCGGCCCTGCCGCTCTCCAACGGCGCCGAAGAAGTGGATGCCACACTGGGCTGTGTGATTTTGTGCTCTCCGGTGATCGACCCACTGGGACGCTATCTCTATGCCAAAGGCCTTCGAGAAGATTGCAAACCGCCTGACGGTGTGAGCGACCGGGTCGTGGCCAACCACGACATGTATTGGGAGACGGAGGAGGCCATGGCCGAGGCCGCCCCAGCTCGTATGCTGGCCCTTGGAGAGCGCACAGCGCTGCCGCCCACGCTGTGCCTGGCCCGCACCTACGAGGACGCGCATCCGCGCCCGGACCTTGACGAGTTCATCCTGCAGTATCGCAAGGCCGGCGGGCAGATAGATGTGACGATCTTCGAAGGGGAGGGCGAAGGACTGCTGCGAGACCTGTCCTCGCCGGTTGCTAAGCAGGCGATGGAACAGATGGCCTCGTTCATTCATCAACACATCGGGTAACCGGACAGCTCGGAGCTCTATGGACGATGGTGACGCCGCACTGGCCCTTCTGAAAGAAGGTGTTCAGCGGGACCGGTGTTGGCGTCATCTCCAAGAGCGACGGGACCCTCACTTAATTCCGCCTTGATTCTGTACAGCTAACTGGCTAACCGGGTCCACTTCAGTGCTTGAAGATGTGGTACTAACTAACTAAAATAGTGCATTAGGCTACATTTCGATAGTCGGCACATCGGCGGAGGCTCGACTTGGCAATGGACCGAACCAGAACATACCGGGAAATGGCGAACCGAGGCAAGTATCAGAGGCTTTACACGTACCTATGTGCCCTTACAACCCGGGAATGGCGAACCACGTTTTGCGAAATCGAGTCCATCATCGGCTTTCAGTTGCCCGCGTCGGCCCGCCTTCACCGACCCTGGTGGTCCAACCAGAATAGAGGCAACGGCCACAGCCAAGCCCTTTCGTGGAGCACCGCCGGATGGGAGACGTCGGAGGTCGACATGGAAGCCGAGACGCTGTTGCTGCGGCGCAAACCCACGGTCGCCGTCCGCAGGATGACCCTCGGCGAAGCGTGGCCAGTGCATTCCGTCGGGGCCTGGCCTGAGGGTCTCAGCCTCAGGCGCGAGAACATCTACGAGGAAAGAATTTAGCCCACTCAATGTTTGTCGACACCAACGTGCTGGTAAACGCCCGTATCCTGGAAGCCCCGGACCATGAGATAGCCAGAGCCAGCCTCAAAAGAGCCTTTGAGGATCCTGAGCCGCTTCGCATCAGTCGTCAGGTTTTGCGTGAGTACCTGGCAGTAGTCACCCGCCCACAGACCTGGCCGGTGGTCATCACCCGCGAGGAGGTGCTTAGCGATGTGGAGAGGCTTGCCGCCACCTTCGTTGTGTTGGAGGACGGTCCTGAGGTAACGGACTGGCTGGTGTCTCTGTGCCGTCAGGTCTCCGTAGGAGGCAGGCAGATTCACGACGCCAACATAGTCGCCACTATGCTGGCTTACGGGGAACGCAGGCTACTGACGTTCAACGTGGCGGACTTCCGTAGATACGGAGACCGCATAGAGCTGGTCGGTGGTTAGCAGAACCGGGTCGCCACCAATCAGGCGCCAATCGATTGAGACGCAACGCAAAGAAGGTGCAAGCGTTCAAGCTGGGGGAAGTGTTCATGGACAGAGAACGTAAGCTACATTGGAACCTCAAGAAGCGCGAACTTGCGGGCGGCGATAAGTATTTCTTCACGTGTGCACGGCCCGGATACTGTCCAAAGGATAAGAACAAGCAAGTGTCGGGAGAGGAGGTATCTGCGTGGGTCTTGGGTTTACCAGGCTCCGATAGGGCGGTTGTTTCCCTGTTGGGCCGTAAACCGGGTTGGGCCGTAAACCGGACGGGAGGAGTGAGTTCAGGTTCTACCCGTTCCACGGTGATTGGGACTCCTTGGAAGAACGCGGAAATAAGCCCTCCTTTCAGGAGTGGATGGACCACCATCATCCGGACCTGGAGGTCGTAGTGAAGCAACATCCTACTTGGGATAAAGGAATCGGCTCTGATGAAGTCGAGGCCATAGCTGCCGTTGTTGGTGACCTGATTTCCCAAGGCAGAACAGCCATTGTCGTAGACTCCGCCGGAGTCAGCAGGACTGGACAGGTGGCCAAATTCTTTCGTGGCTGACCCACCCATGAGGATGTACCGGACCCATGACACAAACCAGGGGGGGCCTGAAGAAACAGGTGAAATCCTTTACCCAGTCGGAACTGCCAATACATAAGCTCTGTGTTATGGTTGGCGGGTACTATACCTAAACCGAGAGAAGACCTTAACCGAGAGAAGACCTTCATGCAGATTGGCACTGTAGCTATATTGAGTCCTGGCGACATGGGCCATGCTGTCGGGCAGCGTTTGCGGGAAAACGAACTGGACGTAATTACTTGCCTGGCCGGCCGCAGCGACCGGACGCGGGCCTTGGCTGACAAGGCCGGCATACGCGATATTCCAACAATGGAGGAACTGGTCGAACAGTCTGACTTGATAATGTCCATGACCGTGTCGGCAGCGGTGTCCAGCCTGTGCCGGCAGGTTGCCGACGCACTCAGGGCCACGGGCGTGGATACCCTGTTCGCAGAGTGCAACGCCATTGCCCCTCAGCTCGCGCGAGAGTTGGAGCCGATCATTACCGACGCCGGCGGGAGGTTTGTGGACGTGTCCATCATCGGAGGGCCGCCGCGGCCGGGTTACAGCCCCCACTTCTACACCTCCGGCGATGCGGCTTCCCAGTTCGAACAGCTAAACTATTTTGGGCTGACGGTCCTGAAGCTGGACGGCGAGGTCGGGCAGGCTTCGGGGATAAAGATGTGCTACGCCGCCATGACCAAGGGCTCCTGGGCTTTGTACAGCGAGTTGCTGATGGCAGCCGAGTTGATGGGCCTGACCGAGCCCCTGCTTGCAGAGTTCCAGTCTGGCCAGCAGGCAGTCTTGCAGCGTATGGAACGTACCTTGCCCACAGTGCCGGCCCGCTCGCTCCGTTGGGTCAGTGAAATGGAGGAGATTCGCAACACCTTCGCCCACTTGGGAATGACCCCCCACCTCTTTGAGGGCGTTGCGGAAATGTACCGGTTCATCGGCAGCACCCCTCTGGGTGAAGAATTTCCCGAGTCGCGGGACCGTGACCGCACTTTCACCGAGACTATCCGCCAACTAGCCCAGTACGTGCGGCCACAGGAGGAAGGCGACGTCCACTAGGCCCTGACTATGACATTTGCTCTCCTTCCCTGAAACCGGGCCACGGCTGGGCAGGATTGAGGCCCCAGGACCGCGCGGTCTTGAGGCCTGCTGGTCCAACTTACCCGCCTGCAGGAGGACTACGGTTTGGTCTGACTGCACTTAGCGGTAACAGTATCAAGCCGGAGCCCAGGGATGTCATTACCAACGGCAGTTGTCGCCAATAGCATCAGTAGTGAGCCTGTAGTACTTAAGAGACCACAAACCCCTCTCCCACCGGGTCATCGGGATCAATTAACCACTTGGCATAGCCTGTGATGTTCGCTTTGCCCTTGATGGTAGGTATGACCGCCCGGTGACCACCCAGTTCCGTCTCGCCCACCAAACAACCCTCAAAGGTCCCTGTCCCAAGCAAGCCTTCCGATTGAATGGTCTGGCCCACCTTAATCAGGCCGCGGGCTTCCAGCATCGCCATCATCGCACTGGTGCCTGTTCCTCCGGGCGACCGATCCGCCTTGCCGTCACTGAATACATGAACGCATTTGTAAAAAGCGTCGGGCAGCGTGGGTTCGTGATAAAAGGTAACGAACTCCAGGTTGTTGATATGCGGTTGCGTGGGGTGCCGCAGCTCGACTTGCAGGTTGACCAAGCTTTTTACGATGGGGCCAAGCTTGGAGAAGAAGCCGGCGTTTTGGGGGCAAATCTTCCACTCCGGGTGGTCCCACTTTACTATGGCGAAAAAGTTGCCGCCGAAGGATACATCCACATTCACCTCACCAAAGTCGGGCAGCCGGATTTTCACGTCTTTCTCAGCAAGATAGGCTGGCACGTTCTCGAAGCGGCACCACTCCACGCTGCTTGCCGTCGAACCAACCTCGGCGGTGACAAGCCCCGCAGTAGTTTCAAACCTGATGGTGGTCAGGTCGCCGGCGGACGGCGTCAGGCCTTGGGAAACCATCGCCATGCCCAAGGCAATTGTGCCGTGTCCGCACATGTCGTGGAAGTTTTCGCCATCCATCCAGATCATTCCCGCGTCGGTGTCGGGGCTTGACGGCGGGGTCAGGAACACGCCGAACATGTCCTTGTGTCCGCGGGGCTCGCGGGTTAAAGCGCGGCGTAGCCAGTCGTAGTTGGCTTCCAGGTACCGCCTCTTCTCTACGATGCCAGTGCCATACGGATAGGGAACACCCCCGTAGACGATGCAGGTAGGCTCGCCCTCGGTATGGGTATAAATCACGTCGATGAAATGGTTCTTGCGCATTGGCCGATCCCCTTCTTTATTATTGTCTGAATCAGGATTTACCGGATTTCAGGATTCTCAAGATATGCGCCATTCATCCTGCTAGTCCATCGATACTGAGAATCCTGACTCAGACGAAAGAGTCAAGCGCAGGATGTGCTCTCCCGGTTATTCTAACTACTCCTCATCACACCCCGTTTATTCTAGCGTAGCAGCCAACCCTCTTGACCAGAGAAGCACCGGACTCCAGAGTTGGCATAGCCTTATACGGGATTGCGCCAACGTGAGATAATAGGTGCCAAGGAGGGATAACTATGGATACCTCGAGATATAACCCCCTGACTCCCGAAGAGCGCGCCATCATCGAACGGAAAGGAACGGAGTGGCCCTTTACCGGGGAGTATGACGATTTTTACGAGACGGGCACCTACGTCTGCCGCCGGTGCGACGCCGAGCTATACCGATCGGTGGACAAATTCGACGCCCATTGCGGCTGGCCGGCCTTCGACAAGGAGATCCCCGGGGCGGTGAAACACCAGCTTGACCCGGACGGTCACAGGATTGAAGTCGAATGCGCTGCCTGCGACGGCCACTTGGGCCACGTGTTTATTGGAGAGCGTTTAACCGAGACCAACACCCGGCACTGTATAAACTCCATCTCCATGAAGTTTGTGCCCGAGCCGCAGGACGAGGTCAATGACGCAGGACGCTGACATCGAATCGAAGGTCGTCGAGACCTTGAACGGACTGGGAGTCCCACATGAGATCATCCGCATAGACCCTGACTTCGCCGATACGGCCCAGTTTTGCGAAGAGTACGGCTACCCCCTTGCCCATTGCGCCAACACCATCATCGTAGGCTCCCGGCGTGGGCCTAAGCAGTTCTCCGCTTGCGTCGTTCTTGGAACCGACCGCTTGGACGTCAACAAGACGGTCAAGGGCTTGATGAACGTCTCCCGCGCGTCCTTTGCCGCTCCGGAGGATACCCAAGAGTTGACGGGCATGATGATAGGCGGGGTTACTCCATTCGCGCTGCCCGAAGACCTACCAATATACGCTGACCAGAACCTGATGGACGTGGAATACCTGATTTTCGGCTCCGGCAGCAGAAACTCGAAACTGAAGCTTGCTCCAGGCGACTTATCGAAGATACCCAATCTCCGGTTCGTACCCGGCTTGTCATTGCCGAGGGAATAGGGCAAGGCGGCTCAGGCGACGGCCTCCGCGGTGCGAAGCTCCGGGGGCCGACGCTCCGGGGGCCGACGCTCTCCCCGGAAGGACACCAGAGCCATTGCGGTCAGCAGAAGCGCGATGTTCGACCAGATGGCAATATCGTAGGTGCCTCTGAAATCGTAGAACAGGCCGCCCAGGAAAGCCCCCAACCCGCTGCCGATGGGCATAACCGCGAACATGGTCCCGTAAATGGTCCCCAAGTTTCTAATAACCTGAGTTCGGGATAAGGGATGCCTCCCAAAGAAAGAACAGGTATTCTTTCTGGTAGATGAATACCAAGGAGGCATCCCTCATGAGTTTACTCAAACTGTTCTGCAATGTCGATGATTTCTGGCAAGCCTTCCAACCGCATTGGCGTCGAGTGACGTTGGCGCGGAAAGGGGGGCGGAGAGTTCGAGCGACAAGGTTGTCCCCCAGTGAAATCATGACGATTCTCATTCACTTTCACCAGTCCCACTACCGTACCTTCAAAGCCTATTACACTGAGTATACCCTGGTGCACCTCCGGCCCGAATTCCCAGGCTTGGTCAGCTACAACCGGTTCGTTGAGTTGACGCCTACCGTGACCATCCCCCTGTTAGCCTACCTGCAACAGCGCCAAGGCAACTGCACCGGCCTCGCCTTCGTGGATGCCACTGCCATCAAGGTATGCCATAACAAGCGGATTCCCCGCCACCAGGTCTTTGCCGGAATCGCCGCCCGGGGCAAGACCACAATGGGCTGGTTTTATGGCTTCAAACTCCACCTGGTCGTCAATGACCGGGGTGAAATACTGGCGTGCCGGCTGACTCCGGGCAACGTCGATGACCGCAAGCCGCTGCCAGCCTTGGCTAAGGGCTTGTTTGGCAAGCTCTTCGGCGACAAGGGCTACATCTCCCAACCACTATTCAAACAACTGCTGGCCCAAGGCTTGGAGCTAATCACCCCCAGGCGCAAGAACATGAAGAAGCGTCCGTTGCCTCTGGAAGACAAGCTGTTGTTGCGGAAACGGTTGGTCATTGAGACCATCAACGACCAACTGAAGAACATTTCCCAAATTGAACATACCCGGCACCGCAGTGTGGCTAACTTCCTGGTCAACCTGCTCTGTGGCCTGATCGCCTACTGCCATCAACCGAAAAAGCCTTCCCTTCACCTCTCAGACCAGCAACTTCAACTCCTATCTCATCCCTTTTAACTTTCCCGAACTCAGGTTAATACCGTACCGGTCCGATGTATACGCGGCGGTGACGCTGACCACCGAGTTCCAGGAAAACCCCACCAGGAGTATCCCTGCCAAGAGGGTTCCCAGCCCCAGTGGGGGAATTCCGAGGGCCGGTATTCCCATGGACAGCAACACGACAATAAACCCGAGGGCCCGGATTTGGTAAGAGGCAGTCAAGAGCCACCGGCGTCCGTACTGATCGGAAAGGTGCCCCATGTAGAGACTTCCTACCACGGCGGCGGCCCCAATCAGGCTGAACGCTCCCGCGGCGGCCATCGGGTGATATCCAAGGTCCTGGGCGTAGGTTACAAAGTGAGCATTCACGAAGCTCATCGAGTACCCTCAAACGAAGTACCCAAAGGTGAGCCGGTAGAACAGGTTCGAGCCCAACGCCTCCTTGAAAGTCGCGTCGCGCCCGAATATTGGCGTGGAGTCATCCCCGCCGGTGCCCCTTCTCCTACGCAGGTCTGACGTGTCGCCCAAGGGCTCCAACCCCATTTCCTGGGGAGTGTTTCGGATGAAGATCATGCCAACAGGAAGGATGACCAGGAGAGCAAGCCCACCCAGGAAATAGTAGGCGTCTCGCCAGTCCAACAGGATCAGAAACACAGAGGCAATCGGGACCAGGATCAAAGCCCCAAACGACCCGGAACTGCTATGCAACCCCAGCGTCAAGCCCCGGCGGGAGTAAAACCAAGCGCTTATGACCTTGGTCAAAATCGGGCCGACTCCCATGGTCAACCCGATGCTCATCACCGCGAACACCGCGTAGAGTTGCGTCAAGGTTTGGACCGAGGGGACGATCAGCAGCATGATTCCCAGCAACGCAACGCCGAAAAGGGCCACCAACTTGGGACTGTAACGGTCGGCCAGATAACCGGCCAAGGGACGCATGAGGCCGGATAGCATGAAGGTAATGCCAAATGCGAGGGACAGGGTGCTCCTGCTCCAGCCGAACTCCTCGGTCATGGGTTGCAGGAACACGCCAAAGGAGAACTGGGTGCCGGAAGTGCCCAAGGCCACTAACGAGCATCCCATCACAACATACCAACCGTGGAACATCCGACCGGACTTATCCGCCATTTCTGCCTCTCGTAGGGTTGTCTACCTGCGTTAGTACAGTTGGGTCCCGGTACTCTTTAATTTACCACAAGAAATGCCGGCAAACGGAGATTGAAGTGGCGAATGCTGCCGCCTCATCGCCGGTCAGGTTGAACCAACCGCCACCCGTTGGATATTATGATCGGAACTCTCATCCAGGAAACCGTTACCTATTGGAGAAGCAACACAATGCTCGATTTATTGATCACAGGCGGCGAGGTACTGGACGGCGTCGGCAACACGGGATTCTATGGCGCAGTCGGTATACAAGGCGACCGGGTGCAAGTGTTCCGGGGGGACGTTTCGCACTTGGAAGCCCAACGGACGATTGACGCCACCGGCAGGGTGGTGTGCCCGGGCTTCATCGACGTTCATGCCCATTCCGGGTTGGTGATCCTGTCCGAACCAAGGCACGAACCCAAGGTGTTCCAGGGCGTCACCACCGAGTTGATAGGCATCGACGGCAACTCCTACGCTCCCTTCCGGTCGCCCGACGACCTCGACCGATTCATCTGCCTCAACTCCGGGCTGGACGGCGACCCACCCCTGCCGGGCCGCTGGTCCACCGTGGCGGAGTACCTTTCGATGTTCGACCGCAAGGTGGCAGTGAACATCGCCTACATCGTCGGTAACGCTCCTCTGCGCATTAACGCGGTAGGATGGAATGACCGTAAAGCCACCGCAGCCGAGTTGGAAGACATGAAGGCGTTGCTGCGGGAAAGCATGGAAGACGGGGCAGTGGGCATGTCGACCGGGTTGGACTACCCGCCCGGCAGCTACGCCGACACCGACGAACTGGTGGCCCTGTCCGAGGAAGCGGCCAGGCTGGGTGGGATATACCATACCCACACCCGCAACTGGCTGGGCGACCGCTACCTGGACCCCAACCGGGAAGCCATAGAAATCGGTCGTCGCAGCGGCGTTCCGGTCCACATCACCCACCTGTTCCGGCGGCGCGTCCACACATCCGGGGCGCGGCCCATACTGCAACTGGTGGACGATGCCCGTGACGAGGGGCTGGACGTGACCTTCGACACATTTCCCTTCCGCTACGGCGGAACCAGGATACTGATAGTCTTCCCCCAGTGGGCCCATGACGGCGGCCCGGACCGACTGAAAGAGGTGCTGGCCGACCCCGGCCAGCGGGAACGGCTCAAGCGCGAGGTGCAACCCCGTGGCCGAGGATGGGATGAGATGTGGGTAACCTACTTCAAGGAGCCCCAAAACCGCCGGTTCGAGGGGCGGTCGGTGGCGGAAATGGCCGAAATGTCGGGCAAGCATCCCGTTGACGCCATTTGTGACGTGCTTCTGGAGGAAAATTTGCGGGTGTCCTACTTCGCCGACATAGTCGATGAAGCCACTTTGCCGGACTTTATCAGCCACCCGATGTACATGGTCGGCAGCGACGCCCTTCTCATTGGCGACTACCCGCCGCCCATGGCCTATGGCACCTTCCCTTTCATCCTCGCGCAGCTAGTCCGCGAAGAACGGAAACTGTCCCTTCCCGACGCCATCAGGAGGATGACCTCCTATCCGGCTCAGCGCCTCGGAATATCTGACCGAGGGATTCTGGCCGACGGCATGAAGGCCGACGTGGTAATCTTCGATCCCGCGACGATTAACGCCAACAACACCAAGCAGGATCCTCGGCGGCTTGCCAGCGGTATAGACTACGTCATAGTCAACGGCACGCCGGTCATTGACCAAGGCGTACACACAGGCGCTTTGCCCGGCCGGGCTTTGCGCCGCGGCTGACCATCCCTATCAGCCCATTTTTGGAGGTCGAGCCGCCCCTTGGTCATTCCCGAGAAAGAATGTCACCCTCACACAGGAACGTCATTCCCGCACAGGAACGTCATTCCCATACAGGAACGTCATTCCCGCGCAGGCGGGAATCCAGAAATAACAAGCACAAACAACGCTATTGAGGTAAACCATGAGCGAAGATATCTATTACGCGCCCGCTACCGAACTGGCGGCAAAGATACGCCAGAAGGTCCTGTCTCCGGTGGAGGTAGTCCAAGCCCACTTGGACCGCATCGAGCAACTCAACCCGACTTTGAACGCCATCGTCTTCTTCACAGAAGACCCGCTTGAGCGGGCCAAGGAAGCGGAAGCGGCGGTAATGCGCGGCAATAACCTCGGCCCCTTGCACGGGGTACCCTATACGTTGAAGGACTGCATCGAAACGGCGGGGATGCGCATGTCCCTTGGATCGAAGATTTATAACGACTACGTATCCCAACAGGACGCGGAAGTCTACACCCGCCTCAAGGCCGCCGGCGGCATTCTGCTTGGCAAGACCAACATGCCGGAGTTCGCCCTGTGGTGGGAGACTGACAACGAGGTCTTCGGTCTGACCCGCAATCCTTGGAACCTGGAGAGAACGGCCGGTGGCTCCAGCGGTGGGGAGGTCGCCGCCATAGCCGCGGGCCTCTCACCCTTCGGCTTAGGGACCGACCTAGGCGGGTCCATCCGCACCCCGGCCAGCCTCTGCGGCGTGGTGGGCATCAAACCCACACTGGGGCGCATTCCCTATACGGGCATCCAACCACAAACACTCCACCGGGCAATCCACGTCGGGCCTATTGCCAGAACCGTAGGAGACGTGGCCCTCGGAATGTCCATCCTCGCCGGAGCAGACGAAGTCGACTTGTACACTCCGCCGGTGCCAGTACCCGACTACGCGCCCTTGGACGTGGACCTTACCCAACTGAAGGTGGGATGGAGCCCCACCACCGGCGTGCCGGTGGACCCGGAGGTCCAGCGGTCGGTGGCGGAAGCGGCCGCGGCCATGGGCGAACTTGGCATGAACGTCGAGCAAGTGGAAATACCGGCGTTGACCGAGAAGAACGCCTCGGCCATTTCCACGATTATCTATACGATGGAAGCCAAGCGCTACTCCGCGCCCACGATAGCCGGAAGGGAGTCGGACCTGACGCCGATGTTCCGCGCCCGTTTCGTGGACGGCAATACATTCACCATAGATGAGTATCTGAACGCTGCCCAGGAATGGGAAGACCTGCGGCAGGCAGTCAAGGACTACTTCACCCGTTACGACATATTCCTGTGCCCCACGGTGCCGATGCCGGCGTTCCCCCACGGGCAGAACGAATTCAACATCGAGGGCCGCACCCTGGCGGGCAGGCACACGCTCCGCATCACCCTGCCTTGGGACCTCACCGGCTCTCCCGCTATTTCGGTGCCTTTCGGCTTCAGTTCCGATGGGCTTCCGATAGGCGTCCAAGTGGTTGGACGGCACTTCGACGAGTTGACGCTGCTGCAAGTAGCCCGCGGCCTGGAAGCCAGCAGGCCCCAGACGCAGCGCCCGTCGCTGGGCTGACGGCAAAAGCCCGATGTTTCGGCATCGTCGAATATGCATCGGTCACTTTGGAGATACCCTTGTATTTAGCCGAATAGACTTAGACGAACACGCTCATAAGGGGGTTATTAGAGCTGTGAAACGAACATTTACCGCCACGGTTTGGCAGGAAGGCACTTGGTATGTAGCGCAGGCTTTGGAAGTCAACGTAGCCAGCCAGGGGGAATCGACTGACGAAGCGCTGGAGAATTTACGGGAAGCTTTGGAACTATACTTTGAGCCGCCCACTCCACCCAGCACACTCCTTGCCTCGCACACGCGGGGATAGACCTAGCATCGAAATGGCTTGTCCGATGCCCACGAAGGTTCCCCCGCATACGCGGGGATACGTGGTTCCATCATGACCAACAGACGCATAAGTGGTTCAAAACTAACGATAAGAGAGGTCAATCATGCCAGACCAAGGGAACAGGTTAAGCGGCAAAGTGGCTATAGTTACCGGCGCCGGGGCCACCGGCAGCGGCGATTTCGTGGGCATCGGGCAAGCTATTTCCATCCTTGCCGCCCGGCACGGGGCCAAGGTACTGCTGGTGGACCGGGACCAGAAGAACGCCGAGGTCACCTTGGCGAACATCAAGGAAGAGGGCGGCGACGCGGCGGTCTTCGTCGGCGACGTTACCAGCAACGCCGACTGCTCCGCGATGGCCCAAGCCGCGGTGGACAATTTCGGCAAGCTCAACGTGCTGATTAACAACGTGGGAATTTCCGGCCCAGGCTCGGTTACGGACGTAGACGAAGAGCTTTGGGATACGGTGATTGACGTCAACCTGAAGAGCGTCATGCTCACCAGCAAACACGCTATCCCGAGGATGATCGAGGACGGCGGCGGGTCCATCGTCAACCTGTCGTCAATAGTCGGCCTCCGGGCCGGCAGCGGAAGGCCCAGCCACCCCTACGCGGCCTCCAAGGCCGGCATAATCGGCCTCAGCAATTCCATGGCCGTCCACTACGGGCGCGACAACGTCCGCGTAAACTGCATCGCCCCCGGCCATATCCACAGCCCAATGGTCGCCAAGCACTCATCGCAAGAGATGCTGGAGTTAAGGCGCAAAGCCGGCCCCCTTGGTATAGAGGGCACACCCTGGGACGTAGCGTGAGCCGTCCTCTTCCTGGCCTCCGACGAGGCCCACTGGGTCTCTGGAGCCACCCTGCCGGTAGACGCCGGCCTGCTTGCAGCAACGCCGTTGGCGATGTACCCGTTGATTAAGGCGGAGGGGTAGGGGACAGTACGACAATCAGGAAAGTCATGGTAACAATACCCACCGTCGCGCTTGTAGGGAGTCTGTCTGATGTGGCCAATGATTGCTGACCCAGACCTACGCTGCGCCGAGTGCCGACACGCCATCCAACCGGGCCGTCTGTGCCTGTCGGAACTGCCCGAGGAAACCCCGTCCGGCGTTAGCAGGAGCGATTTCAATAACTATTGCATCGGCTGTCCGGGATGTTGGGCGCAAGGGAAACACGCCTGTTATCTCCGCCACTTGGACTCCAACGGGAAAACTGCCAATACGCGTCGCAGCCTGCCATGCGCGCGGTGTGGACGGCGTATCGGAGCAGGAGAAAGGGCGACCGTAGAACTTTACTACGAATGGCCGGAAGCCTTGGAAGATAGTAAAAGCCCCATCAACAAATGGTCCGCAGTCGGTGGAGTAACTGCTGCCGCTAGCTTGGATACGTGGGTACGAGGTGTACCAGACGGTACTTTTGACCACCTGAGCCAGCAATTGCAACAGAAGTTTAAGGATGCTGGGCTCAGTGGCGAGTACGGCGCCCGAACCCTCGCCGAAGCGCAGAGCTTCTATAAGGATAGTATCCCATATCCAGTTCGCAACTTGGGTGAGAATGCCGTAAGAAGCTTTGTTGACGGCAAGGAAGCCAGCCATATCATACCCAAGGCCGATGAACCTCACCTAGTACTGTTTCCAGATAGCTTTGTAAGAATATGAGAAGGCAGTCATACTTGGGGATGATCTTTCTGTGAGGGGGTGCCCAAGCATGGCTGCCATCAAGTATAAAGTCAAACTGGCCGAGTCCGAACGGACCTGCCTCAATGAGGTTTCCCGCCGGGGCAAGCCGTCAGTCCGCACCGTCAAGCGGGCGCTCGCGCTGCTCAAAGCTGACGAAGGACTTCGGGACCGTGAGATAGCTGATGTGCTTTTGATCAACGCCGCCACCGTTGCCAGAGCGCGGAAGCGGTACGTGGAGGAAGGGCTTGAGGCCGCCATCAATGACCGACCGCGGCCGGGCCGGGAGCGCAAGCTGGACGGCAAGCAGGAAGCGCACCTGATCGCCTTCGCGTGCAGCGCAGCGCCCGAAGGACACGCGCACTGGACACTCCAGTTGCTTGCCGGCAAGGTGGTGGAGTTGGAGTTTGCTGAGAGCATCTCCCTTGAGACAGTGCGCCAGATACTCAAAAAAATGAACTCAAGCCCTGGAAGAAGAAAGAATGGTGTATTCCCAGGGTGAGCGGGGAGTTCGTGGCGCGGATGGAGGAGGTGCTGGACTTGTACCACCAAGAGTACAACCCAGAGCGTCCGGTAGTGTGTTTCGACGAGACCTCCAGGCAATTGACCGGGGATGTGAGGCCGCCCATCAAGGCCGCCCCAGGACGGGTGGAACGCTATGACACTGAGTACCAGCGAAACGGGACCCGGAACCTGTTCATGATCTGTGAGCCGAAGGGTGGATGGCGGCATGTCGAGGTGACCGGGCGCCGCACTGCCGTGGACTTCGCTCATCAAATGAAGTGGCTGGTGGACGGCGCATACCCTGACGCCGAAGTGATCAGGCTGGTCCTGGACAACCTGAACACCCACAAGCCGGGCTCGCTCTACGAAGCGTTTGAGCCGTCCGAAGCCCGGCGCATCGCTAAACGGCTGGAGTTTCATTACACTCCAACACTCATGGAAGCTGGCTGAACATGGCTGAGATCGAGTTGAGCGTCTTCAGCAGACAGTGTCTGAACCGCCGGGTCGGCGATGAAGCGTTGCTGAGACGGGAGGTCGCGGCCCTCGAACGCGAGCGCAACGAAGCCGCCGCCATCATAGACTGGCGGTTCTCCACCCAGAGCCTGCCCTCGGCCACGACCGGGGGACGCTCGTAGTAAGCTCCACCATATCTATCCGACAAGACCAGATTGAAACGGTACTAGGTACAGCCCGGAGACGCAACCGTCAGTGGGGCGCATTGAGCGCCCGGCTGGCACGTCACAGGAAAAAGGGAAACCATGACCTGGCAATGCAACTGCGGAAGCAGATGCTACAACTGCCATCTGGTGACCCCAACGATCCTGGATTCCGACGGTGCGGTACGTCCGCTACGCGGACGACTTCGTGCTGGACTTCATCGGGCCAAAGGCCGAAGCCGGGCAGATAAAAGAGTCCCTGGAAACGTTCCTGCGCGATACCCTCAAGCTTCAGCTATCCAGGGAAAAGACCCTCATCACCCACGCCACCAGCCAGGCGGCGGGGTTTCTCGGCTACGAACTCGTGAACCAACAGGCCAACGACCAACTCGCCCCCAATACTCATAAAGGACGAGTAGTCAACGGCAAAATCGGATTACGAGTCCCCGCCAAAGTCATCGAGCAACACTGCCGAGCCTACATGAGGAGCGGTAAACCGGCACATCGCAACGACCGCCTGTCCGATGATGACTTCACCGTCGTAAGCAGGTATCAAGCGGAGTTCCGGGGCGTCATCCAGTACTATCTGCTGGCCCTGAACGTCTCCCACTTCGGGCGGCTGCAATGGGTCATGGAGTGGTCGCTGGCCAAGACCCTGGCAAAAAGGCATCAAACCACAGCCCGGAAAGTGTTTCGGAGCTAAAAGAGCACCGCACTAACCGAGCATGGGGAACGCACCTGCCTCAAGGTCGTGGTACAGCGCCGTGAGGGTAAACACCCTCTGGTGGCGCAGTTCGGAGGCATACCCCTGAAGCGGAACAGGCAGGCAGTCCTCACAGACCAACAGCCTCAGCGATACAGGACTGAACACAACGAGTTGTTACAAAGGCTCCTAGCGGACGAGTGTGAGTTGTGCGGGTCAACATCGGACATTGAAGTCCAGCACATCCGCGCACTCCGCGACCTGAACGTCAAAGGCTAAAGTGAAAAGCCCAAGTGGATACAGGCCATGGCAGCCAGGCGGCGCAAGACTCTGGTGGTCTGCCGCTCCTGCCACCTGAAGGTCCACGGGGGAAGCTGGAAACCGCGTAAGCAGAAAATAACCACTGGAGAGCCGGATGCGGTGAAAGCCGCACGTCCGGTTCGGAGGGAGGCCGACGGAAAAGTGCTTCGGGCCACCGGAGTAACTCGCCTGCGGCCTACCCTACAGCGGGAGAAGGAGCCGGCCGGCGCGGGACGATAGGTCGCAAGGCATGGGGGGAGGATACCGTATCCCGGTGTCCTCCCCCTGGCTGCCCATGTGTGTGCGGCCTTTTTTGCGTTTCAGGCTGTGCGGCCCTGTGTCCGGCCTTTTTGTTGCCACAATATAGTAGAATGTGCGGTGTAAGAGCACGCCTTTGAAAGGGGGACGCATGATGGACGCGGAGATGCCGGCGGCCACGCAATCACCCAGGCCCACCGCGCCAACCCGCCCGCGGGATGAGATCGCCCGCCTGGGCAAGGAGATCTACAAGCGGGACATCCTGCCTCAGGTCGAAGCCGACCACTTCGGGGAGTACGTCGCCATTGACGTGGAGACGGGGGACTGGGCCGTTGCCGACACCACCCGCGGCGCGGTGGAGCGCCTGCGGGAGCAGCACCCGCAGGCCATCGACGTCTTGATGGAGCGCGTCGGGTATCGGGCGCTGCGCAGCTTCGGGGCCGGGTCTCTGCGGAGGACTGGGTGATCGAGGGGGTTGTGAATGCCGCCCACGAAGCAGTGGTCGCCCTTCACTTACAGGGACCGGAGGGGCGGACCCGGGGATATTGAGGCTGTGGTGGACACCGGCTACAGCGGATTCTTGACCTTGCCGACTGTGCTGGTGGTGGAGCTAGGATTGCCTTTCGCTTACACGGGGCAGGCGTTTCTGGCCAACGACGATGAAGTGAGTTTCGACGTTCACGACGTTACGGTGCTGTGGGACGGACAACCGAGACATATCAAGGCTGACGCGACTGGCAGCACGCCCCTCGTGGGCATGGCTTTGCTCGACAGCCACAGCCTGTACGTGGAGGTCGAGGACCGCGGGCGCGTAGCTATAGAACGCAGATAGAACGAAGGGGGTAAACCCAGCATCATGTTCAACCCTGTGACCCGCATAACCGCCCGCCGCCCGGACGCCGGTGTCTGATTGATGCGGGCCGGATGCCGGACGCTGCGGCATGTTTGGGGCCCGAGAGTTGGCCCAGAGGCGACCCCCATATACATGGACATAGTGTGCTTGAGTACGAAGTCGAGGATGTTCTGGAGTCGCCTGGGGAAGACATACCCGGGCGAGGAGATTCCCGCATCGCCATCGGACAGACTGGCGGAGGGCGGTATCTTCTGGTGGTCTATAAGCGCGACCCACAGCCGGACAGCGCCTTTGTAATCACCGCCTACCAGCTAACCGGTAATGCCCTCGCCGCTTACCGGCGGCGGATGAGAAGGAGAAGCAGATGAGCAACGTGACGAACAAGTTCCCACCCGGCTGGGACGAAGAACACGTCCGCGGCATCATCGAACACTACGACTCGCTGACCGGCGACGAGTGGGCAACTGAGATTGAGGCGGCCTTTGAGGACAAGTCTCACACTGTTATGGTGATTCCCAACGAATTGGTTCCAGCCGTCAGGTCGCTCCTCTCGGCGGCCCCCAATCCCGCGCCTGCGTCCCAAGAGAGTTAGTGAGGGCATCATGTTCAACCCTGTGACCGCCAAGACCACCCAGGTAAGTGTTCAGTCCCGGTGAGGAGTCCCCGCCCGGCCCTGTGGATACCGGCTTTCGCCGGTATGACGGTGGACTGCGCTGTTGGCGGATTGTCGCGAAGTCTGAACAGTTACCCACCCAGGCCCCCGCCGCCCCGCCACGGGCCTCCTCGCCCTGTTTACCCCGGTTTACCCTCCCCCGAAACCGCAAACCGCCGCAATATAGTAGAACGTTCGGCGTAGAGCTACGCCTTTGAAAGGGGAACGCATGAGAGACGCTGAGATTCCCGCGAACACGCAATCACCCAGGCCCACCGCGCCAACCCGCCCGAAAGAGGAGACGGCCCGCCTCGGCGACGGGATCTACGAGCGCGACATCCGGCACAAGGTCGAGACCGACCACCACGGCGAGATTGTCTCCATCGACGTGGACACCGGACTCTGGGCCATCGGCGACGACATCCTTGATGCAGTGGAGCGTCTGCGGGCGCAGCGACCAGAGGCTATTGACGTCTGGTCCTTGCGGGTAGGCCATCGGGCTGTCCATCACTTCGGCGGCAGATCGCTGCGGAGCGCCCAGTGATCGAGGGCGTGGTCAACTCCGCCTACGAACCCATCGTAAGGCTTGTAGTGCAAGGTCCGGCGGGGCTGATCCGGGAGGTGGAGGCAGTTGTCGATACAGGCTTCAATGCCTTTTTGTCGCTGCCGTCGTCACTGGTGACGGAACTGGAACTGCCCTTCGTGACCCGTACCTCGGCGTTTCTGGCCGACGGTACTCTGGCGAGATTCAACGTCTACTACGTTACGGTACTCTGGGACGGCCAGCCAAGGCAGGTCTATGTCCATATGTCCGACACCACCCCCCTCGTGGGCATGGCTTTGCTCGACAGCCACAGCCTGTACGTGGAGGTCGAGGACCGCGGGCGCGTAATCATAGAACGAAGATAGAGCGAGGGGGTAACCCGCAGCATCATGTTCAACCCTGTGACCGCCAAGACCACCCAGGTAAGTGTTCAGTCCCGGTGAGGAGTCCCCGCCCGACCCTGTGGATACCGGCTTTCGCCGGTATGACGGTGGACTGCGCTTGTTGGCGGATTGTCGTGAAGTCTGAACAGTTACCCACCCAGGACCGCCGCTCCGCTGCGGGACTGCTCGCCTAGTTTACCCCGGTTTTTACCCTCCCCCGAAACCGCAAACCGCCGCAATATAGTAGAATGTTCGGTGTAGATCTACGCCTTTGAAAGGGGGACGCATGATGGACGCGGAGATGCCGGCGGCCACGCAATCACCCAGGCCCACCGCGCCAACCCGCCCGCAGGATGAGATCGCCCTCTTGGGCAAGGAGATATACGAGCGCGACATTCGGCACAAGGTCGAAGCAGACCACCACGGAGAGGTCGTCGCCATCGACGTGGACAGCGACAGTTGGGCCATTGGCGACAACGTGATTGCCGCGACGGACCGTCTGCGGACGCAACGCCCGGACGCTATTGATGTCTGGCTGCTCCGGGTCGGACACCGGGCGCTGTATCACTTCGGGGGCAGTTCCCTACGGAGATCCGGGTGATAGAGGGCTTCGTGAACGACAACCTCGAAGCCGTCGTAACCCTTCCCGTGCTAGGCCCGGCGGGGCAGACGCGGGAAGTCGACGCCGTGATTGATACCGGCTTCAATGGCTACCTGACATTGCCGCCGATGCTGGCGGCTGACTTGGGACTGCCTGTCGTGGGTGATGGCGAGGCGGTCCTGGCCGACGGCAGTGAGGCTGCCTTTGACGTGTACGGCGCTACGGTGCTCTGGGACGGACAACCGAGATACATCGAGACCGGGGCGGTTGGCAGCACCCCCCTCGTGGGTATGCGGCTGCTCGACAGCCACAGCCTGTACGTGGAGGTCGAGGACCGCGGGCGCGTAATCATAGAACGAAGATAGAGCGAGGGGGTAACCGCAGCATCATGTTCAACCCGGTGACCGGCAAGACCAGGGAGGTCCGCGGCGGGGCGGCGGGGCTCCTCGCCCTGCTTACCCCCCGTCAGCCCCCCTGACAAGGGTATGTAAAATTGAGATTATAGCTACGAACCGGCCCCACCGCCCCTGGATTCCGGCCTACGCCGGAATGACGGAATGGCCCCGATAGTGAGCATTTGGGAGCGGTTTTGTATTTGAGCAAGCCTACCCTACTATGCGGTCTCACGTTCAACTGCGTAAAGTCCCAAATGAAATACATACCCCTATCAGCGTCAGCCCCCCCGATAGGCTGACAGGGGTATGTAAAAGCGAGATTATAGCTACGAACCGGCCCCACCGCCCCTGGATTCCGGCCTACGCCGGAATGACGGAATGGGCCCGATAGTGAGCATTTGGGAGCGGTTTTGTATTTGAGCAAGCCTACCCTACTATGTGGTCTCACGTTCAACTGCGTAAAGTCCCAAATGAAATACATACCCCTATCAACCCCTCCCCGAACAGGCGTTCTGGTATGATGCCGCGTTGGCTGGCTGGCCTGCTCCCGGTCCTGGCGGTAGTTGTCCTGCTGGCCGTCGTCGGCGTGTTTTCCTCCGGGCCGGCCCAGGCCCAGTCGGTGTCGTCGCCCGCCATCTGGGACGCCACCCTCACGGCGGGGCCTATAACGGGTTTCGGCGGCTGGGGATACAACCGCACCTTCGACAGCGGCTCCCTCACCAGCGCGGAGTTCGAGCTGGAAGGGACGACGTACCGGATCAAGCAGCTCAGGCGGAGCACGAATACCTCTGTCCCTACCGATGTTTCTCTCACTCTGGACAGCGCTCTCCCCGCCGGGGATTTCCAACTCCGCATAGGCGCCCCGGCGACGGATGCGGCCGTGCTGAACTTTTCCGCTGCGGATAACTCAGTAGCCGCCAACAACAACTACAAGTGGTCGAACGTCAGCCTGCCCGGTCCGGCGTGGGTCGCCGGGCAGCCGGTCCCGGTCATACTCCGGCGCACCCAAGGGGTGACGATCAGCAATGCGGCGCTGGCGGTGGGCGAGGGCTTTACCAGGACGTATACGGTCGTGCTGGACAGCCAGCCGACCGGCGACGTGACGGTGACGCCAGTGAGCGGCAACCCCGCGGCGGCCACGGTGTCGCCGGATGTTTTGACTTTTACTACGTCCAACTCGCGTACGCCGCAGACGGTGACGGTGAGCGGCGTCAGCCAGACAGCCGGCGAGGGGACGGCGACCATCACGCACGCCGTCGCCGGAGCGGACTACGGAAGCGTCACCGCCGGGGACGTGGCGATCAGGGTGAGCGTCGGGGATATCTTCTGGTCGGGCACGATGATCGTCGAAACTGCTGGCCGCGGGCGCCCATCCGTCGGCTACGTTCAGGAGAATAACGCCGGCTCGCTCACGCCCAATGACTTCATATTCAACGGGACCAGATATGCAGTCTATGATATCAGTTACTATACCGACACGAATTCCGGGCTGATAGTCCAGCTAAGCTTAGCGCTGGGCGCCGGACGTTTCGTGCTGCGCCTCGACGACGCTGCAACCTCGTTCGACGGCGTGGTGTGTACGCTCGAAGAAGGCGCCTCGCAGTGCCATTACGACCTGACGAACCCCGGCCTGAGCTGGAGCCATGGGCAGACCGTACAGGTGTCGCTGGCCTTGGGGCCCCCCGAAATCAGCATCGCTGCGGCTTCTCCCTCGGTGACGGAGGGTTCGCCAGCGGCGTTCACGGTGACGGCGGGCCGGACGCTGCCCTCCACCTTGACGGTCAACCTGGACATCACGGCTGACGGCGGCTTGAGCGGCGACTACGGCGTTACGACCAGCCAGCAGACGGTGACGATCGCGGCGGGCCAGACCTCGGCCACGCATGACGTTCCCACCACCGGCGACGATGTGGACGAGACCGACGGCTCGGTGACGGCGACGCTGGCCGACGGCGATGGCTACATCGTCACCACGACGCAGAGCGACAGGGCGGCGACGGTGACGGTCAACGACGACGAGACGGGCCCGACCCTGAGCATAACCGCACCCACCGTCGTTGAGGGCGCATCGGGGACGACGACGGTGATGAGCTTCACGGTGACGGCCAGTGGCGCGTCGGCCTACCGGGTAGGGTGTTGGACGCATGGCGACTCCGGAACGGCGCTGGAGGGGACGGATTACCTCCTCAAGAACAGCATAAACGATAGGACTACTTTCTCGGTCGCGGACCCGGCGCAGCTGAGCGGGACGTTCAACGTGACGGTGAACGGCGACGACATTGACGAAGAGAACGAGACCATCGCCGTCTGGTGCGGATTCAGTGGCAATCCGGCCAACGTCCAGAACAGCGGCACGATAACCGACGACGACACGCGCGGCGTCACGCTGGCCACCGACCCGCCCTCGGACCCGCTGGTCATTACTGTGGCGCCGGGCGGCATGGCGGACTATACCATCGTCCTGAACACCGAGCCGACGGGCGACGTAATGATGGTAGTCACCACCGATCCGATGGTGGCCACGGTATCGCTGAACAACCTCACGTTCACGCCGGGCGACTGGAACATGCCGCAGACCGTCACCGTCACCGGCGTGCGCATCGGCGTCACGGAAGTCACCCAAACCGTCACAGGCGGAGACTACACGCGTTTCTTCACGCCGAACATCAGAGTGACGGTCGCCGTGCTCGTCGACTACGACGTCGACAACGACAACCTCATCGACGTCGCCAACCTCGCGCAGCTTGACGCTACGCGCTGGGACCTCGACGGCAACGGCGCGGTCGCGGCAGGCGATCAGGCCAACTACGACCTCGCCTTCCCCGACGCGGCGGCGGGCATGGACTGCGAGGCAACCTGCGCGGGCTACGAGCTGACCGCCGACCTCGATTTCGACACCAACAGCGACGACACGGTGGACGCGGGCGACGACTACTGGAACGGCGGCGCAGGCTGGGCGCCCATCGGCGGCGACTACAACGCGGAGTTCCACGGCAACGGCCACACCATCTCCAACCTGTTCATCAACCGCGGCGGCGAGGACAACGTAGGGCTGTTCTCGCAGTTGGGCAACGCCGCCTACGTCCACCACGTCGGGCTCATCGACGTGAACGTGACCGGCCAGGACAACGTCGGCCCGCTGGCAGGCAACGCCAACGTGACCGGTTCGCGCATCGCCGCGGTCTACGTCAACCGCGGCTCCGTGATGAGCCGCAACCAGGCGGGCGGGCTCGTCGGGGGGGCTTGTTCGGTAGAATCAGTGCGTCCTGGACGAACGCCGAGGTCTCCTACACCTACGATGGCGATGGCTTCCTTCCTGGTATAGGCGGCGTCGTTCCATGGGGGGACAACTCCGGCAGGGTGCAGGCCACCTACGCCATCGGCAGCGTCGTCAACATCGGCGGGACTGATTTTGGAAGCAGTTCCAGATACGGGGTTCTCAGCGCCCAGCAGAGGAGCACGGTCGCGCCCGACGTGTGGTTCAACTCCGAGACCGTGACGGGCACGGTCGGCGACGCTACGGAGAGCGGCAAGACCACCTCCGAGCTGCAAACGCCCACCGGCCTCGCGGGCACCTACGCCAACTGGAACGTGGACCTCGATGGCGACGGCACGATGGACTCCCCGTGGGACTTCGGCACGTCCGCCGACTACCCGGTCCTCAAGGCCGACCGCGACAACGACGGCGTGTTCACTTGGCAGGAGTTCGGCGATCAGGGCCGCACCGAGGACGACATACCCGACGCGTTCGACTTCCCCGCCGTCACCGCGCCCGCCGGAACTAGCGTGACCAGCGACCCCGTCGTCATCGCGGGCGTCAACGTCCCCGTGCCCATCGCCCTGAGCGTCAACCCCTCCGATGCGGCCGTCACCTGCGAGGTGGACGGGATAGTGAAGGACTGCGCCGGCGGCTCCAAGGTCGTCAGCGCGGGCCAGAGCGTGACCCTCACGGCGACCGCCCGCGCCAACGACGGCGACACCGTCATCGTCACAGTCAACCTCGGCGAGGCCCCCAACACCGTCAGCTCGACGTGGATCCTCACGACCGGCGTCGTCCTGCACCTCACCGCGCCGCAGAACCTCACCGCCGCCCGGACGGCCAGCGCAGTGGTCGTGGAGTGGGACGCCGTGTCGACCGCCACGAGCTACATCGTGCAGTGGAAGTCGGGTTCGGAGGAGTTCGACGTCTCACGCCAAGCGATGCCCCCCGATGCGTACCTCACCCTAAATGGCCTCCCGGCGGGCCGGTACACGCTGCGCGTCGCGGCCGTCCGCAACAACGTCACAGGCGCGTGGTCGGACGAGGTAACGACGTCCACGACCACCGTGATCATCGCGGGCGGGCAGAGTGTGAATGAGCGCGACGTGCGCCGTGGGGCGCCGCTGGCCACGCTGGGGTACACGCTGACGTTCAGCCCTGCGATCACCGCGCCGGTGACGGTGTACTACGCCTATGTCATTGGCGGCTCCACCGCCCAGCACACCGCTGACTTCGAATACCACCAGAGCCGCAGCTCGGGGGTGCCCGACGGCCCGCTGCTGACTGCGTTGAGCGCGCCGGAAGTGGGGCCGGTCAGCCAGTGGGTGATCGACGCTTCAGGGGGCAGCCCCGTAACCACCGCTCGCATAGGCGTGTCGATTCTGGAAGACCGCGTCTACGAGGCCGATGAGACGGTGCAGATACGGCTGCTCGGCGCGACGAACGCCGCGCTCGGCAGCACGCTTGACGCGCCGAGCACCATCGTCAACGACGACCCGATGCCGGAGATCATCGTGGCTGCCGCAGTGTCCGGCGCCGAGGGCGCGACGCTGGAGATATCCGTCGGGCTCGGCGCCAACAGCGAGACCGCCGTCACGGTGCAGTACGAGGACATTGGCGGGGGCACTGCGACCTCCGGCGCCGACTACACCGCGATCACCGCGGGAACGCTCACCTTCCCCCGGCTCAACGCCGGCTCGCAGAAGGTGACCATCCAACTGACGGAAGACAGCGCCGCTGAAGACGACGAGACCATCAACCTGCGCTTCCACAGCGCCTCGTCGAACGCGACGCTCCGCGGCGCCGACAACCTCGGCCAACTGGCCGTGACCGTCACGATCGTTGACGACGACGGGAATCCCGCCGCGCCCATCTTCGGCGCGCCCATGACGGACAGCCTGGTGGTGAACTGGACCGCGCCGTCGGACATCGGCGGTTCGGCCATCACATCCTACGACGTGCAGCACCGCAAGGCCAACACCAGCGACGCTTGGACAGATGGCCCGCAGGACTACACCGACCTTGCCAACCTCACCGCCACCATCGACGGGCTGGACGCCAACACCGCCTACGAGGTTCAGGTGCGGGCCGCCAACTCGCAGGGCGACGGAGGCTGGTCAGCCTCCGGCTTCGGCTCCACCACCGTGGACGGCGCAATCTTCTCCGGCACGCTGATCGTGGGTACGGATACGGATGCAGGCGTCACGACCTTGGGGTATCGCTCGGACCGGTCATCCGGCTCCTTGACCCCGGACGGGTTCAACGATGGGGTGGCAGAGCGTCGGTTCGCTAGCCTGGCTGTAGTAGATGTTTTTGAGGATTGGCTGCTTGTCTCATTCAATGACGCGGGTTCCGGCACGGCCCTTTCCGGGCCGCACAGACTGTACCTGGACGACCTCACCGTCCCACTCAACAGCGCCTCCTTCTTGAACGTCGACGCTGGTTATTACAAGGTCCCCCGCCCCGGTATCGGCTGGAGCGACGGGCAGGCGGTGGCGGTGTCGCTGCTTCCCGGTTCCGTGCCGACGGGGACCATCCCCAACGCCTCGGTGGTCGTTGGGGCCACCCATGAGGTGGACGTCATGTCCTACTTCACGGGCACGGTGAACACCTACGAGGCGGAGTCCTCCGATACCAACACGGCCACCGTCGCGGTGAGCGGCTCGACGGTCACGGTGACAGGCGTCGCCCCGGGCACGGCGACCATCACGGTGGCGGCCAGAACCTTCGGCAACAGAGCGCAGCAGACCTTCACCGTCACCGTCGTCGGCCCCCCGGACCTGACGGTAACCGCGGACGCCGTCCCGGAAGGCGGCATGGGCACGACCGCCACCATGCGCTTCACCGTGACGTCGACCGAGGCGACGACCTACCCGGTCAGGTGCCGGACGGAGGGCGGAACGGCGTTCATCGGCATCGATTACGTCGGCAGGAACACCGCAACGCCGGGACAGGGCCCCAACTTCGACTTCTCGGACCCGTTGCAGCTGAGCAAGATGTTCGACGTGACGGTGAACGGCGACGATATCGACGACGATGGCGAAACGATAATCGTCCGCTGCGAATTCGTGGGAATCGACGGCTACTCTGTTGAGGGCGCGGGCACGATCACCGACGACGACACGCGCGGCATCACGCTCAACCCGTCGTCGCTGACCGTCGCCGAGAATGCCGGCACGGCGTCCTACGATGTCGTCCTGGACAGCAAGCCCCTCGAGGACGTAACCGTTACGCTGGCGGTTACCCCGGTCGAGGGCACGGGCGCTGTCTCCCTCACGTCGTCTGCAACCCTGACCTTCACGACCCTCAACTGGGCCACGGCGCAGCAGGTCAGCCTGGCTATCACGGACGACGACACAGATAACGCCAACAACCGGCGCACGGCCACCATCAGACACACCGCAGCCGGCGGCGACTACGGCACGAACAGCATCGCCGCGGACCTGGCCGTCACCGTGACCGACGACGACGGCGACGACGGCGACGACGGCGCTGTCCAGCCGCCCGTGGCCTCCGGGACCATCCCCGACATCACGATTGTGGTGAGCACTTCCCGGAATATTGACGTCGCGACCTACTTCAGCGGCACGGTGGACACCTACAGCGCCAGTTCCGGCGACACACCCGCGGTCGCGGCCTTTGTGGCAGACCAGACATCGACCCTCCAACTCACAAGCTTCCGGATTCAGACCACGGTCACGATCACCGTGACGGCCACCAACACCGGCGGCAGCGTCGATCAGACTTTCGAAGTCACCGTCGGCCCCGCCCCCGCGCCCGTCGCGACGGGGACCATCCCCGATGGCTCGGTGGTCGTTGGCGACAGTGGCTATTTTCTGGACGCCGCTACCTACTTCACCGGCACGGTGGACACCTACACGGCCTCGTCCAACGACGACACCAAGGCCACCGTCAGCGTGACTGGCACGTTCGTCACGGTGACGGGCGTTGCCGCGGGCACGGTGACCATCACCGTCACGGCCACCAACACCGGCGGCAGCGTCGATCAGACGTTCACCGTCACCGTCACGCCCGCCGTCCAGCCGAACCGAGCGCCCGTGTTCACGGAAGGGCGACACCGCAACGCGCGAGTTCCCGGAGAACACCGCCGCGAACACGGACATCGGCGCGCCCGTCGCCGCCACGGACCAGGACGGCCACACCCTGACCTACACGCTCTCCGGCACGGACGCCTTGTCATTCAACATCGCGCAGTCCACCGGCCAGCTGACCACCAAGTCCGGCATCACCTACGACTTCGAGACCAAGCCGTCCTACTCGGTAACGGTGGAGGCGAACGACGGCAGGGCGAGCAACAACACCGACTCCATCGCCGTCACCATCAACCTGACCGACGTGGTCGAAGCCGTCCAGCCGCCCGTCGCCTCCGGGACCATCCCCGCCGTCTCGGTGGCCGTGAACGCCACCCAGGGCATGGATGTTTCGGGCGCCTTCACCGGCACGGTGGACACCTACACAGCGGATTCCTCGGACGAGACCAAGGCCACCGTCGCGGTGACCGACTCGACGGTCACCGTGACCGGCGTTGCCGCAGGCACGGCGACCATCACCGTCACGGCCACCAACACCGGCGGCAGCGCGGAGCAGACGTTCACCGTCACCGTCACCGCCGTCGCCGTGAGGCCGGTCATCACCGTTACGGCAGTCAACCCCTCCGTCGCCGAAGGGCAGCCGGTCGTGTTCACCCTGACCGCCGCACCGCCGCCGGGCGCTAGATTGATGGTGAACTTCAACATTGCGTTTACAGGGAACTACGTCACCGGCATCTCCGCTGGCCCGAAAGATAGAGTGATCGGCACCGGCGGCGTCTACACCTTGACCTTACTCACCACCGATGACGGTGTGGTCGAATCCGACGGCTCGGTAACGGTCACCCTGACGAGTGGGAGCGGCTACACCTTGGGCAACCCCGCCACGGCCAGCGTCACCGTCACCGACAACGGCCTCCCCCCCACCCAGCCGCCCGTCGCCTCCGGGACCATCCCCGACATCACGATGGCCGTTGGCGCCACGCAGGACGTGAATGTTTCGGGCGCCTTCACGGGCACGGTGGAAGGCTACACGGCGGTTTCCGGCGCCCCTGACAAGGCCACCGTCGCGCTGGTGTCCGGCACGACGTACAGAGTGACCGGCGTTGCCGTGGGCACGGCGCTGATCACCGTCACGGCCACCAACGGCGTCGGCAGCGCGACGCAGACGTTCACCGTCACCGTCGCCGCCAGCGTCGTCCAACTCCCCGCGCCAGCGACCATCACCCCCGTCTGGGGGAGCGACAAGGTGGTCTGGAATGGGAGGCCGTGCCGACCGCCGCGAGCTACAACGTGCAGTGGAAAGCGGCGGGCGAGAGCTACGACCTGGTGAGCCGCCAGGAGACGGCTACCGAGACCAACCACGTCATATCGGGCCTCACGCCCGGCACGTCGTACACGCTGCGCGTCGCCGCCGTCAACAACAACAACGTCGTCGGCGTGTGGTCTGCGGAGGTCACGACGCCTGCGGCCGCGGTCACCATCGCGGGCGGGGCCAGGGTGAATGAGGGCAACCCGCCCACCGGTCAGCGGCGGCCCGTGCTGGGGTACCCGCTGACGTTCAGCCCTGCTATCACCGAGCCGGTGACGGTGTACTACGCCTACGTCAAGGCCGGCACCACCGCCGCTTGGGCGGATGACTTCTCCTTCCGGAGTTCGCTGTTGGCTGACGGCCCGTTGTTGGACGCATTGACGGCAACGGAGTTTGGGCGGCCCTCCGTGTTCGAGATTTCCGCTTCACCGGAGAACCCCGTAACCACCGCGTACCTGCTCGTGCAGATCCGGGGAGACAACGTCTACGAGGACGATGAGACGGTGCGGCTACGGCTGCTCGGCGCGGCGAACGCCGCCCTCGGCAGCACCCTCCACGCGACGAACACCATCGTCAACGACGACACGCAGCAGCTCATCGTGCCGGACGACGCCCTGTTCGCCGCCGAGGGCGAGACGCTGGAGATCATCGTCGGTCTCAGCGCGCCCAGTGCGACCGCCGTCTCGGTGACGGTCCAGGACCTTGGCACGGGCAGCGCGACCTCCGGCACGGACTACTCCGCGATCACGGGAACGCTCACCTTCGAGCCGTACGTGGTCGGGCAGACGCTGTCTATCGTACTGACGGCAGACGACGACGTTGAGGGCAACGAGACCATCAACCTGCGCTTCAGCACCGGGGGGCGGCCGGTGGACGTGACCGTCACCATCGTCGACGAGGACACGACGTACCCCGCCATCACCATCGCGGCGGTCGCCGCCCAGGTCACCGAGGGTTCCCCGGCGCAATTCCAGGTGACCGCCAGCGCCGCTCCCACGACCGACCTGGACCTGCGGCTGAGCATTGGGCAAGAGGGCGCCTACGCCGCCGACGATGAGCTGGGCGCCAAGACGGTGACCATCCCGGCGAACGCGGCCTCGGCCATCTACGACGTCGCCACCGTCGACGACGGTACGGCAGAAAGCAACGGCTCAGTGACCGCCACGCTGAACAGCGGTCTGGGCTACACCGTAGGGGCGTCCAACGCGGCGACCGTCGCTGTTCACGACCCCGTCCAGCTCCCCGAAGCCACCGAGACCATCCCCAACGCCTCCGTGGTCGTTGGCGCAACCCATGAGGTGGACGCCGCGTCCTACTTCACCGGCACGGTGGTCACCTACACGGCGGGTTCCTCCGATACCGACACGGCCACCGTCGCGGTGAGAACACGTCGATGGTCACGGTGACGGGCGTTGCCCTGGGCACGGCCAAAATCACCGTCAGGGCCACCAACCTCGCTGGCCCAACGGATCAGACCTTCACCGTCACTGTCACCATCGACGCGGCCCTCCCCGTCATCACCATCGCGGCGGGCGAGGCGGAGGCCGCGGAGGGCGGCCAGGCGCGGTTCACCGTGACGGCAAGCCCCGCGCCCACGACGGACCTGACGGTCAACCTGTCCTTCAGCGTTGACGGCGCCTACGCGCTGACCAGTCCGCCGTCCACGGTCACCATCGCGGCGAATACGACGACGAAACAGTCCGCCCCGGATATCGCGAACAACGCTATCCACCAGCCCTCCGGCACGGTCACGGCCACGGTGACGGCGGGCGCGGGCTACACTGTGGGCGCCACGGCCAGCGACAGCGTCACCATCACCGACAACGAAACGCGCCCGAACCTGACCGTAACCTCGCCCGGCGTAGCGGAAGGCGCCTCCGGCACGACCGCCACCATGAGCTTCGCCGTGACGTCCACCGGCGCGTCGACCTACCCGGTCGGTTGCTGGACGCAGGGCGGAACGGCGACCAACGACGTGGATTACGTCGGCAGGAACACCCACAATGATAGCCCAACGTCTCATCTCAACTTCTCGGACCCGTCGCAGTTGAGCAGAACGTTCGACGTGACGGTGAACGGCGACGATATTGAGGAAGACAACGAATCAATAAACGTCCGGTGCATATTCGTGGGAGTTGAGGGCTACCTCGTTCACGGCACCGGCACCATCACCGACGACGACACGGCCGGCATCACGCTGGCCACTACCCCGGCCACGGACCCGGCGGCCCTCACGGTGGCGGAGAACGACCCGGCGGAGTACACCGTCGTCCTGGACAGCCAGCCGACCGACACCGTCACCGTCACGCCGGTCTCCGCCAGTGTCGCCACGGCCACGGTCTCCGGCCCGCTGACCTTCACCACGTCCAACTGGGACATGGCGCAGACCGTCACCGTCACCGGCGTGAGCGACGATGCAACTTCCGTCGTCATTTCCCACCCGGTCGCGGGCGGCGACTACCAGGCGTTCGCGGCGCCGGCCGTCACCGCCGCCGTCTCCGGGCCCGTGTTCTCCATCGACTCGCCGACGGCGAACGAGAGCGCGTGGACGCTGGAATTCACGGTCACCCTGAGCCCCGCCCCCGTCTCGGGGGACCCGCTGCGCCGGGTCTTCTACCGGCTGGCCACTCCCCCCGGCACGGCCACGGGGACCGCGGTTGGGCGCGACTACACCCTTAGCGGAACCCGCGTCGACTTCCGAGCCACCGATGTTTCAGGATTGAAGATAATCAACGTAGCGCTGACCGACGACAACAGGCCGGAGTTCGACGAGACCATCCGCGTGGAGCTGCATACCCCGACCAATGCCAGGATTTCGGGGACGAACGGGCTTGGGGTCGGCACGATCCAGGATAACGACACGCCGGTCCTCTCCATCAGCGGGACCAACGTCGACGTCCGGGAGGGCGATCCGTTGACGATCAACGTGGCGCTCACCCCGGCCGGCGACCGGCCGATCACGGTCACGTACGCCACCGCCGCCGCCCTGACCGGGGTCGAAGCGGTGGCGGGGACGCACTACACCGTCCTGAGCGGCCCGCTGACCTTCGCCGCCAGCGAGACGCTGAAGACCGTGACGTTGCAGTCGCTCCACGAGCCTATCCACGACGTCAACCGGAACGTGGCCTTCGAGCTCTCCAACCCGGTGGGCGGCGCGACCATCGGAATGGACATGGGCAGGGCAGTCTACCGGATCAACAACCGGGACGACGCACCGGTCATAGCGATCACCAATCCAACGGCCGATGAGCACGATGGGACGCTCGATTTCGACGTAACCCTCAGTGGCGCGTCCGCGCAGCAGGTCACCGTGGACTACGCCGACGCCGGCGGCTCCGCGACTTTGGGGTCGGACTACACGGCCTTCGAGCCGATGACGCTCACCTTCGCGGCGCGCGCCACGGGCGACGCGGACAAGCAGACCGTCTCCGTTGAAATACTGGACGACTCCGTGAACGTAAGCGATCCGAACGAGGGGGAAAACGAGCGCGTCAATCTTGTCTTCTCGAACCCGATGAACGCGACCTTCAGCGGCGGGAGCATGGCCGACCAGACCCGAACGGGCACCATCGTTGACAACGAGCTCTTGATCGACACCATGACCCCCGACGTCACGCTCCAGGTGGGCGAGACCCACACCTTCAACATCGCTAACGTCAGCTACGACGCGGACACCCACGCGGCGGCGTCGTCGCACCCGAACGTCGCCACGACGGCGATAACCGGCTCGGGCATAACCACGATGCTCACCGTCACCGCCGTCGCCGAGGGCACAGCAACGATCACGATGACGTTGAGCCTCTCGACCACCGGCAGCAGCGTCACCGACACCTTCACGGTCACCGTGACGCCGCTGCCCGTCATCACCATCACGGCGGGGCCCGCCGTCGCGGAGGGCGCGACGGCAACATTCACCGTGGCGGCCAACCCCGCGCCGCCGTCCGCCATCACCGTCACCCTGACCATCGCGCAGACCGGCGGCTACGTCGCTTCCGGCAACGTGGGCAGCGGCAAGACCGTGACCATCCTGGCGAACGCGGACGATGCCACCTACACCGTCGCAACTGTGAACGACGACGTCGACAAACCCAACGGCACGGTGACGGCGACGGTGACGACGGGCACGGGCTACGCCGTCACCACGACGCAGAGCGCCGCCACGGCGTCCGTCGACGTCTACGACAACGACACGCGCGGCGTCACCATCTCGGCGTCCAGCACAGGCGTGACCGTCGCCGAGAACGCCGGCACGGCGCAGTACACCGTCAGGCTCGACAGCCAGCCCACGGGCAATGTGACCGTCACGCTGACCAGCAACAACGCCGCCGCCACGGTCGCGCCCACAAGCCTCCCCTTCACGACAGGCAACTGGCAGACGACGCAGACGGTCACCGGCCAGGACGACGCCATAGACAACCCCGGCAACCAGCGGACGGCGACCATCACCCACGCCGTCAGCGGCGGAGACTACGGCAGCGTGACCGCCCCCTCCGTTGCCGTGACCGTGACCGACGACGAAGGGCCGCAGCCCGTCATAACCATCACGGCGGTCAACAACGCAGTCGCCGAGGGTTCGCCTGCCCAGTTCCGGGTAACGGCCAACCCCACGCCGTCGTCCACCCGGACGATCAACCTCACCATCGCGCAGGCCGGCGGCTACATCATTGCCGCCAACCGGGGCGCCAAGACGGTGAACATCCCGACGAGCGGCACGGCCACCTACCCCGTCGCGACCGTGAACGACGACATCGACAAAGCCAACGGCTCGGTGACGGCGACGCTGGCGAACGGCACGGGCTACGACGTGGGCAACCCGGCCACGGCAACCGTGAACGTCAACGACAACGACACGCGCGGCGTCAGCGTCTCGGCGTCCGGCACGGGCGTGACCGTGGCCGAGGCCGGCGGCATGGCGCAGTACACCGTCAGGCTCACCAGCCAGCCCACGGGCAACGTGACCGTCACGCTGACCAGCAACAACGCCGCCGCTACGGTCGCCCCTCCAAGCCTCTCGTTCACGACGGGCAACTGGAACGCGGCGCAGACGGTCACCGTCACCGGCCAGAACGACGCCATAGACAACCCCGGCAACCAGCGGACGGCGAGCATCACCCACGCCGTCAGCGGCGCGGGTTCGGACTACAACGGCGTGACCGCCCCCGCCGTTAGCGTGACCGTGACCGACGACGAGGGGGCCGGTGCCGTCCGTCTCGATCAGGGCGGACAAGACCTCCGTCACCGAGGGCGGCGACATCGTGTTCACCATCACCGGCGATCAGGCCCCCGATGGGGACGTTGCGGTCAACCTGCGCGTCGTCGTCGCGGACGACAACGGCGGCGGCAGCACGGTCACGGAGACGGCGACCATTCCGGCGAACGGGCTGAGCGCCGCGCTCACCGTGACCACCACGAACGACGAGCTGGACGAGACCGGCAGCTCCGTCACCGTGACGGTGCAGACCGGCGCGGGCTACACCATCGGCAGCCCGGCCACGGTCACGGTGCCGGTCAACGACAACGACCTCAGCGGAGTCTCCATCGAGGCGCTCAACAGCCGGATCATCGTCGGCGGCGCGGCCGATTTCCGGCTGACGGTGACCACCATGCAGGAGCGGGCGCTGAACGTGCGCGTGCGCATCACCAGCACCGGCGTCAGCGGCGTCTCTCGCAACCGGACGGTCACGGTGACCATCCCCCAGGGCCAGGCGACGGCGGTCCACAGCGTCGCCATACGAGAGAACAGCCCGCCCGGCACGGTCACCGCCACCCTGCTAGCCGATACGGGCTACGTGTTGGGAACGCCGAGCCCGGTCACCGTCACTGTCGCGGACCGGCCACCGGGTCCGGTCGCCAGGCCGTCGTTCGAGGCGGGGCGGGTCGTGACCACGCGGCAGGTCTCGCGTCCGGGCGAGGTCGCGCTCCACGTGGACTCCAGCGAGGCCGACACGCCGGAGGAGAACGAGGGCCTGCGGTACGAATGGGTGCAGGTCTCCGGCCCGGCGTCGACGTTCCTGCAAGCCAGCATCTACCGCGACGGCAACTTCATCGACGGCGCCCAACGCTTCCGCGGCGGCGAGTTGTGGTACCCCGTCACGCAGTCCGGCGACGTGGTCATCTACAGAGTGAGCGGCTGCGAAACAAAGAGGACCGTCACTGTGCCCGCGGGGACCGCGATCGTGAACACCCAGGGCGTGACCGTCACCGAAGCCAACGAGGTGGTCTATGAGGTCGTCAAGCCGGATACTCTTAAAGGCACCCCGCAGTTCCGCCTGAACAACCAGGACGGCGTGTTCCACTGGTGGAGGTTCGTCCACGATCAGGACGACGATGGCGAATGGATCGCCGTGGCGGTGTCAGGGGGGTTTTCCAGCAGTTCCATCCTTACCCGGCACGGCACGCTGGGCAGGATCAGCGAGCGATTCTGCAAGACCGACGCGCAGGGCCGGAAGGTCGGCGCGTCGCCGACGGGCGACTACGTGTTCCGGCTGACGGTGACGGACCCGCAGGGGCGGCCGCACTCCGCCGAGATCACCGCCACGGTGACGGACACCCTCCCGCCGGTGGCAGTGGCGAGGGTGTCCTCGGTGTACCAGGCGGACCGGGACCGCCAGATACTGTGCAGCACGGAGCCGGATGCGCTTGTCCGGTGCGGGAACAGCGATATACCGGACACCCTCGACACCAGCAACTCGGTGCAGCCGCCCGGCGGCCGGGTCACCCTGAGCGGACGCGACAGCAAGACCAACGTCGACGGCAGCCTGACCTACTCGTGGGAGCAGACCTGCACCGATAGCTCCAGCGGCCGGGCCCTCCGCGTCGAATGTCCCGTCCCGGTGACGCTGAGCGGCGCCAAGACGGTCACGCTGTCCTTCACGGGCCCCGAGTTGACCGAGGCGTACCCGGACCACATCGACCTCTCGTTCACGCTGACCGTGACCGACCAGCACGGCAACCGGGACAGCGACAGGGTGTACCTCACGATAGAGGACACGAACCCGGAGATCCGGATACCGCCGCAGGCCCACATCGAGGACGGCCGTTCGGTGAAGTTGGTGGGTGGGCGCATGGTCGAATGCTCGGCGAATGACCACGCGGCCTCTCCCCCGATCTGCACCTATGAGTCCCGCCCGCCCGCGCTGGAGAACACCCGCGTCACGCTGGACGGCAACGGCAGCAACGACAGCCTGGACAACGGCCGCATCGTCAGCTACCTGTGGGAGCAGATCGCGGGGACCGGCGGGACGCTGACCAACGCCAACGGCAGCCGCGCCACCTTCCTGACGCCCACGAACCTGGACGCCCACGCCACGTTCCGCTTCCGGCTGACGGTGACCGACAACGACGGCATGACGGACAGCGCCGAGGTCGGAGTCCTGGTTCTGGCTGAACTCCCCATCGCCGATGCCGGCGAGTCGCAGACCGTCAATGAAGGCGACAGCGTCACGTTGACGGGCAGCGGCGTCAACTTTGGGGACAACCCCACGCTCACGTACTCCTGGACATACCGGGGCGACAGGCCCGGCACGCCGGTACTGACCGACCTCTCCGACCTCGCCGCCCAGGAGATCACGTTCACCGCGCCCAGCGGTCTGACACGGGACGCTTATTACCAGTTCACCGTCACGGTGAGCGACGGCGGCAGGTCGGCCAGTGATACCGTTCACGTCACGGTCACAGCGGCGAACAAGCGGCCGGTGGCCGATGCCGGTCCAGACCAGACGGTGGACTGGGGCAGGCGCGTTAAGCTGACCAGCGTCGGCAGCCTGAACCCCTACGGCGCCGACCGGCTGCGGTACTCGTGGAGGCAGACGTCGGGAACGCCGGCTGTGGAGTTGAGTGACCCCAGCAGCAGCCTGCCGGACTTCGTCCTGCCGTCCCAGCCCCCCGTCGGGACGGCGGCATCCAATGCCCTGAGGTTCGAGCTGACGGTGACGGACAGGGAGGGAGTGACGGACACCGACACGATGACCGTGACCGTCACGAACCGGCATCCGACGGCCGAGGCTGGCGAAAACCAGAACGTCGCTTGGAACGACAACGTGACGCTTGACGGCTCCGCCAGCTCTGATCCCCGCAACGTCGGAGTATCTGCCAACTTCCAGAAGCCTCTACAGTACAGCTGGCGGCAGAAGTCGGGAGCGCCGGTGGTAACGTTGCGGAACGCCGACAGCGCAGAGGCGTCGTTCGACCTGCCCGGCTGGTGGCGCGGCCTCCATGGGGATAACGTAACCCTGGTGTTCGAGCTGACGGTAACGGACGCGCGGGGAGCGGCGGACACCGGCGATGTGGCCGTGTCCGTGCGCTGGGCCGACGCGGGCGGCTCAGGCGCGGGCGGCAACGGCGGTCCTGACTCCTCGCCGCCGCCGGAGCCGCCGGCCGCGGTCGCTCCCACCGCCAACGCAGGCCCGGACCTGACGGGCGCGCCGGGCGAAAGCGTCACCCTGCAAGGCAAGGGCAGCACGAATCCCTACGGCAAGTGGTACCAGATGACTCACTCCTGGACGCAGCTGTCCGGGCCGACGGTCGCCCTGGACGATCCCACCCACGGCGACCCGGCGTTCACCATCCCCGCCGACGCCGCGGACGGGACGACGCTGGAGTTCCGGCTGGCCGTCATGGATGAGAAGGGCGAGTCTGACTCCGACACCATGATCGTCACCGTTGCCCCGCCGGAAACCGTCCGGCCCACGGCCACCGCAGGCCCGGACCTGACGGGGGCGCCGGGCGAGAGCGTCACCCTGCAAGGCAAAGGCAGCAGGAATCCCTACGGCAGGTGGCACCAGATGGGCCACCAATGGACACAGCTCTCCGGCCCGCCGGTGACGCTGACGCATCCGAAGACTTCCCAGCCGGCCAGCAAATTCGCCGACCCCAGCTTCACCATCCCCGCCGACGCGGCGGGCGGGACGACGCTGGAGTTCCAACTGACCGTTACCGACAAGGAAGGTGTGTCCGACTCGGACACCATGACGGTGACGGTGACCGGCGATGTGCCGGACACCAACGCCCCGCCAGTCTTTGACGCCGGGCCGAGCGCGGCTTTCAGCCTGCCGGAGAACACGGCGGCGGGGGAGAACGTGGGCCTGCCGTTGACGGCCCAGGACCCGGATAACGACGTCTTGACCTACAGCCTGTCCGGTACTGACGCGGCTTCCTTTGATATAGACGCCGCCAGCGGGCAGTTGACCACCAGGGAAGGCGTGAGCTATGACTACGAGACCCAGCAGACCTACGCCCTGACGGTGGAAGCGTCCGACGGCAACGGCGGCAGCGCTACCATCGACGTGACCGTTAGCGTCACCGACGCCAACGACCTGCCGGTCTTCGACGCCGGGCCGAGCGCGGCTTTCAGCCTGTCGGAGAACACGGTGGCGGGGGAGAACGTGGGCCTGCCCCTGACGGCCACCGACCAGGACGGGGACGCGCTGACCTACTCCCTGTCCGGCGACGACGCCGCGTCATTTGACCTGACCGCCGCCACGGGACAGTTGACCACCAAAGAAGCCGTGAGCTACGACTACGAGACCCAGGCCAGCTACGCCCTGACGGTAACAGCGTCCGACGGCAACGGCGGCAGCGCTACCATCGACGTGACCGTCAGCCTCACCGACGTGGAGGAGACACCGCCGGAGAGTCAGGAAGCGTCGGTCAACAATGCCCCGGTCTTCGACGAAGGGACCGGCACGACCCGAGAGCTGCCGGAGAACAGCGCGGCGGGAACCAGCGTTGGCCTGCCCCTAACGGCCACCGACGCGGACGAGGACACCCTGACCTACACGCTGTCCGGCGACGCCGCCGATTCCTTCGAGATAGACGCCGCCACCGGCCAGTTGCTGACTAAGGCAGGCGTGAGCTACGACTACGAGACTCAGGCCACCTACGCGGTGACGGTAACAGCAGAGGACCCGGAGGGCGGCAGCGCCTCCATCAACGTGACCGTCAACCTGACGGATGCCAACGACGCGCCCACCTTTGCCGAGGGAGACGGCGCAACCCGCACCCTGGCCGAGAACACGGCGGCGGGCGAGAACGTAGGGGAACCTCTGACCGCCACCGACCCGGACGAGGACACCCTGACCTACACGCTGTCCGGCGACGCCGCCGATTCCTTCGAGATAGACGCCGCCACCGGCCAGTTGCTGACTAAAGAAGGCGTGAGCTACGACTACGAGACTCAGGCCACCTACGCGGTGACGGTAACAGCAGAGGACCCGGAGGGCGGCAGCGCCTCCATCAACGTGACCGTCAACCTGACGGATGCCAACGACGCGCCCACCTTTGCCGAGGGAGACGGCGCAACCCGCACCCTGGCCGAGAACACGGCGGCGGGCGAGAACGTAGGGGAACCTCTGACCGCCACCGACCCGGACGAGGACACCCTGACCTACAGCCTGTCCGGTACTGACGCGGCTTCCTTCGAGATAGACGCCGCCACCGGCCAGTTGCTGACTAAGCCCGAATCCACCGATGGACACCGATAGACGGCGTGAGGACAGCGGAAGGGGAGTGAGGGAGTTACAAGCGCGATAATCCGGGCTCGAATTCGGGTAGACGGGAGGTTGGCGGGCGGTCTGCAGGCGCTTTTCGGGGCACCGATGGCGGCCTACAGTGGATGTGGCGAGCGAGATCGGCGGGACAGCATGCAGTAGGAGACCATTCCGGAGCGGGCTGGCGCGAGTTTGCGGGGACCTTCGGTTGTCCGGTGGTGGGTCAGTCGCCGACGGCGCCGTCAGGCTGGGAATGGAATGGCTCGCAGCCGGGCCAGGGCGCGGCTGAACTGGGTTTCCCAGGGCCAGCGCCGGGGGAGATGCAGAGTGAGGCGGCGCGCCGAGCGGGTGAGCCGCCCGGCGAGGGAGAAGAACCGCCGTCGCATGGTCTTGGTGGTTACCACCTGCTCTCCCAGGCCGAGCCGGGCCGTCCAGCGGGCCAGGTTGTGCGCCATCACCTGGACCGCCAGCCAGGCGGCGTTGGCGGCGAAGCGGCCCGAGGGGAGATGATTCAACCCTACGCCGTACTTGAGGTCTCGGATGGCGTTCTCGATCTCGGCGTGGCGGCGGTGGTTCGCCTCCAGTTCCAGGGTCTCCCCGTCCCGGTCGGTGATGAAGCCGTGATAGCTGTAGGTGGCGAAGAGGGCCAGCTGGGAACCGGGCGTGGGCCTCACCCGCCGGACGATGAGCCGCACCGGCGCGGCATCGGGCTCGCTCTGGAAGGGGATATAGGTGGTCTCCGCCACATCGGCGGCGCCGTCCATCCAGTAGGGAATCGGCGTCCAGGCATCTTCGGGTATGGCCTCGATGAGATTGTGCAGGCTTTTGTGCTGGCGGATGGTGATGGAGAAGCGCACGTCCAGCTTGCGGCAGACGGAGACCACGGTGTGGGTATAGAAGCCGCTGTCGGCCCGCATGGTGAGCTGTCCCCTGGCCCCGGCGTAGCGCACCCGCCCCACCGTCTCCCGCAGGAAGTGGGCGGCGCCCCGGGCGGTGTTGGCCCGGCCCTCGCGCAGCCGGGCCATCAGCACGTCGCCGGTGCCGGCGGCGACGGCCAGCAGCGGGTGATAGCCCCGCTTGCCGGTGTAGCCGTGGTGGCGGGCACCCTCCTTGGCCAGGCCGTAGGTCTCGCAGATGGTGGAATCGAGGTCGATGGTCAGGGGCGCATCGCCGGGTCCCGCCCCAGCGGCCCAGGCCCGGGCCAGCAGCTCGCGGCTCACCCGGTCCAACTGGCGGACATGGCCCCACCGGAAGCTGCGCAAGAAGGTACCCAGCGTGGATGGCGCCTTGACCGTGCTGCCCAGGGCGCAGGCCGTCCCTCCGGTGCGCAACACGTCGGCGTCGTCGATACAGTCGCCGCCCGCCAGCGCCGAGGCCACCAGCGTCATCATCTTATCGCCGGTGTTGGCTCGGCCTGGGGCGCGGCCCAGGTCGAGGCGCCGGTCAACCAGTTGGGGCAGGCCGAGATGCTGGGCCAGGGTGGACGGCAGGAGCAGCCCGGCATTGGCCACCAGGCGGTGATCGTCGAAGGCGATGCGGATGCGGTCGGGGTGGTTGCGTGGTAGCATCTATTGGGTGCTCCTTTCTGGGGTCGGCCTTCTGTCTCGAAAACCATTATCCCAGAAGCACAGGAGTACTTTCTTGTCTCTTCAGGACCCTGCTACACGCCCTCCTTCGGTGGATTCGGGCTAAGGCAGGCGTGAGCTACGACTACGAGATCCAGGCCACCTACGCGGTGACGGTAACAGCGGAGGACCCGGAGGGCGCCAGCGCCTCCATCAACGTGACCGTCAGCCTGACGGACGTGGAGGAAGCGGCGGCGGTGACGGCCTGCTTCACCAACCTGAACGAACTCACGGCGCCGGCAGAGTACGCCGGCGAGTGGGACGACCCGGACTGCCGCGCGCACCACCGGGACAGCCTGGCCCGCTACTTCCACTTCACCCTGTCCCAGGAGACCACGGTGGAAATCAACTTGGAGTCGGCAGCGGACGCGCAGCTTTTCGTATCTAAAGGTATGCCGGAGAACGGGTGGGGTACGCCGCCCAACGGCAGCTATGAAGATCGGAGAAATATCCGGCGGGGGAACGGCGAGCTGGTGCACGACGGCGCCCATACCGGGCTGAACAGCGTAACCCTGACCCTGTCCGCCGGGGAGTACACCGCCGAGGCCGCCGTCCCGGCCACCGGTGGAGAAGCCGGGGCCTTCACCCTGAGCATAGCCCGGCGGTAGACGTGCTGGGGAAGTGGGGCATAGAGCACGGACGGAGAGTTGGGCAGTGTAGGGAGGAAGTCCTTCGTTGGACTTCCTCCCTACACTGCCCAACCTGAACCGCAACACGAAGGTTCTTGATTTTGTCCAGTTTGGTGGGCCGTGTGGGGATCGAACCCACGACACCCGGATTAAAAGTCCGGTGCTCTGCCGAACTGAGCTAACGGCCCATGATTGGCGCACCATCCGCCGGGATTGGCAGCGGCTAACGCTAAATGCAGGTTTCTATTGTAACATCGACTACGCTGGGGAAGGCTACCTTACTTCCATTCGCCGTCCGGGGGCCAGATGTTGGTGCTGCCTCTGGCTGCGCCCTGCAGGCCCGACGACTCCTCACGGAGGGACTGGATTGTTCCTATAGCGTTCAGGTAGTGAGGCGATTGCTGGTGGGCTTGGAAAGCGGCTTCGTCGGTGTACACTTCGTAGAGCCAGATACGGTTAGGGTCACCGGCGTCCTGGATTACGTCGAACCGCAAGCAACCCGGTTCGGTGTTGGCCGATCCTTGGGCGTTGGGCAGCATTGCTTCCAGGAATTGCTCCTTCACACCATCTTTAATCCGGATCGGGGCGATAATCACATACATCAGTTAACCTCGTTGCGTTGGAATGTGGGAAATGGGCTGCCCGCAAGCCTGTTCAGGCCGTTACTTCCACTCCGCATCGGAGGGCCAGATGTTCGTGCTGCCGCGGGCAGCGCCCTGTATGCCTTCAACCCTGAGGTCTTGAGTGGAGTCGCGCCACTTGATAAAGTGAGGCGCCTGAGTGTGGGCTTGAAAAGCGGCCTCGTCCTCATAAACTTCGTATAGCCAGATGCGGTGGGGGTCCCCGGCGTCTTGGATTACGTCGAACCGCAGGCAACCCGGTTCGTCGTTTACCGACCCTTTGGCGTCGTCGAGCATGGCCTCGATGAACTCTTCCCGGTGTCCTTCTTTGATCTGTATAGGCGCGATAATCACGTACATAAGTGCCTCCATTTGCGTTCGAGCTAAGAGACTTCGGTGCAGGCGGGTCATCGAGCATCGTACATTCTTTGGGGGTCTCTGGCAACGGCATGAATCTTGACCCCTCCTGAACCGTAGGACCGCAAGGCGAGCCTTTCGGCCATTTTGAGATAGTTTCGCAGCCGTGATACCATCATTCCGACAGGCACTAGGTCAGGCCGCCAACATCGCCCAAAGCCGGGTTTAAGGAGCGACGCCATGCCAGCCAGGACCGGAGCGCAATACATCGCGGGGCTAAAGCAGAACCACCCGGAGATTTACATGAGCGGCAAGCGGGTGAAGGACGTGACCACTCACCCGGCGTTGCGCAACGGGGTGGAGACGCTGGCGCGGCTGTACGACCTGCAGCACGATCCCAAGTTCAAGGACGAGATGACCTATACCTCGCCCACCACCGGAGACCCGGTGGGGACGTCGTTCATCATACCGAGAACCTTTGACGACCTGGAGCGGCGGCGGGTGATGATGCGTCATTGGGCGCGTCTTACCTTCGGCATGATGGGGCGCAGCCCGGACTTTATGAACGTGAACATCATGGCGATGGCGGCGGCAAGCGATTACTTTGCCCGGAACCGGCCGGAGTTCAAGAAGAACATCGAGGGCTACTACGAGTTCATCCGGGAGAACGACTTGGTATTGACCCACACGCTGCTGAACTTGCAGCGCAGCCGCGCTCCCGGCAGCACGCCGTTGGAGGACCGCACCGACGTAGGGCTGTCGGTGGTCAAGGAGACCGACGCCGGAATAGTGGTGCACGGCGCGCGGGTGCTGGCGACCCTTGCTCCCTTGTCCGAAGAGATTGCGTTATACCCCACCCAGTCGCACCAACTGCCGGGCCAAGCCCCCTCCCGGTACTCGTTTGCATTCGCGTTGCCCTGCAATGCCCCAGGCCTCCGGTTCCAGTGCCGCGAGAGCTTCGACTTGGGCCGCTCCCACTTTGACCATCCGTTAGGCTCCCGGTTCGAGGAGATGGACGCCGTAGCTTTCTTTGACAACGTGTTTGTGCCTTGGGAGCGAGTGTTCCTGCTGGGCGACGTCGAGATGTGCAACAACCTGCAACAGGCTACTAACCGCCACCTGCACTCCGGCCATCAGGTAGTCACCAAGAACGTGGCCAAGTGCGAGTTCATGCTGGGCGTCGCCAACCTGATGACAGAAACCCTGGGTTCCAGCAAGCAACCCCAGGCCCAACAACTAATCGCTGAAATCATTGAGAACCTGGAAGTGACCAAGGCCTGCCTGCGGGCGGCGGAGGTCGACGCATCGTTGGACGAATGGGGTGTGATGTGTCCCGCCGAACTGCCCCTGCAAGCGGCGCGGAACCTGTTCATCCGCATGTATCCCAGGATGGGAGAGATACTGCACTTGCTGGGATCCAGCAGCCTGATGGCCCTGCCCACCGAGGCCGACCTTGAAGGGCCGCTGGCCGAGGAGATCAACAAGTACCTGGAGACCGACACGGCGTCGGCCCGCGACCGGGTACGGCTGTTCCGCTTGGCGTGGGACGCCAGTTGCAGCGCCTTCGGGGCGCGGCAGATACTCTACGAGCGGTTCTTCCAAGCCGACTCGGTCCGCAATGCAGTAATTCTCTACAACATGGCCGACAAAGAGCCAGTGAGCGCTTGGGTGCGCGAATTCCTGGAGCAGGAATAGCTTCCCCGGCAGTTATCCGGGTTAACTTATGACAGTCGCCGGCTTGGCAATTCTGGCTTCCGGCGTTCTTCTACTCAGCCTTGGCAGTCTGCCGCTGCTGGCGCAAGCCACGGCGGCCCGGCACAAGTTACAGACCTTCCGGGCGCTGCGCAACCGCAATTTCCGGTGGTTCTGGTTCAACACCAGCGGGTCGGGGATGGCTCAAGGGATGCAGTTCCTCATCCTTGGGTGGTTGATACTGGAACTGACGGACTCCCCGGCCAAGCTGGGCGTCGTCCTCTTCCTGTACGGCCTGCCCAACCTGAGCCTTTTCATGTTCGGCGGCATATTCGCTGACCGCATCGACCGGCGCACCGTCCTCATCACCACTCAATCAATCGTCACTGTGGTGGTATTCAGCCTCGCCACCTTGACCACGCTGGAGTTGGTGGAGGACTGGCACGTATACGCTACGGGGTTCATCCTGGGAACGCTGCAAGCGCTTAACATGCCGGCCCGACTGGCCATTGTCGCCGACTTGGTGGACCGCAGCGACATGATGAACGCGGTGTCGCTGAACTCGTCGATGATGTTCACGGGAAGGATCATCGGCCCGGCGGCAGCGGGGTTCATAATAGAGTGGATCGATATAGGGCCGGCCCTGTACCTGAATGCCGCCGGGTACCTGCTGGCCACCGCGTGTGTCCTGTCCATTCGCGGAGTGCCCAAGAGGCCGGTGGTAAAGCGAAGTTCGGTGGCGGGAGACTTGGCCGCGGGGATCGTGCACGTCTGGTCGAGTCCTGTGGTGTTCACGATCATCGGCATCGGTTTCGCTTTCGGGTTCTTCGGTATGCCGATTACCCAGGTAATGCCCGCGTTCGCCAAGGAAATATTGGACGCCGGGGCCGCAGAAGCAGGCCTGTTGATGACGGCGGCGGCCGTGGGTTCCTTGGCCGGGACGTTGACGCTGGCGACGCTGGGGAACTTCCGGTACAAGAACTGGCTGCTTCTTGGCATGTTGCTCATCTTCGGAGTGTCGCTGCTGGCGCTTTCGTGGTCGCTCTGGTACCGAGTCTCGTTGGCGATCATGCTGTTCGTCGGCCTGGGGAGCACCGGGTTCATCTCGATGGGCACCGCCGTGCTGCAATTGAGTGTGCCGAACGACCTGCAGGGTCGGATCATGAGCCTGTGGTACGTCAGCGCAGGCTTGATGTTCATCGGGTCGCTGCCCTCGGCGGTGGTGGCGGACCTGTTCGACTGGAGGATCGCCATAGCCGGCGGGGCCATCGTGTTCATGGCCGTGGCTTTACTCCTGGGGGTGGCGCGGCCTACGCTGCGCAACCTCAGGATATAATACGCCCCTGTCGCTGACTGAAGCCCATGGATTCCCGCCTGCGCGGGAATGACGAATGGGGAGCGGGAATGACGAATGGGGAGCGAGAATGACGGTTTGTTCCTACAGGGGAGTGACATTCCTGTGCGGGAATGACGGGTTGGGCCCTGTGCCGGATTTTGAGAAAGTGCCTCAGTCGAACACGCCGGCGATGGCGCACTCGGCCAACTCATCGTCGGACATGCCCAGCACTTCACTCAGCACGTAGGTCAAGTCTGCGCCGAAGACGGGCGCGCCTTTGGTCACGCTGCCCGGAGTGCGGGACAACTTGTAGGGGGCGCTCTCAATGGTCCTGTACTCTCCTTGGTGGTCCAGCACCCGCCGGAAAAAGCCCCGCTCTTTCAACTGGGGATCACGCGACAGGTCGACTCCAGTCTGCACCACACCGGCAGCGACGCCTACGGCTTGAAGGAGCATCATCGCGTCCTCAGCGGTATGTTGCATAGTCCAGGACTCCACGAAGGAGTCCAGCGCGTCGGCGTTGCGGCAACGGTCATCGCCGATGGCGAAGCGTTGGTCTTCGGCCCATTGGGGGCTGCCGATGGCATCCACGAAAGCAGTCCATTCTTCATTCGAGAAGACTGAGATAGCCACCCACCGGTCCTCGCCGGCGCAGCGGTAAGCGCCGTGGGGCGCGCCGCCTCCGTGGGGCAAGCGGTTGCCGGCACGGGTCGAAGCAGCGGCGGGGCCGTTGGCGCTCATGTCCAACACCAAGGTTTCCAGCAGGGACGACAGGGACTCGAACTGGGAAACGTCGAGCCATTGGCCTCGCCCGGTCTTGGCGCGGTGTATCAGCGCCAGCAGCACGGCTTGGGCACCGGCCATCCCGCCCACGGCGTCGCTGTAGGCGCTGGCAGGCCCCGACGGGTCAACGTCGGGAAACCCGGTCAGTTCCGTAAACCCCGACCAAGCTTGAAGGGTCTGGCCGTAGCTGACCCGGTCTTTCCACAACCCGGTACGGCCAAAGCCCGACATGCTCAGCATTATTATGCTGGGATTCATGGCCCGTATAGAGTCGTAGTCGAGGCCCCATGAGGGCATCACCCGCCCGCTGAAGTTTTCCGCCACCACGTCGGACACTGCCACAAGCCGCTTGGCGATGTCGATGGCTTGGGGAGTCTTCATATTGAGGGAGATTGACAGCTTGCCAGCGTTCCAGTTGTGACGCTGGCCCAATCCCCTGGCGGTTGACGAGGCCGGGCCGCCGATGACGGACAGGGCGTTGTTCGATTCGACCTTGATTACCTCCGCACCTTGGTCGGAGAGAATCCGTGTGGCCGAAGGCCCGGCGTGTATCCAAGTGAAGTCCAGCACGCGGATGCCTTGGAGGGCGAGGCCGGTCTGGTCATGTTCGTTGTTGGGACTCATTTTCGCTCCGCGAACGTGGTAGCGCTCAGGTCTGGGGCAGCCCTGGATTCCCGCCTGCGCGGGAATGACGCCTGCGCGGGAATGACGCGGGTAAAGCCAGCGTCTGAACCATGACTTCGAGAATCATTCACCATTTACCATTGTGTTTGAGCATGTGTAGCCTTGGCCCATATTGAACAATGTGTTCCAATTGACAACGCTTATCACATAGAATGTCATCGGAGTGGCTACAGCAAGGAGCTAATCGGAATGGACTACACTTTCAAGATTTCCCTGCAAGAAGAGAAAGATGGCCGGTGGAGCGCTTGGATTGATGCCTTGCCCGGATGCGCAGTTTGGGCATACACTAGAAGTGACGCGATAGAAGAGTTGCGTCAAGGCGCGAAACTTTATATCGAGTGCATGCTGGAACATGGCGACTCCATTCCCAACGACCATATTGATGACATTGACAGTGTTGCAGGTGAAACAGTAGCCATCGCCGTATGAGTTTGGTCCATCTTCTCCGCAATATTTCAACCCGTAACCTGCTTCGAGGATTAGATAGAGACGGATTCACACTCCATAGACAAACAGGGTCTCATCGGATGTACCGCCACCCGGACGGCAGGAAAGTCTTAATGAGCTACCATGGAGGAGGCCAAACCGTACCGCCCGGAACGCTGGCTAACATCTTGAAAGGCACCGGCTGGACAGAAGAAGACTTAAGGCGTCTTACACTTATCAATTGACAGGCCACAAGACCCAAAGGCGGATGCTCCATTACAACTGAGGCCCCTTGCCCGGGTCAGTTGAACTGCCTGCAATTGCCATTCAAACAACCCTTGACTTGGAAAGGCGTTCCAGCTCTTCGAGGGAGAGGCCCAGGATGCCGGAAAGGACCTCAGCGTTATGTTGTCCCGGCGCAGGGGCCGGGTGCCTGAACCGCCAAGGGGACTCGGTAAGGCGGTAGGGGGCGCCGGGGTATACCAAGGATGGGCCTGCGTCGGTCGATGCGACTTTCGTCAAGTAGCCCCTGCTCCATAGCTGCTCGTTTTCGAGGATTTCGTCGGACGTGGCAGCGGGGCTCCATGGGTGGTGGTTGGACTGGCCGAACTCGGTTATCTCCTGCTTGGTATGAAGCAGCGCCCACTCCTGTATCAGGCCCTCGATGTAGTCGGAAAGCTCGCCCCGCAGGATGAAACGGTTGTTGTACTTCTCGTCCATCAGGTCGCCGGCCATGCCGTCCCGGTCCATCCAAGCCCGCAGGTCGTTCCACGCCTGCTGGGTGTTGGTGGTGATGCTGGCGTAGCCGTCCCTGCACCGCCAAGTGGCGATGAACTGGCCGCCGTGGCGAAAGCCGCAACGGATCGCAGGCTCACCGGTGTAGTTATAGGCGGTGTTGACGTGCTCGGTGGTGGCCGCCACCGCCTCCTGCATCGAAACGTCGATGTACTGGCCTTCCCCGGTAGCCATGCGGTGGTACAGGGCAATCAGAATGGCAATGTAAGCGCGGTTTGACGCGGTGTGGTAAGCCTGCGAACCCCACAGCCGGGTCGGCGGGGTATCAGGCCAGCCGGTGACGTACATATAGCCGCCCATGGCGAAGCCCACCAAGTCGGAAGCCTTGAAGTCGCGGTAGGGACCGGTCTGACCGAAGGGAGTGATGGAGGCGTAGACCAGTCCAGGAGAGTCCGCCGCCAAGCCATCGTATCCCAACCCCAAGGAGTCCATGTATCCGGGCGGGTGCGTCTCCAACACTACGTCGGCGGTGAGGGCAAGCTTACGCAGCAGGGCCGCGCCCTCCGTCGAACCTACGTCAAGGGTCACGCTTCGTTTGTTGGTGTTGAAGTGGAGCCAGTACAGGCTGCGGCCGGGGCCGGGTTGGCTGTCGATGAACGGGCCGATGCCGCGCATGGGGTCGCCCCCCGGCGGCTCGACCTTGATGACGTCGGCGCCCATGTCGGCCAACAGCTTGCCGCAGTAGACGCCCATAGGCCCGGCCAAGTCCAGCACGCGGTAGCCGGTGAGCGGCTGGGGCATCTCGGAACTCGATTGTTCAGCAGGGTCGGTCATTTGAGGAGAGTACTTCAGCACTGGCGAGGGGCTATGCAGCCCCATTTGCCGCCGTTGTCTTATTTAGTTTGCTGGCTCCGGAGTTGCTCCCGCAACCGGCGCACCTCCGCCTCGGCTTCAGCGCGGGCCTCGGCTTCGGCAGCCCGCGCGGCCTCAGCCTCGGCGCGGGCCACCCGCGTCTCCGTCAAGTTGGACAGATACGTCCCTGTCTCCGGGTTGTAGATACGGGCCTGGCCCTCGTCCCAACAGAGGCTGAGTTTCAGAACATCGCTGTATCCCTTCAGAACGCCGTCCGGCTCGCTGGTCAACTCTATGGGCTGGTATACGCCGTTGACCAAGCGTTCACCAGCCAGTGGATACCCATAATGGCTACCGCCGCTGGGATCAAACCGCCAGTATTCGGGCACGCCGATCCGACCGTAAACGGCCGGTTTGCGATAGACATCCTCCCGCCACGTACTTTCCGAAGCGATTTCCAGCACCCAGTCCGGCGGCTTGCCCGCTTCCCAAGGCAGGTAGAGCTTGCGCGCCACGATAGCGGCGGCATCAACACCCAACGCCACGTACACGTCCGGCGAGACCCGGACGTTCAAGTTGCTCCGGTCGTAGCATATGTTGGAGTCGAAGTCGACGAAAACGTCAGGCCGACGGTGGAAGTCAACGAACCAGTCCCTGATGACTGAGTAGATGACCGATTGTGGGGGGTGCTGTTCCATTGATTCAGGCTTTTCCACCGACACGCCGGGGTCAAAGTCGAGAGAGGCGTAGTCAATGTCGCCTTGCCGACGGTAGTGGAGCATAGAGGTTGAGGTCATAACCAGCCTCGTGATCAGTCATTAAGGGAGTATTGTAACACTGGTTGAGGATGATGGAATGCACCCCGCTGTCCCGAATCAGTCCTCTCCTGCCCAGACGAGGTCGAGGCGGTATTTCCTTACCCAGGGGATGAGGGTGCGGAGGAGTTCATGGTCGTCGATTTCGACCTTTTTGCGGCGGCATTTCTCCAGGTACCTGTTGACCCCCATGAAGGTTGGGAGCCGGAAGCCGGCTTTGACTACCCGGAAGCCGAAGGAACGGGGCTCCGGCAGGGGTTTATGGTCGGTGAGGGCGACGAACCACTGGAGGCGAAATTCTCTGACCAACCGGCGAAGCCGGACGATGGCCAGTTCCGGGGCCATTTTTTTCTGGAGGGCGCGGATGCGGGCTCTTAGTTCTCCCATTAGTAAACATTCACCTCACAGCGTTTATTTGAGGGGGCAAGAAGGGAAATTTTTAATTTGTCTCCCATTTCCTCTCATTTTCTCCCACTTCTCCTGAGCGGCGGGTTGGCGGCCCCACTTGGGCGGGGACTTCCTTCGATAAGCTCAGGATGTTGGGGCGGGCATGTGTTTATGGTACAGAGGTGTTTCACGAGGTGGCAAGGGGCGGGTGTCAGTTGTCTGAACTGTGATTCGTTTGATTCGGGGGGGGGGGGTGATAACTTTTTCTTCTAAACCAATACCAAAGTGGAATCTACATAGACCCTCATATACAATCGGGATGAATGTAGCAGCCGTGTTCCAAGGGTATGATTAAAAGTAGTTGGAATATCAGAGATGATACATCCGCCGTGGCGGAAGTCTTCGATATGGGATATGGCGGGCGGGACGCCCGCGCTCCCATCCGACCAACCAGTTTTAGTAGCAGCCGTGTTCCGGAACTACCTTGGCAGACTTGGAACCGGCGGGGGACGTAAATGCCGGGCAAGATCAATCTCAGGCTTGAAGGGCACGACGAGGTATTGAACCCCAATACCTATATCAATGCTCTCCGGTATTTTTGGGGGATGCTTCGTGAACTGGACTTGGCAATATCCAAGGGTCGGATGGGTTCTATCCACTGGGAAATTGAATCCATAAGCAAGAACAGCCCCGCGTTGGTTACGTTCAGAGGCCATACCCTTACTGCCGCAGATAGCCTAGCCCAGGTAGAACGCAGTTGCATAGTTGGGCTGAAGCAGCTTTCTCAAGGACAAAGGCTTCCGGACTACTCCGACGCCGCAGTGAAAAAAGCTCTTCAACTTGCCAGCTTGCACAGTCATCGCAGGCCCGGCGGGTTGAACCTGATCCAAGTATTCACCGACACTAACGAGGTTAACGTAGGACCTCATACTGTAGACGGGATTCAGTCCCTGATCAAAGTCGGATACGAATCACTCGGGTCGATTGTCGGCAATTTGGACTCTATCTCCGTTCATCGTGGAAATGAGTTCCGAGTGTGGGAAGAACTTGAGGGCCGTCCGGTGACTTGCCGGTTCCCGGATGTTCTCCTTGAGGGAGCCAAGGAAGCGTTGGGAAGCCGCGTTCTGGTCCACGGAGACATTAAGGCGAATTTCCGGGGGCAACGCACATTGGTAATTGTGCACGGATTTGAACCGTACCCCCAGAACTCCGAACTCCCCACAATCGAGCAGATGTCAGGGATTATCGATGACCTTACTGACGGGATTCCTCTGGGTGAATATATAGAGGATATTCGGCGTGGTTGAAAGACCATTCCGGCATATCTATTGGGATACTTCCTGCTTCATTTGTTTTCTAAACCACTTTCCTCTCATTTTCTCCCACTTCTCCTGAGCGGGGGGTTGCCGGCCCCGGTTGGGCGGGGCGCCCTTCGATAAGCTCAGGATGTTGGGTTGGGCATGTATTTATGGTAGGGAGACGCTTCGCAAGCTGGCAAGGGGCGGGTGTCAGTGGGGGCGGCCTCAAGGAAACGAACGGAGCACACCTCTTTGACAACGTGACGGGGTGTGATAAAAAGTGGTTGGAATATCAGGGGTGGTACATCCGGCGCTTGGTGTAATTGTCTGAATCAGGATTTTCAGGATTAAAGGATTAGCAGGATTAAAGGCTTCCACCTTGAGAATCCTGAAATCCGGTGAATCCTGATTCAGACAGTCTCGCCCCAACGGGTTTTAGTCACACCCAACGTGCCGGAAAGATTGACAACCCGTTACGCTATATAATGGGGCATCTACTCTCCCAAAGAAGGGGCTACCGTGACTAGCAAACAGACATCACGTGATCGTTATGACCACGTTCTTCCTTTTATCGAAGAGTATGCCCGCGAATACTATGGCGAAAATCTCGACCGTGGATTTCGTCATTGGGCATTCGCTACCATTTTCACGGCCGGTCACGACATCCAAGGCGGAGACATCGTCGATTACACAGCGATCGACGGGTCGGATGACTTTGAAATAGACGGATACTATATACCCGAAATGGATGACGATTCAGTTGTCAATATTTTTCAAAGCAAGCACCGGCAACCGGGGCAGAATATGGGCCCGGCTGAATTAGCGGCTTTTTTGAATGCGCCGAAACGAATTCTGAATGCGAACGAAGTTGCGGCATGTCGCAACGAAGAGACGAAGGCGTTACATGACAGAATAATGGCGATGCTACGGCAGAGGAATACAAGGTGCTCAATCAATTTGATATGGGCAACCAGCGGTACTTTAACACCAGCGGCTCGGAGGCATGTCAAGGAAAATCGTTCCTGGTCGATTACAACAGAGGTTGATGGCAATTCTATCGAGCTGAACGTTACGTTGGAATGCTGGGACCTTGCTGACCTCCATGCGCAACACCGCATACAACAAGAGAGCGATGACACATTTTCAAAATGTGACTACACATTCACTATTGAGCAGGGTTCATATCACCAAACAGGAACGGATGCGCACTACCGCACGCTATCCATGACGGTTCCCGTTAAGGAAATCATCGATGTATTCGCACGTCACAACTACAGGGTTTTTCGTTTAAATCCTCGAGGGCCATTGGGTAACAAAGTAAATGCGGGAATACGGAATACCCTACTTGATGAAACAGAGCGGCAGCGTTTTCATTTGCTGAACAACGGCATAACCGCTATTTGCTTCTCTTGGCAAATCGACGGGAATCAATTACACGTACAGGACTTCCAGATCATTAACGGTTGTCAAACCACCATAACCTTGTGGAGTGTTAGGGCTGCCGTACAGGACGATCCCGGTGTGCTGGTTATGGTGAAGCTCACGGAATGCCCCGAGCACTTTGCGGCCAGAATCGCCAGCACTACTAACACCCAAGCAGCTTTGCGAGCCGAAGACTTTACCTCCAACGAGTCTGTACAAATCCGTATGCAAGATCAATTCGCCAAGACGACTCCCCCTTGGTTCTATGAGATAAAAAGAGGGGAGTGGTCGAAGATGATGGGTGGCGTAGCGGAGAAGGGAAAATTCAGGGACTCGGCAGGAGGATACCGTAAATTAAATAGCAAAGAGGTTGCACAAGCCGTAGTTGCCTTCGCTGGTTACCCCGCGGAGGCAAAAGATAAGATACGCAATTTCTTAAACAAAGAAAGCGTATCTTCGATTGCCCGTGAAAGCGAGTTCAGCTACGCCAAAATTTATTCCAACAGCCTTACCGCAGATCAGCTTCTTTTGCCGGCTGTTGTTCAAAGAAAGGTATGGCGACAAGTTGTTACCGATAAGGCAACAGATGCATGGCTAGAATATGCTAGATTCCATATAGTTTGGCTCGTGGGAGAACTTTTGCGCGAGCACTATCATGTCACGGGAACTCTTTTCCCGTCCAACAGGGCGTCCAAGCTCGCAGCCACTCTGGATGAGTGGTTCCCGCCCATATATCCCGTCGCGGTAGCCGCGATTAGGAACGCTTTGACCGATTCCAGGGCACGCGGACAGTTTACCGGGTACCGGGAATTCTTCAGGATCCCGGCGAATCATCGAGCCATCGAGTCGAATGTGCATGGTGCTCTTCAGATGGCGGCAACTTTTGGCAATCCTACGGCCAATCTTCCGGGGTAATACGAAATAAGACCTTTGGTCGTAGGCCAGAGGCTAGGTCGCCACTTCAAGCAGGTGACCCGACTGACGAAAGGTAAACAGTGACTTTTTTCCAGTCGATGCGCCCAGATTCGTCACAGAATTGATTGGAAAACTCCAAGGACAGCCGATTTACAGCGCCAGCGAACTCTGGCGTCTGCTTAAGAGTACTGCCCATGAAAGCTTGTCTCAACCGCGCAGTAATCCGGGTGTATAACTCGTCGTCGCCGGAAACCAATTTCCAAAAGTCTTGTCCAGAATATATAGAGTAATCATCGGCTTCTATGACCGGCTCGTTTCCATAGCAGCAGGCCACGACCGGGACAATTTTGGCAAGAGGATTGTGACTCTGAACATCGGCGGCGGCGCAATACAGACAGTCTTCAACCTCAAGGATTTCGTTTCCCGCGTCATAGGCCGGTGACGGAACCAGGGCGACTATGTACCAACAGCCGTTACAGGCGAACTCAAAGCTGATCCCCTTCCGTTCCGACTTCCTGCCACCATAGGTTAGCTCGACAGCCCTAATCGCCAAGTCTTCCAACAAAACCTCGATTTCACTGGATACCCACGTTTCGATCTGCTTGCTCAGCAGCTTTTTGATCAAATCGCCTGCTGGCTCATCGCCCATTTGCGACGACAGGTATGGGTTTTCGCTACGCAACAAGTCCTGAAGGCTCATCCCAGGAAAGAAGGCCGCCAATTCAGCATAGACGTTCCTAAAGCTTGTCCTAACCAAGGAATCCATCTCATCATCGGTAATCAAAACTACACCTCGTCCCCATTCGTCATTAGACGGATGGGGACGAATCTTAACAGGGACCGAAGGCGAGTGCTATCGGCGGATGTCTCATGGCAGGGTTCCGTTTTAGGAGGTCTGGCCAAATGACCACAGTCCGGTGGATTCCCGCCTTCGCGGGAATAACGGTTGGGGGTGGGAATGAAACCACCTGAATTGCAACGGTGCCCGATGGTCCACAGTCATGGCAGCGTGATTCTCCTGTGGGGTATTATGTATATATTGCATAACAGCCACCGGCACGGAGCGGCCGATGCCACAACAACATACCTACAGGATTACGTCGCTGACGCGCGTGAGTATTTATAGGTTTCCGCCCGCGAGCTTGGCGCCGGCGATGACAGGCATGGCGCCGAGAAATTATATGGCGCGGCTTGTTCGGCGATAGAAGAGGACTATGACATCGCAGGGGACCGTCCTATTGTGAACGAATTCATCGACAAGGTCTTGGAGTTGGTGGAGCCCACAGTGTCTCAAAGCTAACCCTTTCGCTCACCTGAAGGAGTGGTTTAGTGACCACCGTAGATAATGTTGAATCCCGATTGGGCAGGATTGAAGGGGCGTATGAGCATGTAGCTACGAAGGCGGACATCGAGCGGTTGGATGGCAAGATAGACAGGCTGGAGGCCAATCTGGAAGCCAAGATTGATGGGTTGCAAAACCGGCTGTTAATCCAGTTTACAGGTATTGCGATCGGAACTGTGGTAGCGACGGTAGGCTTAACCAAGCTTCTGACGTTAGTAGGGTGACCAGAAGAATTGGTTTGGACATTGCGCCAACATCGGGACTCAGGCTGGGCTGGGGCGGCAGGTTGTAACAACTCTCTACGAGACTGACGGAGACGAATGCGCCACCCTCCGCGGCGGGGTGCTGACAAGGGTATGTAAAATTGAGATTATAGCTACGAACCGGCCCCACCGCCCCTGGATTCCGGCCTACGCCGGAATGACGGAATGGGCCCGCCTGGATTCCGGCCTACGCCGGAATGACGGAATGGGCCCGATACGGAATGGGCCCGATAGTGAGCATTTGGGAGCGGTTTTGTATTTGAGCAAGCCTACCCTACTATGCGGTCTCACGTTCAACTGCGTAAAGTCCCAAATGAAATACATACCCCTGTCAGCTCCGCGGCGGGGTGGCGGCCAAGGCCAGGAGGCCGGCGATGACGAGGGAGAGAGCTTAGCATATGTGATTTCCGTTCTTGAGGCTGTGTTTGGTGGGCTGGGAGTGGATTCAGGTACAGTGTAGAATGGGGCTAAGTTGACATTATCACAACTAGAACCTTGCAATATCCGAGAGTCTGCTTGTTGCAGTTAGCGGGGAAAAGCCGCAGTGGGTGCATGTATGACGTACACTTTTGATGTTTCTTTGCAGAAAGAGGATGACGGGCGGTGGAGCGCGTGGATTGATTCTTTGCCCGGTTGCGCTACGTGGGGATACACTGAAGAGGACGCACTGAAAAACCTCCATGAAGCAGCCGCATTGTACTTGGAAGATATGATTGCGTGCGGCGAAACCATCCCAGTCAGAGTCACATCCGGCAGCGGCAGGCAAGTAGAAGTTGCTGCATGACGGTTCCTTCCGGTTTAGTCCATCGTCTCCGCAATACTCCGGTCCGTCAGTGGGTTGTAGCGTTGGAGCGAGCAGGTTTTCGTTTACAACGCAGTAAGGGAAGCCATCGGATTTATCGTCACGAAGACGGTAGGCGCGCTGTGCTCTCTTTCCATCGTGGCAGCGATACATTGCCAGTAGGAACACTGCACCAAATTTTACAATCTACCCGATGGACTGAGGATGACGCTCAAAGGTTAGGCTTCTTTTAGGTACCCAGCGGCCTTACTTTGACATGGACGCCCCGGCTTCTTCACACCGGGGCGTTTTCATTCCAGCCTGTATGAGTCACCCTCCCCGGCGGCTGACAAGGGTATGTAAAATTGAGATTATAGCTACGAACCGGCCCCACCGCCCCTGGATTCCGGCCTACGCCGGAATGACGGAATGGGCCCGCCTGGATTCCGGCCTACGCCGGAATGACGGAATGGGCCCGCTTGGATTCCGGCCTGCGCCGGAATGACGGAATGGGCCCGCCTGGATTCCGGCCTGCGCCGGAATGACGGAATGGGCCCGCTTGGATTCCGGCCTACGCCGGAATGACGGAATGGGCCCGCCTGGATTCCGGCCTACGCCGGAATGACGGAATGGGCCCGCCTGGATTCCGGCCTACGCCGGAATGACGGAATGGGCCCGCCTGGATTCCGGCCTGCGCCGGAATGACGGATGGGAGCGGTTTTGTATTTGAGCAAGCCTACCCTACTATGCGGTCCCACGTTCAACTGCGTAAAGTCCTAAATGAAATACATACCCTTGTCACTCTCCGCAGCGGGGTGGCGGCCAAGGCCAGGAGGCCGGCGAGGAGCACGCCGGATAGGAATGATTGGCTACTGCCTTGACTAAGCGATCGCACCGCCCCTGGGGGAGGCTGTGCTATAGTTGGATGAAAATCGCAGGAAGCGGAGCGGCAATGGGTACTTTCAGCATTAGAGTCCAGGTTGGGCATCCTTCCGGCGGAGACATGGAGTCCGTCGAGGCAATGGTTGATACGGGGGCATCGGACTCGGTGTTTCCCGCCTCTCTGCTCTCATGGTTGCATATCGAACCGGAAGGACAGATCAACTGCGAGTACGCTAACGGCGAACGCGAAGAGCTGGGTTATGGCGCTGCCCGACTTCGCATCGGCGAACGCTCCAACATCTGTCCAGTGGTTTTCGGAGCCGAGGGACAGTTCTTGGCGGGGGCGACCACATTGGAATTTTTCAAGCTGGCAGTGGACCCGGTGCGGCAAGAACTGATACCAACACAAGGGCTCAGGCTGGGCTGGGGCGGTAGGTTGTAAGAACAGCAAAGCAGTGGATTCCCGTCTTCGCGGGAATGACCTGCTGAGTAGTACGCCAAGTTTTGAGAGAGTCTCTAAGCCGCCCGCCTCGGGGGCGTTGCCGCCAGGGCCAGGAGACCGGCGAAGAGTACGCCGATGCCGAAGAACCAGAAGGGGAGGCGGTAGCTGTCGGTGTAGTCGAACATGAAGCCGGCTATGACCGGGCCCATTGCTTGGCCGCTGACTTGGGCGGCCAAGGTCACGCCCCGAATACTGCCGAGGTGCTGGCGTCCGTAGTAATCAGCCCAAGTAAGCCGCACCAGCAGGTGTAGGCCTCCTACAGCGAAGCCCATCAGGCTAGAGGTGGCCATGGCTGAGACGAAGGTGGAACTTACGGAGATGCCAAGAGCGCCGGCGGCGATGAGAAGCGCCGTTGCAGCCAGCAGGAACCGCACCGGGACCCGCCGGACCAGGGCCGACCAGAAGAGGCCGCCGGGAATCTGGGCGAAGGCGTAGATGCTGGCGGTAAGGGCGGCCAGAGGCGCGGCGATGCCTTGATTGATGAAGTGGGGGACTTGGTGGAGGCTGATGCCGCCTTGGGACATGTAGTTCATGGCGGCGAAGCCGCACACCAGCCAGAAGGCACGAGTGTGCAACGCCTCGGCGAGGGTGAGGTTGGTCTCGACGGCGTTGAGGTTGGCGCTGCCGGAAGCGGCAGCAGCGCCCGTATCGGGGTTGGGATTGGCACCGCCGGAAGGAGAGGCGTTGGGGTTAGTGTTGCCGGAAGGTGCGGCGGTATCGGCGCCTCTGGAAGCAGAAGCGGTCTCGGACTCCGGCGGTCTTTTGGGGGCCGGGTCCGGCTCCAGTCCCAGGTCTTCAGGCCGACGGGCTATGAACAGCAGGCACGGGATGACTCCGACGGCCAAGCAAAGCAGTCCGATAGCGGCCCATGACGTGCGCCAACCCCAGCCGATGATAATGAACTGGGCCACCAAGGGCATGACCGACAGGCCCGCGCCCTTGGCGACGGTGTCCACCGCCAAGCCCAGGGGCCGCCGGCGGATGAACCAGTTGCTTATGGCGGTGGGAATGCCCAGCTCCAAGGGGCCGGAGAAGGTCATCCTGCCGGGGACGTACAAGCAATAGAACATCCAGGGAAGGGTGATGAAGGCCAAGCCGACGGCACAAATACCGGTTATGACCGATGATGCCGCAATCAGCACGCCCGCACCGTAGCGGTCCACCCACCGGCCGATAAGCGGCGCGGTGACCACGGCGCACAGGCCGCCCAAGCTTACCGCACCGGAGAACAAGCCCCTCGACCAGCCCAGGTCGGTTGTCATGGGCACGACGAACACCGACAGGACGGCCACGGCCATGACGGCGCGGGTGGAGAAGCTGACGAGTACGGTGTTGGCGACGATTACCCAGCCGTAGTAGAAGGGGAGCCGGTCGGCCAGCCGACGCCGCCAGTGGGTCTCGCCCAGGCTATCCAAGGGACGGTGTTTTGCGGCGATTTGGCTGGGTCATGGCGGGGTGTTTCGACTCTCGATGGGTGTGGAAAATCAAGGGGCAACCACAAGGGTTGCCCCTACACCGGGCGTGATATTGTTCCGCAAGGGCAATCGTTGTGGTTGCCCAAGGCCGTGGATTCCCGCCCCCGCCTGCGCGGGGGTGACGTTCCTGCGCGGGGGTGACGTTCCTGCGCGAGAATGACGGAGCGGACAGTCCGCCGAGTACGGGGTGGGTTGCCCCCGAGTACGGGACGGGTTGCCGACATCATGCACCAGCCCCTTCACGATGTTCAAGTTGCCGTCGAGTACGGGGCGGGTTGCCCGCTGAGTACGGGGTGGTTGCCGTCGAGTACGGGGCGGGTTGCCCGCTGAGTACGGGGTGGTTGCCGTCGAGTACGGGGCGGGTTGCCCGCTGAGTACGGGGTGGTTGCCGTCGAGTACGGGGCGGGTTGCCCGCTGAGTTTTGAGATAATCTCTAAGGCCTAGTAGTGGCGCAACTCCACGACGTTGTTGTCCGGATCGTAGATGTAAAGGGAAATGCCGTCGCCGTGGGAACCCCAGCGCTTGCCAGGCCCGGCTTGGATGTCCACTCCCATGGCTTCGAACTTGGCCTTGAGCTCTTCCATGTCGGTCTCTTCAATGACCATGCAGTAGTGGTCCTGGTTCTTCACGCCTTCCCTGCCAATCGTTTCCTGGTCGGAGGCGAAGAAGTCGATGATAGTGTCGGGGTTGAGGCGGGCCGAAGGGAACCGGACCTCGCCGGCCTTCCACTGGTCCACCCGCTCGGGCTGGAGGCCGAGCACCTCGACGTAGAACTTCATCGAGGCCTCAACGTCCTTAACGCGAAGGACGATGTGGTCCATCTCGGTAATCTTGACCAAGGGCTGCGACTGGACGGCGGCGGTCTCCTGTGTCTGAGTAGCCATGCTAAGCCTCCCACGAATTCGTTGATGAGTTGGAATGAAACTCTCTATGGACCTGTAGTGATGGGCATTGTACTTATATTGACGTGAAGGGGTCAATGCCCGCCGGACTTATGCAACCGGTCAAGGGCAGCCGTAATGATGGAGCAGGCTAGCCCTCCGATTGTCGGCGCCTCAACTCTTCCTCGAGTTGTCTTATCCTGGTCTGGGCAGCTTCCCGCTCGGCTCGCTCATCGCGCAGGGAGGACTCGGCCTGGCGGCGGGCGTCCCGCTCCTGGGACAGGTTCAGAAGGTAGCTTCCCGTGGCGGGGTCAAAGAATGTCAACCGGTCCTCGTTGGGGCACAGGTATAGTCCAAGGGCCGGGCTGAACCCTTTCAGCGCCCCGTCGGGTTCCGTGGTCAGTTCAACGGGGCGGTATTCGCCTTCGAGAAGAATCTCTCCGGGCAGCGGCTGCCCGTAGTGTTCCCCGCCGGTGGGGTCGAACCGCCAGTATTCCGGGATACCTATTTGGGCGTAGAGACGGCGCTTCCCGGCAACGTCGTACCTAGCCGTGGTGACTGACGCAACCTCGAGAACGAAATCCGGCAGCTTTCCCGCCTCCCAAGGCAGATATATCCGCCGCTCCCGGATGGCCCGGGCATCAACCCCGAATGCCAGGTACACGTCCGGGCCGACCCGGACGTTCAGGTTGTCGGGGTTGTAGCAGATGAAGGTGTTGCTGTCCAGAAATATGTCGGGACGGGGGCTGTTTATAGAGAACTGGTCAGCCAGGATGGACAGGATTTCAAACAAAACGGGATTCTGAATCATGCCGTCGGGCAGGGGTTCCGGTTCGTCGGGGTTGAATTCCAAGCTGTCATAGTCGATCACTGTCATCCGGTTATAGGTTAGCATCGTTGTCATAGCGGGCCTCTGGGCAACTTTCAGGGTTCGCAACACCATGGTACACATGCGGGCGTGACCGAGGCAAAAGGAGGAGGTCAGGAAAATCCGCAGGCCTTGCGCGGCGATGGAAAACCCGGGGCGTTACTCGAACTCCACCAGCGGGTCCTGGGCGCCGACGGAGTCCATGGGCTGCACGTGAATGGCGCGAACTGTGCCATCCTGAATGGCACGGATGCTCTGTTCCATCTTCATGGCTTCCACGATGCACACTTCGTCGCCGGCGGATACATGCTGACCGGGCCGCACCATGATAGCGATGACCCTGCCGGGCATGGGGCTGCGGAGGGTCTTATCGGAAGGATCACGGGAGGCGGCGTGGCGGTCCCGGGGCGGCGCGACGATTCGCGCTGCCCTCCGGCGTTCCCCGGCGGGCCGCGGAGGCGGGCGGTTGGGGAGGCCTTCCACCTCGACAGAGATGGTCTCGCCCTCGACGGTGACTTCCACTGGAGAGTAGGTAATGTCGCCGACTCTGACCGAGAACCATCGTTCACCGACCTTGATGCGCATGGGCATTAACGCCATCGGCGAGCTCCTTGGCCGGCCCCCTGAAGGCGGGAGAGGAGTTGTTCCCTACGCCCGTAGGAGCGCCACATATTGGGTTCCAAAACGGCAGCGGCGGGCGCGCCGGCCCTGTCCATTAACAATGCCATGGCCATGGCCACGGCGATGGCGGCGGCGGTCTCCCGGTCTGACCTGTCGTGTTCAGCGGTGTGTACTTGAAGAACGTCTGACATCACCTTCTCAACCTCTTCAACACTGGTCCGATTCAACACTGGTCCGATGATGAGCATTCAGTTTAACCCAACCAATGCATTGCTATGCAACACATTCTTAAACATAATACTGGGGAAAATCCAATGCCCCTTCAGTCCGGTCCCCGCATCCCGACCTGCTGCAAGACCGACTGGGACATAATCCGCTTGTCCAGCCAGTACTCAACCGTAAATCCCAGCAGCGTTTTCAGTTCCTGCGCCAAGGCGTCATCTACTTGAAGCGCCGGCAACCGGAGCAGCGGGGTGCGGTCCAACAGGCGCAGCACCTTGAGGGCCCGGAGAGTGAGCGCACGGATGTTGGCGCCGGCGGGGCGGCATTCCAAGCACAGAACGCCGCCCAAGTCTATGCTGAAACGGTGGCGGTCAGGGACCAAGTCTTCGCCGCACTCCACGCAACGGTACAACTCCGGCATAAAGCCCGATGTCCGCAGAAGCCCCAGTTCAAAGGACCGCAGGACCAATTCAGGGTTGGGGTCTTGAGCGATGCGCCCCAGCGTTGTCAGGGCTAAGCCGTAGAGGGGAAGGTTCTGGTGAGCCTCCGAGGCGAAGCCGTCCACCAACTCGGCGACATAGAAGCCCCGTGCAATGGTCTGGAGGTCGTTCCTGACAGCGGGGAAGCTGTCGATGACTTGGGCTTGGGCCACGTAGTCCAAGTCACGTCCCCGGTTCATGGCCAGCCGGACGTGGGTGAGCGGTTCCAAGTGCCCAACGAGCTTGCTGTTGGAGCGGCGGGCGCCCTTGGCAACGGCCCGGAGCTTGCCTTGTTCTTTGCTCAAGAGCGTCACAAGGAGATCGGCCTCGCCAAAGGGGGCCTGTTTCAGGGTCAGGGCCTCGCAGTGGTAGGTACGCGGCGGCGCCATCGCTACAGTTCCTGGCGTCCTTGAAACGCCCTGCTGAGAGTCAGTTCGTCAGTGTATTCCAAGGAGCCGCCCACCGGCAAGCCTCGGGCCAAGTGGGTGATCTTAACCTCTTGTCCAGCCAGGCCGCGGCGGATGTACATGGCGGTGGCCTCTCCTTCCAGCGTCGGGTTGGTGGCGATGACCAACTCTTTCACCAGTCCGCCGGAAACGCGATCGAATAATTCCTTGAGCTTGAGTTGGTCCGGGCCTATACCGTTGAGAGGAGAGATGACACCGTGGAGAACATGGTACAGGCCCTGGTAACAGTGGGTGCGCTCCAACGCCACTACGTCCAACGGGTCTTCCACCACGCACATCTGCTCCCGGTTACGCTGGGGACCGGTGCAGATGGCACACAGCGGTGTGTCGGTCAGGTTCTGGCAATCTTCGCAGAAGAGAACGTTGCGTTTGACCGAGTTAATCGCGTCGGCCAAGGCGAAGGCCTCCTCATCAGAGAGCCGTATCAGGTAGTAGGCCAGGCGTTGGGCACTTTTGGGCCCAATACCAGGGAGTTTATGCAACTCCCGGATTAACCTGGACAAGGAAGGCGATGCCGCTGGGATTGGATCGGTACTCATTATGCCATCCGGAGAGGTTTATGATGCCATCCGGCGGGGTTCGTGAGTCCGCGCCTGTTATCCGTCATCGGAGGCCGGGAATATTCAAGCCGCCGGTGATGGCGCCCATTTTCTGGGCGGTCAGTTCCTGGATCTTGGCGAAAGCGTCGTTGACCGCCGCCGCCACCAGGTCCTGGAGGAGATCAATGTCTTCAGCCGCTTCCGGGTCGATGGTGACCGACTCGACGGTCTGTTTGCCGGACATGACCACCTTGATGACACCGCCGCCGGCGGTGCCCTCGACGGTGAGGGTTTCCAACTCCTCCTGCACCTTCTGTATCTGGGCTTGCAGGCGTTGGGCCTGCCGCATCATGTTCCGGTTCATTCCGGGACCTCCTCAATGATTCTGGCGCCCATTCCCAAGGCAATCCTGACCAATGGGCTATTCTGGGCTGCGCCTGCGCCGCCGTCTCGTTTTTCGTCCAAAAGGGTCAGCTTCAGGTCATAAGCACTGCCGAGGTGCTGGTTCACCACGTCCTGCACTTGGCGTTTCCCTTCCGGGTATTCCATCTCCTCTTGCATCCGCTCCATGTGGGCGCGGTGGGTAAACGCCAGCACCAAGGTGTCGCCCTCTACGGCGATGGCATCGGCCCGGCAATCGCGCAGCAGCGCACCAAGGTTATATTTCCGGCCCTTGTGGCGGCCCAAAGCCTTTACGGTAGCCGACCAACGGCCCGCCAAGCTGTTGTCGTCCGCCGCGGGAGGCCGGCTTGCTGCGGGGGCAGGCGTGGAGTCGGTCCGTGGCGGTTGAGGCCGGCTTGTCGCGGCAGCCGCCTGCGACGGAGGCGGAGCCTGAGCTTGGGGAGCGCGCGCGGCGGGCCGCTGCTGCGCCGGGGGGCGGTCGGCGACGGCCCCCGAACGTACCGGAGGGGCGTCGATCTCACGTTGCGGGCGGGCCTGTTCACCGGCGCCATTGAGCGCCGGGTCCTCGTAGCCGCAGATTTCCACTGCCGCCACTTCCAATGGCAAGGTGGAGGGAGCGTCGTGACGCATGTTGACGCCCCCCCATAGTTTCAACGCCCTGACGATGCGCCCGCCCTGCACTTGGGCCGTCAATTCCCGGATGCGGGACAACGTTTGCTCGGCCAAGTCCAACGAGCCGGCAGAGTCGCCTTGACGCCACTGCACCAGCATAGCGGCACGCAGCAACTCCAGGGTCTGGCGGTGAAGCTGCCGGGAGTCCACGCCGTCCCAAGCCGCTTGATTGATTGCGCCCAAGGCGTCGGCGGTGTTGCCGGTGAGCAGGTAGGAAACCAACTCCAACTCGCGTTCGCCGTGGCCCAATCCAAGCAGTTCCTCCACTTGGCGGACGCTGATGCCGTCGGCGTAGGACACCGCGAGTTGTTCCAGAAGGTTTTCCGCATCCCGAAGGCTGCCCCCGGCATAGCGGGACACCAAGCGCAGGGCGTCAGGGTCTACGGCCACTCCTTCCGTCCGGGTGATTTCCTCCAAACGGGTGTTAATCAGATCGGAGGAAATGCGGCGGAAGTCGAACCGCTGGCAACGGGAGATAATCGTCGGGAGAATCTTGTGGGCCTCGGTAGTGCAAAGGATGAAAATGACATGGCCGGGCGGCTCTTCCAAGGTCTTCAGGAAGGCGTTGGAGGCCGCGTCGGTGAGCATGTGGGCTTCGTCGATGATGTAGACCTTGCGGCGGCCCTGGACGGGAGAAAAGTTGACCTTTTCCCGTATATCCCGAATCTCGTCGATTCCGCGGTTGCTGGCGGCGTCGAGTTCGATGATGTCCATGAACCGGCCTTCGTTAATCGACTGGCAAATGAGGCAGGCGTTGCAGGCGTCGCCGTCCTGAAGATCGAGGCAGTTGACCACCTTGGCCAGGATACGGGCGCTTGTAGTTTTGCCGCTGCCGCGGGGGCCGCAGAACAGGTAAGAATGAGAGACACGCCCCTGCTTGGCAGACTGGCGCAAAGTAGTAGAGACGTGCTCCTGGCCTACCAACTGGCTGAAGCAGGAGGGGCGCCATTTCTGGTAGTACACTTGGGTCGTCATTGGCCCTGGGCCTCACGAACTCCACCGGATGGCATGAAGTGAGTTACAGACGCCAAGGCGGCCCGCTCTTTGCTTTGCATCCGTTCCAGGTCCTCGGTCTCCAAGTGGTCGTACCCCACCAAGTGGAGTACGCCGTGGACTATGAGGAGGGCCAACTCGCGCTCCAGCGGAACGTTCCGCTCAACAGCCTGCCGCTGGGTTTGAGGAAAGGATATTATTACTTCTCCAAGAGGAGGCGGCTCTTCCAACGGCAGAATAAAGCCCGACATGGCTGTGTCCGCGTGGTCTTGCATCGGGAAGCCGTTTTCTTCATCCTCCCCGCCCCAATGCCCGGAGTGTTCCGCGGAAAATGAGAGCACGTCCGTCACTTCATCCAGCCCGCGGAACCGCCTGTTCAAGTCCCGCACGGTTTCGTCGCCGGTAATCACCAAGCCGACTTGGGCGGGTCCGCCTTCAGGGAGCGCCTCGCCAAGGCCGGCTTCCATCACCATACGCAGCCATTCTTCGGACAACCGGGCCCTGAAAGGCTCGTCGATCGAAACGTCTATTTCCCCAAGCAGTTGCGGGTGATAAGTCATCCGGGACCCTTCGGGGGAGACTGCCGCACTTGCCGACATTAACGGGACTTGAGTCAGACCAAGTGTGGGCCAATGATAGCATTGGGCGGGTAGAGCATCAACGGGTGGTGGCGCGGGTCGGGGTGTTTTCGTCAACTTATTGATGGAAACCGAGGTTACGTCCGAATCACTTCTCAAGGCATCGTTTACGGATTACACGGGGAGCAGTTTTTGAAAGCCTGTCATGCTACGGAGGCGCACTACCTAAGATAGAATAAAGAGGAGTGCAAAACTCCGCCGAGTAGTGTCAGATCGATGTTGACACTCCCACACCCTGGCGGTATGGTGGCGCTGCCAAAGTCCACAGGGTCCTAAGATTCCAAATGAATACGAGTTGCCCAATTTGCAGTGCCGCGAGATCCACGCTCTATGCTCATAGACGACACGTTTGCCACGACTTTCTTAGACCAAGAGTCTGTCTCTCAGAGTAGTTTGGATATCGTCAATCGTGTACGTACCAACCTGCTTCCGTGGGCAGGTCAGTTTTCGCCACAGTTGGTTGAAGAGTTGTTGACAGCCTACGGCCAGCGGGCAGAGACCATCATGGATCCTTTCGTGGGAAGCGGGACGTCTCTTGTAGAGGCAGCTCGACTAGGCAAATCCACACTGGGGAGCGACATCAACCCCGCAGCAGCCATCCTCTCGCGAGTGTACCAGCTAATCAACCTGAATATGGGTGATAGAGAAGCAGCCCTACGCTTATTGTCCGACCGTCTGTCCCAAGTTGTCGCATCGCCTCATGGTGCCCTACCCTCTGAGCACGATGCAGTAGTGTGTAGTCAAGCCGCGCAGGAATATAACCTCGTAAGGTTATGCAGCGATTCTGACCCTGGTGTAGACCGCATTCTGACTGAGGCCCTCGTCGTACTTTGTGACTTTTATCGCGAAGGATTGAATTCAGATCGCATCTATAAGACGTGGAATCGCCTTGCCAAGACGGTTCGTTCATTGCCTGAGTCAGATCAAACCATCGCGGTGCACCAAGCAGATGCGAGAGCTTTACCGACAATAACTGATTCGGTAGATTTGGTGTTGACATCCCCACCGTACATAAACGTCCACAACTACCACCAAAAGTTCCGCCGCTCCGTCGAAGCTCTAGGTTGGAATGTGTTGACAATCGCCTCTTCGGAAATTGGGTCGAACCGCCAAAACAGAGGAAACCGATTCCTTACGGTTATTCAATACGCGCTGGATATGGTGCTTGCGCTACGAGAAATGGCGCGGGTTGCAAGACCCGGGAGTCGTTTAATTCTTGTAGTTGGACGAGAGTCCTCAGTACGGAGGATTCCGTTCTTCAATGGCAAGCTGGTCGCAGAACTGGCGGTGAACGGCGTAGGACTGAAAAGCGAACGTCGCCAAGAAAGGCAGTTCATCAATCGATACGGCAGCAAAATCCGTGAAGACATTCTACATTTTCGGACGTACTTGGATCTCCATGACGAAGGTTATTGCTTGACGGCGGCTCGCACCATCGCAGGTCAAACTCTCTCTACAACTCGCCAGTTGACCGACCGTGAGACTCGCCAAGGCATTGATGACGCTTTGGAGAGGATTGACCTAGTACAGCCGTCTCCTCTACCTAACGAGAAGTGCTTTTCTCAGGTATTCGCATGACTACTACTCCCCCAACACCACATGCAGACAAGCTCTATGCTATCTTACAGAACGACAAGTTACCCGCGGTAGATAAGCCGCGAGTTAATAAAGCCCTTAAGAAGTACCGAGATTGGGTTTAAAGAGATCAATGGAATCAAAGGCGAAGGGGACAGTATCGTCGAACCCTTAGTGGCTTCTCTCAATAGCTACCGGAAATGGGTCGACCTCGAATTAGTATTCGACAGCAAAGCGGACTTCCTGCACCGGCAAAGAGGGCAACTGAAACTGGACAACTCCGTACTTGAAGAATTCCTTCCTGTCCTTATCAGGCGTAGATTTCCTGACTTGATCGGTACTGCTGGTTTAACTGTCGGACCCACCAATGCATTTTCCCAATTGAGTTTCAACTCTGACCTCTTGAGTCGTACAAGCGGTGGCGGGATGACCATCCGGTCAAAAGACCAAGATTTCGCGCTAGCGCTCCCTCTGTTTCTCAAGGCATCCCATAACCAAGACTTCAGTGATTCCCAAGTATCAAGAACCAACCTTGCCTACTTGGCCGTAGAAATCAAAACCAATCTTGACAAGACAATGTTCCAAGAGGCCAGTGCGACTGCCTACGACCTAAAACTGGCCTTGCCGAGTTCGCGCTATTTCCTCATGTGCGAATGGCTGGACATGACACTAATTAGCACTGCCCTAACCGCCATTGAGGAAGTGTTCGCACTGCGGAAAGCAAAACGCATGCCAGCTAACGTGCGCAGAAAATTTGGTTTATCTAGTGGGAGGAAACAGAATCGGAGTACGTTCGTGAAGCATCTGGATGACCATCCTTTTGCCCCGGAGACATTCAGACGGTTCCTGACGCACATAGAGCGGCTCTTAGAGAGCGAAAACGGTAGCGAACAACAGGTGCTCGAACGGGGTTGGTTCTGATACTCACTTTATACCTCACTGCTCTTCCCCACAGACCCTGGCAGGCTGTTTGGGTAGGCTTGTATATAGCTCCCTAAATTTAAGCCTTTGTGTCAAGAAAACAGAAGCACGGCTATGTCTGGCACCAATCCCTTAGGCGGGACGACGTTATCCAGCCACTCCGTGCTTACGTGAGTCAATGTATCAGACACCGCCCTTGCTGTCAACAAATTGTCGCTGCGGTCAACGTCCGTCCACAGTTCCTCTTACGTGCTCCCGTAAAGCCGGTTGAGGTTGCCGTAGCGGGCGGGGTCCAGAGTTTTGCCTTGCAGGGCGGGATGGTCGGGGCCGTAGCGGTGAGACCGGAAAACGCCGTTGGCCATTCCGAACTGGGACGGAACAACGAACGGGCTGACGTATTCCCAGACTATCTCGTTCCCGGGGGTTACCTCGAACAGCCGGCCCGCAAGACCTTCGGTTATGAGGGTGTTGCCGTTGGGGAGGCGCTGGGCTCCGCCGGTGAAATGGGTGAAGAAGGAGACCAGCGGCAGGCCGCGGTACTGCCACACGATTTCGCTGGTGGCCGGGTCCACCTCGATGACACGGGAGTGGCTCAGCCCCCGCCGGTGGGAGCCGTTGTCCAGCAAGAGGACGTGGCCGTTGTCCAAGTAGGTGGGATGGTGTTGATGGGAGATGTTCCCGGGACCCCACTTCCAAGTGAACTCTCCCGTAGACCGGTCCACCAAGGCCACGGTGTCGAGGATGCGGAAACTAATCAGGAAGGTGTTGCCGTCGGGCGACGACGTGAGGTCGTTGGCGCCGCCCCAGGCTTCACGACTCTCCAAGGGACAAATTACGTCCGTTTCGGGATTTAGATGGTCGGCGGACCGCCACACGTTTACCTCCGTACCGTCGGGAGCTACCTCTACAACCTGGTCGCTGAACATCTGCTCCGGGTCGGCGGCGGTGGCAAACCCGCCCCGGACCCGCCGAGTGAGTTCGGCTGATATCCTGTCCCGCTGCAACAGGAACAGGTTGTTGCCGTTGGGCAGGCGGTTGTGCCGCCTCATGCTGGGGTTGTAGTACTCCCAGACCAGCCGGCTCTCCCAGTCCAGTTCCCGGATATGGTCGGCGCCGGGAGGGTTGGAGCCTTGGTCACGAAAGAGCAGGTTGCCGTTGTCCAAAAGGTAGCCATAGGCGATGCCGCCGGGGTAGTGCCACCGATGAACGAAGTTTCCTTCCATATCTATCAGGTAGGCGTCATCCCCTCCGTTGGCCGAGAAAAGGGTATACCCACGGTATGCGCCGGCCGCGTGGTAACGGACCAAGCCGGTAGGACGGTAGGACGTAGTCATTTGGCGTGCCTCCTCGGGAAATTAGAGATTATTTCAAAATGAACCGGTCCTGCTGATTTCCCCGGGTAGCTGACCGAAACCTATGGATTCCAGCCTGCGCGGGAATGACGGGTTTGGTATTGCTGGATTCCAGCCTGCGCGGGAATGACGGGTTTGGTACTGCTGGATTCCAGCCTGCGCGGGAATGACGGGTTTGGTACTGCTGGATTCCCGCCTGCGCGGGAATGACGGGTTTGGTACTGCGACAAGTTTTGAGATAGTTTTTTAGTCTTTAACTGAAGCGGGGCGCGCGCCTTCCAAGTAGTGGGTGTGGTCTTCCGAGTAAGGGTCCAATGCCGGGAAGAAGACCATGATTTCAGCCGCCCGGTCACCGACTACCCGGAACCCGTGTTCCGCTCCGGGAGGGATGGCGACCGTATGGTTCTTGCCGACGGTGCGCACCTCTCCATCGATACGGACTTCAAGGACGCCGTCCATTATGACGATAAGCTCGTCGATGGTGTGGGTATGCAGGGGCGCGCCAGCCCCGGGTTCTCCGGTGCTGATGTTGAGGGTGCTGGTAAGGCCCTCCTCCCGGCCAACTATGTCCCACTTGCGGTAGCCGGGACGCCAAGGGACTTCCGGGGCCTCGTTGTGATTGATGATAGGCATGGCTTACTCCACGGGTGTTGGGTTTTTCATGGGCGATTCTATCACAGGGGATTGGCAAAGCCATTCAATGCGCGGCACGGCTGTGGAGGGTTACAAGCGCCAGAGGCTCACTTGGGTATGATTAAAAGTAGTTGGAATATCAGGGATGGTACATCCGGCGCTTGGTGTAATTGTCTGAATCAGGATTTTCAGGATTTGAGGATTAGCAGGATTAAATGGGTCCATCTTGAGAATCCTGATTCAGATGGTTGTGTCCCAACGGGTTTTAGTAGTGCCCGCCAGAGACACACTTCTTGCAGATGAAGGTCTTTAATATTATAGCCGCAGGTTTTCCAGGCACTTACGGACTCCATCTAAATAAGGAAGCACGGCAATGAATGAAATAGTAGCATTGTTACAAGCTTACTTGGAATTCAGCGGGGGCCTTGACCGCTGTGCTGAATGGTGTGCCGGGGTGGACTGGAGTGACTCGGAATTAACGGTTGAGGAAAAAGAAACCGTCGGAACTCTTGAGTTATTGATTACTGAAGTTGCTGAGGGTCTGCGGGAGGAGGAAGAAGTCCGAGCATTCGCGTTGGAGACTCTTGAGCGTCTGGCCAAGACGGTGGTCCAATTGCAGGCGGCAAGTTGGCCTTTGCTTACCCCGATTGCCACAGGTTAGGACGCGGCGTTGTTCCCTCGCAATGTTGTGTCAAAGCTGCCCCCTCCTTTCAAATATTTGCCCAAAGCTATAACCTCTGTTTGGCCTAATCACCCATCCGCCAAAATCCTGGCATCTTCGATGTACTGGTCCGTCTCCCGAATCCGCCGTTCCGTCGTTTCAATCGGGTCGCACAAGCCTAGATAGAAGCACTCGCCGTGGAGGCTCCCCATCCGGGTGTAATAGCGGCGTATCAGGATGTCGACCTGCCCGTCCCGCTGCACCAGTTCGTTCAAACCCTTGGTTGTCGCCGGCGTCTTTTCCGGCTCAACGCCCGTCCGGGCCAGGATGAGGGCGTCGGTGGCCCGCTTGGCGGCGCACCAAGCCTTTTCCGCGGCGTCCCTGATGTCCCCGGCTTCAAGCCTTTCAAGGGCGCTCCGGTGTAGTTGTGTTGCGTCCTCGAATATGGTCTCTACCGTGTCGGTCATTGTCATATTGTTGCCTCCCCTGATAGCTGCCGCTGCATAGTGGAGTCCGTTCTGGTCTACAGCACTCAGCGTCAACCCTGCCGAAATTATAGTGTACATTGAGGTGTGATCAAAAGTAATTGGAATACCATCCTTGGTATATCCGGCGCTTGGTGTAATTGTCTGAATCAGGATTTACCGGATTTCAGGATTCTCAAGATGGAAGCCTTTAATCCTGCTAATCCTTCAATCCTGATTCAGACAGTCTCGCTCCAACGGGTTTTAGTCACGCCCTACACATTGGGGTGTGATTAAAAGTAGTTGGGATATTAGGGATGTGGCGGCAGTCTTAGATATGGGATATGGCGGGCGGGACGCCCGCGCTCCCATCTGACCAACCACTTTTAGTCACGCCCTACACATTGTCCATGATGGGTTTCACACGTGAAAACAGGTATACTTTATGTTATCAGCGAAGTATATCCCCATAGGAAAGGGAAATTTATGTTGAGAGGCGGTTATTGCTATGGGAAAGGACTATAGTATCTGCGTAGGCGCCGTCGGCTTTGGGGGAGGGGTCTGGCACAGCCCGGACGGAGGAGAGAACTGGAACCGTATCCGAGACCCCTTCCCGTTGGGAAGCCAGGTCAGGGGCATGGCCGTCTATCCCGATAACCCCAACCGCATCCTGGCCGGGTCCGACTACGGCATTTATCGCAGCGAAGACAAGGGGGCCACGTGGGAAAAGCTGTGGTCGCCCATGGATGGAATGCCAATCTGGTCGATAGCCATAGACCCGCAGGACACCCAGACCATTTTTGTCGGAATCAAGCCTGCGGCCTTGTTCCGTTCCCGGGACGGCGGCAGTAGCTGGACCAAGCTGTCGGTACAGATGGCCCAGGAATGCCATATCGGTCCTCCGATGGTGACCATGCTGATGGTGGACCCGAAGGACCACCGGACTGTCTGGGCCGGAGTCGAGGTGGATGGCGTGTACCGCAGCTTGGACGGCGGGGACACTTGGACCCACGTCGAAGGCGGCGTGCATCCTGACATCCACGGCATGGCCATCAGCCCGGGGGAGCCTAACAAAGTCCTGGCGAGCACTCCCCGTGAAATCTTCGCCACCACCGACATGGGCGAAAGCTGGCAGTCGGTTGTCACAACCGCAGGGTTCCCTCTGCCCTACAGCCGGGGTATCGCTTTCAAGCCCGACAACCCCAACGTTATCTACGCGGCCCTCGGCGACACAGCCATCGGCAGCACCGGAGCTATCCAGCGTTCCAACGACGCAGGCAAGACTTGGGAAACTCGGCCCCTGCCGGTGGAGCCCAATTCCAACATCTGGTCTATCGCCACGCACCCCGCGGACCCTGATTTCGTCCTTGCCTCCAGCCTATTGGGCGAGATTTACTCAAGCAGCGACGCCGGCGACTCCTGGCAGAAGTTGAAGCGGGAGTTCAGCGAGGTGGGAGCAATGGCTTGGATGCCTAATTAGGCGCTGGCCGGGACATCCTTCAAGGGTGACGAGTGTCGCCTGAGCACTATATAAGCACAAGGGGCGGAGGGAATCTTCGCCCCTTAATTATTCTGAAGGATTACAACCGCCAGAGACACACTTCTTGCAGGTGAAGGTCTTTAGCGTCTTCGTGTAGAATAGCACCGTTCCTACCTACGATCCGATGAGTAGTAGCTACATGCCTGTTGTTGGGGAGATAATGTTTTATGATACGACTGACAGCGTCAGGATAATGATGCGAGGGAGCGTCTTTAGACACCAACGGCTCGTCAATCAGTCGTCCGTCCCTGCTTTTGTCAAAAATGTCGAATTCGTGAAAAAGGCTATCAAGTAGTTCCCTTGATACTCTAGCGGTGGGTTTCCGGGGCATTCAGGCACTCCATCCAACCAACGAAATATGAAGATGAATGAGATAGTAGCATTGTTACAGGGGTACTTGGAATCCAGCGCGAACCTTGAGTGCTGCGCCGAATGGTGTGCCGGGGTGGACTGGAGCGATCCAGGACTAACAGTCGAGGAAAAAGAAACCGTCGGCACTCTTGAGTTGTTGGTCACTGAAGTTGCCGAGGGTCTGCGGGAGGAAGAAGAAGTCCGAGCATTCGCGTTAGGTGTTGTTGAGCGCATGGATGGGAGAGTGTTGAACGTGACGAGGAGCGACTACAACTAGGGCCACACAAGTGGCAACCCTCGTCTTTGGCTGGGATGTTGTCGACATCAATCATCAGTTGGGGCCCGATATGACAGGGAAATTCCAGCCCGCTTTAACTCTAGTGAACGCTGATTGCTCAAGTAGGCTGACAGGATTAGGTTAAGTTGGCCGAATTACAACCCCAATATCTGGCGTTTCTTGGAGTCAAATTCCTCCTGGGTTACCAGCCCCCTTTCCAACAAATTCGCCATTCTCTCCAAATCTTCGATCCCAGTTGGTCCCGTTGCTAGTACGGCTGGCGGAGGAACATGGGTTTGCTCTATATGCGACCGTACACAGTCCACAAATGGCTGGACTTGATTTTTTCAACCATTTCGAGGCGAAAACTCATGGTGCCTCGGCCTGTAATACGTATGCCAGCCAGAATCATCCCGGTACCGTACGTGATAGCTTCAATGCTCTGGTAAGGCAATTCAGCCACCTCAGAGGATCCCAAGAAACTTTTATCGACCAACATTATCCGCTTATTGGTTGCGACGCCAATGCCTGAGTGCATTGACTTAAATGGTTTAGCTTGCCCTAGATCAGGCCCAAATTCCCCCCCGACAAGACATTCCAAGTTTTCACGGTCTTCAATCAAATTGTAGAGCATCGCCCATTCGCCCTTATATTTGTTGGCGTGCCAAGGCCGCAGTTCGTTCCATTGGTCATCAATACGTTGATTCTTCCCCGATTCCCGTGAACTGTCGGCAGCCAATTGAGCTTCCAAATGGGCCACAAATGCTTCTGCCTCTTCTTTTTGGCACAATGGCATCACTTGCCACTTACCCACCTTCCCTTGTAATGAGAGTGTAGGACGCAATCCCTTGGGCTTCCATTCAATGTTCAGGATATCGCTATGGTTCATAAAGGAATCTATATCTTTTTTGCGAAAGACGCCAATCCGTCCAACCAACAAGATACGTTTATTCGTAGTTGCAATAGCGCCAACAATAGACCCAGAGTTTTCTCGCAATCCCATGATTTCGCTAGAGATGGAATCAATGACTGATTCGTCACCATCAAGCAGTTCGCTTAATCGGTCATTGTCCGTGTTTTGTCCAGTCATGTAGAGCCTCTTACTGGGAAGGGTCAAGCCACTAACGATAGTTGCGCAGCACCATGTGGGCTTGGAAAGAAGGCTTTAGCATTCTGCATTACTGAATTGCCCCTAAACGACGCCCGACTGCTTCAATGCCTCTAGTTCGTCTCTGGAAAGGCCTAGTTCGTCGCCGAGGACTTCGTTGTTGTGTTCTCCTATGAGGGGGGCGCGGCGGTAGATGCGCCAGGGGGAGCCGTTGAAGATGGCGGCGGGGCCGGGATAGGTGAATTCACGTTCCAGCTCGGGGTGTTCCACGGGGGTGAAGAAGTTGCGGTCTTCCAAGTGGGGGTCGCCCACGATGTCGTTCATGGTGCGGATGGCGCCCCAAGGGAAGTCCCGTTCCTGACCGCCTTCATAGGCATCCAATAGCGGCATGTTGGCGAAAAAATTCTGAAATACTTCCGAGAAATGTTGCCCGCTCTGCTCCAGCAAAGCCGGGTCCTGGTATTTCTCGTCCAGCAGGTCATCGGCCAGTCCGTGGGAGTCCATCCACTCGGCCAGAATTCTCAACCGGGCCGGAGTGAGGTTGGTGCCGGAGCGGGTGGTGTTGAGCCAGCCGCCGTCCTGGGTGGCGAACTGGATGCCCGACGACTGGTCGGGAGACGCGTGCCGGCCCGTGTGCCGGCGCACCACCTCTCCAGTGGAGAGATATATGGCGATGGCGCCCTCGGTGGTGAGGCAGCAGGCTTCGTGGATGGACACGTCGATGTACTGGCCTTCCCCGGTGAGATCCAAGTAGTACAGGGCGGCCATGATGGCCATGTAGGAGTAATGGCTGGCGATGTGCCAAGCATTGCCTCCGCCCGGAGCGATGGGCGGAGCGCCGGGCACGTCCTCTTCATCGTAACCGGAGGACGCCATCTGTCCTCCGGCGGCAAGGTGCACCAAGTCGGACGTTTGATAGTCACGCCAAGGGCCGTCCTGTCCAAAAGGCGTGACGGAGCACATGATGAGGCCGGGATTGTCTGCCGACAGAGTTTCGTAGTCCAGCCCCAGTTCCTTCATATACCCGGGCGGGAAACTTTCCAACACCAGCCCGGCGGTGGCGGAGAGTTTGCGGAAGACCTCCCGGCCTTCAGCCTTGGTTATGTCTAAGGTTATGCCGCGCTTGGAGGTATTGTAATGCCAGAAATAGAGGCTGCGCTCGGGGTGGGCTTCGTCGTCCAGAAACGGCCCGATATTCCGGGTCTCCTGGCCGCCGGGCGGTTCGATTTTGATCACGTCTGCGCCCAGGTCGGCCATCAACTTCCCGCAGAACTGGGCGTGCTCGTTGGTAAGCTCCAACACCCGCAGTCCGGCCAGAGGGCCGGGCAAGCTATTTTCAGACCCGGCTGCCGTCATGTGTCCCCCTATCCGTTGATGGTTTGTTGGATGTAGTCGTACTTGGGCCTTGATTCAGGCCAGAAGACACCTTGGTCATAGCCTTCCAGCATGTCGTCACGGCTCATTCCCAGCAGGTCGACCATGATTCTGGCGGTGTGCTCCCCGATCATAGGAGGCGGGCCTTTTACCGCCACCTTTTCTCCATCCAACCGGAACGGAGCGCCCTGGAATTTCCACGGGCCCAGCATGGGATGCTGCCTCTCGGTGTACATACCGCGGGAGCGTAGCTGCGGGTCGTTTTCGATGCGGTCCTGGGAGCTTTGGACCGGCATGGCGCGGACCCCGGCAGATTGGCACTTGTCCGCCAACTCATACTTTTCCAGGGTAAGGGTCCATTCCTCGATCCCCCCGTCCATCTCGTCCTGGTGTTCGAGCCGGTCCTCCAAGCTCTTGAACCTGCCGTCAAGCGCCCAGCCGGGCGTCCCCATAAGGTCGACAAGGCTTGCCCACTCTTCGTCGGAAAGACAGGCAATGACGCACCAGTCGTTGTAGCCGCCGCCCAAAGTCCGGTAGGCGTTGTGGGGCGCCACAATGGGGCCGCGGTAGTTGTTCATAACCGGAGCGCCGGGCCAGACGGTGCGGTTGCCCGGCGGGTATCCTTCCCGCTGCGAGTCCCGTCCGTTGACGGTCTTGTCCAGGAAGGCTGCGCCGGTGAGGGTGATGCCGGTAATCATCTGGGAAAGATCAACGTGCTGTCCCTGGCCGGTCCGGGTGCGGTGCCGGAGGGCGGTCAGGGCGCACATTGCGCCGTACATGCCGCCGGTGTCGTCCAAATAGGACCAGCCCCATCCGGCGGGCGGCTTGCCGGGCAGGCCGGAAAGGTAGGTCAGCCCCGACAGAGCTTGGGCGGCGGGACCCATGGTGCCGAAATAGTGCTGGCGTCCGGTGTGGCCGAAACCGGCCATTGAAACGTAAATCACGTCGGGCCGGAGTTTTTTCAGGTTTTCGTAGCCCAGACCCCAGCGGGTCATTATCCGGGAACTGAAGTTCTCGATAACGACATCTGAAATCGAAATCAGGCTTTTGACGGCCTCGAGACCCTTGGGGTGGCGGACATTGATACTTATTCCCAACTTTCCGGCGTTGGTGTCGGCGAACTGGCCGGTGGAGTTGGGCCCCGGCTCCACGCCGGGCGGTATGGTGAAGCGGTTTTGCCGAAGGGTGTCGAGATTCTCCGGCCACTCCACTTTGATAACCTCTGCGCCCAAGGTCGCCAGCCACCGGGCCGCCCACGGGCCGGCGCGGACCCAAGTGAAGTCCACGACGCGGATGCCTTCCAACGGCCGGTTTTTCTTGCGCCCTTCCATTGGCTTACCTTGGGATGGATTCCCGCCTGCGCGGGAATGACGAGGGGATGGATTCCCGCCTGCGCGGGAATGACGAGGGGATGGATTCCCGCCTGCGCGGGAATGACGAGCCGATGCAGAATGACGGGCGGGGTCCGCGGGGTCGGGATGATTTCCGGCGGCCTGTATCATTTTGGACCAATCCTATTCGGCAGAATCGGTGTCCCTGAGAAGCCAGGGTTCCTCGGCAGCTTCATGGGGCCAAAGGAACTCGAACCCCGCATCGAGGGCATATTTCTTGTCCAAGTCCTCCCGGTCGCCGATGTGGTAGTAAACGTCTGCTTGGAATCTGGCCTTCACGTCCGGCAGCATGTGTTTCGGAACCGCGAAGTCCACCGGGATATTATGCCTTTCCCAGATGGCCCGCTGCCCGCTCATCGGGCGGTCGGAGCAACTGCCAATCAGGTAACCTTTCTCTTGGGTGCGTCTTACCATATCCATGGTCAAAATTCCGGGAGGATCGCCTACCTCCAGGGTGCCGTCTATGTCAAAACTTATCAGTATTACCAAGCGGGATCACCTCTCCTGGATATGTGATGTCCGTGGATTCCCGCCTGCGCGGGAAAGACGGGTATGGTTCGGCGGTGTCACCTCTCCTTGATATGTGGTGGCCGTGATATGTGGTGGCCGTGATATGTGGTGGCCGTGATATGTGGTGGCCGTGATTCGACAGGCTCACTATTGCATGGATTCCCGCCCTTGCCTGTGGACATTTAGCGTTTCCTCTAGCGGATCCCCGCCATGACCTCGGCGTCCTCGATGTACGCTATCGTTTCCCGCACGCGCCGGTTGGTCAGTTCAGGGTCGCAGATGCCGTCATAGAAGCACAGGCCGTGCAACTGACCGATCCTGCTGAAGTAGCGTCCCACCAAGGACTTCACCTGCGGGTCCCGGTTTGCGAGCCGGTCCAATTCCTGTGTAGTGGCGGCGGTGGTCCTGGGATCTTCACCGGTCCGGACCAAAAGCAGGGCGTCAGTGGCCCGTTTCGTGGCGCCCCATGCCTTCTCCGCGGCGTTGCGGAGTTTCCCCTGACTCAGCATTTCCATAGCATCGTCGTAGAGGACCCTTGAGTCCTCGAAGATCTCCTGAACCCTGTCAGTGGCTACCAACCCATTGACCTCCTGGTTCACCAGCCGAATGACCACACTCTCTAGTCTGGGGTGGCGCTCCACACGGTGAAGTTACCGCCCGTAGGCATGGGACCGCCGGAGACTGCGATTTCGGGCTTTACTCCCGTGACCTGCCGGGCGCCGGCCCGCCGTTGCAACTGCTGGATGCAATCGGTGTGCATCCAGAAACGGCTGCGGCCGCCCCCGATGTTGCCGCCGCTGGGTAGAATCGGGTTCGGTCCCTCGATGCTGATATCCGTCTGATAGAAGTCCAGAGCGTCCCCGAATTTCATTCCCCGGTAGCCCAGGCCCTCAATGTGGAATTGGTGGAACTGGGCGAAGCCGTCATACATATTCTCGAAAGAGAGGTCATCAGCGGTGATCCCGGCGCCTTCATATATCTTTCGCCCGGTAAAGGCAGTCTCCGCTTGTATCTCTTCCAGGGTTGGCGTGAGGCTTCTGGCCGTGCCCCTGCTCGATGCGTGGTTGAGGATGTAAACGGGACTTTGGTTCATATCCTGGGCCCGTTCGGCGGTGGTGAAGAGGTAGGCCGCGGATGTCATTATCGGTATGTCGTTGTCGAAGAGGTTGGCCGGCTTGGCGATCCACCGCGATGCCAGGTAGTCCTCCGGCGTAAGTTCTTCGGGCCGGTGCTGGGCCCAATACCCTTCGGGGAACATCAGGCCGTTCCTTCTTGAATTCTCCATAAAGGGCGCCATCATGTCGTGGTTCTTGCCATACTTGTGGCAGTACTGGGCGAACTGCAACGCGGTGCCAAAGCAACCCGGGCCGCCCCAGAGAGTTCGACCGGGGCCAATGGCGTAACCTCCGGGGACAGTGTCGGCAGCACTGATACCCCCATGGTTGTACCGGCCTTCCAGGTTGTGCCAGCCCTTGAGCACCAAGCAGGTGTTGGTCAAGCCATCACCGACAGCCTGGGCGGCGACGACGATGGCGGCAGACATACATCCGGGGGCGTACATGGTGAACTTGACGTTGGTCAACTCCGGCATGTTCTTCAAGAGCCATTCGGCGCTAAGCTGGCCGATGCCGTCCAACGGGTTGTCGGTAGGATTGAAGGCGTTGACCACGTCCATGGGCACCGGAGTATCCTCGGGCCAGTGCGCGCCGGTGGTAGTCATCGGCACCACCACCAGACCGTCGACCTGGTCCGGAGAAACACCGGCATCCTCTATGGCTCTCCGCAGCGCCAGGATACTGTTCGCGCCTACCGAGGTTTCCGGCTTGCCGTCCCAGCGCCGAGCCGTCGGAGAATGTCCGATACCGACTGCCGCCACCTTCCCCCGGTGTTCCCAAATTCCCAAACCTTCGGTGGACCGATACATAGATTCCGGAGCGTTCTGAGTGGTCATTGTTCACTCCTTTCTGTGATTCCCGCCTGCGCGGGAATGACGGATGGTATGACGGGAATGACGGTTAGTATGGCCTGTGATTCCGCCTACGCGGGAATGACGGTTAGTATGGCCTGTGATTCCGCCTACGCGGGAATGACGGTTAGTATGGCCTGTGATTCCGCCTGCGCGGGAATGACGGTTAGTATGGCCTGTGATTCCCGCCTGCGCGGGAATGACGGTTAGTATGGCCTGTGATTCCCGCCTACGCGGGAATGACGGTTAGTATGGCCTGTGATTCCCGCCTGCGCGGGAATGACGGATGGTATGACGGGAATGACGGTTAGTATGGAAAGATAGGCTCTAGCCGATTACCCGCCACTCCGGGACTTTTTGGCCGTTGGTGGTGGCCTCGAACACCACCTCTACAGCGGCGCCCACCGGGACGTCGTCCACCGGCGTCCCGGGAAGATGGGAGTACATCTGTATACCGGGGTCTTCGTCCAACATAACCACGGCAAGGTTGAAGGGTATATCGTCTTTGAGGGAAGCTATCGGGCAGTCGTATACTACACAGTAGTTGTATATCTTGGCCCGGCCGCTCATTTCCTTCCATTCCAGGTTGTCCCCGGAGCGGCATTGGCCGCACACCGGCGACGGCGGGTGCTGCAACCGGTCGCAGGACTTGCAGTTCTGGATGACCAGCCGTTCGTCGTTAGCAGCATCCCAGAAAGGTTTAGTCAATTCATCTGGTATTACGCCCTGCTTTGGCATATCTTCCACCTGTTTCGGAATGTTTCGGAGGGGATTGGAAATTGAAAGGCTTGTTTTGGTCAACGATAATCACATTTGCCTGATATGTCAAAATGTTTATAAGCTGGGAAAAGTGCGAAACTCTGCCCTTTGCACGCAGTGACGACCATTTGTCCCGTACCGGGTGGGCGATGTTTCTCGCAATCAAAAGGGCGGCTCCTCCGCCCCTTCTTCATCGGGAATTTGCACGGTTCGTTGCATAGAACCTTCCCGGTAGGACAACGCTGCTACGGGTATTAATCAAATATAAACCGTCGAGCCTTAGTACTACAGGCGCAGATTGATGAAGGGGTAAGATTAAGGCGATCAACAGGTGGCGAGGTGAGCCGGTGGCTATTGGGATGGATGATGTAGTGGGAGCCGAACCCACAAGTGCGATTTTAGAGACCACCACCGGACCCGACGGCTCGACCACGGTAGGCCAGGCAGAGACCTCGACCTTATATAGCGGCGACTCTGTGGGCTTGGGAGGACGACGGGGCCGATAACACGATTATTGCAGGTCGCCTTTATAGAGTGGCGCAACGAACCCAGGGACGACATCGTCCCTTCTGTCATATTACAGTCTTATGTGTTTGCGATACAATATTCCCAATTGCCACAACGTTTCGTCCTGACCATCGACGGACAACGCCACCTGATTGGCAAATCGTCAACGGTCTGGATGACTGTCCGCCGTTGACTATCCCGATAACGATATGTTATTCCACTGTTGTAGAGAAAGTCAGAGGTTTAGAGATCAGCATTATGGGTGAGCATGATGCCAGAAGCGTTGCCAACGAGTTAATCAAGCGGGCGCAAGAAGATGGCAAACCTATCACACCGATGCAAGTCTTGAAATTGACATATTTTTGCCATGCCTGGATGCTCGCTTTGTACCATCGTCCTTTGTACCATCGTCCATTGATAACACAGCCTATCGAAGCATGGCGATACGGCCCAGTTGTGCCGGAAGTCTATCGCAGTCTCAGACGGTATGGCGGGGAGCCAGTGCTATGGCCTATTCCAGGTTTCTCTGATGGCGGGTTTGATGAACACGAGACCCACATAATAAATGAAGTGTCTAAGAAGTACGGCACTTTCACCGACTCTGAACTCTCGGCTTTGACCCATGCGGAAGATACACCTTGGGATCAGATTTGGGGCAAATACGGCCAAAACGCCGTCATCCCTGACCCGATAATTAAAGATTACTATGCACGGATGTATCACGCTCAGACGGCGGCGGGGACCACTTGACGAGTTGTAGGCCGGACGTTCCTGTCCCAAGCGTTGTTCCCCCTTAGCGAACCGATGAACCTCAACAACTCGCCAAAGGGGACTTGGAAGCGGAAGCCCAAAGAAACGAGTTTCGCCGCCGGGAAGAACGGGTAGAAGCTGCGCACACCAGTAACGTTCGCATCGCTCGTTGGGCACCTTACCTGGGTTTCTTTTTCCTTCTGTTGTTCATTGGGACTCTGGCATGGCATTACTTTACACCACCCTTTCTTCATCTACCCAGCGAGCAAATAAGAAACTTAGAGAGGATTGCCTTGTTTAGTTCGCTGACTTACATGATCGCGCAGTTCACACGGCGGGTTTTGTAGTCTCATCCCACCAAAACGCTGTTCCGGTATTGTCCGCGTTACCGGAGTTTTGTACTTTTCTCGAATCCAGCGGAAGTGTGGGTACAAACGAGGGTGTGCATCGGCGCAGGGAAAGGAATCAACTCACTTTCCGCTATCCATGGAAAACCGGGATCCCGGGGCGCCGGAAAACAGTTCCCCACAGTCCTGCGCCAGTCTCCCGCCTGTCATATCCGATCCTCAGCCGAGTGTATGGCATTGGCGATCTGTCAGCTATTCCGACGCATTGCAGAGAAGTAGCTTCCTATAGCCGCAATAGAATTGCAGCTTGGGAGACTTAAGCAAGACATAGAAGCTCTTTTGCGATAGCATATCCACTTGCCTTGCCGCGCTATTCCCGCCGCGCCGCTCGGCGACGGCTTTCACAAAAGGAGATGGCGCAAATGACCCATCAGCCAACCCCGTCTCCGGCACGCAGCGACGCGCCGGGACTCTCGAAAACAGACGGACCGGACACCAGACCCACTCCTCCCGTGGCCAGCCAGAGGCAGCACAGTTTCACCCATCACGGGGTTACCATTGAGGACCCGTGGCACTGGCTGCGCGACCCTGGCTATCCAACGGTGAACGATGCCGACGTGCTGGCGTATCTCGTGGCCGAGAACGAATATTTCGAAGCTGAGATGTCGCCGCACAAGGAGTTGATAGACACCATCTTTGAGGAAATCAAGGCGCGCCAACAACCGGACCTGTCCAGCGTACCGTGGAAGCGCGGCGACTGGTACTACCAGTGGAGCTACCAAGAGGGAAGCCAGTACCGCGTGTGGCTGCGCTGGCCGGCCGGCGGCCCCAACGCGCGGGAAACAGCAACCGCCGACGCCCACACGATACTGGACGAGCCTGCGCTGGCGAAAGACTACGAGTACTTCCGCCTCGGCTCGATGTCAGTCAGCAACGGCGGCTCCTTACTCGCCTACAGCACCGACACCGACGGCTCCGAACGGTACAAGATAGTGGTGAGGGACCTGGATACCGGGGAGATGCGGGAGGACGAAATCGAGGGTGCCATAGGAAGCGCGGTGTGGGCGGCCAACGACGCATCGTTCTTCTATACGGTGGTGGACGAGAACTGGCGCCCATGGCAGATACGAAGGCATACGCTCGGCCAACCCGCTGAACGAGACTCCATCGTCTACGAGGAAACGGACCCCGGCTTCTTCGTCGGCCTGTCGATAACCACGTCCAGGGAGTACATCCTCATAGGCGCGGGCGACCACGTCACTTCCGAGGTGCGCCTCATACCCGCGTCGGACCCCGGCTCCGGGTCAATCTTGGTCTCTCCCCGACGGACCGGCCATGAGTACTCGGTGGACCACCAGGGCGACCGCTTCGTCATCCGCACCAACGACATCCACAAGAACAGCCGCTTGGCGACGGCCCCTGCGGACAACCCCGGGGAAGGGGCGTGGACGTCGTTGGTGGACCCTTCCGATTCGCACTACATCAGGAGCTTCGAAGCATTCAAGGACTTTATCGCCGTAGAGGAACGCATCGACGGCTTGGACCATATACGCCTGATTGACCGGGCGGGAGAGTCAACTTACATCCCGTTCCCCGAGTCGACCTACACCGTTCACGTCGACACAAACCCGGAATTTGAGACGGACACGCTGCGCTTGGAGTACACGTCGATGGTGACGCCAACGACTGTGTTCGACTATCACGTTGACACGGACGAACTCGAAGTCCGCAAGGTTCAGCAAGTCCCCAGCGGGTACGATGCATCGGAATATGTTACTGACCGGGTAATGGCCCCAGCCCGCGACGGTGCGCAGGTCCCCGTGTCCATCGTCCGCCGCAGGGAAACGCCGATGGACGGCACGGCCCCGTTGTACCTTTACGGCTACGGCGCTTACGGCTACGCCATCCCGCCGTCTTTTTCCACCACGCGATTGTCGCTGCTCGACCGGGGCTTCATCTTCGCCATCGCCCACATTCGCGGGGGCGATGACCTGGGGTACCACTGGTACGAGGCCGGCAAGCTGGACCAGCGCGCCAACACGTTCAACGACTTCGTGGACGTCGCCCGTCACTTGATAGAGCAGGGCTACGTGACAGAGGGCCGTATCGCCATCGCCGGAGGCAGCGCCGGCGGCCAGCTTATGGGCGCGGTGGTGAACCAAGCGCCGGAGCTGTGGGGCGCCGTCGCCGCCCACGTTCCATTCGTGGACGCGCTGAACACCATGCTGGACGATACCCTGCCCCTCACCCCAATAGAGTGGCCGGAGTGGGGCAATCCCATTGAGGACCAAGCCGCTTTCGAGTGCATCCGGTCTTACTCGCCATACGACCAGCTAACGCCCCGCGATTATCCCCCGATTCTGGTGACTGCGGGGCTGAACGACCCCAGGGTGACCTACTGGGAGCCCGCGAAGTACGTGGCAAAGATGCGGACGTTGAAAACGGACGGCAACCTGTTGCTGTTGAAGACCAACATGGGGGCGGGCCACGGCGGCAGGTCGGGAAGGTACGACCGGCTGTACGAGGTGGCTGAGGAATACGCATTCATGCTGGCGAACATGGGACTGACGGAGAATATTCAAAGTGACGACATCTAATTTACTAATTCATTGTCATTCCCGCGCAGGCGGGAATCTATACTCGCCGAGGTAAGAGACCGCTACTGCCAACAAATGACCCTGGATTCCCGCCTGCGCGGGAATGACGGGTTGAGGCGAGATTCCGCTATAGGAAAAGACTTCACACAGATACGGGGGGGCTCGACTCTGACGCTTGCCTGTCTGATGCAGCCAGTGGTACAAACACAGGAAGCGGGCCGGGAACGCCCGCTTAAAAGGAGGTTGAACATGGCCCGCTTAGAAGGAAAGGTGGCGTTGATCACAGGGGCCACGGGCGGCATAGGCCGCGCTGCGGTGAGACTATTTGCCGACGAGGGGGCGCGAGTGGCGTTGGTTGATCTCGATGAAACGGCGCTCCAGGAGGCCGTGCAATCAATCGGCGAAGACCGGGCCAGCTACACCGTGGCCGACGTGACTCAACCCGACCAGACCCAAGCCTATGTGAAAGCGGCCGTGGAACGTTGGGGCGGCATCGACGTGCTGCTGGCCAACGCTGGCATCGAGGGAGCCATGTATTCGATACCGGACTACCCCATTGAAGTTTTCGACCGGGTCATGGCGGTCAATGTGCGCGGAGTTTGGCTGGGAATCAAGTACGTGGTCCCGGTGATGCGCGAACGGGGAGGCGGCAGCATCGTGGTCACCTCTTCGACTGCCGGCATCGGCGGGACGCCGGATATGTCGGCGTACAACACCAGCAAGCACGCGGTTATCGGCTTGATGCGCACCGCCGCGCTGGAGGGCGCTCCGTTCGGCATCCGGGTCAACACTGTCAACCCGTCCCCGATTGAGACCCGCATGATGCGGTCGATTGAGGAGATGCGGGTGGCGGCGCTGGACGACTCGTCGGTAACCGTCGATCAGGTGAAACAGGTCACGGCGACGCGGATACCGCTGGAACGGTACGGAAACCCCGAGGAGGTAGCCCAGATGATGCTGTTTCTCGCCAGCGACGACAGCAGCTTCTGCACGGGCGGAGTTTACATGGTGGACGGCGGCAGGTCCGCGGGGACTAGGTAGGGAGGCATCGCGATCATTACAGCAAGTGGCGTCTGGCAAGATGCTGGTCAAGTATCCGGGCCGACTCACCGATTGGCATACATAACACGTCAATGTCCTTGAACTGCTTCTTCACGAAACGTCCCGATGCGGTCACGCATTACAACGGCTCCCCGGCGCGTTGAACATGGCGCTAAGTCCGCATACATCGCATAGCACTCCGTGTCGAATCTCTATTACTTGGTGGCTCCAGCATTTGGGAGGAGTAAGCGCTCGCGATTTCATCGTCGAGTTGACGCGGTTTGTGGCCGTGGCTGCAACCGACACGCAGGGCATCCGCTACGCCGCCGAACTCCCAATGGCAGACTTTGAGGATGCGATGCAGGTAGCTGTCACCCGCGCCTGCGGTGCCCGATACATAGTCACTAAGAACGTCAGGGACTACAAACGCTCTCCAATCCGTGCGGTCGACCCGCAGGAGGCGGTGACTGTGTTGTTCTGATGGTTGGCGATTCCATCGCATGAAATTGGCCAAGCGAGCAACTGTCCTCTGGTAGTTGACGGCCGGCAGTGGTCAGATTATGTTAGGCGCATGCTCGTGGTAGCATACATGAATCGGGTCTGGGGCCGAGCAATTCTCACGCTTCGCCTATCGGGCATAAGGGTAGAACAAGGATGCTTTGAGAGTCGGACTCGAAGGTTCTCGTTCTGGGTCTTTGTTCGATCTGAATCACGAGGCGTTAGTATTCGTTGGGTTCCACGGTATGTTCCTCTCTCTTGCGTCACCTCAACAGATCGAGTCGTTCCAGCTCGTCGTGAACGTCCGAAATATAGCTTGCAGTAAATTTGGGCTTTAGTGCTCTGACCATCCTGAGAATTTCATCGGTCTGCAAACTAGGCCGTAGTTTTTTCATGTAGTGAATTGTCGCCGCCAATTCTAACGCGGAGACCGAGCGATGGCCAAAGGTTTCTATCACACGTTCAATCGACTTCCTGTAAGGCCCAATCAACTTGCTCCATTCTTCTCTAGGGTCATCAGTTGAAGTTATATGGAATCCGTAACCCTGGGAGTCGGGTTGGACATCGACGTATCCAGCAAACTTTAGCCTAGCCGTGTCAGTTTCTAGGGCTTCGGCGTATGGCCCGTAATGATGCATCTTGAACTGGAACTTAGTCGGCACACTGAACGCTTCTTGAAGGAAATAAGCAAGCTTCTGAAGCTGAATCTTACGAACATCACCCAACCGAGAGGTTACGTCGTGGAGAATCGCTAGTTGAAGTTCCTGAGTACTCACTTTATGCCTCCCTGGTCTCAATACTTCTCTGAATCGCTAAATTATTAGCGGGCGGCAGAAGTTCCGCACTTCGTCTTCAAGGTCTACATTTCCGCGCACGTCTGCGTAAAGACGGTATTTGCCAATTTCCCGCAGCCCCTGTAGTGGCCGTGACCTCTTCCTAAACTCTCTCCACGCTGGTGGGTTGCCTGCTAACTTGACCATCATATCCTCCTCCTTAAACCGGTTGGGATGGTCAACGGCCCTGTCCAACCATAACCTCAAACTTGGGAACCTTTCCTTGACCGGTTGCAATAACAATCCTTCAGCGTTTCTAACCAACCCTTGATCCGGGGAATCTTCAGTCTCGCAAACCACTTTGGGATGCTGTCGGTTAATAATTCTCCAAGCCAGGTTCCGCTTTACCGAGTCTGAACGTGTATTTGCTTCGAAAAGGATTAGGCTGTCATCCCACAGGAGATATTTTTCAATCTCATCGGCTCTTGGGTACTTGCCATCGGGAGTTTTGGATTCAAGAAGCTCGGCGATGAAATCGGTTAGCACGAGATCATAGGCACGCCTTACATCGTGAAAATAGATTTGAGTGAACATGTAATACCGTGCCAAGACGAAAGCTTCTAGGGCGTGAATCCCATCTTCGTCAATCGCCAGCTTAAGGCTTCCTTCTTCTGCTTCTCCGTCCAATGTCAAAGTGTTCAGGATGCGACCAAGGTCGAAAGTGCCATACTGTACACCGCAGTAGTGCGAATCTCGAAGCAGATAATCCATCTTGTCCACATCCCAAGGGCTGGATATTAACTCCTGAACGAAACCAGCAGGCAATGCTGCTTGACCAACGATAAGGTCTGCTACATCATTTCTGCTTATGCCAAGGCTCTGGCACTGTTGGTCTGCATCAATAATCTCCCCGATTTCAGAGTTGCGGATGATTTCTGCTCCATGACCTTCATGGTTATCGCCTTCCGAAAACAGTTTGGCTTCCCCTGTGTGAGAAAAAGGTGCATGACCGATATCGTGAAGCAACCCGGCGAGTCTCGCCAATAAGACTAAGTGGCGTTTGCGCTCGGCCGTTTCATGTGAGGGCCATTGCAAAGTGTCCCTGACTAACTCCAGATTGCGACTAATTACCTCGTCAACCGCCTTCCCTGCCAAATGCATCACACCAATTGCGTGACCGAAACGGCTATGCTCGGCACCATGATAAACATAGTAAGTCAAACCCAGTTGGTGTATTCGACGGAGACGCTGAAACTCCGATGTGTCTATGATTCGGCGTTCATGTGGATAAACATCCACAAAACCGTGAATCGGGTCTCGGAATTCGGAAGTACTATTGATAGTCATGGTAGTGATGAAGGAATGGTAGTGTAGCCTACATGATTTCGAGTCAGCAAGGATGATCTGTCATGGGCTGAGATTGTGCGATTGTAACCCAAAGGGTTTAAACGGTTCTTCGCCAGACGCTCTCCAACTCCCGCTGGGCCGCCCGATTGAAGAACGTGGTCCGCACTTACCCTATCACAGCCTTACTGAGGTCCGGATCCGGGTCCAAGTAGTCCGTCCATTCCTGCTCCGCCAGCGAAAGAGACTGGATGGGGGCTTTCCCGCTTGGGTAGTATGGTGTTACGTGATCGTGTGTTACGCATTTGCCGGTTTGTGCAGTCGGCTTGGACACGGTTTCACGTTACCTTGACACTCATTATGCTCCTCGGCATGATGAGCCGGACATTATTGTGGCGTTCCCGCCGCTGCCGGCCGCGGCTTTATGGCAACCACGCCTCAAGAAACCGGAGACAACCTCCAACGGCTTATGGACCGGTCCCAACTCATTGCTCCGCCTTGGCCGACTTTGCTTACGGGTTGGAACTGCTAGGTAGGACGCTTCGGATTGGAAATCTATGATGCTCTTTTCTCGATTGGCTTGCTTATTGTCGTCGCCAAACTATTTGAAGGTGTATTCAAGCGGTTCGGCCTGAATTCAATCATCGCCTATGCCGCGACAGGGGTTGTGGTTGGCCCTCTCACCGGTCTGGTGGAGACGGGCACCGACGTCGAGCTTATCCTGGGCATAGGCATCTTCATTTTCTTTTTCATCATCGGCTTGGAGGAACTGGACATCAGCGGATTCCTGGCGGCCATCCGCGGGCGCCTCTTCCTTGCTTCCGTATTGTCCATGACCATATCGCTGCTGGTGTCCTTGGGCGTTACCACCGATATCATCTTCGATTTGCAGTTAGGCCTCGATTTTACCCAAGCCTTGGGACTAGCCGGTGTGCTGTCGATGTCCAGCCTCGGCATAGTCGCCAAGGTGCTGATTGATGAAGGGCGGCTCAAGGAACCCGTGGGCGTGCAAATCTTTACCGCCGTGATTATCGCCGAGCTGATTGCCCTGTTTCTAGTGGGGTTCGCCATAAGTGAACACTTCTATGCAGGGGGACACGGCCATAAATTAGACCTTCTGAGCGTGGCTACCCTCATAGGGCAAATCCTTGGTTTCACCATAGTAACGTGGTTCGTTTCCACCAAGGTCCTTCCCAAGGTCCTTCCCAAGGTCATAGTCATGCTGCATCACTTTCTGCAGGCGCCGCAGCTTTCCTTTGGGCTGCTGCTGGGCGGACTTTTCCTGGTGGTTGTGGGGGCGGAAAAGGTCGGACTTCACGGTTCCATCGGGGCGTTGCTGTTCGGCGCCGCCCTTTCCATGCTGCCTTACCAAGTGCGGCGCGACATAATGCCGGGCATGAGGGGCACTGCCGAAGGGTTCTTTGTACCCCTGTTCTTTGCCTCCGCAGGCTTGCACCTGAGCCTGGAATTCCTGAACCTGCCGCCGGAGACCATCCTGGTGCTGGTGATGTTCGGTTACATACTGCTGACGCCCTTCGGCATCACCTTCGCGCTCCGAAGGCTCAAACACTCTGAAGTTGTTACTCCCCCGGGACAAATACCACCGTCGCTGATCCGCTTTGCCTTGGATGGAATCCGGGTCAAATACATCCTTGATCGCTCTCGAAGCTATCCGGAGCAATCATTGACGGTGAAGGCCTTTGCCGGAACAGCATGACTATGTGGTTGTAGCGGAGGGCAAATTGGCCGGCATAGTGTAGTTGAGTCTGTTGCGCTACCTCCCCCGCAGCGAGTGGGAGCACACTTCTCTTGGAAGCGTACTGCGCCAAAGCACACCGAATGCCCACTCCGACGAATTGGTGGAGGATGCCTTGCAGCGTACGGTGGATCATTCGCTCACCACACTCCCGGTAACGGACTCGGATAACAATGAGTTCATCGGTTCCATTTCGAGCCACGAAGTCCTGGAGATGCTTGTTTTAACTGCCAGAGGGAGAGAAATATGATTCACGGTACTTTGGCCGCCGTCAATTACTCAAGCCAGAGGGCCGTCTTGAGCCGGTGCTGTCAGCGGTGGTGCCTAGCGGAGGATGGCGATGGCAAGGACATCAGGAAGAACGATTTCGGAACCGGCATTGGGCGCGTCATTGGAACTGGTACTGGCGCGAGGGGCGTCTTGGCCAAGAGCGCTGGGGAGAATTGTTACGCTGCTCCGACTTGAGAGGGCGTTGTTCCCAAAGGTAAAATAGGACCTTCACCGCATGAGCCAGTCGGAACACCAAATAGAGGTCAACGGTATATGGAAGGTATTCGGCGACAGGCCGGAACGCTGCCTTCAGCTAGACTATGGATCGAAGAGCCGCGCTGAAATCCAGGAGGAATTGGGCCTTGTGATTGCGCTGAGGGACGTATCCTTCAGCGTCGACACCGGACAGGTTTTCGTCATCATGGGCCTTTCCGGCAGCGGCAAGTCGACGCTGGCCCGCTGCCTCATCAGACTCATAGAACCCACCAGAGGGGAAATACGTTTCGACGGCGAGGACATCCTTGCTTATTCAGCAGACGAGCTCATGCAGTTCCGTCGCAGCAATGCCGCCATGGTGTTCCAGCACTACGCCCTGCTTCCCCACCGACGCGTGCTGGACAACGTGGCGTTCGGCCTCGAGGTAAAAGGCTTGGACAAGGGGGATAGGTACAGGGAAGCGTTGAAGGCCATCGAGACCGTGGGATTGAAGGGCTGGGAAGACTATTATCCAAGAGAGATGAGCGGTGGAATGCAGTAGCGGGTGGGACTCGCCAGAGCGTTGGCGGTCAATCCTGATGTGCTATTGATGGACGAACCTTTCAGCGGCCTGGACCCTCTCATAAGGAGCTGACAAGGGTATGTAAAATTGAGATTATAGCTACGAACCGGCCCCACCGCCCCTGGATTCCGGCCTACGCCGGAATGACGGAATGGGCCCGATACGGAATGGGCCCGATAGTGAGCATTTGGGAGCGGTTTTGTATTTGAGCAAGCCTACCCTACTATGCGGTCTCACGTTCAACTGCGTAAAGTCCCAAATGAAATACATACCCTTGTCAGCTCATAAGGAGGGAGATGCAGGACGAACTTATTTCCCCCTCCAGTCTGAGCTCCGGAAGACCATCGTCTTCATCACTCACGACCTCAACGAGGCCCTCAAGTTAGGCGACCGAATAGCCATTATGCGGGACGGGGAGATTGTTCAGGAGGGTTCGCCGGAGGAGATCGTCACGCTGCCGACCGACCAATACGTGACGGAGTTCGTGCGGGACGTATCCAGGGCTAAAGTCATCCAGGCCAAGGCCATCATGCGGGAACCCGACGCGGTAGTGTACGAGAGGCAGGGTCCCCGCGCGGCTCTGCATACCATGGACAGCAATCACCTCGACGCTGTGTTCCTCATAGCGCGCGACTTCACGCTGCGGGGAATCCTGACCGCAGAGCAGGTGAAGGCCATCGCAGCCCAGGGCAGGAGTACCCTACAGGAGTTACCCTGGAAGAGGTGCAGGTCACGCCGGCATTGACAACAAGCCCCGAGACCTATCTGGAAGAAATCATCCCGATAGCCGCCAAGTCCGAGCATCCGGTCGCGGTAGTTGATGACAACGGGAGCCTGCTTGGGGAGATTCGCAGGAGCGCCCTGCTCACTGGCATATCCGACGGCGGTTAGGAGACTAGATATGGCCCAAGCCCCGGACGCCCGAGCGGGCTCACCAGCTTCCAACCTGCGGGGCAGGACCAGGGCTGTTCTGCCCATCTACCGCTGGACAGTGGCGATGGTTGCTGTTGCCGCAACGCTGCTGGCAACCCTCCTGGTCTGGGGTCCCCGGAGATGGATTTCCCCACCAAGGTGTCGCAGCGAACTTCCACCGACGGCTCCGTAACCTTGGATAGGACGGCCCGCGACGTCGCAAGCGACGCCATTGACGACGCCGTTGGTTGGATGACGGAGGGGGCGTGGCTGTTCGACGGACTCAGCACAGTAGTCACCTATGCTCTCGTCAACATTGAGAGAGCGTTGAAGTGGACACCGTGGCCGGTCGTCGTGGTTGGTCTCGCGTTCCTGTCGTTTGCGGTGGGGCGCTGGCGCCTCTTCATATTCACGTCCCTGGCCCTGCTCTTCGTCGGATTCATGGGCCTTTGGGAGAACACCATGGACACGGTTGCGCTAATGATAGTAGCCGTGGCCATTGCGGTATCGGTCGGACTCCCGTTGGGTGTCCTGGGCGCGCGCAGCCGGATTGCCGACAACCTGATGCGCCCGATCCTGGATGGGATGCAGACCATGCCCAGTTTCGTCTACCTGCTTCCCGGCATCCTCTTCTTCGGCTTGGGGAAACCAGCGGGCATCTTCGCCACCATCGTCTACGCCATTCCCCCCGTGATCCGGTTGACCAACCTGGGTATCCGCCAAGTGTCACCCGAGACAGTGGAGGCGGCCCGGGCGTTCGGGTCGTCGCCATGGCAGATTCTGACCAAGGTCCAGATTCCCATGGCCCTGCCCACGATCATGGCCGGTATCAATCAAACGACCATGATGGCCCTAGCAATGGTGACCATCGCCAGCCTCGTGGCAGCGGGAGGGCTCGGCGACAACGTCAACCGCGCCCTGCAGAAGAACGAACCGGGGAACGGCCTGATCGCGGGGCTCGCCATCGTGTTCCTAGCCATCATCATAGACCGCTTGACCCAGGCGGTGGCCGGCCGAAGGAGCGAGTCGGTGAGAGCGGGATAGGAACGAATTGCAACTCCGCCCGCCGCCAATCGGCGGCAGTTTCAAGTTGCCAGCCAAGACCTGTATTACTCCGTCGAATGCCGGGTGCGGCGTTAACCCAGCTCCAACAATGAAAGAGGTGGCATCAATTGTTAGACAAATTCAGACTGTTCGCCGCAGCTTTGACCATACTGGCCGTCACCACCGTGATTGCCTGCTCCCAGGAAGAACCGGAGGAGGCCAAGGAGGACATAGTCTTCAGTGACTTGAACTGGACCAGCGCTCAGTTCCAGAACCGCGTGGCCCAGTACATCGTTGAAGAGGGCTACGGCTATCCTACGGAGGTGGTATTCGGTTCCACCCTGCCTCTGTTCCAAGGACTGCGGCGGGGCGATACCCACGTAACCATGGAAATCTGGCTGCCCAACCAGGATGAAGCATGGATGGATGCCCTCGCGGTAGGTGAAGTCGTTTCCGTGGGGAAGAGCTTGGGCGAGGACTGGCAGTCGGGTTTCGTGATGCCAGCCTACCTGCAGGAGGAGTACCCCGAACTGGACAGCGTGGAGGACTTGAAGGACGACAAATACAAAGCATTGTTCGCCACCGCCGAAACGGGGGGCAAGGCGCGCTTGGTGTCCTGCGTCATCGGCTGGGCCTGCGAAGTGGTGAACGCCAAACAGGTCGAGTCATACGGGCTTTCGGACCACGTCCATGTCGTCAACCCGGGGGACGGTGCAGCCGCGAACGCAGACCTTTACGGCGCTTACGAAAAAGGGAAGCCGTGGCTCGGCTACCAATGGGGCACCAACGACCCCGCCGTGGAGCTGACTGGTCCGACTTGAAGAACCCCCGTATAGCGACGAGTGCTGGTTCACCACCAAGGCCTGCGCCTACGAACCTGCCACAATCCTGATCGCCGTTCATCCTGACCTGCCTGCCCGATCGCCTGAAATCATAAACATGCTGCGGGCCTGGGATCTGAACATTGACCGCTACCAGGAGGTCGGCAGGTGGCGCCGTGCAAACGGGGACGCCAGCATCAACGACACGGCCCTCTGGTGGCTGAACAACAACGTGGACGTATGGACCGGTTGGGTCACTGCAGAGGCTGCCGAAGCTATCAAGTCGGCCCTTCAATCGAACGAGGTCCCCGACGGTTGGCCCACCGAGTAGGACGCCAAGCCTCGTATCTGCAAGTTCTATCCGTAGTACGCCGAGCGGCCAGTTGTTGGGGGCTCAAATGAAGGCCGAGCTTGTGTTCTCCGGTGATCTTGACACTGATGACAATGTTGCCTAGTCTGGTAACTAGTCAGAAAGATAGCAACTGGAGTGAACCATGAGCAAGAGATGGCCGGTCCAAGACGCCAAGTCAAGGTTCAGCGAGTTGCTCGATACCGCCCTCTCTGAAGGGCCGCAGATCGTGACCAAACGGGGAGTGGAAACCGCCGTGCTCCTTCCCATCGAGCAGTGGCGGAGACTGGAGCGGATGACCAGGCCGGACCTGAAGGATTTGCTCCTCGCCCCGGAAGCGCGGACCGAAGACCTTACACCGCCGAACCGACAGCATCGCCGCCGGCCACCTTTGTCCGTGGAGTAGGTCTGTGTACCTTCTCGACACCAACGTGGTCTCAGAGCTGCGCCGCCCTCGTCCACATGGCGCCGTCCTGAATTGGATCGCGGATGTGCCGGGGGACCAGCTCTTCGTGTCTGCCGTCACGGTTGGAGAGATACAGGCAGGGATCGAGATCACTCGTGAGCAGGATGAGGCTAAGGCGGAAGAGATGGAAGCCTGGCTGGACAAGGTCCTGGCTTCCTACGGTGTGTTGCCGATGGATGCGCCCGCCTTACGGGAGTGGGCACGGCTCATGCACAGAAGGTCGGACACCATGACCGAAGACGCCATGATTGCGGCGACAGCTATTGTGCACAGGCTGACGGTGGTCACTCGAAACATGAGTGACTTCGGCCAGCTTGGGGTTGAGTTGCAAAATCCCTTTGATAGGGAGTAGCCCTCACCATCATGTAGTACTGGCGATTGTTACCGTCCGGTCTGTGTAAATCCGGATAGCGAGACCAACTTCCTGCTCCATGCCGGCCTCGAACAGTCACATGGTAAATTTTCGCAAACCACGCCATCCTTGTCGCCTTTTTGATGCCGGTTTACATTGGGGGCTGCCAGAGTGAGATTCAGCACACCAGATTGGCGTCTCCCTTCCGAGGGGGCGGTGGGCACGGCGACTACATCCTCCACAACTTGGAGCCAGCGGGCCCCGCAGGTCGGCGTATCAACCACAGAGGGGAATCCCAACGATGTCAAATAGCGGAATTCCAATGGACAGACGCTTTGTCTGCAATCTCGTTATAGCCTTCATAGCGCTCGTGGTAATTGGATGTGGTGAAGAGAGACCTCCGGGGAACGAAAATAGTGAATCGAGCGTGACCGGACGGGCCTCCGCTACGGGAACTGCTTTGTCCAACATGGCCCGTGAGGGGGAGGCGTTGTTCAAGGCCAATTGCTCAGTCTGTCACGGAGTGAACGCTTCCGGTACAAGGCGGGGCCCGCCCCTGATGGATAGAATCTACCACCCGGGCCATCATGCGGACTTCAGCATTCGCAACGCGGTCAATCAGGGAGTTCCGCAACACCACTGGGGGTTCGGCAATATGCCTCCAGTCGCCAGCGTCTCATCGGACGACGTGGAAAAGATCATCTGCTACGTCCGGGAGATGCAGCGGGCCGACGGCATCTTCGAGGGGGATGCTTTTTCTACTGTGTGCTGAGCCTAGTTCACCCAGCCGGCTTGGCTTAACGACGGCGAACGGTGAGCTGATACTACAGGAGGAGGCCTTGCCAACAGTTCGCCACGCCCGCTCCACTGGTGTGAGAGCTCTCGGTTGGCCTGCCGCGGCCGTGATACTGATAGTCGGCTCGGTTTTGTTAGCCGGGTGCTCGTCTTCTCCTGGTCAAGACATCCCGACACCCGTCAGTCCCCCCACTGAGCAGGTTGTTCCAACAGGGCGGGACTTATTCGCATCAAATTGTGCCGCATGTCACGGAGCCGCCGGCGAGGGTCAACCGGACTGGCACATCGAGAAAGCCGACGGGACATTGCCGCCTCCGCCGCTCAATGGCGACGGGCACACGTGGCACCATGGGGATGGTCTACTGTACCGGATAGTCAGCCAGGGAGGGGCGATACCGGAGATGCCCAGCTACAAAAGCGGCATGCCCGCATTCGGTGACCATCTGAGCCGTCAGGAGATTATCGACGTGCTGGCCTATGTCAAGAGTCTCTGGGGAGACAAGACCAAACGGGGACTGTCCATCCGGGAGTCCCAAGCGCTGGTCAGTGAGCAGGACCCGTTCCCAGCAGAAGAAGAGTAGAACCGCCCGGCGTAGCGATATGCGGATGGGGTTGCCAAGGGGAGCGGGCTACACCGTCCGGTTGAGGACGGGCGAACCGGCATCACGGGATCAGTCTGGGTAAGTGGTGGGAAGTGGGAGGTGGTACCCCGGTTCGTTGAACACCATCACGGGTACACGCATACTGATATAGCATATAGGTATACGGAAGAAAGGGGGTGGCAACCTGCGATGAAGCAAAAGCTCACCATCACCGTGGACGCTGATCTGCTCCCAATAGCCAAGCGGTGCTCCCGCGGAGTGTCGCTTTCGTCGCTCGTCGAGCAGTCTCTCAGGAAAATGACAGGCGAGAGCACCCAGTCCTTCGCTTCTCGATGGCGAGGCAAGTTCCGGGCAGCAGAGCGTGACGACCCGCGTTACGATGCCTTGGCCAAGAAATATCTTCAATGATCCTGCTGGACACTGACGTTCCCATAAACGTCGCCCTCGACAGGCGTCCATGCTCAGACCCGACTTCGGAACTTTTGGACCGCATCGAACATGGCGCAGAGGCCGCATACATCGCGTGGCATTCCGTTACGCCGCCGAGCTCCCGATGGCGGACTTCGAGGACGCTATGCAGGTGGCTGCCGCCCGCGCCTGCGGCGCCCGGTACATAGTCACCAGGAACGTCAGGGACTACGAACGCTCTCCAATCCGTGCGGTCGGTCTGCAGAGGCGCTGACCGCGTTGTTCTGATGGTCGACGATTCCATCCCATAATCGAACGCTGTAGTGCGGTGTCGGAGAGGACAGAACGGCGGTTGCCTGAAGGGGCTGCGGTTCGTTGATCACCGCCTTGACAGGGCGGTGTGGTGTAGAGTGAGGTGGACCCGGAAAACTGGGCAAGTAGCTAAGTGAGTGAGAGCCGCCCTCCTAAGCTGAGGGCAATGGTTGCTGTCGGAAAGGAATGGGTATTGTAGAATCAGGAGGAAGTGTACAGGTCTCTTGCGGGTGCAGGAACCGTCTGCTTCTGCCCCACACACGACGGTAGATGGATGACTGTGCGACAATTATACTGCGTGAGTGAATTTGGAGAATCGCTGAGCGTAAAGTTTAGGATTCCCGCAACCCACGAACGTCTTCGTGCAAGCACGTGCCGTCGGCGTAGTGCCGCGAAGCCCAGAGAGGCCAAGGATGACTAAGTTCCAGGTGCTTGAAGTCTCGGGTTGGCGTCAGTTCGGCTCGGTTCAGATGGAATTCCACCCTCGGGCGACGATCATCACCGGTGCGAATGGCTCTGGCAAAACAACGCTCCTCAGCATTTTGAGTCAGCACTTCGGATGGTCCCAGTCCTTCATAGGTACTCTCCGAATTGACCGCCGGGGAGCTCGAAGGTACTTCTCCGGATTCATCGGTGACGTGGCCGACGGGAATGCCGTTGTGGGGAAACTCACCTACGACGACGGATCCGTCGCGGCCCTCCAAGCACCCACGGAGGGTGCCTCCTTCCGGATCACAATCCATGGCTCACACGCAGTGTCCGGTGTCTACATCACCTCGCACCGCCCGGTCTACAGTTATCAGCCGGTGACCCAAATCCCCGCGGAGGTCGAGGTAGGTGAACAGCTGTTTAACCAGTATTTGGACAATCTTCGCCTGTTCTACCAACCCAACGCCCGGATTCAGTCCCCTAGCCACCGACTAAAGGCGGCGTTAATCTCGCTAGCAATGTTCGGATATGGAAACCAAGTCATTGAATCCAACGCTGAGGCGCGCGCGACTTTCGAGGGCTTCTCGGATGTCCTAAGCCGCTTACTTCCCGCGAATCTTGACTTCCGCCGGATCGCAATCCGAATGCCAGAAGTGATCCTAGAGACGGGGACCGGTGACTTTTCGCTGGACGCGGCATCGGGTGGCATCGCCGCACTCGTGGATGTCGCTTGGCAGATCTACATGCGGTCTCGCTCGGATATACCATTCACCGTGCTGATGGACGAGCCTGAAAACCACCTCCATCCAAGCCTCCAACGTTCTGTGCTCCCTGGACTTCTTACTGCGTTTCCTCAAGCGCAGTTTATCGTTGCTACACACAACCCGTTCGTCGTGACATCAGTCCGGGATTCAAACGTCGTAGTCCTCGACTTCGTCGACGGCCGCGTGAAGTCCACAATGCTCGCTGACGTCGACCGGTCCGCCACCGCAAATCGGGTCCTTACAGACGTTCTCGGGGTGCCGTTCCCCGTCCCTCTCTGGGTGGAGGACGAAGTGGAGAAAATTGCGAACTCCGTCCAAGGCGAAGTTCTCACAGCGGAGCTCCTTACCCGACTTAGAATGCGGCTCCACTCGATCGGACTAGGTGACCTGTTTCCAGAAGTCTTAGACCGGCTTCTCCCCGCCGACGCTACGGGCGGGGCAGTATAGAGTGATCCGCCTGAACCAGGGTGCGCAGCCCCAGGTTCTCGTCGATAACGGAGAGGCGTGGACTGGCGAGTACATGAACTGGTACCAGAACCGCGTGGGCAGGGAACCACGACGCTACACCCACCCGGAGATCCGCTCAGCCCTCGAGGAGGAGACGGGTTCGAAGTGTGCATATTGCGAGGGACGAATCAATCATGTGACATATACGCACATCGAGCACAAGCTACCCAAGAGCAAGCATCCAGATTTGGTCTGTACCTGGGAGAACTTGACCATCGCCTGCCCTAGGTGCAACACGAACAAAAGTGACTACGACGCACCGGAATGCCCGCTCCTAGACCCTTACGTAGACGACGTCGAGAATCAAGTCGCCTTCGCTGGCCCGTTCGCACTGCCACGCGGTGGTCCCCGTGCGCACGCCACTATTACGGAGGCGGATTGAAAGAGAGAGAGGCACAAGAGGTGGTCCCCGTGCGCACGCCACTATTACGCTCTTAGATCTAAATCGGAAAGACTTACTCTTCGCACGCAAAGAGGCTCTCGAGAACCTATATAGGCTGCTCGGTCTCGTGGAGCGCGCGGCCAGCGAACCAGCTGCATTGCGAGCACTTTGGCTCGACGTCAACGTGGTGACGGCCGCAAAGGGAGAATTCGCTTCCGCTTGCCGCCAATTCCTTGAGTTTCAGATGGCGGAGCGGGGCCTTACTAAGCCCTGAAGCGAATTAGCCTGCTAGTAGTCCGTCAGTGTTGTATTGATGGGTATAGAGACTTCAGTTTGATACGGGCATCCTCAATTGTGAAGCGCCAGTCCACCCGTATTGCGTCCCGGTTGCGCTGTTGCTGCCACGCTCCCACCTCCCGCCGCAGAGCGATTTGGTCGGGAATACGGCGGTCCAGGCATTGCCGGGCCATCACCCCGATTTCGATCTCGGCCATATCCAGCCAACTGCCATACTTGGGAGTGTAGTGGACCTCCAACCGTTCGGCGATGCGCCGCGCTTCGGCAGGTTCAAAGGCTTCATACAATGAGGCTGGGTGGTGGGTGTTCAAGTTGTCCATCACCAGCACAATACGGTCCTTGTGCGGGTAGTCCTCGTCCACCAGTTGCTTGACCACTCGGGCCCAATCGGCTTTCGTGCGCCGGTCCGTCACTTCCACCCGGCGCCACCCTTCCAGCGGAGCGAACAGCATGAACAGGTTGCTCACTCCGTTGCGTTCGTATTCGTAATCGTACGCCATGGCAGCCCCGGGCTGCGGCGGGAGGGGCTGGCGGGTCTCTTTCACCCCCGGTCGTGGCCGAGGGCAGGCTCTGTTGCTTGCTGGTCTCGTCCAGGCAGACAAGAACTTCGTTGTCCTCATACCGGCGCTGATAGACTTCCAGCACGTCTTCCATCGCACAGACGAACTCGGCGCTGCCTTGCGGCGGGATGCACCAACACTCTTTCAGCCAGAGCCTGCCCCGTTGCAGAACGGGGGCTTGAGTTCGTTTTTTTCAGCGTCTGGCGCACCGTTTCGGTGCTGATGCTCTCCACTATCTCGCATTCGACCAGCCGGTCGGCCAACAACTTCAGCGTCCAACTGGCCCGGCCCTCCGGCGGTTCTCCGCAGGCCAAGGCAATCAGAGCCTGCCCCGTACTGGATACGGGGTGAGCCTCTCCTTGACCGTCCAACCGCTTCTGCCTCCGGTTCAGTTGCTCCTTGCGCCCCAAGGCCCGCTCCAGACCCTCTTCCACGCAGCGCCGGCGCACCCGTTCCACCGTCGCACGGCCAATCTGGAGAACCCGGGCAATGTCTTCATCCTTCATGCCCCCGTCCGCATGGGCCTCATCACTCAGCAGCAGAGCCTGCCCCCGTGAAAACGGGGGACGCGCCCGTGGGTCTGCTTGTAAGCCGCCGCCCGGCCACGGGACACCAATGCCTTCAGTTCCTGCCGTTCCTCCGCACTCAGCTTGACCCGGTATCTCTTCATCGCCATCCCCTCCTCATACGTCCCAATCATCTTCGCCCTATGCTTGGTAGAATACACTTGGTCAGTACTCAATGCAAAGATGTTGGACTACTAGCCCAGCCGCTCTGGAAGTAACGGCGATAGTTCTCCAGCCGGGCGCGGACCCGCTTGGGCGTGGTGGCCCTGCGCTCGAATTCCAGAAAGCAAGCGCGGCAGCCGTCTTGCAGGTCCAGGATGAAGGAGACGTCGGGGTGGACCACGTACTTGGTTCCCCAGTGCCAGTACCCCACGGCGGAGCGGGAGGTTGGCAGCAGGTCCAGCACGCCGCAGTCGCGGCTGCGGGCGCACTCGGCGATGAGATTGGCGGCCAAGTGGTGATGGCATTGTGGTGGTCGGGTTGGGCGGCCATAGCGCGCAGGGCGGTTCCGGCGTAGGCTTGCGGGTTCCGGTCGCTGGGTTCTGCGCTCCAGCGGGCCAGGGTCGGCCCCACGACGGCCCGGTCCCGGCGGGCCAGGTACTTCAGTCCTTCGTCGGTGAGCACGTGCTGCTGCCCGTCGGCGCGGGCTAACGCGAGGTTGGTGAGAGACCGGATCACCTAGTTGGCCCAGCGGCGTGTGACGCCGCCCATCAGCCCGGCCGGTTGGCCGGTGGAGGGGCTAGGCGGCCAGCAGGTCCAGGGCTTCCTTTTCGGCGCGGGTGAGCCGGACGGCGAGGGAGGTCTTGACTTGCTCGGACGGCTCCGGCATCGCTGCCCGCAGGTGGTCGGGGTACAGCGTGTCCGGGTCCGGGGTCGTCCGGTCGTCAGGCTCAAAGCCGTGCCTTCGGCGGGAAGCTGCGGAGTTGTCCACCAGCCGTCCGGCCCAGGCCAGGATGCCGGACAGGGTGGCGTCCGAGGCGATTCCCATCGGCAGGTAGGTGCTGGTGCTCGTGCCGCACTGCTGCCAGACCAGGGAATCAGCGTCTCCCGCCAGCAATTCTGCCTCGGTGGCGACGAAGGTGGTGCGGTGCTCCATCGGGCTGCCCAGGGTACGGAAGGCCCGGCGGGTCGCTTGGTCGGAGTGGGTTAGAATCAGGGTAACCGTTGGCTTCTGGTAATAGCGCAGGTTTCCCAGGGTTCGCAGGCGGTAGCGCAGGTTGGCCGAGGGCAGGATTGGTCCTTGGCGCAGCAGGCCCACGGAGCGGCCCCCGGACAAGGTGATCAGGGCGTCGTAAGGCACCCGGGCGGTAGTGGTCCACCCGCACCGGCTGTTCTTCGGGGTCAGCGTCGGCCACCAAACCGGCCACGTGGTAGAGCAAGGCCACGGCGTCCAGGCGCTCGGCCAACAGCCGTAGCCACTCTCTGGACACCGGGTACTCGCTGAGGAAGCGTTCCCGTCCGTGTTCGGCCTTTGCTCCGGCGTCGATGCCCCTTTCCGTGGGGAAGTAGCGTCGCCGGGGGGGTGGCCCCAGGGCACCTAAGTGGTGGGAAACGGAGTCCACCAAGCCGCGCTGGCCGAGCTTCGCCAGTCGGTCGCGCAGGGTGGTGGCGGGGACCCGGCCGATGCCGGCCAGCTCCTTTGCGGTGGCCAGTGACGCGGCGCAGAGCAGCAGCAAGGTGTCCTCCAAAGTCTCGGGCAGGTATCTGGAGGCGGCGCCCCGTCTCGCGATGGCCCGGCTGGCGTTCATTGCCCACGTCGCCGCTTCGATGGCATCGGGGCTGTTTCCGACGGCCTTGGTCACGGCCCTGGGCAGGGTAGCCCCAGGCGGCCGTGTTCCAGGCACCGCCAGAGGGTGGGACACGCCGAAGGTCTCGGCCGCTTTGGCCCTGCCGTGCCACAGGGCGTAGGTTCGCACGTAGCGGCGGATGGCGTCGGTGAGAGCGCCGTCGTCTAACTTCTTGTCCTGCCGGGCCGGTGTCCCCGGCCGTTTTGTCGTCATCCGCCTTCCTCCGGCGGCAATGGTCTAACAGTCCATTGTCAACGATGGAATCGCGGAAGGTAATGTCTTGGAGGACATTGTCTTGGAGGCGGTTTTGTGGTAGGCGGGCAGTACCCAATAGCAGGCGTGAGACTTTCACCGTATTCCTGCGGGTCTCCATACCTGCCTGGAGATGCCAGACCGACCGCGACGAGGTTATCCGGGCCTATTCCGACGGCGCACTTCCCGGAGTGCTGGCGACGGTGAGGGTCGTCTAGGACTTAACGCCAGTCCGACCTGCAAGGTGATCCGACGGGGCTACTCCCTAATGGAAAGTACAATCGCTCCGAGGCGGTTTTCACAGTGGCAGGGCTGTAAGGGAATCTGAAGTACGTTGCATAATGCAATCGGGGCGGTTTCCAACGTGATTCAGGCGGGAGTGGGGGTTCAGCAGGTCTCTTGGGGCGGTGAGTTTGTTGACGGTCTGTGTCGGGTATATTGTAGTGATTGTATTGTAGAAATTGCAGTTGTGGGCGCGCGTGTGACCGGTCCCGGAACGCTGTCCGTCGCTGGGTGTCCGTGTTCTCTTGGGCCGAGTTATTGGCGGATGAACCAGCCCAGCCCCAAGGAAGGACCGGCAAGGCCCTTGTTCCTCTCCCTCTTTGAGTGGTCAATCAAGGCGTAGAGAGGAGGGGAATCATCGCGGAGGGACTCAGACTGGAGGCTAAAGTGGGAGGCCGCTCCTTCTTGGGGGCGGTTCTCCTGCCAGTCTAACTGTTGGGGCTTTTGGGCTTCCCTCTTGGGCTGAGGACTTGACGCCTTTCTGTGTTTACACTAACGTAATCTTAGGAATGTCATCTCAGGGAGCAGGCAGCAATGGAAGCCAAGAAGAAACGGCTCACTCTGGACCTGGACCCTCCGGTGCAGCGGCGCTTGAAGGCTGTCGCCGCAATCAAGGGGATAAGTATGCGCCAGTATTGCCTAACCGCCATAAACAGGGAGTTGGCCAAAGACGAGGCCCAAGGGGTATTAAACCTTCCCTTCGGACACGAAGCTTTGGACCGGCTGGATACTCTCCGCGAAGAGATATTTGGGGACGACGTTCTTTCCGGCGACTCGGTTGAGTTCATTCGAGAAGCGCGCGAGTCTAGGAGCATATTGTGAGTGGGTTCGTCGTCGTGGACGCGAGCTTGGCTTTCAAGTTGCTGGTGAGCGAGGAGAACTCCGACAAGGCCCGCGCAATCTCCCGGTCTTGGGCCAACGAAGGAATCCAAGCGGCGGCGCCATATCTGATGCCAGTGGAGGTTACAAACGCCCTCCATCGGCGGGTCTTGCGGGGCGAGTTGTCAGTTGAGGACGCAGTACGGCTTTTGGAGCACCTTCTTGCTTCGGGAATCGAATTGCGCGACGACCCCGGTCTCCACGCCAGGGCGTTGCAACTCGCAAGTGGACTTCGCCAGGGGGCTATCTACGACGCGCATTATCTCGCACTGGCGGACATCCTTGGCTGTGAATTTTGGACTGCTGATGAGAGATTTTACCGCGCGGCGGCGCTTGTCAGCCAAAGCGTACACTGGATAGGCGAGTTTCCCGTACCGGAATAGTGAGCAAGGTTTATGCCGAGAATCTTCGACAATCTTAATCCAGACTCCAAGCTCCTGCCCGCCCTACAGGAGACCTTCGCCCTATCTTCGCGGGCGGACTTCTGCGTGGGGTACTTCAACCTCCGGGGCTGGGGAGGTCTCGCGCCGTACGTCGACCGTTGGAGTTCGGCCGACGGCCCATGCCGTGTGCTCATTGGGATGCAGCGGCTGCCCCATGAGGAACTCAGGGACGCCCTCAGCCTGGTGGATGGGTCTCCGGGCATGGACAATCGCACCGCCCATCGCCTGCGGCTCCAGTTGGCGGAGCAACTGCGGCAGCAACTGACCATTGGAGCGCCCACCAACGCCGACGAACATACGCTGCGGCAATTGGCGGCGCAGCTTCATGCCGGAAAGGTGGTGGTCAAGCTCTTCCTACGCCATTCTCTGCACGCCAAGCTCTATCTCCTGTACCGCGATGACCCCATCAATCCAATCGTGGGTTACCTGGGCAGCAGCAACCTGACCTTCGCAGGCCTCGCGGGTCAAGGAGAGCTTAACGTCGACGTTCTCGACCACGACGCTGCCCTGAAACTCCAGAAGTGGTTTGAAGATAGGTGGAAGGACCGTTTCTGCGTCGACATCACCGAGGAACTGTTACAGATCATTGAGGAGAGCTGGGCGCGGGAGACCCTGGTCCCGCCCTTTCACGTCTACCTCAAGATGGCTTATCACCTCTCCCACGAAGCCCGCGCGGGCCTGGCCGAGTACAAAATCCCGCGTGTCTTCGGCAATCGCCTCTTCGACTTCCAGGCGGCGGCGGTGAAGATAGCGGCGCATCATCTGAACAAGCGAAATGGTGTTCTGATCGGCGATGTGGTGGGCCTGGGCAAGACCCTGATGGCGACCGCCGTGGCCCGAATCTTCGAGGACGACTACGGACTTGAGACGCTGATTATCTGTCCGAAGAACCTGGTTTCCATGTGGGAAGACTACGCCCACGAGTACGGGCTGCGCGCCAGGGTAATCTCAATCAGCAGGGTCATCGGGGAGTTGCCAAGCCTCCGCCGGTATCGCCTAGTTGTAATCGACGAAAGCCACAATCTGCGAAACCGGGAAGGACGACGGTATCGGGCGATCCAGGAATACGTGCGCGCCAACGACAGCAAGTGCATCCTGTTGTCGGCTACGCCCTACAACAAGACCTACCTGGACTTGTCCAGCCAACTGCGTATTTTCGTTGAGGATGACCAGGACTTGGGAATCCGCCCGGAGAGGCTTCTCCGCGAGTTAGGAGAAGTCGAGTTCAGCAGGCGCCACCAAGCCTCGCCCCGTACTCTGGCAGCCTTTGACCTGAGCGGCTACCCCGACGACTGGCGCGACCTGATGCGCCTATACCTGGTGCGGCGGACCCGCAGCTTCATCCAGGACAACTACGCAGATACAGACCCGGACACGGGCCGGAAGTTCCTCACCTACGAGGACGGGAACAAGTCGTTCTTCCCCAACCGTGTACCCAAGACGATCAAGTTCGCCATTGACGAATCCGACCCCAACGACCAGTACGCCCGCCTTTACTCGCCTGGTGTAGTGGAGACCATCAACAATCTGGAACTACCTCGTTACGGCCTCGGGAACTACGTCAGAGATTCACCAGCAAGCCCGCCCATTGACGCGGAAGCCAGGCAGATACAGAACCTATCCAGGGCGGGACGGCGGCTGATGGGCTTCTGCCGCACCAACCTGTTCAAGCGCCTGGAAAGCAGCGGAGCGGCCTTCCTGATGTCGGTAGAGCGACACCTGCTCCGCAACTACGTGTTCCTCCACGCCATCCGCAACGGTCTGCCTTTGCCTATCGGAACTCAGGACGCCGAGATGCTGGACTCCCAGTTCACCGACGAGGACGAGCAGCAGGCCGCACTGGATTTCCTCGATACCGAGGAAGAGGAGGATGAACTGGAGCAGGACGCCGATGAGACTGGAATCGCCGGAGGAAGCGTCTGGACGACTAGGAGTTGCGAAGCCCGCTCCACAGAGATATACGAAGACTACAAGCGCCTATACCACCGTCGTTTCCGGTGGCTACGCTCTGACCTCTTCACGAATGCTCTGGAAGCTGACCTCCAAGCGGACGCCGACGCCCTTTTGGGAATTCTTCGAACCCACGGAGCCTGGAACCCGGAACACGATGCCAAGCTGAACGCCCTTCACGCGCTTGTCACAAAGGCCCACCCCGACCGCAAGGCACTGGTGTTTTCCCAGTTCGCGGATACGGTCCGGTATCTCGAAGAGCGGCTCAGGGACCGGGACTTAAAGGGCATGGCCGGTGTGACCGGAAACTCGGCTGAACCGACGGAGTTTGCGCGGCGTTTCAGCCCAGTCAGCAACCAAGTGCGGGATACGGTGACGCCGGAGCGAGAGTTGCGAGTCCTGGTTGCAACCGATGTGCTGAGCGAAGGGCAGAACCTACAGGACTGCGCCATAGTGGTGAACTACGACCTGCCTTGGGCTATAATCCGGCTCATCCAGCGGGCCGGCCGCGTTGACCGGATCGGCCAGACCGCCGAGGAGATACTCTGCCACTCTTTTCTGCCCGCCGAGGGGGTGGAGCGCATCATCGACCTGCGCGGCCGGGTCCGCCGCCGTCTTGAGCAGAACGCGGAGGTAGTGGGCGCCGACGAAGCTTTCTTCGAGGACGAATCCGACGAGCAGACTATCCTGAACCTCTACCACGAGCGGGCCGGGATTCTCGACGGCGACCCTGATGGCGAGGTGGACCTGGCGTCCCACGCCTACCAGATCTGGAAGAACGCCATCAGCGCCGACCTCAGGCTGGAACGGGCCGTGACCAACCTGCCCGACGTGGTTTTCTCGTCGCGGCAGCACGCCCCCATCGCGCAGCGGCCCGAAGGCGTCCTGGTGTTCGTGCGCACCCCGGACGGCAACGACGCCCTGGCCTACGTCGGGCGGGACGGCAAGAGCATCACGGAGTCCCAACTGGAAATCCTCGCCGCCGCAGAGTGCAAGCCGGACACCCCGGCTCAACCGCACCATGAAATCCATCACGGCTTAGTCGAGCAGGGTGTAAAGCATATCGCCAGGGAAGAGCAGCGGGTGGGCGGCCAGCTCGGGCGACCCTCTGGTGCGCGTTTCCGTACCTATACCCGGCTAAAAGCCTATGCTGACTCCATCAAGGGGCAGCTTTTCGACGTTCCCGCGTTGCACCAGGTCCTCGACGACGTCTACCGTTACCCGCTGCGGCAAGCGGCTGTGGACACGCTGAACCGGCAATTGCGCAGCGGCGTGGACGACGCGGTCCTGGCGGAGTTGGTAATCACCCTGCGGGACGAGGACCGGCTGTGCCTGACCGAAGACCAAGAATCAGAAGCCCAGGAACCGCGAATAATCTGCTCCCTGGGTCTCTTCGAGAATGAAAGAGACTTGCCCAACGGGATGAGGGGGGACCAGGGCTCGTCCTCTTTGAATATTGTGACTGTTTCGACGGGACACGAAGCGTCGTGGAGCAGGAACGAGATCTATAATGACGATGGCCGGTAACCTTCTGTTTGTCGATACAAACGTACTTTTGACCGCGACCGACGAGTCGCGTGCGCTGCACTCAAGAGCAGTACAACTCCTAGCAGGATCTGTCCGTCAGGATCTGAGCCTCGTCGCTAGCGGCCAAGTGGTGCGCGAGTACTTGGTTGTCGCTACGCGCCCCATCGAGAGAAATGGACTTGGCTTAAGCGTTTTAGACGCGGAGGCAAATGTGAACGAATTCCTGCGCCGCCTGGAACTGTATGACGAGACCGAAGAAGTGTCTCTACGTCTGCGCCAACTGGCCATAACCCACAGCCTGCGTGGCAAACGCCTGCATGACGCCAACATAGCCGCCACGATGTTAGTACACGGCATCTCCACGTTAATCACACAGAACGGGGACGATTTTTCACCTTTTGAGGACATTGCAATCGTGACGATTCCTGATGTCACGGTTGCAAGAGAAGGGGAAGCGTAACTGATGCAAGTACAGGTTGACGAACTCCGCCCCTACCTCCAAGCCTTCGACTTCCAGAGCCTGCTGGTGGAAGGTCTGGGTTGGGACTACTACCGCGCCGAGCCGGTCAGCGTCCACGTTGATGGTCACGACTACTCCCTTGAACCAGCCGCGGAGAAGACCGGGTTTGCCGTCTACGTTTGCGGCCCCGGCGCCGACGGTTCCGTCCCGCCCTACCCCGTGCGCCGCAAGATAGAGCGGCAGGTCGCCAAGCTGGCCTTTGAGCACCTGATTATCTTTGTAGATGCCGACCAGACCCTTCAAGTCTGGCAGTGGGTCAAGAGGGAAGCCGGCAAGCCCGCCGCCTGCCGGGAACAGGAGTACCGGACGGGCCGGACCGGCGCGCCCATTCTCCAGCGGCTTCAGACCATCGCCTTTGCTTTGGAAGAAGAAGAGTGTCTTAGCATCCTACAAGTCGCCTCCCGCGTCGGCAAGGCGTTGGACGTGGAGCGGGTTACCAAGCGGTTCTACGAACGCTTCCGGACAGAGTTGGCCGCCTTCCAGGGGTTCATCAACGGCATCACCGCCCAGGGCGACCGGGAGTGGTACGCCTCGCTGATGCTCAACCGCATGATGTTCGTTTACTTCGTCCAGAAGCAGGGATTTCTGGACGGCGACGTTGACTATCTTCGGAACCGCCTTAGCTTGGTGCAGAGCAGGCGCGGTTCCGGCCGGTTCCAAGACTTCTACCGCAAATTTCTGCTGCGGCTGTTCCACGAAGGTCTGGGGCAGCCCGAACCGGACAGGGACCCCGCGCTGGCCGATTTGCTGGGCCAGATACCGTTCCTCAACGGCGGCCTGTTCGACGTTCACGACTTGGAGCGGGATAACCCGGACATCACCATTCCCGACGCGGCTTTCGAGCGGGTGTTCAATTTCTTCGACGGCTACCGCTGGCACCTGGACGAGCGGCCCCGGCGGGAGGACAACGAAATCAACCCCGACGTGCTGGGCTACATCTTCGAGAAGTACGTCAACCAGAAGCAGATGGGCGCTTACTACACCAAGGAGGACATCACCGGCTACATCACCCGCAACACGGTGATTCCCTTCCTCTTCGACGCCGCGAAGAAGGAATGCCCGGTGGCCTTCAACCCCGGCGGCGGTGTCTGGCGTCTGCTACAGGACGACCCCGACCGCTACATCTACCCCGCCGTGGGCCACGGAATAGCCTGGGCTTACTCCCCGGACGCTGACCCGGTGCGCCTGGAACAGGCTTTGGAACTGCCGGAGGACATCGCCGCCGGTCTCGACGAGGTATCTCAGCGCGGCGGCTGGAACCGGCCCGCACCCAAAGAGTACGCCCTGCCCACCGAGACCTGGCGCGAGGTGGTGGCCCGGCGCCAGCATTACCAGGAAGTCCGGGACAAGCTGGCGGCGGGAGAGGTCTCCGACGTAAACGATCTCATCACCCTGAACCTGGATGCCGAGCAGTTTGCCCTGAACGTCATCGTCCAGAGCGAGGGGCCGGAGCTTTTGCGCGGGTTCTGGCACGCTTTACGCGATGTCTCGGTCCTGGACCCCACTTGCGGTTCCGGGGCTTTCCTCTTCGCCGCGCTCAACATCCTGGAACCCCTGTACACCGCCTGCCTGGAGGGTATGCGGGGCTTCCTCGACGACCTGGAAAGGACCCAGCGTCCGCGTCACCAGCAAACAATGAGCGACTTCCGAGACATCCTGAAGCAAGCGGACCGGCACCCCAGTCAGCAGTACTTCATCCTCAAGTCCATTGTCCTGAACAACCTCTACGGCGTGGACATCATGGAAGAGGCGGTGGAAATCTGCAAGCTGCGCCTCTTCCTCAAGCTGGTGGCCCAACTGGAGAGCTACGACCAGATTGAGCCGCTGCCCGACATTGACTTCAACATAAAGGCTGGCAACACCCTGGTGGGGTTCACGTCATTGGACGCGGTACGCCGGGCCATGACCATTACTCCCGACGGGAAGCAGTTCCGCGCTCTCGACGAAGAACAGCGAAAGACGCTGAAGCGCATTGAAGAGGACGCGGAAATAGCCAGCCGGGCCTTCGACCAATTCCGGGAACAGCAGACCGCGCTGGGCGGGGAGGTAACCACAGGAGACAAGGCCGCCTTGCGTTCCCGGTTGGACAGCCTCCGGGAAGAACTGGACCGCTACCTGGCCGCCGAATACGGAGTTGCAGTCAAAGACTCCAAGTCTTATGACCGCTGGCAGTCCAGCCACCAACCTTTCCACTGGTTCGTCGAGTTCTACGGGATTATGAGCAAAGGCGGGTTTGACGTGGTTGTCGGTAACCCGCCTTATGTGGAGTACATCAAAGTCAAGGATGATTATACCGTCAAGGACTACCAAACAGAGTCTTGCGGCAATCTGTATGCCTACGTGCTAGAGAGGTGTGAAACTCTGACGAATGAACAGGCATTTCTGAGCATGATAGTGCCCCTCAGCGGACATAGCACGAAGCGAATGACTCCATTGATAGACAACTTCTATGAGCGTTTCAGGTCATGCCACCTGATGAACATCAGCGCGGATGCCAACCCAAGCGTGTTATTCAACGGAGTCAAATTCAGGCTGGCAATCTTCATAGCGTCGAACCATGGTGAAGGGATATTCACGACTGGCTACTCCCGCTGGTATGCGGAAGAAAGGGATACTCTTTTCAGCTTGTTGCGCTACGCAGACATTGGGGACTTACGGTATGCTACTGCCATTCCAAAAGTGTCCAGTCCCTTGCACTACCAAGTCTTGAAGAGACTGAACAGCCATCACAGCGCTTGGCAGGAAGCCAAACCAAACCTGGGGAACGAACTTTTGTACCACTCGGCGCCGGTCAACTGGATCAGGGCGCACACCTCCACGCCTTACTTTCACAGCGAGCGTGACGGTGAAAAGAAATCCACTGAGTTGAAATCTCTCTATTCGGAATCTGACATAGTTCCGAGCCTGCATGGCATCCTTTGCAGCACAACTTTCTTTATCTGGTGGTCGTCCCATTCAGATTGTTACCACCTGAACAAACCCGAGATTTTGACGTTTCCAATGCTATCGGCCGACGGCCTGCGTGCTATCTCCCACGAGCTGGAAACAGATATGCAAGCCGAATCGAAACGCCGGGTTTATAACTACAAGACCACCGGACGGGTTGAGTACGATGAGTTTTACATGAAATTGTCTAAACCCATCCTCGACAAAATAGACCGGGTGCTGGCGGAGCACTACGGCTTCACCGAGGAGGAACTGGACTTCATCATCAACTACGACATCAAGTACCGCATGGGGAGGGAGGGGTGATGAAAAAAGGCCACGCAAAGCCGTTCATTCCCAGAGGAAACAAATCCAGTGCGGCCAAACGCAAAGACGCAATGAATGAACGATTTAAGCTGTACAAGCCTGAATGTCTGTTTGTCGTGGATGCTGAAGGCCATTTCTGCCGAAAACACACAGTTGATTCCCATACCATCCCAAAGGCGAATGTCTTAGAACCGATGAAAGGTCCTGACAACAAAGTACTGGTAACGTCATGGGGGCAAGGTGCGTATTCGCATCTTTTCATGTCCAGTTCGGAAGAGAGTCCGATAGACCTAACTCCGGGCACTTTCAAACCTCGTCCACTAGGAATCAATAGCGCCAGCACCGGGCAATTCGCCTGTGGCAGCCATGAACCTGTCACTTTCGACCCTATTGATGTTTCAGAACCGGATTTCAATGATCCGGAAGTTCTCTTCCTGATTGAATACCGAACCTATTTGTACGCCCACTCGCTTCTACTTTGGGGCAAATGGATGTATGAGGAATGGAACCGTGACATTATGCGTGGCACCAACAGCGGACAGAGGTTCCAATGGGTCAATAAGAGAGACCAGATAAAGCAACTGTTGCCGCAGATTGAGGCCATAGTATCCCAGTTAGGCAAACTTTGGCATGAAAAGAAAAAGGCTGCAAACGTCGCACCCAAAATCGTATCTGGTAATCTCTTTTATTTTCGATCAAGCCTGAAATTCGCTGCTTGTATGTTCTACGGCAGAAGTTCAGCTATTACGGTGTTTCCTACCGAAGGCGATTGGCACGGAATGGGCATAACACACATGAAGGAAGACGAGGCCGACGATGATAAGTTCACCGTCAGATTAGCTGAGGCCGCTGAAGCTTCCAGAAATGAAGAAGGCTATTCCATAAATGTATTGACCGCATTGCACGATGTGGCAGCGGGGGTCGTAGCAATATCACCCGTTTCCTACGACCTGTTGTCTGAGGAAGAACAACTCAGCATTGGCGCAATTATCGCGGCCATCGCCAACGCTGATAGCATGTCCGAAACACTAAACTCATTACTTCAATGAAGAGGGCGAAATGGAACTGTACCAGTTGGACTATGTCCTTCACGAACCTTGTGAAGAACAAGGGTGGCTCTATATGGCCGAGATACCGGAACTGCCCGGTTGCCGGGCTTGGGCGGAGACTGCCAACGAGACCCTTGCCGAACTGTCCACGGTGGCGGAGCAGTTCATTCTCTCCTACAAGGACCGGGGCAAGACCCTGCCGGCAGGGATAGCTCCGTCTCAGACTGGAGAGGGCAGAATTTTCGTAGCCGTATGACCTACCGGGAACTTACGAGGAAGCTCAGAAGGCTGGGATGCGCCTTCGAGCGCCAGGCGGGAGGCTCGCACGAAATCTGGATCAACCCGGCCAACGACCAGGAAACCACTGTTCCAAGACACGGCAACCGGGACTTGGCCACGGGAACCGTTCACGGAATCCGAAGAGACTTAGGCATCAGTAGACAGGAATTTGACCGGGCCTAGAAACCGGAAAGCCGGCAGGGGGCAGCAGCCATGCAAAAAACGTTGCACATCAGGACGACGGTACAGCCGGGCGGCAAGATTGAGATTGCCAGCCCGGAGCTGGAGGCGGGTCAGACGGTGGACGTGGTAGTGACGCCCTCAGCGCCAACGCCTAAACGTTCGGCTCTGGACATCCTGGCAGAGGCGCCGGGTCAGCGCCTTTTCAAGACCGCGAAGGAAGTTGACGACTACATCAAGGAAGAGAGGGCATCGTGGGATCGCTGACCCTGCCGGATAGCGGTCCTGTCTACCTCGACACCAATGGCTTTATCTACAGCGTGGAGCGTATCGAACCGTACCGCGCGCTGCTCGAACCCATGTGGCAGCAGGCCAGGGCCAGGGCATTTGCCATCGTAAGCAGCGAAATCATAGTTCTGGAAACCCTCGTTAAGCCGCTGCGTGAGGGCGACATGGTTGTCGAGATGCTATTGCGGTCACTGTTCGATGCCAGTGAAGTGACCCTAGTTCCGGCCACGCGCTCGCTATGGGAAGATGCCGCCCGCCTGCGCGCTGAGACCGGCCTCAAGACGCCCTACGCTCTCCACGCCGCGACAGCTCTACGGGCGGGTTGCGCGCTCTTCATCACCAACGACACCGACTTCCGCCGTGTCCAGGAGTTGCCCATAGTAGTCTTGGATGATCTGCTCTAACCACAATCAGGAACGCGATTTATGCCCGACGATAGGTTCAACGAGTACTGCGAGGCTTTGCTCGCAAGATACAACAGCAGGAATACGAGGGCTGTCACAAGACATCTGGAAAGCCTGTGCGGATTTCTCAGGCAGGAAGGCAACCACGTGGTGCAGACCATGTACGGCGGTTCCGTCCGGAGACGTACCTACGTGAACGGCCTTAGTGACGTTGACGTCCTTCTGATAGTGAACCAGTCATCGCTGGTCAACCAACCTCCCGCACAGGTCATAGCGTACGTGCGGGACACCATCCAGCACCGGCTTCCCCAGAATACCGTAACCGCGGGCAACCTGGCAGTGACAGTCCGCTACTCCGACGGGACCGAAATCCAGATTCTGCCCGCCATTCGGACGAACACCGGCGGCGTGCGGATTGCCGAACCCGGAAGCGCCAGGTGGAGCAACGTGGCGCAGCCCGACAGGTTTGCCGCCAAGCTCACCGATGTGAACCAGGCAAGGGGTAGCCGTGTCGTGCCAGCCATCAAACTGGCCAAAGCCATCGCAGACTGTTTCATTACCAGTCAGGACCGGAAGATTAGCGGATACCACATGGAGTCTCTCGCCATCGACGCATTCAGAAACTATAACGGTTCGCTCGACTCGAAGACTATGTTGAATCACTTGTTCGGGCACTCGATGACAGCAGTAATGCGACCAATCGCTGATTCGACGGGGCAGTCGAGATATGTGGACGAGTACCTGGGACAGGCAAATTCCGCAGGCCGCCAGCGGACTGCAACTTACTTTGGGCAGATGCGGGGCAAGGTCAACTCCTGCCGGACCAGGGCAGATTTCGACAACCTGTTCTGCGAGGGGAACTAAGGCAAGGAATCACCGATGATTGGCAAGTTCATACTGATTTCCGGCAGCGCGGGGCCTTCATGTCCCGCCGACAAGCTGGACATCGCCATTCAGTTCATCAGAAGCTTCACCGGAGAGGCGTTGAGCCGGGGAGGGGGCATCGTGGTGCTTGCGGGTGACGAGGAGTCCACCAAAGACGAACACGGCACGCCTCACATATTTGACTGGCTCGCCTTGCGAGAAATCGAGAGCTATGCCAAAAGCACGTCCGAAACCCCACGCCCTTACGCCCGAGTCATCATGTCCGACCAAGCGCCGGATTTAAAGATAGACGATGCCAACCTGCGACTGCTGAGAGACTTGGAGCAGAGAAACGCCGTAGAACTTTGTCCTATACGGCGAGAGGTGTTCACCGGCGGTGAGTATCGAAAGGTGATGATTGAAATGGCTGATGCCATGCTCGCAGTCGGCGGCGGCAAAGGCACTTATTCCACCGGAGCGGAGATGATTAGCCAGGGAAAGCCCGTGTTGCCATTGGACCTGCAACTAGGCTCCACTGCCGACGACGGCGACGGGGCCGTTGCCCTGCACCGGGAAATGGCGTCGGCCCCCGACCGCTTCTTCCCGAACACGTACCAGAACGCGAGAAACAGGCTTGGATTGCTCTCCTTGAACCGGGGGGTCAACGGAGCGGCAACCGTGGCGCGGGTGTCAGCCGAGATGCTCGCCAAAGAGTTTGACTCCATTCCGCTATCGGACCAGTCAATGAACGTCAGGCGACGGCTAGTCGCTGCCTGGGAGGCTATGAAGTCGCTCCCCATTATCGCGTCTGCAATCAGAATTATCGAATGGACGAAGAGTTTACTCTCCTTTACGTAGCAATCGAACTGACAGAGGAAAATGGGCATGGACCTTCCCCCGAAGTTCAAGTCAAAGGGCAACCTTCGGCTGCTTGAAGAGCAACTGACTGCTCTCTTCTGCTCCAATCGCTGCCCCGGCGACCTCATCCTCAAGACCTACGACCTAGCCCGGGCCATGCGGGATGCAGGGACGCCGGTCATCGGAGGCTTTCAGACCCCGATGGAGAAGGAATGCCTACACCTGCTGCTGCGCGGCAGCCAGCCTGTGGTTGTCTGTCCAGCCCGCAATGTCGAGAATATGCGGATACCCTCCGATTGGCGCCCTGCGCTGGACCAAGGACGGCTGTTAGTCCTGTCTTCCTTCCCACCGCACCAACGGCGCCCAACGGCAGAGACTTCGGAGCGGCGCAACGAACTCGTGGTCTCTCTGGCTGAACAAGTCTTCGTCGCCCATGCTGCTCTGGGTGGCAAGACCGAGGCATTTGTACACAGACTGGCCGCGAGCGGGAAGCTCATCCTTACCTTGGATAGCCCGGCCAATGTGAACCTGGTAGGCGTTGGAGCGAGGGTAATCTGTGTGGACCAGAGCGCAAGAGGACCCGTCGTGGGGATCTCACACATTCAGACGCGCAAAGAACCCTAATCGCTTTGGGCGTGTTCAACGTGAAGACTTAGTTGGCAGAGGTCCTTGCTATGGGAAATGATTCGAATACCCTCGGAGTAGTCCGCTCTACGGGACAGATGGAAAAGACATTCCCAGTTTCGATGGGGCCACGGTTCCTAGAGCTGTTCTCAGAGAACCTATATTCATCCCCCAATAAAGCTTTTGAGGAGTTGGTCGCGAATTCATGGGACGCAGAGGCCACTGCTGTGTACATTTCCATCCCTGAGAATTTGCGAGACCCAAGGGCAGCGATCTGGGTTCTTGATAATGGCGTATCCATGGATGCGGATGGACTTGAAACACGTTGGCGGATTACGAGCGGCCACAAGAGAACCTTGCAAAATCCAAAGAGGGATCAAATCGGCAAGTTTGGTATCGGCAAACTTGCCACGTACATTCTCGCTTCCGAGATTACTTTCATATGCAAAGCGAGCGACGGACTAATCCGAACGGTGCCTTTCAATTATCGTGATATCGAAGATTTGGACAGCGTCTGGGACCCCAACAACCTTCCACTTACGGTCAGAGTAATTTCAGAGGCCGACCTCCAGGAAATCCTCCTGACTGTAGATGATGGGTACGGAATCCTCAAATTACTGTCAAGTGGTGTCCCTCACATTCAACCCTCTTAGTACTACAGTCGCAGATTAAAAGCAGGTAGAATTGAGGCATTCGAGCGGTGTTGAGGTATGGCGGTGGCGGCGCATGAGGATGAAGTAGCGGAAGTGGCCCGGTGGTCTGAGGGGATTGAACGGGTCCATGAACGCATTGCGCCACGGTTCCGGCGTCCGGAGCCCCGCCGGCGGGCGCTGGACTATCTGAAAGGGTTGCTCAGCCTGGTCGAGCGCAAGAATGGCTGGCAGCTTGCGGAGCAGGCAGGAGATGCCACGCCTGACGGGGTGCAGCGCCTGCTGTCCAGCTACCGGTGGGATGCGGACCTGGTGCGCGACGACCTGAGGGAGTACGTGGTAGACCACTTGGCCGGCGCCGATGGTGTGCTGGTGGTGGACGAGACCGGATTCCTGAAGAAGGGGAACAAGTCCGCAGGGGTGCAACGTCAGTACAGCGGCACGGCGGGCCGGATCGAGAACAGTCAAATTGGCGTATTCCTGGCCTACGCCTGCGGCAAGGGCAGGGCCTTGCTGGACCGCGAACTGTACCTGCCTCAGGTGTGGGCCCGTGATGTGGAGAGGCGACGGGAGGCCGGGGTACCTGAGGATGCCGTATTCCGGACCAAGCCGCAACTGGCGCAACTGATGCTTGAACGGGCGGTGGAATCAGGAGTTCCCTTCGGCTGGGTTGCCGGGGATGAGGTTTACGGCAGCGACCGCAGTCTGCGGCTGTGGCTGGAGCGGGAGGGAATTCCCCACATACTGGCCATCAAGAGCAACGAGAAGCTGTGGGCCTGGACGGAAAAGGGGCCCCTTCAGGTAAGAGCGGACCAGCTGGCAGCCCAAGTCAAGGAAACAGACTGGGTCAGGTGCAGCGCGGGCGATGGGGCCAAGGGTCCCCGGCTCTACGACTGGGCCACCGTGGAGATACGGCCCCTGAGGGAGCCGGGCAGGGGTTATTGGCTGCTGGCCCGCGCAGCATTGCCAAGCCCGGGGAATTATCCTACTACGTATGTTATGGCCCGGCGGGGACAACCCTGGAGGAACTGGTGAGGGTGGCCGGCCGCCGCTGGGCTATAGAGGAGTGCTTCGAGGAGGCCAAAGGACAGAGCCTGCCCCCGCGAAGGCGGGGGTGGGACTGGACCAGTACGAGGTACGCCGTTGGGATGGCTGGTACCGGCACATCACTTGGCGATGTTGGCCTACGCCTATCTGGCAGTAATCAGGTATTATGCGAGGACACAGGGATGCCTGGAGGAAAGGGGGGCGGTCCAGCAGGGACCGGAGCCTGATTCCGTTAACAGTCCCCGAAGTGCGCCGGCTGCTTACCCGCCTTATATGGACTCCAAACCGCTCTGCCGATTTCGTGCTGTCCTGGTCCCACTGGAGACGAAGACATCAGGCCAGAGCGCAACAAAGCCACTACCAACGTCGATTATCGCAACTGACAACAGTAGTGCTGCTGTAGTATTAGAACCTGTTTACAATCTCTTCAGGATTAGCGTTGCGAAGGCGAGAACCACCATTTGCAGGCTGGTATTGAGCTTTCGTTCGCAGTTCTTCCAGAGCCGGCGGCACTTCTCCAGCCAAGCGAAAGACCGCTCCACCACCCATCTCTTCGGCAGCACCACGAAGGTGTGCAGTTCGTTGCGTTTCACCACTTCCACCGCGGCTCCCAACAGGCTTCACACCCCAGCGGCAAAGGGCTTCCCGGTGTAGCCTCCATCCACCAGCACGTTCTGCACCTGGTTGAGGCCATCCCGGTGCCGGTCAAACATCGCCAAGGCCCCGGCCCGGTCGGTCACGTTGGCCGCGGTTAGGTGGATCGCGTGGGGCAACCCCTGCGTGTCCACCGCGATGTGGCGCTTGATTCCGGACACCTTCTTGCCCGCGTCATAGCCTTTGTTCCCGGCGCTGTCAGTGTTCTTCACGCTCTGGGAGTCCACGATACAAAAGCTGGTCCGCTCTTTCCGTCCATTCCCCCGTTTCCACGAGGGCGGGCCTCGCCAACCAATTTTTTTTAAGACCTGCTCCAGAATGGAATCCTCATCCGGGCCGGGCCGCTCGCTCCATTGCCGGAAATACTTGTAGCAGGTGCGCCAATCGGGGAAGTCCGCAGGCAGCATGCGCCACTGGCAGCCGCTTTTCAGGAGGTACAACACCCCGCAGAAAACGTCGTACAGGTCCACGGTGCGGGGCTTGGTCCGGCGCCGGACCAACTCCAGCGTCGGCAGAATCCGGGCGAATTGCTCCCGGCTGATGTCGCTGGGATAGGAATGAGACATGCTTACCCCTCCCTTGGTAATAGTCTCAACTTAACGTATTCCAAAGATCGTCAACAGGTTCTTAGAACTGGGTGACGCAGAGGTCATCTGGCCTTTTTCCAGAAGCGGTCGTTGTTCAGGTCTTCTTGGGTGGCCGGGCGCATCTGATACGGCAACACGTCTGCAATGGCAACGGTGTACCCGTCCGATTCCTGGAACTCAACCACAAAGGCTTCCTCTCGGGGATAGATATGTATGATTGTGCCAACGTCACCCGGCAGAAGTCCTTTCTGGGGATTGTCAGCCTTATGCAGGAGATTATCGCATGGAACCGAGAAAAGATTTTCAAGCGGGATGCTACAAGTGAGAGCGACGACTTGATGTTCGCTGAACATGCTCACCCCCTGCCGCGGAGGCTGTTTCCTATTTCTTTACCAAGGTATGGCTAAAACCAGTTGCGGTGTCGGGATTGTCTGAATCAGGATTTTCAGGATTCAAAGATTAGCAGGATTGATCGGCATTATCCTGAGAATCTCGTAATCCGGTGAATCCTGATTCAGACAAAAGTATCGCACCCGGTTTCCGCCCCACTCACGTTGTACGTCTACCCCCGCTTGTCCGCCGCCACCCATTCGGCCACACGCTCGCCTATCATGATGGCGGTGGCGTTGGTGTTGGAGCGAGGGACTTGGGGCATGACCGAGGAGTCGGCTATCCATAAGCCCTCGATGCTCTTGACCTTGCAGTGCTGGTCTACCACCGCTACAGGGTCCGAGTCGGGGCCCATTCGGCAGGTTCCGGATACGTGCCGGGCGGTACCGACCACCTGTTTTATCCACAGGTCAAGGCTGTCGTCGCTGGCCAGTATCTCGTCGGTGGGCGTCAGCCGCGTCTCGCAAACGTCCTTATATGCCTCGGACTCCAGCATCTTCGCGCCCAAGCGCACACCGTCCCGCATCCGGCGCATATCATCCGGATGCTGAAGGTACTGGTAGTTGAAGGTGGGCTGCACGGTGGGGTCCGACGAAGCCAGCCTGAGGTAACCTGCGCCGTGGGGCAGTTCCAAGGCCAACGACATCCTGGCTTCCCGGTTGCCCAGTATTTCGCCGGTGAGCGAGTTAAAGAGCGAGTTGGTCATCATCAGCATGTCGCCCGGGTCGTTGGAGCCTTCGGCGGTGTACCGCAGGGCAACGCGCACCGCGGATGAGTCAGCGACCAACTCGACATCATCTTTAACCCTGAATGACACAGGTGCGATGGCATGGTTCCAAAGGTTCGCTCCCACGCCCTGCGCCTCGTGGACTACCGGAATCCCGAAGGCATCCAATTGGTCCTTGGGGCCCACGCCGGACAGCATCAGGATGTGGGGCGACTTGAGCGCCCCGGCTGACAGCACCAACCGCTCGGCTTCCACCTTGAATATCTCGCCGCCGCTCTCGGCCTCCACGCCCACGACGCGTTTCCCTTCGAACAGGACCCGGCGGACAAAGACATTGCCCCTGACAGTCAGGTTCAGGCGATGCCTCAAGGGGCTTAAATGTGTGATGGCGGTGCTCATGCGGACGCCGTTCAGGTTGTTCATCGGCACCGGCGCGACGCCGTCGGGCTGCGGGCCGTTCATGTCTTCTGAGACAGGAAAACCGGCCTCGATGCAGGCGGCGTGAAAGGCCTTTTGAATGGAGGGCCACTCCCCCTCGTGCCGGCGGCTGATGGGAATGGGACCGTCGCTGCCGTGGAAGTCGTCTCGTATGTCCCGGTCCGACTCGGACATCCGGTAGTAGTGCAACACGTTCAGGTAGCCCCACTCGTCGTTGCCCATGTTGGCCCAGTTTTCGAAGTCCTCCGGTACGCCCCGCAGGAAGACCTGCCCGTTGATGGAGCCGCCCCCGCCGATTACCTTGCCTTGGGCCACGTGGATTTCGCCCTGCTCCTCGGTGATGGTGCCGCGGAGGGCCCAGTTGATGGGAGAATCCTCGGCCTCACCAGCCCGAGTGTGGCCTTGAAGCACAGCCTCCGGGAGGTCTGCCGGGTCGGGGTAGTCGGTCCCGGCTTCCAGCAACAGGACCGATATATCCGGGTCTTCCGCCAACCGCGCAGCCACCACCGAGCCGGCGGAACCGCCACCGATAACAATAACGTCGTATTTCATGGCCCCTCCTGTATTTTGTCGAATGATTCACCGCGGGAGAACGCGGAGAAAACCCGAACCATGCTGGATGGCGTATTAAGAACTCTGCGGTTAATCGGTCCCGCGCCGTTTAAGACGACGCCATCCACTCCGCGATGCGTTCGCCGATCATTATTGTGGTGAGGTTGGTGTTGGCGCGGATACAGTCGGGCATTATCGAGGCGTCGGCCACCCTCAGGTTATCAACGCCGCGCACCCGCCCATACTGGTCCACCACCGCCATGGGGTCCGAGTCCGGCCCCATTTTGCAGGTCGCAGAGAGGTGCTGGCCGATCCATACGTTCTTGTACATCCACTCGTCCAGGGCGTCGTCGGACACCAAGTCATCTTCCGTGGGCGTAATCATGCCGTTCAGGATACCGCTGAAAGCCTCATGTTCCATCAGCTTCATGGAAATACGGATGGCCTCTCTCAGCCTGGCCCGGTCCCACGGGCTCTCCAAGTGACGGCATTCAATGTTGGGTTGAACCCTGGGATCGGTAGAGGCCAGCGTCACTTGCCCCGACCCCTCAGCCAACTCCAGCATAGCCGTGAATCTTATGCCCTCCTCTTCGAAGGGGTCGCCGCCCAAGGGGGTGGAGAAGGAGGATGGGAAAATCTGGATGTCGTTGCGGTATTCTGATCCCGACGCAGTGTACCGGAGCAGTGTCTGCATCCTCGGCGCGGTCGGATTGAGCGGGAAGTCGTCTTTGACCTTGGCGCGAATCGGCACCAAGGGATGGTCCCGTAGGTTTTGGCCCACTCCGGGAAGGTCGTTCACCACCGGAATACCGAACTCCCTCAGATGGTCTGCGGGTCCCACGCCCGACAACATCAGGATATGCGGGGACGCCACCGCGCCGGCGCAGAGCACTATCCGCTCACCCTCCACTGTAAAAGTCTCTCCACCGCTTTCCACCTCGACCCCAACGGCCTTGGCCCCTTCGAACAGAATACGGCGCACCAACACGTTAGACCGGATGGTCAAGTTCAGCCGGTGCCGGTTGGGGTTGATATAGGTCAGCGCCGTGCTCATCCGGACGCCGTTGGGGTTGTTCATGGGGAAGGGGCCAACCCCCCATGCGTCGGGGTTGTTGTGATCGTAGGTTTCCGGGTACCCCACGTCAATGCAGGCTTGCTGGAACGCGTTCTGCAAAGGAGACCAAGTCTCCCGCCGGTGTCGCCGCACCGGTATCGGCCCTTCGTTACCATGGAAGTCGTCTTGAATGTCCGTGTCCGTTTCGAGCTTTCTGAAAAACGGGAGGACTTTGATGTAACTCCACTCGTCGTTGCCCCAGGAGGCCCAGTTGTCATAGTCCTCCGGCACACCACGCAGGAACACTTGACCGTTGATGGCGCTGGTGCCGCCGACAACCCTCCCCCGCGGTACGGCAATGGGTTCGGGTTGGTGAGAACTGACACTGCCGGTGAACGACCAGTTGTGGGGCGCGCCCATCTCAGAGGCGGTGGGGGCGTAGCCGAACTTCAAGTCGTCGGGGTACTGCTCGAATTCCGCGTAATCGGGCCCCGCTTCCAGCACCAGCACGGAGCGGTTGGGGTCCTCAGACAAACGCGTCGCCAGTGCTCCCCCGCCGGATCCGGCTCCTATTACAATGACGTCGTACTTCATAGACCCTCCAGCTTATTTGGTTCGGCGCGCCGTAGGGCAGGATTATACTCTCCCGCCGCGAGGGCGGACAAACGCAACGACCTGTTATACTCTTAGCGTATGGGTGGAAATTACCCACCGTCACTCCTGCGAACGCAGGAACTTGCGCCCTCTGTGCCTTCTCCGCTCAACTGGACCCAGGTTTTAAAGAAGGCAGAATGATAAAAGCTTTAGCATCAACGTCCTTGATTCTGGTTGTCCTGTTGCTCATTTGGGGAGCGGCATCCCCGCCCGGCGCCGGTTCCCAACACGGCAACGTGGACTATGACAAGGACGACGACGGCCTGATCGAGATTTCGTACTTGGAGCAGTTGGTTGCTCTTCGCTATGACCTGGACGGCGATGGCCTGGGCTTGCCGAACCGCAGGTTTCCTAGCGCAGAGCCGGGATATGGCTGCCCCATCGTCGGCCCCCGCCATAAAAACGTCAGAAAATGCCGGGGATACGAACTAACCAGGCCTCTGGACTTCCAGGACCCCGCCAGCTACGCTTCCAACTCGGTCAACCCAGAGTGGACGGAGCATACAGAAGGAGACGGGTGGCATCCCATTGGTCTCGTCTCAGGCGTCCGTCGACTATACTCGAAAGAGAGAATGGCCGCCTACGGATATAAAGCCACGTTTGACGGTAACGGGCACACCATATCCAACCTGTTTATCAAATACGACGGGTACTCTAGAAGCCAGATCCGCCCGAGCGGACTCTTCGGCGTTACAAGCGAAACCAGCGAGATCAAGCGGATCGGCTTGGATAATGTCAACGTAACAAGCCCGTCCCATGTTGGCGGGTTGGTCGGGATTAATAGCGGCAGGATCACCGAAAGCTACGTCACCGGCAGGGTGCTGCCGGAAATCGAGTTACAAGGATACCATTCCGGCGGGCTGGTTGGAGTGAACCATGGCCGGATCAGTGATAGCCATGCCATAGTCGCTGTGTCCGGGGCAGGCATCATCGGCGGACTGGCCGGAGGCAATGGTCACAATGCCGTGATCATCAACAGCTATGCCGACAGCAGCGTATCCGGCAGGTTCACGCTCGGCGGTCTGGTCGGGTATAACAGCGGAGAAGTCATCTACAGTTACGCTGCCGGAGCCGTGACGGCGCATAAGGGGGGTCCCGGCGGGTCTAACGACATGGTGGGTATCGGCGGGTTGGTTGGAATCAATGACGGAGACGGCCGAATCACCGGCAGCTATGCCACAGGCGCCGTGACCGGAAGTAGAAGCGTCGGCGGGCTCGTTGGACACAGCCATAAGGACAGCCGAATTACCGGCAGCTATGCCACAGGCGCCGTGTCAGGAGGAGTCAGCGTTGGCGGGTTGGTCGGAGGTAACAGCGGCGCGGTCTTTGGCAGCTATGCCACAGGCGCCGTGGCTGGAAGTGGATATGTCGGCGGACTCGTTGGAGGAAACTACGGCCCGGTCAGCGTTAGTTATGCCACCGGCAGTGTGTCAGGGAAAATCGCGGTAGGAGGCTTGGCCGGAATAAACCGGTCCCGAATCCTCGACGTTTACGCCGCCGGCAACCTCTCCGGAGAAAGTAAAGTCGGCGGGTTGGTTGGAGCTAGCGAGTACGACCAGATCACCGGCGGCTTGTGGGACATTCAGACCTCGGGCCGACAGTGTGCTGTGGGAGCGATAGGGCCTCGGGGCTTCCCAAGTGGGGACTCGGGCCAGCAGTGCGACGTGGAAGCGGAAAGGTCTGCCGGCATCGTGGGTGGAAGCACAGTCGAGTTACAGTCCCTTACCGGTTTCACAGGCATATACTCCTATTGGGACTCCGAGTGGAGGGAACTTTGGGACTTTGGCGCAGCCACCGAGTATCCGACACTGCGGATTGACTACGATGGCGACGTGCCCGCAATCTTGGAGAAACCCGCGCCAACCCCCACATCTGCTCCAACTCCCACTCCCATTCCTACGCCTCTTCCAACTCCAACGCCTACTCCCCTGCCGACGCCTACTCCTACGCCAACACCTACTCCTAGGCATACGCCAACACCGCTTCCTACCTTAACGCCGGACCCCACTTTGCCGGACTATGACGCGGACGATGATGGACTGATCGAGGTATCGAACCTGGAACAGTTGTCTGCAATACGTTACGACCTTGACGGTGACGGCAAGCCGGAAGTGACGTCGAACGGATCTCGGGCAGCCTACGCCGCAGCCTTCCCCGGCGCAACGCGGGGGATGAATTGTCCACGCGGCGGCTGTGTGGGGTATGAACTAGCCAACCCGCTGGACTTTCTTGACCCCGCCAGCTACGCCTCCAACTCGGTCAACACCGCGCGGACGGAAGGAGACGGGTGGCATCCCATTGGCCGTGAATCAAGAGCACCGCAATACCAAGCCGTCTTCGACGGCAACGGGCACACCATTTCAAACCTTTTTATCTACCGGACTGGCAACAATGGCCTCTTCTACGTTATAGGCAGTTCCGGCAGCATAACGCGGACCGGCTTGGAAAGGATAGATGTGACAGGTACGGGGTGGGTTGGCGGGTTGGCCGCTATTAACCGCGGCACGATCAGCGACAGCTATGTCACCGGTTTGGTGTTCGGGGTAGAGGTAACTGAAAATTCTGAGACCATCGTTGGGCTGGGCGGAACCGCAGGCGGGTTGGCCGGGGGGAACGCCGGCACAATCGTCAGGAGCTATTCTACGGCCAGTGTGGAAGGAGATATCGCCGGTGGGCTGGCCGGAAGCAACCAAGGCCAAATCAGCAGGAGCTACGCCACCGGCAGTGCGCTCGGGAAAAGCGGCGTCGGCGGGCTGGCCGGAAGCAACCAAGGCCAAATCAGCAGGAGCTACGCCACCGGCATCGTGTTCGGAGAAAGCAAAGTTGGAGGGCTGGCCGGATATAACAACGGCGGCCTGATCGGCGGAAGCTATGCCAGCGGCAGGGTGTCCGGGGAGAAAGATGCCGGCGCACTGGCCGGATACAACTCCGGCACTATCAGAAACAGCTTCGGGGATACTGTGACATCTTGCCGGAATTCCGGTGTCGGGAATGAAGAGTCCGCCGGGCCGGAGGGCAAGACCACGGCCGAGTTGCAGTCACCAACCGGCTACACCGGCATATACGCCGGGTGGAGCGTTGACTCGGATGACACCGACAAGGATTCAGACCCGGCAACGGGCGCGGACGCCCCTTGGGACTTTGGGGCAGCCGACCAGTATCCGGTCCTAAAGGCTGACATGGATGGGGACGGCAACGCAACCTGGCAGGAGTTCGGCAGTCAAAGCCGCAGTAGGCCTGCCGGGAATCTATGCAACCCTCCAACCAACCCTCCAACCAACCCTCCAAGCAACTCTCCAACCGGAGATTCGGGCGGCTCATGTATACCATTTATGTCGGTGACACTTAGCACGGCGGCGGCCAACCTGCTCCTGATGATGGCTCCCTTGGCAATGTTGTGGGTAAGGAACCACAGACCGCGCAGAGAATCGCAGAGAGTAAATCCAAATCAAAAACTTTGCGTTCTCAGCGAGATCTGCGGTGATAACCGCGACTGACCAATGCCCATTGACGGTATTATCCAGACGGCTATACTTGGGGCGGAGACGACCCCTCAGGCCTTGTATCGCTTATCGCCGACGGAGCAATCTGAATGAACGTAATATGGATAGTTGCCGACACCTTCCGGCAAGACCATGTGGGAGCCTACGGCAAGCGGCCAATCCGCACCCCGTCCCTGGACAACCTGGCGGCCAAAAGCGTGAGGTTCAACCGCCATTACGCCGCCGGATTTCCCACCATGCCGACGCGCGCCGACCACGCAACCGGCCGCTGGACGATGTCCTTCATGGGCTGGGAACCGTTGCCCGACGATATGGACACTGCGGCGGTCCTGCTGAGCACCGCCGGCGCCCACACCGCGGCGATGGTTGATACGCCCTTCTACCTGCGCGGCGGAATGAACTACGATCGGGGATTTCAGACTTTTGTTGCCTTCCCGGGCCAGGTGGGCCTGCAGGAGTCTTTCGACGTCCGGGATGCGTGGCGTTTTGAAGCGGACCGCAACGTGGCCAGGACCGTTACCGGGGCGATGCAATGGCTGCAACAACATTACAAAGAGGACTTCTTCCTCTACGTAGACACTTGGGACCCCCACGAGCCGTGGGACGCGCCCAGCTACTACACTGAACTGTACATGCCCCATTATGACGGGGAGGTCGTCCCGCCGGTCTATGGACACTGGCAGGACACTCGCTGGTTCACCGAAGGGAAGGTAGCAAAAGCCCACGCCACCTACTGCGGCGAGGTGACGATGGTTGACGCTTGGGTCGGACGCCTGCTCCGGCAAGTGGAGGACATGGGGTTGATGGAAAACACCGCCGTCATCTTCACCTCCGACCACGGCTTCTATTTTGGCGAGCACGATGGTCTCTTCGGAAAAATGACTGTCGCCACGCTGGACGACGGCTTGGTGCCGTCCCGGACCGACCCAAGGGCCGGCTGGGGCTTTTCCCCTCTGTACGAGGAAGTGGCCCTTATTCCGTTGATAATCTACGTCCCCGGCATCGAGCCAGGCGTTTACGATGGGCTGACCAGCGCCATTGACGTGATGCCCACAGTGCTGGAAATCAAAGACCACGAAATACCTGGGTGGGTGGACGGAAAGTCATTGCTGCCAAAGGTCCGCGACCAAGCCGCGCCGGGACGGGAATTCACCGTTACAACGATGCCTTTCGCCAACCCGGGAGACCCGGTGCACGCAGTGGACAACATCAGGCGGAACCTCTACAACGCGCCGGTAACCACCATCACAACCGGGGATTGGTCCCTCCTCTACAGCGTCGATGCCGGGGCGTCGGAGCTTTACCAAATGTCCAATGACCCCGGCCAACTGAAGAACGTCATCGGCGACAACGAGGCCGTGGCCAAGGGTCTACACGAGCACTTGATGTCGTTCATGCGGGACACCAGATTGCCGGATCACCTGCTGAAATCACGCTTGGAGTTGCGTCTGTGACGATCGCAGGACTGAAGGGCCTTCAAGCTTTTGAATTCTATCCTCGTCACGGAAAGTGACCAAGATATGACCCCCCAGAAGGGCATAGAATCCTCAATGCCCACAAAATCCCAGATGCCGGCCCACGCAAAAGCCGACCCCAAAGCATTGGGTGTGGCGAAAGCCGTCTATGAGGCCATTAGCCCCAACCGAGTAATACTGTTCGGCTCACGAGCCAGGGGCGACCACCGTGAAGCAGAGTCTGACATAGACATCCTGATAGTGTCTGACCAAGCTGGGGACGCGGCAATAGTAGAAGACGCCGAATCAGCCGCTCGGCAATGCGCCGACACGCTGTACCATCACCACGTGCCGATTCAACTGCTTTGGCGCACCACTGACGATTTCCAACAGGCGCGTCGTACGATAAACGGTGTAGTGGCCAGGGCGATTGACGAGGGCGTTACCATGCCGGAGGACCTTGAGGACGACGGGACCGAGTACAACGACTACGCCCACGAGTGGACTGTAACGGAGCAACGGGTAGAGCACGCGGAAATCCACTTGGATGGATTCCAGGACCTTGCTGGACGTAACAGGAATGACCGTCTGATCGGTAAAAACGCCCAGGAAGCCATGGAGCACGCGCTCAAAGCCTTAATATCAGCATACGGCATTCGCTACGAGCGCACCCACGACCTCAATAAACTCCTGCAACAGGTGAACGACGCCGGTCCCGAATTTCAACTTCATCCGCGCTCTAATTACCAAGTACTGAACCAGTACAGCAGCGGCGATGACTACTACGTTCCCAAAGCATTCTTGACGGACTCGCCAACCTACTACGAAGACTTGGTATCCGACGTAAGTATGCTGCTCGCCCGCGTCTCGGAATTGAGACGGAAGTAACTCGATAGTGAGGGATGACCACGGACTCGAATGAAGAAAGCTTTGGACACGTTATGGAAAGCATGAAAGGGTTAGTGGCCATCGTCACCGGAAGCAGCCGCGGACTGGGCCGGGCCATTGCCGCCGAATACGGCCGGCAGGGAGCAACGGTGGTTACCTGCGCCCGTCCTCAATCAACCGCGCCGCTGCCGGGCACGGCCAACGAAACGTCCGAAATTATCAGGAACAAGGGCGGAGAATCCCTAGCGTTAGCCTGTGACGTGGGGAACGAAGAGCAGGTAAAGGCAATGGTGCAGCAGGTGGTCGACCGGTACGGCCGGATAGACGTGCTGGTCAACAATGCAGGAATCATGATTCTCGGCGAGAAGTTCCTGGACATCGACACCGCCCGCTGGGACCAGATTATGGAGGTAAACGTCCGCGGAGCGTACCTCACCTGCCGTTACGTCCTGCCCGTAATGATGGAGCAGCAAAGAGGCAGTATCATCAACATCGGGTCTCTGGCAGGCACCGCGCCGCGGATCAATGGCGCCGCCTACTGTTGCAGCAAGGCCGCGTTGCACATGTTAAGCCAATGCTTGGCCGAGGACATGCGGGAATACAACATAGCTGTCAACATCCTGGACCCGGGTCCCATGAAGAGCGAGGGTTCATCCATCATCCCTTGGGCGCAGCACGATTGGCACATCCGCGTTGAGCCGGAGGTCGTGGGTCCCTCCGCGGTTTACCTGGCCCTGCAAGACGCCCAATCGCTTACCGGGCAGCTTGTATTGCATCGAGAGTTCGGCAAGACTTGGGGAACTATGTAACCGCACCACCTGAGCGGTTGGCGGTCATTTATATGGAGGACACTCAATGAAGGCGCAGCGACTGGACTGTAGTCCCATTATTACCGTTGATTCAAGCCCCAGCTTGGACGGCAACGTCAACGGGCCGTCGTTGGTGCTTGCGCCTCCGTGGCTGGAAAATCCCTTGGGCAAATACTACCTTTACTTCGCCCATCACAACGGCGCGTTCATCCGGTTGGCCTACTCCGATCATCTGGAGGGGCCTTGGCGGATTTACGAGCCGGGGACGCTGCGGCTGGAAGACTCCTTCTGCTACGACCATATCGCTTCCCCTGACGTTCACGTGGACCACGACAAACGGCAAGTCCGCATGTACTACCACGGGTGGGCGGCCAACGCGCAACGCAGCAAGGCGGCGGTGTCGGACGACGGTATCAACTTCACTCCCCGACCCGAAAACCTGGGGCATTCCTACTTCAGGGTGTTCCAGTGGGGCGGCTACTACTACGCTCTCGGTATGCCGGGGGTATTCTACCGGTCCAAAGACGGCATGACCGGGTTCGAGTTGGGACCTACGGTGTTCTCAAGCAACATCCGGCATACCGCCCTTGATCTGGACGGCGATACCCTGAACGTCTACTACTCCAACGCCTTCTCCTGCCCGGAAAGCATCCTGCACTCAACCATCGAGCTAACGCCGAATTGGATGGACTGGAAGGCTTCCGAGCCGACGCTGGTCCTGGAACCCACGACCGATTACGAAGGTATCGACGCACCGCTTGCGCCATCCAAGCGCGGCGCCATAATGGAGCGGGTACGCCAGTTGCGGGACCCGGCCATTTTCCGGGAAAACGGCCAGACCTACCTGCTATACTCGGTGGCCGGGGAGCAGGGAATTGCCCTTGCGAAACTTCAAGCATAGCGTCGAGGAATCGCCGTAGAACGGGGGGCACGAAGAACAAATTGAATAACCCTGCGTACTCTGGGCGCCATGCGGTAAATTTGCCCGCAAACCCGAGGAATCGTCATATAGGAAGAGACTTATGACCACCGTAAAAGCCCAGGAAAAGCATGTCACGGTAAACGATGTCAAGCTACGGTATTTTGACTGGGGTACGGCGGGCAAGACGCCTCTGGTCTGCCTGCATGGGCACACCGGGCAGGCTCACATCTGGGACGAGTTCGCCGAATCTATGTCCCCCTACTATCACGTATACACCGTTGACCAGCGCGGCCACGGCGAAAGCCAGTGGGCCAACACCGGATATGCTCGCGACCGTTTCGTGGAGGACCTGGCCGCCTTCGTCGACGCTCTTGGGCTGTCCCGCTTTGTGCTGGCGGGCCTTTCCATGGGCGGATGGCATTCGCTGCTCTATACCCCGAACCATCAAGACCGGGTGGAGCGAATCATTATCGTAGACATCGCCCCTGAAGCCAGCGAGCAGTGGCGGAACCAGGGAGCCAACCGGCCGCCTGCGCCGATGGAGTTCGATAGTATCAACGCCGCCTTTGCGTGGATGCGGGAAAGTAACCCCTGGGCAAGCGATTCACGCCTCCGCAAAGACGCAGAGGACAAATTACGGCAGAACGAAGGCGGGCGTTGGACTTGGAAGGCCGACTCGGCCCTGTTCAATATTCAACTTCCCGACATGACCGACCAAAGCCTCATTTCCCGCTATTGGAATGCCATCGATACCATCACCTGCCCCATATTGGAAGTGCGCGGCACGGCGAGCGGTTTGGTGTCGGACGACACATTGGCGCGCATGAAGGAACGCGGCAAGCAATTTACCTCCGTCGACATCCCCGACGCGGGACACGTTGTCACAGTGGATAAGCCGATGGAGTTCATCGAAGCGACGCGCGCCTTCCTCGGCGTCCATGCCTGAAACAGCGCCACGTGTTCATTCTTTTCGGAGGTGATGGAGCATGATTGAGAACCCGGTGAACATTTTCGAGTATGAAGAGATAGCCAGGGAGCGGCTTGACAAGGGCGACTACGATTTTATAGCCGGAGCGGCCACCGACGAAATAACTCTCCGTCGGACCCGCGCCGTTTTCGACTCCATCATGCTGAAACCGAGGATGATGGTGGACGTTAGCGAACGAGACCTGAGCACCACGGTCCTGGGACAGCGCATCAGCCTGCCGGTGATGCTGGACCCAGCCGGCAACCACGGCGCGGCCCACGCCGAGGGGGAACTGGCCACCGCCAAGGCCGCGGGAGCGATGGGAACGGTCATGGTGCTCAGTTCCCACGCGTCGCGGACGCTGGAAGACGTAGCCCAAGTCGCAACTGGGAACATCTGGTTCCAGCAGTACTTCTTCAAAGACCGGGAACTAACCCTGGAAATGGTCAACCGGGCGGAGGAAGCCGGCTATTCGGCCTTGTGCTTGACCCTTGACGCAAAGATAAAGCCCAAACGGGAACGGAACCTCCGCAACAACTACGTGGGTCCTGCGTCGCCCAACTACGCCCAACTGGACCTTGGGACTCATGCTTGGAAGTTCGGCGCCGACGCCCCCGCCGGTCCGAGCGACATACGCGACGTCGCCACAACCTGGCCGGACCTGGACTGGCTGGCCTCCAACACCAATCTGCCACTGGTGGTGAAGGGCATAATGGTGGGCGAAGACGGACGGCAGAGCGCGGAGCACGGGGCCAAGGGAATCATCGTTTCCAACCACGGCGCAAGGTACTTGGACACTACATTCGCCACCATTGAGGTATTGCCCGAGGTGGTAGAGGCTGTGGATGGCAGGGCCGAGGTATACATGGACGGCGGCATCCGCAGAGGCTCGGACATTTTCAAGGCCCTGGCCTTGGGCGCGCGGGCCGTGCTGATGGGGCGGCCTCTGTTCTGGGGCTTGGCAGTGGACGGTGAAGACGGGGTCGTATCGGTGTTGAACATCCTGCGCGACGAATTGGACTCCACAATGGGTATGTGCGGCAAGACCACCATAGGCAGCATAGGGATGGACTCGCTGGGCACGGTCTCACCTTTGCTGGCGCTCTTCCCACAGCCGCCCGGACTTCGTTAATCGTGGAGCTACGCCGCGGCCAAGCCATTCCGGGCTCCAAGCCTATTACTCGAATCGACGATAGGCCGGGAGGGAGACATTACCAGGTCGAGGGGTTCGACGAGCTTTTCCCCTCGGTCACCAACGTATTGGGGGTTATAAACAAACCGGGCTTGGCGCCGTGGGCAAGGAACTCGGCCTTGGAATCGGTGCAAAAGGCGCTCCTGGCCCGCGCCGGGATGACGGAAAGCATCACTACCGAATGGGTGGCGGACGTTATAGGCCAAGCCCGGCGGACCCCGGACTTCAAGAGGGACCAAGCGGCCGGATTCGGTACTCAAGCCCACGAGTTAATCGACCGGATAATCCAGGGCTTGGAGCCGGAGGTCCCACCGGAGCTGGAGGCCGTAGTAAACAACTTCATGGCTTGGCGGGCCGCCTTCGGCATAGACATCCGGTTGACCGAGGCGATGTTGTATTCGGCCAAGTACCACTACGCCGGGTCGGCGGACGCCATCGCCTACCGGGACGGCAAGTTAATCCTCCTCGACTGGAAGACCGGCAACGGCATCTACCCCGAATATGGGCTGCAAGTGGCGGCCTATGCCAAGGCCTTGGAGGAGATGACCGGGGAGCCGGTAAGCGAAGCTTGGACGGTAAGACTTGGCAGGACGGGGCCTGACTTCGAGTCTCAGCGGGTGGTGGACCTTGACCGCGCCTTCATCAGCTTCAGGGCAGCACTGTACCTATGGAGGGCTTTACAAGGGAACCTGTTGCAACCGGCGAAGTAGTCCAAACGGCCCAGCCAATCGCCGCCACTACTCGTTTAACCCTGATGCTCCGGCCAAATCACGCACTTCCTGATGCCTGAAACATGACACTTGATGGTCGTTGACCAGCCCTGCCGATTGCAGGAAAGCGTAGCAGATCGTCGACCCCACGAACTTGAAGCCGCGCCGCTTCAGACCGGCGCTCAACCTTTCCGACAGTTCGGTCTTGGACGGGGCCTCATCTGTGGGACCTCGGGAATGCTGGAACGGTTTCCCCTCGACGTAGTCCCACAGGTAGGCGTCAAAAGAGCCGAACAGTTGCTGCAACTCGATGAACTTGACGGCGTTACTCTGGAAGGCCCGCACTTTCAGCCGGTTCCGCACGATGCCGGGGTCTTGCAGGATTTCAGCCAACCGTTCGTCCGTGTACGCCGCCACTTTCTCGACGTCGAATTTGTCGAAAGCTTCGCGGTAATTCTCTCTTTTCTTCAGGATGGTTTCCCAACTCAACCCCGCTTGCGCGCCTTCCAACATCAGCAACTCGAACAACTTTTGGTCGTCGTGCTGCGGCACTCCCCACTCGCGGTCGTGGTAATCGATCATAATGTCGCTGGAGGCCCAGTGGCACCTCTCGATCATTCAGCCGCTCCATCGCCGGGCAACTCTATCACCATCACCCACATGGGGCGGTTGCCCACGGTGTAGGTCTCCAGGTACTCCAGTTCCGCGGTGTCCCCGTTCACTCGATAAGCGGTGAGGCGGCCCGACTCCAAGCCCGCAGCAAATAGGAACTTTCCCTGAGGGTCCAGACCGATAGCCCTGGGCACAGGTTCCGCCGGCGCTTGGCCCATGGGCGTCAGCCGGTGGGTGGCGGAGTCGATGGCAAAGCAGGCGACGCTGTTGTGGCCCCGGTTGGGGGCGTATAACGCACCGCCGTCGGGGGTAATCTGTATCTGGGCGCAGCTATTCTGTCCTGAATACCCATAGGGCAAGGTGGAAACCGTCTGGAAAGGACTGAGAACCCCCGACGGTCCATCGAACCGGTAAGCCGTTACGCTGCACCCCTGTTCGTTGGAGAAATAAAGGGTGTCGCCCCTGGGGTGAAAGCAGAAGTGCCGGGGCCCCAACTGTTCCTCCGGCGAAACTCGGGCCGGTTCGTTGGGTGTCAAGTCGCCGGTCTCGTCATTGAAGCGAAACTGGAAAATGGCGTTCGGGCCGTTGCCCGCGATGTGGGGTACGAAAGCAAAGGAATTGGACGGGTCGGCCTGGATTGAGTGGGCGCCTCGAGCCGTCGGCAACCGCAGGGCCGGCGGGTCAACAACCGCCCCGTCCTCCCCGATAGGATGCACTGTAACCATCGATCCCTCGTAGTAGGCAGCCATCACGAACCGTCCTTTCCGGTCCGTTGAAAGGAAGCAGGGATCGGTCTCCAAGCTTACCGTTCCGATCATATCGAGGCTACCGTCGCCAGGGTCTATGCGGAAGCTGGACAGTTCTTTGCTGCCCCGCCGCGCCGCATAAAGAAAACGGCGTTGCGGGTCCGCGGCCAGAGGCGCCGGGCCGCCGCTTAGGGCCAACTCCCTCACGGGCGTCAACTTGCCGGTGGCGGCGTCCATATTGAAGGTCAATATCTTGTCGTCCCCTTGCAAAGAGACGTACATGAAATACGACATTGAATTAAACCTCCTGGACCACTCTTAACGCCAAACTTACCATTCTAGCGGGTTCCATCCTGCGACCAGTGTCCTTTCCTGTCCGTTGAGGGTGACAGTCTGATTGCGTTCAACAACGATGTAGTAGAACCCTTCCGGCGTCATTTCCCTGACGGTGTTGAACCGGGCGAACGCGGGACTGGGACCATAGAAACTCCAATTCTGGTTGGTGCGGTCAAATCCCCAAACCATCAGTAAATTGTCTCCCAACTGGTCCAACGATTGGGCAACCGAACCAGAGCTGTCTGGCGACTCGGAGGCGGCCTTGGCAGTAGCCTCCGCATTAGGTGCCGGGACGCCGTCCACCAACGCAGTGACTACAGTCCCCGGCACGGCCGGTTGACCGTTGATGGTAACAGTGCCTGCGAACACATGCGGGGGCGCCGGCTGAAAAGCCGGTCTGGCCAGCAGGCCACCAGTCGAAACGCCGTTTTTACGAGTCGCCGTCGATGTGACGGAAGGCCGGACCTCTTCTCGTTTCGCAGTACCCGATGCGGACAGGTCTAACTTATCCAGCCCTCCCTGCCGCCAAACGGCTGTCTCGACAGCTTGCAGATTTCCAACCATAAAGGTCACCGTCTTGCCGGTGTAAACCTGGTCCCCTGGCTGATGGACGGACAGCAGGTACGCGGTGGGCTCGGAAGGCGTTGTAGGCAGAGGCTCTGGAGTAGATGTGGGGACCTCTGTGGGAGCTTCCGTAGGCACTGCCGTGGGAGCAACCGTGGGCAGAGGGGTAGGTTCCACCGTCGGCTTCACCGTCGGCGCAGGTACGGGAGTATTGGGCGTGGCAACAGGAGTATCCGTAGGCGCCAGGGCCTTTGTAGGGGCTGTAGTGGCGGCGGGAGCAACGGTGGGAGACGGCATCGCCGCAGTGGTGGAAGTCGGCGTGGGGGTCTCCTGCGTAGGTGAGGAAGTGACAGTAGGTTGGGCCGCAGTTGTAGCGGGGGTTTGCCGGGTTGGCTGTTCCACCGGAGGAGAAGTAGCAGGAGTGTCTCCCCCTCCGCAGGCCGCGAGAGCCAATAACACTAATACAGACAAAACGAATGGAATTGAACGTGTGATTACCGATTTAGTCATACTTACCTTTCAACAGAATTATGCCGGGCATAACCCGTAATCAACCGTTAAATCGAAACGAAGAAACGAGGCAAGGTGTCACAGACTTTTCGCCGTTTATTGCTTATGTTAACTCCGTCGTGGTCTGCAAGGCTTGAAACGAACAGAGCAAATTGGCGTTGGGAGAGATTAACATGACCCTGGAAAATACTCCCGGACGGCTTGATAGTTACAACGTCCAAAAGCCGCAACAAGTCTATTTTGGGTGTCAACGGTTGTCAATCAGAACTTGTTATCCACCAGTCCGCCGCCGCCTTTTCATGGAAGGGTTCTGTACACGGGAACTTGAGCCTGTGATAACATATCGCGTGTTCCCCTTGACCGCGTTTACCGGCAGTCAACTTAAGGGGACCAGATAAGGCGTCATGTAGCAAGTGCGACCCTGACGCCTCAGCCTCAACGGTAGGAACTAAGGAGAAATTCCCATGAAGGCGCTTGAAGGTATTCGCGTGCTCGACCTGACCCGGGCCCTCGCCGGCCCTTTCTGCACCCTGATGCTTGGGGACAACGGCGCGGACGTGATTAAAGTAGAGATGCCTGGTTCCGGTGACGACACCCGAAAGTGGGGTCCTCCGTTCATTGGCGAGGAAAGTGCCTACTTCCTATCCATTAACCGCAACAAAAGAAGCCTGACGTTGAACCTTCGGGACCCTCAAGCTAAGGAAATCTTCCTCAAGCTTGCCAAGGACTCTGACGTGATAGTAGAGAACTTCACGCCAGGGGTGATGGAGCGTTTCGGGCTGGACTACGAGGCGGTGAAGGCAACCAACCCCAACGTCATCTATTGCTCAATATCCGGGTTCGGCCAGGATGGCCCGTATCGCAGCCGACCAGCCTACGACCAGATTATGCAGGGCATCGGCGGCCTAATGAGCGTCACCGGCGAGCCAGACGGGGAACCGCAGAAAATCGGCGTTGCCGTCACCGACATCGGGGCCGGCATGTGGGCTGCCTTCGCCATAATGGCGGCCCTGCATCACCGGGGCCAGTCCGGAGCGGGCCAGTACATCGACGTTTCCATGATGGACGCACAGATCGCTTGGCTCACCTACCAAGCGGGTTATTTCTTCGCCAACGGGACGCCGCCCAAGCGCATGGGTGCGGCCCATCCGACCTTGGTGCCATACCAAGCCTTTATGTGCCAGGACGGTAAGTATATCAACGTCGCCGTCGGGTCCGACCGTATCTGGGACCGGTTCTGCCAAGGCATAAACCGTGAAGACTTGAAAGACCACCCGGACTATGCCAACAACGGCGACCGGGTTCGTAACCGCGGGGCCATGGTTTCGATGCTCCAGGAGTACTTCCTCACCCGCCCGGTGGCCGATTGGGTGAAGGACTTGCAGGCTGTGAACGTCCCCTGCGGCCCGATAAACGACTTGGCCGACGTCTTCGCCGACGCTCAGGTATTGGCACGCAACATGTACCAGGAGATGCCGCACCCCACCCTTGGTTCCATTAAGCAGACCGGTCTTCCGATCAAGTTTTCCGCTACTCCCGGAGGACTGGACCGGCATCCACCTCTTTTGGGAGAACACAATCAAGAAGTTTTGACCTCCCTTGGATACTCAGAGGGAGATATACGTAGTTTCCAGGAAGGCGCGGTCATCTAACCCGCTTCCTGCCGTAGGGGTTTCTCGATAATAAAACGCGGGGGTATGCGGGCGCTATGGATTTGGGGTTGAGGGACCGGGTCGCCATTATCGGAGGTTCCAGCAGGGGTATCGGTAAGGCCATCGCTTTGGCTTTTGCCCAAGAGGGCGCAAGCGTGACCATCTCGGCCCGTACCGAAGCTGACCTTCGCCGCACCGAAATCGAGTTGGCCCGCATCAGTTCTCAACACCACGTGCTCGCCATTCCCGCAGACCTTTCCACAGCCAGGGACAGCCGTCGCGTGGTGCGGGACACTATCAACCGGTTCGGCCACGTCAGTGTCCTCGTGAACCACGTTTGGGAAGGGCCGGAGGGCCGTCCTTCTGAGTTTCACGACGAAACTATAATGGCGTCGTTGGAGCAGAACTTTGTCAGCGCGGTCCGGCTCTCCCGAGAGGCAATCCCCTACATGAAGCAACAGCGGTGGGGGCGGATAATCCACCTGTTTCCGAGCCAAGTCAAACGTCCAAGCGCCGGGTCCCCCTTGTCCTCTTCCAGCCAGATTGCATTGATGGGCTTCTCGAAGATGCTGGCCACAGAACTGGCCAGCTTCAACATCACCGTCAACAACGTGATCTCAGGGCCGGTGCAGACGGAGTTTTTGACTTCCTCAATAGAAGCGGAGGCAGAGAAGCAGCAGCGCACCGCCGACGAGATCACCCACGACACGATGGACTTAATACCCATGAGGCGCTTCGGCAAGCCGGAGGAAATAGGCAGCCTGATCGCCTTTCTGGCGTCCGACCGCGCAGGATATATCACCGGCGCCAACATGGTAATCGACGGTGGCATGCTCCAGGCAGCAACCTGATTTGCCGGACGGTTCCGGCTTAGTCCGGTTTCCCGTACCCCGCTTAGTAAGGGTGTCCGGGCGTTACAACTCAAATTGACACTCCTAATAGGCCCACTTATAATCGCCCTCGCGTGGACCATTCGCCGTGGATTATGCAGTCGCAACGCCGTGACCGCCAATTTAATGAAAATGTGATGGCTTTCCTGCACGTTAAGGACCGAACACTATGACTATGCGAGAAAGGCTGGAGGACGACATCCGCCAAGCTATGCGGGACCGGGCTAAAGAACGCTTGGAGGCTTTGCGTTTTCTGAAAAGCGTAGTTCAAGCAACTGAAAAGACCCGCGGAAGCACCTTGGACGACCCGGCCATGCTGGACGTAGTCGCCAAGCAAGTGAATGATCGCCGGGAAAGCATCCGCATGTTCGACCAAGGAGGCCGGACAGACTTGGTCGCAAAGGAAACGGCCGAGTTGGCGGTTCTCGAAGCCTACCTGCCGCCCCAGTTGAGCCGCGAAGAGCTGACTCAACTCGTAAAGGATACGATTCAAGAGGTAGGAGCCGCCACAGCCAGGGACAAGGGCAAGGTGATGGGACGGTTGATGCCCCAAATTCGCGGCAAAGCCGACGGCAACGAAGTGAACACGCTGGTCAGTGAGTTACTGGACGCCGGCAATTGATCAGGCTCTCATTACGGCAACTTTCAACGCGCCACCAAGCCAATTCCTCAAGTTAAACTGCCTGAAATGCGATTCGGCATAGTGGTCTTCCCCGGCACATGGAGCGATACCGACTGTTATCATGCGGTAAAGGGCGTGCTCCATCAGGAAGCCGCTTACGTTTGGCACCAACAGGATGACCTATCGGATTATGACTGCGTAATACTCCCCGGAGGCTTCTCTTATGGCGATTACCTGAGGCCGGGCGCGATGGCCCGGACATCGCCGGTAATGAGGGCCCTCCACGAGTTCGCCATGTCGGGCAGATTGGTCATCGGCATCTGTAACGGGTTCCAAATCCTCTGTGAGGCCAGACTGCTGCCAGGGGCGTTGCTGCGCAACGCGCATCTGCAATACCGCTGCCAATGGACACATCTGCGGACCGAGCACACTGACTCGCCCTTTACCAAGGGCTGTACCGAAGCTCAAGTATTGCAAATCCCTGTGTCCCATGGGGAGGGCAACTACTACGCTGACACCAGTACGCTGGACCAATTGGAAGCGGAAGGACGTGTCCTGTTTCGCTATTGCGAGCCTTCAGGGGAGGTTACCCAAGCAGCCAACCCAAACGGCGCCGTCCGCAACATCGCCGGCATAACCAACCAAGCCGGCAATGTCCTGGGTATGATGCCCCACCCCGAACGGTGCTGCGAGGCCATCCTTGGCAGCACCGACGGCAAATTGCTGTTCCAGTCCATCGTGGATAGCTGCCAATAGGCGCGCCTTTGTGCCAGGTTGTCGCGAAGTCATCTGTTGAGAAGTTGAAAGAATTCTTCGCGGGTCAGTCCAGCAAACCTAATCAATCCCCTTAGCAACCCTCTTCCCAACTCGCGTTGGTTTGGCACTGACAGCCGCCGCCTATCGGGATGCACCAATATCATGTGGCTTCCCTCGGTGTGGTCCCAGTAATATCCGATTCTCTCCATCGCTCGAACGAACTGGATACCTGAAATCACCGGCAAACGGGCCATTAGATGTCAACCGTGACCAGTTCCCACTCGACTTTGGGAATCTTTTCCCCGTGATTTTTCATGCTGGTAGTGTACCCTCGGATAGCCTCCTTGATGTTCCTGACCGCCTCTAGCCTAGACTGTCCCTGCGAGAGGCAGCCAGGCAATTGGGGGCAACTCGCCACGATGTACCCGTCCTCGTCAGGTTCAAGAGATACCGCGAAAGTTATGGAATTCTCAGTTTTCTCCTCAGCATAACCTTGCGGCGAATCCGTGCTGGAGACCTGTATAGTTGAATGCGACGGCCGTCGAAACTCTTCAATGGCGAATCCTAATTTGCTCAAGATCCGATTTGCGTCCTGAGTGATAAACCCCCCACTCCGGTTCAGACCAGTAGCGAGACTAAACAACTGGTTTACCGGGTAACGGCGTCCCTTTATGTTCACGTAATACTTGTGCCGCCCATCAATGACATCGGGTGTATTTTGGTCTGCTATCTTCAGGACTGTCTCCATATCCAGTTCGTGGGAGACTCCACTGAGAACGAACTTCATATGATTTTCCTCTTTCTATATTGTATCTGTTCATATTATCTATTGAAGTGAGACCGGCTTCAAGAGGGTTGCTCTCCGATAGATGCCGAAACCTTGCCTAATCACTATTCCAGCTATCAATATCTCTCCACGAGCTTGGTTTATGGCATAATTGCTTCAGATAATCACGTTCCCACACGATGATTGGGAGGATAGCCAATGCCTGGAAAGATAAGGACTACGAAAATCAATCACGTAACCACCATGGTGAAGGACACCGCCCGGGCCATGGAATTTTACAACGACTTGATCGGCATCAAGCAGATACAAAGCCAGGTTGACAACCCCAACATCACTTGGCTGCAACTGGATAGCGGCATCATGCTACACCTCATCGAGACACCCGAGGCTCCGGCCAAGCCTTCCAACATTCACCACGCCTTCGAGGTGGAAGACTTCGAGAACACCAAGCGGACCCTGCAAGAAAATGGGTTCGAAGTAGACCAGGAAGGCGTCCGGTACGATGGGCAGGCCTATTTGTTCATCAAGGACCCGGACGGGAACCGTGTGGAGTTCTGCACCGCCGCCGGGTACGCTCCGGCTCCGCCCCGGCCTGCATAGGTCACCGCCGGGTACACGCTTCCCCTCTCCAAAACTGAGTTTTGTTTCGAGACCGAATATTATGGTTAGCAACGGCCCGAAATATCGAGTACTTGTAACCGACTTCGTCTGGCCTTCAACCCAGCCCGAGCGGGAGGTACTGGCCAGCATTGGTGCGGAGATAATCGAAGCACCCGACGGGTCGGAGGATACGTTAGCCTCCTTGGCGGCCGATGCCGACGCCATAATGACCTGCTTCGCCCAAGTGACCGGCAAGGTGGTCCAGTCAGCCAAAAAATGCCAAGTCATCAGCCGCTACGGCGTAGGGGTGGACAACATAGCGGTTTCCACTGCGACCGATGAAGGCATCGTCGTTACCTACCTGCCCGACTACTGTGTCGATGAAGTGTCGGACCACGTTATCGCCCTGATGATGACTTGGAACAGGCAGATACAGTTCTACAACGGCGTCGCTAAAGAGGGGCGTTGGGAGGGTGTCAGGTCTCCGGTCCCTCTGGTCAGACTGCGCGGTCAGACCATGGGCATCATCGGGCTTGGACGCATCGGGCGCGCCGTGGCGGCCAAGGCTCACGCCCTCGGCTTGGATGTTCTGGCCCACGACCCCTACCTGCCCCAAGGAGCGGACATGGCTACGGGCGTTCAGCCGGTGGACCTGCACACTCTGCTATCCCGCTCTGACTTCGTTACTGTACATACGCCCCTGAACGACGACACTCGCGGTCTTATCGGGGTGGAGGCGTTTGCTGCGATGAAGCCCAACGCCTTCGTAATCAATTGCGCCAGAGGGCCCATAATCGACGAAGACGCTCTCTATAATGCTCTGCGCGATGGTGGCATAGCCGGGGCCGGGCTGGATGTGATGGAGCAGGGGCATCCCCCTGCTGATCATCCTCTGTTTGCGTTGAGCAACGTTCTGGTGACTCCCCACATCGCCTTCCTGTCCCAGCAGTCCGTGTTGGAACTGGAGGTCCGCACCGCCCAAGCAACCGTGGACGTATTGTCGGGCAGGATGCCGGAATTTCTCGTAAACCCTGACGTTTTGCCCCATGCCAGGGTCAAGTTGAGTTGACATGTCTCATCCGCGCAATATCTTCCTGGTGGGCTTCATGGCATCAGGCAAGACGCGCGTCGGCGCGGCCCTATCCCGCTTGACCGGCTGGGACTTGGTGGATGCTGACGACGAGTTGGTGCGGCGCGCGGGCAAGTCCATCGCTCGCATATTTACGGAGTCCGGCGAGGCCGGCTTCCGTGATATGGAACGGTCCGTTATCAAGGACCTGTGCTTGGGCCAAGGCCGGATAATCGCAGCCGGGGGCGGCGCGTTCATCGACGGCAGCAACCGTTCAACGATGCTCAATAACGGCTTGGTGGTGTGCCTCTCCGCCAAGCCTGAAACCATCTATCAACGCGTCGTGGAACAGGACGGCGACGCGGCAGTCCGCCCTCTCCTTGCAGGCCCTGACCCCTTGCAACGTATCAAGGACCTTCTAGCCCAACGCATCCCGGTCTACGCCCAAGCCCACCACACCCTATGGACCGACGAGTTAACGCCGGAGCAAGTGGCGGAGCGCATCGTAGAGTTGTTAAAGTTTTGATTGGTCACGAGTGGGAGCGATTAATCCCTACCGACAGATGTTATCAACCTGGGGAGAATACCCGCTGTGAAAGACCGCCGCATGGCGGCAAATAAGGAGTTTCCATATGCCCGATGCTGACCTGGCCTCAACAGTCCATCATGCCGGCGGCAGTTACCCCGTCATAGCTGGCTGGGGGATTCTGGACGACTTGGGGCAACGCCTTTGCGACTTGGGCTTGACCGGGACGGCCTATATTATTACCGACGACCATGTTATGAACCCTTATGGTCGCCGGGTGCAACGGTCAATGCAGAAGTACGGTATCCCCGCCCATTGCTTCATCATCCCGTCGGGAGAACCCAGCAAGAGCCTGGGGTTGGTCCAGTCGATTTATGATTGGCTGGTGGAGCGGCGGGCCGAGAGAGGGCATACCATTGTCGCCGTCGGCGGCGGTGTCGTGGGAGACTTGGCCGGTTTTGTAGCGGCGACGTACCTCCGCGGTATGCCGTTCGTACAGGCGCCGACAAGCATGGCGGCCATGGTCGACGCTTCCATAGGAGGGAAAGTGGCGGTAAACCTGCCCCAAGCCAAGAACTTGGTCGGCGCTTTTTACCAACCCAAGGGGGTATTCGCCGACATACAAACCCTGTCAACACTGGGCAAACGGGAGTTGGCCGAAGGCTGGGCAGAAGCAATCAAGCACGGCTTCATCATGGACGCCAGCTTGGTTGATGTGTTCGAGGAGCATGCCGAGGCCTTGATGGACGTGGAGCCGGAGATCTCAACCGAGGTCATTCAGCGTAGTATGGCTATCAAGGCCGATGTTGTCAGCCAGGACGAACGGGAAACCCTGGGCATACGCATCCTGTTGAACTATGGCCACACCATCGGGCACGCTTTGGAAGCATCCACCGAGTACGGCAGGTTTTTGCACGGCGAGGGCGTTTCCGTGGGCATGATGGGCGCGGCAAGCATGGCGGAGCAGATGGGGATGCTATCGCCGGAGGTCGTTGCCCGCCAACGAGACCTGCTGCGGAGGTTTGATCTGCCCACCAACGCCGCCGGCATCGCCGTGGACGACGTGCTTACAGCCATGTCGATGGACAAGAAAGTCCAGTCCGGGACTAACCGCTGGGTCATGCTGGAGGAAGTTGGCCGGGCCGCGGTACGCCAGGATGTTCCGTGGGATTTGGTTGAGAAAACGGTGCGGGAATTGACGGCCTGAAAGAAACATCTAATGACGCAAACGTCTCCTACGGAACCGTATGAGCAGGATGGCAACCTCGTGACTGATTACCTTCAACAGTCCAGGGTTTTCCTGACCAAGAGTCGCGAATATCTGGCCGATGGCGACTGGCATCAAGCGGCGGAAAAAGGTTGGGGCGCTGCCGCGTGGATGGCCAAGGCCGTTGCGGAAGCCCAAGGCTGGCAATACAAAAGGCATGACGAGTTTTTCGCAGTGATGAACCGGGCCAGGCAACTGTCCGGCGACGCACGGTTGCGTAATTTGGGATATGTTGCGAACGCCCTGCACGGGTTCTTTTACACTCGGAAGATGCTCTTGGGCCCGAGTGTTATTGGCGAAGGGCTTGACGACATGGACCTTCTGCTGGAAATCCTGCAACCGCTGACCGAAGCTTAGAATCTGTGTGTTCTGCGACTACTCCCTGCCCTCTATGTTTGATCCCGGTTATCCTCACACGGTGCACCGCCGTTGTTCCTGAATGACGCCGATGCTACAATTGCCGTCATTGTTCTCAAGCTATATATTGATCACGCAAGGAAACGGGTGTTGAACGCCAAGTATTTGTCGCCGGATGCAGTCAAACTTCTATTCTGGACCATCTTAACGGGCGCCCTCTACGGCGGGTTCTTCCTGTTCATAGACCGCGTTTGGGGAGTCTTCATCAGCGGGACGCTTCTCGGCGGCATATGCGTAGTGGTTACGGCACTGTTGTTCTCTTTCATACATGGCTCTTTTGCCAGCAATTTGCTTGACTTCGTAGGGTTAAAAGCACTCCAGAAAGCGGGAGATTAGAATGGACCATGGGATCGAGGTGGCCATGCTCCTTTCGGCAGCATCGGCTTCCTTCATTGACTTAAACCCGGCAATCGTCATTTCGTTGATCGTTCTGGGATTCTTCGGAGGCGTGCTGAGCGGGTTCATCGGTTCCGGCGGCGCCTTTGTGTTGACGCCCGGCATGATGAGTATGGGTGTCGAGGGGCTGACTGCAGTAGCCAGCAACATGGCCCACAAGTTTCCCAAGGCTATCGTGGGAGCTTGGAAGAGACGCAAGATGGGCCACGTGGACTTGCGACTTGCCCTTTTGATGATGATACCAGCTATCGTCGGTGTTCTCCTGGGAGCGCAGGTCCAGCTTCTAATCAAAGAGGCTTGGGGCAGTGCCGGATCGAACCTGTATATCAGCGTGGTATTCGTCGCCGTATTGTCCACGATCGGCACTTACACCCTCCAGGACGGGCGAAGGGCTGCCCGGCAGGGGATTGACGACACTACTTCAGCCTTGGCGGAGAAGGTCAAAAAGCTCAACATCTGGCCCATGATTACCTTCAAGGAAGCTAACTCCCGCGTATCCTTGTGGGTCACGTTGCCGTTTGGCTTCGCAACCGGATTCCTCGCCGCCACCATCGCCGTAGGCGGATTCATTGGGGTTCCTTCGATGATATACGTCATTGGGGCACCCAGCTTCGTAGCCAGCGGGACGGAACTGATGTTGGCATTTGGCATGGGTTTCGTCGGGACTTTGAAATACGCTACCGGAGGCTTGGTAGACTTCCGTCTTACCGCCCTCCTTTTGGCCGGGTCGCTCGTGGGCGTTCAACTAGGGGCAATCGGCACTTCTTACGTCCGTCAATACATGATCAAAATCGTTGCAGGCTCTGTGATGATCCTGGCGGGAGTGAGCCGGGCGATAGCAATACCCACTTACCTTACCGATCTGGACGTGGTGACGCTTGGCAGTGGAACTTACCTTGCGTTGGGAAAAGTGAGTTTGATATTCCTTTTTGCGACGTTGATCGGCAGCGGTCTTCTCATCATTGGCGCAATGTACAAGGGCAGGAAGGCTGCGCTGGCCAGCGCCAGAACTGCCGTTCAAGCCCGTTAGTCGCGGGCCGTCGTGGGTTTTTCGTTCCGACTTGACCACACCGACGGCGCCGCCAGAGCCGGTGGAATTGCTACTCCACACGGCAATGCCTTAACACCTGCGTTCATGCCTGTGGGTACCCAAGCCACAGTCAAAGGCCTCACGCCGGAGGAGGTGGCCGGAGCGGGCGCCCAAGTGGTCTTGTGCAACGCTTACCATCTCTACCTGCGTCCCGGCGTGGACGCCGTTGCCCGTTTCGGGGGACTTCACCGGTTTATGCACTGGAACGGCCCCATCCTTACCGACAGCGGCGGTTTTCAAGTGTTCAGCATGGGCGCCCTGCGCAAAGTCGATGAGGACGGAGTCAGGTTCAGGTCCCACATCGACGGGAGCGAACACCGCATCGGCCCCAAGGAAGCGATCTCAAATCAACAGCGGCTGGGCGCTGATATAATTATGTGCCTGGACCAGTGCATTGCCCATGGAGTCTCCAGGAATGCAGTACGTTCGGCCATGGACCGCACTCATCGCTGGGCTGTCGAGTGCTACCAGACACACTCGGCATCAGCCAATTTCGACAGCCAGGCCCTGTTCGGCATCGTCCAGGGCGGCGCGTTCGCAGACCTGCGAGACGAGTCCGCCAAGCGTATCTCCGAAATTCTCTTCCACGGCTACGCCATTGGCGGGCTGGCGGTGGGCGAGTCCAAGCAGCAGATGTATGACATTACAGGGCAGGTAGCGGCCCTGCTGCCTAAGGACAAGCCGCGGTATCTCATGGGAGTGGGTTCGCCGGAGGACTTGGTGGAGTGCGTAGCCCAAGGTGTGGACATGTTCGATTGTGTGCTGCCGACGCGAGTGGCCCGCAACGGCGCCATGTTCACCCGCCATGGCCGGGTGAACATTACCAAGCGGAGTTTCGCCGACGTGGATGTACCGGTGGACCCGGAGTGTGACTGCTACGGCTGCCGGAATTTTTCCGCCGGTTATTTGTGGCATCTGTTCCGGGCCAAGGAAATGTTGGGTCCGCGACTGGCGTCAACCCATAATCTGCGGTACCTTTTCAGGCTGATGGGGGAGGTGCGGGAAGCTATCCTGGAGGACCGGTTTGAGTCCTTCAGGCGCGAATTCTGGGAGTCCTATCGCCCCACCGACGAGGCGACACGGCAAGAACAGAAAGAGAAGTGGCTGAAGGCCCGGGCAGGAAACTGACAAGGCACTTCGAAAGTCCTCTCATCCCTCTCCTATTGGGAGGAAGAGGGGAGTTTCTCACGTAAGCTACGCCCCGCCGGCAACAGCCGGAACTATGCTCACTTCGTCGCCGGAGTTGACCGATGTTGCGAGGCCCTCAAGGAATCGGACATCCTCTCCGTTGAGGTAAAGGTTCACGAAATAGCGCAACTCTCCATTCTCATCTATCAACCGGTCTTTGAAACCAGGGTAGGTAGCATCCAGCTTCTCAACCAGTTCGCCCATATTGGATGAGTCCATTTCCACTTTGGCCTCGCCGTTGGTAATCCGGCGCAATGGCGTAGGAATCCGAACCACAACACTCATTGGGAGATATCCTCCTGCAATTTACCCGACGGGCCAAGCGACCCTGCCTAACCGTCTATAACGTCGCCGCTCACCGGGTCTACCCGCACACCGATGGCGCTGACCCAGTCCAGTCCTCGCTCGATCTCGGTCTCTTCCCCATCCAGCTCCAACACCACCCAGCCCATGTTCTCACGTACGTCGGCCCGGCGTATGTTGGTCACTACTTGGAAATTTTGCCCCAACTGGTAGATGATCGGCTCTTTCACCAACTCGCTGATAAAGGTGAACTTCACCCTTTGCATTCCCATCAACGCTCATCCTCCCACCGCAATACGCTGGTTTAACGCATCCTCAAACGACCCCATCGTAGGCTTGATCGACAGGGGATTCACAACTTCCTCGACAGCCTCCTGGGTCTTCAGTCCGTTCCCGGTAATATAGACAACCGTTAATTCGTCAGGCTTGATGGCGCCGGTCTCCGCCAAGTTGCGCAATGCCGACACCACCACTCCACCCGCGGTTTCGGTAAAGATACCCTCGGTTTCCGCCAGCAGCTTGATGCCTTCCACCACTTCCGGTTCAGGCACGGCATACGCGGAACCACACGATTCCTTGAGCACCCTGAGAGCGTAGATACCGTCGGCGGGGTTGCCGATGGCAAGGGACTTGGCCACCGTGTTGGGCCGCACGGGCACCACGTGGGCAAGTCCGTTGTTCCAAGCGTTGACGATGGGAGCGCACCCAACCGCTTGAGCCATGTGCATCTTGGTAATGACCGACGGGTGATGGACGGTGTTCTGATCGGGGCCGAAGGAGCTTGCTTCAATCCCTTCCAACAACCCCAGACACGCCAATTCGTTGAAACCTTTCCATATCTTGGTGAACATTGCGCCGGAGGCACTGGGGATAACTACATGCTCGGGCACCCGCCATCCCAGTTGTTCCGCTACCTCGTAGCCCAGCGTTTTACTCCCCTCGGCGTAGTAGGGTCGCATATTTATGTTGACGAAAGCCCAGCTATAGTTGTCTGCGATCTCACTGCAAAGCCGGTTGACTTCGTCGTAAGTACCCTCTACGGATACCAACGTGGGCCCGTAAACGGCCGCCCCAATGATTTTGCCCCGCTCCAGGTCCCAAGGAATAAATACTACGGCGCGTTTACCGGCGCGGGCCGCGTGTGCGGCAACACTACAGGCGAGGTTGCCGGTGGAGGCGCAAGCCAGCGTGTCAAAGCCGAACTCGACCGCCTTAGTCGAAGCTACGGAAACTACCCGGTCTTTAAACGAGAAGGAGGGATTGACACTGTCGTTTTTAATGTAGAGGTTGCGCAGCCCCAAGCGTTCACCCAGGTTCCGGGCCTTCAACAATGGCGTATACCCGGCCATGATGTCCACCGGGTCTTCACCGCTGGCTGGCAACAAGTCCTGATACCGCCAGATGCTCAACGGGCCCGAGGCGATGCGCTCGTGGCTGATTACCTCCGAAATGGTGGCGTAATCGTAGACCACTTCCAACGGCCCGAAACAGAAGTCACAAACGTTCAAGGGTTCGACAGGGTTATCCCTGCCGCATTCCCGGCACTTTAGCCCACTGACGAAAGGCACCCCTAAATGGCCCTCCCAGGAAGATTGCGCAAAAATCCACTATCGGCAGATAGGACGGGGATTGGCAGTGATACTATCAAAGGGCCTATTTGTTGTCAAGCTGGATATGTTCTTCAACGCTCTTGCGGATTCTATCTTCAAGCCCCGATTATCGCCAAAACGGATGATATAATTCATAGCGTTTGCCCGACAGGGGCAGCTATGAGGAGCGGTTTTGGTTCAGACCCGGTATTGGATCGACGTCCTGCACCAATACTCTGTTTTGCTTATCCTGGGGGTCATCGCCGGGCTCAGCCTGGCCAACTTCGACCACCACCTCTATGAACAGTTGGTGGATTATCACCCGTTCGGCGCCGATGCTACGCTGTTTCACCGGGACTTGACGTTCCATTTCCTGATCAACGAAGTCCTTATGGTCTTCTTCTTCGGTATCGCCGCAAAGGAAATTACCGACTCTATCCTCCCGGGTGGCTCACTGAACCCGATACAAAAGGCTATCAACCCGATATTCAGCACGGTTGGCGGCGTTGTAGCGCCGGCGGGTATGTACCTGCTCCTGGTCATGTTTTTTTATGGCGGCACCGAAGACTTTGGCGTTGTGGCCAATGGATGGGCCATCCCCACAGCCACCGACATAGCCTTGGCTTGGCTGCTGGCCCGGCTGGTGTTCGGAACGCTGCACCCAGCGGTCAATTTTTTGCTGCTGCTGGCGGTGGCCGACGACGCCATCGGACTGCTGATCATTGCGGTCTTTTATCCCAACCCAGAAATCCCCTTACAACCGGTTTGGCTTCTGCTTACCGTTGGGGGCATGGGTGTGGCGTTCGCGATGCGAAGGATGGGGGTCAATCAATGGTGGCCTTACATAGCCGTCGCGGGCGTTCTCAGTTGGGTGGGATTGATAAGCGCGTCTATCGAGCCGGCTCTGGCGCTGGTGCTTATAGTGCCCTTTATTCCCAGCGCAAACGTCCGTCACCAGGACCCTATAAGGGCTGCTGTCTTCCCAAGAGGATCCCACTCCACCTTGGATACCAGCGTACCTTCCCACGCGGACGAGGGGCCATTGGAGAAGTTCGAGGACCAACTGGCCTTCCCGGTGGACGTGATCTTGTTTCTGTTTGCTTTCGCCAACACGGGGGTTGCGTTCAGCGATACGAATGAAATAACGGTTATCATTCTGGCGTCACTCATCGTTGGTAAGACAGCGGGCATTACGCTGTTCGGAGTGGCAGGCCAAATGCTCGGGTTCCCTCTGCCGACGGGTATGGGCGTAAAACACTTGGCGATCACTGCGCTAATCGCCGGTCTGGGGCTTACAGTAGCACTGTTCATTGCCGACAAAGCGTTTCTTAGGGATTCACCATTCCATGACCCGGCGAAAATGGGCGCCATCCTGAGCGTGGGGGTAGCTGTCCTTGCGTTGGTCGCGGGACGCCTGTTACGCGTTAACGACCTGCCGGCAGGAGAGACGGACGAAAGTGATTGAAGTGATATACTGAGACTGGCCGGCCAACGCGCCTGCGCCATCCCTTCGGTTCTAACGATTTACGGAGGAATCCACGATGATCGGTGTTCTTACCCACCATTGGGCCAAGTCGGACAAGATCGACGAGGCGCGGAAATTGCTGGATGGCAACGGGCTGGCGCAAAGCAAGGCTCCCGGTTTCGGCAACCGGCAGACTCTTTACTCTTTGACCGATCCAACCAAAATTACCACGCTGGTCACTTGGGACAGCAACGACATCTACGACGCTTGGCGGGCCAGTCCCGAACGCATTGTAGCCATGGCTGGCGCTGAAGAACTTTGGTCCAATCCCCCGGAATCGGAACGGTTTGAAATGGCGGAGTAGACGCTTTCATCCGCGCGACTACGGGCAGTCGCGTTGTGTGTCCATAGTCAACACCCCGCACGGCTGGTATAGCGGCGGCAGTTGACTACAGGCAAGTGACGTAACCCCCTCCGAAACGTGGTTTCGGAGGGGGTTACGTTTACCCTGAAATTGCCGGATTAAGCTGCGACGTAACGGAGCTAGTCGCCTACGGCGGCCAGAGCCGGCTCGCTTACTCCGCTGAGATGCTTGTTGTAGAAGGCCAATGCCTTCTCCCAGCCGTCCACTGCCGCGTGCTGAGCGTAGCTGGGACGGTCCACCGCGAAGAAACCGTGGCCGGCGTTGTCGTACCTGTGGAAATCGTAGTCCTTACCGTGTCGCTTGAGCGCCTCCTCGGTGGAGTCGACCTCTGCAGGCGAAGGCCGCCCATCGTCGTTTCCGAACAGCCCCAGCATAGGACAACTGAGGTTGGCTACGTACTCGATGGGCGCTACGGGCATAGCTTCCGTGGGAGGTTCGCTGTCCCTGGGAGTAACGCCGCCGCCCCAGCAGTTGACAGCAGCGTTTATGCCGGACAGGGTGCAAGCGGCCAGGAACACTTGGCGTCCGCCGGAGCAGAAGCCGATGATTCCCACCTTGCCGTTGGTGTAAGGCAAAGTGTGCAGGTAGTTGATGGCGGCCTGTACGTCGCCCATGGTCCGTTCGTCAGGCATACCGCCCTTGTCGCGGATACTGGCGCTGTTTTCCTGGGGCGTGGCCTGGCCTTCCCTGAAATGCAGGTTAGGGGATATGGTCGCAAAGCCATTGTAAGCCAGCTTGCGGGCCATCTCCTTGGAGGCCTCATCCCAACCCGGCATGTGGTGTATCAACACCACCGACCCCACCGGGCCCGCGCCCAAAGGCCGCGCCAAGTAAGCATCGATCTGGTCTCCATTATGTCCGTTGATCAGTACCGTTTCCGCCAGCATCCCTTCATATTTAGGCATGAGTCGCCTCCTCAAATATTAAGCCCCTGGGCATTAACCAAGCTCTCGTAGGCAACTAGGGGCATCGTTTTGAACACTACTACTTGCCATGTGGGGTGTCAACCGGACTCGGCGGAGCCACACGCCTTGCCGTTTCCCTTTTCCTGTTCTACCCCGCCACGGCGCACCAGTCGGGAAGGGGCCTTTACCCCAGAGGCCCCGCACCGGCGGCCCCGGCCTGGTGTTTGGGCTCAACTGCCCGTGCGGGAAATGCGTCAATCATTCTTGCCGGTTCGCCTCCTGTTCCTGACCATGCTGTCGGGCCGCGCGGGTACGTTAGATGACGTGAGGAGATGACGTGAGGCCGCACTGTGTTGGGCGGCGATTGGCCCTGTAGAGAGCGGGGCGACGAGTCCCGCGGAATGGAATACCTGAACCGTCTCCCTGCGGGACAAGAGTAAAGGCCAGGGCCTTGCGCCAGTCCTTAATGCTCCGAGACTATCGAACCCTCACGGTTGGCCGCTGGTACCGGCCGCCAATGACCAACCCTTCTTCCTCCAGGGTTTCCATGACCCGGTGGGCGCGCCCCTCTCCTATCTTGAACTGGCGTGATATATGGCCGGAGGTGATATAGGGGTTGTGCAGGGCAATGTCCCTGGCTTGGTCCATCATCCAATCCTCGGGGCCGTCGTCATCGCCGTATCGAACCGCGCCGTTGTGTCCGCCGTCAAGCTGCGGGACGGCAGCAGTGGCCGAGGTGCGGCGTACCCGTTTGGTGGGGTGTGCCGCGAGTACATTGGACTCCTCGGCGGGGAGGGAATTTTCGACTGCCCGGTCTCTCAGGTATATGATGACGAACTCTGACAAGATGATCATACCAAGGTAAGTGCCGTGTTCGAGAAGTTCGACACGGTCACCCGAGATAACGTCGAATACGGAGAATCCTATGAAAGTAACCGCTCCCATTGAGAGTCCCAACATCAGGGAATTCCAGCGCTTCTGTTCGTCGCTTTTCCGGAAACAAAACCAGCCGGCGGCCAGGAAAGACAAGGACAGTACGATTTCCCATGTTCCGGCAGCGTAGAGGACCGCATTTATCCATTCTTCCGGAAGATCGACCCTGTTGAAGTAATCGCCGAACCGCGATGTCCTGTCATAGCCAAACCACCTGAACAGTACCAGGTCCCGTCCATTGAGGAATTTATCCATCCCGTTCATTAACCAAAACAGGAACCAGTAAAGGCAGATTATCTCCTCAAAATATACTGAGCTGGCGAATTTATTTCTCGTCATGGATTGCGTAACTCCATGGAAATGGGTCAATGAGAAAGTCTACCGGGTCAGGGCACTGCAGCCAACAGCCTTGCACCCGCGACCCCTATGGCTCCGGAAAGTCCTACGGCATGGGGACGAAGGAAACCGATGCCATCACTCGAATGACCGGACCGTTGGTCCTCCGCCGACTTGGGGCGCCCAGTGGTTGTCCAAGCGAGACTTACCGCGCGGGGCCAAAATTGCAAGCACAATTATAGGTTGGCGGCGGGTCCGGCCAATCATGGATAGGCCGCCAGTTTCATGCACTTTTGCGGTCAGCTATTCCGGCTGGCTGCACGGTGTTAAGCTGCACGGTGTTAATTAGTTGTTGTCCAGCGATTCTGTCCCTTCATGGGAAAGGGACAATGTCAACCTGCTGGTCGGCGGCAACCAGTGATGCGGCCAAAGCCTCCGCCTCGGCCAGCTCCTTGGCGCTGAGGCGTCTGGTGGGCGGATTTTCTGCTAGGGCGGATTTTCTCGCGGCCAGCCTCGGAGCCAGACCGACGACCATTGCCGCACTTTACGAAGAATTGTCGCAATGGCGTACCAGGAGATTTCCCGAATGGAAATACGAGAAGTGATCCGCCACTGGCGGACGGGGCACGGTGGCCAAGTACCTGGCCCGGCGGGACCGGGCCGATGTGGGGCTGACCTTGGCCCGCCGGAGGGAGACCCGTCGCCGCCTGGCCCGCCCTGGGCGTCCAACAATGCAACGGGCCATCCCCGCCCGCCCAGCCCAGGCCACTGGCAACATTGCGAATGGCATCAGCCGGGCCTGCGAGCGCCTTGCAGGACACGGGCTAAACCCAAGCCGTTGCCGTGTCCAAGTCCTGTAGGAGGCATTCGCCCGCGTTATTCAGCTTGGCGACCGCCCTGATCATCACCACGCCACGCGCTCTGTCGTTTCCATTTTCCTGTTCTACTCCGCCATGGCATACCACTCGGGAAGGTGGCTTTACCCAGGAGGCAACGCACCGGCGTCCTAGGCCTAGCTCAGCCGCGCGCCAGCCGGACCCCACCTCGCCCCCTGCCCGTCCTGACAGTCCTGACAGTCCTGGGGCCTGACCAAGCATCCGCCACGACCTTCACCCTGCCAATTTCGGTCTCGGAATTCCTTGCTCACACGTGGCCCCGACATAGCCGCCGCCAGCGCCGGCCCCCCGTTTCGAGGCATTTCCCTTTTGGGAACTGCGGCCGAATTTTCCGGAACCAGCCCTTTCACCCAAATCCACCATCAAAGGAAAAAGAAGCGCCCCGTTGGGGCCGGCCGTGAAGCTGACTATGATGGTAAGTAATCAAACCAAGCCATCACCAACGAGGTGCAACTATTATGACCCAGGGAGCATTGCCTTTCCAGTATGCGGAAGCCGGGCAGGGCAATCGCGTTTTAACTGCGGAGGACTTCCAGCAGGTAGTCGTCCCGCCACTCGGCTTGGAGGCGTTTGCCTTGGATGCCCGCTTTCAGGCTGGTCTCCCTCTTCAGCAGGTTGTGGGATATCTGCCGCAGCGCCGCCATGTTTTGCGGTCCATTGCCCCCGTTTTCACGAGGGCAGGCTCTTGCGCACCCGGCATTGGTCTTCGCCAAAGGTCACATCCAAGCTCCAGTGCAGCGAATTCTCGATGCTCCAGTGGCTGCGGACCGCCTCCAGCAGCCGAGCCGCCGGGGCCTCAAGGCTGCTGATGTAGTACCTGGGTTGTACCGTGACCCCGGAGGCTGTCTCCCGGTGGCCGGTCACCCTGACCACCGACCTCAGGTTGGGCCATTCCTGCCCGGTGCTCAAGTAGTACAGGCAATCAGGGTCGGAAATGACCCGGCACTCCCGCCGTTCCAAGCGTCCGTGCCCCTTGTTCAAGGTAGTGGCATAGTCGTGGGGCGCCCCTTCAAAGCCGCATTCCTCCGCTCCCTCAAAGAGGTCCCGCACGTCCTGGTACAGTCGGCCTTGGTTCTCCTTCAGCGCCAGCACGTAGTCGGCGCCACCGTCCAGAATCCCTTGGGCGATGTCCTTCTGGCAGCCCATAGCGTCAATGGTGACGATACACCCGTGGAGTTCCAGCATTTGCAGCAATTGGGGGATGGCGGTGATTTCGTTGGACTTCTCATCCGTCTTGACCTGGCCCAAGGTCATGGTGTTGGCCGATGCCCAGGCACTGACCAAGTGGATGGCCTGCTTGCCCGAGGTGCGGTCATAGGAGCGGCGCACCGTCTTGCCGTCAATGGCCACCACTTCCCCCAGGAGCAGTTGGGCCATCGCCTGAGTCCAGGCGATGAAGCAGTCCTGAAACTGCTCCGGGTCCAGCCGGGAGAATACGTCGCCAAAGAGCCTGCCCTCGTGGGCGACTACGGCCATCCGTTTAAACACTACTACTTGCCATGTGGGGTGTAAACCGGACCTGGCGGGGGCTCGTCGAAAAGAACACCGCTCGCCTCGGCTTCCAGACGCCGACGGTTCCACTCGATCCACCTGCGCCGTTCTTGGGCTTGGCCTTCCTCCCGGCGTTTCTCAATGAGCGGCTCAACAAACTTGTTGCCCAAGTATCGCGCAGTAAACACCGTGAGACCTCCCAATATGTCAATTACGCTGATGATTAGTATCGCATAGATGAGAATAAGCGGCGATGCTGGCGCAGTACCGCTCACAACCGCGATAACAGTTTTGGCAACACCATCGTGTTTTCCACCGGAAACTTCGACCCATGCTATGAGGGCAGTCCACCCGATCGTCAGCCCAAAGATTAACGCCAAGCACCAAGGCAGCCACTTTCGAGCGACATACAGAGGCGATTCCCGGTGAACACGCTCACCGTCCAATGAAACCAGTGTCCTGGACCATCAGGTACCGTCGGTCCAACAAACTTTCTCTATGTGAAGAAAACAGGCAGCGATGACTTCTAATTGCCTCAGCTTCCAGACGCCGACGGTTCCAGGCGGTCCACCTGAGCCGTTCTTGGGCTTGGCCCTCGTCGCGCCCCTCTGCTCGGCCTTAATTATTGGCAGCGGCTTTGGCGTAACTTCCACATCCCTTGCCCACTATATGTCGTCCTTAATCCAGTTGCCTTTAACTCCGGCAATTATCTGAAACCTTAACGGATCAGAATCTAATACACTGCTAATCGTGGCCGAAAATATCGCGTGTCATCGAATAAGCATTTTGAAACCTAGCTGGCTCATCGAACATCATTCTTACCCCACTGTGGCAACCACACGAACAGAGTATCTCAACCTTCCCTTCGATTGACGTCTCGACACCGCTTTGCCGCAACGTATCTGCATTGTCCGACCTGTAACCGCTACAGAGGAAATGCCACAAACGGCTGCGAGACCAAATCTGCGAGTGTTTACCGGGTTGATGTTTCAAGTGCTTACGCTCCAGGCCCATGCCAGACCATCTCTGGAGGCTGTCCCTAGTTACGCGGTTAACATTCCTAAACTAAAGCCAAGGTGAAACCCGCATGGATCCGTAAGAGGGTCTATATAGATTCCACTTTGGCCTTGGTTTAGTACTACAGCCACAGATGTTGACTACTCGATGTGTCATATTCTTCCTCCGTAGATTTGCTCGCTCAGCCGCACCTTATCACTCCAGCCCACTGGCCCCACCTTGACCTCAGGCTTGTCACTTCTTGACACCGCGTCGAAGGCTGCCCAACACTTCATTGACCTCCGACGCTAGCAGAAAGCGGACATTGCCCCCGAATATCTCTTCGCCGCCTTGTAAGAACCCGATGAGATCGCCCCACTTGTTGAACACGGCACCGCCGCTCATACCGTAAGTGCCCGCTGCGTCCATTTGGGCGGTCTCGTAATCCCTGGAACAATGTTCCATATAACCCCGATGCGTCCAAAGGTTGCTATCGGCGTCGTCTCTGAAATCCGTTCTACGAAGCCGACTAACGCCACTTCGTACCCGATACTCCATGCGTCGCGAACCTTGCCGTCTTCCCAGACTATCCGCTCTGCCAAGGGGACTTGCTGCCCCGGATGCCCCATCGAAAGTTATAAGAGCTACATCGCGCCCTCTGTCATGCCCTTGCACATAGCCAAACTGCAACCCCACTCCCTTGACGGCAAAAGATAGCCGCTCGGAGCCTCTGACGCAGTGCTCCGCAGTGATAATTTCGTTGGTGGATATGCGCACGCCTGAGCAGATGAAATCGCCATGGTTGAATATAGCAACGACGGCATCCCGTTTCTGCCACAAGAAATCGGCAAAATCCGCTCCGCTATCTTCTGCTTGACCAGAAGTCCCTGGTGGACCTGGCGGCCCGGCCGGACCCCTTAACCCTTGAGCACCGCGCAATCCAGCCTTTCCCTGTTCTCCCGCTATCCCGGTTTCACCTTGTGAGCCCCTTGGCCCCTGTGGACCGGGCAACCCCTGGGGTCCTTGAAACCCTCTTTCACCCCTATCCCCCTTTTGTCCTTTCGGCCCGGTGTCTCCTTGCAGGCCCCTTTCACCTGGTAAACCTGGAGGCCCTGCCTCTCCCTGCGGACCTTGTAGCCCTGCTATTCCCTGCGGCCCGCGAGGCCCAACGGGGCCTTGACACGCCATTACCAACAGATCAGGACTACCGATAGTAACTTCAGCATGTTTTCTACTCCACGGGCCTCCACTGCCGCCTAAACCGCAACGCCAACTCCGTCAGCACCCACACCGGCGCATCAACTCTGTCGCGACACTCCACCTCCCCCGGCATCCATTTGCAACCCTGGTCTTCCAAGTCCGGCATGGGTACCGCGTGGAATACCCGCTCCTGCTCGTAGACGGCCGCCACCGGCTCGGCCCTGCTTCCCCACGCCGGCATGGACGCCAAAGATTAACGCCAGACACCAAGGCAGCCACTTTCGAGCGACATGCAGAGGAGATTCCAGGTGAGCACGCTCACAGTCCAATGAAACCAGTGTCCTGAATCATCAGGTACCGTTGGTCCAACAAACTTTTCCAGCAGTTACGTCAAGTCGAATCAAAACACAACTGCCCAAGCGCTTGTCACTGGCGTACGTATTTGTCTATGGCCCCGGGAACGCCGGCCAAGTAGATGTCGCCGTGGGCGTCGATCCAGCTTCCGTGGCCGGAGCCCCGGCAGTCAAACCGGGCCAGCACTCCCCCGGACTTGTCCAGCAGGCTGATCCTGGATGAAGCGTCGCCCACCGAGCCCTCGCTGACCAGGAAATTGCCGTCCGGGTCGCGGGAGATGTCCATGGGCCGCTGAATGTCGTTCCAGAACTCGATAAATTCGCCGTCCAGCGAGAAAAGTTGGATACGGTGGTTTTCCCTGTCGCAAACGATAATCCGGTCACCGTCGATAATCAGGCTGTGAGGCAGATGGAACTCGTTGGGATTTTCCTTTCCCGGCACGCCCCAGGACTGGATGAGCTCCCCTTCATCAGTGAACCGGTGTACACGGGAATTCCGATAGCCGTCCGCCACGTAAAGTTCTCCTGACGGAGAGGGCACCAATTCGGCGGGATAGTTGAATGGACCCGCGGCCCTTGGCACTAGGTCACCGGGGTTTTCACAGCCTGTATCCGAGTGGCGGCCGTGGCGGCCCAGCATCTGTATCGGCTTGCCGTCGAGGGTGTACACCACGCAGACCGAGGAGTCGCGGTCGGTGACGTACACGACGTCGTCCTCGATATAGAACCCGTGGGCGAAAACGAAGGATCCGTTGCCCCAGGAATCCTGCAGGTCGCCATCGCGATCAAAAATCAGCACAGGCGGGTCTTTGCGCTGGAAAGCATAGACCCGGTCCTGGGAGTCAGTGGCTATGGCGCTGACCATGGCAAAGGTCTCGCCCGGAGGCAGTTTGCCCCAGTCTTCCACGAGGGTGTAAGTGTAATCGCCGGATCCTACGGTTGTCATTTTATGCTGCCCTCCTGTATTGATTTGGCTGGCGCAGGTGCGCCCTGTTCAGGTGCGCCCTGTTAAGGTAACAGAGTAACGTTAACGATAGGTTAAGCCCAGATGCCGTCAGCGGGTATTGTCACCATCCGGTCAACGTAGATGCCGGGAGTTTGTATTTGGTCCGGGTCCAACTCTCCAGGCTCTAAAATATCGTTTTCCACCTCCACAATCGTGATGGTTGCGGCCATGGCCATGATGGGATTGAAGTTTCGCTGCGACAAGCGGAACTGGAGGTTGCCCAGCTTGTCCGCCTTCCAAGCCCGGATGAAAGCAAAATCTGCCGGCATGGGGTGTTCCAGTACGTAGGTCTTGCCGTTAATCACCCGGTGTTCTTTGCCTTCTGCCAGTTCGGTGCCCACGCTGGTGGGAGTATAGAACCCGCCAATGCCCGCCCCGGCGCATCGAATTCGCTCGGCCAACGTGCCTTGAGGGACTAACTCCGCCTCAATCTTGTCTTCGGCGTACATCAGGGCGAAAGGGGTCGGTTGGGACGGATGAGTGGGAGCGGTGAAAGCACAGACCATTTTTCTCATCTGTCCCGCCTCTATCAACGTGCCCACGTCCACCCGTCCGTCGGTGCCGCCGTGCCCGTTGGATATGCCCGTCAGTTCCTTGGACCCGAGACGGTGCAGGGCGGCCATCAGGTTTTGCGGAGCGCCGATTCCGCCAAAGCCGGGGAACATAATGGTTGCCCCGTCGGGAACGTCCGCCACCGCTTCATCGAATGTATGATATATCTTGTTCTTCACAATACCTATCTCCAAAGTGCCTCCCCCTGCAAAGGGATAAGGTGAGGACCGTTCCGCTTCTAAAGGGGGATGTGCTGAGTGGGAGTGTATTGTCAGCCTCTTGGAGTGTCAATCAAAAGCCCGGCGCGCCTGCCCGCAAGTTTGACTCCCAGATGCGTGGTTGATATATTGCCCATATCCACCTGAGCTTGATTCCCGGCAGTGCAGGAGAAGCTAAGGTGCCAGCCAATCTACCGCCCCAGTATTATATCGCGGAAGAGAAGTACCGCGAGGCCAAGGGCTTGGCCGACAAAGCGGCTGCGCTCCAGCAGATGCTGGCGGCGACTCCCAAGCACAAAGGGACGGACCACCTCCGCGCCGACCTGCGAGCTAAAGTCGCCAAGGCGTTGGAGGAGCTTGAAAGCCCCAAACGCAGCGGCGGCAAACCGTCCCCATACGCCATCCGCAGGGAAGGTGCGGGCCAAGCAGTGCTGATTGGCCGCTGCAACGTCGGCAAGTCCCAGCTATTGGCAGCCCTCACCGGCGCTCCGGCCAAAGTAGCCGCCTATCCCTATACCACCCGCATCCCAATGCCGGGGATGCTGCCGTTTCAGAACGTTGGCATCCAATTGGTTGACACCCCGGCCATCAACGACCCCGATGTTCAAAACCAACTGCTAAGCCTTATCAGAAACACTGGCCTGCTGATGATAGTCGTCGACCTGTCGGTTGACCCGTTGACCGACGCTGAAGAGGTGCTGGCAACCCTTGAGATCTCCGGGTACCGTCCCTCGGGTTGGATGAGCAGGCTGACCCCGATTCCCCGTTGATTCAAAAGCCCTGTCTCTTGGTTGGCGCCAAGGGCGACGAGCCGGACGCCGACGTGGCCTTCGAGTTGTTGGAAGAGGTGTACGGCGATCGGTTTCCCTTGAAGATGGTATCGGCCGTAGCCGAAGAGGGCCTGGCGGAACTGGGGGAGGCCATCTTCAATTCGTTGGGCACAGTGCGGGTGTACCTCAAAGCCCGCGGCGACCAACCCGACTACGACGCTCCCCAAGTGCTTGTGGCGGGAAGCAAGGTCGAGGACGCGGCAGTCTCAGTGCACAAAGACTGGATCCGCAAGTTCAAGTACGCTCTTCTCTGGGGCTCCGGCAAGTACGACGCGCAACGAGTAGGCCGTGACTACGTCCTCGCCGACGGCGACGTTATCGAATTACATTCTTGAGCTTTCGTTGGTATGAGTTACAGTCCTCGTTGAGGTTGACCATTAGGTCAGATGGTCAATCTCAATGCTAGAGCCTTATAATGGCCACGGGCTTAAGAGATAATCCGCATCCAGTGGGATTGTCCAGCCGTAAATGTCCTCCCGGCTTGTCGCGAATCTGTTTTAGGCATCAATTACAGGCGGGCGTCATGTACACATCTTTTAGCATTGAAAACTTTCGGTGTTTCGAGCATATAACCGTCCAGCCACTGGCCCGTTTCAACCTGATAGCTGGAAAGAACAACGCTGGCAAGACCGCGTTTTTGGAGGCTTTGTATGTACATACGAAGCCTAACGACCCACGGCTTAGCGTTCAGTTGGCTGAACTGCGCGGTATTTCTATTTCCGAGCAACCGCCACCACTTCTATTGCACGACCTCTTCTACAATTTCGAACCCAACAATGCCATAACCATGACAGCAGAGGGCGATTGGCACGGCGACCCTCGGATACTGAATATTAGATTACAGCCCAGAGAGGTTTCAGAATACTTACAACGTACTCCCAGATACGAACAATCCCTTATGCCCGATTTTTTTGAAGAGACCGAACTTTCGGATGCTCCCGTTACAGAAATAGTGTTTGAGTACCGGGACGAAACTGGCTGGAAGAATGTTTCACGTGGATGGAAGGAACAACCTGAACAACCGGAAAGGACGATCCAACGTATCGTAGTACATCGGGCTGACGTTCAAACAAGGATAAATTCTGTATTTCTCAGCGCGTCACGACCTGCCCGGCCCAGGACAAGCCGAGAAGACGTAAACCGATTTGGACAGGTAGAATTGGAGGGCTATTCGCATAAGATCGTCGAATATCTCAAAACGATCGACTCCAGAGCCCAGCGGTTGACTACGATAGCCGCTGGTAGAATTCCCATGATATACGCTGAGGTCGGGTTGAGCCGTCCGGTGCCCATCGGTTTTATGGGCGACGGCGTAGGGCGGCTGTTATCCATGTCGCTCGCTTTTTATGCTGCCCGTGACGGCGTTATATTCATAGACGAAATTGAAAACGGGTTGCATCATACGGTACTCCAGGATGTTTGGCAGAAGCTGTACTGGCTGTCCCGGGAATTCAACGTACAGGTGTTCGCCACCACCCATAGCTATGAGTGTTTGGTGGCTGCACGGAACGCTTTCAGGGCGAACGAAGATAAAGAGATGCTTATTCATCGCTTAGGCCAGTGGGAAGACGAGCCGATCAAGGCGACGACCTACTCGTATGAAGCCCTTGATTTTTCGCTGGATTTTCCGGCAGAAGTCCGGTGATAGTGGTTACGGATCCTCAACAGTTTGACATCGTAAAGGATTCCCTACTGATCGTAGAGGGAACCGATGATCGGAGATTCGTCGGCGCTTTTCTAAAATGGTTGGGTATAGCCAACATCCAAATAGTCGCCGTCGGTGGAACTCCTGGATTTCGCCCCTTCTTGACCAACACCCTGATCAACGCCCCAAACTTCCGTCGGCTGCGCAGTTTAGGCATAGTTCGGGACGCAGACGAGAGCGCGGCATCTGCGTTCCAGAGTATATGCGACTCTCTAAAAGACGCCAGCCTACCCGTCCCATCAAAACCATATATGCCAACATATGCCAACGCAGCTACAACAATTCACTGTTTCGGTAGCGATACTTCCCGACGGCGAGGAACACGGCGAGATGGAGAACCTGTGCTTACGCTCATTGCAAGGCAAACCTGCAATAGAATGCATTGAGCAGTACATAGATTGCCTTGCTAACGTCGGAATAGCCTGTAAGGATCCCATCAAATCCAAGGTACATGCTTTTTTAGCAGGCGGAGAGAAACCAGAACTGCGACTTGGTGAGGCCTCCGAGGCCGGCGCATGGGACTGGAATTCATCCGCGTTCAGCCAATTGGCGCAATTCCTGCAAGGTTTGTAATCAACCCTATGCGTCAGACAAACGCCGTCGTCGTCTAACCCACTGTCTTGGGTGGGTGCATCACCCAGTCTTGAACGCTGGCAGCACTTCGTCAATACACCGCCTGAGTTGACTCGACAGGTCGGGAGCAACAAAGCGCAAAACCGGCGTGGTGCATCCCGCATCAATGTACGCCTGAATCTTCTCGATGACCGCCTCGGGCGGTCCATAAGCCAGCCATAGATTGGCCCGCTCCCGGGAGACCGACCCGGCGCCGTAGTAAGATGCCAAGAATGTTTCCGCCTCGTTGAACGCTTTGTCCCGGTCCTCATTTATGTTAACCATCAGATGCAGGCACGAGTCCAGCTTTGAAGGATCGCGCCCCCGTTCAGCAGCGTATGCTTTTATCCGACTGAACCGGTCGGCAAACACGTCTACCGGGGTCGCGTCCGTCTGCCAGCCGTCTCCGTGCGCCGCCACGCGCTTCAATATCCGGTCCACCGTGGCCTCGTCAGCCTGCTCCGGCTTGGGATTGGCGGCTATCAGGATGGGCATTGGCTGTTGCACCGGCTTGGGCAGCAGCTCCACGTCTGAGAACTGGTAGTACTTCCCACGGTGGGTAACGCGGTCCGCGGACCACAATCGCCGCAGGACCTCGATGCCCTCAACTACACGCCCAACCCGCTCTGGCGACCGGACCCCCATGTTTTCCAGTTCGTTAGCAAACCGGGGTCCGTCATTCGCCGAGGCGCCGTTGCACACTGACAGAATGGTCCGGCCGCGGGAAAGAACGTCCAGGCTGGCCCATTGCACCGCCAGCAGCACCGGATCGCGCAAAGGGAAACTGGCCAAGCAAATGGTCCCCAGCTTCACCCGATCAGTTCGGGCGGCGATGGCCGACAGGGTAACGATAGCCTCCACCCTGGGCTTGGACAGGAGATTGTCGCCCACCCAGACGCTGTCGAAACACCCCGACTGCTCCGCCACGCAGGCCGCGTCTACTATGTCGTCCATCGTGGCCCAGTCGAACAGTACGGCGCGGGTTGAAAGGCTTAGCCCGAATTTAGCTGTGAATTTTTGGGGCAAGTTAGTCCTCCTTTAGCAGCGAGTGGCCTACCGAGACGGCGCCGGGCCAAGATGAGTCCCCGAGTCCACCATGATAGTCTCGCCGGTCACCTGCTCCGCCCCTTCAAGAAGCCAAATGATAGGGTCGGCCACGGCCTCGGTGGTGCCTGCCAGCTTCAGAGGAGTCGAGTTGGCGTAACGTTCTATGAAGCCGTTGTAGTTCTCCTCCCCCAAGCCTTCCCTCCACCACCGGGTCTGCATTACGCCGGGGCATACGGCGTTGACCCGTATCTCCGGGGCCAGGGCGCGCGCCAGCGACAGGGTCATAATGTTCAGGGCGCCCTTGGAAACCGCGTAGGCAATGGAACTGCCTGACCCGCTGAATCCCGACACCGAAGAAACGTTGACTATGGCGCCCTTGCCCTGCTTCTTCATATGGGGAGTTACCGCCCGCACCATCTGGTAGGGGCCCACCACGTTGACGGCGAAAATCCGCATGAAGTCGTCGGACGAAAGCCCTTCCAAGTCGGCGTGGGGAACTATCTTGGACTGGGCAGCGTTGTTTACCAGCCCGTCGATTCTGCCCCACCGTTCCACAGCATCCGCCGCCATCCGGCGGCAGTCTTCATCCACCGAGACGTCGGCTTGACACAGAATCGCTTCCGCGCCAAGCTTCCCGCACTCTTCCGCAGTGGCTTGCGCTTCGGCTTCACTCTTGGTGTAGTTGATTACAACCCTGGCGCCCTTGGCCGCCAAGCGTTGGGCCACCGTCGAACCAAGGCCCGTAGCCGAGCCGGTTACAATGAATACTCCGCCTTCAAGCTGCATCGCTCTTCCCTCGCTGCCATCTTGTTGGGGTTGGGAGTATTATAGCCGATGTCTCCTATCCACTGGTGACTGCATACCCCGACAATATTTCAAAGCCGGTCCAGGCTTGTTGCCAAATATTCTTGGCCTGCGGGCCAACTGATACAATTAGCGCGTTATGACAAACTCAACACCAAACGAAAGGGCGGGGTTGACCCGCCGGATCGCTGCGTTGTTCCGGCCCTACTCGGTGCAGATCGTGTTCGTAGGGCTGCTGATCCTGGCAACGGCGGGATTGGGGGTTATCAATCCCCTGTTAATCCGTGTCGTGTTCGACTCCGCGCTCTTTCCGCCAGAGGGCAACCCAAACCTGGACCTGTTGTGGGTGATCGCCGGTGTCATAGCCGGGATAACGGTCGCCACTAGCGGGGCGGGCATCGTGCAGACCTACTTCACCAACCAAGTGGGCCAGAAGGTAATGCGCGACCTTCGGGATGGGCTGTACCGCCACCTTCAAAGCTTGTCGGTGGACTTCTTTACCGGCGCCAAGACCGGTGAGATTCAATCCCGGGTGGCCAACGACGTCGGCGGCGTGCAAAACGTGGTGACCAGCACCGTCACCAACATCATCTCCAACATGGTCATACTGATCAGCACGGTCGCGGCGATGGCCATCCTGTCCTGGCAACTTACGCTGGTGGCAATCGGCGTAGTGCCAATTTTCGCGTTCATCACCAAAATCATCGGGGAACGCCGCCGCCGTGTATCCGCCGACGTTCAGAGGTCCTCGGCCGAAATGACGGCCATCACCCAAGAGACCCTGTCCATCTCCGGCATCATGCTCTCCAAGCTGTTCGGACGCCAGCAGCAGGAGATAGAACGGTTCCATGAAGAGAACCAGCACCTGTCGGACTTGGTCGTGCGCCAACAAATGACCGGGCAATCTTTCTGGGCCATTATGCAGGCCTTCTTTTCGATTTCCCCAATCATCATCTACCTGCTGGCTGGTTATATGATTTCCGGCGTTGGCCGGGACGGCATTTCCGCTGGCACCATCGTGGCATTCACCGCGCTGCAAGCCCGACTGTATTTCCCCATCGGCACCTTGCTGCAAGTGTCCGTAGAACTACAATCGTCGATGGCGCTATTCGAGCGCATCTTCGCGTACATGGACATCAAACCGGATATCGTAGACGCGCCCGACGCGGTAGATCTTGACCCTGAGCGGGTGTCCGGGGCTATCAAGTTCGAGTCGGTGAGGGTGCAATACGCTTCCGGCGATGAGGCCGGGAGCGAGTTAGCTGATACAGGCAAGCCTGAGCCTATATGGGCGGTGAACGGCATCGATCTGGAAGTCCGTCCGGGGCAGTTGGCCGCCCTGGTAGGACCGAGTGGGTCGGGCAAGACCACCATCTCTTACTTGATTCCCAGACTTTATGATGTGAGTGAAGGGCGAGTGCTGATCGACGGCATCGACGTTCGGAAGATCAAGCTGGCGTCCCTGTCGGAAGTGATAGGCTACGTGTCCCAGGAAAGTTATCTGTTCCATGCTCGCATCCGGGACAATCTGCTCTACAGCAAGCCCGACGCTACCCAGGAGGAGCTGGAGTCGGCCGCCAAGGCCGCCTATATCCATAACCGCATTCTCCAATTCCCGGAGGGTTACGACACCATCGTAGGTGAACGGGGATACCGGATGTCCGGCGGTGAAAGGCAACGATTGTCCATCGCCCGAGTGGTCCTGCGCCAGCCGAGACTGCTCATACTCGACGAGGCTACCTCGTCATTGGACAACGCCAGCGAACGCTTCGTACAAGCCGCGCTACAGCAACTGATGCGGGGTCGCACAACGGTGGCAATCGCCCATCGGCTTTCGACCATCATGGCCGCCGACGTTATATTCGCAATTGACCAGGGCCGTATCGTAGAACACGGCATCCATTCACAACTGCTCGCCAGGAACGGCCTGTACGCCCAACTGTATGAAGAGCAGTTTGAGGGCGGGCGTATCGAGTGCCGTTGCGATGACGGCGTTATCTTCAGCGACGGCACAATGGCCTACGCCGAAGAGAGCAGCTTAGTCATGGCGTAATAACCGGCGCCGGAGCGCCTGCTAATCCCAAAAGACGCCAAGGAGAGAGTGATGAACTTCGGATTCTTCATGATGCCGGTGCACCATCCCACCAAAGGGCTGCCAAGGACTATCGACGAGGATGTGCACACTGTCATTCTGGCCGACGAACTGGGGTTTGATGGGGTTTGACGAAGTCTGGATCGGCGAACACTTCACCGTCCCTTGGGAAAACCTCCCGGGCGCGGTGTTGTTAAACATATCCCAGCCGTGGGTAAGCAAGCCCGCGATGTCTATGTCCGGCTCGTAACGATGGGCCGTCATTAGCGTCGTGGGCATCGCCAGTACGTCCACATCCTGTAAAGCCCGGTCATAACCGCCCCGCAGAACGCGGCGAAGGTTCTGGGCCTTGGCGTAAAGTCGCCTGTGGTATCGCTCCGCTACGTAGCTGCCGATTAGCAGCACCATCTTGACTGTCGGCGGCAAGTCGTTGGCTTGGGCCCGCCGCGCTCTTCCAAGAGTCTCCACCAAGCCGGTGTTGTACAGTCCTTCCCAATGGTGGCCCATCCCGTTGCTGCGCAACAGGGCGTTAGCTCCCTCGGCCACCAGTCCTCAGACTATGCCCGCCGCGTCGATGTGGCCCGACACTGAGACCTGCGTAGTTTGCACGCCCAACTCGCTCAACACGGCCAGCGCTTTCCGCATCGCCTCATCCACGTCCGGGTCCGACTCCTTCAGCCCGAAACCCTCGGCCAGCACACCGATGCGCAGCCAGTTTACACTCTGCCCAAGGGCCTCGGTATAAGCTTGGACCGGCACGTCTCCTTGCCTGGGGTCCAGTGGGTCTTTGCCGGCGATTACCTCCAATGTCAGGGCGGCGTCGGCCGCGTTGCGGGACATGGGGCAGGCGTGATCGAAGGTGTTGTCAATGCCGACGATGCCGGTGTAGGGCACCAAGCCATGAGTGGGTTTCAACCCGACCACGCCGCACCAGGATGCCGGAATCCTTATGGACCCTCCTTGGTCGCCGCCGATAGTTAGGAGCCGAAGAGGTCCGGAATAACCTCCTGAAACGAGGCCAATTCATCTTCGCTTAGCTCGAAGTGGTTTTCCTTGGCCAGCCTTAGCAAGTCGTCCGGAGTTGGCATACGCAACGCCATGACAGTCCCCTCCGCGTGATATGTTTGTCCCAAGGGACATTTTCTACAACAGCCTCGTTACCGAGGGACCTCAATCTCACTCCCATCGCACAGTCTGATGCGGCGACAATTGTAATTGAGCACGGTTTGGATAGTATACGGCTATGTTACTATTTCTGCCTCGGCAGCGACTCATCCTGCCCGCGGTGTTACCCTATCACTGGACAGCCCCAGCGACTTGCCGGATTGGGGGATCTTGAAGGCAGGGTAAACCGCACTGTTACGGAGTGGTGATTATGCTTTACATGGCGTCTTTGAGTCACGAGCCAGACAAGTGCCCGGGAGTTGCGCTGGACATCCGCAACCGGGTGGTCACGATGGCGGCAACTATGACCGGAGTCCTCCAGTCCCACGGCTGTTCTTTCCAAGGCGGTTGGGTAAGCAAATCGGCCCACCTGACCTTCCTGGTGCTCGATGCTCCCAACGCCCATGCCGTGGACGATGCCATCGTAGATTTGGGCTTGGCTGTCTGGAACACCGCCACTATTTATCCGTTAATCACCTTGGACGAGGCTGTCGGCGGCCTGCCGGACTGCTAGGGGGAGGAATACTCTTCTCATGTCAGACAAAAGAGACGACATAGATGTTGCGGCTATGGGTAAAGCCATGTACGAGGAAATACGTGAGGATTTGGAAGCAACTCATAAGGGGAAGATGGTCGTTATAGACGTTCTCAGCGGCGACTACGAGATTGGTGACGACGACCTGACTACTACGATGCGGTTGTTCGAGCGTCGGCCCAACGCGATAACTTGGGGCGAACTGGTAGGCCATCCAGTACCGTACTTCATAGGCTACGGAACGCCGCCTGCCCATGATTAGGGGAAGAGTAGAGGTAATCGGGGGAGATGCTGGTCTGACTTACTTAGCCCCACGCATTGCCGTCAGGGTTGCTGGCGTCAATCGCATTTTCCGGACAGAAGAAGCCATTGTAGATACCGGGTTCACTGGCTGGTTGACCTTGCCACAGAAAATTATCAGAGACCTCGGACTGACCTATTACGGCGAACGGCCTGCCATTCTGGCCGACAGCGAAGAAAAGATGTTTGACCTATACGGCGCTTTGATATCCTGGCACGGACACCAACGCGCCGCGCTGGTCCTTGGAACAGATGGCACACCACTAGTGGGTATGGCGCTGCTTCGCGGGGGCCGGCTCACAATAGACGCAAGGGACGGCGGCGATGTAGTCATTGAGGAAATTAGCTAACGAAAATGCGGCATCACCTTGCTCGCAAGCAACTCCACCTGCTCCATCACCTTGGCGTGAGGGATACCGGGCCACTGGATGCGGAATACCCACTCCAAGTCACCGAGCTTCTCCTGATAGCGGCCTATCTGGTCCACTATAACCTCGGGCGAGCCGATGAAAAAGCGGTCCGGGTCGTTTTCCGTGTCTCTCCACAGGCTCATAGGCCCGTTCAGGTACTGAGCGCCCTCTCGCAGGGCCGTTTCCTGGTCGGCTGCAATGTACAGGTCTCGCCGCACCGGGAATTGGGGCGGAGCCTCCTTGCCATAGCCCTCCAACCGCTGCTTGTAGTACTCCAGTCCCTGCTCCAACTCGCCCAAGGTAGCCGTTGGGCCGGAGTACCAAGCATCGGCCAAGCGGGCGGCGCGGCGGATGGCCCGGCTGGCCCCGGCGCCGATCCATATCGGAGGATGGGGTTTGCGCAGCGGCTTCATAGCTGACTTGACGCCGTTCACCGAAAAGTGCTGTCCCTCGTAGGTCACCTCGTCCTCGGTCCACAGCCGCTTGATAATCTGCAATGCCTCCCCTGTACGGGCGCCGCGGTGGGCCGGGTCAACTCCGAAGGACTGGCAAGGGATGCCGCGAGTGCCGACACCTGCACCGAAAATGAACCGTCCGCCGGATATAACATCAAGAGTGGCGATCTGCTCAGCTACCTCTATAGGATTGTGCAGGGCCAGCAGGAATATGCCCGTCAGCAAATCCATGTCTCCCGTCTCGCTGGCTAATGCTGAAAGCAGTGGAATAGGCTGGAACACCCGCAACGGCGAGGACAAGTAGCCGTGGTTGGCAGCAAACAGGTCATACCCTGCGTCACGAACGCCCCGCGCCAGTTCGAGTATCTCGTCGTACTGTTTATCAGCCGGATAGTCGGCAGTGTAAGGGGTCCAATGCAGTATCCCGAATTTCATTTCTGATTCTCCTAAGGTTTTTAACTCCAAGCGTCACAACAAAAAAAGTGCGGATTGATTCTACACCGTTCCAAGAACCACAGTACAATATAATAAACTGGTTCCAGCGGTTAGGGAGATTCTTTGCGAAGACCCGACGGGGTGATTGCCATGGCCACAACGAAGCCGCAGCTATTAACCGCCGACGACCTGCTCCGTTTGTATAGCGAAGGGGTACGCGGGGAACTGATATTGGGAGTGCTTTGCAAGACTGTGCCAGCAGGTGGACGGCACGGGGAAGTTGCGCTCATATTGGGCGCCGAGATTATGTCCTTTGTGCGGCCGCGGCGTTTGGGCCGCGTGGCCGGCACCGACAGCGGCGTGAGGCTATCGCGAAACCCCGATACTGTGCGGGAACCCGACGTGGCATACTTCTCCGCCCAAACGCTGCCCTTGGATGCAATGCCCTTGGGCTACTATGAAGTGATTCCCGACTTGGTGGCAGAGGTAGCGTCGCCCAACGACCGGCCGCAGGAAGTCCACGACAAGTGCCACATGTGGATAAACGCCGGCGTCCCGATGGTCTTGGAGCTTCAACCCGAAAGCCGGAGCATCAGGGTACACCGGAGAGGCCAGCCCATCGTAACCCTGACCGAGGAGGACGTTTTGGATGGCGGCGATGTGCTGCCGGGGTTCAGTTGCCCTGTCGGAGAATTATTCGAAATATAGACCTATATGATAAAATCGCGAGTGAAGTCACTTGGTGAATAAGGAGGAGACCATGGCATACAAACCGAGACGTCTGGGACACATTAACATTTTCGTCCGCAACGCGGAGCGCGCAAGGGACTGGTACGAGGACCTCTTGGGGCTGCATACCTACGGGTTTCAGCCGGGGCGCGCAGCCTTTATGACTTCCGACTTGGAAAATTCCCATGAGATTGCTTTGCTGGAAGTGGGGGAAGACGCTCCAGGTCCTCAGCGGGGGCAGGTCGGACTGAACCACATGGCTTGGTACATGGACAGCCTCGAGGACCTGAAAGAGCTTTACCACCGGGTCAAAGAGAGAAACATCGAGATCGAGCGGGTGTCCGACCACGGTCATGCCATCGGCATCTACATCCACGACCCTGACGGAAACGGGATTGAACTCTCGTACGAGATGCCCCGCGGCGAATGGGGGCATGACGAAAGCAAGCAGATGATCGGAGGCACGGCGAAAGGCCGCTTGTCCGGTCCATGGGACGAGGAAGTGGCCAAGGCTATGGCCCACTAAGGGCCACAGCCCATTGAAGGTGTCAACTATAGTGGGGGCGCGGAAGTGCCCCCACATTGCAAACGGATGGAATTAACGTGCGGCTTTTTGTTTTGGGAGCAGGCTTTCCGACCCCTACCCCGGACCGGTGGGGGTCTTCTTATGTCGTGGAGTTAGGCAACCAATACCTGATGTTCGACTGCGGCCCTGCAGCCACCTACAAGATGATCAAGACCGGTCTTAGGCCCACGCAGGTTGACCACCTGTTCTTTACTCATCACCACTCGGACCACGACCTGGACTACCCATGTTTCCTGTTGACCAGATGGGACCAAAGCCTGGGCGATGAAAATGACCTGCAAATTTACGGACCCACCCTCACCGAGACTATTACCCACCGGCTTATCGACGAAAACGACGGCGCTTTTGCCCACGACTTTGTTGCCCGTATCAATCATCCCCTGAGCGTCAACGCCTACCGCAGGCGAGGCGGCAAATTCCCAAGGACCTTCCCCAATTACCAAGCGCGGGACGTTGGCCCAGGCAAAATCTGTTCCGGCCCCGATTGGGAGATTACCGCGGCCCCGGCCGAGCATGTGCAACCCTACTTGGACTCGCTGGCTTACCGCTTGGACGGCCCCGAAGGGAGCATCGTAGTAACCGGCGACACCCGGCCCTGCCAGAGCGTAGTGGACTTGGCCAAGGACGCGGATATCATGGTCTGTTTGTGCGTCGACGTGCAAGCGGACATCGACGGAACGCCGGAAGCGGAATATCTGTGCGGCAGCACCGGCGCTGGTGAGATGGCCCGCGACGCCGGGGCCAAGAAGCTGGTCCTGGTGCACGAAAGCCCCCAGCTACAAGTCCCCGGAGCGTCTGAAAGGGCCCTTGGAGACATTGCCAAGGTCTATGACGGCCCGGTCATACGCAGCCGCGAGATGCAGATTATTAAGTTGTAGAAACGGGCTTCATAAATTGAGGGAGCAAGGCAATTGCCTTGCTCCCTTTGTAGCGGTCAGCCCTGAGACCCCAGCGTTTAGAACATCGTGCTGTCGCTGACAGCGTCACCACTAACGATTTCCTTGATCCTGTCGCGGAACTTCAAGAGGACTTCGTCGTCCTCGGACCGGGTCAAGACACTGCCGTTTTCCTTAACGTGTCCTATGAACTCGTCCAGCGCCGCCGACTCACGGGAGCCTACAGGAATTTTGAAGAAGTTGGCGTTGAACGTGGGCAACTCTCCCGGGCCAAAGTAGCCGGTCACGTACTGCCCCGTGCTCTCTTCGTGCAGAGTGTAACCTTCCAGGTTGTGGGTGCCTTTACCCAGCACCTGCCCGGTTTCCACGTAATGGTCCATGACTGCCTTGGCCCCGTACTTGTTGATGGGGCAGACCTTCATGCAGATGGCGCAACCCTCGTAGCGGGCCATTACCGGCCTGCAGCGCTTGTAGACCAACTTGTTCTTCTCGACACCGCGCCACCAGACCTTTTCCCGCATCAGCGCCCGGCCCGGACAGCGGTTCACGCACACTTGGCACACTTGGCAAAAAGCGTGAAAGCCATAGTCCACCGGCTTATCGAAAGTAACCGGGGCATCGGTGGTTATAATCTGCAAACGGCAGCGGGCCCCGGCATGGGGAGTCAGCAGTTGGCCGTTGGCGCCTAATTGGCCCAATCCGGCAGCTACGAACATGGGGATGGTGGCCGCGCTGTGATTGCTGGGGCCGTGGACTTGGGCATGGTATCCCAATGACCGGATATAGTCGGCCATCCTCAACCCCATGGGCGCCTGTATCTCGTAAGTCCCGTAGTGACCGTGCTCGGCGTCCATGCTGGGGGCTGACTGGGTCTCAGCGAAGTCCTGCTCCAACGCCAAGCACACGGCGTTGGGGTATTTCACATGGCTCTTCCGGTCCTGGTACACGTATCGCCAGTCATGGTTGGTGAAACCCACCTCCAAGTATCCCATCTCTCGCGCTTTGGCACGGATGAGTTCTGTCACGTCTTCGCCGGTGGGGGTGCCCGTGGGTTCCAAGTCCCCGGAACGGTTCATCGCCGGGTAGAATTCGTCCATAACAGCGTCGTGCTGCACTTGGTAGGCTCGCATAGCCTGGGTGCCCACACTCGGAGCCCATTCGGTGTCGGCAGCGTGCTCCACCTGTTGGCGTTGCAGGGGATACTCCCTGCTGTAGAAGTCAATGTCCTTACTGACCATCGGGATGCCTGGAACGGTTTCCAATTCTTCCGGGACCGGTATCTCAACGTCTGCGTCGTAGTACCGGCGGCCGGGACGCACCACGACATGGCCAACTTTCAGCATTTCCTCCTCCTAAAAGCCCTGAAATCCTTGGGCTGTAGCTACGGCGATTGTGGATTATAGCTGGGGCAAAGTCAACCGACTGAACAATAGACAATTATCCGTTGAATCACCCGGTTGCCCAGCCTTGGCTTGATTGTTACACTGGCGACAATTCGTTGCCACGACACCGACGATATGGAGAGAGCATGATATACGAAGTACGCACCTACGATCTGAAGCCCGGCGCAGTCGAACAGGCCGAGGAGGCCTTCGCCGAGGGCATGCCCCACCGGGAAAAGTATTCGCCCATCGCGGCCTTCTGGCACACGGAGATTGGGCCGCTTAACCAGATTATCCATGTTTGGGGCTATGAAAACCTCGACGAGCGCAACCGGATTAGGACAGAGGCTGCCAAGGACCCCAACTGGCCTCCCAAGATCACCCCTGGCGCCATCCTCAACATGAACTCGGAAATCTGGACCCCAGCCCCCTTCATGCGGCCCATGGGAGGCGATCAAGCGCTGGGCAACATCTATGAGATGCGCATCTACACCTACGAGCCCGGCTCCATTCCTGAGCTGATTCGGCGCTGGACCGAAGCCTTGCCCTACCGGGAGGAGTTCTCCCCGCTGGCGGCGGGCATGTCCACCGATATAGGCGGCCTCAACCGCTGGATGCACATCTGGCCCTACAAGGACCTGAACCATCGGGAAGAGGTGCGGACTGCGGCCAGCAAGATACCCCAGTGGCCCTCCGGCGCTCCGGGGCGGGTCAGCCAGGAAAACAAGATAATGGCCCCGGCCAGCTTCTCTCCAATGCACTAAAGCTCCGAGTGTAGGGAGGAAATTATGAAACTGTTGACGTACGATCCGGGCTCCGGCCCCCGTTGCGGCGTTCTCGATGGCGATGCGGTGGTGGATGTGGCGGCTCTGCTGGGGTCGCCACATGCGCTGCGCGACGTTCGGGCGCTGCTGGACTTGGAAGACTCTGCCGTTGACCGCGTCGGTGACGCCTTGGCCGGCAACGTGGCTGCTCCCAGGGTCGCGCTGGCTGACGTCCGCCTGCGCTCCCCAGTGCTGCAACCGCCGACCGTGCGGGACTACATCGTTTACGAGGAGCACGCCACATCCCAAGGCACCAGGGAAATTGACGAGGTGTGGTACCGGATGCCGGTATTCTACTTCTCCAACCCTCTGGTAATTTACGGCCCCGACGACACGGTGCCCTACCCGTCGGCGTCAAACCAACTGGACTACGAATTGGAGATTGGCTGCGTCGTCGGGAGAAGCGGGACAGACGTCCCGGAGTCTGAAGCGTTCCAGTACATCGCAGGCTTTTGCATCTTCAACGACTGGAGCGCTCGCGACCTCCAGTTTGACGAGATGACGTTTGGCTTGGGACCTGCCAAAGGCAAAGATTCCGCGTCATCCCTGGGACCGTGGATGGTCACCACCGACGAGATGGCGCCCCATATCAAGGACGGACGACTGGACCTGAAGTGCCAGGTCAGGGTCAACGGTGACGTGTGGCTGAAGGACTCGGAGACCGCCAATGCTTATTACACCTGGGGAGAGATCATCGAACGGGCTGCCAAGGACAGCCGTATCGCCCCGGGCGACGTCATAGGCAGCGGAACGGTCGGGGGCGGCTCGATAAGGGAAGCGATTCGCAAGGGCTACGAGGCCGCCCGGTGGCTGGAAGAAGGAGACGTGGTTGAGTTGGAGGTCGAGAATATCGGCATGTTGCGCAACAGCCTGTCGTCCAAGCGCAACGCTGACGCGGGCTACCGCTACGGCCCCAAAAATCCAACCGCCACCCCGGAGCCGGGGACAGCTAGGGACTACCGTTACCAGCGTTCGCGTTAAGGCTCTAAGCTCGACTTGGACAAAACCTGGTCGTCCACCATCGACGCCTATCAGCATCAGTTTCGCATGAGTCGTGTCCTAAGAGAACTACTGGAAGCCGTCATCTTGGCGGCCATAGTATTCCTGCTTATTCAGACCAGCCTTCGGAACTTCAAGGTGGAAGGGTTGAGCATGGACCCAACGCTGGAAGGCGGTCAGTACCTGATGGTCAACAAATTGGTGTACTTTCAGGTAGACTTGGCCCGCTTGGCCCGCACTATTCCTTTCTGGCAGGTTGACGAGCCAGCCTTCAAGTTCGCCGGCCACCCTCCAAGCCGGGGCGAGATCATCGTGTTTCACTTCCCCAAAGACACAACCAAGGACTTTGTGAAGCGGGTCATTGGATTGCCGGGGGAGTTGGTCGAAGTCCGCGATGGGAAGGTTTACATCGACGGAGACGAGTTGCCCGAACCCTACATCGAGGGCAACCCAACCCAATGCCAGCCGCCGTCATCGACAAACAATTGCCCCCTGCGGTTGGGAGAAAGAGAATATTATGTCTTGGGGGATAACCGCCCCTATAGCAATGATTCGCGACGCTGGGGTCCGGTCCCCCAACGGGAAATGTTGGGGAAAGTCTGGTTTGTCTATTGGCCCATATCCAGCTTGCAGGCATTCAACGCGTCTCCGTGGGAGACGAACAATGCTCCACCGTAGACATGGCGTTGGCGCGCCGTTAGAAGTGGTACAGCCGATTTCGGGTCCATCCACCTGCTGATAATCCCTTCCTCAACCCACGAGCAACGTCCAAGGGCGCGCGGCGGCGCTATCAGCTTGTTGCGTGAAGAGGCCCTGGTGCGCGATCAGGGCCTTTGTAACGCGGTTTGAACAGTGCCTGACTTCCGGGCAGTTTTACTCTCCGGGCGGTCCCACCAAAACGTCCGACCCGTCGATACGGACCTGGAACACCTTGATGCTGTCGCTGGCCGGGGGAGTCAACGCTTCGCCGGTGGTCAGGTTGAAAGCCGACCCATGCAACGGGCATTCAATCTCCGCGCCGTTCAAGTCACCCTCTGACAATGAGGCGTAGGCGTGGGAACAAATGTCGTCGCACGCTAGAATGGTACCGTCAACGTTGACCACCAAGACCTGATCATTGCCAAGCTCTACCACTTTCATGTCGCCGGGCGACAACTCACCGACGTCGGCCACTTTCACGAAGTCCGAATCAGCCATGTATTCCTCCTTACTATCATTGCGGCGGGACCGGCCCCGGTCCCATATACGCTCAAGATCAATCCTTACTTTAGCCGCGTAACATTATATGGCACACAGCCGGGCGTTTGAAAGCAACCCATACACTCCGTCAGGGAAGTCGCGTTTCATTTAGAAGGCACAGCGTCATTCGACATTACTATACAAATAGGGCATTCTCATGTTCACGCGCAGGTGGAGCAAAGCCATAGGTAATTCCCGCGCCGGGGATTCAAGAAGCCCTGCGTTGAGGATCATGGCTAAGAAACCATGTCAAAACTCGGCGTAGTGCCCAACTCCTCATTCCCTCGCAGGAAGCTGACAAGGGTATGTATTTCATTTGGGACTTTACGCAGTTGAACGTGAGACCGCATAGTAGGGTAGGCTTGCTCAAATACAAAACCGCTCCCAAATGCTCACTATCGGGCCCATTCCGTATCGGGCCCATTCCGTCATTCCGGCGTAGGCCGGAATCCAGGCGGGCCTATTCCGTCATTCCGGCGTAGGCCGGAATCCAGGCGGGCCTATTCCGTCATTCCGGCGTAGGCCGGAATCCAGGGGCGGTGGGGCCGGTTCGTAGCTATAATCTCAATTTTACATACCACTGTCAGCTCCCAGGAAGGGACTGGAATACAAGGCCATTCGCTATTATTACATCCCCATACCTCGACGGGTATGGATTCCCGCTCTCCGTTTAAACGAGGACAACCTTCGCGGTAATGACGGAATGTGCCGGGATTTCGTTATCTGAAAGACTCGGCGCCGGCCTTGCGCCAGTGGACAGTTGAAAAGCTGATTGACTATAATGTCACGTGGCAACGTTGCGGTCATTCTGCCAGCCCCACGGATTTAATGCGAATTTCCCGTGAAGGCTGGTACCGACCTAACGTGATGCCCCGCAGGAGAGGTGCCGGAGTGGACGAACGGGCGCGACTGGAAATCGCGTAGAGGCCTCCAGCTTCTCGCGGGTTCGAATCCCGCCCTCTCCGCCATACCAGCCTGAAGGACCCTACTTACTTCCCTGCACCATTTCGTCTCGTTCAAGTTGTTGTGCCACATGGTATTCAAACAACGCTCCAATAGTCCTTATATACCCTTGACCTCGTACAGTTCGGGGTTAGCGCATTGCTCCAGCCGCCGGCCTTCTATCCCGGCAACAATGTTCCGCGCCGCCAACAAGCAGGTCTCCCGCCTCGCGTTTATAGAAGCGCTGCCGATATGCGGAGTAATGACGACGTTGGGCAGGGTAAGCAACGGGTCATCGGTCGAAATGGGCTCGGGATCGGTCACGTCCAATGCGGCCGCTCGAATCCTGCCCTCGCTTAAGGCATTGTAAAGCGCTTTGGCGTCTACGATCGGGCCTCGGGCCAGATTCAGCAGTATTGCCGTCGGTTTCATCAAATCCAGTTCCCGCTTGCTGATGTAGTACCGTGTCTCCGGCGTCAGCGGGATGTGGAGGGAAACAAAGTCCGCAGTACTGAGCAGCGTCTGCGGCTCAACATACTCCAACCCGTACCGGATCTCCAGGTTCGGTTTGCGGGTCCTGGAGTAGTAAATCACCCTCATGTCAAACCCAAGGGCCCTTTTGGCCATCTCCAAGCCTATCTGGCCCAAGCCGACGATGCCCAGAGTAGCGCCATGAACGTCCGCGCCCAGCCAGTGCATGGGGTGATACTGAATCTTCCAGTTGCCTTCCCGCAACCAACGTTCGCTTTCGCTGATGCGGCGGGCGGCGGACATCAGGAGGGCAAACCCGGTATCGGCGGTGGCATGGGCCAGCACGCCGGGGGTATTGCCCACCAGCACACCACGCCGGGTGGCCTCGGCCACGTCAATGTTGTCCACTCCCACGCCCAACTGACCAATAACTTTCAGGCGTCGGGCAGCCTGCAACATCGGCGCATCTATATGGTCCATAATATTGGTCATAACGCCGTCGGCGGACTCGATCTTGCTTTGAAGTTGCGCTGGAGTAGGAGGTTCTTCGTCAGGCCATACCTCGACCTCAGCCGCGTTCTTCAGTACGTCAATGGCCTCTGGAAAACATTGCCGAGTGACGAACACTCGTGGTCTGAGAGCTACCAACCCCGATTCTCCTTTCGCTGCGTTTCGCCATTGTAGCGAAACACCCTGCGATTTTCTAGGGAAAGGCGCGATGATATACTGTTGCCCGCACTATCGTCGGTTGGGTCTACGCAAGGCCAACCTCAATCGGATTTGTTTCCGCCCGAAAAAAACACATCATCGCGTCGTTTTGACGCAGGAGGACAGGATGGCCTTATTCCTGAACGAACAAGAAGTGGTGCAACTGTTGCCCATGAACGAGTGCATCGAGGCGCTGGACGAGGCATTTGCTCATGCAGGCCGCGGCGACACCGAGGTCAAGCCCCGTTCCAGAATCCGTATGCCCGGCGGCTTTTTCCATTTCATGGCGGCTGCCGACTCCCAGCACAAAGTGTTCGGATATAAGGCATATCCGTCCTTCGGCGGCCCGGCGGGGGCCAAGATGATCGTCATGCTTTATGACTACGAATCGGGAGGGCTGCTGGCCTGCATGGAGGGCAGCCGGATGGGCCAGATACGCACCGGAGCAGCGTCCGGCCTTGCCACCCGTTACATGGCCCGCGAAGGCGCAAACACGGTGGCGGTCATCGGGTCGGGGTTTCAGGCGCGCACGCAATTAGAGGCAGTGGCGGCAGTACGGGACATCCGCGAGGCCCGGGTCTACAGTCGCCGGCAGGAACGCAGAGAAGAATTCGCCAAGAGAAGCAGCGAGCGTCTGAATCTGGATGTGCGGCCGGTTGACTCAGCCCAGGAGTGCGTTGCCGGAGCCGACATTGTGGTAGTCGTCACCAGCGCGCGGGACCCTGTGCTGGAGGGCGATTGGCTGGCGCCGGGCGCCCACATCAATGCGGCGGGCGGCAACCACTGGATGCGGCGGGAGATTGACGAAGCCACCGTCACCCGGGCTGATGTTATCGTTGTCGACGACTTGGAACAAGCCAAGATGGAATGCGGCGACCTGGTATGGCCCGAGGCCAGGGGGTCTTTCAGATGGGACATGGCCCACGAGCTTCAGGACGTGGTAGCGGGCAGGGTCGTCGGTCGCCCGTCGGCCGAGTCGATAACCTTGTTCGAGTCTATGGGAATCGCGCTGGAGGACATCGCGGCGGCCCAGCTGGTCTACAAAAAAGCGAAGGAGCAGGGAATCGGACAGGAGTTGCCCTTCTGATTGTTGGCCGACTGTCCAAAAAATTAGACCCCTGGTACAACCCAGGAGTCTTTTTCTGACCGTATGCAGCAGGAATGGACTACAACGGCCTCACTACGCCTGTGCGGCGTTCGTACTCGAACTTCTGTATTTCCGCGCCGATGCGCTCCTGTCGGGTCGAGGGAGGGCCGGTGACCCAATCATAGAATGCAACCAAGGCGCGCCAAGCCCGTACTTGCGGGCTCGCCTCTCTGTCTCGCCTCTGAGATTGAAGAATCTCCTCAGCCTCGGCCAAGGCCGCTTCGAAGATTGCCGCGTCCTTTTGTTGAATCCCCACACCGCCACGGGTATAGGCTGCGTCTACAGCAGTTTCCAAGGGATCTTTAGTTTGAGTTTCGATTTGGGTTACCACTTCGGTTTGTCTGAACCTCCGCAAAATTTAGGTGTGGACATCCGTCTGTTCGCTATCCTGTAACATATTGTTAACAAATACTAACAGGCGTATACCATCCATAAATATAATATCATGCGGCGAGTATCATGGCAATAGATATTAGTCGATATACGATATTGGTTTCAGCAATAAATACTTGGGAGTGAAGGTATGACCGTCGTCATCGCCTTGCGTCAGCGAAAAGAGCTTGCCTTATGTAGAGGAACGCCCCATGTCGCGCAGATGCAACAGCAGGTCGCAGGCGAGGCTGGTCTCCCTGGGGAAGGGGGGCTGCCTATAAAAATGGTGGGAGCATTATAGGCCATCCCGTGGGTATGCAAGGGTAAAGTGCGGTTCGTCGGTCGTCCGAGGTTTTTTCTTACCCCAAGGGCTTTTCAGGAGATTCTTTACACTTGCCTCAAGCATATTCTCGTGTTTTGGTTGAGCTACGATAAAGTAGACACGACCCGACACGCGATGCCACCACAATGCCAAGGGTGAACGGGGTAGTTTCAGTTCGCACTCCAATCGTTCTGAATTGCTTTTAATTCGCTCTAGCACCGTGCCACGGCCTTGACCCATGTGCTGATATATGATGAGGCTCTTGCCTTGCTCAAAAAAACAGGCAAGCTCACGTACAGTTACATGGATCGGCTTAATATTTCGTTCCTGTACTTTACTGGCGATGCCAGTGTCAGGGTTAACGAATACAATATCAGCGTCCTTGATTTCCCTGACGGCACCATTGAGCCAACCTTTGCGTTCTCCGCCCGGTACTGGAACATCGTAGTGTTTCGTATTGGCGGGTAAGATAGGCTTGGTCTGGCAGATGTGGCGTTTGGTTTTCTTCACCAAACTCGTGCCAACCAATCTCTGAAGTTCGTCATACAGTTTTGGGTCGCATTCCCGGTACAGACAATTATTGTAGTCTGAGACATTGAGGTAGCCTATCTCGTTTCCTGCGGCGTCTGGCGAATCGTTGAGATACCAGACCACCCCCAAGCGTAAGGGGCCGCCGCCGCCAGGGCCAGTTACCCCACCGAGATAGCGCAACAGGCCGTTATTAGCAAAGTCTCCAATATCGCCAACGTAGTTGTTTCGCATCGGAACCTCCTTTTGGCCCCCGCTAGGCGCCGCGGCCTGCTAAAGCCCCAATTTCCCCGGGTTCATTATGCCCGCCGGGTCCAACGTCCGCTTCATGTCACGAATGACGTCGTGGCCGACGCCCAACTCGCGGGCCAGAAGGTGGTTCAGCTTGACACCGACACCATGGCAATATTCCATAATACCGCCCATGTCCTGGGCCAGGGTCAATACCTGATGAACGACTTTGGCCAGCCTGTCTCGGAAGCCGTCGCCTTCCTCGCCGTCATAGGTCAACAGCATGGAAAACAGTTCCGGCCTGCTCCAGAGGGCGTACTCGACGACCCGGACCCCGGTCCCCTCCATCAATTGTTCGCACCGCGTCCGATACTCCAGCACCTTGGAAATAGGCAACGCGATATGCAGATAGTCAAACGCCCGCCAGCCGGTCCGGTTCCATCGAACCTGCCGGGGCTTTCCCAACGCGGTCCGCTTGTAGTTTTCCGCTGACTGGTGCCGGTATCGCCAGTACTCCATCGTCGGCTCCGGCCCCACGTCACGCCCTCCGAATTGCGAGCATACCCGCTTGGCCCGTTCCTGTTGAGCCGGGACGCCCTCGGTAAATCCCTCGAACAACAGGTGCAGCAGGATGCCGTCATCATCCTCGGTCAAGTCCAATAACGTAGGACGGATGCCCAAAGCCGTTATTTCGGCGGCAGCTTCGAAGCCTTGGCCAAAACCGTCGAAAGACATGGTGGCGTAGGCGTGCGCCTCGGGAAGCCGGAAGACCTTGATAGTGGCCTTGGTGATGATCCCGAAAGCCCCTTCGCTGCCTATGAACAGTTGATTAAGGTTGGGGCCGGACGAATACTTGGGCACGGGCTTGGTGGCTATCACCCGCCCGTCGGGCAAGACCACTTCCAACGCCATGACCTGGTCGCCCATGGGCCCGAAGGCCGCCGCCCGGTAGCCCACTCCGTTGGTGGATATGGTCCCGGCAACAGTGGCGATCGGCACGCTGTATGGGTCGTGGCCTGGCATCAAGCCGTGTTCCGCCAGTTTCTCCACCAAGTCGTGCAGCACCACTCCACCCTCGACCACGGCGGTCAGGTCCTTGGCGTTCACCTCCAGAATCCGGTCCATTCTCTTGAGGTCAACAACCACCCCCCCGCGCGCCGGCACGGTGCCGCCCATGACTCCCGTGCCCCCGCCCATGGGAATCAGGGGCGCCTTTTCCGTCATGGCCCATGAAACTATTTCGGAGACCTGCTTGGTGTTCCCGGGCCTTACCACCGCGTCGGCCAGCCTCTCGAAGGCGTCCTCCGCCCCGTATGCCCGGTACGGATTGAGGGCGTCGCCCGAATAACAGTCAAGGCTGTAAGCGTCGGTCAGCACGTTCTCCGCACCCACAATCTGCTTTAATGCGGAGATAGCGGCACTGCTTAACATAGTCCTCCCCAAACCGTTACCGTGTCATCAAAAGGCGTTTAACACCCACAAAGGTCATGATTCGAGCGGCGCCGGATTGTCCCAGACGCGCCTCCAGTGACGAACATGTAAATACTGGCGAAACATTCCACCCGTAGAGGCCAATCGGAAAACATTAAGTCCCAGCACATTGGGACTTTGACGCATGGAAAGATTTGACCCGAGGCACGGTCACTCCCGGGAGCGGTACTCCCATTGAGTCCCCGTAGGCGTGTCCTCCAGCGTCACTCCCTGCCCATTCAACCCATCCCGTATGTGGTCCGCCAATTCAAACTGCTTGGCTGCCCTTAGCTTTGCACGGGTGTCCAGCAGCAATTCAATAAAGGGTCTGGCCGCCAGTTGGTCTCCGCCGGAGGGTGAACGACCTTGGAAGGTCAGTCCCAGGATGCCGCCCAAGTGTCGCAGCGTCTCCTGTGCGGCGGACACGTCCTTTCCTTGGTCGGCGGCCCGGTTCACCTCGCGGGCAAGATCGAAGAGGGCCGCCAAGGCACGCGGGGTATTGAGGTCATCATCCATGGCGTTGAGGAACCGGTCTTTGAACGAGTTGGCGTCCAACTGCTCCCCAGTCCCGGCACTTTCGCGCCGCACCGCTTGGCCCAAGCGCTCAACGCTCCTCTCCATTGCGGCGCACCCCTCATCAGTGTAGTTCAAGGGGCTGCGGTAGTGCGAGCTGAGAAAGTACAACCGCAACGAGTCAGGACTGTTTGCGTTGAGGGCTTCGTCCAAGCTGACCAGGTTTCCCAACGACTTGCTCATCTTGTCGTTGCCCAACTGTAGCAGCCCGTTATGCACCCAATACCGGGAAAAAGGCCCCATCCCGGTCGCGCTTTCACTTTGAGCAATTTCGTTTTCGTGGTGGGGGAAAATCAGGTCCTGGCCGCCGCCATGAATATCCAGCGTCTCACCCAGGTAGGTCATGGCCATGCTGGTGCATTCTATGTGCCAACCGGGCCGCCCCGGACCCCAAGGACTGTCCCAGGAAGGTTCCCCCGGCTTGGCTCCCTTCCAGAGCACAAAGTCCATCGGGTGCTCCTTGTTTTCGTCCACCTCGACCCTGGCTCCGGCAAGCATACCTTCCAGAGTGCGGTGGCTCAGCTTGCCATAGCCTTCGCTTTGGGTGACCCTGAAGAAAACGTCTCCGCCACCGGCGTAGGCATAGCCCTTGTTCACCAGCGTCCCGATGGTATCGATGATGGGCCCTATCTCAAGGGTAGCGCGAGGATAGACGTGGGCCCGTTGCACGTTGAGGGAGTCCATCCCTTCGAAGAAATCGTCGATGAACGTGTCCACCAGCTCAGATGGGTCGACGCCCTGCTCCTGGGCTTTCTGGATAATCTTGTCGTCTACGTCGGTGAAGTTCTGGATGTGGCGCACTTCGTACCCCAAGTACTCCAAGTATCTCCGCAGGACGTCAAACGCCACGTAGCTGAGCGCGTGCCCCACATGAGTGGAGGAATATGGGGTAACACCGCAGATGTACATCTTGACAGTGTTGCCATCGGCGGGGACGAATTCCTGGACTTCCCCGGCTAGAGTGTTGTAAAGCCTCATGCGCTTGTTACCAACGATGCCACGGCTATGGCCGCGATGCCCTCCTCGCGGCCCACAAACCCAAGATAATCGGTCGTGGTGGCTTTAATTCCGATGCGGTCCGCAGGTATCGACAATGCGCCGCTTATCCGCGCTCTCATGTCCTCAACGTAGCTGGCCAGCCTTGGCCTTTGCGCCAACATTGTAGCATCCACGTTGGACACCCGCCAACCGGCTTTCCTCACCAAGCCGGCCGTCGCCGACAGCAGTATCAGGCTCGAAATGTCTTTGTACCGGGGGTCGCCGGGCGGGAAGTGGATTCCCTTGTCTCCCAAGCCGGCCGCGCCGAGCAGAGCGTCCATGATTGCGTGGATGAGAACGTCGCCGTCGCTATGACCGGACAGCCCCAACTCGTAGGGAATGTCGACGCCCCCCAACACCAGCCTGCGCCCCGGCGTTAACGGATGGCTGTCAACACCTATGCCAACGCGAAAGTCCATAAATCACTTACCCGGCATCAATCACTCGCCAGCCACAATGACACTTACCCGGTATAAATCACTCGCCAGCTTCAGTTGAATTTCTCCGTCATTCCTGCTCACAACCCGTCATTCCTGCTCACAACCCGTCATTCCTGCTCACAACCCGTCATTCCTGCTCACAACCCGTCATTCCCGCGCACAACCCGTCATTCCCGCGCACAACCCGTCATTCCCGCGCACAACCCGTCATTCCCGCGCACAACCCGTCATTCCCGCGCACAACCCGTCATTCCCGCGCACAACCCGTCATTCCCGCGCACAACCCGTCATTCCCGCGCACAACCCGTCATTCCTGCTCACAACCCGTCATTCCTGCTCACAACCCGTCATTCCTGCTCACAACCCGTCATTCCCGCGCACAACCCGTCATTCCCGCGCACAACCCGTCATTCCTGCTCACAACCCGTCATTCCCGCGCACAACCCGTCATTCCCGCGCACAACCCGTCATTCCCGCGCAGGCGGGAATCCAGAGACTTCTAATGGGAGAAAACTTAACTGGCTGATAGATCTTCCCGATTCCCGCACAGGCGGAAATGGTGGGTTGAGTGGGTTCAAGCCTGCGGCGACACCCTGGACCGCAGGAATACCTCGGCCAGCAACAGGTCCTCTGGAGTAGTGACCTTCAGGTTCTCATAAGAGCCCAGGAACATCTTCACAGGCCCGCCCAAGCTTTCCACCATCATGGCGTCGTCTGTCACCGGTCCGGTGCAACGGCGGTGGGCATCCCAAAGCACATCAAGGCGGAAGACCTGCGGGGTTTGGGCGGCCCACAGACTCTCGCGGTCCGGCGTCGCTTCGACTGCCCCCTGGGACGACACCACCTTGATAGTATCCTTCACCGGCACACCGGCAACGGCGGCCCCGGATTCCTGCGCGGCTTCCAAGCCCCTTTTCAACATGGCGAAGTCGAGGCACGGGCGCGCCCCGTCGTGAACGACGACCCATTCGCAAGGGGACAGTGCTTCCAACCCGCATAACACCGAGTCCTGGCGGCGCTGACCTCCAGGGCAAACGCGGGACACCTTTTGATAGCCGTGTTGATTCACCAGTTCTCGCCCTTGGCGCAACGAGTCCGGGTCCAGCACCAACACTATATCCGCAATGGACGGACAAGTCTCAAGCTGGTCCAAGGTATGGCAAATCAGGGGCTTGCCCAGTATCGGGGCGAATATCTTGTCCATCCCGCCCATGCGTGTGCTCTTGCCCGCGGCCACCACAACCGCCCCAGCATTTTGGCCGTGAACGCTGGCCATGGCCGCGAGGCTAGTGAGCCTTGGGCTGGGCGAAGATGATACGCCCGGCGGCGGTCTGCAGCACTCTAGTCACGATTACGTCGTGAAATGAGCTGAGGTAACGCCTTCCTCCCTCCACGACCACCATGGTGCCGTCGTCCAAGTAGGCCACTCCCTGGCCAGCTTCTTTGCCCTCCTGGACGATATGCACCCGCATTTCTTCCCCGGGCAGGACGATGGACTTGAGAGCGTTGGCGAGCTCGTTAACGTTCAATACTTGGACGCCCTGGAGCTCTGCCACCCGGTTCAGGTTGTAGTCGGTGGTGAGAATGGGAGACTTCATCCCCTTTGCCAGCTTTACCAGTTGGGCATCCACTTCCTCCCCGATTCCCACCCCAACGTCCAACACCTCCATGGGCACGGTGTTGTCCTTACGCAGCCGACCTAAAACTTCCAGCCCGCGGCGGCCGCGGTTGCGGCGCAGGGCGTCACTGGAGTCGGCGATGTGCCTCAGCTCGTCAAGCACAAACCTAGGCACCACCAGTTCGCCTTCCAGGAACCCGGTGATGCTCAAGTCCGCGATGCGGCCGTCAATGATAGCGCTGGTGTCAACCAGGATACTGCCGTTGCGGGATACATGGGCAGTGCGGTTGTTGCTCTCCAAGGCTGGAAACATCGCTTGCATATCGCCTCTTCGATGGGCTCCCACCCACATTCCGAAAAGGCCTAAGAACAAGCTGACCACTATGGGGACCACCCAACCCAACCAACCACCCAACGAATACAAGGGGATGGATATCAACGAGGCTACAACGAGACCGACCAGCAGGCCAATGATGCCTGCTATCAGAGTTGAACCGGGAATAGAACTGATAATTTCAGCGCATTTCCGCCAAGGTTTGAGAATGAGATAAGGCGTGATGAATGCTCCTAGAGGCGCCCCTGCAAGAACCAACACCAGTCCCCAAGGCAGGAACCGCTCTTCGTCCGTAGTAATCTCCGATACAATCCCTCCAAGCCTCCAGCCAAGAGCCGCAAATCCTCCGGCGCCCACTATCCGGAGCGTCCAAAGGGCCAACATGAGGTTCCACCTCCTTTGCAGCGCGACGCTGCGGCCTATTCAACCTCCCGGTAACTGCGCTTGTTTGCACCGGCGACACTTTCCTAGGTTGAGAATATCATATTCCACACAATTTCGAAAGCTGAAGTACGAGAACCGACAGGGCCTTTTCATTTTCACTGGTCAGCCAAGCTAAGAAGCGAGATGGCGCCCGGCCCAAGAAAGAAGAACGGCAGCCAAGCGCTGGAGGAAGAGCAGAAATTTCAGATTACCGGACATTTACGGACATTTACGAACATTTCGCTCACCGTGTATGGCGGGCGTCCCGCCCGCGTCCCATCCAACCGGCCAGTTTTAGTCAGACCCGTCTGAACTGTACGAGACAGGTATTATGTTAGCGAGGTGTTTCACGAGTTGGAAAGGGGCGAATGTCAGTAACCGTCCCGGTCCAGGAGTGTTTTGAATTGAATTATTGGCAGAAGGCTGACCTGAAGGCATGGGGCTGCGGCGATTGTGACAATGAAAATGCCCCGCGAGAACCGAAAGCTACGGAGTATACTTTACGTCGTCGCACCACCTGACCAAGCAATAATTCACCGCCATAAGGAGGCGCACGATGGCTTCAGCCACCAAACCTCGAGTGTATCTCATTGGCACCGGCGGCACTATTTCTTACGTCGGTACCGAACGGACGGATTATACCAACTACAGCTACCACAATAATCACCTGACCATACAGGAGATGCTGGACCGGGTGCCGGAGGCCGCGGCATCGGCCGAGGTGTTGCCGGAGCAATTCCTGAACGTTGGAAGCACCGACGTTGGGCCGGAGCACTGGCTGGCCTTGGCCAAGCGGGTAAACCAAATCTTCCGCGAAGACCCTGACGCAGCGGGAGTGGCAATCACACACGGCACCGCCACGCTGGAGGAGACGGGTTACTTCCTGAACCTAACCGTTAAGAGCGACAAGCCCGTGGTGGTAACCGGCGCGATGCGCCCAGCATCGGGACTCGGCGGCGACGCCGACGTAAACCTGATCGACTGCATCCGGGTGGCGGCCTCCCCACACTCCATAGGCCACGGGACGCTCATCGTACTGAACAACGAAATTCAAGCGGCCCGCGACGTTACCAAGACCAACAGCTACCGGCTGGAAACGTTCCGGTCCAACGAACTGGGTTACTTGGGATACGCTGATTCGGATGAAGAGGTTGTCTTCTACCGCACAACCACCAAACGCCACACTATTAACGCCGAATTCGACGTCGATGCCGTTGACAGCTTGCCGCGGGTGGACATTGCCTATGGCTATGCAGGAGCGGATGGCCTGGTGGTGGACGCCCTGGCCCAAGCGGGCGTAGCGGGCATAGTAGCCGCCGGCCTCGGCAGCGGCGGCTCGCCTTCCAAGTTCATGACGTCGGCCAAGGCGGCGGTCCAAAAGGGCATTCCGGTGGTGATAGCTACCCAGACAGGCAATGGCAGGGTAATGCGCACAAAGCGTTTCACGGAAGACGGCTACATCGTCGCGGACAACCTCGCTCCCAAAAAGGCGCGCATCCTCCTGATGCTGGCGTTAACCAAGACCACCGACCCACAAGAAATCCAGCGGATGTTTTTGACGTACTGATAACGATCACGGCGTCAGTATGGGATCGGACGGTATTGATATGTCAAACTGTCAAGAGGAACGTAGCCAGCCACCCATTTGCTCCGCCTGTGGGAATCCGATGGTACTGGAAATGTTTCCCAAAGGGTTCGGTGAAGTGATTAGCGTTGATACACCGTTATGGTTTTGCAGAGAAGACAGATATGTCATGGCCTACGGCAGCACAGCAGAGAGGTTTAGGGTGCTTGCCCCCAAAAAGTTATCTTGACCTGTATGTCCTTACTGTTCGTCATAATAAGCACAGGGGTATTACTTTACTTGGACTTGATTTATGACGGATCAATAGACCTTTTGGTAGTAGCCGGGGCGATCGCCATTGGCATTACAATTGGCAAAACCACATCTGTGTGGGAGATGTGGAAAAGTATCGGGGCACCGGACCTCTGGGGAGACGTTACCACAAACACCTGTGTCCGATCTGTATGTCAAGATGGTGAGATGATGAACCGAATTGTTCAGGGCAATTCCGCTTTGAGTGTGATGATTGCTGGGGAAAACGTTGCAGTGGCGAGTGGACTGTTGAGACAGCCGAGAGTTTGTTACGCCCCGGTGACATATATATCGGAGACGACGGAATTCCTCGTTTTGTAACAAGTCATGGCATAGACGACGGAATTCCTCGTTATAGAACAAGACATGGCACATGGATAAAACGCATTGGTGCTACCTCGAAGGAGAGACTACACGGGAATGACGGGGGCGGTGGGCCTGGCTTGGCCCGTCACCGGTTTTGGGGAACGACCTATATCTGGTGGGGGTGGATGGCAATGGTTGTAGGGTTCGTGTTAATTATGGTGTTATAGTGGCCCTGACCTGACGTGCGGCCCGGTTACCTGTTCCTTTGGGGACGCTACGGGGAATAACCAACCGTCAGCATTTCGCCGGGGCCTGTGGACATTCAAAGACGAGGGCGGGGATGTAATTCCCTGCCCTTTGCATGATGAGACAATATTATCAGGCCCGTAGCCGGTAATGGAACGGCCTCAACTATTGTTCGGCATTCAGTATCCGGTCCATCTTTTCCACGAACGCTTCCACGTTCCTTAGCCGCCTCCGCACACCCCTCGCGCGAAAACGATTCTCGTAAAAGTTTCCGTGAAGTGCATTAGCTGCGTCGTATAAATCGCTCAGCTGGTCGTCCCCCGTTTCATCGGCGAGGTCCTCCACAATATCTGTAAGTTGATTGTGTGCGCGGTGACTTCTCCCCCGTGCCTGTGCCACAGCCTTCACCATCAAGGCGGCAGCGCCCCAAGCCTTTTCTGACGCCTGTTCAAAGTCCCCGGCCTCTAGTTGCTCCCGGGCTTTCACCAGGAACGCTTGGCTACGTTCCTGATAGGTTAGTGTCTCTTGCACGGGCGGGTGCCCCCCTGCTACGTTGTGGGATTCCAGTGTATAGACGATTCCATCGAAAGGCAATCGCCCAAACGCATTATTTATATGGTAATCGCCTGCCCCAAGTGGTGCGAAGAGCGGAAAAAGGACACTAGCAATAGATTAAGGGCGGGATCTAGCTCCGCCCCTCACGTCAAGTAGTTACGGAGTTAAGAAGAAGTTACCGGACGGCCGTCTACTCCGGTATCTCGTCGTAGTAGTCGAACTCGCCGATGACGTTGTCCTCGCGGAATTGGGCGATCTGCTCGTCGGAGTAGCCCAACAGCCCGGAGAGCACCTCTTCGTTGTGTTCTCCCACTTGGGGAGTGGACCCTACCACGACGGGCGTCCGGCTGAAGTGCCAGAAGTCGCCGGACACGGCAATGGACCCGGCCAGAAAGTCCGGCACTTCCATCATCGCGCCGCGTTCCCACGGGTGAGGGTCTTCCGCTGCTTGAGGGATGGTGTTTACCGGAGCGGCTACGATGTCGTGACGCCGGAAGTGGTCTATGGTTTCACCGACGCTCATGTTGGCAAGCAGTCCGTTGACGGCGTCGTTGACCAGGGAACCGTTGGCGGCCCGGTCATGACGGGTGATGAAGCGCGGGTCTTCCAGCCACTCGGGTTTGGACAAAGCATTGCATACCCGGTGCCAGTGGTGCTGGTCCCCGGCAGAGAGCAACACCCAACCGTCCTTGCAGGGGTAGATGCCACTGGGAGGCGCGGAACTGTCCCCTCGCTTCGGCACATGTCCGGCCCCGTGGTAGGCGGTGATCGGAATCTCGGTGAGGCTATACCCCGTGTCGGCCAGGCACACGTCGATGGACTGGCCCTCGCCGGAAACCTCCCTCTCGTGGAGGGCCGTCAATGTGCCTATGGAGGCGTGCAACGCGGTAATCCGGTCGATGATGGGCACGCCGGTGCGTATGGGCGGCATTCCTTCGTCGCCGGTCACCATGGTTATGCCGGACATGGTCTGGCCAATGGGATCGTAACCGATGTTCTCGCGGTACGGGCCGAATTGGCCGAAGGCGGACACGTTAACCATGACGATGCGGGGATTCAACTCCTTGAGCACATCGTACCCGAAACCCATTTTCTCGATGGTGCCGGGCCGGAAGTTCTGTATCAAGACGTCGGAAACCTTGACCAGGTTGCTCAGAATCTCCTTGGCCGGCTCCTTGCGCATGTCCATGCTCAGGCTCTTTTTGCCGGAGTTGTACTGCACCCAGTACGAGCTTTGCCTGCGCACCCACGGCCCGTGATAGCGAGTCTCCTCACCTCCCAGCCGCTCAACTTTGATAACCTCGGCCCCCATGCGGGCAAGCACTTGGGCGCACCTGGGCCCGGCCTGATGCCTGCCCAAGTCGATCACTCGAATATCTTGCAAGGGATGTGTGATACCTGCCATCGCGCCGGGACCCCCTTAGCTGATTTTGCGCCATTTTACGGCGGGAGCATCGAAAGGGCAAGAACCGTTGAGGTGGAACTTACGGGGCAAAGGACATTTGTGAGAATCCTGATAGCTTGGGCCGAGGCAAGACCCGACAGGTATTTTCTGCCTTCGGATTGAAGACCTACCCGCCAGACAGGACCTCGGCCCGCAAGGTAACAACGACTCTGCGCAGCAATCGGGGTGGTACGAAAACCTGCTTGATGACCGATTTCAGTCGCCCGGCTGCCTTTCCAAAACCCGGCTCATCGCCTGCTTGAAAACGTCGTAGGGTTGGGCGCCGGTGAACAGCAGGTTGCCTACCAGGAAAGTCGGAATGCCGCGGATGCCGTGCTGCAAGGCTTCCTGGTACTGGTACATTACCGTGGAGGCGTAGTCCCGCTGTTCCAACTTGGTCAGCATGTCTGCCGAGTCCAAGCCCACGCCGTCCGCAATCTCCGCTATGACTTCCAGGTTCCCCAAGTCCTTCCTGTCGCTCCAGAAAGCCTTGTAAGCGGCGTCGTGAAACTCCATGAACTTGCCCTGTTGCTGCGCGTACTCCGTCGCTTCCAGAGCGTACATGGTGTTTGGGGTCACCGACGGAGGCCGCATAATCAGGCCGGCCTCTCTGGCGTAGCTGCGCAACGGTTCGGAAAGCTCGTCCTCGGTTTCATTGGGTCTTGGGTCCCTCTTTTGCCCCTCCATCGGGGTATCGGGACGCAAAAGGTAAGCCCTGCCCTGTATCGTTACGTTGTAGTCTTCCATCAACTTTTCGACCCGCTCCAGGCCGACATAGCACCACGGTCAAATATAGTCGTACCAAACGACGACTCTGACGGGGTCGTCGCCGTTCTCGTGGGTATGAGAAGAATCAAGCATCTTATGTCTCCTATCGAGTGCTTGGGAACGCGCCCAGCCGACGACCGTTACGTCTTGGGGCGCGGAGAAAGCGACTGGGGGGCGTCCGCCAATAGCTGTTGCAGCTCGACCAAGTTGGAAATCTTGGGACAGTCGACCTCTTCTTTCTGCCAGCCGCCCCGGTCTATCAACACCCCGTGCATTCCAACTGCCCTGGCCCCCATGACATCGGAACGGTACTGATCGCCCACGTGGACGGACTCTGCGGCGGCGGCCGACGTCAGCTTCAACGCCGTCTTAAACATGGTGGCGTGGGGTTTTTCCTCCCCGGCTTCGCCGGGGCTGATGTAGAAGTCCAGATAGGGGCTAAACCCCAGACTTTCGCAAAGCTGGCGCATGTCCCGTCGCAAGTTGGACAACACCCCCAGAATGTACCCTTGCTCATGCAAACTGGACAAGACCGGTATGGCGTCATCGTAGGGTATGAAGTCCTTGGGGATGGTCATAGCCATAATCCATATCTGCTTGGCCAGCTTCAGGGACACGGGTACCCCAGCATTCTCCAAGATGATCTGCTCGTACTTGGCGAAGAAGTCCAGCCTCTCCTCTTCAGTCCGCGATCCAAGGGAATACCGGGCATTTTCCTGGTTGAAGTAAACGTCGGCGACGGCGTATCCCTGTTGAATGCCCGACTGTGACACATTCAGGCCCAGTTCACGGCAGGCCGATTGCTGCACTTCGCCTAACGGAGGCCAGAACTGGACTAACGTGTTGTAGAGATCGAACGAGACCGCTTTGATCATCTACCTGGTCATCCCTCGGACTCCCAGCGTTTGCGACGGGCGGGCCGCCACAGCCGGGGCGCCGTGGTGGAAACATTCATGGTGGGACAAGGTGCCCGGATTTTAACATACCCCAATCGTCATGGGAATCTAACATATCAAGCGATGCAAGTTATCATAAAAATATGCTGGAGCCTGCCGGCTCGCGCCCCGCTAGTCACTTTCCAATAGTCTCATCGCTTCCGTCACTTCCCTGGGCGAGTCCAAACGGTGCAGCGCCTGGGTTGGAGCCCTTCCTTCGCCAACGAACACCGCTATGCCGCCTCCGGCTTGGACCGCCGCGAAGCCGTCTTCGTCCGTCACGTCGTCCCCAAAGAAAATTGTCAAGGAAAGGTCGTGATAAACCTCCCACAGCCGGGCTATCGCCTCCCCCTTGCCCCAAGCAAGGTCCGGCCGCACCTCCAGCACCATCTTTCCTTTAGCCGTCCGCAGACCGCCGGGGTACACGAAAGGGGAGACTGCGCCGTTGAACCGCGCTTCAACCTCGGCGGCGGCATTCTCCGCAGCCATGCGGTAGTGAACGCTGAGGGTAAGGCCCTTGTCCTCCACCAATACGCCGGGCAGATCCGCCAGGTTTGAACGCAATTGGCGGCATAGCTCCGTTTGGGTTTCTCGCAGTTTCCCGGCGCCGGGATGCACAAAGTCCAAGCCGGGCCCCGCCATCTCCAGACCGTGGTTCCCAGCGTAGACCAACCCTGGCACATCGGCGCGGGCCCGTATATCGGCCAAGCTTCTCCCGCTTATGATGCCGGTCAAGTAACGGTCCTGCTTACTCAACGACGCCAGGATACCTCTTGCTTCCGGCGCGAGCACAGCTTGGTCAGGGCGGTCGACAATCGGCGTCAGGGTGCCGTCGAAGTCGAACGCCAGCAGCGTTCTGGACGCTTCCCGTATCCGCCGGCTGACGGCAGGCCATACGTGGAGAAGGTGCGGCATGAATGTCTGAAGGCGTAGGGTTTGGCAGAATTAGGGGTAGCGGGTCGACTTGCGGTTAAGCGCTTTGTATGGGCCTCCGGCCCCGCCTTGCGCCTTGCATCAAGTCCACCAGCATCAACGCAGCCCACTTGTAGATGTTATTCTCTTGCACGATAGTGCGCATGTGGACCATCCGCGAACGGCGTTCCTCGTAGGGCATCTTCACGGCTTGGTATATGGAGTCGGCGAAGACTTCTGCGGCGTAGGGGTTGACGATCAAGGCTTCCGTAAGCTCTTGCGCCGCTCCGGTGAACGGGCTGAGTATCAATACGCCGTCTTCATCGAACCGGCTGGCCGCGAACTCCTTCGCCACCAGGTTCATCCCATCGTGGAGGGAACTGACGACACAGAAGCGAGCAAGGCGCCTCATAGCCATCAATGTCAAGTCGGGCAGGTCGTTTGGCATGTAGATTATGGGCTGCCAGCCGGGCCGGGCAAACCGGCCATTGATCTCCTCCAGCAACTCGTCTATCTGCTCTGCCAGTTGCTGGTAGGCGTCCACTTGGGTCCGGCTCATGACGCCGGCTTGGATGAAAACCACCTTCCCGATAAACTCCGGATATTTTTCAAAGAACTTCTTCATCGCCCGGAAGCGGTGCGGAATGCCCTTGGTGTAGTCGATCCTGTCTATGCCCAAGCCCACCAGCATCCCTTCCAGGTTCAGTTCATCGGTTAATCGCTCCATCTCCTCGGTTACGTAGCAACTCTGGGCGTCCCGATTGATCTCCTCGAAGTCCACGCTGATCGGGTATGGTCTAACCATGGTGGGTTCCCCCGCATAGCTGATCCGGCTGTACTCATAGTCTACCTGGCCGTCCACAACCCTGGAAACAGTGTCCAGGAAGTTCTTGCAATGGTCGCCTATGTGGAATCCCAACATATCATTGCCCAACAGGCCGTCCAGAATCTCCTGTTGCCAAGGGCAAATGCGGAAAATCTCCGGGCTGGGCCAAGGGATGTGCCAGAACTGCCCGGTTATGATGTCCGGGTCGGCGTTTCGAATCAAGCGGGGCAGCAGCGCAAGGTGATAGTCCTGGGTGAACACTGCGGCGGGCCCGCCGCCGATTTCGTCCAGGACCTGTCTGGCGAATCGCTGGTTTACCGCCCGGTAGGTCTCCCAATCGCCCAACTCGAACACCGGCTCGGTGTAGGCGTTGTGACAGAGCGGCCACAAAGCGGCGTTGGAAAAGCCGTAATAATATCCTGTCTCTTCTTCCTCCGTAAGCCACACTAACCGCAACGTGTACGCCGGGTCGTCCGGAGGAACTTGGATCCTGTTTCTTTCGTCTACCGCATACCAGTCGCCCTTGCCTCCGCCGTAGGCAATCCAAGTCCCGGCGCACTCCTGCATAACGGGGTCTATGGCCGTCGTTACCCCGCCCGCGGGCACCGCGTAGCGTAACTGCCCTTCGACCATCTCATGGATGTACGGTTGGCGGTTGGACACAACCACCAGCCGGTAATCGCCCAATTCCCGTTGTACCATTCGCCGCAAGCTGGCCCTGTTCCACACTGGCATCATGGTCCCACCGCGTCCTACCGCCGGCCGAAAGGTTGATTCGAGAGGGTTCCACACGCAACGGAATCGCCGTTATGGCAGAGGACTAGAGGTTTTCGTGGAGAATTTCGCGGCCCTGTACTGACGGCGACGGTCTGTCTCCATGAATTCTGTCACACGGCTCCCGTAAGGTCAACCAAGCGCGGATCGCTGCCTTAGCATCAGCGCCGCCATGGCGCCGCCCGCCGCCCAAATTGACACACCCATACCCAGTGAGTACGATAGCGGCGACCCTTTGGATTTCCGAGTCCTGATAGCACACCGTCCTACGAAAATCGGCGGAAAACAGGAGGGTATATGTTCGTCCGACGAGACCTCACCGACAAAGTGCCGACACCTGAAGGCAACATGCACTTCGTGAAGCAAGGCAGCGGCTACCCTCTGGTGATGCTTCATCCCCTGGGTACGTCGACCTGGGCTTGGCATAGCGTAATCGACTCCCTCAGCCAGCATTACACCTGCTACGCGTTTGACATGCTTGGACACGGCGAATCCGATAAGCCCCAACGCCACTTCAACATCCCCGACTACGCCAACGCCCTGGACCACGCTTGCCAGGTCCTGAACATCCACCGGGGCCACTACGTCGGCAACTCCGTGGGGGCCGTTCTGGCCACCGAGATGGCAGCCAGCTTCCCGGAACGGTTGGACAAGCTGGTGCTTGTCGGAGCCCCTGTGTGGGATCCTCGCACCGCGCGCCAACGGTTGGAGGACGCCTCTGCCGGTTACGACAAAGACGGCTTACCAGTCCCGCGCACTGCGGAGGAGTTGAAGGCCGCAACCACCTTCGCAGACCCTCGACCGGAGTGGGTAGAAGCGAACAACCGGACAAGGGCCCAAGCAGGCGTCTGGGTCAAAAAGCTGATGGAGTCCCTTGCCCATTACGACATCATGTCGCGGCTTCCCAGAATACAAGCCACCGCCACCATGGTTATGTACGGCGAGATAGACCGGCTTCGTGACGGCGAGGAACTGCTGCACAATAACATCGTCAACGCCAGCAAGGTAGTGTTGCCCGGCTTGGGGCACATCCCCCAAATCGAAGACCCCGAAGCCTTCGTAGGCGCCCTGCTGCCATTCTTGCAGCCCTGAAAACCTGATTCAGGCAATAATTGACAGGCCACCATCGCTCCAAAAGATGCCTGCCCACGGGCAAATCGTGGGCAGGCATAATTTCTCAATAGAGGAGGCCTCGTGGTCACCAGTCGTTACCCCCTGCGTCTGATGGAGGTCTTTCGTTCCGTCTTTTACACGCCCATCTACGTTTCGGTGGCCGGCGGCTTCCTGGAAAGCGAGGGGCTGGACGTTACCTTCTTTACCTGTCCGCCCCAATACGCCCACGTTCACAGCGCGTTGATTCAGGGGGCAGCCGACATCTCCGGCAGCGGCGTCATGCGTTCGCTGATCGCCTCAGATTGGGGGGCTGAAGTCGTTCCGGCCCACATCGCCAAGATTAACTCACGCGATGGCTTCTTTGTTTTGGGCCGCAGCGGCGCCGGCGAGTTCGAATGGGCTTCCCTTCAAGGCGCCACTGTCATACCGGTCGGTTTTTCTCCCATGCCTTGGGCGTCGTTCCAGTTCGCCCTGCGCAACCATGGCGTGAACCCCGCAGATCTCAAGCTGCTTCCCGGCTTGTCGTTGCAGGAAGCGGTCGACACCTTCCGGCGGGGCGAGGGAGACTTCATCCACCTGCCGTTGCCGGCCGCCGAACAACTCATCGACGACGAGACCGCCTGTCTCGCAGTGGCCTTGGGCCCGGCTAACGGGCACATCGCCTACAGCTCCTTCGCCGCGACCAATAGGTATCTGGATGCCAATCAAGAAGTAGTGCACCGTTTCATCCGAGGATACGCCCGCGGGTTGGCTTGGTTGAGCGATAACGACCCAACGGCAATCGGGGAAGCCACCGCCTCCTTCTTTCCCGATGTGCCCAAGGAACTGATTGTCCGCTCCGTGGCCCGGTACAAACAGCAGGATACTTGGCCCTCGACTCCCGACATGAACGAGCCGGAAGTCCAATCGCTACAGGATATCCTGATAGCTGCCGGCTTGGTCAAAGAACGTCAGCCCTACAGCAAAGTGGTCCGCCCGGAGTTCCTGCAGGCGGCGCTGGCATAGGAAGACCACGGCAAGAAGATTCACCGGCCGCATCACAACAACTTCCAATCACCGCCAACAAGCCTCCTCCATCCCTTCACCCTGAGCGTCTGTACCCGTTCAAAAACTGCTATGCTATCTTCACCTTCCAAGGTGCCAGGTCAAAGAAGCCAAACTATGAGACTCTCAAAACTGGCGCTAAACAAAAACCACTACTTGCGTTCGGAAAATGCGTTCTTCGCCATCTTTGCTATGGTGTCAAGCGCCACCTTCATTGTTGTCTTTGCTTGGATCATATTCCAAATCCCCCAGGCAGCCAATATGTGGGCAGCCGCCTTCATCACCATCGGCATGTTCATTTTCGGCCTCAAATACTTTATGGCTGACATCCGGCGTCACCGGTCCAACCACCGCCGCACCAACAAAAACCCGGTTTCATGAGTCCCCAGTTTCACCGGCAGAACCAGGCCCTCACCATCTTGGCGATTGCAACGGCCACTATTGGCTTCGGCCTATTTGGGGCAGACTTCAATACCGGGAAGATACTTCTCGATAGTGGCTTGACTGCTTCCTTAGCCAGAGCCAAGGTCGCCCTCGGAGTAGCTGCCCTCCTATCTTACGCAACTGTGCTGGCCTCGGTGGCGTCCATTCTGAGACGGCGGACCAATATAACCGGACAACAGTTGGTAACCGGCCCACTACAACGAACTTACTTAGAACTGTTCTATATCGGCCTTATATTCGTCGCAGGAATATTCGAAGGCCCGGTATCCACTTAATTACATCAGCTCACTACTTTAGATACTACTAACCCTAACCCAACTGACACGTAATGCAGCCTTTCCATCCCGAATTGCCCGCCATAAAGCTGCGCCGCCCATCGCTCTCGTTTTATCATCGTATAGTGAGCATTAAAGTCGGGAACGTCAGCATCACTCGTACAACCCGCCGACAATGAGCCAAGGCCTTCCAAGAGCCATCGCGGCCAAGGTGGCCTTAGCCCTTCTAACGGCTGCGTTGCTTTTCACCTTGGGCATTGATGCGGCGACGGCCAACGGCGGCACTCGCCCCTTGGTAAAGGACGCGCGGGCTGGACCCTACTCGTTTGACGTAGGCATCTTTCCCGGCAGGCCCAAGGTCGGGAACCTCCACCTGAGCATCTTGGTCAAAGACGTCGCGTCGGGAGGCGCGCTGACCAACGCAACCGTAATGGTGACGTTGACCGGCCCCGAAGGCTCAACTGACGTGGGGCCGGTACAGGCGGTGAACACACGGCAAACTCCCAGGTTTTACGACGTTAACGTCCCCTTGGACTTGATAGGAAGTTGGGACTTAAATCTGATGGCCGACAGTCACTTGGGGCCGGCCAGCTTGCATGTGCCCTTGGAAGTGACCGAAGCTACCGGCATTGACCTTGTCTATCCCTTGATAGCGCTGCTGGGCGCCTTGGCTGTATTATTTTGGGTCTTGGCCCGGATGAGAAGCAGACGGCGAGGCCGAGCGAGTTAGAAACTATCTCAAAACATGGTGAAGTACCCAACAAACATGGTGGAATACCCAACCCGCCATTACACCGTCTACCCCGTCATTCCCGCACCCAACCCGTCATTCCCGCACCCAACCTGTCATTCCCGCACCCAACCTGTCATTCCCGCACCCAACCTGTCATTCCCGCACCCAACCTGTCATTCCCGCACCCAACCTGTCATTCCCGCACCCAACCTGTCATTCCCGCGCAGGCGGGAATCTATGGGCCTCGGGCAGCGGCGTTGGGAAATCGGTAAGACTGATTGGTTTTGAGATAGGCTCGTAGGCGGAAGCAATGCTTGGGCCAATCAAATGCCAACAAGTTCCCTCTCGCCTGGGAGAAGGGACTCTTGAAGACCTCTGGAGGGGGTTGAAGCGAATGGTCCATTATTCGGGAACGAAAACCACGTGCCTATGACGAAGAAGATGAAGGCAGTCCTGGCCGTGTCTGTCCTGGGCGCGGCGCTGACCCTGCACCCGGTCTACGCTCATGGGTTCGGCGAACGCACCGAATTGCCCGCGCCCTTGGGACTTTTCCTGATCGGCGCAGGCGCAGCCGTCGCTTTGTCCTTCGCTGTCATAGGCCTGTTCGTCAGGGGCGGGACCGGGGGGGACGGCTACTGGAGACACGACCTGCTGCAGCACGGGTGGTTCAGGGTCGCCACAGCCACTCCGTTGCTATCGCTGCCGGTCAAGGCATTGTCGGTCTTCCTGTTAGCGTTGGTCCTGGTCAGCGGGTTCATTGGAGTACAAACACCGTCGTCGAACTTCGCGCCCACTTTCGTTTGGATCATCTGGTGGGTTGGCATGGCTTACGTCGTGACCTTGATCGGCAACGTCTGGGCCGTCATCAACCCTTGGAAGATACTATTCGGGTGGGTGGAATACCTGCATAGAAAAGCCACCGGCGGAAATCTGTCCCCGAAAAAGGCTTACCCGTCAAGTTGGGGCGTCTGGCCGGCATTCGCACTCTTCCTGGCCTTCGCTTGGCTGCAGGATGCCTTCCCCGAGTCGCCCGTACCCAATCGCGTCGCCATAGTTGTAACGCTGTATTCCATCCTTACGTTGGGCGGCATGGCGGTGTTCGGCAAGCACCAATGGCTGCGCCACGCCGAAGTCTTCACCGTCGCATTCGGCTTGCTGGCCAAGTTCTCCCCCACCGAAGTGCGGGTAAAGGACCCTGTCCTGTGCGGCGAGTGTGACGCTGGCTGTCTTGACCGGAATGGTGAGTGCGTTGACTGCTACGAGTGTTTCGAGAAGGCCCAAAGCAGGGAAGTAAACCTTCGCCCTTGGGCCATCGGCTTGGCCCGCAGCCACGGCGTCACTAACGACGTGTTGGCTGTCGTAGTGCTCCTGCTGGCTACGGTGACCTTCGACGGCTTCAGCGCTACCCCCGGATGGGTGGAGTTCCAGACCTTTTCCGCGACTGCCTTCCCTTGGCTGACAGGCAACCAGACCTACAACAGCCTGATTATCGCCGACACCTTGGGCGTACTGCTGTTCCCAATTGCGTTCTTCCTGGTTTACTTGGCTTTCACCTACTTTGTGTCCGGCGCCATTGACAAAAGCCGCAGCGCACTGGAGTTGGCCCGCGTCTTCGCCTTCTCCCTGATTCCTATTGCCTTGGCTTACAACATCGCCCATTTCGTGAACCTGTTGCTCATACAAGGCCAATTGATCATACCGCTGGCATCAGACCCCTTCGGGTACGGCTGGGACCTCTTCGGGTCCGGCGGCTACCAACTGAATCTCGATATCATCAACGCCGCAGTCCTGTGGTACCTTTCCATCGCGGTGATAGTGGTTGGCCACATCCTCGCTGTCTATCTGTCCCACCTGGCGGCGGCGCGCATCTTCGAAGACCACGGGGCGGCGACGCAAAGCCAGTACCCCATGCTGACGTTAATGGTGATGTACACCGTCGTAAGCCTGTGGATAATCGCCCAGCCCATAGTGGCGTAGGCGTCAGAAGACGAATCTCGTCTGTCTATGGCGTCGCTTGACACCTTGAGCAGGTTGTGTCCACTGTTGGCCCTTGCCAGCCGAGGCAGCTCAAGCGGCAGAACATGGCGCCGGATAAGAGACACCGCATGAAACATTCCTTGGCGAGAATCACCCGGCAACCTCTAGCCATCCTTATCCTTCTCTTGGCGTCCATAGCTCTGCTGGCCTGTGGGCCGGCTACCGAACCCACCGCTGGGGGGACCGGCCCGGTGACCCAGGCCGAGGGAACACCGGAACCGACTGCGGCGCCCACCCAAGGGCCACCCGCCATCCATCCCACTGACACTCCCAAGCCTCCGCCACTGGAACCGCCCACTCCCAAACCAACCAAGCCGCCGAGACCCACACCCACGAGGGAGCCGGGCGACGTGGCACCTCCCACCTACACGCCGGAGCCTACGCCGGTGCCCAGCACGCCGGACCCGCCGCCTGCCTACCCAGAGCATCCCGACGGGTTGGAGGGATGCAAGTCACTCAACAGGTTCTCATCGACCCGCGAGGAAATCCTCTACATGTATTGGTGCTACGACACCGCAACCGTCCACGTCCGTGATACCTGTCGGGGAACAGGCACTACATGGGAGGAACAGCAGTGCGCCTACCGAGAGATTGAGGACTTCAAGGATTACGGCTTCCGGGAGGTTATAGGCCCCTGCGTGGCAATCTCCGAGAGAGGTGCGCGCCAGGAGTGCTTTGCTGGAACTGCGGAAGCCGCTCACGCCCACAACCGCAATCTGATACTAGTCTGGAACGACATCGTCGCCGCCGTGGACGCCGACCCCGAAGTGAAGGTCCGCTACCGCGCGATGGTCGAGTGTGTCCGGGGCGCGGAACACAAGCCGCCGGATCCCAGCTATCCACTGTCCTGGCAGCAGATCGACGAGTCCAAGATTGAACTCAAGCAATACCGAGGGCCGGACGAGAAGGAAGCTGCAAACAGGCGTCTCCGCGCCGTCAACCAGTGCGCGCTGGACACCGGGCTTTACCAAGCCCAGGACGACGCATGGCGGGCGGAGATATGGCGCATATTCCAGGAGAACCCGGACAGGATTGCTCCACTGAAATTTGAGGGGGTCATCGACCTTCTCGACGAACCCGGTCCCGCCCCATTCCTGACCATCAAACAGTTCATGGATAGGTAAGCGACATGAGATATAAGTTTATACTTCTCGCGTTCGTGGCTATCGTCGCCACCGCGTGGGCAGCACACTCGGCGACTCCCGACCCCGCCGTGGCACAGACCGTCACCAACGCCCAACTCCAGTCCGAGGTCAATGTGCTCAACGAACTAATTAACATGGACTACTCCGTCTGGGCTGCGCCGGGGAAGTACGACCAACTCCGCAAGAACCGGCGTTACCGGAAGATAGCATGGGCACAGGACGGCTGCTCTGCTCCCTACCAGACCATCGCCGATGTCTTGGACAGCATCATCCTTCCCGTGTGCCTGCGGCATGACATGACATGGCGGTCGCTGGCGGTCATCGACCGCGCCACCGGGAAGGTCTGGAACAACGGAACAGGTACAAGGCCGACACGCAATTCCGGGACGATGCCAACGGCGTCTGCGCAACCCGATATCCGGTCTCCGACGCGGAGGACCTATTCGTGGGTTGTGTTGGAACCATGACCACAACCTATGGACTAATCAGAGGCCACAAGTACCGTGCAGAGCTCACGGCGGAGCGCCTGGACGTACAGACCAAGGCAAACGACAACAATGCGAGCAACGACGGGATAATACTGTGGGGTCCACGGGGGCTTTGCTCCGGCCCAAACAATCGTTGCCTTCCCATCCACTACGTGACCCGCAACAGCCTCCCGTTCGCTCCGCAGAACTATGGCTTCATCCCCACCGGCGCCGCCATAGAGCTTCAGGTGGTCCGGGCCAACCTGCAATCCGTAGGTGGTGCGCCCGATCCGTCCATCCCAACGACGGTTGAGACTCGTCCCTTCAAGCATACCGGCGACCTGTATATGACCGCGCAGTCGCCATTCGTCATCAGCGAGTCCCGGCAGGTAAGCTGCGTAGGCCAGGAGAACAGGCGCGCCCTGTACCTCCTCGTGTGTCCCTGAAGATCATGTCTCCTACTTGGTTAATACGATCCTCAAGCTCCTGTCGTGTAGTCGAACCCGGAAGGTTGCGCCTCTCCAAACTTTGGCCTGATAGAACACTACCTCCCTCGGCAACTCCCTTAGCATCCAAGATCCCGTCAGAATTGGTTCCAGAATTAACCTCATTGTCCGTTGACGCTATGGCCGCAATGTACTCCACTGCTTTCGCGTAAACTGGGTCATCCTTGAGAAGTTCACTCTCCTTTTTCAGCATCTCGTCGATTGCTCCTTTCTGCTTCTCTAACGAATCGGTCTTAGCGAGCTTCTGGAATTCCAGAGCACGTTGGTCAAGCGCCTGTTTCGTCAGAGCTGCTATCGGCAGACGTTCATAGAAGCCTCTCAATACCTTATACGTTTCACTTTCAATGCAGAGAATCGTCAGACCCAAAAGTATCAGGAACGTATTGCTATGTATCCCGTGAAACAGAGAACCACACACTATCCACCTACACGGCAGAATTAAGACTCGGTAATTCCTATGCCGGATAATCTCGGAGTGGAACAGGGAGGTGACAGCTAACACCTACAGGCATGTTGCGCACACGTCAGAACGGCAAGCGGCAATCCGACTGGAACCGGATTTCACCTTGTCGCGGGTCTGTCTCTTGTTATGTTCACTCATGCAAATCAACTACGCAGTTTTGATGACAGCAAGCCCCTTCCCATCCCCGGCAACGTCCCCTTATCATAGATTCCAGCCCCACCTGGCCCCCACTGGCCCGGCCCGCGGACCGGACCCTATACCCGGGGTGAAGTGACACACAATGGCACAAAACAGCGCCGGAAGCGACCAAATACTGCTCAAAAAGGGCCAAAACCCGAAAAAATGCCCCGGATAACCTGAAATTCCTCCCCATCTCCAAAGCTGAATGATACGGAATGGCACAAAATGATACAGATTTTTGACATTTCTCCCACACCTCCTCCTCCTGCTGCCTCTTCCTACTCTTCGGACGCACACTGCCCCACCGGCATCATGTAGCTTGGCGGTAAGCCATGGTGTAAGATTAACCGCAACTTCAAAATCAAAAATGCTCCCGTCCGCTGCCGGTCTCGCGGGCGAATGTTTGGTCCAGGAGAACTGCTGTGGCAAGGATAACTATCGTCGGCACCGGGTTAATCGGCACCTCTCTGGCTATGGCGTTAAGGAAAGCCAACCTGCCTAACCTGGAGCTGGTGGGCACCGACTCTAACGGCAGCGTCCGCAGGGAGGCCGAAAAGTCCCACGCGTTCCACCGGATTGAAGCTCGGCTGTTGCCGGCCATCAATGAGACGGACATCCTCGTTTTCGCCACCCCTGTCATGGCGATCAAGGACCTCATGGAGGCCATTGGCTCGGAGATTCCCCCAGGCTGCGTCGTGACCGACGTGGGAAGCACCAAGAAGGAAGTCTTGGAGTGGGCCGACGAATACCTGCCCAGGACGGTCGACTTCGTCGGCGGACACCCCATGGCAGGGAAGGAGACCCCCGGCCCTGAAAACGCCGACCCGGAACTATTCAGAAACCGGCCTTATTGCATCGTTCCCAGCGTGAATGCCAACCAGAAGGCGGTGTCTGAGATCAGCACGATGGCAGAGGCCATCGGCGCCAAGCCTTTCTTCATCGGAGTGCATGAACACGACAGCTTCGTCGCCGCAGCCAGCCACCTCCCTTTTCTACTCTCAACCGCCCTGATGAGTTGCACCTCCAAGAGCGCCAATTGGGAGGACATCGCTAAGCTGGCTTCAAGCGGGTTCAACGGTGTCTCACGCTTGGCTTCGGGAGACCCCGTAATGCACAAGGACATCTGCGTTAGCAACCCCGAACCCATCGTAGCATGGATAGACACCTTCATCAGGGAGCTGTATGACGTGCGCCAAGCCTTGACTCATGAAGAAGGCCCCGACGCCAACGCGATTCTGCAAATGTTCGAGCAGGCTTCGGTCGCACGGGCGCACTGGCTGGCCGGTACGGTGCCTTCCAGGTCCCAGCAAGCCAACCCGGAGCTGCCGAGCTTCTCCGAAAGCATGGGGGAGATGTTCGCCGGCTCCAAGATAATGGAAGCGCAACGAAAGATGTTCCGCGGCGGCTCCGGCCAGGAGCAGGACCGTGAGCGGAGGCGCCGGTAAGCCGCCCTTCGGCCCTGTCACCCGCAATAAGTCTTCAAAGCCTGCTGGCGGCTGACGAGGGCTTAATCATCCCTTCTAAAGGATAGTCACATTGGACCAGACCGTCCGGCGATCTACGGCGCTGAAAGGGACCATTTCCGTCCCAGGGGACAAGTCCATCTCCCATCGGTCGTTGATTCTTAACGGCATTTCAGAAGGTGAGGCTAAGGTTACCGGCCTCTCCGGCGGTGACGACGTCTTGTCCACCATGCGCTGCTTACAAGCGATGGGAGTGAGTATCGAGCCGGGCGGCGAGGAAGGATCGGTCACCGTTACCGGCGCAGGCCCAACACTTCGGGAACCCGCCGATATTCTGGACGCCGGTAACAGCGGCACTACCATGCGGTTGCTGTCCGGCCTGTTGGCGTCCCAGCCCTTTCTGTCCGTGTTGACCGGCGATGGGTCCCTTCGCACTCGCCCCATGGGGAGGGTTGTCCAGCCCTTGAAGCAGATGGGCGCGCAGGTAATGGGGCGCAGCGGCGACACCCTGGCGCCTTTGATCTTTCGCGGGGGCGGTCTGCAGGGTATTGAATACACCATGCCCGTCGCCAGCGCGCAGGTAAAGTCGTGCATCATGCTGGCGGGCATGTTTGCGGGACAGGACACTATCCTGCACCAACCTGCCCTCTCCCGGGACCACACAGAGCGCATGTTGACTGCAATGGGGGCTTTCGTTGAGGCCGACGGGCTGACCTTGACTGTCCGCTCCGGGCCGATCCATTCCGTGGACATAGCCGTCCCAGGCGACATCAGTTCCGCCGCTTTCTGGCTGGTCGCAGGATTATGTCACCCCAACGCCCATGTCCTCATCCGGGGAATCGGGCTGAACCCCAGCCGCACCGGGATAATGGAAGCCTTGCAGGCAATGGGGGCGGGGCCCAACCTGAGCTTGGTGGACCAACGGATGGAAGGAGGAGAGCCGGTGGCCGACCTGCTGGTGACCTCCGGGGAACTGACTGGCATCGAAATTGGCGGCGACACGATCCCGAGAATCCTGGACGAGTTGCCGGTCATCGCCGTGGCCGCGTGCTTTGCCAAAGGGACGACGATCATCAGGGACGCCGCCGAGTTGCGGGTCAAGGAGTCGGACCGCATCAACACCACCGTCACTGAACTTTCCCGCTTGGGAGCCAATATCGAGGAGCGGGAAGACGGTATGGTGATCCACGGTTCCGGAAGTCTCATGGGCGCCTCCTGCCGGAGTTGGGGCGACCACCGGCTGGCCATGTCTCTGGGCGTCGCCGGACTGCTGGCCCGCGGGGAGACGGTGGTCCAGGACGCCGACGCCGCCACAGTGTCTTATCCGCAATTCTGGGACCACTTGGCTTCCTTGTCCGAGAACTGAAGCATGGCCCATCGAAGAGAGGATATGGCCGACCGGTTGCTGCCGGAGGCCCAACCGGCCCCGCCCCTGCTGGTGGTGTTGTCCGGCCCATCCGGTGTCGGGAAAGACGCCGCTCTCGAAAAGCTGAAGCAGTTGGACCGGCCTTGGCGTTTCGTAGTCACCGCCACCACCCGCCAACCACGCCCCGGCGAACAGGAAGGCAAGGACTACATCTTCCTGGACTTGGACACCTTCCTGAAAATGAAGGAACGAGACGAGTTTCTGGAGTGCGCCGAGGTCTACGGCAACTGGTATGGGGTGCCCAGGAACCAGGTCCGGCAGGGCCTGCAGGAGGGACGGGACGTTATCCTGAAGATTGACGTCCAAGGGGCGGACACAGTGCGCCGCCTCGCCCCGGAAGCAGTGTCTATCTTCATGATGCCCGGCTCCTACGAGCAACTACGCCGCCGTTTGACCCTTCGCATGACTGATGCATCCAACGAAATAGAGCTACGGCTCAACGAGGCTTGGAACGAACTCGCCAAAGCCGTGGATTACGATTACCGTGTGGTCAACCATGATGATCGGCTGGACCAAGCAATTGCAGACATCGATGCCATCATCGGTGCGGAAAAATGCCGGGTGCATCCGCGCATGGTGCAAATGTTATGATGGGCCGGTCAAAAGCCGCCGAAGGATTTAAGGTGAACCGATGAGTCCCAAGTCCACGTCCAGCGCGCCAAGGCCCAGACTACCGGAGTGGTTGAAGGTAAGGGCCCCGGGTAGCCCCCGGTACATCGAATTGAAAGCGCTGATGCGCGGCCAGCAATTGCACACGGTGTGCGAGGAGGCCCATTGCCCCAACATCGGCGAGTGCTGGAACCGCGGCACCGCCACGTTCATGATCCTGGGGGATATATGCACTCGCCGCTGTCATTATTGCGCCGTAACCACCGGCCGCCCTACCGGGATTGACCTGCAGGAGCCGGCGCGGCTGGCCGAGACGGTGCAGACCATGGGTCTGCGCTACTGCGTAATCACCTCAGTCAACCGGGACGACCTTCCGGATGGCGGCGCTTTTATCTTCGCCAGTTGCATCAAGCGCGTCAGGGACCTCAACCCCAACTGCCGCATCGAGGTGCTTATCCCGGATTTCGCTGGGTCCTGGCCTGCTTTGCAGAAGGTGCTCGACGCCCGCCCGGACGTCTTGAACCACAACATCGAGTCCACCAATCGTATCTTCCCCCGCGTGCGCCCCAAGGGCAACTATCAGCGCTCATTGGAACTGCTCGCAAAGTCCAAGGAGCTGGCGCCGGGCATGGTCACCAAGTCCGGCATTATCGTTGGTATGGGTGAGACTACCGACGAGGTAGTGGACACCATGCGTGACCTGCGGGGTGTTGACTGCGACCTCCTCACCATCGGCCAGTACCTGCGGCCGTCGGACAAACATCTGGCCATCGACCGCTTCTACACCCCCGCCGAGTTCGAAGAGTTGCGCATAATCGGGCAGGAATTGGGCTTCGCCCACGTTGCATCAGGCCCCTTGGTGCGCAGTTCCTACCACGCCGACGAGCAGCACGACGCAGCCTACGCCGCAACTACCGCAACCTGAAGCATCTGCCATCATCGCCATTGCCGCTTCTCGCCCCGCCGTCACTCCCGCGAAAGCGGGAGTCCAGAAACACAGGGAAAAGAAAACAAACCTCACAGCCCCGGGTTCCAGCTCAGGGCTGGAACGATGAATCGCCCGCCAATCGGTCCCGCCTGAGTACGTGCCAGTAGAAAAGAAGGCTGGCGGCGAATGGCGCCATGTAATACACCAGCCGGAACAGCAGCGACACCAGCACCGCTTGCTCTACGGGGACTCCCAGCAGATGATAGGCTCCGACCATCGATCCTTCTTGAACGCCCAACCCGCCCGGAATCATGGACATCACACCCACCGCTACGCCAATTGCGAAGCCCGTCGATATCACGCTGGGGTCAACGTCACCTCCGAACGCCTGGAAACAGCACCAAACAACGACCAGTCTTGCCAGCCTGTCTGCCACTATCAGCGCCAATGGAACAGCCAATTCCAGCGGCCTTGAACGCAACTGCATGAAGCCATGGTCCAGCGTATCCTCGAACCCCTGCAACCCCAGCTCTATGCTGCGCCGCGTGACCAGCCGCCACGTCCGTTCCACTATCCGTAGCGCGACTGCCCTCACTTGCCCCACAAAGAACACGACGGCCGTAATCGCGAAAGCGACCCCCAATATCGCCGCCCCTGCCGCCAGCGTGGCAGCCACTCCGGAGGGCAGAGGGTGGGCAACCGCCAAGTAGGCCAACCCGGCTGGTATCAACGCGAAGAACACCAAGCTCTCCAGATACCCATGAAACAAGGATGGCGCCATTGCATACCCGGCAGGCACGCCGCGCCGCGCCATAAGCAGCAACCGCAGGGAATGCCCTGCCAGTCCCCCAACAGCGGCGATCATTACCGAAGACACGAAACCTACACCCAGCAAGTCCGTCAGCCCCAGCCGCACGCCGAACGACCGGTTCAGCAATGCAAAGCTGTAACTTTGAACAGCGTAAGAGCCGCCGGTAACGCCCAACCCTAAGAGAACGGGCCGCCAATCGGCCTGGACCACCGCGCCCTGCACGTCACGCCAGTCCAACAACACCACAATCGCTCCTGCCAAGGCCAGCAGGGCTACAGCAACTCCTACCGACCATTGCCTGAGCCTGGATATGTTGAACTCATGGCCTTCACGGAGATTGGGCTTGCAATCTAAAAGGCTTTCTTGCATCGTCATTACATTTGAACATCTTAGCCATTTGTTGGTGTTGCATGGTCACCGAAGTCCGCACCTCCAGGACATCTCCGGCGGAACTGACGGTGTTATGATGACAGACTTGCTGATTGATGTTCAATCCGTTCAGCGCTTGGTTTCCAGCCAAAAGGATCATGCGACCTTCCAGACGCCGTTCATCATCAAGCATCCATCCGTGCGCACCGGAATTAATTCTCGTAAACGCCCGAGTTTTGACACTGGAGGACGCCCAACCAATCGCGGAGGCGCTTGCCGTTAGCGGCGATGAGATTACAGCGGTTGGCCGGACCGAAGATGTAGCGCCTCTGGCCGACCCGGATACCAGAATAATCGACTGCCGGCGTAGGACCTTGATACCGGGGTTCGGAGACGCCCACTGCCATTTGTTGGCCCAAGCAACTGCCATTAGTGCCTTGGATTGCAGCCCCAAGGCTGTCAACTCCATTGAGGAATTACGAGAATTGGTGCGGCGCAAGGCCTGCGCCCTTCCCGCAGGCCAATGGATTCGCGGTGTTGGTTACGACCACTTGTCCCTCTCGGAGCGCCGCCACCCCACGCGGGATGATTTGGACCTCGTATCTCCCAACCATCCAGTGCGGCTCCACCACCGCAGTGGTCACGCTACCGTATTGAACAGCCTCGCCCTGGAATTCGCTGGGATAGACTCTACCACCCCGGACCCGGTAGAGGGAGTGATCGACCGAGACTCCATAACAGGAAGCCCCACCGGACTGCTGTTGGAACTCTCCGGGTTCTTGCGTGAGCGGCTGGGGACGTCGAGAGATTATGACCAACTGGAGGCCAACATCGTTGCGCTCGACCGGTCACTGCTGAGCTACGGCATAACGTCGGTACAGGATGCAGGGGCCAATAACGGCTTGGAACGTTGGCGCACCCTGCAATCCCTTCAAGCATCGGGGAAACTGTCGTGCCGCGTCACCATGATGGCTGGCGCCTTCCGATTGGACGAACTGACGTCGGCAGGGCTACGGTGGGGAAGCGGTGACAATATGCTCAGGTTGGGACACGCGAAGATAATGCTGACGCTTACGACCGGCGCGCTGCATCCAAGCGAACAGGAAATGAAACAAATCGTCAATGATGCCCATCGCCGTGGATTCCCTGCAGCCATTCATGCAATAGAGCTGGAGGCTGTAGAAGCTAGTGTCCAGGTGTTGGAGGAGGCCTGCTTGGAACCAAGTCTCGTTGCCGGCAAGAGAGACCGCGTAGAGCATTGCGCCGAGTGCCCGCCGCCCTTGGTGACTCGCATACGGGACACGGGCGTGACGGTGGTTACCCAGCCCGGGTTCATCTACTGGAACGGGGACGGCTATCTGCACCGAGTCGAGCCCTCCACGCTACCTCACCTTTATCCCAGCGGCGCGTTGCTGGAGGCTTCGGTACCATTGGCCTTCAGTTCCGATGGGCCGGTGATAGACGCCAATCCTTGGCCGGGCATTTACAGCGCGGTCACTGGGAAGACGCGGGAAGGCAATACTCTGTCTCAGGGGTCTTCCCCTCGTACAGCGCCCATGACAGTAATGGACGCCTTGCGCTGCTACACTCTGGGACCGGCTTACGCAGAAGGGACGGAAGACCTGAAGGGGAGCATTCGGGCGGGGAAGTTCGCCGACTTGGTGCTGCTGGATTCAGACCCCACGACTACCGGACCTGAGCAACTCAAGGAAATTAAAGCGGTCATGACAATGATAGGCGGCAGGATCGCGTGGGAAGAAGGAGCGTGAGCTAGCGACTGCGCTCCTGGATATACTCAGGCAGTGCCGCCAGCGAGCTTTTCGCTTCACACTCCGGTAAGGTATCCATACACCTCACGGCCTTTTCACAATACTGCCCTATGATCGCGTAGCACTCACCGACAACACCGGAGTTGTTGATCATATCCAACGCTTGCTCCAACTTGCCATCGGCCGTAGGGTCATTGAGCAACTCTTGCACCGGGTTGTCTTGAGGGTACTTCTCCATCAGCAGAATAGTGGGCAGTGTCAGCACGCCTTGTAACAGGTCGTTGCCTACAGGTTTGCCCAACTCAGCCGCGTCACCTTGGACGTCCAGCAGATCGTCGACCATCTGGAAGGCCATCCCGATGTTGTAGCCATAATCGCTCATTGCTTGAATCTGGGGCTCCGGCGCCCCGCCGAGAATTGCTCCGGTCTCGCCGGCAGTGCGGAACAGGGATGCGGTTTTCCGGTAAATCCGATGATGATAACGCTCCCGTGCCTGCTCCGGGTTGAACGTATCAAAGAACTCCGCTATCTCCCCGCTGGCCAATTCCATGATCGTCTCGGAAAACCGCCGGATCACCCGGATGTTCCCCGTGTCGCAAACGAAGGTGGCGGACGTAGCGAAAATGTAGTCCCCGAACAACACCGCCATCTGTTTGCCCCATTGATTGCTTACCGTGGGACGCCCTCGGCGCAAGTCTGAGTTGTCCACCGTGTCGTCGTGGATCAAAGTGGCCAAGTGCAGCAACTCCACTGCCCCGGCCATAATGATGGGATTATCGGGGTTGTGCGGGTAGAATCGGGAAGCGAGCAGGGTGATAGCGGCGCGGATACGCTTGCCCCGTGAGTCCAGCACATGGTCCAGCAGCGGCTCCAAGTAGGAAGGGCTTACTGTGCGAAGACTGCGCAGCCGCTCTTCGACCAAGGCTATCTGACGCATGACCGGAGCATAGATAAACGCTGTGCGCTCATCCAGACCCTGTGGCGATTGGCTCACTATACCGCGCCGGCTCCCAATCGTTGGACCTCTTGGTCGACGACCTCCGGCTCCAACTTGGTGTAGAGGGGCTCGGGCCTCCGCAGGGGCTTATCGGCCTCTATGGACTTCATCAAAACGTCGAAATCCCAACTCTGGTCTGCAACGCTGCCATCAAACCCTAGAAATTCGTGGAGGCGTTGGGCGCTGAATGGAAGGAAGGGGTACAAGGTCATTTTCAGGCAGTTGATGGCGCAAATGGCAGTCCACAGGGTTGTTGCCGCTGCATCCCGGTCCTCTTTGATGGCCCGCCAAGGAGCCTTGGCGTCCAAGTAACGGTTGACTTCATGCGCCAATGCGAAGGACCGGGCTATCGCCGCTTTGAAATGGCAACCGTGCAACTCTTGGTCCACTGCGTCCATCGCCTCCCGTGCCGTGGCCAGAAGCCGCTCATCGATCTCCTGCAGCGACCCCGCGGGCGGCGTTTGACCGTCGAAGTTCCGGTAAGTGAAAGACAGTACCCTATGCACCAGGTTGCCGAAGGTAGCCACCAACTCTTCGTTGTTGCGGCGCACAAACTCCGCCCAGGAAAAATTGGCGTCGCCGGTCTCGGGCATATTAATGGAAAGCAGGTAACGCAGCGGGTCCGGATCATACCTGGACAAGTAGTCCGGCGCCCACACGGCCCAATTTTCGCTGGTGGAGAACTTTCGGTCTTCCAAACCCAGGAACTCATTGGCGGGAATGTCGTAGGGCAAATTGAGGCCGCCGTACCCCATGAGCATGGCCGGCCAAATCAGCGTGTGGAACGGGATGTTGTCTTTTCCGATGAAGTAGTAGGCCTTGGTGTCGGGGTCCTTCCAGAACTGCTCCCACCGTTGGCCGTCGCCGGTGCGCTGCGCCCACTCTATGGCCGCTGACAAATAGCCGCTAACGGCTTCGAACCAGACGTAAATCCGTTTCCCTTCGTAGCCTTCCAACGGCACTGGGACCCCCCAGGTAAGGTCCCTGGTAATTGCCCGATCTTTCAATCCCCTTTCGAGATAACGCCGGGTGAAGTTCTGGACGTTGGCTCGCCAATGGGGCTGCCGGTTCACCCACTCCAGCAGGGGTTCCTGGAACGCCGAAAGCTTAAGGAAAAAATGGTCCGACTCCCTGAATTCGGGAACGCCGCCCGAGATGACGCACTTGGGTTCCACCAGGTCCTGCGGGTCAAGGGTGCGCCCGCAATTGTCGCATTGGTCGCCTCGCGCCCGCTCGAAATCGCAGTGAGGACATGTGCCGTTCACGTACCTGTCGGGCAAAAACCGGTCGCACTCGGCGCAGTAGGCCAGCTCCATCGCTTGCTCGTACAGATAGCCCCGCTCCAGAAGCACCCGGAAGAGGTCGTGTACCACCTTCTCGTGGTTTTCAGTATGTGTGGATGTGAACAGGTCGAAGGATATTCCCAACTGTTCCCACGTTTCCAGAAACTGGGGATGATACCGGTTCAGCACCTCTTCGGGAGTTATCCCCTCCTGTTCGGCCCGAACGGTGATAGGCGTTCCGTGGCCGTCGCTGCCCGACACCATGAGGACTTCATTGCCTTTGACGCGATGATAGCGGGCAAACACATCCGCCGCCAAATAGCAGCCTGCTATGTGCCCCAAGTGCAAAGGCCCGTTGGCATACGGCCAAGCAACCCCGATAAATATTCGCTCCGTCACCGCCCCTAATCCCTCATAGTCCCTCCCGTGCGAGGCGACCTCTGTCAAGCACAGCCCGCAGGGGGGAGAGTTGCTCCTCTCAATCCACATCAGCCCAAGTAAAAGTCCCGGTTATTCTAACATACCGGAACGGCGGTGATGGAAGATTCTATGCTGGCGGCGGGTCGAACCCGGCAACGTAACCGCGTGATGCTTGAGACCTGATGTGTGCACGACTTTGAACATGATGTGAGATCAGGGTCACCATTAGGTGACCGAACTTTACTTAGATGGTTTAAAGCAGCGGTGGTTGCTAGACGAAGTTGTTGGCATTATGTTGTTGGCATTATATTGACAACCATTCGGCACACTGATAGCATTCCTCCTCAGCATATTACGAATTCCGCGAAGATGGGAAGTAGTAGGGGCGCCCTGTCACAGAGAGCCGGCGGTTGGTGCAAGTCCGGTGTCAGAAGGGCCTTGAACTCGTCCCGGAGCGTTCCGCCTGAAAGTCAGTAGGGCGCGGCGGTTGGCACCGTTACAAGCCGTTGAGCAGTTCCGAGGTCTTGGGCAGGTTAGTGTAGATGTGCCGAAGCAGGTGCAAAAGTGAAGCCTGACCATCGGAAAAGAAGGGTGGTACCGCGGGAATTATGACCCGTCCCTTCATGGGATGGGTTTTTTTATGCCCGTAAAATGGGGCCCGCAAGAAGGAATGAGATGAAACTTACCGGCGCGGAAATAGTTTGTGAAAGCCTCCTGCAAGAGGGAGTGGACGTGATGTTCGGGCTTCCGGGGGGAGCGGTCTTGCCCCTTTACGGGGCCCTGGCAAAATACCCTCAGCTTCGCCATATCCTGGTGCGGCATGAGCAGGCCGCGGCAATGGCCGCCGATGGCTACGCACGGGCCACCGGAAAAGTTGGCGTGTGCATCGCCACTTCGGGCCCCGGCGCCACCAACTTGATAACCGGCATCGCGTCGGCCCAGATGGACTCGATACCGATGGTAGCCATTACCGGACAAGTACCCAGAGCGGCCATAGGCCGCGACGCTTTCCAGGAGACCGACGTTACCGGCATAACTCTGCCGGTCACCAAGCACAACTACTTGGTGATGGACGTGACTGAGGTAGCCCCGGCCATTAAAGAGGCTTTCTACATTGCCCGCACCGGACGTCCTGGCCCTGTGTTGATAGACATTCCGAAGGATGTTCTTCAGGGCGACAAAACGGAGTTTGTCTGGCCGGCCACTGTGGACTTGGCGGGGTACAACCCACCTAGGGAAGCCGATGCGGAGGAGGTCGCCCTCGCCGCCAAGCTGATCAATGAAGCAAAACGTCCTGTCATCATTGCCGGCCACGGGGTCCTGATATCCCATGCTTACGAAGAGGTAAGGGAACTGGCGGAAAAGGCGCAGGTCCCTGTGATTACCACGCTTCTTGGGATAAGCTCCTTCCCCACCGACCACTACCTGAGCATGGGTATGCCGGGTATGCACGGCATGGCCTACGCCAGCTTGGCCATCAACCAAGCCGACCTGCTCATTTCCTTGGGGATGCGATTCGACGACCGGGTCACCGGCAGGCTTTCGGACTTCGCCCCCAACGCCAAAATTATTCACGTGGACATCGACCCCTCGGAGGTGCACAAGAACGTCAAAGCCACTGCTCCAGTCATAGGGGACCTGAAGTGCGTGCTGCAACAGTTGTTGCCTCTCGTTGAGCCTAACGTCCACATCGACTGGCTCCAGCAGTGCGACACGCTGAGAGCGGAGCACCCTTCGATAAACATCCGCCACACCGACACTTTGCTACCACAGTTCGTCCTGCGGCGGTTGACCGAGGCCACGCATGGCGATTCGATCATCGTAACCGGTGTGGGCCAGCACCAGATGTGGGCGGCCCAGTATTGCGCTTTCAGTGAGCCCAACACACTCATCACGTCCGGCGGCTTAGGGTCCATGGGCTTCGAGGTGCCGGCGGCGTTGGGCGCCAAAGTGGGACGGCCCGACAAGACCGTCTGGTCTATTGCGGGAGACGGTGGATTCCAGATGACGCTCTGCGACCTGGCTACCGCTGTGGAGAACAACATCAACGTAAAGTTCGCCATCCTCAACAATGGCGTCTTGGGCATGGTCCACCAGTGGCAGGACCTGTTCTACGAACAGGACTACTTCGCCACCGTGTACTCAGGCAATCCCGATTTCGTCAAACTTGCCGAAGCCTACGGCATCCCCGGCATCAGGGTCACCGAGAAGGACCAAGTGAACGCCGCCATCCAACAAGCGATGGAGATTCCGGGGCCGGTGGTGGTGGACTTTATCGTAAAAGAGGACGAGAACGTTTACCCCATGATCCCGGCTGGCGAATCCGTCCATGAGATGATGGAAGAGCCGATGAGCGAGGTTTCATCCTAGATGAATCAGAACGGGCATTACCGCGAGCAACATCACACCATTGTGGCCTTGGTGCAGGATAAGCCGGGAGTGTTGACCCGGGTGGCCAGTATGTTCCGTCGACGCGGCTTCAACATCGCCAGCCTTGCCGTGGGCAAGAGCGAGCGCCCTGGCCTGTCCCGGATGACCTTCGTAGTAAGCGGTGGCGAAGACACGGTTAGCCAGGTCACCAAGCAGTTGGACAAGTTGATCGACGTCATCCGGGTGTCCAACCTTTCCGGCGAGGAGGTCGTAGCTCGGGAGTTGGCCTTGATCAAGGTCCGCACCACCCCGGATACAAGAGCGGAGATAATTCAGATCGTCCACTTGTTCAGGGGCAACGTCGTGGACGTTGGGGCCCAGTCCATGGTGGTTGAAATCACCGGGGAAGAGGACAAGATCAGCGCCTTGCACGACCTGCTGGAGCCCTTTGGGATCATCGAGATGTTGAGGACGGGGTTGGTGGCCATGGTGCGCGGACAGTCCAACGCCAGGGTCAGCGACGACGTGGGGCTGGAACGGCCACGGTCCAGCTACGACCCGGTAAGTCGGGCCACTCACATGGCGACGGCCAACTACGAAGGGGTCTAAGAATGTAGCGACGTGCGAAAGACCGACGGGAGACACTAAAGCGTCGAGTAAACAGTACAGCCGCCGAGAGGCTGGATTAAGGAGAACCATGGTAAACGTTTATTACGATCAGGATGCGGACCTGGACATCTTGTCCGGCAAGACCATTGGCATGGTTGGCTACGGCAGCCAAGGACACGCCCACGCGCTGAACCTGAAGGACAACGGGCAAAAGGTCATCGTGGGCCTGTACCCTGGGAGCCGGAGCCGGGCCGTCGCTGAAGAAGCGGGTCTGGAAGTGGCCGACGTACCGGAAGTCGCGAAAGCGGCAGACGTAATAATGATGGCTATCCCTGACCACATTCAAGGTGGCGTATATCGTGACCAGATCGCCCCGAATCTCAAGCCTGGCAGCGCCTTCATGGTGGCCCATGGCTTCAGCATCCACTATAGGGAAGTAGTGCCATCGCCAGAGATGGACGTGATGATGGTCGCCCCCAAAGCGCCTGGGCATCGGATGCGGGAACTCTTCACGGAGGGCGTCGGCGTCCCCTGCCTGCTGGCGGTGCACCAGGACGCCACCGGAAACGCCAAGCAGATTGGCTTGGCTTACGCCAAGGGCGTTGGCTGCACAGGAGCCGGAGTGCTGGAAACCACTATCAAGGACGAGACGGAGAGCGATCTGTTCGGCGAGCAGTCGATCCTGTGCGGCGGGGTCACGGCGTTGGTTAATGCCGCCTTCGAGACGCTGGTGGAAGCGGGATACCCACAGGAAATCGCCTACTTCGAGTGCCTGCACGAACTGAAGATGATCGTCGACCTGATGTATCAGGGCGGACACAACTACATGCATTTCTCAGTTAGTGACACCGCCGAGTACGGCTCCTTGAGTCGCCGCGACCGGATTATCGACGAGCACGTGCGCGAGAACATGCGCGCTGTTTTGAAGGAAATCCAGGACGGTACCTTCGCCAGGGAATGGATTTCCGAGAACGATGAGGGCCGCCCCCGGTTCAACCCCATGCGACAGGCGGCGCAGACCGCCCCAATTGAGGTCATCGGCAAAGAACTGCGCAGCATGATGCCTTGGATGGACCCGAAGTAAGCGCAGTATAGCCATTTTCGGAAGAAGCCCAGGTGACACTTGGTTAACCGAATTTTTTGAGAGGACAGGAGATGTTGAGAGTAGTTCACCATCGCGCATTGGTCTTGGCCGGGCTGAGCGCGGTGGACTACGTGACCCTGAGACCCCTTTCTGAGCGCCGCAGTTAGCGGCCGTGTATCCCAAATTCCGGTAATTCACAGAAAGGGAATGAGGAAAAATAGCGATGGCTAACGAACGAGTAATGCTACTGGACACAACCCTCCGGGATGGCGAACAATCCGCCGGCATCGGCATGACTGGTGCGGAGAAAATGGAGATCGCTCGCCAGTTGCAGCGGATGCAGGTAGACATCATCGAGGCAGGATTCGCCGCCAGTTCGCCCGGCGACCTCGAGGCGGTATCCAACATTGCCAAAGAGGTCAAGGGCCCTATCATCGCCTCCTTGGCCCGCGCCCATCCCAACGACGTTGACCAAGCTTGGAGGGCGGTTCAGCACGCTGAGAGGCCCCGCATCCATGTGTTTCTCTCATCATCCGAAATTCACCAAATGCACCAACTCCGAAAGAACCGGGAAGAGGTCATGGAGATGGCTGTAACCATGGTGGAGCGGGCCAAGAGTTACTGTCCGGACGTAGAGTTCTCTCCCATGGACGCCACCAGGACCAACCCGGAGTACCTGTACCAGATGCTTGCCGAGGTGATCCGGGCGGGCGCCACCACCATAAATATCGCCGACACCGTAGGCTATGCGATCCCCTCCCCAAGCGGATTCGCCAAACTGTTGCAGGACGTCAAGGCCAACGTTCCAGGCATTGACGACGTGGTGTTGAGCGTGCACTGCCACAACGACCTGGGGTTGGCCGTGGCCAACAGCCTGACAGCGATCGAGGTCGGGGCGCGGCAGGTGGAAGGCTGCATCAACGGCATCGGCGAACGGGCCGGCAACGCGTCACTGGAAGAAATCATAATGGCCTTGGACACCCGCAAGGACCACTTCGGGATGAACATCGGCATTGACACCACCCAGATTTATCCGTCGTCGCGCATGGTGAGCCGGATTACCGGAATGGTGGTGCAATCAAACAAAGCGGTGGTGGGCGAAAACGCTTTCCGCCACGCCTCGGGAATCCACCAGGACGGTGTACTCAAGGACCGCTCTACTTACGAGGTAATGCAACCGGAGCGGGTCGGCGTGCCCGGCAACAGCCTGGTCTTGGGCAAGCTAAGCGGCCGCGCCGGCCTTCAGGCGCGACTGGAGGCCCTGGGGTACCAACTCTCCCGCGAAGACGTATCCAGAGTGTTCGAGTCGTTCAAAGACCTGGCTGATCGGAAGCGCGAAGTCACAGACCGCGACTTGGAAATTCTCATGGACGAAGAGTCCCGGGAGGCCAATGAGCCTATAAGCTACACGCTGGAGCAGGTTCAATTCAGTGGCGGCGACCACGGCATCGCCACCGCAACAGTGCGATTGATTGACACCGAAGGGACTGCGGTGACCGATGCCGCCACCGGCAACGGCCCGGTAAACGCCATCTGCAACGCCGTCGACCGCGCCATCGGCATGGCAAACCGGCTGGTGGACTTTAACGTACAGGCCGCTACCGAAGGCCGGGACTCCCTTGGCACAGTCACTATTCGGATCGAAAAGGATGGAAAGACCTACACTGGCCGTGGTGCAGACACCGACATCGTGGTGGCTAGCGCCAAAGCCTACCTGAGTGCGGTGAACCGCCAGTTGGCCGCCGACGAGTCGTCCAACGTTCCTGCCCTTGGCTCCACGCCGGACTAGGCCGGCAAGGCGTCAATCTCGGCAACACCAGAAGGGGGCGCGTTAGTTGCGCCCCCTTGCCTTATATATTTGGAGGAATTTCTACGAACTCGCCGAAGAGTTGCCGGATAACGAGACAGATCCGGAGGTTACGGAAAAGCTGGACACGATACTGGGATTCGCAAAAGGGGTCGGCCTACTCGAACGACCCGCCTCTTACACCAACCGCATCTGGAACCCGGTATCCTGAGGTTGGCCTCTCGCTGACAGGTGCACCGCCGGTATGTCCAGCCCTCGCAGGTGAGCCGCCAGTTCCGGGAACCCGTTGACCGTGTAAACTTGTTTGGGTTGAGCCAACCGGACGTATTCCAGTAGTTCGTTGAAGTCCGGGTGGTCGCTCAACGGCAGGTTGGCGTCGCCGCGCCGGCCCCACCTGTTCTCGCTATCCACGGCCCATCCGGTTAACTCCATGTACCGCAGGCCCCGGTACCCCTTTATCGGCGCAGCGCTGCGCCTGCCCGGAGGACACAGCAACACGTACCCATCTGGCCAGTGGCCCTTGAACAAGTGCGGGTCCCCAGGAAAGGTCACTCCGGCTTGCTGATAGGCTTCGGCAACCTGGTATATACTCTCGTCCACCAACACGTCGAATCCTTGAGCCAGTAAGTAGTGGAGTACCTCTTGCGACTTGCCCAGCCTCCATCCTTGTACCACCGGTTTCTCGCCTCGAGACAACCAGTTGGCCAACGTTTGGCGGGCGGTTGACAATATCTGCTCCTGGTCTGGGAAGACATACCTCGGCCTGCCATAGGTGGACTCGATTATCAACGTGTCGCAGGGAACGACTTCCAAGGGTTCATTGGTGGGACTGGGGCGCATCTTGATGTCCCCGGTGTACAACACTTTCTCGCCAGTGGCCTTGGATTGGACCAAGCATTGCGCCGATCCCAAGCAATGGCCTGCCGGATGCAGCGTTAGCGTATAAAGCTCCGTTTCCAACGGTTCATGATACTCCAGGGTCACGGGGTCGGACCGTTTGAGGTAATCGGACAACAACAAGCGAGTATTCGGAGTCAATACAGGTCTGCTATGGCGGGCAGTGTGGTCGGAGTGAGCGTGAGATATCAGGCTGCTATCCCGCTTCCGAAGGGAGTCCAGCCATAAGTCCAACTCAGGGATGTACACTCCCCGGTCAAAAACTACCTGCAAATTTCCAAATTCCTGGGGCCACGAATATCCAGTCTTGGCCCGATAAAGCGAAGTAAAGATCGATCAACCGCCCATGAATAAGCCTATTCCGAAAGAGAACATACAACAAGAGAACATACAACGCGTTGATCGGCTCAGTATACCACGCACTATTCTAGGGTGGACTACGCCACAAAGAATGCTTGGTGTAATCATTATGTCAACTACATCAGGCCAGGCGCAAACCAAAAAAGCAGGTCCAGTTTCGGGAAAGGACCAGCTCATGCTAAACGGGTATCGTAGCAGGGATTGAAGTGATGTATAATTCTTGGCGCGCCTCTAACGAAAGGCGCGAATCCTGAAACGTTATTTGGAGAAAGGTTTGGGATATGCCTGCAGAAGTTGGTGACCCGGCGCCCGATTTTACCCTTCCGTCTGTAAGTGACGGCGACATCACTTTGAGTAGTTTTAAGGGGCAAAAGCCCGTAGTCCTATCGTTCCATGTCTTTGACTTCACATCTGGTTGAACCATGCAAGCCTCCTTGTTCCGGCAACACCATGCTGGATTCGAGGAGCGAAATGCCCAGGTGTTGGGCATAAGCTGTGACACGGTAGCCGCCCATAGGGCTTGGTCGACGAGCTTGGGAGGCCTCCCGTACCCGGAGTTATCGGACTTCCATCCCAAAGGCAAGGCGATCCAAGCGTATGACCTGTGGAACGAAGAACGCGGTGCGGGCAATCGCGCGGTGATCATAGTAGACAAAGAAGGAACTATCCGGTTCCGGCAGACCTACGTGCCAGGGGTTCTGCCCGACCCAGCGGACATACTGGCAGAGTTGGACAGGATCGGTTAACGTCACCCAAATGAAGAGGCCTGCATCTTGCAGGCCTCTTTGACGTCTTGGCTGGTGTGGAACTGAGGGCGGTTAGCTGCCGATCTTCTCAATGAGGTAGCGGAGGGTCCCGCGTGGAACATTGATCTCAACCTCTTCGCCAACTTGCCGGTTCATCAAGGCATGCCCCACTGGCGACACGGTAGATATCTTTCCCGAAGAAACGTCGGCCTCCCGAACATCCACCAGAGTGTAGCTGATCTTCTTGCCCGAGCCAACGTCCTTCAAAGTTAGCTTTGAACCCACTGCTACTTTTTGCTGGGCGACCCGGCGTCCCCTCTCCATCACGATCGTGTTTGCCAAGCTGGCTTCCAACTCTCTGATCTTCGATTCCACGATGCCTTGGCGCTCCTTCGCTGCTTCGAGGGGCGCGTTTTCACGAAAGTCTTTGTCTTCCATGGCCCGGCGGATATCAGCGATGACACCGACCCGCTCCCCTTTAAGTTGCTCCAACTGGGCCAGCAGCCTGTTATAGCCTTCCTGGCTCAACTGCGGGGCGTCCTCTTCGGCCAAGGCGGTAGCTCCGGCAGTCCGGGATAAGCTATTGCGACGAGTTCTTGGTACCCTTAAATGTGCTGCAAGGCCGTTTTGTATCCAACCTTCGTCTTTCAGGTAAGCAAGGAATATCTTCAAAGGGCTGAGCCGGCTGGCCGACTCCACCCCGCCCAGACCTATGTGCTGGGCGTAGTCCGCGACCTCCGACGGAGACAAGTCGCTCACACTCCGCTCGCGCCCGCACCAAGCTACGAAACGACCAAGCTCTTGATGCCCATCCTGGGCCTTCTTCCCACCCTTCTTGGCCGCAATAAACCGAGTCAGGGCTTCGGAGAGAGACGGACTACTCTGGCTTACCAATGCTATACCTCCATCCCTTGGCCTATTCGCAAATAAGCCCACATCAAGCTATTCACCTGTGTGGGCATTCTTCTAATTGAAGACTTTTGGACTTGACCAGCAACCTGGATAGTGCTGGCCTTGCAGTAGCTTCAATATTGTTTCTCACACCGCATCATTCTCCGTAATCATAGCAGTTTCCCCAAGGTATCGCAACGAAAACTTGAAGTAGGTGGCTCCGTGGTATGAGAGTATACTATCGTCGCGCCGGCGCCCTTGCCTTGTCCGTTCCAGCCATACCAGAACTCAAGGCAACCATGTAAAAGGCCAATTCGGTATCCATAGCGCTTCCACTGGCTGGTACCATCAAAGGCCTTATTCCACGGTCCGGTCCGAGCCAAACTTTAGAACGGATAATCAGGAGGCAACATTGTGAAAGCAGTCCAAATGGCGGAACACGGCGGCCCCGAAGTATTGAAGTACCAGGACGTAGCCGACCCGCAGCCGGGTGAGGGACAAGCATTGGTGCAAATAGAGGCGGTCGGCGTGAACTTCACCGACGTCTACACTCGCGCCGGGGTAAACCCAAGTCCATCCCTTCCGTGGATCATCGGATTGGAGGCCGCAGGCACCGTCTGCGGAGTGGGACACGGGGTGACCGAAGTCCAGGAAGGAGACTTGGTGGCTTATTGCAGCACGCCGGGGGCCTATGCGGAGCAATCGATCGTACCATCGGCTAGGTTGATTAAAATGCCCGCAGGGCTGGATGCGCGGGACGGAGCCGCCGTCATGCTGCAAGGCATGACGGCCCACTACCTTTGTTACTCTACCTATCCGGTGAAAAACGGCGACCGGGTGTTGATACATGCAGGAGCCGGCGGCGTGGGCTTGTTGCTAATCCAGATGGTTAAACAGTTGGGCGGCTATGTGTTCTCTACGGTTTCCACCGAAGCCAAGGCGGACTTGGCAAGACAGGCAGGCGCTGACGAAGTCATCCTTTACACCCGGCAGGACTTCGCCGAAGAGGTGAAGCGGTCCACGAACGGCGAAGGTGTTCAAGTAGTCTACGACTCGGTGGCCAAAACAACCTTCGATCAGAGCGTCAGTTGCTTGGGGCGGCGAGGCTACATGGTTCTTTACGGGCAGGCCAGCGGCCCGGTCCCGCCAAAAGACCCTCGCATCCTGTCCAACGGCTCCTTGTTCCTGACGCGGCCCGGCTTGGCCGACTACACCGCCACCCGTGAAGAACTGGAACAACGGGCCAACGACATCCTGGGTTGGGTGCAGTCCGGCGAGTTGAAGCTGCGCGTCGAGCATGTCTTCCCTCTGTCAGAGGCGGACGAGGCCCACCGGCAGTTGGAGGGCCGCGCCACCACCGGAAAGGTCTTACTGATACCTTAGGTTACAGCAGCGGCTATTTGGCTGTTGTTGCTCAATAGAGTCAACTATCCCTATAATGAGTCCATCCAGCTAATGAATCCATCCAGCCCCTTCGGAGGCGACAATGACAACGCAAGTTGACCCGGCTGACATCTACGAATGCTTGAAAACGGTCTACGACCCGGAGATACCGGTAAACGTTGTGGACTTGGGACTGATATACGACGTCCAAGTCAATGAGGGCGACGTATACGTGCAAATGACGCTCACCTTCCCGGGTTGCGGGATGGGGCCATTTATTGCCCAGCAAGCGGAATGGGCAATTCAAGACGTTGAAGGCGTCGGAGAAGTGGAGATAGAGTTGGTCTTTGACCCGCCCTGGTCTCCAGACTTGATCAGCGAGGAAGCCAGATCCCAACTGGGAATCTAGGGTATGGGGCTTTCGCTTTCGCAGCACCGGCAATTTTGAGCGCCAATAATACATGGAAGAAGTCCGGCGGGAGGATTGGATGACAACCCCCCAGCAAAACGCGCGCCTGGAACAGATTAAACGGACCTGGGACCAAAAGCGCCAGATCACCGAGAGACTCTCCAAAATCAAGACCAAGATCGGCGTTTACAGTGGCAAAGGGGGGGTCGGCAAGACCACGGTGGCGGTCAACTTGGCCGTTACTCTTGCCTTGGAAGGCAACCAAGTGGGCCTTCTGGACGTGGATATCGATTGCCCCAACGTTACCAAGGTTCTGGGTATCGAAGACAAGCCGGACTACGTGGACGGCCAAATCCACCCTTCGGAAAAATGGGGGGTCCGGGTGGTGTCCATGGCCTTCTTCCAAGAAAACGAGGAGGAGGCCATTATATGGCGCGGCCCCATGATCCATAACGCCATTAACCAGTTCCTGCAAGTTACCGACTGGGGTGACTTGGACTACCTGGTTGTCGACCTTCCCCCGGGAACGTCGGATTCCCCATTAACGGTGATGCAGACCGTGCCTATGGACGGTTTCGTTGTCGTAAGCACGCCGCAGCTTTTGGCCAACATGGACGCCAAGCGATGCATCAACATGATCCGCAAGCTGAATCTCAACGTTTTGGGGATAGTGGAAAACTACACCGGGGACATATTCGGCGAGGGCGGCGGAAGAAAGTTGGCCCAGGACGTGGAAGCGCCGTTCCTGGGCAATCTGGCCATGAGCTCTTCATACCGGGATACTTCAAAGCCCACTGCCCTGCTGGACGGCTCCGTTGCGGAGGAATACTCCCACTTGGCCACGGGAATCAGGCGGAGCCTGCAAGAACTGGGACGGGAGGCAAGCTAACCGTAAGCCCCAGTTACTCGACGGTTGAAACAACAGCCTCGGGGGGTTCATCCTTCGAGGCTGTTTTCTTACGCCAGCGCCGGCCGGACTGCGAGTTGCGCTCCCCGGAAGAAATCCCCTTCAATAGCTCTACTTCGTAGGTCATGGCTTCCTGTGAATACTTGCTTTGCTCTCCCATCCGGCGGAACTTTTGATAACGTCGTTTGAGGAGCTTACTCTGAGATAACTTCGACAACTCGTTCAACTGCTTGATCAAGGCAGCCTGAAGCATTAGCGAGGCCTCCCGCGGGTTGGCGTGGGACCCACCCTGCGGCTCGGGCACCACTTGGTCAACAATCCCCAACTCCAAGCAGTCCTGCGCAGTTAGCATCAATGCCTCTGCCGCTTCACGGTTCAGCATGTGGTCCGGATAGGTGCCGCCCAGGTTATGGTTCAAGGTAATGGGCGAGTATATGGCGTATTGCTGCATCAATATCTGGTCGGAAAGGCTCAACGCCAAGGCCCCCTCGCTGCCGGCCTCTCCAATGATCACTGAGACCACCGGAGTAGGCACATCCACCATCAGCGACAACGTGGTGGCTATAGCATTGCCGATACCGTGCTCTTCAGCTTCTATGCTGGGATCAGCCCCTTGCGTGTCTACCAACGTGATCAAAGGTAATTTGAAACGGGCTGAAATATTTATCACTCGTTGGGCTTTGCGCAGCCCATCCGGATAAACGTGGTAACGTTCCCCCTCCAGTGACAGAGGCCGCTGCTGGCCTATCACGGCCACCGGCTCTCCGCAAAGGAAACCCACTCCTCCGACGATCGACCGATCATCGCTGTTCAGCCGGTCCCCATGCAACTCAATAAAGGGGTCGAGCATAGCCCTCATGTAGCTGGACGCCAAGGGGCGCTCGTCATTTCGGGCTACGGTAACGGCTTCCCAAGGCTCCGGTTGGTAATCGTCCAACCCGTCAAGTTCCAACTTCAGCAAGTCCTTGAGGCCGGTGTTGTTCTGTTTTTGTGCCGTGAGAATTTGCAGCAACGTGGACAACCGGGAATGGAGGACCTCACGGTCAACTACGTTGTCCAGCAGACCATGGCCCAAGTGAGACTCGGCGGTGTGGGCGTCCAGGGGCAAGGGGACTTTGGCCTGTTCCTGCAACGTTCGCAAAGGCGACAGGCCGATAAGCGACCCGGGCTCGGCGATGATCACGTCCGCCAAGTTGGCGAAGCTGGCGTAGGCTTGTCCGGTAGAGGGGTTAGCCAGCACCACGATGAAAGGGGCGCCTTTTTCTCGCAAACGGTTGGCGGCCGTTACCGTCTTGGCCATTTGCATCAGTGACAGTACGCCCTCCTGCACCCTTGCCCCGCCGCCGGTAACCAACGCCACCAATGGCAAATCGCGGCGGGCGGCTGTCTCTAACGCAGTGGCGACTTTTTCCCCAACTACGCTGCCCATGCTCCCGCCCATAAACCCGAAGTCCAACACCACCAGCATCACTTCCATGCCGTCGATACGGCAGCGTCCGATAACGGCCGCTTCGGTCAACCCTGTGCGGTTCTGGTCGCGGGAGATCAACTTCTGGTACGGGTTCCGCCTATTGAAAGACAACGGCGACACAGAACTAAGGTACTTGTGGGACTCTTTGAACGTCCGTTTGTCCGCCAACAACTCTATCCGCTGCCTGGCCGACAAAGTGTAATGGAACCGGCAATATGGACAGACACGGTAGGTCAAGTACGCTGGCGACTCGCTGATAAGCTCTTCACACAGCAGGCAGCGGTCATGGACGGCAGAGAGATAGGAGCGCCTTAGATCCCCGTCACGCCCGAATAAATGGACCAGGAAGTTGGCTAGGTTCCTCAATTAATCAACTCGAAACCGAGCATACACTCAGAATAAGCATCCAGGAAACACTGGAGTAATGATACTAAAAGCATTCCCAAAATTAAATGCGCCGTCAGCGGTAGATTAAGGCCCTTCCTCCACGCTATTGCCACCCCCAAGCGCAGCCTGTACACTCAGCCCAACCATGCCCCCAAAGGTGAGGTGAACACATGCCTGTTTCGAAAGACACTCTGAGAGCGATGATTCGAGACTTCCACGGCTTCGAGCTTTCCGACAGCGAACTCGACCTTATTGAGCCGGAGTTAAACAACTATCTGGACGAGGTAGAGAAACTGCGGGAGTTGGACCTATCCAATGTCATGTCAGGCCGCCTTTTGAAGGTCGACGAAGGAGGCGACTTCGATGGCTAACGAGGACCTGCTTAAACTCACAATCACCGAGATAGCGCCCAGGATCAGGGCCGGCGAAGTCTCGCCGGTGGAGTTGACCGAGGCGGCTTTAGACCGTGCGGAACGCTTGCAGCCACAGCTGAACTCCTTCATCACCATCCTGCACGAGCAGGCGCGCAGCCAAGCGCGGGAACAAGAGGCGGCCATAGCACGGGGCGAATACTTGGGCCCGTTGCAGGGCATCCCCATCGGGATCAAGGACAATCTCGCCACCGCAGGAATTCTGACCACCCTGGGCACCCGTGTCCTGGCCGATTATGTGCCTGACGAGGACGCCGAGGTAGTCAGGCGGTGCAAGCAGGCCGGCGCGATAATCCTGGGCAAGGAGAACCTGGAGGAGTTCGCCGCCGGCGCAACATCCAACAATCCCTTTTATGGCCCCGTGCATAACCCGTGGGACTTGGACCACATCCCCGGCGGCTCCAGCGGGGGCGGCGCGGCCAACGTGGCCAGCGGCGTGACCTTTGCCTCGCTGGGCACCGACCTTGGCGGCTCCGTCCGGTTGCCCGGCACCTTCTGCGGCGTGGTGGGACTCAAGCAGACCTTCGGGCGGGTCAGTCAACGGGGTTTGCTGGTAACGAGCTTCAACGGAGACCACATCGGGCCGATGACCCGGTCGGTCAGCGACAGCGCGTTGGTGTTGCAGGCCATCGCCGGTTACGACTCTCTTGACCCCAGCACTGTACCCGTACCCGTGCCGGACTACTCGGCGGCGTTGGGGCAAAACCTCGCCGGACTGAAGATCGGTGTCCCATCCAACTACTACTTCGAGCAACTCGACGGCGAAGTGGAAGAAACCGTACGGCTGGCAATTGCGGCCCTTCAGGAATTGGGCGTTATCATCCAGGAGGTAAGCGTCCTCAGCATGGAGTATGCGGGGGCATTGAACATCGCCGCCATGGCCGACAGGATCGTAACCCACGAGCCGTACATCAACGCCAACCGCGGGGACTACGGGCCGGACACCTTGTACCGTACCTTGGCAGGCCAGTTTGTTCTGGGGCGGGACTATTCCAAGTCAATGAAGGTGCAGCGGATCATAAAAGAGGAGCACGCCAGGATATTGACAGAGGTGGACTTCCTGGTTACCCCCACCTCCCCGGTGCCCGCGCCCCGCATCGACGCGCCGTACATCAACCTGGAAGGCGCAGACCACCGTGTCCGGGGGCCGGGGTCATCCCTTATCTCCCGGAACACCAGCCCCATGAACGCTACCGGGCTGCCCGCCATTTCCGTTCCTTGCGGTTTCACCGAAAGCGGGCTTCCGATAGGGATTCAATTCATCGGCAGCCCCTTCGACGAGTCCAGGTTGTTCCGGGTAGCCCAAGGTTATGAGGCTATTTCACCCGCCGTGGGGCGCTGGCCTGCCGTAGCGGACTGATGGTCCAACTGGTCCGGCGCCTCTAACCCTCTCCCAGACAGAGCGAGGACCTTCGGGCCTCTTTTTAGACCTCTCCCGAGCGGGAGAGGTCTAATTTCTTTGGTCTAACGGGGCGAGTTGATGGCTCGCCATATTTTTTCCCGGGTCAATGGGGTGTCGATGTGCCGCACCCCTGAGTTGTATAAAGCATCCATGACCGCGTTGGCCAATGCGGCGGGAGCGGCCACCGTCGGCAGTTCGCCGATGCCCTTTGCACCAAGAGGGTTCAGAGGCGACAGTGTTTCCATCGTGTCCAAAGTTACCTCCGGCGTGTCGCTGGCCTTGGGAACTGCGTAGTCCATAAGGCTGCCGGTGAGGGGCTGCCCTTCGTCAGTAAACTCCATCCCCTCCAACAAAGCCTGCCCCAGTCCCTGGATGAAGCCTCCTTGGACCTGCCCTTCGGCCAATAAAGGATTGAGGATGCGTCCGGCATCATGCACCGCAACGTAACGAAGGATTTTGATGTCTCCGGTCTCTCGTGACAATTCTACGACGGCGACGTGAGTTCCAAAGGCGTAAGGGTTGTCTGGAAGAGTGTAGCTGGCATTGAAATCGAGCCCCGGTTCCACGTCAGGCGGCAAGAGTTCTTCGTCGTAGGCTGCGGCGGCTACTTGGGAGAATGGAATATCCGCGCTGGGCTGCTGGCTGTGGAACACTCTGCCTTGTTGGAAGACCACGTCATCCGCGGGACACTCCAACAGATGAGATGCTATGCGTATAAGCTTGGCCCTGGCTTCCTGGGCGGCAGTAAAGACGGTTGAACCGCCGACAGTGATGCCTCGACTGGCCCCGGTGCCGCCACCGGAGGGGAATAACTCGGTATCGCTATGGTACATGTGGACGTCCGCCGGAGTTACCCCAAGCTCGTCGGCCACAATTTGGGCAAAAGTGGTCTCGGTGCCCTGCCCGTGGGGCGAGACGCCGCTGAAGGTGGAGATGCGACCCGATGGCTCGATAAGCACTCTCGCGTTGTCCGAACGCCGCTCCCCATGGGCCCCCGACCCTTTTGTCACTGCGGCGATTCCGACTCCAATTAACGGTTGTTGGGCGTGTTGGCTTTGCGTCGCCTTTTCCCGCCATTTGGCGTATTCCGAAAGCTCCAACGCCCGGTCGAAGACCTCCTCGTAGTTACCGGAGTCGTAGGTAATTCCGGTGGGCGTGTGGTACGGAAAGTCGTCGGGTTGAATAAGATTCCTGCGGCGGACCTCGGCCGGGTCCAAGCCCAACTCCTTGGCAATCAAGTCGACGGTGCGCTCTACCGAGAAAGCCGCTTCCGGGCCGCCCGCCCCGCGATACGCACCCGTGGGCGCCCGGTTGGTAATTACCCCGGTAACCACCACTTCCATGGCGGGAGTCCGGTAGGGGCCGGGCAGGCGCTCGCTGGAAAGAGTCGGCGCGGCTGGGGTGGAAAAGTAAAAGTAAGCGCCCAAGTCCACGCAAATGCGCACCCGCATTCCCAATATGGTCCCGTCGTTCTTCACTGCGGCCTCCATGGTCGCGGTGTGGCCGCGCCCGTGGAACGTGATCATGTTCTCTTGCCGGTTTTCCACCCATTTGACCGGGCGGCCCAACGCCAGCGAGAAGTAGGGGATAGCCACCTCTTCAGGGAACATGCAGCCCTTCTCACCGAAACCGCCTCCAACGTCGCGAGCCAACACGCGAATCTCCGGCTCAGGAATGTTGAGGAGAAGGGCCAAGTACCGTCGGACCCAATGGGGCCGCTGGGTCGAGTCCCACACCGTAAGCAACCGGTCATCGGCCCGGTAGTCTGCCGCCACTGCCCGGGCCTCCATGGGAACAGGCGCCAACCGCTGCACGTGATAGCTCTGACGAATTACGCGGTCGGCTTGAGCGAAAGCGACATCCAGGTCGCCTCCGAGATGGTGGGACCTTAGACCTACGTTAGTACCCACTTCTTCATGGATCGGTACGGTATCCCCGTTGGCCACTTCGAGGGGGTCCAGTATCGGGGGCAGTGGTTCGTAGTCAACCTGAATCAATTCCACCCCATCCCATGCAACGCTCAAGTCCTCGGCCAGCACCATCACCACCGGCTGGCCCACGTAACAGACCTTCCCTTTGGCCAATACCGGGTGCTCGGGAGCCTCCATGTGGTCGAACTTACCCTCGTAAGCGCTGATCCCGGTTGGAACGGACTGCAATACCCCTTCCAGTTCCACGGAGGTGAACACCGCCGCCACACCCGGAAGGCTCCGGGCGGCTGTCACATCCAAAGACCTGATGCGCGCATGGGCGTGAGAGCTGCGCAGAATCGCAACATGCAACATGTGCGGCAGCTCTATATCGTCCACGTAGGCCCCTTGGCCGGTTACCAGCCTGGGGTCCTCAAATCTCCTGACCGACTGTCCCAAGTAGACCATCGTGGGCCTCCATTTACGGCCTGGATAGGTGGGTAAATTTATACCGCCGGAGCGGGGTAGACAGCACTAACCATGCACAGCGCACGGTGGCCGTAACCTTTCCGGCGCCTGTATTCCGTGCGCCTGTGCCAAGCTGGTCTTATTCCTTGTGCAGGTCAGCCGGGTCCATAACCCGGAATCCTACCTCCAAATTGACTTGGTACCAAGCAACTTTTCCATCCTGGATATTGCCTCGGATCTCCTTTACAACAAACCAGTTCAGGTTTTGAATCGTCTGAGCAGCCCGGTCAATTGCATTCTCTATGGCGCTTTGCACCCCGTTTGATGAAGAGCCGACTAACTCAATGACTTTATAGGTATGTTCGCTTGTCATACGTATTCTCCTTCTAAAGAGTGAACAGTCCGGGGAACATCATACTGAGTCAAGGTATAGTAAGCAACGCGGACACCCCTGTCCGCTAATAGGTTTGAGCGTTTCATAGCCACCAAGTCTCTGCGGCAATCCTCCCGAACATCATTTTTCGTAGAAAGATAAAAGGCGGAAGCAACTAAAGGCCCTTGGCAACGCTCGTCATAGTCAACGCTTGTCATAATCATTGACAACAATGCCGCGTTTGTGTAAGTTTCCGTCAACGGGTACGCTCTTCCGAATTGCAAGCAACGGTGTCTGGGACCGGACTCACACCCTGCCGGGCGCGGGACGTTACACTTGAGCCCGCGGTTAATTTACGGCAAGCCCGGCCCCTGTCTTACTCTAACCAGTAAATCGGCCTATTGGTGTACCGTGGAACACGAAAGTAACACGACAGCGGAAATGGAAGCCGAACTGCAACGGTTGCGACAGCGGGTCAAGGAGTTAGAAGAGGCTCAAACAACTGTTGCTCAAGGGTCGAACAGCCTGGATAAATTCGGCGCTCACTACAAAGCCGCCTTCGACAACGTGGCCGACGCAATCGTGATAAACGTCGGCATTGAACGGGTGCTGATGAACCAAGCGTTCTTGGACCTGCACGGGTTGAAGGACGAGTCCGAATTAGTGGGCCTGCCGCTGGATCACTTTGTCATCGTGGAAGACCGGCCCATGGTCAGAGAGCAGACTCTGGCCAGGGAGCGGGGCGAGACGGTGCCGGGGGTCTACGAGTACCGGATAAGGCGAAACGGTAAGATCTGGTACGTGGAAACTTCGGCCGTCGCCACCACCTTTCAAGGACAACCCGCCACTTTCGCCGTGCTCCGTGACGTCACTGAACGCAAAAAAGCGGAAGAGGAACTGATACGGCTGGGTTCGATAGTTGAATCTTCGCACGACGCAATTTATTGCGAGACGTTGGATGGTATCATCACTGATTGGAATGCGGGGGCAGCGCGCATTTTCGATTACACGTCCGCGGAAGTAGAGGGCCGTTCCGTAGCTTTGCTGGTGCCGCCGGAGGCGGCCAACGAATCGCCCAACATAGTGGAACGGATCCGCCGGGGAGAGCAGGTTGAACACTTCGAGACAGTCCGTGCAAGGAATGATGGTTCCCTGATCAACGTCTCGTTGACCATATCCCCGATCAAAAACACGGTCGGAGACATCGTAGGCGCGTCGACCATCGCACGCGACATCACCGAACGGTCGCTGGAGGAAGAGGAGGAACGTCGTCATTCCCAGGAGATGGCCATCCTCTACTCCGTGGCGAATACTCTGGCGCAGCCGGGGAGCTTTAAGGACAAAGTTTCCGACGTCCTTGCCAACTTAGCTTGGCTTACTGTGGCCGATCAAGTCGCGTTGCGGGTGCCTGACGAAAAGGGTCAAGGACTGGAGGCTATCGCCGCCGCCGGCCCTGCAGTCAAGCAGGGCATCACAGGGTTACTCCCCTACGCCCAAGGTGTCGCAGGCACAGCTTTCAGGGAGGGAGAGCCGGTAATTGTCAACGACTACCGCAACAATGAGTTGTCGACGCCTTCCGGCGTCGTCCTGGGAATCGAGTCCATCGCCTCCCTTCCCGTTAAAGTTGCGGGTCGTACTATGGGAGTGGTGAACATCCTTTCCCGGGACATCAATCACTTCACGCCGGAACGGGTCAGATTGTTGACTACCATCGCCGGGGGCATCGGCGCTCTCTTGGAAAGTGCCCGGCTTTATGAGGCCTTGGAACAGCGCGCCGAGGAACTGGCGCGGTCTAATTCCGACTTGGAACAGTTCGCTTACGTGGCTTCCCATGATTTGCAGGAGCCCCTCCGCTCGGTGGTGGGGTTCACCAGCCTTTTGTCTCGCCGGTACAAGGGCCAGATCGACGAAAATGCCGACAGATTCATCGAGCGGGCCGTAGCGGCGGCTTCCCGGATGCAGGTGCTGATTAACGACCTCCTTTCATATAGTCGTGTCGGAAGAAACTTTGAGCGTCCGGAAGTGGTCGACACCAAGGTGTTGCTGAACCAGGAATTAAGCGGCCTTCACGCCGCCATCGAAGAGAGTTCGGCGTTGGTAACCTACGACTCGCTGCCTTCCATCGCAGCGGATTCGTCACTGCTTGGGCAGGTGTTCCGTAACCTTATCGGAAACGCGATAAAGTTCCGTGGAGAAGCTCCTCCGGCAGTCCATCTGTCAGTAGAAGAACTGGGCAACGAGTGGAAGTTCGCTGTGAAGGACAACGGAATTGGCATAGACCCTCAGTTTACGGAGAGGATTTTCACTATCTTTCAACGCCTGCACACCCGGGAAGAGTACCCGGGAACAGGAATAGGCTTGTCGATTTGCAAGAAAGCTATAGAACGCCTCGGAGGGCGTATCTGGGTCGAATCACAACTCGGAAAAGGGTCCACGTTCTATTTCACCGTACCCTTCGATCAGGGCACGGAGTTTAGCCAAGGCACCGCATAAGTAACATTCGCCACGTATAGAGAGAGGTATGGCTGGAAGAAGGTTGAATCGTCCCATTGAAATATTGCACGTCGAAGACTCTCCCGACGACGTGGAATTAACCCAGGAAGGTCTGAAAGAGGGGAAGGTACGGCATCACCTGACTTCGGTCCCCGACGGCGTGGAGGCCTTGGCGTTCCTTCGAAAACAAGGGAAATACGTGGACGCCCCGGAGCCTGACATTATACTTCTGGACCTGAACTTGCCGAAAAAGGACGGAAGGGAGGTACTTGCCGAGATCAAGACCGACGACAAGTTGAAGCACATACCCGTAGTAGTGTTGACCACCTCCCAAGCCGAGCAGGACATTAAGAAGAGTTACCAGCTTCACGCCAACTGTTACATCACTAAGCCGGTTGACCTGGACCAGTTCTTTTCCGTCATCGATTCTCTGGAACAGTTCTGGTTAACGGTAGCGAAGTTGCCCAGCGACGATTAAGATAGTGTCTCCTGGGCCGGGCAAAACATGAGGCGGCCGGTGGCGGGTTGCAGTACACCGCCGCCTGAGGAGCCAAGGAAATCCATTAAACATCCGGTGGAGAAGGGCCGCTTGTGATGAAGTCCGGAATGATCGACATAAGGTGGGGTGACAGGCCAATCGAGATACTGTTGGTTGAGGACAACCTGGCGGACGTGGAGTTGGCCCAGCGGACATTGCGAAACTCGCAATTCTCCTTGAATATCGAAGTCGCCCGTGACGGCCAAGCGGCGATGAACGTACTTCGCAGAGAGGGTGAACACGCTGCCGCGCCGCGGCCCGACCTGGTGCTGCTGGACCTCAACATGCCCAGAAAGAACGGGCGTGAAGTAATGGCGGAAATGAACGCCGACCCGAATTTGAAGGAAATTCCCATCATGATCCTGACGTCGACGCAAGCCGAGCAGGACCTGCTTCAATACGAGAACTACGATCCAAGCCGCTACTGCAGCAAGCCCCTGGACCTCGACAGATTTAATCGCATCCTTGAACACTTGTCGACTTCCTTCGAGCTACCCGCCGAAGAGTAATAGTCCTTCGCACTCAAAAACATGAACATGGAAGACGAACGCACCAAAATATTGCTGATCGAGGACAACCCGGACGACGCGATGCTGATCCAGGAGACGTTCGCGGATACGGGCAATACCTCGTGCGACTGGCACTGGGTTTACCGCTTGTCCGACGGACTGGAGCGTTTGGACACGGACCACTTTACGGTTGTGCTGCTGGACCTTTCGCTTCCCGACAGCCACGGCCTGGAAACATTCACAAAGGCTCACGCGCGAGCCCCCAACGTCCCGATCATACTTATGACCGGCTTGGATGACGAGGAACTGGCCCTTCAAGCGGTGCAACAGGGAGCGCAAGACTACTTGGTGAAACACCAAGTAGATGGGCCAACCCTGGGGCGTTCATTGAGCTATGCGATAGAGCGGCACCGCCTGTTGGACGAGGTGGTATCTCGCACCAAGGAGCTATCCAGGGTCAACTCGGAGCTTGAATTGGAAGTCGCGGAGCGGAGGCGCGCGGAAGAGAGCCTGGCCAAGCAAGCGGAAGAGTTGAGGCGGTCCAACGCCGAGTTGGAGCAGTTTGCCTACGTTGCGTCTCACGACCTGCAGGAACCCCTGCGAATGGTCTCAAGTTACGTGAAAATCCTGTCCGACGACTACGCGGGACGATTGGACACGGATGCCGACCGGTTCATTGGCTACATCGTCGACGGCTCCACTCGAATGAAAGGCCTCATCGACGATCTGTTAACCTTCTCCAGAGTGGGTACCCAAGGCTGGCCATTCGAGCCCACGGATTGCAACGTAATTATTGACCGGGTAATTTCAGACCAAGCGGAGCCCATAGCAGGCTGCCAGGGGACTGTCACCCATGACTTGCTCCCAATAGTGGACGGGGATGCAACTCAATTGGCCCAAGTGCTGCAGAACCTGGTTAGCAATGCATTAAAATACACCCGCGACGTTCCTCCGAGAGTCCACGTTTCGGCCAAGCAGCAGGGAGATGAGTGGGTCTTTTCCGTCAGCGACAATGGCATGGGGATAGCGCCGCATCATTACGAACGAATTTTTCAGATGTTCCAGAGGCTGCACCACAGGTCCGAATACCCAGGTTCGGGCATCGGGCTGGCAGTTTGCCATAAAATAGTGGAACGTCACGGCGGACGAATCTGGGTAGAATCAGAGGTAGGCAAGGGGTCTACTTTCCATTTCACCATCTCGTCGTAGCAAAGGGAGGCAGCCTGACATGACATCTCAAAGCACCGAATCTTCGGACATCAGACCCGTGGACGTGTTGTTGGTGGAAGACAACCCGGCCGATGTGGAACTCACCCAGAGAATCCTCCAGGACTCGGACTACCCGTTGAACATCGCGGTTGCGGAAGACGGAGAGGTGGCAATGAACGTCCTGCGTAAGGTAGGCGTGCATTCGAACTCTCCCCGTCCCGACTTGATCCTGCTGGACCTGAACATGCCCCGGAAGACCGGTTATGAAGTGCTGGCCGAGATGAACGATGACGAGGACCTGAGCCGCATACCGGTACTGATTCTAACGTCGACACAAGCCGAGAGAGACCGTCTGCAATTCGAAAATGTCGGTCCAAGCCGTTACTGCACCAAGCCGTTGCCCGTTGGACGTTTCAACACCATCATGAGCCAGTTGAGGTCGGATGAGTACGTGTCCTGGACATCGTTGGGCAACTTGGATGACACCGAAAGGGAGTCCCGTATTCTGTCGAAATATACCGAGTTGGCAGAGGCGTCTGAAGCGCAGCGAGAGGACCGGGTGTTGCCGTTGGTCCGGGCCGAGTTCGACCTGTTCGACGAAAAATTGCGGGCAATAACCGTGTCCAAGCTCCGGGTCTGGCTCCAGATGGACGCCGCAGCAGCGAAGTCCATCGCCGGTGCATACAGCGCCGCCATGCAGCAAATGCCGGCCGATGCCGCGATGCGCCGGGCTACCCAAGCCGCACGCCTCCGCAATGAGTTTTCGGAGGAGGAACAGGGAAAGTTGCTGGCTTTGTCGCCGGACCTTTTCGGCAGAGTGGCTCAGCCGCCTCCCACACGTCCCGCCCCTCAATCGGCAGCGCAGCAAACGTCGAACCGCCGGTGGTGGTGGCCCTTCGGCCGGTAACATTTACCTAGCCGGCAACCACCTCTGAATGGAGGCAGCGATGACCACAGCCAACATCCCCTCGGAAGCGCAGGTCATAGAATGGATGGACACCCTCAGCAACTGGGGGCGCTGGGGCGCGGACGACCAGTTGGGGACATTGAACTTGATCACCGACGCAAAGCGCGCCCAAGCGGCAAGCTTGGTCAAAGAGGGTATCAGCGTCACTTGTTCGCGGTTGATAGTGCCGGAGATTGCCCCGGACGTAACTTCCATCCCACCGTTGCACTACATCGTACGGGCCGGAGACACCGCGCCGGCTGAAGGCCCTGGAGGAACGTCCGACTTTATAGGGCTGGCTTTCCACGGTCTGACCATAACGCACATCGACAGCCTGTGCCATCAGACTTGGAACGGCAAGATGTACAATGGCCGCCCCGCCTCGGACGTGACTTCCGATGCCAAGGCCACCAGCCTGGACATAGACAAGGCGCAAACCGGCATCGTAACCCGGGGTGTCTTGCTGGACATAACCAAGGTCAAGGGCAAGCCGTGGCTGGACGCCGGAGAGGGCGTCTTTACCGATGACCTCGAGGCCGCCGAGAGAGCGCAGGGTGTGCGCGTAGAAGAAGGCGACGCCCTTATGCTCCGGTTAGGTTGGTATAAGCGCCGCTTGGAACTGGGGCCGCCAACCGAAGGCAGGCCGGGCCTCCATGCCGAAACATTGCCATGGCTCAGAGAAAGGGGAGTCGCCCTGGTAGGGGGTGACGCCTCCCAGGACGCCGAACCGAGCGGCTACCCCGGCATTGGGCTGCCGGTCCACAAAGTTGGTATCGTCGGCATGGGTCTTTGGCTCATTGACGCCGGCAACTGCGAAGAACTTGCGCAAGTCTGCGAACGACTCAATCGATGGGATTTCATGTTTAACGTTGCGCCCCTGCGTTTCAAAAACGCCACCGGATCGCCGGTAAACCCCTTGGCCATCTTCTAGCTCCCAAGAACCCACAGGGTGCGCCAGGACTATGTCCGGCGCAGCTCCCCGATCGCTACCCTAAGAAACTATCTCAAACCTTGTCGCATCACCCAGCCCGTCATTCCCGCACCCAACCCGTCATTCCCGCGCAGGCGGGAATCTATAGGCCCAGGTCAGCAACGTGGGGAAATCAGCGAGACTGATTGGTTTTGAGATAGTCTCTTAGTTGGACTTTGTACAAAGTCCAGCTAAGTGTTTGACCGCCTGCGTTGAATGACGCGGGTCTTCAGGGGCCGGTCGTTAGCTTTCCTCCGAACCACCGGCCCTTCCATTTGCGCCGATTCTCCAGTATCAGCCCGCTACGTTAACTTGCGGGTTATAATCAACGTGGGAAAGACCACCTTTGATCGAGTGAAGCGCAACCCGGTTCCATAGGACTCAAGGAGGCAGGGCGCGCCAAACGACTGGAGGAAAACAATGCCAGAGACCTTCGCATTTGAAAACGCAACGATATTTGACGGCACCGGGCGGGAGCCTTACAGCAACGGGGCTGTGGTTGTATCCGACGGGCGGATCCAGGCCGTCGGCCCCATGACCCAAGTATCGACCCCCCGGAACGCCGAGATAATAGACCTTGCCGGAAAGACGGTGATGCCCGGCCTGATCGACGCCCATGCCCATGTGGGTTTCGTCGAGCAGAACTTTGCCGACGACACCGAGAACCGGCACCCAGGAGCAATCTACGGCTACTCGGTAGCCCGTAACATCGAAGACACGCTCATGCACGGGTTCACCACCATCCGGGACGCCGGCGGATGTGACTGGAGTTTCAAGCTGGCGGTGGAAAGGGGCATGATCAAAGGCCCGAGGATGTTCGTCAGCAACTCGTTCATTTCCCAGACCGGCGGCCACGGTGACATGCGCCAGCGGCACGAACGGACCGGCCCGCGGCGTTACCATCCCTTAATGCCTCAACCCGCCATCTGCGACGGTGAAGCCGAGGCTCGGAAAGCAGCCAGGGACCAGTTGCGCGCAGGGGCCGACCAGTTGAAGGTAATGGCCGGCGGCGGCGCAGCTTCTCCCACCAGCCTGCTGGACTCTCCGCAGTTCACCGCGTCTGAGTTGGCAGCAATAGCCTATGAGGCCCGGGTAGTCAAAAAGCCGGTCATGGCCCACGTCTACGTCCCCGAGGGCATACGAAACTGCGCCCAAGCCGGGGTGCGCAGCATAGAGCACGGTAACTTCATGGACGAGGAAAGCGCGTCGTTGATGATGGAAAATGGTATGTTCCTGGTCCCGACCCTTTCCGTCTACGAACTGATCTCCACGGTGGGTCACGAGCAAGGGGCTTCAGATTCGTATGTTGAAAAGATCACCATGGCCAAGGGCGCCGCGTCCCAAAGCGTGGAGATAGCCATGGCCGCCGGCGTCGCTATCGGTTCGGGCTCCGACGTCTACGGGCCCAACGGCAACCGCAAGGCCTTTGAGTTGGAGCTGAAGGCGGCGATTATGGGGTCGATCGCCAGCTTGGTCTCGGCCACGCGCACCAACGCTGAACTGGTTGGGATGGGCGACCAGATCGGCACGTTGGAACCGGGAAAGCTGGCCGACCTTATAGTAGTCGACGGCAACCCGGTCGAGGACATCGCCTTGCTGCAAGACGAAACTAAAATAGTCATGGTTGTCCAGTCGGGCAACATTGTCAAAGGAGCGTGACCACGTAACGGACCTGCCTCGCCCATGAACGACTCGGATGCGCACGCAGGGGGAGTTGTCAGCACTCCTCTGCGTGGCTGGGCGGTGCTGTTGCTGTTCCGGGCCCAGGAAAGCAGCTCCACTCTCCTTTCCTACACCTTTGGACTGTTCCTTCCGTTCATCAGCGACGACCTGGGTATAACTCCGTTGCAGGCGGGGCTGCTTCAAGGGATCTGGTGGGTTACCAGGGCTACCTTGTCCCTGCCCACCGGTGCACTCCTCTCCCGGTTCCGTCCGGTGCTGGTCGTGCTGGGATCGTTGACGATGGGGCTGCCTTTTCTGTTCCTCCAAGCCTTTGCCAACGGCTTTGTAGTCCTGCTGCTGGCCAGGCTCTTCTTCGTAACCTTCAACGTGCTGGCTACCCCCGCCCGCACCCTGCTGATGCAGCAGTGGGCTGTGCCGCGCCAGTTTGCCCACATCAACTCCGTTGGGCTTTCGCAGCACAGCATTATCCTGGCGCTGTCAGTGAGCGCCAGCGCCTTGGTGATTACCGCGGTTGGCAGTTGGCGGATAGCTTACCTGATAATGGCGGGCGTCTTTGTGGCCCATACCGTTGCTTGGATGCTGGTGGCCCGGGAACAAAAGGCGCTGGCTCCCGATTTTCGCAGTCAACTACAGGCCCAGGAAGGAACTCCGCTCCAAGCCCTGTCGCGTTACCCGCAGAGTTGGGTCATCGCGGTGATGATGTTCTTCCTGTCGTCCACTTGGACTGCCATTGTCACCTTTCTGCCCACGTTCTGGGACGAGGAACGCGGAATGTCGCTTATCCTTGCCGGCCCCTTGCTTGGGTTTTTATATTACGGTTTGATCCCCGGCGGACTGCTGGGGGGATATTTGGCGCGCAAGGTGACGAACCGCAAGCTGTTGCTGGCCGTCCCAGCGGTGCTGAACGTATTGTTCGGGCTGGCCATAACGGTGACGCCCAACCCCATTTTGCTGATGTTTCTGATCAGCGGCCTTGGGATAGTATGGGTCGCTACACCCGCTATCAACGTGCTTCCCTTCGAATTTCCCGATATCAGCCCGCGGGAAGTCGCGGTTATCTCATCTTTGGTTGTCACCTTTTCTGGGCTTGGCTTCGCCGCGGGGCCGGTTGTCACCGGCGTAGTCGCCCAAGCCACCGGCTCTATCCAAACGGGGCTTGTAACACTCTGCCTCTTCACCGGACTGGGCGCGGTGGCCAGCCTGTTCTACCCAAGCTACACCCGCCGCGCCCCGGCCCAAGAAGAACGGCGATAGCCCGCTCCAAGAGCTACATCCCACCGCGGCGCATTCCCAAGACCGATCACCGAAGGAGCGTGAGCAGTCCCTACCGCACCGGGGGCCACATTATCCAGCCCCGCCGCCCGGTGTCACGAGTCCGCAGCAGATGGCCCTGCCCGGTGGTGACATATAGGGTCCGCTGGTCGGGGTCGCCAAAGGCGCAGTTGGTTGGAGTCTCCACACCCACGGGCATCGGGTATGTCTCCAATACCCGCCCGGTGGGAGTCCATACGTAAATCATCGGTCCCGGCCCACTGATCCAGTTGCCCGCCGTGCCAACTATGTTGCCTTCCGAATCAAAGCACATGCCGTCGATGCCCCGCTGTGGACCTCGATAGTCGGCCCCGAACTGGTGCAGCACGATGTATTGGCCCAGAGACCCGTCATCCAAAATCGGGTATGACCTCAGTTCACGCACACCTCCCGGCTCGTTGTCCGTTTGAATGATGTAGAGGGTCCGGTCGTCCGGAGAGACCAGCAGGCCGTTGGTGCCCGTAGTATCGAAGGTCATGCGCTGGCAGGTCCAGCTCCCGTCCGGCTGAGGATCAGCGCGAAGTATGTCCCTGTTCATAATCTCCTGCTGTTCGCTGGGGTCAATGTTGCCGGCATTCCACGGGTTGCTGAACCAGATGCGTCCCTGGCGGTCTACAGCAAGATCGTTGGGGGTGTTAAGCCGCTGCCCGTCCATCCGGTCAACGATGGTAGTGGTGCTGCCATCAGGCTCGAAACGAACGATGGATCGCCCGCCTGAGCAACAGCCGTAGAGACGCCCATCAGCGTCAAAGGCCAAGCCGTTGGTGTGGTTAGTGTTCTCACGATAAATTGAGCACTCCCCGGTCGCCGGATCGTAGGCCATGATGCGGCTGGCGGGTATGTAGGTGAATAGAAGTCTTGTCCCATCCCAAACGGGGCCTTCCGTCAAGCGACTGAAAGGACCTGCTACCTGTTCCCATTCCAATGACATGGCTTCCTCCTGATGGTGCTGATTTGGTCTCGCCAAGGGGTTTCTGCAGTCACGGTGAAAGTATATGCCCTGCACTTGGCGAACAGATAGCCATTCCCCGGACGGTCATCAGAATACCGCTTTTGTGTTAATATAGCCGTCAAGCACAGAACCTTATTGCTACGGAGGAAAGTTTAGAATGGCTTCAATGATAGACGGAGAATCGTATTTGGGCAGGGTATTGATTCGCCCGATTTCTGAGTCCAAAGACGTTACGATGTATTGCTGGCCTTTGCGGTGCCTCAAGACCAAGATGGGCGGCCCTACCTTCGGCGTCGACGTCCAGGGAGTGGAGATCGTCCGGTTCGACTCCCACGGCCCCCGGGGCCACTGGCACAAGGGCGGCTATGACAAGCTGGGCCCCGGCGGCTCACACCAGGACTTTCCTCAGGGCATGGTCGACATTTCCGAGCAACTGGCATGGTCGCTGGAGCAGGTCAAACAGCAGGGAGCGCAGTTGCTCGCTGAGGCCGGCTACCCCGACGCCGGGGCATCCATAGACTCGTCAATGGTCGAAGCCTTCTCCGAAGCCATCATGGCTCACTTGGAAAGCGAGGGAGACCTCCGATCCAAGGCGGTGGAGCAGGGGCTGATCGCTGCCGACTAAGAGTCTCTTTAACTTGCGGCTCAAGTAGAAGCAGACCGGCTTCGGGTGACTCACCCAAGCCAGTCTGCTTCTTGTAATTACGGGGGAGACACTAGATACCCCACCGTTCACTGATTATCAAGTAAAGTAGCTGCGATGGACGGAAGAGACTTGACTACAACCCGACAGCCGTCTCCCGGAAATGCCGACGTCGGAGACCATGTGCTAATGAGCCGGAATTTCCTGGAGCAGGCCAAAACCGAGTTGAGCAAGGGCGACGGCCTTCAAGCATCCGAAAAGGTCTGGGGGGCTGTTGCCCACGCTCTCAAGGCCATCGGGGTCCAGCGCGGGTGGCATCACCGGGCCCACCAGAACATCAAGGACATCGCCGCCCACATGGAAGACGAGTTTGACCGGAGGGACTTTTTCGGTCATCTGGCAGTAGCGGAGTCGATGCACCAGAACTTCTACGAGAACGATAGAGAAGAAGACCTAATTTCCCGTGCCATAGATGACGCCGAAATGTTCCTCACCAAGTTGGACGAGGTGCGGGCACTGCCGCCCAGACCGTATACCATTTCGACTGTGAGCGCACAATCCCGCTTGCGCCGGCTATTGGGTCTGCCAAGGGACGAACCACCCCCGATGGGCGCTCACTCTAACGTTGGTTTCAGCTTGGCGCACTCAGAGAATGACTAGGGAACCGCACCGGTAGCCACATAAAAGGGGCGCTGGTCAAAGCACCTCTTTTTCATCGTAAAGGTCCTCTCCCATTGCGGCTCAAGCAGAAACGGACCGGCTTCGGGTGACTCACCGAAGCCGGTCCGTCTTGTGTAATGACAGGGGAAACTTATGCTCCCGTCGGTCCCTGGATATCAAGTAAAATAACTGCTATGGTATGTCGTCAACAAATGCTGAGAACGGACCGTTTATTGTTCGTACATGCCGGTGTATTTTGCTCTCCAGATTATTCCAATGCAGATTATTGCTCCGAGGATGATGCCTCCGAAGAGCGCTATATTTGCTTGGGTATCTCCTCCGTTCGGGAATATCAAGTAGATACCAAATAGCCAGATTGCTCCAGCGCTGGCTCCGATGATTAGACTCCCACCTTTTATCTTGGTCTGGGCGGAGATATATTTGGTCTTCTTGAATTGTTGTACGGCACTATGCGCCGAGGTTATGGTGGTCTCTTCGCGGAACGCTTGTTGCGATATTTCAGCTGGCGGCGGCTGTGGTGGCGATTTCAGCATATTACTGGAGGCGACCGTTTGGTAGCGGTTGTAGAACTCCTGATTGGTCTGGATACCCTTGCGCTGGTTGCAAGGGGCGCATAGTAGCTGCAAGTTAGGTATGTTATTGGAACCGCCCCGGACCGCGGGATGGATGTGGTCTATTTGAAAGTTCTTGATCAGCCTTCTTTTCCCGCAGATTACGCACTGTCGGTTCTGCCTTTGAAATAGTTGCTGTTTTGTCCCTCGTGGAAACCTGCTTCGTTTGGTGGGTTGGATAGTCCGCTCATTTGCGCGCGTGCGCAAGAGCTGTTGAATCGCAAAGTCCGTAACGCTCAAGACAATCAGTACCAGGAATGGGATTATTCGGGATGCGAAGGTAGGGGTTTCCGGTTGTTCCTGGGCAATAAACTCTTCCTGGTTGTTGGAGGTTGATTCTAGCTGATCTTGTTCTTTTGACTTCTTACTACGGCTTGGTCGCTTGAGCATTTACGGCACCCCTTTTTGTGACCACCCTCACCTCAGCCCTCTCCCAATGATGGGAGAGGGGGTTAAATTCCCTAACGGTCCACCCAACGTCCGTAAATGGGGTATTGGCTGCAAATGAATTCGATGTAGGCCGGCTGGCCGGAGTCGTTGGCTGCCAACGCCCGCTTCAGGGCCGGGACCACTTCCGACGGCTCGGTGACCCGTTCCGTGTGGTAACCCAACTCCCCTATGACCCTGGACATGTCGACCTCGTCGTAGCCGAGTACATGGTGGGTAAAGGGGTCATGGCCGTCTCCCCAGAAGCCGGGGCCGTAGCCGGCGAACCCGCCGTTGCTCACGTGCGCTATCGTTATGCCCAGCTTCTGGCGCAGAGCCACCTCAAGGTTGCCCATCATGTAGCCCAGACCCGCTTCTCCGGTCACGGCCACGCAGTGCTTCTGAGGGAAGGAAATCTTTGCCGCGATGGTCGCCGCCAAGCTGAACCCCAACGATGAAACGTTGCCCCACCCCAGGAAGCCGCGAGGCACCAGGGTGTCGTACACAGTGCTGAGTTGGTCGCGGGTGTTGCCCGACTCGTGGGTTACGAAAGAGTTGAGAGGGTCCAGCGCCTCCATCAACCCGGCGTAGACCCGGTAAGGATTGATGGGCCGGTCCGTGGAAGCCATAGCTTGGCGGTATTGGGCCATGGCATCGTCCCGGGCCGCCTTGACCTCCGCCGTCACGTTGCCAGGCGGCCTGCCGTTGCCGGACGTTTTATCCGACAACTCCTTGTTCAAAGCCTGCAACGTAAATCGGGCGTCTCCGATGAGCGCCGCCGCCGTCGGGTAGGCCTTGTTAACGTGCAACTCGTCCACGGTGCAGTGGATGATAGTCTTTTTAACGGCGTTGGGGATGCCGTGGCTGAATCTTCCGGGCGACAGGCTGGAGCCGACCGCCAGCAGCAGGTCACACTTGTTCAAGTAGTGGTCCACTTGGTCTCCGCGGACGCCGACGAACAGGGGATGGTCTTCGGGAAAGGCTCCCTTGGCTTTCAAAGTGCTGATGACTGGCGCGTTCGCCAACTCCGCCAATTCCTTCAATTCGGCAGAAGCGCCAGCGTATATGACCCCTTCCCCGGCATAAATCAGCGGGTCTTGGGCGCCCAACAGCAGTTGGACGGCGTTGGCCACGTCAGCGGGATTGGGCAATGACTTCCACCCGGTTACCGGAGCGTAGGGGTCGGCGGCCTCGTCGTAAAGAGCGTCGGCGTCTGGGATGGCCAGCACCACCGGCCCCGGCCTTCCTGTGCGCAGCATGGTGAAAGCCCGGCGCATGAATTCGTGAAGGCGCTCCGGCCTGTCCAGATAGCCGTACCACTTGGAGACCGACTTCAAGCTGGACGTCACGTCGAACTGGCTGTTCTCGGTTTCCCCTATTGGTACGCCGTCGGTAATGCACAGCACCGGCGAACCGTCCTCGTAGGCTTGGGCCATACCGGCGTAGGCTACCTGCAGGCCGGCGGCGTTAACCCCGCCTTGGAAGGTTGCGACGCCAATGGGAGAGCCGGCGTTGATGCGGGAGAAAGCGTCGGCCAAAGCCACGGCGTAACGGTCGTCCCGCATCATTACCATGGGAATGCCTTCCCGCCCCAAGGCGTTGTTGACCTTGCAGACCGGGAAAGTGGATACCCATTCCACTCCTTCCTGTTTCAGAATACGCCCGATTCCCGTGGCCACGCTTATGGTCATAGGTCTATCCTCCAGTTTCGTTGATGGCGAGGGTATCTACCGGCCCTCTTTGATCCAGTCGGCCACCCGCTCGGAAATCATGATGGTGGTGGCGTTGGTATTGGCGCGAATTACGTCAGGCATTACCGACGCGTCCACGACCCTGAGCCCGTCGATGCCATGGACGCGGCAATACTGGTCCACCACGGCCATATCGTCCGACACGGGTCCCATTTTGCAAGTGCCCGAAATGTGGTGCTGGGTGTAGGCGTTGCGCAGCATCCAATTATCCAGCGCGTCATCGTCCACCAAGTCGGCATCGACGGGGTTAACCCGTTCGATGATGAAGTCCTTGAAAGGAGATTCTTCGGCTATACGCAGCGAATACCGCAACGCCGCCCGCATCCGCTCCCGGTCGTAGGCGGAAGAGAAGAGGTCGTAGTTCAACTCAGGCTGCACTCGCGGATCGGTGGACGCCAGCCGCAGCCAACCGGCGGAGGTGGCGTTCTGCAAACCGATACTGAGGCCGAAGTGGAACTCCGAACCCTCGAAACTCACGCTGGCGGGCCGGTGTTCGCTGGTCATCAACGTGGGAGTTATCTGGAAGTCGGCCAGCGTCGGGGAGTCGTCAGCGCTCCAGCGCAGCCCTACCTGAATGTTGGGAGCGTCCACGTCGGGCGGCTCGCCGACGCCCTTGAACAGAATGTAGGCCGCCGGGTGGTCGCGCAAATTCTGGCCCACTCCCGGCAGTTGATGCACTTGGCTGATACCCATTTCCTGAAGGTGGTCCGCCGAGCCGATCCCGGACAGCAGCAGAATTTGGGCCGACCCTATGGTGCCGCTGCACAGGATGATCTGGTCTCCTTCAATGTTGAAGACCTCGCCGCCACTCTCGACCTGGACACCCACGGCGCGGTTCCCGTCGAACAGCACACGGTTGGCGGCGACGTTGCCCCTGACGGTGATGTTCAACCGGTGACGGGCTTGGCTCAAGTAGGTGAGCGAAGTGCTCATCCTCACCCCGTCAATGTTATTGAGGGGCCGGGGCGAGATGGCAGTATTGCATCCGGGGTCGTTCTGGTCCCAGTTTTCCGGGATACCCAAGGCCAAGCAGGAATCGTAAAAGGCTTGGTTGAAGGGCAGCCACTCCTCCCGCTTGTAGCGGCGCACCGGCAGAGGTCCCTCGTTTCCGTGGAAGTCGCCGCCGGGGAAGTCCCGGTCGTTCTCCATCTTCCGGAAGTAACCCAGGATATTAGTAAAGCGCCATTCGTCGTTGCCCCATGAGGCCCAATTATCGTAGTCCTCAGGGATGCCTCGAAAAACTACCTGGCCGTTGATGGAGCTGGAGCCGCCCATTGCCTTGCCCCTCGGCACGACTATCGGCTCAGTCTGCAAGGGCGTGGCGGTGGCTCTCAAGTCCCAGCTGTGGGGCCCGTAGGCCGACTGCCAGACGTTGTTGCCGTTCTTCAGGTCGATAGGCAGGTGGTCAAAGTCGGGATAGTCAGGCCCTGCTTCCAGAAGCAGCACCGACTTGCCCGTGTCCTCGGACAGCCGGGTCGCCATAACGCAACCGGCGGAACCGCCTCCCACCACGATGTAGTCGTATTTCATGGGACCAAGTCTCCTCTCCAGCAGAATTTGCAAGGGTCAACCAAGAGCAACGGCGCATTTATGAGCGCCGCACCGGAACGACACAGATTATGTAATCATGACGAGTGACTTACGAGAGCGTTGGCAGCAGGGCCTACTCGCAGCGGAGGCAGCGGGACTGCTCAAACACCGTCGCGTGGACGCCAGGGGTGGTCAGCAGGTAATCGACGATGACGCGCATGACCTTGCTTTCGTCCCGAATCCCGTACTTGTCCTTTGCCGACGTAAGAAAGGCCATCTGGTCCGGGTTCAACTCGATTTCGTAGTTGGTCTTGGGTCCGGCCATTGTTACACTCCTTCGCGGGTCGTTTTAGTATCAGGCGCCTTCGACGCCCATTTCCCGGGCCATGACCAGCATGGCGCGAGCGGTTTCCTCGTGGGCTATGTCAACCATGTCGCCAGCATAACGTACAGCGGCCCCGCCGGCGTCGCGCTGCTTTTCCATGGCTTCGATCAAGCCTTTCCAATGTTTAACGTCTTCGGGGGAGGGGGTGAAGACCTCGTTCACCACCGGGACGTGGGAAGGGTGGATAAGGTGCATACCGGTATAACCCAGCCGTTTCGCCTGACGTGCCGCCTCGCGCAGCCCATCCAGGTTGTGGAGGTCCATCCAACCGCCGCTCATCGGATAGGGGACGCCGGCGGCGCGAACGTCCACCAGCACTTTGGAGCGGATAAAAAGCGTTTCCAAGCCCTCCGGCGTCCACTCGAACCCGATTGACCGGGCAGTGTCGCCGCCCTTGCCGCCGCTGGCGCCCATGTGGGCGACACGGGCGGAGGAACGGGCTATCTCATTGGACCGGCGAATACCTTCGGCGGTTTCCAAGCCGGGGTCGATCAGCACTTGGCCGACCTCCATGCCGGCCTTGCGTTCGAAAAAGCTCAACAGGTGGTCAACCTCAACCACGTCTTCCGGCCCTTGCACCTTGGGCAGCAGGACGCAGTAAAGGTTGGGGCAGGTAACGGCTTCCAAGTCCATGCCGGTCAATCCGGTCTCAAGGCTGTTGACCCTGACCACCAGCTTGGGCCGCCGGCCGTCCAACTCATGAAGCATCCTGCTGACGATGGCCCGCGCCTCCGACTTGTTCTCCGGAGGCACCGAGTCTTCCAAGTCCAGGATCAACGCGTCGGCGCCGTACCTTGGCGCTTTGCGTATCCAGTCCTCTTTGTTGCCGGGTACGAATAGCTCCGACCTGATTGGAACGGCTCTTCCGGTCACTTGAGCATCCTCCGTTTAGTCTACACCACGCCTTGGGTTCTCAGAACTTCTATCTCCGCTTCATCCATACCAAGCAGCTTAGTGAATATTTCGGAGTTGTGCATACCCAGAGTGGGTGCGCCGGGTATTTGAGGGAGGTCCCCGCCCGAGAATTTGACTGGGAACCCGGATACGATGCCTTCAACGGCTTCTTCCATCCCCGCGTGACGCATTGGCAGAAGGGTGCCCCGGTCCCAGAAGTGCCGGTCGTGCATCACTTCTTCGGCGGTACGCACCGCCGCGCAAGGCACATCGTGGGCCTCCAATCGCTCCAAGGCATCAGCCAAGGTGAACACGCCTATCAAACGCTGGATTTCTTCCCGCGCCTCCTCGACGTAGGTCGTGCGCGAAACGTAGGTGGCGAATCGGGAATCTTCCAGAAGTTGCGGGGCTTCAAGGGCACGTGCCAGACGTGCCCACTGGTCGTCGCTGGTGACCGTGATAGAGAGGTCGCCGTCCTTGGCGCTGTAGAGGCCGGTGGGCCCGCTGCGGCTGATGTTACCGGTGCGAAGGGGCTGGCCGTCGGCGATGCTCTCTTCGAGGTTCTCCATGAACATCAAGGACACCAGCGTATCTGTCATGGATACATCCAGGTACTGCCCTTTGCCGGTGCGGTCCCTCTCACGCAGGGCGGCGAGGATGGAGTAGCAGGCAAAGAGAGGCGTAACCAAATCCCCGATATAGAAACCCACCTTGGTCGGAGGGCCGCCAGCGTCACCATTAATGTCCATGATGCCGCTCATGCCTTGTATTTGCGGGTCATGGGCCGGCTTGTCGGCATAGGGGCCGGTCTGCCCGTAGCCGGAAATGGAAGCATAGACTATGCCCGGATTGACTTGGGATACTTCGTCATAACCCAGACCAATGCGCCTCAGCGAGCCCGGCGCCAGGTTCTCCAGCACGACGTCGCTTTGACGGGCAAGTTCCAGGAACATCTGCTTACCCTTCTCGGTCTTCAGGTCTATGGTGACGCTCTTAACCCCTTGGGTGCGCTTCAGGAAGCGGGTGGACAGGTCCTCGTCGTTCCGGCGCTCCTTGTGGACGCCGGTCGGGCCTGCGAAAGGTCCGTTGCCCCGGACCGGGTCACCCCGGCCGGGAATCTCGACCTTGATGACCTCGGCTCCCAGCCTTGCCAGGTTCATCAATCCAAAAGGGCCCGCCAAGTAGACGGTGACGCCGAGCACTCTCAAGCCCTTTAAGGGTTCCATCCAGCCTCCTGCGTCTCACTTGAGGGCACTGCCACGAAACGCCGGGGCGGTATCCGGCCACGTAATAAACATGATACCGCGTCCGCCGATTGCCTCGGCCATTTTCTCACAAAGTCTCGTAGGCTTGCCATAGCGGAGTTTTTCACGGTGTCCGCCAGATTTTCGGGCACGCAACCGGAAACTCTGCGTAATCTGTTGGATTTCTTGATTCTCCATCCCTTTCACCGCATCGTGCGCAGAGACCGCGGAGGGTGGCCTGGGTGGGTTATTTAGATTACCGGACATTTGCGGACATTTGCGGACATTTTGTTTTGGCGACGAGTTTAAATTTTTCGATAACGCTCCCATTTCCTCTCGTTCCCTCTCGTTTTGCCTCGCTTGGGGAAGCGTTGAATTTGCTTACGGGCCGAGGAGCGTTATGTCATACAGGTCTATGATAACGAAGGGTTGCCGAGGTTGGGAAGGGGCAAATGTCAGTCATAAGAGGCACTGAGCTTATTTGTGTTGTTGAACAGGACCAGATATGGGCCTGCGGCACCGTAGCTCGAAAGACTGACCGGGTAATTCAGCATCGCCTCCGATACGTGTGCGAAAATGTGGCAGTAATCCGCTTAAGGGTAACCTTTACAATGCAGACTGGCAGAGCCGTTGAAGGCATGCTAAGTTAATTAGGGCTTGAGGGATTTCCCAATAATTGGGTCGGGGTCAAGCTCCTGGTTGAGATCCAAAAATTGGGACGCGATACTGATGGGTTCGAAAGAGGGGAATCAGGGGAATCTAATGAATAGAATGTGGAGATACAACCGACGAGTCCTGCTGCGAAAACGATTCCGTTAGGTCTGTAGCGACGGGGAATAGGGGGAGTTCGATATGGAGTTCAAAATACCCTATGGATTGGATTCTGCTACCGGCCGCTTGGTCCATATAGATAGCGTCCCTAACGGCGTGGCTTGCGGTTGCGAATGTCCAAGTTGCGAGGCCCCGTTGACTGCCAAGAATGGCGGCAAGGTAAGGAAACACCACTTTGCTCATTCAGTCCATAACTCGGCTTGTGAAGGCTGGCTACACGCCACATCCAAACTGGCTCTATACGATCGCATCCAAGACGCTTTAAACAACGGCGAATCCATACCTATCAGTTGGCAGTGTGATATTTGCCGGTGCCACCATAACGGAGACTTGTTGAGGAATGCTGACGGCGTGCGCTTAGAGAAGTTCATTTCCGGTTTCGATTTTCGGATTAAGCCAGACCTGACGATACTCGCGGGCAGTAATCCCCACTCCTACCTTGAAATCGTGCACTCTCACAAACCGGAGGCCACAACCCACAAGCATGCCCAAGCAAACAGTCGGCCACTACTGGTCTTCGATGTGAAATCGTCCGATGACGTGGAAGCTCTTTTGTCGGAACCACTCTCACCAGACACGTTTTATATACCATGTTACTGCCGGGTATGTCCTAACTGCAAAACCAATCGCCTATGTCCCGGGGTAAATTACCGCTACTGTGAGCAGTGCCAAGACTGCATTCACCTATACGAGGACAAAAGCCATTACCATTGCCCCGACTGCGGGGTCTTGTTATACGAGGGCTGGGAGGAACCCAGATATTTCAGATGCTTTTGTTGCTTCAATGCCCGCCGGTTTAAACTCCCACCATGCAAGAATCGTGACAAGGAACACAGACATTGCAAGGACTGCGGACAAGCAATCGTGAGAAAAAATAGATGGGGCGAGATATTCGAGTACTGTTACGAGTGCCATGCTCAACAGAAAACCCAGACACGCACCGAGACGTCATGCCGTTCAGCCGATCCCTTCGCCCAGGGCATCGCCTCCACCATTAACGGACTTGCGGGAGAGCAAGGGACGCCGCCTAGTCAAACTGACCCGGTGAAGTATAGCCATGATGAAGAAAGCGCCAGTCGGGAAGCTGAGCGTAAGAAGTGGGAGCAGTTTAGTGAGTGGTTTCGTCGGCAGCAGGCTTAATGCCACACCATCAAGAACCGGATGGACTCACGAAACCAACTAAACAGGAATACCGGCGTTCACAGATTATGTGGCCTTTACGACAACATCACCCCTGTATAATGTCGCTTTAACCGACCCCTTATCCCGCTGGCAACAGGAACAGCCGGGAGGCCAATTGAGCGAAGTCCATCTCATCAATGACCAATCAAGCTGGGATCGGGCCGCAGAGGGCTTGCTTCGAGCGCGGGTGGTGGCGCTGGATACGGAGACGAACCACTCGCACGCGTACAACTTTCAAATATGCCTGATCCAGCTAAGAACCAACTCCGGGGAGTTTATCTTAGACCCTCTGGCTGTGAAAGACTTGTCGTTGCTGGGACGGGTGCTGGAAGACGGGTCTATTCTGAAGGTCATTCATTCCGCAGAAAACGACCTGCTGTGGCTCAATCAGGACTTTGGGTTCACCTGTGAGTCGCTTTTCGATACCGAGGTGTCCGGGAGACTGCTGGGCGCTCCCCGGTCCAACCTCGGCGCAATGGTCAAGCAATATCTGGACGTGGACCTTCCCAAGAGCCGGTCGTTGCAGCGTTCGGACTGGTCGGAACGGCCATTGACGCCGGCGCAACTGGAGTACGCCGCCAACGACGTGCGTTACCTGACGAGCTTGGCCGTGGCGGTGAAGAATAATCTGGAGACCCTGGGGCGGGCTGAATGGGCTCAAGAGGAGTTCCGACGGGTGCAGCAGGTGCGGTACGAGGCCACCACCCCTGCGGAGGACGCTTTCCTGCGGGTCAAGGGCAGCCAGCATCTTGACCCGCGCCAACTGGCAGTGCTCAGGGAGCTGTATGGGCTGCGGGAGGAAGAAGCCGAACGCTTGGACTGGCCGCCGTTCAGGGTAATGAACAATGAGACGCTTATCGCCCTGGCCCAGTGTCCATCCCAGTCGGGGCGCGGCGCGCGGTCTTTGCAGATGGCGAACGCCCGTCTGCCGCAAGATACTTCAAGCTGGTTCGTGGGGGAGATTGCCGACGCCATCAACCGCGGCTGGAGCGCCCCGGAGTTTCACCGCCAACGGGTTGTCTACGGTGCTGAAGCACGCACCGACGAACAGAACAACCGGTTCAAGGCACTGAGATCGCTGCTCGCAAACCGCGCAGCGAAGCTGGGCATGGACGCTTCGCTTCTATGGCCGTCCGTCAGCTTGGAGCGGTTGGCAACCGAGCCCGAATCCTGGAGAAGGGAACTGTTGGACGATACCGTTCCGGAAGTGCGCCAATGGCAGCGGCGGGAGTTTGGAGACGGTCTGGCGGGACTCTGCGCCAGCCCGGAATGGCAATCCGGTGTCAGCAAGACCACGCCCGTGTTAGACTGACTTGCCCATTCCAATTATGATCAGAAGCGCAGGATGCAGCATGGCAACATCGCAACAAGAGGTCCAAACTTACTTGGAATTAGCCCGCGAATTCGCTGCCAGGGTAGCGGACAACGCCGACCGCATGGACGCGGACCGACAATTTCCATCGGAATTATCGGAAGACATGGCGGACAAGGGGTTCTTTCGTTTATTGTTGCCCCGCTCTTTAGGCGGTGCGGAGTTGGACCATCCCTATTTTCTGGAAATTCTCCGTGTGTTTGCAGCCGTGGACGCCAGCGCGGCTTGGTGTCTCAACCAGAACAATGTTTTTACCACCGCCTCGGTCAGAATGCCCAAAGAGACGGCCCAAGAGGTCTGGGGCGAGCGGCGGGCAGTGGTCAGCAACGGACCTCCCAGTGCGTCCGCTATCGCAGTGCCGGTCGAGGGAGGTTACAGGCTTACCGGCCAATGGGCGTTCAGCACGGGCTACGACCACGCGACTTGGGTCGCGGCTTTGACGCCAGTAGGCCAACGTGCACAAGGAAACGGCTCCGGATCGGTTACGGAGCGCCGCCGGATCATGCTCATCCCCAAGGACCAAGTAAAATTGGTTGACCGTTGGCAGGTCCAAGGGCTGCGGGGGACGGGCAGTTTCGGCTTTGAAATAAACGACCTCTTCGTGCCCTACCTAAGGAGCTACGACCAGGACGACCCGCCTTGGGAAACCGGCCCTTTGTACGTCATCCCAAGAACCCTGCTCTTCAGCACAGGGTTTGCAACCGCGGCATTGGCGGTTGCGCGCGCGGGTTTGACCGCCGCCATCGAGTCCGTATCCAGGAACAGTCCCCAGCGAACGTTGACCGGACTGCCTGATCTGCCTACCACCCAGCGCACACTGGGAGAGGCTGAAGCCACCTGGCGGTCCGCCCGGGCTTACCTTGACGAGAGCGCGACTGCGGCTTGGGAAAGCGCCTGCAAGAACCTGGAGTTAAGCTTGGAGGAACGAATTCAACTGCGCTTGGCCAGTACCTACGCCATCCGCAGCGCGGCGCAAACGGTCGACTTGGCCTACCAGCTCTGCGGCTCCAGCGCCATCTTCGACGCCAACCCCATACAACGGAAGTTCCAGGACATCCACGTAATTACCCAACACGCTCAAGGACGCCTCACCCACTACGAAACGGCGGGCCAGTTTCTTTTGGGAATGAGTCCCGAGGGGAACTATTAGAGGTTCAGGTCCAAGATGAATTTGACGTCGTTCAGCCGCGGGTTTGCCGGTCCCTGGCTACCGGATCAGGGATATGCCAAGGGCGTCGGCTCTACCTCCGAAGACGGATACACGGCTGGAATTGTTATAACCCCAGATAGTGATATGTTTCCCGGTGGGGTTGCCTGCCGCCGTCGGCCACCGGAGGCTGACATTGAACGAGGTGCCGTCGATCTCGAACTGGTCAGCGACCACGTCTGCCGGGTCGTCCAGAGTCCAGTAACTGCCATCGGTAAGTCTCGTAAGGATTGAGCCAAGGCTTTGCTGGCCTTCTCCGATGGTGAATGGCGATGATGATCCCCCCTGTTGCGCTTCGGCGATGCTCCGGGCGACGAGGGTTGCCTCTCCGGTCAGGCGCCCGGAGAAGCTGACGGCACTGTTGTGGTAGGTGGGCTTCCGAGTCCAGATTACTGCGTCGTGGTGGAGGAGGCTGATAGCGTCGTCCGGGTCCCAGCGGCGCGGCGCGTTCAGGTCCCCGGTGTAGTGGACTTCGATGATTTTCCCCTGTCCGGGGAAGGCTTGCCGGACTTCTTCGATGCCTGCCCGGTATTCGTTCTGGCTCTGGGGCCTTGGCTTGGCCTGGCTGGCGAAGTACAGCGCCTGTATCGCCGTGGTGAACTCCCCCGGCGGCATTTGGTCCTGCACCCCCCGGAAAAGCTTTTCGCCCAGGTAGTAGTTGCAGTGGAACTGCTCGCCGCCTTGCTCGGTTTGTCCCAGGGCGCTGATGTTTTGGGTGGTACATTCCTTGCGCCGGTTGGGCCGGGCTTCCAATTTGTCGCCAATGGCCAAGGACGCCGTGGCCGCTACGGTGTCGGCCATGCCCTCGTCAATCCAGTTGACGTTTCCTCTCCACCAGTAATGGGCCACTTCGTGGTATAGCATGTTCCTCAGACTCGCGGTTCCGCCTTCGAGGTTTTCTTTTTTGATGCCGATGGCATATTTGTGATTCGTTCCGAAGTAATCGAAGCTTACGGCGCGGGGATCGAAGACTATTATGACGTGGCGGGTCGGCAACGGCAGTTGCATAACGGCCTCGGCGCCAGCCACGGCCTGGTGCGCTGTCTCCATAGTTCCGGCTTGGGCTGGGGAGCTTTTCAGCCTTACTATCGTGATGATCAGGGGCTGTACGGCGGTGGCGTACTGCCCGGTTTCAACGGTAATCGCCAAGGCGTTCAGGTACTCATTGATGGCAGAGACGGAGCCGGTTGCGCCTGCCGCGGCGACTACCGGAGCCCATTTGTCGGTGATGCCGTTCCGGTATATCCGGGAGGACGTCAGGGTTGCAGTCAGGCCGTCCCGGACTATTTCCCGTATGCTATCCAGGGCGTGGAAATCGGCGGGTTCATGGCTGCGCATGAAGGGCATATCGGTCAGGGCCTGCGCCACGGACAGGTCTTTAAAAGCTATGAAGGTGAGTCCTTCGATTGATTCCTTTTCTTCGGCGTCTGGTCCGTCCTTGACCCAAGGTAGTTTAATCATGTCGTCAGCCAGAGACGGGTCTACGACGGCGGCGTAAAGGATAGAGTCGATAGCTTCTTTCTCGTGGTTGTCCAGCCCGTCCTTAACCCAAGGGAGGTCCGTTATGGCTTGGTGGAGTTCCGGGTGTTCCCACTTAACCCACCGGGCATTTTGGGTGTTGTGCATGGAGGCCAGGGTTGGAGTTGCCGGCGTCGGTGTGGGCGACGGCCCGGGCGTAGCTGTGGGCCGGAGTGTGGCAGTCGGCACCAGAGTGGGAGGAGGCTCAAGTGTAGCCGTCGGCATTGTAGTAGGCCCGGGCGTGGCAGTTGCCGTCGGAACGGCAGTTGCCTGTATCCTCCGCAGCGTTTCGGTGGGCTGTGATGTGGGGCTGGGGACCGCAGCAACGATGGCCGCCGATTCGAATATTCTGACACAGGTTACGTGCCGGTGGCCCAGATCCCACGTTTCAGCGTTGGGTTGGTAGTAAATATCCCAAGGGCGGTCACATTTTTGTTCCGCCTGAAGTTTAAGGTAGCGTTCGCTGGGATACGCCAGGTCCTCAGGAACCGAAAAGATGTTGGCTACTTGAAATTCCCAAGCGCCGGAGCAGTCCACAAGCTCGATCAGCAGATTTTCGGCTTCGGGAGCTTCATTGAAACACTCTCCGGTCGTCAGGGAATTAGGGGCGACCAAGCTGTCCAACTTTGCCGGGTCAGTAATGGATAGCCCGAAGCTGTCCTGAAGGCAGGAGACTTTCCGATCGCCCAGGATCCTGAGTTCCCAGAATTCTGCAGATGGAACCAAGGCATAGGTATAGCGCCGGTCGCATCTTTCGTAGGTTTGCTGATCGAAAAAGTCATCTCCCGGATAACGGCTATATCCGTTGACCGTGAAAGAGTTGAGCACCCGGTAGTGCCAAGCACCGGAACACGGCACTATCACTACGGACTCTATGCTAACATCTTCAGGTAGTGTGGAATTTATGCAATCGCCGTCTTGAATATCTATCGTGTCTATCTTGGCGCTAACGGGATTTTCCACCGCTTCGGGCTTGGCGGCCTCGTTCGTAGCCCGGATATGCTGGGCGTCCGATTCGCAGGCGACGAAGGCAAACGCCAACACGAGGGCTAAGGCGCCCATCAACCGGGGCAATTGTTTCAACAGACTCAAAGCTGTTATCCAAGTCAATGCGCTTGCAGTTTTAGCGCGGCATCCGCCGTCCGACGGCAGAATCGCTTTGCGTGCGGTTTGCAGCGTCAGCCCATCTTACCGCAAAGACAGCAGAGTTTTTGGAGGTGGGCAGTCAATATAAAATTCTATGCGCTTTCTGCGGTTAAACGCGGACGGGAGACATCCTGGCAGGTATCCGGGGCGCCTGCGGTTTTCTGGCAAACAGGAACAATGGGCCGCTCATGCTCCCAATCGCTCCCAGGATCAGGAATGACAGGGTGTAACTTCCCAAGGCGTCAAACATAGCCGCGGCCACCAGGGGCGCCACCAGCATAAACATATACAAAGGCGCCATGGAAATGCCGGTTATGGTAGCGAAGGCCCTCCTGCCGAAGTAATCGCCCCGGATAGCTGTTGTCAATGGCACCCGTCCGCCAAAGCCCGCGCCGTAAAGCACGGCGAATACCATAGCCATCGGCAGGTCGTTAATAAATGCCGCCATGATGAAGCCGGATGCCTGCAACACCGTGAACCCGCATAACGCAATGTGCTTGGGTATCCTGTCCCCTACGTAGCCGCCAATTAACTGGAAGATTGCTCCAACCGCCATAAGCACCGACCACACGAATGCGGCGGTTTGCAGCGTTAGTCCTTGGTCGGTGAGCATGGGGACCAAGTGCACAGTCAACGTCGCTATAAGCATCGACGACAGGGCATGGCCGAAGGTAATAAACCAGAACGCTTGGGTGCGTATCGCCTGCCGGGCGGTAAAATCCGGGCCGGCTCCGGCCTGATCTGCTTCCCGGACTCTTTCTGACCTCGTTTCAACCGCCGGAGCGGCGACAATCGGGTCGCCATCGGGAAGCTGACCGTAGTCCTCCGGGCGCTCCCGTATGACCCTGGAAATGGGCCAAGCGATTGCTATAAAGCCCAGCCCTATCCAGAAGGCAGTGGCGCGCCAGCCCAGGTTGTCTGGGTCTACCGCCCAAGCCAGTGCAGGGACCAACAGCAAGCCGCCCAGGAAAGAGCCTTCTCCCGCCACCGACATAGCGCGGCCCCGCATACGGGAGAACCACCGGTTGAGAACGGACATCATCGGAAGCCAAGTGCCTGCGGCGGTGCCCAGCATGATCAAGGAGTAAGAGATGTAAAACATCGTCACGTTGGCAGTCATGCTGAACATGACGAAGCCCAACCCGGTGACGGTCAACCCCAGCAGCACCATCCGCTTGGCGCCCAAACGGTCTATCAGGTACCCCATTAACGGCCCAATCAGGCTGCCCTCCAACTGGGCCAAGGAAAAAGCCCCCGTCAGTTGGGCCCGGCTCCAGCCAAACTGGACCTCCAGGGTCTTGACCCATATTCCAACGCCGTTCCACACCGGGCCACCCGCCAAGCAGTTGGAAAAGAGAGTGAGAGCCACCAGTTTCCACCCGTAGAACCCGTACACCACGTGGCGGGACCGACTGATGATCTCGGGCAGTCCCCCCACGGTCATCAAAAGGACCCCGGAGGTGAGGATCAGGAACCCAGTGAGAATCATTAAGAGGTTATGTCCAGCAAGTCAGCTCTGCAGGAATCCCCGGATGATATTGTAGGTCTCCTCAGGCATCTCCTCTGCCAGGAAGTGGCCGCAAGGCAGAGACTGGCCTTGAACGTTGGTGGCGTAGTTGCTCCAAGTCGCCAGAACGTCCTGAGTGCGTCCAACGTAGCCGGTGGCGCTCCACAAGGCAAACATGGGGCAGTTGACTTTGTTATCGAAGTCGGCATCGTCGTGCACCAAGTCTATGCTGGCGCCGGCCCGGTAGTCTTCACAGGTGCCGTGGATGGTGGCCGGGTCGCAAAAACAACGGACGTAGTCGGCCACTGCGTCTGGCGTGAATATTTCGTTGGCATTGGCGGTGCGCTCGAACCCCCGGCGCACGAAAAGCTCCGGCGCGGCGCCTATGACCCGCTCGGGGAAGTCGTAGGGCTGGATGAGGAAAAACCAGTGATAGGTGTTGGTGGCCATTTCCTTATTGACGATCTGGAACATCCGGTGCGTGGGGATGATGTCCAGCACCGCCAGCTTCTGCACTGCGCCGGGGTGGTCCTTGGTCAGCCGGTGGGACACCCTGGCGCCGCGGTCGTGGCCCACCAGCAAAAAGGAGTCGAACCCCAAGTGCTTCATCACCTCTACTTGGTCCAAGGCCATTGAGCGTTTGGAGTAGGTGGCATGTTCGGGGTCTCCAGGCGGTTTGCCGCTGTCTCCGTAGCCGCGGAGATCGGGGCAGACCACCGTGTAGTCCTCGGCGAGCCTGGGGGCGATTTTGTGCCACATAGTGTGGGTCTGAGGATAACCGTGGAGCATCAAAAGAGGAGGGCCGCTGCCCCCCTTAACCAGATTGATGGTCGTTCCCGATGTGTCGATTTGCAGTTGTTCAAACCCTTCGAACATGCTCACCATCCTTTTGCTTCACGTGTGAATGGAACGCGATATGGAGAGGGCTAATGGCCGGGGCTAGCGCCGCTCCTGTATGGTAACGTCGTAAGAACGGGTGGTAATAATCCGCAGGAAAAAGTCCCCTTGCCCTTCAACGCCCAACGTTCCCGTCAACGGCCCTTTCCTGACATTGTCGCCGTGCTCTTTGGAGTCGAACAGATTCAGGAAGAAAGTGCCATCTTCGTTGTAAATGTGGACAACGAAATCCCCTGATCCGATTTTGTCTGGTTCGGCCGTCCACAATACTCGCCAAACCTCGGTTGATATCTGGAACTTTGGGCTGTCTCCGTTGCCCTTTCCTTCCCAGGACGTTACATCCGCCCAATTAGCGGCGCCTGCTTCCCTTGGAGTAGACGTGCCGCTGGGGGAATCCTTTGGTCCCAGACAAGCCGTTGCGCTGATTGCCGCGGCGACCACCAATACCACGCACATACCTACTATCGTTACCGGTCGAATGTTGCTACCTCCTGCGGGTAGGGCATACCCTGCGAGACCCCATGGAGGCCGCCCACAGCCCCACCCAGTAGGGAGCAATTATAGCAACCCGCAATGGCAATACCCAAGCTATGAACTCAATTGGAAGGGACGATATAATTGGTTTTCAAGGTATCGCAATATTGGGGCGGCGGAGGCAGATAGTGGGCGAAGGTAGAAACATCGGCCATTTTGTACGGGTAAGACTTGGTTGGATTGCCGCGGCATTTCTGGTTCTAGGCATGATTGGCGGGTGCGATTCCTTGGAGGAGCGCCTGCCTGATGAGGCGTTAGCTCCCATTAAGTCGCTCTCAGACACTCCAGTGCCTCCGACGGCAACTCTTGAAGGTCCTTCAGATAAAGTCCCTTCGGGTACACCTTCTTCACGCCCCATCATTGACCAGCAAATCATAGTAGCCCCGGTCGCCGCCGACTTGCCGGCATACAACCGGCGGGAGTGGCGTCACTGGATTGACGAGGACGACGACTGCCAGGACGCCCGGCAAGAAGCTCTTATTGCCGAATCCAAAATGCAGGTGACCTTCGAGTCGGACAAACAATGCCGGGTAGCCACGGGCCGATGGGTTGGCCCCTACACCAGCACTGAAGTGGAAGATCCCGGCAAGCTGGACGTCGACCACATGGTGCCCCTCGCCAACACTCACCGCTCCGGCGGATGGGCTTGGGACCGAGAGCGCAAAGCCGCCTACGCCAACGACCTGAGTTATCCGGACCATTTGATCGCCACCACGGCTGCTGCCAACCGGGCCAAGGGCGCCAAAGGGCCGGAAGACTGGCGCCCGCCCGACAAGGGCTACTGGTGCGCCTATGCCGTTGACTGGACCACCATCAAGATACAGTGGGGTCTTACCGCCACGCAGCGTGAATGGGACGCTTTGCGGGAGATGATGGCCACCTGTGAAGAGGGCTTTACGTTGGACGTACCGCAACCGGCCGGCACTGCTCAACCCTCTCCAGAACGTGGGCCAGTCAGCTCAACGGAAACACGGGAAACACCCGCTGCTCCCACAACACCCGAGGTATCCGAGGCACCGACGCAGGTTAAACCCGACGTGAAATACGATCCTAATGGCCCCGATCGCGATTGCAGCGATTTTAAGATCCATCGGGAGGCCCAAGACTTTTTCGAGGCGGCGGGAGGGCCGGAACGAGACCCGCATCTCCTGGACAGAAACAAGGACGGCGTGGCCTGCGAATCGTTGCCCTAGCCGCCGATACCCAGCCAAGCGTTGGGTCTGACATAGATACGGCGCTTCCTTCGGTCAGTCCCTGGAGTGGTTCCGCCGGGTCCTTTATGTAAGTCCTGTTTTCTTGTTTGACAAGGGTTGACCAAGGCTATTATAATCTTCCTATCTAGTTTCTGATACATCGTCTCATCAAATCAACCGCCTTTCGGGGCGGTGAATTAATGCCCATGCATGAGACTATGTATCAATTAAGGAACCGAAAATGGCCAGACGGATCAAAGAAGCCGGTACAACTGTTATGGCGCTCAAGAAAATGATGATCCTTCTCACGACGTACCTGGCGGTGATGCTGGCCGTCGCGTGCAACTCTGAACCTGCGCCGTCCAGCCAACGACCCGCGACAGCCAACACCACCGCCGCCCAGACCAATCCTACTCTGGCGGCAAGCGCAGGGACTCAAGCCTCTGAGGCAACCAGGGTCACCACAACAACTGGATCCCCTGCCAAGATCAACATCGTCACCACCAGCAACATTATTGCTGACTGGGTACTGGCAGTCGGACAGGAACGTGTGGCTGTGTTTTCGTTGCTGCCGCCCAACATGGACCCTCACACCTTCCAGCCGGGTGCTCGTGATGTGGCGCAAGTCGCCGACGCAGGCCTGGTGTTGAGTGTCGGCCTGTCCTTGGAGGCGGATTGGCTGGAAGACCTGGTACGGAACGCGGCCTCCGGTCCATCGGTGGTCGTCGCATTGGGCAATGATATCGATCCCCTCTATTTCCAGGAATTGCAAGACGGCCATGAAGAAACAGAGGCTGGCACTCACGACGAGGAGGCTGACAGCGATGAAGAGAAGGCCGACAGCTACGACGACGATCACGGCTCACTCGACCCGCACTTCTGGTTCGACCCGCTCAGGGTGAAGCAGGCAGTCAACAGCATAGCGGCCCAACTATCGACGCTGGACCCCGAAGGGCAGGCCTTCTACGGGGAAAACGCCGCAGTCTACAACGAAGAACTGGACGCACTGCACACTTGGATTGAGGAGCGGGTGGCAAGATTGCCGGAAGAGCGCCGGCTGCTGGTTATGTCCCACGACAGTTTCCAGTACTTCGCCAAGCGGTACGGCTTCGAGGTAGTCGGGGCGATTTTCCCTGTATCCACCGATAGCGAGCCGACAGCGCAGGAGTTAGCCAGTCTCATCGAGACTATAGAGCACGAAAACGCGCCCGCGGTGTTCGCCGAGAAGTCGCATAGCCAGCGGCTGGCATCCCGGATCGCCGAAGAGACCGGCGCTACGCTGGTTGGCGGTCTGTACACTGGTTCACTGGGCGAACCGGGCGGCGACGCCGGAACTTACCTGGACCTAATGCGCTACAACGTCAATACAATAGTGGAGGCCTTGGAATAGGTATGACAACCCTTTCATCACCCCCGCCCCTGGCCGCCGAGGACCTGACGGTGGAACGCGGCGGCGTCCGGGTCTTGGACCAAGTATCGTTCACCGCTGGCCCCGGCTGTCTCATGGGAGTAGTCGGACCCAACGGGGCGGGCAAGAGCACCCTGTTTAACGTCATAGTTTCGTTGCAGCCGGCAACCGCCGGCCGGGTGCTGATCCATGGAAAGTCCATCGCAGAAACACGGGGGCTCGTCGCGTATGTGCCCCAGTACGAACGGGTAAACTGGCGTCTTCCTATGACCGCTTTGGACGTGGTGATGCTGGGACGAACGCGCCGTGTTGGATGGTTCCGGCGTCCGGGACGGCAGGACCGTGCATTCGCCGAGGACGCCTTGCGCCAAGTGGGGATGTGGGAGCGGCGACGTTCCTTGGTGGGCGAGCTGTCAGGTGGGCAGCGACAGAGAGTCTTTGTCGCACGGGCCCTGGCCCAGGGGGCGGACATCCTGCTGCTGGATGAAGCTTTCAGCGGGGTGGACATCGCCTCGCAGGAAGAACTGGTGTCGGTGTTGATGGAGCTCCGAGACCAGGGCCACACGATACTCATGTCCTCTCATGACATCAACCACTTGGCCCACTACTGCGACGAATGCCTGTGCCTGAATTGCCACGTTTGCGCCTGCGGCGCTCCGCAGGACGTGCTGACGACGGAGGTCCTTACCGAGATGTATGGGCCATTGGGGGGCGTGCCAAGCCACGGACATGGGTTGGCGGGAGACGATCATGGACATCATCACTGAAGCCCTAGTAACGCCGTTCCAGTACTCGTTCATGGTACGGGCGTTAATTGTGTCCGTTCTGGTAGGCATTATGTGCCCCGTTCTCGGAGCATACGTGGTGGTCCGGGGGCTGGGGTTCATGGGGGATGGACTGGCGCACGGGGTACTGCCTGGGCTGGTACTGGCAGTCATAATTGCATCAATGGTTGGGGTGGGAGCCAACGTGAGCGGAATCGAACTCATGGGGGCGCTGCCGGCGGCGTTGGTTATGGCGGTGCTCAGCGGTTATTTGATCCGGCGGGTCGGGGTCAGCGAAGACACGTCGGTGGGCATACTTTTCGCCGGCATGTTTGCCTTGGGACTTGTGATGTTGACGGCAGCCAGGGGACTGCCGGTGAAGCTGGACGATATCCTGCTGGGCAATGTCCTGGGGGTATCACAAGAAGAGATGCTGGTTACACTGGGGTTGGCCGCCGGGGTCCTGTTGACGATGTTCTTTCTCCACAAGGAGCTTGTTTTCAGCAATTTCGACCCGTTGGGCGCATCGGTAATCGGTTTACCCACTGAAAAGCTGGAGTATATCCTGCTAGGCCTGCTGGCCGTGGTAGTTGTCCTCGCGCTACAAGCGGTGGGAATTGTGCTTGTAATTTCGATGCTGATCACTCCCGCGGCTACAGCATCGCTGTTGACGCGGAGTTTCCCGGCAGCCATGGTCGCCGGGGCCATCTTCGGCTCTGCCGCTGCTATATCCGGCCTTTACATCTCGTTCCACTTCAACCTGCCGTCCGGACCCTTGATGGCGCTGATGGCAACCACATTCTTCGTGTTGGCTCTCGCGTGGAAACAGCGGCCGGCGAGATTGCTGCAACGTCAGAGGGCATGATTGAACGGGGTATCGCCTTACGAATCGCGCCTCAGCCAGCGCACCGCTCCGAAATAGCCAGACCTCACCGTCAAGACGCCCTCCATTGTGAGGGCGTCTTCGTCATTCTGTGCTACAACCAGACGTGGAGCAGGCTTCAGCCCAGAATATCTGCTACCTCCAAAACCACGTCGGGGAACGCCGATGGGGAAATCTTGTCGCCGCGCCGCAGTCGCGTCATCTCCAAGTACACGCCGCCCTCCGGTTTGCGGTGCACTTCGACAACATCCTCCTGCAGGTTGACCAGCCACATTTCCGGGATTCCGTTAAGGGCGTAGAGAGCGGCCTTTACGTTGCGGTCAAATCGCAATGTCGATTCAGAAACTTCCACAACCAGTAGAACGTCATGGGGTGTGGGGAGTCTGTCACGGCGAAGGTCCGGCCGCAAGAGGGCTACGTCCGGCTCAGGTCGCCCGGTGCCGAACAAGCGAATTGGGCATTGTATCCAGACGACTGCTCTGTCCTCCGGTAAGAGAGTGTTGAACAGCCTAGTGGTCCGGCTTACGGCGAAGGCGTGCGGGCTTAGCATCGGCGGCATCAGGACAATCTCCCCATCAATCAACTCTACACGGTCATCCTCGGTCAGAATGCCTTCAATGCCCATTACCTGGTATTCGTCGGCGGTGTACTTGTGAATCTGCGCGTCAAGCTCCTCGTGCAGTCTCTCCAGTTCGTTCAAAAAGCGGGTTACGCCTCCCTTGAGGGCGGGATGGCAGCGGTTTCTAACTAACGGGGACGGGTCCCATACGACGCCGCCAAGCAGTTCTACCCCCCGTTCCATAGGCAGGATGCCGACCTCTTTCATCTTATGATATTGGTCGACGTTGAACCTGTACCGGCTGACTTCGGTCGCTTTTGACTTGGCTTCCATGTCCCACCTCTCACGGCTGTGCAGGCCGGCCTTGTCTACTCTTCCAGAGTGGTTATGTCACCGGGGTCCAGACCCAACTCCTGCGCCTTGAGTAAGCGACGCATGATTTTGCCGGAGCGGGTCTTGGGGAGTGTGGGGGTGAACTCCAGTTCCGCAGGAACGGCGATGGGTCCCAACTCGGTCCTTACGTGCAGCCTCAGCGTCTCCACCATCTGATCCGAAGGCTCGTTGCCGACCCTTAGCGTGACAAAGGCCTTGATCGTCTCGCCACGCAACTCGTCCGGCTTGCCTATGACCGCCGCCTCTGCTACCGCGGGGTGGGATACAAGGGCGCTTTCCACCTCGGCGGACCCGATTCGATGTCCAGCCACGTTGAGAACGTCGTCGGCCCGGCCCACCACCATGTAGTAGCCGTCGGCGTCACGCAGGGCCACGTCGCCGGTGAAGTAGACGCCGGGAATAGTGTTCCAGTTTTCAGCGTAGCGGTCGGGATCGCCGTAAACGGTGCGGAAGAAATGGGGGAAGGGACGCTTGATGACCAATAGACCTCCTTTATCAGGTTCCGTTATCGGCTGGCCTTCCCGGTCTACGATGTCCATTTCGGCCCCGGGCAACGGGCGGCCAACCCTCCCAGGCTTCACGTTCATCGTCGCCGTAGTACCCAAGCATGGGCCGCCGGTCTCGGTCTGCCACCAGTTGTCCACAATATGGCCCCACTCGCCGCTGCCGCAGATGTGCTCGTAGCTCCACCGCAGCGCCTCGGGGTTAAGCGGCTCTCCAGCGCAGGTCAGGAACCGCAGGGACTTCAAGTTGTAGTTGCGAGGGTATTCCTCGCCATAGCGCATCAACATTCTCAAAGCGGTCGGCGCGGTAAAGATTACGTTCACCCCGTACTTCTCGATCGTCTCGTAAAAGACGCCGGGATGCGGATAGTCGATAGCCCCTTCGCGGAATACGGTGGTGGCGCCTGCTATGAGCGGCGCATACACAATGTAGCTGTGGCCAACCACCCAGCCGATGTCGGACATACACCAGAAGACGTCGTCGTCCTTCACATCCCAGAAGGTCTTGAAATGGTAGTAGGTGCCGACCATGTATCCGCCGTGGACGTGCTGCACGCCTTTGGGCTTTCCGGTGGTGCCGCTGGTGTAGAGGATATACAGCGGGTCTTCCGAGTCCATCTCCTGAGCAAGGCAGTCAACTGCGCCCTCGGCCAATAATTGTTCGAAGTCCACCTGTTTGGGGCCAAGCGGCGCATCGGTGGGTTTCCGCCGCCACAGGACCACATGTTCGACCAAGTCCAGGCCTTCCACCGCGCGCTCCGTTATACCCTGGAGATCAACCTCTTTGCCGCGCCGGTAGCCAACGTCGGCGGTAATTACCACCTTGGCTTGGGCGTCGAGGACCCGGTCCCTCAGGGCACCAACGCTGAAGCCGGCGTAGACGACGCTGTGCACCGCGCCGATACGGGCGCACGCCAGCATGGTGATTATCCCTTCAGGGGCCAAGGGCATGTAGACTATGACCCGGTCGCCTTTGCCTACGCCTAACGAGCGCAGCCCGTTGGCCATGCGGTTCACCAGTTGGGACAACCGACCGTAGGTGAACACCCTTTCCGAGCCGTCCTCTCCCAACCAAATGAACGCGGCCTTGTTCTTATTGCCGTTGGTCAAGTGCCGGTCGAGGCAGTTTGTGGTTATGTTGCACTTGGCGCCGAGGAACCACTTGAAGGTGGGATAGTCCCATTCGAACACCTTGTCCCACTTGCGGGACCAGAGCAACTCGGACGCCACACCCTCCCAGAACGCCTCCGGCGAATCCATTGAGTCACGGTAGGCGCCGTCATAGTCCTGAAGAAAGGCCTGCTGCACTAAGGCGGCAGGTGGGGCGATCTCTCCCGTTTCTTGAAGGAGGTGGTCTATCTGTCCTTGTTGAACCATATCGCGACTCCTTGGCATCAGTTGGCGTTATCGAAATTCTATCACACTACCGGAACAGCTCTGGAATCTACAGCTTCCAGACTGAGTGACAGTGTTCTGAAGCCGGGATGTCTCATCGCGTGCGGGAAACCTTGCCTATAAAATTTCCCGGCCACAGTGCGGGCATACGGTGGGAGCGCGCCGCCGTTCGATTTGCTCGAGGAAGCTGGACCCGAGGATGCCCGCGGGCAATGCAAAGAGGCCGATACCCAGGATGGCGATACCCCCGGCTATCACCCGACCGAAGGAGGTGATGGGAGCAACGTCCCCGTACCCCACGGTGGTAAGGGTTATGATGCTCCACCACATCGTCGCCGGTATGCTGGAGAACTGGTCAGGTTGAGCGTCTTTCTCCGCGTAGAACATCATGGACGACGCCAACACCAAGAGCACCGCCAACACGCCCACGACGGTAAGCAGTTCGTTTTTTCTGGCTCCGACCGCCGAGCCGAGATTCCGCAAACCGCTTGAGTAACGGGTCAGCCGGGAGGCCCGCGCCACCAAGCGAATCGCCCTCAAAAACCGCAGGTCGACGTTGTAGACGTGGAAAATCGGGACGATGAAAAGCGGGAGAATCACCAGCAGGTCAATCAGCGAGATTGGGGAAACAATGAACCTCAACCTTCCGCTAACCGGCAACGCGTACCGCGGGTCGGCGGTACAGGACCATACCCGTAATAAGTACTCCACGGTGTAGAAGACCAAGGACGCAAATTCGAACCAATGGAACAGACCCGGCGCCGTCCGGTGTATGTCATCCACCGTGCTCAGGATGAGCGCCAGAACGTTAAGGGTAATCACCGAAATCAGAAAGATATCGAAGGACTGGCTGCCCCGGTCTCCGGGCTGGGCTACCTCGATGATTTCATAGACCCTTTGCTTCAACACTGCCTATGCTCGCGCACTACCGGGAGATCTTTAATAACGTCGGCGTCCTCCATCCATCCGGCGCACCCGCCTATCCCAACTCACCAAAGGCCCAAGCCCTTATAAGGTGGTAGGCGATGGCAATCGACCCGGGGATTGCCAACTGGTCGCTCTTCTCTTCCAACGCCAGCAAGACCTCTTGCCGGTCAAACCAGCGCACGTCGGCCATTTCCTCCTGGTCCATAGCAATCTCTGTGGTCGCCGCCTCAGCGTGGCAGCCGATCATCAGCGAAGACGGGAAGGGCCAAGGCTGGGAAGAGTGATAGTGGACTGCACCGACCTGAATGCCCGCCTCCTCCATGACTTCGCGCGCTACCGCTTCTTCGATAGACTCTCCTTGGTCCATGAAACCGGCCAAGGCCGAGTACCTTCTCATTTGCACCAGACGGCCGCGGGACTGGCCCAACAAGCAGCGGTCTTGGTCGGACACCACGGTGATAACCACGGGGTCGGTCCGGGGATAGTGTTCGGTGTTGCACTGTGGGCAGCGGCGCACCTGTCCTCCCCTGGCGACGTGGGTGGGGTGGCCGCACACGGAACAGAAGCCGTGGCGGTTGTGCCAGCTAAGCTGGGCGCGGGCTTGGGCAATGATCCCCGAGTCGGGCCCGCTCACGTATTCGGTGGCCGCCCTGGCGTCCTCAAAGGTCAACAATCCTCGGTCTTGAAGCTCCGACGTTGCCTGCTCGTTGCCGGATATGTCGGCGACGAAGTGGGCCACGCCATCCAGCAGGCCGAGGAATATTGGTTCCGTCTCAACACCAAGACGCTCCAATTCCCCGGCGTTGAGCCAAGTGAGCCCCTGGCTTGGGGCGGGGGCGATGGGTACGTTCAGGTCTGCCATAGGCAGCAGCTTGCTTGCCGGGTCCTTCGCCGCCCGCTTGATCCATTCCTCGTCGCGGCGTTCCCGCTCGCCCCGGTCAAGTGGATTGGCGGCGTATACGTGGGGAATATCAATATTCTGGTTCATAACCTCGTCCGATGATGGGTTTAACGCAGGTTTAAGCGCCAAATAAGCTAATGGGCCTATTGTGGTATGTATTCCTCGATTCGTCCACTGTCAGCGACAAGACACACCATCTACAATGCGCTGGAACGTTGGGAGGAGAATACTATGACCGCAATATTGCTGGTAGGCGCGGGGGGATTCGCCGGGTCGGTGCTCAGATATATTGTTAACAGGGAAGTGCAACAGTTGTTGGCGACGGCGCCCGGTTTTCCCTACGGCGTTCTGGTGGCAAATGTAGCCGGGTGTTTCGTCATCGGGTTGCTGGGCGGGCTGGCCGCGTCTCACGGCTGGTTCAACTCCGCAGGTGGTATGCGGGCCTTCCTGTTCGTAGGATTTTTGGGCGGGTTCACGACCTTCTCAGCCTTTGGGTTCGATACGTTCAATTTGATGCGGGACGGCGCCCTGGCCCAAGCCTTCGCCAATGTTGCGCTTCAGGTGTGCTTGGGGTTGGGCTCCGTGTGGGCAGGTTACAGGTTGGGGGTTATTTAAGCAGGAACCCGACTATATCGCCGGATTCCGCACCGGGTCAGGCTCCCTTGAAGACGTTAAAATCAGCCCCTTGAGGATCGGCAAGACACGCGAAGCGGCCGATTTCCGGAATATCGGTTGGAGGGACATACACGTCAGCCCCCAAAGACTGGGCCTTGGCCACAGTTTCGTCCACGTCGTCAACGCCGAAATACACCGCCCAGTGGGGAGGAATCGGGCCCATGTCTTCAGTAATTTGCAACACACCCGCCACCTCGTTGCCTCCGGCGCGTAACAGGGTATAGTCCATCGGCCCCATGGTGATGCCGCGCTCTATTCCCAACACCCCTTCGTAGAACTCGATGGCTGAGGCGGAGTCGGATGTCACCAACTCGTTCCAGATCATGGCGCCGGCTTCCTGTTTAACCCGGCATCCTATATGTTGCTTGGGCTGCCACACGCCAAACGCGGCGCCTTGGGGGTCTTGCAGCATGACCATACGCCCCGCTTCAAAGACATCCATTGGACCGAAGAGTACAGTACCGCCAGCCTCTCCGGCCTTCTGCGCCACCGCGTCAACGTCCTCGGCGGTGAAGTAAGTGTTCCAATGTATGGTTAAATTTAACCAGACAGACAGCACGGAGGGAGCGGACGCGATGGCAATAACGGAAATCCAGTACGGCGCGGATGGTCACATGATCGACCCCTTTGCTGATACCGGCCTGGAGACCGAGTCGGCCCCAAAGACAAAGAAGCCGACCAACAAGGAAAAGCAGGACATCATTGGCCTGCAACAACTTAGCAAGCGAATCCCTGACGAAGCCGCTGCCGTCGCCTTCATAGAAGAGCAGATTTGGGGCGATGACCCCACCTGCGGGCATTGCAAATCAATAACGTGTACCGCACCAAGCATGGCAAACCCATGAGCCACCGATGCCGCGACTGCAAGAAACACTTCAGCGTCCGCACGGGCACGGTTATGGCGGAGACCAACCTACCGTTGCTGGTCTGGCTCCGGGCCATCTACTTTATGCTCACCTCTCGCAAGGGTACGTCGGCCCTCCAGTTACAGAAAATGCTTGAAGTGCGTTACCCCACCGCTTGGTTCCTGTGTCACCGGATTCGGGAAGCGATGCAGGCGCAGAAGTACCCCAGGCTGACCGGAATCGTGGAAGTGGATGAGACGTATATCGGCGGGAAGGGCAAGAACCTACACAAGTCCAAGAAGCCGGAAGGCTGGACGTGGTCGGACAACAAGTTCATGGTCATTGGCCTGAAAACTCACGATGGTCGGGTTATTGCCCTTCCGGTCAGTAACACCCAATTCGAGACGATTCAAAACTTCATTCTGGATAACGTGAAGCCCGGCAGCACCGTCTACACCGACGGAAGCCACGCCTACCAAATCCTCAGCGAGTTCGGATACAACCACGACTGGGTCGAGCACTCGGCGGGTGAATATGTCCGTGGACAGGTCACTACCAACGGAATCGAGTCCTTCTGGTCACTCCTGAAGCGCGGATACGTGGGGACGTTCCATTACATGTCGTGGCAACACCTCCATCGGTATTGCAACGAATTCGCATACCGAGCCAGCGCCGGACCCGGCAACGGATTCCAAACCATTGGGGATGTCCTCCGGGGGATGGTGGGAGAACGGCTCACATACAAACGACTGACCAAATGATCCGTCAAAGTTCCCGGCCATGTTGACGGGATTCGTCGCTAGGTTTTTAATGGTAGTGCGGGGGTGCGGATTTTGGCACTACTGGGTTATGAGTCTAAAGTTGTCGATGGAAGCGATTTCTTTGCTGGGGCGCGCTCTAGCCGTTTGGCCAGGTTGCGCATCCGAGCGTCGGGCTCCCACTCAGGTGCGTTGCTAAAGTCTAAAGGTGGCGACCTTGGTTTCCGAGGTTGGTCATCATCCATAGGATGGCCTCCTTCGTGTCGCACCCCCGCATCACACCATAATAACCCGTTCCGCAGCAGACAGGAACATGGCCGGAGGTGATATGACGGACAGCCAACTACACAGTGATGCAGCCCACATATCGACCGCCACCGCAAGAGTGGGGGTCTTTTCGTCAGGCGACGCGGACCTGTTCCAGACAATTGTGGACGCAGGTCTGGAGATCGCCTACCTCTATGACACAGACTTCGGAACCGAGCACGTTGCCTTTGAGGACATCCCTTGTTTTGATCTTGTGGTTGCCGACTTGCCGGATGGCGAGGAACGCAAGCGAACGTTCGAGCTTGTGTTGATGTTCCTGCGCGCCCGGACTCCGGTATCCTTTGTGCTGGTGGGACAGTTCCTTGGCGGGGAGGAATTCCCGGCGTCAGTCTGCCGAAGAACTGAGGAATTGGGTTACCGAATAGACCGCGCCAGCGACGGACGTGCATCGCAATGCAAGAACCTTGCAGGCGGCTGCAAGAGGCGCACCTTCATTGTCGGTACACTGCGGGACAGGTCGTTTGTGTGGCCCCCCGGCATTATCCCGCCTAAGAATAACTCGTAGTCACCTCTCGTTCCCTGTCGTAATTTCCAAGTGTGTGGGATAACGAGACCTCTCTACCAAGGAGAACATGATGGGTGTCATTGATCCTCTCCCCGTCTTCGCTCTCGTGGTTGCTATATCGAACTTATTCCTTGTATCACTGCTTGGATACCGAATGCGACCGCAAAAAGGGAGATTGCAGCAGCAATGGCGGGCTTCACAACTGTGCGAGCGGTGCCAAGCAGAAGCGCGCCGGAACAGCCAGCACGCCCATGATCGCGAATACAGTTGCGGCCCAGTACAGTAAGCTAACGACTTCATGTAACATCACGAGGGAGATGCTACAGTCTCGCGGCAGATAAGGCAACGGCTTGGAATTCTGGCGTGGCTGGCTGGGAACCCGAATTGAGCGGGCCGGATAGTTCCCCCACCGTGCACGGTGGGGTCCACACTTTTCGTATACCATGCGGAGGTCGCGTGTCGAATGTCATTGTTGAGGACTTACGATTACTTGTTGCTTATGGTAGCCTAGCGTTGCTTATGGTAGCCTAGCGAAGATTGAAAGTCATCATTGACGACAATTCAATCCATAATTTATGATGAACACAGTAATTAACAAAGTCAAGTGGAGGTGGTATCTTTAATATAACTAAGACAAAGGCAACGATCACCGTGGCTGCGACGATAGCGACGGTAATGTTCGCAATAGTCGCAGTGATAATGCTGCTACTAGCCGTTCCAAATGAGGTGCTGGCGGAAAAGACTCCCGATGTGCTCACCAGCAACATAAAACAAGCAATGACATCCACCAGTGACCGAAGCAAAGACCACGCCCAGGAATTTACAACCGGAGCGCATTCATCCGGGTACGGGCTCACCAGCCTGGATATAGCCTTTGCCAATGCCACGCTTACGGGCGGCGGCGTGGCCAACCAGCCCGAAGTATCCATATGGGTCAGAAATACCCACCCCGAACTGTTTGAAGTTAATAACAGAGTTCGCTGGATACGCTTGGCCCGGTGGGATCGGCCCAGTGCCGGGGCAGCGCCGAGCAACGGCGAGTTTACATTTAGCTACGACCTCCCCCAACATTTGCACCTAGAGCCATCCACCGTCTACCGCGTCGCCGTGGGCAAAGACTCGTCAATGTCAATGGCCATTACCAAATACGTTGCTGACAGCGGTAGCCCCGGATGGCTGGTTGGCAACCGGCTCAAAACCCGTGAAGGTTTTAATGAGTACACCAATACCTCCCATGATTCCAACGGGCAACCGGCAGTTGGAAAAATAAGCCTGCACGGCTACCCAAGTAATCCAACCAAGGCTATAATGAATTGTGCGTACAAGTGCAGGGTATTGCCGAACGGCGATTGGGCCATCGCAATGATAGAAAACCACGCACAGGGAGAGCTAATAACGGAAATTGGGTTAATCGATGATCTGGACGCAACGGTGGGTGGGGCTGATAAGTCGTACCGGATGTGGATAGAGTATCCACCGGAAGAAGCAATTGACGATTACGTACTTTCGGTTAACAGGTTCTTGTTCTCCAGTGTAACGTTCGACTACGAGACGCAACAAGAACACAACTTCGTAATAAAGGTATACGACTTGCATGAGCACATAACAACCACCCAAAAAGTTGTTCTTGTTATCACAAACATAAGCGATGAACCTGTCTCAATGACCGGTGCCACAAAACTGGTTGAAAAGGACTCCGCCGTGGTAGGGAAACGCGATGTGACGGTGTGTTGGACAAATCCCCATAATGTGGGTCGCCCAACAATCACCGACTACTACATTCGCTACCGCGTCGACAGCTCCTCAGGGGAATGGACCGAAATTAGTCGCACACCCGGAGACCAATGCCGAGACAGCGCTGGTGTTTTGGTTCACCTGCCAGTTGCCGGTACGGACGACGTCGAGGGCATTGGACACACCATCGTTGGCTTAGACCCAAACACCGTGTACTCAATTGAAATACGAGCGAACAACTCCGCAGGCTCCGGTCCATGGGGTGAGTTAGCGCAGTTCAGCACCCATGGCGTAACTGCACAACGTAAAGCAGAACCCACGGCTACACCGGAGCCAACAGCCATGCCTCCTGAGCCGTCGCTAACGGCTGAGTTCCGCAACATACCGGCCAGCCACAACGGCTCAGACCCGGTTGTCGTCGAGCTTTATTTCAGCGAAAATGTACCGGGTCTGAGTTATAAAACACTGAAAGATTCAGCTTTCCAAACAACTAACGCGGGGGTAATTAATGCCAGCCGGCTTGTAGCTGGAAGCAATCAGGGCTGGTCTATACGGTTGGGGCCAACTAATGACGAACCAATAACGATCGTGCTGCCGCAAACCACGAATTGCTCGTCGGTTGGTGCTGTCTGCCTGCCTGATGGAAAGCGACTGCATAATAGTCTAAAGTTGATAATTCCCAGCCGAAAATAGCGCTGTAGAAGGCTAGCGCTCCCGTCGCGTCGGTGGTGTCTAATTCGGCCCATGACGGAGTCCCTTGTGGATGTGAAGTAACCTCTGGCATTGCAGTCCACCCCTCCTGACGTGTTCAACACGCCTTTCTTGAAAATATTCCGGCCCTTTCGCACCGGCCTTCATTGGGACATTAACGGCCCGGCGGGCCGTTAATGTCCCGCCAGTGCGCCAAAAGACCTGCATACTTTCTATCCCGTCCACGGTGCCCCCGTCAACGGGGAAATGTCAGTCCCCTCCGCTGACGCGCTGCAACCTGCAACACAAGCCAAGAAAGGTGAGCGCCTCTCCAACCGACAGCTTGGAACACCCGTACCTTCGGTTGGCGAAGGTAATAGGGACTTCTTTAACCACAGCGTTCCTCGATCAAGCCAGAATCTCCAGCAGCAGGTTGAACCCCCAATGTCGACGTCATCGAGAGCGGATAGCATCCTTGGCAGGTCTTCGGGACGGTGAGACAGGTCGCCGTCCATCATCACCCAAAAGTCCCCTTGCGCCACCTGAAACCCTTCAACACCACGCTTCCCAAGCCCATCTTGCCCGGTCTTTCCAGCAGCTTTACAGGGGCGGGCTGGGTGGGCAGCCACCGAATTTCTTCGGCGGCGCCGTCGGGGCTGTTGTCGTCGACATAGATTAATTCGCAACACCACTGGTCTGCCAAGGACGAGTGAACTGCATCATAAAGGGATCGGACGTTTGCCCGTTCGTTATAGGTTAGGATGACTATGGATACCTGGAGTTTGCCTTCAAGAAACGGCATCAGGAAACTGTCAGATTAACTTCCGGCACTTTACAACATCGGACGAAATCCCCTGAGACGTACCGACGGAAGTCTCTTTAAGGTCTGGTTGTGGGGGTCAACATCGATTCCTACTGATTCCAGGGCGGTTACTCCCAGCAGCGGCTCGGCGTTATCATCACCGAATATTATCGTTGCCCCAACGAATTCGCCCATGAATTCTACTTGCGCCGCCGCAATATCCATTGTGATATCGTTGCCGTCGGCCAAGCTGTATATCCGCTGCCCTCCGGGCACAATGCCTATAGATTCCAGGTGCTGCCTGGGCACCAAGCAATCCGTCGCGCCCGTATCAACCAGAAAAAGGCCGTCCCATGTCCTTTCAGGTTGAGCAAGGTTGCGGATAGTGACGGTTACGTAAGTAGCTCCCATTGAAACTCCCTATATTCCAGTTTCGAGTCCCTTAAGCCGCGTTAAAGCTATTGTATGACATACCGGTATTCAGACCCCAAAAGCGCTCCGGTGTCCAAGGGTGTGCGTCAGATTTTTGCGGGCTGAACCGGTCGGATTTTTTGAATATCTTCTCGGCTCTTCCCGTTTTCGCCGGAGAGGTCGGGGAGACAGCGATGGGAGGCGAGACTGAAATTTCGGGAATCTGTATCATTTTGCGTCATTGTGTGTCATTCAGCTTCGGCAGCAAGGGCTGATATTGAGTCATTTTTGTAACATTTAGAGCCAAATGTGGGTCACTTCTGTGTCTTTATGTGTCATTCCGTGTCGCCTCGACCCAGTTGCCGAGTCCGATTCGAAGCCACCCTTGTGGCGACGCCAAGTGATGCCAGAACCATAATAAAGCAGCGACGCCGGAGTTGGAAAGGAGCGGATGTCAGTGAGCGGGAACGGGCAGGGAGAGGTTGAGAGACCTCAACATGGGACGGACACCGTATTCCCAAAGTAGCGTTGCAATTCAGGTAGTCTGTCCAGCGGCGACGGTGCGAATGGATTCCCGCCTTCGCGGGAATGACGGTTGGGTCAGGGGACGGTTAGGTCCGGGAATTGACCCACTTTAATTGCAACGCTACCCGTGTCCATACGCCGGTTGAAGGCCATTCCGCTTTAGGTTAAGCTGACCGCTAACGGCTGCTATCTGGGGAGAGACGATATGGCTACCACAACGGCTGAACGAGTTCGGGGCAGAGAGCGAGAGGAGTTGGCCCAAGCCTTGCGGCAACGAGTGTCCGGAGAGGTCCGGTTCGACGCCTTTTCCAGGGTGCTGTACAGCACCGACGCCAGTATTTACCAGATGGAACCGGTGGGCGTGGTTATACCCCGGACGGCGGACGACGTTCTGGCCGTAATGGAGGTAGCCCGCGAAAGCAACGTGCCGGTGCTGCCCAGAGCAGGCGGCACCAGCTTGGCCGGGCAGACAGTCAATCACGCCATTGTGATGGACTTCAGCAAGTACATGAACCAAGTGCTGGAAGTAAACGCCGAAGAAAGCTGGGTCCGGGTGCAACCGGGAATTATTCTGGACCAGCTCAACCGGCAACTGGCTCCCTACGGCTTGCAGTACGCTCCCGACCCCACCACTTCCAACCGCGCCTGCGTCGGCGGTGGCATCGGCAACAACACCTGCGGCGCCCATTCGGTGATCTACGGCAAGACCCTCGACCACGTAAAAGAGTTGGACGTAGTGCTGGCCGACGGGACCCAGACCTATTTCCGGCCGTTGCATCCCCACGAACTGGAGGCCAAGCTCAGTGGCCGGGGGTTGGAGTCGGACATCTACCGAGGCGTCAGGCGTATCGCCCAAGAGAACACAGCGGAAATTCGCGCCAAGTACCCCAACATCATGCGAAGGGTGAGCGGGTACAACCTGGACGAGTTTCTGGTCGACGACCCGTTCAACATGACCCGGATGGTGGTCGGGTCGGAAGGCACCCTCTGCGTGGTTACCGAAGCGAAACTGAACCTGGTGCCCCGGCCCGCCATGACTGCCCTTTCGGTGCTGCACCACACCGACATCGTCCAGTCCAGTGAAGCCATAGTTGAGATCCTGAAGCACGGCCCGTCATCCATCGAAGTGATGGATAAAATTTTGCTGGACCGCTCCCGTGAGTCCATAGGGCATTCGGGCGGCATGTCGTTCATCGAGGGCGACCCGGGGGCGCTATTGGCCGTTGAGTTCTACGGCGAGTCCGAGGCAGAACTTTCGGCCAAGCTGGAAGCCCTTAAACAAGACATGGAGTCGAAGCGGTTGGCGTATGCCTGTATCAACCTGCTTGACCGGGCGGGCCAGAACAGCGTGTGGAACATTCGGAAAGCGGGACTGGGGCTTTTGATGAGCATCCACGGCGACGCCAAGCCGTTGCCGTTCGTCGAAGACACTGCGGTAGACCCGGAGAAGCTGGGACCATTTGTGCGGCGGTTCGACGAGATAGTAAGGAACCACGGCACTGAGGCTGCCTACTACGGCCACGCCAGTGTCGGTTGTTTGCATATCCGCCCGTTGGTGAGCCTGAAAGACGCCGAGGGGATCGCCAGGATGGTATCCATCGCCGAAGAAATCAGCGACCTGGTGAAGGAGTTCGGCGGGTCCTTGAGCGGCGAGCATGGGGACGGCATCGTTCGCGGCGTATGGACCGAGAAGATGTTCGGGCCGCAAGTGTACGAAGCCTTCGGCGATTTGAAGAATACGTTCGACCCCCAGGGTATTATGAACCCGGGGAAAATCATCAATTGCCCGCCGATGACCGAGAACTTGCGTTACGGCGCCGACTACCAGGCCGTTTCAATCGCCACAACCCTGGACTTTTCTATTGATACCGACTATGCCGGCTCGGTGGAAATGTGCAACGGCATGGGGGCGTGCCGCAAGCTGGACGGGACCATGTGCCCTTCATTCTTGGCCACTCGCGACGAAGAGCATTCCACGCGGGGCCGGGCCAACCTGCTGCGGGCCGCCATGTCGGGCCTGTTGCCTGAAGGAACTATGACCAGCCGCCGGTTGTACGATGCCCTGGACCTATGTTTGGAATGCAAGGGTTGCAAGGCGGAGTGCGACTCCGGCGTGGACATGGCCAAGATGAAGTACGAGTTTCTTGACCATTACTACAAGACTAACCGCCGGGACCTTCGCAGTTTCATATTCGGGAATATCAACCGGATGAACCGATGGGGCAGCCGCTTCGCGCCCATATCCAACTGGGTGGTCCACAACCCCTTGAGCAAAGCCTTGGGCAGCGCCCTGTTGGGGCTACACCCGGACCGGCCATTGCCCCACTTCGCCCGGGAGACGCTGGCCAAGTGGTTCGATGCCCGTGAGCGCCGAAATCCCGGCCAGTCCCGAGACGCGCTTGGAGGGCAAGCCGGGGAGGCGTCACAACAAGTCCGGTCGGTGGTGTTGTTTAACGACACATCCATGAACTACAACTTCCCTGAAGTGGGCAAGGCCACCGTGGAGTTGCTGGAGGCGGCGGGGATCCGTGTGACCTTGGCCAACGCCGGGTGCTGCGGGCGTCCGATGCTTTCCAAGGGAATGATGAACGACGTTCTGGCCAACGCCCGCAGCAACGTTGACGCGCTCTACGCCTACGCTGAGCAGGGCATCCCCATCATCGGGTGCGAGCCCAGTTGCTTGTTAACCTTCCGGGACGAGTATCCCGACCTGCTCAAAGACGAAAAATCACGCACCGTGGCGGCGCATAGCTACCTCATCGACGAGTTCCTGGTCAAGCTCCACAACGAGGGACAACTGAAGCTCCAATTCAAAAATGATCCTCAAAAGGTGCTCTTTCACGGCCATTGCCACCAGAAGGCGATGACAGGCACCGCAAGCTCCCTTGCCGCGTTGCGGCTGCCTCCGGGGAACGAGGTGGAATTGGTTAACGCGGGATGTTGCGGCATGGCTGGCTCCTTCGGTTTCGAAAAGGAACACTACGATATTTCCATGACCATCGGCGGCCAAGCCCTCTTCCCGGCCGTGAACGCCAAAGGCGAGGACTGGCAAGTTGCTGTCATGGGCATGTCTTGCCGACAACAGATACAGGACGGCACCGGACGACCGGCCCGGCACTTGGCGCAGGTATTACGGGACTGTTTAGAGTAAGCTACGTCACTCTGAAAACGAGGTCCTTGCGCCATGACAAGTTCATCCGGGAGACGAGACCGGGTCGAAGACCACATCAACCGGTACGTGGAGTCCAACGGCGGGGACGGCCACATCTGGAACGATGTGCCGACGCTGCTCCTTACCACCATCGGCCGGTTGTCGGGTAACCCTACCACGACGCCTCTTATTTACGGCAAGGAAGGAGACCATTACGTCATTGTGGCGTCGCGGGGCGGCGCGGGGCGGCATCCCCAGTGGTACCTTAACATCCGCGCAAACCCTGACGTGGAACTCCAAGTGCTTGCCGACCGGTTTTCCGCCAGCGCGACGACAGCCACAGCGGAACAAAGACCGGCCTTGTGGGAAATTATGAACAAGATATGGCCCTTGTACGATGAGTACCAGGCCAAGGCCATCAGGGAGATCCCGTTGGTGATACTGGAGCGGAAAACCTGAGCCGATGAAACCGGCACATCATTGGAACTCAGGCTGGAGAGATGTTTTATGATCGGGAATGGTCTGGCATACCTCAGCGTCGCAGTCAGGGACGTCGACTCGGTTGCATCTACGCTGGAGACGCACTTCCGGTTGCGGAAGACCGAATGCACCGTCGGAGCGACCGGCCGGCAGGCGCCGGTGTTCCCGGTGGGAAAGACCGCCGTGGCCTTGTTTGAGTTGGGGGATGAGTTCGTTGGCGGAGCCGAAAAGACCGGCGTACACCACGTTGCCATATCTGTTTCAAACTTGGAGAGCGCCACTGCGGAGGCCGCCGGAAAGGGAGTCGCGACGTTGTCCGGTCAACCGGAATCGGGACTCGCAGACACCCGCCGGGTGTTGTTAGACCCCAAAGCGACCCGCGGCATAGTTACCTACTTGTCAGAACCACTGACTTTGCCGTCCGCCGCGTCCGAAATGGTGGAGCGGATCGACCACATCGGCGTCGCCAGCGAGAACAACTCCAAGGTATTGGACGTGTTCTCGAACAGGTTCGGCTGGCCCGTTGAAAGCACCCAGACCGACGCCGAGGTCACGCAGACGTTTGAGAGTTTCACGTCGGACAAATACGGCGTTAGGCACCGGGCGCGGCAACCACAGCTCGTTGGAGGATTGCGAGTCGCTTTCGTTACCATTGGCGACTGCGATTTGGAGGTGTTGCAGGACATAGGGGTAAACACCGGCGGCGATGTGGAACGGGGCCAACCCGGCAGCACCAGCCAGGACCGAAGCGTGATAAGCCGTTTTATCGACGCTCGCGGCCCCAGCCTGCATCATGTGGCGTTCAAAGTGCGCGACATCAACCGGCTGCTGGCGTCCCTGAGAGAGGCGGAGCACTCGATGATCGACACTGTAGGCCGACCCGGCAGCCGCATGGCCCAGATAGGCTTCATCCACCCGGCCAGTCTGGGCGGCTGGCTGGTGCACTTGGTCGAGCGGGAAGAACTCCCGAAGCCGTAAGGTCCCTTGCTGGAATAGACTTGATGCTGAACCTCAACATTGAAGACTGGAGTTGGCTTGACCTGTACCTGCCTGCATTACGGGAGCAATTCCCGGAGCAGGTGGAAGAATTTATTATTTTCGGTTCCAAGGCACGGGGAGACGACGGCCCGGACAGCGACTTGGACGTGCTGATCGTCACCAGAGACGGGAGCCGGCGACTGAAAGAGGAAATCAACCACTTGGGGCATAAACTAGGGACATTAACGGAAGCTATTCCCTCGATTATCATCTTTTCCAAGGAAGAATGGCAGGAAAGAGCAGGGGATGGTTCGCCTTTCTATCGGGCCGTGATTCGTGACGGAGTCCCTATGATGGGAATGGACAGGGTAGGATTTGACCTTCTACCCGGCAGTAGCTCGCAGGGAGTGGTCTATGGCATGAGCAATTACGTTATCGGTCATTGGAATCGGGCTAAGGCCAGCATTGGTGGTGCTCTGTCGCTGCTTCGTGACGAGTATTACGCAGATTCCGTTTCACTGGCCTATTATGCAATACTCCATGCTGCCAAGGCCGCTTTGCAGTTCTACGGTGTTTCCGCTGAAAGTCACTCCGGCGTACATCGTATGTTTGCTTTGCACCTCGTAAGGCCTGGGATAGTCGAACCTGAGTGGGGCGATGATATACGGCAAAGCGCTGACCGCCTCCTGCTCTCAAATTACGACGTCACGACGACTTTCGATGAAACAGACGCTCGCGAGTCCTGCGAACGCGCCCAAGCGTTCCTTGACCGTATCCGGATACTACTTGGCGATGCTCTCCCTGCTGAAGATGAGTAACATGGGCGGCTGAGGCGCACGCTCCTAGCTGAAGCGCGCCTCAGCCGTCAACAAGCTTCTCATTCCGGTCCGTGTTCTACCGGAAAGTTGTAACCCCCAAGAACTCCGTTGGTTAGCCCCCCACCGGCACCGGGATGCCCGCCTTCTTCATTTCGACACTAACCAGGGTGTTGCGAGTGGTGATGTACATGGTCTTCCAGTCGTCGCCGCCAAAGGCAAGGTTGGTGGACGCCTCTTCACCGTGGACAATGGTCCCCAAGTGTTTGCCGCTGGGGTCCAGCACCCAGACTCCGCCTGAACCTCCGCAATAAACGTTGCCCTCCACGTCTAACTTCATCCCGTCGGGGACTCCCGGTCTGTCTCCGGTCAGCGTGGCAAAGACACGATCGGTGGCCAAAGCCAGTGTGCCGTTGGGCTGAACGTCGAAGGCCCGGATATGCCCTCGCCGTGAGTCGTTGACGTACAGGACGCTTTCGTCCGTGGAAAATGCCAGCCCGTTGGGAACTACAAAGTCCCCCACAAGCAAGGTCAAAGTGCCCAAGTCAGGGGTGACGCGATAGACGCCGGAGAAGCTCAAGTCCCACTGATCGGCGGGCAGCGGACTGGTCCACGGGTCGGTGAAGTAAATGCACCCGTCCGACTTGACCACCACGTCGTTGGGCCGGTTCAAGCGGCGGCCTTGGTAGTTGTTGGCCACCACCGTGATGCTACCGTCGGGCTCTTGCCGCGTTACACGCCGGCTGTCGTGCTCACAGGCGATCAACCGACCTTGGAGGTCACGCGTCAACCCATTGGCCCGGTTGGTCGGCTCCTGAAAGACACTGACGCCCTCACCCGGGGCCCACTTCATCCGCCGGTCGTTGTGGATGTCGCTGAATAGCAGGTACCCGCCTTCCTTCCACCACAGCGGCCCCTCAGCCGGGCCGTGGCCTCCACCGTACCCGCTGCCCAACTGCTCTATTGCTTGGTCAGCCGATACTATGCTGTCCATCTCCGGTGCGTTCTGTTCGATGGGCATGTTGACCTCCTAAATATTGCAAGCTTATGGGTGGCATTATAATACCAATCCGCCGACGGCGAGCAGGCCAGTGTCAAAGGTCCTGGCTATGCCCGAGGTCAGCAACACGAAACTTGCCACGGTATGGGGCAGTCCATATAATGGCACTTATTCCGTATAATGGCACTTATTCCGTGAGGGCTTGCCAGAAGGTTTGATAGGACCTGCTCCAGGGTCGTAAGGCATATCTAGCGCCGTAGCAACAGACGTGGCCTGATTCCAGGCTCTCCCATCACAGTGGCGACGCAATCCATTACTAACCGGACTGCCGCAAGGAGGGAAACATGGTCCAACAATTAGCCAGACCCAATGACAAGGTAGAGGTCTACTGGTTCTCCGAGCAACCGAACGGCTACATTGGCGACGAGTTGCTGAACCAATACGACTCTGGACGCCTTGGTTTCCCCAATACGCACTTCGACCCGGAAAAGGCGCACGTACTTTACAACGAGTACCATGACCAGTACGCCTTGGCTGATGAGGTGGGGTTCGACGGCATCATGTCCAACGAGCACCACTCCGCTTACTGGTGCATGAAGCCAGCGGTGAACCTCGATGCCGCGGTTATCTCCAAGATCACCAAGAACGTCAAAATCGCGATTCTCGGCAATGTGATCGCCATCAACGACCCGGTAAGGATGGCGGAAGAGATTGCGATGCTCGACTGCTATTCAGGTGGGCGAATCATTTCCGGCTTCGTGCGGGGAGGCGCCGTCGAGAGCCTTCAGGGCGGCATAGACCCGACCGAGAACCGGTCGCGGTTTGAAGAGGCCCACGACCTGATCATCAAGTGCTGGACCCAGCCGGGCCCGTTCCGCTACGAAGGCACCCATTTCCACCACCGCGTCGTCAACCCGTGGGTGCTGCCGATGCAGAAGCCCCATCCGGACATCTGGTTCCCAGGCACTGGGAGCCCGGAGAGTGTAATCTGGGCAGCGCAGCACGGACATCCTTACATGAATCTGGGCGCGGCGTTGGACATCACCATGTGGCTGAAAGACATTTACATCGACACTGCCAAGGAAGCGGGGTTCAAACCGGGTCCGGAACACTTCGGCTATCTCCTCAAGGCCTTCGTCGCGGATACGGACGAGAAGGCCCAGGAAATAGGCCGTCACTACATGTGGACGGAACAAAACCGGATGAAAGGGCCGGCGGACCACAACGACCCGCCCGGTTACCAGTCCCGCCAAGCCCTCAGAGTCAAGCAGCAGCGGCCAACCGGACAATTCGGCGGGGTCACCAATCGCATGACCTACGAACAGCAGCAGGACATTAACATCGTCATCGTAGGCAGCCCGGAAACGGTCACCCGGAAACTGACCGAAACGATAACCAAGCTCAACCCGGGCTACCTGCACATTTACGGCAATGAAGGCGCTATGCCCCACAAGGACGTCATGCGCTCCATCGAGTTGATGGGCAAAGAGGTGATTCCGGCCCTCCACGAGATCAAGCTGGAACCCTACGAGTAGGCAGGGATCCGCAACGGGATACCCCGTTAACTACAGGAAATGAAGGAGGCCCGTCATGGCATTCAAGCTTAACCATGTCCACCTGAAGAGCCCCGACCCGCAGAAGACCGCCCAATTTTACGTGGACACGCTGGGAGCGGAGATAGTGGGGCAAGCGGGAACAAACGGGGTCAGGTTGAACTTGCACGGCCTGACGCTGAACGTCACCACCAAGATCGAGAGCCAGCAACACGAACAGAAGTACGGCATGGAGCATATCGCCATAGATACCGACGACATGCCGGCCCTGCTCGAAAAGCTGCGCGCCAACGGAGCCAAGATACTGGAAGAGACCACCGTCGGGAACGGCCGGAAAGTATGCTTCTTCGAAGGGCCCGACGGAGTCCACTTGGAGTTTCTGGAGATGGCCGACTAAATCCCCCAGGACGGCAGTCAATTGAACGAACAGGAGCAACTCTATGCTTTATGAATTCAGGGTGTACGACACCATGCCCGGGAAGCTGCCGGCGTTGAATAACCGGTTCGCCAACCACACGATAGGCTTCTTCAAGAAGCACGACATTGGAATCGTCGGGTTCTGGACATCCGAAATCGGCGTCAGCAACCGTCTCACCTACATACTGAGCTTCGACAGCATGGCGGACCGGGAGAAGAAGTGGGCTGCCTTCGGGGCCGACCCCGGTTGGCAGGAGGTCCGCGCGGAGACTGAAAAGGACGGCGCCATCAACCGGGTGGTAAGCAACAGCTTTATGCGGCTGACCCCTTATTCGCCCGATCCCCACATTGCTACCAATGTCCAAGAGCTGAGGGTGTACGACGCCGTTCCTGGGAAGTTGCCAAACCTGCACGACCGGTTCTCCAACCACACCATAAAGCTGTTCGAAAAGCACGGCATTGAGAACGTAGCCTATTGGACCGACGACGTTGGCACCAGCAACCGGCTCATCTACATGCTGGGCTACGATAGCTTGGGCAACCGGGAAAAGGGTTGGGCCGCCTTTGGAGCAGACCCCGATTGGCAAAAGGCCCGAGCGGAGTCGGAGAAAAACGGCGCGTTGGTGAGCCAGGCCCAAAGCTCTATCCTCCGGCTGACGTCCTACTCCCCCAGGTAACACCTTTTGACCATCCCATCGGCCCTGCTGTTTTACAAGATGAAGAACGGGACTTGAAGGCCCCTGCCGAGGCTGCCGAGACGCGGTAGCAGGATAACGCAACCGTGCCAGGAGCGTCGTAGTGGTAAGTCTGGCTAGTATCGGCCGGGGGTTCAATGACCGTTTCTTGGTTTCCCTCCAGTACCCGGAGTTTCGCAAGCTCTGGGTGACTACGATGCTCTCCCAGTCGTCGTCCTGGGCGTTGATAGTGGCGAGGGCGGCGCTGGTGCTACAACTCACCGGGTCCCCGGCTTGGACCGGCGCGGTGACCTTTGCCGCCATGATACCCGCGTTGCTGGTCTCGCCAATAGCCGGTTTCATGGCGGACAAATTCGACCGGCGCACCGTCCTAGCCTTCGCCATATCCATCAACATAGGGGCCAACGTGGTCCTGGCTATGTTGGTAGTGACGGGCATGGTGGAGGCTTGGCACGTACTCCTGCTTTCCGTTATCAATGGTTCCGCCCGCTCCAGCCAGATGCCCTCGGCCCAAGCCTTGTTGGTGAACATGGTGCCAAGGGACCAGGTATTAAATGCCGTCTCCTTGTACCAAGCCACGGTGAACGGGTCCCGGTTCCTGGGGCCGGTCCTGATACTGGCCGTGCTAAAGATAACCGGCCTGTTGGGAGTGGCGGACCCGCAAGACTGGGTATTCTTCCTGTGCGTGGCGATGTACCTCCTGGCCTTCCTGGCCTGCATCAGCATAAGCACCCGCTCCCGCGGCGAGATGAAGGAAGGGAACTTCGTGCAAACCTTCTTCAGCAACTTTGCCGCCGGCATCAGCTACATGTACCGGAATCCCGTGATGCTCTCCTTGGTATTCCTGGTGGTGGCCCACTGCGGCATGACCATGTCATTCGAGTCCCTGTTCCCGTTGGTGGCCAGGGACACCCTGGGGTTGATCACCAGCAAAAGCGTGCTGGGCGGATTCAGCCAGATGATGGTGGGCTTCGGCATTGCCGCCCTGATAGCATCCTTGTTGTTGGCCGGGGTCAGGGAGCAGGCCGTCCGAGGGAAGCTGCTGCTCTGGCTGGGGGTGTTAAGCGGCATATCCCCCGTGGCGCTGGTGGTGTTGCCCAATATATGGCCCACCATCTGGGTGGCGTTTTTGGCGACCGCCATAATGGGATTCGCTCAGGGCGGGTTCATGACTCTGAGTCACGCTATGCTCCAAACATTGGCGCCCGACGCCATACGCGGCCGGGTGTTGGGCGTGTACACTTGGCATACCACAGGGATGATGGCCAGCTTCAACTTTGTTAACGGCTCCTTGGCCGCCTTGCCGATAGTGGGCGCGCTGCCCATACCCGCCGCCCCCGTCATCTTGGGCGTTGGGGGCTTGGCCTTCATGATGGTGATGCTTCTGAGTTTTGCCCGAATACCACTGCGGGAGCTTTACGCCCGCGGCGTACCGGTACCCACCTCGTGACAACCACCCATCTATCGGAGCAAAAGCGGTGATCGACGTAACCAACATCAGAAAGAGCATCCCGGTCTGCCAGCGCATGGTGTACCTGAACACCGGCTGGTCAGGCCCCTCTCCAGTGCAAGTGGTCGAGGCGATAAAGGCCCGGCTGGACTATGAGATGGAACAGGGGCCCACGGGGGCCGAGGTCATCAGGAGCGCGCAAGAGATTCGGGAGGATGCCCGGCAAAGGGTGGCCGCCCTTTTGAACGCCTCTCCCGACGAGATATGCCTGACCAAGAACACCACCGATGGGCTGAATATCGTCATCAACGGCCTCCCTTGGCAGGAAGGCGACGAGATCATCACATGCAGCTTGGAGCACTCTTCGGTCCTGGTGCCAAGCTACTTTACCCAGAGCAGGCACGGGGTGAAGATGCGGGTGCTGCCGATGGCGTCAAACGAGCCGCGGGAAGACATCCTGTCAAAGATAGAAGGGGCGATTAACGACCGTACCAAGCTGGTGTTCCTCAGCCATATCGAGTACTCGTCAGGGCTGCGGATGCCGGTGAACGAGATACGGAGCATGACCAGAGACAGGGGCATCTGGATGTTGCTGGACGGCGCCCAGACTGCGGGCCACATATCCTTGGACATGCGGGACATCGATTGCGAGTTCTACTCCATTCCCGGCCAGAAGTGGCTGCTGGGCTCCGAGGGCGTCGGCGCCTTGTACATACGGCAGGACATGATACCGACCGTCGCGCCTACTCAGGTGGGCGGCAGGGCGGTCGTTCATTATGAAGAGCCGGTCAATATGGAACCGAACACCGATTCGATGGACAAGTTCCTGGTCAGCTCCACCAGCACCGCGCTGCAAGCGGGACTGGCCGAAGCGGTCAAGTTCATCCAAGACGCAGGCGTGGCGGCGATTGAAGAACGCAACCTGGACTTGGCATCGTCATTAAAAGCGGCGTTGTCGGACATACCCAGAGTTACGGTTGGGTCGCCGATGGACCGCCAAAGCTCATCAGGCTTGGTGACCCTCAACGTCGACGGCGTCTCGCCGGAATCGCTGGTGTCATACCTCTGGGAACAACACCGCATAGTGGCCAGGAGAGTCGAATACCCGCCGTCGGTGAGAGTTTCATTGCACTTCTTCAACACCGAGGAAGAGGTGGCAACTCTGGTGGAGGCGGTGCAGCAAAGGGCCGCGGCGTGCTGACCGGTACATACCCCAAGCAGGTTCCATGTATGCGGGCCTCTAGTCCGGAGCGTGGGGCATTACTTCTCTGGCGAACCTTTCCATAGCGCCGAAGATGCCGGAGTAGGTTTCTCCGGCAACCTCCATGATGACGTGGTCAACCCCTGCCTCGGCATACGCCTGAACGTCTTGGATGATATCCTCCGTCGTCCCATGGAGTGGCTCACGCATGTCCCCATAAGGCACGGTGGAGAAGTCCAAGGATATGCGGCAGGAGAGCTTGGGAGGCGACTCCCGACCTATAGACTCTGAATACCGCCGCATATAGGCGGCGTTCTTGGCAATCTCTTCCGGCCCCATGCGCGAGGGATGCCAGTAGTCGCCGAACTCCACCGCCCGGCGCACTCCTCTCCGGCTACGACCCCCTATCCAGATGGGTGGATGGGGCTGCTGAACCGGCATAGGGGAAAAGGTAACGTCCGACACCTGAAATGACTCCCCTTGGTATTCGGGCGTGGGGTTGGTCCACAGTTCTTTCAGTAAGCCCAAGTATTCGTCGCCCACCTTGCCTCGGTCGGCGAAGGGGGCATTGAGCGCCTCGAACTCTCCTTCCATCCACCCTACGGCAGCACCAAAGATTACCCTGCCTCGGGAGAGCACGTCGGCCGTTGCGATGGCTTTGGCCAGTATGACGGGGTTCCGGTAAGGAAGGATCACCACGCTGGTGCCGATGGCTACCCGATTGGTTACCGCCCCAAGATGAGTCAGGAGGCTGATAGGTTCCAGCATGTCGTGGCGATAGACTATGTCGCCGCGGTCGGGAATGACGTGAGGAACTATGATGTGGTCGGTGACCCACACGGAGTCGAAGCCCATCTGCTCGGCTTGGACCGCCATCTCGGTCAACCCGTCAACTTCAATCGTTCTGCCGTAGTGGGGTATACAAACACCGAATTTCATCTTGACCTCCTGCTCATGTACGTCTTAACCGGAAACCTACACTCCGGCTCAGTTTGTTTCTAGCCAAGCCTTCCCGTTCCCCAAGGCTATCGAGTCTTATGTAACGTTTCTTAAGGAGGTATATGATAGCGTTGCGCCCAAGCGCCCTCCATCGTCTCTCCCGCCGTCGCGGGAGTCTCCGAACCCCATACATAGCGATAACGTCCTGCCTTCACGAAATGAGCGTCCTAATGAAGCGGTCAGCGTATTGAGACGCCTGCCGCACCTTGGCCGGGTCCAGCTTTTCCAGTATTTCGTAGCTTTGAACGCCCTTGTTATAGGTGCCTTTCGGGGTGCTACGCGCGGCTCTCGACAGCCCGTCAAGGACATCTTGCTTGAGGATTTGCTCGACGTTTGGATTTTGCGGTAAGGCGGATTCTTGGAACGCCGTACCAAAATACTCCCTTAACGCCTCGCGGTCGGCGAGGAACCAGGACTCCATGACCTGTACCATTAAATGGCATTGGCTGTCCGATGCTCCCGCTGGACGATCCCAGTTGCGGTTAGCTTTCAGGTGCTGCCATGGTCCACGTTCTATGACAGGCTCATCGGAATCGACCAACAACATGGCATTAGCTTTGCTGGCGAGGGCTATCCTGAACTTGTCGTAGGCATCTTCACGACTACCACAGACTACGATTTTAGGCATCCTACCCTTCGCTCCTGCACTCTCGATAAACCGACTAAAGCCTCTGCGGCACATCCTATTCAATTCACTTGTTGTGCCCCCGCCTTCCACAAAAAGTTGCAGGCTCACCAGCGGTTCCCCCCAATGGCTCCCCGTGTCCATATATCGCCAAGGCGGTACTGTTCAAGCCAGGGTTTCAGTTCCTCGGGGTCAAGCCGCTGAAGCTTGGTTGCCCCGTTGTACTTCTCGCAGACGATCACTGACTCCGGTACATCCGTGAGACAGTCCACCAAAATATCCGAGTGCGTTGTCACGAATATCTGGCTGCGGGACGACGCCTCTATGAGTAGCTTGGCCACCTCCGGTATTATGTCGGGATGCAGGCCGAGCTCTGGTTCCTCAATGCATATAACCGGCGGAGGGTTTGGATTGCAGAGCACCGCCAGCAGGCAGAGGTAGCGGAGGCTACCATCGGATAGCCTCGTCGCAGGCACAGGTTGGTTCAGTCCTTTCTCGTGAAAGAATGTCTGTACTGCTCCGCCACTGATAGCAACGTTCACATCGTTGAAGGACGGGTAAAAATCTTTCATCTGTTCCAGTATGCGCGCCTTCACTGGAGGCTGGTTCAGCATCTGGCTAAGCACCAAGCCGAGGTTGGAGGCGTCTTCGAGCAACTCGCTAGGATAAGCATCGGGCCTTTGCGGAAGACGTACCGGCGCATACCTTCCCACGTCCCATGCACCATAGAAACGCACACCAGCAAAAAGTTCGGCCAGATAAGTCAACTCCGGGTAAGCCTTAGGGTCCCGCCGCTGCGACAGAATGGACTGGTCGGGTTTCACGTCATCCCATTGCAGACGTCGTTGCAATCGATTCTCCGGATTGGTTGTAACCATGTGGATCATTGGAGGGCCGTTCTCAAATCGATAACGGTAATGGGGGTCGGGCTGACCTTCACCGCCAGTCCATTGCTTTCCGTCCTCAACTACTTCGTCCCTAAGTTCAAATCGGGAGCCGACTTCGGTGAATGACAACTTATATCTGAGCGCCATTGGAGTCTCGGTGTATTGGATCGTTGCATCGATCGCAGCCGTAGCGGTTCGAGGGGATCCTTTCCAGAGCCAATCGCGAACTCCTCCACCTTCTCGAATCGGAGCCTGGAGATCCCGAGGTGCGGCCGCAAGGAGCGACAGCGCCTCGATAAGGTTTGACTTACCAGACGCATTCGGGCCTATGAGAACATTCAACGGCTCCAAGGAGAGCGCAGAGTTGCCGGGTCCGTAGGAAAGGATATTTTCCAAACGAATGGTTTCAATAAACTTCATGCCTTTCATAATTCGCCCTCCAGCGGAGCCACGAACCGCGTCCATGGGAAACTACGGGAAACTACGCATCACGACACCGGAGGGCGCTTGTCATTCCAAGGGCGAGCCTCCTCGAAAGCGGCGGAGGCTTGGAGGACCTTGGCCTCGGAGCCGTGGGGCCCGATGATGTGCAGCCCGATGGGCATGCCGCCATTAGAGAAACCGCAGGGTACGCTGGAGGCGGTCTGTCCGGTCATGTTGATTGGGTAGGTGAAGGGCAGATAACCCCAGAAGGGGTCCACTTCCCTGCCGCCGATCACCGTGGGACGACCGTCAACCGGGAAGGCGGGCACTGCCATCGTCGGGGTAAGCAGCAGGTCGTAGTCGTCGAACAGCACCTCCAACTGGCGGCGCAGTTGGTCGGCCCTGAGAATTGCCCGAGACAAGGCCGCCCCGGTGACCGTCGCCCCGTGTTGAAGCGACCGGAGACCGTAGTCGGTGAAATCGTCAGCGTGGTCTTCCAGCAGGTGACCGTAAGACGTGAAAGACGCGGAAGTGAAGGCGTCCCAGAAGTACTCGAACGGGTCTTCCAATGCCAGTTGAGGCTCTTCCACTGTCGCGCCCAATTCCTGGAAGACCCTGGCCGCCGCGCTGGCAACTTCTACCACCTCCGGGTCTACGGCGGCGTACCCCAAGTCCGCGCTCCAAGCGATGCGCAGACCGCGGACTCCCTTTCCCAAGTCCGCTGAGAAATCCGGGGGAGTCTGGCGCAAGGATATGGGGTCCCTGGGATCAGACCCAGCTAACACTTGGAGCAACAGGGCAGTCTCCGCCACAGTGCGAGTCATTGGCCCTGACTGGGAATACTGGTTGGCCGACGGGCGTCCGTAGCCTCCGAAACGTGGCACCCGTCCGTGCGAGGGCTTGATGCCGGTGACGCCGTTAAAGCTTGCCGGGATTCGAACGGACCCGCCACCATCGCTGCCGGTGGCGATGGTGCACAGACCGGCGGCCAAGGCGGCGCCCGCACCGCCGCTGGAACCTCCGGCAGTGCAATCGGTATTCCAGGGATTGCGGCAAGAGTCGCCCAACTTGTTCTCGGTCATACCATACAGGCCGAACTCGGACGTGTTGGTCTTTCCCAGGATGATGGCCCCGGATTGACGCACTCGTTCAACTACTATGGAATCCATCTCAGGGGTGCGGTCTCTGAAGATATAGCAGCCAAGGGTGGTGGGAATGTCCTTGGTCACCTCAAGGTCCTTAACGGAGATAGGGATGCCGTGAAGCGGGCCAATGGGGTCTCCTAGTTGCACCGCCTCTTGCGCGGCTTGGGCCTGTTGCAATGCTTGGTCGGGGCACAACGCCAGGTAGGCGTTCAACTGGGGATTGAAGGACTCGATTCGAGAATAGAAAAACTCCACCAACTCAACGATCGACACCTCTTTGTTGTCGATCAGCTTACGAAGGTCCAAAGCGGAAGCGAAGGCGAGGTCTGCATCCATGTTTCAGGGCTCCTTATGAGGGTATGATTATGAGGGAATGATTATGAGGGTATGATTTCGCGGCGCAGGGCAAATCCAAGGCGGATTGACGATAAAATGATGCCGCTCTACAATCGCGCATAATTATATCAGTCTTGGCGGCGGAGTCTGTCGCTGGCGCACGGAGTCGGCAGGAAATGACTGTAGCAGGAGGAGAGGCGTGTCGCTGGTAGGACTGATAGCAAACCCTGCGGCCAGTAAGGACATTCGCCGGTTGGTGGCGCAGGGGCGGGTGGTGCCCGATTGGGAAAAGGTCAACATCCTGCGGCGGGTCATGCTGGGCTTGCAAGCCGTAGGCATCGGAAAGGTATTGGCGATGCCCGACAGTTCTCATTTGGCGGAACGCGCAAGGGACGACTCCCAACTGTCACTGGAACTGGAGTTGCTGGACATACCTACCTACTACACCGAAGGGGACACCATCCGGGCAGCGGAGATGATGGAGCAATTGGACGTGGGCTGCTTGGTCACTCTGGGTGGCGACGGCACCAACCGGGCAGTCGCCAAAGGCAGTGCTTCGATGCCCCTGGTGGCCATCTCCACCGGCACCAACAACGTATTCCCCACCATGGTCGAGGGCACATTGGCCGGGCTGTCCGCCGGGCTGGTGGCGCAGGGAGACTTGGAATTAAGCAAGGTCTCGGTCACCAGCAAGGTCCTGGAAATTTACTTGGACGGCGAGTACGAAGACATGGCCCTCGTCGACGTTGCCCTTTCCAGGGAACGGTTCGTAGCCACGAGGGCCATTTGGGACATGAACACCATATTCGAGGTATTCCTCACCCGTGCGGAGCCTGCGGCGATTGGGTTATCTTCCGTGGGGGGCCGCCTTCAACCCTTGTCCTTAGAGGAGGACGGAGGACTCTACTACCGGATTGCGCAGTCAAACGGCAACCCGCCCGTACGGGAGAGCGACAGCGGAAACAGCAGCTCGTCAGCAGTGCTGGCGCCCATAGCTCCCGGGAAAATCTCTTGGGTATCCATCGCCGACTGGCGGCTTATGGTCACCGGCGAGCGGATTCCGGTGGAGCCCCGCCACTGCACTATCGCCCTGGACGGGGAACGCAGCATTTCCGTTACTCCCGATCAGAAGGTGGAGGTGGGCATCAGCCGCAGCGGCCCGCCGGTAGTGCAGGTGGACGCTGCGCTGGGGCTGGCGGCAAGCTTGGGACTGTTCAGGGAGTAGCTGGAGGCGCTTTCCCTCACGCTTTATAGGAACGTCAACGTTTCCGGCTTGCGGGGGAAATTCCCAAGGCTCGCTGCCCTAACCCTGCAAGCGCCTCATTTCGGCCTCAAGTTCACGTATACGCTCTTGAGCAGCGTCCCGCTCTTCCTCGATCATCAGACGGCCTCGCCGTTCCGCGTCCCGCTCTTCCTTGACCATCAAACGGCCTCGCCGTTCCGCGTCCCGCTCTTCCTTGACCATCAAACGGCCTCGCCGTTCCGCGTCCCGCTCTTCCTCGATCATCAAACGGCCTTGCCGTTCCGCGTCCCGCTCTTCCTCAGCGGCGATACGTTCCTCTGCTTCCTCATCGAGCGTCCGCAAGTAGCGCCGCGCCGCCGGGTCGTACCAGCGGAGCCACCCATCCTCCCAGCAGAGGTCCAAGCCCAAGACTTCGCTGTGTCCACGGAGGTGGGAATCGTCAACCTTCACGATGTCGATGGACTGATACGCCCCCTCAACCAACCGGTTCCCGGCAATGCTAGTCCCATAATACTCGCCGCCCGACGGGTCGAAGAGCCAGTATTCCGGTATCCCGAAGCTGGCATAGTCGTCCCGCTTGCCTGTAACGTCGTTTTCCGCAGTAGTTTCAGAGGCTATTTCCAGCACGAAGTCCGGCGGCTTGCCCCAGTGTTCAATGGAGTAGCCCCGGTCCGTGATTATCCTGCTCCGATCCACCCCGAAAGCGATGAGCAGGTCGGGGACCCGCAAGCCCCGGCGCTGGCGCAAGTCCCGGCCTACGGGGACCTCTCCCAGGACGATAGTGGTCTCGGGAGAGCCGAAGTGGCGACGCAGGGTTGCCTGATAGCCCGGGTCGTGTAGATAGATAGGGTTTTGCATGTCGCCCCTGGGTGGAAATACGGGAAACTTGCCGTCGCCCGGGTCAACGGGTGTTCGCGGAGGCGGCGTGAACCGTTCCGTGGGTGTTGCGGACTGCTTTCGTGGGGCCGGTCTGCTGGTCATAATGGGCCTCGTGTAACCGGGCGATACGGCATAAGACGCGGTGACTACCCGTCATTATACGCCAAGCCATACCATTCTACTCGACATTGACATAGGTTTGCACCCTATATACGATTGGCTGAATTTGATGAGGATTAGGTTCGGTCCATGAAGCATTCCCCCAGTTTCGCCCGGCACATGACTTTGGCAACGCGCTTTTTTGACTTCGCCGGCTATGAAATGCCGGAGTATTACACCAGCATGGAAGAGGAGACCACGGCTTGCCGGGAGCGAGTCATCCTGTTCGACGGGCACGCCATGGGAGAGGTCCACTTGGTGGGAAACGACGCTCTGGCAGCCATGCAAAAGCTGTGTGTCGCCGACATTTCCAAGCTGCGGCCGGGGCGCTGCGCATATACCAGCATGTGCATGGAGGATGGCGGCATATTCGACGACTTTGTTGCATTCTGCATCGCGCCGGACCACTACTTGATGACCATTGCGGCGGTAAACGTGGACAAATCACCGCCCTGGATTGAGGAGCATATTCGTGGCATGGACTGTCACATGCTCAACCTGTCCTCGGGCACTACTTGCTTGGAGATTCAAGGCCCCAGGTCGAGGGATGTACTGAAGAAGTTGACTGATGTCGACGTATCCAACGAGGCTCTGCCCTACTTTTCCTTCTTCCGAGGCAAGGTGGCCGGTATTGACGCGCTGGTGGCCCGCCTCGGCGTCACCGGCGAGTTAGGTTACGAGATATTCTTCCCGGCGGAGTGGGCGCTGGACGTTTACGACGCCATAATGGAAGCCGGTGAGGAGTTCGGCATCGCGCCCTGCGGGTTGGGGACCGTTCGAAACTTCCGCTTGGAAAAAGTTTACAGCATCTACGGGCGAGACCTGGGGGAGTTCACAAACCCCTTTGAAGCCAGCATAGGCTGGACAGTCAAGTTCGACAAACCCGACTTTGTCGGCAAGGAAGCGTTGCAGAGGATCCAAGATCAAGGGATAACCCGGCGGCTCACAGGTTTCGAGGTGTCAACGCCGGAGGCCGCTGTCGCCGGCGGCAGCGACATTACCGTCAACGGGGAAAAGGTTGGACAGGTTACCGCCTGTGGCTACAGCTACACCCTTGGAAAAACTATCGGCTTGGGATACGTAGGCATCGACCACTCCACTCCGGGAACGGAGTTGCAATTGGAAGGCTCGACCCCGCCGTGCGGCGCGACGGTGGTGGAGATTCCCTTCTATGACCCCAAGGGCGCCCGCATCCGAATGTAAGGGGAGAGTAGTTGGTTAGTCCGGCTGACGAATCAGGTCATATCAACAGGGTATGGAACTTCCCGCTGTTCGACGCCCTGTACGGCAGGCGGTCGAGGCGGTTCGGGATGGGCTTCGACCTCAACGAAGGCCCCTTTCAGTACAAGTCGGAAAAGCCCCCGATGCCATTGGACCCGTTGGAAGAGGCGCTTTTGGTGGCGGCCGGCGTCGGGGTGAGCGGCACGGTGCTATCCGACCTAGCGAGGCCGGGGGCTATGGTTCGCAACGCAGGACGCACCTTCGGGAGCGCGTTGTCGGCCCACAGGACGGAACTGTTCTTCACCAACGACGAAGGGGTCTATGTCGTAGACCTGCAAGGCTCCGCCGCCAGCAGGATGCGGGAGGTTGAAACCGAGGCCGACAGGTCAAGAGTCGTCTCCCTGTACCTGCAGAACCGGAAGAAACTGAAGGACGGGCGACTGGACATCCCCCGCCGTGTGCCACCTCTTTTCGCGCATAACTTCTGGGACTCCAACCGACCGGGCTGCACCCTGTTCATGCCGGTGTGCGACGTCAGCGCGTCGTTAATTAACCTGACCATCCAAATGGTCGACGGCGAAGGCGGCCGATTTGCCGGAGGAACGGGCGGGGGTTTTTACGTCGTGGACGACCGGTACGATTTCCGGCCCGCCGGGACGCAGAAGTGGGCGGACAGCGGATTTCTGGACAAGAAAAAGTTACTGCCGCTGTCGGTGCTGGAGCGGGAAGCGTGTTACTTCACCTTCAATGAAGCGGCGATAGCCTGCCAGAACATGTTCCTGGCGACGGAGGCGATGGGCCTTGGCGGTTGGATGCACTGCGGTTTCCTGTCGCTGGAGGTGCTGGAGGAGTTGGGGTTCAGGACCGTGGCTCCCAAGGGCATCGTGCCGTTGCGCAATCCGGTGGGCATGGACGGGGTATTCCAAGGATACTGCCCGCCTTATTTCCCCGACATGGACGCGGCAGTGGACTCGGTGGTGACCGGGACACGCGGCGGGTTGAAGGAGTTCCTGAGGCAGGGCGGGCAAGTCCCCCATACTATTTCCGATGCGGAGTACGAAGCAGGCATCCCGGAAATCAGCGATGAAGGGGCAGCCTGCGCCAAAGCGGTCTGCAACTACATTTACGATACCTACGGGAAATTCCCGGGCACCGTCGACACGATGCACCTGATGTGGTGGATGCAGGCACACCACTTGGACCTGGACTTCTACGACAGGTTCTTTAACGCCGGGGCATACTCAGACACACACCGGGGCCATATGGCGACCTGGCACGGGGAGTGAGAAAGGCAGGCTCTACTCGCTCAAGTCGTGATAGGCAGCAAGGGCGGCGGTGATACCATCACCCACGGCGGCCCCCAATTGACGGGTGGAGTCGGCGCGCGCGTCCCCGCAACTGTAAACGCCGGGCAGCTTGGTGCGCATGTGGATGTCGGTGTAAACGTGGCCCAAGGGGTCCATGTCCACCAAGCCCTTCAGGTATTCGGTGTTGGGGTGGAAGCCGACATAGATGAATGCGCCGGCAGTGGGGTAGTTATAGACCTCTCCGTTCTTGAGGTCCTTTATCTTGGCCGCTTCCAGGACAGCGTCGCCGACGAACTCCTCGACGACGTGGCTCCACAGGAACTTGACCTTGGGGTTGGCGAAAGCGCGGTCCTGAAGCACCTTGGTGGCACGCAACTCGTCGCGGCGATGGATGAACGTCACCGAGTTAACTATACCGCTAAGGTACAGGCCCTCGTCCAAGGCGGAATCGCCGCCGCCCACCACGACCACGTCCTGACCACGGAAGAAGTTGCCGTCGCAAACCGCGCAGTAAGACACCCCCCGACCAGCGAATTCGTCTTCGCCGGGGGCGCCAAGCTTATTGTGAGCGCCGCCGGTGGCGATAATGACGGACTTGGTAGTGTAGTCCCGGTCATAGGTGCGGACCATCTTGACCGGCTTTTCCAAGTCAGCCAACCCCTCGACTTCTGTGAACTCCAACTCGGCGCCGAACCGAAGGGTCTGCTCTTCCATGTCACGGCCCAACTCAGGCCCCTTTACCCCTGAAGGAAACCCCGGGTAGTTTTCGATATCGTCGGTGATCATCAACTGACCGCCGGCGCCCAGCCCTTCCAGTATCAGCGTTTTCATCATGGCCCTGGCCGTGTACAAACCCGCCGATAGTCCTGCGGCGCCGGCCCCAAGGATGATAGTATCGTATTCAGCCTCCATGATGCTTAACGTCCTCCTTGTTAGTCGGCGTTAGTCGGGGCGCTTGTTATCTAGGTGCTCGCACAACTTCTCTGAAACTCTCCACCGTCCGCAGCAACCCTTCTTCCAAGCTTACTTGGGGCGACCATCCCAGTTCCTTGGCCGCCTTGGCACAGTCAAGGCTGATCTGGTACACGTCTCCCGGCCTGGGCGGCCTGTGTTCCGGTCCCCATTTATACTTGGTTATCTCCCGCAGCGCATCAAAGATCTGGTTGATGCTGGTCTTTATTCCCGTACCTATATTATATGCGTGTCCGTTCCCTCGTTCGATGGCCAGCAGGTTGGCCTCCACTACGTCGTCCACATAAACAAAGTCGCGGGTCTGGTTACCGTCGCCGAAGATTTGCGGCTGCTGCCCTTCCAACATCATCTGGGTAAAAATGGCAATTACGCCCGCCTCTCCCAAGGCATTTTGACGCGGGCCGTACACGTTCCCGTACCGGAGGGATGTAAAGTCCAATTGGTACAGGCGATGGTACAGTCCCAAGTACAGTTCCCCGACGTACTTGGATACGCCGTAGGGAGACATGGGGACGATGGGACATTCCTCGGTGCATGGATCGAACGCGGGATCGCCGTAGAGGGCGCCGCCAGTCGACGAATAGATAATCTTCTCGACGCCGTGCTGCCGTGCGGCTTCCAGCATCCGCAACGTACCGATCCCGTTCATTTCACCGTCGTTGATGGCGTCCCGGCTGGACTGGCTCACGCTGGTCTGCGCCGCCAAGTGGAAGACCAACTCCGGACGTTCCCGCCGGAATACCTCGAACACGGATGGGTGGGTGATGCCCAAATGATAGAAGGTCGCCGCGGGGTTCAGATTCTTCAGCTTGCCAGTGCTGAGGTTATCCACAATGACAACTTTGAACCCGCGTGAAAGCAATATTTCCACCAAACGGGAGCCGATAAACCCGGCTCCTCCGGTGACTAATGCTGTCCTGTATTCAGTCATCTCGCTCCCTCCCTGCATCCACTCATCCGGTATCATAACCCCAACGATATGGCAGCACAATGGGGATATTCCTTTTGGATGACAACCGGCTCAGAATCTTAGAGCCCCGCCGGTTGCCATCCACGGTGGCCGCGTGTTTGGTTGTGTGGTAGAGTTGCAACGACCTTGATTCCTGCGTTTGGACAAGACTGAGGAGAGCAAAACATGGCGGAGCGGATAGGATTCATCGGACTGGGTATCATGGGCAAGCCTATGGCCAGAAACCTGCTTAAGGCCGGCTACGAACTGACCGTGTACGACATCGTGGGTGAACCCGTGGAAGAACTGGTCACCGACGGCGCGACGCGGGCGGCGTCAAACAAAGAGGTAGCCGCCAGTTGTCAGAAGATTATTACCATGGTGCCCGACTCCGCCGATTCCGAAGCAGCCATACTTGGCCCCAACGGGGTGCTTGAAGGGGCGCAACAGGGGTCCATCATCATTGACATGAGCTCCATCGCGCCCTTGGTCTCTCAAAAAATATACGCCGTCTGCGCGGCCAAGGGAGTCGAGATGCTCGACGCCCCGGTCAGCGGCGGCGAGCCCGGCGCAATCAACGGCACCCTGGCCATCATGGTCGGAGGCAAGCAGGAGGTATTCGACGAATGTGTCGACCTGCTGAACGTCATGGGCGGCAACGTGGTGTTGACGGGCGAGGTAGGGGCCGGCGGCATCACCAAGCTGGCGAACCAGATAATTGTCGCCGCCAACATCGAGGCGCTGAGCGAGGCAATGGTGCTGGCCCAGAAGGCGGGAGTGGACCCGGAAAAGGTGTTCAATGCCATCCGCGGCGGTTTGGCGGGCAGCGCTGTGATGGAAGCCAAGGGGCCGATGATGCTGGACCGCAACTTCAGGGCCGGGTTCAGGATACGGTTGCACCAGAAGGACCTGCGCAACGTTTTGCAGACCGGCGACCAACTGAACGTGCCTCTGCCGGTGACGGCATTGGTGCAGCAAATGCTGGGGGCGCTCATAAACGACGGTGAGTCGGAAGCAGACCACTCGGCCATTCTTCACTTCCTGGAAGGACTTGCAAAGGTGGAGGTCAAGAAGGGCGGCGGGGGTCAGTAGCCGTCGGCCACTTCCACGACGCAATCAACGATAACCGCGCTGTCTCCGGGCAGCGCGCCCATGCCCGGAGCGGACCGGCTGTGACGGCCCCGGTCACCGAAAAGTGCGACAAACAGGTCGGACGCTCCGTCCACTACCTTGGCTTGCTCGGTGAATCCAGGATCGCTGTTGACCATGCCCACTACCTTCAGGATGCGTCCCACGCCCTCCAACTCGCCCAGTTCCGCTTTCATCCTCGCCAGTAAATTCAAGGCGCACCAGCGGGCTGCCTCATAACCCTGTTCTACCGTCAAGTCGCGCCCGAGCTTGCCGGAAATTCTGGAGCCGTCGGCCCGCCTGCTTCCTACTCCGGCCATCCACATGATGTTACCGCTGCGGGTGACCGGGAGATAGTTCCCCACGGGCGGGGGCGGCGGGGGCAACTGGTAACCCATCTGCTCCAACGTAACTTCAATGTTCGACATACAGGCAATCCCTCCGTTGTTGCTCGGCGCTTGCGATGGCGCGTTGGCGCATAGCCTCTTGTAATGAGTCTTTACAAGTCCCTGAAACGCTGGTCCCGCCAGTCCAGGGCAGCCCGCAGGCCCTTTTCCTTGCGGATTGCGCTGAACTCGGCCTGCACCGGGTCCAGGCTGGTCTCGAAGTGGACCATCAACTCAAGATTGTGCCGTATGGTGGACAACATGCCCATGCCCTCCAAGGCACCGTTGACGCCCAGCTTGGTCATTTTCACGCCCACCGGAGACAGCAGGGTGATTTTCTTAGCGACCTTCTCGCATTCGGCCATCAGGTCGTCGTGCGGCACTACCCGGCTTACCATTCCCAAACGAGCGGCCTCGTGGGCGTCGATGGTGTCTCCCGTAAGCAAAAGTTCTTTGGCGCGAGCCAAGCCGACGCTGTAAGGTGTAATCAACAATGGCGGCCCCAAGCCGGCGCGAATTTCCGGCTCGCCAAGTATTGCCCGGTCCGAGGCTATCTTGATGTCGCAGATTTGCACCAATTCACATGCCCCGGCCAGCGCGTAGCCGTTCACGGCGGCTATGACGGGCTTGCTCAGGTTCCAGATTTTCAAGAAGGTGTCGACATGGCCCTTCAGATGCTCCCGCCGGTCGTCCGGCTGGGTCTCGTGCAACTCCGGCGCGCCGGGTTCGCCGCCGATGTCAAATCCGGCGGAGAAAGCCCTGCCCGCGCCGGTGAGGATGACCACACGGACCTCAGGGTCCACCTCGATGATATCCAACGCCTCACGCAACTCGTCCATAAGGCGCGGGTTAAGGGCGTTGAGCCTGTCGGGGCGGTTCAGCGTCAAGTAACAAACGGATTCTTTTTGCTCGTAGAGCAAACACTCAAAGTCCATCGGGCCTCCGAAGCAGTGATAATGTGGAAGAGTTTCAAACAGCGTGAATAATACCTTGAGAGCCGCGCTATAACAACGTCGCCCTGTTGCCGCAATGTTCCGACCGGCGTGGCGGAGCGCAACGGGTGATATAATTCATGCGCCAAGTCTCGATAAACAGGCAACCCAACCAACCCCGGTTATTCAGGAAAAGATTATGAACTTTGGTCGAATACTAAGCCTCGTAATTATGACCGCATTGGCCCTGGCATTGTTGAGTTGTGCAGGTGCACCGGCGTCTGAAGCTCCGCCAGCGCCGAGGGCCGCGGCGACAGAGTCAGCGGAGCCTGCCCCGGCAACGTCCGCTCCTGCAGCAGCACCGATGACAGATCCAGACGCCACGGAAAAACCGGCGGCCACCTCTGCTCCCGTTGCCACCGTGGCCTCCGCGCCTACTAACACCACTGGCCTTCAGTCTACGGCGATTGCGCCGCCGGAGCCTGCCAACACCCAAGCCCCGGTTCCCACGGCAACGACCCCTCCGACGGCCATGCCAGAGGCTCCGGCGGCGCCTGTAGGAACAAATGTTGGAGAGCGTGCCCCAGATTTCACACTGAAGTCGTTGAGCGGTACGGTTACATCGGCAGATTTGCTCAAGAGCGGCCGTCCGTTATTTCTTTTCTTCCACTCAGACCATTGACCGGTCTGCGCCGCCGAGTTACGGCAACTAAAATCTCTGGACTCCAAGGTCACCGAGGGCATCGGATTTTATATCGTCGCATCAAATCCCGGCGAAACCGTAGATACGCTGGAGCGGGACCGCCAGAATAACGGTTATCCATGGCCCGTGGCGGAGTTGACCGGTTCCGGACTCAAGGACTTTAAGGTAGTGAGCCAATCCACGAAAATCGCCCTGAACACTTCCGGTGTGATCACCTACCGGGAAGGATTCGGGGGCGGTGACCTGAATAAGTGGAGAGAGGTATTCGCGTCCTTGGCGGCCAGCAGAGGCAGCGGATAGAGCCTTGGCCCACACTCCCATTTAGTACAGTCTGCGAATAATCAGGAGAAACCTGGAATGACAGAAAACCTTTCCGGCACAGTACAAACCGTTTTGGGGCCCATTGCCCCGGACCAACTGGGCGTCACGTTAACCCACGAGCACCTGTTGATAGACTTGGGGACCATAATGACCCCGCCGACAAACGCCAGCGCCCTGGACTTTTTCAACAAACCAGTGACGGTGGAGATGCTGAGCGAGATTCGGCACTACGGCAGGCTCAATGCGGACAATGCCCAATTGTTCGACATCCAGACGGCCATCGAAGAAATCTCGCTTTTCAGGCAGCACGGCGGAGACTCGATAGTTGACGCCACCAACATCGGAATCGCCCGGGACCCGGTTGCCTTAGCCCGCATCTCGAGGGCTTCCGACGTAAACATCATTATGGGGTCTTCCCATTACGTAGCTGCCGCTCACCCCGCAGACATGGATGCCCGCAGCGAGGACGACATAGTGCTACAGATAGTCGGTGACGTGACGCAGGGGGCAGACGGCACCCGCATCAAGGCCGGGGTCATCGGGGAAGTGGGCTGTTCCTGGCCACTGGCGGACAATGAACGGAAGGTCTTGCGGGCGTCGGCCAGGGCGCAGCGGCTGACAGGCGCACCCGTGCTAATTCACCCGGGCCGCAAAGAATCGTCTCCGATGGAAATAATAGAGGTTCTCGCCGAGGCCGGGGCGGACCTGAACCGGACAATCATGGGCCATCTGGACCGGACGGTCTTTCAACATGAGATATTGGCGCAGATTGCCGATGCGGGCTGTTACTTGGAGTGGGACTTGTTTGGCAGGGAGTCATCTTACTACACGCTAAACCCCGGGATCGATATGCCGGGGGACGCCAAGCGCATCGACGATATAGCTTGGATTGCTTCCCAAGGCTACGGTCATAAAATCGTTGTGTCCCATGACTTGGCATCGAAGGACCGCTTGACCAAGTATGGCGGCCACGGTTACCACTACATCCTGGCCAACATAGTCCCGCGCATGAGAACCAAGGGATTTACCGACGATGCCGTGGGGAACATCCTGGTCAACAACCCACGAGAGGCGTTGACGTTCACCACTCCGGGTTAGTTGTTTGATTGCCGCCGGCGCAACTCTTCCTCAAGCCGGCGTATCCTGGCTTGACCAGCCTCCCGGGCAGCCTCAGCGGCCCGGCGGGCGGCGGCCTCGGCGTTGGCGCGGGTTTCGGCATCCCGGCGGGCGGCGGCCTCGACGTTGGCCCGGGCTTCCGCGTCCCGGCGGGCGGCCTGCTCTAAGAGTATAACGGCTTCCGCCTCTGCCAAGTTGCGGCGATACGCCCCGGCCGACGGGTCGTAGAAGCGCAACCGCCCGGCGTACCAACAAAGGTCCAATCCCAGTGCCGGGCTGCGCCCCCAGATGACGCCCTCGGCGTTGCGCTGCATTTCTATGGGCCTGTACTTACCTTCCTCGAGCAGTTCGCCAGACAACGGTTCCGGGTAGAACTTACCCCCGGTACTGTCGAAACGCCAGTACTCGCCGATGCCCAGCCTTGCGTAAATACCTCGTTTCCGTCCCGTGTCCTCGGTATGGGTGCTTTCCGACGCAATCTCCAGGGCGAAGTCCGGAGGCCGACCCACGTCACGCATGAAATAGCCGTTACGGCGCCGGATGGCTTCTTCGTCCACACCGAAAGCGACGTAGCAGTCGGGGCGCACTATTTGTTGCTCTCCCTCTTGGTCGTGGTAATAGATGGGAGAGTCGCCGCTCACCAGAGCGGCGCTGCGCCCCAGGAAATAGGTCCTCACAACCTGCATGGTTTCGCTGAAGTGGGGTTCCTGTAGCATAGCGTCGGGCAGCGGCTCGTGGTCATCCGGGGCGTCCGGGTCAGGAACAACCAAGTATGGCACGATAGCTGTCGGGCGGCTTGGAGGCAATCCAGTAGTCATTTCAAACCTCCCGAGGCAAATCTCCGTCCGCTGCCGGAGTCGAATATGACCCATGTTACCACGCCGGGGTATCCGTACCGGATACGGTGCCGCCTTAGTTTATGTCAATGCCCTCAATGATTACCGGGGAGTTGGGTTTGTCTCCGGCCCCCCTTGAAACAACGGAGATGGCTTCGGCCACCGTCTGACCTTCGATCACCCGCCCGAAGATGGTGTGAGCCCCGTTCAGGTGAGGCGTCGGGACTGTGGTAATGAAGAACTGGCTGCCGTTGGTATTCGGCCCGGCGTTGGCCATCGCCAGAATACCCGCCCGGTCGAAGACGAACGTCGGGTTAATCTCGTCCTCGAACTTGTAGCCGGGCCCCGATGTACCCGTCCCCGTCGGATCTCCTCCTTGGATCATGAAGTCCGGAAGTACCCGGTGGAATATGGTGCCGTCGTAAAACCCCTCATTGGCCAAGAACACAAAGTTGTTCACCGTCTTTGGAGCAGGGCCTGGCAACAACTCCACGACGATGTTGCCCTTGTTGGTCCTTATGGTGGCTGTATAGCTCCCCGCGGGGTCTATGGTCATAGGAGGCGGACTGGAATACTGTGTGCGCATCCCGCTTGCGGGCTTGTTGTCCATGGATGAGCCGCTGTCGCTGCCCGACCGGCTTGCTTGGTCCGGCGCTTCAGTGGGTTGACTCATGGACTCGGACCCTATGGCCTTTGTCATCTCGGGTTCCGCCTCAGGCTCGGACAAGGAAAACGGCAAGCAGGCCATCAGCATCAGTGCAATCGCCAGGACAGACAGGATAATCGCTGGTCTCATGGGCATCGTCTTTACACCTTCCATGGGTTGTCATTCAGCCGGCTTGCCAGCGTCAGGGGCATTTCCGGTATAGAACGCTGTACTGAAGCCGGTCCGTTCAGTCGAGATAATAAACGTCCCGGAGCATTATCTCAAGGCTTGTCTGTGACGACAGGGTTACATGGGTATCTCATTTTGCCGGATACCTGCCCCACTCGCTGCAATTGCGTGTACAGCGATTAGACCCTTTGCCGGATTAACCGGAGGGATTCCGCTATCTGTTCAGCATGGGTGCGGACATGGCCGGCGACGTACCGTATAACTCCGCCGGCGGTGATGGGATTTTCCTCCCGGTGCCCGGGCCGGTCCAAGGTCGAAGGGTCGATTCCTCCCACCACTTGCACCACCCGATCGTTGGCGGCGATCACCTGCCGGACCAGGTCCGCCATATCGTCCGCCCCATGATCGGTAACCGCGGCGACCCGCAGGTCGCTCTCCACCGCGTTGCGGGCTATCTGCGGGTCGTCCTCCTTGGTGATAAGAACAGCCCTGTCAATCCAAAAAACCTGAAGCTCGGCAATGTGGGCCAGAAGCTGGCAAACCGTCCACTCGTTGGGCGCAGGCACCTCGTGGGCCTCGGCCTCGGAAACCCCTTCCAGTGTTGATAGAACGGCGTCCTTTGCCGCCCGCAAATCATCTTGCAGCTCCTTGATTTCGCTGTTGATCATCAACCGGTCTCCTTATTAATTGGGCCTTTGAGCATAGCAGAATCTTTTCTCATGGTGAAGGCCGAGGCTTGGACGTCTCAGGACGATGGGCAAGTCAACGCAGTAGGGACAGAGTCAACACAGAGAATGCGGAGTTTCCGAAGGTCGACAGGCTACCCAAAAGTTGTACGTCCTTTGCGTTGATGACACCCTTCATAGGAACAGTGCGCTAAGCTCAAGGCGGGTCCTCGTTGTCCCTGTTGTGTTCCCACAGGTCGGGGTCTTCCCAAGGCTGTAGACCTTCTTCAGGGTCATCTTTAGCGCGCAGCTTGTTAACGACGTAGCGAACCATGACTGCGGCCATGACGACCAGCATCAACCCGCCCAGTATCCAAACGTCCAAGTAGATGAAAGGTGAGGGCCTGGATGGGGAATCCGGCGAGGGGACGGGGCGGCCGCGCGTGTCCACGGCCCAGCGGGCTTCCAAGCCGGCGGCGTCGAAGCCGTAGGTGGAGATGAGGGCCTGATTCACCGTTCCTGTTTGCCTAAGCTGCTCCAGAAAGTGTTGGAAACGTTCAACCCCGTACTCCTGCATCAAGTAAGCTACCACGCTTTCCGACTTGGCGTAGAAGTAGAGGATGTCCTCGGGCGTTCCACGCGGCTTCGTCATGGTTTCCAGCGGCATTGGGAGTGCGGCCAAGCTTTCGCCGCTGTAAGGGGCGGCGTTCGGCTCCAAGTAGCTGGCAAGCCCTTCGTCCAGCCAGCCCGGCACACGGCCAGAGGCAGACCCCATAGCCCGGTGCAGCAGTACGTGGACCGACTCGTGCACGATGAGGCGGGGTGACATCCCGATGCCCATAAACAAATCGAGTTCCGGGAACGCAAAGCCCTCGAAGACATGCCGGTCGGTGATGGTGCGGCTTTGGTGGGGAAAAGCGGCAACTGCGGAAGCACGGTCGTTATAGATAATGCCCTTAATGGGCTTGGTGGTGTCCGCCCGGAGCAACGTCGCCAAGTATCCAAGCTGCGTGTCCAACCCTTTAGTTGCTTGGGTTACCCTGGACTTGGGGATGTCGTGGTGCAACAAGACCAGATAGCCGATCCTGGTCTGCTCCCACTCGTAGCGGGTATCGGAGTACTCCAGGACAGCCGGGGCCGTCTGATGCACCGCGCCCTCCGCGTCGCGGAGCACGTAATAGTACTCGACTTTGGCTCCGGGAGCTAGGTACCCGGCGCCGGCAACGTTCAGTTGAAAGCCGGCGGTTACCCGTTGCCCCGGTTCAAATCCGGGGTAGCCGTATGCCCAAACGCGGCCGCCCAACGGGCGGTAACGCAGTTCCACGTCGACTATCTCCCGGTCGGACCGGACGGTCAAGTCGAATACCACTGAGCCGGGGAATTGGACCTCCCAGCGGTCGCTGATGACGAAGAAGTTCCCATCCGGGGCTTGGGCCGCCACGGAAGTCTCTCCCCAGAGGGCAATGGCTGCGGCCAGTAAGACCGCCCAAGCCAACAGGCGTCCGGTGATTGTCATTGCCGCTCAATCTCCAATGAAGTCGGCAACAGGTAAGGGGTTATATACTGCCGCCGCCACCAAGTCCCGTCGTCATTTCTGGCATCGAAATCAGTGAAATTGTACCGGTATAAATCGGCCCGAATGTAACGGGGCGGCTTGTCTGGAAAAGGGTTTTCCGCTAACAGACCCAGCACCGGCGGAGACCCCCTCAGCAATTGCTCAACAAGCCTTCTCAGCCAGGGGATCTGGTCATAGCGACCCAACGCCGCAAACCACATCTGCCAGTCCAGCCGGGGTTGGTGAGGCGCAACCCAACGCGGGTGCTGCCGCAGGTCGTCCGGCTTGTACTTGAACCGGTAGTCTTGCCAGTTTTGCCCATCGTCAGAGCCTTGGATGGCTATCTCGTACCGCGACGTCGTCATGTTGGCGAAGAGGCCATAGGGATTTACCAAATAGAAAGGCGCAGCCCACGCCATGACCTCCGCCGCCACCTTGGGAACGCCGCCGGAAAAGGTCCTTACCATTTGAAACACTCCAAGGAACAGGACCAACGCGGCCAGCAAAGCCAGAACGCCGTTTCGGAGCGGCAGCCATCCTTGGAGCCCGGGACGGGGTACGAGGTAGCGGGCTATGCGTTTCGGCATCCAGGGACCGATCACAGTGTCATCCAGCAGGAAGAGACAAAGGGCAATTGCCAAAAGGTTGAAAAAGGTGAAGTTGCCGGTGAGGAAAATCAGCAGGTTCAACCCCGCCAAACACGCCGCGCCTACGAAGCGCAGCCGCCGGGGGGCGAAAATCAAGAATGGGACGGCCAGTTCAATGTACAGAGTCGCGGCTACGGAGGCTTTTTGGAACCAGTCCGGCAACTGGTGCATATACCAGGAAGTCCACGTCGGCAAGGGCTGGGTCTCGTAGTGAAAGTTCAACGCGGTCAGGCCGCGCCAAACCGGGTCGCCGCTCAGCAGCTTTACCGCGCCGGACAGGAACATGAGCCTGAACAGCAATGCCCTGAAAAGGAAAACCATTGCCGGGCCGGGGAGGTTGAGGAATATGGACAGGAAGCCTGCTTCCACCAAGAGAATGTCCCACTGGAATCCCATGAAGACCTGCCCCCCGGCTACGAGAGAAAGGTACAGCACGAACAGCAGCACCAGGACGATACGCTGCAACAGCCCGAGGACCAGCAGCACGGAACACACAATCCCCACCGCAACAACAGCGGTAAGGGCATGGTCGCTGGAGTTTATCCAGAAAACCGTGGGCGCCCTGCGGTAGCCGTCGCTGCCCAGTACATCATGGACCCGGGCCAAGAAATCACTGACTGGAAGGACTCCTTCGGAACCAATCAAACCGTGGACCTGGCTGCCAAAGGAAAGGAAGGCGATGAGGTAAATGACCCCCAGCAGCCTGAGGAACAGCGAGCACACCAACCCGTATTCGGGCGGACTGGGATTGCGCCCGTAGAGGGCGACGGTGGGGTAGTAGAAGAGCGACCTGTTGGCGACGACGAACCGGTATATCCACTGGCATAGAAGCGGAAGCCCTCGGAAGCCAAGATAGACCTGGAGCAGCCAGCTATGGCGGGGAGTTACGGCCAGAACGCGCACTACGGCATCCGCACCACTGAACACCCGGCCATCCGGGAGCGCCAATTGGACCGCCCGTTCAAATTCCTGCAATGGGATTTGAGGGAATAGGTCAGCAACTTGCTGGTAAGGAGCGTACGACACCAAGTCGCCGGTCAACTGCCGCCAGTAATCCACCCATATCCGGCAGAACCGGCAATCGCCATCGTAAATCAGCAGGGGAATGCCTGAATCGTGCCCTGTCATAGCCACCAAGCCAACTGATAAGAAAGTCTGCTGAACATAAGAATTTTGCTCGTTTCTCGTATCTTAATCAATTGATTCAGCGTTGGGCCGCCCGCTACACTACTTTAACAAGAGGTCTGATGGACTGCCGCCCGGCGGTCCTTGGCAAACATTAACAATCGCAGCGACCGGCCGGCAGTCCAGTCTGGCGACAAGGCCGCTCAACTGTGGGATTAGGGAGGGGGTGTGGACATGCGCATCTTGGCGATTCCACTGGCGCTTATTTTATCCGTATTCTTGTTGGCCATTGTCCTATTTCCGCAGACGCCTGTGGTCCATGCCGCAGACGATCACGGCGACGACCGCGACCACGCTACGACTATAAACACCACGGGCGCCAAGGTGCAGGGCAACATATCCTACACTGCCCTCAATAATGGATTCGACCAGGACTACTTCTCCTTTCTGGCCTTGCGGGGAGTGCGCTACACGATTACCGCGCGCCTTGACACCGTCGAAAGGGTGGGCCTATCCATCATAAACGCCAAACGCTTGGGGACGGCGCGAGTCGATGACCAGTCTGAGCAGGTATTTACCAAGGGCGAGAAGGTCGAGATGGAGTGGACCTCCCGGACACAGGACACCTACTTCGTCGAGGTAAAGGCTCATTACGACGCAAACGCTCAGCCGCTCCATGGCGCCTACAGCCTCTCCATCACCGCCGACAACTCTCTTGCCGACAACAACCACGGCGACATCATCAACTATGCTTACCGCGTCGAGACAGGGAAACCGTACCAAGCTGCCATCAGCCCCTGGAATAACCGTCATCTCGTGACGGGAGCAGTCTATGGCGGAAACGACCAGGACTTCTTTGCTTTTGATGCAAAGCGAGGTGGGAAATATACCGTTGACGTCCAGTTGGGCACCAGTGGGGGAGTGGCGATCTCGGTGGTCGACAATTCCGGACAAAACGTGCTCTCCACGCGCACAGGCGAGACCACGCTTGAATGGGTCTCACCGGACAACGGCATCTACTACGCGCGGATAACCGGTACCGGCAGAGTGCAGAATACGGTCGGCACCTACACCATCACCATCAACTCAGACGATTCCCTGATCGACCGCTATCCTGACAAGAGGGCCAAAGCTGAACCCATAATCATTGGCAAGACCCATCAGGGTGCGGTCAGCCCCTCCGATGACTTGGACTACTTTTCGTTCCAAGCAAACCGAGGGGTCAAATACACTATAGACCTCATGCCGGGATCCACTGAGGCTGTAGACGTTGCAATAGAAAAGCCGTCACAAGGGATCGAAGCATCCCACGTCGGCGACGGGGCCAGCTTCGATTGGGTCGCACCCAGCAACAGCACCTACTACTTGGTCATCTCCAGGTCGTCGCAGGTCAGAGAGGCAGTAGGCTCCTACACTCTGCGCGTAATCGCCGACAATTCCCTCAGCGACCAGGACGACGACACCACCGAAACGGCCACTCCCTTGCTCCTCGGCGCCGCGATGGCCGGGGCCATCAGCCCGGCAGATGACCGGGACTACTTCTCGTTTACGGCCATCAAGGGGGTGAAGTACACCGCCGAAGTACAGTTGGGTGACGACCAGACCATGGAGATTACCGTAACGGACTCTCAGGGTAGCGTCGTGGACTCCAACGGTGGGCGCGACTCCACTCTTGAGTGGGTTTCTCCGGAAGACGGCGACTACTTCATCGTCTTATCAGGCTCCAATCGGGCATCTGATGCCGCCGGTTTATATACCGTCAGGCTGCTATCGGACCCGTCCTTACGAGACCAGCACAGCGACACCCGCGAAGACGCGACCCCGGTAATCTTCGGCAATACGATGCTGGCCGCCATAAGCCCCGGCGGGGACCAGGACTTCTACTCCTTTTCGGCCAAGAAGGGGGTCAAATACGACATCCTGGCCACGGCGGGCACCATTGACGGCGTTTACATCAAGATCGTGGGAGCGTCGCAGGGTACAGAAGCCATCACCGACGGCGAATCCGAGAGCCTGTCATGGACCTCTCCGGACAACGGCTCCTATCACGTCGTCATCTCGTCCGCGGCGCTGTCGCGGGACGCCGTGGGCACTTACAGCCTGAGAATGGACGCCGACCTCGCCAGGGAGGACCGTCACGGGGATACTTGGCGCAAAGCCACCTCCATAGGGTTCGCCAGAGCCGTTTCCGGGGCGGTAAGCCCGGCGACCGACCGGGACTATTTTTCCTTAACCGCGAAGAAAGGCGCTAAGTACACCTTCACCCCCCTGGATGACTCCGCGGAGGCCCTTTCACTGGCGGTGGAAGAAACCGACAACAACAGGTCTCGCGTTCTGGCCAGCAACTACGGTGAAGGAACGGAGGTCAGTTGGATAGCCCCAGACCAAGGCACCTACTACTTCGTCGTGTCGATGTCTTCACGCGCGGCGGACGCCGGAGGGACTTACTCCATCAGTATAGATTCCGACCTGTCCTTGGAAGACAAGCATAGCGACGCATACTATTCCGCTACAAACATTGGGTTCTACAACCCCCTCTCCGGCGCCATCAGTCCCGCCGAAGACTCCGACTACTTTACCTTCCCTGCCATGCTCAACCAGGACTATACCATCCAGGCAACCCCGGGCACGGCGTCCGCAGTGAAGTTTTCCGTCCTCAACCGGAACAGGAACTTTGGCGAGTCGAATTACGGCGAAGGCACAACCCTGCACTGGACCGCGCCGGCCACGGGCAACTACCTGATTGTGGTTACGGCCGCTGACCAAGCGGAAGACCCTATGGGCACCTATCAACTTACCCTGATGCGCGGTACGGTAACGTCGTCAGAGACCACGGAAACCACGGTGGAGACCAAGGAAACATCGACACCGGAGACCGATGGCGATTCCGGCACAGGCGGGAATGCACCGACGGGCGCCAAGTTGATGGTGGCATCCCGAGTGGCGTTGCCCGGGGGCCGTGTGCTAACGCCCATCCGGTTGGAAAACCCGGACGAGGTCTACACTCTGGAATTCAACCTCAACTACGACCCATCCGTGCTGGAAGTGGTCGAGGTACAACCGGGCTTAAGACTGTCAGTCCCGGCGTCCAGCTACGATACGAACACCCCGGGAGTGGTCCGCATCGATGTGACAGTGTCGGACCAACTCGAGGGAGACGGGTCGGCTGCCGTGGTGGACTTTAAAGTCGTGGGCGCGGCGGGGGCTTCCAGTCCTCTTACGGTCACAGAGACGGTGGTTATGGACAATTTGGGCAACGCCCGGTCCATAGAGGTCACCGAAGGCACGTTCACGGTTGAGACGCCGGCGGCGGGCGACGGCAACGGGGACGGGAAAATCACAGCGTTGGATGCGCTGATCGCGTTAAGAATGTCCGCGGGGATAGCGGGAGTAGACCTGCTGATGGACGTGACCGGAGACGGACGAGTGACACCAAAGGACGCTCGCCAGCTTCTATCAATGGCCAAGCGGGGATAGGCGGTAGTGATGAAAACGTGGATAGGTATGGCCCTTCTTGGGATCCAATCGAGTTGGAAATGGCTGTTAGCCCTGCTGTTGGTGGTTGTATTGGTGGGCGCGGGCTTCATTGTCCAAGGAATGCTAAGGGAAGATTCGGAAGCCAAGGCAGCGATTAACGTGGCGGCCCAGGAGACTACCAAGGCGCCGCAGGCTACTTCCATACCGAAAGCAGTACCGACCCAAGCGCCCAAGGCCACCGCCGTTTCCCGCCCGCGTAAGAATGACAGGGCAGCGCCGACAAGAGCGCCATCCACTCCAACCGTTGCGCCCCCCTCTCCCACCCCAGCGGCGCCCGCTTCCGTGGACGTGCCGGTACATTTGACAGGGGCCGCCAATGTCGGCAGCCTGGAGTTTGTGCTGGTCTATGACCCAGAGGTCTTGCAGGTGACCAGTGTTGCGCCAGACGTTTTGGCGAAAGCCGCCGTCATCGGGTCCAACACCCCCACATCGGGCAGGGTATGGGTAGGCATAGCCGACGCTAGAGGAATCGACGGCAGCGGGGCAGTGGCGACAGTGACTTTCGACATTGTTGGACAGCAACAGGGCCGCAGCGCCTTGACGCTGGAAGAGGTTGTCGCCCACGACGCAACATCCCTGCTGGACATCCTGTCCGATGCGACGGCAGGCGAATATACCATAGAGGGGCATAACGTGACCGGGCCAACGCTCGTGTTCACACGCTGATGCCGGCAGGGAGCGAGTGTACCTGCTCACGGGCGGGGCAACTACGTTGCCCCGCCCGTTGACTTTGGGATCGAACCGCTGCTATACCTTGGGGCCCGTCTGCCCATAGCTTCCCGTGAATGTTAAGATATGATTAACAAGAGATTTCCGCCTGCGCGGGAATGACGATTGAAGTTCTTTATGGTGAGGATTGTCAGATGACCAGCGAGCTACTGGTCCTCCGAGAGAAACCGGATGCCCGTCATCTCATCGCCGGTTGGCGGAGACAATGGTCGGACGGCGGCGAAATCTCCAGCGGCCTGCCGCGGTACCTTATCGACAAGTTCAACGCCCGGCATATAGGCGAATTTACCCCCGCGGTGTCAAAGGACTGCTACCCGTTTCAAGTGCCGGGCACCCACGACACCTACCGGCCAAGGGTGGAGTTCAAAGACGGTCTGCCGGTGAGGGAGATGCACCGGAGAAACCACTTTTACGATGCGGGCGACGGGTTGATTATATTTCTGGGAGAGGAGCCGTGGATGAGGATCGACGTCTACGGCGAGGCCTTTTTGCGCGCCGTCAAGGAGTTGGGAGTAAGCCGGACCGTATTAGTGGAGGGTTACAACGGGGCTGCACCGCCGGACCAGGAACGGAACGTCAGTTGCACTTACAGTCAGCCGGAGATGCGGGAAGAGCTGGAAAAATACGGTCTAAGGTTCTCTAACTATGGCAACCGGGGCCGGAACGGGCCAACCATCGGCATGGCCATGATCACCATGGCCCACGAGCTTCACCCGGACATGAAGATGGTCCGGCTGGGGGCCATGGCCCCAATGTACCCGTTCCTGAACTCCAGCAATGAGCCGGTGGGCATAACCAAGGACCACCAAGCCTATTACGACATTATGCGCCGGGTCAAAGCAATGCTGGGCCTTGACCTTGACTTGGGCGACCTGGTTACCCTAGCCAAGTCCGAGTGCCAGGAATTACAGCGAACTCTGGACAGGATCGGGTCTTCTAACCCCCGGGCAAAGGAGCTAATCGACCAAGCCAAGGCAGACTATACGGTGAATCCTTTCATCGACCCTCTGGAACCGGACTCCCCCTAGAAGAGCTGACAAGGGTATGTAAAATTGAGATTATAGCTACGAACCGGCCCCACCGCCCCTGGATTCCGGCCTACGCCGGAATGACGGAATGGGCCCGCCTGGATTCCGGCCTACGCCGGAATGACGGAATGGGCCCGATACGGAATGGGCCCGATAGTGAGCATTTGGGGGCGGTTTTGTATTTGAGCAAGCCTACCCTACTATGCGGTCTCACGTTCAACTGCGTAAAGTCCCAAATGAAATACATACCCCTGTCAGCCCTAGAAGAGGGCGCCGGACGCCTCCATCCGGGAGACAGGAGCAACGGGCGATCGTGATTCATAGGAGCAAGACGGGCTACATTAGCCCTTCCTGCTCCGCCGCTATTTCAATTACTTCCCATCCACCTTCAATCCCGGGTACGAAGGCTTTACAGCCCTCAGCGTCCAGGACCGATTTGCCGAGAGCATCGCCGTAGTCCACTGCCAGGAATGCCTGTTCCAGTTGCCGGTACAGGTCGGCGTCTATACCGTCCTGGGCGGTGAAGCAACAGTGACTGTAACCCGGACTGGTCCAGAAGGTGCGGACGTCGTACTGGTCCAGGGAGCCTTCCTCGGACATCTTTTGCAGCGTCAACAAGGCCACTGCTCCAGCGTCGTAGTCGCCGTCGTTGACACGGGCTATTATGTCGCGTTCTCCGGATAGCCCGCTGGACGGCCGTTCCTCGAAGAAGGTGGCCGCAGCCAGATCGGACCTGGGGTTGATGCCCGCCTCCTTCAGAAAGTAGTAGGCCAACAAGCCTGTCTGCGGCGACCCTTTGCTGCCAAAGGCGAAGCGCTTACCCTTCAAGTCCTCAACGGTGAGTATTTCGGAACCCTGCTTGGTTATGAAACAGGTGGTGAAGTTGATGTCCATGTCCCGCATGGCGATTACCCGGCACCGCTCGGCCATGCGCTGCTTTATCTTTACGTAGCCCAATGGGCCGTTCCAAGCCATGTCGATCTTGCCGTCCACAAAATCATCGATCATCGCTTGGTCGTCCGAATAAAGGACCCAGTCCAAGTCTATGCCCTGCTGGTTGAACAACTTTCCCAGTCCTTGGAACACAGTGAGGTGTTCAGGGGTAGCTGTGCCTCCTAACCTAATCATGCCACTCTCCTCCGGGTTGGGACCGTGATACAGACTACCGGTGTCTCGCTCATTATACCCACACAGCAGTGCGGCGAAAATATGGGGCGCGGGAGCGGGTCAGCCGCCTTTGGGGGCATACACCGCGTCATCCGTTTACCGGCTGACCATCACCGAGACGGCGCTAAGTCCCATTGGAATTTGCACCCCTTCCGGCACGGTTGCATCTATGGTCACTTGATATCTCACCACTCCTCGTTCCGTCCTTGGAATGCTTGACACCACACCCACTTCGCCGGCCAACTCCAGCCCATCCAAGCTGTCGACCAACACGCTGGCTTTAGCTCCGACTACGACCTGTTCTACTTCGTCGGCGTCCACCATACTTATCACCTGCACAGCCGTGGGGTCAACAACCTCGATGACCCGCGAGTCTTCGGTGACCATATCGTCGACCTCCACGTTCACCAGCGCGATGACGCCGTCGAAAGGCGCTTTTACGACGGCCCCTTCAAGGTCATCCAAAGCGGTATCCGCTAATTCCTCAGCTAAACCAACCTCAGCCTTACGCAGGGCAATCTCTAAAAGGACCTGCTCTTGGACGGAGTCCAATCGTGTTTCGGCTTCCTCGAGTCTTGATTCGGCCAACGCCAACTCGGCTTCTCGCCGTCGGATTTCCAAGGGATCGATGTTATCCGTCAATTCCTCGAGGTCTTCACTGAGAGCATCAAGGGTTGCTTTCGCGACCACTACGTTTTGCTGTTTTACGGCTAACTCCAGCGGATCGGGTCCGTCAGCCAAGTCAGCCACAGCCTTCTCTGCCTCTTTGAGGCCCGCCAGCGCGTTGACCACTTCGGCCACTTTCAAGGAGACCCGTAAAGGATCCGCGCCGACGCCGATGGCTCTCCCGGCATCGTCCCCTATCTGCGCTCCTTCCGTCGGGCCGACCCCTTTGGCGGCTGGTACTGGCGCGGCCGGGTCCGACTTGACCAGAATATCCGTCAGGGCCTTCGCGGCACCGTCGAAATTAGCTTGAGCCACCTCCGCTGCCGCCTCCAATTTTTGACGGAGAAGTGGGTCTGGCAATTCTCCAACCATATCCAGGTCCCGCGCGGCTCGTGTCAAGTTCGCTTCCGCGGCCATTATCACCGCGTTGAGCCTTTCCAGTTCCAGCACATCCTGGCCTTTGCTTTGCCTATCTAGTTCCTCCTGTCTTACGTCGAAAATCGCTTGGGCCGCGGCTACCCCGGCTTGCAACCGCTGCCGTCGCAATTGTTCCTCGTCGGTCTCTAACTTTCTGAAGGACTGCTGCACCGCATCGAAGGCCGTTGCGGCTACGGCCACCCCGGACTCCAGATCACGCAGGTTTTCCATACTTGGACCGTCTTCTAATTCAACAAGATCATCTTCAGCTTTGCTCAAGTCGGCTCGAGCCAACGTCTCGGCGGCTCGCAGGTTAGCCAGCACCGCCGCGTTATCGTCGTCGAACGTTTGGGTGCGGCTTAAAGTAGTCAGAAAAGCGGACACCGAGTCCTGTGCCGTTGCAAGCGCAACCTCAGCTACGGTCTTGGCACGGCGGGTCTTGGCTAACCTCTGGTCGTGGTCCAAGTAAAAGTTGGACAATCTCTCTTTAGCCCGGTCAAGCGCGACCTCCGCCCTGGCTACGGCTTGCTGGGCTCTGGCCAGGTTCTCGCCGTGGGTCAGGTCAAAGTCATTCAATTGTTGAGTAGCCTCGTCGAGAAGGACTTCCGAAGTGGCTTTGGCCTCCAGCGCCTGGGCAAACTCGCGGCTCTGGTCTACGCTGAAGTTGGCCAAGGCAACCGCGGCGTCGTCCAAGGCTATTTCGGCTTGGGCCTTGGCTTGCCTTGCTCCGGCCAGCCGCACTGCATGGTCAAGTTCAAAGTCAGCCAACCGTTCCTTGGCGTCGTCCAAGGCGACTTCCGCCGTGACCTTGGCGTCAATAGCCCGGGTAAGCTGCCCCATGTGGGTAATGCCCAAGCCGGATAGCGCGTCTCGGGCTTGGTCCAAGGCAACCTTCGCTACGGCCTGTGACTGAAGGGCGCGGCTGAGCTCTTGAGAGTGATCGCGGTCCAAGTCCTCCAAGTCGTCCTCGGCGGCATCCAGTGTCAGCCTGGCATTGGCTACCGTTTCTTCAGCCCTTGCCACCATGTCTGCCTCCGGTTGCAGCAGGTCTTGCAAGTTTTCTTCAGCTTGGTCTGCAACCAATGCGGCTTGGGCGACGCCCGCATCTGCTTCGGTCAACGACACCGGTCCGGAAATAAGCGCGGCGTCCAACGCTTGTTGGGATCTTCGCAGGTCCAAAGGGGCGAGGGTGGCTTTCTGCTTCAAGTCCATCAGCCGCAGGTCTTCCAACTCCGCCAGGACCTCTCCGGCCTTTACGTCCTGGCCGTCGGTCACCAGAACTTCGCCTACGGTTCCGCCGACCCCGAAGGTCAACTCGGCTACCCGGGGAAAGACCAACCTGCCATGGATGGTGAGCCCACCATCCTCGGAGCCTTGGACGACAGGAGACCGGGTTGAGTCGCCCGCAGCAGTGCGAGGCGCACCCCCATTGGTTGCAAGAAGAAATCCGAAGCCCAAGACTGCTAACAATACTGCCAAGCCTACGCCGGACAACAGCCAGCCCTTGGAGATTCTTCCAATTCGCCGCAAATCAAACATTGTGCGCCACTCCTTATGTAATGTAGTGAAGACCTCGCCCACTGCGCCCGTAACGTCGCGGCTGGCTGCAACGTCGACCTCATGAGGCTCGCAAAGAGGAAGGCAAAGCCCTTTGCAATATCGATCCAATCCACCCCAACAGGTTTGGTATGTTGACGTGCACTATGGTGTACACCACAGGCACGACGACCAGCGTCAAGAAGGTCGAGCTGATAAGCCCCCCGATCACCACCGTCGCCAACTCCTCGCCAATGATTCCGTTCTCGTTGGATGGGAATGCCGCCAGCGGCAACAGCGCGAAGGTGGTGGTGAAGGCGGTCATCAGAATGGGCCTCATGCGCACGCGGCTGCCCTCTACCAGCGCGTCGTAGACCGACAGTCCCCGCTCCCGCAGTTGCTCCACGAACACGATCAATACTATAGCGTTGGTGACCACCACTCCGATCAGCAGCAACGTGCCCATGAGAGCCGACAGGCTCAGGGTGCGTCCGGTGACGACAAGGGCCACCAACGCACCCACTGCCGCCAAGGGCAGACACAACACGACCACCAATGGGTTACGCAGCGAGCCCAAGGTAGCCACCATCACCAAGTAGACCAGAACGACCCCCACCGCCATGGCAGTGAACACGTCCTGGAACCCCTCGGCTATTTGCTGGAAGATGCCCCCTGTCTTGATTTTGACCGAAGGCGGTACATCCAGCGCGGCTATCTTGGCGCCCACGGCCCGGCCCACACCCTGGGTGTCCTTGGCGACTATGCCCGCCGAGACAGTGACCGACCGTTCGCCGTCGTACCGGCTGATGGACACTGGGCCTTCCTGCAATGAGATTGTGCTGATCGCGCCCAACTTCACCGTTTCAAAGGGGCCCTCGATGTCCAGTGCATTCAGCTTGTTTATGTCGTCAACATCCTCCGGCCGCCCTCTGATCACCACGTCCATGGAAAGGTCGGCAAACTTAACCTCGGTCACAACTTGGCCGACGAGGAACCGGTTGACCTGCATTGCTACCGCCGCGGCGGAGAGCCCGAACTCCGCGGCGGCTTCGGCGTCTACATCGATGACCACCTCTTGCCGCGCCGCGCTCAGGTCGCTGGTCAAGTTGATGATGCCTTCAAGGTCCCCGAACTCGGCTTCCATCTCTTTGGCTACGGATGAAATATCCGCGAAGTTGGACCCTGTAATGGTTACTTCCAACTCACCGGTAGGCGGTCCGTTTTCTATTTCCTTGACCGTGAAGGTGGCCTCGTCATTCCCGGGCAATCGCTCGCGAATCGTATCGGCGATGTCAACAGGCACGTCATCTTCCAAGGCTACAATGAAGACCGCCGCATTGAGACCGCTGCCAACGGTTGCGTTCCCGAACTGATCGGACTCGGCCCCAATGGCCACTTGGTAATTTTTTACGTGGCCTTGGTCCCTCAGGTCCGCCAAGATGCCCTCGACTTGCAGGACAGCCTTGTAAGTAGGCGCAATTGACGTTCCTGTGGGCAGCTCTACATCTATGGTCAGATACTGGGGAGCGCCGGCAGGAAAAAGGGTTATAGGAATTACCAAAAGGAGACTCAGGCTGGCGGCCACGATAAGCGCGGCGATAAGCACCGTGGCCAGCTTGTGTCCCAGGGACCAGAGCAACACCGGGATATACAGCCGCTGTATGAGGGTATCCACCCCACCCTGACTCCTGCCAACGGCGCCGTCATCGGGCAAATCGCCCGGCTTGAGCAGAACAGACCCCAGAAACGGCACCGCGGTCAAAGCTACAAGCGTCGACGCTATCAACGCAAAGCTGACGGCAATGGCGAAGGGGGAAAAGAAGGACCCCACCAACCCTTGAATGAAGGCCAAAGGCACGAAAATTACGACCGTCGTCAGGGTGGACGCAACAATAGCCGCCCCAACTTCCCGGGTGCCGTCTAAGGCGGCCTGCATACGGTCTTCCCCGGCCTGAATGTGCCGGTACATGTTCTCCAGCACCACAATGCTGTCATCCACGACTCTACCGACGGCGATGGCCAGACCTGCCAGGGTCATGAAGTTGAGGGGCAGGCCGATGAGTCCCATAAGCAGGATGCCGGTAATAATGCTCAGCGGGATGGATACTCCAATTATCAGCGTGGGCCGAAGGGTCAGAGTCACTCCTCTCAGAATCGTGGGCCTCAGATTCAAGAGGAACGCGAACACCGTGGCGACAGCGAAGACCAATCCCCATAAACCTTCCCGCAACAGTGCGCCGAGTTGGGATCTGATCTCCGGCCCGTCGTTCGTCAGGACGAATATCTCCACGTCCGGCGGCAACCCTTCAAGGTCGTCCAAGCCGGCCAGGACCCCTTCCGTAACGTCCAGGGTGTTGGCGTCGGGGTCTTTAAGGACAATCACGCCAAGGCTGGGACTGCTGTTGGCCCGTGAAATCCGATTGGCCTTCTCCGTATCCAGTTCCACCACGGCAATGTCCGATAACCTTATAGGCCGTTGGCCTTCGCGGTTGGATGAGGTGCTCTCGAAGCCCACCACCAAGTCTCTTATTTCATCGAGTGAGCCCAACTCGTGGTCGATGCGAACGGGAATGTTCCTGCTTCCGTCGTCGATGTTACCGGCTGGAGAACTGAGGTTGTTCGCTTGAATCGCTGCGGCCACCGCGGACAGGGAGAGTCCCAGGTCTTGAATTTTGTCGACGTCTACGGTGACGAAGACCTGTTCTTCGGACCACCCGAGCACCGTCACATAGGCTACTCCGTCTACCGCCTTGATACGGGGGACTATCAGGTCATCCAATATTCGTTGCAGGGAGGGAATGTCCCGGTCTCCCAGAACACTCAACTGGAGCACGGGGAAGGTATCGCTGGCAATGCGGGACACGTAGGGTTCCGTGACGCCGTCCGGGAACTGCAACGCGTTGATGTTGCTTATGATGGTGCGCTCCGCCTCCACCATGTCTTCACCGAACTCGAAAGTGGCGGTGATCATCGACGTGTTTTCGGTGGAGACGGATTGGAGTTCCTTCAAGCCGCTGACGCCGTCTATCGCGTCTTCAATCGGCTCGGTCACGTCCCGCACCACCGCGTCCGGGTTGGCGAAAGCATAGTAGGTAATGATGATGATGTTGGGAAACTCTATCTCGGGGAAGAGTTCCCGTTCAAGGCGCTGGTAGGTGACAACGCCGCCCACCAAGACCAAAAGGATGATTAACATCGTTACGGAGCGGCGGCGCAGTGCCAGGCCGGTAAGTAAGGTCATCAAACAGACTCAATCAAAGCGGCTGATATCAACATTCGGCGGTCCTCTCTAACCCCGCCGTAGGAATGATTCCTACCGCAGTAAGAGACTAGCATCCTGCATCAATGATACTACGAAATACACCTCTAATGGGATTTAATACATCGAGTAGCGAGGTTAGTATGTACGAAATCCGGTCGTAAGTCTACGTAAATCGTTTATCAGTGGATGATCGGTACTGCGGGCTATCACCATCGGCGCTGCACGCGGCCATCTCTGCGTCGAACATGCAATCACCACACCATTGCGCCGCGGATCGTTGTACAGCTACCTCCATGGTATCACTTGAGGAATCAAAACAGCATGGCGCATTGTCGCCGACGCAAACGCCGATCTAACGATAACGGGCCGGTCAAGGCCAAAATAATATGAGGCCTCCTGCCGAAGGCCTCACCGGCTATACGGAACATCCAAGATACAACCCCGGCGCCCGGCGACTGTTGAGGCCGCGCCGATGCCGGGGCGCAGGCGGTCTACTCTTCGTCGCCGTATTGGGCCTTCAAGGCCTCTACCACTGCTGGGTCAGCCAGAGTGGTGGTGTCACCCAAAGCCCGGCCTTCGGCCACGTCTCGCAACAACCGGCGCATGATTTTGCCGCTGCGGGTCTTGGGAAGCTCGGCGGAGAAGAAGATATCGTCAGGCCGGGCCATCGCGCCGATTTTGGCGGCAACGTGCTGCTTGAGCTCGGCTACCACAGCGTCTGAACCGACCACGTCGTTCTTCAGCGTGACAAACCCCACTATCGCCTGCCCTTTGATCTCGTGGGACTTGCCTATGCAGGCCGCCTCGGCGACTTTCGGGTTATCAACCAGCGCGCTCTCTACCTCCATGGTGCTGATGCGGTGGGCGGAGACGTTGATAACGTCATCAACGCGCCCAAGCAGCCAGAAGTTGCCGTCGTCGTCGAGCTTGGCCCCGTCCGCGGTAAAGTAGGTGTCCGGGTAGCGCGACCAGTACTGCTCCACGAAGCGGTCCGGGTCACCGTATATGGTGCGCAGCATAGCGGGCCAGGGCTTTCGCAGCACCAAGTACCCGCCCCCGCCCGGCCCCACGGGGTTGCCCGCCTCGTCCACCACCTCAGCAGTGATTCCGGGGAACGGGTGAGTGGCCGAACCGGGTTTGAGCGTCGTGATGCCGGGAAGCGGGGCAATGAGTATCTGGCCCGTTTCAGTCTGCCACCAAGTATCAACCACCGGGCAGCGGCCGCCGCCGATGTGCTCCCAGTACCACATCCAAGCCTCAGGGTTAATCGGCTCGCCCACCGAACCAAGCAGACGTATTGATGACATGTCGTGACGCTGGGGGTATGACTCGCCCCAGCGCATGAAGGTCCTGATAGCTGTTGGCGCGGTGTATACGATTGAGACGGCGTACTTGGCGACGATGGCCCAGAACCGGTCGAGGTCCGGATAGTCCGGCGATCCCTCGTACATAACCGAAGTGGCGCCGTTGGCCAACGGGCCATAGACTATATAGCTATGCCCGGTGACCCAACCGATGTCGGCGGTGCACCAATAAACGTCTTCCTCTTTTAGATCGAAAACCCATTTTGCCGTGGCATAGGTCCCCAACAAGTAACCGGCGGTGGTGTGGACGATTCCCTTGGGCTTGCCGGTGGTGCCGCTGGTGTAGAGGAGATACAACATATCCTCGCTGTCCATCGGCTCCGGTTCACAGGTCATAGGCTGGTCAGCCACCAAGTCATGCCACCATACGTCCCTGCCGTCCACCATCCGCTCGTCCGCGCTTTCGGTACGCCGCACCACGACAACTTTTTCAACGCTGGGCGAGTCCTGCAAAGCCTCGTCGGAGGTCGCTTTCAAGGGGATGATGTTGCCTCTGCGGAAACCTCCGTCGGCGGTGATTAGCAACTTCGACTCGGAGTCGTTCATCCGGTCGCTGAGCGATGCGGCGCTGAAGCCGCCGAAAACCACGCTGTGGGGAGCGCCTATCCTGGCGCAAGCCAGCATGGATATGGGCAATTCCGGCACCATGGGCAGGTAGATGGTGACACGATCACCCTTCTTCACACCCAGGCTCTTTAACCCGTTGGCGAATTTGCATACCTCACGGTACAGATCGCGGTAGGTATATACCTTCCAATCACCCGGCTCGCCTTCCCAGATTATGGCCGCCTTGTTCCGGCGGGGTCCTTTCAAGTGCCGGTCGACACAGTTGTAGGAAACGTTGAGCTTACCGCCAAGGAACCACTTGGCGTGGGGCGGGTCCCAGTCCAGTACCTGGTCCCATTTCTTGAACCAGTCCAGTTCTTCAGCGAACCTGGCCCAGAATGCTTCGGGGTCACGAAGCGCTTCCTCGTATACGCCGGGATCGGCAATGTTGGCTTGGTTCCTGAATTCTTCGGACGGAGGAAAAGTCCGGTCTTCCTGTAGTAGAGCATCAATGCTTCCGGTGGACTCTACCATAACAACGCCTCCAAACATCCAGCAGTAGGCCGCAGGGGATTTGAGAAGTCGGTTGGCACAGGCTTGCAGACAGCTCAAAGGATGGAGCTTGTCCACGAGGATTTTTACACACGCGAGCTTCTCTTGTAAACCGGCGTATAACATAACCACTACACGTATTTCCGTTGTTTGACAGCCCAAGAGCAGGATGCTAACGTTCAATCGGCATCCGTTTACGTAGCCCAAACAGTCTATAATCAGGCCAAATAGAGACTTTCGAAAAGGAGACCCCTTATGACACAAGAAGAAAACCTGAACGGCCTTCCTCGCGAGAAACTCAGCGAGGTCCTTAGCTCCTTCCGCGACCCCGAAGTGTTCAAGGCAGTGACCGGCCCGTGGCGGTCCAGGGTGCAGTGGCAGGACGGGATGCGAGTCAAGGCCTACATGAGGAACCACACGGTTGAGATGGACGAGCCGGGTGACTTGACCGCGACCGACATGGCGGCCAGCGCCCATGAGCAGCTACTATCGGCGGTGGGCAGTTGCATGACGGTGGGGTTTGTAGTTAACGCTACCATGAAGGGCGTGAAGATTCACAACCTGGAAATAGCCATCGACGGCTACTTCGACAACATCCGCAAATGGGCAGGTGTGGAAGACGAAGGCAACCCCGGGTACGGAAGCATTTCGGCCAAGGTGTTCGTGCAGGCCGACGCTGATGAAGAGACCCTGCGGGAGATTTGGCGGCTGGCGGTGGAAGGCTCTCCGGTCACCCAATCGGTAATGCGCGAGACTAAAGTAACCACTGATTTCGAGATGGTGGGTTAATGACGACTTTCGTTTCCACAGAATGGGTCTCCGAGCGAGTGGGGACGCCCGGGTTTCTGATAATAGACACCAGGTTCTCGATGCGGCACCTGATGGGCCATTTACGGGGCGCAGTCAGCCTGCCGTTGCGCAAGCTGACGGGCCCCACCGGCCGGCTTCTGGCCCCCGGCGAATTGGCGTCTGTCTTTGGCTCGGTGGGCCTCGGGAGCCATGAAACCCCGATACTCTACGACGGGACGGACGGGCGCAACGCCGCCATGATGGCTTGGTGCCTGGAGTACTTGGGCCGGGATGATGTCCACACCATGGAGGTGGTCTTCGACAACTGGAAAGGCGAGGGAAGAGAGGTGCTCTACCGCCCCGTCTCCACGGAGGCCCGCCAATTCACGGCCAATGTCAATCCGGCAATCAGAGCAGAACTGGCCGACGTTTCCACCGGCGGCTTGAAACTGGTGGACGTGCGCAGCAAAGAGGAATACAACGGGGAATCGGAAGCCGACGAGAAGCCGGGACACATACCCGGGGCGGTGAATGTAGTCTGGCAAGAGTTGGTGGGGGCAGACGGCCAACTGCAATGCGAACCGGAAGCCGCCCGCCAAGCCTTGCAGGCGGCGAACATCAGCAAAGACGACCAAATCGTCACATATTGCAAGGTTGGGGCCCGCGCCGCCGTTGGCTATCAGGCCCTCAAGCGGCTGGGCTACAACGTAAGGCTGTACGACGCATCCTACGCCGAATGGGAGCAGAGCGGGCTGCCGGTAGAGAAGTAACGGCTTCCGGCGAATCCCAGGAGTCTTGCCGAACCGGGCTTCGTGGAGGTTCGGGGTAGTCAGCGCCGCCTTACTCGACGGCGCAACTCTTCTTCCAGTTGCTCTATTCTGGCTTCGGCTTGACTCAAATTTCGGAGGTAGGCGCCGGTTTCCCGATTGTAAAACGCCAACATTTCATCTCGCCAGCACAGATCCAGCCTCAAAATTGGTCTGTATCCTTTCAGTACGCCGTCGGGTTCGTTGGTCAGTTCTATAGGCTGGTAGGCCCCGTCCACCAACCGATCTCCGGCCAAGGCATGTCCATAGAATTGGCCGCCGGAGTGGTCAAAGCGCCAGTACTCGGGGACGCCGATCTGGGCGTAGATCTCCCGTTTTATCGTAATCTCCTGTCGCGCTGTGCTTTCTGAACCGACTTCCAGCACGAAATCAGGCGGTTTGCCCACCTCCCAAGGCAAGTATAACTTCCTTCGTTCGATCGCCAAGGCATCGACCCCGAAGGCCGCGTAAAAGTCGGGGCCAACCTGGACGTTCAGATCGGTAGCGTCGTAGCAAATGAAAGTGTTGCTGCTGCGGAAGACGTCTTCTGACGGGTGGAGGGCGGTAATGTGAGTGTCCAAAATATGAAGAATTTCTTGCAGGACCGGGTATTGAAACATAGCGTCCGGCAGCGGCTCCGGTTCATCGGGATTAAACGATAAGCTGTCGTAGTCAACGACGGCTTGAATGTTGTATGCAAGCTTGGTGGTCATGCAGGCCTCTGGGTGATGTTGGACCTTGCCTCTTATGTTGCTTCTCGTTTACCTGATGATAACACAGACCACTCTCCTCCCATCCGCCAGCGCGCGGCCACTAAACGGGGCGTTTACTCAACCCAAAGCAGGAAGTGGGCGGTACACACGCCCTCACAGACGAAGCGGGCGTACCTATACAACGGCGGAGATGGCATGGTCCAGTATCTCCGCCGCAAGGTCCATCTGGTCCTCAGTGGTGGTGAACGGCGGAACGAAGCGAAGGACCGACCCGCGCCGGCGTACACTGACAATCAGGCCGTTTCCCAAGCACAGGCGTCCGATTTGCTGGCCTTGGCTGTAGGCCGGGGTCTTGCTTTCACGGTCGGTGACAAACTCCACGCCTTGCAGCAGTCCTCGCCCTCGGATATCGCCCACCAGTTCGTGCTTTTCGCTCAGTCGGCGTAAATGGCCCTGCCAATAAGCGCCTACCCTATTGGCTACGTCCGTCAGACCTTCTTCCAGGATAATGTCTATGCTGGCTATGGCGGCGTTGCAGGTCAACGGATCGTTGGAGTGAGAGTGGGCCACCACTAAGCCTGTATCCACCGCCTTCTCTTCGATTTCGTCGGTCGTAATGGTCGCGCTTATGGCGATGCCCCCGCCAAAGTGTTTCGACACAGTTAATATGTCCGGTGTCACGTCTTCCTGCTCGAAGGCCCACATAGTCCCCAGCTTGGCCAAACCAGTCTGGGCTTCATCCAGGATAAGCAGCATCCCGCGCCGTTCGCAGCGCAACTTCAACTCCCGTAGCCAACCCGGCGGCGGCTCTATCACTCCGCCCGCGCTGAACAGAGGCTCGGTAATGACGGCGGCCATCCGGCCATCGGCCTGCGCATCGAGCAACTCAAAACTGGTGTCCAAGCAGGTGTTGTCGCACGCCGGTTTGTCCTGGCAGAAGTTGCACCGGTAGCGGTAGGGCGCAAGGATGGGGTAGTTGCCCGGAGCGTAAGGGCCATAGCCTTGGCGCCACCCGGAGAAGGTGACGGCCCTGGCCGCGTCGGTCATGCCGTGGAAGCTAACCACCGGGCTGGCTACCTCGTAACCCCCGGTGTAGCGCTTGGCGATAGCCATCGCAGCCTCGTTGGAGTCGCTGCCGGAAGTCAGGAACATGCTGCGGTTGAGGCCGGGGGGAGTTATTTCCGCCAAGCGGCTGGCCAGGATGATCTCCCGGTCGTTGAATATGGTCATGTGGCTGTGAATCAGCGACTCCGCGCTCTCCTGAAGCGCCTGCACTATGCGGGGGTGGTTGTGCCCCAAGGCGGCGCACATCTGGCCGGAGTTAAAGTCCAGATACTCTTTCCCGTTCACGTCGCGGACCACGGAGCCGCGGCCCCACACGAAAATCGGGCCGGTCACGGCGTTGCGGTCCATCCGGCTGCGGAAGCTGTACTTCCTTGCCAATTCCAATAGCTCTTCCTCTGACAATCCGCCGGTCATAAAGCCACCTGTCCTCCGGTAAACACGTGGGCCTGCCGTTGCGTTAACGGCAGGCCCACCGAATCACCGGGATAATGTTAATTAATAAATACCGCCCTCTCCCTTCGGAGAGTATCTCCGTAGGCCTTTTCAGGCTAAGCGGCGGCCTTGGCTTGGTCCTTGAATACGGGCATCACCTCCGTGCCGAACCACTCCAACTGTTCCAGGATGACGCTTTGAGGGGTCCCAATTACGGAGCCAACGTTGACGGCCTCAAGCCCGGGGTACCTATCCTGGATGTCCTGAATCTTCTCAATTATCTGTTCCGGGGGGCCGCACAACCAGGAACCCCCGGTCACTGCTTCCTCAAGCGTGGGAAGTCCGGCGTGACGCGCTTTGGCCGGGTCGGCCAAGTCGGCCATTTGCTGACTGGTCAGGCCGCGCACAAACCCCAGCGGCGCAAACATCTTCATGTTCTCTTCAAAGAATATTCGCGCCTCGTTTATGGCCTTCTCTTCGGTGTCGGCCAAGTGGATGGAGTAGCCGATGGCCAGGTCCGTTCCCAGTTCGGTCTCCCGGCCGTACTTGGCCAAGGTGTCCCGCCACTGCTCCACGACCCGGTCGGTGGCGCCGCCGGCAGCGGCGCCGCCGCCGATGACACCCTTCATGCCGTGCTTGGCCATGAAGTCCATCTGCCGCTCACTGGCGCTTACGACGGGTTGCCAAGTCTCCACCGGCAGCGTTCGCGGCCTTGGCACTAACGTAATATCCTTCAGTTCATAACCCCGGTAGGGGACCGCCGGCGGGATGTTGTAATGCTCGCCGTGGTGAGAAAAGGCCCGTTCATTAAAGGCCTTGAACAGGACTTCGGTCTGTTCTTCGAAAAGTGCCCGGTTGGCCTCGTTGTCGATAGCCGTGCTGGGATTGCCGAACACCTCCACTTCCCGGGAGTGGTAACCCCGGCCCACACCGAAAATGACCCTGCCCTCGGTCAGGATGTCGGCGGTGGCAAAATCCTCCGCCAACCGAAGCGGGTGCCACATGGGGTTGATGTTGAAGCCGCAGCCAAACTTGAGGTTCTTGGTCAAGTGGGCCAAGTGAACGAACAACAGCAACAAATTGGGGATGCACTCGTACCCTTCTCTCTGGAAATGGTGTTCAGCCGCCCAGAAGACGTCGTAGCCCAACCTGTCCATGGTCAGGGCAATGGCCTCGGTCTTGTCGAACACCGTGGCAAGATGCTCGTCGGACAGCCACCGGTCATTTACGGGGGTGCCGTCCCATCCCATGTTGTCCAAGTCCACGTGACCGGCGAACAAGCTACCGAACTGCGTTATCATTCTTACCCTCCTAAATGGGACCGCGCCCTTCGACGGCTCGCCGATCTCCAAGCCCGGTTCTATAGGTCATTTTAGTCCGGTGACCAACCCTGTCAAGCCCAACTCACTGCATCAGCCGAGTACAGGGCAGGCAACATTCGGTTCAACCGGACCCGTGAGATGGCCGGAAGCGACCTATCGACGGAGACCAAGCCGGATACTCTGGTAAAATATGTATAATCATATCGGGGCAGGGTGATTAACCCAAGGGCGGGGTGGGTATATGGATGCCACCAATCAGCAACAAAGGATATTGATAGTAGACGATGAAGCTGGCTCGGCCATCGTTACGGCGGTTCGGCGCAGGTTGGAAGACGAGGGATGGCTGCCTATAGTGGTGCAGCCGGAAAATCGGTGGGCGTTGGCAGAGGAGTTCGAGACAGCCGCCCTTTTCGCCATAGAGGAACGGCAGCCCGATGGGGTGCTGTTGGACGTCAGGTTCGGTGAGCACCGGGATGACCGTTTCAAGGGCCTGGAGATTTTACAGGAGATCGTCAAACGCCATCCCCGGTTGCCGATTTTGATGTTCACCCAATACGCACAGGGTCCTGACCGGGACACGGCAGTGCGGGGGGCCTTGCATTGGGACGCACCCGTTGACTTCATCGACAAACTCGCCAGCCCGGAAGAAGTAGTGCTGCGACTGCGCCGCCTCATCGGCACTTCACCCGAGAGCATACCTGTGGGCAACCGCATCATCGTTGACGTCGGCACCGGGGTTGTTCAAGTTAAGGGCGATGACCAATTCTCTCCGGTGGTGGAACTGCAAGGCATGAAGTTTGAAATCCTCCGTGAATTAGCCGCTGCATGGTACCGCAGCCCGGGTGAATTGGTGCCCTTCAGCAAGCTGGAGCGCTACTCGGAAGGGGATGACCCGCGGGCATCGCTGCGGGTCAGAATCCGGGAGATCAAGGACGTCCTTGGTAGAGCGATCGGAATCCGATTCGCCGCCGGGGAGTTCATCATCAACGTTCGCGACCAAGGTTATCGTCTGGTACCGCCAAGGAACTAGTACCGTTTCCACTTGAATATGCCTTATATCACATATCTGTTTCACCTGTTAATCATTCCCACCCGCGCAACCGGGAATCCAGAGTTAGAGGCAGCTTTACCGTATCAACAAATCTATCTGGAAACGGTACTAGACCCATGTCCGATTGGCTTGGTATGCAATCCAAGGTCAGGACCACTGGTGGTCTTGTCCTTTTCTTAGGGATAATCAGCCTTATCCTGGCGCCTGTCGTGGGCAACATGGTGTTCCGCAGCCTCTGGAGTGTAGAACCTCTTTCTTACATTGGGGCGATTCTGGCGGCGCTGGGTCTGGGTGTAGTATCCCTCTCCTACGTCGCGCCTGCCGTAATGGCCAGAAACAAGGCCGCCGCCGATGCCGTTGCCCAGCAGCATTGGAGCAGGGTAACTCAACACTACTTCGACCTGTTCGACCACGACTTGGGACGCCCTATCCGCCGCATCTCCGGCAAAGAGCGGGAATTGCGGGCCGTGCTGAAGTTCTCGGGCGCGGAGACGGACCCGAACGTCCAAGCCCTATTGGACGAAATCGAGATGCAGACACCCAACTTCCGCCTGATGATGTCCAACATCCAGACGCTGGTGCAGTTGGAGGACCCCGGTTCTTCAGCCCAAACTCAACCGGTTGAACCCTCTGAGGTGATACGAAAAATCGTAGACCGCTACATCCTGGTGGCCGAGCAATCCGGCAAGGACATTTCCTGGTGGGCCGAGCCTTCCGATTTCGGTCTTGTCTACTCCGACAGTTCCGCCATCGAGCACATTGTCACTAACCTGGTTGACAACGCGGTGCGCCTCGCTACCAGCCGCGTCGAAGTGCGGCTTAGCAAAGACGATAGCAAGTACTACGTGGAGGTGTGGGATGACGGTGTCGGCATCCCGTCCCATTACGCCAATTACATCTTCGATCACGGCTGGACGCCGGAAGTGGCGCGCAGGGAGGAAAAGTCCAGTTCAGGGCTTGGGTTGTTTATCGCCCGCACGCTCGCCGAGCGGTGTAAAGGGACACTGAAATTGGAAACCGTAACCAAACCTGACTCTAATCACCACACCTCATTCCTGCTCAGCCTGCCCTTAAATGCCGCTTGATCAGTAATTTCCCTCATGAGTGGCCCATGTTGGCGTGCAACCGGTGCGGTCTGACGGAGACCCCGCGGTGAAACCAATCAACCTGGCATTGGGCATCGCGCTTATGGGGACGGTCTTCAGTTTTGCTGCCTGTTTCCAAGTGGTCCCTCGCCCCGGCGCAGGGCCAACCCAACAACCACATGCGTCACCATCCCCTACCGGCCCGACGCCCGTAATAGTCTCTGTTCCAAGGCCAACCGAGCAGCCAACACCCACCACGACTCCCGTTCTTGTTCCGGAAGAGACTGCACCGCCGGAGCCCACCCGGGTTGCGATCGCACCGACGCGGATTGCACCGGACCCCGCCGAATCTCCGCACGTCAAGCCCACTACCGTTGCGTCTACGCCGCAACCCACGACGCCCCTTCCTCCTACCAGGAGACCGGCCAGTACAATATTCCTTGAAGTTCGCAGTCCGGCGGACGACAGCCAGGTTCGCAGCGGCGCGGTAGTGCTTAGCGGCGTAGTCAGTCCGGGCGCAAGGGTCAGCATCAACCAAGAGCAGGCGATTGTAGAGGAAGACGGCAAATTCCGCGGCGCGGTTGACCTTGTTCCCGGCAAGAACGAGATTCAGGTCGTGGCTACGGACATCCAAGGCAACCAAGTGACCAAGGTTGTAACAGTAACCTCTATCACAGTTCCAGTGCGCCCGTTCATGCTGGTGATAACCGAGCCCAAGCACGAAAGCATAGTATCGGACGAGAACATCCAGCTATCTGGCCGCACCGGGCCGGAGGCCGTGGTCAGCGTCAACGGCGCTTTGCAGTCCGTTGACTTGATGGGCAACTTCTCGACCCCGGTAGTATTAGAACCGGGGCCAAATCTTTTTGACGTAGTGGCCACGAACGTCGACGGCAGGGTCAGCAGTTCGGTAGTCGCGGTGATTTACCGCCCATGATAATAGACCGTTTGCATCCCGCCATCAGAAATAGGCAGAAACAGGACAGCGTCCGCCGACGGACAGCTACAAACCAGCCAGACTCAACCCGGCTCAGCGTCTGCAAGGCGCATTGGTCATTAATGCGATGCTAAAAACTGTAATGAAAGCGGTGGGCCGGACAGTTGCAGCGTCGGTGTTGGTCTTTCTCATGATGGGAGACTATTCACACTACGCCCAAGCCCAAGAAAACGACGATAGTCCGCCCCAGCTTTCGCTGCCGGGAAGCATCACGGTGGAAGCGACGGGGCCTTCCGGTGTTAACGTCTCGTTCGACGCCGTCGCTATCGACATAGTAGACCCGGACCCGGTCGTGACATGCAAGCCTTCTTCGGATTCCGAGTTCAACTTGGGAACGACCCGGGTGGTGTGTACGGCCACCGACGACGCCGGGAACACCAGCAGTGGAAGTTTCCCGGTCACGGTAAGAGACATCACTCCTCCTTTGCTGACCCTTCCGGCCAGCTTCAAGACCGAAGCCAGCAGCAAGCTGGGCGCGCTGGTTATCTTCACCAACATAGCAACCGACTCGGTGGACCCAAGCCCGGTGGTTGAGTGCGAACCTTCCTCCGTCTCCACCTTTCCCTTGGGGACTACTACGGTCAGTTGTGCAGCCACCGATGCCTCGGGAAACGTCTCCGGAGACCACTTCCTGGTCACCGTCGAAGACACTACACCGCCAACCATCACTGGCCGCATGTCGCCTTTGCTGAACGTCAACGGGTGGCATAACACCGAAGTCGCGGTGACCTTTAATTGCTCCGACTCCGCCTCCGGAGTTGCCGCCTGCATCGGCGATGAAGTATTGGTCAACAACGGGGCGAACCAGCGGGTCAGGGGCACGTCGACCGACACCGCTGGCAACAGTGCGTTCTTCACTATGCCAGGAATTAACATAGACCGGGCGCCTCCGGTCATTACCATAAACTCCCCGCGTAACGGGGCAGAGTTCTCCATATTGAAGAGAGTGGCGGCCGGTTGGAACGTGGCCGATGCACTGTCGGGAGTAGGCTCGGCTACCGCATCCACCAGGCAGGGAGAACCTATCGATACCTCCACCCTGGGTACCCATACTTTTGCTGTGACCGCCACAGACTTGGCGGGAAACCGAACCACCACAACACACACCTATACCGTTGTCGCGCCCTTCTCAACTTTCTTGATGAGCAAGGTGGAGGTGACTCTGGAAGGAGGAGCGCCCAGGGACGAATTTCGTCTAGCCGGGGTGTTCGAGTTGGGTCCGCACAGCAACGGCATAGACGTTGCCAATGAACGAACCACCATTATCCTGGGAGACTTCACCCAAGTCATACCCGCGGGGTCTTTCGTCCCGGAAGAAGATAGAGGCTACAGGCTTGACGGTGTTCCGGGAGGGATTGTCCGCGCCCGAATCAGAGATGACGGGCAGTTCTCGGTGACCGCAACCCGATTGGACCTGTTGCAAGTGTCTCGAAGCGACCCTGTGCCCATTTCCTTGGCCATCGGCGACGACGTGGGTAATACCACCATCCAATTGATGCGTTCGGGACAATTCACGTTGGAAACCCGTCCGGCCATGGACTTCTTTGGCGTCGTAGAGGCTGTGGAACACCAGACCCTCCATGTCAGGACCGGGGAGGAGACCCACAAGGTAGTCTTAATAGACGACACAAACGTCCGCCTGATGCACAAACAAGATGCGTTCTCAGGGGACCTGGTGGCCGGCGACCGGGTTGCGGTTTCGCTGGCAGAGCGGGAAGGGAAACTCTTCGGCGATCAAATAGTGCTGCTTCGTCAGAAGACCAGGTTCAAGCACCTGCCGGGCGAGGTCATAGCTGTTACCGACACGCACCTGACCATCAGGCCCAGCTATGAAATGTGGGAGCCTATCACCTTCTCGCGAGGTCCAGGGACGCCCATCCAATATTTCCAAGGAGAGACCGCGCTTGCACCGGGGTCACACGTGATAGTCGTGGCGGAGCAAGACCCCCTGACAGGACTGTATTTCCCTGAAGCCAAGGGAATAAACATAATAGCAGTCGGAGAAAAGGATGGCGACCATGGAGGCGAGGAGCCTTCGCCGCCGGATTGGATTGACCACGCCATCATCCCGGGCGTCTTAAAGGGAGTAACCAATTCCGGAGAATGGACCATCGGCGGCATCTCCGTAGCCGTGGGTGTGGAAACCAAATTCGATGAAGGGCTGACGGTTGGGCAGATGTCAAGCGCCAAAGCGGCTTTGAGAGCGGACGGGTCGTTGTTGGCAACGGAAGTCCGGCGGGTATCCTACGACACCGGCATCAGCGGAAGCGCCGAACTGGAAGGTCCTTTCCAAGGCTTGGACGAGCCGTCGGGGAGATGGATAATCGGGTCTGCCTTGGTGACGGTAAGGCCGAGCATAAACATCGACGGAGTGCCCAGAGCAGGCCAGCGACTGAAGGTATTCGCGTTGGTCAGTAAAGACGGCGCGTTGCTGGCCCGAGAAGTGCAATACGTAGAGGAACAAGCCTCCGGAGAGAGCGAAGCCGATTATTTGAAGCTGAAGGGGACCTTTCTGGGAGTCGACCCTCAGGGGAATTGGATTATTCACGGAGCCAGGGTCGCTGTGGGCCGTCAGACCAGATTGGAAGGCGACCCGGCCATCGGTCATCAGATAGAGGCGTTGGCTACGGTCCGGGACGACAACTCGTACTTGGCCCGGAGCATCACCGGCAGGCCAAAAACCCCTTGGCCGCCCGCTCCTACGGCCTACATTCACGGCGCAATAGAAAAAGTCCTGGAGGACGGCTCGCCGGTTGTCAACGGGGTGGAGGTGTCATTGAGTGCCCTCACCAAGCTGGACCGGTCGCCCCGGCCTGGAGATTTCGTGGAAGTGACGGCTCTTGTCCGTCCGGGCAGGGCTTTCCTTGCAGCCGAAATAGACAACCACGAGGCCGACTCCGGCAGCCTCTTTACGGAGACAAGCCCGGTGACCTTTCAAGGGCCCATTGATGACATTGGCCAAAACACGGGCTTGGTGGTGAACGGCATCCCCGTGACAATCAGCCCTCTCACTAATGTTCGAGGTTACTTGGTGGAAGGCACGAACGTAGAGGTTGAAGGACTGCTCCAAGCCAACGGATCGGTTATCGCCAGCGGGTTGAAAGGAGAGGTACGAAAGACCACTATCAATGGGATTAACGCCAACATCTACGGAGCGGTTGACGGAATAGATAAAGACGAGTACGGAAATATCACGTCGGTAGCCATCAACGGCTTGACCACCCGCTTCGGCCACCTGACGTCAGCCCCCAGTAACATCCAGATTGGTCTGCCGGTTAAAGTACAGGCAGTCGTCATCGACGGGATGCCGATGGCGCGCCAATTGAAAAGGACCTGGGAGGAGATTCCTTGGGAGTCGCCTGTTGTCGAAGTGCGGAGCACCATCGAGTCTATAGGCTTCGACAGCGAGGGGTTGGTGACTAACATCATTGTAGACGGCCTGTCGGTGCGGGTAGTCCGGCAGCCCGAACTGGCAAGCGCCATACAAATAGGAGACTTGGTAACCGTGCGGGGGACATTAAACGACGACGGGCTGCTGGCGACGGAAGTAACCGTGGAGCAGGCCCAGTCCGAAGGATCGGCAAGGATAGAGTTCGAAATGGAAGGCAGTGTCCGGGGCGTTGTTCGGGACGAGCAGTATCATATCTCCGGCTTGGATGTAAACGGGAACCAAGTGGTGGTGCAGGCCTTGACCCGTGTCACTGGCGACTTGGAGGAAGGCAGAACGGTCAAAGTAACTGGCGTCATCAGCGAAAGCCGCCTCATCGCCCGGAATATCGAGGTGTCTCGCGGCCCATAGAAAATTGCGCGGCGAGCATAACTTGACATGGAATTCGTAACATCTTACACTCGATGTAGTTGACGTAGTTAGTACCGGTCAACTTCACGCGGCCCGGTGGTGTAGTTGGTTTAACATACTGCCCTGTCAAGGCAGAGATCGGCGGTTCGAGTCCGCTCCGGGTCGCCAACTTCAGTTCCTCTAGCGCAGGTGGCCTTTGGGCCCAAGCGTTGTAGCAACACCCACATCAGTCGCCCCAAGATACCTTTGCCACGGTGAATTAGTCCCGCTAGGGGTCTATTCCTGTGGCGGCCGCTTCCTCCTCCATGCTCTTGCTGACCCACTGCCGGCTCATGTCGAAGCACGGCCGGTGCCGGTCCCTGCGATGGAACGACTTCAGGTCCGCCAGTGACTCCACCAGGCCCGCAGATATCGGCGCCTCGCGGCTCTGCCTAGCCTTGTTGCCCGGTACGTCCGGCCTCAGGCTGAGGATGGGCAGGGTCCTGGTTGAGCCGGATGGAGAGGCACTCGGACACCCGGAGCCCGGTGCGGAGCATAATTCGCATGGCCATCCGGACCTGGTAGCCGGACGCCGCCACCAGCGCCGAGGTCTCCTCAGAGGTGAAGTAGTCGGGAAGTTTCTGGGGCTTGCGCGCCATGGCAAGGACTGTTTCGGGGGATTTCCGAAACTGCCTCTACAGAACCCTGTGGATCGGGACACGCTGGTCAGGCGTGATTCCAAGGCTGAGACCGGCCGGTTGGTCACGGAAATCCCGGGTTTTCGCAAGTAGCTTATGCTCACCTGTCTGGCGTTGTTGGCCTTGCTAACTTTCGACTTCGTCCCCGTCCTCTTCACGCGGAACGATCCATCTGGCACCGGTGGTCGTGCCAGACAAACGCACGTGTTCGTAACTATCACGTTTCTGACAATGCCAGATAGAAGCCGGGTATCCCCAAACGTATCTTCCGGACAGGGGCAATCACACCGGTTATGTGAGGATCAGCTGGTGTCGGGAAGAGAGCTCCGCCGGCACCGACGCCAAGCCCCAACAACTCTAGCTGCTTACTTGTCAGGATCCTTGGCTACGGCGGGACAGGATAACCTCGCTGGGTCAGCCAAACCCGTGTGATACTTGATAGTGGCTTGTTGCGCTTGGCTAAATTCTGAACTTCAACCAACAACGCAGCTGGTAGAGGTTGTGGCAGTATTCCCAGTGCATCAATCCAGTTCTTCCGCTCTCTAACTTGATACCATTCGTTGAGCTTCAAGTCTTCGATCATGCGACGTGCTTTGGATTTTTCTTCGCAGGATAATCCCGCTCTTGCGATTATCCTGCCGGACCCGAGGGAAAATTCGAAGTAATGCTCCGGGCGATCGTAGCTGCTAGTTGCGCATGGGTCGATGTAGCCTTCATCTGGCCATTTTTCGCGTTTGGCTTGGTTGCACGGGTGGCATGAAAATAGCCAGTTACTCCAGATGTACACTTTCTTTGGAAACCGAGACTTGGGCCGGAAATGGTCCACTTCCCCTGGGTCAACCTGTTCACAGTAAGTGCACAAGCCGTGGAACACGGCCTTCAAGTCATCGCGGAACGTTTGCCATGCATGATCCGTTGGCCGCACACCTCCATCACCCGCGTAATATCGAACCCAACCGGGGGTATGATGTTCTCGGACAGAGGCCAATCTAACAGGTTCTGGACCGCGGTCTACCCAATGCATAAGTCACCATGATCAACTTGGTAAGAACTGGCATTGATTCGACAATAGCGAAGAGGAGAATATTTTTGGATTTTCGCTCCTGAATCTATAGTGAGCTATTATTTCTTGGGAGATTAGGTCACGCTTTTCATGACGAGGTTTCTTCTTGATATTTCCTTATTCCGCGAATGAGTTCTTCCATCAAAGTTGACGAGGACCCACCTACTCGCTGCGTTTCGGTCAATGATGTCAACCGATCTAGCTCTGTAGATTCTTCCAGGGTTAGTTGCTCTTTCGCACTTAGCTCCTCCAACTTATCGAAATTTTCGATGGTTTTTAGATCTGTAGGATTCCTCACTCCCAGCAAGTTACGCAAGATTTGATCTGCTGACCATCCTGCTATGCTGGAGACGTTTCTCGACACTTCCACCCCGTTATCTTCATCTCGTGACAACAGTTGGACTTGACCCGGCTCTAAACCAGCGAGCATGAGGGGAGAATGAGTGGAGCAGAAAATCTGAAGATGAGGAAAATGCCGAGTTAGGGTGGGAATAATCCCCCGCTGCCAGGCCGGATGCAAATGGGCATCTATTTCGTCGACTATGAGGATGCCGGGTTCATCTTCTAGGCGTTTCGGGAAGTCGTAATATTCGGCGTATCCGATGACCAGATGGGCCAACCATTGAATAACTGATTGGGTTCCTTGACTCATCGTATTCAAAGGCATGACACCGTCTACCGTTTGAAAGGACGGAAAAAACCCGGTCGAATCTTCGTCAACACCAGTGAATGTTATCGGAAACCCTTCAGCAATGTCTGTCGCCATCTGAGCGATTTTGTCGACGCTGTCTCGTAAACCAGGGTTTCCTCTCAAGTAAGACCGATAGTCCAAGTCTACGATTTTCTGAATGACCTCTTCGTCGCTTACCAAAGAAGGATCCTCTGACACTAATGTGAGACGCCTTCGCAACTCAGGCACAATTGCTCGCCTCCACCTCGCGGTGGTTCGCTGACGAACCCGTCGTACCCTTTTAGACGCAGCTTCGGCTTGGTGTATGTTTGTCGGCGGAGAGTCTTCCTCAAAATTATCCAGTCCCGTAGTTGGCCCCGGGGACCTGAAATCAGTCGGCCGCCGCATTGCAGGGATGAACTTGCTATAACCGACACTCTCCAGTAATTGAACATAGTTTGTCCAACGGTCTGCCGTCCAATAGCTATTCTCAATGTCTATCTCGGTTCGACCTTGGAACAATATTGGCAGTTCTCCACCAAAACTGGCACCTTCGCTTTTATAAACGGTAAATGTCGATGTCTCGCCATCTCTCAAGAGTTTGACTGGGAAATGAAACGGATAGACCAATGCATCTCCAAGCACCCAGAGGACCGTGGATTTGCCGGAATTGTTGGGGCCAGTGAATACGTTCACCTGCGGGTCAAAGTCGAAACTTGCCTCGCGGAATGGTCCAACATTCGTGAACTCGAGATGTTCTATGTACATGATAGATTCCCTCACTCCCTCCCTGAACTCAAGTGAATACGCACTGCAAGGCATGACGGAGGGAGTTGTTAGCTCTTTCTGATATGAGAGTTGCCAGCGGGCTCATCCTAATGATTTTGACATAAGGGCATGGAATTTGGAAACGGCCCGGGTTGCATTGAGCAATGCATTCCGATCTCCTTAGAGGACAGATATTACGAAGATGTCTCCTATGTAAGCTAGAGGGAGACCGTCAACCAAGCTTGACGGGATGCTCCAGGACACCGCCCTCTCAAGGCGGAGAGCACGGGATCGGCCGTCGTCAATTCTGCCGTGTGAGTTACGGTACGTTTCCATACCCCGGTCGTCTAGCCAGGTTAGGACGCCACCCTCTCAAGGTGGAGACCTATAACATACTGCCCTGTCAAGGCAGAGATCGGCGACCTAAGTCCGCTCCGGGTCGCCAACTTCAAATGCATTAGTTGGGGAATCCGCAAGCCGCAAACGGACAGGTGCACAACCCCGCCCCAATACTTCCTCCTCGGTCCCAGTTCAGAAGGTTCCCTCCACTCCAGGGCCACATGCATCGCTTCAGGCACCGCCAGCCAACGTCATCTATGTAGGCCGCGCGTCTCTTGGACCCGTCGGTCGGTCAGCGTGGAATCGCAACTACCGCTAAACGGGAAGCGGTGCCTCGGTGAGCTCGGTCGGAAGTTCGACCTCGAAAGCGTTCACGTTGAAAGCCAGCATCGAGTAGCAGCCCATGAGAGTCGTTAATTCCGTCGCTCCAGTCACGCCGAAGTGGGACACGACGGCATCGAACGCTTCCTGGCTGACCCGGCGGGTGCGGAAAAACTGTTGGCCGTACTCCACCACAGCCGCCTCGTCCGCCTGGGGGTTGGGGAGTTCTTTCCGGTCCCTCAAGGCGTCGACCAGTTCGTTGCGTAACCCGGCTTGACGCCCCGCCGGGGCATGGGCGTTCCAAATGTACTGGCAGTCGTTCTCCCGGGCCGCAACCAGCATGGCAAGCTCCCGGATGCGGGGTTCCAAGGAGGTGTCCGTCCTTAGGTAAAGAGCCAGCCCCAAGGCGCGTTGAGCGACTTCCGGGGCGTTGAGCATTACCGACCCCGGACCGCCGCTTGGGACACCGCCTCGCTCCGCCACGATGGCGTCGAAAGTCTCCCTCTGGGCCTCCGGGACTGCTTCTCGGGTAACCGCCGGTGTTCTCGCCATGTTTACCTCCCCTTACAGTGGATTGGACCCAACCCGTAACAAGTCAAATTCGAAAGGTGTCGGAGACGTATCTGTGGTTAGTTTACCACCGTACCGCACTTTCGTCGGGATTTCGTTGGCATGGCAATCGCGTTTTAACCATCAGTGCACCAGACAGGCTAAATCTGCCGTAAAACCTTCCGTCATTCCCGCGAAGGAACGTCACCCCCGCGAAGGAACGTCACCCCCGCGAAGGCGGGGGCGGGAATCCACACTGTCTCCCATAGGCAAATCTACCCTTTCCAACGACTATGGATTCCCGTTTCCACGGGAATGACGCCTGCCCCCGTGAAGACGGGGGATTAAATGGGCCGCCACGCTTTATAACGCGATTGCCCTGATTGCCTTGGTCGTGTTCACCACTTTGTAAGCCGGTCCCACCGTTAATCAATTCGTCGAGAATGGCGACATTGCTCCATCGCTGGAGTAAAATCCCCGAGTGAATAAAGTCCGCTATTCGCAATTTCCGCTGCAATCGCCAAATCCGGATGCGACGGTATCCTGAACGAGAATTATTCCATGAAAGTTTATTACTTCAGCGAATTCCCGTATCACGAGTACCCGGATGAAGAGGGCAAAAAGTACCCTTCCCTCCGGCTTACTTTCCCCAACACGTACTTCGATCCCCAGACGGCAAACGCGCTGTTCAAACGCTACTTCGACGAGTGCCAGTACGTCGATGAACTTGGCTACGAGGGCATCATGGTCAACGAGCATCACAGCACGCCGTCGTGCATGAATGCTTCGTGCAACCTGACCGCTGCCATCCTGGCCCGCACCACGCAGAACGCCAAAATTCTGCTGTTGGGCAACATCCTGCCTATCCATGAAAACCCGGTACGGTTAGCGGAAGAAATCGCCATGATCGACGTAATCTCCGGCGGCCGGGTAATTTCCGGGATGGTCCGTGGCACGGGTGTGGAAACCGTATCCACCAACGTCAACCCGGTAGACAACCGGGAGCGGTTTGAAGAGTGCCACGACTTGCTGATCAAGACGTGGACCACGCCGGGACCTTTCCGGTGGGAGGGCAAGCACTACAACTTCCGGGTGGTGAATCCTTGGATAACGCCGATACAACAACCCCACCCGCCAGTATGGGTGCCGGGTTCCGCCAGCCCGGAAACCGCCCAGTGGGCAGGCAGCCGCGGCTATACCTATGTAGCCTTTCTCACTCCCTTGGACGTGACGGGGGACCTGTTCGGCATCTACCGGACCGCCGCATTGGAGTCGGGCTACGACCCCGGGCCGGACAATTACGGCTACCTCCTGTGCTGCTACGTGGCGGAGACCCAGGAAAAAGCTGAAGAGGAGGCCAGGCACTTCATTTGGCGTATGGGCGAGACTACCCGAGCTCCTCGGGAATACATGAACCCCATCGGGTACCGCTCTCAAGCCGGGCAGCAGGTAGCCGCCCGCCGGAACTCCCGCCCCCTCATCAGCCAAAGCTTCGAGGAATTGAACGAGAACTTCCACATCGTTTGCGGAACGCCGGATACTGTGCTGGAAAAGCTCAAGTACCTGCACGGCCAGCTGGGTATGGGCCACCTGATTATGTACGGCCAGGAGTCCCGAATGTCGCATGACGCCACCATGTCCAACATCCGTCTCTTCGGCAAAGAGGTGCTTCCGGTCATCAAGGACTGGTAGCAGCGCAGCGACTAAAGAAGAGGACTGGTTACCGGAGCGTCATGATTACCAAGATCAGGATTGTGTCGGTGTATACCGGCGACCAGGAAACGGCGTCGCGTTTTTACACCGAGACCCTGGGGTTCATTTGCTATCTTCACCGACCCCGACGGCAACGAGCTAATCCTGACCCAAAACAACTAATGCCAAAACGGGAGGTGGAATGATGGCTGATACCAGCGCCATCCGGCAGGTTGCCGAATTCCTTTACCGAGCTCACAGGGAGCGGGAGGTGTTTGCTCGGCTGCCCGCCCACATTTCGCCGGCTACCATTGAGGAGGCCTACGAAATGCAGGATGCGTTCAACTCCCTCGTGGCGCCGGAACGAGGTCCGCTGGCCGGTTACAAAATAGCCCTGACCACGCCGGTAATGCAGCGGATGGTTGGGTTCGACGCACCCTGCGCCGGTGCGGTGTTCCGGCAGGGAGTCCATCATTCGCCGGCGACGGTCAACGGGGACGACTACGTTCGCCTCGGCGCCGAATGTGAAGTGGCAGTGCGGCTCTCCCACGATCTGCCGGCCTCCGGCGCGCCCTACGACCGGGCGAAGGCATCCCAAGCGGTCGGCGCCTTGATGGCGGCTTTCGAGTTGGTGGACGACCGGAGCGCCGACTACTCCAACCTGTACTTTCTTGACGTCGTCGCCGACAACACTTGGAACGCCGGAGTGGTGTTGGGGCCGGAGATCACCGACTGGACGGCCTTGGAATTGGGGGACGCCCAAGGAGACATGACGATCAACGGCGCGACGGCTGGCACAGGGCACGGGCGCGACGTTTTAGGCCACCCCCTGGACGCCTTGGCTTGGCTGGCCAACACCCTGTCCAGCCGCGGAAAGGAATTGTCCGCCGGTATGATCGTGATGACCGGCAGCATCGTCAGCACCAAGTTTCTCAACCCCGGGGATCAAGCCGTGTTCAACTTTGAGGGTCTCGGCGAGATTAGCCTGACGGTTTCCTGAGATACGGTTGGGAGACCGGATCAGTCCAGGTGGGGCAACAGTCTGCCAGCAGCCACGTCGAACAGCTCTAATCAGGGGTTGTAACTGGGGATAAGCCGTTGGCCTCACGGTAAGCGTCTGTCAATGCGTGAAGAAGTTCATCTGAGATTTCACCTATCCAATTACCTTGCCCTATTCGCGTTCCCAGTAATTGCTCAACTCGCTCAATGGAGTTGGGAGCTTGGGATTCAAATACACTCCTCCACATCTGAATTCGCGGCCCTGTCCCCTGATTGTAGATAGTGACCAGACCGGAATTGGTTGTCTCGAAACGCGGTAGTAGCGTACATTCTCCCTCCCGTTTGCTAAAGACCGTACCAAGATAACACAGGTCTTCGCTAGCGAGAGAAACTGCCCATTGGTGGAGCTTACGCAGCAGCAATTGGAATTCGATAGGGGCGTATTCAATCGTTGCGGCAAACGCATCTCCACCCAATTCAAACTGCCCGGGACGCCGATGTTCCACAGACTCTTGCTCTTTCTGCCGCAAACGTACCAAGTAGTCCGCAGCCTCCGGCAAGGGTATTGCCTGACTCGCATCAAGTAAGAGATCTGCGCCAGTCCGGTAAAGTTGCAGCTTGATGCAGGTAATGTCGATGCCTTTGCTAATCAGCCACAGCGCGCTGGTGGTCAGTTCCTTCGAGAACCCCGCAGAGGCCAGAATTATTCGCGGGCTGGCAGTCTCAATCATTGATTCGGGGCCGCCAAAATTGCTGAGGTGCTCGTCTATGCGGGCAGCCGGGTCAGCGTCGTTTCCCCGGCGTTGTAGATAACTGCGGTGAGCATCGACCACTTGCTCTTGAGTCAAATTGGCTACCATGGAAGCGTACCGGATAGCCTGTAGTTCCATGTGGTCGCCGGACCGGGTTCGTTTCAACTCTATAACCACAAGACGTCCAAATCTGTCCAACGCCAAAAGGTCAATGCTTCGCCCTGACTCCTCCCAGTTGCTGAACTCCTCAGCAACGACAAACAGGCCATCCTCCAAAACGTCCGGTTGATCGCGCAGCAACCGCTGTAAATCGGTTCGTTCCTGTAATTGTTCCGCCTCAAATGATGCGGGCGGAATGGTTTCGAGGTTGTCAGTGGTCCATCGGTAGAGTGGCATATACGGCTCTCAAACTTCCAGGGGCTTGGAGAGATTAGCCCGCCGGACCATTCTTAATGTGACCGACGGGCTAGGTTAGATACCGCCTGGCTAGTTCAGTTAAGGTGGGGCAGCACCTTGTCCGCCAGCAACCGCAGTGAGTTCATGTGCAGGTCATGTGGAATCCTGCGGCCCGCGTTGTGCTCAAAGACGATCTGGCTCAGTTGCAGCTCTTCCCGCAGTTCCAGCAAGCGGTCAAGCACCGCATCCGGCGTTCCAAAGACCACTTTGTCCCGCACCCAATCGTCGTAGGTCATATTGTTGATCCGGTCGGCTTGGGCCTGCCAGTTGCCCGTGGTGCCCTCCCTGTCGGCGTTTGCCAGGACCCTGTCGGCCAACCCTTGCATCGCCGCCGAAATGCTTTCCTTGGGGTCTTCATAGGCCCGTTCGGCGGACTCCGCCACGTAGAAGGGCAACCTCAGACCAACCTTGCCTTTCCCAGGGTGCCCAGCCTCCTTCCAAGCCCGCTGGTAGTCGTCGATGTAGCCCGCCAACTCCGATAGGGCAAAGACCCGCGAGGGGTTGACGAAGATAGGATACCCCATCCGCCCAATGATGGGGAAGGTGTCGGCAGAGGTGATACCGACCCTGATGGGAGGATAAGGGTCCTGGTAGGGCTTGGGCCGCACGGACAGGTTGTGACACTTGTAATGCTCCCCTTCAAAGGAGAACTCTTCGGTGGTCCACGCCGTGCGGATAATCTCTAAGTACTCCTCAAACCGGCCCCTGCTCTCCGGGTAAGGCGAATTGAAGGCATCGTGGTGCTCCGGGAAGGTGCCCCGGCCTACGCCAAAGTCCAACCTGCCCTGACAAAGATGGTCTAAGGTAGCAACCTCCTCAGCGATACGGATGGGATTGCCCAATGGAAGCAAGGTGACCCCGAAACCTATCCGCAGCTTCTCAGTGCGGGCGGCTACGGCGGTGGCCACTGTTATCGGGGAGGACAGGACACTGAACGGGATGAAGTGGTACTCTGCCAACCACACCGATTCCAATCCCATTCGTTCCGCTTCGTCCACAAGGGCGAAGCCCTGCTGGAACGCCTGCTGGTCAGTGGTGTTCTCGGTCGCCACGAACTCCAGGAACAGTCCGATTTCCATCACGTCTCCTTGCTTGGTCGAGTGGATGGACCTGGGATGAGAGGAATTCCCTCACCCTGACCCTCTCACACAGTGAGAGGGAATTTTACAGGCGCGCTTTCAACGACAAGCTACAAGCTAATCTCCAAGGCTGGTGGTCAATACCCACATCGGTCGCTCACCTACGGGGTAGGTGTCCAATGGGGTAAGCTCCCCTGTACCCGCATTTATGCGGTAAGAGGCCAAGACCCCCGTGGCCGAACCGGCGGCGTACACAAAACTGCCGGACGGGTCGAGGCTGAAGGCGCTGGGCACCGCCTCGGTTGCCGCGTGGCCCGCCGGCGTCAAGCGCCCGTCCGCGTCCACCGAGAAACCGGCAATGCTGTTGTGGCCACGGTTGGGGACGTACAGGAAATCCCCGGAGGGAGTCATTTGTATCTGGGAGCAGGTGTTCCGCACGGTGACGCCGTCAGGAAGACTGCTTACCGTCTGCATCGCCAACAAGGTCCCGGCTTGCTCGTCCAATTGATAGGCGGTCACGCTGCAACCCTGCTCGTCGGAGAAATAAACGATATTCTTCGTAGGATGGAAGGTGTAGTGGCGAGGCCCCAGGTTGGCGGTCATCTTCAACTCCAACGGGTCGTTGGGGCTGAGACGCCCAGTGCTCTCGTCGAACCTGTACTGGTAGATGGAATTGGGGCCAGGGTTGTTCCGGGGCGGCTCCAATACGTTGTCGTTCAGCCGGGCGATGTGGGGCACGAAAGCGAACCGGTTGGAACGGTCGGTCTGCATGGCGTGGGCCCCTTCATTGGTGGCAATCCACTCGATGGGGTCACCCCCGACAGAGCCATCATCCCCCAACGGGTGCACCGCGATGTGGCCGCCTTGGTAGTGGGAGGAAAGCAGGTAACGGCCTGTACGGTCAGGGGCCAAAAACGCGGGCGGGTCTTCCGGCGTCACCGAACCGTTGCGGGTCAACCCGCCGGAGCCTTGGTCGATGGAGTAGCTGGAAATCTCTGCCTCCCCCCGATTGCCAACGTACAGCACGGACTTGTCCGGAGAAATAGCCAGCAGCGACGGGCCGCCAGCCACAGCCTGCTCGCCTTGAAGCGTCAGCGCCCCGGACGCGCCGTCCATGTTGAAAATAGATATCTTGTTGTCGTCCTGCGCCGCAACGTAAACGTAGGTTGGCATTTCCGTGCCTCCTTTCCTCATTTGAGTGAGAACACCGTGCCTTGGCTACCAGTTCAACGCCCCGATGGTAGCTGTCAATTACCGCGCCGCCTGCCTGGATTGGCCATGTGTATAATACACACATCGAAAGCAGAGAAGTCATAAGGCGGTTACGGTGGGAAGGGTGGGTGCGCAGAGACGTAACGGGCAGCCACTATATTTATGTGCATCCCGACAAACCCGGACATGTCTCAGTACCCCATCCAGAAAAGGACATACCTATCGGTACTCTGCGAAACATATTCCGGCAAGCCGATTGGGAATGGAGAGACCGGAGATGAAGTTTCCAATTGTCATACACAAGGACCCCGGCAGCAGTTACGGCGTCACAGTACCCGACTTGCCCGGATGTTTCTCAGCCGGCGAAACCCTTGACGAGGCCATCGCTGCGTCCCACGAGGCAATTTGTTCACATATAGAAGTGCTACTCGAGGACGGAGAGTCAATACCGGCCCAAAAACCTCTTGAAGTACATCGAGCCGACGAATATTTGGCCGACGGACTCTGGGCGCTGGTTGAAGTAGACTTGTCCAAAATCTCCGGCCATGTCGTGAATGTCAATATATCTATACCTGCGTCAATTCTGGCCAGTATCGACGCAGCCTCAGAACGACACGGGAAATCAAGGTCTGCGTTTCTCTCCTTCGCGGCGCTTCATTACATAAACGCAGACCTTGACGCCGAGTTGGACCTCACCTGACCAGGTTCTCGGCCATCCGCTCCAACTGTTCGCCCATTTCCTCCTCGGTGTCACAATGGGTGGGCCACACCGACACCCGCTCTGCGCCGGCGTTCAGGAAGGCGTCGACTTGGTCCCTGGTGGTCTCGGGGGGCTGGCCGAAGACCGATATTGTTAAGGACGCCGGGTCACGGCCCCGCTCGTCTGCCAAGGCGTCAAGTCTCTTCCTGCTCTCTTCAATCTGCTCAGGCGTTGCCCGGTTGGGCAGCCAGCCGTCGCCCCAGCGGGCCACTCGTTGCAGCACGTTGCGAGCGTTTCCGCCCAGCAGCACCGGCGGATGGGGTTGTTGGACCGGCTTGGGATAGCTGTAGACTGGCGGGAAGTCGTAATACCGGCCGTGGAACTCGGCCTCATCCTTGGTCCACAGTTCTTTCAGCGCCCCTACCGCCTCGCGCGTCTGAGTCCAGCGATGATCGAAGTCGCCGCCCATCATGGTAGTCTCTTCCCGGTTCCAACCGGCCCCGATGCCGAAAATAAACCGTCCGTTGCTGTGCCGGTCCAGAACCGCGATCTCTTTGGCCAGAATTAGCGGATTGCGCTCCGGCACCAGGGTTATGCCGGTGCACAGCTTGATCTTGCTGGTGACCGCACAGGCCATTGCCAAGGCGATGTACGGCTCGGAAAAGTGGCGGTAGGTCCAAGGTATCTCGCCCCCCGTTGCGGGGAACGCGCTCTCGCTATGCACCGGCAGGATGGGATGCTCGTGGTACCAGATGGACTCAAACCCCAAGTCTTCGGCCTTCTTGGCGATAAACGCCGGGTCCAGTGTGTAGGCCGGCAGGGGTACGACAATGCCTACTGACATGTGATGACCTCCCGTAAACGAATTCCAATGTTTGAAGTATTGAGCGTGGCCAAACATTAGCATAGCCCGCAGTCAAGCACAAACGGGCGCAAGCGTTCCGGCTTCGTAGAGAGGCCGTAGGCCGATGCCGCGCCTTCACCGAGGAGGTGATGCCGGCATTCGCGTGAGCCGGTCGCCCGACCCAGTGACTGTGCGCTGAAGGTACCTCAACCGGACCGGTATCCGAACAACGGCCACCAAGAAACTATCTCAAAACTTGTCGCAGCACCCAACCCGTCATTCCCGCAAACTTGTCGCAGCACCCCAACCCGTCATTCCCACACCCAACCCGTCATTCCCGCAAACTTGTCGCAGCACCCCAACCCGTCATTCCCACACCCAACCCGTCATTCCCGCGCAGGCGGGAATCTATAGGCCTCGGTCAGCGATGTGGGGAAATCAGCGAGACTGATTGGTTTTGAGATAGTCTCTAAACCCGGCGCAGCAACTCTTCCTCCAGCCGTTCCACGTCAAAGGCGGCGCTGGCTCCGGCGACGCGGGCGTCGCCCTCCCGCACCATCATCTCGGCTTCGGTCTCTTCCAAGGATTCGGGAAGCTCATATTCCCTTTCCCTTCGCCGTTGCACATCGCGGGCGTGTTCCACAAAGAGGCGGCGCATGGCCACCACCACCGAGTCGGTGGACGACAGGTACTCGGGCATGGAGTACTGGGTGTACTTCTCGGCGTCGTAGTCCTGGTTGCGGAAGTTGAAGTTCAGCTCCCAGTTGCGGTAGGGCCAAGTGATGCCGCTGACCAACCGGCGTAACAGACCGGGCGGCTTGGAGTACCGCTCTACGTTGAGGTAGACCATGCGGGTCAGGTTTTCCTCGACAGGCACGGGCCAGCGGGTGCTTCGGAAGAAGCGGTTGTTGCCCCCGGTGCGGGACATGCCGGGTAGCCGTGTGCCGTTCCACTCGTTCACATCAGGGGTCTGGGTGGACGGCCCTCTCCTGAAGAAGGGGTCCTGCCCCCTGCGGCGGGCCTTCCAGTCAAAGAACCAGGTCCAAGCCAGCCGCCAATTGTGGAGAGGCCACACGCCTTCGACGCCGGGATAGTACATCTGGTAAGGTATTTTGCCGTCCTCGCCGTAGTAGTACTTTTCGGTGGACGACTTGCCGCTGCCCGGCCGGTAGTGAACGTTCTTGTTGTTGACCAGGTTGACCCTGTACCCCAGCGGAGTGCGGGGCCGGCCTCCCACACGGCTGCCCAAGATGCGCAGCGCGTTGCGGTGGACCATGAACGCATTGTGGGCGTCCATCGTGTTTTCCAGCACCAGCACCCAGTTGCAATCGAACATGCAGAAGGAAGGGCGGCAGATGTTGTGCTCTTCGAACATCTCCGGCGGGATATCTTCTTCGGGCGGCGCCGGTTCGCCCTCGCCCATCCAGACAAAGACCAAGCCTTTGAGGGTTACGGTGGCGAACTTGCGGGCCTTCATTCCCGGCGCCCCGGCCATTTCCGACTCGGGGCCTTCGGTGAGGAAGGCGACGCAGTTGCCGTCGCCGTCGAAGGTCGCTCCGTGGTATGGACAGGTCAGGAACCCCTCGAAGTAACAGCGACCCATAGACAGGTAAACGGCGCGGTGGGGACACCAGTCCAGCAGCGCTTGCACCTCGCCCTGCTTATCCTTGAAGAACACCACGTCAGTGCCCAGCATTCGGAGCATCGACGGCTTGTCCTTCTTCACGTCCTTGGCGGGCAACGCCGGATACCAATACTCGCGGTAGCCGGTGGGTGGAATCCGGCTGCGGCGGTCCTTGGGGTTGTCGGGGACCTTGAAGGGAGGCGCGGCATCGAAGGCTTGGGTGCCCCGCCGCATCTTCTTGTACCCGCCGGGATAGCCTGAAAGGGGTTTCAACAGGAGCCTTTTCAGTCCCATGTCACCCGTCCTGTGCGGTGTCTTGATGGGTTTTGGTCATAGTAGCAGAGGTGTCAAGGATGGGGGTGCGGTCACGCTTGGACGAGTTGTACGATGCTGCTGGTGTCGATGGAGGAACGAGCCACCTCCAAGTCGTACATTCTTTGCAGGTTCAGCCAGAATTCAGGGCTCATTCCCAAAGCTTGACCGATTCTCAGGGCCGTGTCAGCGGTAATAGACCTGCGGCAGTGAACAATATCGTTGATTCTAATCGGGGGAACTCCTATCGCCCGCGCCAGCCTGTATTGGCTGATACCCAATTCCTCCAGAAACTCCGCCAGATGCTCTCCCGGGTGGACAGGTCCGCCTGTGGTCATTAGTTGCCCTCCTCAGTGGTAGTCGGTTACTTCTATTTCTATTGCACCTTCGTCAGTCCAAATAAAGCACACACGCCACTGGTCATTGATGCGGAGGGAGGTCTGGGTAAAATTTCAAATATCTGTGCCATTCTGTGTCACTTCGTGTCATTCAGCTTTGGCGGCAGGGGCCAGTTTAGGATTATATGTGGCATTTTAACGGGTTTTTTTCAGGTTTTTACCGCTTTCAGCGCCATTTTGTGTCACTTCACTCCAGTTACGGGGCCGGTCCTGCCGCTGGATCAGTGGGGCCCATTCCGAATTGGCATCTATGGTAAGGGAGCGTTGCCCGATATGGAAAGGGGCAGGTGTCAGGGGGCAGCGGCCTTGAACCGTGATTTATTTACGGAGGGTCCCCGCACTCACACGTAAATGTCCCAAGAAGTCAGCACCTGTCGCTGCGGGTGGAGTATTTACCAGTGGGCTAATGCGCAGGTACAGCCGCCAACGCTCCGGCGGTTTTACGGAAGTTAAGGGCCACGTCGTCGATACGCGGCTTGTTCTTGTAGTAAAACAGGTCATCGTTGGTCAGCCCGGTAATGTCCAGGGCAAGGTTCAGCATGTGCGGTTGCAGGTGATTGTTCAGGTACATACCTATTCCGGCTCCGCCTATTGCGCCGACAATACCGCCGATGAGGTTACCCGGTCCTGGCAGAACACTCCCTGCCGCTGTTCCGGCCATCCCGCCTGCTGTAGACATAACAGTGGTGACGCCCAGTCGAGACATCACTGTCAATGACTGCACAACCTGAATCTTGTTTCTGGTGGTACGGTCGGCCGCTTTGAACTCCTTCTCAGTCTTAATCACGCTATGGACAAGGCGGGCGCCTGCAATTATGGCTCCGGCGTAGGGAAGGATGTCGCCGATACCGTCGGGAATGTCGATGCCCATGTTGTTGCTGAGGGTGTTGAGGCCGTCGGTGATTCCTCCCACCAGTTCGTAGTCGGCGCCGATGTCCGCTATTATCCGACCTGTCTCGTCGATTCCAGACGGGACAGCTTTGCCGTACAATTCGGAGCCGAAGGCGAAATAACGATCCGAGACAAAGCTATCCGGGCCCTCCGCTAAGCGTTCGGCAATGGTGGCCAACTCTGGGTGCTCTTCCATTATCTCAGAGTCTGCCACCCATTTCTGGACATCTGCGTTGACTTGTTCGTAGAGATCGGGGCGTTCCTCTGCCATCCAGTCTTGGACGTGACTGGCGGAGTATGATTCGCCCGTCTTGGTTTGGATAACGGCTACCTTTCCATCCTGATTGATGCCTATATTGTCCCAAAATGGATGGTTAGAGTCTGGCGCCAACGTCATATGGGTCCACCCATCTGACTCTAACAATTGATTAGTTTCAAGCTCGGCCACCTTTCCCTTGAACCGGCTCATAAAGGTATTATCAAAGGTCCGAGGGTCATTGAGGGCATCCTGGAAATGCTCCCATACCGTCCTAGTTTCGCTCGGAAATTCCAACTCGTGGGCCCGTATCATCGTCTCACGCAGGTCATCGTCAACGTTGATACCCGTGCCAAGTATGCTGATACCCAAGACGCTTCTATCCTCAAAGATGAACCACATACCAGCGGACACGGCTGAGGTAAATTCCGCAGCAGACATCGCGCGGTCCATGCTCACAATATCGTTTATGTGGTCACGGAATGACCTGCGCTGGCCCGACTCGCCGCCGGGCAGTTCTTGCAGGACCGGGAGCAGGTCGGATGATTGCATGGTCATGGCGTTGCTGCTCTCCCGCTAGATCAGGATGCCCACGATTATGGCGGCGACGGCTATCGCGCCGGCGGCGGCGGTTATGCCTATGAGGATGTTCCGAGTCTTGCGCCATTCTTGACCCAAGGTTGCCACCGCTTGTTCCAGATTGGCTCGGGCGTCATCATTGATTGCTGTCTTGGCCGCAGCAAGGGCCACGTCGTATTGCTGTTGCTGTTCTTGTTTGGCCATTTCCAACGCCGCATCGTATTGTTGCTGCTGCTCTTGCTTCGCAGCTTCCAGAGCGGCTTCGTAGAATTGCCTCTGTTCTTCCCGAGCCACGGCTAAGGCTTCACTGATAGCATTGCCGGCGATCAAGGGGAGGTTCTCGTGGTCGGCGACATGGGCGGTGAGGAGTTCGTGCTGGCGAATGACCCTGGGAATGAGTTCCTGGTTGATTTTGTCCTGTTCTTCCCAGAAACGGACTCTATCGGCGATTGGAGTGGAATCCGGCGTAGTCATTCTGCTGGCCTCCTTTTGGCCCCCGGAAACCTACGACTGGGGTGATTTACACTTGTGCCGGGAGGGGCATCTCTGGATTGGGGACGATGGGAGGGCGTTAGGTAAGGTGAAGGAGATAATGCGGGTCAATTTATCTTGAGGATCAAGACAACCAAGGTGGCGATAACGACAATAAGACTGCCGATGATGCCGGCCCCGGCACCCAAGGCGGCAATGTAGAGTTTCCGGATTTCGCCGTTGACCTGAGCGAACTGGTTGTTGACTTGGGCGAAGCCTGTTTGCATCTCTTCACGGAGCGCCCTAATCTCACCTCGCATATCCCGCATGTCTTCCCGAATTTCCTGTTGCCCGGTCTTCAGGTCTTCCACACTGGCTTCCAAGTAGCCCAGGATTCTTTCCGGGCTGCGTTCTTCGGTCGTCATGCAGAGTTTCTCCCGTAAACTACCTTGCCGGATTGTAACACACGCCCATCGGAGACCTTACACGCCTTTTGTCACTAAGTCCCAGTGACCGACCGGAATCTTTTAGAAAGGGTAGGGTTGCCCGCCGCCGACGGCCAATACCTGACCAGTAATATATGAAGCGTCGTGGGATGCAAGAAAGGCGATGGCGGCCGCCTGCTCGTCGGCCTCTCCGCGGCGGCCCATGGGAATTTCAGAAAGGCGGGTGGCGGCGCGGTACTCCGCTTGGTCGGCCTGCTCCTCCTCCGGTAACTCCGGGGCAGAAACATGGACGCCGTGGTCGCGGGGGGTGACCCGGTCGTCCGCCGCCGTGCCGCTGGGGGCGACGCAGTTGACGCGGATGCCAAGGTGGGCGACTTCCCGTGCCAACGAGGTAGTCAGGCCGATTTGCCCGGCCTTGGCCGCGGCGTAGGGGACGCGGAAGCGGCCGGTGACGGCGTGGGTGGCTATGTTGACGATTGACCCGGACCCCTGTTCGATCATGTAGGGCAGCGCGGCCCGGCAGCACCAGACGGCGGTCCAGAAGCTCCGGTCAATCTCGGCTTGTATCTGTTCGGGAGTGTAGTACTGGAAGGACTGGAACCAGATGGTGCCGCCCGCAATGTTGGCCAGCACGTCGATTCTGCCATAGGCTTCCATTGCCGTAGTCATAAGGGCTTCGGCGTTCTCCCACTTGGAGAGGTCACCCAAGGAGATTATGCAGGAGCCGCCGGACTCTCTGATGCCGGCGCAGACCCTCTGGGAGGTTTCGGCTACCATGTCGCCGATGACGATGGATGCCCCTTCCTGGGCCAGCCTGCGGGCCGTGGCTGCGCCGATGCCCTGCCCCGCGCCGGTGATTACCGCGACCTGGCCCTCAAACCGCCTCGCGCCCGCGGCCTTGGGGTCCAATACTTCCGCCATAGTGCCCTCACAAGTCTAACGGTCGGCTAATGGTCGCTGAAAAGCGGGCCAACGGGGGTACTGAAACCGGGAAGCAGTTCCCCGCCCTTAAGCTCGTCGTCCGGGCCCAGCGTTATTGGGTCAACGCCGGGCCGGTAGACCGTGATAGTCACGGTTTCCGGGTCTGCCACCCAGACCTCCCGCGAGCCAAAATTGAGCCACATGACGGCCTTTTCGGCCAGTTCGCGCCGCGAATTGGTGGGCGATTTCACTTCGACTGCCAAGTCGGGGGCCAACTCAGGGTAGCCTTGCACACCTTGAGGGAGACGGCCCGGCGCAAACCATGCCACGTCGGGCGCGCGCACGGTGTCAGGATTTCTTTCCAACCGGTATCCGGGATCCCCCGTCCTGGTAACTCCAAGTCCGCCGGAGCGAGTATAGCGGGTCAATTCGTAGAATACGTTGCCAACAGTAATACTGTGCGGGTCTCCGGCAGGCATCTTTTCAATCAATACTCCACGGACAAGCTCGTATCTTTTTCCGTCGTCCGGCATTTTCAGCAGCTCGTCGGCAGTGATCAATCTACGGGCGGTAGCCATGTTGCCCTCACCGGTATTGTTGGGCTGGGGATTTCGGCCAAAGAACCGAAAGGCTGGGTCAGCGGGGCAGATGCTTGTTCACCCACTCCAACTCTTCCTCTGCGGTGTCAAAGTAGTCGAACCGGTGGAAGAGCTTGGTGCTGCCCCTCACCTTACGGATTTCGTTTCTCTTGGACTCGGTGCCGGACACATCCACCTCCAATGTTGACGGGTCAATGACCACACCGTAACGCTCGAGTGCGGCCTCGGTGGACACGAAGGCGTCTTTTACATCGTCGAGCACGAGGTTGGGCTCCCGTTCCAGCGGGTCTCCCCAGCCACCGCCGCCGCCGGTGTAGATGCGCACCAAGTCACCGCATTTCCAATGATTGTCGTCGGAGAAGGCTCGCACCTCCCGTTCCTCGGGTGTGCCGGGGTTCATCACCACTCTTGAGACACCACCGCCCATGCCGCCGGCTACTCCCCACGCGGGGAACAGATTGTTCTCCACGCGGAGGCCGAAAGTGCCCTCGTCGGCCAGCAGCCGCACGTCGCGCACCACGCCGCAGCCTCCCCGGAACTTTCCCGGGCCGCCGGAGTCGGTGGATATGGCGTATCGCTCTAACCTGAGCGGGTACTCCATCTCCATGAATTCCCCGGGGTAATTCTCGTTGTGCCGTTGGTAAATCGCGTCAAGCCCGTCGGAGAAGGGACGCGCGCCGTGGCCTACGGCGATTCCATCGGTGCAGAGCAGCCATGCGCCGGTGTCGCGGTCTTTCATCCTCCAATAAGCGATGACGTAGACCGCCGCTCCTGCCATGACCTTGCCGCCGGTGGCCTTGGCCACAACGGCCCGCACCGCACTCTTCAGCTTGGTGAAGGTGTGGGCCCGGCAACCAAGAGCGGCGGGCCACTCCGGCAACAGGATGCTGCCTGACCTGAGTTGCACGTGGTCGATTCCCGCCAAGAGACCGTGGTTGGCCATCAGCGAAGAATCGAACTGGTGAAAGTACTGGCCGAAATACGCTTTCATGGCTCCGTCGCTGGCGATGAAGTTGATCGAGCCTTGGGCTTGGTCGTCGCTGCGGGTGGCGTCCAGAAGCACTTCATCGCCCTTGCGGCTCAACGCTATGTGGAAGGAGTGCCACTGGTCGCCGACTCCGGCGTGGTCCATGTAATCCCGGACGCCGTACTCGCCCTCTGGGATCATCTCCAAGGTCTTTTCCCGCACCAACCGAGCCGTGTCCGCTTGGTCCTGCTCGATGGCGGCCAACATGGTGTTCTTTCCGAAGTGGTCGAACATCTCCAGCAACCGTTCCTGGGCACGCTGCGCGGCGGCCATCAATGCTCTGGAGTCGCCTTCCAGCAGGTCGGGGTAGCGAGAGTTTCGCAGGATGATGCGGTACGCCTCGTCGTTCAGCTTGCCGCCGTCGACTATCTTGATCGGCGGCACCAGCGTTCCGTCATGGAATATCTCGGTGTTGGCAGGGCCGATGCTGCCTGGACGCGCGCCGCCCAAGTCCCAGAAGTGGGCGAAGGAGTGACAATATGAGACCACTTCCCCCTCGTAGAACACCGGCGCGATGAACACCATGTCCGGCGTGTGGGTGACGCTCCCTTGGGACAAGTACGGGTCGTTGTACCAGTAGAGGTCTCCCGGACGCATGGACTCCGCGGGATAGTAGTCCCAGACGCACCCCAGGATGTCGCTGCCCATAGTCTCTCCGTAGACTTCCTGGCCCTTGGCGTCCAGGAAGCTGACGGTGTAGTCCTTCTTCTCCCGGATGAAGGCCGACATGGCGGTGCGTTCGATGATTAGTTCGCACTCCAGCCTCGCGGCTCGGAGTGACCCCCGAATTAACTGCCGGGTTACCGGGTCCACTATCTTGGGAGATGTCTCCGGCTTCTGTTGAGATGGATGGACCTTAGTCTGAGATGCCGTCATTCTTGTCCCTCGTTCGTGGAATCTAACACGTCGCGCCGCGTTACCGGGCGCGCATAACACAGTTGCCGTACTTGTCGATCTGGGCTTCCCACCCCGGGTTGATTACGACCGTGGCGTCCATGCCCTCCAGAATCGCAGGCCCGTCGAGTTTCGCTCCGGGGTACAAGCCGCTCCGGTTATAGATGGCGCACGGGACGAATCCATCGGACTCTTCAAAGTACACCTGCCGCCGTTCCAGGATGGCCTCATCGAGTGTACGGCTCTCGCCTTGAAGGGGCGGCATCTTGACCTGGCCTACCTGGCCCGACGCTGTTACCCTCAGCGTCACCATCTCGACAGGCTGTTCCAGTGAAAACCCGTATAGCTGTTGGTGACGCTGGTGAAACTCCTGCACCAGCGCTTCCAAGCCTTCCCGGTCCACTTGGGGATGCTGATACTGAACGGTCAACTCCGATCCTTGGTGGGCGTACCTGAGATCGGCGGAACGGCTCAGGTCGTGGCTGTCGGCGGGGACGCCTTCCTCTCGGAGCCAGTCCCGGCCCTCCCGCTCCAACTCGGCAAAGACGGTTGCCATGCCTTCCAAGTCGTAGTCCGGCGGGTGTTGCAGGAACGTCCGGGCGTAGTCGTTCTTGAATTCCGCGACCAGCAGCCCGTAGGCGGACGCTATTCCCGGATGCGGAGGCACCACGACCGTCTCAATGCCCAACAGGTTCGCCACGTCAATGGCGTGCATTGGGCCCGCTCCGCCATACGCCACCAAGGCAAAGTCCCTGGGGTCGTGGCCCCGTTCCACGCTGATATTTCTAATCGCGCCGACCATCGCGTTGTCGGCTATCTTCAGGATTCCGTTGGCGGCGGCCGGGACTCCCAGCCCCAGCCGCGACGCTATGGAATCTTCAATCGCTCTGGCCGCCGCGTCCGAGTCCAGCGTAAGTTGCCCTCCGGCAATCTCGGTGTTGACCCGCCCCAGCACCAGGTTTGCATCGGTGACGGTGGGGCGGGTGGCTCCCCTGCCGTAGCAGACCGGCCCGGGGTCGGCGCCGGCGCTGGCCGGGCCAACGGTAAGGCTGCCGTAGGGCGAGACCTCGGCGATGCTGCCTCCGCCGCATCCTATGGTGGCTATGTCCAGCATGGGCAGTTGGATGGGCCAGTCGCCCAGTTTGCCGTTCAGCGTCATGCCCGGCTCCCGCTGTTGTAAGAGCGAGACGTCGGTGCTGGTGCCGCCCATGTCAAAGGATATGCAGTTCTCAACACCTGTGGTCTCAGCTATCTGGAGCGTGGCCATCACCCCGGCGGCAGGCCCCGAGAGCGCCGTGTAGACCGGCTGCTTCACCGCGACGTCGGACCCGATGATGCCGCCGTTGGACTTCATTATTGAAAAGGCCGCGCTGGCTCCAAAGGAGAGGAGCGAGTTTTTGAGGTCGTCTATATAATTGCTCACCCTTGGCGTGACGTAGGCGTTCAGCACAGTGGTGATGGTGCGCTCGTACTCCCGGTATACCGCCAGGACTTCCGAGGATAAGGATACGGCGGCGCCGGGAAGTTCCTCCAGCAGAATCTCCTTGGCTCGTTGCTCGTTGGCGGGGTTGGCATAGGAATGAAGGAAAGAGACGGCGATTGAGGATACTCCGGCCTTCTCAAAATGGCGGGCGGCGTCCCGCACGGCCTGCTCGTCCAACGGTACGAGGACCTGGCCGTCGAAGCTTATGCGCTCGTTTACCTCAAGGCAGTCCCTGGGACGGACGGGCCGCTCAGGCTTCACCCAAGTGTTGGGATTGGCCATTCGGGGCGTGCCGTGGCGGGCAATCTCCAGAACGAACTTGAATCCCTCGGTTGTCAGCAGCCCTACGGGGGCGCCCTTGTTTTCCAGAACGGAATTGGTGGCGATGGTGGTGCCATGAAAAATATGGACCACCTCGGCGGGGCTGACGCCGTTGGTCGAAAGAATTTGGGCGAAGCCGGTCATAAACCCCACCGACGGGTCGCCTGGAGTGGACGGCGTCTTGTAAACCCACTGCTCGTTGGATTCGAGGTCGCAAAGGACAATGTCGGTAAACGTGCCGCCGACATCCACGGCTACGGCGTAGGCTCCCATAAACCTTTCCTAGTTGATGCAAAGTTTATATGCTAATGGTTACTGAAATCGTTATAGCGTGTCTTCAGTGCGTAAGCTGCATATACCTCGAACATGGCTTGTTCATATTGGTCCCTTACCTCAACCACCCGGACTTGCATCTTACTAATCCGTTTTTTCTGCAAGTTGAAGTCTTGAAGAATCTCCCCTTTTAATAGCTTCTCTTTGGTCAGGATCACTTCCTTGGTTAGCGACCCTATCTCAATCGTAGCTTTTTTGTTGGGGCCCATTTGCAAAGCTGGCTCCCACCAACAAGGCCCTTTCCAGATACAGTAGTTGTCCCGTGTAAGGATGAAGGCGAAAGCAGCCGACGCAGAGACCGCACGTGCGCGACTGTGAGTTTGGATCCGCGTCCTTAGACTATTTGAACGACCCACGTACATGGGATTGTCATTCTTGTAGAAAACGTAGATACCCTTCTTGGGAATGTTCTTTAGCTGATCCCTGTTTAACATTTCGCTGTTTATGAGTTGCCGATAAAGGCCAGCCATTTTGTTGTCAAACTTTGGGACCATACCATTTCCCTCCGCAACTCTGACTCCGATTGTAGCATCTTACCTCGGCGTAGGGACGACCGGGAATTTGACCGCCCACGCCGCCACTTGCCAGGAATTCCGCCAAAGGGGAGATTCTGTTACCTTAGAGGATGAAATGGCGCAGGGCGAATTAGCCTCAGTCCTGCATTGACTATACGTAGGGTCTCGCCTTTGCGCCGGGAGGAATTATGGCCGAGCCAACGATGGAACAGTGGCGCGACCTGTACGCGGCGTTCAAGGAGTACTGCGAAGCTGCGCCCTGGGGGTGGCTGGAAGACAGCGACCTTATAACCATTGAGCACCCGTCGGGAGCGTATAAGGGTTACTGCGCCGTCATGGGAGCCGGGGGCATAAACTACGGTCTGGCCGTTTACATAGGCAACCAGGGACTGGCGGGATACATGAGGCTGATGACGGGAGTTGTAGACTACGAATCGGAGGATGTACTATACGAGATGAACTGCATATCGGCGTTGCTTGCCGACCGGGAGCACCTGGACCGGCCCGACCGCGACGTCATTCGCAACTTGGGCCTCCGGTTCAGGGGCCGGGGCAGATGGCCTATGTTTCGCAGCACCGTGCCGGGCTACCTGCCGTGGTACTTGGACTCGGATGAGGTGGTCTTTCTGACCCAAGCATTGAAATACGTGGCGGAGGTTGCTTCAGGAGCAGGACGCGGACCGGCTGTCTATCCGGTAAGCGACTCCGGAATCATCCTGCCCCGCGAATTCCGGGACGGCGCATGGCAAGACTCATTGGACCTATTGGAATTGTCCCGACGGCCTCAGCCGGTCTTTGAATACCCTGACCAAGAGCGGCTCCAAAGGCTGGCCCAGTCGGAGGTCATGAGTTCACGAGTCTGGGAGATGGACATTTTCCATATCGGTGCACCGGTACAGGATAAGAAAGGGGAGCGGCCTTACTTTCCATCAATGTTCCTTGTGGTGGACAGCAATTCTGCAATGGTGCTGAAAGTGGACTTTCTGGGGGCGAATCCACCGGCGGTCGAGCGCCAAGATGCGATGGTCGAGTTTCTTGAGAATGTGGCCTCGCTTCCGTCCGAGATAATAGTCAACTCAACAGACGTAGCCGGTTGGCTCGGACCGGTCACCGGGGGAGTTGGCATCAAGCTCACTCTGGATGATACCCCGGTCCTGGACGGAACATTAGAAGAGTTGATGGGGTTCGTGGAAAAGTAGTTCCCCTCATTAACGCTAATGCGCAGTCCACATTCTCTTGGACAAGGGCGGACGCTTTGCCCGCCCCTCTCAATTCATCCGAACAACGTCCCGTAAACAATCAGTTGGGGGTCCAAGCCAAGGCCCGTACCTCGGTGAACTCCTTCTTCAGCTTCTCCCAGGAGTCGCCGCCGTCGTTGGTCCGGTACAGCTCGCCGTAAACGCTGTTGGCCAGGATCAAGTTGGGGTCGGCGGGATTGGTGGCGAAGTTCCAGACCGGCGAGTTGGGTTCCACGGGCAAGGGACGAGTCTCCCACGACTGCCCGCCGTCAGTGGAACGCTGAATCGTGCCGGTGTTCCCGATGGCGGCGTCCCCGTTGGCCGCGAACAACACCCTCGGGTCATCCTCTTTAACGGCCACCCAGCGGCAATAGGGCATGGGGAAGTTGCTGGTCTCTATCAAGGATTGGAAGGTCTCGCCGTCGTCCTGGCTGGCGAAAATCTCACGGGGTGTGCTGACCAGCACGGTCTTTTGTTCGCCAACGCTGAAAGCCATGCCGTGGATGTCAGGGTTGGTAATGCCGGTGTCTACGTGGGCCCAAGTGTCGCCGCCGTCCCGGCTGCGGTAAACGCCGTCGATTTCCACGCCGGCCAGCACTGTGCCCCGGTCAACCGGGTCAACCAGCATGGCGGTCACCCGAGGAGACCCGATGGCGCATTCCTGCGCTATCGCGGTCGACAGCTTCTCCCAGTTCTTGCCGCCGTCGCGGGACCGGAACACGTAAGGCGGGCTGGTCCCCGCAAAGATGGTCTCAGAGTCGCCGGGGTCTATGGCGATGGACCAGATGTTAAGTCCTTCCATGGGAGAGTCCAGCTTGACCCAGTTATCGCCGGCGTCCTCGCTGCGGTAGATGCCGTTGTTGGACCCCGCGTACACTACATTGGGGTTTTGCGGATCAACTGCCAAGGCCCGGATCTGCGACTCGCCGGGGAACGGATTGCCTGCCCTGCTCCAAGTGTTGCCGGAGTCGAGACTGCGGAACAGCCCGGCGCCGGTGGTGCCCACCAGGATGCTGTAGTTTCCTGCCATCGTCTTAATCTCCTTGCATCGATTTCGTCTCGGTTGACCGCGCCGCACAGATTATCTGCGCCGCCACCAATAGGTTGCAGGCAATATACACCAAGGGGTAGGACGATTGTCAATCTGGACTTGTCAAACCGGGGGGCAAAGCCCTACACAAAGTCAGGACGGGTCCACCGCGTAAAACGCCGACTCGGCTCCTTTGTGCCGAGTTTCTTGGAGACGCTGGGAGGGAGGCCCCTTAATCAGCCGGGGCCGGCCCTCCCTTCGAAAAAGTCCATGTCTATGGCGAATGCCGAGGCCAGCATCAGCATTCGGAACTCATGGCTCCGCTCACGGTCCCTGAACCGGATACGAAAGGTGTCCGAATCAGTGTAGGCTTCCCGTAACAAGCCGCCCCATTCCTTGGTGATACGGCCCAACTCGGACCCACCGGAATCTTCCACGACAAATGTGTACCGTCGGAAGGCGTTCCCTTTTATCATGGCAATCTGCCGGTCGTTGGCGTCCACCAGGGCGAATCTTCGGCTCAGAATTCCGAATTGCCGGTAGAGCGCCCCGATGGGGTTTCCGTACCCGTCCATGACCTGGAGGTTCGAGCGGAACCAGAAGAACGGGCGGCTGGCGGTCATTACCGCATCTCCCTGGTTGTCCACTACGTGAATATTGAGAGGGCGGTGTGAACCCATGAACTGGCGGCTCACCGCCCCCGACTCTTCGAAAGCGTGGAGCATCTCGTATCCGTCGGGCGTGAACACGGAGTACTGGTTGGCCATCTCAAAGCCGATAAATGCCTCGATATGCTCAACCTGTTGGCAAACCAAGAGCTCTTCATATTGTGCCAAGTCAATCATCCCTACCACCTGGGGCTAAAACGGATAACTCGACTGTCCAGACCCTTGGTATATGGCTTTAGACAATCAATCACATTCAACGGGCCGGGTCTTCTCCAATAAATACGAGCGGCAGGGTCATCCGGTTTCCCGCAAAGGTCTCTTGGAAACCTTTTTCGTGATTGCGGCGGCATCCAGGGTTGAACACTGTCAGCGGTTACAAAAGTCAAAAACACGTCAGACGGCAGGGTACAGGAGTGTTTCTGTTTCAGTTGCCATGATGGATGCAACCGTCGGCAACCAGCGCTATGTCTTTCAGTTACGGTGTAACAGGGTGGGTAGTCGGCGCGCCTTGCGTTTAATGATCAGTCCCCTGCCGGCGCTCCCAAGGGGCGCGACCCGGGCAGGCGTTCATAGGGGCCGGGCAGACCCAATTCATCGGAAATGCTGCGCATGGCCGGCAGGACCTCTTCCCCCAGCAGCCTGATACTGGTCATCCGGTCCTCGTGGCTGACCGGGCCATGGTGGTGCCACATCGCGAAGATGCCTGGTCGGACCGTTTCCAGGATGTGCCGGATCTTGGGGATGATTGTATCCGGCGTCCCGCAGATCAATTGCAGGTTGTCCTGCTCGGCTTGGAACCGCCCGTAAATCTTGCTGCGGTTGGCCTCAATCTCTTCCGGCGTCTCCACTGGCTTCAGGGCCATCAACTCCTCGCCGCTGTTGGGGTCGGTGAATACCCGCGCCAACCGCCTTGTAGCCGCCTTGGAATTGTAGCCTGGCGGGAACATCCACTCGGGCCGGGCGAAAGCGTTGATGCCGCCGCCGTACATAAAGGCGCGGCCCAGTTCCTGGGCCTTCTCCTCGGTCTCGGCCACCACAACCCGTTGCAGATAGCCGAAATTTTCCGGGCCGAACTCGTAGCCTTCCTGGGCCGCCGTGTCACGGTATAGCTTGGCCATCTCCATGGTTGGCTCCAGGAAAGTGGCCAAAGCAAGGTAGGGGTAGCGGTGGCGGGCGCACCAGACCACCGTTTCCGGGCTGACCAACCCGGGTATCCACATCTGCGGGTATGGCTTCTGCACCGGCAGCACCCACGGGTTGACGTGGCGGTAGTGGTAATGCTTCCCTTCAAAGCGGAAAGGGCCGGGCGTGGTCCAAGCCTTGATCACAAAGTCGTGGGCCTCGTTGAAAAGCTCCCGGTTGTAGGCCGGGTTGGCGTTGTTGTAAATCGATTCGCTGCCCGCGCCCCTGACCCAGCCGGGCACCAAGCGGCCGCCGGAGATCATGTCGATCATCGCCAGTTCTTCGGCAAGGCGCAGCGGATCAGCCACCGGCAGCGGGTTGCCCAGCAGCACTATCTTGACCCGCTGGGTGATCCGCGCCAGCACCGCCGCCTCGATGTTCATCACGGCTCCCATACAGAAGGGAGTGCCGTGGTGTTCGTTGAGCATTACGCCGTCGAAGCCCTTTTCTTCGGCGTAAACAGCTTCGTCGAAGTATGAGTTGTACAGGCGCCCGCCCACTTCAGGGTCGAAATGTTCGTTGGAAATGCCGAAATAGCTGGCGTTCTTGATAATCTCATCTTCGGGAACGTCGTAGTAGGGGCGCTCGGTGAACATCATGATGTGCATTGCGATGCCTCCTTACTGTTACTCTTGCGCTAGGAATCCCTGGACCCGGCTGACGAACTGCGCCGTCTGCTCTATCTCCGGCCTGTGCCCGCATTCATCAAAAACGGCCAGTTCGGAACCGGCGATGGCTTGGTTGTAGCGATGACCTGCCGACAACGGAACAACCGCGTCTTCCCGGCCCCACACAATCAACGTGGGGAGCCCGCTTACTCCTTCCAGCAACGGGCCCAAGCTGGGGTTGTGCATGTAAGGTTTCCAAGCCAGACGGGCCGACTCTGCGCGGGCGTCTTCCCAAGCTTCGAATTGCTCCGCCGACTCCTTGCCGCCGTACAGGGACGCAAATTCCGGGACGGACGCGGAGTCGCGGACGCTGGCGTTCAGGTATGCCCGGGCCGTCACCACGAACATGTCCATAATCTCGCCCTCCGGCGGCCTCAAGCCCATAGGCGCCACCAGCGCCATGCGACGGAACTGATTGGAGTCGGCCGCCGCCATCTCGGCGGCAATCCACCCTCCCAAGGAGAAACCAATCACGTCCACAGGACCCAGCGCCATGTCCCGCAGCATCCGCGAATAGAACCCGGCCAAGTCACGGACGGTGATGATCCAATCGGCCCGCGGGAGAGGCCCGAATCCCGGATGCACCGGCACGAGGAGTGAATAATCACGGGCCAGGTCCGCGTGCCAGGAAAGCCAGCCGGGGTGCCCCAACTCCTCGTGCAGCACCAGCAACGGGCGGCCTGCTCCACCCCTGATCAGGGTGACGCCCGTACCCCCGACATGAATCGTGCTTTCGGTTTGCCCACTGGCGGAATCTGGCATTTTGCGGCGCCTCTACAATAAAGCTGGCGAAATTCGGATTCACCTTGCGTCGGGTAGGTTCCCTATTCTTGAGCTTGGTCAAGAAAGTGTCAAGCCGGGCTACCAATGGCGGCAGGGCTTTTCATTCTCTCGTCTTTCCCGCGCAGGCGGGAATCCATATGGTCCTGCAACGAGAAGGTTGCCATAGGCCGCGGTCATGTAGGTTCCCGCTTTCGCGGGAAAGACGAGACCCATTTAACCCAATCCGGAAAATGAAAAGGCCCTGCCAATGGCGGACTTCGAGGATACCATTCAGGCGGCTGCCGCCGGCACCTGCGGCGCCAGGTACATAGTTACCAAGAACGTCAGAGACTACGAACGCTCTCCAATCCGTGCGGTCGACCCGCAGCGGGGAAAGAGCAGGTTAAGCCCGAATCCACCGAAGGAGGGCGTGTAGCAGGGTCCTGAAGAGACAAGAAAGTACTCCTGTGCTTCTGGGATAATGGTTTTCGAGACAGAAGGCCGACCCCAGAAAGGAGCACCCAATAGATGCTACCACGCAACCACCCCGACCGCATCCGCATCGCCTTCGACGATCACCGCCTGGTGGCCAATGCCGGGCTGCTCCTGCCGTCCACCCTGGCCCAGCATCTCGGCCTGCCCCAACTGGTTGACCGGCGCCTCGACCTGGGCCGCGCCCCAGGCCGAGCCAACACCGGCGATAAGATGATGACGCTGGTGGCCTCGGCGCTGGCGGGCGGCGACTGTATCGACGACGCCGACGTGTTGCGCACCGGAGGGACGGCCTGCGCCCTGGGCAGCACGGTCAAGGCGCCATCCACGCTGGGTACCTTCTTGCGCAGCTTCCGGTGGGGCCATGTCCGCCAGTTGGACCGGGTGAGCCGCGAGCTGCTGGCCCGGGCCTGGGCCGCTGGGGCGGGACCCGGCGATGCGCCCCTGACCATCGACCTCGATTCCACCATCTGCGAGACCTACGGCCTGGCCAAGGAGGGTGCCCGCCACCACGGCTACACCGGCAAGCGGGGCTATCACCCGCTGCTGGCCGTCGCCGCCGGCACCGGCGACGTGCTGATGGCCCGGCTGCGCGAGGGCCGGGCCAACACCGCCCGGGGCGCCGCCCACTTCCTGCGGGAGACGGTGGGGCGGGTGCGCTACGCCGGGGCCAGGGGACAGCTCACCATGCGGGCCGACAGCGGCTTCTATACCCACACCGTGGTCTCCGTCTGCCGCAAGCTGGACGTGCGCTTCTCCATCACCATCCGTACAGCACAAAAGCCTGCACAATCTCATCGAGGCCATACCCGAAGATGCCTGGACGCCGATTCCCTACTGGATGGACGGCGCCGCCGATGTGGCGGAGACCACCTATATCCCCTTCCAGAGCGAGCCCGATGCCGCGCCGGTGCGGCTCATCGTCCGGCGGGTGAGGCCCACGCCCGGTTCCCAGCTGGCCCTCTTCGCCACCTACAGCTATCACGGCTTCATCACCGACCGGGACGGGGAGACCCTGGAACTGGAGGCGAACCACCGCCGCCACGCCGAGATCGAGAACGCCATCCGAGACCTCAAGTACGGCGTAGGGTTGAATCATCTCCCCTCGGGCCGCTTCGCCGCCAACGCCGCCTGGCTGGCGGTCCAGGTGATGGCGCACAACCTGGCCCGCTGGACGGCCCGGCTCGGCCTGGGAGAGCAGGTGGTAACCACCAAGACCATGCGACGGCGGTTCTTCTCCCTCGCCGGGCGGCTCACCCGCTCGGCGCGCCGCCTCACTCTGCATCTCCCCCGGCGCTGGCCCTGGGAAACCCAGTTCAGCCGCGCCCTGGCCCGGCTGCGAGCCATTCCATTCCCAGCCTGACGGCGCCGTCGGCGACTGACCCACCACCGGACAACCGAAGGTCCCCGCAAACTCGCGCCAGCCCGCTCCGGAATGGTCTCCTACTGCATGCTGTCCCGCCGATCTCGCTCGCCACATCCACTGTAGGCCGCCATCGGTGCCCCGAAAAGCGCCTGCAGACCGCCCGCCAACCTCCCGTCTACCCGAATTCGAGCCCGGATTATCGCGCTTGTAACTCCCTCACTCCCCTTCCGCTGTCCTCACGCCGTCTATCGGTGTCCATCGGTGGATTCGGGTTAAGAGAAGTTTTTTGGCCGCTGATGCTGATCTGACTGACGACCGGCTGGAGACCGACCAAGAGCGGCCAATATGAAGCAGGAGCTAGAGCACTTACTCCAGCTTGGCTAATTTCTCTACGAGCGCAGCCTCAAAAGCGGCACGGGGAATCGTTTGAGCTGCCAGTAGTTTGGTTACGGATTCTTCTAACGTGAGCACTTCCCAGTGGCCACGTTGCAGATGGTAGTCTCCAGTTATCTCATTCCATACGATCTCGGGAATGAGCCAAATAATATCGCCATCGTTCAAGTCTCGAGTCGGATTGGGGCTTGGTCCACCGATAGCTGCGAAAAACGGTTTGTCAACGGCAACTGCCATTTTAGTTTGCCAGCGCCGGGCTGTAGGCACCTTTATCTGTAGTTGAGGCATCAACCTTTTTGCACTGGAAGAGCGCCAATCTGGGCGCCGCGTTTTGTCAGGATATGGGGGTGAAGGCGAGTCATCGTGCCTTAAGACCTCGAATTGTGATGACATGCCACTCCCTGAGAAATAAACGGCCTGAATTTCCAACCCGTACCAACGCAACTCGCCATCCTGAAGGTGTCTTCCGATCACTAAGTCGATCTTGCCGGCAGGTTTGTCGGTCAGCATACTTTGCATGAACGGAATTTCGCGGGCCACCATTGTCTCATCGGGTGGAAATCCCACGATCTCAGCCAGCCACCGAACAATTAGATTGTCTTGCTCAAAACGCGCTGGGCACACCGTAACTGGTGCGCCTTCGGGCCCACCAATTCTGCCATTGGCTCCTTCCGTATAGCTTTGTAGGGAGCAGACCCCTCCACTCTTTCTACAAGGCGGGTGATTGGCCTGAAAGGGGCATGGCAGTTGAGGTGTGTTACCCAAGGCAACGGCAGCATGTTCTCGACGCTGAGTGGATGTTAGAACCGAGAGCGGAGAGCCATACCACTCGCCTATACCGTATCGGCTCATTCCAAAAACACTCTGCGGTTTGTGATGACCAGTTCTGATATCTGGTTGTGGTGGGTGTTTTTCATCATAACCCTCACAGCGTGGAAACCGTGTTGGGCCATGAGTTGCAGTATCTCGGGAGATTCGTCGTATGTGGCCAGAACCTCGCCACCCCTAGCAACAATTTGCCCGAGAATGTCGAAGAGATAAGCGTGGTCGATATAGTTGTGAGTGTAGAGACGCTTGCCTGCCTGCTTGCCTTCGGCTGTGTATGGTGGATCAACGAGGGGCAGGGAGTCAGCGAGCAAGCCCTGGCGGGCGGCAGAACTGCTATCCCGTCGGCTTCCATGAACTCGATGCGGTCGGCATACCTAGCGATGTTCATCAAGCGTTGCTTTATGGTTCTGGGATACCAGCGGGACGTGACTCCCTTGCCGTTTTCACCAGCGCGAGTCAGGGCGGCGCCTTTGGCCAGGATTCCCCCTCGCCTGGTTCGATTCAACACTAAAGTCCGGAACCCACGCTCTACAACGGTCTTGGATGATTGATTTTCCAGAAGGTATATGTCTTCCCGTGTTAGAGTGAAGTTGTCGATTTGCTTTACGAGTTGCGCGGTATGGTGAAGTGCCGCGTCCCAGAAGGCAGCAACGTCCTGGTCCAGCTCGACCATAAGGCAATTCGGTACCAAGTGTTCCATTACGGCAGTGAGTGAGGTTATGCCCCCACCGGCGAAGGGCTCAATCAGCAATCGTGGCGACTCTAAAGCACCAAGCCAAACCCTGACGTGGGGCACCAGCCAAGTTTTACCACCAGGGTAGCGCAGGGGGCTACGTTGGGGTACTTGTGCCACATTAACTACGGGAATGGGAGAATTTGGGACCGGTCCAGCTATTGCAGCGTCTTCTGTGTCAGTGGTCATGTTCATCGTTCGATAGGGAACCTTAATCTTCCGGGCAGTATGCCTCCGTAGGCTAGGGTGTCAAACTGATAACATAGCCAAGAAAACTGCAGGAATCCGTAGCCCAGCTATGGCCAATGGCGGAGCTACGCGGACAATTCAGGTATCCTCACTTCCCAGCAACGTTTGGGGATGCGGATCGCTGTCGGCCCGGGCCTCTTCCTGATGCCGGATGGTCCTGATGCAGCCGTAAAGATTGCCCATATCGAGAGTATACGTTTGTGGGACACCCGGCCGCTAGCTGAAAATGTCAGTGATGGGACAGTCCCCAAAACGGGCGTTATGGGACGCGACCCCCGCCCCACACTTCATCTGCCTATCGGGAGGCCCAATGAAAAGCCCTCCGTGGCATCACGGAGGGCAGTTTACGTCACTCGTATTTGGAAGAAATTGGTGGAGACGGGGGAGGGTCGAACTCCCCGTCCAGAAGGCACCGCTAATGGATGTACTACAGACTTATCCGGCGCTTTGTTCTCGTTTTACGAAACCTCCGCCGACAGAGTTTCCGTAAAGCCAGCCGATTGACTTGAGCCCAACCATAACGGCATCAGGAGGGCCGCATCCCGAAAGTTTGGCGCCCGCATCCCCGCCTTCGGGAATAACCGGGAGCGGACGTAGCCACGCTTTAGGCGGCTAGTGCAAATTCACGATTGTCAGTTAATGACTGCCACCGGTTTAACGAGTGCGATGACACCTCGGCCTGCAATCCATTCCAGAACGCTCCTGTCGAACCCGCGCGTCCCCATGCATCTATTATACGCACCTCGCCCCAACCCTGTCGACACCCGGCTTCCGCCCTTCCCCGATCCTTTTCGCCCCGCCTCTCTGCGGGCGGGGCCATACCGTCCCTCCGCTTGTATCCAAATACCCGGTCACTGACAGTTGCCCCTTTCCAACTCGTGAAACCGTTGGATAACATGATATACGTCCTGCACGGTATTCCGCCCTGCATCCACGACATGAAGAATTAGGAAAACAATTCCAGCCACTGAACGGAGCAAAACGGCATTTAACGACCAAAATCATGCCAATCAATCAAATCAAACGAATCACAGTCCGGACAATCAACCCTGCCAGCCGAGCCTGGATTCCCTCGAATGTCTGGAAATGTCCGGGAATGTCCGGGAATCTCATGGGAAATAAAATTCCGGCCCTGCCCTCCCTGTTCCAGCCGTGCTCGGCCATCTAGCCCCAGTCTATATAATAGGGGGACAAACTTTCTTCGGCGGCCTGCACCGTCGCCGTAAGGAGACGCTTACATGCAACGCGACTTGGTCGGCTACGGCAAGAACGTGCCTCAAATATCCTGGCCCGGCGGCGCCCGGATCGCCGTCTCTCTGGTGGTCAATTACGAAGAGGGAGCCGAATACTCCACCTTGGACGGAGACTCCCATCACGAAACAAACGGCGAAGTGCCGTCACCTGTCCCTCCCGGAGACCGAGATCTCAATAACGAGTCGTTTTTCGAGTACGGCAGCCGCGTCGGTGTTTGGCGGCTGTTGGACATGTTCAAACGGTACGGAGTGTCCAGCACCTTCTACTGCTGCGCCCTGGCCTTGGAGCGCAACCTCGAAGTGGCGCGGGAAATCGCCGCGGAAGGGCATGAGATCTGCGGCCACGGCTACCGTTGGGAGGAGTACCACCTGATGGACCGGGACTCGGAACGGGAGGCCATCGCCAAGACCGTCGAATCGCTGGAGCGTACCACCGGGCAGCGCACCGTGGGATGGTTCACTCGCTACGGACCCAGCGTCAACACCCGCGAGTTGGTGGTGGAGCACGGCGGGTTCACTTACGACAGCATCGGTATGAACGACGACCTTCCCTACTACGTCGCGGTCGGGGACCGGCCTTGGCTGGTGGTGCCCTACAGTATGGAGACCAACGACGCCCGGTTCTGGAGAGGCGGCCTGGTCAGCGTCAACGACTTCTACGAATACCTGAAGGAGACCTTCGACTGCCTGTACGAAGAGGGCCGCACCCATCCGAAAATGATGTCGGTTGGGCTCCATTGCCGCATCGCAGGCCGTCCGGCCCGTTCCCGGGGGGTGGAGAAGTTCCTCCAATACTGCGGGCAGTTCCCCGGGGTTTGGTTTGCCCGCCGCGACGAGATCGCCCGCTGGTGGTTGGAGCATTATCCGGCTCCATAGCCTCGCGCCAACTTGACATGTCCTTACATCGTAGACTACTTTTGAAACCGCGCGGCAGGACTCGGAAATTATCTCAAACCTGTCGCAGCACCCAACCCGTCATTCCCGCAAACCTGTCGCAGCACCCAACCCGTCATTCCCGCAAACCTGTCGCAGCACCCAACCCGTCATTCCCGCAAACCTGTCGCAGCACCCAACCCGTCATTCCCGCAAACCTGTCGCAGCACCCAACCCGTCATTCCCGCGCAGGCGGGAATCTATAGGCCTCGGTGAGCGACATGGGGAAATCAGCGAGACTGATTGGGTTTGAGGTAATTTCTTAGTAAGCGCGGCCAACCTTAATGGAGGTAAATCCATGCCCAGGCTAGAGTTGCTCAGCGAAGTACAACGAAAAATGCTCCAGATGTTCCCTTGCATGGAGCACGACGATACCCCGTGGACGCCCATGCGGAAGCCTCTCTCGCAAAGCAGGGTCGCGCTGGTGACCTCCGCCGGGCTGCACGTCCGCGGCGACCTTCCTTTTATTACCGATCACAAGAACGGCGGCGACTCGTCGTACCGGGTTATACCCCGTTCCACCAGCGCGGCAGACATCATTCAAAGCCATGTCAGCATTGGGTTCGACCACACCGGCATCTATCGCGACATCAACGTGACCTTCCCCATCGACCGGCTGCAGGAGTTGGCCGACAGGGGGGAAATAGGCTCCCTTGGTGAAAACAACTACTCGTTCATGGGCGCCTTGCGGGACACCACCACGGTGGTCGAGAAGACGGGGCCCGAGGTGGCGAAGAGACTCTTGGACGAGGGCGTGGACGTCGTCCTGCTGACCCCTACTTGACCCCTCTGCTCGCACGCGGTCAGCGTGTTGGCCAGGTGCTTCGAGGAAGCCGGTATGTCTACCACCGGGATCATCTTCGTCAAGGAACATGCCGCCCGGGTCAAGCCTCCCCGGATGCTGTGGGTTCCCTACTTCTTCGGCAACACATTTGGGAAAGCCAATGACCCCGAACTCCAACACCGTGTCCTGCGAGCCGCGCTTGACTTGTTGGAATACGAGAGTGGCCCGGTACTGGAAGAATTCCCGGACGACACTGCCCCGGAACTGCTGTTGCAGGCCTCCGAGGCCTCTCGTTCGGACCAGAAGCAAGAGTTGAACCCCGCCGACGAACTTACCGGTCTCCGGCCTTACTACGAGCGGTGGGTGAACAACCATGACGGCCGCACCAACGTGGGAGTATGCGGTGTGCCACAGCGCCGGTTCCGGGGAGTCATCCGCTTCTTTGAAGGCTACATCAGCGGAGAACAGTCGGACTTTGAGGAGCGGCCCGAAGGCACGATTTTGCCCCAGTTCATCCGATACTGCGTAGACGACCTCAAGGCTTTCTACTACGAGGCGCGGATGGAGCAAAGGCCCCAAGCTACGGATAACCAGATACACGAGTGGTTCTGGGGCGAGACCGCCATGGGGCAACTGATAGTGAAGCTGGCCACCCACATGGACCAATCGGAAGACACCGACACCAAGGCTATCCCTTACGGGCTGGCGAGGTAGACAAGGCCGGTTGAAGGCCGGTTGATTGTCAGAAAAGGTCTTCTCTCCCGGCAGTAGCTGACAAGGGTATGTATTTCATTTGGGACTTTACGCAGTTGAACGTGAGACCGCATAATAGGGTAGGCTTGCTCAAATACAAAACCGCTCCCAAATGCTCACTATCGGGCCCATTCCGTATCGGGCCCATTCCGTCATTCCGGCGTAGGCCGGAATCCAGAATCCGCGGACCCATTCCGTCATTCCGGCGTAGGCCGGAATCCAAGCGGACCCATTCCGTCATTCCGGCGTAGGCCGGAATCCAGGCGGACCCATTCCGTCATTCCGGCGTAGGCCGGAATCCAGGCGGACCCATTCCGTCATTCCGGCGTAGGCCGGAATCCAGGCGGACCCATTCCGTCATTCCGGCGTAGGCCGGAATCCAGGCGGACCCATTCCGTCAATCGCAGGCGGACCCATTCCAGCGTAGGCCGGAATCCAGGCGGACCCATTCCGTCATTCCGGCGTAGGCCGGAATCCAGGCGGGCCCATTCCGTCATTCCGGCGTAGGCCGGAATCCAGGCGAGCCCATTCCGTCATTCCGGCGTAGGCCGGAATCCAGGGGCGGTGGGGCCGGTTCGTAGCTATAATCTCAATTTTACATACCCCTGTCAGCCCGGCAGTAGAGGGTTGCGGTAACAAATTTGCTATAATTTTTGAGTAGAGACCGGTAAGTGGTAGATATTCCCAGCCGGTCTCGCTCAAGCTTCTAAGGGCCTATTCTTGGCTTTAACGGTATAGGGCCGGCGAGGCGCGCATTGCGTCCCAGTAGCTCAGGTGGACAGAGCGGCTGCCTTCTAAGCAGCGGGTCGCGGGTTCGAATCCTGCCTGGGACGCCACTTCAGCTGCAAAAAGACCGGGGTCTCCCACATAGGGGCGATTCCAATGGTGAAGAGCCACCCGGCCGGGTGGCTTCCATCCGCTCCAAGAACAGCTCCCTGCGGGTCTTCCGCTTCTTGTCCTGGTATTCCAAGTCCGAAAATGTTGGCTGGTCCATCAACTTCAGGGACTCCACCGGCATCAGGTTCCGCCAGCATTAATATGCCATATCAACACGGACTCGTTCAGAAGGTTCTTAGAAAGCATCACCGGACCCAGACCTCCGAATGCGCACTTCTTTCCAATCTGATAGTTCCGCCTTGCCGCCGCCGCTGTTCGCAAGGCGCTCACCGGAATGATAAAATGCGATGGTTGAACGTCTCATCAGTGGCTACACTCTGCCGGGAAAAGTAAGGAGAAGAGCAAAATGCCCTATTCCGCCGACATCAGCCGGTCCAACCCCGCCTGTTTCCTCTTCATGATTGACCAGTCGGGGTCGATGACGCAGGCGCTTAGCGGTCAGCCCGGTCAACGCAAGATGGACCAAGCGGCGGAGGCCATCAATGGTATTCTCAACGCGGTGTCCCTGCGGTGCTCTCAGGGTTTAGAGATTCGAGACTATTTCCATATCGGAGTTATCAGCTATAACACGGACAGCGGAGGAAGCCCTACGGTTAGAAGTGCTTTCACTGGCACCACCCCCGACCAGCCTTTCCTTCTCATCAGCCAAGTGGTCGACCTTGCTGAAGTGGAGGATAGGGAGGTCAGGGAACCCGATGGCGCCGGCGGCTTGGTGGAAGTGACCCGAAAGGTGCCGGTCTGGTTCCGTCCGGCAGCCGAGTACGGGACCCCGATGTGTCAAGCGTTGGGAATCGCTTCCCAGTCCTTGCAAAGGTGGATTGACGACCACCCGGAATCTTTCCCTCCAATAGTAATCAACATCTCAGACGGTAACGCGACCGATGGGGATCCGGAGCGTCAAGCTCAAGAGATAATGAGTCTCGAAACGGCTGATGGAAACGCGCTCATCTTCAACGTCCATCTTTCTGAAGTAGCCGCTATGCCGGTCCAATATCCGGACCGGGAAGACGGTTTGCCCGACGATCTTGCCAAGAGACTGTTCCGCATGTCTTCGGTCCTGCCGGAACCCAGCCGCAACTTGGCGGCAACACTGGACTTGGCGGTGAGCGAAAACTCGCGGGGCTTTGTTTTCAACTCCGACATGGCGGCGCTGGTGCAATTCCTGGACATCGGCACCCGCGGACCTTCAAATTTGCATTGATTCAGGACTCTGGTCCTGGTTGATTAAGCACCGACGCAAGCAATTGGTATGGAGCAGGCGATGCCGTACTCGGCGGATATTAATCGAGCTAATCCCGGTTGCTTCCTATTCCTGATTGACCAGTCGGGGTCTATGGCAGCCGCGCTGGCGGGACAGCCTGGTCAACGGAAAATGGACCAAGCAGCGGAAGCCATAAACGGAATTCTCAACGCCTTATCCCTTCGTTGCTCTCAAGGCATGGAAATCAGAGATTACTTTCATATCGGGATTATCACCTATACATCGCAAGGTTTTTTGGCGCTTACTCCCAACTTGAACACGGTTTTACCCAATACTTCCCTTGACAATCCGTTCTTGACTATCTCGCGGGTAGTTGATATTGCCGAGGTAGAGGAAAGACGGGTCAAAGAGTCCGATGGGGCCGGCGGTATCGTGGAAGTGACCCGGAGGGTTCCGGTATGGTTGCATCCCAAGGCCGAATACGGGACCCCGATGTGTCAAGCGTTGGCAGTCGCGTCCTGCTCCTTGCAGGCGTGGATAGGCGGCCACCCAGACTCGTTCCCTCCAATAGTCATTAACATCTCGGACGGCGACGCGACGGACGGAAATCCGGAACGCCAAGCCCAGGAAATAATGGGCCTTGGAACCAGTGATGGAAACGCGCTGCTCTTCAACGTCCATCTTTCCGATGCCGCCGCTAAGCCGGTACAATACCCTGACCGGGAGGACGGTTTGCCCGACGGTCTTGCCAAGAGATTGTTCCGCATGTCGTCGGTTTTGCCAGAACCCAGCCGCGACTTAGCGGCGACCATGGGCTTTACGGTGAGTGAGCACTCACGCGGGTTTGTTTTCAACTCCAATGTGGAGGCGCTGGTGCAATTCCTGGATATCGGCACCCGCGGGCCCTCCAATTTGCATTGATTGAGGGGTGCTGATGCCGCTGTCTCCTCCAAGAAAGTTCTCTACGCCTAAAGCCGGTAACCGGGCAGATGAGTGCGAGGACGATTCCAGGGTTGTCTACCCGATAAGTAAATACGGCCTGAATTCGGCTAGGATTGCGCTTTCCGACGGCGCCAGCGAGTCCGCGTTTGCCAAATCGTGGGCGCAAATCTTGACGGAAGCCTTTGCCCGGAAACCCTTTGACCTATCCAATCCGACTCAATGCGCCTTGGAAAGCTGGCTGGCGCCGGGCCAACAGGAATGGGACAAGAAGGTGCCTTGGGACCGCATTCCTTGGCATGGCGAGGCGAAGGCTCGCGCCGGCGCTCTTGCGACGCTGCTGGCGCTAAGTATTGAGCCAAACAGATCGGGCCGTCCTTCATGGCAAGCTGTGGCCGTGGGAGACAGTTGCCTGTTTGTAGTCCGTGGAGACGCCTTGCTGCTGTCTTTCCCCTTGGAAGACCCTGCGGCATTCAACAACACGCCGGCCTTGATATGCGCCAACCCCGCCAACAACCGGGGACTCGGCGAACAGGTCCGACGGAGCCGGGGAGAATTCGCGGAGGGCGACCTGTTCATCCTGGCCTCCGACGCCCTGGCCTGCTGGATACTGGAGCGTGCAGCAGCCGGGGAAAAGCCATGGGAAACGCTCCTGACGGTGGACTCGCCGGGGAGTTGGGACGACTGGGTGCAGACGCAAAGGCATGAACGTTCGATGAAGAATGACGATACGACCCTGATTATCGTCAAAGTCACATAGGCCGAATAGGTGAAGTGAACTCATGGCTTGGCCGGGGATGCCCGATTTCAGTGACGTTGTACAAAATCCGAGTGTATGCTTCGAGGACGATGACCTATCCCAAGGGAAGGTAGCTGTCAACCCTAGAGGGTTGCCCTTGGTGTACTCCGGGAATTTCGCTTGCGTATATAAAGTTTCCAATGGAAGCCGCGAATTTGCCGTGCGATGCTTTACCCGAGAGGTAAGGGACCAGAAGCAACGTTACACCCAGTTGGGCCAGTACCTGAGCGAAGCACGGCCTGATACGTTTGTGCGCGTTCAATACTTGGACAGAGGAATCAGGGTTAAGGGCCAATGGTATCCCATTGTCAAAATGGCATGGGTGGAAGGCGAGCGGCTGGACAAGTTCGTCGAACGCCACCTTGATGCCCCTGATATTCTCAGGGACATGGCTGCCCGGTGGAGGGGCGCCAATGGCAGCTTGCGCGGCTTAAACATTGCCCATAACGATCTTCAGCATGGCAATGTGATGGTGCAGAGAGATGAGGCTATCCGATTAGTTGATTACGATGGCGTATTTCTGCCGGGATTTCATGGGGAGGACAGCCCGGAACTGGGCCATAAGAACTACCAACACCCCCTGAGGACAATCCGGGACTACGATGAACGTATAGATAATTTCCCTTCCCTGGTGCTCTATCTCAGCTTGTTGGCTATCAGTTCCAAGCCTCAATTGTGGTCAGAATTCTATAATCAAGAAAACCTGATCCTTACCAAAGATGATTTTGCTGCGCCGGAAGATTCAAGATGTTTCAAGGAATTGCGGAACATCCGAGATGGCAGTGTCGCTGAACTGGCGGCTTACCTTGCGGACCTCTGTTCTCGCCCCGTGGACCAAGTGCCAGACTTGGAAAGCGCCTTGAACTCTTTTCCGTCAACGCCGTCACCGGCGAGTGCGCTGGCCACGGCTCCTCAACCAGTACCGGGAACGTCGCAGCCGCCAACTGCGGGATCAGGTTATCGAAATTTGATCCAGGCTGGCAAGATATCTGCATCATCGTCCATCGTTCCGCCGACAACACCTGCCCCTTCCCCGGTTTTGACGTGTCCCAAGTGCCATAGGGTGAGTTCCCCGGAGCTCATATATTGCTCTGATGAGGACTGCATCGCCGTGCTTCACCCAGGAAGTCGGACTTGTAAGGAGTGCCATTCATCCGTTCCAGTCAAGGCTTTCTTCTGCATCGAATGCGGCGTTAACTTGAATGCGCCCGCCAAGGCATGAAGTGCCCAGATTGTCGTCTGACCATACCAACCACGGTCAAGTTCTGCGCTTATTGCGGATTCAGAACCAGTAGGCCACCGGGTTCCAGACGGAAGTGGGGGCGTGGTTGTGGTTGCTTGATCATTATCTTAGCAATAATTTCCGCAGCCGTTATTGTCTGGGCCTTGTATGACTCCCCTGATGGATTGCGATCCCGTTCGGCCCTGAATGATGTACTGAATGTACTGAAATTACCCTCGTCACTGAATCCTTTTCCGAAGCCGACGATAACACCGCCCCGTACACCAAACCCGGCAGTTGCCCCAACGCCCACGCCGGCCCCAACGCCCACCACTAAACCGGCGCCCACTTCAACGGCGGAGCCACCCCCAACGCAGACATCCATCCCAACTGCGACTCCCAAGCCAACGCCCACTCACACGCCGGAGCCAACCCCGACAGCCGTCCCAACCGCAACGTCTAAACCAACGCCTACTCCAAACCCGACCCCGACGCCAACCCCTACACTGGCACCCACCCCGGTTCCTACGCCGACTCCAACACCAACAGCAGTCCCAACGGCGACGCCTGCACCAACATGGACTCCCTGGCCAACCTCAACCCCTATTCCAACACCAAGGCCTACCGCGACGCCAAGGCCCACGCCGATTCCACTTAAATCCTACAGTGATCAAAGCGAAAAGTGGGGTTACACCATAAGCGTGCCGGCAGGGTGGACAGTGAATCGGTCAGGCAAGGAAACGGAGATACAGGCGCGTGACGGCCAGGTCGTGGTCCAGATCTTCGTCAAGGGCTTTTCGGACAAACTGAACCAGTTCAGATTTGCCGAAGAGCATGTAGCTTCGGTCATAAAGAAGTATTCCACGTCATCCGAGTTTTTCGACTTGTCCGCAACAGAGAGCTACGAAAAGGGCGGCCAAAGCCGGGTACGGTTTCCTTGGCGTTTGCAACGGGACAAGGACTCGTGTGTGATGGACATGGAGGACCTAATTTCGCGATCACGCCACTTCCCGCACAGGCCTTATGGCTACATAGTGCGCGTAGGGATTTGCAACGACCACCTGAGAGAGTTCCTACAGGTGCGCGAGCGGATTTTCGACAGCTTCGCTGAAAGTGAGCTACCGAAAAAGAACCGCTGACTTTGGAGTTGATTTGCACTGGACCTGAAGGGCATCGTAGCACCACCCTCACCCAGCCCCGCTCAACACCTTCTCCTGAAACAGCCGGAAGCGTTCCAGCGTGCGGGTGAGGCGGGTGAGCCATTGGTCGCCCATTTGACGGGTTGGGAGGCGGAGTTGCCGGTTGCCTACGCTGACGGAGGAGCCCAAGGCCCGCTGCAAGGCCACCTTACGCCCACGCCCCGGGAACGGGAACGCTGGCACACCGTCTGGCTGCTGGCCCACAGGGTGAGAGAGTCCGGACCCAAGATATTCTTTGCTGACGAGGCCCATTTCTGGGCCGATGCTGAGCTGCGGGGCAAATGGGTGTTGAAGGGGAAGCCGGCCCTGATGGATTCGAACCAGCCCGCGAGCCCGCGCCGAGGCGAGAAGACCGACTACTATTCGGCGGTGTGCCCGGAGACCAGGGAAGTGGAATGGATGGAACTGGAGGGGAAACAGCAACGCGGGGACTTCAGCCTCCTTCCTGATGCAACTGAGGGAGAGGCACTCCGGGCGATTGAATGTGATCTGGGAAAACGCGCCAGCGCATCGCGGCGAAGCGTTGCGGGAGTACCTACGGACGCCCGGACTGGGTCTGCAGCTGGTGAACCTGCCTTGCCTACAGCCCGGACTTCAACGCTGACGGGGCGGTCCGGGGTTGGGTGAGGGAGGGGGCCATTGGCAACCTGTGCCTGGGAAGCAAGGCCCTAGTGCAGGAGAGAGTCAGTGGTTTCCTGACCGGTCTGGCCAGCCGGAGCGACGAAGTCAAACGGCGCTGCCGGACCGTCCTGCAATCAAGGGCCGAAGGGCTACTGCGAGACCCTCGGCCTGATTCCCAACCCTCGCCAAATGCACATCCCACCTTGGCTTTGGTTTAGAGACACTCGATCTTACCCAGGAGCAAAATTCAACACGGACGGGGCATAGCGAGGCTTATTTCCGGGGACGACTTCGTCGGTCACCGTGTGCTCCAGCTGTCGAGGCGTGGTGTTCGTGTTGGGTGCGGTCTCATCTATCCAGCTCAGAAACAGGCATTACGGCCAACTCTTTCCAACTACAACGAGACCACCAACTCAAAGGTTTGTAGTACAGTACCGCTTAGCGCACCATCGCTGACATGTCCTCCGCCACCCCGCCAGTGACTACCCGCCAACCAGTTATAAACCCTGGCCAGCGACCCGTCCATGAGCGTCGAACGCTCCGAGACGGAGGGGCGGTAGGTCCATTAAAGTTTATCGCCCGCCTCTACCGCTTACATCCGAGCTGCCATTATACTCTTGTGGGTCTGGCTCGGCGTCTCCGGGGAAAGGTTACGTGACGCAAGGAGAAATCACTCTTGATGCTTGAATCGGATGCCCTTCGCAGGACAGCCCTGATTCTGGTGTTTGCCGGTCTGTTGTGGAGCCTGGTAGAGGCCGTGGTTGCCTTCTGGGCAGGTATTCAGGCCGAGAGTGTGGCCATCCTGGCTTTCGGGCTGGACAGCATTGTAGAGCTCCTCGCCGGTGGGGTCCTGGTGTGGCGGTTGAAGACGGAGCGTGACGAATCGGAGGCAGAGGCTGCGGAGAGAAAGGCACAAAGGCTGCTGGGGCTTAGCTTCTTTCTATTGGCAGCATACATTGTCCTCCACTCCGGGGCCAACCTGCTGGGATGGTTTCCTGAGCCGAAGCCAAGCCTTGTGGGCGTTGGGATTGTGGTTGCAAGCGCCGTCGTGATGTCTGGTCTCTACGTGGGCAAGATGCGCATTGCCACCCGGATGCAGTCCCGGTCATTGAGAGCGGAGGCCATGGAAAGCCTGTTCTGCGATCTTCAGGACCTGACCATCCTGGTAGGTCTGGGGCTCAACAGTTTGTTCTCCTGGTGGTGGGCTGACCCTGTTTCAGCCCTGTTCCTGGTCCCCTTCTTCATCAAGGAGGGCAGGGAGAATTTTTCGGGTCATGACGAAGAGGATGAAGAGCATGGACCCCGAGTCTGCTTTTGCGGCAGTTGTTTCTTCGGCGTGCGCGTCTGTCGGGCGGCATGTTGCCAAGCCTAGCCTGTGAATATGTGATTGTTCTGCTCTTTGGTGCGGCCAACTGAAAAGGGAAGTGTTAAGCCGGTTAGTCGGCGGGGTAGCGGTCCACACGACACCTTCACCCACCTGCTGATGACTCATGTTTTCTTTTTCTCAACGTTGAAACAACTCTTCCGAGTCCACAACCCGACCGAGGGCAAGTCCTCATGACGGTGGAGTCGTACAATCAGGCGCTGGAACTCTTTCACGATTGACTCGAAGGCGTGGGAATGTCCACCGACCTGAAACCGGGGAAATCAGAGGCGGAGTGTTCCTGCTAAACCGGGCGTGAGAGTGACGTTTCCGTCTCAACTGGGTTAGCGAGGGAGTTAAACATGAGAAGTTCCGACTGGCGAGACATTACCCCCAAACTGCTCTTGGCCGCTGTTTTGCTGGCGGTGACAATAGCCGGCCCGCTCGCCTGTGGCGGGGACGATGAAAGCGTCACCATTTACTCCGGGCGTTCCCAAAGCTTGGTCCAACCGGTGCTGGAGGCGTTCATCGAAGAGAGCGGTATCGATGTTCGCATCAAGTATGCCGGGAGCACCGCCATCGCATCGACGATCCTGGAAGAAGGGAAGAACACGCCGGCGGACGTGGTGTTTCTCCAGGACCCGGGATCGCTGGGCAGCCTCTCGGATGCAGGACTCCTTTCGGCACTCCCAGAGGAACTCCTCTCCAAGGTGTCACCCGCATTCCGGTCTCCGGTTGGAGAGTGGGTGGGCATCTCTGGACGCGCCCGAACCGTGGTGTACAACACATCGGCCATAGACCCTGAGACAGACCTTCCCGAATCTATTCTTGGTTTCACTGCCCCTGAATGGCGGGGGAGAATAGGTTGGGCCCCGCGTAACGCCTCCTTTCAAGCCTTTGTCACGGCCTTTCGCGTCAAATGGGGTGAACAAGCGGCCCGGGACTGGCTTGAGGGCATTAACGCCAATGGGGCACAGTCCTACTCCAACAACACAACCACCGTAGCCGCGGTGGCCCGGGGTGATGTGGATGTTGGGTTCGTAAATCACTACTATCTTCAAAGGTTCCTGGAAGAGGAAGGACCGGAGTTCGGCGCCCGTAACCATTTTCTGGGCGGCGGCGGCCCGGGGGCCTTGGTACTGGTGGCAGGCGCCGGCATTATCAAGAACGCTAACAACCGCAAGGGGGCCGAACAGTTCGTGGAGTTTCTGCTTTCCGATGTGGCGCAGACGTACTTTGCCGAGTCCACCAAAGAGTACCCGTTGATCTCCGGTGTCGAGCCGCATGGGGGTCTGCCGCCCCTCTCATCGCTTGAACCGCCCGACATTGACTTGGGGGCTTTGGCCGATTTGCGGGGTACCCTGTCCCTGCTTCGGGAGGTCGGCATAGTCCCGTGACCGGGGCGCTGGGAGTTGGGCGGAGTATCCGCAAAGCACGCAGAGACCGCCAAGGGATACGGGAAGGTATGGGGGCGGGAACAGACGGTTAGGAGAATCTATATCAGGCCGAGACGGAGGGCGGTCAGCACCGCGCCCAGCCTGTTTCTGGCCCGGAGCTTCCGGCGGGCGTTGCGGACGTGGTTCAGGACAGTATGTGAACTGAGATTCAGATCGTCCGCAATCTCACCGATTTCAAGTCCCAGGGCCAACAGGCGCAACACCTCCACTTCGCGGATGGACAATGGCTCAACTTGGCCGCCGGCAGAATCGGCAGACCCAGCCGAATGTGTCATTTGAGACGAAAGTGCGTCCAGTACTCTTTTGGCTACAGTTTTGGCTTTCGCGCCATCCCTTCGCTCGTGGAACAGGTGCACCAGAACCCTCTGCTGGTCACTTTGGATAATGAGAGGGGTTACCGTAATGGGTTTTCGCACACCCGTCGCGCATCGCGCCGCGACATTGACCACCGGCGGGATAATCCCCTCTTTGGCGAACTGGATAGCGGGGCAACCTTCCATGCACACCGGCCCCGCCCCGCTCTCAGGAAGACTCTGCAAGACCTCGTAGCACCGGAGTCCGATTACCTCGTCAGCAGTGTGGCCGAGAATCTGCTCGGCGCTGCGGTTCCAGAACAAAATTGTCTGGCTCATATCCACGGCGTAAACGCCGTATGGTGCTTCACTCAGCAGACCGAACATCTCGTTCACCCAACTGTGAATATTGCGGCCTAATCATAGACTTCAATCGTCAAACCATCAACGATTTTCATCTGTTCGGCGGCGCAATCACCATAGGCGATCCGATAGCCCTGGACGCTCCTTTCGCTACTTGACGAATACCGAGTAGGACAACCATAGAAGGTAACCATACCGGTCTTGGACCAGCCCGGAGTCGACCCGACGCCCACGCCGACGCCCATTGTGACCCCAACGCCGACCGCCTTGCCGACACCCACGCAACCGCCGCTGCCTACGTTGACACCAACCTCGACGCCCGTCGTTCTCGCAACAGCCGTCACGGAAATTACGCCAACGCCGCCAAGCGGCGAATCCATCAAGGAGGCCTGTCACTGAATTTGGAGCGTCCGGGTTTGCCGGTTATCGGCAATGCCGTACCTCGTATCCGGAACGCCCTCGCCGGCATTGCCCGACTCCCCGCCAACGCACTGCCCTGATCATCATCCTGGACATCACTGGAATTGTGGTCGTTATCGCTTTTGTCTACCTGATCCTCCGTAGATGATAATGCGGTTGTTGGGTCCAGGGCCGCGGCTAATTGCCGGGCTGACCTGTTAACAGGCTGTCTCAGCAGCGAACGTACCCGCAGTGGCGGCCGCCGGCAGGCTCATCGTGAACTCTGCATAGTCGCCGTAAACAGTATCCACCGACAGGTCACCTCCCAACCGCCGTACCATCAACCAGACGACTCGACACGGCCAATACCGGCTCATAACTGTCGCCCAACTCTTCCTGCTTCAGCCGCATCGCAAAGTAAGCATTCGATACCAGGTTCAGCACCGCTTCATCGAAGTCCCGCTCAACCAGCGGCACCTCGCCCAATGATGGGTCCAAATCCAAGACCAGTTGGACCGTGGAACCCTTCCACTCCGCGCCAAAAACCTCGCCCGCCGACTGCGCTGCCTGCCGGAGCACGGAGTTCAAATCCGTCAATACCGGTTGCCCACCTACAACTCCCAGCCCGCGCATACGTTCCACAATGGCCAGAGCACGTCCGCCGTTGGACAGTACGCGGTTCAGGCTGTTGGTCAATTCCTGGCTGATGTCATCCAGCAAAGCCGTATCATCCGCCGTCATCTTGTCCCGGTAACTCTCCAGCATCTCCGACAGCTCACTGTACAGTTCGATTGAACCCTCAGAGAAATTATGAACAAAATTCAACGGGTTGCTGATCTCATGGGCCATACCGAACACCAACTCGCCCAAAGCCGCCAATTTTTCCTGGGCTACCAGCCGGGCCTGCATCCGCTGAAGCTCCGCATTCGCCACACGCAACTCGCCATATAGCTGCTCGACGAGATTCAGTCGCTGGACTTCCAACGCCTGTTCGCGGAAGACTTCCAACGCATCGGCCAACTCTCCGATTTCGTCTTGCCCTACCTCTGGCACCGGAGTTTCCAGGTCTCCGTCGGCCATCCTCCTCATACGCTCCGACATTCTTTAAAGCCTTCGCACCATACCGTTACCCACCCACAACCAAGCCGCCAGAGTAGCCGCCATTACGCTGACAACGCTGATGACCGTCAACAAAAGCCGGCCCTGGTCAAAACCTGCCGACGGCCAGTCCCAGCGTATCGGAAGCCTGAGCGCGGGATGCCGCCAACAAGCTTGATACGGAATCCTGCAGGGCCGCACTCGATTCATTAAAGGTCATGGCCAAGTCCATGATGTTGGCGCGCAGTGCCAATTGCAGTCCGCGGACTGCAAACACTCCTTGTTCACCGGCCAAAGACGCCACAGCCGGGTCAACACCGGCCTCATATAAAATCGCGAACTCGTTCCACAACCGGTCTAAGATAACCTCATCATCAGCCAGTAATGCTTGTTCCAACACCAGCAAGGCCGCCTTGGACGAACCGGCGCCTGAAGACAGTTCCCCCAAGCGCACTCGCAAGTCAGCCGCAGCAGCGTTGGCATCCATCAGAGCGTCCCGGTTCAAAGCAAGATTACCAATGACCTCCCCCAAGTCATGAGCGGCGTCGTTGACCGCGCTCGCATCCGACGATAGAGCCTGTAGGCCACTAACCTCACTTAAAGCCTTCTCCAAGCGTTCCAGGGACTCGACCACGGAGTCCGTCTGCAAACCCTGAAAGCCGGATTCAGGTTCGGTCAGCAGTCCCAGTCCCAAAATCCGCAAACGCTCTGCCTCACGGGCCGCAGCCCAGGACGCCTCCAGCACTGGCACGGACTCCGACCGGACCTGGTAGTTCATGTCTCCGCTCCGCTCGAAGTAATACACACCCACCGCGCTGGACACCAAGGTCAAAAACACAGCAAAGCCCAATGCAATGTACAGTCGTACCGATACGGCGCCACCTGTCAACAAGAAATCCCATACCAGAAACAACTCCTGAAAAATTCGGATATACTGTCGCAATTGCGGGCTGCGGGAAAACTATTCCATTAGGTAGATTATCACAACTAAACGAAAGCGTTAGAGTTGACCTAACCGGTCTCGTTGGGAGGATTAACATGCGAATGGGACTGTTCCCCGGTAGTGTGCCGGGCCAATCGAAGACGATAGATGAAGTTATCAACCAAGCGGTCAAGGCGGAGAATGACGGCTTCGACGCGTTCTGGGCTCCGCATCTTTCAGGCCGGGGGTTCGACGCGTTGACGACGCTGGCCTTGGCAGGAACGCTGACAAGCCGCATCGAACTCGGCACCGCCGTCGTTCCAACCTATCCCAGGCATCCCACCGCCCTGATGCAACAAGCCATGACAGTGCAGGTCGCTTCCAACGGGCGCCTGTCGCTTGGCATCGGCCCGTCACACAAACCAGCCGTTGAGGATTCCTGGGGCCTCTCTTACGACCGTCCTGGCCGCCATACCCGTGAATACCTGACCGTTCTGAACCAATTGGTAGAGGAAGGTGCGGCGAGCTATTCGGGCGAAATGTACCGGGTCCAAGCCAGTTCGGAAATGGCCGGCGCATCTCCCTTCCCGGTCCTGATTTCGGCCCTCGCGCCAATCATGTTAAGGGTCGCCGGGGAACTGTCGGACGGGACAATCACTTGGATGTGCGGGGTCAAGACCATTGGAGAACACGTGGTCCCCCGAATAAACAGGGCTGCCGAGAGGTCTGGCCGTCCCAAACCTCGTGTCTGCGCCGGTCTCCCGGTCGCGGTAACCGACGACAAGGCCGCTGCCTTCGAGAAAGCGGCGGACCTGTTTGGGCGTTACGGCGGCTTGGTCAACTACCGCAGGATGCTCAACATCGAGTCGGTAGACGGGCCGGCGGACATAGCCGTCATCGGAAATGAGGTGGAGGTCGAGAGCCGCATCCGCTCATTCGCCGACGCCGGGGTTACCGACTTCCTGGGGTCACCGTTCCCAGTGGGCGACGACGCCGAAGCATCACTGGCGAGGACGGACCGCCTGTTGGCCAGTCTGGTTGGCCGGCTATGACGGTGGTTCCTACGCCGCCAGGACACCATGAAGTATTCCGGCCTGTCCACTTCCCGGCCGGTTTGCTGAAGAGGCCCCGGCGGCTATCGGGTTAAAAGACCTGGATTGCACTGCCTATGGCCGGTTGAACTGCACCAGGATGCCATCCGGGTCCCGGACGTAGATGCTGCGAATCTCCCCGTCCGGGCCGGTAAACGACTCTATGGGGCCGGCAAGACCGAAACCTTTGGAGATTAGCTCTTGGGCAAGGCCCGCCACGTCTTCCACCCCGAAGGAAATATGGCTGATGCCCACTTGGTCCAACAGTATCGCCTCGCCGTCGGGCGACTCCCCCGGATGGCTGGTCAAGGTAAGCGTAGGGGTTGCGCCGTCGCCGTAAGCCAGGCTGACCCATCGCCTGGTCTTCCGGGCGTGTTTGTAGTTGTGTTGCCGACCTCCCTCGGTGGGATCGGTGGGCCGGTCTCCCAGCACCTTCATTCCCAGCGCGTCGCGGTAAAAAGCCAGGGACTTGTCCATGTCCCGTACACAAATGCCGATGTGGGTCACGCAGGATGCTTCCATCGAATTTCAGTCTCCTTAACTTGGCAGTTGCGAATGGGAGCTAGTGTGGTGTAACTGAAGTTAGTAGTAATAGTGTTCGCAATGAGGTATTCTTTCGATCACCGACTCAGGAGAGGGATGATCATGGCGATCGGAAGGCCAATGCCGCCGCTGATATTGGACGACACCGAAAGGGAAACGCTGGAACGGTGGGTTCGTCGCCCCAAGACGGCCCAGAGCCTGGCGCTGCGGGCCAGAATGATTCTGGCCTGCGCCGAAGGCCGCAGCAACATCGCAGTGGCTGCCGACTTGGAGGTGTCCGACGAAACGGTGGGGAAGTGGCGTTCCCGGTTCTTGGAACGGCGATTGGACGGCCTGTCGGACGAGCCCCGCAGCGGCCGACCGCGAGCGGTTACTGATGAAGACGTGGAACGGGTGATTACGCTGACGCTGGAGTCCACACCCAAGGACGCCACGCACTGGAGCACCCGGTCCATGGCCCAGCGTTCCGGTCTGAGCCACACCACGGTCAGCCGCATCTGGCGCGCCTTCGCACTGCAACCTCACCGCACCGAAACCTTCAAGCTGTCGGCGGACCCCTTCTTCATCGAAAAGGTGCGGGACATTGTGGGCCTCTACCTTGATCCACCGGACCGGGCGTTGGTCTTGTGCGTGGACGAGAAGTCCCAGATTCAGGCCTTGGACCGCACCAGGCCGCTGTTGCCCCTGCGCCCGGGCCAGGTGGAGCGGCGCACCCATGATTACGTGCGCCACGGCACCACGTCCCTCTTCGCCGCTTTGGACGCCAGGACCGGCAAGGTGATTGGCCAGTGCCACCGCCGCCACCGGGCCGTGGAGTTCCGCAAGTTCCTCGATGCCATCGAGTCCGAGGTGCCCGCCGGGTTGGACGTGCACCTGATTGCGGACAACTACGCCACCCACAAGACGGCGCTGATCCGGAACTGGTTCGCCAAACGGCCCCGCTTCCATATCCACTTCACGCCCACCAGCGCCTCCTGGCTGAACCTGGTGGAACGCTGGTTTGGGCTGCTCACCGAAAAGCAGTTGCGCCGTGGAGTGCATCAGAGCAGCGGTGAACTGGAGGCTGCCATCTACCGTTACCTGGACGTCACCAACGAAGACCCCAAGCCCTTTGTCTGGACCAAGACCGCTGACCAAATCCTGGCCAGCGTGGCCCGCTTTTGCCGACGCACTTTAGATACAGGACACTAGAAACGTGGCCGGAAAGTCCTGGTTGGGTAGGGGGATTTGGGCAATAAAGCCGACGTGAGCAGGATCACGGAGCACAGTTGTCCGAGCCGGACCGCGCAGAAATTGGCCGCAGCATGGGCGACAACAAAGGGGACAATATTGAGGACGACGCTGCGGCCTGTTGCGCCGCCACCGGTACGGCCCGACCACCCGAGTTTCCCGGCCACCAGGGTCAGGTTGGCTACCGTGGCAGCCAGATACAGCTGGAACCTGGTCTTGACCCTGCCGAAATAGCGGGACTGGCGAAGGCCCAACTGGACCAGCCGGGCCAACCGGTGCTCCACCACCACTCGGCGCACTCGATATTCGTCATAGTGAGTGCTTTGCTGCAACGATCGGGCCTGCTGCAGCAGGGCTTCCTGGGGATGGACCAGCACCCGCCGCCCCCTGCTCCCCTTGGCTGCGATGCACTGGGACCGCAGTGGACATGTCCGGCATTCGGCCCCGTCGAACTGGAAGGCCTGCAAGCGGTGGACCCGCCCCCTGCGGTCCGTCCGCTTTCCCGCCGGCACGATGGTGTGGGTAACCTGTCCCGCCGGACAGGTGCAACTGCCCGCGGTCAGGTCGATGACAAAGTCATCCTTGGGAAAGTGCTTCCGGTCGGGCCGTCCCGGCACTCTGGCCACCAACCGGCGTCCCGCATCGGCGAAGGCCTGCCTGGTATCGCCATCCCCATAGGCGGCGTCGCCCATGGCTTCCTCCACCGGCACACCGGTGTTGGCCTCGCTCTGCTCCACCAATTCCAGCGATCCCAGGTTGTCCGGAGCGTTGCCGGGCAATACGTCCACGGCGGTGATCAACTGGGAGCCGGTATCCACGACGATGGCCGCCTTGTGTCCGTCGAACCGTCTACTGCTGCTCTTGTGGCCGTGGCGCATCTCCGGGTCATGCACCGACATCATCCGGTCCCGGCTCACCCCGTCCTTGAGATTCACTCCGTCATCGGTCCGCTCCACGTCCCCCGTTCGGGGCCGGGGGCAGGCTCTGGAGCAGCAACTGCCCCAGCAGTTCCGCCGCCGCCACTATCTGCTGCCGCTCAGCGCTGTCCTCCCCCAATTCCCCCTGCGCCTGCCGCGACAACTCCAGCAACCGGTCGGCGTCAGCTACTATCAAGGACAGCAGCGCCGCCCGCGCCCGTTTGTCGCTCCAGTCGATGGCGGCTTCGCCCTTCACGCTGGAACCCAGGTACCCCTCATATCCCCGGGCCTTGCCCCATTCCTTGACGCTGGACTTCTCCACCGCCGCCAGCGCCCGCAACAGCTTGACTATCCCGTCCGCCAACAGATTATACGTGTCCTTCACCGCGCCACGGCCCAGGATGTTGGTCGTGTCCAACGCCACCCGCATCCCGCGCCCTTTCAGATACCCCGACTCCCGGGCCAAACGCAGGCTGGACTCGAACACCTCCCGCACCTTGCCGTGCAGTATCAGCTGGGCGCGGAACACCTGCAGCGTACTCTTGGCGAAGGGACGGTCTTCCACCTCAATCCCCAAGGCCACCCCCGATCGTGGCCGAGGGCAGGCTCTTCCACCGGATGTCGAAGTCGGCCCGGGCCTTGGCCTCGGCGTCGCTCACCTTGTCGTGGGACTGGAGCAGCAACGCTGTCGCCAGCAGGCTGGGCGGCACGCTGTCCCGGCCGTTGTCGGCGCAGTAGAACCCGGCGAAATCAGGGTCCCGGAACAGGCGGCCCCGCAGTGATGCCAACAGTCCGTAGTAGGTGTCCCGCCCCACGTGGTCCAGATACAACCGGTCCGCTTCCCAGAGGCCCCTCTGGTCCGACCGCTCTCCCATCATGCTCAAGCCCTCGCTATTTCTTGATGGCTCAAGTATAGCTGACCACCCGGCTGAAGCCAGTTTCCGGCCACGTTTCTAGGGCCGGGCGTACTTGGCCAGGAACCCTCTAATGGCGCCGAAGTATTGCCGGGTGCCAACAAACATCAAGTCGTTGTGACCGGCGCCCGGAATGATAATCAAGTGTTTGTCGGAAGTACGGAGGTTGTGGTACATGGCCACCGCGTCGCTTAACGGCGCACCCATATCCATCTGCCCGTGAATCACCATGGCGGGTATATCTATAGAGCAGACTTTGCGTTGGTAGTCGGCCTCCAGCGCTTGGCTAACGACGGGGTCCAGTCCATGGGTGAATTAACCCAGGGTGGGCTGTCCGCTCTCGATGATCACGCCGTTGATCTTGTCGGGTGCCTCCACCGCCAACTCGAACGCCGCGTGACGACCCATGGAGCGACCCATAACGTACAGCGGCCCGGTAAACCGCCGGACGTGCATGGTTTCACACAGCGACTCGATAACCTTGTGGGCATCAGCCAGCATGGTAGTGAAGGCAGGCGAGCCGCCGGCGCCTCCGTAGCCCCGGTAATCGGCAATGAAAAAATTGGCCCCTATTTGGTTATAGAGAGGAGCGAAGCCGTCGTAACCTGATGCGGTCTCTCCGTTCCCGTAGAAAAACAACACGGTCGGACCCGCCCGCCCCACAGGAAAGAAACGGCACGACAAATAGATTTCCTCGTCGATGGCGATAGCATAATCCACAGCCCCTTCAGGCGTCTTTGTCCAATTGGACTGCGGATGAAATGAACGGGCCGACGCCTCGGGGCTGTCCAGCACAGAGTAATCAACGGAGGTCATTCCATCCTCTTCCGGCACACTCGACGTACACTGGCTACCTGACCCGTGACGTTGGCTCTGATTAGCATCAAAAAGGCGTTTACTCCAAGGCAAACCCCTCATACCCATTGGCCACCACCTCGGCGCGCTTGGCCCGCATCGCCGGGGCGCTGTCCGGGGCAGTCAGCAGGGCGCGGGCTTTGCCAGGTATGTTGGCCCCCACGAACCACGAATCGGCCTTGCTCCGCAGTATTTTGGCGCCCTCCTCGTTAACGTGCCGAGTCCAGTCCTCTTCAGCATCGGGTGTCGGTACGATACGGACGTACTCGTTGTCGCGCACGTAACGGATACATTCTGTCACCCACTCCACCAACGGCTCGGCGGCCCTGACGAAGTTGCCCACCGAAGCGGCGTTGATAGTGAAGAGATTGGGGAAGCCGACGCTCTGTATGCCCATGTAGGTCAGCGGGCCCCCGGCAAACTTTTCCTTCAGCGACAGTCCGCCTTCCCCGCGGATGTCGATGCGAGTCAGCGACCCGGTAACAGCGTCGTACCCGGTGGCGAAGATGATGACGTCCAGATCGTACTCAGCTTCCGCGGTCTTGAGCCCAGTGGGGGTTATACACTCGATCGGGGCCTTACGCACGTCTACCAGCAGGACGTTGTCCTGATTGTAGACCTCGTAGTACCCACTCTCGCAGGGCAGGCGCTTGGAGCCGAACATGTGGTCCTTCGGCACCAGCATCTCGGCAACCTCAGGATCATGTACCCGCTCGCGGATCTTGTTCCTGACGAATTCGGCGTAGTCCTCGTTAGCCTCCCCTGGCATCATAACGTCGTAGAAATTGGACAGCCACTTCTTGAAGCCTGGCTCCGACCACAACCTCTCGTACTGCTCCATCCGATCTTCTGGCGATACTTCCAATGCCGATCTGGTGTCGAACTGGTGTATGAACGACCCCGGAGTCTCCATGCACTTCTCGAATATCTCCGGGTAGTTGGCCTTTATCTCCCGCTGCATTTCGTCGTCTATCGGACGGTTGCGGAGGGGGGCGCAGAAGTTGGGAGTCCGCTGGAAGACGGTCAGGTGCCCGACTTCCTTGGCGATCTCAGTGATTAGTTGGACGGCGGTGGCCCCGGTGCCTATGACCCCCACCCGTTTCCCGGCCAAGTCCATGCCTTCCTTGGGCCACCTGGCAGTGTGGCACCAAGCGCCCCGGTAGCTATCGAGCCCTTCAAACTCGGGCACATAGTGGGCCGACAAAACACCCACCGCCGTCATCAGGAATTGTCCCTTCGCTTGCCTGCCGTCATGCGTAGTAATGAGCCAGCGGTTCTCGCCCTCCTGGTAGACCGCGGAAGCAATGCAAGCGTTCAACTGGATGTCACGGCGCAGGTCGAACTTGTCCGCCACATAGTTCAGGTAGCGTTCGTTCTCCGGCTGGCCGGAGTACAACTCCTTCCAGTCCCAGTCCTGCAACAACTCCTCCGAGAAGGAGTAGCCATAGGTGTAACTCTCCGAGTCGAAACGCGCGCCCGGATAGCGGTTCCAATACCAGGTCCCGCCGACGCCAGCGCCGTCCTCAAAGGCGCGGGCCGAAAACCCAAGCTGCCGGAGCCGGTACAACGCGTACAGCCCGGTTACTCCCGCGCCTATGATGATTACGTCGTACTGTTCAATTGCGTCGCTTGCCTGCGTGCCGGATGCCGAAGCATGTTGTAAAGCATCTGCCATATCTTTCCCTCGTAGCGTTTGAGTTATAAGAACGGTCCAGATTGCCTTGGGTCTATATGTATGTGTTAGCCGCCTGAAGCCATCGCACTAAAGTCAGGATACCAAATCGGATTCCCAATTATAGACCAATATTCGTAGATTCGTGAGGATGGTGATCTTTGACTGGCCAGAGCCCTCTGACGTTAGGAGTGTGATAAAACGCCGGCGCCCAGCCCCGGCTAATCAGGCAACCGCGTCAGGTGCATCCTGGAAGTCATGGTGGTGTCGGTGTCGAAGTACAAGACCTGCTGGCGCACCGGGTTTGTGTTGGGGGACTCCGCCGCGAATTTCAAGCCCCTGGCTTGGCAAACGCCGATGCATGCCTGTATATCCCCTACGGCATAACCTACGTGGTCCATGACATGCCCTTCAGCAGGCTGACCGGCTGGATCGTCTGGGCAGATGAGTTCGACCTGCACCTGTCCAAAGTTCACGAACGCAATCTCCCCCGTCCGGCCGCGCCCTCCTCCAATGCGCTGCCCTTGCAGGTTGTCCACGTACCAAGCAACAGCCTGATCCAGGTCCCGCACCCGGTAGCCGGCGTGAACGATGCGCTCTATCTCCAAACTGCCGTTTGCGTCTTGGGATTGAACGCCTCGGGGCAACTGAGTCAGGTGGACTTTAACGCCATTGGTCGTGGAGGCGTCAAAGTAAAGCACTTGTTGGCCCAACACGTTGGTGAAGGGCTTGTCCGCCGCGAACTTGAAGCCCTTATTTGCCAACACCCCGCTCATCTGGCCAATATCCGGCACCAAGTAGCCGACGTGGTGCATAGTCAATGCGCCGCCGGTCAAGCCGTTCTTGTCCGATGGTTCGATGATCTCGGCCTCCACCTGCCCGAACCGCACGTAGGCATTCCGGCCTCCACTGGGCACGGCGTAACTCCCGGATATGGGCCCGCCGCCGCTATTGACCGCTCCGAAAGACTTTTGGAACCAGTCAACCGCGCCGTCCAGATCAGTGGTCAAGTAACCGATATGCTGAATTCTCTGGAACATATTCTCTCCAATACAGAGTTGATTGCACCTCTCGCGGAGTGTACAACATATTCTACTGTCCCTGCCCGCCCCCTATGCAGCCAAGCGGCGCAGCGGGGGCCGCAGTACCCCAAGCCATAGACTTACACCAAAGCACATGACGGCCCCGGCCGCTATAGCGGCGGCCCATCCAAGAGACCCTGCGGCAGCCGCCAAAGGCAGCGCGCCCAAGTGGTGCACCGCCGGGGCCAGTTGCAAGTAACTCAGCACCCGCCCCCTGAGTTCGGCTGGAACGTTCAGTTGCACCAAGGTTGTCGCCAAAGGCCAAAACAGTCCGAAACTCGCCACACCAACGAAGAAAAAAATCGTCCAGGACACCCAGTACCAAGGCGACAACCCCCACAGCGCCAACAGAACGCAAAACAATGCTATGGACGCTAAAAGCAGTTTCGCTTTGTGCTGGAACTCACCCAGTGACGCCAGGATCAGGCTTCCGACAATTGAGCCCACACCGGCCGACAACAACATCAGCCCTGTGCCTCCTGCGCCCACACCCAATGCCTCTTTCATGATGGCGGGCATGACCTGCCGGTGAGATACCCCGAAGAAAGCAAAGGCTATGGCCATACCAATAACGGTGTACAGCACCGGTGTGGACATGATGAACTTGAAGCCCGTCACCAAGTCGCTCAGCACAGTAGTGCCCCCTGAAGGGGGTCGCGGTTCCAAGCCTCTAATCAGCAACAGGAAAATGACACCGAGCAAGTAAAGGCCGGCGTCAAGGAAAAGCGTGGCTCCCAAGCCCGCCAGCTCTATGACCCCCCCGCCTATGGCCGGCCCCAGAATCTGCCCGGTCTGGTTGACCAAGGCATGAAGGGAGACCGCGTTCATCATGTCTTTCCGGTCGACCAAATCGGCAACGAATGCGATGCGGACCGGTTGGTTGAGGGCTTGGACCGTTCCCAAAATAAGTGCGATGGTATAAAGATGCCAGACTTCCACTTGGTTGGTCACGGTAAGAACAGCCAGGACCAGGATGGGCGTGGTTACTGCCAATCTCGTCAGGATCAACAGCTTCAACCGGTCTATCCGGTCGGCCATGATCCCGCCCAGCATGGAAAACGCAATGTTGGTCATTCCATACGAGAAGATGACCATTCCTAGTTGATAGGCGGAGTCGGTGATTTCCAGGATCAACCAGCCTAACACCAGGAACTGCATGCCTTGGGCCATTGCTTGGGCGATCCCGTTTATCCAGAACCAGCGGAAGTTCCGGTAACGCAACGCCCCGAACGTGGTAATCCGCCGGCCTCTCATCCCTTCCCTGGCCATGGTCAAAACCCCGGGGGTCATAAGCAAGAGACCGGCGGCCAGCGCCGCCAAGCCGGCGTATGTGGTGTATGTCATGACTCGGGCGCCAAGGCTTGCGTGAGACTCTCCGGTAAAGTTGCGCGATGTCGAAACGGGGCGCCGGAACAGCACGGATATTGCCGCCCTGCACAAAGCCCGCGATTCACCGAAAGCAGGGCAGGCCCGGTGGGCCTGCCCCATGTAAAGTGCATATACAAAGGTATATTCAGGGCCACCGCATCGATACGATGGCCTGTGGATGTAGCTGGTAAGAGGTCTTTATCCCCGAAGGCTGGCCAGCAAGTCCCCTTGACGGCTTATTCTGGCGTCGTGCTCGATCCCGAACCGTTTTATACCTTGAAAAATCGACTCCGGGTCCAAGTGGGCCTCGGCGATCACGTCCGCCTCGGTGCCGCCGGTCAGCCACTCGTCGTGCCAGTCCGATATTAATGAATAATCGTCAGTCAACGGCCCCGCGTTCTCCAACGGCCATACCCGCCGCGTCCCCGTGCTGACGACCATCAGGTCGTAGACCGCTTCCGGCGGAAACACCGAGTTTCGATACTCTTCGGGCTGGCGCCGGAATAGCTCCTGGCTGATGGCGGAAATGACCTTGACGTTGACGCCAACCTGCTCCAAACGGGGCAGGATGTTGACGAGATTCACCGTGGAAGACGACCCTTGGACTATGACGTAGCCTTGCTTGGGCCTGCCGGGGGCAAAGTCCCTTATGACGTACATCCCCTTGGCCGCTGCTCTGGGGTCCGAATCGGCGAATTTGCTGCGGTCGGCCACCGGGAAGTCGGGCCGCGCCACTTCCAAGACAATCACCCCCACCTTGGGGTCACGGGCTGCGATCTCCGCTGCCGCGAAATAGCCGGAGGCCACATCGTTGTAGTCCCAGAAGCTTAGGTTGATTACTTGGTTCCTGGGGAACAGCTTCCACACCTGGGGCGCGAAAATGCCGAAGTGGGTGCGGGCGTCCGCTGCCGTCTCCGGCCCGGAGTGCCCGGCCAGGATGTTCAGCACGCCCACTCTGAAAGGGCTGTCCTGGTTCTGCTGGCTCCAGACCCGGGCCGGCAGGTACATCAACGGCGTGAACGCTCCGTAGGAACCGCTGACTGCCCAGACCCCCACGTGCTTCCCGGGATCAAGTGAAATGGTCTGACCGACCAAGCCGATGGCGGTGGAAGCGTTTCCCGCCTCCTGAATGCCCGCTTTGAGTCTCGTACCAACCGGATTTTCCACCGGATCGTAGTGGCCCCAGAACGACGCGTTCTCGATGTTGATGGAGTCGTACAGGTCGGCCGCCAAGGTCACCAACCGGTTTTCGGTAACGTAGTTCATCCACTTGAAAATCTCGGATATGGCCCGCCTGCTGCCCCGCCGTTGTCCCGGCTCCTCGAACAGCTTGATGGACACGTCCTTTTCCGCACCCGTGACCGGGTTACGAACGGTGACCGTCTGCGGCTCTGCTGGCAGGTTCTGCACCCGCAGTCGCGGGTCCTGGAACGAGTCTACGTCGCGGTCGACGCGCAAAGGCATGTCGTCGACCACTTTGTCTCCGATCTCCACCAGCCGGTCGGCAAGCCAATCACCTAATCCGTCCTGGTCCAGGACTGACATGGCTAAGTCAATATTTTCTTTGAACTGGATTAGACGTTCACGGTTGTCGGAGATGGCTCCATCCCGAATGCCGTGAAACTCCACGCCAAACCGGCTCTCGAAAGTGCCCGCCAAGGCTTGGAAGTAGTCGCCGTTCATTGCGAAGCCGTAAGGATGGCTGTGGTGGCTGACTATTTGCTCTCCGTAACCAGGTACGTTGCCATCCTCCGCGCCGGGCCACCATCCCTTGACGGTACGCCCTACGACGATCATGGGCCGGTCGTCGGACGGGTCCCAGTCCTCCATAACCTTCAACACCGCCGCCACCTGTTTGTAGTCATTGCCGTTGTCCAGGGTGAGGACGTTCCATCCGTAAGATGCCCACTGGTCTTGTAGCCTGTAGGCTTCGTATTGAGGAGCGATCACGCCTCCCACCAGTTCGTCGTCGATGCCGGCATTATTATAGGAAAGCAACAACCTCAACCGCTTGCCGACCTGCTGGGCCACTGCTTGGGTCTTCAACTCCTGGGAATGACCGGAAGTCAGCGCGAACTCCCCTTCTATCGCCATTACTTTCAGCGTGTCCGGAGCTCCAACCATGTCCCAGAAGGCGGCCTTTCCGGCCGAGGTGGCTATTCCAATGCCGGATGGTCCGCCGTTCACGTCATTAGTCAAGTCGGTAGACTCGGAATGGCCCGCCAGCGCCCTGATACCCCTTATTTTGGCTTGGGCCATCAAAGGATGGTCCTCAAGGTTATTGTCCCGCAGCAAAGACTTCAAAGCGCCCATTCCCCTGCGGAATCCAAGAGCATCAATGGACATCATCCCCTGCTTGGGGTCAACGTAGTACCGGCTGTCTCCGGTCTTGGCGTATTTCTTGGCCAGAGCCTCGCCCATGATCATCCAGAGTGCATAGGTAACCGGGGCGTTGTGTCCACCGGCAAGCATGAACTTGTCGGCATAGGGGTGCTTGGGCCGCCGGTAATCGAACCTCAGCCCGCCCCTCTCCGGCCCCAGCAGGTGACTGGTGACGGTGTAGGGGGTGTAAGCCAATGGCCCGCCGAAGTGCCCGGTTTGAGCGTAATTACCCAGCATGACCAGAGTCATCGCCGTCAAGAACCCTACGTCCTCAATGCGTCGTTTCTCCTCGTCGGGCAATACCAGGGTGTTGTCCAACTGCTGGGTAGAGAGAGCCAACCGGTTGACCGAAGCTACTCCACTTACGCTCGTGCTAGCCATTTCTAAATGCTCCCTGCTTCATAGGTTTGCCCAAGGTTAATCGCACCATTATACAGAAAAGGCGAAGAGAATTTCGCATGAGCACTGAGACGCGGCGGCGTTCCCTGATTCAGGCGGCGTGATTGCAGGATAGGGGAAACAAGAGGAAAAAGTGAAAGGAGATGCGAATGAGCCTGCTCTGCAAGACTTCGTAACACGTCATACTGTTGGCGTGACGATGGTCTACACTGACGAGGATAGCGACTATATTGGAACACCCCGAACTTACAAATCAGTAAGGCGCAACGTGGGTAAATACGTTCGCGGTATTGGTGGTCAAGCGCCTCTCATTATGCTTGTGTTGAGGTGCGGCGTGTCTGTCGCATCCCCCATCCCGGTACAAGACTCCGGCCAATGCGCTTGCGTGTAACCTCACGCAGGAAAGACTTAGTTGAATTTATCGTTAAAATCTTGATCCGACATAGCGACTATTCTGATGGCGTCTACAAGCGCCCAAATGCCGAGTCCTCCTAATGTTAATATCTTGGCTATCCCCCGACCAGTTTGCCCCAAATAGAAATCATAAGCAGGCCAGAATAACCACGCTAAAGCTATCGCAGTACTTCGGGCTTTCACGGGAAACCCCCTTGCAGACACAATAGTGATCACCTGCTTGAGTATCCCCAGCCTGTGGCACCTGCATGGAAGCACGAAAGCGCCCCTGGTCATATTGCCTATGTGGATAAAACAGGCTGTTGGAATACTCCGGCAGACCGAGATTATGCGCCGGATATAGATTTGTCAACATTATGATGAGCTAGACCCGGGGCCTTTTCATTTTCCGGGTTGGGTTAAATAGGTCCCGTCATTCCCGCGAAAGCGGGAATCCATATCACAGCGGCCTATGGCAACTTTCCCGTGGCAAGACTATATAGATTCCCGCATAGATTCCCGCCTGCGCGGGAATGACGAGAGAATGAAAAGGCCGCAGGCGCCCGCTGGCGAGTAGTGGACAAGTAACCCGATGTGAGGATACTATGCCAGCGGTGACATCTAATCAGGTCTCGACCTCTTTCGAGACCTCAGATACCGGCGTTATAGGAGGTGCGTCTTTGTACAAGACCGTAAGTCCTGAAACGATCAAGGCCTTGGCCGGAATCGACTGCCCCAGTATTTGCAATGCGATAGAGGGGTTTAACGTCAGGCCAAAGAACCAAGGGTTCATGCTTCCGGAAATCAAGTCCGTCTTCCAGGACATGCCGCCGGTGGTAGGTTACGCAGTCACGGGCGTTATCAGCGCCAACCAACCTGAAGGGCGGAACGTATCCCGCGAGGACTGGTGGGACTTGATCGCATCTGTGCCCGGGCCCAGGTTCATAGTGCTCCACGACATCGACAACCCGCCCTTGGGCGCCTATTGGGGAGAGGTGCAAAGCAACATCCACAAGGCATTAGGAGCGGTTGGTGTGGCGACGGACGGGACGGTGCGTGACTTGGATGAAGTGCGCGATCTGGGGTTCCAATTCTTCGCCAAAGAGGTCTCGGTATCCCACGCTTACGTGCACTTGGTCGAAATAGGCATCCCCATCACCGTAGGCGGGCTTACCGTCAATACGGGAGACCTGCTGCACGGCGACAAACATGGCGTGACGTCGATACCCATGGAAATAGCCGACAAGATTCCGGACATGGTGAACACCATTGCCGATTACGAACGCAAGACGATCGAGGTCTGCCAGTCTCCATCGTTCAGCATGGAGCAGCTTAAAGAGGTAGCCAAGATCACGCGGCCTTATTAAATACAGTCTCAATACTTGCCCCAGTACGCAACCAGTCATTCCCGTGAAGTCGGGAATCCATCGGAGCGGCCGGAGCGACGCCCAAGAAACGGAAGTGACGTGAGGTAATTATATGTCTCATAAAGAAGACCTTGCTTTAATGGCCCACCTGCTGCGCAGGACCGGTTTCGGTTCGACCAGAGAAGAGCTGGAACATTACACGGCTAAGGGATACGAAGCCACAGTGGAGGAACTGATCGACCCGCCGGACAACCTGGAAGCCGGCAAGTCGGCCCTGTTGCTGCGCTACCAGCCAGGCGTCCTGCTGCCCGGCGGCCAGCCGTTCGTCGGCGTATACACTTGGCTCTTCAATATGCTGACCACTCAAAGGCCCTTGGAAGAGAAGATGGCCCTTTTCTGGCATCACGTCTTCGCCACCGGCAACTCCAAGGTCGACAACTGCGACCAGATGCTGGAACAGATAATCATGCTGCGCAAACATGGCATGGGCAACTATCGTGACTTGCTGGTGGAAGTAGCCAAGAACCCCGCCATGATTTATTGGCTGGACAACAACGAGAACCACCGGGACTCGGTCAACGAAAACTGGGGCCGGGAACTTTTGGAACTCTTTTCCATGGGCGTAAGCAATTACACCGAGGTAGACGTCCGCGAGGCGTCCCGCGCCTTCACCGGCTGGACCATCCAGCCCAAACTTCCGCGCCGCCCCTATGGCCGGTTCCCGTGGCGGTTCGAGTATTTGCCGGAAGACCACGACGACACCGAAAAGTCCTTTTTGGGTCACAGTGGCCCGTTCAACGGCGAAGACATTATCGACATAGTCGTGCAGCAGCCGGCCACAGCCCGGTTCATCTGCCGCCATTTGTACAACTTCTTCGTGGCCGACGAGGTGCAGGTGCCCGCTTGGACCATCGAGCCTGCCCGCGATGAGGAAGCCCTCGAAGCGATGATAGACAGCTTCGTCGAGTCAGGTTACGAGATCAAGGCGGTCCTCAGGACTATATTCAACTCCGACTTCTTCAAGAACGCCCGGTATGCCAAGATCAAGAGCCCGCTGGAAGTAGTCGCCAGCACATTAAAGCTGGTGGGAGCTTATCAACACCCCGATCCCAGCATAACCAAGCTTGGCCCGGAAACCAGCTATATGGGGCAGTCACTCCTGGACCCGCCCAGTGTCGAAGGGTGGCAAACCGGCGCCGAGTGGATAAACAGCGGTTCTCTGCTGGCGCGAATTAATTTCGTCGCCGACCGGGTGGCGGACACGGCAATGCCCGGTGTGCAAACAATTATTCAACAGTTCAAAGATGAGGGCGTTGTCACCCCGGAGCAACTGGTTGAAGCTTCCCTGGAGTCGGTCGGCTTCCTGGAGTTGGGCTACGACACCCACCGGCAGTTGCTCGAACACGGCAATATCGGCGGAAACCTGGACTGGAACGACGAAGCCGCAGCCGGGACACGGGTTGGCGAAATGCTGGCATTGGTCGGCGCGACCACCGAGTACCAGTTCGGCTAGAACCGCCGCGGGCCAACGGCAGAATATCCAAATTTGGAGGACTGACATGTCCTTGGTTACAGTGGGTTCCGGGCGTTGCTGGCAATACAGCCACAACGTCGGCATGAGGCAAACTACGGGCAAAGGGTTCAGCCAGCCCATCGGTGCGGCGATTGGAAGCGACGGTTCTGTGTTCGTCGCCAACCGGAACAACCCCCGCATCACCAAGACGACGCTGGAGCACGAGTACATCACAGAATTTGGCATTGGCCGGTTTACTTACTTGACCGCCGTGGCCTTGGACGCCGACGACAACGTCTATACAACTGACGAGTGGCTCCACCAAGTATCGGTGTTCGACAGCCAAGGCAACTTTCTAAAGAGTTGGGGCGAGCCGGGAAGTGAAGAAGGCCAACTGCACGGCCCGTCCGGCTTGGCCTTTGACGCCGACGGCAACGTCCTCATTGTCAACAGCCTCAACAGCCGCGTGCAAAAGTTTTCCAAGGACGGTCAATACATCAGCGGCTTTGGGAAGAAGGGCCACGGCCCGGATGAGATGGACCTGCCTTGGGGGATCGCGATAGACAACAAAGGCGACGCCTACCTGGCCGACTGGAACAATCATCGTGTCCAGAAGTTCGGGCCAGACGGGGAACACCTGCTCACTTTCGGTTCCGGCAAGAAGACCGGCGTAGCCCTGGACGGCAGCACGCCCTACGCCCACGCCACGGTTGGCAACATCGGCGTGAACCCTAACGACCTGAACCACCCCACCGGTATCGCCGTGGACGGCGACGGGGATGTCTACGTGGTCGATTGGATGAACGAGCGGGTGGTGGTGTTCAGCTCCGAGGCCCGGCCGGTGGCACGGTTCCGCGGCGACGCCCACGACCTTTCTCAGTGGGCCCAGATGACCCTGGACGCCAACCCGGACATGGCAATGGCGCGCCGCCGGGTCAAGAACCCCGAAATCCAGAACTACTTTCGCCTGCCCGTCGCCTGCCTCTTCGACCAAGCAACCGATCGCCTGATAGTCTGCGATACTCAGATGTGCCGGTTACAGGTATACGTCAAGGACCGGAACTACACGGCTCCGCAATATAATTTGTAGGCAAGTGACACGAAGACCGACTTGGCCGGCGTCAAACCCGATCGAGGAACGCCGGCCAACTCCTGTCCTTGTTTCCAATTGTGCTAGTCCGGCACGGTAGTAATAATATCGCCTTCTTTGATTATCCCGCCGGTCATGATTTCACAACTGATACCGCCGTTGTCCCACAGCGCTTTGTACAGGCCCGGCTGGCTGAGAAGGTTTTCTAAGTAGAGGCACGGCTGGGTAATCCGGTGAGCCCTCAGACGTACTTCACCAACGAAGAATTCAGTCCCGATTAACTCGTTTATCTCAACGTCGCGGGTTACGACATTCCGTCTGCACTCTTCGGGCTTGACGGTTATGTCAAACTCTTTCTTGAGCCAGTCCAGAATCTCGCTCTTTATCAGGGTCACCTGCCTGCCGGGTTCGGGTTTCTTCGAGTACGTGCCCGTACCCAGAAGGTAACGGTCGCCCTCGATTCCCCGCCCCGCCAACGCGTTCAACTGCTCCATTTTCTTCATTGGCGCGGACATGCGGTCCACCGTAAACAAAGCAACAACTGTGCCGGTCCCATTCATATACTGAACTCTCTCCTCAATGAATCTTGTTTATATAAGCCCGGAGCCGCCAACAAGTGCCGTTATGCCGACGGTTCGGACAAACGGTTGGAGTACACTTTCCCTTCCTTCATAACCAGCTTGATGCGGGCTTGGTCCTGCAACAGCGTGATATCCCTTAACGGGTCTCCTTCAACGGCCACCAAGTCGGCCAGCTTCCCCGCCTCTACGGTGCCCACGTCCTTTTCCAGCCCGCAACATTCGGCGGCCCAGCCGGTGCCCGCCACGAGCGCCTGCATCGGCGTCATGCCGGCTTCCACCAAGCACTCTAACTCTTTGGCGTTGTTGCCGTGCTCCCATCCCCCCGCGTCGGTCCCTGCAACCACCTTGACGCCGGCATCCAAGGCTTTTTGGAGGCTGTCGACATGTTGCTGGCGGAAGTGGGCGGCCTCGTAACGGGCTTCCGGAGTTCCTACTTCCCGGTGGAAGATAAAGACGGTGAACGTTGGGACGAAGAACGTCCCCTTGTCGGCCATCATTTTGAGCAGGTCCGGGTCCTCGTTCAAGTAAGACCCGTGCTCGATGGTGTCTACTCCCTCTTCAATGGACATCCTGAGGCCGGGGCCGCCGACGGCGTGGGACGCCACCTTCCTGCCAAGGACGTGAGACTCCTCCACCAAGGCGGCCAGTTCCTCGCGGGTAAAGGCCACGTCCAGAGACCCATGGTGCGGCCTTCCCCATCCCGTCTGGAACACCTTTATAAGGTCCGCTCCTACCCGCACCACTTCCCTCACCTTAGCCCGCACTTGGTCGACCCCGTCGGCGACTCCAACGGGCAGATTGGGGTCCTGCGAGGGAGGTTGATGGTGGCCGGAGGGGCTGGACCTGTCGGACATGCCGTGGGAAGGGGACAGGGGAGCAGTGGCCACCATCAGCCTAGGCCCGGCGATCAGGCCCTGCTCCACAGCCTGCTTGAACCCAACGTCCAACCAGCCGCAGTCCCGGACCGTCGTGTAGCCGGTAAGCAACGTTTCTTCCATCACTTTGGCGATGCGCAAGTGGCGCAAGCTTTGGGACTCGGCGAATCCCCACCTTCCCATCAAGTCGTAGGTAAAGGAACTCAGGTGGTCATGGCAGTCTATAAGCCCCGGCAACAGGGTCATCCCCTTGGCGTCCATAACCTCAGTATGTTCGGGCGCGACCAGTCCCTCTCTCGGGCCCACGGACTCTATGCGGCCGGCATCGTTCACCAACACGGCCGCGTCTTCCAACGGCGGGCCTCCGGTGCCGTCGATCAACGTCGCTCCGGTTATGACTTTCATCGGTTACTCCTTCGCGTCAGTGGCAGTGCCCGTTGTGATGCGCGCTTGGCGGCACGTCCAGGACCGGGTTGATGTCAAAGAAGCCCACTGGTTTCAAGGTGAACCCGCAGTAGGCCACCGGCGATATGGGCCAGTCCTCGGGACGCGGCACGTGATGATAGCCCAGCGTGTACCACAGCACCAGGTCTGTGTCCTCTACGTTCCGGTCGTTCTTCGTGTATTCCGGCAACCCTGCACCACCGGGATGCTGGTTCGGGTACGGCCCTGTCGCCGTCAACTCGTTCCGGTCGTAGGGCGTCACCCACAGGTGCTTGGTCATAAATCCGGCCCGTTTGATAATGCTGGCGCTGGGATGGGCAAAGGGCAGGATGTTCTCCCCAGGCATCAGCTTGTAGCCGACCGGCCTGCCCAAGGCGTTCTTGACCGAGGGATTGGACACAACCCAATAGCGCCCCTTCATGGGGTCGATGATTCTCTGGGCCTCCAACTCCGTCTTCAGAGGCGTCGCCTCGGCGTAGAAGGCGTTGCCGTGGGGATTGTCGGGGCCGATGGGTTCCGCCACAGTGTTGATTTCATACACCGTGTTGGTCCCGCCGTCCACGTCCATGTCCAAGCGGAAGTTGAAGAAGTGCTGGTGAATGTGGGCGTTCAGTTGCGGAGCAACCAGCGTCCCGTACTTCGGCGTCTCCCCATCGGGCACCGCCGCCGTATTAACAATGCCCGTCAGCTTTATCTCCATCTGTATGGTCCCGTCCTGGTAAAAGTACCAGAAGAAGCCGTACTCGTAGTTGCCCACCGTGGCGATGCTAGATACCACCAACCGCCTGGAACGCCGCACCTCCGTCTGGCTGGTGCGCCAGTCCACGTGCTTCCACAGGATGCCGTAGTCCTCCTCGTGCATACAGACAGCGTTGGGTATGGTGAACGAACCGCCCTTGCCGTTGTTCATCACGGCGTCGAAGTAGTAAATCTCTCCCAAACAATCGCAGCCAAGGGTTAAAGAGTTGGTTAAGGAACCGATGCCGTATTCCCCTGCGTCGAAGGCGTTTTTCCGGTAGTGGTCTTTGCTGGGGTCGCCGTAGGGCACCACCATGTCCGACAGCGCCGCCCTGTACATTACAGGCCTGACCCGCCCTTGGTCCTCGTACCCGACAGTGTGGAGCACCAACCCTTCCCTTGGCGTGAACCCAATCCGCATCCGCCACTTCTGCCAAGCCACGCTATGGCCGTCAACCTGGAAGCTTGTGCCTTCCGGCTGCACTATGTCCAACGGCTTCAGGTCCTTACGGAACTCCCACCCGCCCTCGTCCGCAAACTCGGCGGCATAGTTGCCGGGATTGGGCGGCAACGGCACCAAGCCGTAGTCGTCCACCCGCACCACTTCCATACTGTTCAGGTCTACTACCGCGGTAACCCCTTCGATTGGACGGGCGTAGCCGTTGTCGGTCGGGCTGCTCCGCACAAAGTTACGCGCCAGCACCAACCGGCGTCCCTCCTCATCCTCGAAGCCGTAGTTGCCCGCCGACCATGGGTCCACCATCACCAGGCTGGGATCGGTTATGCCCCGCTTCCTGATGGCCGCCTGAAACTCGGGGTTGGCCTTAACCACGGCTTCGCACTCGGCAAATTCGTCGAACATCACTCTGGGCTGCACACCCGGTATGTGCTTCCAAGAGGTCACTTTCTTTTCGTTGAGGGAAACTATGGCTTCGTAGGTCGCGCCGTCGTCGTTGTCCAGGATAACCAGAAAGGCGTTCCTTTCAATAGGATCGCCGGCCCGATGACTGAGCGCGACGTCCTTGGCCGGTTCCTCCAAAACGATGGTCTCGAAACGCACCCGCGCGCCGAGTTGACGCTGGGCCCTCAGGATGGACGAAGCCTCTACAACCTCTTCAGCCGTGAGCGGGTCCAAAGGATGTAACACAGAAAGCCGGTCTACACCATGTGCCTGTTTCTCCATTGGAATAGCCATTAGAACCTCCTGAGAGCGGCCCTCGCCGCTTGAATACGCTTCGCCGGCGTTACTTCCTGGCATAGTCAGCATCCTCACCGAGGACGGATCGTTGAGCCTAAGGATACCATGCCCCAATCCGAATCAGGTGTCTGGATAAGCCCACTCCATCTCAGACTGGCGAAAATACTCCTGAATCGCACTCTTCTTACCTCAACCGCCATCCTCTCCTCTGGCCCCAGACTACAGAGATCAAGTGCATTAGTTATGATTACGAATAACAACCAGTATTTTCATATACTTAGCTGATATATATTAACTTATCACGAATAATGACTATTGCTATCACTGTATCATTATGATAAATTTTTGTGTATTCTGTCATGTTCGTACTATCCGGTAGACAGGAGACGATCTCCCCTCCGTCTCGGTCATACCCCAGAACGCGGGAGCTAAACTCGAAGCATCAGCCAAATAACTCCCCAAAGGAGAGGTCTAGTTATGCATCTTCGGCGAAACCTGAACACAAAACTCCTGGTCATCACTCCACTGCTGGCTCTGCTGTTCATCGTTATGGCCTGCGGCGGCACTGCGCCCGCAGAGCCGATCGTAGTGGAGAAAGAGGTCATCAAGGAAGTTGAAAAGCCGGTGGTGGTGGAGAAGGAAGTAATTAAAGAAGTTGAAAAGCCGGTGGTAGTGGAGAAGGAGGTGATCAAGGAAGTCGAAGTCGTTAAGGAGATTGTTAAAGAGGTGTTGGTGAACCCAACCCAATCGATACATCTGGAAACCGGAAAGGGACTGGAGGCGGCCGCCGAGACCGTCACGGGACCCGTCGTCCCCTCCGAATCCGGCACCCCCAGGCTCGGCGGCATCGCCGTGTGCCAAGCCTACTCTGCGCCCACGTTCTTTGATGTTCACCGCGGCGCTGCCGCCAATGACGTACTCTGGGACAGCCCCATGTATAACGGGCTCATCGAACTCAATCCGGAGACGGATGACTTCTTTGATCTGCGCGGCGACTTGGCCACTAGTTGGGAGGTGACTCCCGACGGGCTAGGTTATGTGTTCAAGCTACATCCCGATGCCACTTGGTGGGACGGCGAACCCGTCACATCCGAGGACGCGGTCTGGAGTCTCGACCGGATGATAGACCCCAACGAGTCCCGGCCCCGTGCCGGCCTCATCAAGCCATACTATAAGAACAGCGAAGCCATAGACCCACACACCGTACAGGTCAACACTAACTTTGTATCCGCTGCCTTCGGAGGCTACCTGGGCTCCGACTACATGAAAATCTTCCCGAAACACGTCTATGCTCCAGCTCCCGACGGGCAGGGCGTTGATGCTAACAATTGGGAGACCATCGTGGGCAGTGGGCCCTTCAAGCTCACCAAGTACCGCAAGAGCGAGTCCGGCGAGTTCCTGCGCAACGAGAACTACTTCAAGACGGACAGCGAGGGCCGCCGCCGTCCCTACCTGGACCAGATCGACATCCACCGTATTGAAGACCGTGGGTCCGTTGCGGCCGCGGTGCGGACCGGGCGGATCGAGTTCTCCTGCGGCGGCAGCCGGATAGACTTGGACGACCTGCTGGTATTGGCCGAAGAAATGGGCGCCGACCTGAACACCATGCGAGGCGGTAAGCTGACCGGTGGAAAGCTCAACGTTTACTTGGACCTTCCCGGCGGCTTTGGCGGCTTCTGGATGAACACCAACATCGAGCCTTACAACGACGTGCGGGTTAGAAGGGCCATACACTTGGCTACCGACCGGGACGAAATAATTCAGGCCATCGGCCCAATAGGCACAGAATTGCTTGGCACCCCCATGCTGCCTAATTCGTGGTTCGGCAAGAGCCAGGAAGATATAAGGAAGCTGCCGGGGTTCCGTCAACCCAAGGATGAGGACATAGCCGAGGCCATTCGGCTGATGAAGGAAGCGGGTTATGGGCCGGACAACCCGGTAAAACACGTCCTTCGATTCCGCAACGTTGTCTGGTACCCCAGGGGCGCCCCGGTAATCAAGAACCAACTCAGGAAAATTGGCTTCGAACTTGAACTTGAACAAATGGAAAGCGCCGCTGGCTTCCGTGCTTGGCAACTGGGCGACGCCGACATGGCCCTCCAAGGCACCTCCTTCGGCGTGTTCGAGGCAGATGTAGTGGTCAACACCTTCTACTTGCCCAAAGGGGGTGGCGTTGGCGGCAGAAATTATCCCGGTTACATGCCAGACCCCAAGGTGACAGAGTTGGCCGACAAACAGGCCAGGGAGCTGGACCAGAACAAGCGGGCCGAGATTCTACAGGAACTGGAAGACCATATTCTGAACAACATGGACTCAGCTTGGATAGGAGCGTTCTGGCGGGGAAGCGGCCGGTTCGCCGTGGACCATATCAAGAATTACTGGCTGGCTCAGAGCGGGCAAGGCGAGCTCAAGTTCGAACACATCTGGACAGAGAAATAGGAACAGCCCATTGACGGTTGGTATCCGGCGGCCCTAGGATCTCGCGTTCCTCGGTCCGCCGCCTTCCTCGGTCCGCCGCCTTCCCTGTCGGCCCTTCTCCGAAAACGAGGAATGGGCGATAAAAACTATTGACATGCACTTACGTATTTGTTAGTTTTCCCAAAGTCTTGTTGGCGACTCCAAACTACGTGGCGCCGCCGATAGGCACTATCCCCGGCAACCCTTGCCGTTGGTGCGGCACCGGATAAAACGCGAGGTGTTTTTATGGATTTCAGGCGGTTCCTCAACCCAAGATCATTGGTAATTATTCCACTGGCGGCGCTTCTGATGATAGCAGTGGCGTGCGGCGGCACTTCTCCAGCCGAACCGGTTGTGGTGGAAAAAGAGGTAATCAGGGAAGTCGAAAAACCGGTTGTGGTGGAAAAAGAGGTGATCAGGGAAGTCGAAAAACCGGTTGTGGTGGAAAAAGAGGTAATCAGGGAAGTCGAAGTCGTTAAAGAAGTTGTCAAAGAGGTATTGGTAAACCCAACCCAAGAGATAACGTGAAGGGCGGCAAGGCCATCGAGGCCATGGCGGAAACGGCCATGGGTCCTATTGTGCCCGCAGCTTCCGGCACGCCCATACTGGGCGGCGTGGGCGTTTGCCAAGCCTACTCCGCGCCTACGTTCTTTGACGTCCATCGCGGCGCGGCAGCCAACGACGTACTGTGGGTCAGTCCCTTTTACAACGGCCTTATCGAGCTCAACCCGGAAACCGATGATTTCTTCGATGTTCGCGGCGATCTGGCCACCAGTTGGGAAGTAACGCCCGACGGGTTGAGCTATGTGTTCAACCTGCATCCCGACGCCACTTGGTGGGATGGAGAGCCAGTCACCGCCGAGGACGCTGTTTGGAGCTTGGACCGGATGGTGGACTCCAACGAGTCCAGGCCCCGCGCTGGGCTGATCAAGCCTTACTACAATAACAGCGAAGCCGTCGATCCTCACACGGTCAAAATAAACACCAACTTCGTTGCCGCGGCATTTGGCCCATACCTTGGTTCTGACTACATGAAGATATTGCCCAAGCATGTCTACGCCCCCGCGCCTGACGGTCAGGGAGCTGATGCCAACAACTGGGAAAACGTTGTGGGCAGCGGACCTTTCAAGATGGTGAAGTACCGGAAGAGTGAAAGCGGCGAATATCTCCGTAATGAGAACTACTTCAAGACTGACAGCGAGGGACGGCGCCGACCCTATCTGGACCAGATCGACATGCACAGGATTGAGGACCGGGGGTCCGTAGCGGCGGCAGTGCGGACAGGACGTATCGAGTTCTCCTGCGGCGGCTCAAGAATTGACTTGGACGACCTGCTGGTATTGGCCGAAGAGATGGGCGCCGACCTGAGCACCATGCAGGGCGGGAAACTGACAGGCGGTAGGCTGAACGTGTACTTGGACGTGCCGGGCTTGTTCTTCGGTTTCTGGCTGAACACCAACCTGGAACCCTATGACGACGTTAACGTGCGGCGGGCGATTCACTTGGCCATAGACAGGGACGAACTAATCGCGGCTATCGGCCCCATCGGGACCGAGTTGATCGGGGCACCGATGTTGCCCGAGACCTGGTTCGGCAAGCCGGAAGAGGAAGTACGGCAGTTGCCTGGGTTCCGGCAACCCAAGGACGATGACCTGGCGGAGGCGATTCGCCTGATGACGGAGGCCGGCTACGGCCCGGACAACCCGGTGAAGAACGTGCTGCGGTTCCGCAACGTGGGCGTATATCCCAGGCAAGCTCCGGTAATCAAGAACCAGCTCAAGAAAATCGGCATCGAACTGGAATTGGAGCAAATGGAGAGCGCGGCGGGCTTCCGGGCTTGGCAAGTGGCTGACGCCGACATCGCGCTACAGGCTACTTCCTTCGGCGTGTTCGAGGCCGACGTGGTTATCAATACCTTCTACTTGCCTAAGGGTGGCGGCGTAGGCGGCAGGAATTACCCCAGCTACATGCCCGACCCCATCGTGGTGGAACTGGCCGACAAGCAGGCAAGGGAATTGGACCAGGCTAAGCGGGCCGAGATAATCCAGCAACTTGAGGACCATCTGCTGGACAACATGGACTCCGCTTGGATCGGCATCATGTGGAGGGGTAGTGGACGGTTCGCCTTGGACCACATCAAGAACTTCTGGTTGGCTCAGAGCGGGCAGGGCGAACTGAAGTATGAACATCTATGGAAGGAACCACGATAACCTGACCCCGGCTCCCGCCATTCGGCGTGATGTCGACCAGGGCCAGTCCGTTCGTGCCGGGCAAGTACAGGCACGGACGGGCTACGCCTAGATGGAGGTAAAATGACCCAGTACGTGGTGAAGAGGGTAGGCCTTTTCATTCCCACGTTGATTTTGGCCTCTCTTATGATTTTCTCCCTGATGCGCCTGCTCCCCGGGGACCCGGCCTTGTTGAAGCTTCTGGGAGACGAAGGGTCGGTCCACTTCACCGAGGAGGACCTGGCCCGTGAGCGAGCCCGGTTGGGCACCGATAAGTGGCTGCCATTCCAGTATGTCGCTTGGGTCGGCGGTATGCTGAAAGGCGACTTCGGTGAGTCTCTGTACTATGAGAGCCCAGTGAGCGAAGACCTGAGGGAGCGGCTCCCCGTCACGGTGCAGCTCACCATTATGGGCATTGGCCTTGCTATCCTGATCGCGGTCCCGGTGGGAGTGCTCTCCGCGGTGCGGCAGGACACCCGGTTGGACTACGCCCTGCGGGCGTTCACCATCAGCGGGGTTGCGCTGCCCACTTTTCTCACCGGGATACTCATTGTGTTCATCATCAGCCGCTGGTTCAACTGGACTCCGCCCTTGGGCTATGCGCCCCTGTGGGAAGACCCGGGCAAGAACATGCAACAGTTGTTTCTTCCGGCGATTGCGTTGGGGTTCTATGACTCCTGTTTCATTGCAAGGGTCACCCGGTCTGCCATGCTGGAAGTGTTCCGCGAAGACTACATCCGGACCGCCCGGTCCAAGGGACTGGCGGAATGGTTTGTGGTGGGGCGCCATGCTCTGAAGAACGCTTTTCTCCCGATAATAACCATCATAGGGTGGCAGTTCGGCAGGGTTATAAGCGGTACGGTCATCATCGAGACCATCTTCATAGTCCCGGGCATGGGGCGCCTATTGATTGACAGCATTCTTCACCGCGACTACACCATGATTCAAGGACTGGTAGTGCTTGTGACCCTCTTGGTGATGCTGGTAAACCTGACCGTCGACCTCTTGTACGCTTGGCTCGACCCCAGGATTCGTTACGCGTAAACCTGTCAGTGGGATTAGGTGAAATGACGACTAGAGACATCGGCACAATAGGCGAGTCGGCCAGCCTCCAACGAAAGGGGCTGGACAAGCTCTGGCCCGCTTGGGACCAGGTCTTCCGATTTTCCAAGCGCAAGCCTTTGGGAGCGATGGGCGGAGCATTGCTGGCCTTATTGATATTGGTGGCTATTTTCGCCAATGTGCTCGCTCCCTACGACCCCTACGAAACGAACCCGACCGACTTCCGGTACGCCACACCCGGCGGGGCCTATCTGCTGGGTGGAGACGATGTTGGGCGCGACGTGCTCAGCAGGATTATCTTCGGCACTCGCCTTGCCCTTCATGTGGGCATAGCCAGCGTTGTTCTAGGAGCGTTCATCGGAGGCGCGTTGGGGATCAGTAGCGCGTACATCGGCGGAACGTTCGATTTATTAATCCAGCGGGTCATAGACGCTATGATGGCTTTCCCGGGGTTGGTCCTGGCGCTGGCAATCATGGCCGTTCTGGGTTCCTCGGTGAACAACGTGATCGCCGCACTTGTGATTGTGTTCATTCCCGGGATTACCCGCATCCTGCGCTCCCAGGCCCTTAGCATTAAGGAAATGGACTACGTCCTGGCGGCCCGGGCGATGGGTTGCAGCGCCGGACGAATCATGCTCCGGCACATGCTTCCCAATTGCCTCGCATCCCTGATCGTGCTTGCTACAATCACACTGGGATGGGCAATCATAGTGGAGGCGTCGTTGAGCTTCCTGGGAGCCGGCGTACCCGCCGATGTACCTTCATGGGGCGGGATGTTGAGCGGAGCGGCCCAGAAATTGATACAGGTGGCTCCTTGGCTGATCTTCTTCCCGGGGTTGGCTATAGCCTTGGCGGTCTTTTCGGTTAACCTTCTGGGCGACGCTCTTCGCGACGTTCTAGACCCCCGTCTCCGGGGCACCGGCTCGGGCTAGCCCGCCTCCGTTAACCCGCAGATGGATAGGGCCGCAACGTTGCGGCCCTTTTCATCTGCCTGCAGGTCCAGCAGCGGCAATTCCACTACGCTAATACAGGGAGATAAAAGTGCCCGAAATACTTGGCAACTTAACGGCGTTGCAACAGGCTATCGCCGACAGCGATTCGGACGCCGTCATAGCAATGTCACCGGAAAACGTTCCTTACGCTTCGGGGGTCCTGTTATGGACACAACGCTTCATCCGTGACCGCTTGGCGTTGGTGGTACTGCCTAAAGAGGGCGCCCCCACATTCATCACTGCCACCAACGAAGAAGGTTACGTGCGGGAAAAGACCTGGATAGAGGACGTCCGCGGTTACGTGCAACACCGCTCTTCTCCGATCGAGGTCCTGGCCGACGTCCTGCGGGAAAAGGGCCTGAGCGCTGGGCGCATTGGTATTGAGCCCGGTTATCTTTCGTCCGAGCACTACGCTGAGCTGATCAACACTCTCCCGGAAGCCAGCTTTGTTTCCTGCGAGGACCTGTTCAGCAAGGTCCGTATGATCAAAACACCGGCGGAGTTGGAAGTGCTTAGACGCGGGGCAGTGGCAACGGAACACGCGCTGATGGCTACCTACTCCACCGTCCATGCGGGCGAAAGCGAACGGAACCTTGTGACCAGGCTGGGCGGAAACATTCTGCAAGCCGGGGCAGAGTTACCCGCCTTTTTGTACCTGACCGTAGGCCCCAACACCGGCCACGCCCACCCGGACCCGACTCTTCTGCAAGTCAGGGAAGGCGACCTCGTCAAGACCGACTGCGGCGGCTATTTCTCCGGATATTATTCTGACATCGGGCGTACCGCCGTAGTCGGCAGAGCAACCCCGGAGCAGCGCTCCATTTACGACCGGTTGATGGAGGTGCACAAGGCCACCATCGAGGCCATGCGTCCCGGAGTCCCCGCGTCTGAAGTGTTTGACGTAGCGGCGCAGGGCTACAGGAGGGTGGACATTCCCTTCGGCCTGGCTTTTGCCGGACACGGAGTAGGCCTCTACATCCACGAAAGCCCCATGCTGGCAGCTAACGACCATACCATGCTGCAGCCGAATATGGTCTTTGCGGTTGAGACGCGGGTCAGGTGGCCCGGCGAGCAAGGGTTCCACATCGAAGACATGGTGGTGATCAACGACGACGGCCCGGAAATAGTCACCACCTTCATGAACACCAACGAGTTAATGGTGCTTTGATGTTGGCATCGGGACCGCATATTCCCATCCAGCAGGACCCTGTTTGCTGCGCGCCTGCCAGGGCCAACGTGAACAGCCGAGCAGAGACGGCAACCGCAAGGGTTGACACGGCGCGAGTCCAGTCTCATTCGGGTCGCGGCCCAGCCAAAGGTATGAAGCTGGTCCCCGGCGGAGAGTTCCTGATGGGCACCGACGACCGGGAGGGCTACCCGTCGGACGGCGAAGGGCCAATACGCGGAGTCCGTTTGGGCCCATTTTTCATCGACACTTGCGCCGTCACCAATGCCCAGTTCGCTCAATTCGTCAAGGCCATCGGTTACAAGACCGAGGCCGAGACCTTCGGTTGGTCCTTCGTATTTCACTCTCTCGTCCCGCCCAAGGCAGCCGCCACGGTCAACAAAGCCGTGCTGGAAGCGCCCTGGTGGTGGCCTGTCTCCGGGGCCTGTTGGCGTCGGCCGGAAGGCCCCGGCACCAGCGTGGTAAAACGCCCCAACCATCCCGTGGTGCACGTTTCGTGGAATGACGCCGTAGCTTACTGCCAATGGGCGGGGAAGCGGCTGCCCACCGAGGCCGAATGGGAGTGCGCCGCCCGCGGCGGGTTGGTGCAGAAGCGCTACCCTTGGGGCGACGAGCTAACCCCCGGCGGCAAGCACCATTCCAACATCTGGCAGGGGCGGTTCCCCGAGCACAACACCGGTGACGACGGCTACGTCGCCGCCGCGCCCGCCCGCTCTTTCCCTCCCAACGGCTACGGTCTTTACAACATGACCGGCAACGTCTGGGAATGGTGCGCCGACTGGTTCAGCCCATCCGTCATGGCGAGTTTGCCGGACCACGCCGGTCTTGTAGAGAACCCCAAAGGCCCCTCCTCCGGCGTGTCCCGCAGCATGAGAGGCGGCTCTTATCTGTGCCATGCGTCCTATTGCAACCGCTACCGCGTGGCGGCCAGAAGCTCCAACACTCCCGACAGTTCCACCGGCAACCTCGGCTTTCGTTGCGTTCGTGACGTGTAGCATACCCATGCTGGAACGTGTAAACCGACCACACCGAACATACAACCCGCCTACGCCCGAACATACAACCCGACCATGCCAAACATACAACCCGACCATGCCAAACATACAACCCGACCATGCCAAACATACAACCCGACCATGCCGAACATACAACCCGACCATGCCGAACATACAACCCGACCATGCCGAACATACAACCCGACCATGCCGAACATACAACCCGACCATGCCGAACATACAACCCGACCATGCCGAACATACAACCCGACCATGCCGAACATACAACCCGACCATGCCGAACATACAACCCGACCATGCCGAACATACAACCCGCCTACGCCCGCACATACAACCCGACCATGCCGAACATACAACCCGCCTACGCCCGCACATACAACCCGACCATGCCGAACATACAACCCGCCTACGCCCGCACATACAACCCGACCATGCCAAACATACAACCCGCCTACGCCCGCACATACAACCCGACCATGCCGAACATGCAACCCGCCTACGCCCGCACATACAACCCGACCATGCCGAACATGCAACCCGACCATGCCCCGCCACAACCCGTCATTCCCGCGCAGGCGGGAATCTAAACTCCCCAGAACATCTCAAACACTTTGCAAGGAGTGAACCCCATGCCCGACCGGCCCAATCTTGTCTTCGTCTTCAGCGACCAACAACGGTACGATACCCTGAGGTGCTACGGCAACGATTGGATTCAGACCCCCAACCTCAACGCCCTCGCAACGCAAAGTTTTGTGTTCCGTCGAGCTTACGTCACCCAGCCGGTGTGCACACCGGCCCGTGCGTCAATCATGACCGGCCTCTACCCCCACGCTGCCGGCCCTGTCATCAACCGGCTGACCCTCCCGCCTAACACTCGCACTATCGCCGAGATGGTGTCGTCCGACTACCTGTGCGGCTACTTCGGCAAGTGGCACTTGGGCGACGACGTGATCCCACAGCATGGGTTCGACGCTTGGGTCAGCACTGAGGACGGCCACCGCGCGGAATACACCAAGCGAGAGTATCGTTACCGTTTCAGCGACTATCATCAGCACTTGATCGCCAACGGGTTCACCCCGACTCCCGACACCGCAGGCCGCCAGCGCCTCTTCGGCGACGCCGAAGCCCGGGCTCCCATCTTTTCGGCCAACCAGCGCGCGACCTTTCCCGAAGAGTTCCAAATGGCGTCGTTCCTTGGGGACCGGGCCGCGGGATTTATCGAAGACAACAAGGACCGCCCATTCGTGCTCTACGTAAGCACTTTCGAGCCCCACTCGCCCTATATCGGCCCTCTTCAGGACATGTATGACCCTGCTCAACTGCCGGTAGGCCCGGCCTTTTTGAAGAGACCGGATGGGGCGTCCTTGCTGAACCGCTCCAGGGCCGACTATTACCAGCAGTACATGGACGGCCACGGAAACCAATACGACGATTACTACATGCAGGAGTACGCCGCCCACCAGGAGGACATAGCTACCGAGGAGGGTTGGCGACGGCTCCGCGCTCACTATTTCGCCAACATCACTTTGGTGGACAGGATGGTCGGCAAGATTACCGCCGCCTTGGACAAAGCGGGCATCGCCGATAACACGGTGGTGGTGTTCACCAGCGAGCACGGCGACCTGCTGGGAGACCACGGGATGCTGGAGAAGAGGTCTTTCTACGACGAGGCTGCCCGGGTGCCGCTGTTAATGCGGGTGCCCTGGCTCTCCACCGGGCAAACCGATGTAGGGGGCAGCGTCGGCCAGATCGACTTGGTGCCAACGCTGCTCGACTTGCTCGGCCAACCGGTCCCGGGCCATCTGCAGGGCAAGAGCCGACTGCCCGCGCTCAGGGGCGAAGAGTCGTTGGAATATAACGACGTCTTCATCCAGTGGAACGGGCATAGCGACGAACTGCCGGAGCGGGACCTTGGCACCGGGACAATCAATCGCATGATCGCCCAGCCTTGGAGGTCGGTGGTTTCAAGCGGGTGGAAGCTCAACCTGTGCGCCGGTGACCAGTGCGAGTTGTTCGACTTGAACAGCGACCCCTACGAGTTGAACAACCTGTACAACAACCCGGACCAACGAGACAGGGTCCGTGACATGGCTGCCAGAATACGCTTCTGGCAGCTTCAGACGGGAGACAGGGCGCTCCTTCCCTCTACATAAAGGCTCTTCCGCGGAGGTCGCGGAGACCTCCGCGGTTTTTAGGACTGAGGTCCCGAAAGGAAAGGTATACGATCTTCGCGCGGTCTGCGCGATGAATTACCGGGACGCCAGTACCAGGTTGCCCGGCTGCAACTCGTCGCCCAAGTGAGCTTGCAGCATATCCAGTACCTGGAAGTCCCATTCGGAAACAAAGGTGATGGCGGTGCCTTGGCGTCCCATCCGAGCTGTCCTGCCGATGCGGTGGACATATTCCTCAAGATTGCCGGGCATGTCGTAGTTGACGACATGTGACACCGCCGGAATGTCGAGCCCTCTGGCAGCGACATTAGTCGCAATCAGGATACGCAAGTCGCCCGACCGGAAGTGATTCATAACACGGTCACGGTGGCCTTGCGTCATGTCGCCATGAATCGCCTGCGCGTCGTGCCCGCGCTCCTGGAGGTAAGCCGTCAGCCGGTCAACGCCAATTTTGGTCCGCCTAAAGACCAGAGCTTGATGAATCAGCTCCGGCTCCCGCAACAACCCATCGAGGGCGAAGGGGCGGTCTTGGTCAGCTATTTCGTAGTAACGCTGGTCTACCTGCTCCACCGGCTCAGCATCGCCGCCGACCCTTATCCACTCGGGGTCATCCAAGTAACGCTCGGCCAGTCTCTTGATCGGCCCGGGAATGGTAGCGGAGAAAAGCAGGGTCTGCCTGGACCGCGGCGTATGCCGGATGATAAAGCTGATGTCATCGAAAAAGCCGATGTCCAGCATCTGGTCCGCTTCGTCCAAGACAAGCGACTTGATGTTATCGAGCCGTAGATTGCCGCGTTGCATATGGTCAATGAGGCGGCCGGGGGTCGCCACGATTATGTGAACCCCCCGCTCAAGAGAGTCTATCTGACGGGCCATGGACTGGCCGCCGTAGACTGCAAGGACCTTCACCCCGGAATACTGTCCCAAGCGGGACAGTTCTACTCTCACTTGTCCCGCAAGTTCCCTGGTTGGCACCAAGACCAACACTTGAGGTTCACGGACTCCGAAGTCAATCCTCTCCACTAACGGAATCCCAAAGGCGGCAGTTTTACCTGTCCCCGTTTGGGCTTGACCTACCACATCTCGCCCGGCGCGCACCAAGGGAATTATCTGTTCCTGGATGGGCGTCGGCTCGGTGTAGCCCATGCTCTCGAGCGCTCGGCCTACGGCCCCGGAAACCGGCTCTGTTCCAAAATGGCGCGGCTCCTCCACGTGTTTACCCGGTGCATGTTTGTCTGGAGCAATAGAAGAGGGGGATGCCGGTTGTTTAGGGGCGTTTGCTTGGGAGCGGCGTCGGGGACGAGGAGGAGCTGCAACGAATTGAGGCGGTCCGGGGGGCTTGTCTAGCGTCAGGACATCAGCGGTGTTGTTTACGTCCAAGGGTTCGCGGATGGGGGCAGATGGGCGGAGACGGGAATACAGGGCGTTGGAAAATTTGCGGGTCAGTCTACCAAGAATAAGTGATCCCTCCAACAGTACGAACCGACCGACGAGCGCACCACAATCACGTGGGGCATCGCCAGCCAATAGTCGCTAAATGGTGTATTAGTGCGAATTGTAGCACGATTATCGAAACTTGTGAAAGTTATTGCAATCGTGGCCGCTGGACTGAAGCAAGGACGCTTATAGTAAAGCCTTGCGGCATGGCGCTATATTACGATTTACATTCATAGCATAGGATAATACGCTATTTTATAACATATATTACAACGATTTCATTCTATTGACTTAATAATGTGGATTTGTTAGTTTGTACTCCGGTTATCAGGGTACCCTGGCTGTTCCACAGGCTGCATAGCCCCACATCCGACGATCCCCCGCACATGACCCATACACCCTACATAGGGATGGAGGCGCGAAAGATGGTGCACCGCCAATCGTATATTCCCCGGTTCAACACATGGAGAGTCCTGATCGTTGCCCCATTGTTGCTCTTATTGTTCGTTGTTGTGGCTTGCGGCGGCACGGCCCCTGCCGAACCGCAAGTGATCGAAAAAGAAGTCATCAGGGAAGTTGAAAAGCCGGTTGTGGTGGAGAAAGAGGTCATAAAGGAAGTTGAAAAACCGGTTGTGGTGGAGAAGGAAGTCGTTAAAGAGGTGGAGGTTGTTAAAGAAGTAGAGAAACAGGTCTTGGTGATAGCCACCTCTACGCCTGCAGCGGCCCCGCTTCCGACTGCTGTCCCAATCAAAATGGTAGGGGTTCCCGATTGGGTGAGCCAAGGGAAATATGGCGGCGTTGTTCCGATGGGAATTCTCGCCCTGCCTGATAAATGGGATATCCACCAGTCTTGTTGCGTCGGCGGTCCTGCAGGCGGCGGATCTATATGGAATAACCTGCTGGTCTATAACCCGGTGAATACAGACCAGATAATCGGCGATCTGGCGGAGAGTTGGGAGTTGAGCGCCGACAACATGTCCTACACGTTCCATCTGACCGATGCCACGTGGTGGGACGGACAGCCTGTGACCGCCGAGGACGTGAAATTCAGCATAGACCGGTGGGCAGAGGATGGGGCTGCGCGCCCCAGGGTGAGACGGGTCAAGGGTTACGTCAGCGACGCCGAGGTCATAGATCCCAAGACGGTCAAATTGAACTTGCTTTTCCCAGGCGCGCCGGCGCTACAGGACTATCTGGCAGTATCTTTCATGAAAATCTACCCGAAGCATTGGGTGGAAACACTTCCCGAAATGGACCCTGAAATTGACTTTGAACCATTGGAACTCCTGGGGTCAGGTCCTTTCAAGCCGTCTAAATACTCACGCGGCAACTCGTGGGAAATGGAGAAAAACGAGGAATACTGGAAGGAAGGCAGACCTTTCTTTGATGGCTACAGAGTAACGGGCATCAAAGACAACGCTAGGAAAATCGCTGCTATCCGCACCGAGCAGATATTAATGTGGGTCTACGCCACTGCCGGCCTTTCTATTAAGGACGGTGTAACTCTAAGGGAAGAACTGAAAGAGGACTGGGACTTCCCTTTCGTGATGCCTCCTGTCGCCGGTCTAATGATGAATATCAACAGGAAACCGTTTGATGACGAACGTGTAAGAAGGGCTGTGTCTATAGCCATAGACCGGAAAGAAATTCTGGACGGTTGGGGCTTCGGCCAAGGTTGGATGGGGTCTCCCTTCCCGCCGGGTTCCTGGTACGCAGCCTCCGATGAGGAGGTGGCAACCTGGCCGGGCTACCGGTACGTGGACTCTTCCGGCGCTCAGTTGACTAACGTGTATGTCAAAGGCGCGCAGAAGGACCCGCGAGACATGGAAGAAGCGAAGCAGCTCCTCGCCGATGCTGGATACCCCGATGGCATTAAAGATGTGAATTTGATAAACCATGTCGTGCATAAAGAAGGCGCCGCAATCGTGCTTGCGCAACTGAAGCGCGTCGGGATTGAAGCGACGCCTATGCAACCTGAACCCGCCGTCTATCTGGCCCGCCAAGCAGACGGCGACTTCGACATGATGTTTACCCGTTACGGTTTGAATATCGTAGACCCGGACGACATACTGGGCGCTCACTACCTGCCTGGCGGTTCAAGAAACCGGATCGAATGGGCAGATGACGAACTCATCGAGCTTGCAGAGCAACAACGGCGGGAGCCTGATCTGGAAAAACGCAAGGCCTTGCTCGGACAGATAGAGCAGATCATCGTCAGTGGGAAACCCCACTATACCCCGATCCTTTGGGCACAGTTCTACTTCCGGCCGCTGAACAAGAAAATCAAGAACTTCCAACCGTGCCAAACGTTGCAACTATGCTTGACCTTTGAAAATCTCTGGCTCGATGAGCAGTACCACAGCCAGTTCAAGTAGGTTGCAGAACATCCGGTTGCGGTCCCGTCCTTGTGGCGGGACCGCGGAGCAATATTCAAGGCTGTTCCCTTAAAGTAGCCACTGAGCGACGTCGGGAGATACCATGGGAACGTATCTGATAAAAAGGCTAGGCCTATTCGTCCCCACCTTGGTTCTCGTCTCCATAATAATATTTGCGGTCATGCGCATCGTTCCCGGGGACCCGGCATTGCTCATATTGGCTGGAACGGAAGGAGAGGGGGAATACACTGAACGACAACTGCACGAACTACGCGTAAGCCTAGGCACCGATAAACCCATTTACACCCAGTACGGCAAGTGGATTTGGGGAGTGGTCAGAGGGGACTTCGGAGAGTCATTCTGGTACCGGGGAGTCCCGGTGATGGATGAAATCAAAAACCGGTTCCCGATCACTTTCGAGCTAGCGGTGCTCTCTATCCTGATCTCCTTTATCTTATCGGTGCCCATAGGGGTAATCACAGCCGTCAAGATAGACCAGTGGCCGGACCACTTGGGAAAGGTCTTCACCATCAGCGGAGTAGCTCTGCCCACTTTTTGGGTGGCGATATTGGTGGTGTTTGTGTTGGCCCGTTTCTTTAACTGGCTGCCTCCGTTGAATTACAGCAATCTTTGGGAAGACCCGGTAGCCAACTTGCAACAACTGATATTCCCAGCGTTGACTCTGGGATTCAACAATACGGCGTTTCAAGCCCGAGTTACACGTTCCTCAATGTTGGAAGTGCTCCGAGAGGACTATATCCGGACCGCCAGGGCCAAAGGCTTAGGAGAGAGCTTAGTCCTTTTCCGTCATGCTCTAAAGAACGCCTTCTTGCCGGTTATCACCGTGTCCGGGTGGCAGTTCAGTCGGCTTTTGGGCGGCGCTGTGCTTGTAGAGATCATCTTCCTCGTACCGGGAACCGGCCAGTTATTGGTGGACAGCGTGGCTGTCAGGGACTTTAACGTGATACAAGCTCTAATATTTCTGGCTGCGTTTATGGTGCTGACCATTAACTTGATAGTCGACCTGATGTACGGATGGCTTAATCCCAAAGTCAGGTACAGCTAACCAAGCCTTATCACTCCTACTTTAACCACCATACTCACCGCATGGAGGACACATGGCGCGCCAGCGTTCCGCAGAGCAGGAGCTTCCACAAGAAAGGACGATCTTAACGCCTACTCTGGTTACGGCAAGAGCAGGATTAAACTTCGCCAAGAAAAAGCCTCTGGGGGCGGTCGGCGCGTTTGTTCTTGCAGCTATGGTGATCATCGCCATTTTCGCTCCTTGGATCGCACCCTTTGACCCGTCCGAGCCGTATGTTGAACTGACATTCAGTCCCCCAAGCACAGAGTTTCTGTTGGGCGGCGATCAAATTGGAAGGGATATCCTTAGCCGTCTCATTTACGGAGCGCGAATTTCGTTGTTCGTAGGGTTGGTCAGCGTAACCATAGGGATCACCCTGGGATCCCTCCTCGGCGTGATAAGCGCCTACTTTGGAAGTAAGATCGATCTTGTAGTGCAAAGGCTTGTCGATGCATTTCTTGCGTTCCCGGCAATCATCCTGGGGCTAACCCTCATGGCTGTTTTGGGGTCCTCCGTTACCAACATCATCATCGCTCTCTGCGTCGTGTTGGCGCCTGGGTCAATCAGGACTGTTCGGTCGCAGGCATTGGCGGTTAAGGAAATGGACTACGTGCTGGCTGCCAGGGCCATCGGGGCCAGTGACTGGGGTATTATCTTCCGTCACATGGTGCCCAACTGCTTTGCTATTTTCATCGTTCTGGCGACCATAACCCTTGGTCTCGCTATTATTGTTGAATCTTCTCTCAGCTTTCTTGGCGTGGGCGTGCCACCTAATGTCCCGACATGGGGCGGCATGCTTTCCGACGCAGCCTATACGGACATAGGAGGGGCGCCTTGGTTGTCAATCTTCCCGGGAATTGCCTTGGCCTTGGCCGTTTTCGCAATCAATTTCCTGGGCGACGCTATGCGGGACGTTTTGGACCCGTGGCTGAGGGGACGCTGACACAACCGCATCCAAGACGATTTAAGCCCGCCTGACAACCACCGAGGACGAAGAGTTCTCGACAATTCGTGGTTGACCGTCTACCGGGGCGGACACGGCCGCATTTCCATCTCAGGCTTTCGCGGTTTCTGCGACAAGTTGCCGTAGAGGGGCTTAATATGCTGACTTAAACAAGCAGACCGGCAGTTTAAACTCGTCACGGCCCCTCTCATTCCAGGACAACCCGCTTTCCCGTGCAACTTGTGGTATACAATTAATTTGATTTATAGCAATTTTTGCAAGCAGCGCGTAAACGGCAAGGACTAAGGAGTGGCCACGTCCTTGCGCAAAAGGGCGTGGAGCCGTCTATAATCAAAGCCGATGGGCGGAAGCCCCAAGTAGTCTAATCTGTTTCGGGCGCTTCCATCGTGCTTAGTGCAATTTCTTAAACGCCACACCGGGTATATCCCTCCGCTATCACTGGCGCTGTTCGCCTTCTTGTCATTGGCCACCCTGCGCTGTTCTCCTTCCGAATCAGGGCTGGCTCCAGAGCCCGCTATCGCGGTAGAAACTCTTTTGCCCGACTGGGCTCCTCACGCCACGGCCAGCATTCGCATCGGGGATTTAACCGGAGACGGCAGCCTTCAAATATTCATTGCAGAACCCCAACGGGAACAGGTTGTTTGGCTGCGCGGCCCGGGCGATTGGACTGAAATAACCCGTGGAATGCGGCAGCCTGTCAGGTCTCAAGTCGTGGACTTAGATGCTGACAATGATCCCGACTTGCTCGTGGCTAACATCGGTCAACTCTTTTCTGTGGAGGACAAAGTCGGCCAAGTGATACTGCTGCGCAACGACGGGGGCTATCCGTTCACGCCGGTCGTGTTGCTCGACAACGTAGGCCGTGTTACCTGCGCAGAAGCGGCGGACCTGGACTCCGATGGAGACTTGGATATCGCAGTTTGCGTTTTCGGTCATAATACGGGGCAAGTAATGTGGCTGGAACAGGAAGAAAGCTTCGTGTTCGCACCTCATATACTTGACCCACGCCCTGGGGCCATACACTCTTTCCCTTTCGACGCCGACGGGGACAATGACTTGGACATCGCCGTGTCATTGTCCCAAGACAGCGAAGAGGTCCTGTTGTTTCGCAACACTGGCGATGGGGCCTTCCAAAAGGAGGTTCTATTCAAGTCTGACCTCCGCTACTACGGGATGTCAGGCATAGAATTGACTGACTTGGACCAGGACGGCGACATTGACATACTGGTCACCAATGGAGACACATTTGACGGACGGCCTCCAGACCTTCTCAAGCCGTATCAAGTGCATGGCCTGGCTTGGTTGGAGAATGACGGACAAGGTGGTTTCACCCATCATGACATCATCCGGCACTGGGGCGCTTACGCGGTTCGGGCGGTGGACGTGGACGATGACCGGGACCTGGATTTGATATTGGGGGCCCACCAGATACCCGATATGTTCCCTCAAGAACCGCTTGCCAGTTTAATTTGGTTGGAGAACGACGGCGAACAGAACTTTACCAAGCACTCCTTCGAAGGGGATTTGCCGCCATTGGTTATCACCATAGACGCCGCTGACCTGGACGGGGACGGCAGTCCAGAGATACTGCTGGGAAGCCTCGACCTGAGCGGAGGTGATGCGGGACATCGGTTGGCCTACTTTAATGTTCCTTACCAAACGACTATCAATTTGTGGTTTGACCGTGTCTCGGCGGCGCCACTGTGGGCATGGGTCGTGATAGGCATGGCTTTGGCCGGAATGCTGGTGATCCTGGTCAAACTGTTGTTGACAGGAAGGAACGCTGTTCGAGACGCGGGTTCATCAAATGGCGGACCCGCACGATGACCTTCACCGGCCTTCTGCTACTGGCCTCCGGCTTTTTGCTAATGACCTTGGCGATCGTTCCGGAAGTCACCAAACTGGTGCGCAGCCAGCCTCCCGGCACCAAATGGCTCGCCGCCCTGGCGAAGCGGACGCCCGTTTACTACGGCTGGGTAGTCTTCGCCATCGCATCATCGACCAGCTATGCCGCCCGGCCGGTAATGTCGGCCGCGACGCTTTCCGTCTTCGTAGTCCCTATGACCACTCATTTCGGTTGGTCCAGAGGACTGTTTGCCGGGGCATTCAGCTTGGGTGGATTGTGCGCCGTTGCCATTATGCCGCTGGCAGGGCGATTGATTGACCGTTACGGGTCCGGAGCGGTAATCGCAGCAGGGTCCGCCGTGGCAGGCTGCTCCGCAATGGCATTGGCCTTGGTTGGACAGGTCTGGGCATTCTACCTGGTCTACATTCCTGGAAGGGTGGTGTTCTCAAGCGTGCTGGAACTCGGCCCTTCGACGGTGGTCAGTAACTGGTTCATCCAGCGCCGGCCTGTATCGTTGGCTTTGCTGAGCATCAGCCAAGGAATCGGCTTGGCCATAATGCCCCTGGCGGCCCAATGGATGATCGGCGGTTGGAGTTGGCAGACTGCCTGGGTCTGCCTGGGGGCCTACACCTTGGCAATCGGCGTTGTGCCGCCGCTGCTGTTCATGGCGCGAAGACCTGAGGACTTGGGATTGCAAGTTGACCCGGTTCGTCATGACGCAGAGTCCTCACGAGGCTCCCCTTCCAGGACCCCATCCCCAGCCGCCGCCGATTCCATTGAGGCCAGCTACACTGTGCGCCAGGCGTTGCGCACGAGGGCCTTTTGGGCTTTGGCAATTTACGCAGGAGCCAGCTTCATGGCCCAAGCCGGTGTGAGCCTGCACTTGGCGTCACACTATATAAACCAGGGACTACCCGGCTCGTCAGCGGCTTTGACCGTCAGCGCTTTCGCCGTTGCCCAAATCGTCACATCATACCTGTGGTCAAAGTTGACGGCATGGATGTCGGTACGGATTCTCCTGGCTATGGCGGGATTCTCCTTGGGGATAGGTTCCTTGGCCGTAGCCTCCACTTCCTCTCTGGAAGCCGGGCTGATTTCCGCCGGGCTAGTGGGCAGCGGCGTAAGCGGGGCCACGCTGTTGCTGCGGCTGACCTGCGCCAATTATTATGGGCGGCAAAATCTGGGGAGCATAACCGGGTTGATTCTATCAGTGCAGACTGTCGGCCAAGCGATGGGGCCCGTCGTGGCCGGCTTCATCTTCGACTTTACCCAGAGCTACTTGGCATCGTTCACGTTCTTTGCGGTAATAGCGTCGTTGTCCGGCTTCCTGGTCCTTTCCGCCACACCCCCGGACACCAATAGCAGCAGAGATAACCCCGAAGAGGCGGCAATGCCGTAGACTTACAACCGGAAGAATACCGGGGTATAATCAGTCGCCAAGATGTCAACAAGTCATTACGGGAGACCACCATGCAAGTCCGAACTTACAGGTCTGTGAGCAAAGAGTTGCTGGAGCAAGCAACGAATGAATTGGCCCAAGGCGATGTGCGACAAGCCGCAGAGAAAGGATGGGGTGCGGCAGCCCAAATAGTCAAGGCTGTGGCGCAGCAACGAGGCTGGCCACACTATAATCACGCGTTGCTCAACCAAGCCGTGGACAAGTTAGTGGCGGAAACGGGGGACAATGACCTCAATGATTTGTTTCTGATTGCCAACGGCCTGCACACGAACTTCTACGAAAATTGGTACACCCCGAACAGTGTCGGGGCGGGCATTCGCGCCATTGAACGGTTTGTGAACAAGGTCGAACCCTTGGCAGGAGTTTAGTGGCGGCGCGGCCGCCCCTCTCAAATCAGCGCAAAACCCTCCGGAAAAACTGGAGGGCATTCTCTCCGGCCAGTTTTTTGATGTCGGTATCCGAATAGCCCCTGCGGATAAGCCCGCGGATGATGTTCTTGCCGTCGGCCGGCGATTCCAGCCCGTCGAGGTATGGGGCTGGAAGCTGGGACGCGTCCCTTCCTAACATTACGCGGTGGAAAGCAACGTGGTCCCCGACGTTAGTGTCCGTTCCTATACCCACGTGGTCAACGCCCACCAACCGCACCATGTAGTCGTAATGGTCCAACACGCACTGGATGTCCTGCTTCGGGTCGTCGCTCAGTGAGTTAGGGACGGCGGTCACCGCGACAAGGCCTCCCTTCTCAGCGCAAGCCGCCAGTTCCTCGTCGTTTCGCGTACGGGCCGTGGGTCTCAGGGTATAAGAAGCGTTGTGGCTGAAGGTTACTGGGACTTGGGAGAATTGTATCGCGTCCATTGCAGTCTTAAAGGACGCGTGGGACACGTCTATCGCCATCCCCAATTGGTTCATGCGGTCTACGACCTCGATGCCGAAGTCACTTAACCCGCCGTCGTTGCGCTCGTTCTGACCGTCTCCCACGAAGTTCTTGCGGGTGTAGGTAAGTCCGGCCAACCGGATACCCATGCTGTAAAACGCGTCTACCTTGTCCAGCTCGCTGCCGATGGCCAAGTGCTCCAGCGTAGGCAGGAAGCCCACATCGCCGCGCTGTTTGGCCGCTTCGATCTCGTCGGCATTGCTTACTTGGACCGCCTTGTCCGTCAAGCTCAGATCTGACATCATCAACGCGACTTCCGTTTGCAGGTCCTCGAACCGGCTGAACGACATGTCGTGGGTGTTCACAAACCCCCGGAAGGCGTTGGACGTAGCAACTGCCGTCCACCCGCCGTGCCGCACCGCGTCATAACCCCACTCATACCTGTTGCCGCGCAGGTATTCGACGAGACGGTCCATATCCTCCGGGCAGACAAACGGGTGTTGATGGACGTCGACCATTATCACGTCTTCGATCAACCGCTCGTAACGGGCTTCTTGTTCTGTATCCAGCGGCACGGTCGATGAGGGTACCCTACCTATTTGCCGGGCAAGTGGAATATCTCTGGTCACCATGTATTATCTCCCATATCAGGAAAATCGGGCCGACTGGCGGTTTGCCCACGTTGAACGGAAGCGAGTCACAACGCTCAACCCTGTGAGTGGGCTTCCCTGACGCACTGCTCCAACAGGTCCAGGGCCGCCTTGGCAAACACCCACATGTTGGCTTCACGGTCATCGTCGCCGGTTTCCAACGTAATCGAACGTTCCACGGGGCCTGAAACCGCGATGCAAGCATGTCCGGCGGAATCTCCATAGCTGTTGCCGGTTGGGCCGCTTGCGCCCGTTTCACTCAAAGCCCACGTAGTGCCCAGGGATTCCCGAACGGTGCGGGAGTTCAGCATCGCATAGGGCTCGCTGCTGGCTCTGATATCGGTCATAGCCGAATCGGGCACCTGCAATAGGCCCTGCTGCGCTACCCGGGTGTAGACCACCGCGCCGCCGCGATAGTATGCCGAAGCGCCGGGCACCGCCACCAAGGACGCCGAAATGAGGCCGCCGCATGAAGATTCTGTAACCGCCAGAGATTCCTGGGTCTCCTTGAGCAGAGCGCCAATCGACGCCGCCATTGAGGTCAGATCGGGCATGACTTCCTCCTGAATAACTCCATCGTTTGAATACTCGAGAATCGCCGCTGACTATTCTACCCTATCCCGCGGCTTGGCAGACCCGGTTGGTGCCGGGGTATGCCAATTGCAAAAGTAGAGATTATCTTTCGCCGCTGGTAGTATATTACCAACCTCCGTTCCTCGAATGGAACACGAACCGCCACGCCGCGAGGAGTTCTCATGCCCAACGTCAGCCCGCAAGACATCATATTTTGGTATGACTACTCCTGCCCTTATTGCTACATGGGGCTGGTCAGGTTGGAGACGCTGCAAAAAGAGACGCCTTTTTCGGTGGAACGCAAGCCTTACCTGCTGCGTCCCGACAGTACCCTGCCCATAAACAACCCGAAACGTCATGAGCCTGCCATCCGCAGGTCTCACAGCACTACGTTGGCCCACGAAGCCACTGCCTACGCCAAGGAGCATGGGCTTGACGCCCAATTCCACCACGCCGCCGCCCAGGCCTACTGGCAGTCCGGCGCCGACTTGGGAAGCCTTTACGTACTCAGAGACTTGGCAAAGGTCTGCGGGTTAGACTGGGAAATAATGGGGATGCTCTTGGAGTCCGGTTATTACAACGACTCGGTGATCAAAGAACACGAGGCGGCAGTCAAACAGGGCGTCGCCGGGACGCCGTCTTACCTGATCCAAGGGCGGATATACACCGGTAACGTAACGCTGGCAACTTTGCGAACGGCCATCTCCGAAGCAGGTTGACCGTTTACCTTTGCTCTTGGGACTAAGAAACTATCTCAAAACTTGTCCCAGCACCCAACACGTCATTCCCGCTCCCAACACGTCATTCCCGCGCAGGCGGGAATCTACACGCCTCGGTCAGCAACGTGGGGAAATCACGAGACTGATTGGTTTTGAGATAGTCTTTAAGCCGGGCATCACTACGACCGGAGTGGCCGCATCCCTTCTACTTTAAACACGGCTCCCCTTTGAACGCCTCCTCGCTCCGGCCCAGTGGATTGTGCCGTTGGTCCAATCGTTGCGGCCCAGACCATTGAGTAGAGGGTTGCGGAGGAATCCTTTCATCGGGAGCAGCGATGTCCATGTTGAGATAGTAGGCGTCGTCCGGTGTGAACACACCGTAACCCACCACCATCACATGCCAATTCCCCGGCGTGGGATTGTACACAACGAGATGCTCTGGTGAGTCCAGCGTGGCCCCCCTGAAATCCCGATACAACACGTGCCCCGGCGCACACAGAAACATGTCCAGGTCATTAGTGGGAAACCGGGTCCAGTTATGGAGCCAACCCAGCTCAAAAGACGCCCGGTTGGTGCCCGGAGGGATATCGAACGGGACCAGTATGATTTCACCAGGCAGTATCCGGCGTCCAGGCTCTGACGGTGACTCGTTGTCGAACCTTCTGATAGTAACCGTTGCTTCCACGTTGCCGTTGTTCGTCCAGTCGCCTTGAACAGTCACTTTCATCAATCCTGGTTCCAGCGCCCCTTCTTCCAGAAAAGCGCCAAAGATGGCCCCTTGCAGGTCTATAAACCCATCACCGATGACAAAGCGGGAGCGTCCATATACATTGGCGCTGTAAACCGCGTAAGACGTTCCGCCGCGCTTGGCGCCTTTGACATAGACTTCGATTGAGTTGGGCAACACCGCCGGCACCGGATTGGCGTCTATAACAACGTCCGACAAATCGATTACAACGACGTCGGTACCGGCGTTGACCTCAAAGACAAAGTCCCGCGTCCGGCCTGGGCCCAAGCTATCTATGCTGGTTGAAAACTGCCCGTTCCGGAGCGTAACGTTAGGCAGCGCCTCATCGGGCGGCGCTTGCGTCAATATATTGCCGGCAGCGCCAGACTTGAGGGCATCAAGGGCGGCGGACACATTCATATAGCCGCTGCCTTGAGACCGCCCTTTCCAGTCGTCGGACAAGCTTGTGCTTCCGATCATGATGGCGTTCCGAATAGCCAATGGACCCAACTCAGGGTTATTGGCCTTGGTCCACGCACTCAACAGCGCAGCGCCGCCGGCTACGCCGGGCGCCGCGTACGACGTACCGGACCCGAAGGCGGTGAATCCCCCGATCACCAGTGAATGATTGAATACGCCGGTTGCCAGAACGTCGGGGCCGTTCCTCCCGTCAGCCAAGGGACCGCGGCCACTGAAGTCGGCGGGCCTGAATTCGTCGGTTGGGTACATGGCCAGACCTTGACCGGTCCCGAAGTAGTAGTCCCAGAAAATCCGGGTATGCACCGGATCGCTGGCCGCTCCAGCAGTCAATGCGGTGAACGCTGTGCCCGGACTGCTCACCGATACCGGCGCGGGCCCCTCGTTGCCTGCCGCCGCCACCACGACTATGCCTGACCGCGTGGCGGCGTCCACGAGCCTTTCCCCAACCGTCCGGCCATCGAACATGGCTGCTCCACCCAAGCTCATGTTCACGACGTCGATATCCAATCCGCCGGGAATCCCCGCTTGGTACTGGAGTTTTTTAGTGATGACGTGGTCAACCGCAGCGGCAATGACGGAACTGGCGGATCCGCCTCCGGAGTGGGGGAACACCTTGACTGCATAAATGGTGGATTCCGGAGCTATGCCAACCAAGGGCGCCAGAATGTGGTGGCCCGACGTGAAAAACGTGTCTGGAGGCAAGTGAGCCTCGAAGATACCGGCCAATTCAATGTCGGCAGGTTCTCTTTTGTCCAACACCATAAAGCAATTGGAGGCAATTACCCCGGCGACGAACGTGCCATGATTGCCATTGGTGGACCGGGTAGATCCTTCGAACTCAGTCCCCGCGTCAGGAGACAAGTCCGGACCTGCAATTATTCTTCCTTCCGGGGACTCCACGTCACCCCGGCCGGACAGGCAATAGTGGCTTGCATCCGTCCCGCTGTCTATTACTGCAACGATGGTGCCAGCGCCCGCTCCGGTTTCCGGCCAAGCGTCGGCGGCCCCGGTCACTTTGGTTATGTAGCTTGGAAACCTGTCCGGCAATTCTCCGGGCTTGAGGCTCAAGCCTCTGCCTTCAAAGGCTTGAGCCGGACTGATGAGCCTGGCTCGCAATTCCAGACTCTCTTCCGGGATGGGGGGCAACTCTACGATAGTGTCCTTCTCCATACCGGTTACTAATGGGTGCCTATGTAGACGGCCTATACTCCCGGCGGGCACTCGCGCAGCGACGGCATCTGCGTTCTGGTATTGAATCGTGACTACGCCGCCCATCGCGCCTATTACGTCGACCACTCGGCCATACGGCTTGGCCGTGTGAATGATAACCCCTATCCTGTCTTCCGAATCGGCTCCAATTGAGACTTGAGCATTCAGGTTGGAATCTGGAAACATGAGAGCCACTACAGATATCGCCAATAAGGAAAAGTAGACTATCAGTACCTTTTTGAAAGCCCCAATTCGCATCCTGTTCACTACCCCCGCCGTAGCACACCCCGATTCAAAAAGAAGGGTCTCTACCCAAGAAAACGATTACCGGCTAGACACCTGGTCAACCGGACAGGCAGTCAAGTCCCGTTTGATAATCAAATTTACCATGTGCAAATTACATAATCCAATAATACGATGCGGCCTTCTCAAGAGGATTGCATCCAGGCTGCCAAGGCCGTCGGCAATAGTCTTTCAGGCACAGCCTGGCATCCGGGAAGCTTTGCGGCAGGAAATGTGGTATAGGGGTAAATCTTTCTGAATACCGTAGAAGGCGGGTATGAAGCCGGGAGGCTCCATTACCCCTGTGCCGCCGAGCGGGGGTGAGATAGTTGCTAAGGGTAGGCCATAATGAACGTGGTGACTTCCTCGACGGCGGCTTGGTCCCGTTGCGCATCGTTCAGGTTTGCCGTGATTACTACCGGTATGACTGCGCCTCCCGTGACGGCGCTCAAAACGTCGGCGCGGCGTTTCACCCGGACGATATCATCGCGATCGACGGTAAGCGAAACCTCCATTACCACATGGCGGTTTCCTTGGTCTGAAATAATAATATCGGTCTCGTACAGGTCTTCGCATTGCTCCTGTGAGATGAAGGCGTTTTTAATGGCATTGGCTATCATGCTGTTTAGCTGAGGCGCTGCGGGGTCGTTCTGCGTCAGCGCCAAGTAAGCATTATCCAGACCGAAACGAACTTGAGCACGGTGCAGCGCCCCATATCGGACCTTGCGTTCGTAGTCGCTGCCCTCCAAATTTGAAAACCGGCCTTCCATTCTATTCATCCTGGTGTTCAATTGCGTTAACTGTCGGTTGGTCTCAGTTTGGGCATTTTCCAGCCTCTCCAATCGTTGGTTAGTCTCGACTTGGGCAGTCTCCAGACTCTCCAACCGTCGGTTAGTTTCGGTTTGGCCAGTCTCCAGACGCCCCAATCGTTGGTTAGTCTCAGTTTGGGCAGTCTCCAGACGCCCCAATCGTTGGTTGGTCTCAGTTTGGGCAGTCTCCAACTGGTCTATCCTGGTATCTATTTGGGTCAATCGCTCGTTGATGAGCCGGTAGCTCTCCTGCGTCAGTTGGACGAACTCGGCGAACCGGTTTGGCAAGTTCAGTAACTCTTCGGTCAGCAGTATGCCGCGAATCGTGTCTGCCCATTCGGGCTGTTCTTTCAGGATACGGACCAGATCGGCAATGTTATTGATAGTCGTCATGGTTGCTATTATACCGCCTCCATACCTGATTGGCTTCTTCCGCACCGACCCGGATAGCAGTGCCATCGCCTCTTAAGCCTCTCGGGTATCGCACTTGCAGCGAGACCGGCTCCGAGGCGCCGGGTCAACTCCCGCCGCTTCCAATCGTCCTGAAGGTCTCCGCGTCCCCTGCTATAATCGGCCTTTCGCTACGTTGGTCACAGTCAGAGGAGATTGCACATGAATTACTGCCCTCGTTGCGGCACGAAACTTGGCTCAAAGATGGACGGCGGCAGAGACAGGCCAGCTTGTCTCGTGCCGGGATGCGGTTTCATTTTCTTTGGGGATCACTCCATCGGATGCGGCGGCGTTGTGATCAGGGACAACAAGGCCCTGCTGATTCAGCGCGGCATCAACCCCAACCGGGGCGCTTGGCAAATTCCGGGCGGTTACGTGGAAGCGGATGAGCAGATAATACACGCGGTGGAGAGGGAGGTACTGGAGGAGGCGGGGTTAGTCGCAAAGGTTATCGACGTGGTGGGCATCCGACACGCCAACACGGAACCCAACTCCAACATTTTCGTTGTGTTCCGATTGGACGCCCCGGCGGGTGAGCCCAGCTACGACGGCGACGAGACCATCGGCGCGGGTTTCTTCAGCATGGAAGAAATCAGCAAAATGGAAGGAGTCCAAGGGTTCTCCCTTTGGTCCATCCAACGCGCCCTTGTCACTCCGGAGGGATCGGGTCTCCTGCATGAAGAAATCGAGTTGTCGCGGCAAAGGCGCAGTTGGACTTTGTTCGGGGTAAAACCGTGAATCCTCCTGCTGTCCCCGTTAAATGGGCCAGCCGTGCTCTGAAATGTCCACGCGATAGCCCTCGTCGTCACGAATCCAGCTCTCGGCGATAGCCCCATAAGTGTTGGAGTTAGCCGTGGTCTGCGCGGTCTCCTCTATGGCCTTTACACTCTCCACTTGGAAGCCGAAGTGGTTTATCCCCCAAGGAATGTCGGGGTTATGGATCAGAGCGACACCGACGTGACCATCCGACAAATAGATGGTGCCGTTAGGGCCCCGGCTCTTTTCTTCCAACCCGAATACCTTCTTGTAATACTCCGCTTCCTTATCCCGATCTTGAACGTTCAAGGCGACATGGCGAATCCTTGGCTTTTCCACTACTGTAACCTCCCTTGCGGTTGGGATGCGGCGGCTAGATACTGAAGCTCTAACGAGGGGCATTGTACGCAGTGGGAAATCACCTGGCAAGCAGGTCATCCGGTGCGTTGAAGCTCGATATCAGCCCTTGACTACTTAACAATGCCCCTTAAAATCGAAGCGTACTTTACGATGGGAGGACCAACAATGCGACTGGAAAACAAAGTGGCCCTGATTACTGGAGGGGCCAGGGGAATAGGCGCCGCCGAGGCGCGGCTCTTTGCTAAGGAAGGCGCCAAGGTGGTTATCGCCGACATTCTGGAGGAGCGAGGCCGACAGACCGAAGCCGAGATCAACGAGGCTGGCGGAGACTGTTTGTTCGTGAAACTGGACGTGACGATAGAGTCAGACTGGCGCGAGGCGGTGTCCACGACTCTTGGCAGGTTCGGTAAACTGAACGTGCTGGTGAACAACGCCGGCATTTCTCTCAACGGGGACATTGAGAACTTCAGTGAAGAGGACTGGGACCGTATCTCGAACGTAAACGTCAAGAGCGTCTTTCTCGGCACCAAGGTAGCCATCCCCGCCATGCGGGAAGCGGGCGGAGGGTCCATCATCAACATATCCTCCGGCGCGGGCATTGCTCCGGCATTGGGCACATCAGCCGCCTACGCCGCTACCAAGGGAGCAGTGCGGATATTCAGCAAAGCCACTGCGGTGCAACACGCCAAGGAGAATATAAGGTGCAATTCAGTGCACCCCGGACCAATCGACACCGACATGCTCCGGGCATCGCGGCCGGACGAGCAGGGCCGTCAAGAACAGATAGGCCGTGTGCCCATGGGGCGAGTAGGAACGGCTGAAGAAATCGCCTACGGCGTCCTCTACTTGGCGTCGGACGAGTCCTCTTTCGTCACCGGGTCGGAACTGATCATCGACGGGGGCAGGACCGCACAATAACCTTGACGTACCGGGCTAAGCCGGTACGTACTTCTCCCCGAATTTCTCCCGGTGGACTATCTCCTCCATCGGCCTTCGGGGAGTGCCCTTCGGCCTGGGTCCATCGGGTCTGTACCCGAAGGGCAGGATGGTTATTAACTCCATCCCTTCGGGAATGTTCAACAGGGCTGCCACCGCCTTTTGCTGCTCTTCAACGCGGACTCCTACGAAACAGGTACCCAAGCCTTCCGACCAAGCCATAAGCTCCATCTGCTGAAGGGCCCGGCCCGCGTCCAACTGGGGCCGGGGCGCGTCTTCCATGACTATCACAATAACCATGGGAGCTTGTGCAATGAACGATCCCTGGGTGGCGATGCGACCGAGTTCCGTCAGGATACCCTTGTCGGTCACCAATATAAAATGCCACCGTTGGGTGTTGCTCGAGCTCGGCGCCCACCGGCCTGCCTGCAATATCTTCAGAATCACCGATTCGGGGACCGGGTCGGGTTTGAACTCCCTGATGGTCCGCCGGTTTCTGATGCAGCGATAAACGTCCATTTTCTTCCCCTTGCGTGGAAAACGCGTCTGTACGCGTTCAGAGATGAAGTTATCGTTAGATTCCCAGCAACGCTTCCAGGTTCTTCCAGGAAACCTTCTCTTTCTCGTCCGGGGACAAGCTTTGCAGTCCCTCCAGCCATCCGCCGGGAGAAGGGTCCCAACCTACGAAGGGCCAGTCGCTGCCAATGACTACCCTGTCGGCGCCGACGGTGTCGATAAGGAACCGCAAACCGGCCTCGCTGCTGGTCAGAAAATCGTAGTAAATCTGCTTCTGGTAAGCACTGGGAGGTTTGACGATGTTGACGCGGGCCTCGGAGCGTACCTGCCATCCGTGGTCCATTCGCCCCATGCCAAAGCAGGCCCCGCCGCCGCCGTGGGCTATGCAGACCTTTAGGTTGGGGCACTCGTCCAGGATGCCGCCATAAATAAGGGTCGCCACCGCCAAGGCATCCTCCAGAACGACGCCTACGCTGTTGGGGAGTCCGTACTTCAGCGTCCTCCCTACCGCCACCAGATTGTCCTGAGGTTGGGGGTGGAAGAAGAGCAGTGCCTCCAGAGACTCGGCTGCCTTGAATAGCGGCAAGAAGTGGGGTTCGTCCCAGTTGACACCGTTGGCTACCGTGTCCAACTCTGCGCCCTTGAGACCCAGGACTTTTACCGCCCTTTCCAGTTCCTCGATAGAGGCGTCGACGTCCTGGACGGGCAGGGTAGCAAGCCCGGCAAACCTGTCAGGCCACTTTTTTGTCATGCCGGCTATTTCGTCGTTGACATCTTTCGACGCTTGTATCGCCGCGCCTGTCTCCCAGTGGTAAGGGAACAGAGGCGTGTGGATGGAGACCACTTGAACGTCCGTCCCCTCAGAGTCCATCTCGGCAAGCCTCTCCTCCGGCGTGTACCGGAGTTTCGGCGAGTTAATCAAAATCCGCTTGCCATTGCCGACGATGAATTCCGATTCGCCTTGGGCCTCGTACCCCATCCCATGCCAGTCCCTGCCGTGTTCAAAGGCCTTCCAAAGGCTTTGCGGCGCCAAGTGGGTATGAACATCTATATGTCTCACTAATTGTCCTCCGGAACACGGGTCTTGAAGTTGAAGAGGGGTTAAAGCCCCAGAAGGTTCTCCAAGTTCTTCCACAGGATGGCGTCCTTCTCTTCCTGGGTAAGGCTGTCCATGCTCAATATCCAGGAAACGGGCCAGTCCTGCGCCATGTCGTAGGGCCAGTCGGTGCCGAAAACTACCCGGTCTATACCCACCGAGTCAATCAGGTACCGCAGCGACTGTTCGGTGTATACGATGCAATCGTAGTAAAACCGGTTTAGATAGGCGCTGGGCGGTTGGGCAGAGTGACGGTCTGCCTCGGGAGTCCTCTGCCAGCCCCGGTCCATGCGTCCGGCGCCGTAACAGGCGTAACCGCCGCCATGAGACAAGCAAATCCGCAGGTCCGGGCACGCGTCCATCACGCCGCCAAACACCAAGGATGCAAAGGTTAACGTCCGGTCGGCCAGATTCCCCACCGAATTGGGCAGGTGGTACCGCTTGATGCGTTGGTCCACGATGGTGTCGCCACCCTGGTGGAACAGGATAACCGCGCCCAACTGCTCGGCGGCTTTCCAGAAAGGCATGTACTCCGGCTCGTCCAGCAGTTGGCCGTTGATCTTGTCGTCGATCATCGCCCCTTTGAAGCCGAGCTGCACCATCACCCGCTCCAACTCCGTTACGGCGGCGGACACGTTCTGCATCGGCAGCGTTGCCAAGCCGGCGAACCGGTCGGGCCAGGACTTCATCATCTGGCTGATTTCGTCGTTGGACTCCCTGGATGTAGCAGCGGCTAAATCAGTGTCCATTTCGTAGTTGTAGAACCCCGCATAGGGCGACACTACGTGCACATCAACGCCAAGTGAGTCCATGTCGGCAAGCCTTTGCTCCGGAGTCCAACTGGACTTGGGGGGCAACTGACCTCGGCGGTCTCCGGCAACCAGAATTTCGCGCCCCCTGGCGTCGCGCTCCCGCTTCAGTGTGTGCCAGTCGCCGGCCCCTTCTGTCGCGCGCCAGAAACACTGCGGCGTCAGGTGGGCGTGAATGTCGATACTGCGCATATTCGTCCCCTGCAAACGGAGGTTGATAAGTTGGGTTAAGCCGGGCCTACCGGAACCGGGGCATTACATCCTTGGCGAACAGTTCCATTGATCGCATTACCTTGGCGTGCTCCATGCTGCCGAAGGACATGCTGGCCCCGAAGTAGCCGATGTTATGCCGGTCGCGCAGGCGCTCAATCCGTTGGACGCACTGGTCCGGCGTGCCGAAGTACATTGTGTTCTTCAACTCAGCATCGTAATCCGGCGGTGCTTCTGTCGTTGTCTGTCTCCATCGGTCCAAGTCGATGTTAATTTCATCGCCCCGTGTCATGGGACGCCGGTGTCCGGCCAATTCACGGACCCAGACGACCGACTCACGAGGGTCCTCCCGCGCCGTTTGTTCATCCTCGGTCAGGTACACGAAACGGAAGTAGGGCATCTCCTCGATGTTGGCGGGTTTATTTGCAGCGGCGCAACGGTCGGCGTAAAGATCGAACAAGCCGAGGTTGTCGGCTTCCGGGGTGGAAAAGCTGGTGAGAATAGGCAGGCCCCGGGACACCGCTACGTCTACGCTGGCAGGAGTGCGGGACACCGCCAAGTATACCGGCGGATGGGGCTTTTGCAGCGGCGAAGGGGCGATGGTGAGGTTCTCCACTTGGTAGTATTCGCCGCGGTAGTCGAAGTCCCGCGTGGTCCAAAGACCGAGGATAATATCCAGGGCCTCTTGGAACCGCTGATCGCGGGAGTCGAAGTCTACCTTGAAGTTGCCGTACTCATAGACCGTTGACCCCCGTCCAACGCCGAACTCCAGCCGGCCGTTGCTCAACACATCCATCATCGCGGCTTCTTCCGCAATCAAGATGGGATCATGAAGCGGTAAAACGGTAACGCCTGTGCCGATGCGAATCTTTTTGGTGCGACCAGCCACATAGCTGACTATGGGCAACAGGGATGGGAAAATGCCGTAGCGGCTGGAGTGATGCTCAGCAATCCACACCGAGTCGAATCCCAATTCCTCTGCGTACTGTATCTGCTCCACGGCCTCGCCATAGATGCGGCTTTGTTCCTTGGCGTCTGGCTCAGTCCAAGACGCCAGAATAAACAGTGCAAACTTCATTTGAACTCAGGCCTCCTTGTAACAGACCAGCTAATTGTACCACCCTCCTGTAGTAGAATCTTCGCATCCAACTCGACAGACCGTCTCAACCCGAATCCTGACTTTTGCGCCGAGGAGCCAATGATCGACCCGGTTGAAATAACAACGTTGGCGGTGGTGACATTCCTGGCATTCACCATCGCGGGCGTTACTGGGTTCGGCGGCGGGCTGTTCGTTATGCCGGTGCTTCTGTTGATGCTGGACCCTCGTGAAGCAGGGCCTATCATAGGACTGGTGCAGCTTGTCGCAGCGGCTTCCCGGGCCGGCCTGAACTGGGAAGGGATTTCCTGGCCTATTGTGAAACGGCTCGCGTTGACGTCGGTCCCCATCGCCGCTGTAGCCAGCTACCTTTTCGTCGTCACGCCAGCGCCGATATTCACACGCATATTCGGCTGCCTTCTGCTGCTGATGGTGGTCCAAGGCCACACGCCCTGGAACATAAGCAAAGGTATAAGTCTACGCAGTTTCCTTTTCGTGGGTGCGGCCAACGGCTTGGTTTCCGGTTACTTGGGGCCGTCCGGCCCCGTGGGAGCGCCCTTTTACCTTGCCTACGGACTGACCGGGGTAGCCTTCGTGGGCACCTCTTCGGCTGGCATATTGATGACCCAACTACCCAAAATCCCCGTGTTTGCCAGCACCCACTTGTTCAGCGCACAGGTATTGTTCATATCCGCCATCGCCAGCGTCATGTCCTTTGGAGGGTCGCTGCTGGGCAACCGCATATCAAGCAAATTGCCGGAACGGTGGTTCCGCCTCGTCGTCGAAGGACTGCTGGTTCTGAGCGGGATAGTCCTGATAATCCGAGGTTAGGCCGCCATAAATTCGAACCCGCGGGCTGCACACTGCTTTGCCATTACCCACCCGTTCGCAGACTTTACAGGTCCATCAACGCCTTGCGTTGGCCCCCGTCCATAGAAATGGAAGCGCCGGTGACAAAGCTGGCCCTCTCGGAAGACAGGAACACCACCATGTCGGCCACCTCCTCTGAGGTGCACAACCGGCCGATGGGAATGCTGGCTATGGCCCGTCGCTGGGCCTCTTCCTCACTTATGCCCTTCTCGCGGGACATGGTGCGCACCAAGCCCCACCAACGGTCGGTATCCACGGGGCCGGGGTTGACGGCGTTAACAGTGATGCCAAAGGGGGCCAATTCCTCGGCGATGGCCAGGGTGAAATTGATTCCGGCGGCGTTGGCCGCCCCAGGCGTTATTTCGAAGTAGAGGGGCTTAATACCGTCGTTGCCGATCACGTTGACGATGCGGCCCCAACCCTGTTGCTTCATCGTGGGTACAGCGACCTTGCAGGTGCGGACGTACCCCATGAATTTCAGGTTCAGACTTTGCATCCAGTCGGATTCTTCCAGGTTCTCCAGCCTGCCGCCCGGGGAACCACCGGCGTTGTTGACCAGTATATCCAGTCTGCCGAAGTGGGAGGCCGCTTGGGAAACGAAGCGTTGGGCATCCGCCTCCTTGTTCATGTCGGCGACAATAGGGAGGACTTCCACGCCGGCTTCATCGCTGATTTCCTTGGCGGTCGCCTCCAACCGTTCCTTGCCGCGGGCGCATATCGCTACACGAACCCCCTCCCGGGCCAACGCCAGCGCCGACGCCTTGCCTATGCCCATACTGCCGCCGGTGATCAGGGCCACTCTTCCGTTCAGACCTAGCTCCATGTTCCACCTCCATTGGCTGACTCGATAAATCAGTCAATGTCTCGTTTTAGAAGAAATCCCCCGTCCCTCTAACAGCGAAGGAACGGGGGATCGTAGTGACAGTAACTGTGGTTGGCCCGGAAGCTCGGGCCGTCCTACCAAGAACGACTATCTAACGCTCCGAGCTAGACGCAGGCCAGAGAATATACTTGGCTGGCGCCTTCCGGCATAGGATGTTCCTGCCAAGTGTCGCCGTAGTCAGTGCTGCCCCAGACTTGGCCACCATTGGCGGCGCAGTACATGCGGCCCCTGCGGTGGGCGTCGAAGGCTATACCGAACATGGTGCTGTGAGCATCGAACCCGGTGTTCACCCGCTCCCAGTTGTCCCCGGCGTCGGTGCTGCGGTACAGGACGCCAAGATCGCTCTGGAAGTTGGCTCCCGCGGCCACCCAGATCGTGTTGGGGTCTCCGGGCGCCTCGCTGATGTCGCGGCAGTAACTTTGCCCCTTGGCGTTCAACGGCTCAAGGTTCACGTGGGTCCAGTGGTCCCCGTGGTCGCCGCTCTTCCACATACCGGCCCTCGAGATGCTGAACACAGTCCCCGGATACAGGGAACTGGTCATGACACCGTGCATATCGACGAGGTCGTCGTTGGTGTACAGGCCGTGGCTGAGGTTCTCCCAACGCTCGCCGCCGTCACGGGTACGGATCAGGCCGCCCACCTCGATGGCTCCGTAAAGCTCGTCGGAGTCGGACTTGCTGGCGGACATCATAAGAATCCGCTTGGCGGGATTAGCTCCGGGGCCAACGGTGACATCGGGAAACCGCACGCTTACAGGCATCTGGCGCCAGTTTTCGCCACCGTCTTCGCTGCGGTAAATCTCCGAGGCCTCGTAGCCGGCGTACATCACGTTGGGGTCTCTTGGCGAGTAGAGCATTGACCATACCGGGAGGCCGTGGTCGGGGACGTTTACCTTTTCCCAGTGATCGCCTTGATCGGTGGTCCGATAAGGGCCCACTTGCGTCCCGGCGTAGATGATCTCCGAATTTTCAGGGTGCACGGCCAACGCGCGGATGGACGGAGCTTCAGGCAGGCCGTTGGTCAACAACTCCCAGTGCCCGCTTCCTTCCTCCATGCGGTAAAGCCCAGTACTAACCATACGCCCAGGGGCGGTCTCCCCAGCTAGACCGACGTAAACGTAAGCTTTGCTCATGTTTCAGTTACCTCTCTGTATGCCAGTCGATGTCATTCGTCGCGGCTGGCGTAGTATTGGATAGGGCCATTCCACCAGAAAGCCAAGTCCTTGTCAATTGCCGTAGCTGCCCCGGCTCGGGGTACGATATTCGGGTAATTTAACTTCCCGACCCCCGTCGGCGCAATTCTTCCTCAAGCTGCCTTATCCTGGCAAGGTCGGCTTCACGCGCAGCCTCAGCATCACCGAGAGCGGTTTCGGCGGCCTCAAGAGCGTCCTGCAACTGCTGATTGTTTCTGAGGTAGACCCCTTTCTCCGGGTCGTAAAAGTAGAACCATTCCTCATGCCAACATAGATACAGCTTCAGCCTCGGGCTATACCCTTTAATTATCCCATCAGGGGCGGTGGTCAATTCAATGGGCTGGTAGACGCCGTCAACCAACTGTTCCCCTGCCAGTGGTTGCCCATAATGTTCTCCTCCAGTGGGGTCGAACCGCCAGTACTCCGCCACCCCGATTCGAGCATATATCTCCCGCTTGCCGGTAACATCATGCCTCGCTGTGGACTCAGACGCCACCTCTAAAACGAAATCCGGCGGCTTCCCCGCTTCCCAAGGCAGGTAAAGCTTCCGTTCCCGAATGGCGCGCGCATCGACGCCAAAGGCCATGTAGCAGTCCGGTCCCACTCGGACGTTAAGGTTGTTTCGGTCGTAGCAAATGAAAGTGTTGCTGTCGAGAAAGACATCGGGTCTCCGGTTGCTGCCAATGAACCGGGCGGCCAATATCGAAAGGATTTCAAACAAGACCGGATTTTGAATCATAGCGTCGGGTAGTGGTTCAGGCGTGTCGGGGTTGAAGTCCAGACTACTATAATCAATGGCGCCCTGCCGGTTGTACGCGATTATTGTGGTCATATCGGGCCTCTTGATAAACGCGGTCTTGTTCAAATTATCCTACCATGCGATGCCGGTAGCTAGGCGTATAGCCGGTTCAGGTTGGCGTATTTACCCGGATCGAGTTCCTTGCCTTCCAGCGCAGGGTGGTCGTAACCGTAACGGTGGGCGCGGAACACCGAGTTTGCGTATCCCGACACGGAGCCGCCGACGCCAACACCGCTGCGGGCCACGAAGGGATTGATGTACTCCCACACAATCTCCTTGCGGGGCGTCACCTCGAAGATGCGGCCCGGCGCGCCTTCGCAGATGAGCGTGTTGCCGTTGGGCTGCCGCTCGGAGCCGCTGATGTGGTAGCTGAAAAAGGAAATGGGTGGGTCTCCCCGGTACTCCCACGCAATCTCATTGCTGCCGGGGTCGATTTCTATGATTCGGGAATGGGTAAAGCCGCGTTTATGGGGCCCGTTGTCGAAGATAAGGACGCAACCATTGTCCAGCATTGTGGGGTTATGCTGATGGGAGATGTCACCCGGCCCCCACTTCCAGCGGAACTCTCCGGTGGCCTTGTCGACTATGCCCACGGTGTCGGTCTGGCGGAAGCTGACCACCAAGTCTCCCTCAGGGGTAACGTTCAGGGTATTCTGGTGCGTCCATTCCTCCCTGCCTTCCAGGAAGCAGATGCGGTCTTCCTCGAAGTCCAAGTGATTCCATGACTTCCATTCGTAGACCACTTCACCGGCAGGAGTAACCTCACGTACCACGTCGCCCAACATGCCCTGGTGCCCATCCCCGGACGAGTAGCCTCCCTTGACCTGTTGCACCATTTCTTCGGGAATCAACTCCCAAGCCAGCACCAGCGTATTGCCGTTGGCCAACCGTTCGAAGTCATGGTGCAATAGCGGGTACCGGTACTCCCAGACCACGTTGCTCTCCCAATCAAGCTCCAAAATAGCCCCGGCCACCGTCCTGCCGTCCCCCGGCAATAGCGACCGCTCCGGGCGCGTCAAGAAAGACACCTCTTCAGCCGCCGGGCCGGTCCGTAACAGCAAATTGCCGTTGGGTAATAGGTAGGCGTAGCCAATCCCCTCGTCAGAGTGCCAGGTATGGCAGACGCGGCCCTCCATGTCGATGAGCCGGGCATCGTGCCCGCTGACGTTGGTCGTCAGGGTGTAACCCCGGTAAGCGTGTTGGGGCGCGTAGTAAATCAAGCCGTTCGGATGGTTGGTGGACCAACCCATAGTTACCTCCTGATATTCTTAAAGGTTCATGCGCTGATTCGCTGGTGATTCCACAGTGGCCCAAGGATACGAGCAAGCACTGGTTTGCCGGTGAGCAAGTATAGAATCAGGCCATTTTGCCGGTCAACCGGCATCATACAAGGTGGTAAACTGTCGCTCAGAAGAACAGTATGGACGAATATTCACCAGTTGCGTTGCAGAAACACCTAAGGAGGCTTTATGTCAACCCAAACCCTCGAAATCAAAAACATGAAGCTCATAGCCCACGTTGATTTGAACGGGCACAACAATCTCGGCGAGGGAGTGGACCTGCACCAGACGCCCAACGGACGCCGCATCTTCTACATGGCCCACGAAGGCCCGCCCAAGGACTTTACCAGCGTGGACGTCACCGATTTGGCCAACCCCAAGGTTGTAGTCCAGACCGACTTGGACTATAACCACCTTCGCTCCAACTCCCTGTCCATCGTTGGCGACACCATGCTGGTGGCCTACCAGTCAAGGGAACACGGCCAGCCCGGCGCCGGGATGGGTGTTTTCGACATAAGCGACCCTGAGAATCCCACGCGCATCGCATTCTATGATACTCAGGGGCCGGGGTCCCGCGGCTGCCACTGCCTCTGGTGGGTGGACGGCGACTACGCTCATCTGGCTACGGGCACACCGGACTCACGTCCCACCAACCCGAAGGACGACCAGTTCTACGTGATAATAGACGTTAAGGACCCCGCCAACCCTCGGGAGGCGGGTCGCTGGTGGTTGCCAGGCACCCAGGAAGGAGACGAGGCGCCGCTGCCCGCCCGGCATCCCCAATTGGACGTGGGCCACAGCGTCCACAACACCAACGTCTACCCCAACCGCCCCGACCGGGCCTACTGCGGCTGGAAAGACTCGGGCGTTATCACCCTGGACATATCCGACGTGTCCCGGCCATCGGTGGTCGCCCAGTTGAATTACGCACCACCCTTCCCCGGATTCACCCATACGGTGCTGCCTTTATTCAGCCGGGACCTGCTGGTAGTGACCCAGGAGGCCACCGCCCTGGGAGGAGCAGACTACCCCAAGCTGGTGTGGCTGATGGACAACCGGCTGGAGAGCAACCCGGTAATCATAAGCACCTTGCCGATGCAGGACACCGACGACTTTTTCAACCGTCCCGGACGCTACGGGGCGCACAACATCCACGAGAACCGCCCCGGCCCCCTGTCCCTGCAGACCGACACCCTGGTATACGCTACCTTCTTTAACGGAGGAATCCGGGTGTTCGACACTACTAATCCCTTCCAGCCGCAGGAAGTAGCGTACTTCGTGCCCCAAATACCTGCGGGCGCAGACGCCAACGGCATCAACGACATCCACGTGGACGAAAACGGGATTATGTACGTGGTGGACCGGTTGCAGGGCGGCCTGTACATCCTGGAACTGAATATATAGAAACTATCTCAAGACTCGGCGTAGTGCCCAATCCGTCATTCCCGCGCAGGCGGGAATCCATGGGCTGTTTGGTCACTGGCGCAGGACATTAGCGAGACCGGCTGGCCTTGAGATAGTCTCTTAGCCCGGACGCCGTCAAATATTTGCAATGGGTGACATTATGTCTACTCCAACAACCAAGGCCGAAACGGTAATCAGGAACGCCAATATCATCACCATGGACACCAACCGGCCTCGTGTCCAAGCCGTGGCCATGAGCAACGGCCGCTTCATCGGCTTGGGCAGCAACGAGGACGTGGAGACGTTCATTGGTCCAAACGTGAAGGTGCTGGACCTCCGGGGCAAGACAGTGCTCCCCGGGTTCATAGACGCCCACATTCACGTGTTGAACAGCGGCATCCGCCACGTGATGGCCGCCGACTGCGACCTGCCCTCCATTACCTCCATCCAGACGGCCTTGAGGGAACGGGTAGAGACCACATCCCCGGGCCAATGGGTGCAGGGCTTCAAGTTCGACGACACCAAGACTACGGAGAACCGCTTCCTGTTCCGTGAAGATTTGGACGCGGTGAGTACTTTCCATCCCATTATGGTGTCCCACCGCGCTGGGCATATCTACTACCTCAACAGCATGGCCCTGGAGGCTGCCGGGTTTACCCGGGACACCCCGGACCCATTCGGAGGCCGCTTTGGCCGGGACCCGGATACCGGAGAGCTGAACGGGGTGGTCTACGAGCGGGCCATCGAGCCGGTGCGTTTCGGCCTCATCCCCTCGGACACGCCGGAGATTCGCCGGGAAGGACTCCGGACCATCTGCCGGATGTTGACCCAAGCCGGTCTCACCAGCGTCCACGACGCCAGGGTTATCAGGGACGAGTTCATCACCTATCAGGAAGGGAGGGACGCCGGCGACTTGTCCCTCCGGGTGTACGCGCTGATGTACCATCCCCATTTCCCGTCGCTGCGGGAAGCAGGACTCAAGACCGGTTTCGGCGACGACATGCTGCGCTTGGGAGGCATCAAGATGGTTGCCGACGGCGCCATCGCCGCGCGCACTGCCTACTTGTCGGAGCCCTACGTCGGCAGCGACTGCGACCACGGTATCCTGGCGATGAGCGCCGAAGAAATCGAAGAGAACGTCATGGAGATGCACCGGGCCGGGTTCCAAGTGTGCATCCACGCAAACGGCGACCTTGCCATAGACATGGTGTTAAACGCCTATGAAAAAGCCCAAGCCGCCGACCCTCGACCCAATCCACGGCACCGGGTAGAGCACTGCACCTTGGTGAACCCGGAAATACTTGGCAAGATGCGCCGACTGGGCACAGTAGCCACCCCTTTCTGCACCTACGTCTACCACCACGGTGAAAAGATGCCCTTCTACGGGGAAGAGCGCTTGCAGTGGATGTTCGCCCAGCGCTCCTTCCTGGACTACGGTGTGGTGGGCACGGGAGCCACCGACTATCCTCCCGGCCCGTTCGAACCGTTGCTGGGTATCCAAAGCTGCGTAACCCGCACCGACAGCCGGGGCAACGTCTGGGGCCCCAACCAGAAGGTGACGGTGGAGGAGGCGCTGCGCATTTACACCCGGCACAGCGCCTACGCCTCCTTTGAAGAAGGCCTCAAAGGCTCTATCGAGGTGGGGAAGTTGGCCGATCTGGTGGTGCTGGGCGCGGACCCTACCCAAGTGGACTCGATGACCATCAAGGACATTCAGGTAGAACGGACCGTAGTAGGCGGCAAAACGGTGTACGAAGCCTAGCCATACCGTGGATAGGGGAAGCGTGCGTTCCCAAGGAACGGGAAGTATATACGGTGTTACACACACCGTTGGGCTAAAGATTCCGACCTGTTTGGTTTGAAATTGGATGATAGCCCATTTAGGAGCTTTGAAGGTCTACGTATTTTTCAGCGCTCGTTGAATGAGGCTTAACGCTTGTTGTGCGTCCGGTCCCGTAGGGTCATCATCTTCCCATCGCCTACCTCCTCGTAAGGCTTCGATGACGTTGTTCGCCAACATTTGCTCGTACCCGGACAAGGTATTGTTATGCGAAAGTTCTAATTCAACTGCATCAGCAATAGATTGGAAATTCCTTTCAGTAGTGCCAAGCAGTTTTCGTATGACCCATAATGATTCGGCATCAGTGAGCTTAGCGTCACCTTTTCGCAACTCACCCGTTATGCGTTCCACGTGCTTGCAAACCCGTTCTTTTGTGGATAGTTTTGACCTCGTCCACGCAGGACACGAACAAGAGGTGTGCGTGTCATAAACCGTAACAGTATAGGTGTTACGGGGATTAGAGTCCGACGGCGCTTCATGTGTTGACAGTATCTTCGACATTTATCCCCCAAATGCGATGTGTGTACCATTGCACATAATCCCCAATTAACGATGGGAAGGGTTGGGTCGCTCCTCAATTTTTACAGCCTACCCCTCAGATGTGTGGGACTTCGCCAGACAAATCTTGACTGCCGGACTACTATCGCCAACGGTAGCCAATGACGTCAACCTCCCAAAAATAGCTTCACCATAATCGCCGCCAATGTTGCTACTATAGCACCCCCGAACACAAACAACATGAATATCAGCCGGTCCAACCGTTGCTCAATCCGGTCCAGTCGACCTACGATTTGGGATACCTTCCCTTCCAGCCGGCCAATACTCCGACATACTTCCACAGTACTACGATACACTTGGGCAGCGTCCATTTGATGAACGTCGGTTGCCATACTACCCACCCTGCTCTACAGGCTTCCAGAACACCATCTCCATGGACAAGCCCTTACGGTCCTTCGGCGGGTTTTTAGGGACGGTTTGAAGGTGATCGTAGCCTTTCCATGCGGTTACCGCGGCTGCAAGTGCATCGAGTATGTCGTCCTTTGCGACATTCTTGCCATAAAACTTTGAACAGGCGTCGCTGTATACGTCATCAACATCGGCCGGAGATAAAATTTTTCGAAGAACACTGAGGCGTTCCTCTTCGCCTTCTTTGTCTTTCTTCTTGCTGTCCATGGGTTGCCCACCATTCAAGGCCCAGAAACAAAGCTCCGGATGGGCCTCCCGGACTTTTGGTTTAGCCTTACGGTCAGAGCTCAACAATACCATATCGACTTCCGCAATCTTGGGTGCCATCGCAAAAGCTAAGGGGCTGAGTCCCTTCCCGGAAATTTGATGCTCGATATCTCTGGCAAGTTGAATATTTGGGGGTGGTTCCGCGGCTACGTATGCGGTTAGGCGAGTCGGCGTAGAAACTACACTCAACTGTCGAGGGTCGCCAAGTTTTCTCCAAGCTTCACTGTCACATTTGCGCCCACCCTTGCCTTCCGGCAGCCCTATTGGGATATCCACCAATATAAGCTCGGCGTCCTTGTAGTGGGCCAACAATTCGGCGAACCCGCGGAATATCCCAAAGTCGTAACCGTTCTGGTCCATCCCCGCGCTGAACCAACCGCCCTTACAGCCATCTACTCCCACAAACCGCATTGGTGCCATCGCGTTACACCTCCCAAAAGAGAAGAGGAGCGCATCGAGAGCGCTCCTCTTGGGTTAGAAGCAATGTCGCCGGGTATTACTTGAACACTGCCAAGCACTTCGGCGCATTGAACATCCAAGTTTCGGCCCAGTCCAGAATCTCGGCCTTTTGGCCCAGCTCAGACATAGCTCCCACCAAGCAGAACCAGTTGAGCACCTCGTGCTGGCCCGACTCTTCGATCTTCGACAGCGGGTAGTCCTTCCATTTTTCTAATTCGCCGGTCTTCAGGTGTTCCAACAGGGCCCGGTCGGCTTCCAAGTCCGGGTAAATCCAGTAGTTCTTGGCGGTCAGGAAGGCGTGGGACCAACTGGATGACGCCATCAGCACGACCTTCCAAGGGCTGTTCTTGATGACCCGGGCCGTGGCTTGGCCGACCTCGAAGCAGCGGCGCGGTGAGGGAGACGGCGGATCGGGTACGTCGGAGTATTCGGTAGCCCCGCCGCGCATCCGGATGACGTTGCTGCCGTAGCAGTTCACGGCGACGGGCAACACCGGATAGTCGAACCCCTCCCGGTCGTTATCCAGGAATAGCAGGGTGTTGGAAAAGGCATGGCCCAAGCCTTCTTCGTGGAGCGGGCGGTAGGCGTAAGCCATATCCACCCCCTCGTCCAAAAGCCCGCGGGTCAAGTAACGCCCTGCTTCCTGGTGACCGGCGAACTTGAACACCTTGTCTTCCGGCTCACCCCAGATATTCGGGCGGCCCCGCGTCCTCTTGAAGGGAGTAAACTCTATGTTGTCGTAGGCCAGTACACAGAACGGCGGGATAATGTCCTCTTTGAAGTTCTCGTACTGGTCGTCTCCCCAAATGAGAATGAAGTCCGGGTTGAAGGCGTCTATCTCCTCACGAATCCTCCGGAAGGCCTTGAAGACGCGCGCCCTGTGGGCTTTATGAGACGTGATACCCTCGTCGTCGCCCCACTCCAGCCGCATCGGCTCCGGCCAGTTGGCGGGGTCTTTCATGTGCGCCGGAATACGCTGGTCGGTCTCCAGCATCCTGGCCAACGGCCACGGCTTGTATTCGTCCGGCACCAGTCCCGGCGGATAGTGAGTACCGCCTACGCCCAGTATTTCTCCCATGACTGCCTCTCTTTAACGAAGATTCATGGCCCAAAGGTCTTCATGCCGGAGTATACCGGCGCCAATTTGGTGGGTCAACGGGAATGAAGACGCGGGAAGCATGGCAATTTAGGCAGTGTAATCCCCGCGCCCAATCGTCATTCCCACACCCCATCGTCATTCCCACACCCCATCGTCATTCCCGCACCCCATCGTCGTTCCCGCACCCCATCGTCGTTCCCTCACCTCATCGTCATTCCCGCACCCCATCGTCGTTCCCTCACCTCATCGTCGTTCCCGCACCCCATCGTCATTCCCGCACCCCATCGTAGTTCCCTCACCTCATCGTTATTCCCACACCCCATCGTCATTCCCATACCCCATCGTTATTCCCACACCCCATCGTCATTCCCACACCTCATCATCGTCGTTCCCACACCTCATCGTCATTCCCATACCCCATCGTCATTCCCATACCCCATCGTCATTCCCACATCTCATCGTCATTCCCACACCTCATCATCGTCATTCCCGCGCAGGCGGGAATCCACCCTACCTCCGCCGGACAGACCCCCTGAACCGGAACACTCCCACCCTGACATCTTCCCGTTGACATCCCGCATGTCCTCCCGGTAGCGTAGAACAGGCGGGACCGGGGCTGTTGCAGCCTCGCCTCTCTCCCTGTTCCCTGCAAGCTCCACGATGACAATGTCCGGAAATGTCCGGCGATTCAAAAATCCGGCCGGCTGCTTGCCCTCCTCGGTTGTGTGCACAAAAATCTGGCGGGCATCCGCCTGCACGATGCAATCGTCCTGCAACTGCCGTTTGTTTGCCTATGGGCGAATCCCCGGCTATGATACCGGCGGCAGAGTACATGGGAGTGAGACGATGACCACCTACATCGGACAGCCTTTGAAGAGGTTCGAGGATGCGGCCCTGGTTACGGGGCAAGGCTCCTTTATCAACGATATTGTGTTGCCGGGTATGCTGCATGCCGCAGTCCTGCGCAGCGACTTCGCCCACGCCGAGATCAAGTCACTCGACGTTGCGGAGGCGCGGGCCCTTCCAGGAGTAGCCGCGGTTTTGACTGCGGGGGACATTGCCGGAGTGATACCCGAAATACCTTCAAGGCCGATGACCGGCGTTCAGGCGATGGATGTGTTCAACGCTCCCGGACACCCCTTGTTAGCTAAGGATAAAACATGCTACGCGGGACAAGCCGTAGCCATCGTAGTAGCGGATAACCAGTACACCGCCCGGGAGGCGCTGGAGTTAATCCGCTTTGAATATCAGCCGCTACCCCCGGCATTGGAACCCAGGAACGCAGTCGCAGAGGGCGCCCCGGTTGTTCACGCCGAAGTCCCTAACAACGTCGCCATGTCAGTTACCCAAGCGGGCGGTGACGTGGAAGCGGCCTTCGCCGAGGCTGACCACGTTGCACGTCAAAGGTTCGACGCCCAGCGTCTTGCTCCAGTCCCCATGGAAACCCGGGGAGTAATCGCCGACTACCAGGCTGACCAAGCGATGCTCACCGTTTGGAACTCCACCCAAGCGGCGCACCGCGTAAAAGAACACATATCGGACATGCTGCAACATCCGCCTGACGGTCTGAGAGTCATAACCCCGGAGGTGGGCGGGACCTTTGGAATGAAAGACTGCATTTTCCCTGAAGACATCCTTGTGCCTTACCTCTCGCTGCTGCTGGGAAAGCCGGTGAAGTGGATAGAAGACCGCCAGGAGAACCTGCTGGCTTACCACGGCCGCGGCATGGACTTGGACATGGAACTGGCGGTAAAGAGTGACGGGACGATTCTTGGAATGAGGTTCACGGTATTTGCTGACTTGGGGGCGTTCTTCCTGCTGACCACCGCGTCAGCCCCATTTAACGCTCTGCGCCGCGTTGCTGGCCCCTACCACATCCCGGCCGTGGAACTGAAGATGATAGGCGCCATCACCAACAAGACTCCCACCGGCGCCTACCGGGGCACCGGCGGACCCGAGTCTGCTTTTTGCATGGAAAGAAGCCTCGACATGATAGCGCGGGACTTGGGCTTGGACCCGGTGGATGTGCGCAAGAGGAATTTTATTCCCGTGGACGCCTTCCCTTACGAGACGGCCACCGGCGTCACCTACGATGCGGCCGATTATGGGCAGGGCTTCCAGCGGGCCTTGGAGTTGGCCGACTATTATGGGTGGAAATCGAAAGCGGCTGAGCGCGCTCCGCACGAACCCGCCATCGGAGTCGGCATGGCCACAATCCTCAAGTCCTCCGGCGCGTCCGGCCACCACCGAGAGGAACGGGCAAGGGTAATTATCGAGCCCACCGGCGATGTGTCCGTTTACACCGGCATCTCCCCCCATGGACAAGGATCGAGCACGTCTTTTGCCCAGATAGTAGCTGACGAGTTAGGGGTTGACCCATCCCGGGTTGAAGTGCGCTACGGCGACACCGCGGCCTTTCCTTTCGGCTATGGCACAAGCGCCAGCAGAGGCTTGATCGTAGGCGGCTCCGCTTTGTTCTCGGTGCTTTCTGATACGCGGGCCAAGCTGGCCGCCGTGGCTTCCCACGTGCTGGGTTGTTCGCCCGGAGACGTGCGGCTTGAAGGAGGACAGGCTTTCGACGCAAACAGGCCCGGGGCTGGAATAACCTTCCCGGAGTTGGCCTCCGCCGCCCATAACGGGGAAATGTTGCCCGTCGGTCTGGAACCGGGCTTGGATTTCACAGGCAGCTTTACCCTACCGGACAACCCTCACTCCTTTGCCGCGCACGTGGCGGTGGTCGAGGTCAACAAGGATACGGGGCACATAAACATTCTTGGCTATGCGGGGGTGCATGACTGCGGACGCATCGTGAATCCTATGCTGGTGGAAGGTCAAATCCACGGCGGAATCGCTCAAGGCATCGGCCAAGCATTGACGGAAGGGGTGGTCTACTCTCCCACAGGGCAGCCGTTGGCGGGCAGCTTGATGGACTACGCCGTTCCCCGGTCGGACTTGATGCCCGACTTGGTGCTGGACACCATGAATATCCCGTCGGACACCAACCCGTTGGGAGCCAAGGGAATAGGGTCTGTCTCTACCGTGCCCGCGCCGGTCGCCGTGACCAATGCGGTCTTGGACGCGCTGGCATCATCCGGAGTCAGGCACTTGGATACGCCGCTCACACCCGAGAAGGTCTGGAGGGCTATCCAGGAAGGGGAATCCAAGTAGGCGAAAAGGCAGCCTTCACCCGCCTTGCCGTTCCTCGATGTAGCCGACAAGCTTCTCCACGTTAGACGTATCCGTCCCCACCGGCGCGGAGGTCAGGAAGTGCCGCAAGTCGTCCAAGGCCATTTGGTAATGGCCGAGCCGGTAATAGATCAGGCCCCGGTCCCGCCGCTCGTTCAGGTCGTCCGGCCGGAGCGCCAGAGTTATGTCAACGACGTCGAGGGCCTCTTCATGGTCGCGCCGGTTCAGGTAAATCCCCTTGAGGTTCCGCAGAATCCGGGCTATAAATTCGCGGTTGCTGGCGGGCGTAAGGTAACGTGAGTCCCAGTCCACGTTGGCTCCCAGAACGTTCTTCAGAATCTGGGCGCACTCTTCCTCAGAAAGCAGAATTCCCCGGCGGAAGGGGTCGATTATCAGGTCGGTCTGGGACCGGTGACTGAGTACGAAATGGCCCGGCAACCCCACCCCGACCAATGGTATATCCAGCCGTTTCCCCACTTCCAAGCACACCAAGCATAGCGTGATGGGCAGACCGGTGCGCCGCTGGAGCACCTCGTTCAAATAGCTGTTCCGCGGGTCATAGTATTCGCCTTGGTTCCCTTGGAAACCCACCTCGTCGAACAGGTACTCGCTCAGGTTGTTGACGCAATGGAACGGGTCACGGTCTTGCCCGATCCGATAGGCCGCACCTTCCGCCAAGGAATCCAGAATCGCTAGCTGCTCGTCTATGTCCAAGTCAGGGTACTCGACCGCGGCAATCAGCAACGCCGCCGTAGCCAGATCGATTTCATCGTCCTGACGGGCGGTTACCATTTGGAACCTGTCTAAAATCGCTTGTTTGTTCATTGAAGACTCGACGTTAAATCCTGGTGGGATTCTTGAGTTCCAAGCCCAAGCGCAACCGCCCGTAGTCCTCGGCTATCGAATCCCACGCTATTCCAAAGTGATGGGAGGCGGCGTGGGCGTCCCGGTGAAACCGCTGTATCGGGTTAGAATCGAAAACTGCGTGGCCACCGCTGGCCTCAAAGAGCCGGTCTATCACCCGGACGCTCAGCTTGGAGATGTAAGCCTGGTTCCTCCGGTAACGGGCACGGTCCAGCAGAGTAGGCATCTCGCCGCGCTTGGCCTTGGCAAATATTTCATGGCCGTCGTTGGCCATAATAAGCCGCGCCGACAACACTTCCGCATCCACTTCCGCAAGCTTGGTGTGCACCAAGGGGCTTTCCGAGAGCTTCTCGCCACTATAGACGGCAGCCCGCGCCGTCAGTTGCGACTCGAAGGCTTCCACCGTGCCTTGGGCCATTCCAAGTACGGGGGCTGCCAGAGTATAGGAAAGCATACTCGTGCTGGGAATGCAGTAATTAGGAGTACCGTGAACTTGGCGGCCATGCGATTGCCCTTCACGCAAGTCGGAAGTGAGCACCATCCGGTGTTCGGGGACGAATACGTCGTCCATCACGATGTCCTTGCTGCCGGTGCCTCGCAGGCCGGACACGAACCACGTATCCTTGATAGTGTAGTCCCGCCGGGGAACCAGAAACCAAGCCAGTCCTTGAGAAACCATACCTCCGAGCAGGACCCACTCGGCATCATCGCAGCCGCTGGAAAAGTCCCACTGCCCGCCAAGAAAGTAGCCTCCATCCGCCTCGGTCACACGTGCCCGAAGCGGGTTGAAGGATGTTGACGACAACACGTCGGCGGACTCGGCCCAATACTCCTGCTGCGCCTCCTCGGGAAACATGCCGACGAGCCAGTTGTGGCTGGCCCAAATACTGTAGCACCAAGCCGCCGAGCCGCATCCCCGGCCCAATTCTGCCGCAATGTCCAATACCACTGGGTAGTCCAAATCGAAGCCGCCGAAACGGGTGGCTTGAGCGGCGCGCAATATGCCGGTGCGATGAAAGTCCTCCACTGTCTCCCGGGGCATGCGCCGCAACTCCTCGGTAGCAGCCGCACGGTCACGCAACGCTGGGACCAGATCAGCGGCTCTCCGCACCAACTCTTCCCGGTCCACCATCCTGTTCACCTCAGTATGCTAAAGGTGGGAAAATCCTTTACAATTGGCTCTACCCGCCAGGCGAACGCAGGCCGCCGACTTGAGCGCAGGGTGCCGCGCACCTGTGCATCATACGCAGACTTGAAATGGTTTACAATTGGGCGGCCAGCCTAAGTCTTATTGCCGAGAGCATGCAACAGGTAATGAATTTTGACTAACCCAGGAAACCGCCGGACAAGATTTCTGGAACGGCTGGCCGGCGGGGGTCTGATGGTTTCCGACGGAGCCACCGGCACCTACTTACAATCTCACGGACTGGAACCCGGCGGCTGCCCGGAGGAATTCAACCGTACCCATCCAGAGATCGTGCAAGGGATGGCGCGGGCTTACTTCGCCGCTGGTTCGGAAATGGTGTTGACCAACTCCTTCGGCGCAAACCGTTTCATGCTTGGAAAATACGGCCACGGCGAAAAAGTTTCGGAGCTGAATCGTCTGGCGGCGGAGCACGCTCGCAGCCAAGCTCCTGAGGGCGGCTTCGTAGTCGGCTCCGTAGGCCCCACAGGAGAGTTCCTGGAGCCTCTGGGCGAAGTGACTGAAGAGGAAATGCTGGACGCCTTCGTGGAACAGGTCACCGCACTAGAAGCAGGAGGAGCGGACGGCGTTGTCATCGAGACGATGACCGCCGTGGAGGAGGTGCGGTTGGCCATCCGGGCCGCCCGGGAACACACCGGGCTGGCGATATTGGCCACCATGGTGTTCGACAAGGGCCCCAGGGGATTCTTCACCATGATGGGCATAACGCCGGAGCGGTCGGTCAAAGAGTTGCTTGATGCCGGAGCGGACGTAGTAGGAACCAACTGCGGCAACGGCGTCGACCTTATGGTGGAGTTGGCCAGGGACCTACGTGGAGCGACCGACGCTCCCTTGCTGGTCCACTCCAACGCCGGCATTCCCTCCATGGTACAGGGTGAGATCGTATACCCGGAAAATCCGGACTACATGGCCAAAAGGTTCAACGACTTGGCCGACTTGGGCATCAACATTATCGGGGGGTGCTGCGGGACCGGGCCGGAACACATCCGGACCTTCTCCGAGTCCTTAAAGTCGCGGAACGGTCCGTAATGCAGGCCCCGACCGAAAGGGCCGGATAAGACAATGACCACCGAGCGTACTACCAGTTCGACCAACCGCGTGAAGAGAGTAGCCCAAGTTATAGAGGAGTACGGGAAGTGCATCGAACTTGTCCCTATGGACCCGTACTTCCACAACATCAGCGTGGGACTTTACCTGAAGGACGGCGTCTTCACCGTCTGGAGCTACAGCGGTAAACCGGGCGTACGGGAAAGAATTTCCAACATTCGAGACGGGTTCGTTGCCTTGGGCGGCATGGCCCCAACGCCCGACAGCGACATCCAGTTCAGGTCGCCCTGCGGACGGTTGCACCTGAGGGCCTTGGGATTCCTGCTAGCCCAGATCGTAGGCAAGAACCCCGACTTCTCTCCCCCCACTGGTGACCTCACTATCAGGGACACCAAGACCCGCCTGACGTTGAACGTCACCGGCAAGCCCGTCGATGACCGGTGGGTCTACCAAGTCACCGCTGACGAAGAGGCCCGCAGCGCCGCCGCCAGGCTCAGGCTGGTGGTAGCCGGGTTCGTCCGTTACGGAGAAATGGAGAAAGTAGGGGACCACGAGGTCGCCTTCCCCTGCGGCCATCGCCACGACGAGTTGATGCGCATCCTGCTCCCCTACTCCCGCAACGTAAGCGCCGTGGAAAACATGATGGAATCCGACGCGCTGCGCGGCCAGATGACTACGGGGACGTTGGGCTTCTCTCAGAGGTAGAAGAGATGAAAATGGCTTTGACACTCACCATAGAAACTGACCAGGAAGAAGACGGGCGCTGGATAGCAGAGGCAGTGGAGATCCCGGGCGCCATAGTCTACGGCGGAACGTCTGAAGAGGCCATCGTGAAAGTTCAGGCGTTGGCGCTTCGGGTTCTAGCGGAACGGCTGGAGCATGGAGAAAATGTCCCGGAATTAGTTAGCTTGTCATTCCAGGCAGCATGACCCGTTGGCCCAGTACACGCGCAAGAAGAGTATTGGCGGCATTGTTGCGATCTGGCTGGATTGTGAAGAGGCAATCCGGTTCACACAGGATTCTGTCCAAAGAAGGTTGGCCGGATTACACTTTTGCTTTTCACGACCGCGAGGAAATCGGGCCGAGGATACTCGAATACATCGCCAGGCGCACGGGCTTGAGACCTGATGACCTGTAGTGTGTCCAATTGACGACAGTTTGTTGAATTGAAGGAATGGACTAATGACTAACTCGGATAAGTACAATGAGTTTTTCCACCCCATAGTGGATACGCTCTTTAATGAACACCAAATCAGGGTCGGTCGTAAAACGAATGCTAACAGCGGCCGACATTTTGAGTCGGGTTACGGTAACCACATTCAATACGAGGCCAGGCTCGCTCAAGGAAACAAAGCTAGGGTTGCTCTTCATATCGACAGCCCTAACCGCGAGCGGAACATTCAACTGGTGGAACACCTGCTTCAATGCTGTGAGAACATTGAATCTGCACTTGGCCCGCTAGATTGGGAACAAGAGAAAGACACTAGACGTCGTCGAATAGAAATCACCAGGCCTGGCAGCATCGACGATGATGACCACACACTGACGGAAATCCGTGATTGGATGGTTGATAATCTGCTTAATTTCAAGAGAGTATTCGACTCCCACCTGAAAGACCTGGTGGGGCAGTAACGGAGGGATCGTGACCGTACAAACGGAATCGCTCATCTTCGAAGGAACCCAGGTCTCTGTCAAGGAACTACACGCTTATATGACCAAGGATTGGAACCTGTATGGCTTCTTGCATGAATTCCCGTCCGTAAACATGGAGCAGGCACTGGCCGAGATGGAGCAGCACGCTCGAAAGATAGCCCAGAAAATCATCTACGTAGATCAAAATGTTTCGAACGGGGTGCCCGTATTCCAGAGAACAGACGTGCCAGTGAAGTGTATGTTCGACTACCTGGCTGATGTAAGGAGCCTGAAGGACTTTCACTGGGATTACCCGTCGGTGTCTCGCATTGTCACTTGGGACGCAATCGTGACGGCTGGGCGGATTCTGGAATTGGACGCTTATCGCGGCGTCGAGAATGGCGTCATCCACAGTAACCGGGCAATTGTGAGCGGAGCCCCTGTATTTATGGACTCCCGCATGCCGATAAGAATCGTGTTCGATTACTTGTCGGAAGGGAAGACGCTCAAAGATTTCTATTATGACTACGACACGAGCACCAAGGAACATCTAGCCCCTGCCCTCCAACTGGCCCATAAAGCCCTTGAAAGGGAGTTTTATGCGGCTGCTTCTCGATGAATCGGTGAACTTCAGGTTGAATCGCCATTTACCCGGGCACGATGTTTTGACTACCAAACAAATGGGCTGGGACAGTTACCACAACGGAGAACTCTTGACGCTAGCCAGAGGCCGATTCGACGTCCTAATAACGCGGGACCAAAAAATGGAATACCAGCAAAATATTTCGCAAGTGGATGTGGCGATCGTTGTTTTGCACGCCAAGTCGAATGCAATACGAGACCTTGAGCCGATGGCAGCCGACATCTTGGGCACCGTTCCCAGTCTGAACCGTGGCCAGATTGAGCACATCTACCCAACCGACCCACCATAAAGGAGTCCCCGACATGCCTTTCACCGAAACTATGACTCCCCGAGAAAGGGTCATGAACGCCCTTGCCATGAAGCCGGTGGATCGGACGCCTGTAGCCAACCCTACCAACGTGGCCACGGTGGAGTTGATGGACTTGATCGATGCGCCCTTCCCGGACGCCTGCCGCGACCCGGAGTTGGCGGCGAGGCTGGCGGCCACCGGGCATACCGAACTGGGTTTCGACTCGGTGATGCCCTACTTCACCATCATCCAAGAATCGTCGGCCCTGGGCTGTGAAATGCAATGGGAGGACAAAGACAACTGGCCCACGGTGCGCATGTACCGACCCATCTGGAAAGGCCCCGACGACGTACACATCCCGCCGGGTTTCCTGGAGCACCCTGACAACCTGACCATCACTAGGGCCATCGAACTGCTACGTCAGGAGTTCGGCGACCGGGTGGCCGTCATAGGCAAGACGATGGGGCCTTGGACGCTGGCGTACCACGTCTTCGGCGTGGAGAACTTCCTGCTGATGACCGTCGACGACCCCGACATGGTTATGCGGACGTTGCACAAGTTGAAGGAAATTTCCGTCCTGTTCGGGGAGGCCCAAATCGCAGCCGGGGCCGACGCGCTGACCTTCCCCGACCATGCCACCGGTGACCTGGTCAGTGGGGAATACTACCGCCGCTTCCTGCTGGACATTCACCAGGAAATGGTGGAACGGTTGCCGGTCCCCCTTATCCTTCATATCTGCGGCAACACCCTTGACCGCATGGGGTATATTGCCGAAACAGGGATGGCCAGCTTCCACTTCGACTCGAAAAACGATCCCCAGAAGGCCATGGACATCGTAGACGGCCGGATAGGGCTGGTGGGAAACATCAATAACCCGGAGACGCTGTACGCCCGCGGCCCGGAGGAAGTGCGCCAAGAGGTGTTCCGGTGTTTGGACGCCGGGGTTAACATGATCGCACCGGAATGCGCTGTACCCTTGGCCACCAAGCTGGAAAACCTCGTTGAGATACCCAAGGCAGTGGTAGAGTGGACAAGGGAAAACGGCTGAGAAGCCCTTAGCGAATTTTGGACCTGTGGTGGTGATAATCCGGGGCGGGTACGGACAAGGATGTTGCGGGAACATCAGAAGGAGATTGACCAGTGACGACTTCCAACCCGGGCTTGGCGGAGGAGTTGGGCCACGTAGCCAACACCTCGGAACGAAGACACATCGAGGGCCTGTTCCAAGGAACGGACCCATTGATGCACCAGATAGCTTACGACCTGATAGTCGGCCACAACCACGAGGTTGACCGCCTCACGAGGGAGGCCCTGGACTCGGGTTTTTCCGCCAATACGATACTTGACGACGGCTTGATCGCGGGCATGGCGATAGTGGGCATCAAGTTCCGCGACAACATCATCTTCGTCCCCGAAGTGTTGGTGGCGGCGCGGGCAATGAAGGCGGGCATGGTCCACTTGGAGCCTATCCTGTCGGCCTCTGGAATCCGGCCCGTCGGCACTGTGGTCATGGGGACCGTCAAGGGAGACCTTCACGACATCGGCAAGAACCTTTGCATCATGATGCTGCGAGGGTCGGGTTTCACCGTTCACGACTTGGGCGTGGACACCAAGCCGGAGGAATTTATAGACGCGGTGCTGGAGAATGAAGCCCAGGTCTTGGGAATGTCCGCGCTGCTCACCACTACCATGCCCAACATGGGAAGAACGATTCAGGCGTTCGAGGACGCTGGCCTGCGGGGCGAGGTTAGAATAATGGTGGGCGGCGCTCCCCTCAACCAGGAATTCGCAGATGACATGGGGGCCGACGGGTACGGCAGGGACGCCATGGACTGTGTCGCCTTGGCCAAGCGGCTGTTGGGCTCGGAAGAGATGCCGAAAACCGTGCCCGCCGTGAGTTGACGGCAAGGACGTCTGAGTGGAACATCGCGTCGACAAAGAGAGGGTCCGGGCCAGCATGGCCCGGCTCCAAGAGATATTCCGCAGTATCAACGATACCGCCAACAATGTTTCCTTGTGGCGGTGCCCTTACAAGAACGCGCAAGACCGGTGCACCGCCGGTTTCGGTTGCCGCAACCAGTCCCGCCCCATTGCCGAGGAGGAACTGCCCCTGTGTCTGGGCAGTGACGACCTCGACTACCGCAGCGCCTGGGACGTTTGACCAAACTATGTCGCCCCTGCATCACGCCGGGCAGACCATACCGCTTGCCGCCGGCCGCACAATCTTCGATTACGCTGACGACGTCCGAGTCAGGGTTCCCACATCCTGTGGACGAGTGGGCGATTGTCATGAGTGCATCGTGGAGATTCGCCGCGGCTTGGATGGACTGAGTCCCCCTACTCAAGCAGAGTCATTCCTGAATGGGAACTACCGCCTTGCCTGCCAAGCCAGTATCGTCGATACGACGGTGGACATCGAGTTCGTCACCCTGCGGCGCCAGCCGCGGATTCTTACTGACTCGACCCACAGGGACGTGGAAATTGAACCTATGACGGTGCGGATGGGCGGCGACGTCGTTTTTGACGGCCGGCGCATAGAACGGTATCAAAACGGCATCTACGGCTTGGCCATCGATATTGGCACAACCACGGTGGTGATGAACCTGGTCGACTTGGAAACCGGCCGCATTGCCCACACCGCGTCCTTCGAGAATCCCCAAAAGTTCGGCGGAAGCGACGTAATGAACCGCATCTCCTATGACGGCGGGCCGAACAGGGGGGAGCTCCAACAAGTGATGCTGTCGGCCATCAACTTCGAAATAGGAGACATGTCCCGGCTGTTGGGCATCCACCGGCGGCGCATTTACGAGGCAGTCGTGGTGGCCAATTCCACCATGCGTGACGTGTTCTTCGGCCTGGACGTGCAGTCCATCGGCGAGAAGCCCTACAAGTCCGTCACCGAATTGGAGATGGAGCAAGGGCTGCGGCAATCCACGGCGCTGAATGTAAAGGCCGCCGAGATGGGGCTCAGAATACATCCTCAAGCGAACGTTTATGGCGGGCCACTGGTCGGCTGCCACGTTGGAGCCGACGTAGCCGCCGATCTGCTGGCCATCGCCATCGACCGGCAGGAAGACGTGGTTATGCTGGTTGACGTGGGCACCAACACCGAGGTTGTCGTGGGCAACCGCCACCGGCTTATGGCCGCGTCCTGTCCCGCAGGCCCGGCTTTCGAGGGCGGCCAGATAACCTACGGAATGCCCAGCTATGACGGGGCGGTGGAATCGGTGAAGATCACAGGAAGCAGTGTTGACTGTCAGACCATCGGAGGGGTTGAAGCCAAGGGTATATGTGGTTCCGGGTTGGTGGACCTGCTTGCCCAACTTAGACTCAGCGACAAAATGGACCAGTTGGGCGTTCTTACCGGCAGGGCCAACGAGTTCTTCTTCGCTCCGGAACAGGGAATGTCCCTGTCCAGGGCGGACATCAGCGCATTGGCCCAAGCCAAGTCGGCCAACTACTCTGGGCAGTTCGTAGCACTCCGGCGCTATGGCGTCCCAGTCAACGACGTAGGCAAACTATTCTTGGCGGGAGCCTTTGCCAACCATATCAACGTTGAAAACGCCGTTGCCATAGGCTTCATTGCCGCCTTCCCCACTGAAAAAATCACCAAGGTAGGAAACGCCTCGCTTGAAGGGGCTACCCTGATGCTGGTCTCGAGACGGCTGCGCCATGAAATCGAGGGGCTAGTCAAGCGCATCGAGCATATCGAACTGGAAACGACGCCCGACTTTTTCGATATATTCGTCGAAGGATGTATGTTCAAGCCCATGGAGGCATGGGCCTGATCAGCTACCTTCTCGTATATCAATTGCGTTGCCGTCCGGCTTACCTTACACTTCCCAGCGTAGTTAGACGGTTCCCTTTTGTCTCGCTAACGTAATCCACCTGAAGAGGGTTAGTTCCAATGGCTACTTCCGACTTGCTCAAACTCACTATCTCCGAGCTTGCCACCAAAATCAAAGCTAAAGAGGTCTCGCCGGTAGAACTCACCGAAGAGGCGCTGGCCCGGGCCAATCGGCTTCAACCGTCGTTAAACACGTTCATTACCATCCTGTACGACGAGGCAAGGCGGCAGGCCAAGGAACAGGAGGCCGCGTTGATGCGCGGCGAATACCGCGGCCCCCTGCACGGTATACCCATCGGCATCAAGGACAACATAGACACGGCCGGTATACGGACCACAGTCGGTTCCAAGGCATTGGCCAACCAAGTGCCTGATGAAGACGCCGCAGTGGTTACTAAGTGCAAAGAAGCCGGCGCGATCATCCTGGGGAAGGAAAACCTCGAAGAGTTTGCCGCCGGGTCTACCTCCAACAACCTGCATTACGGAGCGGTGCACAATCCCTGGAACCTCGACCATATCCCAGGCGGCTCCAGTGGAGGCGGTGGGGCAAATGTAGCCGCCCGCGTCACCTTCGCTTCCTTGGGCACCGACCTTGGCGGCTCGGTCCGTGGCCCGGCCAACTTTTGCGGCGTAGTGGGACTGAAGCAGACCTACGGGCGAGTGAGCCAGCGCGGCCTGCAGGTTACCAGCTTCAACGGCGACCACATCGGCCCAATGGTGAGGTCGGCGAGAGACTGCGCCCTGATGCTGCAAGTAATTGCCGGCTACGACGCCTTGGACCCCAGCACGGTGCCGGTCCCGGTGCCCGACTACTCAGAGCTACTGGGCGCCAGCCTTGATGGCCTTAAGATAGGCGTCCCCACAAACTACTACTTCGACCAAGTGAACCCGGAAACCGAGGCTGCGGTGCGTCAGGCTATCGACGCGCTGGTGGAACTGGGAGCCGAAGCAAAGGAAGTCGCTCTGCCAAGCATGAAGTACGCTGGGGCGCTGCGTATTCCGGGAATGGCCGATGGGTTGGTGGCCCATGAGCCGCACATCGATCAGCACCGGGAAGACTACGGCCCTACCGTCCTGTACCGCACCCTAGCGGGCCAGTTTATCCTGGGCCGCGACTACTCCAAGGCTATGAAAGTGCAACGCATCATTAAAGAGGAGTACGCCCAAGTATTCCAGGAAGTCGACGTTCTGGTAACCCCATCATCGCCCATCGCAGCGTGGCGCATCGACCAGGACACCGTAACCATTGGAGGTCAAGACTACCCGGTACGGGGCCCTGGCTCCGGGATGACTTCCCGGTGCACCAGCCCAAGCAATGCGACCGGGTTACCGGCGATGTCGGTACCGTGCGGGTTCACGCAAGCGGGCCTTCCCATCGGCATGCAGTTGATAGGAAGACCCTTCGAGGAACAAGTCCTGCTACAAGTCGCCCACGGTTACGAGGCAGTTTCTCCCAGCAGAGACCGCGTCCCCGCTATAGCAAACGGTGGTTAACCGGTAACGGGCCCATATCTAATTCAAAAGTCCCTTCCCGCTAAGAGAAGGGACTTTTCATGTTTTTGGCGCTATCCGGGTCTTGCAGGACTAATTGGGCAACGACAGTCCGTACCGGGCGGCAAGCTCATCTATACCTGAGGATACTTGACGACGTAGCTTGTCCGATGTGTCGCGCTGCCTGTCTACGGCATCGTACACTCCGGCGTCAAAGGGTTCCCAAGTGTTGCGCAGGTCGCGGACCGACTTGTGCTCCCTGTCAGCCGCCTCAACCAACAACTCTCCCATCGGCCTCAAAAAAGTCGCCTTGGGCAGTCCTCGAACATCGGCGCTCAGATCAGAGAACCTAGCGGCGAATCCGCCCAAGGCTCCTATTACTTCGGCCCGATCGCATCCGCCTTCAGTGCTGCGCCACTCGTCATAGTCATCACGGAAGTCGTCAAGTTGAGCCATCAGCCGCTTGTGCTGCGCTGCGAAGCCGTTCACTTCCTTGCGGCCTTCGTCGGAGACCTCTTCTTCGATCTTGGACAACAACTGCCCGGCCTTGCGCCGTGCTGTGTTGGCTTCCACCAATTGCCTGTCAAAGGCATAGAAGACCGCCGGATCGGCAGTGGACGGTTCCTCTTCCTCTTCCGAATCCGCCTCGGCATCGGCCTCGAACAAGCCATTACCGCCTAAGCCGCCGGACCCAAACCCGGAAGATTCTTCCTCTGATAAGGGTTCCGGTAAAGGTTCCGGTTTTGTTGGCGGAAGATTGCCATTTCCTTCGACCGGCGGAGCAGGAGTGGAGATTTCAGAGGAATCATCCTCGGTCGACGGTTGATTGCTAACAAACTCCCCCGGTTGTCCCAAGTCGCCTCGCAAAATCCGCAGCAATAAGTCCTCTGCCTCAGCCGCCTCCGCTAAAATATCCGCCACATCGCCTGTACCGGCAGCGGAGGGCAGGTCTCGGGCGGCCTGTGCTACTCCTCGGAACTCGTTGACCAGCAGGTTAATTCCTCGGGTCCTTTGAGCGGCATTGTAATTTGGCTCGGAGGACCGGAAGGAGTCGTAGTTGCGATGGAACTGGTCCCAAGCCTCATTCAACTCGCTGACAGCAGTGCTGAATTCGCTAACGTCCTCTTGAGCGTCGGGGCTTATCCTTGCTTGAAGATCGTCTAAGCTATCGGAAACCCCTTTCTGAATTTCCGACGCTTGAGACCGGGCCAGAGCAACACCTTCGTATACCGAGCCGGCCCCGTCATTCGCCGGATTATTCCCGTTTGCCGGATTATTCCCGTTTTCGGTAGCCCCGACTTCTCCGGCTCCTTTCTCCTCCGGCGCTACCAAGGCTCCGGCTGCACTCGAGGACGGCGTGTTAGTTGCCGAGGCGCTGGGTTGCCGGTTCTCGGCCAAGGCGCGCAATGCTTCCTCTTCAACTTCGGCGGCTTCGATAAGCCGGTCGGAGAGATGCCTCACCAGAGGGTCCCTCGGCAGCGATCGAGCGGCTGCGGTAATGGCGGCGAACCGTCCTGTAAATTCATGGAGGGCTATCTGCACCGAACTCGCCTCGCAGTCCCTCAGCCCTTGATGCCAGTCTTGGAAGTCGCCATGAAGTTTGTCCCAGTCTGCGGACAATGCGGCGTAGCCACTGGCGAACTCTGTGGTTGTATTCTTAACCTCCGCCGGGACCGGCGTGGGTGTGGGCATCCGCGCCTCGGCAGGCGGCAACTTGGTGGTAGGTATGGGAGTGGAGCCGCCCTGAGTTGGCGCGGACTGGGACGGAGCAGCCGGTTGGGGGGCTGCGCAAGCAATCACCGCAAGCATGGAACCGGCTGCCAGCAACCCCATAAGGCTACGTAAGTTCATCTTCATTTGGTCCGGTATACTCCTACAAAATCGCCAACCAGGCCTTGCCTGAAATCACTCGAGTACAGGAGGTCTAAAGCTGTTCTGAGCGATTGTTCCGAATCTCCCAAGACTACCAACGCATGGCGGTCAGACCCGGGATGAAGCAGGATGACGGCCGTACCCTCTTTCTCAATGTCTGTTGTAAACCGGGTGCGCAACACATCGTTCAACCCCAAGCCCGCAACTTCCAAGTACTGGGCCACGTCCGCGGCATCCTCGTAGAGTCCCAAGTACAAAGTGTCCTTGGTGATGTCCTCCACGGCCTGAACATTAGAATCAATGCGGAACTCCGACAACATACCCTTGATGTCAGAGACAACGTCGAAAAGGGACGAACGTCCAAGCACTATGTCTACGTCGCCCTTAAAAAAGCTGGGAAAGTCGGCCAAGTCAAAGCTTCTTTCGCCGGTAGTCAAGTAATCGGCTATGTTGGAGATCAGCCGGTCGTTGTCCAACACCGAGTTTCTGGGCGGAATCATGAATGTAAGATCCGTCAACGCCAGCACCCGCCCGTCTCCGGCCTTGACCATGGTGTTAAATGGGTGCGGCTGTTCCACCAAGGAAGAGCGGGTATCCTGGGCGGTCAAGGCCAATCCAGGGCCCGGAGCGGTGACGGAGCTTGCGGTGTAGAAAGCAACTTGCTGTAGCCCGTCTGTGACTTCGTCCTCCCGGAAGCTTCGCATGAAGACGTTTTGGAAGTTAAGGTCATAGTCCGTCAGGTTATACAGGTAGTCTGACCGGAACTTGACTCCGAAGCGTTCGGCCAAGCTATTGATGTTGTGGCTGCGCGTGGGGTCGCCAACCAACAGGAGCTTGCCGCCCTTGCGCAGGATATACCTTTCCACCATGTCTGCTTCCGCCTCGGAGTAAGGAGAAGCCGGCGCCGCCACCAGCAGGCTATCGGCGTTGCGCAGCTTTTCCTCCATCAGCACGAGCCTGTCGTCCTGGGAATAGGAGCCAAAGCCTCCGCGGCTCTGCGCTGCACCCATGACATCCACTTCGTACCCTCGTTCGGCCACCCTGTCCAGCAGGGCGGACAGCTCTGTCTTGAGGAATTGGTTGCCGTGAATACCGTCCACCAGCAGGGTCCCCTTTTGTATCAGGGGCAATTCCTCGAAGGCCCGCAGGCTTGACTGCGGCGCCGCGAGTTGGTCAACCGGCAGAACGACGGCAGGGGGCGGTTGGTAGGAACCGCGATGGAAATAGAAATAGGCGACCACGAAAGCGGCCGCGGCAAATAACAGAAGGAGGGCCAGCCCCCCGACTTTACTGAGCAGGCCCGACATACAAGTAATACACGTTAGGTCCGTTTACCTTGAGCGGAAAGCCCGGCAAGACTTCCTCCTGGGTATCACCCAATCCCGATGTCATCAGGTACCGGCGAAGGCTCTCCATATCGTTAGTATTCTTCAGCCCGTCCATGGACCGGGAGGGATCGGCTTCTTCGCTAAGAAGGTCAACAAGGTCTGCGGAATGGCCTATGGTCGGCGCAGAATCCATTCCCGACAAAGGTTCGATGATTCTGGCAAACTTCTGATTGAAGCTGCGGAACACCTCGGTGTTTACGTCAACCAGTTCATAGTCGGTAACGCCAGCCAGCTCCGCCGCTTTCTCGATGCCGTCGCTGTCCCCGCCTATCTCGTCGGCCATGCCATTCCTGACGCTTTCCATGCCGGAGTAAATGCGGGCCTGGAGCAGGTCCTCTTTGGTGAATCCCCTCTTGAACTTGTGACCTCGCTCGCTTATGACGATAGAACCGAAGGACTGTTTCAATTGGTCGGTCAGGCTGATGAAGTCCAGCCTGGACCCGCCATTGAGCTTGTATGGCCCCGTGGTCACCACCTGTTCACCGGGTGCCCGGGATATAAAGGGGCCAGGAAAGGACAGGATAACGCCCACGTTACCTACAAAGGAACTGGGCTTGGCGTAAAGGTAGGTGGCGCCCATCGACATCATGTACCCGCCGCTGGCCACGATGTCGTTCATGATAATGACTACGGGTTTCCTTTCCCGCAACTTCCGAGTCTCAAAGTACAGTTGTTCGCTGGCCGCCGCGCCTCCACCGGGGCTGTTCAGGCGTATGAATACGCCCTTTATGGAGTCGTCGCGCCCTGCATATTGCAGAAACTCGCTGATTACGAACGCGGAGTTGTCGTTGATAATGGTGAACGGGATATCTATGACAGCGATCTTGGGCTTACCCGGAAATACATAGAAGAAAACCATGACGCCCAGCACAATACCCAACCCGGCAAGCACCGGACCAGCAATATACCAGCGAGAAACCGCGCGCCACATATCTTCCAATCTATACATATCTCAGGCACATACGCATATCAACACGTTGCTTGGATTCTTATTGGTCAATACCGATGAATCATACTCTTTTCCAGAGAGTCCACCAATGTGAAGTCGATGGACATCATACGGACGGCCTATCTAAGTGTCAACCGAATGTTGAGTCGGGAACAGGGCCCTCTCGTTCAATGAGAAGGAAAACACCATGTAGTCAGGATTCATCCAAATACACAAACCGGAGCTTGGGGATGGTCATGGGCACTAAGTGATATCCCTTGACACTGGGCTTGATCAAGACTTTACTTTCGGTGCTGTGCCAGAGCGGGACCCATGGGGCATCGTCCACTATCAATTGCTCGATCCGGTTGTATTGCTCGAAGCGGGCCGCTTGGTCCTGCTCGGTGCGGGCCGCCTCCAACAGAGAGTCCACTTCCCTGTTGTTATAGTTCATCCAGTTGTTATCGCTTTGGCTATGGAACATTATGTCCAGGAAGTTCTGCGGGTCCGGGTAGTCGGCGCTCCAAGTGAGAGTAAACATCTGGAAGCGCTTCCTGTGAACGTCCTGCAAAAAAGTGGCCCACTCGGTCTGCTGGATTTCCGCATCGATGCCCAGAACGTCCTGCCAAGTCTTGAGCATCGCTTGCAAGTCCAGTCCTACGCTGGCGCCGAAGTTGCCTGCGACGGATATAGTCACAGACGGGAAGTTCTCCAGGTCGCCCCCATATTTCGACTCCACCAGCAACTGTTTGGCCTTGTCGGGATTGAATTCATAGCCGCGAAGGTCCGGGTTGTACGAGGGGAATCCAGGGGGAATAATCCCTTTTGCAGGCACAACCGAGTCTTCCATGACTTTGGTTGCGATCTCTCGTTTGTCAATGGCGTAGTTCAAAGCCTGCCGGACCTTCACATCATCGAAGGGTTCCTGCTCGAAGTTCATAGCGATGAAAGAGACGCTAAAACCGGGCGGCGCGGTGGCAAGCTCGGTGCTGAGCGGATTGGCCGGGTCCTGCACCCTTTCCAAGTCCGTCAACCCAAGTCCGGTAATATCAATTTCGTCGTTCTCGTACATCAACATGGCGTCGCCGCCGCTGAGGATGAACTCCACCTCGTCCAAAAACGGGGGGCCCAAGTGATAGTGCTCATTGCGGGACAGGACTATGGCCTCACCCACGTCATACCGTTCCAGCCGGAATGGGCCGGTCCCGTTGGGCTGGAAAATCCAATTGTCATCATCGCCTTCAACGTTCCCCCGGTCCAGGACAAATCCGGTCGGATAGGTCAGCTTGGCTATGAAATATGACTTGGGGGCGTCGATACTCAGCTCCAGGGTGTGGTCGTCTACGACTCGCAACCCCGTTATAGACTCAGACTCCCCGTTGAGCTTGTCGGACACACCAACCACGTCGCCAAGGTAAAGGTCCGTCACGGGAGATTCGGTTAGGGGGTCGGCGGCCCGCTCCAACGACCAACGGAAGTCCTCGGCAGTAACCGGTGTCCCGTCGTGAAACTTGGCGTCTTCCTGTAACCTGAAAGTAAACACCCGTCCGCCAGGGCTTATGTCCCACTCTTTCGCCAAATCAGGAACGATTTCTATAGAGGGGTCAATAGTCACCAGCCCGCCGAACACTTCGTTGACTATGGCCGCCGCGAGATAGTCGGTGGTTATATGAGGGTCCAGTGTAGGAGGGTCGCTGAAAAGAAGCACCAGCCGCCCGCCTTGGGAGCCCATGGCCGGTTCGGTGGGAACCGCTTCAGGAGCAGCTTGTGCAGGTTCGGTCGTTTCAGGGACAACTTCGGGAGCCGCCTGTGTGGATTCGGCTTCCTTGGTCGCTGCCTCGGGGGTAACTTGTGCAGATTCGACTTGTTCCGGAGCCGCCTCCGGCGGCGCGGAGCACGCAGACAACAGCATCACGCTCATGACAAGCGCCATAAGTAACAAGATAGCCCTGGAAATCTTGTTCACTCCAACGTTCCGCCGCAACATCGCTTTCACATTCCTGCCATCGTCGTTTGACTTTCCCAGTTTACGCCTCTTACACGCGAACTGGATGTATTAATGACAAGCGAAGCTGGACGATTTGGAGCGAGATGGACGCCTTTGCAAACCTGCTCGGAAAGTCGCCCTGTATCAACACCACAATGATGTTTGCGACGGGGTCAAGGGTTTTCAGCACATTGTTGAGGAAACGGCAAACACCGTTGAGGAAACGGCAAACACCAAAACGGGGAACAAGACCGGCATGCGACGATCTTTCAGATATCGCACCGGCCACAAGCATTTCGAAGTTGGCTGGGGATCCAGGATTCGAACCTGGGATACCTGATCCAGAGTCAGGCGTCTTACCACTAGACTAATCCCCATCAGAAGGAGGCCGCGGGCCGGTTGCATATATGCAAAAATGAATCTGTGCCCTTATACGGCCTGTATAGTTTATGGTATTCACCGCACGATGGGGCTGTCAAGAGAGGGAACCAACTCCAACGGAGGTCGCCGGCGTCAAGTTGCTTAAACCGTCTTTCCAAATACGAAAAACGCCTGACGGAACTATAACCTGCAATTCGTTCCAGCGTCGTAACTTTGTTATCATTTCCAGTCGGCAAGCACTTCGTTTAGCGGTGCATATAACCAAAAACGCCATTCGACGCGAATGTAACAGGATTGACACGCTTCGGTGCGGCCAATATGATGATTCGTGTCAAACTAGTATATATTACTACGGAGAGAGTCATAATGGACGAACTCGACCGCAGAATCATCAGCCTTTTGCAAATGGATGGCCGGGCGTCCAACGCCAAAATCGCGAGAGAGGTCGGCGTTAGCGAAGGGACAGTACGCCGGCGGTTGCGGCGGCTGATCCAGGAAGACGTAGTCAAAGTCGTCGCGGTACCGAACTTGGAAAAGTTGGGGTACGCTACCACCGCACTGATAGGGTTGCAGACTGGCCCAGGGAAATCGGACACCGTGGCGGAATCCATTGCCGGGTTGGAAGAGGCGCATTACGTCGCCATCACCACTGGAGCTTACGACGTCTTCATCTGGGCTGGGTTGGAATCTGCGGAAAGCTTGGGCACCTTCCTACGGACCAAAATAGGCGTAATCGACGGGGTGCAACGAACCGAGACCTTCGTAAACCTGGCCATAAAGAAGCGCACCTACGGCCTGGTCCTGTAGACAGGCCTTCGCGCTTGGTTGCGGTGCGGCAAAAGCAGCTTGTCGCTTCTACAGCCTAAGAGAAGCAGCCGCGCGGCTAGTGCACCGCGCACGCCAGGTTCCTTATTGCAAACCGGCGGCCCTATGCTATAATTTTCCGTGCGAGCCAGTCTCGCCAAGCACCTGACCAGAATTAATCTGAACAAGAAATAAAGACAAAGGAGCAGAGGAGGATGACCTATATCATTACGGAACCCTGCGTCGGCGTCAAAGACTCCGCGTGCGTAGACGTCTGCCCAGTGGACTGCATCTACACCCGCGACGAAGACGACATGTACTTCATCAGCCCCGACGAATGTATTGACTGCGCCGCTTGTGAGCCGGTCTGCCCGGTGACGGCAATCTTCGCTGAAGACGCCACTCCTCCTCAGTGGGCTTCTTACATTGCGATGAACTACGATTACTTCACTAACAACGATCCATCGGACCTGAAGCGAAAGTAGACCGTACCCGGCAGTTCCTTCCTTCGCAAAAATAAAAACCCCTTGAAAGCATGTACTTCAAGGGGTTTTTATCGTGGTTCAGCATTTCACTAATCCAATGCCTTGTTGCACCACGCTTCTTCCGCCTCATTCAGCGCGATTCACCCCAAGTCGTCCAAGCAGTCCTGCAGCGGCTTGTTGATACAGGTAAAGATGGGCGTGTCTCTCTCTGTGTAAGGGCGGGCCTCCGACTCCCTCAGGTCGGTCACCAAGTCAAGGAAATTCGCCGGGTCATCCGTCTCGAACCCCAGAACAAACTCCTGGTCGTCCAAGCCAAACGAGTACGCGGTGCTGATCTTAACGTCTGGGTATTTGTGGCCAATGGTGAAATGCTCGCTCATCATCCGTTGCCGTTCGTCCAAGGGTAGTTGGTACCACTCGTGGGTCTTTACAAACGGGTATAGGAACAGGTACTTCCTTCCGATTATCCGCATGGTCGAGGTAGTCCCCTCTTGCCCTTCGTGCCGGTGGGTGTCCACGTAAGGAGACCGTCTGGTCATGGCCAGGAACGACTGGGGCACCTGAAGGTATGCCCCCAACCGGGTGTTGTTCAACTGGGCCAGCAAGCGGTTGATCGGTTCCAGGGTGGGGCAGATCTTCCATAACAACAGATCGACGTCGCCCCTGGTTCCCACCAAGCTGTAGCTGGCAGAAGTGACTTGGTCTGAGAACTCCGACACCACCGCGGCGAACTCAGCCTTGCTATCGGCCCTTTCCTGTGGCGGCAACCGGCGCCACTCCGGGGCCACCTTGAAAAAAGTGTACTTGACGAAGTCCCGTCTTCCGTCCTGGAGCATTCCTTACGTCCTTATAACCGCACAAAGTTGGAGCCCGCGGCGGCATCGCAATGATAGCAACCTTCCTCAGCGGCTGACAACGCCGCAATGCTTAATAGGTGATACAATCTTTTTCAACGAGCGACTGACACTCTCGCTGATAATGGCTTAAAGAGGTGAAACCATGGTGGCAGTGGGTACAGCGGCGTTCACTTACGAAGTAGCCGAGGGCTGGGGAACATTGCCCGACGGCTGGTCATTCAAAGAGGCTGCGGCGGTGGGCGTAGACGCCAAGGATAACGTTTACGTGTTCAACCGTGGGGAACATCCCGTGATAGTATTCGACCGGGAAGGCAACTTCCTCAAGTCCTGGGGCGAAGGGGTCTTTCCCAGGGCCCACGGCGTTACCATGGGGCCGGACGACACAATCTATTTGACCGACGACGCTGACCACACGGTGCGGCACTGCACGTTGGACGGCAAGATATTAATGACCCTCGGTGTCAGCGGGACTCCCGCTCCCTTCATGAGCGGCGACCCCTTCAACCGGTGCACTCACGTCGCCATCGACCCGGCCAACGGCGACCTGTATATCTCCGACGGCTACGGCAACGCCCGGGTGCACAAGTATTCTCCCGACGGCAAGCTGCTGTTCTCTTGGGGAGAGTCTGGCACTGGGCCGGGGCAATTCAACATTGCCCACAACGTCGCCACCGACAAGGACGGATGGGTATACGTCGCCGACCGGGAGAACCAGCGCATCCAAGTATTCGACCGCAACGGCAAGTTTGAGACCCAGTGGGTCAATATGGCCAAACCCTGCGGCCTGTACATCGACCAGTCGGGCGAGCAGCGCATCTACGTGGGCGAGCTCGGCGTAGCCATAGGCCCCAACAGCGACGCTTTCGGCCTCGGTCCCCGCGTAAGCATCCTCGATATCAAGGGCAACACCCTGGCTTGGCTGGGCGACGGGCCGCAGAGCGAGGAGCCGGGGAGGTTCATCGCCCCCCACGGCATCTGCATTGACTCCCACGGCGACATTTACGTAGGCGAAGTGTCCTGGACCAACACTGGCAGTAAGCTGGATCCGCCGCGGGAGGTCCGCTCGCTGCAGAAATTAGTGAAGAAAGGCTAACGTGCCGTGACTCACTTGCACACCACGGGACCTTATGACCCTGCTGCCGTGGAGGATTACCTGCGGCAAGCCCGTGATTTCCTGGGTAAAAGCCGGGAATATTCGGCTGCCGGTGACCTGCATCAAGCCTCGGAGAAAGGATGGGGTGCGGCGGCGTGGATGGCCAAGGCCGTCGCAGAGACCCAAGGCTGGGAGTATGAACGGCATGAGCAGTTTAACGTTGTACTGAATAACGCCCGGGCTTTGACTGGCGACGGCCGTTTGCCCGGGCTCCGCAGCATAGCCGGCACCCTTCACGGGAACTTTTACACCCGGAAACGGTTCCTAGATGTTGATAGTGTCAGGATGGACTTGGAACGCATCGCGGAATTGCTGGATATACTGGGACCGCTGACCCACGCCGGCGGTTAGGAAGGCGGCCACCACCACTTCAACCCTACTTCAAGGAGCCGCGAATGGCTCAAGACGTGATCGCGATCATTTGCGATTGCGACTCGACACTATGCCCGGACACAACCACGCGGTTAGTCAGAGACCTTGGCATCGACCCGAAGGTTTTCTGGAACTGGGATGTTAATGCGTTGGTGGGCAGCGGCTGGGATCATACTCTGGCATATCTACACAAGCTGTTGGACATCACCAGCGAGCGGCTCATCGATCCGCTGAGCAAGCAACGGATGGAGGCTATCGGCCAAACGGTGGAGTTTTATCCGGGTGCCCTTGACTTCGTGGAACGGCTCCGAAGCAAACTGAACGGCAACCAGGAGTACCGCGACGCCGGGCTTTCAATCGAATGGTACATCGTGAGCAGCGGCATCGAGGATATCCTGAGGGCAACCCCGCTTGGCAGACTGACCACAGACGTCTTCGGATGCGCGTTTGAATACGGCCTCAACGGGCGTGCCGTCACAGTAAAACGGTCGGTGACATTCACAGAAAAGACCAAGTTCGTCTACGCTATCTGCAAGGGCATCACAGGCGACGAACTACGGCGGCGGCCTTACCGTGTCAACGACGCGATGAAGCAGGAAGACCGCAGGGTGCCCTTCCGGAACATGGTGTATATCGGCGACGGGCCCAGCGACATTCCCTGCTTTTCCATGATAAAAAACTTCAACGGCCATGCCGTCGGGGTCTGGCCCCCGGAAGACGCGGAACTGAAGAAGTCCTACGAACTGGCCCAAGGAGACCGGCTGACCGTGGGCCCTTACAAAGCCGACTACCAGGAAGGAAGCGACCTGTTTCGAATGTTGTGGCGCATCGTGGAGGGAATAGCCAACTCCATGTTGGAAGAACGCCAGCACCAGTTCAGGTCATCACCCAGCCACTGATCGGGTGTCTAACTTCAGTATGCCCCGGGGTCGGGAACTTCTATTTGGACCATAAACTCAGGAGATACGCATGGAAATAAGGTTGGGCAGTCTGGTGCGGGACGCCAGGGAGGCGGAGGGAACGGCCATCATCATCGACGTCTTCCGGGCATTCACCACCGCGGCTATCGCCTTTCATAACGGCGCCCGTGAAATCGTACTGGTGGCCGAGGTCGAGGAGGCGTTGGAATTGCACCGGCGGGGCATTGGGGACCTGATTATGGGCGAGGTGGACGGCAAACGCCCCGACGGGTTCGACCACGGCAACTCTCCCCACGAGATAACCGGCGTGGACGTTGCAGGAAAGACATTAGTCCAGTCCACCAGGGCCGGAACTGTGGGGGTCGCCGCAGCGGCCGCCAAAGCGGAGAACATCTACCTTGGATCGTTCGTGGTGGCCGACGCTACGGTCCAAGCGATTCACCGCGACAACCCTGCGCTGGTATCCATTATTGCGATGGGAGACCAAGGCCGGGCGCGGGCGGACGAAGACGAGCAGTGCGGGATTTACCTGCGAAACATCCTGGAAGGACGGCGTCCCGACATTCCCTCACTCCAGAACTTGATTATGCTGGGTGGCGCCACCCAAAAATTCTTCGATCCCGATCAACCCCAATTCCACCCGGAAGACGTCCCGTTGGCCTTGGAGGTCAGCAAGTACCCCTTCGCCATGAAAATACACCGGGAAGACGGGCTGCTGGTGGCCAGAAAAGAGTTGGTAGCGTAAAGAGTCCTCTTACGGGACGGCAAGAAAAGGGCCGTCGCGATACGGGCGGCCCTTTCGCTGCTACACCGCTGAAAATCGTGCTGGGTCCAGCGCAGGAATCCCCGGCACCTCAGTGACACCTTTCAGTACCAAGTCCGCCAAGCCGTGGCACATCCCGGTACTCCACAGGATGCCCTTGCGGCCAGACCCGGTGCCGACGTACAGGTTTTGCCATCCCGGGACCTGCCCGACTATGGGCAAGCCGTCGGCGGATATGGGGCGCAGGCAGGCAGTCTGATGCACCAATTCGGCATCGACCAGCGACGGCGCCATCTTCAACAAGTCCCCCATGATCTTGTCCCTGGCCTGTACCGTTATCTCCTCGTCAAACCCCGCTTCCTCTTCCGTTGTACCCGCCCAGATGAGGCCGTCAGGTTTCGACGCCGCGTAGCTTCCGGCGTAGTTCAGGGAAACTCTCATGGGGTCGGTTGGTAACTGGAGGCGAATGACCTGTCCTTTCAGTGGCGTGATCGGGACATCAACCCCGCACCAAGCCTTGGCCTGTGACGACCAGGGCCCCATCGCCAGCACTACCGCCCCAGCCTCGATACTACCCGACTCCAGTTTGACTCCCAGACACCGGTCTCCGTCGGTGAGAAGGCCGGTAGCCCGCCGCAGCATCACTTCCGCGCCGAACTTTTCGGCGGCTTGGGCAGCGGCTAGATTGTAACGGTAGGCCTCAACTGCCCCGGTCCCTTGGGCCAAGGATGCGCCGAGGCATTCAGGGTTGGTGCGCGGCTCCACCTTCATAACGTCGTCGACGCCTAGCCATTCGACGTGGAACCCTTTAACGTCCTTCTGCCAAGCTATCTCCTCTTTGGCCCGGTCCACTTCCCATTCTTCAAAAGCCAAGTTCAGACGGTCCCGGAGCTCAAACTGGGTGTCGACACCCGACGCTTCCTGTAGTTCCTGGGCAATCGTACGATGGCGCTCAAAACACCAGACGCTGAAGTCCAGCAAGGGATGCGGAATCCCTGCGCCTTCCAAGGGACCTAGCCCGCCAAAGGCGAACCCCGAGGCATGGCTGCCCACCGAGTCGGCCTCCAATACCGTAACTTTCAGCCCGCCGCGGGCCAGCAGGTAGGCGGTCAAAGACCCGATTATCCCGCCGCCAACTATAACTACATCTCGAGTACTGCTTGTCACCGGCGTTCCCTCCTGACCGTTTCGAGTGAATACCCTCCCCGCGGTTCGTATGGTAGCACATTCCGGTGGTGTGCTACCGTCGGGTTCAAGAGGCTCTTATTGAGTATGAACAGTTGTCACTTCGGAGAGCGCAGGGTGACAATGGAACGCTTATTCCGTTGGATACACTAAAGTGCGTTTGATGGAATCGGTCGAACCAAACATCAATTTGGGCCCATCAGGAATCATCTCAGAGGTTGTATGAGCCTAATCGAAACGTTCAAAGGGTGGTTCAGAACTGGTCCGGAGGAGGAACTTTTATGCCCACTGCCTTAGGATGGAGAGGGAATTGAATTCGATGAAGATGAGCAGGGGCAATAGATTGCAGTCTTCGGGAATTCTACGAGAATGAAATTGAGGCGACAAACAACAAGATATACGAGTGGGCAATGGATGGACGATACATGCATCTGTTGTCTGAGACAAGGAAACACGACATCTCGAACAGCGAGGCAGATGAAGAGAGGCATCTTATACATGGCAGGTTACGTGCCGATACATGGCAGGTTACGTGCCGAAACCGAAGCCTCCTATTTCTTGAGGGGTTTGACGCGTGCCGCTTACTCAAGGTACGGCAACGGGAAACTTGTCCCTGCTGCGCAAACATGCATCAAGGCACTTGGTATATTATTGAATTTCAAGAGTGCAACCGGGTACAGCGGAGACGGTGATGCTGAAATTTCGTTCATGCTAGCACATATACACGCTTGCGACAGCAGATTTAAGATAGCGAAACACTGGTTACATGCAGCGAAGGAGGATGCCAGACGTGATGGCGCCATCATGAAGGGGGAAGCCTGTACCCGTCCATTTCCGCAGGACTATAACGTTAGTCGTTCAGTGTGGGGGGCAACGGTCGCAGCACTAGAAAAGCGCATCAACTCAAAGGTGGCTCCAAACCCTATTTCAGATCTCTCTGAAGCCGAATTCAGAGCTAAAGACGGAAGAATTTATGTCATCGACAGAGTTGACTAAGACGATTAAGGCCGAGCTCAGCAGAGTTAGGGACCAAATTAGGGCAGGAGACGATTCAGAAATTCTGATCTGGCTGTTGGACAAGGCTTTGGCATGTTCGCAGCGGCCTCTTCGAGACCACCCGGACTATGGCGGGCGGTGTAAACCGTTGCCTCTTTTGCCATATTCCAATGACTGACTACCAAAAGCCTTCCGAGGCTTATATGGAAAAGGTCTTGGAAGCGTTCGACTGAATGCCTAAGCCGGTGCTCGTACATTGTAGTGCAGGCATTGACAGAACGAGTCCCGTCGCAGCATACATTGTTTCCCAGCGTGAAGAGGGAAGCGCAAAACTCTGAATGGGCCCCGGTGGCGGGTTATGCCAAAATCACCAACTCTGGCGTATCGTATAATACAAGGCGGATGGTCCCAAGATGACGACAATACCACTGCCCGAACCGGGAGCCCCCAGCATAGAAGACCATTTGGCAATAAGCCGGAGGTTCTTAGACCACGCCAGAGTTGAATTGGACAAGGGCGACCGTCTTCAAGCGGCCGAGAAGGTATGGGGGGCCGCTGCCCACGCTCTCAAGGCTATAGCAATTCAACGCGGTTGGCGGCACCGTTCACACGACAGTGTTATGTCCGTTGGGAGTCAATTAGCAAGAGAATGCGGCCGAGAAGACTTAGCGGAACACTTAATCAGCGCCAACGCGATGCACATCAATTTCTACGAGAACGGCGTCCCGGCCATCCTAATCAAGGCGGCTATCAATAACGTTGAGCGATACATCGACAAGTTGGATAGTGTTCGGTCACTCCCGCCTAGTGTCCTGTATCTAAAGTGCGTCGGCAAAAGCGGGCCACGCTGGCCAGGATTTGGTCAGCGGTCTTGGTCCAGACAAAGGGCTTGGGGTCTTCGTTGGTGACGTCCAGGTAACGGTAGATGGCAGCCTCCAGTTCACCGCTGCTCTGATGCACTCCACGGCGCAACTGCTTTTCGGTGAGCAGCCCAAACCAGCGTTCCACCAGGTTCAGCCAGGAGGCGCTGGTGGGCGTGAAGTGGATATGGAAGCGGGGCCGTTTGGCGAACCAGTTCCGGATCAGCGCCGTCTTGTGGGTGGCGTAGTTGTCCGCAATCAGGTGCACGTCCAACCCGGCGGGCACCTCGGACTCGATGGCATCGAGGAACTTGCGGAACTCCACGGCCCGGTGGCGGCGGTGGCACTGGCCAATCACCTTGCCGGTCCTGGCGTCCAAAGCGGCGAAGAGGGACGTGGTGCCGTGGCGCACGTAATCATGGGTGCGCCGCTCCACCTGGCCCGGGCGCAGGGGCAACAGCGGCCTGGTGCGGTCCAAGGCCTGAATCTGGGACTTCTCGTCCACGCACAAGACCAACGCCCGGTCCGGTGGATCAAGGTAGAGGCCCACAATGTCCCGCACCTTTTCGATGAAGAAGGGGTCCGCCGACAGCTTGAAGGTTTCGGTGCGGTGAGGTTGCAGTGCGAAGGCGCGCCAGATGCGGCTGACCGTGGTGTGGCTCAGACCGGAACGCTGGGCCATGGACCGGGTGCTCCAGTGCGTGGCGTCCTTGGGTGTGGACTCCAGCGTCAGCGTAATCACCCGTTCCACGTCTTCATCAGTAACCGCTCGCGGTCGGCCGCTGCGGGGCTCGTCCGACAGGCCGTCCAATCGCCGTTCCAAGAACCGGGAACGCCACTTCCCCACCGTTTCGTCGGACACCTCCAAGTCGGCAGCCACTGCGATGTTGCTGCGGCCTTCGGCGCAGGCCAGAATCATTCTGGCCCGCAGCGCCAGGCTCTGGGCCGTCTTGGGGCGACGAACCCACCGTTCCAGCGTTTCCCTTTCGGTGTCGTCCAATATCAGCGGCGGCATTGGCCTTCCGATCGCCATGATCATCCCTCTCCTGAGTCGGTGATCGAAAGAATACCTCATTGCGAACACTATTACTACTAACTTCAGTTACACCACACTAGTGTCCTGTATCTAAAGTGCGTCGGCAAAAGCGGGCCACGCTGGCCAGGATTTGGTCAGCGGTCTTGGTCCAGACAAAGGGCTTGGGGTCTTCGTTGGTGACGTCCAGGTAACGGTAGATGGCAGCCTCCAGTTCACCGCTGCTCTGATGCACTCCACGGCGCAACTGCTTTTCGGTGAGCAGCCCAAACCAGCGTTCCACCAGGTTCAGCCAGGAGGCGCTGGTGGGCGTGAAGTGGATATGGAAGCGGGGCCGTTTGGCGAACCAGTTCCGGATCAGCGCCGTCTTGTGGGTGGCGTAGTTGTCCGCAATCAGGTGCACGTCCAACCCGGCGGGCACCTCGGACTCGATGGCATCGAGGAACTTGCGGAACTCCACGGCCCGGTGGCGGCGGTGGCACTGGCCAATCACCTTGCCGGTCCTGGCGTCCAAAGCGGCGAAGAGGGACGTGGTGCCGTGGCGCACGTAATCATGGGTGCGCCGCTCCACCTGGCCCGGGCGCAGGGGCAACAGCGGCCTGGTGCGGTCCAAGGCCTGAATCTGGGACTTCTCGTCCACGCACAAGACCAACGCCCGGTCCGGTGGATCAAGGTAGAGGCCCACAATGTCCCGCACCTTTTCGATGAAGAAGGGGTCCGCCGACAGCTTGAAGGTTTCGGTGCGGTGAGGTTGCAGTGCGAAGGCGCGCCAGATGCGGCTGACCGTGGTGTGGCTCAGACCGGAACGCTGGGCCATGGACCGGGTGCTCCAGTGCGTGGCGTCCTTGGGTGTGGACTCCAGCGTCAGCGTAATCACCCGTTCCACGTCTTCATCAGTAACCGCTCGCGGTCGGCCGCTGCGGGGCTCGTCCGACAGGCCGTCCAATCGCCGTTCCAAGAACCGGGAACGCCACTTCCCCACCGTTTCGTCGGACACCTCCAAGTCGGCAGCCACTGCGATGTTGCTGCGGCCTTCGGCGCAGGCCAGAATCATTCTGGCCCGCAGCGCCAGGCTCTGGGCCGTCTTGGGGCGACGAACCCACCGTTCCAGCGTTTCCCTTTCGGTGTCGTCCAATATCAGCGGCGGCATTGGCCTTCCGATCGCCATGATCATCCCTCTCCTGAGTCGGTGATCGAAAGAATACCTCATTGCGAACACTATTACTACTAACTTCAGTTACACCACACTAGAAACCGGGCCGGAAAGTCCTGGTTGGTTAGGGGGATTTGGGCAATAAAGCCGACGTGAGCAGGATCACGGAGCACAGTTGTCCGAGCCGGACCGCGCAGAAATTGGCCGCAGCATGGGCGACAACAAAGGGGACAATATTGAGGACGACGCTGCGGCCTGTTGCGCCGCCACCGGTACGGCCCGACCACCCGAGTTTCCCGGCCACCAGGGTCAGGTTGGCTACCGTGGCAGCCAGATACAGCTGGAACCTGGTCTTGACCCTGCCGAAATAGCGGGACTGGCGAAGGCCCAACTGGACCAGCCGGGCCAACCGGTGCTCCACCACCACTCGGCGCACTCGATATTCGTCATAGTGAGTGCTTTGCTGCAACGATCGGGCCTGCTGCAGCAGGGCTTCCTGGGGATGGACCAGCACCCGCCGCCCCCTGCTCCCCTTGGCTGCGATGCACTGGGACCGCAGTGGACATGTCCGGCATTCGGCCCCGTCGAACTGGAAGGCCTGCAAGCGGTGGACCCGCCCCCTGCGGTCCGTCCGCTTTCCCGCCGGCACGATGGTGTGGGTAACCTGTCCCGCCGGACAGGTGCAACTGCCCGCGGTCAGGTCGATGACAAAGTCATCCTTGGGAAAGTGCTTCCGGTCGGGCCGTCCCGGCACTCTGGCCACCAACCGGCGTCCCGCATCGGCGAAGGCCTGCCTGGTATCGCCATCCCCATAGGCGGCGTCGCCCATGGCTTCCTCCACCGGCACACCGGTGTTGGCCTCGCTCTGCTCCACCAATTCCAGCGATCCCAGGTTGTCCGGAGCGTTGCCGGGCAATACGTCCACGGCGGTGATCAACTGGGAGCCGGTATCCACGACGATGGCCGCCTTGTGTCCGTCGAACCGTCTACTGCTGCTCTTGTGGCCGTGGCGCATCTCCGGGTCATGCACCGACATCATCCGGTCCCGGCTCACCCCGTCCTTGAGATTCACTCCGTCATCGGTCCGCTCCACGTCCCCCGTTCGGGGCCGGGGGCAGGCTCTGGAGCAGCAACTGCCCCAGCAGTTCCGCCGCCGCCACTATCTGCTGCCGCTCAGCGCTGTCCTCCCCCAATTCCCCCTGCGCCTGCCGCGACAACTCCAGCAACCGGTCGGCGTCAGCTACTATCAAGGACAGCAGCGCCGCCCGCGCCCGTTTGTCGCTCCAGTCGATGGCGGCTTCGCCCTTCACGCTGGAACCCAGGTACCCCTCATATCCCCGGGCCTTGCCCCATTCCTTGACGCTGGACTTCTCCACCGCCGCCAGCGCCCGCAACAGCTTGACTATCCCGTCCGCCAACAGATTATACGTGTCCTTCACCGCGCCACGGCCCAGGATGTTGGTCGTGTCCAACGCCACCCGCATCCCGCGCCCTTTCAGATACCCCGACTCCCGGGCCAAACGCAGGCTGGACTCGAACACCTCCCGCACCTTGCCGTGCAGTATCAGCTGGGCGCGGAACACCTGCAGCGTACTCTTGGCGAAGGGACGGTCTTCCACCTCAATCCCCAAGGCCACCCCCGATCGTGGCCGAGGGCAGGCTCTTCCACCGGATGTCGAAGTCGGCCCGGGCCTTGGCCTCGGCGTCGCTCACCTTGTCGTGGGACTGGAGCAGCAACGCTGTCGCCAGCAGGCTGGGCGGCACGCTGTCCCGGCCGTTGTCGGCGCAGTAGAACCCGGCGAAATCAGGGTCCCGGAACAGGCGGCCCCGCAGTGATGCCAACAGTCCGTAGTAGGTGTCCCGCCCCACGTGGTCCAGATACAACCGGTCCGCTTCCCAGAGGCCCCTCTGGTCCGACCGCTCTCCCATCATGCTCAAGCCCTCGCTATTTCTTGATGGCTCAAGTATAGCTGACCACCCGGCTGAAGCCAGTTTCCGGCCACGTTTCTAGTGTGGTGTAACTGAAGTTAGTAGTAATAGTGTTCGCAATGAGGTATTCTTTCGATCACCGACTCAGGAGAGGGATGATCATGGCGATCGGAAGGCCAATGCCGCCGCTGATATTGGACGACACCGAAAGGGAAACGCTGGAACGGTGGGTTCGTCGCCCCAAGACGGCCCAGAGCCTGGCGCTGCGGGCCAGAATGATTCTGGCCTGCGCCGAAGGCCGCAGCAACATCGCAGTGGCTGCCGACTTGGAGGTGTCCGACGAAACGGTGGGGAAGTGGCGTTCCCGGTTCTTGGAACGGCGATTGGACGGCCTGTCGGACGAGCCCCGCAGCGGCCGACCGCGAGCGGTTACTGATGAAGACGTGGAACGGGTGATTACGCTGACGCTGGAGTCCACACCCAAGGACGCCACGCACTGGAGCACCCGGTCCATGGCCCAGCGTTCCGGTCTGAGCCACACCACGGTCAGCCGCATCTGGCGCGCCTTCGCACTGCAACCTCACCGCACCGAAACCTTCAAGCTGTCGGCGGACCCCTTCTTCATCGAAAAGGTGCGGGACATTGTGGGCCTCTACCTTGATCCACCGGACCGGGCGTTGGTCTTGTGCGTGGACGAGAAGTCCCAGATTCAGGCCTTGGACCGCACCAGGCCGCTGTTGCCCCTGCGCCCGGGCCAGGTGGAGCGGCGCACCCATGATTACGTGCGCCACGGCACCACGTCCCTCTTCGCCGCTTTGGACGCCAGGACCGGCAAGGTGATTGGCCAGTGCCACCGCCGCCACCGGGCCGTGGAGTTCCGCAAGTTCCTCGATGCCATCGAGTCCGAGGTGCCCGCCGGGTTGGACGTGCACCTGATTGCGGACAACTACGCCACCCACAAGACGGCGCTGATCCGGAACTGGTTCGCCAAACGGCCCCGCTTCCATATCCACTTCACGCCCACCAGCGCCTCCTGGCTGAACCTGGTGGAACGCTGGTTTGGGCTGCTCACCGAAAAGCAGTTGCGCCGTGGAGTGCATCAGAGCAGCGGTGAACTGGAGGCTGCCATCTACCGTTACCTGGACGTCACCAACGAAGACCCCAAGCCCTTTGTCTGGACCAAGACCGCTGACCAAATCCTGGCCAGCGTGGCCCGCTTTTGCCGACGCACTTTAGATACAGGACACTAGAACCCGCACGGTAATGGACAACGATGAACGGACCGACTTGAGGAGGCTTCTGGGATGGAGGCCCGACGTAAACGCTTACTCCCCGGTAGGATTCTCACAAACTCACCCCGAACCGGATGAATGATGGCGAGAAATTGGAGGTTGCGAGGAGGGTGGCGCAAATCACAGGCATAAGTTTGGCGGGCAATAGCCCGCCGTTTTTGTCGCCGGCGTCCCGATGAAAGGTCGAACATCAGGGTTTTGCGTTGCCCTTACTTCAAAAGCGCGCCATTAGGTGTACAATCGTTGCCAAACCACTCCGGCCCAAGGGAGCGCTTCCACTATGAAGATGTGCTTTTTCCACTTGATGCCCTACCAGTACCTGCCAAAGGACTTTGAAAAACAGTACCACAGCGTTTGGGTTGACGTGCCCAACCACCTGTTCGATCCCAAGAAGGCCACCGGTCTCTACCAGGACTACTTGGACGAGTTGGAGTTCGCGGAGGAAATGGGGTTCGACGGGTTGTGCGTCAACGAGCACCACTACAACGCCTACGGCCTTATGCCCTCACCCAACTTGATGGCGGCGGCCATGACCCGTCGGACCTCCAAGGCGGCGATTATCGTTCTGGGCAACAGCCTGGCCCTCTACAACCCTCCAGTGAGGGTTGCCGAAGAGTTCGCCATGCTGGACGTGCTTAGCGGTGGGCGGTTCGTGGCCGGCTTCCCCTTGGGCACCTCCCAAGACACTGTGTTCGGGTACGGCGAAGTGCCGGTAACCCTTCGGGAGAAGTACCAGGAAGCCCATGACTTGGTCATCAAGGCGTGGACGGAACGAGAACCCTTTGCCTTCAACGGCAAGTACACCCAACTGCGCTACGTGAATATATGGCCCAGACCCTACCAGGAACCGCACCCGCCCATCTGGGTACCAGGCAGCGGAAGCTTGGAGACTTGGGACTGGACCATCGAGAACGACTACGTGTACTGCTACCTGAGCTACTCAGGCTACAAGGTTGGCAAAACGGTCTTGGACGGCTTTTGGGAAGAACTTGACCGGCGCGGCAAGGAATTCAACCCTTACCACGCGGGGTTCCTCCAGTTGGTTGCGGTGTCGGAGACTGACGAGCAGGCCGACGAATACAAGGACTACATCGAGTACTTCTTCAAGAAATGCCTCCACGTCCCCGGCGGGTTCGCCAACGCGCCGGGTTATCGTAGTATCCGCAGCATCAACTCCGGCGTTAGCTCCCAGATTGTAGACTCCCGCCGCGAGCAGTCCACTGATTTTACTTGGCTGGACTACATCAAGGCCGGCAACGTTATCGTTGGCAGCCCGGAGTCGGTCAGACAGGAATTAGCTCAAGCGATCCGGGAACTGCGGGTTGGAAACCTTATGCTCCTGCTCCAGTTCGGCGATATGCCCAAGGACCTGACCTTGAAGAACACCGAGTTGTTCGCCAAGGAAGTTATGCCCTACGTGCGGGATATCTGGAGCGAATACGAGACCAGGTGGTGGCCGCAGGGCTTGATGGAACCAGCGAGCGCCTAGCCGATGGAAGAACGTAGTACGCCGTCCGCGGCCTCCCATAGTAAAAGCCGGGTTACCGTGCTGGACACGGAGATGGCCTATGTCGACCGCGGTACGGGAGACCCCATCGTGTTTCTGCACGGTAATCCAACGTCCTCCTACCTATGGCGCAACGTCATACCTCACCTTGAGCGATTGGGGCGGTGTTTGGCGCCAGATTTTGTCGGGATGGGAGACTCCGGTAAGGCCAAGGATGGGTCCTACAGGTTTGTCGACCACGCACGATACTTGGACCAATGGTTCAAAACGCTTGGCCTTGACCAGAATGTCACTCTCGTGGTCCACGATTGGGGATCAGCACTGGGGTTTCACTGGGCCCACCGGCACCAGGACAGGATAAAAGCCATCGTCTATATGGAGGCCATTGTCCGACCACTTACTTGGGAGGAGTGGCCGGAACAGTCGAGGCGCATCTTCCAAGGTATGCGTTCGCCCGACGGCGAGGGAATGGTCCTGGACCGGAACCTGTTCGTGGAGCGAATCTTGCCCGGCAGTGTATTGCGGGGATTGACCGAAGAAGAGATGGACGTTTATCGCCGCCCATACTTGGAACCCGGCGAGTCGAGGAGGCCCACGTTGACTTGGCCCAGGGAGATTCCCATAGACGGCCACCCGCCGGACGTAGTGGAAATAGCGGAGAGTTATTCCCAGTGGCTGGCAATGAGCCCTTTGCCGAAGCTGTTCATCAACGGCGACCCCGGGGCGATACTGGTGGGCGCCCAACGGGAATTCTGCCGGAGTTGGCCCAACCAATCAGAGGTCACTGTGCCTGGGCGCCACTTCCTCCAGGAAGACTCCCCCGACCAGATTGGCGAAGCTATCGCGGAATGGTATCGGTCGCTGTAAAGCGTCACAGAATTGCTGAAGCCTTGGCTTGAACCAACTATGCAATCTCCCACGGTCAAGAGTTGCCCAGTCGACGGAAGGTCGTGAGGAGTGGCACACACGAGGAGAAACATGCCACCGGAGACACTAACGATAGACCTGCGCAACGGAAGTTACCAAGCGGAAGTGTTGCGGGCCGGCCAAGGAGACCCGCTTATCTATTTACACGGCGCCGTGGGACACAAGGGCTGGGCGCCCTTCCTGGACCGGTTGGCCGAACACTTCACGGTATACGCGCCTTACATTCCCGGCTACTCCCAGTCCACCGGTCTGGACCTGCTGGATGACGTCCTCGACCTCACGCTGCACCATTTCGAATTAATGGACGCTCTCGGCTTGTCGTCGGCTCACGTGGTGGGTCACTTCCTGGGTGGGATGATTGCAGCAGAAATGTCCGCCGTGGCGCCGGGTTATGTTAAGAACCTTGTGTTGGCGTCCCCGGCAGGTCTATGGCGCGACGATGCTCCGGTAGTCGACTTCCTGGCGATGAATCCTGCCGAGTTGCAAGAGTGCTTATGGGCAGAGCCCGGTGATGGCTCAACTAATGCAGATGCTGAATCGGCGGAACGCGCCCAAGCGTTGTTGCTGCCGGAGCGGGTGCAGGACCTGACGGCGGCGGGCAAGTTCCTGTGGCCGATACCCGACCGCGGGCTGAAACGGCGCGCCTACCGCATCAAGGCCCCGTCTCTAATTATTTGGGGCGGCGAAGACCGGCTAAATCCTCCGGTGTACGCAGAGGACTTTTCAAAATTGATCGCCGGCTCAAGAGTACAAGTCCTGGCCGGAGCAGGCCACTTGCCAATGTTGGAGCAACCGCATGCTTTCAGTGAAGCTATCTTAGAGTTTCTGAACGGCTGAGGGCCTTACCGGTCCACCAAGGCATCGCACAGTGAGATTCCCATGCCTTATTATCGGCATCCTGGCGGTGTTGCTGATTCTGGTGTTGTTATGGACTTGCCGGGTCGCCGGCCCTCCCTTTCACAATGGCAACGGCTTGGACGAGTCTTTGAGAGGGCAAAGTTACGGGGGAATCAGTCTCGTCACGCCTCGACAGCATGGCGGTAGTGGTCAACCCGTTCGAGTCGTTGCCCTGAGCCCAAGCGAATTGCGATCAAGTCCACACGCCAGTCCAGTCCTTCTTGGCCGTGGTCCTGTAGATAGTACTCCGCCGTAACCACTAACCGGCCCTTTTTGGCTGGGGTGATGGATTCCTCCGGTGTGCCGAATTCATTACTGTTCCGCGTGCGTACCTCGACGAACACGATCTGCCCTTCATCTACGGCAACAATGTCAATTTCACCCCAGCGGCACCGGTAGTTGGTTTCCAGCACCAAGTAGCCCTTGTTCTTCAGGAAGCGGGCAGCCATGTCCTCTCCCCACTTCCCCAAACGCATCTTTGGGCTAGCCAACTTGCCGGCCTCCCAGCGACTCTCGAACGGGGCGGAAGGAACGCCGGTGGATTTGGCAAGGGCCCCGTTCCCGCAGTTGAGCTAGGTGTTGAGCGGTCCCGTAGCCCTTATTGCGGTCAAAGGAATATCCAGGATATACCTCGTTTGCTTCCCGCATCATCCGGTCTCTCGCCACCTTGGCCACGTTGGACGCTGCGGCGATGGAATAACTAAGCTTATCGCCGCGCACGATCGTTTGGAAAGGAATAAGGCACTCCCGCAGGGGTACGTAGTCCAAGAGAAGATAAGCCGGATCCAACGGCAAGTTTTCTACCGCTTGCAGCATAGCTTGTATGCTGGCTTGACCAATCCCCAAGCTATCAACCGCGTCGGGGCCCACTTGGGCCACACCGATGGCGAGGGCATGGGCCTCCACCACCTCCACTGCGCGGTCGCGTTGGGTTGGAGACAGCCGCTTGCTGTCGTCCAACGCCTCCAGCCACGGTTCGCGGCCAGTCAGGTCCGGGGGGAAAATCACCGCGGCAGCGACTACCGGGCCGGCCAGTGGCCCACGCCCAACTTCGTCAACGCCGGCTACAAGCGAAAAACCCTGTCCGTAAACGGTGCTCTCCAGAGAGAAGTCCGGCATTCATGTCCTTTCGTATTGCCTACCTGCCGCCCCTCTAATCCACTGGAGCAGGCTCAATGATTCCGCCGCCAATCAGAATGTCACCCTGGTAGAAGACTACCGCTTGACCGGGCGTAAGCGCTCGCTGCTCCTCGTCGAAGCAGACAAGGGCTTCATCCCCGTCAGCGTGAAGGACCGCCGGGGCTTCATGTGCCTTGTATCGGACTTTCACCGTGACCTCCGTAGGCCCTTCCGGCGTAGCGCCCGATGTGTAGTTGACCTTTGATGCCCAGAGCCGGTCACTGTAAAGGGCTTGCTCCGGCCCCACTACTACCCGGTTGGCGTCGGCGTCCACCCTTACGACGTACTGCGGCTCTCCAACGTTGATGCCCAGTCCCCGGCGCTGCCCCACGGTAAAGTACTCGATTCCCTGATGCTGTCCCAACACATTCCCGTGTAGGTCAACGATGTCTCCCGGTGTTCCGGTGGAGTGCTGGGCCAAATATGCTTTGTAATCACCCAAAGGGATAAAACAAATGTCCTGGCTGTCGGGCTTTTCGGCATTGGGAAAATCCGCTTCCAAGGCCATCCGGCGTATGTCGCCCTTGGTGTGAGCGCCAACGGGCATTAGGGTGTGGGCCATTTCGTGCTGCCCCATACCGAACAGAACGTAGGACTGGTCCTTGTCGGCGTCGCGCCCCTTCCTCAACACACATCCGTTCTCGGTCTTGTCGATGCGAGCGTAGTGGCCGGTGGCTACGTAATCGGCCTGCAAAGCCTTGGCCCGGTTCATCAGAAAGTTGAATTTGATCTTGTCGTTGCAGGCTATACATGGATGCGGAGTGCGCCCGTTCTTGTACTCCCGGCAAAAGTAGTCAATAACGTGGGTCTGGAACTCCCGCTGCACGTTAAGCACGTAGTGGGGCACGCCCAACCGGCGGCATACTGCCCTGGCGTCTTCCACGTCATCCAGTGTGCAACAACCCTGGTAGGAGGCGGGCAAGTCAACGTGGTCGAGGCTGTACAGCTTCATCGTGACGCCCACGACGTCAAAACCCTCGCGTTGCAACAACAACGCCGCCACAGACGAGTCCACACCGCCGCTCATCGCGACAACGACCTTTTCCGGCATTATCCAGCTTCCTCCGGCATCCAGCCTAGCACAGGGTAGAGTCCGGGCACAACCGGGAAGTTGGCGATGGGTGTCCGTCATATTTTTGGGTGCCCACTCGGAGATGTTAGATAGCCGGTTGATTTTTTTTAGATCGCCGGACATTTGCGGACATTCCTTGACATTTTCACCGCAGAATGGGCTGAGGAAGACGGGCGGAATTTTCGATAACACTCCCGTTTCCTCTCGTTTCCTCCCATTTCGCATCGCTTGTAGAAGTGTTGAATTTGCTTCCGGGCCTGGGAGCAGTATGTCAGGCAGATCTATGATGTCTATGATATAGAAGGGTTACCGGGGATGGGAAGGGGCAAACTGTCATAAGGCACCGGCCGGATTTTAACGCTGGCAACGGCAATCGGAGAGCGTGAGAAATTGCCGCAATCGAACCTCGCGTTACAAGCTTTCCAAAAATGTGACGGACACCCGTTGGCGATTGGGCGCCCGTCAGTTTTCTGCACTTGCAAATCATGTGGTGAGGTCGCTCAATTGACGGTAAACTGGACGCGTAAATTTCACAGAACGTAACGGGAGGGTCCAGATGCCAACCACCTTCGGAACCTCTATGCCCAGCCGGGGCCCCTTGGCCAACCCCGAGAACCTGAAGTCCCTCGCCCAGCGGGCAGAGGGCCTTGGGTTCGATTCCATTTGGGTCAGCGACCACATCATCCTGCCCCGGCAGGTCGAGTCCTTCTATCCTTACGCGGCTGATGGCGTCGCAACTTTTCGTCCCGACGAAGCCTACTATGAGCCGCTCGCCGCGCTTAACTTCCTTGCGGGATGCACAAATAAGGTGCGCTTGGGCACCCACGTCCTGATCCTGCCTTACCGCAACCCCGTGCTTACGGCGAAACTCCTGTCCACTCTGGACGTGTTGTCCGCCGGGCGGGTGACCCTCGGCATAGGCGTCGGTTGGATGGAAGAGGAGTTCCAAGCGTTGGGGCTCGACACCTACTCGCAGCGCGGAGCAGTAACCGACGAATATATCCAGCTTTTCAAAGAGCTGTGGACCAAGGACAACCCGGAGTTCCAAGGGGAACACTATCAGATTTCCGGCGCGGGTTTCCAGCCCAAACCGGCGCAGAAGCCCCACCCGCCAATCTGGGTCGGCGGCCACACCGGGCCGGCCATTCGCCGGGCCGCCAAGTACGGCGACGGTTGGATGCCGATAGGCCAGCGCCCCCCGGCAATCCTGGAGCCTGAAGAGATGGCAGAGAAAATCGCCCGCCTGCGCCGGTTGACCGTCCGGGCCGGACGCCCTGAAGACGCGGTGTCGCTGGTGTTCAGCACCAGTGTGTCGTTCCAGGACGACCCCGGCCAGCACCGCCGCATGATGAGCGGAATACCGGAGCAAATCGCCGCTGATTTGCGGCAGTACCAAGACTTGGGAGTCCGCGACTTCATCATCGGGTTCGACGGGGACAGTTCTGCCAGCCTTGACGAAAACATGGAGAGGTTCACCAGCGAAGTCGTGCCATTGATACCCCAGGATTAAAGATTTCACCGCAGAGATCGTGGAAACCGCGGAGAAACAAAGAAAAACTCTGCGGTCTCGGCGTTCCCAGCAGCAAAAAGAGGTGACAGGCTATGTCAGTGCGAACCGACCTCAGAGCAAGGCTGAACGCGGGCGACCAAATCGTCGCTCCAGGCGCTTACGACCCGATCTCGGCGCGCTTGGTCCAGTCCTTGGGGTTCGACACCATCTACACCGGCGGATATATATCCGGCGCCCACTTGGCGGTTACCGAGCCGTTGATGACGATGACAGAACAACTGTCGGTGGTCGAGAAAGTGGTTAGGTCGGTGCCGCTGCCGGTGATCTGCGACGCTGATGCGGGCTACGGCGAGCCGGTCCACGCGATGCACACCATACGCTCGTTCGAGGCGGCGGGGGTGGCCGGGATTCACATCGAAGACCAGTTTTTCCCCAAACGCGCTTCCTACCACGCAGGGTTGGAGCACGTTATTCCCATGGATGAATTCATCCAGAAAATGGGCTACGCGCTGCGGGCCCGCACTGACCCCGACTTCCTGATCATCGGGCGCACCGACGCTTTCACGGCGGTAGAGGGCGACATGGACGAGGCCATCCGCCGGGGCAACGCTCTGCGCGACTTGGGCGTGGACTTGGTGATGCCCCGGGGCGTTCGTAGCCGGGAGGACCTGGCAACCTTCCGTCGGGGCGTCCCTGACGTGCCGCTGATGGTGATTGCCGGGGCTGACGATATCACGGTCCAGGAATACCAAGACCTGGGCTGCCAGTTCCTTATCTATGCCACGTCTTCGATAATCGCGGCGGTAGATGGTATTCGCCGCATCTACCAAAGCTTGAAGGACACCGGCCACATCGGCATAAACGCCCAGCAGGTAGCTTCAATGCGGGCGGAAGTGGAAGCGCTTATCAGCCTGCCGGAATACCAGCAAGTAGAGGCTGAGACCACCGAGCGGGAATTCCAGCAGCGCCGGGGGCATTAGGAGATTCTATGAGCACCGAGAGAACTCGCCACTTTCTTGCCGAAAAGGGACAGGATGGATAGAAGCAACCCACCGTCGGGCGCTTCACGTCCAGCGCCGTGGCTGGGAAGATTGCTGATTATATCCCTCTTGGTGATGTTGAACCTGCCGGCAGTCTTGACAGGCGCCACTGGAATGGACCAATACGGGTTCTTTACCCTTGAGCCGGTGGCAGTCCGGCCGTGGCCGCTGGCGCTTTCCATTGCGCTCAGCGCCGCCTCCGCCGGAGCGGGTTATCTGGCCTACCGTCTGTTGCAGAGGCGGGCTTGGTTCGCTGGCAACCGATACCAGGCTTACCATCGCAATGCAGTAATCTTCGGAACGCCGGTCGCCATTGCTTTCCTCCCAGTGTTCTTTCTTACCGGTTATGGCAACAAACCCCTCGTGTTGGGCGTGGCCGGAATTATGGCGACTTCGCTGTGCCTCATTGCTGCCCTCAATGACCACAAAATCCATCTTGACGCCGGAATGGCCCGCACCTTGTTCGTTGTCTGCGCCGTCATCATCCTGGTATTGCTGACCCTGTCCGTATCGGGAATGCTGGCGATGTATTTCATCGAGCACTCGCCTTCCGGCGGCAACTTTTTCTGGGCCTGGGAGTTCGCTTGGAGCGATTTGGGCTATCCGGCGGAAGAGTTTAACCAGCGTCATCGAAACGGGCTGTTGGCTTTCGGCGTCGCGGGAACCTGCTACATGACCGTCGCCCTCGGCGGCTCCCTGTTGGGAGCAGTCCTGAGATGGGCCGAGCCCGGGCCGGAGAAGGGCGCCGTTCCCGGAACAGCGGCAGCGGCGCTTCCGGGACAGCCGTGGCCATTCCCGGACTGGCTGGACGCCGTAGAAGCCCAGTCTCAGGGCTCGCCGACGTTTATGGCGGCGCTGAACAGAAAGGAATTTAACATCAACGGGAGCCAGTACGAAAGCCTGCTCGCCGAAAAAGACCGCCTTCCGCCTGATACCGAGCTGCTGGTGGACAAAGCGTCGGGAACTGCCTTCGCCAAGACCGGCGGCAAATGGAAAAAGATTCCCTTCCGAGGAAGGCGCAAGGGGCCTTTCCTGTTGCTGTGCGTCTATGCGCGGTATCCGGGAAGGCGGTTCACTGCGGGAGAGCTGGCGGTCTTGCTAGAAGCCGATATGCCGGACCGGACCGGGTTTAACGTCAGCGACTTTTTCTCCCAGCTACAAAAGCGCGCGCCTCTGGTTCCCGTACAGCGGGACGCCGAAGGGACTTACATCCCGGAGACGGTCAAAGTCTGCTACCTGGAACACCACCTGCCCGCCCCTAAAACTACCGACGGAACCGGCCCCTCCCAAGAGGATTTCTCCGGCCCTCCAAACGGGCCGGAAGAGCCTGAACCACCGCCCCCTTAAAGCTGAATCCGCAAATCCTAGTTATATCCTAGCCACATCCTATCTATTTTCCGGTTGTTTTCTCGTGGGAAGACAGGCACATTGATACACTAGAACCTCTTCGAGAACCGAAGGTTACACACGGGTTAAGCCCTCAACCCAAACTTCAGGCGTCGGAATCCCATTCACATTGTTTCCTTCCGGTTTTCGACCCGTCATTCCAGCGAAAGCAGGAACCCGGAGCAGTCTATATGGCATGGATTCGCCCATGCCCCCTTGAGACCATGTGGGTTAGGATGACCGGGACGTCTCCAAATCTTCTATTGCAAGGGAGGTTCAAGTGAATAAGCCGTTAAATATTGTAAGGCGCGCAAGCTTCAAAGGTGGCTGGATAGGCCTGTTACAGGGCAGCAGTAAACTGCGGACGTTGGACCGGGGAATACAACAGCTAAACTCCGATGGTTACGAAGTAGTGCTTGTGGAGGACGATGATTGGGGCTTCTTGGGCAAGCTGCTGAGCATCATAATTCTATTCGCAACCCTCGGCTTCTTTACTCTATCAGAGGGGTTCCTTATCATCGGTCAAGCGGCCGTTCCGTCATCACCCAGGGTCGCTCCGTCATCATCCAGGGTCGAACTGCGCGACTGACGAAGGGGGTTGCCTATACATTGCAACCCTGCCAAGCCCATAGGAAGAGTGTAACATGGAGACAAAAACGGATCCGGTATTGATCGGCAGAATTCTGGCCGGGGCTGTAATAGCTGTAGCCTTGTTGTCCGCATTGCTTTGGGCGGTGGCGGGCCGACAGAGTGGGTTCAGCATGTTCTTGGACAGGCTTGTAATTCCAATGGGAGTGGGTTTCCTGATCTTCGTAGCGACGGAAATCTTGAGGGTGCTGACGAAGGCCCAGGAAGAGTCTGGAAGTTCGATCAGGGAAGAGCAACCGGAAACAAGGCTTGGGAGGTCCAGCGGCGTACTGCGACAGACGTCGCAACCGATCCCTTCTGCTGTCCCGGCTAGACTCAGTGGGTTGGAGCAGCAGATTATGGAGCGGGTGGGCCGGGAGGATGGGAGTATATCGGTCCGGTCCCTTGCCGAAGAGCTCGGCGTATCCAGGGAGTCTGTCCGGGAAACCATTGAAGACTTGTCCGACCGGGGGGTTATCAGTTTGGACTAGAGTAACCCGCCGGGGCGTCTTCAGGCGCCCTCGGCATTTTATATCCTCCCAAGAGAATAGCGTTGAAGATCATGCTGCGTCCTAGTGCAGCCCCCGCAGGCCCTCGTCACGCCGTACTTTACACTATCCTGCTTCGATTGAGCATCGTACGTACACCGGAGCGTCTACCGCCTCCGCCGGAACAGCCGCCACACCGGAGTGGCGAACCCAGGGAGCAGGTCGCCACCGTCAAGCGTATCGTCTTCACTGAGAGTTACCGGGTCGGCGCCGCTACGGTATACGGTGACAGTGGTCCGCTCCGGGTCCTCAACCCAGACTTGTTGGGAACCGTAACTCAACCACATCGCGGCCTTGGACGCCATCTCCGGGTTGGAATTACTAGGCGATTTGACTTCTATGGCCAAGTCGGGGGCAAGTTCCGGGTAGCCTTGAATTCCTTCCGGCAGACGGCCGGGCGCGAACCAAGCGATGTCGGGGGCACGCACAGTATCGGGGTCGCGCTCCAATCGGTAGCCCGGTTCGCCCGCGTAAGTGGTGCCGTATTCGTTGGCGTCGGAATATACAGTTAGCAGACTGCCAGTTCTGATGACAGCCTCGCTGTGGGGACGTCCGGTCGGCATCTTGGCAACTAACACTCCACGGATAAGTTCGTACCGGTTGCCGTCCCGCGGCATCCGCAGCAGTTCGTCAGCGGTGATGAATTTTGGCTTGGTGGTCATTTGACGTTGCACCAGTACTATAGTTATTGACGTTGGTCTGCTCCCGCAGCCTACCGCCTCCGCCGGAACAGCCGCCAGATCGGGGTGGTGAACCCGGGGAGCAGGTCGCCGCCGTCAAGGGTATCGTCTTCGTTGAGGGTTACCGGGTCGGCGCCGCTACGGTATATGGTGACGGTGGTCCGCTCCGGGTCCGCGACCCAGACTTGTTGGGAACTGTAACTCAACCACATCGCGGCCTTGGACGCCATCTCCGGGTTGGAATTACTAGGCGATTTGACTTCTATGACCAGGTCGGGGGCAAGTTCCGGGTAACCTTGAATCCCTTCCGGTAGACGCCCCGGTGCGAACCAAGCAATGTCGGGAGTGCGCACCGTATCGGGAACACGTTCCAACCGATAGCCCGGTTCCCCTGAGAGCATTATGCCATAGTCGTTGGCAGCAACGTAGTTGCCCACGGCTATAGTGGTCAATGTCACAGCCTCGCTGTGCGGTCTGCCAGTAGGCATCTTCGGTACCAACACTCCACGGATAAGTTCGTAACGGATGCCACCCTCCCGGGGAATCTGCAACAGTTCGTCGGCGGTAATGAATCTTAGCTTGGTGGTCATTTGGCTCCGCACCAGTACGATAGGTTATTAATTAGCGGCGGGGCTACTCTACCACCGCACGCAGTGGTGGTTGTTGCCTAGCCAACATTGCCCTCCGGTTAGTCCGCAGTTGGCAAGGATGCAGGTTCCGTCACCCCGTACTTACGCTCCAGTTCGTATATTTCGTCCAAACCCAACAGTCCGGCCACGTCCCAGCGAGTGCCGTAGCGACGGGGATCTACCTTGCCTTCGGTCTTCAACTCCTGGAACGCCTCAAGAAGCTGCTGATAGACCAACCAGATGGTGCTGCCGCAAATCATCACCTTGTAACCCATGGCGGCTACGTCTTTGGTGTTCATCAGGTCGCCGTTGTACATTCGGGGCACGGCGGCCAAGTCTCTGGCATAAATTTTCAAGTCCTCTTCGCTCTTGATGCCGTCTACGAACACCATGTCGGCCCCAGCGCCCATATACTCGCGGCAGCGCCGCACCGTATCCTCCCATCCGGTTACGGCATAGGCGTCGCAACGGGCGATAATCACGAAGTCGGGGTTGCCGCGGGCGTCCAATGCGGCCCGTATCTTTTGCACATGCTCTTCCATCGGGACGACTTGCTTGCCCTCGAAGAACCCGCACTTCTTCGGAAATAGCTGGTCTTCCAAGTGGATGGCGGATACGCCGACGGACTCATATTCCCGGACCGTCCGCTGCACATTGAGGGGATTACCGTATCCGGTGTCGGCGTCGCAGATGACCGGGATGTCCACCGCGTTGGCGATGTACTTGGCGTTGGCCACCATCTCGGTCATGGTCAAAAGACCCACGTCCGGGAAGCCTCGCTCCGCGGAAGTGCCCGCGCCGGTCATATACACCGCGTCGAAACCCACCGACTCGGCGATCTTGGCGTGAAGCGCGTTCATAACGAAGGGGGCTACGACCATCTGGTCGGAAGCCAATAACTGCCTCATTCTTGCGGGGCCGTTCATGATGTGTACTCCTCTCCCGTTGGAATGGTTGCCTAGATGATAACTCAGCCTTGCCTTGAGCGCTAACTGGTGCGGACTGCGTTTTGTGATGCTTGACGTCCATCGTCAAGAATAACTATACTGCCTCGCTAATGATTCTCGGATACGGAGACAGGAGAACCGAACAGTTCGCCGGTGACGTATTCATTTCGGCATTCCAAGGGTTTGAAGAGCAGGCAGCCAAGCGGCTTTCAATCCTGAATGCAGCACCGTCGCTGGATACTCTGAGAGCCATGCGGGGCAATCGATTGGAAGCCCTCAGGGGAGCAAGGCAGGCGCAGTATTCCATTAGGATTAACCGGCAATGGCGTATCTGTTTCATTTGGCCCGACGGGCAAACGGGGCTGTCCGGCGTCGAGATCGTAGACTGTCACTAGCTGTCAGGAGCACGTAAAGCATGTTTAAGCGGGCTATTCATCCCGGAGAAATTTTGAAAGACGAACTGGCAGAGTTGGGTATTACGCCGACCGCTTTCGCGCGGGAGATCAACGTGCCTCCCAACCGCGTCAGCCAGATAATCGCCGGCAAACGTTCCGTGACCGGCGACACTGCCCTGCGGTTTGGACATTGGTTCGGCGTCGATCCCCAATTCTGGCTGAACCTCCAAACGCAATTCGACTTGGTCGCCGCTGACCGGCAAGTCGGTGAGGCAGTACGCTCTCTGCCAACGGCGACCCAGGGAGATAATGGCTCGGCTGCCGGATAGGGAGAGCAGAACAGTGGGCCAGGTTCACAACTCGTGGCTGGAAAGCACTTGCCATGAAAGATCTGAGGCCCAACTGCCGTCACTCCAATCATCGCCAGCGGCCTGCGACTGGAAGCGTATCAACAGCAGCCGCCAAGCCCGCGCCATTGAAGGCATTTCCGAGCCGCTTACTACCTCTTTAGCAAATTCCACCGCGTCGGAGAACACGCTTGATGACAGACCGGCGTGTTGCATGAGCGCTATGCGAGGCAAGTACTCCAGGTCGGATGCGTCCCCGTCTAAGACTATGCCGGGAACCTGTCCAAGCCGGGACTGCAAATTCCGGTACAGAGCGTTTACCGGACCGGACGCCCCGTCGGAGGTAAAGTCCAAGTAAATGTCTCCCTGGCGTTCCGGGAGAGTTACTACACCAGAGCGCGTCAAAAACAAACCCGACAAGGCTTGGCGTGCCTCGTCGGCGACGTTTGCCAAGGCGGCGTCCACTGCCTCTACGGCATGGTCAGGGCATTGAAAATAGTCCACCAAGGGAACGTGCAACATGTGCATCTCTGCGGCCCAACAACCATATTGGCCGCAAATCACTTGGCGGGCGCGGTACACCCTGGCGGTGAAAGATGGCTCCAAGACCAGTGAGATTCCGAGCCTTACCGGCATACGCTCCTTCAAGGGTACCCCAAACTCCTTTTCCCTTCAGGAGAAATTAGGGTGAGGGCGCTAGATTTGGCTGTAACCCGTGCCCGGCAGCGACCCTTCAACGCCTCTGCCCTTGGCATCAGTGATCCAGCCAAATTCCTTCAGTATCTGTTGGCTGTAGGTAACCCGGCCAGTTACCCGGTCCAGTGGCTCGGTTGCCAGCAACAGGGCCGCTTTGGCCATCAATTCCGGGCTTTCGCCTCGAGGATCGTCCATGCCGGTTACCAGGTTGTGGAACACCGTCCCCGGCGTAGCTACGATTTGAGAAGGAGCAAGGGAAGTGACCGACACGCCGAACTGGTAGACCTCCTGGGCCAGTCCTTGTGAGAAACGTTCCAAAGCCGCCTTTTCCGCGCCGTAGCAGGTGCCGCCGCTGTTCGGGGGAGCGTCCGGATAGGGGCCGCGACCCGGCCCGACGGCAGCGCCGGAGGAGATGTTAACGATGCTGCCGCTTCCCCGTGGGACCATGTCTTCCAAGGCCAGCTTGCTGAGCAGGAATGGGGCGTGGAAATTGACCGCCCAGGACCGCATCCACCGGTTCAACGGAAAGTCTTTTATCGGAACGTAGTAAGTCAACGCGGCGTTGTTTACCAGCACATCTACCGGCCCGTAGGTGTCCCGGGTCTCTTGAAGCAGCCGTTCGCAGTCCTCGGGAAGGGAGATATTCACAGCAACCGGCGTAGCATCTCCACCGGCGTCCCGGATGTCCCCAATGGTCTTTTCAAGCGAACCTTCCAAAGGGTGGTCGCCCTCTCGCAAAGTACGGGCGGCGCAAATTACCTTTCCGCCTTCGGCGGCAAACAAGCGCGCTATTTCGCTGCCAATGCCCCGGCTGGCGCCGGTGACTACAGCAACCAAGCCGTCCAACTTACCCATGTATTATCCTCCAGAGGCGGCTGTCAGGCCCTTAAAATAACTTCAGGCCCGTTAACCCGGTTCATCGCCCGGTGATAGCGTAGAGTACGCCGTTACTGGATGCGATGTACATGGCGTCTCCCGCCACGACCGGGCTTGCGGTCACTTCGCCACCGATCTCGAAGTCCCAAAGCATCTCCCCGGTAGACCGGTCCAATCCCACTATCAGGCCATCCTCAGTCCCTACAAGCACGGTCCCTCCCACCACCACCGGCGGGGCTGTAACGTCATCCCCAATATCGGCATTCCAACGCACGTCCCCGGTCATCGAGTCCAAGGCGACTACTTTGCCCTTGGTGGTAACAGAGTAGACTGAATCAGGGGTTGCCGCGACGGGCAGCAGCACTCTGCCGCCTATGTTTCGGGACCACACAGTGCCCTTCTGTACCGGTGCGGAGATTACGCCCCAAATATAGAGATTTGCCTTCCAAAAGAGAATAGTCCTTTCCAGCGGCCAACTGCGGGCAGTACGGTCGATGGCCCATACTTGGCCGTCGATAGAGGCAAAGTAGACCGAATCTCCCTGCGCCACCGGATTGCCGGCAATAGTCCGGCCTCCGCCGGCATCGTACAGCAACTGGCGCCGTCCGGTCCTTGTGCTGACGACGCTAATCCGCGAGTTTTGCGACGCGGCGGTCACTGTGCCATCGGCATAAGCCGGCGAGGCGGTAATCCAAGCGCCGGTGGCATAGGACCACCGTTGTTCCCCGTTGGCCGCGTCCAAGGAGTACAGCTTGGTATCGGCAGACCCCAAGTACAGCGAACCATCGGCCAATACCGGTGAGGAAGTTACGGGGCTCTTTATATGGTTTTCCCAAGCCACCTCCCCGGTGGCCCGGTCCAGCGCCACAACGCGGCCGGGGCGGTTGACGGTGATTACCACGTCCTCTGTCACTATCGGTGTGGCGTTGGAGGGAAAGCCGTTCTCGTACTCCCACACCAGTCCGCCCGTTGCCGCGTCCAAACAGACCGTGCGCCCGTCGCCGGTGGCAAGATAAACGCTTTCCCCAACCACGGCCGGCGAGGTGGTCAACGGCTCCGACGTCTCAAATGTCCACGCTACCCGGCCCGGGACCGGGGCCTGGTCCGGAGAAGCCGCCGTATTCCCGAAGTCGTATCGGGAATGCGCCCAAGTGGCGGGCCCGGAGACGGCCTTGAGGTCAGTAGTGGGGGCGTCCGGCGGAAATAAAAGCGGAAACACGTCAAACCTGGTCACGGTCCACCAGACGAGAAATCCCAGTACAACGACGAGAAACCCGATCAGGTACCGGTTACGCCATATAGGCAAGTTAAGACTGCGCGGCTGACGTTCGGAGGCGGAACTTGCGACTGCGCCGGCTTCACCCAAAGAAGACCAGCAGCTATCACACCTGTTCAAGCCGCTGGAGGAGTTAGTGTGGCCGCAGACCCGGCAAACTCGGACTTGTTCCAAAAGGGGCTTCCGCTTCGAAGATGGTATAAATTGGCTGTTTCGAGTGTAGCCCCGCACCGAATCCGCGTCAATCGGAGGCGCTTTGGAGAGTGCGACTGAAACAAGTAGGACAGCTTTATCGAAGACGATTGAGAATCACAGGAATCGGTCTTCGAAGTGCACTGCGGCGGCTTCAAGGCATTCTTATGACACCCGCCCCTTCCCAAGCGCGGATACGTTGCTCTACCATTGTACTTGCCCTGGACGGCGCTCCTGCGGCCCGGGCTATCAAATCAGACCAAGCCGCCGGACCGGAATGGCACACAACGATACAAGACCTGGCTGATTCAAGCCAAAAACTGGGGGAAACGGCACAAAAATAGTGCCGACATCAATAACTCCAGTTCATGCAGCAAAGCTGAATGACGCAATATGATACACAATGACACAGAAATCGAAATTTCCCGCTTGCGCGGAAATTGAGGATGCTCTTGTCTAGACCACGTAAGGGGTATGAAAGTTGCCTGTTTTCACGGCAATGACGGTGGATCGGCGAATCAGTTCCCGCGAGTTTGCCCATACACTGGGCCGCCACCAAGGCAAACGCATTCTAAATTTGGGGGGACGCAGGGGAACCCAAGTCCTTCGGCAACCGACACGAACTCTCCTTTGAACTGTGTCAAAATCGGTCAAGTCAAAGCCGATTAGCCCAATATTTCACCGCCAGTATCCTGCCTCAAATTAGAATGCGGTTGCCCTGGGGCCGCCGCCCGGCTGTTTGACTTGAATGTGCCGATACCCTAATATTACGCCAATCCTCAGCCGGGTGGTGTTATGGTTCAACTTGCGTAACGTTCTCCCTCAGTGGCCCGGCAGGCATCGAGTGCAGCTACCAATAGCCCGGTTTTGCAATCACCGGGCGGCGCTATGGCCCATCTCCGGTTGATTCCCTACACGCAACCCCAAATCTTGGAGGTATACCTGTGGAGTACCGTCGTTTCAAGCCATCCAGGGCGCTAATGGTCATTCCTCTCCTGGCCTTGCTGATTATCGGCTTGGCTTGTGGAGGGACCGCCGCGCCTCCAGAACCCATAGTGGTAGAGAAAGAGGTCATCAAAGAGGTGCCCAAGGAAATCATCGTCGAGAAAGAGGTCATCAAAGAGGTGCCCAAGGAAATCATCGTCGAGAAAGAAGTGATAAAGGAAGTGGCCAAAGAGGTGGTACGGGAAGTGGAGGTGTTGGTGCAGCCCACTTTGGCCCCCATAGCGGCTCCGGCGGAACAGGATGTTCCTGACTGGGTAGTCACCGGCAAGGGCAAACATTACAACGGCACACTCCCCTTCGTTTACGCCGTTGACCCGGGTGACTGGGACCCCCATCATGCCACGTCAATGGGCGCGGGCATCGACGCAATCAGCCCCATGTTCAACCAGCTTGTTGAATACGACCCGGTCAACACCAGCGAAATAACCGGTGACTTGGCGCGCAGTTGGGACGTAAGCGCCGACGGTACCGTTTACACCTGGCATCTGGCCGATGCCACGTTCACCGACGGATCTCCTGTCACCGCCGAGGACGTTGTCTGGAGCCTAGACAACATGGCCGACCCCGAGGAACGCCGAGGTAGAGTCTCGGCATTGCGGCGGTTCTACGACCAGGGTCAAGCCGAAGCCATCGACGACAAGACGGTGCGGATGACGTTAAAGTTCCCCGCTGCTACCTTCATGGCAAACCTCGCCGTCGACTGGTACAAAATCATACAGAAGTCATCGGCGGAGCAGCTTTCCCAGGACGACCGCAGTTGCTGCCCCAACAACCTGGTTGGGTCGGGTCCTTGGCTTTTCAAGGAATGGAAGAGGGGCGAAGGCTACAGTTATGAAAGGAACCCCAATTACTTCAAAGAGGGACGTCCCTTCTTCGACGGCATGGAAGTGTTCCAGGTCGACGAACCGTCCAGATACTTGGCCGCCCTGCAAACGGGGCAGGTCATGGGTACCCACGCCCATTCCGCCCGCTATGACCCTAACGACATGCTAGAGGTAGAACTTGCAACCGGCGGCAAGATGCGAGCCGCGATTATCCCGGCGGTTGGGCAGATGAGCGTCTACCTTAGAACAAACCAGCCACCCTTCGATGACCCCATGATGAGGCGGGCGGTCTACCTGGCAGTTGACAGAAAGACCGCGATGGAAACCGCTGTGCCCGGCTTTGCCGAATTGGGCAGTTTCTTCCTGCCCGGGTATGCGGAAGACACGTCTGAATTGGTCAAGCGTCCCGGCTACCGCTACGTCGACGCCGCGGGCACCCCACTTACCAACATCTTCGAGGCGGGTGCGCGCAAAGACCCGGCTGACATCGAAGAGGCCAAGCGCTTAGTACAGGAAGCGGGATACGGTGATGGCCTGTCCATTAACCTGATGACCGGCAAATCAAAGGTCATCTTGACGGCGACGGAGCTCATAGTAGAGCAACTGCGGGAGATAGGCATCGACATCACGTTGCAGATCGCTACCGGCGGCGGGCAAGCCACTGCCGACAAATTGGCGGGCAAGCAAGCCATGCAGACCGGCGGCGGGGGTCTCAGTATCCGCGAGTCGGAGGGTATAGTAGACCTGTTCTACGACGTCAACATCACTCGAAACCCCTTCAACTGGGCTGATTCGAGATTCACCGAGTTGCTGGAGGCCCAAACGTCCGAGTTGGACCCGGAAAAGCGCCGGCAAATGTACACGGAAATGGAAGGCATCCTTCATCAAGGCACCGCCCACAACTTCCCGGTCTTCTGGTACACCAGGTCTGCCGCCGTGGACTACAGGATCGTGAATTACCAACGCCACTTCAACTATCACACTGTGCTTAAGAGGGACCATATATGGTTTGACCCGGACATGAAGGTGGAGGACGCGATCCGGTTAAGGCCGGATGTAAATAGATAGCCTCGTGCCTGCTATCCCTGCGCCGTTCAGGAGAAACGTTTGAAGGCATACGCCGTAAAGAGGGTGCTGCTCTTTCTGCCGACTATAGTCCTTACCACAATCGTGGTATTCGGGCTGTTCTGGATCGTGCCGGGGGACGTGGCTACCCTTATTCTGGTGGGCGCGGACGGCGAGGACACGGCCACCATTGAGGACATTGAAAAATTACGGCAGGAACTGGGCCTGGACCGGCCCATACACGTGCAGTACGGCGAATGGTTGTGGAACGTGCTTCGCGGAGATTTGGGTACATCCCTCTGGTACCGCGTCCCGGTTACGGAGGAGCTAAGGGGCCGCTTTCTGGTTACCTTTGAGCTTTCGGTGATGGCCATCATCATGGCCTTCATCGTGGGAGTGCCATTAGGGGTTATCTCTGCGGTGAAACAGGACACCGCCATGGACTACGCCAGCCGGGTGTTCGCGCTGATCGGGGTGGCCATGCCCAATTTCTGGCTGGGAGTTTTGATCATCTATGGACTGGCCTACTGGGCGGGCTGGTTGCCTCCTCTGGGGTATGCCTCGCTGTGGGATGACCCTTTGCTTAACCTGCAACAGTTGGTGTTCCCGGCCATGGTCCTCTCCTTCTCCAACCTCGGCTTGACCGCCAGGGTCACCCGGTCTTCCATGTTGGAAGTGCTGCGGGAGGACTACGTCCGGACCGCCCGTGCCAAGGGGTTGCAAGAGTTGGTCGTTCTTGGGCGTCACACGCTCAAGAACGCCCTCCTGCCCGTCATAACGATTTCCGGTTACCAGTTCGCCGGTCTTCTCGGCGGTGTGATCATCATCGAATCAATCTTCGTGGTGCCGGGCGTCGGGTCCTGGACGATCCAGAGTATTCATCATCGCGACTTTGTGGTGCTCCAGGGCGTGATAGTCCTGGTGGCGGTGGTCATCTTGACCTTGAACCTGATTATTGACCTTTTTTACGGTATCCTGGATCCCAGGATACGCTACCAATAAGGAAACCTCGCAACGAAGGGCCAGATGGCAGAAATCCAGACAGCAGAACAGCAAGACCGGCTGACACCGGACCGGGGCCGGTGGGGCCAGGTTATTCAGCCGGTTAAAGCTGCCGTCCGCTTTGGAAGGCGCAAGCCCTTGGGCGCTGTCGGAGGCATCATCGTCCTGGCATTGATCCTGATGGCCGCTTTGGCGCCGATCATAGCTCCTTACGACTACCGCGAAGCACATCCGGAAGTGGTGCATGATCCTCCAAGTAATGCGTTCATCCTGGGGACCGATCATCTGGGCCGGGACGTGTTGAGCCGGGTAATGAAAGGCGCCCAGATTTCCCTGTACGTGGGGTTGGGCAGCGTTGTGATAGGCATTACCGCCGCTTTCGTCATATCGGTAGCCAGCACCTACACCGCCGGCCTTGTCGACCTCTCGTTGCAACGCTTGGTAGACTCCTTGATGGCGCTGCCGGGTCTCATCATCGCCTTGGCCATCATAGCCGTACTGGGGGCGTCCCTGAACAACGTGATCGTGGCCATTGTGATCGGCATGTTCGCGCCGGTGGTGCGCACCGTACGCTCCCAAGTGTTGAGCCTTAAAGAATCGGACTACGTATTGGCGGCCAGGGCCATCGGGGCCTCTTCCAATCGTATAGTGTTCCGCCACATAGCACCCAACTGCTTCGCAATTTACTTGGTGTTGGCAACCTTTTACTTGGGGACAGCCATCATCATTGAAGCATCTCTCAGCTTTCTTGGGGTAGGGTCCCCGCCGCACATCCCCAGTTGGGGCGGGATGCTCAGCCGCGCCGCATCGGAGCGCCTTCAGACAGCGCCCTGGGTGGCGATATTCCCCGGCTTGTGCATATTCATCGTGGTGCTGGGCTTCAACCTGTTGGGAGACGCATTGAGAGACGTATTTGACCCCAAGCTCCGGGGCCGTTAACTCAAAACGATTCCCAAAAGCAACACTACCGCCGCGATCACCAGCACCAACCATAGCCACCGGCGGCTCCCGTTAGCCGGGGCGTCCATCTCACCTTCCAAGGGTTGAGGCAGACCCAAAACTCTCCTAGCACGGGCCTCATCATTCTCGTAGACGCAGAGATCGTGAGGGAGATTGTAGGCCGACCCCCAAAGGCCGGGACCTCCCCGCAAAGAGCGGATGATGCACGGGATACCCGATTGCCAAAGGCGTTGTTCGGCCATACGCGCCATAGGCTCGTTGTCGTAAACGGTCAGGCGCACTTGTTTTCTGCTATTTTGATTGGTCTCGGCCATCTAAACGTCTACCCCGTAGCTACGCACAAATGTAACGTAGCCGACCAGATTTATTGTGTTGCTCATTTTACCCATTTCGTCAGTAGCCCTTCCACCTTAACCTTCCCCACAGTGGTCACGGCTCCGCAGCCAATCGAAAAACTTCAGCAACCAAAAGGGCAATCGCATTTTGGCCAACCGTAGCTGCATAGCAAACGCTGTTACAATCGTGACGAAGCCTTGGCTGGCGTGACGAAGCCGGATTGTAGGGGCAACCCTCGTGGTTGTCCTGGCTGGCTGCCCCTACAACCTTGACCCGTTCGTGACCCATTAAAGTGCGATTGCCCTGCCCAACCAAAATTTAAGGGTGTACCCAAGTAGCAGGCGTGGTACAATAACACCTGCGCCAACAGGCCGAGGTGGTGGAATTGGTAGACACGCGGTCTTGAGGGGGCCGTGGGCGTATGCCTGTGTGGGTTCAAATCCCGCCCTCGGCACCAATCCGGCGTACCTCACAAACCTCAATTGGGGCGACGTAGCCAAGTGGACTAAGGCGGAGGTCTGCAAAACCTCTATTCGGCGGTTCGAATCCGCCCGTCGCCTCCAACCCCACAGTTCGTCGCTGAACTCCTCTGATTTTGTAAAGTTTCCGGACGTCTACGTCCGGCTGGTCGGAAATCCTCAGTTCAGACTGTCAAGCCCCCTTAAAGGCGAGAGCGGTTCCTACTGCGTCGCACCAGATTAGACATACGAGTAATATACTTGGCTGTTGATTCGAAATAGGGTCGCCGATGCGATGTGGAAGTACAGCACGGAAGCTCCACCGGGTTAGAGGGTCACATGAACAGGGTTTGGATTGTGGTCGCGGCGTTGGCGGGTGGTGTCCTATTGATAGTTGGTATTCTTATTGGCAGTATCCAAGGTCTGACTGAAGAGGACGTTCGGCGCATCGTCCAGGAAGACGCAATTTCGGGACCTCGAGGTGAAGTCGGGCCACAAGGCCCTCTTGGACCACCAGGCCTTGGAGTCGATGTAATTTCATGGCCAACGCCATCTGCCGTTGAAATCGTTGAGAAAGCAGTATTCCCGTTTTCAGGCCCCACATATGCCGATTGCGTCGTCATGGGCATCGAAGTGAGTGTGCTGAAAAGCAAATTCCCGGGCATCCAAGACGCCGAGATTGTGGAAATCCTTGGCAACCGTCGTGGGCTAACTCATGCAAAGATGTTGAAACACGGCCACAAGTGCACCGAGGTATTGAAAAGGTTACAGGATTGAATGATGGAGAGCCACGATGCCAAAAGTCGATAAATCAATACTGGACATGGTCTAAGTCCTGTTTGACCGTTACGAGCAGGAAATGCGGGAGTCAAACTATACGCAGGAATCCAAGGGGGTACAGCTCGCCTACACGATGCAATTCGTCCAGTGGTTGGCCGGCGAATATTCTTCTGGTGATTTCGAGGGATGGTGATTCCCAATGACAATAAACCTGAGGAGTACGAAGTTCGCCCGACTGACAACCACCGGGGTAATGCTACTGGTATTGGCGTGCGGTGCCATCACCATCAGAATCGACACCGAGGTGAGGGACGAAACTGAAATAAAGCACAATATTGAAATGGAGGCATCCGGTCCGGTTGCCATGCTGGTGGCTGAAGAATGGGATCCGAATGAATTCGACGACTTTGACGGACATTGCAACGCACATATAAATGTGAGTGAAGACGAATGGTGGACAATGATTCGTGACATTGTGCTTGAAATGAACCAACCACGAGCAGGGATTCTCATTACCAAATCACCATATGGTATCCACAGGCTAACGGAGATGGAAGCAGTTCACTTTGGAGACGTGGAGCCGCCAGAGGATATCGATATTCCAGTATTGGGATTTGTCAAACCTACCGCCTGACGACGATCACCAGCACCCGGTCTTTGGCCAAGGGACCACGAGAAGACCACGCAGAACTTTCTCAAGGGAAAGACGGACTATGGGAGGGCAGAATGGCGCCGAGTTCGGCAAAGCATTGGTTGTTGCAGGAGTTGCGTTGTTCTTGTCCATCGTCACAACCAATCTATTGATGATGGCACTTGTCACTGGCGGTGGTCTGACGGCCAATCCACTCATTATGCCGGGGTTGGTCGTTTTATCCATTGGACTCATTCTTTTCGGAGCATGGAACTGGGTCAAGAGATAGTGACCTTCTTTAGAGAGGCCGGTCCTGCTTCATGGATTCCCGATACCGACATCCTGCCAACAGAATTGCCGACATTGCCGACGTACAACCCCGACACCCGATGGCCGTATGCGCCCTGATTTAACTACGAAACCCACCTCCAAACGCCTCCAACCCCAACTAGCCCCGCCCAAGCTCCGGCAAGCTTCGCAACCTCCCAACGGACCTCCCTTGACGCGCCGTCAGCAGCCAACCGCACCACTATCCCGCCGAAAGACTCCGGTCCGATATGGCCACGCCCCTTGGCATGACCGGGTAATCAAGCCAATCATAAAAATCAAAAGCCCCCACCCACTGACATTCTCCGGTTGACGGACCGGGCTGCCGTCCAGTAGCGTGGAACAACCAACAAGAGTGGCGCTGGACTGCAGCCGGCCCGTCTCAACCCAACCAAAGGAGGCAACGGACCCTAAATCCCCTTCTCTATACCGTTGAAGAGAGCGCCCGTAAGGGCAACCCTTGTGGTTGCCCGGTTCTAGGGTAGAAGGCATAAGAGCAACAGGTGGCATACCACAATCCGCCGCGCGGACCTTCAGTGTCCGCTTGTGGCGATGCATTCACCTAACCGTCATCCGGCCAAGGCCGGAGTGACGACGAAGCCCGACGCAGCGCCGGAACGTCGCCCCCGTATGGGTCGGCGCCGGTCCGGGCAAAGGGCATTTCCCGCAAGCAGCGGCCCGCGGTCATTGCGTACTTGTAGGCCTGCTGCCTTCTTGATCAAAACGCCTGCGTAAAGCAAGGCGAAGAAATACGCCCTCGCGCCTCAGAAGCCATTCGGGGGCAAACTTCCACGGCGCCCCATGGGGACCGGCGGAGGACCGCTGCGCCGTCAGGCGTCCATGCCGGCGGCATCGACCGGTCCGAAGGCTTTTTAAGCCGAGAGGGGCACAGCGTGACAGGATGCGAAAGCGCGAGATGAGGGTCAACGAGGTCATCCAGGCGGTTGCGACCTCGGCGTTAGTCCACCTGTTGCTCAACCCCAACCCCGCCGGTTACATAACCCCTCACCGAAAAGAGAATAGCCCTTTCAGTGGGTCTACCGCGTTAACTGGGGGTTACGTCAATCGTTGTCGGCGGGACTGGGGGCAGCGGCGGTAAGACTGCTGTCTTCGGCGGCTTTTGCGCCGTTGGAGGAGATGCCGTAGTTGATGGCGTAGAGGCGGGCGTAGATGCCGTTATGCGTCAGGAGATCTTCGTGCTTGCCCACTTCGACCACTCGCCCTTGGTCCAGCACGACTATTTTGTCAGCGTTGCGTATGGTCGAGAGACGATGGGCAATGACGATGGACGTGCGTCCTTCCAACACCCGCTTGAGAGCGTTCTGGATAAGCAATTCGGTGTAAGTGTCGATGTTGGCGGTGGCTTCGTCCAAGATGATAACCCGCGGGTTTCCAACCACGGCGCGGGCAAAGCTGATAAGCTGACGCTGTCCTACGCTCAGGTTGCTGCCCCGCTCAGCCAGCGTGGAGTTATAGCCTCCATCCAGTCCCATAATGAACTCGTGGGCGCCAACAACCTTGGCGGCGTCTATCACCGCATCGTCGCTGGCGTCGGTGTGCAGGTAACGGATGTTCTCGACGACGGTGCCGGAGAAGAGGTAGGGCTCCTGGAGCACCATACTCATCTGGTTAACAAAGGAGCTTCGTTTTACGTCGCGGATGTCGTATCCGTCAATGGTGATGCGCCCTTGGGTAACGTCGCCGAAGCGGTGGATCAGGGTCACGAGCGTACTTTTACCTGCGCCCGTAGAGCCTACCAACGCTACGTTTTCACCGGGGTGGACATGGAGGTCCACATCCTTGAGAACGTCGACGTCGGGAACATAGTGGAAGCTGACGTCCTCGAACTTGATCTCCCCCTCGATTGGCGGCATGTCAATCGCATCCGGACGGTCCGTCACCTCCGGCCGCAAGTCTATTACCTCGAAAATGCGCACGCCGGCCGCCATTCCTCTCTGTAACTGGGTGTATTGCATCGTCAAGTGGCGAACGGGTTCGAAGAACCGTTGTATCCACATGGGGAAGGCCACCAACACACCCCAGGCGGGCTCTCCGCTGCCCAGGGCTATGGTCCCGCCCAGGATGATTACCACACCGAACGAGAAGCCGATGAGGGTTTCCACTATGGGCTGCAGGCCGCCGGAGAAACGGCTGGCCTGCAGGTTTGCTTCCAAGTGTTCGGTATTAAGGGTGTCGAAGTGGTGAAGGTTCTCATCCTGACGGTTCAGGCTCTCGACCACCCGGACGCCGGTAATGTTCTGGTTGTATTCGCCATTGACCATGGCGATGGCGCGGCGAATGCGGGTAAAGGAGCGCCGGGCAAACCTTTGCCAGTAACTCAGGACGAAAAAGAGCACCGGTACTACGCTCAAGCAGACGATGGACAACTTCCAGTCAACCAGTCCCAGCGACGGCAGGATCACCACCATGATCAGAATAATGCCTACCAGGCTCAGAAGGTCGGCGATGCTCTGGACCATCAGCTCGAAGGTCTCAGTAAGCTGAAGGACGTCGCTCTGGCTACGGGACATGATCCGTCCAACCGGCGTGCGGTGGAAGAAGGACGGGGAAAGGTCCTGGAGGTGGTCGAACATCTGGGTGCGCAGAGTGTACAGAATGGCTTGCCCCAGCTTGGGCATATACACGTACTGGACGTACATAGCCCCGAAGTAGGCCACCGCCACCACAAGGAAGATTCCCGCTAGGACGTGGAGCCGCCACTGGTCTCCGCTGTTGATCGCCCAGTCGATGCCCAACAGCATAAACAGGGGCACCGTCACGTTGCCGACGGTGTAGATTAAGATGGCGATGATACTAATGACCACGTCACGCTTGTGGGGCTTCAAGTAGGTCAACAAACGCATCACGACGCGGTTGTCGTAAACGCTGCCAACAAGCCCTTCGTCGGTCAGGCTATCTAGGTTGGGCGAGTTCATGCCGCCAGCGTGAAGGCCGCGCATACCGCCCATCATGCCGCCGAAGCCGCCTCCACCTCCGCCGCTTCTCATCTAGCTGTCACCTCCGTTGCTACCTGCCATTGTGGCATCCAGCAAAAGCTCTTCCTGCGGTCTTAGTTGGAGGTCGTAGATATCCCGGTACATACCCGATTTGACCATCAATTCTTCGTGGCCGCCCTGCTCGGCGATTTGGCCGTCCTTCAACACCAGGATAAGGTCAGCATTCCGCACGGAACTCAAGCGGTGAGCTATAACGAAAGTGGTCCGCCCTTTCATAACGTCAACCATGGCCTGGTGAATGAGCCTCTCGGTTTCCACGTCGACGCTGGAGGTGGAGTCGTCCAGGATCAGCACCGGCGGATCGATAACGACGGTCCTGGCTATGGAGAGGCGCTGCCGTTGACCGCCGGACAGGGTCGCCCCACGTTCGCCCACCCAAGTGTCATAGCCCTGAGGCAAAGACATTATGTGATCGTGAAGTTGGGCCACCTTGGCGGCCTGTATCACTTCCTCTTCGGTGGTCGATGTCGCTCCATACGCGATGTTGTCTCTTATCGTTGCGCTGAAGAGGAAAATATCCTGCTGGACAATGCCCACGTTCCGGCGGAGCGACGCTAACGTATAGTCCCGGATGTCTATATCGTCGATAGTGATTTCCCCTTGGTTCACATCGTAGAACCGGGGGAGCAGGTTAACGATCGTTGTCTTGCCGCTACCGGGTGCTCCCAGAATAGCAGTGATCTGCCCGGGCTTGGCGGCAATGTCGATATGCTGCAGGGCCGGTACACGCGGGTCGTAGGAGAAGGTAACGTCGTTAAAGCGGACGTACCCTTTGGCCCGAGGCATTACCCGCGCTCCCGGCTTTTCCACCACCGGCGATTCGGCGTCCAGCACGTCGAAAATGCGCCTGCCGGAAGATATGGCCCGCGAGTAGCTGCCGATAATCTGTGGAGTCATTCTGATGGGGAAGGTAAGCTGGTTCAACAGCAGCAGGAACATGGCGAAGCCGCCCGGGCTCAAGTCGCCTCGGAAAATCTCCAACCCCCCGTACCACAGCACCAATACCATGGCCAAGGTGAAGTAGAGGGTCATCCACGCGGTAGTGGTGCCCTGCAGCCGCTCGTTCTTGAAATACTCCACCCGCAACTCATCGGCCTTGACGGCGTATTTTCGCTTTTCGTGCTCCTCAGAAGCAAAGGCCTTAACCACGCTGATACCAACAAGGTTCTCTTGGAGAATAGTCACCAACTCCCCCATCACCTCTTGCACGTGCAACCACATGGTACGCAGCCGGACCATGACCTGCGAGGACCGGATGATCAGGAAGGGCACGAACACCAAGCTGATGAGGGTGAGTTGCCAGTTGACGGTGACCATGAAGACCACGATGGCCAACACACGGAAGGGCACTTCCACCCCGCGAACCATGCCCATGTTGACGTAGCGGCGCACCGCTTCCACATCGGAAGTAACCTTGGACATCAGGTTCCCAGTGTGCTCTTTGTCGTGGAAAGCAAAGCTTAAGTGCTGCAACTTATCGTACATCAAGTTACGCACATCGTAAGCGACCTTTTGAGACAGGGAGTCTGTGGAGTAGGTGCGAGCGAAGTCGAAAATGCCTCGCATGATGCTGGCTCCCAACAGCAGCAGGGCATAAACGATGAGTTCGCCGCGTTCCGTGTCCCCGCTTGAAACGATGCGTCCGTCATCGAATATTACTATTCGGTCGATAGACACCCGGACAAGCCAAGGAATAGCGAGGGAGAAACAAATGGCGGCCAGAATGCTTGCGTATGCGGCAAGAAGGCGCCGGTTGTGGCGCATTGCCATTCTGGAGAGTCGAAGAATTATCTGCATTTAGGCGAGTGAGCCTCTGACTCCTGATTCCAACGTATCAGTGACCACACCGACTACCACCCAACCTTCCATTGTTGGTTTAGGTCAAATTTCATCGGAGTTCAGTGTATGGATGTAAAAAGGTTTCTCCGCCGAGCCGCCCCATGCGAAAAAACGACATCCCAACAGATAATGTTAACGTCGGGTTAATGACGGGTATGATAAGCCGAAGTTCGGATGAATTCAAGCTACAGTTACATCCGTTCCGGTGCACTCATGCCCATCATGTCCAGAGCACGATGGAAAACTATCTGTGCTGACTCCACCAACTTCAGCCTGGCCATAGTGAGATCGTTGTCCTCCTCCCGGGAAGAGATGACGCGGCAGTTCTCATAAAACCAGTGAAAAGCCGTGGCCAACTCCATGGTGTAGTGGGGTAGTTGGTGGGGTTCCAACGTCCGTGCCATGTGCTCGACCAACTCCGGGAATCTTATCATGGTGCGTACCAAGCTCAACTCGCTGGGATGGGTCAGCAACGAGACGTCGCCGCCGCTCCAGTCTATGTTCTGGGTGCGGGCCAAGTTCAGTATGCCGGCGTTGCGGGCATGTGCGTATTGGACGTAGTAGACAGGGTTTTCAGACGATTCCTCCTTGGCCAGTTCCAAATCGAACTCCATCTGGGTGGACGGGGTCCTAGCCAGAAAGAAGTAACGGCAGGCGTCCGGGCCCACTTCGTCGGTCAATTCCCGCAGAGTTACGAAGTCGCCAGTCCGTTTGGAAGCCCGTACCACCTCCGTTCCCCTTTTTAAGGTGACCATCTGGGAAATCAGGATGGTCAACCGCTCCGGGGCTATGCCAAGAGCAGCCACAGCCGACTTCATTCGGGGGACGTGGCCCTGATGATCGGCTCCCCAAATGTCCACCACGGAATCGAACTCGCGCACGACGAACTTGTTGTAGTGGTAGGCGATGTCGGAAGCGAAGTAGGTTGGCTCGCCAGAGGAGCGCACTACCACGTTGTCCCGGTCGTCGCCCAGTTGGCTGGAATTGAACCAAAGGGCGTTGTCCCGGTTTGACAGGTATTCCTTGTCCCGCAACAATTGGAGCGCGTGCTCGTATTCGCCCTGCTGGAAAAGGGAGCGCTCGCTGAACCAGTTGTCGAAGGTAACGCCAATCTGGGCCAGGTCATCCCGGATCAGGTCGATCATTTTCTCACGAGCAATGTCGCCAATCTCTTTCAGCGCCTGTTCCCTGTCCATGCCCAAGAACCGGGTCCCTTCAGAGGCGGCGATCTCTTTAGCAAGATCGGATATGTACTCACCGACGTAACCGTTGGCGGGCATTTCGGCGGGCTGCTGCATGGCTTCCTGATAGCGGGCGTAGACGGAGGCGTAGAAGGCGTTCATCTGGTTGCCTGCGTCGTTTACATAGTATTCCTGCGTGACTTGGTAACCGGCGGCTTTCAATACGTTTCCTAAAGCGCTACCCAGCACAGCGCCACGGGTATGTCCCACATGGACCGGGCCCGTTGGGTTGACGCTGACGTACTCCACCATCACGGGTTTTTGCTGGCCCAGATCGACGTTGCCATACTCCAGCCCAGCCCGCCGGACCTCCTCCACCTGCTCTTGCACCCACCTGTCTCGGAGGTAAAAGTTGATGAACCCCGGGGGAGCCGCCGCGACTCGGTCCACCTGTTCGCACGGGGGGATGTGCAGCACCAGCGACTCGGCCAGTTCGATGGGATTTATCCGGGTGGCCCGCGCCAGCCGCAAAGGAAGGCTGGTGGCAAAGTCGCCGTGTTGAGGATTGGCCGGACGCTCAACCTGGATTTCCGGCATGGTCTCAAGCTGCAACGTGCCTTCGCTACGGGCTTGTTGGACGGCGTGGACTATAAGGTCTTTGACTACGTTCAATACAAGGGGCGCGGCCATTAGACTCAACCTAATTTCGATGTAGTGATGATGTAGTGATATAGAGATAGTCGCCTCCATACTACCATATCGGCAGCCCAAGCATATCGGCAGCCCAAGAACTCTGCCCGCTTTCCCCAATCTTCCCCGTCAATTCGGGAATTCAACGTGGAGGACGCGGAGTTATTGAGGGGCCACCCAAGAAGAGGCCTGCGTCCTTGGCGCATCCTCCGCAGCCCTTGCGTTGAAACTGCGACCGTATAGGGCTGGTACAATGGGCACGCGTCGAAATACTCAAGGCATGAAGGGGAATACTGTATGGCTGGAGATATAGGTCTGGTCGGCGGGGAGGAATTCCGGGTTGGCTGCGAAGAGATGGACCGGGAGATTATGCGGAGGTCGGGGCAGCAGCCTTCGAGGGTGGTGGTGATTCCAACGGCGGCGGTAACCGGGCCAGCCAAGGCGGCCAACGACGGTGTTACCCACTTCGGCGGTCTGGGGGGCGACGCCAGCCAACTGATGGTGTTGGACAGAGGGCACGCCGAGGACAGGGACCTGATTTCCATCGTGAATGGGGCAGGGGTCATTTACTTCACAGGCGGCAGTCCGGAGCACCTGTTGACCACCCTGCGGGACTCCCCGCTGCTCACGGCCATTCTGGAGACAGTCGGCCAAGGAACGGTCCTGGCCGGGTCCAGCGCCGGGGCGATGGTAATGGGTTCTTACATGCGGCGCCCGAACGGAGGGCGGTGGACGGAGGCATTGGGCATCGTTCCCGGGGTTGTGGTGCTGCCGCACCACGAAAGAAGGGACCCGGCGGAAATGTCCCGCGAGTTGCAGGAGCAAGCGCCCGCGGGCGTGACGGTGCTGGGCGTGGATGCCCGCACAGGCTGCGTGGGGCGTCCGGGCAACTGGCAGGTGGTGGGTTCGGGAAAAGTGACGGTCTACCAAGGGCCGGAATGGGCAGTGTACGCTTCGGGGGAGGCCCTGCCACCGGAGGTCTAGGCTACTTCCTCCGCTCCCGTAACTCCTCCCAAACGTCGTTTGGCGACACGCCGGACGCCGCGAGCAGAACCAGCGTGTGGTAGAGCAAGTCGGCTACCTCTTTGGGCAGGTCTTCGTTGTGGCCTTGGGCCGCGGACAGAGCGGCCTCTCCCGCTTCTTCGATGACCTTCTGGGCCACCCGCCCGACACCCTCCTGGAGCAGCTTGGCAGTATAGCTGCCTTCGGGCGGATCCTGCTGCCTGTCCTTGATGACCTGGAACAATTCGTTCAACACGCCGGGGCCGTTTTCGGTGATTTCGTAGTCATCGGGCAAACCCTCCATGGGGGTAAAGAAGCATGAACTGTTGCCCGTGTGGCAGGTTGGGCCATCGGGCCGGACCTTGAGGAGAATGGTGTCGCCGTCGCAGTCCAACCAAGCCTCCTCCAGGTTCAGGTAATTGCCGGACACTTCGCCCTTGTGCCAGAGGTCTTCCCGGCTGCGGCTGTAGAACCAGACTTGAATCCCTTCCACGGTCCGTTTCAGGGAGCCGGGGTTCATGTAGCCGAGCATCAACACATTGCCGGTCTCGCTGTCCTGGGCGATGGCTGGCACCAACCCCTGCTCGTTGAGTTTCACTATAGTCATTTGTTCTCTCCGCACGTTTCCCGTCCGGGTTTTTTTGTCAGGATTCGGGTTGGGGGCGTACCGGAATCCCGCGGCTGCCCAGATATTCCTTGGCCTGACCTATGGAGTAGGTCCCATAGTGAAATATGCTGGCGGCCAGCACAGCGTCGGCTTTGCCTTCATCGAAAGCTTGGTACAAATGATCCAAGTTACCCGCGCCGCCGCTGGCGATGACGGGCACCGACACCCGCTCTGAAATCGCCTTGGTCAACTCCAAGTCGTAGCCCGTCAGTTGGCCGTCGGCGTCCATACTGGTCAACAGCACCTCGCCGGCCCCAAGTTCCACTGCGAAGGCGGCCCACTCCACGGCGTCAATCCCCATAGGAGTCCTTCCGCCGCGGGTATAGACTTCCCACCGCGAGGCCTTGGTTAATGCGATGCCGCTCTCAGGGAGCGGGCGTTCGCTGGCCCCGTTGGAGACCCGTTTGGCGTCGATGGCGATAACGATACACTGGTTGCCGAAGCGGGCCGCGCCCTGTTCGATCAACGCCGGATCGTTGACTGCGGCCGTGTTCACCGAGACCTTGTCGGCGCCGGCGTTCAGCATCCGGCGCATGTCGTCCACGCCCCGGATGCCGCCTCCGACAGTCAAAGGGATGAATACCTGCTCAGAGACGCGCTGCACCACATCCACCATGGTGTCCCGCGAGTCGGAACTGGCGGTGATGTCCAAAAAGACCAGCTCGTCGCCGCCTTCCCTGTCGTAAAAGGAGGCTAATTCCGCCGGGTCTCCGGCGTCCCGCAGGTTAACAAAGCTTGTGCCTTTCACTACCCGCCCCGCGTCTACGTCCAAGCAGGGGATTATTCTCTTGGTTAGCATGTACCGGTCAACTTACCCGCAGAATTCGTTTCCCGTAGCAGTATAGCACCCGAAGCCGGTTGACCCGGTAATCGCCTGAATCAGGATTCTCAGGATTGAAGGATTAACAGAATTAACAGGATTAAAGCCACTTATCTTGACAATCCTGGAATCCGATAAACCTTGATCCAGACAGTTGCATCTCAACCAGTTTCAATTACACCGTCCCAAGCGGTCCAGGACTTTTCGTTCTGACCGGTCAGCCAAACTAAGAAGCAAGATAGCGCCGGGCCCAGGGGAGGAGAACGCTGACCAAGCGCTGGGGGTCGGGTTCGGTGTTGCTGCGACGACAGCCGTCCAAGAAATTATTGGCCGACGCGAAGGAGGGGAGCCGGAGGCCGGCTTGGCCAAGCCCCTGTATCAAGCGGTGGGGGTCGGGCGGGAGCTCATGGTTGGATTTGGCTACGAACCAGCGGTGGCAATAGTCGTCGGCCATCCGGCGCACCTTGACGATCGCCAGTGCGGGGGCCATTTTCCGGCGGAGGGCGTTGACGCGGGCCCGAAGACCTCTCAATTCATTCATGGGGGTGTTCACCTCGTTAAGTTTATCCGGGGTTGAAGGTTTCAGATTGCCGGACATTTCATGACATTTGCTGACATTTCTGCTTGTCTGAATCAGGATTTTCAGGATTTTCAGGATGTGGCCGAACCCAGGCGCCAGGGCAACCACAAGGGTTGCCCCTACATCACGCCCTTGCCTTGGTCTCAGGGCGTGGGCAAAGTCGTCCCTACTTGGTGCGGGCGGGACGCCCGCGCTCCCATTTGAGCAACCGGTTTCAGTCACATCCGTATGAGCTGTATGGACGGCGGGACGTTGTGTTGCACAGGTACTATGTTAGGGTATTGTTTTCCGAGTTGGAAAGGGGCGGATGTCAGTAATCGTGCGACGGCCAGCTTGTTGGCAAAGGCATGGCGAGACGATAGAATGGCCCCGTGTCGGCCCAGGCCATGATAGACGCCGGGGCGACATGCCACAGGGCAGTAAATCTCAACGATTACGAGGAGGTAACTCATGGCGCTCAACTTGGCCGAAGCCAACAGGATTATTGAAGGGACCATCGCACAAGCAGAAGAGTTTGGCATCAAGATAAACGTGGCCGTTTGCGATGCCGGCGGGCGGTTGATAGCGTTCAACCGGATGGACGGCGCGATTTGGGCCGGCGTATACGGCTCGCAGGGCAAGGCCGTTGCATCGGCGGCTTTCGGGCGGCCCAGCGGCGATATGCAGGCTCGCGCTAGTGAACCGACGCCGGCCGGCATCGCCATCGCCGAGGGCGGCCACATGATTATGGGGCAGGGCGCGGTGCCAATCATCCGCAATGGGGTTGTCGAGGGCGCTTGCGGTGTCGGCGGCGGCACGTCACAACAGGACGAGGACTGCGCCAGCGCCGGAGTCGCCAAGCTGTAATCCCGGCGAGTTGCCGGGCGGCTGCTACTCGACGAAGGCCATCACGGATGCCGGGCTTCCGCTGCCGCCCTTCAGCCGGATGATCCCGATAACGAGGGTTATGCCGATGGGCGGCAGCAGGTCCAGGTTGGTGAGGCTCTCCAACGCCACTCCGGACCGTCCCAAGACCAGCTTGTTGGCCGAATAGCCGGTGTCCCGACCGGGCTCGAGACCGGGGGCGTCGATACCCAAACCGGCGACGCCCCGGTCGTTTATCAATAATTGGGCCGCGTCAGCCCCGAATCCGGGAAAAGCCATTTGCCCGGAAGGGGATATGCCCAGATAGGCATCTACATCGTCCCACTTGGACTGCCACCCGGTGTACAACAGGGCGATACTCCCTTCCGGTATCGGCCCGTGCCGCTCCTCCCAAGCGAGAACGTCGGACGGAGTCAATTCATAGCAAGCGTTCCCGGCGGCATGGCGTCGGACATCTATAACCACTGCCGGGGCAACCAGCGAGGCCGCGCCGTAGGCGTCGATGCCGTGCCCGCTTGGATAAAAAGCCTTGGGCGCGTTCATGTGGGTAGCGCTATGCTCGCCCATAGAAAAACGCCGCAGGAAGTACCCGTCTTCATCCAGTTGAGCGACCTCTTCGAACTCTATCGTGGGATCGCCCGGCCAAACGGGGACCCGCGGGTGGACCGTGTGGCTCAAGTCCACTATTCTGCTGTAGGTTATCGTTTTTCGCATGGGGTCCGGCGGTCCCGATGACGTCCCCGCGTCGTTGCCGATGCGTATGGGTTCCCTCCGCGCGGGGACGATGGGTTGGGCACCGCGCCAAGTGTTGAGCTAGGCTCTGTTGACATTTGCGAAATCAGGCAGTCCAGTAACCCCATAACGTCATTCCCGCGAAAGCGGGAATCCAGAAGCACTATCAGCCAGTCACGTTCTCTCCGATTAGAAGTCTATGGATTCCCGCCTGCGCGGGAATGACGGGTAAAGCGCGGGAATGACGGGTAAAGCGCGGGAATGACGGGGAAATGTCAACAGAACCTAGTTTCTTAGTTATGTCAACGACGGTAGACCGTTTGTCAGATCAGGGTGAGTTGATCACTGGTGGCGGCACGAATGGATGGGATAAGGGGGTTATTCGCCAAGCGATGGTCAACCCACCGCATCGCTTCTATGGACGAGCCGCACATGGCCAATTCGGCCCGGAGCGGCCTGCGTCCAAAGACGGTGTAGCCGACAGTCCAAAGTTCCCTGTGTATGACGTATCCGCGGTAGAAAATATTCATAATGACTGCTGCTCCTCAAACTGACAAGAATCGAAAAAGGTTGACTATGGAACGCATGTTCTAATAAAAGTAGCCGAAAGTCAATGAGGAAGTGTCAGTCACTAAGGGCATTTTCTTTTCCCAGTTTGGGTTACATGGGTCCCGTCATTCCCGCGAAAGCGGGAAGCCACATCACCGCAGCCTATGCAACTTTCCCATGGCAAGACTATATGGATTCCCGCCTGCGCGGGAAAGACGAGACAATGAAAAGGACTTGATCAGTCACAGGCTCGGGGAGTGGAAGATCAGCCGTGTTGCCGGGCCGCGCCTTCCAGGAAAGTTTCCAGGGGCTTGGTTTCCTGGGTAGAGTTCAGCATGTCGCGGACCATGACCTCGCCCCGCTGTATCTCGTCTTCCCCCAGGATGGCCGCGTAAGGGATGCCCAGGGCGTTAGCTTGCCGCAACTGGCCCCGGAGCCCCCGCGACCCACTGCTGAGAATGGCGCCCACGCCGGAAGCCCTCAACTTCGCGGCCAACTCCATCGCCGCTCCCCTAGCCTCCACGCCGACGTTGACCACCAAGTAAACGGGTGAGGACTCGTCGGGGACTTCGACGCCGCTACGCTTCAGGTTCAGCGTAAGGCGCTCCATGCCGGTGGCGAACCCGATTCCCGGCGTGGCTCTTCCGCCCAACTCTTCTATCAACCCGTCGTACCGTCCACCGCCGCAGATGGTGGACTGTCCCCCGGCGTCGAGGGGCTGCACCTCGAACACGGTGCGGGTGTAGTAGTCCAGCCCGCGCACCAGCCGGTGTTCCAACTGGTAAGGGAGCCCTACGGCGTCCAAGTATCCCAGAAGGGTCGTCCAGTGGTCCAAGCACGGCTGGCATAGGTGGTCGGCGGACTGGGGCGCGTCGTCGCCCAAAGCTTGGCAGGCCTTTTCCTTGCAGTCCAACAGCCGCAGGGGATTTCGTTCCAAGCGGGCGTGGCAGTCGGGGCAAAGGGCGGCCTCATGGCCGGCGTAGTAGTCCTTTAATTTGCTGATATAGGCGGGACGGCACTCCGGGTCGCCAATGCTGTTGACCAGCAGCTTGGTGTCCCGCAAGCCCAGAGACTCCACCAAACGCCACGCCAACTCGATGACCTCCGCGTCCACCGACGGGTTGGCGTCTCCAAGGACTTCCGCGCCGAACTGATGGTGCTCCCGGAACCGCCCGGCTTGAGGCCGTTCGTAACGGAACACAGGACAGAAGTAGTACATGCGCACCGGTTGAGGAAGATTGTGCATCCCATGTTCCAAGTAAGCGCGGCAAACGGGAGCAGTGCCTTCGGGCCGCAGGGTGACGTTGTCGCCCCCCCGGTCCTCAAAAGTGTACATCTCCTTTTCCACGATGTCCGTACCTTCCCCAACGGACCGGATAAACAGGTTGGAGTCCTCGAAAACCGGGGTGTCGATTCGTCCGAATCCGTACAGCCGGGCCAGGTTGACGGCCTTGGACTCGATGTAACGCCAGTACTTTTGATCCTCTGGCAGCAGGTCGGCGGTGCCTCTAGGCGCGCGGAACAAGGGCGGTGTTCTCCTTTATCAACGTTTCGGTTCGCGCCAATAGCGACCGTTAGCAAAAACAGACTACTCGCAGGGGCTGACTATAGCAACCGGTGGTTCGCTATGTAATCATCTATATTCAGGTATTCGAACGCCCTAATTTTGTCATAGACTTCCCGCAAAGTGGCAACACTGCACCCCTTTTCCAAGAATCGGAAAGCTGATGTGGCAACGTATTCAAGTTCAGAATCACATGATAGCCATCGCCTCTTTTCCGATTCTGCGGACCAACCAGTCGTGTTTGACCCAGAAAAAATATCCACGACCATATCTTCGGGATCTGTGAGGAACCGAATGAAGAACTCGGGTAATTTGGTAGGGAACCTGGCGGGGTGAGATCGTACGCCTACCGCCCGGCATGAGCTTATATACATTCCATTTGAATCTGTATTAGGAATTTGAAGCAAATTTGATGGAATAGCCCCTTTACCAGATTTGCCGAATCCACTGCCAATATCATGGCCAGAAGGGCGCTTCCGAGGAGAGTAGAACTTATCAGGATTCTTCAAAAGGGTCTTCATACGTTGACTATATTCAACAAGCACGTTAGCAATGTTAGCTTTAGGGTATTCCGTTTTGCTGAACCACCATACCGTGTTAACGGAATCTTTAGCCCGTATCTTTCTCTTGTTGACCCATTCAATGGGGCTGGGCAATTTGGACGGATTGAACCAGTAGAAGTCTTCTGCCAGATAAAAGCCTAATTCGTCACAAAAATGGATGGGAATCCGGAAGTTATAGAGACTCCTTGCGGGTACGCCTTTTTGATATGCACCCCCTAGGTCGAGAACAAAACTGCCGTCTCGCTTAAGTTTACGATAGATGATCCTAGCGAAATTAGATAGCCACTCGACATAATCATCTTGGTCTGCGTTTCCGTACTCTTTCTGCCTCTGCAACGCAAAAGGAGGGCTGGTAATTACAAGATTAACGCTGTCGTCAGGTAGCTGAGTCAATAACCCTCTGGAATCTCCACAGTAAGCCCTTCCCAACTTCGTAAAATAGGCAGGAGAGATCCCGGACTCGTTCGAGGGTTTGTCGATCATTTAATCACCAGCGCAATACTACTTATAGTCTGTAGACTCATAGTCATCAGTGAGCGAATTATATCATCATGCAGTCCCACAACACCATCGTAGGAACGCGGCTAATTTTCGCTCGCAACTTGAGGAAATATCGCGGTCTCCATGGGTTGTCTCAAGAGAAACTGGCTGAGATAGCAGGGCTACACCGGACGTATGTAGGTTCGGTGGAACGAGGAGAGCGGAATATATCTTTGGACAACATCGAAAGGTTGGCGAATGCTCTAGGTGTAAACGTTGTAGACCTATTGGCACAGTATGGCCCCACACCCTGATCTTGCTGAATTTAACGAACTATACGCAACTGTCCTGAAATTCCAGGAGTTAGCGGCGAAACATGGAATTGATGATATATTCCAAGACAACGGTGGGAAACTTCTCCAAGTTTTATTGATTACCGGGCTGGAAGCATTGCCGGGTAGAGAAGGAAACGACGCAAGAGACTCTACAGGTCAAGAATACGAGTTGAAGTCGGTAAACCTGTTGCGGACTAAAAGCTTCTCAACCCATCATCACATTAATCCAGGGATCATAGCCAAATATCGGGAAGTAGACTGGATTTTCGCGGCATATGAAGGAATAAAGCTCATCTCGATCTATAGACTCACTCGAGGAAACCTGGAGCCATTTTACGCAAGATGGGAAGCCAAATGGCACGATGACGGTGGGAAGGACATTAACAACCCCAAGATACCATTCAAGTATGTTTCAGAACACGGTGTACTGATATACAAGTCTGGCTGATCAGATCACTCCATTTTATTCCATTCGGGTCAATTCATCGCTCGTCAACCCACTCATGCCGCACGTGATGTAGTGGTTGTGCTCATCTAGCAGGGGTAGGGGTTTCTTTACGATGTTCTCCTTCAGGGCTGGGTGTTGACATTCTATTACACGCCTCAGGCCGTTTTCACCGCCATCCTTGCCGCCGTTCCCGCCCAAGCCGGAGGTATAAGGTGTAGTTATCGTTGGATGGCCGCGGATGGCTGCGTCAGGTCAGGAGGTCATCCGGTCCGGTGCCGGTGATGCGGAATACATGGTCGATGATAGCCTCGGCGGCTTGGTGAATTTCATCGTGGAAGCGGGTCCTTGCCGGTTGGTCCATATCGTGCTTGTAGGCGCTGTATCGGTATCGCACGGCGTACAACGTAAGCCAGTTGACATCCTGGGCAGGGTTTTGAAGGTCGGGCGCCGTGATGTAGTCCAACAGATGCCTGAGTTGGCCGGCCGCAGGCGTTCCGGCTTGCTCCCTGTCGCTCAAGATAGTGTTGGCCAAAATCGTCAGGTCATGAGCGGTGCGGTATTCCAGGCCGACGGCTGAAATCCAAGCCTTCAGGGCATTTTCGATGGCCTGCTGGCCCATGAATCCATAGATTTCGGTCTGGTGGGAAAGGCCTTCCAATAGGTAGTCGAAAGCTTCCAGATTGCGGTAGGTCAGGTCCAAGCGTTCTTTGACATCAGGCCAGGAGTCAGGGTGGCCGTCGTAGGGTTGGGATGGTGGGTCCAGTTTGTCGTCCGACATGATGATTCCGTCCCTGAGCGCCTGACCCGCCAAGTGGTTGGGGGCGCGGCGGCCGTGGTCAAAGTTGTCCCGGCTGATGGGGATGATATTCACCGTCAGCTCCGGGGGGTTCTGCTTGAAATATTCGCGGACGGCCTTCTGCGCTAGGGAGTAGGGACTGATGAAGCTGTCCTTGTGGACCAGCAGCAGGTCCACGTCGGAGTTGTCGCGGTGGTCGCCGCGGGCGCGGGACCCGAACAGGATGACCATGTCCGGCTCCGCTGCTTGCTGCGCCACCCGGGCCACGGCCAGTCCCACCGCGTCGGATTTATTTTTGAGATTTGGAGTCGGCGTCATTAGACGACCCCCTCAGCCTCCATTGCAAGCAACTCCTCCTCGGTCAGCCCTCCGATGCCGCACATAATGTCGAGGTTGTGCTCTCCCAACAGGGGCGGAGGCTTGGTGGGTACTTCCTCGCATCCGGTCAGCTGGATAGGCGTTTTGACGGTCCTGAAGGGGCCGCCCAAGGTGTCGCCGCAGTCCACAAACATACCCCGGGCTTCCAGTTGAGGGCAATGGTCGAGGTCTCCGGCGTTCTGAACCATGCCCATAGAAAAGCCTATGCCGATAAGTTTCTCGGTAAGTTCCCTCTTCGGCAGGTGTTGGGACCACTCCTCTATCGCGGGCACGATGTTCTCGAAGTAGAAAGCGCCGCTGATTCCGCGTCCCAAGTAACGGGAGTCCTGGGCTAACTCCGGTCGGCCAATGAGTTGCCACAGGTCTACCCACTTGTGTTCGTCACCGGCTCCGGCAAGCACGACGTACCCGTCGCTGGCCTTCAATGCGAGTTGGGCGCTGAACATGTTCTCCCTGGCCCGGCCGCTGGACTGGCCGGTAAGCTGGTACAGGGGCATGACGCTGGTGGTGTGGGCCACCATGCAGTCGTACATGGCCATGTCCACATGCTGACCTTTGCCGGTCTTGCGCCGCGTTTCCAAGGCCATCAGTATCCCCAAGGCCGTCCATACGCCGGGGACGGAGTCGCCTATATTGTCACCCACCATTTGGGGCGCGCCGCCGGGCGCCCCGGTAATCTCCATCCAACCGCCCATGGCTTGAACGCAGGGGTTGTTGGCGGGCCAATCGGAGTAAGGACCCCGCATTCCATCAGCGTCGCCGTAGCCGGTGATGCTGGCGTAGACCAAGCCGGGGTTGAGCTCCGAAAGGCGCTCATAGCCCAAGCCAAGGCGGCGAAGAGCGCCGGGCCCCCAGTTGTCCAGCAGGACATCGCTGGCCTTGACCATGTTTTCGAAGGCGGCCTTGCAGCGGGGGTCGCGCAGGTCCATGGTCACGCTTTTCTTGTTGCGATTGACTCCCAAATACCGGGCGCTGACCCGTTGACCTTCTGGTCCGTCCACAAAAGGCGGATTGATGCGGGAGCGTTCGCCGGTCCCGGGGCGTTCGATCTTGATGACCTCCGCGCCCATGTCGGCCAGGATCATGGAACAAAAGGGGCCTGCGATGATATGGGTTATGTCCAGGACCCGGAGTCCCTCCAAAGGCAGGGGAAGCTTTTGTTGATCGTTTGTCATGGTGAAGCCTTCATCAGTCGACTTTGGGGACCTGCAACCCCAATCCGGCGTCGATGTAGCGGCGGGCGTTGCGGACGTAGTTGGCGGTGGGGTCTTGAAGCCGCTTCCGGTGCTCATCGGTCAACTCTCTGACACGGCCCGGCACTCCAACAACCAAGGAATGATCGGGGATCGTGGTCCCGCCCACAACCAGGGCGCAGGCGCCGATGAGGCAATAATTGCCCACATGGGCGCTCTCCAGAACGGCGGCGTTGACTCCTATCAGCACATTATTGCCGATGGTCCCTCCGTGGACCACGGCCCCATGGGTCATCAGCACGTTGTCACCAAGTTCCAAGTAGTCGTCGGTGTGCAGTACGCAATTATCCTGGATCGAGCAGTTCCTGCCGATGATTATCTGGCCGTAGTCACCCCTGATTACCGCGCCGGGCCACACGCTGGCGCCCTCTCCGACCTCCACGTCACCCACGATGTAGGCGGTCTCGCTGATAAATGCGGATGGGTGTATTTTGGGACTTTTCCCGTCGAAGCTACGAATCACAGGGACCTCCGTATACTGCTAATATGCGAATAAGAGATGGGCGTACCCGTAGAAAAGCATACATGCTGACCGGCCACATAGCCACTGCCGGACCAACGCAGGGCCTTTTCATTTTCCGAATTGGGTTAAATGGGTCTCGTCTTTCCCGAGAAAGCGGGAACCTACATGACCGTGGCCTATGGCAACCTTCCCGTGGCAGGACCATATGGATTCCCGCCTGCGCGGGAAAGACGAAAGAATGAAAAGGGCCTGCGGGCCAACGGCTATCCCCTAAAAGAAGCCGAAGGTGCGGGTAAGCCAGCCGATGCTGTAGGCACAACCGTAGGCCAAGGCCAAGAACTTTAACGTCTTCCCCGCCCAGACCACCGGCAGGAAGCGCCACAAAGGGTAGTGCAATACTCCTGCCGCGATGCCCACGATATCGAAGACAGGGTTAGGCACCAGAGAAAGCACAAACAACGGCAACCAGCCGCACCGCTGTATCCACGGTTCCCAGCGGCGGTAGAGACGGGTGCCGGTGACCGCCTCGCGTCCGGTATAACCGAGGAAGTATCCTGTGAGTTCGCCCAAAGTTTCGCAAGAGGATGCGATGAGGGCAACGAACAGTGGATTCAGGAACACTGCGCCGGCGCAGACCGCCCCCACCGCTGGAACCGGGATGATTAACCCCGCGCTTGCAATCAAAGACGCGAGGGCGATCCCGCCGTAGCCAACCTGCGTAAAGCTTAGATGGTCCCGTAAAAGAAGGGCCACCAGTATGGCGAGCAAGACGGCGGCCAGTATGCCCAAGCGTACTTGGACCTGCCCACTGCGCCATTGTATACGGGCGGGCAGGGAAACAGCCCGACTCAAGGGCTTCACGACGAGGGTTGTCCGGGCTGCTTGTCGAGGTCCCCTTCCAGGAACTTGATTGCCAGAGGGTTGAACTCTCCGGCTTTTTCCATTTGGGGCCAATGGCCGCACTCCGGCAACGTACGGACCAAGCCATGGGGCACTACCTCTCGAACAGCTTGGACGTGAGACACGGGGATCAGCCGATCGTCTTCGCCCCAAACTGTCAGCAAGGGAGCCGCAAGAGCTTTGAGGCGGTGTATGACCAACCGTTGGTCCATCATTCCACGGTAATCGATACTGGACCTTATCGACCGGAGGGCAGCCCGCGTTGCCCCAGGCGTGGTGCGCACCCGATCCAACTCTTCGAGTACGTCCTGTGGAAATGCCAGCGGACTATGGAAAAGCTTTTTGCTGACCCCCGCCCAGTTATGCAGCCAAGGGTTGTAGATTATCTCTCCCACAATGGGCAAGGAGACTAAACGAAGGAACGGGGAGACGTCCTGGCCCAAGCCGCCGGGGGCTACCAGGATAAGGCGGTCAGTTCGCTCCGGATACTCCAACGCGAATGATGCCGCGATAAGCCCACCGCCGGAGTTGCCCACCACGGAGGCGCGTGCTACTCCCAGCACGTCAAGAAAGTGCGCGATGAAGCGGACCGCGGCTATTGGGTCGTAGTCGATGTTCTTCGGTTTGTCCGAATCACCGTGTCCCGGCAGGTCCAGGGCGACGACGGTAAACCCGGCGTCGGCCAACGGCGCGATATTGCTCTGCCAAGTCACCAGCGATGCACCGACGCCGTGCACCAGCAACACAACCGGCCCGGACCCGGTCTGCACGTAATGGACGTTCATACCGTCAACGGTAATAAATTTATGCTCCAAGGAATGCCCTACTCCCCTAAAGCGTTGTATCGGTTCCCAGCTAAACAGCTACGCCCGTGGTGAATTTGTCACACCACGGACGTACTATGTTGCCTGATGATAACGTAGCTTAACACTACGCCAACGTCCACCGCCCCATTAGCAATGGCCCAATTGAAAGGGTATGCAGTTCGGGAGACCTTACTACACAGCTTGGGCTACGGGTTCGCGTTTGCTCCATACCAAGCCCGCCTCCCCGGCGTCCACCAGGATGTGGTCGCCTGGGTGTAGCTCCCCGCCAAGAATCCGTTTTGACAGTGTGTTTTCCAAGTGGCGCTGGACCGCCCTGCGCAGCGGCCTGGCACCGAACACGGGGTCGAACCCTTCCTTGGCAAGCCAGATGCTCGCCTCCGGGGTAAGTTCGAAAGTGATTTTCTGGTCCTTCAGCCTGCTCTGGACTTCTTTCACCATCAAGCCCACTATCTGGACGATCTGGTCCTGCGTCAACGGATGGAACACCAGAATCTCGTCGATACGATTGAGCAACTCCGGCCGGAATGCCCGCCTGAGCGCATCGTTCACCGAACTGCGCAACCGCTCCTCCTCGGTAGTCCGTTCGCTGCCGTCGGTGCGGAAGCCGAAGGTTGCCTTCTGCAATCCCTCGGTGCCCAGGTTACTGGTCATTATAATGACCGTGTTGCGGAAATCCACGGTCCGACCATGGCCGTCGGTCAACCGCCCGTCCTCCAGTATCTGGAGCAGGATGTTGAAGACCTCCGGGTGGGCTTTTTCTATTTCGTCGAACAGCACTACCCGGTAGGGGCGGCGACGCACCGCCTCGGTAAGCTGGCCCGCTTCGTCGTAGCCGACGTACCCGGGAGGCGCCCCGATCAAGCGGGAAACGGTGTGCTTCTCGGCGTACTCGGACATGTCGATACGGACCATGTTGTTTTCGTCGTCGAACAGGAATTCGGCCAGAGCTCTCGCAAGTTCGGTCTTCCCCACGCCAGTCGGGCCCAGCAGGATGAAACTGCCTATGGGCCGTCTCGGGTCGCTGATGCCGGACCTGGACCGGCGAATAGCTTCGGCGACGGCATTCACCGCCTCATCCTGGCCGATGACCCGCTGGTGCAGTTCCTCTTCCATGTTGACCAACCGCTCCGCTTCACCCCCCAAAAGCCTTCCGGTTGGAATGCCGGTCCATTTGGACACCAACTCGGCGATGTCGGTCTCTTTCACCACCATGTCCACGTTGCGCTCGGCGAGCACCTGACGCTTTTCCGGTTCGAACTCCGCCTCCAGGCGCAGACGCTCGGTGCGCAGTTGGGCCGCGTGCTCGTACTCTGACCGTTGAGCGGCAGCTTCCTCCTGGTCCGCCAGCCGGTGGAGTTGCTCTTCGGTCTCCTTGATGTGGGAAGGCAGACTCTCGGCGTCGATGCGCAACTTGCTGGCCGCCTCGTCGATGAAGTCCACCGCCTTGTCCGGCAGGTGCCGGTCGGCGATGTACCGGTCGCTCAACCTGGCTGCCGCCTCCAAGGCGGCATCGTTGATTTGCACCTTGTGGTGGGCCTCGTAGCGGGGACGGAGGACGCGCAGAATTTCGACCGTTTCCTGCACCGACGGTTCCTCTAAATAGATAGGCTGGAAGCGGCGTTCCAATGCGGCGTCCTTCTCGATGTACTTCCGGTACTCGGCCAACGTGGTAGCGCCGATGCATTGAAGCTCACCCCGGGACAAGGCCGGCTTGAGAAGGTTGCTGGCGTCGAGGCCTCCCTCGGCGGCGCCGGCGCCCACCATGGTGTGAATTTCGTCTAGGAACAGCACCACTTCGCCCTGAGCCTGCTTGATTTCGTCCACCACCGACTTGAGGCGCTCCTCGAACTCGCCCCGGAACTTGGAACCGGCCACCATTGCGCCCATGTCCAAGGCCAGCACCCGGCGGCCCCTGAGCGAGTTGGGCACGTCGTCGGAGACGATCCGGGCCGCCAGCCCCTCGGCTATAGCGGTCTTGCCCACGCCGGCTTCCCCGATGATAACCGGGTTGTTCTTCTTGCGCCGGGTCAGCGTTTGCATCACTTGCCGGATTTCATCGTCGCGGCCAACCACGGGGTCGAGCTTCCCGGCCCGGGCCAAGCTGGTCAGGTCTATGGTGTACCGTTCCAGCGAGCGGTAGTGGCTCTCGGCCCTGGGGCCGTCCACCCGGCGGCTGCCGCGGATTTTCATAAGCGCTTGATACAGCCGTTCCTGGTCGATACCGAACTCCTTGACCACTTGGGCCGAATTGCCCTGCGTTTCCATGACGGCGGCGATGAATAAGTGCTCCACGCCCACGTATTCGTCCTTGAGCCTGTCTGCTTCCCCTTTGGCGTTAGCTACCATGGCGACCGACCGGGGTGTGGAGTAAATCTGTCCGTCGGTAACAGCCACCTTGGGGCCGGACTCCAACAGTTGATGCAGGCGGGCCTTCACGGCATCGGCGTTTATTCCCAACTCAAGCAAGATGTGGGTCGGCAAGCCGTCTTTCAGAGAAAGCAGGGCCATCAGCACGTGCTCGACGTCCCATTGGCTGTGTCGATAGTTCCGCACCAACTCGTGGGACTCTCTCAACACCTCTTGGGCTTGCTCTGTAAATTGTTCAGGTCTAAGTGTCATGAATGCACCTCCCGGGTCTATAGTTAACCTAGCGAACGTCATTCGGAGCGGCGGCCGGAGACCGCAGGCGGCTCAGCTCATCGGTCAGCCGTTGGTTTTCCGCTTCCAGTTGTTCGATACGCATCATCAACCGCAACGCCACTTCCGCTCCTGCCAGGTTGACCCCCATGTCTTCGGTGAGGGTCTTGATACGCCGCAGCCGGTCTATGTCGGCTATGGAGTAGAGCCGTTGCCTTCCCACAGTGCGGGAAGGCCATATCAGGTTGACCCGCTCGTAGTAGCGGAGAGTCTGGGCGTGTACGCCCACCATCCGGGCGGCGACGCTGATGACGAAACAGGGGTCGTCGCGGGACTGTGGTTCCGTTGCCATGTCTACTTTCCTTTACTGGCCCTGATATCCCGGAGATGGCGGAATATATTCTGTTCTTCCGGGCTCAAGTTTGTGGGCAGGACTACTTTCACTGTGGCGTAAAGGTCGCCTTTAACTTCAGGGTTGTTCAACACCGGCATACCGCGCCCGGCCAGCCGGAACCGGCGCCCGTTCTGGGTCTCCGGCGGGAGTGTGAGAGCCAGCCGCCCGTTTATCGATTGCACCTTGACATCGCCTCCCAGCATTGCGTCTTCCAGCGGCACTTCAACCTCGATGAACAGATCGCGCCCTTCCCGCCGGAAGCTTGGGTGCGGCTGAATAGACGTAACCAAGTAATGGTCTCTGCCGTCGGGAGAAAAATGGACCCTGGAACCGTCATCCACGCCGGGCGGTATTTTCACCTCAACTCGCCTGCCGTCCGGGAGGTTGTACCGTCTGGATGTACCCAGGTATGCCTCCTCCAACGTAATTTCCACGGAGTGCTCGGTTAGGGGAGGCCGCCTCGGCTCGCTCCGGAGATTGGCGAACAAGTCGTCAAAGAGACTGTCCTGGTCTATACCGGAGAAGGAGTAATCAGAGAACGGGTCGTGAGAGTCACGGGTGGACCAAGTGAACCTGCCGGCTTGACGCGCCCTGGCGGCAGCCTCTTCAATCTGTTCCGAGCGTTCCCAGTTGTCCCCGTACTTGTCGTACAAGCGGCGCTTTTCAGCGTCGGACAGCACACCGTAGGCCTCGTTTATCTCCTTGAACTTCTCCTCGGTGTCCTTTTCGCCGCTGTTTACATCGGGATGGTACTGCCTCGCCAAACGTCTGTAGGCTTGGCGAATCTCTTGCTGGGTGGCTTCCCTGCCAACCTCGAGGGTCCGGTAGTAATCAGCCATTGTGACCTACTCCATATTTTCTGATAGTTACTATAGTTAAATTACCGGGTAATGTCAAGTAAGGTGATATGATATTATAATATAACTTGATGTTATACACTCAAGTTTATACAGGTCTGCCTTTGAACTCTTCCAGACGCCCGTGGAGTCAAGAACGGACCCGGTCACACTTATGTCATTTGGAATGCCGATTGGCAATCTACACCCGCGAAGACTCGACGTCAGAGGAGCTATAGGCAACCGGAAGCTGAGGGCAGCAATCAGTGCGGGAGATATTCCGAAACGGGACCAGACGCCGGGACGTTGCGGCAGAAGCACTGGGGACTCCGAAAACAATATATACGCGGAGCCTCCAATGTGCGGGCGTCCTGGGGGTGAGACGCCCGCGCTGGGGTGGAAGGAGTGGCTGGTTAGAAGGGGTTTTCTCTCCTGTTAGAAAATACGGTTTTGGGCCGGGGATGGATTCGCGCCCTGGGTGATTGACGGTCTTTCCTTCAGTTGAGCGGAAAGACACAAGGTGCTACAATCGTTCCAGCCGTTTTACGGCCCTCTTTTTTCAGGTGTGATCCCGAGTAGCTCAGTGGTAGAGCGGGCGGCTGTTAACCGCTAGGTCGCAGGTTCGAATCCTGCCTCGGGAGCCAAGCCCTAGTCCGTCATAGTCCCTCGGTGTCTCTTGGCGTTCACCCCCCCCCGACAAGCTGACAGGGGTATGTAAAAGCGAGATTATAGCTACGAACCGGCCCCACCGCCCCTGGATTCCGGCCTGCGCCGGAATGACGGAATAGGCCCGCCTGGATTCCGGCCTGCGCCGGAATGACGGAATGGGCCCGCCTGGATTCCGGCCTGCGCCGGAATGACGGAATGGGCCCGCCTGGATTCCGGCCTGCGCCGGAATGACGGAATGGGCCCGCCTGGATTCCGGCCTACGCCGGAATGACGGAATGGGCCCGCCTGGATTCCGGCCTACGCCGGAATGACGGAATGGGCCCGATACGGAATGGGCCCGATAGTGAGCATTTGGGAGCGGTTTTGTATTTGAGCAAGCCTACCCTACTATGCGGTCTCACGTTCAACTGCGTAAAGTCCCAAATGAAATACATACCCTTGTCAGCGACCTCCCCCGGGGGGAATTCACCCCCAAGGTCACCGTCCAGCCTTGAGAGCCATGGAACGTCCCCATCGTTGACCTCAAAGCCATCTACCCAGAAGAAGCCGACCCCCACCAGTAATCCGGCATGGCTAAAAGAGAGGTGCAACCGCCTCTTTGTGGTCTCTCAAAATTGCTGTACCCCAATTGTGAAGACAAGACCAATATGAACCTGTTCAGGAGCGCCTGCGCAAGCCGTCCATTACATAGTTGTCCAGCAGTCCGTTACGCACGCACCAGAGCACCAACTCCTGCCTTATCGTCCTGACACCCAACTTGCGCTGGACTCCGTATATGGCGTTCCGGACGGTCACCGGCTTGCTCTCCATCGCCTCCGCTATCTGAGCATAGGACATACCCCGTGCGAAGGAGACCAGAATCTCCTGCTCCCTCCGAGTCAGCCCGGCGGCGTGGGCGACATCTCCCGTCCTTCCGCCGCTGCGTATCGTCTCGATCGCCCTCGTCACAATTTCAGGCGGCAAACGAAAATCGCCCATGACCGCGCCCCGCACGGCTGACAGCAACTGCTCCCTGCCAGCCTCCTTCTGGAGGTACCCGGTGGCGCCGGCGGCCACGGCCTCCACCACCGCATCCTCCGTCATCGAGGCCGTCAGCATGACAACCCGGGTCCCGGGTGCAGACTCCATGATCTCCCTACGCGCCTCCACTCCATCCTTCCTGGGCATCATCACGTCCATCACCACCACGTCCGGCGACACTTCGGCGGCCACCCTGACCGCCTCCTCGCCATCCGCCGCCTGTCCCACCACCTCGAACTCGCCGGACTGCTCCAGGACCTGCTTCAGGCCGACTCTCACGATTGAATGGTCGTCAACGATCATCACCTTTATGCGTTTATGCGCTCGCCCGGCGTCATCCCGCTCCTCCTCTCTCTATCGTTCCCTCGGTATCACGCAGGTCACGGTCGCCCCGCCCATGCCGCCTCTCCGGTCCACGACAAGACGCCCGCCCAACCGGGCGGCCCTGCTCATGTTCCCAAAGCCGTTGCTGCGCTCCGCATAATCATCGGGAAGCCCGACCCCATCGTCCGACACTGACAGGCGGCTGTCCTCCCCATTAAACTCCAAGAGGGGTCTCTGGGAAGCGGACCGGTGTATCTGGAGCACATGGGGCGGGAAAGCTTCTATGGTCTCCTCGCATCGCTGCGGGGCCGCCTGTTTCGGGACGCCGAGTTCGCCGAGTTCTACTGCCCTGACAACGGACGGGACAGCGTGCCGCCCAGCCTGCTGGCGACGGCGCTGCTGCTCCAGTCCCACGACAAGGTCAGCGATGCCGAGGCGAAGGCCCGGGCCGACTTTGACCTCCGGTGGAAAGTAGCTCTGGGGATTGAGGTGGAAGACCGGCCCTTTGCCAAGAGCACACGCAGGTGTTTCGCGCCCAGTTGATCCTGCACGATAAGGTGCGGGAGGTATTCGAGTCCAGTCTGCGGCTTGCCCGGGAGTCGGGCTATCTGAAAAGGCGCGGGATGCGGGTGGCGCTGGACACGACCAGCATTCTGGGCCGGGGTGCGGTGAAGGACACCTACAATCTGTTGGCGGACGGGATCGTCAAACTGATGCGGGCACTGGCGGCAGTGGAGAAGTCTGCCATAAGAGGATGGGCCACGCCCCGGGGATATGAGAGATACCTGGGTTCCAGCCTGAAAGGTGAGTCGACCATTGACTGGAGCGACAAGCGGGCGCGGGCGGCGCTGCTGGCCGGGATTGTGGGAGACGCAGACCGACTCCTGAAATTATCGCGTCAGGCGCAGGGGGAATTGCCCGAGGACAGCGCCGAGCGTCAGCGGATTGTGGACGCCGCGGAACTGCTGGGCCGACTGCTGCTCCAGGACGTGGAGCGGACCGAAGGCGGAGTAAGCCTCAAGGATGGGGTGAGCCGGGACCGCATGATGTCGGTGCACGACTCGGAGATGCGCCATGGCCACAAGAGCAGCAGTAGACGGTTCGACGGGCACAAGGCGGCGATTGTGGTGGACACGGATTCCCAGCTGATCACCGCCGTGGAGGTATTGCCCGGCAACGCTCCGAACAACCTGGGGGCGCTGGAACTGGTGGAGCAGAGCGAAGCCAACACCTGTGTGCCGGTGGAGGAGGCCATGGGCGATGCCGCCTACGGCGACGGCGACACCAGGCAGGCCTTCGCCGATGCGGGACGTACCCTGATAGCTAGGGTGCCGGGCCGCCCCAACCGGTCTCACTTCCCCAAAGAAGACTTTCGGATTGACCTGGAGTCGGGTTCCTGCACCTGTCCGGCGGGGAATGTTACCCGGAGAATCCGGCCCTCCGGGACCCGGACCGGCCCCGATGGTAGAACTCACCAACTGAAAAGCTTCCGGTTCGACGCGGCGGTCTGCGGAGCGTGCCCGCTGCGGTCCCAGTGCGTGGCAGGGTCATCGGGGTTGGGAAGAACGGTGCAGTTGCACCCGCAGGAAGCGCTGTTGCAGCAGGTCCGCGCCCTGCAGCACAGCGAGGGTTTTGCTGAGTATCGGCAGCGCCGGGTAGTGGTGGAACACCGGCTGGCGCGGCTGGTCCAACTGGGGATCCGCCAGTCCCGCTACTTCGGGCGCATCAAAACCAGGTTCCAGTTGTGCCTGGCCACCACGGTGGCCAACCTGACCTTGGTGGCCGGGAAACTCGGGTGGTCGGGCCGTACCGGTGGCGGCGCAACAGGCCGCAGCGTCGTCCTCAATATTGTCCCCTTTGTTGTCGCCCATGCTGCGACCAATTTCTGCGCGGTCCGGCTCGGACAACTGTGCTCCGTGATCCTGCTCACGTCGGCTTTATTGCCCAAATCCCCCTACCCAACCAGGACTTTCCGGCCACGTTTCTAGGGCTTGGCTCCCGAGGCATAAGCTGTTTTCAGGCTTTTTTGAGCTTGAGTAAAGTCACTACAGCTGGTTATGTCAATCACTGGCTAAAAGTAGGCCCAAAATTACGGGTTGGAATTGAGCCAGTTCTTCCCAGTTCTTCCCAGTTCTTCCCAGTTCTTCATTGATTAGCGAGGATGTCAGTCTTGGGATTGTCCGCCCGTCTCCTCTGGAGCAGGGCGCAGTTGTTGTAACGACGGGAATAATCCAGCCTGGCGTTTTTCCCTGAGCCGGTAGCTTTCGCCCCGAATATTCAGGACGTGGCTGTGGTGCAGCAGCCGGTCCAGTACTGCCGAGGCGATGACTGTATCTCTCAGGAGTTCGCCCAGGAGTTCGCCCCACTCGCCGAAGCCCTTGTTCGAGGTCAGGATGATGGTTCCCCGCTCGTAGCGGGCCGAGACCAGGGTGAAGAAGGCGGTGGCCGACTCCCGGTCGTAGGGCCAGATGCCGAACTCGTCGGCGATGAGGACCTTGGGAGCCAGGTAGACGCGCATTCTGCGGTCAAGGTTGTGCTCGGCTCTGGCCTTGCGCAGGTCCTCCACCAGGTCGTAGGCGCGAACGAAGTAGGCCCCGTACCCGTTCTCGATGGCCTTGAGGGCCAGGGCAATGGCCAAGTGGGTCTTGCCCACGCCGGGCGGACCCAGGAGGAGAATGTTGGTGGCTTCGGTCACAAAGGCCAGGTTGGCCAGTTCCTTGCCCCCCGTCTGCACGGGGGCAGGCTCTGGCGCTCGTCGATGGAAGGCTGGAAGTCAAAGTCGAACTGCTCCAGGGTGCGCAGGAAGGGCAGGTGGGCCATCCTGGTCTTGGTGGTGAGGTAGCGTTCCCTGCGTGGTAGCGTTCCCTGCGTGGTAGCGTTCCCTGCGTGGTAGCGTTCCCTGCGTGGTAGCGTTCCCTGCGTGGTAGCGTTCCCTGCGTGGTAGCGTTCCCTGCGTGCGGACACTTCCAACCCCAGCAGTTGGGCCAGCACGTCGGCATAGGTCAACTGCTTGCTGGCGGCGGCGTCCAGGGTGTTGTCCAAGGCCTCCACCGCCTGCTTGAGGCCCAGGGCCTCCAGGTGCTGACGGGCCTGTTCCAAGGCGATCATCGTCATCGCACACCTCCAGCGGCCACCAGGTCGTAGACGCCCAGGGAGCGGCGCTCCACGTCACCCACCGGGACCTGCACCGCCAATGCCTCTTTATGCGGATGGCCGTCGGCTTTGGGCAGGCCCTCCCACTGGCCGGGCATGGTGAAGCGCTGGCCGGCTTTCTGCGATCTCGGATGCACCGCCAGGCGCTGGTCTCCGTCCCAGATCTCCACGGTGCCCAGCCGCTGGCCCACCTGCACCGTGGCGCCTACCCACTGCCAGTGAACACCGTAGCGGGAGCCCTCCCAACTGACGAACCCGTCCCGCGCTACCATCCGGTCCTCCCTGAGGTAGGGCGCCAGGGCGTTCCGCTCCGGCAGCTTGCCCAAGTGAGGCTGTTCCTCGGCCAGCATCTCGGCAGGGAGGCGGTGGGTAGTTCCGTGCAGTCGCTGGTTGGCCACGCCGTCGCACCACTGCAGGGTCTGCCGGTTCAGACCGGCATCATCGGTGAAGCGTACGCTGGGCCACAGGTTGCCCCGGACGTACTTCACCGCGCTCTCCACCTTGCCCTTGGTCTGGGCCCTATACGGCTGGCACAGCTTGAGATCAAAGCCCAACCGCAGGGCAAAGTCCAGCATCCGCCGGTTCCACTCGGTACGGCCCTCCTCGTCCCTGCCCAGGGTCACCACCTTGGCATTGTCATACAGGCAGCGCCTGGGCATGCCGCCCAGGTGGTCGAAGGCGTTGACGTGACACTGGATGAAGCTGGCCGTGTCCGCTCTCCGGACGAACTCCAAGTAGATGGCCCGGTACCAGCTGAGCACCATCACGAAGGCCCAGACCCGCCGCTTCCTGCCCTTTTCGTCCACGTAGCTGAAGCTCCCCCAGTCCACTTGGGCCTGCTCACCAGGCTCCGTCTCGAACCTCACCGTGGCTTGGGGTTGCCTGGAGCGCCGCCGCGGCCGCACGTACTCCGACAGGATGGTGTAACTGCCTTCGTATCCCCGGGCCCGCAATTCCCGCAGCAGCACTACACAATTCTCCAGCCCTTCGCTCATCCGCCAATCTATGTAATCGGCATAGGAGTCCAGCTTGGACCCTCGAAGAGACCGGGCCTTGGGCACTATCGCCTCCGGGTCCTTCAGGTAACGCAGTACCGTATTGCGAGCCAGGCCCAGGGTCCGGGCAATCTCTCGTGCCGAGTAGCCTTGCCCTTTTAACTCGTAAATCTCTTTCACTTGGCCACCTCTCAGCAATTCTTCCAAGCACCTCCACCGAATCTTCGGCTATGATGCCTCACTGTCTGGGTGGCTCAATTCCAACCCGTAAGTAACAGTTAGTCCCACATACAGTCCCACACTGAATTTCGTGATTTACGGTTCGGGATACACTCCTTCCGGGGTGGAGTTTGGGAACTCAGTGTCCGGGTTGCTGGCCTGTTTTAACGGCGGGGACATCCCTACAGTGGCTGGTGTCGGTGATAATTTTCAACTGCCTGCGTCGGTGGGCGAATGTCCGCGGATGCTGGTCTTCAGTTATCGGGAACCCGAAGGTGTTTATGGGTGCCTGAGACTCGCGATGGTTATGGTCTTGCCCCATCTTCTGTACCAAGCTTAGTGCGAGTTTTGCGGGTCAATCCGCCATTGTTGCCAGCGTGGCAAACTTCCTGGGGGACAGGTTTCCCCGTGGGCTGCGGGGCCTCCACCCATTGTAGTGTCTCCGCCAGGATTCCACCTTCTCTGCAGCGTCCTCCAGGGACAGGAACCAGTTCTCGTTCAGGCGCTCTTGCCGGAATCGCCCGTTGAAAGCCTCGATGAAGGCGTTGTCCGTAGGCTTGCCCGGCCGGCTGAAGTCCAGCTCCACCCCGTTGAGGTAGGCCGACTGGTCCAGGCGCTTCGAGGTGAACTCCGGGCCATTGTCCAAGTCCCGTTGATGCCACATTGGCTTTGCCCCACTCGATCTGGTGGAGATTCATCCACCGGTCGAAGGATTCCAAATTCTCCTCTCCTTGTCCGGACTATGCCCCCAGCACTGACAGGAACCGGGGGGCGTTGACGATCCTGGTACCTTGGTGCTCCCCGATGGGCAGGAGATGTCGGCGGTCGCCGGTTATCAGGTAATCTGCCGAGGCCGAAATCGCGCACTCCAATACACGGTTGTCAGCGTGGCCGCCCTCGATCACTTCCGCAAGCTGTGGGGGTTCAATGACGGTGGCGGCGTGCTCAAGGACTCGGATCGCCTGAGCTGACCGTTCTTCGTCCCAACCGAACTTGCGCACCAGCACCCCGGCAACCTCCTCCAGGATAAAGAGGGACAGGTAGAACTCGAACCGTCCCCGCAGGGCCAGCTCCAACACCAATCGCTCGTTGCCGGGGAAATTCAGGGCGGAGATGATCACGTTGGTGTCCAGGACCACTCTCATGCCTGGGACTGACCAACCTCGGCCCGGTACTCTTCCACCAGATCAAACACGTCCTCGGGCCCGATGCCCTGCTCCCTGGCCCTCTCTTCGCCGTACTGGAGCAGTTGCCGCCACTCGCACTCCTCGATGTAGCGATTCACCGCCTCCCGCAGGAACTCGCTCCGAGACCGCCCCTGCTGCTGCATTACTTCGTCCAAGCGTTCCGCCATTTCAGACGGTAATGAGAAGGTGATGGTCTTGGTTGTTCTCGGCATGATCACACCTTGTTATCGAGTCTTACTCAAGTATTGTTCTACCGGCGCAAGCCTGTCAACCGTCTCCCACTCCCAATCAGGGCAATTGCGTTATAGATGGTAGAGTTGGTGAAGCATGGAAATCTGCGGATGTGAAGGAAAGATGAAGGGGAAGAACGCATCCATTATGGACAGTTTTGAAGCCTTGGAGGACCCCAGGATAGAACGCTGCCGAGGCCAAGGTGGGATGTGCATTTGCCGGGCGCTGGGAATCGGGCCGCGAGTTTCACAGGAGTGCTTCGGCTCCGATTGCAGCACCGTCCTGCAGCGCCGATTCACCTCGCCTCGCCGGGTTGGCCAGCCCGGCGAGGAAGCTACCGGCCCTTTCCTGCCCCAATGCCTTGGTCCCCAGGCACAGGTTCCCGCCGCATCATCGGCATTGAAGCCTGGACTGTAGTCCGGCAAATTCATCAGCCGCAGCCCCCAGCCCAGGCGTCCTCAGGTACTCCCGCACCGCCTCGCCACGGTGCGCCGGGGCGTTGTCCCTGATCACGTTCAATGGACCAAGGCGCCTCTCCCCAACCTGCATCAGCAGGGCTTGGAGGTAGTTCCGGCTGCGCTCCCACTACTGCTTGCGGTCCAGAGCCAGCCGAAGGGCCAGGGCGAAGAAGGCATGAAACTGCTGAAAGCCGTAGTAGACCCACTCGGAGTTCGCCGCATCCATCATCCAAACCACCCACCAACATCTGGCCAGCTAAGCTACCAGATAAGCCGTCGCTTCAGTACTGCCTGCTCCGCTTGAAATGCGCCCAGTCCAGGCAGGCTGTTCTTGACATCGACCCGGCTCTTGCCAAACCCAGGCCCCATAGCACACACTGACGTCCACACAGTATTGGACAATGCCATGCTCATCCTGCATGCCGCCCAAGTAAAGGGAAACTTTGTCCTCTGGAGCGAGGACTCAGGGCCACGCCCGAAGCTGCCCGGCCGGCAGGCGGCTGGGAAACACCCCTACTGCGCCCAGGCGCAGGTCCTGGCCGAAGCGGTCGGCCTCGAAACGGGTGACAGCAACTTCGCCAGCGCAGTCGCTTGGCTGCCCACCCTGGGCGATGCACCCGTGCCGTCCAGCCCCATGGCCGGCCCTACGCCCAAGTCGCGAGCCAAGCCGCGCATCAGGCCATGGACCGTAACGACGCTCCATCTGACATCGGAGCAAGCCCTCCCGTTGCTGCAGACGTGCCACCAGCGGCAGGTCCTGAAACCCGGCGTCGCCATCGGAACGGACCTGGCCTACTGGACACACGCCCTGACGCTGGCATCCGCCCTGACCTCCCGGCAACAATTCCTGCCCAGCCTGTCCGAACGGGGCGGGCAGACCGTGGCGGCATGGATTCCGGTGTTCATCGGCGAAGACGCACACCGGCTGGCCGAGCTGGCCGGACTGATGCCGGCGTCAGCCAGGGCGCTCACTGACACAGAGGCGACCGGTCCGCCGGCCATTGCGGCCCAAGCCGTCCTCCGGGAGTTCATAACAGTCCAGGTCGACCACTTGGCGCGCGCCGGTACGGAGACTGAAAACCCGGCGCAACCACAGTTCGACTCCGCCCACGACGCTTGGCTGTCCGCCCTGGGCCAAGCCAACCCGGCGGTCCGGGGCAACCCGGCACAGCTCCAGCAACTCCGCCGTCAGGTCGCCGAATGGCAGAGGCCTCTGGCCATAGCCGCCAATTCTCCATACCGGCTATGCCTCAGGCTGGAGGAGCCTCCGGAATCCAGCCCGAACGACGAGGCGCCGGCCATCCGGCAGGATGACTGGTACCTGCGCTACCTGATCCAGCCCCACGACGACCAGAGCCTCCTGCTCCCCGCCGAGGCAGTCTGGAAAAATCGAGTCAATGGACCCCACCCGGACTTCAACCCCGCCGAGTTTCTGTTGAGTTCCCTGGCCCACGCCGGTTCGGTGTGTCCACCCATCACCGACAGCCTGAAACGCAGGCAACCTGCCGGGTACCGGTTGAATACCGAGGAGGCCTACAAGTTCCTGGAAAGCCAGGCCGCCGCGCTGCTACAAGCCGGCTTCGGGGTGCTGCTGCCCGCTTGGTGGACCCGGCAGGGAACCAGGACCAGGCCCGGCATCCGGGCCAGCGCCAAGGCCCAGGCGATGCAGGGCGGCTCCGGCATGACCATGACCTCCCTGATCGACCTCGATGTCGAGCTGGCCTTGGGCGACGCCCCCATATCGGTGCAGGAACTGGAGGAACTGGCCGACCTGAAGGTGCCTTTGGTGCGGTTCCGGGGCCAGTGGGTGGAGATCAACGCCGACGACATCCGGGCTGCCGCCGATTTCTGGCGCAACCGCCAGCAGGTCAGCCTGCGGGAAGTCGTGCAGATCGGGCTGGGCGCCGACCAGCGGGCCCAGGACGACAACGTCTCCCTGGTGGCCGACGACTGGCTCCGTGATCTCTTGGAGCAACTGCAGCAGAAGGGCCGGATTGAGCAGATGGACGCCCCCGAGGACTTCATCGGCCAGCTACGGCCCTACCAGCAGCTGGGCTACTCGTGGCTGGCCTTCCTCAGGAACTGGGGGCTGGGAGCCTGCCTGGCCGACGACATGGGCCTGGGCAAGACCGTCCAGACCCTGGCCGCTCTGCAGCTGGACCGCCAGCAGGGCAACGACCGGACCAACCTGCTGGTCTGCCCAACATCCGTGATCAACAACTGGCAGCGTGAGGCCGCCAAGTTCACCCCGGACCTGCCCGTGCTGCTTCATCACGGCCCGAACCGCCAGGGCGGGGCAGCCTTCCGGAGGCAGGCCGACGGCCACCATCTGGTCATCACCAGCTACGGTACAATGAACCGGGACCGGGAACTGCTCGGCTCCGTCCTCTGGCGGGCTGTCATCTTGGATGAGGCCCAGAACATCAAAAATCCGGCGTCCCAGCAGGCCCGGACCGCCCAAGGACTCCCGGCCAATTACCGGATAGCCCTTACCGGCACGCCGGTGGAGAACCATGTCGGCGACCTCTGGTCCATCATGCAGTTCCTTAACCCCGGCCTCCTGGGTTCCCAAGCCGAGTTCAAGCGCAACTACTTCCAACCCATCCAGACCGACCGGGACGGAGCGGCGGCGGCTCGCCTCCAGAAAGCCACCGGCCCCTTCATCCTGCGCCGTCTCAAGACGGACCGGTCCATCATCGACGACCTGCCCGACAAGAGCGAGACCAAGCAGTACTGCAACCTTACCAGGGAGCAGGCAACGCTCTACCAAGCCGTGTTGCGTGAGGCGGAGACCCGGCTGGAATCCGCGGAGGGCATGAAACGCCGGGGTTCCATACTGGACACCCTGACCAAGCTCAAGCAGGCCTGCAACCACCCCCGCCAACTGCTGGGCGACAACTCCGCCATCACCGGACGTTCAGGCAAGCTGGCCCGCCTGCAGGAAATCCTGGATGAGGTATTGCCCGCCGGCGACCGGATGCTGCTGTTCAGCCAGTTCGCCGAGATGGGAGCCATCCTGCAACAGCACGTGCAGGAGACCTACGGCCTGGAAACGCCCTTCCTCCACGGCGGCGTCACCCGGAAACAGCGGGACCTGATGGTGCAACGCTTCCAGAACGACCCCGACGGCCCGCAGGTCTTCGTCCTGTCCCTCAAGGCCGGCGGCTCCGGCCTCAACCTGCCCCGGGCCAACCACGTGATCCACTACGACCGGTGGTGGAACCATGCCGTAGAGAACCAGGCCACCGACCGGGCCTTCCGCATCGGTCAGACCAAGGACGTCCACGTCCACAAGCTGATCTGCGCCGGCACCCTGGAAGACCGCATCGACCTCATGATCGAAATCAAGCAGGAGACCGCCGACCAAGTGGTGGGAACCACCTCGGAACGGTGGCTCACCGAGCTGTCCAACGCCGAACTCCGGGAGGTGCTGGCCCTCAGCGCGAACCCGGTGGACTGACCCGGCGGACTCATGGAAGACAGCCCAAGCTCCTCCCCGACGCAGGAACGACGATGAGTTACAACGACTATGTATACACCAAGCCAATTGAAGTCAGAGGCGGAATCAGGGCCGGGTCGAAACGCGGCGCCTTCGGCTCCAACTGGTGGGCCAAGCGGTGGATCCAGACCCTAGAAGAGTTCCGAATCGGAAGCCGCCTCGACCGTGGCCGCTCCTACGCCCGCCGGGGACAGGTCATATCCGTCGATGTTCAGCCGGGCGGCATAACCGCCAAGGTGCAGGGATCCCGCAAGCGGCCATACGACGTGAGCATCGAGGTCCGGACCATCAGTCCGCCGGACTGGGAACGCCTCCAAGCGGCCATGGCTGAACAGCCCATTATCGCAGCGAGCCTTCTGTCGGGTCGTATGCCGGACAACATCGAGGAGTGCTTCCGGGCCGTCGGCCTGTCCATGTTCCCCGACCGGCAGGACGACCTGGACACGGACTGCTCGTGTCCCGACTCGTCCAATCCATGCAAGCACGTAGCCGCCGTGTATCTGCTGCTGGGCGAGGAGTTCGACCGGGACCCCTTCCTGATCTTCCGGATGCGGGGCATGGACCGGGACGACCTGTTGGGCCCGGAGTTCAGCCGCTCTGCCCAGACCCTGGAGGGACCCACACTGCCTGCGGAGCCCCTGCCGCCGGAACCCGGGGAATTCTGGTCCAACCCACTGACGCCGCTGCGGGAAAAGGACCATGCCGGCCCGGCGATCATACCAGAACTGGCTGCCGCCCTGCCCCAGCAGCTTGGCCGGTTCCCGCTCTGGCAGGGCAACCGGGAATTCGTCCCGGCTATGCAGGACATCTACCGCGCCGCCTCGCGACGGTCCGGCGACTTCCACATGGGGCCGGCGGAACCGCCCGGCAACGCAACAACAGAGTGAGAGGCGGAACAGGCACGGGCCACAACAGCGGCTCCTGTCCGCTAGTACTTCAACGGCGGGTTAACTGGCGAGGTAATTCCTGCGAGGAAATTGAACCTGTCACAGCGCCGCTGCGATCTTTCCACGATTGCTGATTCGTAGCTGGACAAGAACCGCCAGCCATCTTATTCAGCGATCCGTCGTTCTAAATACTAGAAGTCTGGCCTGAAAGCCATTGGCTGGGTTTCGCGTTACGCTAATCAGACGTATCCAGTCTTATACGACATGGTAGTGTATGCAATACGTTTCAAGAACCCACTGTTCAATCGACGTTATGAAAACGACGGCTTGGGGAGAATAGGGGTTCCCGGCCACATTTCTAGGCATTGCTGCCGACCGGGATTACTAACTGTACGGGCCGAGTGGCCCATCGGTGCCAGGATGTCCAGGTCGGTCAAAGCGTGGGAATGAACAGGACATTATCTGAAACGCTGCTCTTGGATAAGACGTTGTAGCCACTCCTGACCTTTTAGCCCTTCACCTAAGCTCAAGAAGCCGTGGCGGCCCAAGCCACCCTCCGGAGTGGAATCTACTTCGGTGATTTTGTGGCCTCGGGCGACGGGATGTGCCCATCGATTCACCCAGTTCAGACCGCTCCCCGGATGGATTTGCGAGCTTGATAGAAAGTTTGCGCGCATTCGTGAGTGATAGTACTATGGCTTTTGCTGATAATGATGGGTTCCAGTCAGCTGAGTATGGAGAATCCCAGCGAAAGGCCCAGTACAAGGAGGCGAAGCCCATGCTTTCACACAACTACACGTACCAAGAGTGTCTGGACGTCTCGAAGAGGGTCTCGTGGGTGGAAGACGATGTCTTGGCCAACAAGAATTTCGACTTCTCGAAACGCTTTCTTCCCAATAGGTTGACCGGTGTAGACGAGATCGGATGTTTGAACGACAACGAGAAGCTTCAGCTGAATCAGATTATGGGTAACGGCTATTGCCACATCTTCGCGTTCGTGGAGGAGTTTATCATCCCCACCGTCACGGAAGAGGCTATGAAGGATGTCTATGGGGATGAAGTCAGGGCCCGCTCGTTGTTGCGGTTTGCTGAGGAAGAGCTCAAGCATCAGGAGCTGTTTCGGAGATCGGTTGAACTCTTCGGCCGGGGTTTCGGCAGTGAGTGCGGCTTAATCCCTGGCCGGGAAGAGGTGGCGAAAGTAGTTCGGAGCAAGTCGAAGCTGGCCGTCATGGTCTTGACCGCGATTATCGAATGGTTCACCCAGCTCCACTACATAGAGCATGTGCGCGACGGCTCGGACCTCGATGGGCTGTTCCGGGATCTCTTGAGGTTTCATTGGATGGAAGAGGCGCAGCACGCCAAGCTGGACACCTTGCTAATCGGCGAAGTAGCCGAGCACTTGACCCTTGAAGAGCGGGAGACAGCAATCGATGAGGTTCTGGAGCTTGGTGGGGCGATCGACGGGCTCCTGGCACAGCAGATTGAGCTGAACATAGAAGCTCTTGAGGAGGCGACAGGACGAACGTTCACGTCTGCCGAGAAGGAGGAGATCACGACGAAGACGCAGCGGGCGTGGCGGTGGACCTTCCTCGTATCTGGATTGGAGCACCCGAACATCGTCAAAGCGATCGGTGAACTGACTACATTAGGGCCAGGGAAAATAGAGGGCGTCGCCGCAGCGCTTTCAGCGTAGCACTAGTAGTGAGTCAACTTTGATGTTGAAAGTCATACAGGAAAGTGGCTGATAGTCGTATACTGCTGGGGAGGACGTGGTGATGTTGGGGGTGGTGGTGATGATCAGGGATAAGTACGCCGTGCGGTTGGCGCCGGAACAACGGGAAGAACTCCAGAATCTGATTCGCGTTGGGAAAAGCTCCGCCCGAGTGACCGCCAGGGCGCGGATTCTCCTCAAGAGCAACTATGGTTGGGCCGCTCCCAAGGTGGTCGAGGCCCTGGATGTGGCGTTGGGCACCGTGTACCGGATTAAGCAGCGCTTTACCGAGGAAGGGTTGGACGGGTCCCTGTGGGACCGGCGCCAGGTCAACCGGCACCGCAAGCTGGACGACCGGGGCGAAGCCCACCTCATCGCGCTGGGCTGCAGCCCAGCGCCGGAAGGCCACGACCACTGGACCCTGCGCCTGCTGGCTGGCAAGGTGGTGGAGCTGGGGTTGGCGTCCACCATGTCCTACGAGGGAGTGCGTAAACGGCTCAAAAAAACGCTCTCAAGCCCCCGTTCTGCAACGGGGCAGGCTGTGGCAGAAGCAGGAGTGGTGCATCCCCAAGGTGAGCGCCGAGTTCGTGGCCCACATGGAGGACGTGCTGGATCTGTACGCCGAGCCATATGATCCCCAGCGGCCGGTGGTCTGCTTTGACGAGACCTCCACCCAGTTGCTGGCGGAGACTCGGCCCCCACTGCCGCCCGAGCCGGGACGCCCCCTGCGGCAGGACTACGAGTACCGCCGAGAGGGCACTCGAAACCTGTTCCTAGCCTGCGAGCCGCTGGCAGGATGGCGGCAGGTGGCGGTGACCCAGCGGCGCACGATGCAGGACTTCGCCCTTCATATGCGCTGGCTGGTGGATGAAGCCTACCCGGAGGTCCCGGTGGTGCGGCTGGTCCTGGACAATCTGAACACCCACCGCCCAGCGTCGCTGTACGAGACTTTCCCGGCGGCGGAGGCCCGGCGGATTGCGAAACGGCTGGAGTTCCACTACACCCCGAAGCACGGGAGTTGGTTGAATATGGCGGAAATCGAGTTCAGCGTACTGTCCCGCTCTTGCCTGAAGCAGCGGCTCCCCGACGAGGAGGCTCTCCGGCGGGAAACCAAGGCCCTGGTGCGGGAGCGCAACGCCGCCCGAACTGGTATCAACTGGCGGTTCAAAACCCAAGAAGCCCGATCCAAACTTCACCGCCTTTACCCTTTTGATTCCAAAGTTGACTGACTACTAGCATGGTTTCAATAGGGGTTCTCAAAGTGTAAATAGACTGGAGCAAGTTGGTCTATGGCGTACCAGTCTGCTACTTCTGCATCCTGGCAATAGGCCAAACGCTTGCCGATATCGCTGAGCAAGTTTCCGATTTCAACGCCCATGAATGTGGGAGAAAAGGGGGTCAGGGCATATTGGGCGTCACGGAGCTTAGCTGTCCCTCCATGGCGGTTATGTCGCTCTAGGTGCAGGAGGCCAACCGCCGCCTTGATCAGTCCATGGTAAAACAAGCGCAGGGGATACCCTTCGGGCAGCCAAAGTTCTTCCAGGGTTTCGTGACATTGCCAGTATTGTGCTCGATTGAACTCGCGTATCGCTTGCCCAAACTTGGCCGGTGGATCGGACGCTACCGGCAAAAAAGGAGGCAATCCCTCTTGGTGCAGCAATTTTATCCAATCAAGGTCCAGTTTCTGCCTTTTCCCCTTGGCAGCATACTTGGGCAAGTCGCCAGTTGACACAGAACCTCCTTGCATCAAGCCTAATGTACCAGTCCATCTTGTCTTGATTTGTGTCTTCTACCCCCTGATGTCGGTCGGGACAATACCGTTACACGGCCCAGGAGCAGGCGCTCGCTAGGCCCATTTTGATGCCCTTAGCGTTGCGACGTGGTCAGGACCAACGTTACGCTCCGAGCGGCAGCGGAGCCCAAGGATTTTCCCGATGCCTCCTGTTCCAAGCGTACTCCTTCGGCCACGGCATCGTAGACGGCCAGACCGATCAGATTGCCTACCAGGGTGGATCTGCCGCCTACTGATAAAAGACGCCACCGCCGGTGGAGGCTACGACCATCGCGTCCAAGGAAGTCCCACTAGCCGTTGACCCTCCCTCGGTCTTTACCCCGGCCTCGAACAACTCCAGAGTTTTAGCCACCGTGGCGAGGGGGGCCGATAGCCAGAGCGGCCACTTAGGTCTCCCCTTCGACGTAGGTCGCCACCTGGATCCGATCGTGGTCCAGGCGCCGGTGATCAGGCCCACGACCGGGTCGCTGATCCCCAGGGCCCGGGCTCGTTCCCGGACGAAGGCTCTGGGTCTACGAAGGGCGTACTCCCGCTGCTCAGGGTCAGCCGGCACTCCCGCGCTGAGGATATGGCTGGTCTCTTAGAGGTCGCCCCCCTACTGAAGAGCTAACCACCTGGAGCGGGACTCCGACGCCACCCAGAAGCCCTCGCTATCCACCTTGAGCGAGACGCCGTTCATGCCGATGTTTATATCCCGCCTCCGATCATAACCTCCCCTCCCTCAGCAGGTAATGGCCCTGTAAGGCGAACTCATCGAAAAATCCGTTATTGCCCGGACCAATCGTTTTCCTGCCCAATAAGAAAGTCGCCCTTAGTACTACAGCCGCAGATGGTCGCTTGGAGTGTTGGGCGGTCTTGAAAATCGTAACGTCTAGCTACGGCCAACGTCTCTGCTCTCAATGAAACTAAGCTTATTTGAGGCCGAAAGCACCGAGTCAGTGTTAGTGCGGCTGTAGTACTAGTAGACCAACATCCTTGAAACGATGGGTGTGGAATGCCAGATTGCTCGGCGATTGTCTCCATAAGCCCGGTATGGCCAGAGAAGGGCCCTGTACCAATCAACCCATCATCACAAAGATTTCGAACCACTAGGGAAATAAGAACACTCTTGATAAGTCGTGCGGTTCTGGCATCGCAGTATCTGAAATCGTGGTTTCCGGAGACTTGCTCAGAGATTCCCAATGGCGTTGACCGTAATCACCTTCCCACATAGACTATCGCCGAATAGTGCAGGGCCATATTGCCGGAATCAAACTATGTGACCAAGAAGTGGAGCATTGACATGAGCCGTAAAAAAGCAGCCAAGGCGAGGCAAAGAGCCATTTATTGGCTGGAGCGTGGAAACGTAGACCGGGCCATCGTCAACTACGACCGTGCCATATTGCTGGACCCGAGTTTTGTTCCTTCTTACTACAATAGAGGTACTGCCTTCCGGATGAAGGGAATGGTCGACCGCGCCCTCGAGGATTACGATCAGGCCATCATGAAAGACCCGCGATACTGGATGGCCTACGCCAATCGGGGTGCTCTCTGGTTGAACCAGCGTGAATATGATCAGGCCATAAACGATCTCGACCGTGCTATCGAAATCAACCCCAGTGCATCGGAACCCTATTACTTGCGGGGCTCGGCGAGGGTCGGAAAAAAGCAATATGCCGAGGCTGTTTCCGATTGCGATATGTTATTGCAGCTGGATCCTACTTTCCCTGACGCATACCATAGTCGAGGTAGGGCATCGATTTTCGAAGGAGAATTCGACCGAGCCATCCAGGATCTCGATCATGCTGCTTGCTTAGACCCCAAAGATGCGGGCGTCTATATCGACCACGCTATTGCTTGGCACTGGAAAGGAGATCACGACCAAGCTTTAAGGGACTGCGATCGAGCTATTGAGCTTGACCCAGAGAATGGCTTAGCCCAGATGAATAAGGGTAGCGTGTTGGTGAGCAAAGGACAGTTCGAACTGGCCATTGCAATTTACGATCGAGCCTTAGAGCCTGTTTACGATCTTTGGAATACGTTAAGTTGAGACTATTACCAAAGGAGGGGTAAGCATGTCTCATTCCTATCCCAGCGACATCAGCCGGGAGCAATTCGCCCGGATTCTGCCGACGCTGGAGTTGGTCCGGCGCCGGACCAAGCCCCACACCGTGGACCTGTACGACGTTTTCTGCGGGGTGTTGTACCTCCTGAAAAGCGGCTGCCAGTGGCGCATGCTGCCTGCGGACTTCCCCGATTGGCGCACCTGCTACAAGTATTTCCGGCAATGGAGCGAGCGGCCCGGCCCGGATGAGGATTCCATTCTGGAGCAGGTCTTAAAAAAAATGGGTTGGCGAGGCCCGCCCTCGTGGAAACGGGGGAATGGACGGAAAGAGCGGACCAGCTTTTGTATCGTGGACTCCCAGAGCGTGAAGAACACTGACAGCGCCGGGAACAAGGGCTATGACGCGGGCAAGAAGGTGTCCGGAATCAAGCGCCACATCGCGGTGGACACGCAGGGGTTGCCCCACGCGATCCACCTAACCACGGCCAACGTGACCGACCGGGCCGGGGCCTTGGCGATGTTTGACCGGCACCGGGATGGCCTCAACCAAGTGCAGAACGTGCTGGTGGATGGAGGCTACACCGGGAAGCCCTTTGTCGCTGGGGTGTGAAGCCTGTTGGGAGCCGCGGTGGAAGTGGTGAAACGCAACGAACTGCACACCTTCGTGGTGCTGCCGAAGAGATGGGTGGTGGAGCGGTCTTTCGCTTGGCTGGAGAAGTGCCGCCGGCTCTGGAAGAACTGCGAACGAAAGCTCAATACCAGCCTGCAAATGGTGGTTCTCGCCTTCGCAACGCTAATCCTGAAGAGATTGTAAACAGGTTCTTAGAACAGCATTGCTATGTCGGAAATCTCTATCTCTCGGAAGTCGCAGAAGGAAGAAGCGACGACTCCATTCCGATCTGCCTAACTTACGACGCGGAACTCTCGTCCCTCTTCGTTGGCATGTTCCAGTCGCTGAGGGGAATTTGCCGTATCGATGAATTGGGTGGGGAGATTCTGGCTAACCTTCCTTTCCCACCGAATTCCCGGAACATCCATTTCTGCTGGGCGGATCCTCTCTCACAAGCCCTCTATGGCGACAAGCTCCTTTCAGTGAACCGTAACAACCGGTGAGCTTGTCGAGCATGACAAGCTCACCGGACGCATTGAACGCTCCGCTTATCTCGGGGAGGCACCGAATGGACCGCATTCCGTTGTGGTTTTCGGCGATATGGCGATCATCAGCTATCCCGAGCGTCGGGGGCTCATCTTCCACAACCTCGTGCCGAATCCATGATCGGTTGGAGGCAGCGCGACTGCCAACCTGAGTTGCTATTAATCCACCTAACCGGACAAAAACAAGAGCGTTCATTAGACAGACACAATCGCAACGGAGAACGCAGGTACTCGTGGGCGGTCGGACTAGGAGGCAGTTGACCAGGAAGGTAGTTAAGGGGATAGCGTGTGCGTCTAAAGAACCTTCGTGATTAGGTTTACCCTGGCTCTATAGTCACTCTCTGGTCCCACTCCGTGGGCGAAGGCCTGTTCCAAGCTATGATACAGACTTGCCGGCAACGGGAAGTACGACCATCAGGCCCCTGGCGATCCAGCGGGGGCTTTTGTTTTTGCCTGACCGCCGTTACCTCTGATTGCTTTAGAGGGCGTTTGATTATCCCGACCGGCACCCAACCGTAATTCCAGCGTAGCCGGGAATCGACTGTCTAGGGTCTGAAGCGCCGTCGACATCATAGAAATCTTGAAAGGCGTGAACAGCCTGGCCTACTGTGTCAGGATTCACACACACTTCGCATTCTGGCCGGTTGATGTGTAAACGGCGGAGGTAAAGTGGGCCGTGCGGGCGGAAGATTGCTGAGTATCGGCGACTGAATACTGTACCGCCCGCCATCATTCATAGGGTTGTAGCCGACCCCGTGGATGGTGCCAGGGATGTACCAAGTGAAATCGTATCTACGGGTCCGACGGGCGGTGATGGTGGATGGGATGAGCATACGGGAGGTCTCCCGGGTGTTCGGGTTGCACCGGGGACACGGTGCGCAAGATTCTGGCCTACTCAGTGCCTCCGGGCTACCGGCGGCAGATTCCGCCCCGACGTCCTAAGCTGGCGCCCTTCACCGGCGTCATCGACCAAATCCTGGTAGACGACCTCAGGCGTCCCAGGAAGCAGCGCCACACAGCCCAGCGGATCTTCCAGCGACTCAGGGGCGAGCATGGGTTCGGCGGCCAGTACACCATAGTCAAGGACTACGTAAGGGAGCATCACCGCCGGTCGCAGGAGATGTTCGTGCCCCTGTCCTATCCGCCGGGCCAAGCCCAGTGCGACTTCGGCGAGGCCCTGGTGGTCATCGGCGGTGTGGAGCAGAAGGCCCACTGCTTCGTCATCGACCTGCCCCACAGCGACGGCTGCTTCGTCAAGGCCTACCCGGCCGAGACTACCGAGGCCTTCCTGGACGGACATGTCTCAGCATTTGCCTTCCTGGGTGGGATCCCCCGGAGCATCCTCTACGACAATACCAAGCTGGCGGTGGCGAAGATACTGGGGGATGGGCGTCGCCAGCGCACCCGCGCCTTTACTGAGCTTCAGTCCCATTATCTGTTTGAGGACCGGTTCGGGCGTCCCGGCAAGGGCAACGACAAGGGAAAGGTGGAGGGGATGGTGGGCTACGTGCGCCGCAACTTCCTGGTGCCCATCCCGTCCTTCGACAGCTTTGATGCCTTGAATGCCTTCCTGGAGCGGCGTTGCCTGGAGCGGATGGGCGCCAGGCTGCGGGGCCACACCGAGACCATCGGGCAGCGTATGGAGCGGGACCTGGAGGCGCGCTGATGCCGTTGCCCGCGGTGCCCTACGATGCCTGTGAGAAGCAGGCGGGCCGGGTGAGTTCCCTCTCGCTGGTCAGATACCGGACCAACGACTACTCGGTGCCGGTGGCCTACGGGCACCGCGACGTACTGGTAAAGGGCTACGTCGATGCAGTGGTCATCAGTTGCGGGACTGAGATCATCGCCAGACACTCTCGCTCCTACGAGAGAGAGACGACTTCGTCTACGACCCCATCCACTACCTGCCGCTATTGGAGAGGAAGCCGGGCGCCCTGGACCAGGCCGCTCCCCTGCAGGCGTGGGATTTGCCCGAAGAGTTCGGGACGCTGCGGCGTTTGTTGGAATCCCACATGGGACGGCGGGGCAAACGGGAGTTCGTGCAGGTGCTCCGGCTGCTGGAGACCTTCTCTCAGCAGGAGGTGCATAGAGCGGTCAGGGACGCCATCAGGCTGGGGGCGCTGAGCTTCGACGCGGTGAAGCACTTGGTGCTGTGCCGGCTGGAGGGACGGCCGCCACGCCTTGACCTGGAGTTGTACCCCTACCTGCCCAGGGTGAGGGTCGGCACCACATCCGCCAAGGAATATATGACACTCCTGTCGGGGAGGGCAGCATGAGCCAGCGATCCACATTGCTCTTGGAACATCACCTGAAGGAGCTGAAGCTGCCCAGCTTCCTGAGGGAGTACGGGAAGATGGCCGCCCAGTGCGCCGCCGAGAATGTGGACCACCCTGAATACCTGCTCCGACTCGTCGAACTGTAACTCATCGACCGCCATCAGCGCATGGTGGAGCGGCGGATCCGGGCCGCCCGATTCCCTGCGGTGAAGAGTCTGGACACCTTCGACTTCCCGGCCATCCCCTCGGTGAACAAGGCCCTGGTGATGGAACTGGCACGGTGTGAGTACATCGAGCGCCGGGAGAACGTCATCGCCGTCGGCAACAGCGGCACCGGCAAGACCCACGTGGCCTTGGGCTGAGGCTGGCCGCCTGCCAGCGCGGGATGTCTGTGGGTTTCACCACCGCCGCCGCCCTGGTGCATGAGATGATGGAGGCCAAGGACGAAAGGCGCCTGCTGAACTTACAGCGGCAACTGTCCCGGCTCAACCTGCTGATCATCGACGAACTGGGCTTCGTGCCATTGTCCCGTACCGGGGCCGAACTCCTCTTCGAGGTCTTCTCTCAGCGCTATGAGCGAGGATACACCCTGGTCACCACCAACCTCCCTTTCGACGAGTGGACCGAGGTCTTCGGATCGGAGCGTCTCACCGGAGCGTTGCTGGACCGCCTCACCCACCACGTCCACATCTTGGAGATGAATGGCGAGGGCTACCGGCTGAAGCACAGCCGGGAGAGCGCCGCCTCGCAAGCTCCAGAGAAGCCGGAAGACGCATAACGCACTGTCAACGCTGCCCCCCTCCTGCTCCTGTAACGTCGCCACCCCGACTGATTCACTGCAGACAGTCATCAGGCCGGTGGTACACGGTTACTCCGCCACAGTGGCATGTTATCGCGACGCCCTTGACACAGGATAGCCTAATTGTCCTTTTTCTTAAATAAATGTTAAAACCAAGTTGACTGAGTACTAGCAGCGTCGACCGTTGCCTGAATGTCGGACGCTTCAGTGGGAGTTGGGGGAGGTGCAAGGGGCGAGGGGGTCGGCGTGGGTGTAGCCATAGGCGTGTCTGTCGCCGTCGGCGGTGCGGACTCGCAGGCGGAGAGTGCAAGCGCAAGGAGCGTCAGGGCAAGAACCACCTGTGTCCGCAAGGTGAGGAGCCTCCAGCTCAAACAGTAGCGGCCAGTCTAGCAGGGTGTGACACGTCGTCCCGTCTCTGAACGGAATAGGTCCAAGACGAACCTCAAGACGAAGGTTCTTGATTTTGTCCAGTTCGGTGGGGCTTATAGGGGCGCTCACACATGAGAGCCCCTATAATGTCAAACAGCGTCGCCGGTGGACCAAGCGAACCCAACAAGCACTCCGTAGACGATTCAGGCGTGGAGATTGCAACGGGTGACCCCGCCAGGCGGCCTCTACCTTCGTGGACTCGCGCGCGAAGGCGTCGCCCTACGGCGGGAGATCCTGCGAGTCCTGACGCGTCTGCGCTCGCAATCTGGCCTCGCGCCGGTTGATTTCACTCGCTACACGACGATGCTCAGCTAGGGGCGCGGCCCGGTTGGGCGCCTGGGATCTACAGACGTCCTGGCGCAGGAGGATGCGCTACTCACTTCTCCGCCCGAGCGGACGTGCGTAGCTAGGCGTGCATCGGCGGTGAGAAACGCCTAGACTCCGTGCAGCCCAGCAACTGCATGGGGAACGGTTCTGCCATGCGTGCGTCGGTTCTATTAAGTCTCACCGGAAAGGACGGCAATGATGGAAACTTACATCGGAAAGACGATTTCCGATTTCACACTTCAGTCCAGCGATGGACAGACGATATCCCTTAGCAGTCTTCGCGGACAAAAGGTCCTGCTGTACTTCTTCACGAGTCCGGGCGGTGGTAACTGAACCCGCATGGCTCTTGGGTACCGAGAGCATGCTGCCGAGTTCACCGAGAAGAACGTCGTGCTGTTCGGAATCCATGACGGAAGCTTGGATGCTGCACGCCAGTGGGTCGAGAAAGAGCAGCTTCCGTTCGCGGTCCTGAACGACCCTGATCGACGAGTAGGCATTGAGCTAGGCATGTCCGCTCTCGATGGAGAGAGGTACGTCAAAGACCCGTCAGACGGGAAAAGGCCCGCAGTTGTCATCGACGAACACAGTGTGATCTGCGAGTGGGAACCCGACATGAACCACACCGATCAGATTGCAAAGTTACTGGAGCGTCTGTAGGACGACCTCAACGGTGCGGGCTTTTCGACTGTTGCCCGCCCTTGTGCAGCCGGCAAAACGGGGTTCAGCCTGGACTGTGGCTTAGCAGGCCGATGAAGAACATGTCGAGGGCGGCGAGACCCTAAACTAAAGCCACGGTAGGATCTACATTTCGAGGGTCTTGAAGACTACCGAAAGGACCCTAATACTACAGCGGCAGATCAGTAGCAGGTCTCTTCTTGATCGTCGGCGCTACCTTACCATTCCAGTTTTGGGGCTGTTACAATTAGCCCCGCAACCCCAAACTAACGAAACTTTTGGAGAGTAACCATGGCTGTTTCCGCCGGGATATCAAATGCGCTGGAACGTAACTGGGGTATGGTAGACCGCGCCATAGACGGGCTGAGTGATGAGACACTGGCGCGCCAGATATCCGACAGCAACAATTCCATCGGTTGGCTCCTCTTCCACATGAGCCGGGTGGTGGACGTTTTCATGAATGCCAGGTTCCAAGGCAAGCCTCAGCTATGGATAGAGGACGGTTGGTGCGAGAAATTCGGCCTGAGCGACGACCCGGAGACGACCGGCCAAGGCTGGGACACGGCGCGCGTGGCCGCGTGGCCGCTTCCCTCCAAAGACGTCCTGGTAGGGTACTACGAGGCCATGAAGGCCTGCTGCCAGGACTATATGTCCTCCGTGACCGACGAGAGTTGAGCGCCACCATGAGCCTGAGGCCCGGTTCGGACCCCGAGCCGAAAGAGACCATCATGGGTGTCCTGGTCTTTGACAACATCGTCCACGGAGGCCAGATAGCCTTCCTGCGCGGCCACTTTGAAGGCATGGGCTGGTTCGTCTAGCCCAAACGCAGGCTTCCCGGACAATTTCTACAGGTTTACCGAAGAGTACGGCGAACTCAAGCCGTGCTCTTCCCTAGCTCGACGCTAAACCAATACCAAGGTGGGATGTGCATTTCGGGGAGATTGACGATGACCGAAAGGACTCCACGACACCTCATATCACCTTTAGGCCTCAACTGGGTGGGCACCGATAGTACGGTCTAGCGATATGTACATTTCACCTTGGCTTTAGCCCCAATCCACCGAACGAGGGCGTGTGAGAGGCCTCCTGAAAGGGCAAAAGGTGCTCCTCTAAATCTGGGATAATGGTTTTGGAACAGAAAACCGTCTGGAAACAAGGAGCACCCAATAGATGCTGCCACAGAACAATCCCGACCGGATCCGCGTCGTCTTTGATGACCACCGCCTGGTGGCCAATGCCGGCCTGCTCCTGCCGGCCACCCTCGCCCGGCGCCTGGGCCGGCCCGGACTGGTCCACAACCATCTCGACCTTGGCGGCGCGCCGGGGCGGGCCAACACGGGCGGCAAGATGATGACCCTGGTTGCGTCTGCGCTGGCTGGTGGCGACTGCATCGACGACGCCGACGTGTTGCGCACCGGTGGGACCGCCGGCTTGTTTTACTGCCGCTGCGTAACTCTGTGCCGGAAGTCTCTTCTCAGTTCACCGAAGAGACAAAGCGATTCGTTTGCGCTCCAGGTCGACTTCAAGCACGGTCACCCATACCCGCTGCTGAATTTTAACGATGTCCGAGGGGTTGCTGACGAAGCCGTCCGACAGCCTGCTGATGTGAATCAACCCGTCCTGGTGTACACCCAGATCGACAAAGGCGCCAAAACCGGTCACATTGGTTACCACCCCGGGCAGCTTCATTCCTGCCGTCAGGTCCCCGATCTGGTTTATCCCCTGGGCGAAGTGAAAGGGTTCAAATTCCTGGCGCGGATCCCGGCCCGGCCGGGCCAGTTCTTCGATGATGTCCGTCAATGTCGGCAGCCCAACCTTATCTCTGATGTAGCGGCTGGGGTCAATCCTATGGGCCATAGCAGCATTGCCCACCATCTGCACCAGTGAATGGCCCAGGTCTTGGGCAATGGCATCGACAACCCGGTAGGACTCGGGATGCACGGCACTGGCGTCCAGCGGATGGTCACCATCTCTGATGCGTAAGAACCCGGCCGCCTGCTCGAAAGCCTTGGGACCTAGGCGAGGCACTTTCTTCAGCGATTGCCGGGAGGCAAAGGGGCCGTTGTCGTTCCGGTACTCCACAATTGCTTTGGCCAAACGAGGTCCAAGGCCAGAAACATACGAGAGCAACTGGCCGCTGGCCGTGTTCAGCTCCACGCCCACGCTGTTGACGCAACTAGCAACCACGTCGTCGAGGCGCTGCCTCAATGCTTTCTGATCGACGTCGTGCTGGTACTGGCCCACACCGATGGACTTGGGGTCTATTTTGACCAATTCGGCCAACGGGTCCATCAGGCGCCGCCCAATGGAAACCGCCCCCCGCACGGTGATGTCCTGGTCGGGGAACTCGGTCCGCGCCGCATCCGAAGCCGAATAGACCGAGGCCCCGCTCTCGTTGACCATCACCACCGCAATCTGAGGGTCCAAATCCAGCTTCCTCAGAAAGGCTTCCGTCTCCCGGCCCGCGGTTCCGTTGCCCACCGCAATGGCTTCCACCTGGTATTGCCGGCAGAGCAGAAGCACCTTACTGGCGGCTTCCTCTCGCCCCCGCGACCCCAGTAGCGGATAGACAGTATCCTGGTGCATCAGCCGGCCCTGCCGGTCCAAACAGACCAATTTGCAGCCCGAGCGGAAGCCGGGATCCAGGGCCAGGATGTTCCTCTGGCCCAGGGCCGGAGCCAACAGCAACTGCCGCAGGTTGTCGGCGAATACTCTGATGGCCGCCTCCTCGGCGCGAAGCCTGACCTCCTTGCGAACCTCCGTTTCCATTGACGATTCCAACAGCGGCTTATAACGGTCCTGAATGGCCAACCGAACCTGCTCAGACGCCTGGGTTGACTCGCTAACAAAGAGCCTTTCCAGAATCGCTAACGCAGAGGAAACCGGAGGCGCTATATGCAACGAAAGCAACGCTTCCTTCTCTCCCCTGAACATGGCCAGTACCCGGTGGGAAGGCACACCCGCAACAGGTTCCTGCCACTGGAAGTAATTCCGGTACTTGGCTGCCGCCTCTTCCTTACCCGAAGCCACCGTCGCCGAAAAAACTCCCTCGTCCCAAAACAGCTCCCGAATCGCCCGCCGCGCTGTGGCGTCCTCGCTGACCCATTCGGCGATTATGTCCCTGGCGCCGCTCAGGGCGTCCTGGACATTTTTTACCTCAGTGTCGGGGTTCACGTACTCTGCAGCAGCCAGGCCGACGTCAAAATCTTCCTGGCTCCGAATATACAGAGCCAGGGGAGCCAACCCTTTTTCCCGGGCGATGGCAGCCCGAGTGCGTCGCTTGGGCCTGAAGGGCAAATATACGTCCTCCAGGGCTGCCAAGGATTCAGCCGAGAGAACCGCCTGACCCAGTTCCTCCGTCAGAAGACCCTGCTTTTCCAGGGAAGACAGTATGGCCTCCCGACGATCCCCGAGTTCCCGAAGCTGCGACAGACGATCCCGAATATTGGAAATCGCCACCTCGTCCAGGGTGGCGGTATTCTCCTTCCTGTAACGGGCGATGAAGGGTACGGTTGCCCCGTCGTCCAGCAAGGCAACGGTGGCCACAACTTGCCTCCGCTCCAACTGAAGCTCGCGGGCAATTTGGGGAATCAAAAAATTATTCATGGTGGTTGACGTTCCATCGGGTATCGTTAGTTATTTTGTGCATGTATGGTCCTGCAGAATCCTTGTTGAAGCAATTTTCTATTGAGCAATGGCTGTTTAGGAATGGTCCTGTGAAAAGGGACACCACCTCTCCCATCGGCAGTTCTGAGCCTCTTGGGTTGAGGCGCATCCAATCTGCCAGGTGATTCTGGACGGTTGCTGGTTCCTGCCATTTATTAAAGAGACCCCGTTTTCCCAGCACATCCAAATTTGTGGCCTTAAGAGGACTCCGTTTGATCCGCTCGCGCTGTTCCTCCTCACCGCGTATCAGGGCTAGGACAGGGATCTCGTGAGTGCCGACCTGAGCATATGTAGTATAAGTTTAATGCTATAGCTGGATTGTTTCATGTAAGCGCGTCTTCCGTTCCAAGTTACCCGGTCTTTTGTTACAAGTGGCATTATGTTCCCGACCGAAGTGCTATTTGTGCTAAGCAGTAGTTATAGTCGAACTCACACGAGCCCGGGTCATCACGGTGATCGTGTTCTGACACGCATTCCATTACAATCCCTTGTCTCTCCTGACAGGCTTCACGCTGCTTGATCTGCTCCCCAAATCCCGATTCAGTGCAAATGCGAGTTTTGGGGGATGTGGCCTTGCCTCATTAGGGGATGTGGCCTTGCCTCATTATATGTACCAGGCTCAGTGCGAGTCGTGCGGGTCAATCCACTGTTTCAGCCAAGGGGACAGATTCCATCGGAGTCAAGTACCGCTTCACGTTCAATGCTTCCCAGCGAAGCGACCGTATATCCAGCATCGCGTGTACGCTCCGGGTGTCGGACGGTCCCTCCGTATATAACGGATTGCGGATGGATGCGGCCATATGGGAGCGAACGGAGCGAACGCGTCCGGACCACCGGGCATCCGGCGTCAGGAACTCAGCCGGCTTCCAGATTGGCTTACGACCTGGCTACAAAGAATGAACGCAAAGGCAATCATGCTGGCGACCGTTCGGATGTTGTTCCATATCGACCATTCGCCAATGTAGGAGAGCATCTCGGAACGATTCTCGGGCAATCCTGGGTCCAATGAAGCCAAAGTTTCGTTCAGGGGCACGTTGACAAGAAAAGTGACCCCAAAAGCACCAATCATATAAACGCTCCCACCTACCAAGACCATCCACCCGGCCGGCCAGTCCCGCCGATGAGCCGCATGCGTCATCGCGGCAACACATGCCAACGGCGCACCGAAAAAGCTGACAGCGAACGCAATGTTGCGCACAGAGGCATTTATCGCTTGCATTGCTTCCATAGCGATTGCAGGGTCAGCAGTAGACAAACCTGGCATGACCACAGCCGAAAACGCGTAGAAAAACCCGGCCATGACTCCAACCCACAACGTAGCCACCGATCTGGACACGTTTGCCAGCGTTTCAGCACCGTTCAAAACCTATCCTCCACCCAATGACCCACTATGGCTGCGCCCCGGCACGTCACGCTGGCAAGGTAGCGTGAGCACCAACGGGTCTGACAACGGTCGCAATCGGACCGAGCGGAAAGCCTGATTACGGGTGTGTTCGGGAACGCCGATCCACCCATCCTGAAGGCAAGCGACCGTCAAATCACCGGCTTGCAAGGTCGTGATATCGGATTCGAGGGCTAAAATCGGAGATTCGACACCGACGGATCCGGATCGCTACGCTAAACCTACAACAGGGGATGATTTGGATAATAGTGTTTGGGATTCGGGATAGAGGCAATTGTGGCCGAATTGGTGTCAATTTTCGAGATGATTAGGCCGGCATTTTCACGGACATTCGTCCACTCTGGGACCGTGTCGAAGTGACAAATATCAGTTTTAATACCGCAACGCCGATCCGGCGGACTCGCCGCGGGTGTAGCGGCCGACCATGCCGCCGCCCTGCTTCCAGCGGCCCTGGTTCTGGACCACCGCGTTCGGCGCTCCTGCGGCCACTATCCGCCGGGCCATGCCGATGCGGCCGCTGTGTCCACTGAAACCCTCGCCCAGTCCTGCCGCTCGAGCTGCGGCACGTATTCTGTTAGCCAGCGTCTCGCCGGTCATGCCGAATACCGGTTGGGAGGGCTCGGCGTTGTGCTGCTGCATCGAGGGCGCGGGCCGTGGTCTCGGTGACGGTCACCGTCGACGGTGGCCCGGGCCTGGGCGACTGCCACAGATTCCATGTGCCCCGCGGGCGCGCCGGAGCAGGCGGGCAGTTTCACGGACGCGGGCCTGGGCATCGGAGGTAAGCGCGTCGGCCTGCCTAGGCGCTGGAACCTGATCCCGCCAGCCCTCGATCGTTTCGGCGACGACCGGATGGCGGGCGGGATTGTCGGCCTGCGCCATCCCCGCCTCGGCATGGGCATGGGAGATGGCAGCGCGGGCCTGCTCGATGGTGGCCATGGCCTTGCCATCCGCCGCCAGGCGGCCCAGGTAGAGGGCGACGGCCTGGGGAGCTGCGGGCAGTGACCGGTGGCCGCCCGCATCCGCCCATGCCTGGAAGGCTTGCCAAGCGCTCTCGTACGCGCGGTGCGTGTTGGGTGCTTTCGCATCCCGCAGGCCTGCGGCGACAGCCTGGGCCGCATCATGGTCGCGTTCCAACAGCTCCAGGTCCTGGTCGAGGGGGCCGATGGCGGCGAGAACGGACCGGCGGTCCTCTTCCACGGGCATCGGGGACTCCATAAACCCGTGAAAATGCCATATTATCACGAGCTTTACTCATGGGTTTTACCCACCCCCAATCGGGGCTGAGATTCGCGCTGCCGCGTTCCCGTCACATTCCTCTCCGTCGGTCATTAGTACTACAGCCGCAGATAATTCCCAGTAGGTTCAGACAGCCTCAGCATATTCACGTTCTGCCATCGACTGACGGCCCGGTAACAATCGTGACAAAGCTGAATCCAACTCAAGCGAGCGGCTGAAGGCTCCGCTTCAGTGGATGTGCGGCTGTAGTATTAGCAGGAATCAAATGCTCAATTCCCACACCAATACAAATAGGGCACAAGTGCGAACTGCATAGTAAGGGGACATTTACCTTGGGCCCTTGCTGCGCAGCTTCCGGTGGGGCCACGTCCGGCAGCTGGATCGGGTGAGCCGCCAGGGATTCCTCACGCAGCTTGGAGTAACATTAACCCTCGCTCTCCTGGGTAGTACCTGGCCACCGCGCCCCGGCCGTCTGCTTGGCGCTCAGTGTATCTCGCCGGCATCCTGGATCTCTTCCACCGGCCAGCGGCAATCAGGTTCGGCAGCCCCGCGCCTCTGGGCCCGGGCCATGGCGCTGCTGCGGGTTGGTCCAAAGCGTTCTCTGGTTGGCCACAAGGTGGCTGTAAACAGCCCTGTTTACGGCCCCGGCTGGAAATTTCCCCTTGTCGTAGCTCAGGGGGTGGCTGGAAAACCCGGTTTATTTCTCCCTGGCAGGACAGTATACTTTTGCCATTCCAGCCAGGGGTGCAGCAGGATGACGCTCTACGGTTACGCCAGGGTCTCGGTGAGAGAGCCTGAGGACAAGAATCTGGACCTGCAGGTGGATCGGCTGGTCCGCGCCGGCTGCTCCCTGGGCAATATTCGAGCCGAGGAAGCCAGCGGGGCCAAGAATGACCGCGGCGGCCTCCTGGAACTGCTGGACCTGTGGTCGAAGGGGATGCCCTGATGGTCACCCACATTGACCGGCTCTCCAGGGGGCTGACCTACGGGCTGCAGGTGATCGAGGGCCTGCACCGGGCGGGAGTGGAGTTCCGGTCCCTGTCGGAAGATTTTGACACGGCCACGGCCACCGGCAAGCTCCAGCTCGCGATGGTGCTCGCCTTCAGCGAGTGGTGGCGGAACTCGATCAGGGAGCGCTCGGTCGCGGGCCAGGCGAAGGCGCGGGCCGAGGGCCGTTTCCCTGGCCGGCGGCCCAGCCTGACCGAGCGGCAACGGGAGTACATCCGGGCAGAGCGGTCGAAGGGAGTGAGCCAGCGGGACCTGGCCAAGCGCCTGGAGGTCAGCCGTTGGACCATCCAACAGGTGGACAGGTAGCGGTTGGGTAGGGGCTGGGTGTGTCAACGCCGTCTCGGACGCCTCGGCATCCGCGGTAGTGCAGCTGGCCAGTACAACCTACGCCGGAGCCAATCAGATCCACCCCGCCGATCTGCTGCGTGACCGGGGGGATTGACCTCAGGCTGCCATCGGACAACAACCATCCGCACCGCCCAGCGGCGGGCGATTCACAAAATGAACATTACGGCGGCTGTCGGGATCAACAATCGCTGACGGCGGCGGACACCATACTTGAGTGGAGAGCCTCAGATAATTGCAAAACTCCCTAAAGGAGAATCAGACTGACAGCAGGCCTTTTGACCGAAGAGATCCAACAGAGGAAAATCGAATAAACTTCACCATCGACCACCCCTGAACCAGAGGAGAAGAGATGGACATCTACCAGTTGGACTACATTCTTCACGAACCTGAGGAGAGCGAAGGCTGGATGTACCTAGCGGAGGTCCCGGCCCTGCAGGGCTGCATGGCTTGGGGGGATACCCCCGAGCAGACACTGGATGAGCTTCGGGCAGTGGCCAAGGCCCTGATCCAGTCGCGCCAAGAACGGGGAGTGCCCCTGCCATCGGAGGTAACGCCAGAGCGGACCGGCAAGGGAAGCTTCACGGTGACCGCGTGACCTACCGAGAGTTGCGCAGAAAGCTGGAACAGCTCGGCTGTAGATTTGACCGGCAAGCCAGCGGGTCCCACGAAATGTGGCTCAATCCAACAAACGAGCGGGAGACCCCCATCCCCAGGCACGGAAACCGTGACCTGGCCATCGGAACGCTGCACCGAATCCGCAGAAACCTTGGAATCTCCAGGTCGGACTTCGACCAGGCATAGCCCTCTCCGCGCCCCCTCTCTGAGGCCGCTGGCAACGCCCCCCAGCACCACCAAGAACGCCCGACAAATGCAAACCTCAAAAGAGAGAGTTTCGCAATTTTCTAGAGGCCGTAGGAGCTTGACATGACCAACGAAGAGAAGGAACTCCTGGTAGCCTACCTGATCGACGCCGGAGACATCGACCCTGACGGCGACGTCGAGGTCCAGTCATGGACTGGTACCAGGTCCGCGAAGACATGGTACCCGGAGAGACGCACTACAAGGCCATCCTCAGAGGCCGCCCGGGTGCGGGCGCGGAGCTACACCGACGGAGCTACCGTCATGCCGACGACCTCTCCAGCCTGTCGGTCCGAGAGGTCCTGAAAGAGGCTGGGATGTCTACAAACTACGCCAACTGTTCCTCCCTAGGACGCAAGCTGGCAGAGTATGTCGCCGTAGTGAAGGACTTCCCGTAGGGCATTCTTAGGAGCGTCGAGGCGGCGTTGACACAGGAGACTGGCCCTCATCCCCATCTAGGAGATCGGACGGATGGACATGGAGATTGAACGCTTGACGGAATGCATCGGCCGGGCTGTTCACCAAGCGGAGTTCACGAACGTCCTTGGACAACGCTTAGACTCGGCCGTGATGCACGAGTTGTACGCCCGGAAGATGAGGAGAGAGTACAGCCTGTCCAACACGGACACTATAAGTGTCCGTAAGTGTCCGTGAAGCTGAGCTAAGCGACCTCGTCTCGGAGCTCACCCCAATGGTTGCGTGCTACACCTCGTCCGAGAACGGTGCAATAGGAAACGGCTTCTACAACTTGATGGGGTCGCAGGCTTCGCCGCGTCTGCCCACCGTCGAGGAATACGCGAAAGTACTGGTTCTCGCGGCGGCGCGAGTGGGCCCAGAACGGGTCGCGGGTTTGTTCGCCGAGTGGATTGAAGGCCGACCGATCCGGGTCTGGCTGTGTGCCTTGCTCAAGGGAGCGACAACCGATGGCGGGCTGAAGCCCGTGGACGGGCTTTGCCTGGAAACACTGCCGAGCAACGGCGACGAGTTTCCTAGATTCCTCTCCGTCCAGATCGACGAGCACGACATCCGGCACGAGCAATACGCCCAGAGAGCGATCTTGTCTCTCGAACACTCTGTGGGGCCGGCGCTGTACTCCCCGGACGGTGATATCGCTGGCTTCCCAGAGCTTCCGCCGCGCCCCGCAATTCGCAACCCGGAATTATCGTCGATGTCGATGGACGGCCTGTGCCGAGCAATGTCGGTCGAGACCAATAGCTACGTCGACTGGTTCAGACAGTGGTGGGATTACGGAGACGTAGACGCCTTCTTCCTCAACCCGGGATTCTCGTATAGAAGCAATGACATAAGCAACTCGCCACCAAGCCTCGTCTCTGAGCAGCAGTTGGAGAGATGTCTGGAACTCCATGGATTGCTGGACGGGTTCACCAAGTTGGACCTCGGCATTGCCAGGTGGCGCAGGTCGAAACGGGCGACCGCAAAGGAAGAGCAACTGGTCGAACTGAGGATCGCGATGGAGTCTGTTCTGCTTGCTGACGACAACGGAACCGTCGGCGAAAAGAGCCATCGTCTGGCGATCAGGGGGGCATGGCTACTCGGTGACACACTCGAGGAGCGCAAAAAATACTTTCGTAGACTCCGGCAGGCCTACGGCTTTGCGTCAAACGTGCTGCACGCCGGGAGCCTCAAGAAGCAGAAGGAGGAAGCGAGGGCCAAGGCCTTCGCTGAAGCTCAGGATATTTGCCGGGCTGCGATACTGCGGATTGCAATTGCAAAGGACAAGGCTATGCCGAATTGGACCGAAATCATCTTGGGTAAGGGGTTTCATCGTCGGCCCGAAGGCCCGGTGGAATAGGATGTAAATGGTGTCCCATGTTTCCTGAGGCAGCCGTGTTGACGTCCAGCGAAAGCGTCCTGACTGCGGCAAGGGCCTCGGCGGTCAGGCCCCGTGCCTGTTTCCGCGGCTTCCCGTGCTCCCGGCCCAACCGCTTCAGCGTGGCCTTCACCAGCGGCCGGGACGCCGGGTCGGGGTCGCCGGCCAGGTGGTGGACGGCGGAGACCGCCGCCAAGCGGCTGCGGGCCGTGGCCAGCGCCCTGGCCCGGGCCTCCACCAGGTGCTCCAAGTAGCGGACACGTCAGCCGGAGCTGCCGGAAGACCCCGGACCCCGGTGTGGAGACACCATTGGGTGAAGTCCCTCCAGCCGGCCGCGTAGGAGCGCCTCGTGCTAGGCGCCCGGCTTCCGGCCTCCGCCCTAGCGTTGTCCGAGGCCCCACCCGCGGGCATCGGGATGCTGGCCAGCATCCCGGCCTGCGGGTGGGGCCTCCGGAGGGGCCGGGATGACCCCGTGGACCGGTTCAGCGGTCATGGTTCTCCAGAGTCCGGGCTTCTATCTGTTCGAATGGCGGCCTCTGGACCCGCTGTTCGGGGGTCCGGAGTTCATTCTACCGTGCGCGATAAGTACATTTATCGTGCATGGTAAAGACAAGGCCCGTAGGGCATTTTGAGCGTGACTTCAGTGACGCTAGGAAGGCCAAACTGCGGACGTGGTTTCGCCGACCCAGGGTCTACGGTTGTTGCACACCGCTCGATGCGTTCCGCCTGATAACTTCATAGGCACTTCGTTGTAGTTCTTCCATCAGCCGAAGATCAATCCTCTCAACATCTTCGTGAGCTATCTGATTGCGATGCTTATCGGTGTCTGCGAAGGTTTTTTCCTTCTTAATTTTGCGCCCACAACTGTGAAGGAATCGCCTGCACCGATCATGGAGTTGGAGGAACCAGAGCCTACGGTAAGCATCGTCCGTTAACGGATCCAGCTGCAGCGCCTCCAGCAGCTGCCGCAGCGGTGTGGGGTCCGTTCCAACGGGATCGACTTGCTCCTTGAGATGATTGGCCAGCAATGCAATCACACGGGCTTTCTCGCGCAGATCATGTGCTGCAATGGGGGTCGATGTGGAGCCCTCCGCACTCGAAACGTTAAGCCGCAGCAGATCCAGCCAGCGATCGTCGGTCGTGCGGTAACTAGCTTGATCACCGACCTTCTCAAAACTCCCAGGCACGTCGAGTCCAATCCTCACCGCAGCGAGCGCTGCATTTCTCCAGTGCGGCTTGTCGTCGAATGGCGGGACCGGATGCTCACCACCGTCCACAAATAGGAGGTGCTCGCCGCGGCCGAGGTCGGCCTTCCAGCACTGGCCGTCCGTTGCCGGCCACGCGTCCAGTTCTTGTTTCACTTGAAGGACGACGTGAAGCTTCGTGACCGTCGTGCCACGCTCGGTGTTGCAACACTCACGCACCCAGGGCCGGTAGGTTGGGTCGTCGACAAACTGGCCCGCCAAGTCATTCTGCGAGAAGTACTCTTCCGGGCTTGTCGTGACTCCGGCCCTGAAGTCGTCGACGTCAAAAACGACACGTGAGGAACCCTCGCCAGCAGCTGCGAAGAATTGAGAGACGCGGTAAATCGAAGTGCGGAGGCTTTCCGACAATCGGCATTCGAAGGGAACGCCATCGGGAATTACTTCTGAGACATTGACCGCCATGAGATGCTCCTCCTCTCGTGGCATTTGATGTGTATCGTAGAGGCAAGGCCTGCATGGTGGAATGGCTGAGCGTTTGGGAAGCCTCCAGAACTGCTGTCGCAGCAACGGAGGGTTCGACTCAGTACCATCCATAGGTGGTGCCGGGACGCCGGGACCAAGCTGCTTGACCCACGTCGCGCATCGCCGGCCCCAGGGAGGGCATCTGATGCTCCCACTCTTGGGTGCTCACCTTATGCCACATGCCATGACCGGCGAACATCCACTCCACCTTCAGCGCGGCTATAAGGTCCATCGTGTCGGCCAACGCCGCCCACGAGAAAAAGGTCTGTTTCGGAAAGACGTCGAACTCGCCCCGGCGATGATTCCAGTGCAGAGTGTCGCCGGTAAACAGGAACCGGTCATCTACATGATACAGGACGTGGCCTTTGGTGTGCCCTGGCGCCGGGATCGACACCACACCGGACGATATGACGGTTACACCCTCATCGCCGGTCAAATCCGTCGCATAGGGTGCTGCGTCCGCATCGGCTTCGCCAATCCAGACCCGGGCGCCGTACCGCTCCGCCCAGCGGTCCGCGTCGGCCACGTCGTCGCGGTGGCTCAGGAGCACATTGGTAATGCCACCGAGAGCATCGATGCTTTCGGCCAGCGGCCGACTAAACCGCGGGGAGTCAACCATCAGGTTCCCGTCGGGGCGCGCCACCAGAAAGGAGTGGGCGGCGAAGGAAGACTGTGCATTGTTGCCCAGGGCGAACACTCCGTCCGTCATCCGGTAGGGGAATATCCCCGCCGGCTCCCTGGGCTGGTCGCGGTTGCCTATCGACTTGGTTGGGCAAGCCGCCGCCGCGCGCCACAACTCCGCTTCCTGCTCCGCTCCGACGGGCTGACTAATCAAAACCGAACGGCCCACCGCGTCCATGCCAATTAGGTCCGGCGCCCAGTTCCGGGCAGTGTCGCACCTGATGCAGCGGGTGTCCGCGAACCACGGGCCGGCGGCGTTTGATGGGTGAGCCAGGTCTGGTCTGGGCATTGTCACCTCCTTTCTTCCGCTTCACGAATTCTATATGCCCACGGCGGCGTAGGCCGCCCTTTTCTCCACGACGTCCTGCCGGCAGGTGCTCCGGGAGGCGATCTCCAAGACGAAGTCCGGTGGGTTCCCCTGTTCCGAGATGATGTACCCGTTGTTGGGTAACATTCTATTTGAGGCAACCACTTGCGTTGGGTAACGATTTGGGTGAGGCAATGCGAGTGAATGTGACATTTATGCTGGCCAGTTAGCCCGGACTTTTATGCTGAACTTCGACACCCTGATGGCCCAACATCTCGCCGCCCTTGACAAGCAGACTGGTACGCCATAGACCAACTTGCTCCAGTCTATTTACACTTTGAGAACCCCTATTGAAACCATGCTAATATAGCTCGGTGAACGCCAGCAGGAGAACTAGGGGAACCTATGGTAAATCGAGAAATTCAAGCCACCTGGTATTACCACAACGGCACCAAGCACCCCCACGGGAATCTGATGGACCCTCGGCACTCCTTTGACCCGTCGAGCCAACCCCTGCTGTTCAAAATATACCCGGACCTGGATCCGATTCCGTTGCCGTTTGAGGCATCGCCATCGGTAGTGCCCGCGCTATCCGCGATCTCCATGGAGGTTATTCCCTCAGTCAGTGACGGAACACTGGATATCACCACCTTGAGCAGCATTCTGTACTTCTCAGCTGGGGTTACCAAGAGGTTGAACTTCCCCTGGGGATCCATGCCGTTTCGTGCCGCGGCCTGTACCGGTGCTCTGTACCACATCGAGCTTTATGTGGTATGTGGAGACCTGCCTGGTTTAGCAGCCGGAGTCTACCACTATAATCCCGGAGGGCCGTCCCTAACCCGGCTACGGCCGGGCGACTATCGGGGAACCCTGGTGGCTGCCAGTGGCAACGAGCCGAGCTTGACCCATGCTCCCGCCATAATCCTCTATACCGATGTATTTTGGCGGAACGCCTGTAAGTACCAGGCCCGGGAATACCGCCACTCCTATTGGGACAGCGGAACCATTCTGGCGAACACTTTAGCCATAGCCGCGGCGCATGGCCTACCTGCTAAGGTGGTGGCCGGATTCGTGGACAGCTCGGTTAACCGCCTGCTGGATCTGGAGAACCGGCAGGAAGTAGCTCTCGTGTTGATACCAGTTGGATTCGTTCCCGAGCCGTCAATCGGATCCTCTCCCGACTTAGAGCCACTTTTGCTGGATACTCAGCCAATTTCGGAGTACGAGGTAGAATTACCCGCCATTTTGGAGATGCACGGTGCCTCCTCTCTGACGGATGAAGCAGAGGTGGTTTCTTGGCGAGGCGAAGGCCCGGCAATGCTGATGCCCCATCCTTCGGGATGCCTCGTATCGTTAAATCGCTGCTCTGACGGCGAGACGCCCCAGGACTCCATCGAGTCGGTCATCGTTCGGCGCGGGTCCGCACGCCGTTTCAGCCACGAATCGATAACCCTCCGGGAGCTGTCGACGGTGCTCGAAAAGGCCACGCAGGGCATACCGGCAGACTTTTTAGGACAACCTGGCGCTGCTCTCAATGATATTTATCTGATCGTGAACAATGTGGACGACCTCCCATCTGGCGCATATGTGTTCCACCGAGACCTGAAGGCTCTGGAGCTGCTGAAAGAAGGAGACTACCGTCGGCAAGCTGGTCATCTGGGGCTCGATCAGCCGCTTCCGGCCGATGCCAGCGTCGACTTTTTCTTCATGACTAATCTGAATCCGATACTGGAGCGTTTTGGTAACCGGGGTTACCGGTTGGCTCAGCTGGATGCCAGTATCACAGCGGGCAAAATCTACCTGGCAGCCTATGCCCAAAGACTGGGGGCCTCTGGCCTGACGTTTTACGACGACCAAGTATCCGGATTCTTCTCGCCCCACGCGGAAGGTAAAAGCGTGATGTTCCTGGTGGCGCTGGGGAAGCGAGCCAAGCGTAGGCTAGTCACCCTCGACACCAGTCGGCTGAGGCAACAGCCCAACTTGTAAAGGGCACGCCACTTAAGGAACTTGACCATCGCCGAGGAGTTGCCATACTTGGAGAGAGAACACACCTCTCCGAGACCAAGCGAGCAAATTTTAGAAGTAGAGACTATCAAGGTCCCAAAACCGTCAAGCTAGAAACCGGAGTCGAGGAGTGCTTTGCATGAGAGTGTATTGGCGAAAGGTAAAAAGGGGAGAGAACCTGATTCTCAGTGACGAAAACGACGGCCATGAAGAGGAGCTTGGAGGGTTCCGAGACACCAAGCGGGGCATCGACGCGTTGGCGAAGACTTTTAGCTACGACCCGAGCCGCTCCCGGAAGGGGTTCCCATCTATCGAAGAAGCCAAGGATTTCGTGGAGTCCTTCAGACCTTGGGAGCTATTCGGTATCCAGGACGTTACTGTTGACCCTGGGGTTAGGCCCGCCCTAGATTCGGCCACAACAGACACAGCGGCCACGCCAGACCAGCCGGCGTAGTCGATGGTGGCGGACCTGCGATCAACGAGAGGATGGTGGCAGTTCTGGAAGAAGAGTTAGACGCTCCATGACCCTCCCGCCAGAGACCCGCGCCAGTAGATGCCACTTGGCTTTGGTTTAGGTTCCCATGCTCGCACGGGCAGATATTAAGCTGTGCCAATCGCCAAAGGGACTTCCTTTCGATGGGCGGACGCGGCAACTCTCCGGAATCGTTAACCCAAGAATCAGATGGTTTTTGCTATCAAAGTTGGGGAAAGGGAGTGACGAATATAGCGGAACGAAAGCCAGGGCCGTTTTAATCCAGGTCGCATTACAAAAAGGAGAAGTGGCCATGTACGTCATCAGAAGAATCGCCAAAGCGCAGCCGGGGAAGGTATGGCAGGTTGCCAACCTGCTGATCAAAATATGCGCCGCCTACGAGGAGAATGGCCGGCCCAAGGCACAAGTGTATGTGTCCCAGGGCCTGCCGGGAACTCCCAACGTGGCCTATGCTGAGTGGACCCAGGCGACCATCGAGCCCAACTGGCCTTCCCAGGTTCCCGAGGTGGTAAGGACTCTGAACGCCGAGATGCAGGCCCAGCTCGACTCCTACGAGATCGAGTTCTACGAGCTGGTCACACCGGAGAAGCTAGCCGAGAGGGGGGTCTCATAAAAGACCTACGATAGAAGACCCCTGTAAGCCAAGGAGGGGTTTGTTATGAAAGCAGTTGTTTACCAGGCCCCATTCAGTATCGCCGAGGAAAATGTGCCAGACCCGGAGCTGCAACACCCCAACGATGGCATCGTGAAGATCACTTCCTCTTGTATCGGTGGCTCGGACTTGCACATGTACGAGGGGCGGACGGCAGCGCAGCCCGGAATCATCTTCGGCCATGAAAACATGGGTGTCATACAAGAAGTCGGCTCGGAGGTGAAGACCCTGAATGTGGGAGACCGGGTTGTAATGCCCTTCAATGCAGCGTGAGGGTTCTGTGAGAACTGCCAGAGAGGATTCACCGGTTTCTGCAGCACGGTGAACCCTGGCTTTGCCGGTGGTGCTTACGGGTACGTGGCCATGGGGCCCTCGCGTGGTGGGCGGGCTGAGTATTTACAAGTCCCATTCCGGTACCGGCCCGGTGCCGGGTCAGGTGATAAAGGCTACTCTGGACGGCCAGACGGTAATGACCCTTCAGCGGCCGGATCTCACAATATTGGGGCATTTGTAAACGGCGGAGGTAAAATGGGCCATGTGGGCGGATTGACCGCTGACATTCGGCGATTGAAAACTGTACCGCCTGCCGCCATCCATAGGGTTGTACTCGACCCTACGGATGGTGCGACGGATGTACAAGGTGGACGTATATCTGCGGGTTCGCCGGGCGGTGATGGTGGAGGGGATGAGCATCCGGGAAGCAGCCCGGGAGTTCGGCTTGCACCGGGACACGGTGCGCAAGATGCTGGCCTACTCAGTCCCGCCGGGTTACCGCCGGCAGACTCCGCCCCGGCGTCCCAAGCTGGAAGCATACACCGGCGTCATTGACCGGATCCTGGATGATGAGTCAGGCTCCCGCGGAAGCAGCGCCACACGGCCAAGCGCATCTTCGAGCGGCTGCGGGACGAGTATGGGTTTGACGGCCAGTACACCATCGTCAAGGACTACGTGAGGGAGCATCGCCGCCAGACCAAGGAGATGTTCGTCCCCCTGTCCCATGCGCCGGGCCACGCCCAGTGCGACTTCGGCGAGACCCTGGTGGTCATCGGCGGAGTGGAGCAGAAGGCCCACTGCTTCGTCATCGACCTGCCCCACAGCGACGGCTGCTTCGTCAAAGCCTACCCGGCCGAGACCACCGAGGCCTTCCTGGACGGGCACGTCTCGGCCTTCTCGTTCCTGGGCGGAGTTCCCCAGAGCATCCTGTACGACAATACCAAGCTGGCGGTGGCGAAGATACTGGGGGACGGCCGTCGCCGGCGCACCCGTGCCTTCACCGAGCTCCAGTCCCACTACCTGTTCGAGGACCGTTTCGGCCGCCCCGGCAAGGGCAATGACAAGGGGAAGGTGGAGGGCTTGGTGGGGTACCTGCGGCGCAACTTCCTGGTGCCCATACCGTCCTTCGAGAGCTTTGATGAGCTCAATGCCTACCTGGAGCGGCGTTGCCTGGAACGAATGGACGCCAAGCTCAGGGGACATACGGAGACCATCGGCCATCGGATGGACCGAGACCTGGACGCTCTGCTGCCCCTGGCACCAGTAGCATACGACGCCTGCGAGAGGCAAGCGGGCCGGGTGAGTTCGCTGTCCCTGGTCCGGTACAAAACCAACGACTACTCGGTGCCGGTGGCCTACGGACACCGGGACGTGCTGGTAAGGGGATACGTGGACCAGGTGGTCATCAGCTGCGGTTCTGGGGTCATCGCCAAGCACCCACGCTCCTACCGGGACGACTTCGTCTACGACCCGATCCACTACCTGCCGCTGCTGGAGCTGTACCCCTACCTTCCCCGGGTGCGGGTGAACACGACCTCCGCCGGGGACTACATGACGTTGCTGTCGGGGAGAGCGGCATGAACGACCGGTCGACGCTGCTGCTGGAACACCATCTGAAGGAGCTGAAGCCGCCCAGCTTTCTCAGGGAATACGGCAAGATGGCAGCGCAGTGCGCCTCCGAGGGTGTGGATCATCCTCAGTACCTGCTCAGGCTGGCCGAGCTTGAGCTCATCGACCGCCATCAGCGCATGGTGGAACGGCGGATCCGGGCCGCCCGCTTCCCCGCGGTGAAGAGCTTGGATACCTTCGACTTCCCAGCCATCCCCTCGGTGAACAAGGCACTGGTGATGGAGCTGGCCCGGTGCGAATACATCCAGCGCCGTGAAAACGTCATCGCTGTCGGCAACAGCGGCACCGGCAAGACCCACATCGCCCTGGGTCTGGGACTGGCCGCCTGCCAGCGCGGGATGTCGGTGAGCTTCACCACCGCCGCCTCCCTGGTGCACGAGCTGATGGAGGCTAGGGACGAGGGAAGGCTGCTGAATCTTCAGAGACAACTGTCACGGCTGAATCTGCTGATCATCGACGAACTAGGCTTCGTGCCCATGTCCCCCACCGGAGCGGAACTCCTCTTCGAGGTCTTCAGCCAGCGCTATGAGCGGGGCTCCATCCTGGTCACCACCAACCTGCCCTTCGACGAGTGGACCGAGGGTTCGGATCGGAACGCCTCACCGGCGCGCTGCTGGACCGGCTCACCCACCACGTCCATATCCTGGAGATGAACGGCGACAGCTACCGCCTCCGCCACAGCCGGCAGAGCGCCGCCTACCAGGTCTCGGACGCGCCGGAAGACTCCTGACTCAATCCGGACCTGCGGACCCCTGCTCCTGACCTCACCCCGCCCGGCTCCCAATTCAGTTCTTTCTCATCGTGCCGGTGGTACACGATTCCTCCGCCGCAGTGGTACACCTTCTCGCCGCCCTTGACAGGGAGATACGAGAAGACGTGAGGAGGAGAAGGGACACCGACTAAGCGTCGAGGTCCTGGATTACTATGTCCATGTTCTCTCCAAGGAACTCGATGTCCTGAATCATTATCTGCTTCTCTTTGAGCAAAGGAGGCTCCTATCAAAGGGCTCCCCGATGTACCATCAGGTGTTTGAATTTCAATCGGCTGTTGATGTGGCGTCCAGCAACTTCATTGGGATACGCAATCCATCCGGGTCAAGTACTTACTTCGCTATCAATTTATATCCACAATCCGGTCGGCTTTTCGCCTTCTTGTCGTATTTCGATTTCGATAAGGTGGCCAATTGCAAGGAAGTGAACCGGATCTTGAATGGCCTGGCTAATGAAACATTCTCTGTTCCAGGCCAGTTTCTCAAGGAAGTGCTTGGGGCCTGGGAAAATGTCTATGCACGACCTGACGCCCGTGTTCGCCCGGCCCGGCGCATTGCCCAGGTCGAGGCGCTGCTGGACGAGTTCGGGCAGGCCGAGGCGCAGGGCCAGGGTGGCCGGCAGGATCAGTCCGGCATTGGCCACCAGGCGGCGGTCGTCGAAGGTGATTTGGATCCGGTCGGTTTGCGGTTACAAAACCATTATCCCAGAAGCACAGGAGCACCTTCTTGCCGCTTCAGGCCGCTGACCCGACCCCCTCCTTCGGTGGATTCGGGCTAAGCCGTGTTGTTCATCTGCCCGTGTGCCATAGCACTGGACTGCCAAGGGCCGCCGGCAGGCCAGTGCATTGCGAAAGGCTCGTCAGACAGGATAGCGCCGCGAACCGGGCCTAGAAAGGACTGCATCCGAACGCCAATGTCCTCAAACGAGATGGGCGGAGGGTTCAATAGCCCGCCCTGGCGTCTATAGGCTGTCCAACGGGACCGCAGGTCCATATCCGAATAGAACGCTGGCGTAAGAGCATCAGGAGTCTCGGCGGTCCAAGAGGTGCCCCGTCGCTCAAAACAGCGCTCAACTGCCTGCTGTAACTCGGGACCGTCGAAGGCAAAGGCCTCAGACAGGGCCCATATATCGTAGAAATCCTTCATCCGGCTGTTTCGAATCTCCAACTGCACCATGGATTCAAACTTTTCAGCGATCGCCGACACCTTCGGATACGTGCGCAGAAAGGGCTCTGGGAGGCCCTCAATAAGTGTGGGCAACCTCGCCTCTTCGGGCCCGGGGGTAACCTGCGTCGCCAAAGCCGAAGTCCACCTGGACGGTGATGCGGGCTGTGCCCAGAAGGGCGCGCATTCTGGCCCGTTGACCGCCATACCTCTGATCGTCCCGAATCACCGAGACATCCAGGGTGTCAATGTCGAATATCAGCCCGTCCTCGGGACACGATACGTTGCAGATAGTGGACATCACGCCCCTGACGGTCTCCTCATCGTTCGCCCCCAAAGCCAGTATGTCAATGTCCCGCGTGGCCCTGTAAGGCTCCTCCATCTATACGGCCAGGAGACTCGCACCCTTCAGGATGCACTGGTCCCGCGCCCCGGACGCCCCCAGCCGGTAGAGAAATCGCTCGCAGGCGTAGCGAACAAGGTAAAGCTGGAACTCCTCCCCCTCGCTCTTCGCCCTGTTGAGCAGTCGTGCTCTGATTGAGGCCGTGGTGTTGGTGCTCATAGCACCCCGGACTCCAATATGGCTCTGAGGCGGCGGGAGGGCAGAACTTCAAGCACGCGCATGAGACCGGAGGCTGTCACTTTTCTGTCTCGGAGAGCCTCTCGCAGGGCCTCCACCGCGACTTCCCGGCCAATGAGACGCTGAAACCGGAAGCAGTCCACTACAGTGCGCGCCGGAGAGGTGATGCGGGCGGGCACCTCCTCAAACTTCGTTTCCTGCAGTCCGCAACTCAAGGCTGCGCCGCTGAACCGGACCAGGTGAACCCCAATGTTTCCGAGGGAAGGGGGTCTCGCCTTGTGCGGAATGGCAATCCAGACCTGCCGTGGGAGTTGGGTGCCAATTTCGTGCACTTGGAGTGCTGAGAGGAGACATACTATTGCGTTGGGAACACGGGCGCAGACGGAGGCTATCGAGTAGCGCTCAGTGGGCTCGGCGTCGGCAAGACGGTAGAGACCCCAGCCGACGCGCTCGACTGTCTCTTCAGCCTCGAGTTGCCGAAGCCTATGGTAGGATATGCCCAGCGGCTCAAGTTGGCTCGGACGAAAGAAATTGCCGATGCCGGCTTCGTGAAGGGTGTCCTGATTGAGCTCGCCCGTCATGGTACATCAATCCATTGCCGGAAATACTTGTAGCAGGTGCGCCAATCGGGGAAGTCCGCAGGCAGCATGCGCCACTGGCAGCCGCTTTTCAGGAGGTACAACACCCCGCAGAAAACGTCGTACAGGTCCACGGTGCGGGGCTTGGTCCGGCGCCGGACCAACTCCAGCGTCGGCAGAATCCGGGCGAATTGCTCCCGGCTGATGTTGCTGGGATAGGAATGAGACATGCTTACCCCTCCCTTGGTAATAGTCTCAACTTAACGTATTCCAAAGATCGTCAACAGGTTCTTAGACCTCCACAGCCGCCCCGGCATAGCTGGGGCGTTCCGGCCCTGGCAGCAACTGGAGGGTGTGCAACTGGAACCTCACCGTGTTGTCCCTGGCCACTTTCCTGCGGTGCTTGAAGCATAGGACCTGTTCCAAGCACAGCTCCGGGTTGAGAGACCGGAATGCAGGCTCAGGGTGTTGCGGCGGAACCCGGAAGCGTTGCCCGGAAGCGTTGCCCGAACCTTGGCAGGAACTGCTCCAGCACGCTGTTGGCTTCCCCGATGCCGCTCGCCCCTGCCAGCCGGAGTTCAGTTACCAGCCAGTCCTGAAACGTTCCCGCCGCTCGCTCCACGCGGCCCTTGGCTTGGGGCGACAGGGCGAAAATCATCTGAATTCCCAGTTCTTCCACGGCCCGGCTGAATTGGGCCGGCATCCCAGGGAGGCCGGAGCCGGGTGTGCCTGAAGACTCCGTGCCGGTCGGTGTAGAGGGCGACGGGCAGGCCGAACTGGTGCACGAGACCGTGGACCAGCAGAAAGTAGCTGTGAGTGTCCTCCTTCTCGCAGAAGAGGGCGTCGACCACCGTACTGGTGGCATCGTCCACCGCGATCAGCAGCGTGAACGGCGGTGTCTGATCCCCCAACCACGGGTGATGACTGCCGTCCATCTGGATCAGCATACCCTCTCGGGGCATCCGCTGCCGGCGGACCCGGTGCTTGGGTGGCCGCCTTCGCCGCGGATTGCTCAGCCCGGCGTTGACCAGGATGCGTGCAGGGTGGTCCTGCCGATGTCGATGCCCTCTCGCTCGCTCAGCAACTCGCTCAGATGGGTATGGTTGGCCACCGCATAACTGGTACGGGCCAAACTCACTACGCCGGCCACCACGGCATCGGGCGTCGCGTTGGGCGGCCTGCGGCCCCGGTGGCCGTGAGCAACGGCGGCAACGCCCTCCTCCCGGTAAGCCGCCAGGATGCGCTTGGTGTGCCGGGGGCTGACACCCATCAGCGTGGCTGCCTGATCCAACGTCATGTGCTCAGCGAGCAAACTGTTCAGGACCTGAAGTCTCGTCTGCTCTTTTGGCGTCAAAGTCACATTCTCCATAGCGTGAATGTGACATTTATGCTGGCCAGTTAGCCCGGACCTTTTAGCTGGACATCAACAGATTGCCTGGACTACTTGAGCACCGGGCGGGAATGGCCCAACCTGTGGTCGGTGGTCAGAGTGACCGGCCACCGGGAGACAGCCTCCGGGGTTACGGTACAACCCAGGTACTACATCAGCAGCCTTGAGGCCCCGGCAGGTCGGCTGCTGGAGGCGGTCCGCAGCCACTGGAGCTTGGATGTGACCTTTGGTGAAGACCAATGCCGGGTGCGCAAGAGCCTGCCCTCGTGAAAACGGGGGACAATGGACCGCAAAACATGGCGACGCTGCGGCAGATATCCCACAACCTGCTGAAGAGGGGGACCAGCCTGAAAGTGGGCATCCAAGGCAACCGCCTCCAAGCCGAGTGGCGGGACGACTACCTGCTGGAAGTCCTCCGCAGTTAAAACGCGATTGCCCTGGCCTAGCCCTACCTGAAGATGACACGTGTGGGAACTGTGGGGTTGATCTCGCCGCTCAGGTTGGCATAGGCGGTCATTATGTCTGCCCTCGGATAAGATTCAGTTGCCAGCCCCGTCACCACCCTCTTTGCGCCGCCTGTGGAACTTCAACCCCCCAATCATAGCCAGCGGAGCCGCCAGCAGGAACAGGCTGACGGCTGCAGCACCGGTCGGCGTATCCTCAGACGGGGCGTTGCACGAGCCGCCGCCGGAGTCTGCGGCCGGCGCGGGTTCCTGCGCCGCAATAGCGGTTGGTTCGGGGGAGTTCGTGGGTTCAACCGGCGCAGGCGTTGACGTCGGCACGAAGGTAGGCGTTGGTGTTGGCGGCAGTGTCGCTGTTGGAATAGGCGCAGGCGTATGCGGTGGCGGGGGCGGAGGAGTTGCCAGCCCGTTGACGGTCAGCGTGAAGCTGCCGGTCTGCGCGGCGGCGTAGGTGGCTACCTCGGCAGTGTAGGTCCCGACGCCCAACGTATGCTCTATCCTGGAGCTTCTGCTGCCGGAGCCTTGGCTGGCCAGTTCTTCTCCTGTCCTTCCCGGGCCTTGCAACAGGTAGAGGTAAGTATCGGTGTCGCCGGATTCCAGGTCGATTATCACATTCGACGGATCGGCCAAGGTGAAGGTGTAGAAGCGAGCGTAGCTGCCGGGCCGTCTGCCGGACGCGCAATCGCTGCTCCAAGCGCCGCTGATAAAGGCGGTGGTCATAATTTCCACGCAGTTGTCCGCCATCGGCGCAAGTGTCGGATTGGGCACATCTCCACGCTGGTTGCCGAACTCCTGCCAGGTTGCCGTCCCGTCGCCGTCGAAGTCAACCTTCAGAGCCGGATACTGACCGGATGTGCCGAAGTCCCAAAAGTCACTGAGACTGTAATCCGGGGTGTTCTCCGTGCCCTTGATAAACAAGTGAACGTCCCAGCCCTTGTATGGGGCGGTGTATCCTGCAGGCGATTGAAGCTCGGCAGTAGTCTTGCCAAATATGTCTGAAGACTGCCCGTCTCCGATTTCGATTCCGATTCCAACCTGCTGGCCGGAGCTTTCCGTATCCCAAAAGCCGGAGTTAATTATGCCGGGGTTGTACCCAACCAGTCCGCCAATATACCTCAGCGGCGCATCAATGCTGCCGTCGCTGGACACTTTGCCAACGGCGTAACTGTGGCCAACTATGCCTTCATTACCCCCGGCCAACCCGCCGATATATTGGCCTCCGGTCACTTCGCTGGCAGAGTAGCTGGCGCTAATTGAGCCGTCATCGTTTGTCCCAACCAAGCCGCCCACGTACTTTTGTCCCCTGATGGTGCCGATGGCATAGCTGGCGATTACCGAGCCGCTATTATTCCCGGCCAACCCGCCGACCTGGTATCCGATCAACCCGCCGACCTTGATGGCATCGCCGGACACGCTGCCGGTGGAATAGCTTGAGCTGATTGTACCGCCGTTGTTGCACCCCGCCAGCCCACCAAGGTATTTGCCTCCCGAGACGCTGCCGGTGGAATAGCTTGAGCTGATTACGCCAAAGTCATTGCTTCCCACCAGTCCACCGATGCATCCGTAGCCGGATACGCTGCCGGTGGCGTAACTTTGGCTGACCGTGCCTTGATTGGATCCGGCCAGCGGGCCAACGAAGTCCCCGCCCGTCACATTGACGTTTAGCAGTCCGATTTCGCGGATAACGCCGGATACGCCGACACTACCGAAAAGCCCGAGTCCATTAACCGGGGAACCGTCGGCTTGGGCTGTGGGGGTGATATACAGGTTGCTGACAGGGTGTCCGTTGCCGTTGAATGTAGCGGCAAAGGGGCGCCAACCGTCTCCGATGGGTCGCCAGCCGTCACCAGTCGTCCACTCCGCGTTGACCGCGCCGGAGGCGTAGCTGTCGGCGGCAGCGAAGTCCAGCGGGCGGGCCAGTTCATAGCCGTTGCAGTTGTTGTTGCAGACTGCTCCCGGAAAGGCGGCGGCGTAGACCTCAATGCCGGAATCGTCATCTGCCTTGCCGTCACCGTCCAGGTCGTAGCGGATGGCGTCCAACTGCTCCAGATTCAAGACTTCAATCAGCCCGTCGCCGTCGCTGTCATACCTGACGGCCCGGGACGGAGAGACAGCCGCAGGCGTCAAGGGGGGCGTAGGTATCTCAGCAGCAGCCGGAACCGGCGCGGTTCCTTCCAGCCCGCTGATGGTAAGCGTGAAGCTGCCGGACTGTCCGGCTTCGTAGGTGGCGGCCTCTATGGTATAGGTTCCGGCGGCAAACCCATCCTCTATCCTGGAGTATCTGTCCGGGGAGCCTTGACTCCTGAAGGACTTGCCCGTTCTTCCTGCACCCTTCTGCATGTACAGATAGGTGTTGGTATGGCCGGATTCCAAGGTGATGAACACTTCCGAATCCGTATCCAGAGTGAAAACGTAGAAGCGGGCATAGCTGCCGGGGCGGTTGAAAGAGAGGCAGGCGGTGCTCCATGCCCCAGAGATAACGCCGTCGCCGATCACCATTTCCAAGCAGTGGTCCTCTACAGGCGCCGAAGTACGGGGCGCCGTCCGGACCTGGCTCCCGAACTCCCGCCAGGTTGCCGTCCCGTCGCCGTCGAAGTCAAACTTCAGGGCCGGATACTCACTGCCCGTGCCGAAGTCCCAGAAATCATCCGCCCCGGTCGCCGGGTCGTCATATCCGTCGGCGTCATCCACGTCGGCGTTCCAGCCCTCGAATATGCCGGTATAGGCAGTGGGCGACTGCAACTCGGTGGTGGTCTTGCCCTTCCCAGCGGCTGAAGTTTCTCGGCCGGTGGTTTGCGTGTCCCAGTAGCTGACCGATTCCCCGATGGTCGCGCTTTCGGCCCCTATCAACCCGCCGGCCTCAACATCACCCGACACGCTGCCGGTGGCGTAGCTGGCGACGACCCTGCTGTGGTGACTCTCCCCGGCCAGCCCGCCGACATTGCTTTCTCCTGACACGGCGCCAGTGGCATAGCTGGCGATAATTCTGCCGTAGCTATTCGATCCCACCAGCCCGCCAACCTCTCCGCCGCCGGACACTCGCCCGCTGTATCCGGATTTGAATCCGACACCGGTCACCTCGCCGGTGGCGTAGCTGGCGATAATTCTGCCGCCATTTTCCCCGGCCAGCCCGCCGACATTACTATCGCCCGTCACTGTGCCGGTAGCGAAACTCCCTCTAGTGATGCCGCTGCCCCCTCCAACCAGCCCACCTACGCCACTTCCGCCTGTCACGTCGCCGGTGGCATAACTGGCGATGACTGCTCCGTCAAGTCCACCGGACCCGGTAAGCCCGCCAACATGGCTACCGCCCGCGATGTTGCCGGTGGCGTAGCTGTTGCTGATAGTTCCCCAGTTCGCCCCGGTGAGCCCGCCGAGGAAGTCGTTATGCTCACCACACGACACCCTACCGGTGGCGTGGCTGTCGCTGACGCTCCCCCCGTTCCACCCGGCCAGTACGCCGATGTAGTCGCCGTGCTCTCCGCATGACATGCTGACTGCGGCGCGGCTGCCGCTGATGGTTCCCTCATTCTCCCCAACCAGACCTCCGGCATGGTGATCTTGGCCCGAAACGTTGCCTGAGGCGTAGCTGTCGCTGATTTCGCCCATGTTCCGCCCGGCCAGAGCGCCAATATTTTCCAGCCCGGCCACACTGGCGTTGACTATGCCCGTATTGCGAATGACGGCGGAATAGCCGGCATAACCGAAAAGGCCAACGGCGGGCGACTCCTCCGGTGGGGCGGTGCGATTGATGTGGAGGTTGGCGATGGCGTGTCCGTTGCCGTCGAAAAGCGCGTTGAACCTGCCGCCATAGCCGTCTTTGCCGCCGATGGGCTGCCACCCCTCGCCCGTCGTCCACTCCACGCTGACCGCGCCGGAGGAGTAGCTGTCGGCGGCGGCGAAGTCCAGCGGGCGGGCCAGTTCGTAGCCATTGCAGTTGTTGTTGCAGACCACCTCCTCGCCAGATATGGGATAGGCGGCGGCGTAGGCGTCAATGACGGAATCGTCGTCTGCCCTGCCGTCGCCGTCCAGGTCGTAGCGGATGGCGTCCAGTTGCTCCAGATTGGAGACTTCAATCAGCCCGTCGCCGTCGCTGTCATACTTAACAAAGTCCGTAGAGACGGCCACAACCGGCGCCGGCGTTGGGGCCGGCGGCCGCGCCGCCCTGGGTTGCCTGCCGGACTCCCACCAGTCAGTAACGCCCCGGAGACCCAGGTACGCTTTCAGCGCCGGGTACTGGCCGGAGGTGCCGAAGTCCCAAAAGTCGTGAGGACCTGGGCCCTCCTCCACCCAGCCGTATTTCCTTTCTTCCAGGTAAATCTCCCAATCAGCAAATGCCCCGGCGTAACCCGCAGCCCCCTGCAACTCGGCGGTGGTCTGTCCCGTTACTCCACCAGTGTCCCCCCGGCCGATCCCTTTGGCGATCCCGGAAGCTTCAGTATCCCAGACTGCGCCCGTTACACTTGCGGCGTTGTAGCCGATCAGTCCGCCCACGTTGTCGCCGCCGGAAACCCGGCCGGTGGCGTAGCTGGCCGTAATGACGGCTTCATCCGTATTTCGCCCGGCCAGGCCGCCAACGTTCTCATTGCCCGATACCTGGCCGGTGGCGTAGCTGGCCGCGATGGCGGCTTCAGCCGTATTCCACCCGGCCAGTCCGCCGACACCTTCATCGCCGGTCACTGTGCCGGTAGCATAGCTGGCGATAATCTTCCCCAATGACCCGTTGAATCCAGCCACGCCGCCGGCGCCAATGCCTCCGGTAATGCTGCCGGTGCCATAGCTGCCGCTGATGCGAACGCGATTAACCCCGGCCACTCCGCCGACGCCTACATTGCCGGTCACGTCGGCGGAAGAGTGGCTGGCAACGATGGATTCCCTATTTTCCCCGGCCAGCCCGCCGACATACTTATAGCCCGACACGCTGCCGGCAGCGGAGCTGTCTCTGATGACGCCATCCTGATACCCGACCAGTCCTCCGACGGCCTCTCCATCGATTTCCCGGCCGGTCACAGTGCCGGAGAAGCGGCTGCCGCTGATTTCCGAGGTGTAGTCGGTCCACCCGGCCAGTCCGCCGACATAAACGGCGCCCGATACTCTGCCCGTAACGTAACTGTCCTTAATCGTGCCAGCAGTGATACCGGTGAGTCCGCCGACAATGGCGAGTCCGGATACATCGGCATCAACCAAACCTATTTCGCGGATGATGGAATCCCCGACAAGACCGAATAAGCCAACTTGATGCTCATCGACGCGGTTGATATACAGGTTGCTGATGGTGTATCCGTTACCGTCGAATGTGGCATGGAAGAAGATAACCTCCTCTACGAGAGCCATATCTTCCGTGGCTGGAATAGGTGCCCAACCGCCCCCAGTGGTCCACTCGACGTTGACTGCACCGGAGGCGTGGCTGTCGGCAGCAGCGAAGTCCAGCGAGCGGGCCAGTTCGTAGCCGTTGCAGTTGTTGTTGCAGACCACCTCCTCACCGGATACAAGATAGGCGGCAGCATAGGCCTCAACGCCGGAATCGTCGTCTGCCTTGCCGTCGCCGTCCAAGTCGTAGCGGATGGCGTCCAACTGCTCCAGAAACTCGACTTCAATCAGCCCGTCACCGTCGGTGTCGTACTTGCCGTTGCCTGACTGCGAACTGGCAATGCCGTAGTTTGCGGTCGCCGCAATCAGCAGGGCCAGGGTCAGAAGCAGCGGTATGGATAGCAGGGTTCTCGGCATTCCGCAGGCTTATCCTTTCCGGCCTGGAGCCGGGATAGGGAAAGGTTGAGAGCAAACCAAGTTTCCACTGAGCGATGATTGCTGGATCCCGACTTCCGCCCGCAGGATGGTGAACACCCCGACGCGGCCCGTCAACAGTGAACAGTCACGGCCCGTATTGTCAATCGTCGGTAATTGTGTAGAGAGGGGCAAAACGCACGCACTGATGAAAGGCCGTCCATAGTCGGACAGCCTTTCATATTTATGGCTGTGCTTCCACCCGCAAGGCCACGTCACCCTCAGATGACTGGAAGCGGAAACGGGGGTATTTCAGCCATGAACATCTTGAGCGGGACCCATCTGTCGCCCCCGTCATAACCCCGCACCTCGACGTCAGGGATGTAGGTGTCGCCAACCCCCTCCCGCCAGTTCCAATCAAGGATGTTGTTGGTGAACGAAACCGCGTTCACAACGGCATCCAGTTCCTCGGTTAACAGCCACAGGTTGTGGGGGAGGAGATTTTCCGGAAGTGTATCACGCACCAGTTCGATGCACCAATTGACCATCATCACGACCGCCAGCAGTTCCTCCCGGTTGACGGTCCTGTCGGCCACTTTGTACTGCTGGACACGCTTCTCCGGCTCCTGGACCCACCGGACGCCGAATGATGTTGGCATCTCCAGACTTTCACGCTTGGGTGCCGCATACCAATCTCTCATCTCATCTGCTTCGATTGCTTCGCACGTCGGGCATTCCGCTTGCGGAAGCCACATAGCGGCGTCATCAGGTCTCACACCTTTCCAGCCTCCCATAACGGCGAAGGAGCAATCATCACAGAGCGAGACCATGCCACACTGTCCATCCAGCCTGTGGACGGAGTGGTATGAGAAGGAATACCCACCGCCTTCGGGTCGTGTAAGCTCCCCGTCACACCGGGAGCAGCGTATTTCCCCAGCAGCCACAGCATCGCGGTCTGCCTCTATAGCAGCCCATCGCTGTTCAAATTCTAGTTGTTTCCGAGTCTCGCTGCGTAAGTCCTCGCGGATGCCGATTCTGGCAAACTCCGAGCCCCGTAGAGTCTCCCAGATGTCCGCTAGCCGCCTTCGCTTGCGGTCCCGGCAGTTGCTCGAGGCGATATGGGCTTTGATGACAGTGGATTCGACCGGGCGTTTCCTTCCTTCCAGTTCAAAGACATCTATCCCGTGGGCCATACAGTAGGCTAACTTCTGGACTGACAAGGGGCTGGGTTGCGTGAACAGCAACCACAAGGGCGGTTTATCCTTTCGCTCCAGCAGAATGTCAGGGCGGTCCTCTCTGTCCTCAGTTTCCAGGTGCACCGCCGTTACGTCGGTCAGAATGTTCTCCACGAATCCCCGACCTCCACATTGGCCGCAACATTCCTGGAAGAAAAGCCAGAAGCCCTTTTGCCTTTTCCGGTAGTTCTCCAGTTTGTTGAAGAACATGGCACGATTAGACAGCAGGGGGATGTCGTCCGAATATGCCGGGTAGTCCATACTCAATTCTCATGTCTCGATGGTAGGCCGTTTGGATATTCAGATTACAGCGCACACGGCCAGCATGTCCATCGTCGCTATTTACTCGACTCTCATTCAACGCTGTCAGCCTGATTGCCAGTAGTCGAACTGAGGTGGACCCAGGAAACTGGACAGGTAGCCAGCGCATGCCCCGAGAGGGTATGCTGATCCAGATGGACGGCAGTCATCACCCGTGGTTGGGGGATCAGACACCGCCGTTCACGCTGCTGATCGCGGTGGACGATGCCACCAGTACGGTGGTCGACGCCCTCTTCTGCGAGAAGGAGGACACTCACAGCTACTTTCTGCTGGTCCACGGTCTCGTGCACCAGTTCGGCCTGCCCGTCGCCCTCTACACCGACCGGCACGGAGTCTTCAGGCACACCCGGCTCCGGCCTCCCTGGGATGCCGGCCCAATTCAGCCGGGCCGTGGAAGAACTGGGGATTCAGATGATTTTCGCCCTGTCGCCCCAAGCCAAGGGCCGCGTGGAGCGAGCGGCGGGAACGTTTCAGGACTGGCTGGTAACTGAACTCCGGCTGGCAGGGGCGAGCGGCATCGGGGAAGCCAACAGCGTGCTGGAGCAGTTCCTGCCAAGGTTCGGGCAACGCTTCCGGGCAACGCTTCCGGGCAACGCTTCCGGGTTCCGCCGCAACACCCTGAGCCTGCATTCCGGTCTCTCAACCCGGAGCTGTGCTTGGAACAGGTCCTATGCTTCAAGCACCGCAGGAAAGTGGCCAGGGACAACACGGTGAGGTTCCAGCTGCACACCCTCCAGTTGCTGCCAGGGCCGGAACGCCCCAGCTATGCCGGGGCGGCTGTGGAGGGTCTTGGAAGGACTGGACGGCCGGTTGTCGGTGCGGCATGAAGGCACATCCTCGCTGCCCAGGAGGCGCCGCCCAGCCCGGTATTCCTCCGAAACGGTCACGGGCGTTCCGCACCTGTTCCTGTCCCGACCTCCGGCGTCCACCGCTTGGGCGAACGCTGGACGGCGGCTCTCGAACCACTGGACTCAAGGGCAGAGGAAGAGAAGGATCAAGGGGCCATTACTGGCCGCGCTGCCGCCGCCGGCAAGACCAAAGCCACCTCTCCGCACAAGCCGACGTTCCTTCAGCCGACGTTCCTTCAGAGGGAGAGATGGAAGGCGATTCAGAAAGCCAGGCGCAAGGGGATGTCGCTTAGAGCGACCGAGCGGGAGTTGGGAATCCACAGGGCCACCATCAAGAAATACCTGGACGCCGAGGGTCCTCCGGCGCGGCAAGACCAAGCGGGTCCCACGACGTCATCATCTGATACCATGACAGCCTAACTGAGTGACATTTATGCCGGCCACTTAAACGGACATTTATCCTGAACAGCGACACCGCAGTGGTACACCTTCTAGCCGCCCTTGACACAAGAACCTTCTCAATCCGTTTCCGTACCCGTGGCGTGGTGAGATCCGGGATGAACTCACGTCCCGCCACCAAGATAAGAAAGGGAAATAGCGTCCCACTTCTGGCACCGTCGAGAAACCTGCGATAGAATCCCGAATGATGGAAGGAAAGACTTGTTTGATAACCGGCGGCAGTGACGGTATCGGCTATGTGGCTGCGCGGGAACTGGCTCGTATGGGTGCAACTGTGGTGATCGCCGGACGGAACAGCACGAAAACCGCCAACGCCGTGGAGCGCATCATCGGGGAGACGGGCAACCGCGACGTACGTTACCTGCTGGCCGACCTGTCGTCGCAGGGAGATGTGCGCAGGCTGGCAGACCAAGTGAAGCAACAAATGCCGAGGCTGGACGTTCTGGTGAACAATGCCGGCGCCATATTTCTTTCCAATCGCCGCAGCGTTGACGGCATTGAAATGACGTTCGCCCTGAATCACTTGGGTTATTTCCTGTTGACCACACTGCTGCTGGACCTGCTGAAAGACTCTACGCCGGCCCGGATCGTCAACGTCTCGTCCAGTTCCCACTTTTCGGCTGGTAACTTCCGACTAGAGGACCTGCCCAAGCCCGGAAGCAATGGCGGTTACCGGGCATACGGACGCTCCAAGCTCTGCAACATCCTGTTCACCTACGAACTGGCGCGGCGGCTTGAAGGTTCGGGCGTAACGGTCAACGCCCTGCATCCCGGGCTGGTTCGCACCAACATAGCGCGAAACAACGGCCTTCTGGGCCGCGTGGTCAACTTCTTTATCGGCGCCCGCGGCGTCGATGCCGTAAAGGGAGCGGAGACGTTGAATTACCTGGCCACCTCGCCCGAAATTGAGGGGACCATGGGCAAGTTTTTTGTGGACTGCCGCGCCGTGTCGTCGTCTGCCCTGAGCTACGACGCTGGGCTGGCCTCAGACCTTTGGGAATTGAGTGAACGACTGACAATGCCAGGAGCGACGGTAAAAGGAGAATAGCAGGGGCTTCCGATCTAGCCCTCTCGCCAGAGGGTGAAACATCCATTTGTTGGGGAATTATCCCGGGGACTGAGAGCCATGGCAGGGTCATCAATTTCCCCATTGGCCGCTTATTTGCGCATCCAGGGACGGACACTCAATAGGCAACCGTCTCCCATTAGCTGGTGCTTGAAATGAAGGCGTGCCAGTCCCCGACCGGCCTTGCCCTGCTGGCGTGTTTAGCTGTCGGCGGTTGTTATTCCCCTGATCCTAAGGGTTTGCCTGCGTCCAGTCCTACGGCAACAGCTCAGCCATTTCCACCTCCAAGGCCACCTTTGTGCTAACGCCTGCACCTATGGCCACTCGACGCCCCACTCCCACAGTCACACCAACCCCATCGTTAGACATTCGCATTGCAGTTAAGGCTGGTCTTGTAGCTACGATGCTTGCGCCTCCTCAGCAGCGGGGACATTCGCCTCGCTGGACCGGCTGGGCTGGGCGAGGTCCCGGCTGCGAAGGTTGTGGAAGGTGGACTGCGAGGGGTACATGGCAGGGTTGGCCCACAATGTACTAAAGGCAGTGCGCCGGTTGCGCCAAGGCTCCGGAACCACCGGAACCACCGGAACCACCGGAACCATTGAAACCCGGACCAGTAGACCCTGTTCCGTCGACAGGTCCGAGGAATTCTGGGATACCAGCCTACCCGGTACAGACGAATGTCTACGCGACAACCGCCGGGGCACAGATGAAAGCAGCCGTCGCCCTCTGACTCACCGACCACCCCGTGCACGATCTCCTCGTCCTTTTCGATTTTTTTCAACAAGCCCATCCCGCCGCCCTTGACACGTGGTGCTATAAAGGCAGTGCCCACGATAATCCACCCAACGGCCGCCCCTATCAGGGCCCCCCGGCTTGGGCCATCTTCTGAGGGTCACCCATACTCGTCATCCAAAGAAAACCCGACCAACAGAAGAACATCGCCGCAAGGACGCCGCCCAGCAACGCAGCAAAGCTGGCCACACAGTCGATGATGCCCAGCACTTCGTTCATACAACCAAAATTAAACAAACGCCGACGTCGGCGTTTTATCATTAAGTCGCACAGAAAAAAGAGGCAGTCCCTTTTGGGACTGCCCCAAACACCTCACGCGGAGACAACGGAACCTTTAGTCCGTTACAATGTCACCCACCCAAAACTTGCCAGCCAAATCAATTACCACTCCACACCCTCCCAGACCCCTAAAGGAACCCAAAACCCAACCTCAGCCTCAAAATGCCCTCCGGACCACCACTCCACGACACTCCCACACCCCTGCAGAACAGATGTTTTAGAACTCTTAATCCGTAGGTTCTCGATTCGACCCCGAGGCGGGTCACCATTTTTGGTGACGTTCCACCAGCGGAGGCTACGGCCGTCCCCATTTCTTCCCACCACTACCTCCTCAAATTCAGTTCCGCAGTGGAGAATTGCCCTCATCCAAGCCCTTTCACTGAAGGAGAGGCGTTGTCCAGGGTCTGTTTAACAGGGGTCTGAACTGGCGGTTACCGGTCTGGCCCGCATGTCCAGGAGTGTTGGGGCGTCAAAGGGGTTCTGACCGGCTCTCAAGTCTCTTATCCAAGCATCCCGGCTGTCATAGTACCGGTCTCCGCAACTGTCCTTGGGAGACCGGTCCACCCAATCCAGGAAGGCTTCAAAGTCGGCTATGGCCTCGGCATTGCGGCCCATTACGGCATAGACAACTCCGCGGCTGTCCCGCGCTTGGCCGTCGGGGTCTGCCTCCACGGCGCGGTTGCAATAGAGCAACGCCGATTCGAGGAGCTGTTGTATCCCCAATTGCCAGCAAAGAGTATTGTTGAACGCCATATTGTCTGTGTCCAAATCCTGTGCCCGGCGCAAGTCTGCCGTGGACCTGTCCCAGTCACCCAACGCCGAATAGACGAGACCCCTGTTGAAGAAGGCCATCGGTGAGTCGGGCTCCAACTCGATGGCGCGGGTAAACTCCATAGCCGCAAGATCAAGGTCGCCTCTCTGTTCCCGCTGCACGTAGGCATTGCCGCGGTTGAGGTAAGCGGCCGCCAAGCCGGGTTGGATGTCAATGGCTTGCTCCAGGTCAGCGAAGGCCCGCTCCACGTCCCCAACATTGTTCCTCTGGACGTATGCCACCGCCCGGTTAACGTGGGCCCCGGCGGCGTCCGGGTCTAACGCGATGGCTTGGTCGAGGTCGTTGATGGCCATAACGAGGTCTTCAGGCCGTCCACGTTCCATGTAGGCGACCGCGCGGTTGAGATAGGGGGTGGGTTTCTGGGGGGCTATAGTCATCGCGCTGGTCAGATCGTCTATTGCACGGCCAACGTCTCCCATCCGTCCACGCTCCAAGTAAGCCACGGCGCGGCTGTTGTAGGCGTCCATCGACCGGGGCAGAACTTCCAGCACTTGAGAAAACAACCAGATAGACTCGTCCAAGTCCACCAGCTCGCCGCTTTGGTACGCCACTCCCAGCCGGTACTTCAAACTGACCATCGCCACCGGGTCTACAGGCGGCCTTGCCAACGCCTGAATCAACACGGTCTTGGCTTCATCGGGCTTGTTTTGTTCCAAGTAAAGTTGGCCCAGGGTCAATAACGCAAGCGCGCGGACTTCGCCGGTCAAGTCTATATTGATGGTCGTCGGCAGTTCGGCGGGAGAAGACGTTATATCGACGACTTGCTGGTGGTGGCGCTGCCCGGTGGCGAAGGGTACGGTGAGGGCTGCCATCGCCCTGCCGCTGTCGTATTCACCCCAGATCACAATAGCGGCTCTGGCGCGGCGCCCCACGTCCCGGGCGGCGGACTCGCTGGCTATCGCTTGCGGCCACTCCACCGTCCTGACCCCGACCACCCCGGCGGTCTGCATTTCGCGGTCGATTTCGTCCCGTATCCGCCCGCGGACATTGAAGCCCTGCTGCCCACCGGTGTAATTGGCAAAGGGGGCCATCACTATGAGGGATTCCCCATCGGCAGCAACGGGGTAGGATGGTCCAAAAGCCAGAAACGCCACCGCCGCGCCGATGCCGCATAACACCGCCAACGCCAAGACGGCCGCTATTGCGATTCTGATAGGTGGGCGCTGTCGAAGACGTCTCGCCAATCTGGCCGGGGTCAAGTCCGGGGCGGGGGCCGGCAACATTTCGACGGATACCGGAAGCAACTCCGTTTCAAGTGCGACCGGCTCCGGCGGCTCCGCGAGCGCAACAGGGTTCTCCGGGTAGAACCCCGCCGACAGAAGCAACTCATCACCTTCTTCGGCGGTCAAGCGCAGGACATCGGCGCACTTGACCACGTCTTCGCGGTAACGGGGCCGGCTGGTAACCCCCTCCTTCCAGCGGATGAGGGTCAGCCTGTTGACCCCGATACGCCGGGCGAGATCGGCGTCGCCGATGCCGGTGCGAGTCATGTAGACGGTCAAAAGTTCGGAGAAAGTCGCCAAGTGTTACATCTCCGGCGCGCGTATATAGCCGAATGTGACACAAATGTAGTATCGAGTGTACACGATTATCCACCATGCTGGATGCACGTTGTTGGGTGGCCTTGGCCAGTTAGGGTCTACCGGCAAATAAAAACCAAGGTGGTCACAGGGACCACATAAGGAGTTGCACCATGGTCCGGAGGATTGGGAGGTTCGCATTATTTTTTTCTGTGGCAGTCATGGTCATGGTCCTGGCGGCGTGCGGCGGGATGGCGCCGGAGCCGGCTGTGGTGGAGAAGGAAGTGATCAAAGAGGTGCCAAAAGAGGTAGTAATAGAGAAGGAAGTAATCAAGGAGGTAGAGAAGCCAGTGATGGTGGAGAAAGAGGTGGTTAGGGAGGTTGAGGTAGTTAAAGAGGCAGCCAGCAGCCAGGCCGCGGCGGCCCCCGCCTCCTCGGGTCAGCCGGTGAAGGAAGTGGCGGTGCAAAAACAGGTCGTTGTGGGTCAGGGGCAGACTCAGGGTTTCAACCCCATCGGCGGCTCAGCAACGGTAAATGCTGAAGCCTACGACTCGACCTTCTTCAAGCATCATGGCGTCAACCCGTTCATAGACACCGAGGACGACCATCTGTCCACCTTCGCTATTGACGTGGACACTGCGTCCTATACGGTGGCGCGCCGCTTTATACAGGACGGCAACCTGCCGGACCCGGACTCGGTGCGAGTGGAGGAGTTCGTGAACTTCTTCGATCACGGGTATCCAAGGCCCAACGAACGGGCTTTCGCTATACATCTCGAAGGGTCGCCCTCCCGGTTTGGCGGCGAGAACCATTGGTTGATGAGGGTTGGCATTCAAGGCAAGTCAGTCGCAAGTCATAACAGGAAAGACGCGACCCTAATCTTCACCATAGACGTATCCGGCTCCATGGGGCGTGAAGACCGCTTGGGGCTGGTGCAGAGGTCTCTATCGCTTCTGGTGGAGGAGCTCAGACCCACGGACAAGGTTGGCATCGTAGTCTACGGTTCACGCGGCTCGGTGATGTTGGAGCCCACAACCGGACAAGACAAGGCGAACATCATGAGGGCAATCTATGAGTTGCGCGCAGGCGGGTCTACCTTCGTTGAGGAGGGGCTGCGGCTGGCGTATGACATGGCACAGGACGAATTGGACCCGAATAGGATCACCCGCGTTATCCTCCTTTCCGATGGGGTCGCCAATGTGGGGGAGACCGGCGCCGACACAATACTGAGGCGAATACAAAAATCAGTCGACAAGGGCGTAACGCTGACTACCGTAGGCTTCGGAATGGGCAACTTCAACGATGTGCTGATGGAACAACTGGCCAACGACGGCGACGGCGCTTACTACTACGTGGATACCCTCAGCGAGGCCCGTCGCATCTTCGTCGATGACCTGACAGGCACCCTTCAAGTAATCGCCAAGGACGCCAAGATCCAAGTGGACTTCAACCCGGAGGTGGTCAGCCGCTACCGGCTGCTGGGCTACGAGAACCGGCGGATCGCCGACGAGGACTTCCGGGATGACACGGTGGATGCCGGGGAAATCGGAGCCAACCACAGCGTCACGGCGTTGTACGAGTTGAAACTCCACGAAGAGGCCACAGGCAGGGTAGGGACTGTACACGTCCGCTATCAGAACCCCGACACGGACGCAGACACCAAGGAGGTTGTCGAGGTCAGCAAGGAAATCCGGCGGGACCAACTGGCGTCCCGGTTCCCGGAGGCGTCGCCCAGTTTCCAGTTGGCGGCTGTGGTGGCCGAGTACGCCGAGATACTGAGAGAGAGCTATTGGGCCCAGGACGGAAGCTTGGATGACGTGGTGGCAGAGGCGCGCAGGGTAAGGCAACTCCTGCCCGGAGAGCTTAATGTGGCGGAGTTCACCGAATTGGCGGCACGGACCCAGCTAATAAGCGCACAAGGCGGGAGCAGGTAATTCCAACGCGGGCAGGCTGCAACCGGGTCGAACCCGCGGTGACCTTCCCTCTCATATTCGGGCCGGGACTCTTGCGAGTCCCGGCCCGGTTTCACGTTTAGAGACTATCTGCAAACCAACCTGTTCTACTTATTTCCCCGCGTCGCTGAACGGGGCCTATAGATTCCCGCCTGCGCGGGAATGACGGGTTAGGAGTCCGGTTGGGTGCTACGACAGGTTTTGAGATAGTTCCGTACTACCACAAATGTCTAATTACGCGGCGGCTGGAGCAGGTACCGAGGTGACGGGGAGGGAGGGCTTTCGGGCCAGCAGGAACAGCCCGCCGCTGCTCAGGTACATGGGAAGGAAGGTGAGCAGCACCAGGGTATAGCTTTGGGTCTGGTCGACGATCCAGCCGGCATAAATGGGAGAGATCAACATTCCTATGTTGAAGCAGGCGCTCATCATGCCCATCAAAGTTCCGAAGCTGGAACGCCCGAAGAAGTTGCCCAAGGCAACCCAGTTAAGCGTGCTCCCCCCCTGCTCCACTGCCATTAACAAAACGAAGAGGTAAATGCCGATATTCCCTTCGATGACCAACACTGCCAGTACAGCCAAACCGGCAGCCATCATGCCTCCGCACATCAAGGGTTGGATGGGCACCCGATCCCCCAATATACCAGCCCCGATGCGCATCGGTATCGACAGAAAGAACATCAAAGAGAACATCAATCCCGCGGTTTCCTGGCTCATCCCTCTCCAAACCATCATTTCCACTGAATGGATGGAGATAGCGCCCCAAAGGGTGATCCGGATGATTGTGCCCGCCGAGAGTATCCAAAAGGCTTGAGTCCTGAGAGCTTGGCCGACGGTAAAGTCTCCCGAGGTGTCCCGGGCTGCCGATGGCGCGTTCCGCGCAGCCGCAGGCTCGGAGTTGGGCTTGATGCCATCGGGCTCCAGCCCCATTCTCTCGGGGGAATGGCGAATGACTGCGGCCAGCGGAAACACAATCAGGCACATAAATATGCCGGAGTAGAGCATCACGCCGCGCCAGCCGATGGTGTGGACGCCGATGGTAACCAGCGGAAGGAGCACCGCACCACCCGATGAAAACCCCGTGATGCAGATTGACATGGCCAAGGAACGCTTGCGGACGAACCACCGGTTTACCGCGCTCAACAAGACTTGACCCAACCCCGCGCTTTTGCCAGTGGACACCAAGCCAATGAAAATCACGACGAACAATAGATAGCTGTGGACCCAGTGAAGGGCAATGAACCCCAAACCGGCAATAATGCCCCCGATGATAATCATCGGTTGGGCGCCAAAACGGTCTACCAATGGCCCCACTATCGGACCGGCGATGCTCCCCTCGGCCCGGGCCAGGCTGAAAATCAGGGAAGTCTGGGTGCTGCTGAGACGCAGGTCCTGCTTGATGGGGCCGAAGAAAATGCCGTTGCTGTGAGAGAAAATTCCGCCGGATATGACGCCCAGCAGGAAGGTAGACACCAGAACCCACCAACCAAAGTAGACGCCCTTGGCCTTGCGGGCTCCAAGAGCGACTTGGGGCATGCCGCCAATGGCAATAAGCAAGAACCCTGAAACCAGGATCATGAGGCCAGTGGCTGTCATGCCGGAAAAGCCTTCATTGACGGAACCTTTTCAAGGTGTCGTGTAGTCTTTAAGTATATTATGATAAGCGATATTTGTTTCATAAGTTTATCGCAACTTAGCTGACTTCTTGTTCTCAATGCTGAATTTGGAGGAGTACCATGAGCGTGTCGCTGGACTGGCTGGGCGTATCCACCTACCGGTTGACGGTGGATGACCTGGTGATTTTCCTTGATGCCTACATTGACCGTAACCCGTTGGCTCCAGATGTGGGAATGCGCGTCGGCGACGTGCAGCGGGCCGACTACGTGCTGGTGGGGCATTCCCATTTCGACCATCTTTGGGGGGCCGAACGGATAGCCCATCAAACGGGCGCCACCATCATCGGCTCTCACGAGACCGTCAGGCTGATGGAGATCGAAGAGGTGCCGGACCAACAGTTGGTCGCCGTCGGCGGGGGCGAGCGCATAAGGCTATCGGACAACGTGTCGGTGCGGGTATTTCCCAGCCAGCACTCGTGCATCTGGAGCACTGCCGGCGCATCCGGAGAAGTATGTGTAGGGGACCTGGGCCTTACCCTGCAGGAGCGGCAAGCAAACCTGGATGCGCGCGCTGCCCAGCGCACCGCCTCCACCGACCCGCGAATGGCGGAGGCCGAAACCCACCGTTCTGAGTGCCTCCAGCAACCTCGCGGCGAGGGCGCCGCCCTCGCCTACCTTATTGAAACTCCACAAGGCAGTATCCTGTGGAAAGACACATCGGGGCATTGGACGGGAATCCTTCGCGACCTGCGGCCGGACGTGGCACTCCTCGCCGCCGCCGGGCGGGGCAACATCGACGGTGATCCCATCCAAGGCACGCTGGCCCAGTTCGTCGCCCGCGAGGCCGACATTTTGCGGCCCAAGCGCATCGTGCTGGGCCACCATGACGACTGGAACCCCCCGGTGACCAGCCCCACCGACATGGAACCCATCGAACGGGAGATTGCCCGGCAAGCGCACAGGGTTGAACTGGTGCAGATGGACTACTTGGAAGGGTACCCCATCCTGGGGCGGTGAGGCACCGCCCCGGCACTACCGGCGGGCAGATGGGCGCCTTTCCTACCCAATCGAAACGTCGTTGGTCTGGTACATGACTTGGCCGCCGACCACGGTGGCGGCCGACTCGATCTGGCCCAGTTCGTGGGCGGCTTCCTGGAATGGGTCGTGGTTCAACACCACCAAGTCGCCCAACTTTCCAATTTCCAGGCTGCCCTTCACGTTTTCCTCAAAGGCGCCGTATGCGGCGTTCACCGTCATCATGGAGATAGCTTCTCTGGTGGCAACTCTCTCCACTTCGGTCAGGACCTTGCCGGAGCTTGTGACCCTGGCGATGGCGTTCTGGATGCAGAAGAGCGGGTTCACGGGGGTTACCGGGCAGTCGGAGTGCAACAGTGGCTTTATCCCCGCTTGAATCGCCGACCCGATGGGGTCCAGGTGATTCACACGGTCCGGCCCCAGGAAGCGGTCCCGGTGGCGATCGCCGAAGTAGTAAACGTGGTTGGGGAAGAAGTTGGGGATTACCCCAAGGTCCCGCATCTTGGAGATGTGCTCTGGAACGCAGACCTGGCAGTGTTCTATGCGGAAACGGTGATCGACTTTTGGGATAGCCCGCAGGGCATTCTCGTAGGCTGCCAGAATGGCATCGATGGCCGCGTCCCCGTTGGCGTGGGTGGCAATCTGATAGCCTCTCTGGTGCAGGGTCATAACGATGTCATTCAGTTCATCCTGCTCGTAGATGAGCCACCCCTGCTCGTTGGGGTCGCAATGGTATGGCTCCCGCAAGGCGGCGGTGATTCCTTGGATTGACCCGTCGGAGACAATCTTGCAACCCGCTACACGGACCCATTCGTCCCCGCCGCCGGTCTGCCAAGCGAAGTTTGAGTCCTTCAAGTATTCCCATTGGATGAACATGTTGACCCTGAACTTCAGGAATCCTTCCCGTTGCGCTTGGTGGTAGGTATGCATAATGTCCACGCCGCGGGCGTTGCTGACGCTGGCGTCGTGGATTGTGGTTATGCCGCGGCGCAGGTACTCATCCTGTGCTTGAACGAAACCTGTCCGGACATCCCCCTCGGTGTAGGTTGGCAGCAGTTGATGCACCAATCCCTGGGCCGTCTCGTACAGCATCCCGTCCGGCTCTCCACTGGCCGGAAATCTGCCTATGCGACCTCCGGCGGGGTCCGGCGTTTCGTCGTGAATCCCGGCCTTCTCCAGCGCGGTAGAGTTGGCCGCGAGCATGTGCCCGGAGTTGTGGACGATCGCGATGGGATGCTCCGTAGACGCGGCGTCGAGGTCGTTGCGTGTGGGGTGCCGCATATCCTGGAGGCCGGTATCGTCGTAGCCCCGGCCGCGAATCCAATCGCCGGGCGGCGTTATGGATGCGCGCTCCCGCAGGCGGTCAACGATGTCGCTGATGTTGCGGTTGGGCGGCGTTCGGACGTCCACCTCCAGCAGATTGGTGCTATACCCGACCATGTGGTTATGCGGTTCGATAAAACCGGGCAGCACCGCCTTGCCCTTGGCGTCGATTACTGTAGTGCCACCGTGTCTCTCGGCGATCACGTCGTTGTTAGTCCCCAATACCGCTATCCTGCCGTTTCTGATGCCCACTGCCTGCACCACGCTGTTGTTGGCGTCCATGGTCTCTACTCGGCCGTTAATGACAATCAAGTCCATTCGGTCTACTCCATTACGTGCATGTTGGGATGCGTTTCGCCTTCGGGAAAGCGCAGCCTATTTTAACATCGGTTGGCCTTTGCTCTAACCATTTCCTGAGGAGATAGGGACGATTCAATGGAGAGGAAGCAGAGATGGCGCAGAGGACGCGGAATCCTTCGAATGAAACTGAGAAGGGCGACAAACTCCACATCGTTAAAGGACGCTGAAAGGTTAAAGGACGCTGAAAGTGCGCTTGTTTACGTTGACTTGAATGTATCGCAGACTTACACTTCACAAGATTCAAGCCTTGAAGATGGTTTGAAATCGTCACATTTTGCCGCAGGAGGCGACTGTATGCCTGAATTTGATTTGGTTATCCGTGGTGGAACAGTAATCGACGGCACAGGCCTTCCTCGTATTCGTGCCGACGTTGGCATCAAGGATGGACGTGTGGCAATGGTGAGCGGCCGGATTATGGCGGGAGGGGCCAAGGAGTTGGACGCCAGCGGCTGCATAGTAGCCCCGGGCGCGGTGGACCTGCACACCCACTACGACGCGCAGCTCAACTGGGACCCTTACGCTTCGCTGTCGGGTTGGTTTGGCGTGACCTCGCTTACTGTGGGGCAATGCGGTTTCGGCTTCGCACCCACCAGACCGGAGGACCGGGAGCTGAATATGCGGATGATGAACCGCATTGAGGCGATTCCCCTTGAGTCGATGCGCCAAGGGATGCGCTGGGACTGGGAGACCTTCCCCGAATACATGGACAGCTTGGACCGGCAAGGCTTGGGTGTGAACGTGGGGGCGTTGGTGCCCTTCTCTCCCCTGAGGGCTTACGTGCTGGGCATGATCCCCGCCCGTGAACGCACATCGGTTACCGAGGACGAGCTTAACCAGATGAAACAGATCCTCTACGACTCGATGAAGGCGGGCGCATTCGGGATTTCCGCCGACAAGAACCTGGAAGACAGGCCGGAGGACGGAAGCTGGCTTCCCAGCCACGTGGCGTCACCTGAGGAGTTTTACGCCCTGTCCCAAGTGATGAGCGAGTTCGGCGTGGGACACCTTGGGTGGACCATCGGCATCTCCGATAACCGCCCGCAGCAGCGGGACATGCTGGCCGAAATGGTACGGATGAGCGGTCGCCCGCTTCACGTAGCACTGGGGGACGAAGAAGGCTACGAGTGGCTCGAGGAGATGCGGCAAGAGGGTCTCCCAATCGTGGCACAACAGGGTTCGGTGCCAACTATCGCGGAGTTCAAGCTTTCCGAATATAACCTGTTCGACTACATGTCCAACTGGGTGCAACCCTTGGTGGGGACGAAGGAAGAGCGCATCGCCAAGCTGTCCGAGGATGGCATCCGCGACGGGATGAAACAGGACGTACTCGACCGGCCTCACCCCAGGACGGACTGGACCCAAGTGCAGGTAGTCGAAGTCGCGCTGGAGCGCAACCTCAAATATGAAGGGTTGTCCATCGCCGACATCGCCGAGGCCGAAGGCAAGCATCCGTTGGACGCGTTCCTGGACATCGCGTTGGATGAAGACCTGGAGACCGAGTTCGCCCATCCGGCTGCGGCCCAAGGCGACGATGCCCGCGCCGACAGGTTGGTCAACCCCTACGTGCACATCTCGGTGTCGGACGGCGGGGCTCACACCAGGTTCCTGGTCAACAGCGTCTGGCCGGTCTACTTCCTGGCGCATTGGATCCGGGACAATGGCTTGATGACCCTGGAGCAAGCCCACCAGAAAATGAGCGGGCTGCCGGCGCAATTCTCGGACATGAAGAACCGCGGCACTCTGCGCGTGGGTGACTGGGCTGACGTCATGATCTACAACATGGACGAACTGGGACTACTTTACGACAAGCCCAGGTTCGAGACCGACTTCCCCGGCGGCGAGAAGCGGTTGGTCCAAAAGCCCACCGGGATCCGCTATATCCTGGTGAACGGCACGGTGACCTTTGTGGAGAACGAATGCACCGGAGCCCTGCCGGGTAAGCTGCTGCGCAGCTACGATATGGTAGGGTAAGGACCACCGAAGGGTCCGCAAGGCAGATTATTCTTCAGCTGGACGGGAGACCCCTCTTCAAACAGAGGGGTCTTTCCTCTAATCAGGTTGTCAAGCGCATCGCCATCATTGACGTATAGCGGAAAGGGCGTCGTTGGTGAGGGTAAGGCCACTTAGAGACTATCTCAAAACCAACCAGTCTCGCTGATTTCCCCACGTCGCTGACCGAGGCCTATGGCTTCCCGCCTGCGCGGGAATGACGGGTTGGGCGCGGGAATGATCGCTTGGGCGCGGCGACAAGTTTTGAGATAGTTTCTTATTCGTCGGGCACCAAGGCCACCAAGCGGCCGTTTTGCACAGTGACCAGGAATGCTTTCATTCGAAAGTCAGGGCGGCTGGTGCAAAGGCCCTCTCCTTTGTCGTACTGCCAGCCGTGGCCATCGCAAACGAACAGGTCGTCGCCTTCGTCCATAATCTCCCCTCCCTGGTGCGGGCACACGGTGGACAACAGCTTGTACCCGTCCCTGCCCCGAACTAGAAAGTAGGACGCATCGCCAACCCTGACCGGCGCGGGGAGCGCCGTAAATGAAGCCTCTTCTCCCAAGTCGGCCCTGACCTTTTTCGACCGGGCTGACCCGTTGATTTGGCGCAGTGACACGGTCCCTCTTCGACGCTCAGTAGTCATTGCATTTCACCCCCTTGCGTTGATATAACCGTCCAGGCAAGTATACCAGCACCCGGGTTTCCCGTAGGCCGCACCGCGACCCGTTTCGTTACGGAAGCATGCGGCCCTGGCGCGGGGAGGAGGAGGTTAGACCTGCCACAGGAAAGCGCCTCAGCCTTGTCCCAAGGCTTGACCTTACTTCAAGTCGCCGGTCGCCAAAGCAGGAATCATGATACATTGACGGCGTCCTTATTCGATTTTATTGGGATGGACAGAAAGTTATAGCGTCAGATATAATACCGCGACTCTACGGCATGGATAAATCCGGCGTCAGAGGGTTTCGTTTCGGCTCAGAGTCCGCTAAGATGAGGGAGACAGTCTCCCAGGGGAAGTGTCGGAACTGGTAGACGAGCATGATTTAGGATCATGTGCTGAAAGGCGTGGGAGTTCGAGTCTCCCCTTCCCCACCAAACGGCTTTGGTGGAGCCTTCAGGCAATAGTAATAAATCAGGTACACACACAAACAGATCGCTTGAGCGCAGGTGTTTGGTTTTAGGAGGTCAAGTGGCTTCTTTACTTGAAGTAAAAGACTTGAGGACTTACTTCTACACCTACGAGGGTGTAGTTAAGGCTGTAGACGGCGTTTCATACGAGCTTGAGGAAGGGGAAACCCTTGGGTTGGTAGGTGAAAGCGGCTGCGGCAAGAGCGTCAGCGCCTTGTCGGTGATGCGATTGATTCCCGACCCGCCCGGCAAGATCGTTGCCGGCGAGATACAGTTTGAGAACGAGGACATCCTGAAGGTCGACATGGATGACATGCGCCGCATCCGGGGCGGCAAGATATCCATGGTCTTCCAAGAGCCGATGACCTCCCTTAACCCGGTGCTGACGGTGGAAAAGCAGCTTACGGAGACCCTTGAGCTGCACATGGGCATGACCAAGGGGGAAGCCCGCCGAGAGGGGGTGGACCTGTTGGCCAGGGTGGGCATTCCCGACCCTGAAAGCCGCATCAAGCAGTACCCCCACCAGTTCAGCGGCGGAATGCGGCAAAGGGTTATGATCGCTATGGCCCTGAGTTGCAACCCCAGGCTCATTATCGCCGACGAGCCGACAACGGCGCTGGACGTGACCATTCAAGCGCAGATTCTGGAGTTGATGAAGTCTCTGACCACCGAGTTCGGGGTGGCGCTGATTGTCATCACCCACAACCTTGGCGTAGTAGCGCGCTACGCCGACCGGATGAACATCATGTACGCGGGCAAGATCATCGAGAGGGGCTCGGCGACGGAGATTTACGCCAACCCCCGCCACCCGTACACCATCGGGTTGCTGCACTCGGTCCCACGATTGGACCAACCGCGGCGGGAGAAACTGGACCCGATTGAAGGGCAACCGCCGGACTTGATCAACATCCCCGAAGGGTGTTCCTTCAGGGCCAGATGCCGCTGGGCCATTGACAAGTGCGCTATCGAGGCCCCGCCGTTGATGCCCACCAGCGACGGCCACTGGTCAGCCTGCTGGCGGTCCGAGGAGTTGGGAGCGCTAGCGCAGGCGACCTACAGTTCCCGCGCCTGAGCCGTGTAGAACCGGATTCCGGTGACATACCGGGTAACCGATCAGAAGAGGCAGATAGCCATGACCACAACGACAGACGTACAGACCCAGGGAAACGGACAGCCTGCGGCGGATGACAATCTCGTCGAAGTCAGGGACCTACAGATGTACTTCCCCGTAACCTCGGGGTTGATCTTCCAGAAGACCGTTGCCCACATCAAAGCGGTCGACGGCGTTTCGTTCAACGTTCGAAGAGGCGAAACTCTAGGCTTGGTGGGTGAGAGCGGCTGCGGCAAGACCACCACCGGCCGTTGCATCCTGCAACTGTACAAGCCGACGGGAGGCCAGATTATTTTCGATGGCCGGGAGCTTAACGGTCTCTCCAGCCGCGAGTTGCGGATGATGCGCCGGGAGATGCAGGTCATATTCCAGGACCCGTACAGCTCGCTGAACCCGCGCATGACCGCCGGCAACATTATCGGTGAGCCGCTGGTGGTACACGGCTTGGTCAAGGGCAGGGCGGAGTACCGGGAAAAGGTAGCCGACTTGCTGCAAAACGTGGGCCTGAATCCCTACATGGCCGACCGGTTCCCCCACGAGTTCAGCGGCGGCCAGCGCCAGAGGATCGGGGTGGCCCGTGCATTGTCAGTGGGCCCCAAGTTTATAGTAGCCGACGAGCCGGTTTCTGCGCTGGACGTGTCTATTCAAGCCCAGATTATCAACCTGCTGGAAGACCTTCAGGAACAGTTCAACCTGACCTACCTGTTCATCGCCCACGACCTGTCGGTGGTGCGCCACATCAGCGACCGGGTTGGAGTGATGTACTTGGGCCATATAGTCGAACTAGCCGACCGGGCCGAAATTTACCTGAACCCGGTGCACCCGTACACCCGTGCTCTGCTTTCCGCGGTGCCTATCCCGGACCCAGTGATTGACGCTCAGAGGGAAAGAATCCTGCTGACAGGAGAGGTTCCCAGCCCATTGACCCCGCCTTCCGGGTGCGTATTCCATCCGCGATGCCCCGCAGCAATCGATGAATGCTCCCAGGTGCTGCCTGAGTTGCGGCCGGTCTCCACCGATCACTGGGCTGCCTGCATACGCGCCGAAGGTTATGGGACGTATTAGCGCCTGAATCCTTCCCTGCGGCACCATGCGACGATAAGGGGCGGCCTGTAAAATGGTCGCCCTTTTGTTTAGCACCGATATTCGACGCCTCTCTTCCTTGTGGCCGCAGTCCCTCCGTGATACCATCGATAACATATGGACCCACTACTGATTCGCAACTTCTGTATCATCGCCCACATAGACCACGGTAAATCCACATTGGCGGACCGCTTCCTGGAAATCACCGGCACCGTCCGCGCCCAGGATATGAAAGCCCAGTTCCTTGACCAGATGGACTTGGAACGCGAACGGGGCATAACGATCAAGGGTAAAGCGGTGGCGATGTACCACGTTGGCCCCGATGGGCAGAGATATCAGCTCCACCTGATCGATACTCCAGGGCACGTGGACTTCAGCTACGAGGTCTCCAGGGCTATGGCGGCCGCTGAAGGGGCTTTGCTGGTAGTGGACGCCAGCCAGGGCATTGAGGCGCAAACCATCGCCAACGCCTTGTTGGCTATGCAATACGACCTTGAGCTGATTCCGGTTGTCAACAAGGTCGACCTGCCTCAAGCCGAGCCGGACCGGGTGGCCAGCGAACTCCAGCAAGTGTTCGGTTTCCGTGAGGACGAGATACTTTTCGTGTCCGCCAAGGAAGGCACCGGAGCCCTGGAGATACTGAACGCCGTCGTGAAGCGTATTCCGCCTCCCAGCGGAAAGATCGATGCCCCGTTACGGGCGTTGGTCTTTGACTCTTTGTATAACCCTTACAAGGGGATCATCGCCCATATCCGGGTGGATGACGGGCAGATATCCAAAGACCAGCGTCTCCAAGTAATGTCTTCCGGGAAGATAGCCGAGATCGTCGAGGTCGGCGTGTTCACACCCTCGCCCAAGCCGGTTGACGTCCTGTCCGCCGGCCAAGTGGGTTACGTGGCCACCGGCTTCAAGGACGTAAGAGAGTGCAACGTAGGCGACACGCTCACCGGAAGCAATCGTCCGGCATCCGAACCGCTGCCCGGCTACATGCCCCTGAAGTCGATGGTCTTTGCCGGCTTGTACCCGTCGGACGGCGAGGACTACACCAGGCTGCGGGCCTCTTTAGACAAGCTGCAACTGAACGACTCCTCGCTGTCCATTGAGCCGGAAAACAGCACAGCCCTTGGGTTCGGGTTCCGTTGCGGATTCCTGGGCCTAATGCACATGGAGATAGTGCAGGAACGGTTGGAACGGGAGTACGACCTTGACATCATAGCCACTTCTCCCAGCGTCTCCTACTCCGTGTTGCTGGCGACCGGGGAAGAGATCAATATCGACAACCCTTCCAAACTGCCGCCCCCGCACCAAGTTAAAGAGATACGAGAGCCGATACTTAACCTGACTATCGTCGCCCCGGACCGGTACGTGGGCACCATCATGGAGTTGATGCACTCGCGGCGGTCCGAGTTCAAACGAATGGAGTACATCCAAGGCAGTGGAGGGCAACCGAACGGCGCCTCAACCAATACCTCGGAGTCTCGCGTCGTGATGGAATACACCATGCCATTGGTGGAGTTGCTGGCCGATTTCTACAATCAGCTCAAGTCCCGGACCCAGGGTTACGCCTCCATGGACTACTCCTTGAACGGGTACCAAGCCGCGCCATTAGTGAAGATGGACGTGCTGGTCAACCAGTTGCCCGTGGAAGCCCTTTCCATGATCCTACACCGCGACCGGGCCGTGGCCCACGGCAGGGAAGTGGTGGAAAGGCTAAGGACCGCGATCCCCAGGCAGCTTTTCGAGGTGCCGATCCAAGCCGCTATCGGCGGCCGTATTATCGCCCGCGAGACTATCCGGGCCCTTCGCAAAGACGTGCTGGCCAAGTGTTACGGAGGCGACATTACGCGCAAGCGGAAGCTGCTGGAAAAGCAGAAAGAGGGCAAGCGACGGTTAAAGATGGTTGGGAGCGTGGAGGTGCCGCAGGAAGCTTTTCTCACGCTGCTCAAGATCGGCAACTCGTAACACTACATCCCCAGAGCTTCCCGTAACTCCCGCACTTGGACCAAGTGCTCCCGCCAGTGGCGCGCGAATAGCCCCTCCAGCAGGTTATGTAACGTGCGGGGATCGTCCCAACCCCGGTTACGTTGGTGCACCAGCACGGACTTCTCCAGCAGGTCACCTTCGCCCGACGCCTGCAAGGCCGCTTCCATTCCATGGAACAGCAGGTTAACGTCCTCTACTATCCGCTCCATTTCGTATGACAGGCGTTCCATTGTCATGTTGGTCAAGTCCGACCGCAGGTCGAACTCGCTGATTACGCCGGCCAGGACCTGCCGCAAGATCGTGTGGATGCCTTCGGAAGGAGTGTCCAACAGGTGGTAGACCACCTCACGAACTGACCAAGCGTCTGGGTCCGGTTTCCAGTCCAAGCAATAGTCCATCCCGTTCAGTAGTTCCATCAGTTCCGCGTGGATGGCTTGGACGGCCTGCAAGTGGGCGTCTTTATTCGTGCTCATGCGATTCTGCTATCAGCGGGTCGGTTCATGGGCGGAGCACCATAAGGAACAGGATGATGACCACCAGCAGGGTGGCAATGCCGCCGAACATTGACCACCGGCGGCTGGTCCGGGCATACGCCGGGTCCAACTCGCCGCGTGCCAAGCCTTCCTGGGACAGCCGTACCATCCGGCGTTGCAGGGGCAGCAGAGCGGCGAGCCAGATGATTATGGTCACGATCAGCAGGAGAAAGGACAAACCCAGCCAAAACTGTTCAAACCGCTGCCACCCGGTTAGCGCGACCAGCAGAATCCCGGTTGCCAACAAGACCACTATTCCCGGGATAGTAAACATGCAGTCCGCCCTAGCCAGCCCCCGACAGGTGGAAGAGATGGTTTCAAGGTTGGATGTTTGATCGGCCCTGACCTTCCAGAATGCGGACGTAATCAGGTTGCCGACAAGGACCACGCCGGACAGAATGTGTATGGCGAGGATAATCTGGAATGGGATCGTACCGGTCACAAAGGAAACGGAGATCATATGACTTCCCCTGGATTGGGATGAGCGCCGGGCAGGTCTGCCGCCGGCACCGGGTCTGCGGACCAACTACGGGTAATAGTTTCGAGCAACGCCCGGGCTTGGTCCCTTGTGTCCTCCCGGGCCAAGGCAAATTCGAGAGAGGCACGCAGCAATCCCAGAGGCGTGCCGCCGTCGTAACGCGTTCCTTGAAACTCATAGGCGTAGATGTCGTGGCGCTCCAGCAGCAGCAGGAGGGCGTCGGTGAGTTGAATCTCGCCCTTGGCGCCCGGAGGAGTCCGCTTCAGGCATTCGAAAATATCAGGAGGGAGAATGTACCGCCCGACGATTGCCAAGTTGGACGGAGCCTGTTCCCTGGATGGTTTCTCCACCAGTCCGTGCACTTCGTGCAGGCCGTCTCCCGCCGGTGTGGCGTCCACCACCCCGTAGTTGTGGACCATGTCCCAAGGGGTGGGCTCCACAGCGATGACGCCTCCGCCGGTGCGATGTTGAACGTCCAACATCTGTGCAACTACGCCGGGGGTGTGGGCGATGATGTCGTCCGGGAGAATGACGACGAACGGTTCGCCGTCGACCGCATCCTCCGCGGTCAGCACCGCATGTCCCAATCCGAGCGGCTCCCCTTGAATGACAAACGATACTTGAGCCAGGGACGAGGCTCGCCGTACCTTTTCAGCCAAATGGTCTGTGCCCACGGCGGCCAAGTGGCGTTCCAATCCCGGATCGGGCTGAAAGTAGGAGGCGATGGACTCCTTTCCTTTGGCGGTCACTACGATCACCTTTTCGATGCCTGCCTCGGACGCCTCCTCCACCACGTATTGGAGCATTGGCTTGTCGAGGATGGGAAGAAGTTCCTTGGGCACCGACTTGGTCATCGGCAAAAACCGGGTGCCAAGCCCGGCGGCAGGGATCACCGCAGTCCTGATTTCCATAACCCCTCCTAGTGCGGGGCCATTCTATCACCGGGCCGTTTGACCTACAACGTGACCGGACATGGCGATTCTGACGATGAAAAGGCCCGGTCATCCGGTGCCAGGGTAATCGCGTTATAAAGCTTGGCGGCCCATTTAATCCCCCGTCTTCACGCTGACAAGGGTATGTAAAATTGAGATTATAGCTACGAACCGGCCCCACCGCCCCTGGATTCCGGCCTACGCCGGAATGACGGAATGGGTCCGATAGTGAGCATTTGGGAGCGGTTTTGTATTTGAGCAAGCCTACCCTACTATACTATGCGGTCTCACGTTCAACTGCGTAAAGTCCCAAATGAAATACATACCCTTATCAGCCGTCTTCACGGGGGGCAGGCGTTATTCCCGTGGAAACGGGAATCCATAGTCGTTGGAAAGGGTAAATTTGCCTATGGTAGACAGTGTGGATTCCCGCCCCCGCCTTCGCGGGGGTGACGTTCCTTCGCGGGGGTGACGTTCCTTCGCGGGGGTGACGTTCCTTCGCGGGAATGCCGGAGGTTTTACGGCAGATTTGGCCTGTCTGGTGCACTGATAGTTAAAATGCGATTGCCCTGCATCCGGTGCTTTAGCAATTGACATGGAGAGAGGGCTGGCCTACCATGAAATCGAGGCCGTGCTAGACGGGGAGCTAGCGGTGCCCTGAACTCGCAATCCGCTATAGCGGGGTTGAATGCCTCCCCCAGGCGGGGCTATTGGGCCCCTATTCCGAATCGGTGATGTAGAAGGTTGGGCCCCACGCGGCGCAGACTTGCGAACTCCGCCAGGCCGGAAGGAGCAACGGTAAGCAGGGCACTGCGAGCGCCGTGGGATCGCCTGACCCGAGTCACTGCCCGGAACAAGCTCAGTGGTCTTCGTCAAAGGGAGGTGCGCGGTCTCTTACTTAAATAATAACTCGGGTCACGCCCCGGACCGAGCGCGACCCAATGCCCAATATTCCTTCTCCCGCGCAACCAAGCGAAAATCCCTCGGCCAACATTTCCTTCACGACAGTCGTATCGTCGGGCGGATTCTGACGGCGGCGGATATACAGCCCGATGACCTAGTCCTGGAAATAGGGCCCGGCCTAGGAGTGCTTACCCGAAAACTCGTGCAGCTTGCCGGGAAAGTTGTTGTGGTGGAGATGGACTGGGAGTTGGCCGGTTCGTTGCCGTCCCGCCTGAACCATCCACCCAACCTCCATGTCACCCAAGGCGACGCACGGACTATAGATTTCAGCCCGTTGCTCGGGGACGCATCGTCCTACAAAGTCGTGGCTAATCTGCCCTACTACGCAGCCAATCCTATCGTGCGGCGATTTTTGGAAGCGGACACGGCGCCGGAGTTGCTTGTGGTAATGGTGCAGAAGGAAGTTGCCGAAAGCATGTTGGCCGGTCCGGGTGGAATGACGATGCTGTCGGTGGCTACTCAATTTTACGCTGCCCCCTCTCTGGTCTGTAACGTGCCGCCCCGCAGCTTTCGCCCGCCTCCAGCAGTGAGATCGTCGGTGGTCAGGTTGGACGTGCGGCCGAGTCCGGCTGTTGATGTGCGGGAACCAACGGCTTTCTTCGATTTGGTGCGGGCCGGTTTCTCCGCGCCAAGAAAACAACTTCGGAATTCCTTGAGCCACGGTCTGGGTGAGCATCCGGCATTGGTAGCCCAACTCCTGGCCGACCTGGAATTGGACGGCTCTCGCAGGGCGGAAACTTTGACCTTGGATGAATGGGCTTTAATTCATCGTCGATGGGAAGAGACCGGTAAAGTTGGAATTACTGGCGTACGCTAAGCTGAATTTGGCCTTGGAGGTGTTGGGCAAGCGGTCAGATGGGTACCATGAGGTGCGGACCGTGATGCAGACCATAGACTTGGCTGACAAACTGATGCTGCGGCCCGCCAACGACATCAGCGTCCAGTGTACCGAGGCCGCGTTAAACGGCCACGACAACTTTGTCTGGAAGGCGGCGACGGCTCTGGCCAAGCACGGAAACGGTGTGCCCAAGGCTGAAATTTTCCTGGAAAAGCACATCCCTGTCGCAATGGGCCTGGGCGGCGGCAGCAGCGACGCGGCGGCGGCGATAACGTCTCTGAACCGTCTGTGGGACCTTCGTCTGTCAGCCAACGAATTGGCTCTTGTCGCGGCGGAAGTGGGGTCAGACGTAACTTTCTTTATCGCTGGCGGGACCGCATTGGCGAGCGGGCGGGGAGAACAAATTTCGCCGATGGCGCCGCTGCCCGACACGACAGTGACTCTGGTTTGTCCCAACATCGAAATCACTGATAAAACGGCCCGCCTGTATTCACGCCTCACCCCGGCACATTTCAGCGATGGATCACGCACAGACCGCATGGTAGAAAACCTTAAAGCCGGGGAATCCGTATCAGATATACAGTACAACGTTTTCGAGGAAGTAGCCTTTGACGCCTTCCCATGGTTGGCAAGATTAAGCGACCGCCTGATTGCGGCGACGGGGAAAGTACCCCACCTTTCAGGCGCGGGCCCGGCGTTGTATTTCTTGCCTTCGACCAAAGACGAATATCAGACAGTATCCGACGCCTTGCAACCTTGTGAAGCGCGGGTATACCTTGTACAGACCGTCGACTGTGGCCACTTGACGCCGGCGCCCGGCTGAGTCGATGTATTTTACGAACTCAGAGAGCTAGCCAATGGATGTTTTGGCCGCAATAAGTATAGGCATGGGCCCCAACCTTATTCAGACCGCCGGTTTTGTGCTGGCGTGGCACGGCATTTTCACTTTCGTCGCTGTCGCAGTCGCGGTGTTCCTGGCAGCCAGCTGGGGACGTCGAGAAGGCTTGAATGCAGACGCCATATACTCGGTTTCCCTATGGGCCATCATTGGCGGCATCGTGGGCGCCCGGGTGATCCACGTTATTGACTTCTGGGAGATTTACAGCAGCAATTTCATGCGGGCGTTCTTCATCTGGGAAGGCGGCGTCGCTATCTATGGCGCTGTCCTGGGCGGCTTCGTCGGCGGGGGGCTGTACATCATCATCCGCAACTCGGACCAGTTCCTGGCCTTTGGGGGGGCGTTACGCAAGGTTCTCCCAATCTTTCCCAAGCCTGACAAGGCGCCGCTTCCGGGGATTGGGCACTTGGCGGACGTCGTCGCCCCGGCGCTGTTGATTGCCATGGCTATAGGGAGAATCGGCGACATAATCAATGGAGAGCACTTCGCCAAGGCTACGTCGCTGCCTTGGGGCTTCGTTTACACCAATTCTGAGAGCTTGGGTTTCGGCAGGCCCATCTCTCACCCCGCAGTAGCCTATGAGTTACTGTTTGACTTGGCGCTGGCGGCCGTCATCTGGCCGTTGCGAAACCGGCTGCGTCCCAGAGGCATGTTCTTTGTGCTGTACGGAGCGTTGTACTCTATTGGCAGGTTCTTCCTGAGTTTCTTGCGGGTGGAGTCTCAGACCTACTTCGACTTCCTGAACCAAGCGCAGGTCTTGGCTTTGATCGTGATTGTAGTGGCAGTCCCTCTATTGGTGTTCAAGGCCCAGATCGTGAGGCCCGGCGCTAGGGAAGAGTAGGCAGCCACAGCCCTCGGCGGCGGATGTTCCGGTGGGGAGGAAGGCGTTCAGCAGTCCCGGTCGCAATTGGCAAAGATCAACACCGAATTGTGACCGCCGAAGCCGAAGGAATTACTCATGGCCACGTTGACTTTGTGGTTCCTCGACTTGTTGGGAGTGTAGTCAAGGTCGCACCCCGGTTCCGGCTCCCTCAGGTTGATCGTGGGCGGGACGATACCGTTCCGGATGGACATTATGCAGACCGCTGCCTCCAGCGCGCCGCCGGCTCCCAGCAGATGCCCCGTCATAGATTTGGTGGAACTCAGAGGCAGTCCATAGGCGTGTTCTCCCAAGGCAAGCTTGATAGCCTTGGTTTCCTGCCTGTCGTTCAGCGGGGTAGAGGTGCCATGGGCATTGACGTAGTCCACGTCGGCGGGCCTTATATTAGCGGACTCCATCGCCAGCTTCATGGCGTGGGCCGCGCTTTCCCCTGCGGGCCCCGGCTCGGTCAGGTGATGCGCGTCGGATGTTGCGCCGTAGCCGCGTAGCTCGGCCAAGGGCGTTGCGCCCCTCTCTTCGGCGTGGCTTTCACTTTCCAGCACCAGCACGGCCGCGCCTTCAGCCATCACGAACCCGTCGCGATGAAGATCGAATGGCCGGCTTGCCTGTTTAGGGTCTTCATTGAACCTGGACAGGGCGCGCATGGAATTAAACCCCGCTATGGCTATGGGAGTGATGGATGCTTCGCTGCCGCCGGCGAGGATAACGTCCTCTTTGCCGCGGCGTATAAGTTCCCAGCCTTGGCCCAGGGCATCTGCGCCGCTGGAGCACGAGGAAACCGGGCAGTAATTAGCTCCCATAGCTCCGGTAACCATAGAGACTTGGGCGGAAGCCATGTCTCCCAGCATCATGGGGACCAGAAATGGGCTGACGCGCCGGGGGCCTCGCTCGCTTAGCACATCGAACTGTTGAGACAGGGTGAGAATACCACCGATGGCGCTGCCTATAATGACGCCTACCCTGTAGGGGTCGCCTTCCTTGGGGTCCAGATCTGCTTGGCGGCAGGCCTCTTGCGCGGCGGCGGCGGCCATTTGGGCAAACCGGTCCATGCGGCGGGCCTCTTTTCTGTCCAGGTAACGCTCGCCATCGAACCCTTTGACCTCGCCCGCGAATCGAGTGTCGAAACTCTCCGCGTCAAAGGCGGTGATAAAATCGATACCCGAATTTCCCTTCACCAGATTGTCCCACGTTGAAGCAACGTCCAACCCCAAGGGGCTGATAATCCCCATTCCGGTGACGAAAACGCGGCGGAATATGCTCATGTTATTCCCAGCAGTTCAAATTAGGCAGACGGACAGTTGTCTATGTTTGCGTTCCCAAAGGGGGGCGTCCAGTACTTGGCGCAGACGAGGCCACCAAGGATTAAGGCCTTGAAGCAAGCAGTGGTATACAAAATAGAAGACACGGCCCAAACGTAGATTACTCCCCCTGTCACAAGTCCGGCTTGGTCAGAGGTACGTCCCGAATTTTCGTGCCAGCCGTTATCCCGGCGAGGTTCAGTCCTGATTAATGGTGTTACGGCGCGGTTCTGTCATCACGTTGTTGACGATTTCGCTGAGCTCGTTGATGCGGAGCGAAACTGTCGCCTCCAACTCTTTGCTACCGGCGTTGACGGGCGCAGACAGAGCAACTAAGGAATCGGTTAGTTCGGTAATCTTTGCGCCGATGTTGTCCACAACCTCGCGGCGGGCGTTGGCCAGAGGTTGAGACACGGACCGAAGCTTGTCCGCCAATTCCCCCACCCGTTGGGACAAACTCTCCCCGAATTCCAAGCCAGCCATCGACACTGGGTCCGACCAACTGCGCAGGTTTTCCGTGGCGTCGGTCAACCGGGCGCTGATGCTGTCGCCCAGGTCACGGCTGGTGGTGGCCAAACGCAGCCGATAGGTGCGCAAGATGCGGAAAATACGCCGGTAGAGATCATCCACCGGGGCCAGCTTGGCTGAATAACGGTCGAACAACTCCCGGCTTTCCGCCATGGACCACCGCTCGTCCCAGTGGACGAACTGGCGTCCGGTGTACAAGTGGTAGGGCCGCATCTTCCCTTCAGGAAGGAGGTCACCGTTCTCATCCAAAGGCGGCAAGCTGTCCCAGTTGGAAGTCGCGGGCAATGGAGTCAACAGGTTTACGGTCTGGTACTTGCTGACTTGGGTGACCCACTCGGCCAAGTCCATAATGCTCTCTTCGGTATCGAAGGGCAGGCCGATAATGGTCATCGCCACTACGGAAAACCCCAACTCGTTAAGGGTCACCAAGTCCTTGTGCATTTGACCGGGTTCCTGGCGTTTTTTGACCAGCTTGAGGTTCTCCGCATTGTCCGACTCAACGCCGATGTACGCCATTTTGATGTTGGCGTCTGTCATAGCGTTGGCTAACTCGGCGTCCTGTCCGATCTCAGCCCTGGCTTGACAGATCATGTACATGTCGTCGGTGTGACCCTTCCAAGCCTGCAGGCGGGCCAGCCGCTCGTTGCGGTATTTGACCGCCCGGAGCGGCGGCGGGTGCAGGTCATCGGAGATGAACACTTGGAATTTGCCGTTGCGTGAGCTATGAATCAGTCCATCGGCAGCCAGTTCACGCAGTTGGGTCAGCCGCTTGATTTCCGTGTCCCTTGAAATCAAGCGGTATCCGAGGAACTGCTGGATTACTTGACAATAAGTGCAACTCTCGGTGCAGCCCCTGACGGTCTCCAACACCCCGCCGGCCATCGGGTTCGCCGGGGTAAGGTCTCTGATAGACCTGAAGTCGGGCAGTTCTACGAAGTCCGGGTCCACTAGGCCGGCGCGCCGCGTCTGGACCACGTGGCCGTCTTCCAAGTAACTTATACCCGGCATTTTGCCAAGGTAAGCCTCGCGCTCACCTTGCTTGTAAGACAGCAGGATGTCGCAAAGCTGGCCAATGATGTCCTCGCCTTCCCGTTGAACTATGACATCGAAATGGCCGTTGTCAAAAGCTTCCTGGCTGAGAGGGCCCATCTGAGGCCCGCCGCCGATGGTGATGATGTCCGGATGGTATTGCTTGGCTTGCCGCGCGACCTGGTACCCTCGGGGGGCCTCGTTAATCAGGGCGGTGACCATCAGTATGTCCACCCCGTCCAAGTCTTTATCCGGGTCGATTACGCCGCAGCGGTCTTCGAACCAGATTTCCCGGTCGTACAGGTATTCGCCTTCCCACTGGGCAAGCGCCCCGGACAGGAACAACATCCCCTGCCGCGGGATGGCGATGTATTCAAAATTGCCGCCGGTGGATGCCGGTTGAAGAAGCACTACCCGCTTAATCTTAGATGTCGTCGTTGCCATTACTCCTCCAATAGTCCCACAACAAGAACCCCGCGATACCTTCTGTTGGTAATCAAGGGAGGTACGCTGTCAAACCCACCCATTCACTCGTACCTTTCGCCCAACCCTATCACGGGCGGACTAATCCCATATTATACCTCAACACATGGGCAAATAATACTATACATCCGATTACGAGTGTGACTAAAAGTAGTTGGGGCGAGACTGTCTGAATCAGGATTTTCAGGATTGAAGGATTAGCAGGATGAAAAGCCCTTATCTTGAGAATCCTGAAATCCGGTAAATTCTGATTAAGACAATTACACCAAGTGGCGAATGTACCATCCCTGATATTCCAACTACTTTTGATCACACCCTCCGATTACTCCTCCGCCATCGCTTCCAGTACCGCCCCCGGCGACATGGGAAGCTTCGCCATCCGGACGCCCGCGGCTCTGTAAATGGCGTTGGCGAGGGCCGGCACCGGCGGGATGATAGAGACCTCGCCCACGCCCCTGACTCCGGTGGGATGCCCAGGGTTGGGCACCTCAACCAACTGGGTGTCTATCATCGGCAAGTCGGTGCTGGTAGGGATGCGGTAATCCAGCAGCGTGGAGTTGAGCATCCGGCCTTGATCGTCGAAAAAGTATTCCTCATTCAACGCCCAGCCGATGCCCTGTACTGCTCCGCCCTGCATTTGGCCTTCCACGTAGCTCGGGTGCACCGCCGTTCCGGGGTCCTGCAACGCAGTGTAGCGGAGGACCTGGGTCTTGCCGGTGTCCGGGTCGACTTCTACATCAACTATGTGTACGGCAAAGCACGGGCTTTCCCCACCCTGATCGCCCATGGAGCGGCCCACCACCGGCCCTCCGGTTGAACCCAGCCGGGCAGCCAATTCCTTAAAGGTTATCCGCAGCTCCGTATCGGACGTGTGCCAGAAGACACCGTCCTCCAGTGTCACGTGTTCCGGCGACACGTCCCAAATCAGGGCGGCCCGGTCAATCATTTGCGTCTTCACGTCGTTTGCAGCGTCATAACAAGCCCAGCCGGTCTTATAGGCAACGCTGCTTCCGGCGGTAAAGCCGGTGAATCCGATGCTGTCGGTGTCGCCGACCGACGGGTGAACGTCATCCACTGGAATGCCCAGCACTTCCGCCACGTGCATCGCCACAGCGGTCCTGGTGCCGCCGATGTCCGGCGACCCCTCGACCAAGCTGACGGTGCCGTCCTGATTTACGTTGGCCACGGCGCAGGCAGGACCGGAGATGTTGAAACAGACCCCGGTAGCCACGCCGCGTCCCTTGTTCGGCCCATCCAGAGGCGCGGAGTAATGGGGATGGTCTTTGGCGGCTTGCAGCGTTTCCAAGTAGCCGATGCGGCGGTAGGGGAGGCCGGTTACCCGCCGGGCGCCCTCGCTGGCGCCGTTCAACAGCCGGAATTCCAACGGGTCCATTTCCAGCTTCTCACACAGTTCGTCGATAAGGGTCTCGCCGGCAAATCCGGCCGCCGGCCCGCCCGGAGCGCGGTAGGGCGCAACCTTGGGCTTGTTCACCACCACGTCGTAGGCCTCGACCCTGACGTTGGCGATGTCGTAGGGGCCGAAAATAAACTGGGTAGCCAGGTTAATGGGGGAGCCCGGATAGGCGCCAGCTTCATAAATGAAGACCGCCTCGGCTGCGGTTATTCGCCCGTCACTGCTGGCGCCTATTCTGGCCCGGATGTGACCTCCGGACGTAGGCCCGGTCCCCTCGAACTCTTCAGCGCGGGCCAGTGTGACCTTGACCGGGCGTCCCGACTTCCTGGAGAGCAACGCAGCGACCGGTTCGATGTAGACGTGCAGTTTGCCCCCGAATCCGCCGCCGATCTCCATGGGCACGACCTTTATTCGGGACACGGGGATACCTAGCACCATAGCGGTGAAGTCTCTCATGGCGAAGTGGCCTTGAGAGCTGTCCCAAATGGTGATAGTCCCGTCCTGGCGCCACATCGCAGTGGCGGTGTGCGGTTCGATGTAGCCCTGATGTACCGTCTTTGTATGAAACTCCCGCTCCACCACAACGTCCGCTTGTTCGAAACCTTGCTCAATTTCGCCCAGTTGAAACACGAAATGGCTGGCGACGTTGGACGGTTGCGCGTCGTCACCATCGTCAAGCAACCCGCCCGGGCGGAAATACTCCCCCTCGGAGTGGTAGAGCCTGTCGTGCAGAATGGGCGCGCCGGACGCCATCGCCTCCTTCCCGTCAAGCACTTCCGGCAACACTTCGTAGTCCACTTCGATGAGTGACAGGGCTTGTTCGGCAACGTGGGGACTGCCAGCGGCCACCGCCGCTATGGCGTGGCCCCGGTAGAGGGCCTTATCGGCGGCCATGACATTGTTGCTGAGAAAGCGCGGGTTCAACGCCGACCCCTCGCCAACGTCCACCGGCCTGCCGGAAAGGGTTGGCAGGTCGGCAGACGTAACGACGGCCTTTACTCCCGGAAGCGCCAATGCCTTGGTCGTATCTATCGACCGGATGCGGGCGTGGGCGTGGGGGCTTCTCAGTATCTTGCCGTACAGCATACCGGGAAGGTTCACGTCGGCCCCGTAACGGGCTTGGCCGGTTACCTTTTCCAGACCGTCGTGCCGGATGGGGCGTGTGCCGATTACCTTGAAGTTTCCGGGGCCAGTTGCGCCTTGTTCAGCGGTAGTAGTCATCTTCATTCACCTATTGGCCAAAGTGCGTCGCGTATTTGCAAAGCATGGGCCTTTCAGCAGGTTCGTGTTCCCAGCCCATTATAGTAGACAATCCGGCAATCTGACGTGCCGTGACGGAGGATGGATAGGGTGTCCGTCAGATTTTCGGCCCCGCAACCAGAGACGTTAAGCAGCCGGTTGGATTTTTTAGATCACCGGACATTTACGGACATTTACGGACATTTTGTCTTGGCGCCGGGTTCGGATTTTTCGACAACGCTCCCATTTCCTCTAGTTTCCTCCCATTTTGCTTCGTTTAGATTAGAGAAGCGTTGAATTTGGTTACGGACCGGGGAACGATATACCAAGCAAGTCTATGATAAAGAAGGGTTGCCCTGGCTGGGAAGGGGCATGTGTCAGATGTAATTGTCTGAATCAGGATTTACCGGATTTCAGGATTTTCAAGATGGGGCCTTTCATCCTGCTAATCCTTCAATCCTATGAGTCCTGATTCAAACGGTTGCGTCCCAACCCAATTTCAGTCACACCTGAAGCCATACACTCGAATGAGCCTTGAATCTGCTTTTGCTTCGTTTAGATTAGAGAAGCGTTAATTTGGTTACGGACCGGGGAACGCTATGCCAGGCAAGTCTATGATAAAGAAGGGTTGCCCTGGCTGGGAAGGGGCATGTGTCAGATGTAATTGTCTGAATCAGGATTTACCGGATTTCAGGATTTTCAAGATGGGGGCCTTTCATCCTGATAATCCTTCAATCCTATGAATCCTGATTCAGACGGTTGCGTCCCAATCCAGTTTCAGTCACACCTGAAGCCATACACTCGAGGTAGCGTTCCGTTTTAGGCGATCTTTCCAGAGGCGACGGTACGGTGGATTCCCGCCTTCGCGGGAATGACGGTTGGAGCCTTGAATCTGCTGGTAACTGTTAATATGTTGATGGGGCAGCCTTGGCACGCAGAGGAGGCTGGGCATGATGTTTAAATGGATACGGTCGCGGTGGTTGGTAGCGGTAGCTGCCGTTGTTCTCGTGGCGTTCATTGTTGGGCTGGCCTTCGGACTCTCCGGGGCGGACCGCACGATGGCCCAGGACGGGTCGACGGACCTGCCGCCACCACCCCCGCACCTGGTGGCAACGCCCGACGGTCCTGTGCCAACGGTGGACAGGACCAAGCGCCCGTTAATATTTGAGACGGTGCCTTCAAATGCCGCCGTAGAACGGATGGAAACTACCTCTGAGGAAGGGAAGGATACGGACTCGGCCGCATCGGACGCGGGCAGTTCCACCAAGCCCGCAACAGGCAACTATCTCTACCTCCCGAAAATCGACAAGTACTACAGTCTGCCGGACGACGTTGAACTGGAACGACACATTTTATTTGGCACCTGCATACCCGAAACGCGTTGCCCTGACTTTGCCCTTCTAATCTACCGGAGGGGCGATGCGATAATTGGAATCGACCAGGTGGGGGAGATATTCGAGGACATAGGAGAGGGTGCTGACGCGTCGGCGTTCCCGTTCTTCACCGCCAAGGAGGAGCAGGAGGAAGGCAAATGATGAGCAGGCGGCTGTTTGAAATGTCTGTAATCTTATGGCAGTATCCTGTAGCATAGTGTCAATACGTATCGAGGAGGCCGGGTGTGATGTTTAAATGGATACGGTCGCGGTGGTTGGTTGCGGTGGCTGCCGTCGTTCTCGTGGCGTTCATTGTTGGGCTGGCCTTCGGCCTCTCCGGGGCGGACCGCACAATCGCCCAGGAGGGGTCAACGGACCTGCCGTACCCGGACAAAGTGGTAACTCCCATCACTCCCGTGCCAACGGTGGACAGGACCAAGCGCCCGTTAATATTTGAGACTGTGCCTTCAAATGCCAACATGGAACGGATGGAAGCCGCCTCCGGGGAACCGATGGAGACGGATTCGGCCGCTTCGGATGCGGGCAGTTCCACCAAGCCCGCAACGGGCAACTACCTCTACCTTCCGCTCATCGACAGGTACTACAGCCTGCCGGACGATGTTGAACTGGAACGGCACATTGTATCAGGTTCCTGCATGCCCGGAACGCGTTGTCCTGTCTTTGCCCTTCTAATCTACCGGAGGGGCGAAGCAAGGATAGGGATAGATCAAATGGGAGAGATATTTGAAACCGTAAACAACGCTGATGCGTCAGCGTTTCCGTTCTTCACGGGCAAGGAAGACCAAAAGGAAGGTCAATGAGCAAGCGGCTGTTTGAAATGTCTGTAATCTTATGGCAGTATCCTGTAGCATAGTGTCAATACGTATCGAGGAGGCTGGGCGTGATGTTTAAATGGATACGGTCGCGGTGGTTGGTTGCGGCGACTGCCGTCGTTCTCGTGGCGTTCATTGCCGGGTTGGCCTTCGGACTCTCCGGGGCGGAGCGCACGATTGCCCAAGAGGGGTCAACGGACCTGCCCTACCCAGAGTTGGTGGCGACGCCCGACGGTCCTGTGCCAACGGTGGACAGGACCAAGCGCCCGTTAATATTTGAGACGGTGCCTTCAAATGACTACGTGGAATGGATGGGAACTATGTCCGTGGAACAGACGGAAGCGGATTCGACCACTTCGGACGGTGGCAGTTCCACCAAGTCCGTAACGGTCAATTACCTCTACCTCCGGGACATCGACCGGTACTACATCCTGCCGGACGACGTTAAATTTGATAAAATGATTGATTTCGGCACCTGCGTACCCTTAACGCCAGAGGAGTTGCCTTGCCCTGTTTTTCCCCTGCTATTCTACCAGAGGGGTGAAGCGCGGATAGCGATCGACCAGGTGGGGCAGATATTCGAAGACATAGAGGGCGGTGACGCGTCGGCGTTTCCGTTCTTCACGAGCGAGGAAGACCAAGAGGAAGGCGAATGAGCAGGCGTCTGCTGATACTGCTCGTGGCCTTTGCGGTGGTTGCCGCCGTCTTCGGTTCATACACAGCTGGGGTCGTGTTCGCCAGGCATTACTTACACATCGGGATGGACTCTCGCCTTCAGAGAACTCCCGTACAGACCGGTGGGAGCGCACTGCCTGAGAATCATGTCAACGTCAAGTGGGCGCTGCATGGACAGGGGGAGGCAGTCACGTGGTCTGCGGAGCCTGCCGTCAGGGACCTGTTCGTCCAGGCGCTCGCCAACTGGACCAATGCCATTCCCCAGTTGCAATGGCGGGAGGTGGGCAGGAGTGCTGACCCTGATGTATGGGTATTCACAATCGATATCTGCGATACTGTCGGAGTAGCCGGGTATTTCCGGGTCAGGGAATTCAACCCTACTTATCCCAGTGAGCCAAGCGGTTGGCATACCGACAATGATCGGAGCGCGAACTACTGGGAGAAAGCCTTTCTCTGTTTCAGGTCAATTGATCCACAGAACAGGGCTGACGATTACCTGTTATCGGTGATGGCTCACGAGATTGGCCATGCGTATGGCCTGCACGAAGCCTTTATTGACAACCCTCCGACTACAAATCCATGCAACAACTCCGTGACCTCTATCATGGACGCCGGTCACCCAAAACTGGACATAACATCCGTCAGTAGAAAGTGGACCCACTGCGACGAGCTTACCGGACCCTCTCCGTGGGACGTGGCCAGGGTCAGAGATTTCTTCGCGTCGGGCGGCCCGGTGGACTTCACCAGCGAGGCATCGGGCAATCGAGGCACTTTCAGGTGGAGGGACGACGCATGGGGAGAGGTGCGGCACGAAACGTCTTATCTCTACCGACTGGACAGCGAGGATGAAGGCCAACTCTGGGTGAAGTACGAAGGGTCTTCCATAGTTGTCAACACCGGCAGGCACAAGCTGATTGGAGGGGAGGGAGGTATCAAGTTCCGGGAGGACCTCACCCTCACGGCCCACACCAGGGGCCGGGCCTTCCAGACCCTGTCGGCCCGGACGGCCTACCAAGTGTGCGGGCGGGCATTCTTCACCCAATACGACCGTTCCTCCGGGTTGCGCTGCTCGCCGGTGGTGAAGGTGAGCAACGCGGAGCACAACTTATATGTGCCCTTGATGAGGCGATATGACACTAACAACAACGGAGTGATCGATACAAACGAGATGCTCTCGGCCATATCCGATTACTTTGCCGACCTCATTTCCACGGACGAGATGTTAGCGTTGGTCGCCGTCTACTTACCCGGTTAGTTGCTACGACGGGCGAACTCGGCCTTGGCCGCCTCAACCAGCAAGGGGTCCAGAAGCAGGTCGGTCGCCGTCAGGCTCAGCGCCTTGGCCACTGACAGGGCGTTAGCGAGGGCCAGACCTGTAACCGCGGTCTCACACATTTCCCTAGTGTGAGAGGGTACCGGAGTTTCGCTGACCGCATACCGCAACTCGAAGGCCGGCATGGCGTGGCTGACGTTGCCGAAGTCGGTGGATGCGCCGCTGCCGGGACGCCCGGGGATGGGGTCGTCCAACTTCATGCCCAAGGCTTGGGCGTTGGTTCGCATCGCTTGAGCCAGGGTGGCGTTGGGCTGAACGTTCTCATAGAACGGATAGAATTCCTGCACCTCCAGCCGTGCGCCTGTCATCAATGCGGCTCCCTCGGCAATATCCCTTACCTTGCCGACTACAACGTCGCTCAGGTAACGCCGGTCGCGGCAACGCAGCATGAAGTTGGCGGCGGCGAACTCCGGGACGACGTTTGGCGCCAAGCCGCCATCGGTAATGACGCCATGAATCCGAACGTCGTCCCGAAGGTGCTGACGCATGGCGTCGATGCCGGTGAACAGGTGGATGACGGCGTTCAGGGCGTTGATGCCCATTTCGGGGGCCGCGGCGGCGTGGGCGGCCTTGCCGTGGTACATATATCGGTAGCCCACCATTGCCAGGCTCCAGCTTTCGCCTGTAGCGGCTTCCGTGGGTATGATGGTGCGGTTCGAGAACGGGTGGGAGGAAAGAGTCACGTCCACGCCGTCGAACACGCCGGCTTCCAGGAGGCGTATTTTGCCTCCGCCGCCCTCTTCGGCGGGCGTGCCGATGACGATAATTTGCCCAGGCAGGCCTCCGGCGTTGGCTTGGAGACCCAGACCGGCGCCCATAGCGGCCATGGCAATGAGGTTGTGCCCGCAGCCGTGACCAATCTCCGGCAAGGCGTCGTATTCGGCCAGGACCGCTATGGTTGGCCCGTCGCCCCCGCCGCCGGGGATGGTGGCGCGGAAGGCCGTTTCCACCCCGCCGATGCCGCGCTCAACATGCAGGTTGTGCTTCTCAAGGAATCCTGCCAAGGCTGCAGAGGAATAGAATTCCTGGTAATTGAGCTCCGGATGATCGTGAACGTCTACCGACAGGTCGAATAACTCCTGCTTGGAAGCCTCGATGGCTGCGTTGGAACTGGCGGCCAGCGCGTCTTTCGATGCGACGTTGTCACGGGTCATGGTGGTAGCACCTCCGGTCCTGTTAGTCCTGATTCAGACATTTGGTCAACGGCTCTGCACGACCAGCGTATTCATCATCTTGTCGTGCAGGGCTTGACTGTTCCCGTCGAACAGGGTCCACAAATGGTCCACCACCCAGTAGATGCCTCCCGTTATTGAGGAGAGAAATCCTCCCAGCATCCCTTTGATAATGAACTCCCGCAGGAACGTAAAGCCCCAGCCGGAAGGGCTGCCGTCACTCTTGATAACGCGAATCCCCGCCAGTTGCTTGCCCGGTGTCTGTCCCCCGCGCAGCGCAAACAGCCACCAGATAACGTAGCCCGCCATGATCAACACGCTTGCCAGCAGGACGCCTGTCAGCACGTTACGGAGAGTTTCATTCCCGTTCTCAAGCGGGACCGAATCGCTGCTCATATAGTTTACGGAGATGAACAATGTCCAGAAAAGAGCGATCCCAAACACCAACAATGGCAAACCAAACAGCAAATGGTCCAGAATGGACGCGAGCAAACGCTGAAGGAAAGTTGCCAGCACCCACCCGTGTCGCTCTTCCAAGCCGTCTGCATCCTTCGCCGGTGACCGGAGAGGTCAACCCGGCCATATTCTTTTCGCCTAGCAGTGAATACCGGATGTCAACAGAGAATGGGCTGGCGCTGCCGTCAGCCCAACAGAATTTGCGCCGGGGTTTGACTTAATCGTCGGCTACGTTGGCCGTTTCCTCCAGTTGGCGCGGGAAGTTGCCGCCGAAGAGGCCCTTCTCCGGGTGGCGCTCCCATTGAGACTTGGGCATCTCGTAGTAGACCTCAATCTCGTTGTCGTCCGGGTCCAGAAGGTAGACCCCCAGCGATACACCGTGGTCGCCGATCCGCAAAATCCTGGCGTTGTTCTCCTTCAGCCGGTCGTACAACTCCTGAAGGTCCTCAAAGGTCTCCATTTGCCAAGCCATGTGGGCCTGCCCAACGACCGAGTGGTCCGGCCCCGCGGCGTCCATGCCGATGGCGCGGATGGCCAGTTCGTGGGACTTCTCGGTGTTGGCTGACATGAACACGGTGCCGCCGGCGGTTTTTTCCATGACGGTCAAACCCATGACCCTGGTATAGAAGTCCACCGAGCGGTCGATATCCCGTACCCTCATGACCAAGTGACCCAAGTGCTTAGGTGTGTAAGACATGCGCTTCCCTCCTCAAAATATGGTTGCAGCGAAAGTCTAGTTTCCGGGCCAATCTTCCAATTCCAGGAACCGGCGTACCTTTTTCTTGAAAGGCTCCTTGTCGTAATTCTGGAAGAGGGTAATCGAGTTCCGCACCGGGTTACCGCCGAACATCCGCTCGTAGAGGACCTGCCGTCCGCTGAAGGCGCTGCACGACGCGTCCCAGGCCAAGTGGAACAGCTTAGCCCGGTCGCGGGCATTGGCGGTGTCGGTGGCGAAATACTGCTCCAACTCAGGCCCAATCTCGGCTTCGAAGTCGGCCTCAGCGGGCAAGGCCATCAGGCTGCCGGTGCCCAGAAGCTGTATTATCTCCACCATCCTGGGGTACATGGACCTTCCGAATACGTTGCGCCCGGCGCGAAGGGCGTTTATGTTCGGGCACATCATACCCCACTGATTGGGGGCGGCATCGGCTTCGGCGGCTCGGACGCACGACCTCAGCACGTCCCGATAGGTGATCAACTCCGCCACTTGTTCCTGCACGTGGGGAATGGTTCCCGACCCCAAGGTGTCCACAATAAGGTCGGCCAAGCCCAGGGTGAACTCGGTCTTAACCAAGCAGCGGTTCAAAATCTGGTGCCCGGTATGAGAGTCCGACTGGGTACCCATCCCGTAGCCGTTGCACAACTCCACATCGCCCAACAGGAAGACCCTCTCCCAAGGCACCAAAACGTTGTTGAAGAACACCACGGAGTCCATCTCCTCGAATCGGGAGCCGAGAGGGTGATTGAAGTGGGAGCGGCCCAAGTCGAAGCTCTCACGGCAGAGGAACTTCACTCCGGGGGTGTCACAGGGGATAGAGAAGGAGAAGGACTGGCGCCGGGCGGTCTCGTCCAAGCGGTGGCTGGCCACTGGGTAGATGGCAATCTCGTCGGAGATGGGCCCGAGGGTCGCAAGCGTCCGGCTCCCCTTTACCACGATGCCGGCGTCGGTCTCCTTGACCAGCGTCAGGGCGACCTCGCCGCTCAGGATGTCGGTCGGGCCCGGGTTGCGACGGCGTTGCAGGTTCACCAAGGCGTGAGTGAGGGTGACGTCGTTTTCCCGGATGAACTCGTGGTAGTTGAGGACGTTCTGCTTGTATTCGGGCCGGTCCTGGGCGAAATAGTCGGCCGACCCGGCCCAGGCGGAGAATATGGAGTTCATAAAATCGGGAGAGCGGCCCATCATACCGCAACTGGCCCAAGCCCAGCGGGACATCATCTCCCGTCGCCGCACCAAGTCGTCGATGGTCTTGGGGACCATGAAAGACAGACCAACCGGTTCGCCGGTCGTGGGCGAGGCGAACGTCATCTCCTCACGCAGCGACGGGTCGTGCTGCATGTCGTAGAGGGCGGCCACCGACCGCACCCCGTTGCGGAGCGCCGGGTGGGTAGTCACGTCCTTGACGCGCTCCCCATCGAGCCACACCTCCCTGGGGCGGTCCTTGAGGCCGGTGATATATTCCTGTCCGGTGCGAACTGGCATTGTTTTTCACCTCCGCAAGGTAGTTGGTGTTGGTGGCTAATCGCGTGGGAAAGCTGGATTTATTGCATGGTTACTCCGCTATGGCTGTCAGGCGCCGATGAAGTCAATATCTACCGCTCAAGGCAACCTGTCAAGAGAAACGTTGGCCAAGCTATAATAGGCGGACTATCAACAGGGGCGATGAAAGAGAATGGTTGTGGCTCAGGATGTACTCAGGCTTTTCAATGATGCCAAGAATTTGCATGAATCCGCTTTGAAGGTTGCAGAAGACGGAGACCTTCGAGATGCGGCTGAAAAAGCGTGGGGTGCGGTAAACAGGGCGACTGCGGCTTTGGTGCTGGCCAGAACCGATAAATTGTCGGTGCGATCTCCCGAAGTAACTCATGGACTGGCTGACTTGGCCGATGATGATTACCGATTGGACGACTTGAGAAATGCCTACTACATTTACCAAGGTCTGTTGCACGGCACGTATTTTTACGATGGGCGGTTAGGTCCGCCGTCCAGGGTTATATCGGAAATCAGCAGAGTCGGCGAATATATCCTGGAAGCAGAACGATGGGCCAACGGTTAAAACCCGTACCACCGGGGACAATCCATCCGAGAGTCCTGGAGGCACGATGACTGATTTCAAGACCGGAACAGTGCTCGCCAACGGCATCAATTTTCACTACCTGGAGATGGGCGAGGGGCCGCTGGCGTTGTGCTTCCACGGGTTCCCGGACCATGCTTACTCGTTCCGCCATCTGTTGCCGGACTTGGCCGAAGCAGGGTTCAGGGCAATTGCTCCGTTCATGCGGGGATATGCTCCGACCGAGGCCCCCAAAGATGGGCTTTACCAAGCCGTTCTCCTTTGCCGGGACGTGCTGGCGTTGGTCCAAGCACTGGGAGCCGACCAAGCTTACCTTATCGGCAACGATTGGGGGGCTGGAGCCGTTACCGGCGCTGCCGTTCTGGGACCGGAAAGGGTCAACAAGCTGGTGATCATTGCGTCGGGCCGCGTCGATCGAGAACTGCAAATGAGCTATCAATATCTGAAAGGCACCTGGCACTCGTACTTCTTCCAAATGCCCTTTGCCGAGCAGGCGGTAGCTTACAACGACTTCGCCTTCGTGGAGGAGTGGTGGCGGGACGCTTCCCCGGAGTGGGATATACCGGCGTCGGCTTTGGAAAGCATCCGCGAGACCTTTCGCAAGCCCGGGGTCGTTGAAGCTGCCTTGAACTACTATCGGGCCAGATACAACCCGGCGCTTCAAGACCCATCAATGCGGGAATACGAGGACCGAGTCAACAAAGGCCCCGTCACCGTGCCTACCTTGGCGCTTCACGGCACCCGGGACCGTCCCAAAAGGCTGGATGCCTTCGAGAGTGAAGCGATGGACCGGTTCTTCACGGGCGGGCTGGAGAAAGTGATTATTCCCGGCACCGGCCATTTTATGCACCAGGAGAAACCGGAGGAAGTAAACCCCAGGATAGTGGAGTTTCTAACGGGGTGAGGGGGGCGGAGGTCTTTCCCTCACGTAGCGACAGGTCATGCTACATGTCGTAAAGGGCCACCACCGACCGCACCCCGATGCGCAACGCCAGGTGTGTGGTCACGTCCTTGACTCGCTCTCCGTTGAGCAACACCTCCCGGGGGCGGTCCTTGAGGCCGGTGATGTATTCCTGTCCGGTGCGAATTGGCATTGTTTTTCACTTCCACAAGGTAGTAGGGGCTGCGACGCATCGTGTGGGAAAGCGCCTGGATAGTGCATATATTAAACCCTTCTCTTCCCAATAGACCGTCATTTCTTCATCTAAGTGCTCAAAACCTATGACATATACCCCTTGCGTAGCTGCAATGGCTTGTGTACATTTTGCACGCAAAGGAACAAACTGGGCATGATTCGATATCAAAGGTCAGTATGGAAACTGCTATACGACAGACTACTTACCGAGCACTAAGCCTAGGCGCCGGAGTACAAAGTTCAGTTCTCGCCCTGCTGCTCAGCCGCCAATATTACGAGCTCGAATTATTGGATTACCCAACTCCAGACTGCGCCATTTTCGCGGATACCGGATGGGAACCCCAATACGTATATGAGCATCTCGATTGGCTTGAAAGTCAACTATCTTACCCTCTGATACGCGTCAGCGCGGGGAACATCAAAAAAAACCTGCGGAAAGCGGTAACCGTAACAGGGCATAGATTTGTAGACGTCCCGTTTTTCTTATTGAATCCCGATGGGACCAAAGGTTCGGTACGCCGACAATGCACGGCTCATTACAAAATCAAGCCGATAAACAAACGTCTAAGATTGGAGGCTGGGGGCCAGCCTAAACGACCTATGCCGAGGAACAAGCATGTAGAAGTTTGGCTTGGAATTACCGTCGATGAAGCGGCTCGTATGAAACCCAGTAGAGAATCTTGGTCTACACATCGATGGCCTCTCATAGACTTGCGCTGGTCCCGCGATGATTGTCTAAAGTGGTTTGATCGAGAGTATCCAGGTCGTCGTTTGCCTCGCTCGGCTTGCGTTATTTGTCCATACCGTTCGACCCGCAATTGGCTTGAGATGAAAGAACACGATCCAGATAGCTTCTCTGAAGCCGTCCGATTTGACAACAGGCTCCGAAATAGCACAACCAACCCTATCCGTAAGATTCTCCGTGGAAGACCTTATCTTCACGATTCGCGTCGGCCACTACGTACCGTGATGGCCGAGATAGAAAAGACTGACCAGTTGACGAGTACTGAAGGGAATCAAAACCAATTCAATAATGAATGCGAGGGGATGTGCGGTGTTTGAAGCCGGGCTAGTATCACCATACTACAGGCTTCATCCATATCAGCGCCAAGTTCTGGATGACATCATCTCCACCTTGTCGTTGCCAGAACGGCGGGCAGTCGCCCATCTACCCACTGGAGCAGGCAAAACGCGCATCGCGTGCCACGTCGCTTGCCAATTGTTGAACCAAGCCGACATTGATGGCATGTTAGTTGTCTGGCTCGCATCTACTGAAGAGCTTTGCGAACAAGCGGCAGAAGAGCTTACCAGCGCGTGGGGCTACCTTGGCCGACGAAAAATCAATGTTCATAGGTTTTGGGGAGAAGCATCACTAGACTTACGGCGGCTCCCTTCCGGTTTTCTTATTGCCGGTTTAAGCAAGCTACGTTACGTGGCGTTTCAAGACCATACTATTCTTGCTCATCTGGCCGGTTGTGTCTCTGGTGTGATTTTTGATGAAGCCCATCAGGCCATTGCGTCAACTTACTCTTTCTTAGCAGAACAACTTACTACCAGAAGACCGCCGCTTCTAGGTTTAACTGCTACCCCTGGACGAACATCGGGGTTCACGGCAAATGATTTTGAACTCGCGGAGATGTTCGCCCACAAGAAGGTGTCCATAGATCCCAAGGGACATGGGAACCCCGTTACATTCCTTATCAACAACCGGTACTTAGCAGAGCCGCGATTTATTCAAATAGCGTTTGAAGTCGATTCCCCATCAATCGAACCCGTGACGGGAAGCGACTACAGCACCGATACCCTACGATCCTTGGGTAACAACATTGACCGTATTCACAAAATAGTTGACTTGTCTCAAGAAGCCGCTGCGCGACACCCTAGAACCATCGTGTTTTGCCCGTCGGTAGAAGCCGCAGTGGAATGTGCCAGACTCCTGCAAACCAAAAAGATAAAATCGGGTGTTGTTACCGCCAACACTCCTACTGAAGAACGTCGCGCGGTTCTTGACGATTATCGGAGTGAAGGCACCACCAGTATGGTTCTATTCAATTATGGTGTTCTTACTACAGGTTTCGATGCACCACGCACAAGATGCGCTATCATCGCCCGTCCAACAACGTCGCTTGTGCTGTACTCCCAAATGGTCGGTCGTGCGATGCGCGGCCCTCGGTCTGGCGGAAATCGCAGGGCTGAGATATTTACGGTTGCCGACACCAACCTACCGGGATTTGGTTCCGTAGCTTCTGCTTTCAGCAATTGGGAGGAATTATGGTCGAACAGTCCACCGAACTAAGCAATGCCGACCGCCAGTTGATTCCCGCGAGCCTGACTATCATGGCTCTCAGGGACAGCAGGTACCACAACACGGCCTATGCTCTTTCCGAACTTATTGATAACTCTGTCGACGCGGATGCATCGAGGGTGGAAGTTTTATGCATGGAACGTCCAGAGACGGTCAATGTCCGCACACGTCAAGCCATCTCTGAGATTGCCGTGTTAGACAACGGCACTGGGATGGATCCTCGAACCTTGCTAGAAGCACTTAAGTTCGGCGGAGGAACCCGCCACTTCACTCAGCGGGGCATTGGGAAGTACGGAATGGGGTTGCCTACTTCGTCTGTCTCTCAGTGCAAAAGGGTAGATGTGTGGACTTGGCAAGACGGAGCTTTTACTAACCCTTGGCATTGTCATATCGACGTGGATGAGATTAGAGACGGGCAAGACCAAGTACCCTTTCCGGATCAAGACACCCCTGTACCTTTAGTTTGGTTGAATGCAGCCCTGCCGCAAAGTATCAACCATCAACATGGCACCCTAGTTCTGTGGACAAACCTTGATAAAATCCAATGGCGAGAAAGCCAAGCGCTTATCGATAACACTGCCACCGAAATCGGACGAATCCATCGCTATTCCATCCATGATGGGAGAGTTACTATTAGGATGGCGGCCTTCCCAGAACACCAACCCAGGTCGCCGAGGCACGATTTGAATGTCCTGCCTAATGATCCCATTTATTTAATGTCTCCAACGTCAACTCCACAACCCTGGGATAACAGCCCGATGTTTAGGGAATGGACCACCAAAGAATATACAGTTGTCGCCGCAGGAAAGCAGGAGACTGTGGAGGTACAGTATTCCATCGTGACCCCCGAAGCATTGAGGACTAGTGCCGTGGCACAACTCCCCGGCAATCAACCACATGGCAGGCACGCTAGGCACAACATAGGTGTTTCGGTCGTGAGAGAAGACCGTGAAATAGTTTTAGAGGGTGCATTCCTACGGGAGGGTGGTAGCGCTACCAATCCTGAGAATAGATGGTGGGGTTGTGAGGTCAGATTTTCTCGGGATTGTGATGAGCTATTCGGCATTGATCATAACAAGCAATTGGCAATCAGATTTTCGCAGGCCGCCAAGCTATTGGCACAAGACGATAGACAAACTCAGGTCATTCTTGACGAGGTGGGTGTGGAGGAAGATGACATTCATCGTATTGTCGCGGACATTCGCAACGAAACTAGAGCCATTATGCGCGCTATAAATCAGATGTTTACGCAACGGCGGAATTCATATAGTAATGGTGATAATGGTCAGGCAAAGAGGCCAGACATAGTGTCCATTGAAACCGCTTCTAAAGCAGATCAAGACGCTATCAACCAAGGCGTTGAGACACCGACCATTACGGATATGATACGTGATCAAACTCCCTCAAACGAGAGGGAGGAAGGTCTGACCAAGCAATACGCTGATGAAGGATTGCCACTAGAAGACGCTCGTAGCCTTGCGCAAGAGGTTATTTCACATGACCACTCATACCAATTTAGGCCAAGGCGCCTTGACGGCTATCAAATGTTCAGTGTCGACTCTAATCAGGGAATCCTGCACATACAGCTCAACACCGATCACGATATTTACGACTTGCTAGAGCACATAGAAGAAGATATGAACGAAAGTGCAGACGAAAATGATCCAGCGTTTCAGGCTAGTGTCGCCATTCGACTACTTCTATTGTCGTGGGCACGTATGGAAGACCAAACTGAGGCTCCAGACGAGCGGAGGCAAATCCAGAACATCGCCTACAATTGGGGACGCCAGTCATCCAAACTTTTGAGGCAGTGGCGTGATAGGACCAGATAGCTATGGCCGGTAAGCCCGGAGACTCACTGATCCTTCTATGCCAAGGAGCGATGGACCTGACTATAGCTGCACCTTACATTAAAGCCGATGCACTGACGGTGGTGTTACAGAACTTGTCCGTTGAAGCATCCCTCACTTGCGTTACTAGATGGAACCCCCAAGACATCACTACTGGTGCATCAGATGCAGCCTGTCGTACCATTGTCCTCCGGCGCGGGGGATCGTTCAGACTTCATCCTTCTCTCCATGCCAAGTATTACAGGGCTGGGGATTCGGTCTTGGTTGGGTCAGCAAATCTGACTCATCCTGCGATGGGTTGGTCTCCTAAATCTAACCTGGAAATCCTTTGTCATCCTGGTAGTGACTTCAATGCTGTTGACTTTGAACAGGAACTTTTGCAACGGTCACGGACAATAAACGACAACGAGTTTGACCGATGGCAATCGATTGCCGTCGTCGGTACTCCAGGGCAACTACATTTCAATACTGCCACAGAACATCCTTTGGATGACTGGCGGCCTACCACTCGGGATCCCAGGAACTTGGGATTCAGCTACAGAGATAGAGAAAACCTTATCGCGTCCTATGACGAACAACTCGCCGCCGCACGGGACATCCAATCCCTCCTAATCCCACGCACTTTGAATGAACACCAGTTACGAGATTGGCTATCCACTAGCCTTCTGACGGCACCTTTTACCAACTCGGTGATAGAGCTTCTCGGGGTGGATAGTCCTGCGGCGTCACGCATTCTGGCCGAATATTATGGCCTAAGCGTGATCGAGGCTCGGAGAGATATGGAGAGCGTTCAGAATTGGTTGCGCTTCTTTGCTCCGGAAATTCTCCGTGGAGGGTCTTGACGGCCAAGCTCGCATCTACGACGACGAAACCCGTCACTGTTGTTCTGGCCTTTCTTCCCCACCCGCCCAGCGGTCCATGTCCTTTTCGCGGATGGCCCGGGCTTCTCTGAGTAGCTCAACCGAGTCTCCGGGCAATTTCTTGCCCTCAAAGATTTCTTTACGCAGCGCCACCATCCGGTCTATTGTGCCAGGCTTGAAGCCGCGTCTCGGAAAGCCTTCCGCTTCGTCTCTGGTCAATTCGTTGTCGATGGCTTCCACGCAGTACTGGCTTATGCTCATGCCCCGGATATGTGCTGCGGCTTTCAGCCGGTGCTCCAGCCAGGGCGTCAGTTCAAGGGTAAGCCGCGTCTTCTCGGTGCCCACGCCTGCGGCCTCTTTATCGGTCAACGTTATCAGCTAAAATCAATGCCCTACGCCCTAAAACCCGCATGGCGTCCAAGGGGCGAGCCGGGTGGCGAACATGCGGTCGGCGCGGAGCAGGGCGCCCGAGGTGCGTTCCTCCACCAAGCCCGCTTGCGAGAGCCTGGTGAAACCGGCAGCGCCGAGGTAGGCCGAGGCCAATCCGGCAACGGTGACCGTCAAGTCAGGCGATGCGGTGGTGGGACGGCACGTGGCTCCTTCGGGAGAAGTCTCCAACTCGAAGCATCCCTGATTCCAGGGACACAGGTCGTCGCGGACCTCCAACACCAAACGGCCGCTTTCCATGTAGCTCCGCAGCTCCAGGGATGCGGCTACGTCCACCACTCGCAGCCACAGGCCGTCGCGCGTGATCCTTTGCAACTGCCGCGGGTCCGCCAGCATCCACAGCATGTGGTCATCCACAGGGCGCCGTTCCGCCTCGGTACGGTTGACCAAGTCCAGGTCGAAGCAAAAGCGCCATAACGCGGAGTTGGCCTCGGTGGTGGTTGCCATCAATTCGTTCACGGTAAGGGTATTCCCGCTGGTGCGGTACTTGGCGTAGCCGTCTATCCTCCCACTATCTTCGTAGGCGATATAGAACAGGCCGCCCTGGCCGCCCTGCCGGTGCTCCGGCGCTTGCGATTCCCGCTCCCACTGGTGACGCGACTTCTGGAACACTCCCGGCCTGTCTTTGGTGCTGCGGCGGAAAACCTCAGGCAGATCCTTTGTAATGTCTGCGGGGTCTATAAAGACCATGCGGCCGGGACTGTCGTACGGACGGGCGTACCGGTTGTGCTGCCGTTCGATGGTCCACTGTTCACGAAACGAGGACATGCCATACCCAAACCTGCCGTAAATCACGCTCTCGGAAGCAAACAGCGCCGCCAACGCCTCGCCGCGCTCGTGGATACCCTGAATCTGATGGTTCATCATCCTGGTCAAAATCCCTTGGCGGGTATGCGTCGGCTGCACGGCGATGTTGGCGACACCCGCTACTACAGCCAGGCCTCCGGGGATCGACATTTCCAGCTTATGAGAGTGCGCGCCGCCGACGACGTTGCCTTGGTCGAAGACGGCGATGGAGCGGTCCAAGTCGAAATGGGGCCGCAATATCTCCGGGTCGATGTTCAACCGGTTGCCGTAAGCCCGCGCCTCAGCCCAAACCCACTGGAAAAACTCATCGGGGTTTACGGTCCTCATTTCAAGCATCTAAATGACTCTCCATGTTAATCAATCGATCCCATCAAACATATCGGATTATAGGACATGACGCCACATTCGCTTCAACACTCTGGCGCCGTCGTTACTGCGAAGGCGATAACCATCAACTGCCAAGCGCCAAAGAAGTAACCTAGCGAGAACAGATGAGATTCCGGCCTGAACCACAATGACGAGTTGGCCAGCCGCGCTCCGGTGGAAATACGATTCCCGAGGTATCAATACGCGGTTGTCCCGTCGATACTCAGGAAGCGGAAGGTTATTGACGCCGGTGACATGTCATTGGCTGTCCCCGTTATCGAGGCGTTCTTCAAGCCGCCGGAGCGCTTCCCTCGTAGAGCGGAGCTCGTTCAGGAGATCTTCTCTGGATACTGGCTGCTGCAACTTTCTGAGACGGTCGGCCTTGGCTTCGTCCAGGTTGTTGATAATTATGGCGATGAACATGTTTATTACGACGAAGGTGCCAACTATTACAAAACTGACGAAGTACACCCAGGCAAACGGGTTCAACTTCATGGCGGTGCGCATCACATCGGTCCAACCCTCCAACGTTATTATGTTGAACAGGGTCAGCAGACTGATGCCCAAGGTCCCCCAGTTGGCCGGGTCGTGCTCGTGGAAGAAGTGGTAACCCATTATGGCGTAGATGTACACAATGATGCTCATCAGCATCATGACATGGCCTACGCTGGGGATAGAGCGCATCAACGCCGAGATGATAAGGCGCAATTCCTTGACGGCGGAGATGAGCCGCAGCACCCGCAAAAGGCGGGCGAGGCGGGCTATCATGGCGAACTGCCCAGTGGCGGGGATCAACGCCAGCACTATAATGACAAAATCGAAGAGGTTCCAACCATCGAAGAAATAGCCGGAGAAGCGGGGCGCCGACGCTGTGATCTTGATAGCCGCCTCGACGATGAATATGCCGAGAGCAACCTGATTCCCCAAATGGAACCAATAGCCATAGTGTCGTTCCAGGGTGACGGAAGTCTCCAAGCCCAGAAGTATGCTGTTGGCGATGATGACCGCGATTATGCCAAATTCAAAGGCTCGCGCTTCAACCAGCCGACGGGATAAATTCACTACACGGTTCATCGCGGCGCGCAACTACGGACGGGGATGGAAGGGATTTGTATCTCCAAGGCCAAGCGCAACTTCTCAGGGGACATTTATACGTGATCGATTGCTTGAATAAGGGAATGACTCCGCCGTATCCCGGCGCGTTGCCAACTGTCCGTGTATAGCAAAGACAGGGCCGCCATCGGCAAGGCTTTTCTATTATGAGGCAAGTCGCCCAGCCATTCCAGTACGCAAGGGGGAAAGCTATAACTATATTGGGCGCGGTCGCTTCGAAGACTGTTCCCGGCTTTGTTTTCCAGGCTCGGAAGTCTTATAGTGGGGCCTGTAGCGGCGTCCGCCCGCGGGGGCGTATGCCGCTTGCGGAGGCCAGCACCTCAGGATGCCTAAATACCATAGATAACCAATAACGTAGTCTTGTATGCGGAGGGGACATCGATGGGAAGGCTGGATGGAAAGGTAGCCCTTATCAGCGGCGGCGCGCGGGGGCAGGGAGCTGCCGAGGCGAGGATGTTTGCCCAGGAAGGCGCGAAGGTAGTCATCGGCGATCTGCTGGACGCGGAGGGCATCGCGGTCGCGGCGGAGATAGCCGAGGCCGGGGGCGACGCTCTGTACGTCCACTTGAACGTAACCAGTGAAGACGATTGGCGGGAGGCAATCCAAGCCGCTGTCTCCAGTTTCGGCAAGCTCAACGTGCTGGTGAACAACGCCGCGATATGGCGCAGGGGCCGTGTGGAGGACACCAGCGTGGAGGACTGGGACGCGATAATGGACGTCAACGCCAAGGGGGTGTTCCTGGGCACCAAGCTGGCCATCGACGAAATGCGGAAGGCCGGCGGCGGCTCCATCATCAACATCTCTTCCACCGCGGGCTTGGTTGGCAGCCCCAGAAGCGCAGCCTACAACGCATCAAAGGGCGCGGTGCGGCTGTTCACCAAGGCTACCGCTATCCAATACGGCAGAGAGGGGATTCGGGCCAACTCAATACACCCCGGACCCATCGACACCGCGATGATTCACGGCATCTGGCAGGGTGACGAACGAAGCCGGGAAGAGTCGATTGCCAGGACCGCTTTGGGCCGGGTTGGCACCGTGGAGGATATCGCTTACGGCGCGATGTTCCTAGCTTCGGACGAATCGTCCTTCATGACCGGCAGCGAATTGGTGATGGACGGCGGAGTCACCGCCCAGTAAGCGGGTTGTTCAGGCGGGCTCCAGCCAGTCTTCACCGATAAGCTCAATGCCGCCGTCGTCGAGCACGATGTAATACGAGGGCGGCGTCTCCGTGTGTATGGAGTCAGCCTCTTTCAGCCACTCCGAGGGGGACTGATCTGCGATGGTCACAAGGGTACCCTTGCAGTCGTTTGGCGGCGGCTTATGGGGACCATTGCTGGTCTTGATGCGAACCCGTTGGTTGTTGCTGTACTTCCTTACCATATCGTATGTTCAGGCGTGCGCGTCGTCCCAGCGCACACCGTTGAGGGCCTCCCAACGAGTCTTTTTTGTATTGCTCCGGTCGGGAATATCTCTCGGCGGCTCCCGGCGGATAGAGTTGAGAAACGCCAGAATCCGCTTCGCATCTCTTATTCCCAAAGCTACGTCGGTATCCGTCATTCCACCTTCGTAGAAGTTTTTGTGCAGCAAGTCTACATATGAAAACCAGTGCTTCACTTGGTCTTCATCCACATCATCAGCGAACTCGTCGGCTAGTTCGCCCAAGGCGTCGCCGATGCTACGGTGGTGGGTGTGCAGCCACCCTCGTTGCTCGGCGACTGACTTGACGGCGGTGGACACCGCGCCCCAAGCCTTCTCTCCGGACTGGCGATAGTCCTCCCGCTCGAATTCATCATCGGCTTGCAGGATGTATTCCTGGCTCAAGAACCAGTACCACTCAGGCGTGTTTTTGATGGGTTGGGCCATCACTGATTATTCTCCAAAGGCATGATACCACTAACCGCCTACCGCTTACTATTTTGACCGCGTTAATCAAGAATGACGTTGTCTATCAGCCGGGTGTTGCCCAACCTGACGGCGACCGACACCATCGCCCGGCCTTGGACCTGCTCCAACTCTTCCAGGGTTTCGGCGTCGGCTACGCTAACGTAATTGATGCCGTCCAGGAGCGGTTCCTGCTGCAGGGTATCCAGGACTTCGGCCCGGAGCCTGTCTCCATTCCTGACACCGTCACCCCACAGGCGACTCGCGGCGCATAGTGCACGGTAGATTACTGGGGCGGCGCGCCGCTGCTCGGGAGTCAGATAAACGTTCCGGCTGCTCAAAGCCAACCCGTCAGAGTCCCTTACCGTAGGGACTACCACGATATCCAACCTGAAGTCCAAGTCCTTGACCATCTTTCGCACTATGGCCGTTTGTTGCCCGTCCTTCTGGCCAAAGTAAGCCCGGTCCGGTTGAATAAGATTGAAGAGCTTGGCCACCACCGTGGCGACGCCGCGGAAATGGCCGGGCCGGTGAGCGCCCTCAAGCTTGTCGCCCAAGCCGCCGACATCCACCCAACTGTCGAACCCGGGCGGGTAGACCTCCTCGACATCGGGGACGTAAACCAAGTCAGTCCCCTCGTTGCGAAGCAGGTCCAAGTCTTTTTCAAGGTCCCGTGGGTACTTCTGCAAGTCCTCCCTTGGACCGAACTGGGTGGGGTTGACGAAAATGGTCGCCGCCAAGGTCCTGTTCTCTTGCTTGGCCAGCCGCACCAGAGCCAAGTGCCCTTCGTGCAACGCCCCCATGGTGGGCACCAAGCCCAAGGGGCGCTCCACGGAACGGCAAACGTTTTTCATGTCCTGGTTAGTGTGGATTACTCGCATTGTCGCGACTCGTCCGGTTGGTCCATGTACGCCTGTGACCGCCGCTTACAAGTCCCCCTGACCGAAGTGCATTTACTACCGGGATAGCGCCTGCAACTCTTCCAGCACAGCCGGGTCCATGGTGAAGCTTTGCTTGTCTGTTGGGAAGTCTCCTGCTTCAACCTCTTGCACGTACTGAGCGAAGGCCGCTTTTATGGAGTCGGACAATTGGGCAAACCGCTTGGCGTGTTTGGGGGAGAAGTTGGTAAACAATCCCAGCATATCGTGGAGAACCTGGACTTGGCCGTCGCACTCCGGCCCAGCACCGATACCGATGATAGGAATGGTCAGCCGGGTTGATATGAGTCCAGCCAAGGGAGAGGGCACCAGTTCCAGGACGACGGAATAGGCCCCAGCTTGCTCCAAGGCTTGGGCGTCCCGCAATAACTGCTCCGCCGCTTCCAAGCCGCGCCCTTGCACCCGGTAGCCGCCCAAGGCGTTGACCGACTGGGGAGTAAGACCGATGTGCCCCATCACCGGTATGCCGCACTCTACCAAGCGTCGCACCGTCGGCGCCATCGATTCGCCGCCTTCCAGCTTCACCGAATGGGCTCCGCCCTCCTGCATGAGCCGGGCCGCGTTGGTCAGCGCCTGTCCCGCGTCTACGTGGTAGGTCATAAACGGCATGTCGGCGACCAGCAATGCCTGTTTGGCGCCGCGGCTGACCGCTTTCATGTGGTGCAAAATGTCCTCAAGGGTTACTTGGATGGTGGACTCATAGCCCAGGACCACCATGCCGAGGCTGTCTCCCACGAGAATTATGGGTATCCCGGCATTATCGGCCAGACATGCCGAGGTGTAATCATAGGCGGTAATCATGGGTATCTTCTTGCCGTCCGCTTTCATGCGGGCGATGTCACGGATTGTTACTTTCCCCATGACCGTTGCCTCCTCCTGTATGACGTCCCACCTTCTCCCCAACCTTCTCCCAAAGGGAGAGATCCATTACGCCCTATTTGCACCGTTTCAATCGGATTCCACGTAGTGGTCCACCAACTCTTCCATGGCCGTAAGTTGGTCCGGCCCGACGCCATGCTTGACCGCCAAGGGGAACGAGGCCCTTGCCAAGCTGGAATAGACCGGTAAAATCTCGGGCATCCGCAAAAACAGGGACTCCAAGTGAGACCGCAACGTCACTGCGTCTCCGCGTATCACCGGGCCGGTGGCCGCAGCCGTGATGCCGTGTCTCGCAACGTTGTCCAGCGTCGCATTGGCCAACGGATACAGCGCCCGTCTCGCTTCCTCGGCTGAAAACCCCATTTCTTCCCAAAGGCTCACCGCACCCTGCAACAGCGCGACAAAGTAGCCGCATCCCAACACCGCCGCAGCATGGTACATGGGCCGGAATTCATCGGCTATAACGACGGGATAACCTCCAAGAACACGGGCCATATCCCCTAAGTAGTCCACCAGCCAACCGTCCCCGGCAATGGCAAATGTCACCCCGGTCAGTCGCTCGCTTGACTCATCAGGGTTTTGGACTCCGGCGAAAGTCTGGAAGGGATGCAACGCCCCCGTCAAAGCGCCCAGCTTCTTCGCAGGAGAAAGCAATTCGGTGGAGGCCGCGCCACAACAGTGGACTACTGCTTGCCCCGGCCGCCAGTCCACCGCAGACGCTATGCCGCCGATAACCGAGTCCGGCGTGGTGATAAACACCAAGTCGGCGGCGTTGGCCAGTTCTTGCGCCGAAGGGTAGACATCACATCCGGGAATTCTGTCGGCCAGCCATTGCGCGGAGTTGGCGGACCGGCTGTAAGCTGCCACTACCCGGTACCCCCGGCTTGTTAAGGCCAGGGGAAGTCCCTTACCGAGCACTCCAATCCCGATAAACCCTATAACCAGGTCGCTATTAACCATATCCGAGTTCCCTTATTGAAGGGACGCCACCGAGACCCGTAGCGGTCTGCACTGCGCGAAGTACTGCCCGGGCGGTCGCCTCGACTACGGCCGCGCCCAGAACAGTGGTATCGGCGGGGGCGGTACGGCGGCCGGTTGCAAGGGCGAACATCGTGTCACCGTCCCGCATCGTGTGGCAAGGCCTTATAGTCAAAGCCAGTCCATCATGGCTCAAGGCTGCCAGACGATTGACCTGTTCTCGTGTCAGGAACGCGTCGGTGGCCACGACGCCTATGGTGGTGTTGGTCATTGGCGGCGACTCGCTGCTATCAGAGCCCGACAACAGCAACTCCACCGGGTCTTCCATGCCGTCGCCGCTTTCAAGCCTTGGACCTGCAATAAGGCGGCCCGTTTGGTGGTCGAAAACGCCGCCGTAGGCGTTGACCGCGACAACCGCCCCAACCAGGAAGCCGCCGGGCAGTTTCAACACCGCAGAGCCGATGCCCCCCTTAATGGCGCCCTTCATACCACGCGCTTTGGCCACCGTCGCGCCTGTCCCGGCCCCTACACTCCCTTCTTCAACTGAACCCGTGTGGGCGGCGAGGCAAGCCGCCCACCCCTCTTCCGGTCCCGGACGGACATCAGACGTGATCAAGCCCAAGTCGAACAGTATGGCCGCGGCGACGATGGGCACCACCGTATTACCTATGGCGTAACCAACACTTTCCTTGGACAAGTACCGCATCACTCCGGATGCAGCGTCCAAGCCGAAGGCGCTGCCACCGCTGAGCACTATCCCGTTGACCCGCTCGACCTGATGCGCCGGTCTCAGCAGGTCGGTCTCCCTGGTTCCCGGGGACCCTCCACGGACGTCCACGCCGCCCACCGCTCCCTCCCGGCATAAAACCACCGTGCAGCCGGTGGCGTTGGACAGGTCGGTATAGTGTCCCACTTCCAAGCCTTCGACCGCGGTGAGGGAGCCGTTCAACAGCATCCTCCGGCGTCACCATTAGCGGGGAAAGGGCTAACTACGGAGCAAAAAGGAAAGCTCCAGAGCGCAAGAGAGGAGGAGGGAAATAGCTTCAGCAGCATGGCCGTCTCGGTCGTCATAAGATCCCAGCGGCGCAAAAGAGTAGTTGTGTACGAAAGCCCTGTTGCTCGCGTCCAGCCAAGGGTACGCGGCGAGTCAATTTTAGGAGCGCACTACTGGGGTGTCAAGACGACGGGTTAAGCCGTCAGACACGCCGCAGCGGCACGATCATCGCCAGTAACGCCGCCGCGCCCGTCAACGCGCCGCTGTAGTAGTAGATGGAACCCAAGCCGCCGAAATGCTCGATTATCAGAATAGCCAGGAATGGTGTCGCTCCGCCGATAATGCCGTTAATTCCGAAGATGAGCCCCACTGCGGTAGCTTCCGTGCCTCGTCCCACCACGTCCAGCACCGCCGCTTGGATGATTTGATGCAACGCAAAAGCACCCAACCCCAAACCGGCCAGGACCAATGGCAGCAAAAGAGAATCCCCGACCATCACCACCAAGAAGGACAGTATCGCAGAGACCAACAACCCGGGCACCATCACCGCCTTCCGTCCAAAACGGTCGGACAGGGCGCCCAATATCGGGGCAGAGATAATGCCCATTCCCACGACCAACGCGTAGTGGACGCCGGCCTCAAAGGGGCGCATACCCAACCCGGTTTCCGCATCCTCCAAGTAGAACGGCGTCCAATTGAACAGGGCGCTAAGCGCAATTCCTCGCAGGGTGGCGGTTATGGTGAGGCCCATTACCGACGGGTTCTTGAGAAAGGCAAAGCCTTGTCTGAACCGGGCGGCCAGCCGTACCTGAGGCTCCTGGCCCGCTCCTCTCCCCACGTCCTTCAACGACCACCATACAAACATGGAGAGAAACAACGCCGGGATAGCGTAAAGGAAGAACACATACCGCCAGAAGAGCACGCTAAGCAACGCGCCCGCCATAATGGGGCCCAGAACGTTTCCGATGTTTGAGCCGAACCCGTGCATGGCTATGGCGAATCCCCGCCGGTCGGGGAAACGCTGTGACAGGGCGGCAGTGGAGGGAAGATGCCAGAGGGAACCCGGGACCGACATGAGGAGTACGGCGAGGAACAGGATGGCAAAGTTGGGTGAAGCGCCCACGAAGGTGTAGGAGACGGCGGAGCCGATCATGCATCCGGTAAGGATCAGTCCCCATTGACTCTTCAACAGGTCAACTATCGCGCCGCCGCCAAGGTTCACTACGCCGGACCCGGCCTGCCTGACACCCAACAGGCTGGCTACTTGAAAGTAGCTAAGACCCAGAGAGGAGGTTATTGCCGGCATAAATACGGGAAATCCTTGGTCGTAAAGGTGGGATATCCCGTGCCCGATGGCAATGCTTCCCAAAATAAAGCCCCGGTTCTGTCTCAGGTTTACCGGGGCCTCGGCAGCCGGTTCCAACAAATTCTGCTCCACGCCTGTCGGGTTCCCACGCCGATTCTAAGTTCAAGGCGACCCTCTGGCAAGTGAGACCAGCGCGGCGGACAAACCTTGAATCCCGCCCTACGGTAAGGACGCATCCAGGAGCAAAAGGTGCTAGTTTATGATTACCGGAAGCGACTCCCCTGCCGGGTTGATTTCTGCAACGTACGGCGATGAGAACGGAAGGAGGCGCGAAGGGTCATTCATACAGGTCGACTCGGTATGGAAGGTGTTCGGCAAAAAACCCGAAAAAGTCCTCGGCCCCCAGTACGCCGACAAGGATAAGTCCTTTTTTCAGCCCGAACTCGGCAACGTCATAGCCATCCAGGACGTTTCCTTCAGCGTCGGCCAGGGCGAGACCTTCGTCATTATGGGGCTGTCGGGCAGCGGCAAGTCCACCATGGTGCGTTGCATGGCCCGCCTTGCCGAGACCACCGCCGGGGCGATAATTATCGACGGAGAAGACATCACCACGATGACCGAAAAAGAGTTGATGGAGTTTCGTCGCAGCAAAATCGCCATGGTCTTCCAGAACTACGGCCTGATGCCCAACCGGAACGTGCTGGACAACGCCGCGTTGGGCTTGGAAATACAGGGAATCCATCAAGGGAAACGCTACGCCCGCACCCGCGAGATGCTGGACTTGGTCGGACTCGCCGATTGGGAAAAAGCCTACCCCCACCAATTGTCCGGCGGTATGCGGCAACGGGTGGGCTTGGCCCGGGCCTTGGTGGTGAATACTGGCATTCTGCTGATGGACGAACCGTTCAGCAGCCTCGACCCTCTGACGCGCCACCAGATGCAGGACGAGTTTCTGCGCCTGCAGAGTGAAATTCGAAAGACCATCGTCTTCATCATTCACGACGCCAACGAAGCTCTGAAACTGGGAGACCGCATCGCCATTATGCAAAATGGCCGGGTGGTCCAAATCGGCTCGCCCAAGGACATACTGCGTCAGCCGAAGAACGAATACGTCAGCGACCTCACGCAAGACGTGCACCTGGAAACAATCATAGACGCCATCCAAGTTAATGACGCCGCCTAAGGCCGCGTCGATGCCCCCGTCATTCCGTCTCAAGCCGGAATCCAGAGCGGCATGATGCGCAGGTTTCTGAATTAGTGCTTTCGCCAGAATGAACGCGCCGAGGACTTTACCGAAGAGGCCCGCATGTCAGCAATAACCGGCGACGAAACGGACCCGCAAGCCTTGGATGAAACCTCGCCGGACCCTAGCGGGGGAATCCCGTCGAGAAGAATCGAGCTGGATATGTCGCGGCCCGTCTTCCGGTGGATGACCGGGCTGGCCGCAGTTGTCATCGTGCTTATAGTGTGCCTGCTGGCGTGGGGGATGGAGATAGAATTCCCTACTACGGTATCCAGCTTCGAGCTTCCGACCTCCGACGGCAGAGCAATAATGGTAACCACGTCGGTGCGCGACGTCACCGGCCGCGCCATTGACGACGCCGTAAAGTGGACGACCAAGGAAGGAAGCTGGCTCTTTGACGGGGTGAGCGTCGCAATTGCTCACATCTTGATAAACATTGAGAAAGAGTTGAAGTGGCTGCCTTGGCCGACGGTGGTGGCCGGATTAGCCTTGATTTCTTTCGCCGCAGGACGCTGGCCTCTCTTGGTCTTCACTCCCTTGGCGCTGCTCTTCGTCGGGTTTATGGGCCTCTGGGACCGCATGATAGAAACCGTTACGCTGACGGTGGTTGCGGTGGCCCTTTGCGTGTGCGCCGGGTTTCCCTTGGGTGTCCTGGGCGCCCGCAGCAAGATAGTTGACAACCTTATGCGCCCGATTTTGGACGGAATGCAGACGATGCCGAGCTTCGTATATTTGCTGCCTGGCGTCCTGTTCTTTGGCTTGGGCAAACCGGCGGGCATCTTCGCCACCGTCATCTACGCCGTACCTCCGGTAATCCGCTTGACCAGCCTGGGCATCCGGCAGGTATCGCCTGAGGTCATGGAAGCGGCCCGGGTTTTCGGCGCATCGCCGTTGCAATTGCTGACCAAGGTGCAGGTTCCCATAGCCTTGCCAACCATCATGGCCGGTATCAGCCAGACGACCATGATGGCGCTGGGAATGGTGACCGTCGCCAGCATGGTAGCCGCCGGCGGCTTGGGAGATAATGTGTACCGGGCCTTGCAGAACAACGAGCTGGGCAACGGAGCAATCGCCGGGCTGTCAATCGTATTCCTTGCCATCATTCTCGTCCGGCTGACCCAAGCGGCAGTACGCAACCGTGAAGAAACATTACGCAGCGACTAACCAGTAGCTTTCAATCGTCACCCTGATAGCCTGTTGGGGAATTGGCTGATGCCGCAGGGTCCAGTATTTATCTTGCTAACCGGTTGCATGTACTTAACGCTAGCGGCACTGATGACAATGGCGGTCTTCATCGCCTGCGGTGATTCCGGGCCTCAAACCAGTGAGGGTGAAGTCACCAATGAAGTCAAGGCCGGTGCTCCTTCGAGACCAAAAGAGACCATCGTCTTCGGCGACCTCAACTGGCCCAGCGCCCAGTTGCAGAACCGTATCGCCCAGTACATCATCGAACACGGTTATGGCTATCCTACGGACGTAAAGTTCGGCGCCAGCGAGACTCTGTTCAAGGGCCTTCAACGAGGAGACATCCACGTTATCATGGAAATCTGGTTGCCTGGCCAGAGGGACGCTTGGAGAAAGGCCTTGAGCGAGAATACAGTCCTTTCCTTGGGCGAGAGCCTCGGCTCGGACTGGGAATCATCATTCGTGATTCCGGCCTACCTACAGGAACAGTACCCCGAACTGGACAGCATTGCTGACCTGAAGGAGCAGAATTACAAAGACCTGTTCAAGACTGTGGAGACCGGCGGCAAGGCCCGGCTGGTGTCATGTGTCATCGGCTGGAGTTGCGAATCCGTTAACGCCATCCAAGTTGAAGGCTACGGCCTGTCGGACCATGTGACGATTGTCAACCCCAGTGACGGGGCCACGTTGAATGCCGACCTCCGCAACGCCTACGAGAGACGGGAACCTTGACTCGGCTACCAGTGGGGCACCAATGAAACAGCCATGAGGCTGGACTTGGTCCAATTGAAAGAGCCGCCCTACAGCGACCAATGCTGGGCCACCACCAAGGCCTGCGCCTACAAGAACTCTACCATCCTGATTGCGGCGAACTTTGGCCTGCCGGGATCGGCCCCCGATATCGCCGAAATGCTGCGCAAGTGGGATTTCAACGCCAGCATATACAAGTCCGTCATCCGATGGCGGGACCAGAACCCGGATATTGACACCGCTACTACAGCCATGTGGTGGCTGGACAGCAACCATGACATATGGTCGGAATGGGTGACCGAAGAGGCCGCTGCTGCCATTAAAGCCGCCTTGGCCGCCAGTGAAGAAGCCGAAGGCTGGCCCGACGAATAGCCCGCTCCAATCGGGCTAACGGCGCTCTGTTGCTTTATTACACCAGCGTGTGTTGAGAATACCCACTGACACGGGCCTAGCCCGGTACTAGCGCCTGTGCTATGCTACCGCCTTCGGCGGCCCTTCAGGCGCCGCATTATTGAGAACGAAAAGACACAGCAAACAGACGGAGGTTGCCAAGCATGTTCGTAGTTAATCACATCCACTTGCGGTCTCCTGAGCCTCATAAAACGGTACAGTGGTATGTTGACGTGTTTGGAGCCGAATACCTCGGCGAAGGGGCCGGGCTGGCGGGTTCCACGACCATCCGAATGGACATCGCGGGGACACGGATTAACGTGAGCAGCGAGCCCGGCGGCGAGCCGTTGCCCGACGGAAGTTCCGAGAACCATTACGGATTGGACCACTTCGGATTCGATGTCGAGGATATAGAAGCGGCGATGGAGCACGTTCAGTCCCACGGCGCCGAAGTATTGCTGCCGATAACACGCATGGAAAGCGGCAGCCTGATCTCCTACGTCAAGGGGCCGGACAACGTGCGCATCGAGTTGGTCCAGCCGCAAGCCTCCCACGCCTAGCCTCCGGAGGCGTTCCGGACGCTGCCGCAAGATTACAATCACAAGCAGGGGGTGAATGACCTTGCCTTACTCCGGTCTCAGCTTGGAAGGACATGTCGCATTGGTAACCGGTTCAGCCCGGGGCATCGGCAGGGCATTGGCTATCGGGTTGGCCGAGGCCGGGGCCGACGTGGCGGTCTCGGACATTCCCACCAGCCTCGACCAAGCCAAACAGGTGCAGGAGCACATCGAGGGGTTGGACCGCACCAGTTCGACCTATGCGCTTGACGTCCTGGACCTGGACAGCATCCGGGACTCCGTCGACGCTGTGGTCAGGGACTTCGGCCGCTTGGACATACTGATCAACAACGCGGCCACGCGCAGGCCGAAACCCGCTCTGGAACTTACCGAGGCCGAGTGGGACGCCGTAGTGGACACCAACCTGAAGGGAGTGTTCTTCTGCGCTCAAGCAGCGGCCCGGCACATGGTGGAGCAAGGCAGAGGACGGATTATCAACATCGCCTCCCAAATGGCCCTGGTCGCCCGCCCAAGGCGCGTAGCCTATACCGCCAGTAAGGCGGGCGTCGCCGGTATGACCCGCGCCTTGGCGTTGGAGTGGATACAACACGGCATCACGGTAAACGCCATCGGGCCGGGACCCACCGTTACGCCCGGCATGTTGGCCGCCAACCCCTGGACGCAAGATCAGGTCGATCAGGATATCGAGGCCCACATGCCCTTGGGCCGCCGCATGGAACCGGAAGAACTGGTGGGAGCCGCGATTTACCTTGCCAGCCCATCCGCGAGTGCAACCACGGGTCACTTGCTCATTGTCGACGGTGGTTGGACGGCCCAGTAGCCCTCCCAAGGATTAAACCCATGTCAATCAACACCCCGGACCAACACGCCATCGCCATCGCACGGGCTGTCCAGGAAAAGGTAGCCCCAGACATGGTAATCCTGTTTGGCTCCCGATCCACCGGACGGCACCACGAACATTCCGACGTTGACCTTCTGGTAGTTACCAAGGACGAGAGTCAATTGAGCGCCGGATTGAACGCATATCACATCAACCAAGACTATCTGAAGGTCAAGCCGCCCAGATTGGAAATCGGCGTTATCCGGATGACTAGAAAGGATTTCGACTACTGCCGCCGCGCCAACCAGCACATCGCGGGGCAAGCCGCCCGTTACGGGATAATACTGAACGACGAAACACTCGGCCGTCCGCCGGACTATGACGACGGCTACCCTGGACATTGGGCTGAAACAAGACGCCGCATCGAAAACGCCGAAAAATACAACTACAGTTTCAACGACTTGGTTGCCTCAAACTACTGGAACCAGGACGTGATAGGTTTCCTTGCCCAGCAGGCCGTTGAAAACGCATTGAAGGGCTGGCTGTCGGCCCACAACGACGACAGGACTTTCGGACATAACCTCATATCGCTTTGGAGAGACATCCAAAACATTGAGGACTGGTCCAACCCGGAACTTCGTCGCGTCTATTCGCCTGTGTCGGAGTTGTTCAACCTTGTAGAGTATGAAGACCCCAACCGTCCCGATGAAGAATGCGACTGGCTCACCAACTACGGCGTTTTATACCGCTACGCGGGAAGTTCGTACCACATGAGCCGACACGAACGGCTGACTCTAAGAGAAAATGTCAACGCCGCAGTCGCCGCGATAGTCGAAAGAGTCCACGCCATCAGCGGGACCACCGAGTCGGACGTCTACCCGGAAGGAATCAAGCCCTGGGACGTTATCCCGGAGTGACGGAGCACACTGTTGAACAAACGCGGCTGTTTCCGCGGCGGCGAACTACTACGGCTCCCGCACCGTTACAAATTGATGCGGCCAAGAATCGTCCAGGAGTTATTGCACAGCCCCGATGAATAAGTTGAACGGACAAGTGGCCCTTGTCACCGGCGCGGGCCGCATGAGGGGCATCGGGCGCGCCGCCGCGCTGGCCTTGGCCCGGGAGGGCGCGAATGTCGTGGTAACCGGCACTGGGCGTGACCCGGCGACCTATCCCCACGACGAGCAGGCCGCCGGTTGGCGGGACGTGGACAGCGTAGCCCAGGAGATTACCGAGATGGGCCGCGAGGCTTTGGCGCTGGTCGCCGACGTCACCAAGGGCGACCAAGTCCAAGCCATGGTGGACCGGACGGTGGAACGATTCGGCCGTGTCGATATCCTGGTTAACAACGCCAGCGCCCCCAGGCTGGCGGCGTGGGCCCAGCTCAAGGACCTGTCGGAGGACGCTTGGCGCAGTGTATTGGATATCAAGGTCACCGGGGCCTTTCTCTGCACTCAAGCGGTGGTCAAAGAGTTCCTCAAGCAGGAGACCGGAGGCAGCATAGTCAACGTTATCTCCGTTGAGGCCAAGATCGCCCGCGCTGCCGACGTGGCCTACGCCACCGCCAGCGGCGCCCTGTACACATTCACCGGCAAAGCGGGCCGCGCCCTTGCGCCCCACGGCATCAGGGTAAACGCGGTCAGTCCGGGCACCACTGATACCGCCCGCAACGACGCGCTCTACGGCTATCCCCGTAGCCAGGAGTGGCACGACCGTTTACAAACGATCCCCTTGGGGCGGGCCGGTACCCCAGAGGAAATAGGCAACGTAATTGCGTGGCTGTGCAGCAAAGACGCCGGGTTTATAGTGGGGCAATGTATTGAAATGGACGGCGGCCAAGCCACCTGAGCCATCAAAGTTGGAATGGTCTTACGGAGGAAGCAGGCAATGAGTTTAGAGGACATCGAAAGAAGGCTTCGAGCCTTGGAAGACGTAGAGGAGATCAAGCGGCTCAAGGCGCGCTACTGCACCTACTGCGACGATAGCTATGACGCCGACAAGATAGCCAGCCTGTTCGTCGAGGACGCCGTTTGGGATGGCGGCATCCGGGGCAAGGCTGAAGGACGGGATGGAATCCGCAACTTTTTCGTCAACGCTTCAAAGAGGCTGCCCTTCGCCATCCACATGGTGATGAACCCACTCATCGAGGTGAATGGAGACTCCGCCACCGGCATCTGGTACCTGTTCCAAGCGTGCACCTACGCCGACGGCAACCGGGCGGTATGGGGCTCGGCCCGGTACGACGAGGAGTACGTCAGGGTAAACGGCGTCTGGATGTTCAAACACCTGAAGCTGACTTCCCACTTCTGGACTCCCTTCGATGAAGGGTGGGCCAAGGCCCAGTTCGTGTAGGCAGGTTGGTCATGGGTCAGATGGATGGAATGGTCGCGATAGTCACCGGCGCAAGCAGGGGATTGGGAAGGGCGATTGCCAAGGAGTACGCTAAGGAAGGCGCAAGTGTGGTCATTTGCGCCCGCAGCCAGTCCCCAACCGGCTTGGCCGGGACCCTAGAAGAGACTACCAAAGACATCAGGGATGCCGGCGGAGAGGTCCTTGCCACCAACTGCGACGTAACCGACGAGTCCCAAGTCCAGGAAATGGTCCGGCTAGCAATGGAGCGCTACGGCAAGATCGACGTGCTCTTCAACAACGCCGGCACGATGGTGCTGGGGGAGTCGATTCTGGAAATCGATCCCGGCCGCTGGGAGCAACTGATGCGGGTCAACGTAACCGGCCCCTACTTGTGCAGCCGGACTGTGCTGCCGGTAATGATGGAGCAGCGGCGGGGCAGCATCATTAACATAGGTTCCAGAATGGCCACCGACCCCAACCAAGGCGGCGGCGTACTCTACAGCGCCAGCAAAGCGGCGGTCCAGATGTTCAGCCTCTGCTTGGCCGACGAAGTGCGGGAACACAACATCGCGGTGAACATCCTCAGCCCCGGCGCTCTGCGGAGTGAGGGCTCCGCGGCAATCCCATGGACGCAACGCGACTGGCACGAACGGGTAGACCCCAGCGCCGTTGGGCCTTCCGCGGTTTACCTGGCCCTGCAGGACGCCAGCACCTTTACCGGGCAACTGGCGGCCCGCGCCGAGTTCGGCGTGACTTGGGGACCGGGCGTCGAGGGCCGTCCTTCCTCATCCTGAACCTTCTCTCAAATGGGAACGGACCTCAGAACCTCCTCTAACCCTTGTTGCCGAACCGGTTGTAGGAAGTGACCTCCGCGGCAGGTTTCCTGTTGGTGGGGCCGAAGCGGCCTCTCGGGTATCCCAAGGGCGTGAGGCAGACCGTTTCGATGTGGTCCGGGATGTCCAGCCACTCCTTGATTTTCTCCTCTTCCCGGATATGGGTGGTGGTGATTCTGGTTCCCAAGCCGAGGGCTTGAGCCGCGAGGAACAAGTTCTGCACCGCAAGCCAGACGGATGAGGCGTAGCGGCCCCGTTCTATGGGTTCTCCTTCGGGCCGGTTCATGTAGCCAACCGAGTGGTCGGCGCAAATGAGTATCATCGCCGGCACTTCAGGCATGTGGTTAGCCAAGTACCGGGCGGCGGTGTAAGCGGGGGACTCATTGGGGGATGGAGTGTGCCCCTGCGATCCCAGCCACAGGTCCCGGTACAGGCCGCCTACCTTGGCGATCAACTCAGGGTCGGTGATGGCAATGAAGTGCCACGGCTGGGTGTTTCCTCCGCTGGGCGCCTTGGTGGCGGCGTCAATGATTTTGTCGATAGCCTCCATGGGCACCGGGTCGCGCCGGTACCGGGTGATTTGCCGCTGGTTATAGATTGTGTCGAACAGTCCAATCTCCGCCATTACTTGTCCTCCATCTTCGATAATTGGCCGGTTGACGCCAAGGGTAAAGGCTTGGAATTGCGCAAGACACCAACCCACCATGTGCTTGGTTATTTAACTGGCCGGGGTTAAATCGGCGGACGGCGAGTGTACCAGCGGTTTACCTGCTCGTAGGCATGGCCCACGCGCAGCACCGTTTCTTCATCGAAGGGCCGGCCGACGATTTGAAGGCCCAAGGGCAGGTTGTTTGAGTTGAAGCCGCACAGCACAGAGAGGGCGGGCACACCCGCCAGATTGAACGGCCCGGTGAAGCTGATCCGCCCAGCCAAGTCCGCCATCGCCTGCTCCTTGCTCTGTACGCCGGGCACGGACTCCACCGGCAAAGCGGCGAAAGGCCCGGTGGGCAGGACGATAACATCCACCTTTTCCAGGACTGCAAGCACCTGCTCGCGCAACAACGCTCTCAATTTTTGGGCCTTGTAGTACATCAAGGAGGGAATCAAGCTTCCTGTCAGGAACCTGATGCGGTTGTTGGGGTCGAAGTCTTGGAAGTTGGTCACAAATGCCTCCCGGTGCAGGGCCGACCATTCCACGCCGATGATAGCCATGGACAAAGCGCCGGCATCCTTTGCCAGCGGTATATGCACGTCCTCGACGGTAGCTCCAAGCTCGCCCAACTCGGATATGGCCTTGGAAACGGCCTCACCGAATTCCTTCTCCATCAAGTCCGACTCCAACCTGTCTCGCAACACCCCCACCCGCAGGCCGTTGATGTCGCCGGTCAGGCCGGCACGATAGTCGGGGACTGACGCATTCCAAGTGTAAGGGTCCTTGTCGTCGCGTCCCGCAATAGCGGCGAAGGTTATCGCGGCGTCTTCTACAGTGCGGGAGATGGGCCCTACGGTATCCATCGACCACGAACCGCCCAGGACGCCGTGGCGGCTCACGCGACCCCAAGTCGGCCTCAAGCCAGCCAGGCCGCTCCAATTTGCTGGAGTCCGTATTGAGCCGCCGGTGTCCTCGCCCAAGGACGTGGCGCACAGGAACGCGGCTGTCGCCGCGCCGGAACCGCTGCTGGAAGTACCGGGATTGCGACTCAAGTCCCACGGGTTGCGGGGCGTGCCGTAGGGATGGTCGTAAATCCCGGCCATGGCGAACTCGCTCATGTTCAGCTTGCCCAGGATAACGGACCCGGCCTCCTTCAATTTGGTGACAACCGTTGCGTCCTCTTCAGGCACGAAATCGGCCAACACCCTCGCCCCACCGGTTGTTCGCACACCCTTGGTATAGAACTGGTCCTTGACCGCGACCGGCGCGCCGTGCATTGGCCCCCGGTAGTTGCCTCGGGCGATTTCCTGCTCCGCCTGCCTCGCGGCGGCCAGGGCATCGTCCGCAGTCACCGTTATGTACGAGTTGAGCTTGTCGTCGATTTCACTGATCCGGGCCAGATAAGCCTCCGTCGCTTCGACGGGCGACACTTCTTTGCGCTCAATCAACCCGGAAAGCTCCGTTAAGGTAAGGAACGGTATGTCCCGACGGTCCATGCGTTTCCTCCTGAAACCAAATACGCCCTGAAAGTGTGAGCCTCGGTTCGTGGATGAAGTATACTAGAATCCCAGCTCAGTCCCACCACCCAAGAACGAGCGGACCGGGTTTCGGGTCGAAGATAATCCCCAAGCTGCCGGGGGGCAGATTCTACTAACGGGAACAGGGAGGAGAAATGGCGACAGTTTTAGACCACACCATCGTACCTGTTCAGGACCGCCAGAGGTCCGTAGATTTCTATACCCGCATATTCGGATTCGACGACTTGGGAGAAGTTGGGCCGTTCCTGGCAGTCAGGGTCAATGACACCCTGAACTTCGACTTCAGGCAGTCGGATGACTTCCGCAACATACATTATGCGTTTGCTATGGAGTCCGACGAATTCGAGGCGGCCTTTGCCAGAATCAAGGAGTCCGGAATTCCCTACGGCGACAGCCCCAGAGAACAGGACAACATGAAAGGCCCGGGAATGACCACCGGGGCCAAGGGTATTGGGAAGGCGGTCTATTTCAAGGACCCCGACGGGCACGTTCTGGAAATAAAGACCTACTGACCGTACCGGGGTCCGGTCGGTAGGAACAGCGATAGACCCCCGCCTTCGCGGGAGTGACGGTTTAGTTAGCGGGAGTGACGGTGTGAGGCCGGAGGCAAATTCGTTAAGCAAGCCTCCGGCCACGAGCGGGTGGCCGTTTAGCGGATAGGCACGTCGGCGTGCAGGTGACCGTCTTGCACGGTGACCTCGTATGACCACATTTTCGAGTTAGGCCCGTTGATGCACACGCCGTCTTTCTGCTCGAACCGCCATCCGTGGTCCGGGCAGAGGAAAGTTGTGCCCCAGTCCACTACCTCGCCGCCTTGGTGTGGGCAAATGGCGGACAACAGCTTGTAGCCGTCGTCGTTGCGAAGAAGGAAGAAAGGCCAGTCTTTCAGGTAGAGTTGGGCCGGAAATTTGGTGAAACTCGACTCGGAACCAAGATCCATATCTATCGCTCACTGGTGGAAGATTCGTCGCAGGCCATCACGTACGCCCGCCGCAGCTCTGTCCCCGGTAGTATAACGAAGCGCGGTTGGCTGCTCAAGTGACGCTGGCCGCAGGCTGTAACGATAATCGTTGCGCCCGCCACAGGGCAGCCTTTCTTCTTGACGAATCGCCGTGTTTCTTGCAACATAGGCTCGAACCCATCCTTGAGACCTTGCGGAGGAAATCATGCCTGACCTGACAAAGGATGAAGTAAAGGCGCTGGGGCACGCGGTGGGCTTGGAAATAGACGACCCTGAGCTGACCGAAGTGACCTATAGCCTCAACGCCATGCTGGAGTCGCTGAATGCCATCAACCCCCCGGGACTGGACAGCGTGGAGCCCCTTCCAATCATAATTCCACCTCCGTAGTCTTCTATTCCTGCGGCACATCTCATAATACTGGCTTCATAACCTTACCGAGTACGGCGCGGATATGAGCGCCGTTGCGAAACAAGGAGGCCGATAATGTCGCAAGACCGGACTCAAAACCGCAGGCTCTACATCGGTATGCACGACGGAGTTTGCACCGTTATCACGGATGACCAAGGCAAAACGTGGCAACAGGGGCCTGTAACGGCCTTGCCTCACGCGGCGGCCCGGTTGACATCCAGCCCGGTGAACCCGAATCGGGCCTACTTGGCGGCATACGAGGCAGGCGTCTACCGGACGGACGACGGCGGGCTGACTTGGAAACACCTTGGCTCTTACCCCACCGACTATGCTCACAGCGTATTGGCCCACCCTTCCGAAGCGGAAACGGTGTACGCGGGCAGCGAACCCGCAGCTTTATTCCGGTCCTCGAACGGCGGCGATAGCTGGGAGGAATGTCCCGGCTTCCGGGCGGTGCCGGAATCCAGCCAGTGGTACTTCCATTCCGAGACCCGCGATTCTCACGTGCGGGACTTGCGCGTATCGCCCAACGATTCCAACTACCTGTACGCCGGCATTGAAGTTGGCGGGATGGTACGGTCCCGCGACGGCGGCGTTAGCTGGCAGCAATTGCCTGGCATCGATGACGACATTCATTGCGTGAACCTCAGCGGAGACCGGCCCAAGAGCGTCTACGTCGCCACGGCTAACGGCCCGTTCCGCACCCACGACGAGGGCGATGGCTGGGAGTTGATAAACGCCGGGTTAGACCGCCGGTACACCTTGCACATAGCCGCAGCCCCCGACGACGCTGACTTGGTGCTGGTCACGGTATCCACCAACGCGAGGCGGCAGAACCCGCAGTTCTACCGGTCCACCGACGGGGGCAGCCATTGGCAGTTGGTCGAGGCGGTCGGGCAGGGAGAAAACGCGGAGGACATGGTGGTAGCCTTCGAATGGGACCCGCAAGCGCTGGGCCGCGTTTACGCCGGCACTGACGGCGGTATCCTGTTTTGCAGCCAGGACCGGGGAGAGACTTGGGAGCAGTTGCCGGTGAACCTTAGTTCGGTAGCGGTAGGGGCGCTGGCGATTGGACTGGGATAAACCGCTAGTTGGTCCAACTACCGGCAACCAACCGTTGGATAATAAAAAGGGGCGGGACTAACCCGCCCTTCTTATGTTCCGCGAGGTGCTAGACCTGTTCGGGATACATGTCCGGGGGAGACTATTGTATGGTTAACAACTTTCAACGGGAAGGCTCGGAGTCGAATACTCATGAGGGCCGTGAGTTTGAAAACACTGCTCAAAAATATTTTCGGAAACAGAAAGTTTTGCTCGAAAAAGGCTACTCTATCCTCATTGGAGTTGCTGACCGGAAGAAAGGCCGGAAATTTGACTTGGGATCAGACAATCCGAGTGTGCTGGTCGAATGTAAATCTCATAAATGGACATCCGGCGGCCATGTCCCGACCGGTAAAATGCACATTTGGAACGAGGCCATGTATTACTTTCACCTTGCGCCGCCGGAATACCGCAAAATCCTGTTCGTGCTTCGGGACTACAGCGATAAGAGGGGAGAAACCCTAGCACAGTATTACATCAGGAATCGTGGTCACCTGATACCTACGGATGTCGAGATTTTGGAATTTAATGGTGCCGACGACACCGCTGTATGGCTCAGACCCGCCCAGAATAAGGTCCGGCCAGAGGTTATGGCCCACTTCCGGGCCAGCTTGGAGAGGAACCGCCGACTTGGACAGTTACTTGCCCAATGATGCGCCGGTTTCCAACTATGGAAGAAGCCCTTGCCATGCATGAGGAGTTAATTGACGCCTTTGGCGGCGCGCACGGGGTTCTGGCCTTGGGCGCTTTGGAGGCGGCCATTCTGAGACCTCAGATTGGCTATTACAATAGCTTGATTGAGGAAGCCGCCGCCATGATGGAAAGCTTGTCCAACAATCACCCATTCATCGACGGCAACAAGCGCGTCGCCTTCTTCGTCACTGATGATTTTCTGCGCCTGAACGGGTATTTTATCGACTGTGATAACGATATGGCATACTCGTTCTTCATCAGCCTGTACGAATCCAATTCGTTCCGGTTTGATAATCTGGTCCCGTGGCTGGAAGAACACGCCAGCCCTTTGCCCCGCTAATAAGCAGAGACAACGCCCATTCCGTCACTGCGGCCTTCGCCGGAATGCCGCCGGGTAACCCTTTAACCTTGGCCGGGATACATTTCGGGCAGCAAGGCGTCCCGCCACGGGGCCCTGTTGGACACGGTCTTTTCTATCGCCCTAAGCCGATAGTAGGTGGCGCTCACCCCAGGGGGGTCGCCTCCGTCGGCTACGGTGCGGGCTGCTTGTAGCAACATACGCCGGGCGGCGACGATGGCCATGTCGCTCCGCGACAGGTTCTCCTTGCTGCGGTCGACGATGGACCCCATGCTTTCCTGCACTGCCACGTCCTGGGCGTTGATCCCGTCGATGCCGGTGAACGTCTCGTGCTTTTGCACTTGGCGGTCGATGAGCCAGTCATTGCCCCGGTTTCCCAAGGTCCTGTAGTCGGGCAACAGGTGCTCCGGGGCGCGTCCGTAGCCCCGTTCCATTTCCATCCATTCCTCTTCGGAGATGCCTTCATCCCCAAAGCTGTAGACGAAGTTGTAAATCATGCAGTTTTCGTCGTCCATCGGCACCCACATGTGTCCGGCGATGTGGGGCTTGCCCGGCTGGCCTTTGTAGCCCGACTGGCGGGGCCGCAGTTGGTGGAAGGGCATGATGTAATGGTAGGTGCGGACGTAAGTCTCTTCATCGGACAAGTTGCGGACGCCTGCGTAACGGTAGCCGTAGTCGGTCTGGTCAACCTCCAACGTTGGCACTCCGCCGGTCACAAAATTTGTGTCCAGACCGATACCTGATCGAGTTGTGTTCTTCGTGATGGTGCGGTGAAGAATGGGAGCGTGAGCCGTGTCCAGACCGCCTTCCAGTCCTTGGAGCCAGTTGCACTCCTGGCGGTTCTTCGACACCCAGCGGTGGGTGTCCTTTACTTGGGCCCATTCGAACATCGGCTCCGGGGGCTTGTGGTCGCCGGGGCCCATATAAGCCCAGATCACGTCTCCCACCTCAACCACGGGGTAAGACGCAATGGAAATTTTGTCCTTGAAGTCGCTGTCTGCCGGTTCGTTCATCATGTCGAGGCAACGGCCGGCGACGTCGAACTTCCATCCGTGGAACACACAGCGTATCCCATGCTCCTCGTTCCGCCCAAGGAACAGCGAAGCGCGGCGATGAGGGCAAAACTCTTCCAGCAGTCCAATCCGTCCGGCGGTGTCCCGGAAGGCCACCAAGTCTTCACCCAGCAACCGCACCCTGACGGGCGGGCAATCGGGCTCGGGCAACTCCGATGCTAAGAGGGCCGGCATCCAGTAACGGCGCATCAGGTCGCCCATCGGAGTGCCGCGATCAATTTGCGTCAGCGCATCGTTGTCAGTCCAGCTAATAACCATACTATCTCCTTCCCGGCATACAAAGCTCCCAGCCCGGCTCAGTTATCATTCCGGGCTGCCGTGTTAATCTCAAGAATCCGCCGCGGGAACAGGGAACGGTCAGGCGCTGAGCACCTTGCCGTCGGCATAGGCCGCTTCGACAAAGCCATCTATCTGCGTCCAGCGAACGTTCTCCGTGTCGTGAACCAACTCTACGGATTCCCCGCCGGAGTTTGCCAATCCCAGCGGATGGTAGACCAACTCGATCATGTTGCCGTCGGGGTCGTGGATGTATGTGTAGTGCTCGTTGGTGTCTTCACGCTTTCCTTGACGCGGGTCGTCGCCGGGAGTCCCGGAGAAAGAGCCGTTGCCGGACTTGGAGTATGGCACTCCGACTGCCTCCAAGTGGGCCAGCATCTCGTCCCACTCTTCGACTTCCACTGCAAAGTGGACCTGGGGCACCTCAATCAAGTCACCGGTGTCGGAGGTGTGAATCTCGGCGGTGCCGAGCCGCAGTTGTAGCTGACGCTTGTTCAATGCCGGGCCGCGGTCCAGTAACTCAGCCCCAAGGACCCGCTCATACCATTCCTTGGTGCGTTCGCGGTCGGTGATCTGAATGTTGATGTGGTGGATCATGCTGATTTTCGACATATCAGAAACCCCCAGTCAAATTGTGGTCTCGATTGTGGTCTCGAATGATGCGATATTATCTTCTAAAACACGCGTTTCAGGCAAATATCCTGCCCATCCGAGCAGCCCTGCGCCCCGGCAACCTTACTCGGCGAACCCTCTTTCCAGCAATTCCTCGGCCCGGCGCAGCACCTGTTCGCGGCGCTCCGGTCCCACTCCCCGGCTTTCCAAGTACAACCGCAGCGCCTGCATTGGTTGCAGGTCTTTGGCGGACTCGGCGTCCAACCGGGTCCTCCGGTTTGTTTCCGGCGTTTCCCGCGTGATGGCCGCGACGTAGTGCGCCGGTTGCAAGACGTCCCGGATATCGGCGTCACGAAGCCGATTATCCAACTCCCCAGGCAAGGTAATCCTTACCCGCACCACTGCACCGGCGACGTCCTTTCTGCCGATTGCCCTGACGACCGCAGCCGTGGGGTCGGGGTCGCCTGCTGATACTGCGGCGTCCACCGTTACAAAAGGCCGCGCGTTTACCCGATGGAACTGGAAGTCTGCAAGCCGCCGCCCTTGGGGGGCCGACGGGTCCAAGTCAATTACGCAAAATCCCTTGTCGTCCCCTTCCTCCGAAAAGTCCACCCTTTGCAGGCTGCCCGAATACGCCATCATCGGGCCTTCCCGTCGCAAGACCTGGTGTTTGTGTATGTGCCCCAACGCCACGTAGTCCAGCTGAGGTTGAGCGATGTTGCCGGCAAGCAATACATGGTCCTGCCCCAGCATCATGGACCTTTCCGTGCCCACCGTAGCCCCGTTGACAGTGACATGGCCCGCCAGGAGAGCGGGCATGTTGGGGTCGAGCTGTTGGGACCGAAGCTGGATAGTCTGGGTCATTCGGTCCTGCACTTCGGTTCGCACTTGGTCGATGGTCAACCCCTTGGACTCGTCCCGGCTGAGGATGCCGCTGCGGCGCGGCCACGGGACCGCCAGGACCTGCAAGGGGCCGGACTTGGTGGGGACCACGTAGTTTTGGAGACTGTTGCCCACATAAACGTGGGGCACGGTCAACGTGGGGAAGATGTCCACCGCCGTAGCCCTGGAGGGCGAGTTGGGAAGGTCATGGTTGCCCACCAACAGAAATGTGGGAATGCCGGCGGCGGACAATCTGGCTAACCGCTTGGCAAACTCCCGCTGGTGCGTCTGGGAAGGGTCGCGACCTTTATAGGCGTCTCCCGCCAACAGGACCAAGTCCACATTCTCCGAGAGAGCGTATTCCACCAACTCGTCGAATGAACCCAGAAAGTCCATCAATCGTGTGGAAAACCCGGTCGAGGGGTCGGTGCGGCCGTAGTTCTCCACGCCTATGTGCAGGTCGGAAAAATGAAGAATTCGCATATGCCCTGCCAGTCATTACCGGCACGAAAGAGGCCGTAAGATAACGCCTCAGTGAGCCGGGAAGAGGAGTTATCCCCAATATACAGGACTCGCATAGGACGGGGAAATGCCGGGCATCGAAGCTACCCGCAGTCCGTAGCCAGCACTGGATGGACGCTTCTTTCCCCCGTGGTCCGGGATTGCCACGTTGACAATCAACTCTCCGCTTCCTAGAATCACCAAAAGCACACAGAAATATAATCTATCCTCAAAAGAATCCTTAGGCATAAGTACGATGAGCACCATGAAAGACCTGTTCTCCCTCCAAGAGTTGGACTTGGAGCTCTCCTCAATCGATGGCCAAAAGGCCGAAGCGGAAAGAGAGTTGGGCACCGGGGTTACACTCGAGAAGCTGGAGAATGCGTTGCACGACGAAGGCGTTAAGCTGGAGGGGTTCCGTACCCGTATGCGGGTACAACGGGTGGACGCTGATATCCAACGGGAAAGGGCTTCCGACTTGGAGGGCCGACTCTATAACGGGCAAATCACCAGCCCCAGGGACTTGAAGAGTTTGGAAGAGGAAGTCACCAACGTAAAAGGAATGCTGGACCAGCAGGACAATGAACTGCTAGAGATTTCAGTGCAGATCGAAGAGTCCCAGAAGAAACACGGGGAGATGGAACGGCAGTTTGCCGAGACCAAGTCTAAATGGGAAGCTCGAGAGTCCGAACTCACCCAACTGGTGACCCGGCTTACATCCGAGCGCGAGGGGCTGGTGGGCCGCAGGCAAGAGTTAGCCGATACTGTGGAGCCGGCCGCGCTACGGCAATACGAGAACCTGCGCAGGTCGAAGGGTGGCGTGGCGGTGGCAAAGGTGGAAAGAGGGCTTTGCCAAGCCTGTCGCATGGCGTTGCCCACCAGGCATCTGCAACAGGTGCGCGCCGGGCGGGAGACCGTGCTCTGTAGCACCTGTGGCCGTATCCTGCTGCCCACCTAGGCCAACCAACGGTTTCCCGCCCCAATATTGGAGAAGCCGTGTTGGAGAAGCCGTTTGCGATTATCCTGTTGACGCGCGTGGCGCCCATTGGGTGTATCTTAGTGGCGGATGTACGGGGCCCGGGTACGCTGGGTGGCCGCCGCAACGGTCCGGTTTTTCGGAGCGTTGGGGAGGAAAGTCCGGGCTCCTCCGGGCAGGGTGCTGGGTAACTCCCAGGCTCCTACGGCAGTCTACGGAGTGCCGGAGGAGACGGAAAGTGGCACAGAAACATACCGTCCCGGCTTGCCGGGATAAGGGTGAAATCGGACGGTAAGAGCGTCCGGCCGACTGCGGTGACGCAGCGGCGGCTAAACCCCACCTGGAGCAAGGCCGAATAGAGGGACAATGGGCGCCCGGCCCGTCCCCGGGTTGGCTGCTTGACCCCGATGGAGACATCGTTTCGTGGACCACGGAAGCCCCGCAGCGTTTGACGCTGTTGGGCGGGCTAGATAGATGGTCACCGTCCGCTGGTAGCGGATACAGAACCCGGCTTACAGGCGTACCCGGCCCCCGTACATCCGCCACCTGAAATCATCGTCGCCCAACTGCAAGTAACTGGAAGCGCACCCAGCCCGTTCATGCTTAGACAAGCTCAGGACTAACGGGAGAAACAAGTATCCGGTGGGGAATCCAAAGGCCCTGTAACCGGGCCTCTTGGGATTGCACCGTTCAACAAGGCTGGCCTACAATGGGGCCGTTCTTTCACAGACTGGCGGCAGCGTCAAAAATGATTGAGGACGACACGTGAGTGAGCCTTCATCTCAGATGCACTTTTCCGGTTGGTCAGAGGCCCAGGACTATTACTTTGACGAGGGTCTGACCGACGGGCTTCCCATCGTTCCACCAACGCCGGAACGGGTGGCCGCCATGCTCGATTACTGCGGGCTAGCCACTGGGGACATCCTGGGCACCGAAGGGATCCGCCGCAAGTCGCTCCTTGCGGAGAAGGTGGCGGCCAACGCCGTGATGGCGGGGTGCCTGCCCGAGTATTTCCCGGTAGTCGTAGCGGCAATATCCGCCATTTGCGACCGGACCTACAACCTCCACGCCAGCAGTACCTCTACCAACGGGATTACGAACCTGGCGTTGATCAGCGGCCCCTACGCCGCACGGATCGGAATGAACGACGGCGTAGGCCTGATGGGAAACGGCAACAGGGCCAACGCCACCATTGGCCGGGCGATAAACTTGGTGAAGTCCAATTACTACGGCTCAGTCGCCGGCGACATGGACAAAAGCACCTTTGGCCACTCTGGCAAATTCAGTTTCTGCTTCGCCGAGAACTTGAGGGTTAGCCCCTGGATTCCCTTGGCGGAGCACAAGGGGTTTCAGCGCGCCAGCAGCACCGTCACCATGGTTGCCGCCAACGCGCCTCTTCAATTCGAGTGTCACGGCGACAAGGAACCCGAAGGGTTCCTGACCGCCGCAGCCCATGCCCTGATGGGTCTGGGCCCTTCCCTTTCAGAAATTGTGCTGGTGATCAGCCCGGAACTGATGTCCCACATCGCCGCCTCCGGTTGGAGCAGGGAGCAGGTCCAAACCTTTGTCCATGAGAAGTCCCAACTGACCGCCAGAGACTGGGACCGCTGGCGGCGCATGGACAAACTGCCGCCCGACGCGGACTTCGACCGGGTCATAGGCTCCGTTGCCGGCCCGGAGCGCATAACCATAGTGCCGGCGGGCGGCGACGCGGGCGAGTTCATGGCCATCATATCGGCATGGGGAAGCAGCCGTTCCGTGACCAAAGAGATTGTTGTGCCCGGTTAGAGAAATCACCGGAGGTTGACCGATAATGTCCGAGTCCACAGGCGGCATCTACACCATCGACCCCAGGGACGAGGCTCAACCCGTCAGGGCAGTCTTGGCGCCCCGCCCAACCAGCCTGGATGGCAAGGTATTGGGGTTGTTGTCCAATAACAAGCCCCACTCCGAGGAACTGCTGCGGATGGTCGCCGCCATTGTCGGCCAGCGTTATGCAGTCAAGGAAGTAGTGGAATACAACAAGGGAGGCCACCAGTGGCCCGCCGAACGCGGCGCGTTGGAGGAGTTGGCCCAACGCTGCGACGTGATTATCCACGCCACCGCGGAATGAGGGTCTTGCACTTCGTGCAGTGTGCACGACGCGATGGAAACGGAATTGCTGGGGACAGCTTCGACGGTCCTGACCACCAAGCCTTTTGTCAGCCAAGCCAAGGCCATGGCCCGGATGCGGGGCGACGCCAACTACGGGCTGGCGATTATCGATCATCCGATCGTTACTCTCACCCACGAGGAGCTAACGCAACGGGCTGTAGTCGCCGCGCCGCAGGTGATGCAGCACTTGGTGGACCGGTAAGTGAGAGTGAGGGAATCTTCCCTAACTCCTGAAAGACTCCTCTATGCGGCTAATACAGGGGCAGCGGCACTACCTCCCCCGACTGGGCGCTGCGGGTAACCGCTTCTGTGAATTCCATGTACTGGACGCCTATATCAAAGGGAGTGTGGGTCACCTGCTCCTCTCCCCGGATCGCCCGGCAGAACTCCTCTTCCACCCGCCACTTGCCCCGCCTCTCCGGAGCAATGGGAATCTCGGAGAGTTCTTTATCGCCGCGTTTCCCGCCCAGAACGGTATTGAACGGAGCCCCTTGCAGGTTGATGGTGCCGTCGCTGCCGAAAATCCAGAAATCGGTCCCGGTCTGAAGCCCCGTCACTGTGCTCCAACTGAAGTCGGCTTGAGCGCCGCAAGCCATCTCGCACAACACGTTGACATGGTCCGGCACCGATACCGCCCTGACGACACCGTCATCGTCCTTCCGCCGGTTAACGAAGGTCCTGGTCATGGCAGATACTTTCGACGCCGGGCCGACGTATCGCATGATCGTTTCGTACCAGATGCCCATGCCCATGATGTTGTAGCCGCTCAACTCCCGGTTCTGGCGCCAATGTAGATGCCCCTCCCTGTCGATGAACGTGTCGGCCCGGTCCGCACGGCCGTGATAATCGCAAACCCGCAACCGCACCGCCAGAATGTCCCCAAGATAGCCGCTGGCGATGAGGTCCTTGACGGTATTGTCGACCTGCAGTGTCTGGGGGGCCGGAACGATTTGGGTCACGAGATCCGGAAACTGTCTTGAAGCGTCCAGCATCTCGTGGGCTTCTTGGGCGTTCATGGACATTCGGGCTTCGGTCAGCACATGCTTGCCCGCTTCCAAGGAGGCCAGGACCAGGTTCCTGTGCATATATGGCCAAGTCCCGACACAAATAGCGTCGATGCTGTCGTCCTCCATCAACTGAAGCCAATTATCGTACACCTTCGGAATCTCGTACTCGCCGGCAATCCGTTCTCCCGATTCACGGCTGCGGTTTGCAACCGCCACGATTTCCACGCCGGACTGCTCTCGGAACCCGGGTATGTGCCTGAGGCTGGTGTTGGCCCCGGCGCCGATTAGTCCTATCCGGATAATGCCGTCTTCCATGAAGTCCTCCTGCCAGCGTTATGTTTCCCGGAATTGTAGGTTAGACCCGATGGTTCGTCCAGACATCCCTCCCGGTCCGGCTGACAAGGGTATGTAAAATTGAGATTATAGCTACGAACCGGCCCCACCGCCCCTGGATTCCGGCCTACGCCGGAATGACGGAATGGGCCCGATAGTGAGCATTTGGGAGCGGTTTTGTATTTGAGCAAGCCTACCCTACTATGCGGTCTCACGTTCAACTGTGTAAAGTCCCAAATGAAATACATACCCTTGTCAGTCCCGGTACGGGGAGTCCAAGAGTCCAGGGCCCGTCCCGACAGTTGATGATTGCACCTCCAGCAATTATCATAGGTCAAGCGTACTCTCTGTGACGCCTTGGCAGCGAGCGCCATCAACGCATATCCCTGACCGAACGCGGAGGCAACTTCACACTTGTATATTGATCTTCACAGCCACTCCGTGTCGTCTGACGACTCGAGGGCTACCGTGGAACAATACGTCAAATGGGCCCAAGTGTTGCGCAAAAGGGATTATACCGTTGATGGAATGGTTTTGACGGAACACCGCAAGTTCGACTTCGACAAAGACTATTCGGCTCTCGCCGAGCAATATAATGTACTGGTATTGAAAGGTTCCGAGTTGGACACCCGTCACGGCCACTTTCTGGTTTATGGCGTTACAGAAGCCTTGACCCGCGAGATAGACTTTGCCGACGTTCGCATGGACTCCAAGGAGTTGGTCAAGGCCGCGGCGCACCATCATGCCATCGCTGTGCCCGCTCACCCGGGGCGGTTCGGCATCGGTCTGACGGAATACATCGAGCAAGGGGAAACGTTCGACGACGTGAAAATCGTGGAACGTCTGAACGGCGGCAGCCGCCCAGGGGAGAACGAGAGGGCGTGGGAGCTTTGCGACAACCTGGGGTATCAGGGTATAGGCGGGAGCGACGCCCACTTGGCCAGTCACTTGGGCGCCTGCCTCACCAAATTTTCTGCCAACATAAACGATGAGACGGCGTTGGTAGAGGCGCTGTTATCCGGCGACTTCAAGCCGGTCTGGCTTGAAGAGTCCAAAAATGGCGGGTAAGCGAAAACAACCCGTCAATTAGACCGGTTGCCGTTTCGGCGCTTGAGACCTGACAATAGAGAGTTGTTTGTATGGTAATGGAGTTGGATTACGACCGCTCCCTGCACGGTCAGGAACACGAGGCAGGGCCATTCCACGTAACTGATGAGCAAATCGCGGCCTTCAGCGAGGGCATCGGCGAGACGAATCCTGTGCACACAGACGTCGCAGCAGCACGAGCCGGGGGGTTCAAGGGCTTGGTGGCGCCGCCCACATTCCCCACAGTGTTGGTTCGCGGGGTGTCGCTGCCGGACATCAAGCTGAAGTTCGGCAGGACTCAGATGCACGCCGGGCAAAGGGTGCAGTCCCGGGCCCCTATTGTTGCCGGAGATACTCTAATCGCCTCCTCCCATCTTAAGGAGGTGTACCCCAAGACAGGACGCAGCGGGACAATGGTGTTCGTTGTCTGGGAGACTACGTTCCGGAACCAGGACGGCGTAGTGGTCGCCGATGTCCAAGAGTCGTACGCTTCACGAGAATGACCGACGGCCGATGTGGCAACACTGTAATGGCAGCCGGCGCAAAATGGTCTGTCGGGAGGAATCTTGCCTTTCTTTGACGATGTTGAACTAGGGGATGAAATTGGCCCGTTGGTGACGGAAGCCACCGATGACGGTGTTGCCTCGTTCTGCGAAGTATGGGGCACGCCCACACCCAATCGTTTCACTGACCGGGAGACGGCGGAGAAAGCCAAGCTTCCCGGCCCTATAGTCCCCGGAATTATGTCAATGGGGATCATGGCCAGGCTCCTGACCGACTGGGCGGGCCACGAAAACGTGAGGGACCTGGACTTGGTATTTCGTCAGCCGGTGCCGCACCACAGTCCCTTGACCATCTCGGCTACGGTGACCGACACCCGGCAAGAAGGGAACGATAACTTGGTGGAGTGCGACATACTTATGACCGGCCCGCAAGGGGAACGATACGTGGGCGGTACGGCTGTAGTCGCTTTACCCGCCAAGAAATAACGGCATCACCCGCCGCACACGGAATCAGCACCGTTATGACGTTCAATCCCACCTATTCCTTGGCCGGAGAATTGCTGGAGGCCCTTGGCGAGCAAGGGCACAGAGCTACGACGCCGCGCAAAGCGATAGCCGAGGCCATTGCCACCCGGCAACATCACTTCACCGCCGAGGAACTGCGTCAACTGTTGCCGGGCGTGGGAAGGGCAACTATCTATCGCTCTCTCAAGCTCTTGGTGGATTCCGGTGTAATCTGCCGGGTGCTTCTAGAAGACGGGAATCTGCATTATCAGTTGAGCCGCGGGGGACACCATCACCACCTGTTATGCGTACAATGCGGAGCATCGCAGGACCTCGTGGGATGCGACATCTCAGACCAACTCCGCGAGGTGTCGGTAGCCCACGGCTTTGAACTGAGCGGGCACTGGCTGGAGGTGTACGGGCGGTGCAAGACTTGTGTGTCGATGGATGCCGGCAGCTAACCCTCATCGCTGCAACTGGCGCGTCGAAGCGCCGGGCCACCCTCTCATCGCAAACGTAAGAATATGACCGGCAAACCCCTGATTCTCCCGTGGAGGACAAGTAGCAAAATGTACGATTTGAGCGGCAAGGTCGCAATAGTTACCGGAGCAGGCGGCCGTCACGGAATAGGGCGCGCCATAGCCGTGCGGTTGGCCCAAGAGGGCGCAAACGTGGTGGTCACGGATGTGCAAAGAAGCACCGACGCCATGCGGGCCGAGGACCGCGAGGCCGGTTGGCGCGGCCTTCCCAGCGTCGTGGAAGAGATAGAGGAATTGGGCCGGGAGGCGTTGGGCTTGTTTTCCGACGTGTCCGACGCTTCGCAAGTGAACGACATGGTCAAACAGACCGTGGAGCGGTTCGGCCACATCGACATCCTGGTAAACAACGCCGGCTCCCAGCCCGGCAGGGACCGGGTGCTGGTGGTTGACTTGGAAGAGGATGCTTTCGATGAAGTGATGCGGGTCAACGTCAAGGGGACTTACTTATGCTCCCAAGCCGTAGCCCGTCACATGATTGAAAGGGGCAACGGCGGCAAGATAATCATCATCTCGTCCGGTGCGGGCAAGAAAGGCAGGGCGCGGTTCGCCGCCTACTGCGCATCGAAGTTTGCCTTGGTCGGGTTCACACAATCCTTGGCCCAGGAGTTGGGACAGCACCGCGTCAACGTTAACGCTATATGCCCCGGCTTGGTGGACACCGAGAGGACTGACTTTATCGCCGCGGCGCTTGCCCCGGAAGGCCAGTCAGCGGAGGAACACCGGGCGTTAATGCTCCGTGAGCGTTCCGAGACCATTCCCTTGGGCAGAGTAGCAGTGGGGGACGACATCGCCAGGACCGCTGCCTTCCTTGCTTCCAGCGAGTCGGACTACCTGAGCGGTCTGTCAATCAGTGTGGCTGGCGGCTCGGAAATGAACTGACCATCGTTATGTCACGCAACGGAAGGCTTTCATGCGCCAATATGCGTTGGTCACCTATGGTCCTGGTGATTCGATTTTGTTGACATTTCCCATTCCACTCGCCGCTGAAGAGGCTCAACTATGCCATTAAGCCGTGCCGAAGTGTTGCAGATTGCAACCTTGGCTCGAATCGCTTTGACCGACGACGAGGTCGAGTTGTTCCGGGAACAACTGTCGGAAATATTGGACCAGTTCGACGCCCTCAAGGAGTTAGACACGGCCGGAGTGCCTCCGACCGGCCATGCCGTCGATTTACAAGCGGTGATGCGGGAAGACGAAGCACAGGACTCCCTCGACGTGGAAGACGTGCTGCGCAACGCCCCACTGAGGGAACGAGAATATTTCAGGGTCAAGGCAGTGCTGGAGGAGTAAACCACGTGGATGGCGAAAGCCTCTTCACCATCAGGCAAGCCAGCGAGAGCCTGGCTAATCGGGAAGTCTCCTCCGTCGAGCTTACCCGGACGTACTTGGACCGGATAGACCGTTTGGATGGCCGGGTCAAGGCCTTCATAACCGTGACGGCGGACTTGGCGCTGCAACAGGCCCAGGCAGCCGACAGCCGCATCGCCGCGGGGGATTCCGGCCCGCTGACCGGAATCCCGGTGCAAATCAAGGACGTCATCTGCACCAAGGGCGTCCTGACTACCTGCGGTTCCCGTATGTTGGAAGGCTATGTCCCGGTCTACGACGCCACCGTGGCCGAGAGATTATTTTCCCAAGGGGCGGTGCTGCTGGGGAAGGGCAACACCGACGAATTCGCCATGGGGTCCTCTTGCGAGAATTCCGCCTTCTTTCCTACCCGGAACCCTTGGGGCCTCAACCGCGTGCCCGGGGGAAGCAGCGGAGGCGGCGCTGCGGCAGTGTCCGCGAGAGAAGCGGTGTACGCGCTGGGATCGGATACCGGCGGCAGTGTCCGGCAACCCGCATCCATGTGCGGCGTTGTCGGGCTGAAACCCACCTACGGGTTGGTGAGCCGCTTCGGACTGGTGGCCTACGCCTCCTCTTTGGACCAAGTCGGGATCATCGCCCAAAATGTTGCTGACACGGCATTGGTACTGAACGCGATAGCAGGTCAGGACCACCGCGACTCCACTTCCTTACCGCGGTCCGAACCGGACTACGCCGACCAATTGAGAGAAGATGCGCCGACACGACCGCTGGAAAACGCCGGACGGGAAGGGGCGATTCGCCTTGGCGTCCCGGAGGAATATTTTGTAGAGGGGATGCAGGATGGGGTGAGGGAAGCGGTGCAAGCGGCGATCGGCACGTTGGAAGCCTTGGGCGCCTCGGTCAAACCTGTTTCCTTGCCAAGCACAAGGTACGCGCTGGCCTGTTACTACATCCTCGCGCCCTCCGAGTGTTCCGCCAATCTGGCGAGGTACGACGGGGTCAAATACGGCTACTCGTACCAAGACACCAACGACATGTGGGAAGCAATGGAGCAGACCCGCCATCACGGCCTTGGCCCGGAGGTTAAACGCCGGATTATGCTGGGCGCCTACGCCCTGTCCGCCGGATATTACGACGCCTACTATCTGAAGGCCCAGCAAGCCCGGACCCTGATCCGGCGCGACTTCGACCGGGTATTCCAAGAGGTGGACGCCTTGGTCACCCCTACGTCGCCGGTTGTGGCCTTTCGCTTGGGTGAAAAGATCAACAACCCCGTGGAGATGTACCTGATTGACGTTTGCACCCTGCCGGTGAACATTGCCGGCCTTCCGGCCATTTCCTTGCCCTGCGGCTTTTCCGAAGGACTCCCCGTTGGCCTTCAGTTGATTGGCCCCCACATGTCGGAGAAACGCCTGCTGGGCATCGCCCACGCCTACGAACAGGCAACGGAGTGGCATCGAGCCAGGCCAGCCCTTTAGGGATCACCCATGAACTGGGCCGCCGAATATTGGGGCACCGTAAGATATTTTTCCGGACGGAAGCGGTGGCGTTCCTTGAAGAAGTGGTCCAGCTTGCGGGAAACTTCGGCGGACAACAAGGGTTCCTTGCACTGGCCGCAGACGTCAGCCGGAATATCTCGAAGGACAATCAATTGCCCGTCGGCCCAGATTTCGAGGGTAGTGGCCCCAGGTTCCAAGTATCCCCGGCAGAAAGAGCAGCGTGACGCCACACGGTTCATCGTCTAATCCTTCCGGGTCTTGAAGTCGCCTTCCCATCGAACATCGTCCGGCTCATAAACTGTGATGATTCGTAACGCCGGTCCAATATCCGCTCTCAAACAAACAATGTGCAACGGTCTATCTGCACCGCGCCAACCCAATAACAGACATGAGGGAAACGGGTAATCATCTCTGTATGTCTCGATAACTTCACCGTTCAACAAGGCCAATTCAATGTCCGCATCGGTTATATCCCTTTCTCTCATAACGATTGTAGCATGAATAGTCAGGCCATAACGTTCCGTGCGGACCTGACTCTGAATGAACTCAATACTGGGTATGGGGTTTCGCCGCTGGTCGGTCATACTGACAACGATTGCCCCAAGTATTTAGCGCTCACAACGGCAATCTGGAAAGGAATGTTTCCAAGCCCAGTTTAACCAAGCCGCTGTGAGCCTCATGTTCGTCGGGATACTCTTTCAAGTCTACTAGAGCCCTGATTTTTTTCCTTTCGTCCTCTGCCAATCTGAGACAACAAGAACCTTCAACCAAGAAAGTCTGCGTGGAATGGGAAATATCCTCGACTGCGTCGTCGCCACTATTATGCGGCGGGAAGTAACCCTCGTGTGGCTTCTGATCTACAAGCGGAGGTTGCTCGTCGACTGAATAGTTGGTTCGCTGGTCATTCACAGGGACGTCAGATGGCTCTTGGCCTTTAAGATAGAATCGAAACTTCCTGTCATTACCTTTTCTCCTTTCCAATCCATAGTCTCTATAAACCTTATTCAGCGTGGGAACCAAGGATCCTTTAGGATTTGGTGAGGCACTTATCGGTACACCTGCATCTTCAGCGTACTTTGCTACCCGGTGGTAAACTTCCTCGGCAGTCAGTCCTGGGTGTTTAGCTATGATGTCCTTTGCCATAGGCATAAATCCGGTTATTCGTTTCGCCTCTTCCATGTTTATATCTCCTATAATGGTTTCCTATTAGGAATAATAGGATATATAGGAAAGAATGTCAAGCCTTGGCCGCTGCTCAACCCGACGCTACAATTGTCATACTGGGGCTGAGGCTATACAGTCAGAAGCAACGTCCGTAATGTAATTCCTCTGCCTGCATGGGCCCCTGAGTGACACAAGGCGACGCCGGGGATCGCGTAAGGAGAACGACGTGAGCATATTCCGATACTCTCTTGAAGTAGGTGGCCCGCAAGGCGATGAGTTCGAACAGGTTGATGCCCTGGTCGATACCGGCGCTACGTTCACCGTCGTGCCGTCGGCTATCCTCAACCGGTTGGGGTGGAACCGTTGCAAAGGGCGAGATTCCGCTTGGCAGACGGCGCGGTCATACAACGCGCTATTGGTGAAACCCAAGCGCGAATCGAGGGCCAGACCTTTTCAACCACAGTAGTCTTCGGTGATGACGACAGGACTGCGCTGCTGGGCGTGTACACTCTGGGGCGAGCGTTGCTGGGTGTGGACTCCGTAGGCCAGCGACTTCTCCCCACCGACGCCTTGATTATGTAGGTCCTGCCGACGCAAGTATTAAGGACCAATCCTAACTGGCACGGCTAAGCCCTCCTTGGCCTCCAATCATGCCGGTGCTAGAATGGTCGTAAAGGAGTCCGGCTTATGCTGCGCACCAAGATAAGGGAACTCCTCCAACGCGAAACCGCCGGCGGCGACGTTCTGGTCAAGGGCTGGGTGAAGACCCGCCGGTCGTCTAAGTCCGTTTCCTTTATTCAAGTGAGCGACGGCTCTTCTCTACAGGACATTCAGGTAGTGGCGGACGGGTCCCTGTCGAACTTCCAGGAAGTCGACTCATTGACCACCGGGTGCAGCATCAGCGTCGTCGGCTCGCTGGTGGAGTCCCCGGCTCGGGGCCAACGCTACGAGATTCAAGCGAAGTCGGTGGAAGTAATCGGCGGAGCGGACCCCGACACCTATCCCCTCCAGAAGAAGCGGCATACCCCGGAGTTCCTGCGGGAGATTGCCCACCTGCGGCCCCGGACCAACACCTTCGGGGCGATGGCGCGGGTCAGGAACGTCTTGGCCTTCGCCATACACAGGTTCTTTCAAGACCGCGGCTTCCTTTTCATCCAAGCCCCTATGATAACGGCAAGCGACGCCGAGGGCGCCGGCGCCATGTTCCGCGTCACTACGCTTGACCTCAACAACCTACCCACAAAAGATGGGATTGTTGACTCGGAAGAGGACTTCTTCGGGAAGCCGGCTTTCCTTACCGTCAGCGGCCAATTGGAGGCGGAAATCTTTGCGCTGGCCATGTCCGACGTGTACACCTTCGGTCCCACCTTCCGCGCCGAGAACTCCAACACCTCGCGCCACTTGGCTGAATTCTGGATGGTGGAGCCCGAGGTGGCCTTTTGCGATTTGGACGGACTGGCCGAGTTGGCCGAGGATTTCCTGAAGTACATCTTCGCCCATGTGCTGGAGAATTGCAGCAGCGACATGGAGTTCTTCAATCGCTGGTACGACAACGACGCCATTTCCACTCTGGAGGGCATCGTTGCCTCCAACTTCGAGCGATTGTCTTACACCGAAGCGGTGCGCCTGCTGGAGCAGTCGGGGGAGCGTTTCGAATTCCCCGTGTCATGGGGTTCAGACCTGCAATCGGAGCATGAGCGGTACCTTACCGAGAAGAAGATTGGAAAGCCGGTCATAGTCACCGACTACCCCAAGGAAATCAAAGCCTTTTACATGCGTTTGGGGGATGACGGGCAGACCGTCCGGGCCATGGACGTTCTGGTGCCGCGCATTGGGGAGATCATCGGCGGCAGCCAGAGGGAGGAGCGCGGCGAGGTTCTCTTGGCTCGAATGAAGGAAAGCGGACTGGACGAAGAAAACTACTGGTGGTACTTGGACCTGCGAAACTACGGCACCGTGCCTCATGCCGGGTTCGGCCTGGGGTTCGAGCGCACCGTCCAATTCGTTACCGGCGTGTCAAACATTCGAGACGTGATCCCCTTCCCGCGGACGCCAAAGAGCGCCGAGTTTTAATCTGTGACGACGCAACAACGGTGAGCTTATTGTTGAAGAACGGTCCGCACCACCTATTGAGTCGGCGCAGCTCCGTTTCTTGCGATAGGCGATGTCCACTGAGCAGGACTCCCTCCGAATGACATCGCCCGGCCCAACGCGGCAAGAGTTGCTCTGGACCCTTGGCCCTGACTCGCCCAGCTTCCGCCGCTCCGCCGCAGACTTGGCGGACCTGTTCCACCAATGCGAAGGGACGCCGGAGGTGGCCCTCCGCTACCGGGAATGGCGCTCGTTCGTAGACAGTGCCTACGGGTCACAGGTCGGCAATGCGGAGCTATTCGTGCGCCACACGTATCTGTCTACGCTGGCCAGACTCGTCGCACGGCTTTTCCTGGATCCACGATTCACGCCCCGGAACCCGGAAGACCTGCTGAACACCATCACGGGCAAGTACTTCCAGGAGCGGGGAATCGACAACTTCATTGAGGACGATTTCTTCACTTGGATGGTCGCCCCCGCTGTCGGCCCAAAAGGCCTTGAATTGGTGGCCCGGTTATGCAACTCCCTGTCGGGCTACGACTTTCGCCAAGCGCCGCCCGACGTGCTTACAGGCTTGTACGACCACTTGGCGCACCCACCGGGGTTTGAAGCGGCCGGTCACGGCAGCGTCCCCAACTGGCTGTGTGACTACTTGTTAAGAGACCGATTGGGGTTGGCGCAACGACCGGAGCAAAGTGTTCTGGACCCGCGGTGCGGCCCGGGGGCCTTTCTTGCCGCCGCCATAAGCGTCATCGCAGAGGCTCGTAGGAAAGGAGGGGAGGATGAATTCGATGTGCTGGTGCACATCCTGGACCAAGTAATGGGGATGGACCTGAATCCCTTAGGAGTGTCTATCGCCAGGGTCGGCTACCTGATGGCCTTGGGAGATATGGTAACCGGCGTTCATCCGCCCTTTCTCGTGCCGGTGTACCTGTGCGACGGGGCCCGGTTGCCCAACGCCAAGGGACCGACAGTAGACCAGCACGATTCTCAAGAGCATGTTTATTTGTTCGAGACCAGCGAACGCGACATGGTTTTCAGAATACCGGAGAGTGTTGCCGGCAACCTGGAGATGCTCAACTGGTTGTTCGACCGGCTACCCAACTACCTGAACGGCGCTCAAATGCGCACCCTGTCCCAAGACCGGGCGGAAGCGGTGCAGAGCGTCCTCAACGCCTTCTACAATTACCTTGTAGCCGCCAAACCCCGCACGCCTATACCGGACCCATTGACGCCCTACGCCGCCGGCGTCATGGTGGACACCGCCGAAAAGTTGGTGCACTTGTACTTGGAAACCCCAATGAACCTCTGGCTGCACATCCTCAAAAACGCCCCGGCCCCGGTGTACATGGCCCAGAGAAAGTTTGACTTGGTTGTGGGCAGCCCGCCTTCCCAGGTTGAGACCAGGGCCAGCACCCAGCCACATGACCAGACAACCCGGTCGCTGGAATTCGCCGCCAATTCCGCAGTGTTGTACCTGAAGGAAGCAGGCGCCATGGGAACAGTGATGCCACCCAACGTTGACCTGTCGGGGCAACTTCCTTGGCCGGTTTCATCTACCTCCATGCCGTTCACCATAGAGTCCACGGAGGAGGAAGTAGACTTGGGCCAAGGACAAGAGCCGGGTGAAACCGGGAACTTGTTGATAAGCGCCGTGGATGAAACGGGTTCCCGGTCGGTAACCGTGGTGACTATGAGAGCCGCCTCATCATAAACTTTTGTTGACGCCCCAAATGGCCCCGAATATAATGGGGCGGATTCGTGAACCGTGGCGCCCGAGAAGGAGACCTGATGACGACACAAGAAGCTGTGCTGCATCCCGCAGCCATCGTAGAAGAGCTTAAAAAGAACGCGATCACCCACGTGGTGTGGCTTCCGGACAGTGAAACAAATTTCATGTATCACCTGTTGACCAACGAACCGTCGTTGGACTTGGTGCCGGTCTGCCGTGAAGGAGAGACCATGGCCATTGCCGCCGGCCTGTGGGTAGGGGGCATGAAGCCAGTGGTATTGATTCAGAATACGGGAATTTTCGAGTCCGGCGATTCTATTCGCGGATTGGGATTGGACGTTAATCAACCGCTAGTCATGCTGATAGGCTATCGCGGTTGGAGCCGCCATGGCATCACCACGGACTCGGCGGCCCGATTCATTGAGCACATCCTCCACGCTTGGGGCATCAACTACTACCTCATCGAGGATGACGAGGATGCCGGCCGCATCACCGTGGCGTTGGAAGAAGCCGACCGCACCCAAAAGCCCGTAGCCGTTTTGGTGGGGACCGAGTTCGGGGCATAATTGATCTGAAGGGAGTTAATGCCAGATGATAGGAAACACTGACGCTGTAAGACTTCTGGACAGCAAGCGGGAAGACTCGGTGATTGTGCCCACGATGAACGCGGGAAACGGCCGGTTCGGGCTGCCCAGCGTCACCACGAGGGAAGAGTTGGACTTCCCGATATCGGGGGGTATGGGCAAGGCTTCATCAGTCGGGTTGGGACTGGCCTTGGCACAACCCAACAGGAAGATCATGGTGCTCGACGGCGACGGAAGTCTGCTGATGAATTTGGGCGCCATGGTGAGCACTGCAAACAAGGCGCCCACCAACCTCTACCACTTCCTGTTCGACAACGGGGTTTACGCCGTCACCGGCGGCCAGCCGGTGCCGGGGTCCAGCCAGACCGATTGGGAAGAGTTGGCGAGGGGCGCTGGTTACGCCGCCGTGTATTCTTTCGATAACCTTGAGGACTTGACCACCGGCATCGACGATGTGCTGGCCACGACGGGCCCGGTGTTCATCCGGTTGGCCGTGGCGCCGGAAATCGAAAACACGCCGGTACAGTTCCGGCCGCGCCCCAGCCGCTCGGTGCTGACTGCCTTCCGCGAGTTGCCCATCGCTCTTGGCGTGAAGTAACCCGTTTACCGTATCTCAGGCCGCTTCGCAAGCGGGCGGCCTCAACGTTGTTATTCTCCGAGGCGGTGACTTGAACATCGCCTCGGTCGCTTTTATATTGGATACTGGAGCCGTCCGCTGAATGAATATGTTGGGAAGGGGCCTGTTTGGCAGACTATTGAGCTATGGGGCCCTTCTCTTGGGTTTCTGGCTGCTGGTCAAGGCTTTCCTGGGCCCGAATATCCTTTTGGGAATATTGGGCGGCTTGGTAATACTGGCAGGCATGTACATCATGGTGTCGGCCCGTCGGACGCCATAGCCTCCATGCTGGCAAACATAGCGACGGCTGAGGAGAACAACCGCGGTGATCCCATCCATTGAAGCAACAAAAGCAATCAACTTCCATCGCAAGGACTCTTTGGTCGTGGCAACTTCTTCGGCGTTGCGCGATTGGAGCACGGTGTCGGAACGCCGCAACCTGGACGTGGACCTGAAGGACTGCATGGACCGGGCGCCCGCGGTGGGCCTCGGCCTCGCTTTGGCCCAACCCAAACGCAAAGTCCTGGTGTTGGACTGCGACTCTACCCTGCGCACCGACGTGGGATCGTTGGCGACCATTGGCCAATCGCAAACGGAAAACCTGGTCCACTTTGTCTTCGACGACGCAACCAACCCGTCTACCGGCGGCATCCCGATACGAGGGATGGAACAAGTGGACCTGGTCGCCATGGCCGACGGAGCGGGGTATGCCAAGTCCTACGAGTTCGAAAGGCTGGAGGAACTGCTCATCGGCATGGAAGAAGTGATGGAGCAGCCCGGGCCGGTGTTCGTCTTGGTAAAAGTGGTCCGGGACGACGAGTTGCCGCCCTTTCCAGAGCGCTCCATGGCAGAGGGATGGGGATTGGTCCGCGACACTCTCACGACGCTAAGCGAGTAAGAGTTTCCCCATCCTCAAGCATACATCGGCGCCTGGAGCCACTGTAGCTCTCCCTTCAATTTGGATAGCAACCCGTTGGTGACGATCATGAATGACGGTACCCAACCCAACGACTCCGCCAGATTTCGCACTTGAATCCACATTGACCACTGAACAAAGAGTCCTTATAACCGGCGCCGCCGGGTTCGGTGGGTCGCGCCTCGCCAGTGCGCTATTAGCCCTTGGGTACAACGTAACCGGGTTGGACATAACGGCCCCGAATCACGCTTCGATGTTGCAGCGGGAGTTGTCACATCCTAACTTTCGTTATCTTTGGAAGAGCATTCAGGACATACAGCCTACGGATGTCGAAGGACACTCGGTGGTGGCCCACATGGCGGCGCAACCGGATACACCACTGGCATTCGAATCTCCCCGCTATACCGTGATGCAAAACATCGGCGGCACGGTCGAACTGTTGGAGGCGGTGCGGTTGGCGGGGTGTGTCTCGAAGTTGGTCTTCGCCGCGTCGGGCAACGAGGTGGGGAGACCTCTATACCTCCCCATCGATGAAGACCATCCGCTGACTCCGCACAACCCTTACGGCTTTTCCAAGGCCGCGGGTGAACTGGCGGTGTGGGCATGGTGGCGGGCTTACGGGATTCCGTCGACAGTCATAGCCACCGGCGTGGTGATCGGTCCTCACATGCGCCGGGAGGTGTTCATTTTCAAGTGGCTTTGGAACGCCCTTCACGGCAAGCCCATCGTCGTCGAGGGTGGGCAGCAGACCCGCGACCTGACCTTCATCGACGACGTGATGGATGCTTGGGTATCGGTAATACAAGCCCCGGCCGGGAATGTCGTGGGGGAGAAGTTCTACGTGTGTTACGGACGGGAACACACCATCGAGGAACTGGCTTTTATGTGCCGGCGAGCCGCAGGAGCATCCGTCCCAGTCCATTACGTTGGATACCGGCCCGGCGAGGAGGGTCAGAGGGAGGCGTTCAGCAACGAGAAGGCCAAGCGCGTCCTGGCATACGCCCCAAAGACCTCTCCGGCGGAGGCGATCGGTCTAACCGCCAATTGGATCAAAACCTTGGTGGAGTTTCCCCCAGCTGAAGTGGAGTCCTGCAGCGGACCTCCATAGGAGAAGGCCATCAAGATAACCGGGCCAGCCGACTTGGTCGATGGGCATCCGGTAGAGACTTGCTGCGAGAACGGCTAGAATGGCGTCGTGGGTGACATAGACATCCAACCGTCCTTGTCGGCCCAATGAGGCGGCCACCAAACCGAGGAGTATCCTCACTCCTTCGGCAGTGGGGCACATACCCGGTGGCGACTGGGTGTCGGAGAGTTGTCGCCGGACCACCTCAATTCCCGGCAATTTCAGGAAAAGCGGCCCGCTGGTCGCCGGGTCGATGACGAACGACCCCGGGTCTCCCAACCGCCGGTCCAGCACAACATCACCGCCACGACCGCTTCCTCGAAGAAGGGCCTCCGCGGTCTGCACGCATCGTGGCACAGGACTGGACGTGACGCTCACCTGACGGCCGCCAACCAGCACCGCTCCAAGTCGCTCCGCGGCAGCGGCTCCTTTAGCTGTCAAAGCTACATCCATGCCGTAAGTGCCCGAGGGGATATCCTCACGCTCGGCGTGCCTGATAACGAGGGCGGCAGCGGTCTCGTTCTGGACCAGTGCCAACCGCTCCACAATGGAAGCTAATGCCTCGGGAACGCTCAAATGGCTTCGGCTCTGATGACCGATCTGACGGAATCGGTCTCCACAATGTCTAGCAGATCAAATCTGCCTTGGGTCAGCAATTCGCGGTACTGCAATTCGGTGCGTTCCGCGCCCTCGGTCATAACCAGCATGTTCAGGTCCAGCAGTCCGCCTTTGCCCGAGTAATAATCCAACACCATTTCCACCACGTAAAGGGCGCCGCCCTTGGGCATGGCCTCCCGGGCCCGGTGAAGGATCCTCACTACGTCGTCATCCGGCCAGTCGTGCAGCACACGCGCCAAGACAACGGCGTCGGAACCGACCAGCCATTTCTGAAAGAAATCACCGCCAACAAACCGACAACGGCCAGCGATGTCGTCGGGCGCCCTTGCCCCACCGATGACCTGAGGCCGGTCCATGACCGTGGCAGTGAGATCCGGGAACGCGCGAAGGAGAGCGAAGGTCAACTCGCCGGTCCCACCTCCCGCGTCGAGTATGTTGTCATGGACTCCGAAATCCACCGATTTGGACAAGGAGCCATAGTCATGCTTGGCGTAAGCGCCGAAGGCGGCATGACGAGTCTCGAGTTCCACCGGCTTGTCCTGAAGCCAGTCGAAGAAGTTCGCTCCGAACAATTTCTTGAAGCTGGATTGACCGGTGCGGAGCGACTCCGCGGCGCCGGACCAGGCGTAGTAGGTCTCGCCGCCCCAGAGCATCGCGGCGTCCGCAAGAGAAAGCTGGTGGTCGCGCCGTAGATAAGACCCTTTGTTAGTGAGATGGCAGACGCCGTCTTTGTCTCTCCGGACGAGGCGCAACTCGATGAGCGCCCGCATCAACCTGGGCCCGGCAGATACCGCTAATTGCAAGCGCCTCTCAACCTCTTCCGCGGAGGCCGGGAGTGACTCGAACACGCCCAGTTCCACGGCCGCCCGGATGGTCTGGGTCTTCCACATGCCGACCATATCCGAGGAGAGGTCTTCCACGCTGGACCTGAGGGGCCTCCGGAGTTCGATCAGGGTCTCTCCGGACTCATCAATGACGCACAATGACCCGTCGAACCGCTCCACTCGTGATTGCCCGTTGTAGAACGGCTCAACGGCCCTGAATCGGGCCTCGTATATAGGTCCACCCGATAAGTCAACGTGATGCCACCCCTGTTCGTCACGCGCGCGAGCGTGGTTCTTGTGAAATACGTCCAGGTCCAGGAACCACCGGTGGTGGAGCAGGTCGCCTGACGCGTCCATGTGAGTGTGCTTGCCGTCGTCCCGCTGTACCACGGCGAAGCCGTCTTTGAAGTCTCCCGCGTACCGGTAGCGCTCCCCGTATACCGGGGCGCCGTTGGCCGAGATGTGGAAGTAGCGTCCGTCACCACCTCGCACGGGGCAGCGACCTTCCTGGAAATTGCCGCACCAAGCGTATCGCTTGGGGTACAGGGGCATCCCATTCGGCAGAACATGGAACCACCCGCATTGGGAGTGGACCGCTGCACGACCCTCGTAAAACCCGAAGGTCCTGAGGTGGCGTTGCCCGTAGGCCGGCTGCCCGTCGGGCGTGATGTGGTACGCGCCGGAGGCGTCACATACAGGAGCGAGACCGGGCGCGTGGAACTTCAGCACCTCGTGAAACCTCGGGGAATAAGCGGGCGACTCTTGATAAACATGATGGGAGCCGTCAGCGGATATGCGGTAGTCCCGCCAATCATCGCTCATGTAATTTCCCGTCTCCTCATGTTGCAACCCTGGCAGAGCGGATTCTGCATGTAGTTGGCTTGAAGGTCCAGGTACGCGTCACTTTCCCAGATGTCGTACAGGCCGACCGTGTTGACGTTTCCGAAATCGCCCAACGTCCTGCGCAGGGCGTCAGGGGCACAGCAGGGATTGAACCGTCCGTCAGAGGCGACCCAAGCCTCCTGCCCAAGGAAGGGGCACTTCGCGCCCCGCGCTATGTCGCCTTGATAGTCGGGGTCGAGTTTGAAAACGTTCTCCAGAAAGACCTTGCCGCCGTCGGGCAACCGGTACTGTTCCACCGCCGTATATGCCGCATCGACCGCGTCGTTCCACCGCCGTATGGCCTCGGGGTCCCGGCGCATGGACTGTTGGCCCATTCGGGCGACGTGGACCCACAGGTGATGACCCTTCACGCGGTCGACACCCGTTTCGGCAGCCAGTTTTACTATTTCCGGTAGTTCTATGAAATTGACTTCCATGAAGGTGAGCTGGAACGTAGCGCGACAGCGGTTGCCGCCGAGGGCGGCGTGTTCGTCCCTCACGTCAATGAAGATTCGAACGTTCTCCAGCACCGTCTCCCAGGTCGAGCCGAGCATCACGCTCTCTTGAGTCTTCTTGTTTGCCCCATTCCACGACACCTTCACGTCGGACGCCACCGGCACTATTCGCTCGGCCCAAGCTTTCGCTCCCTTCCGTGGAAATGTCCCGTTGGTGGTCAGGTTCAGCTTGACACCGTACTGGGCGCAGAGATCGAGTATTTCGTCGAAGTCACCGTACAGGAGGGGTTCCCCCATGGTGGAAGGTATGATCTCGCGCAAAGGAGTGCCCTTGGAATGCTGCAGGACCTGGCGAATCAGGCTGATGTCCATTCGGCGTTTGGGGAGGCGGGCATTTCTCCTGTCTGTTTGGGTTGTGCTGTAGGGAGAGTGGTCTTCGCACATAATGCAATGGAGGTTGCAATCGTCCGGGTTAGTGTCGAAGGTGATGCGCCAAGGTCCCGCTTTCTCCGGGGTGTTGATGTCTATTGCGGATCCGGGTTCCTCGGGGTTTATGGTGAGTCCGGTCATTAGCCGTCGCTCCCTCTAAGCAGTCTGGCGTATATTTCTTCTACTGCAATGGAATGTTCCAGCATGTCCGGGACGTTCCCGTCAGCCGATTGCAAGTACCCCCTGCTCCCCAGTTGCTTCGCCAGTTGGGGGTCGTCGGCCAGCCTCTGCATCTGTCGGGCCAGCGATTCGGGATCGCGGTGAGTGAAGAGCAATCCGTTCACTTCGTGGTGGACGTACTCGGCCATTCCCCCATAGTCTGCGGCGATTACCGGAACGCGGGCTTGCAAGGCCTCATGAATTACCAAGGGCGAATTCTCGGCCCAGATTGACGGCGTCACGATTGCGTCGCAAAGGTTGAATACCTCGGAAACGATGTCGGAGTTCCTGTACTCGCCCATCCATTCGACACGGTCTCGGCCACCTCCGAGGAGGTCTCGGGCCAGCGACTTGAGTCCGGCAGTCTCAACTCCCCGGTCCCGACCCCATATGCGAAGGCGGGAGTCACCGGAGAGGCCGCCGAAGGCTTTGATCAGGTGGTCCACTCCTTTGGCAGGGATGTGAGTACCGATGTACCCAAAGGTAAACGGCTCCTCACTAAGGCGTTCTCTACCCTCCAACCGGTCCAGGTGGAAGCCGTAGTCCAAGTAAACGAGCTTCCTTTCCGGTATGCCGAACTCGTCCCGGAAACGCACCAACAGGTACATGGCGGGCGCCACGAAAACGTCCACCGCCTCACACACTTCTCTGACGTGCGCCATGCGCCGCCCGACCCATCCGGTCCAGTACGCGGCGTCGATTTCGTATTGTTCCGCGTCCCCTCCGAAGTACCGCGAGTAGCAACGTTCCGCGCATTTCCTGTCATCCTGACCATCGCAGACAGCCCAAGTATCCGTCGGGTCCTGCGGGTACATCTGGATGAACTGTCCCCTGGGGCACATGAGCCAGTAGTCGTGAAGCGTGAAAACCACAGGTATGCGCCGGTCGCGGGCCGCGAACACCAGGGACGTGGAGAGATGGTTCAGGTGACCGACGTGGACTATTTCGGGCTCAATCTGGCCCAACAAATCGGCGAAGGATTCGTCGACGGTACGGTGACGATAGCCGTCCCGCGCTCTGGCCATGTTGATTACGTGGAGAGTGACTCGGGGGTCCGACGGGTCGGTTTCCGTATGGACTGCATACTCTGGAAGGAAGGCGTTCTCCTGCCTGGTGAAGACGTACACCTCATGCCGCTGGGCTAGCGCTTGGGCCAAGCCCTGGGTGTACACCTCGGAGCCTGCGTTGTAGCGCATCGGGTAGCCGTGGATTACTTGAAGGATTCTCATCGAACGGTTGGAAGACGGCGAAACATCGGGTAGTTATCGAGACGCCCGGGTCTGGAGGCAGGAAGAACCGATTCTCGAAGCATGAAGCATTTGCATTACCACTTCGTGACAGGATATTGGCATAGGGGAACCGCTCTATCTACCTCACACCCATCACTAACCCTTACCTGACCGCAGAACAGGGTAGCCAGTTCCTGCCTTCAATTTACCTCATCTCTCTGCGCATTTAACCTTGGCTTTGGTTTAGGCTTCCTTGCCAGGCCGAACCAGGATTTGGCGGGCCACACTGTAGCCGATGGGTAATCGGTTGCCGGCTGACGCCACCATGATGACTCCCAAGTAAGGTGTGGCTTCGTCCACGATGATCTCGTTCTCCGGCATAATCATCGAATCACACAAGAACCGGAGCAGCATCATGTCCTCTTCCGGCACTCGGTCCACGACGTAGTTGACGTTGGGAGCAGCGACGTCCAGGGAGAGGGCGTTAACTGGTATGTTAGGTTCACCGCTGCCGGGAATGGGACGCCCGAAAGGGGACTTCCTGGGGTAGTCCAAGCGCTCCATCAGCTTCTCTTGGAACTCTTGGGACATGCCATGCTCCAAGCGATGGGCTTCAACGTAGGCCTTGTGCAGGTCCATCCCTATCAGCCGCACCACCAGCCACTCGGCCAGCCGGTGTCTGCGGGCGATATCCGCCCCGTTTTCGATACCCCGTTTGGTGAGCCTGATGCGTTTGTCGGAGCCGATCTCCACCAACCCCTGCCGTTGCATTCTCCGCACCATTCCAGCCACTGATGGCACAGAGGTCCCCAGTCCTTCGGTAGCGGGAAGCTGTCGCAAGGTGTCAGTAAGCTGGGTAGTGGTTGGGAAGACCGAATCTTCCCAAAGTGTGTAAATGCTGAGAAGGTAGTTCTCGGTCCCCGACGAAAGGCGTTCGTCCTGGGAATCCGAGACGTTCACGTCAGCAGATCGGTTAACCCGTCTCGGTCGCGGCATAAACTCCCCTGGAGATCGCGGCCATCGATCGGGTCGCCGGCATTTGCTACGCCAAGGCCACTGCCTTTCCCTTAACGAAGGGTTTTAGCGTATGCCCATCGCGGAGACCCACTGAGACCGTGGCCCCCACGGGGATCTCGACGATGTGAGACAAGAGGCAGCGCACAGAACGGCCGGAAGGAAGCAGTACGCGATAAAGGAAGAAAGAACCCCGGAACTCCCTTTCGACGACCATCCCCCGCCCTTCGTCGGACGGGTAACAGTCTAAACAGTCTGCCCGTACCATAACTTCCAGCGGGCCATTGGGGGAATCCGCGCCTTCCGGCTCGTAGTCTATTGCGTCAATGGCATCAGGCCAACTTACCGAACCCACCTCTGTCGTCAGGCTGTCTCCATCCCGCCAGGCAGGAATGAAGTCGACCATTCCAAAAAACTCAGCGACGAACCGAGTAGCCGGATCATGAAATATACTAGTTGGTGACTCGAACTGTTCGATTTCACCTTGGTCCATAACCGCGACGCGGTCCCCCATGTACAGGGCTTCATCGTGATCATGGGTCACGAACACTGCCGTGATCTCGCCCTTCTTCAGGATCTCCAGCACGTCTCTTCGTATCTGCTCGCGGAGACCCTGGTCCAAGTTAGAAAACGGCTCATCCATCAACAGTATATCAGGTCTGGGGGCCAACGCCCTCGCCAATGCGACTCTTTGCTGTTGTCCGCCGGAAAGTTCGTGGGGCATGCGCTGGCCCATGCCAGTCATTCCCACCAAAGCCAGCATTTCGTTTACTCGGCCGGTGCGCTCGCCCCCCTTGGGCAGTCCATAGGCTATGTTTTGCGCCACATTGAGATGGGGGAACAGGGCGCCATCCTGGAAGACCATGCCCAAGTTACGTTGTTCCGGAGGCGTCGAATACCCGGGCCCATTTGCGGTATGATCACCGATGATAATCGTACCGGCGTCCGGCTGCTCGAATCCGGCAATCAAGCGCAACGCAGTCGTCTTGCCGCAACCGCTGGGGCCAAGAAGAGCAATGACTTGGCCCGGTTCCACGGTCAAATCAAACCCGGATATGGCCTGAACGTCACCGAACTTCTTGGTCAGCCCCCGGCATTCCAATGCCGCGAAACTCGACGCTCTTCCGTCAACTGGAACGTCATGGTCTACCGAACGACCATTCGTCCTCGCATTTTTGCCGATCGCCGGAAAACCCAGCCTCAAACTCATCCTCTCTTGGCCAGCGCAGGATTAGTCAAGATTCCAGGATTGCTCCAGTCTCGCCTTTGTCAGCTATTGGGTCGCTTGGCCGCTATTCTCGTTCTGCCCCACTTGGCCCATATCCCCGTCGTGTCAGGTCGTCTATGCACAGGCACAACAGGGACTGCATACCGTATTATACCGACCAATGCGTCAATGGCAATATTGCGTGCGTATCACGAGCTGAACCGTATCTCCCTTTACAGGGCGCAAGTGTACGCATGGGAAACATATATGTCAATACACGTATGCTTGATATGAATGTCTATGCAAAGTCTTTTCCCATAGTGGAATCCCACCCCAACCCGTCATTCCTGCGCAGGTGGGAATCCATACGCGGCCAAGCTAGGAAATATTGCCGTCAACGAATGACTTTGGATTCCTGCGAATGCAGGAATGACGATGAAAGGAGGCTACAAAATTCTTGCCTGGGACGTTGTCATTCGCAACTCGCTTGTAAAATAGCAACCAAGCTTCCCGGTATGTATGTACATAACATATTATTCGTGGCAACATGTTCCTTGCCGGAATATTCGAGACCGTCGCCGATGCGCTTCAGGTCCAACTGAATTACGGGCGCCGTTTAATGATGCAAACGCCCAAGGTAACCGAGTCTAAATTATTGAACCGGCTTACACCTTCCCTGCTGTGGGCCTTGGCGCGCCGGCCGGGGCGTCCGCCATTATTCCTGTTGCTTGCCGGGTGTCTGGTCGCGGTTGCAATGCTATTGGCCCCGGTTTACCTGCTCCTGCGGACCATCGGAGCGGGTCCCGACGCCCTGGACATTTTGCTGCGAGTGAGGGTCCTGGAAATTCTGGGGCGCACCATGCTGCTGGTATTGGTGGTGACCGTGGGTTCTATACTTGTGGCGGTGCCGTTGGCTTGGTTAACCGTCCGCACCAACATTCCCTTCCGCACGTTTTGGTCGGTATCGGCTGCTTTGCCCCTGGTGGTGCCGAGCTACGTGGCGGGTTTTGTTGTGGTCGTCACCTTGGGACCTCGCGGCATGTTGCAACGGTTATTAGAGCCGGTCTTCGGCATGGACAGGTTGCCCGATATCTACGGCTTCCCGGGAGCGGCGCTCACATTGATCCTGTTGAGCTATCCCTACGTCTTGCTTACAGTCCGTGCCGCACTGCTTCGCATGGACCCCGTGCTGGAAGAGATTTCCAGGGGACTGGGGCACAGTCCCCGCACGACCTTCTTCAGGGTCGTGTTGCCTGCCCTCCGGCCGTCAATAGCCGCCGGGGGACTGCTGGTGGCGCTGTACACTCTCGCCGACTTCGGCGCCGTATCACTTCTTCGCTATGAGACCTTCACTTGGGCTATTTTTCTGCAATACGACTCCGCCTTGGACCGCAGCCTGGCCGCTGTGCTGTCACTGGCGCTGGTCGCTGTTGCCCTGACGGTAGTGGCAGGGGAGGGACTTACCAGGGGACAATGGCGATACTACCGGACCGGACCAGGGACGATCAGACCTAACCTTCCGGTCCGTTTGGGGAAATGGCGCTGGCCTGCAGTCGGCTTGGTCCTGCTGGTCATCGTGACCTCCCTGATACTTCCGACCTCGGTCCTCGTCTATTGGCTGGTGCGTGGAGTGTCCGCCGGAGAGCCTCTGCTGATACTGTGGGAAGCCGCACGAAACTCTATCTTCGTCTCCGTCATGGCTGCCTTGGCATCGGTGGCGGCTGCGGTGCCCATAGCCGTTTTATCGATCCGCCATCCTGGGATGTTCAGCAGCCTCTTGGAACGTATCGCCTACGTGGGGTTCGCGCTGCCGGGGATCCCCATCGCGCTGTCGTTGGTTTTCTTCTGCGCCAACTACGCGCCACTGCTGTACCAGACTACCGGGCTTCTGATCTTGGGGTATATGGTGTTGTTTGTCTCTGCGGCGGTGGGTTCCATCCGGGCATCCCTGTTGCAAGTAAGCCCCAATCTGGAAAACTCGGCGCGTGGTCTGGGCAGGACGCCCTTCCGAGTCTTTACATCGATTACGCTGCCTTTGGTCAGGCCCGGCATCCTGTCGGCGGCTGCCTTGGTGTTCCTGCTCACTATGAAAGAGTTGCCGGCAACCCTGATCCTGAGTCCCATCGGGTTTCAAACCCTGGCTACTTCCATCTGGTCAGCCGCATCGGAAGCCTTCTTTGCTCAAGCAGCCGCCCCGGCCCTGTTGCTGATCCTGGCGTCGTCGGCGCCGTTGGCCTTTCTTATGCTCCGAACGCGGCAGTAGGCTATAATCCGGCATGATCGGCGACGCAAAGGCCGGGTATCGGAGGGTTGGCAGCAATGCACCACTGGCACGTAGGCGGCACCATAAACATCGGCTGGCCGGACCATCAAATACCGGAAAGGGCCTATACCCTTGTCGACGTGGAGCTATACGGCCAAGTGTTCCGCGCCCGCGTGGCCGAAGGGGAGAAGCAGGGCGGCTTTCTGGTAGTGTACGACTGCCCCGAAGTAGTGCTGGAGATGTTGGCCGAGCAGGCTACCCAAGCCCTTGGATTCAAAGTAATAGTTTCCAACTTGCGATGCAGCATTGACGGCTCAGTGCTGCGGAGTTTCGATTACGAATGGTATCCAACGCCGGAGTACGCGGAACGTCCTTCGCTATTGGCCAGGACCATAGCCGAATCTTTAAACGCCATGCTCGGCAAGGGCCCAGACTAGCCCGGTAGACTTGGCGTTTGCTCCGCGTTATCATTATCCGCGGCGCAATTTCAGTTTTGCCCTGGACTACAGGGCAAACAACAGGATTTAACCAATCTACAGTCAAGTTGGGAGGAAGACATGAAGAAAGTAACCATGAGTGACGTTCCCAGGACCAAGGCGGAGATGACAGGGGGGCTCATGACGGGCACCCAAGTCTGGCGGCAGTCGATTCTGGACGCTGATGACAGCGACAACTTCAACTTCGCTATTGTTGCGTTTGACGCCGGCTCCAGGAACAAGTTCCACAAGCACTCCGGCGACCAGATCCTCATTGTCACAGAGGGGACCGGCAAGGTCGTCACCGACGACGAAGAACTGGAAGTCAGCGAGGGCGACGTTGTGGTTATCCCGGCAGGAGAGAACCACTGGCACGGGGCTCCTGACTCGACTTCGATGGCCCACATAACCGTTACGGTGAAGGGGAGCGAAACCGAACAGACCGAGGCGTAATATTTCGGGCGCGGCAAAGCCCCTGCGCGTTTGGTGTACGAAATAGGCAAGGCCCGGCAGCCGAGACTGCCGGGCCTTCTCTTAGTTGCCAGAGCGTTTCATCTGTTGGTCAAAACCTGGCTCTCCTCTATCCGCGCTCTCAGTAACCGGCAATGCCTGAGGAGAACGGTTAAACGGCCTGCCGAACGAGGGCATACATGTGCCAATATAGCTTGACACCTTCTTTGGCCAGCGCCCACAAGCCCGCACCGCTGTCCGGGCGCACATGGTCGAAGGCTTGGACCTCCGTATACCGGAAGTCCCCTCGCTCCTTTAGAGCGTCCGCCAAGCGCCGCGATTCGGCTGCCGGGATCAGCCGGTCGTTGCGGTCGTGCATAATCAAGAGTTGCGCCTTAATTTGTCCGACGTGAGAACTGGGAGAAATCTCTATCATTTTGTCCCGGAAATCGCCCGGCAGTCCCCGGTATATCTCTTCCGTCCGTTCCAAGCTTGCACCTTCCAACAATTGTCGGACCATGTCGGCTTGCGGGTCCAACTCTGCCAGTTCATTCATCGACACATCCTGGTCGGCGAGGAACCGAAGTTGCAGTATCTCCTTTGCACGGGCATCGTCAACGGTGCCGATTAGCTCGTTGGCCAACACCCTTTTGGTAAGTTGGTCCGGCTCCCACGGTTCCCTTTTCCCAGCGTAAAAACGTGACCGGCTGCCGAACTGCAACAACAGGTCCGGCCCATTGAAATATGGCCCGAATGCGTTAACGAAACGCACATCATCGTTAATTCTTGGGTCCGCCGCAGCCACCAACGCGAACGACGCACCTACGCAAAACCCACCGATGCCTGTCCTGTCTGGGTCCACGAATTCCTGGGACGCCAAGTATTGGAAGGCCCATACAAGGTTTTCTATCTCTGCCGGGTCTATATTGTGGCGCAGCCCCATAGTCGGCGACCAGTGGAACATCGTCACAAACCCTGACCGGGAGAGAGCGTATCCCAAGTTGACCACGTCCTTGTCGTCCCGGCCGGTCGCGTTGGCTCCAAGGAACAGCAACACCGCCGCCCGCGGCTTGCCGTCGGGGACTCGGTAGATATCGGCTTGGCCCGGCCCGGCAGGAAGCGGATAGTCTATCTTCTCCCGCACCGGCGTTTTAGTGAACCAGGACTGGGGTTTAATACCCAACTCCAGCACTTGAAACACGAAAAGCGCCGTATGGAATGCTGCTTTACCCTGAGGGACCACTGCGAAAAACACCCATAGCGCCATCGCCAGCACGACGAGCCCTGTGCACAATCGTTTGACCCATTCCCGCAGTATCGTGCTCAAGTATCGTCCCCATTACCGGCCGGATATTTTGCCGTATTTAACCATGCGCAGGCACCGGCTACACTCTGACCACCGCTATCATGGCGGCTGACAGCACCCTGGTAGCAGCCATGCACAGGAACACAACAGGCCACGGGCTGCCCGTCATGTCCAGCATCACGCTGAACACCAGGGCCTGCAACCCGGCATAGGCGTAGCCGTGGGCGTCCATCAACCCGGAAGATGTGCCGGACATCCGCCTGCCGGCGATGTCTACCGCTATCGAACCAATCAGGGACAACCCCATGGATATGCCGCCGATGAGGAGCAACGCCGCGCCCAACAAAAGGTTGGTTGGCGGCGCCAGCGCGATAGCAACGAGAGCCAGGGCGCTGATGAAGCAAGAGGCCAAGACCATTGGCCTCCGCTGGCTGTGAAGCAAGCGGTCGGAAATAATCCCGGCCAGCGGCGGCGCGAGCAAGTAACCCAAAGGGAGCAGAAAAGTAACCAGGATGGTGGACTGTATAGACAGGCCGCCTTGAGTGAAGTAATAGATCGGCACCCAAGTGGTGAGACCGTACCGAACCACGTTCTCAAGTCCCTTGACGTGGCTCGCCAACTGGAACCGGGGGTTGGACAACAGCTCTTTGTAAGGGCCAAACCCTTTAAGCCTCTCGGCGGACATCGCCTCCGGTGTAGCCGAAACTTCATCTTCCTCGATGTACTCGGGCAATCCCACGTCCGCTGGGCGGTCTCTTGCCAGCAGGTAAAACCCGATGCCAAGCACCGCAATAATCAACGGCGGGTACCGGAAAGCAGCCTGCCAGCCAAATTGCGCGCCGACATACCCGGAAACCCACCACATCAACAGCATCGCCCCGCCGGTAAAAGTGCCGAGGATGCCCATAGCCATCCCCCGGTCCCGACGGGGCCACCATTGAGAAATCATGCTGATTGCCGGGGCCCAACAAGCGGCGTTCACGAATCCGACTATACCCCAAGGGATGGCAATGGTTAATGTGGTGGTGCCATAGCTGGTCACCCAGTTGAACACGGTGGTAAGCACCGCGCCCATCAACACCCACAAGCGAAGACCATAGGCCTCCGCCAACCTTCCGTGGACCAAGTCCCCAAGCCCGAAGCCCCACAAGAGGAGGGCGTTGATGAGGCCGATCTCCATGTGGCTGAGGGCTAAATCTTCCTTGATCAAGGGCGCAACCGGCCAGAAGTTAAAGCGCCCCAAGTAAATGAACAGGTAAAAAACGCAAAAGGCCAGCAGAACACGCCACTTCCAGCGGTGGTAGCTTCTGGGAAGCTCGGCGTAAGGCAGCGCCTTAACTTCGCTCACTTACCCAACTCCAACCCTGGCCTCCAGCTTCTTTTCCAGTACCCGGTCGGGCACGTTGCGGACGCCCTGACTTCACCGCGTTTACAACTTCATCCTCCGCGCCGAGAATATCCAATGAAGTATCAACGTTCAGATGGCAATCCTCTACGGCCTCTTCGTAGGGACGCATCCTACTGTAGATGCGCCAGCCTGCGTCGGAATAGTCACTGGGATGGGCGCCCGCGCCCCGGTCGGCCAACCGCCGCTGGACCAATCCGGTGGGGGCGGTGCAGCGCACCACCAGGAACGGGGCGCCGCATCTTGCGGCGATGTTCCGCAGCGGTTGACGGAACTTCTCGGTCAGGTTGGTGGCGTCGAAGAGTATCTGTCTCCCCTGCCCCAGGAACTCTTCGATCAGCAGGTGGCAAGCGGAGAAGAGGCGGGCGCTCTCGCCGGGAGTGTACTTGGGACTGGGCTCCAGCACCTTTCGCAAACGGTCGCTCTCCAGGACCAGCAGTGGAAGACGGCGTTGCAGTCTCTTGGAGAAGTAAGACTTGCCGGTGCCAGGCAAACCGGTCAAGACCAGCAGGAATGGCCCACCGGCCACGTTGTCCGGGAGGTGTTCGGCATCCCGTTGCAAGACTATCCGCAACGACGCGGCGGCATCCAAAACCGGGTCTTGTTGTACCCGGCTCTTTCGCTCCTGCCGTACGGAATCATTTCGGCTCAAAACCTTGGGAAACCTTCCTATCCAGCTACGGGTCCAGGATGTTGGAGAGACCTGTCAGCGTCAGTGGTGCGAAGGGTCGCGTGAAACGAGCAGCGTTCCCCAGCGACGGGTCATGCTTCAATAAAGGGGGATTGTTCCTCATCGCAGGCATAAAAAGCGACGCCCAACACTCCCGGTCCGGTGTGGGACCCCATAACCGGGGTAAATTGGCTGGTAATCGACTCTCGGCAATTAAGACCTCGTTGAATGTGCTGTAGCATCATCTGGGCATCGTCCGCGGCGTCGGCCTCCATGACGTTGACCATAATCGGTGTTTCCCCCACCCGCTGCCGCATGATGTCCACAACGCGGCCAATGGCAGCCAAACGGCCCCGGGGCCGCTCCAGCATAAACGCTTTTCCCTGCTTGAGTTCCGTAAGGGGTTTGACTCCCAGGAGCGAGCCGGTCCACGCCTTGACGAAACTCACCCGTCCGCTGCGGTGCAGATAGTAGAAAGTGTCAAGGACCGCCAACAAATTGACCTTGGGCATCAAGCTCGTGACGCCCGCCTCTACCCTTTCAAGGGTATAGCCCTGTTTGGCCCACCGGGCCGCGGCAAGGGCAATAAGTCCGGACGCTCCGGCGGCGGCTTGGCTGTCGATTACTTTTATCACGCAATGGGACAGGCGTTCGCCCGCCTTTTCCATTGCTATCAAGGCCGAGTTATAGGCTACGCTGAGGTTGGCCGATAACGTGAGGCAGAGGATGTTGGACGTTATTTCGCCGGCGGATAGAAAGGCATTGAGAAATTCCTGTGGGCTGGGCGCTGCGGTGGTGGAGATTACTCGATGCTCCCTCAGCATTTGGTAAAAATCGCTGGGATGCAGGTCCACGCCGTCGCGGTAAGACCGCCCGTTGATGAGTAACTGATGAGGAACGACGGTGATGTTCCACTTGCATACTAGGTCGGGAGGCAAACAACTACTGCTGTCTACAACGACGGTTACGTCGTGTCCGCAAACCAATGCGTCACCACCTCGCCGGTGGGCTCCGATGGGGAATAGCAGGACTGGCGTTGCGCGATCTGAGACTCGAGCATAGCCGGGCTGAGTAACAGAGCCAGCGACGCCAGCAGCATGAGGGAAACCGCCAATACGTTAAAATCGACCGGTAAAGAGGCTGCGGTGACGATGACCATCGCCACGGTGCAAAGGGTCAACAGCCCTATTCTGACCAACCGCGGGCCAACCCTGAGGAACACGGCTGTTGTGACGGCCAACGCCAGAAAGATCAACGCCCGCTCCGTATCGGTTGCCTGCATGTGTTCCTTGTGATCGCTCCAAAGCCCGCCCTGCCAGTTGAGAAACAGCACCCAAGCGGTTAGAAACGGGAAGGGCAAAGCGGTAAGGGAAGCCAGCAGCCAGTCTTGGCGCACCACCTTGCAGACAACGTTACATACAATCCACATGGAGAACGGAACGTATCCGATGAGCAAAAAGAATAAGACCACGTTGAAGGGGAGTTCCCCAGTGGTTACCAGCGTCCAGCCGCCGTAGGCCAAGGTAATCAAGGACAGCATCCAGGACAAAATCGGGGCGGCCAGCGTATATCCCAGCCATGAATAGGACCATTTGCTGGGACGGCCTGCCTTCCAATTCCTCCAAGTGACCAAGGTCACCCCTATTAAAAGCAACCCCACCAGGAAGTAATGGCTCCACAAGTGAAGGGCAAACAGGGAGGCCAGCAAAAAGTGGGGCACCGTTGCAAGCAACACGTCCCGCCAAACACCAGGGCTATGGACGGCGTACATGCGTCTGGCGATGGTCTTGGGAGCGCCCATGTATCTCACGGCCAGTTCCAAGGCCGTTTCCCTGGCCATGCCTTGAGACTCGAACTCAGCCGCCTTGTCTTCCAGATGCGCCTCGACTTCGCGGATGATCTCCCGTTCCTGGTCGGGGTCCAACCGCAACTGGCGCGCCAAGGAGAACAGGTAATCCGTTATGTGTCCCGCCACCGGTGTTCCTCAAGCCTACCCGTTTAGTTCCGGCAACATCACAGAGTTCATGGCCCGGCTGAAGCGTTGCCACTCGTTCTGCCGGTCTGCCAGGGCTTGCCTGCCTTTCGCGGTAATCCGGTAGTAACGCCTGCGCGAGTTGTTGGGCGTATCCTGCCAGTCCCCTTCCACGAGTTTGTCACGCTCCATCCGGTGCAACGCCGGATACAGAGTGCCCTCCTTGAAAGCGAAGTACCCGCTGCTCCGTTGATCCATCTCTTTGACCATCTGGTAGCCGTACATTGGCGCCAATTCCAGCAGGGCCAGGAGGAGTGTTTCGGTATTGCCCTTAAGTAATTCTTGCTGGTGCATTATTCACGACTATCTGCATCAGGATCCGGGACCGGCTGCCCACGACCATTGGAGGCATGATTACCTTAGAGACTATATCAAAACCGATCAGTGTCGCTGATTTCCCAACGCCGCTACCCGAGGCCCCTAGATTCCCGCCTGCGCGGGAATGACGGATTGGGTGCTACGAGAAGTTTTGAGATAGTTTCTCAGTTATTTTACACACCGGCGCGGGAATGACGGGTTGGGTGCTACGACAAGATTTGAGATAGTTTCTTAGTTACTTTAAACGCTGGCGCCGAAGCGCCCAACGTCACGCCGGATTAAACATTTCTTAACAAAACGGAACGAATGATTTCCAATACTATGATCGCCACCATAGGGCTGAGGTCCAACATCCCTATCGTTGGCAGCACCCGGCGTATTGGGCCCAAGAGCGGCTCGGTGATCTGGCGCAACACGAGGTTTATGTTAACTATGATCGGATGCGGCTTGTCCCCCCATCACCGGCACCAGAAATGACAGAATCGCCTGGGCTATGATTGCGATAGACAACACCCGCAATACGATAGTCACGATACGGACCACTTCCTCCATGACGGCGCCCAGACCTACCAGTCCAACATAATTGACGTGGGGATTAATAGAAACCGGCGTGAGCGCCCGATTATCTCTCCGATTGCCATCGGCGCAACTCTTCCTCAAGCTGGCGTATCCTAGCCCTGTCAGCCTCTCTCGCGGTCTCCGCATCCCGGCGGGCGACAGCTTCGACATCGGCGCGGGACTCCGCATCCCGGCGGGCGGCAGCTTCGGCATCGGCGCGGGACTCCGCATCCCGGCGGGCGGCAGCTTCGGCATCGGCGCGGGACTCCGCATCCCGGCGGGCGACAGCTTCGACATCGGCGCGGGACTCCGCATCCCGGCGGGCGGCCCTCTCGGAGTCTATCTCAGCCTCCGCCTCTGTCAGATTGTGAAGGTACGACCCGGTGACCGGGTCGTAGAAGCGCAACCGGCCGGCGTACCAGCAAAGGTCCAAGCCCAAGGCTGGGCTGCGCCCCCATATTATGCCCTCGGGGTTCTGTTGCATTTCTATGGGACGGTACTCTCCGCCTGCCAGCAGTTCGCCCGCCAAAGGCTCCGGGTAGAACTCGCCTCCGGTGTTGTCGAACCGCCAGTATTCGCTGATGCCCAGCCTCGCGTAAATCTCCCGCTTGCGGCCAGTGTCTTCGGTGTGAGTGCTTTCCGACGCTATCTCCAATGCGAAGTCCGGTGAACGGCCGACGTCACGAAGGAAATAGCCGTTGCGACGCCGTATTGCTTCTTCGTCCACGTCGAAGGCTACGTAGCAGTCGGGCCGCACTATTTGCTGAACTCCCTCCTCCTCGTCGTCGTAATAGATGGGAGAATCTCCACTGACCAAGGCGGCGCTGCGGCCCAGGAAGAAAGTCCTGACCACCTGCATCGTTTCGGTGAAAAAGGGTTCCTGCTTCATGGCGTCGGGCAACGGTTCGTAGTCGTCGGGGGCACCCGGATCGGGAAGCACCAAGTAGGGGATGACGGGAGTAGGGGGCGACGAAAACCTGGTAGTCATGGCAGACCTCCCGGGGCAAACCCGCGGCCGTCAGAGCCGGATCCATCCCATGATAGCACAACGGGCATAATTCACCTTCTCAGGCGTTTGGACATGTTCGACTACTATCCTTGACCCAGTTTGACGGACTTCTGGTAGGCGGCATTGACCGCGTCCACGACGGCGGCGGAGAGGCCGGCCCGTTCCAATGCCTGCAAGCCTTCGGCGGTGGTCCCACCGGGGGACACCACCATATCCTTCAAGTCCGCCGGGTGGCGCCCGGTGTCCATCACCAACTTGGTGCTTCCGTAAACAGTCTGAAGGGCCATGACGCGGGCCATGTCGCGGGGCAGGCCCACGTAAACACCGGCGTCGATCAACGCTTCAATGAACATGAACACGTAAGCCGGGCCGCTGCCGCTCAACGCGGTCGCCATGTCCAGGTACTTCTCGTCGCCGATGTATATCTCCTCGCCCACGGTGGACAGGATGGAACGGGTCATTTCCCTTTTCTCGTTGTCCACTTGGGCCGTGCACGTCCACATACTCATGCCGTGGCCAATCTGGGCCGGAGTGTTGGGCATGACGCGAATGATGGATTGGTGCCTGAAGGCCTCAGCCAATGTAGTCATCTTCACGCCGGCAGCGATGGAAAGAACGGCTTGGCCAGGGTCGAGGTGGTCCGCCATTTCTCGTGAAACTGCGGGAACGTCCTGCGGCTTGACCGCCAGCACTAACAGGTCTGCGCCCTCCAAGGCGTCCAGGTTATGCTGATGGGCATGCACTCCGAACTGAGAGGTCAAGTATTCCCGCCGGTCTGACCGGGGTTCGCCTATACCGACTTCACTTGGTGCGGCCAGCTTGGCGTCCAGCACACCACGAAGAATCGCCTCCGCCATGATGCCGCCGCCGATGAAAGAAAGTTTCATGACCGGTCCATCTCACTATTAATGTGGCACCAATTATAACATCGCAGATGCAGGTGAATGTGCCCCACGTACCGCCGCTGCGTTGGAACAAAGCGTCAAAAATCCGCCAGACCGTTGCCTTTGGCAAGTCCCACGGCGAGACGGACTGCCTCCAGCATACTGGCCTCGCTGGCAATGCCCTTACCGGCGATGTCGAACGCCGTCCCATGGTCAACCGAGGTCCTGACGAAGGGCAGCCCCAAGTTGGCAGTGATGCTCTCCTCGAAGCCGTAGACCTTCACCGGTATGTGTCCCTGGTCGTGGAACATGGCGAGGACCACGTCATATTGGCCTTGAATCGCTTGGTGGAAGATGATATCCGCGGGCACCGGGCCGGTGACGTTGATGCCGCGCTCGCGGGCGGCTTGCACTGCCGGCGCGATTTCCTCTGCTTCTTCGTTGCCCAGCAGTCCACCGTCGCTGCCGTGTGGGTTAAGTGCGGCGGCTCCTATCCTGGGACTGTGGAACCCCCATTTGACGAAGCTGTCGTGGGTCAACTGCAAGAAATCAATGATCCGGTCCTGTTTGACATAGTCGCAAGCGATCCGCAGGGAGCGGTGGGTGGACAAGTGGACTACCCTCAAGTTCTTGGCCATGAGCATGGTGGCGACGATTTTGGCTTCCGATAGCTCCTGCAGCAACTCCATGTGGCCAATGGACTGGTAACCCGCGAGGCTGGCGGCCTCTTTGTTCAGGGGGGCAGTGGCCAAGCCGGCTACTGCGCCCGACAGCGCCAACTCCCCAGCCTTCGTTACCCATTCCATGGCGGCCTTGCCGCAAGCCGGGCTGATTTGGCCCACCGTGATGTCTTCCGGGTCCAAGTTCTTGATGTCAAGAACATCCACCACCCGATCGTCACGGCCTGCATCCCCTGGGTCATTTGATTCGTTGATGCGCAACGGCAGTCCCGTCAGTTCGACCGCACGCTGCATCGCGTAGATGTTGCCCACCACCAAGGGACGACAGGAGGCGTAGACCCGCTGATCGGAGAGGGCCTTGACCACCACCTCCGGGCCGATGCCGCAAGGGTCTCCCATAGTTATGGCGATAGCCGGTTTGTCGCTTGCAGCCGTCATTCCCGCCTCCTGTCATCTGGACATTGGTGTTAGTAATCCGATTGAATAACGTCGCCGTCATTCATCGCGTACTGGGGGATTATAGCATCCGCTCAGCGGCCGACATTCGCGGCCGACATTCACTGATCGCCATTTTTATCCGATTCAACCATCGGCTGGCAGAGATGTCGGAGGGAGGCGATGCGGCTTTTTCAGATTTCTGTGTCATTTTGTGCCATTTAGCCTTGGCGCCCGAGGTGGATTTTTGGATATTCGTATAGTTTCAGGCCAATTTGACCCACTTTCTGCGCGGATTTTGCAGCAATTGTGTCATTCTGTGTCATTGATTTCATGCTGCGTCAGTCGCGGGTTCCAGTTTGATTCCCCGAACGGCAGAAGCACTATGCCGAGCATGTAGTATGGTAAGGCACCGTTGCCGGGGTTGGGAAGCAGCGAATGTCATAAGAGTCCCGGAGCTTATTTGTAAGGAAAAGCCCCCGGGGCCAACCGGGGGCTAAGGGAGGAGAGCAGGCAGACTCTTGCAATGTCACCTACGGAGCTTAGCGACCTGTACTCTTGAGCGACCCTTGACGCCATACGCCGCCGACATCTGCCTGTTTACCCCAGACCTGCGGCTTAAACGCTCCGTCTTCCCCTCTATTCACACTTGTTCCAGCCGCATGTTAGGGACGAACACTTTAAGCATCCCTCTTGGTATACAACGGGTGCGTTACAGTCCGGGCACTTGTTCATCTCGTAGTGCCCGTTGCCGTTGCGGGCGTTCCCCACGATGAACTGCATCTGCACACCATTTTCCAACGCCTTGCCGGGGACAACGCTGTCTTCCACATGGCGGGCCATTGCCAAAGCTACAGCGTCGGGTCCGGACCTTACCAGGACTCCTTCGTCCCAAGCCGGGCAGCAGGTAATTCCCCTCAATTGCTCTATCACGACATTAGGATCGACTCCAGACCGGAGCGCAAGGGACACCAAGCGCGAGATCGCTTCCAACTGGGCGGAGTCGCAGCCCCCGGCCTTTCCCAGGTTGCCGAACACCTCGAATGGCATTCCGCTGTCATCGAAGTTGAGGGTCACGTACATATTGCCGTGGCCTGTACGCACCCGCTCCGTTATCCCTCTGATTGATTGGGGCCGTTGCCGCGGGGTCTGGTAACCCTGAAACCCGGACGGCAGGAGTTCCGCCAAGGTGTCCGGGTCTGCCCCGGCTCCATCCGGTGACGCGCCTTGCTTTCCCGTTTCGCCGGTGCTCAGCACTTGACCTGCTTTGCTGCCGTCGCGGTATACCGTAATGCCCTTGCAGCCTAAATCGTAGGCCATGGTATACGCCGTCGCTACGTCGGTGGTGGTGGCGTCGTAGGGAAAGTTGATGGTCTTGGAAACCGAGTTATCGGTGTGTTTCTGGAAAGCCGCCTGCATCCGGACGTGCCATTCGGGGCTGATGTCGTGGGAGGTCCGGAACACGTCCTTGACCCACTCGGGTACGCCCAACGAGGGGTCGAGCCGGGAGAGGCTGCCGGTCTCCGCCAACTGCTCCATCAGGTCGTCCGAGTAGAACCCCTCTCTTTTTGCCACTGCCTCGAAGTAGGGGTTGCCCTCCACCAGCCGGGTGTTGTCCATGACGTTACGGACGTAGCTGAGCGCAAACAATGGCTCGACGCCGCTGGACGCCCCCGCGATGATGCTGATAGTGCCCGTGGGGGCGATGGTAGTGGGAGCCGAGTTGCGCATCGGCCTTGGTTCGCCGAAGACGCCGGGCTTGCTGTAAGCACTCCCCTCCCAAGCGGGGAAAGGCCCCCTGGATTCGGCCAACTCGCTGGACGCGTTCACCGTCTCCTCATTGATCCGGCTCATCACCTGCTCGGCCACAGCCAAGCCCTCTTCGGAATCGTACCGGACTCCCAACTGTATCAGCAGGTCGGAAAAGCCCATCACGCCAAGGCCGATGCGACGGGTCTTCTTGCTCATCTCCTCGATTTCTTGAATCGGGTAGTTGTTCATGTCGATGACGTTGTCCAAAAGGTGGACCGTCGTGCGAACAACGCGGGCCAAACGCTCCCAGTCGATGACCGGGCCGTCTGCGCCGTACCGGACCATCCGCGCCAGGTTGACCGACGCCAGGTTGCAGGACTCGTAGGGCAGCAGGGGTTGTTCACCGCAGTTGTGGACTACCATGCCGTTGGCATCGAAAGCGTTTACACCGGGTACTGCAACATCAAACACCTCCTCATGTCCGTCCGCCTTTACCTTGATGACATGGGCAGTGAAAGATTTGTCGTCACCCGGAGTCTGCTGATGTTGAAGCCATTTCTCTGAACCACTGGGTCTGATGGCGGTATTGAATCTGTCAAAATGCTCGTTGGCAACCAGCAGTTCCGGGTAGCCAGCCCCATAGTAAATACTGGACCTTATCGCCAATCGGAGCAGCATTCGCTGTAAAGCCTCCAGTGTCGTTCTGTCGGCCTTTTTGGGGGCAATGTTGATGCACTTCGGGTTTTTGCCAGTGTGCTCCAGATGGCTATAGGATAGGCCTCTAAAAAACCCAATGTAGAATTCGCTGGATGTATGTTCCATTTCCTGGGTCACCGTTGGGTATTGTGGGTCGATATGCAGACACCGTCTGATTTCATCGAGGGGCGCTTTTTCTTCAGGAATGGGTTCTTGCGGGTCCCTTTTCGCCCGATGAGTGCGAGGGTTGATAAGGATACGGTTCGGGTTCTTCAAAAAGAACTTACCCAGCAAGAGGCCTTCTGTCTCTCCGTATTGTCCCGGCCATTGGGTTAAGTTGCAGTGGGCATTAAGTATGATTACATCACCTTGTTTCAAGGTGCCTGCCTCTTGCCATCCATTATTGGTCATTACAATATGATTGTCAGTAAGGCGTAGTCTGTAGCCTTCTTTGGTAGCAAGCTTGAACACAGCCTTGTTGCCGGTGCGGAAAAACCCTCGTTTATCGCTTTTATAGGTCTCTCCATTCACTAGCGCAGTGAAAGGAGTACCGACCAATTCAGTTACTTGGCGCGGCCCATCTACGGTTTGCACCCAAGTATCGCCGGTAATACAGGGGTTGGTGCTTTCGATCCGGCCCAACTGGGGATTGGGATTGTCCCGGTTGATTTTGTCCAAGAACACCAGCCCCGGGTCTCCGGTCTTCCAAGCCATGTCCACGGCCTCTTGGAAGACCTCCCTAGCGTTGAGTTGGCCAACGACAGCTTTAGTGCGGGGATTGATCAGATCGTAGTCCTGTCCGCTCTTCACCTTTTCCATGAAGTCGTCGGTAACACCGATGGAGATGTTGAAATTGTTCAGGTTCTGCCCGTCTTCCTTCGACCTTATGAAGTGCAGCACATCCGGGTGGTCTACATTCAATATTCCCATGTTTGCGCCGCGCCGGGTGCCGCCCTGTTTGACCACATCGGTGGCCGTATCGAAGGCCCGGATAAAGCTGACCGGCCCGCTGGCCACTCCGCCGGTGGAGCCTACGACGTCCCCGGCCGGGCGGAGGCGGCTGAAGGAGAAGCCGGTGCCGCCGCCGCTTTTATGAATCAACGCCGTCTGCTTCACCTTGTCGAAAATGGAGTCAAGGGCGTCGTCCACCGGCAATACGAAGCAAGCGGACAACTGTTGCAACTCGCGGCCCGCGTTCATCAGGGTGGGCGAGTTGGGCAGGCACTCCAGCCGCCGCATCATGTCATAGAATTCGTCCTCGATCTCCTGCCTTTCCTGCTCGGTGGCCCCATAGTTCAAGTCAGCTTGGGAAAGGTTGCTGGCGACCCGCCGGAACATCCCGTCCGGGTCTTCCAGAATGTTGCCTTCGCGGTCCTTGGACAGGTACCTGCGGGCCAAGACCACCCTGGCGTTCTCAGTAAGCTCCTCGGATCGATCATTGATTTGCCGTGCGATATCCGCTTCGGCCAACGCCAGGGCGATACGGTTGCTATGGCTTTGAGTGCTTGTATTGAACCTTTGTTGGGTCAAGGACATGGCTCTGCCTCCCTGCTTAGTCACGTCGTCGCGGGTCTAATATGCTCTAAGAATGTATGCGGATGTCCGTGGACTTCCTGTTGTACCATCCCTTCGGCATTTTCGCGCGGCCTCAGTGTCAGTAACCATGCACGCTCGTGAGTTCGCGTCAATGTCATCCTATAGACCGAAGGAGTATTAAAATACTGTATAATGTGCGCGTTGAACACGACACTACCATAATTGGTAGGGTGAGTCAGGGGATGATAGAGGCCTGCCAGAGGGTTGTCAAGGGAAAGTCAGGGGGAATCCAGCCAATTTTGAGGCTTGGGAATTCGCCTCGTTACTGCGTCACAAAGTCGTGTATGGCGGAAAAATACTCTTGCAGACCGCGGTACAACAGGTCGTTGTGGCCCGCGCCGGGGACAACCAGCATGCGCTTGTTTACGGACAGGAAGCTGTCGAACATCCGCGTCGCGTCCTGCACCGGGGCCAGCGTGTCCAGCTCGCCGTGAATTACCAAGGCGGGTATGGTGATGGAGCTTGCCTTGCCTTCGTAGTCGGCCTCCATAGACGCGGCAGCGGAGGGGTCGAGCCCGTAAGTAAAGTTGCCCAGGTTGGGCCGCCCGCTCTCGATGATCACCCCTTTCAGCCGTTGCCCGTGGACGGTCGCCAATTCGAAGGCCGAATGGCGCCCCATAGACCGGCCCATCACGTACAGGTCCTTGATGTAGCCGCCGGTTTCAAGCAACTCTTCAACGTAGGACAGCACCTTGCCGGCATCGGCCAGCATGGAGGAAAAGGTGGGCAAGCCGCCGCTGCGCCCATAGCCCCGGTAATCGGCGACAAAGAAATTTACGCCGGTCTGGTTGTAGAGCGGGGCAATGTCATTGTAGTCAGTGGCCGTCTCGCCGTTGCCGTAGAAAAACAGCACCGTCGGCGCCTCCCGTCCGACAGGAAAGAACCGGGAAGACAGCGCCACGCCCTCTTCTACTTGAATGATGTGGTCCGACGCTCCCTCAGGCGTCGCCGACCAGTTGGGCCTGGGGTAGAAGGAGTTCATCGATATTACCGGGCGGTCCAGCATGGAGTAGTCGATAGACGTCATTCGTTCCCTCTCCCGGTCTTGATGATCAAGCCTCAATCTATCAGTGGCCGCTCGTGCCGCCGCCTTTTACGGTACGGTAGCCGTCGGTCCCGTTTGCCGAAATGATGTCTAATCCGAACGGTGAAAGAACCCAGCGTTTATATGGTCTTTGATGACTCCCGCAACCAGTTCCGGACGCTGCACCGGCACATCGTGGATGCTGTCCTCCAGCCAGACTGTCTTGCTGACGGGAAGCAGGTCGCCGGCAGCCGCCACGGTTTCGGCGCGGAGCAGTCCACGGGCGGCCGTGTCCGGGTTGTCCTTCTGCCTGGCAGGCATTATCAACACGGGGCAAGCGGCGTTTGGATAAAGGGCCGGGGGGTGATGGTCCCACAAGGCTTCGACGATGCGGAGATGGTTCTCCCGGCTCAGCTTGGGCCGGAAGGTCCCGTCTTCAAACACCTCGAAGTTCGCCAGCACCATATCCACAAAGGCGGGGCCGTTGGGGGAGGCCCGCTGCTGGATACGCTCCCGGAAGCCGTCGAACTTCATGCCGGTAAAGTCCGGCGGGGCCATCTGTTCCCGGGCCTCATCAAGGCTTTGGTAGCGAGTCGAGGGTTCTATCATGCCGCCGTCTACGAAGCAGAGGCCGCCGGGCACTCCTGAGTATGCCACCGCCAGTTCCAGTGCTACGTCGCCGCCCCAGGAATGGCCCACTACGATGGGCTTATCCAAGTCCTTGGCTTGAATCAATCCTGCGACATCGCGACTGACCGAGGCGAAGTCATAACCGTGGTCCGGCTTGGCGCTTTCGCCGTGGCCCCGTAGGTCCATGTCAACGACGGCGAAACTGCGGGCGAGGATAGGGGCGACCTGGTCCCAGATATGACAGGTGGAGGCCAGCCCGTGCAGCAACAGTATGGGTTGTCCTGAGCCTCCCCAATCGCGACAGTGAAAGCTAAGGCCGCCTGGGTCTATCCATTCATCCTTGGGATATCGGGGCATCTTCACGTCCTGTTTCCGCGAGGCTTACTGGCACGACAAGTAGCCATAAACCGGACTGACGACCAGTCCAAAGCATCCGGCCGAATCGTTACCAGCGGACCGGGAAACTGCGGATGGGTTCAATACTTGCCGTTAGGCATCCCCAGCCAGCAAGTCGTCAGACTGGCCCGTACATTCTGGTCCATCTCGTCTTGCATCCGGGCGATGTCGTTTATATTATCGGCCTCGAACCGTATATGATGTTCCAGACGCAGCCTGGGCAATTTCTTGTAGCGAAGTTGGTTCTCCAAATCATGAACTTCGTTGTTCAGGATCAACAACCGGGTTAAGACGGTACCTTCGAAACTATAGCTCTTCAAGAGTGGTTCCTCCATTTTCACCTGGTTGCCCGGAGCGGCGTTTGACGCCACTCTGGCTATTTTTCACCGTATTGTTGTCGCCGGAGGCATTGGCAACCCGGCGACGCTTCCTTCTGGGCTCGGCGGGACTGGTATCCATCAAGGGCAGTTGCGTGTTCTCGTCCCTTAACTCGTTCACCGCCTGCTCGAAACTCTCTATGTCTTGAAAGTCCTGGTACACGCTGGCATATCGAATGTACGCGACCCGGTCCAAGTTCTTCAACCGCTCGACCACCATGGCCCCGATGATGGAAGAAGGCACCTCCGCATGTCCCAAATGTTGTAACTCCGCTTCCACATCCTCTACCATCTTCTCTATGGTGCGGGACGATATGGGCCGCTTGGTGCAAGCCTTGCGAATACCTTGAATCACCTTTTCCCGGTTGAACTCCTCTCTCCGGTTGTCCTGCTTCGACACCATAAGGGCCGTCGACTGTACTCGCTCGTAGGTTGTAAACCTCAGCCCGCAACTCTGGCATTCCCGCCGGCGCCGGATACCGGCTTCGACAACCCTGGAGTCGGTCACCTTGGAGTCGCCGTATGAGCAGTGAGGGCAACGCATTATTGAACAAAGTTTAAAACAAGTTCCGAAATAGTCCGAAAATACTATATGTTGCGTACTTATTATGTCAAACTACAACATATCGTATGCGGAATTGTATTATCTACCCATGCTTTAGTCAATAGGAAACCGGCGATTCTGGCCCCTGGCGCAACTTTTTCGTTTATCCACATCGTGCAGGCTCAGACCAGGCGCCGCCATCCGCCCGGGCAGGTTCCTGCGTGATAAAGACCGGTCCGGCTGCTCAAAAAATAAAGAGGCCGCCCCGTAACGGAACGGCCTCAATAAAGGTTCTCGGCGCCCAGATATTAATTGTGGCTAAATAGCGTTAGTACTGCTCTCAGGCCTCCGAGAATATTCCTCTAGTAGGATAAAGGGGAAACGACGGCGTCCCCGTGTCTCACGGGGACGCCGATTAAAGTCTAACGAAAAAAGCCCCTGTTTCGAGAAGAGGCATTGCGCCTCAAGAAGCTGGGAACGTCCAGTTCTTCTTCGCTTTCCGGTATAACGTCCTGAAGCAACCGGTCCAAGTCGGCGTGTCTCCCGTGGTTCATGTCCTGCAATACGGGGAACGACGCGGCAACCATGGTGATTTTTACTTCATCTTCCAGCTTGGGGTCGCGGCAGGTACCAAAGATGATATTCGCCTCGGGGTCCGACATGTCCTGGATCACGTTGGCGGCATCCTGGACTTCTTTCAAGCTCAAGGTTGGCCCGCCGCCTACGACGAACAGAATACGCTTGGCCCCTTCCATGGCTATGTCGAGCAACGGGCTCTTGGTGGCCATCTTGGCCGCCTCGATGGCGCGGTTTTCGCCCTTGCCGCGGCCAATAGCCAGCCATGCCGGGCCGGCGTTGCTGAGGATGGTCTTGACGTCCGCGAAGTCCACGTTTATTTCGCCCGGTACTGTCACGACTTCCGCGATGGCTTGGATCGCCTGCTGCAAGACCGAGTCCGCCGTCTTCAACGCGTCTTCCCAAGTAAAGGCCTGCTCACCGTGTTCGTTCATCAGCAAGAGCCGGTCGTTTGGGATAACGATTAACGTATCCACGTGGTCCTTGAGACGGGCGATTCCTTCTTCGGCGTTCTTGCGGCGGGTATTGGCCTCGAATGAGAAGGGCTTGCTGACCACGCCAATAGTCAATGCCCCCGACTCTTTGGCGATCTGGGCCACAACCGAAGAGGCCCCGGTGCCTGTGCCGCCTCCCATGCCCACGGCAAGGAAGACCATGTCGGCCCCTTCCAAGGCCTGTTCAATGTCCTGGCGGCTCTCTTCCGCTGATTGTCTGCCCAGATCAGGCTGGGCGCCCGCGCCCAATCCCCGAGTCAAATTGTGGCCAATGGTGATCCGGTGGGCCACGTCGCAGCGGAACAAGTGTTGAGCGTCGGTGTTGACGGCGTAGTATTCCACAACCGGCAACTTCTCCTTGAACATCCGGCTCACGGCGTTGCTGCCGCCCCCGCCTATCCCCACGACCTTGAGATGGGGCACTCCTACACCGACTTCCGGCAACATACTTAACGGGTCCGTATTACGCGATGCAGGTTCCCAAGAACCAGAGTTTTCCAATACCATGGTTTCCCCTCCGAGTCACGTATTAGTCTTTAGATTATGATGGTCTTTTAGCTGCCTGATGGCGCTGATGTGCTGCCTGCCTGCCCATGAAACATCAAAGCGGAAAGACCGGTGATTGAACGTGCTCCCCCACTCACTCCACCGTCGCGCTCTGCTCCTTCCGATGACCGCCCCACAAGCGTTCGCGCAGGCTTTTATGCGGCTTTGCGGGCCTGTCATCGTTTTTCTGCCGTTTTGCGGGCCGGTCACCGTTGCGGTAAGTACGGCTTTCCCCTTGATGTTTGATGCCCCAAAGCAGTAGCCCAACGCCAGTCGACATGCTCGGCTTCTGCAATTGGATAGGAAGTCCGGCGATTCCCGTTGGGTATGCTATTCGCGCTGGGCCGCCCAGGGTTTTGACGACAAGCTCCTGGATGCCGGGCATTTCCGCACAACCCCCGGTAATTACCAGACCGCCGATGGGAAGTTCGCGTAACCCTGATTGCCGCAGCCTCAGCAAGACCAATTTGAGCAACTCCAGCATCCGCTCATACAACGGCTCGCACAAAGACCGTCTCTTGACAACACGACTGGGTTGGCCTTGGAAGCCGGGAACCACCACATCTTCGTCGGAAGGCACCATTTCCGGCATAGTGTGGCCCCACTTGACCTTGATTTCTTCGGACAGGTAGTAGGGGACTCGCATGGAAACGGCCAGGTCCCTGGTCATTTGGTTGCCGCCCACCGGTATCACGCATGAATACCACGGGCTGCCTTGCCGGTATATGACCATGTCGGTGAGGCCAGCGCCAATGTCCACCAGCACAACACCCATCTCTTTTTCGTCGGCCGTAAGGGTCGTTTCCGCCGACGCGATGGACCCAAACACCAAGCTACTGACCGAAACCTTGTTCGCTTCAACCGCTCTTACGGTGTTTGTCAGTGCGGAGGCTTCAGCAACGACGACGTGGGACTCAACATTGACATTCCGGGCGTGTAAACCCGACGGGTTCCGCACCGCCGTCAGACCGTCTACCTCGTAACCGATTGGGATAATGTGCAGCAATTCCTCGGTCGGGCCCACTTCAGGAACAGTAGCCTGGACCAATTCTTGCAAGCTCCTGGGGGTCACGTCCCCGTCATTATCAGGATTGTTCAGTATTTGCTTAGTGTTCAAGCAACGAGTATGAGTGCCGCTAACGCTTACGTAGGAGCTGGTGATAACGCCCCGCCCAATGTACCGTTGCGCTTCGTTCAGCGACATGCCGACCGCCGTTTTGACCTCGTCGAAATTCTCAATGCGGCCCTTTTGCATCCCTTGAGAGGCAACTACTCCCGTTCCCAGAATCTTCAGGTCACCTTCTGCTCCGATTCTGGAGACGATGGACAATACTTTACTGTTGCCAATGTCAACGGCGGTGTAAAAACTTTCTCTCATCAAGGTGTTACCGTCCTCTCAGTTCGGGTTTATTTGGCGTTTGCCCAATCAAAGCCGTTCCGCCACCCGCATCCGGGCGCTGCGGCTTCGATGATTCGATTCGACTTCCTCCGAGGAGGGCTTTATTATCTTGCGATTCACCAATTTCACTGTTGGTTCATGGCCACAGACGCATACAGGCAAACCGGGCGGGCAAACACAGGATGAGGCTTGCCGGGCCAGAGTCTGCTTCACGATTCTGTCCTCCAGGCTATGGTAGCTGATAACCGCAAGCCGCCCGCCGGCAGCCAAAAGCCGCACGGCTGCGCTCAAACCCTGGCTAACGTGGTCCAACTCGTTATTGACAGCAATACGAATAGCTTGAAAAGTCCGTGTTGCAGGGTGGGTCCTTCGCCGTTTGTTTGCTCCCAGCGCACCGGCCACGATGCGGGCCAATTGGCCGGAGGTATGTATGGGCCGATTTCGAACTATGGCTTGGGCAATTCGCCTGGACCTCGGTTCTTCTCCATATTCAAAGATGATGTCGGCCAATTGTGGTTCAGAGTAAGTGTTGATTAGTTCATCGGCAGACAACGGCGATTCAGGGTCGAAGCGCATGTCCAAGCGTTCGTCGACCCGAAAGCTGAACCCGTAACCCGGCGCTTCAAGTTGTCTGGAGGACAGACCCAAGTCCAGCAACACACCGTCTACCGCAAAGATCGAACTTTCCGCGGCAATGGAATCCATATCCGCGTAATTCCCCTGCACGGGAATAAACCCGTCGCCGTAACCCGCCAATATGGCGGAAGCCCTTGCCAAAGACCGGGGGTCGCGGTCTATGCCTAGAACGCGTCCATCGGGCGCCGATGCCTGAAGCATCGCGCCGGCATGTCCCCCCTCACCAACCGTAGCATCAACAAAGATACCGCCGGGGCTGACACGCAACTGCTGCAAGACCTCTGTTACAAGGACCGGCTGATGAAAAGCCGTTTCTTCTTCACCGGACAATGAAATACCGGACAATGAAATCTCCGACCAGCCTTCATTCCAGAGGGCCATGGGGTGGTTTTAAGTTGTTGGCGTCGTTACAACCACCGTGTCTCCAAGACCAAGGGGCCTTTGGGAAATATGTCCCTCAAGCCTTCCAATCCATTCGTTAGAAACGGGCCGCCGGCCGCTTGACTTGGATAGCACCTTGGTGTAAATATTCCCAACGCAAACTAACCGGGCGGGACACAGTCCCTGTGTCTATCGGCTGTCCAGCGCAGTATCAGGTCAGCCTATCAAGGCCGGGAGGTATCTGACAGGAGGGCCTCATTCCAGCAATCTGGGGTAAAAGAACGAACATCAACCAGCCACCCCACCCCGCAACCCGTGATGAGACCATAACAATCCGCGTCTCCGATTGTCAACATATTTTAATATTAAATTTACATAAATTTTAAAACATGTATAAAAATACACCCAGCCCGAAACGAAAGGGTCACGGCGAGTTTCCGGCGATCCCTCTGCTTGAATCGTCTAACCCGTTACGAAGCGGAGACGCGCGGCGTTGCGCAAGCAGTCCGCAGGCCAACTACCGGTCCGGCAAGCTTTTGAAGGTGGGGGCATTATGCTATACTTACCCCGCTTTGAATTCCCGAGTCCCTTATCGGATGAAGAACATACCGGGAGCGCAAGCAATCTCAATCAACGGAGAAAACCGCCGGTGATCGTGACCAAGGAATCGGTTAGTCGTACCGAAGTCACTGTAGTAGTGGAGATGGAGTCGGAGGACGAAGAGCCGTTTATCGGGCGCTCTTATCGTCGTCTGGTCAGCCGAATCCAGATACCCGGATTTCGACGTGGCAAAGCGCCCAGGTCAATAGTGGAAAGCCACTTGGGCAGACCGACTTTGGTCCAGGAAGCTCTGGAGTTCATGATTCCGGAAACCCTGGACCAAGTGTTGAAAGACGAAGACATTCAGGCCTTCATGGAGCCCGAGCTTGACCTGCTCGGCATCGAGCCGGTTTCATTCAAAGCAGTTGTGCCCTTGGAACCGGTGATCGACTTGGGTGACTTCCGCGTAATCCGGCTGGACCGGGAGCCGGTTGAGGTTACCGACGAACAGGTAGATGAAGTTGTGGAGCAACTCCGGTATCAGGCCGGGCCTTGGGAACCAGTGGAACGTCCGGTCAAGTTCGGCGACCTGCTCAGCCTCAACGTCACCGGCATAATTAATGGTGAACCGGCGATTGACGACCAAGGGGTCGATTTTATCCCCCAGTTGGAAAACGAGTTACCCGTGCCCGGCTTCTCCGTATACTTGGAGGGAACGACCACCGGTCAACAGAAAGAATTCACCCTGAGCGTACCGGAGGAACATAATCAAGCGGAGTACGCGGGAGGGGAATGCCGCTTTACGGTGGAAGTCCTTTCAGTGAAGGAAAAGAACCTCCCCGAGCTGGACGATGAGTTCGCCAAGGGAGTCCGGGACGGCTACGAAAGCTTGGAAGCGTTGCGGGACTTCGTCCGCGGGCAGTTGACCGAGTCCGCTCAATCCGCCTCTGACCGAGATATCCAGGAACGCAGCTTGGAAGAACTGCTGAAGGTCGCCTCGGTCCAGGCCTCTCCATTGATCTATCAACGAGAGTTGGAATCGATACAACAGGAACGGGAACGCGCGCTGCGTTATCAAAGGTTGGACCTCGACACCTACTTGCGCTTCATAGGTCAAACCGATGAAGAGTGGCGCGAGGAATTGCGCCCCAGAGCCGAAGAGCGGCTGAACACCTCTTTAGTCCTCCGCAAGCTGGCGGAAGTGGAAGGAATAGAAGTTTCCCCGGAAGACATCCAAGCGGAGATAGATTCGGCGCTTGAAAACGCCGGCGAGATGCAGGAGGCGATGGAGCAAAGTTTCTCCACCGACAATGCTCGTGAGTCCATCAGGTCTTCCTTGGTTAACCGGCATGTACTGCGCCGGTTAGTAGAGATCGTCGAAGGGTCTTCCGAGGATATTGAGGAATCTACCGAAGAACAACCCAACGGCGTGGAAGCTGAAGTGGACCCGGAATCTCCACAGGACTCCGCCTCATCCGAATCACCAGAACCTCAAGGAGCAGAGCCAGATGCTTAATTTTGACCCTTCATTTTCCCGGTACTCCGCCGGCGACAAGGCTGAATCAATGGCCCAGAACATCAGGAACTCCGGCTTGTTGGTACCGGAAAATATCATTCCGATGGTGGTGGAGACCAGTCCCCGGGGTGAGCGGGCCTTCGACATCTACTCCCTTCTGCTTAAGGAGCGGATAGTCTTTCTGGGCACGCCCATTAACGATATGGTCGCCAACCTGATCATCGCCCAGTTGCTCTACTTGGAGCGGGAAGACCCCGACCGAGGAATCAACATCTACATCAACAGCCCCGGTGGAGTTATCAGTTCCGGCTTGGCGATTTACGACACCATGCAACTGGTAAACCCGGAAGTATCCACTATCTGTCTCGGCATGGCCGCCAGCATGGCCACCGTCCTGCTTTCAGGCGGCGCGCGAGGAAAGAGGTACGCGCTGCCCAACTCCACCATCCACATGCACCAACCCATTGGGGGTGCCCAAGGCCAAGCGTCCGACATTGAGATCGCGGCCAGGGAAATCATCCGGCTGCAAGACAAGATTCGGAATATTCTGTCGGAGAACACCAGTCAAACCTACGACAAGATCGCCCGGGACACCGACCGGGACTTCTATCTCACTGCGGAACAAGCAGTCGAGTACTCCTTGGTGGATGAAATCCTGGGGTCCGTAGCGATACCGACCGAAGGGCAAGCGTAAGAGGCTTAACCCGGGGCGCATACGCAACCGGGCGGAAAATACCCGCCCGGCCATGCTGTGAAGGCAAGTGGGCATAGTGGCTGTTCAAGTTAATCTGTACGTGCCTATGACAGTGGCTTGCCCTCTCCCGCCTTGGGAACCCTTAAATCATACAGGCTTTCCATGCTGAAGGTTGTATTAAACCTTCAGCAGTGTTTGTGTAGACGGGAGGGGTGTGGTGTCCAGCAACAAAAATAGCTTTAAGCTCTGGCGATGTTCGTTCTGCGAACAAGCGGAAGTCCAGTCCAACTTAGTGATGGCGGGAGAGGGAAAGGCGTCCGTTTGTTACGGATGTATCCGCATCCTGGGAGAATTAGTGGAGGGCGACCCTCCAGGATGTACGGCGCTTCCCAACCCGGTCAACCCACCTGTGCCACAAGAAATCTACGCCAACCTGGATGCTTACGTCGTCGGTCAGGACCGCGCCAAAAGGATCCTGAGCGTCGCTGTCTACAATCACTTGAAAAGAATCTGGAGCAATAGCACCCCGTCTGACGTAGAACTTCAAAAAGCCAACATCCTCCTGATTGGACCAACCGGTAGCGGCAAAACGCTGCTGGCGGAAACCTTGGCCCGCACCCTCGATGTCCCCTTCGCTATTTGCGACGCCACCTCATTGACCGAGTCCGGCTACGTTGGCGAGGACGTGGAGAACATCCTGCTCCGCTTGGTCCAAGCCGCCGATTGGGACGTATCCCGAGCAGAGCACGGCATCATATACATCGACGAGTTGGACAAGATAGCCCGTAAAGAGGGCGTCAACCGCTCCATCACCAGGGACGTCTCCGGCGAAGGTGTGCAGCAGGAACTGTTGAAGATCATTGAGGGATGTATGGCCAACGTGCCTCCGCAGGGAGGGCGCAAACACCCTCAGCAGGAATTTCTGCAGATCGACACCCGCAATATTCTCTTCATATGCGGCGGCGCTTTCGATGGACTGGAAGAGATCGTCGCGCGCAGGATGGCCTCCGGCTCCCCCCGGCTTGGATTTCTGGCGGAAAACCTGAACAATCACAAAGCCGACGTCAATCCCTTGGCCCACGTGACGCCGGAAGACCTGCTCCATTCTGGCTTGATTCCGGAGTTGGTGGGGCGAGTCCCGGTCATCGTGACCATGGAGCCGTTGAACCTGGAATCGCTGGTAAGAATCCTGACCGAGCCCAAGAACGCCATTGTCAAACAGTACCACCACCTGTTGAGTATGGACGGCGTTGAACTGGAGTTCACGCCGGAGGGGTTGGAAGCTGCGGCGGAACTGGCCTTGGCGCAGCAGACTGGCGCACGCTACCTGCGTTACATCATTGAGGAGACCTTGATGGACGTTATGTACGAAGTCCCGTCTCTAAGCGGCGTGGCTCGCTGCCGAGTTGGACGGGAAGCCGTAGAAGGACATGCCAATGCTACGCTGCTGGATGAAAGGGGGGAGATTCTTCCCTTAGCGTTGGGACCTCTGCGAAAGCCGGCCTAGCCGTCAGGCTCAACACCCTCCACGGTCATCGCATGTTCGACTTCTGCGTCCAAGCACAGTGCTTGGCGGCTGCCGGCTCCCTCATCAGAAACATCGTGTCGTTGTAGAACGGCCCCGTCCTCTATTACCACACGGCCTTGGGACACGGACCGGAGTGTCTCGAATATAAGATACGGCTCCCTCTGGTATTCAGCTTGGCGTATAGCTTGAAACAAGGGAAACTCCTCTCCTTGATTCCTCTTGACCGATTGAAGGTCAGTTTGCTCCAATCTCTCCCAATGAGGACCAAAGTCCTCGCCGGTCAAAGAGACGGTGCAGTAGGACACTACGGGGCCGCGGTCCACGTCTTCGGTAGCCAAGTGCATCATAGCCCCGGTCTTTGCCGCCCTGGTCTCGATGAGGTCCCACACAACGTCTTGCCAAGCGCCTGTGGGGCCGTCAGGCAAAGCCGGATGCAGGTTCAGCATTGGGTATGTGCGGCACATGGCGCCGCTGAGTATCAACATGTACCCTGCCAGCACGCATATATCCGGCTGGTACGGGCGTAACAGGTCCATTACCTGCCGGTCGTAATCTTCCCTCACCTCGGAAAAAGGACGGTGCTGGGCGCGCCTGAACCTGGTGGAGGATAATGTGGCCAACGGCAACCCGTAGTCCCTGACTTGGGCAAAAAACCGGTCTGAACCTTCGGCTTCACCTGGCTCCCGGTTGCTGAACACGAACCCTATCCGGGCGTCCAGCAACCCGCGACTGATGCGCTCCTGTACGAAACGCAATAACCCCAGGGACCCCTCGCCTCTCCCAGTGGAGAACCATCCTATCTCAATCATTTTGAGGGTTGCCTATTAAGGGTTTGTGGGCGGAGACCGGAACGGCCTGAGGGTAGCTGTTCTCTCTGGTTGACTTTAATCTTCCGGAAGCCACGTCTCTTCTTCCGGTGCGCCGACAATACCGTCCTTTAACGTGGTGATCTTCAACTCAGCTTCATCCAGGAGTTGATTGCACCGTCGCACCAAGTCCATCCCTTCTGCAAACCTAACTGTTGCATCGTTGAGGCTAAGCCCTCCATCCTCCAGCGACTGCGCCATTTCATTCAACCGCCTGAAGGCGTCTTCGAAGGAAAGCGAGTCCACGTCGGACTTTGCTTCGGGGCCGGGCAAATCAACCATGTCGAACGCCTCCCGTGGAAAGGACGCCGGTTAAAACAAACGCCTCATGCCAGGGTCTGGGGCGTTAGCCCGTTTCTTCCGAGCCGGCCGCGTATTCTGAGGAACGCCGTCAGTCGAGACGGTCTTGCCGTCATTGCCTGTGTCCTTCGTAGCGAGTGTCTTCCCATCGCTAACGCCGGCTGTGGCAGGTATGGTCCCATCACTAACGGTAATAGATAACTGATCACCATCCCCAACCTGACTGGCGCTGGTGACAATCCGCCCATCTTCAGTCGTTTGGACGACCGAGAAGCCCCTGCGCAGGATAGCTACCGGGTCCAAGGCGCGAATACGGCCTTCCTGATTATTGACTTGCATCCGGGTAAACCTGAGGCGATTGGACATACTGTTTTCGGCAGTCTTCGCCACATCGTCCACTCGCCGCCGCCACCCGTTGGTGTCCGGCAACGCCCGCAGACTCTTGTCCATCAGCCTGCTGACAGCCGCTCTGCGCGACTCAAGCTGTCGGGCCCACCCTCGGTAGTAGGTCTCAAGCGACTCGTTCAGCTGCCTTCTCAAGTCCTGCTGGTCAGGCACCGCTAATTCCGCAGCTGCGGACGGGGTCGGCGCACGCAAGTCGGCCACTTGGTCTGCGATGGTGAAGTCGGTCTCGTGCCCTACTCCGGACACCACTGGGATCCGGCTGGCGTAGATCGCCCGGGCTACTGCCTCTTCGTTAAAGGGCCATAATTCTTCGAGGGAACCGCCCCCGCGGGCTACTACAATAACGTCCGCCCTCCCGTCTGAATTCAACAATTCGATTGCCGCCACGATTTCGCCTGCCGCATTTGCACCTTGGACCGCGGACGGGGACAGCAGCAATTGCACCAAGGGGAAGCGCCGCTTGACAACGTTCTGAATGTCATGGAACACGGACCCGGAGGGGGAAGTAACAACCCCGACTACCTTGGGAAACGGCGGCAGCGGGCGTTTGCGGGTCTGTTCAAACAGCCCGTCGGCTTCCAGCCGCAACCGCAGCCGCTCCAACTCCAAGGCCAACTCGCCCTCTCCGGCGGCCACGGCCATGTCCACCATGAAGTCGGTTGAACCTCTGGGCTCGTAGAACCGGATACGGCCATGGGCGAGGACTGCGTTGCCATTGGTCAGCAGTTCAGCCCCTGACTGGCCGCGGAACATGACACAATTAAGCACACTGGAGTCGTCTTTCAGTGTGAAGTAGGAGTGCCCCGCAGCCGAAACCCGCAGATTGGAGACTTCGCCTTCTATCAGCAAGTCCGCCAGCAACGGGTCGTTCTCCAGCACCTGCTTCAGGTAGAGCGAAACCTGGCTGACGCTATGGACGGCCGCCACGTAGCTAGCTGACTCTCTCGGTATAGGTCCCCGTGCGGGTGTCCACACGTACCACGCTCCCGGTAGAGATGAACATGGGTACGTTAACCCGCAGGCCAGTCTCCAAAGTCGCCGGCTTGCTGCCCCCCTGGGCGGTGTCGCCCCGGAACCCTGGCGGAGTCTCTTTCACCGTAAGGTCGACGTGGGTGGGCAGGTTGACGCTGATGGCGCGGCCTTTGTAGAAGACCAACTCCACCATCATCTGCTCCCTCAGGTAGTCCAGGGACTTGCCGAGCACGTCTTCGCCCAGTTCGTACTGGTCGAACGTCTCCTGGTCCAGGAAGTAGAAGTAGTCGCCGTCGGTGTACAGGTACTGGGTGGACCGGTTATCAACATCGGCAACTGAAAAGGCGGTGTCATACCGTTGGAAAGTCCGTTCTACAACCGCGCCGCTGATCAGGTTCTTCATCTTGATTCGGGTAACCGGCGCCCTTTGCTGCATCTTATGGCGCTGGTAGTCCATAACCTGCCAAGGTTGATCGTCCAACTCAATGACCATGCCCCGGTTCAAATCGCCAAAGTTGATGCTCATTGAAGTCCCTCTCGCCTTAACTCTCTATTCGGCTACGTCTCTTGATTCTCGGGTGTGCCATTCTCCGCGAAGGCCAGCATTCGAGCAACAAAGTTGTGTACCTTGGGGCCATCCAATTCTATTTCGTAGTCTTCCAGGAACCCGTGGTAGAAATTCTTGTGGAATTTCTCGGCGGCCAAGTATCCCTCCGAGATACCACGATCGTCATACTCGGCAGCCAGCAGCTCCACGGCGTGCTTCATGGCAGCGTGATTATTATTCGGCAAGCCTCGCTCCGCGAGCAAGGCCAGCAGAGCATGGGAGGCGGCGCCCCAGAGCTTCTCTGACCCTTGGAACTTGTCTCCGGCTGCGAAGTAGTAATCGGCGGCTTCCAGGAAGCGGTGGGCGGTTTCCTTGTGTTCCTGAATTTGCATATCGTACCGCTACTTGCCCGCCTTGCTCAGGACCTTGGCCCCGTCATCCCCCAAGACCACGATGTCTTCAATGCGGATGCCTCCCCAACCGGTCAAATAGATGCCCGGCTCTACGGTGAACACCATGTTGGGCTCCAATTTGTCAGGCGACCTGGGACTCACGCGCGGGTTCTCGTGGACGGCCAAGCCAACGCCGTGGCCCAAGCTGTGGCCAAAGTTGTCGCCATAACCCGCTTCGGCAATCACCGCCCGGGACAGGTCGTCGCAGTCCTCGCCGGTCATGCCTGGCCTGACGGTGTTGATTGCCGTAAGCTGCGCCCCCAGCACGATGTCGTAAATCTTGTGGAAGGTCTCGTCGGGTTCGCCAACCACTACGGTGCGTGTGATGTCGGAGCAGTACCCCTCCACTATTGCGCCCATGTCAATCACTATCGGCTCCCCCGCTTGAATAGCACGGTCAGATGGACGATGGTGGGCCATGGCGCCGTTCGGGCCGGAGGCTACGATGGTGTCGAAGCTGATGCCGTCAGCGCCGAAGTCCCGCATCGCCATTTCCATGCGCCAAGCCACTTCCCTCTCGGTCATACCTGCCGTTATGTTGGGGCACACCGCTTCCATTGCCGCGTCGGAAGCGTCGATGGCTCTTTGCAGCAAAGCCAACTCGCGCTGGTCCTTGAATACCCGTCCTTCCTCCGGCATCTCGGCCGTGGCGATTATGGAAACCTGGCTCAGAGCGCTGTCGTCCTTAACGGCGCCGACCAAGCTGTTGTAGGTCGCTACCGTCATATCCCGGCTTTCAAAACCGACGCGCTTGACGCCGGTCTCCTTCAATTGCTCAAGAAACCAGTCCCAGCCGCCCCGTACCTGCATCACTTGGAAGTCGGGAGCTTGGTTGGTTGCCTGTTCGGTGTACCGGGAGTCGGTGACAAGGACCGCCCGTTCCGAAGAGATAAAGAGATAACCGGCAGACCCCGTGAAACCCGACAGGTACCGGCGATTTTCCGGCGCCGAAATCAGCAGGGCGTCCAACTCTTTCTCTGGAAACTGGGCCACCAATCTGTTCAAGCGGTCACTCATTCCGCTTCCTCCTCTTTCGTTTGCGCAGCAAGGATGTCCAGAGCCGCAGTATAGCTTCTAAAGCCAAACCCGGCAATTGTACCTCTCGCGATGTCGCTGATTACCGAGTGGCGTCGGTACTCCTCCCTGGCTTGGGGGTTACCCAAGTGGACTTCGATCACCGGCACTTTGGCGTCGATCAAGGCGTCCTTCAACGAAAGTCCGTAGCCGGTCAGGGCGCCTGGGTTGAGGATGATCCCCTGAATCTTTCCCCAGTTTTCCTGGATACAATCTATAAGGCTTCCCTCATGGTTGGACTGAAAGAATATGACCTCGACGCCAAGCCTGTCCGCCAAGGAAGCAATCTCTTCGTTCACTTGGTCCAACGTCCTGGCGCCGTAAATGTTGACGTCGCGGCGACCGAGGATGTTGATGTTAGGCCCGTTCATCACAAGGAACCTAGCCAATTCAGTTGGCCTCCACGTTTTCCATAGTTGAAGAAGTTGAAGATTCTTCTTGCGCAGCGGCAGCGCCCGAACCGGGCAGCGCGTCACCGGCGTCATCGTTGTCCTGACCAGACCCTTCCGGAACAACCCCGACAGTCCGGGCATCGCCGAGAGGATGATTGGCAAGGTACGACACCAAGGCCTCTTGCTTGGTTACGTGGGCATAAATCTGCGTTGTGTTGGGACTGGAATGTCCCAGCAACTCCTGTATCACCCGCAGGTCCGCCCCGCCTTCCAGCATGTGCGTGGCGAAGGTGTGCCGTAACGTATGAGGATGCACGCCGTCTCGTGTTTGGGCTTGGCCGGAGTAACGTTCGACCAGTTTTTCTATGCTTCTGCGGGAGAGGCGTTTCCCGTACCGGTTCAAGAACATGGCCGGTTCCGTACCGGATGCCAGCTCAGGTCTGGACTCCTGGAGGTACCGCCGCAAAGCGGCAGCCGCGTGTTGGCCGAACACCACCAACCGCTCCTTGGACCCCTTTCCTCTCACCAATATTTCCTGGCGGTCAAAGTTGACGTGGGGGATGTCCATCGACTGGATTTCCGCCAGCCTGACGCCGCAGGCATAAAGCACCTCGAGGATCGCCCGGTCCCGGATGCCCATAGCCGTCGATTCGTCCGGGGTCTCCAGCAAGCGCTGCACTTCTTTCTGGCCCAGGAACACGGGGAGGGGCTTATCGAGTTTTACGCTGAAGCTGCGGCCGGAGGGGACCGGGGTGATGTTGAACAACCCCTGTTGCACCAAGAATTGGTAAAACGACCGTAGCACCGTCAGCTTGCGGGAGATGCTCACCCGGGCGTACCCCTTGTTTCCTTCCTTGGCTTCCATGGCGAGCCACGCAAGAAAGCCACGCAACATGGGCCGGTCCATATCCTCAAGGGTTAGTCCTTGCAGTTGAAGATACGTCCGGAATGACCGGATGTCGTCCAGATAAACGCGGACGGTGTTTTCGGACAGGCCCTTTTGACCTCTCAGGTAGTAGGGGTACCGCTCCACCAGCGCGTCGAACCGCGTTAGCTCCGGACTTGTCGCGTCCCCAGAGCCTTGAGGGTCCGGTTCCTCCGGGGCCTGACGGGTGATGGAACGGTTAAGAGCCAACTGCCTCCAACTCCTGGGCCGCGTCCTCGATCGCCTCCTGCCAACTGCACGAGGTACATGCCGAGTTGCTGCGGCCCTTCTGCACCATCAGGCTGCCGCACTCGGGGCAGGGCGTTGGCAATGGCGGTTGGTTAAGCAGCAAGTCGCAATTGGGGTACTTAGAGCAGCCCCAGAAGGGCCGTCCGCCCTTCCCTCGGGCGCGACGCTCCACGATGTCTCCGCCGCACTTTGGGCAAGCAACCCCGGTCTTTTTCAGAAGGTTGCGGCGATTATCGCAAGGATTCTCGTCGGCGTTGTAGCCGGTGCAAGCCAGGAAGCGCCCATAGCGGCCTGACTTGATGACCATTGGCCGGCTGCATTTCTCGCAGACCTCATCGGTCTCTTCCTCGAACGGTTGCGACGGATTGTCCCCCATGTCCTTGGTGTTGCGGCACTTGGGGTAGCCGGTACAGGCCAGGAAGCGCCCGAACCGGCCCGATTTTATCGCCATGGGGCTGCCGCACTTTTCGCAGACCTCGTCGGTCTCCTCAGCGCGGGTGAAGGTTTCGGTGGCTTGGTTCAACGCTTCATGGAACGGGTTATAAAAATCGCGCAACACCGGCACCCATTCACGCTCCCCCTGCGCCACGTCGTCCAAGTCTTCTTCCATCCTGGCGGTGAAGTCGACGTCCATGACATCGGTGAAGTGCTCGGTCAGCAAGTCGGTCACAGTGAAGCCCAAAGGCGTCGGCGTGAGGCGATTGCGTTCCCTGTCCACGTACTGCCGGCTTACCAGCGTGCCTATCGTAGGGGCATAAGTGCTGGGGCGTCCGATGCCTTTTTCCTCCATTTCCTTGATGAGAGTAGCTTCAGTATAGCGGGGGGGCGGCTCAGTGAAGTGCTGATTAGCCTCTAGTTTCGCGCATTCCAAAGCGTCGTCAACGGCGAGGACCGGCAGCGTCTTGCTGCTGTCGCCGTCATTGCTGTCGTCTCGCCCCTCCAGGTAGACCGCCCGGAAGCCGGCAAACTTCAGGACGGACCCTGTGGCGCGGAAGTTATAAATACTGCCGGAGTTACAGGCTGCGTCGATGTCAGCGGTGGTGGCCTCGGATATAGCATCGGCCATCTGGCTGGCCAGCATCCGGGACCAGATAAGGGTGTACAAGTTCAATTGTTCGGTAGTCAGATGTGAACGCAGCGATTGCGGGTCGCGCCGTATGGAGGTGGGGCGAATGGCCTCGTGGGCCTCTTGGGCTCCCTTGGCCCGCCGGGTGAACACCCTCGGCTGGACGGGCTTGTGGTCTTTGCCGTAGCGCGCCTCGATGTACTCCCGCACTTCGGCGATAGCTGACGCGGCAACTTGGGTGGAGTCGGTGCGCATGTAGGTAATCAAACCTACTGGAGCGCCGCCGTCAACGTCCAGGCCCTCGTAGAGTTGCTGGGCAACGGACATGGTCCGCTGGGCGGTGAACCGAAGCTTTCGGCCCGCCTCCTGTTGCAGCGTACTGGTAATGAAAGGGGCCGCCGGGCGCTGACGGACATCGCGCTTGCGGACGTCGGCCACTTTGTAGGACGCTCCGGACAATTCGGTCTCGTACTGCCGGGCCTCCTCTTCCTTGGCTAAGCTTATGCGCTTGCGTTGTCCCTTCACTGAGTGGAGGGCCGCGCCAAACTGGGTGGTGTCGCCTTCTTTTTGGAGTAAGGCGTCGATAGTCCAGGACTCCACCGGGACGAAAACCTGTATCTCCCGCTCCCGGTCTACGACGAGCCGCAGCGCCACCGACTGGACCCTCCCCGCCGAAAGGCCCCGTTGCACCCTGCGCCACAGCAGCGGACTGATTTGATAGCCAACCAGCCGGTCCAGTATGCGCCGGGCCTGCTGGGCGTTCACCAACTGCATGTCGATGTCCCTGGGGTTTTTGAACGCCTCTTCCACCGCGTCTTTAGTAATTTCGTGGAAGACCACCCTCTTTGGCGGGACCGTTCGCTGGTCCCATTTGGCGGCGGCTTGCAGGTGCCACGAAATGGCTTCGCCTTCCCGGTCAGGGTCGGTCGCCAGATAGATGCTTGAAGCGCCCTCGCCGGCTTTCTTCAAGTCGTTCAGGATGGTCCGTTTGTCCCTCATCACGACGTAGGACGGCTCAAAGTCGTGCTCCACGTCCACGCCGATTTTGCTCTTCGGCAGGTCGCGCACATGGCCTTGAGAGGCTGCCACGACGTACTTGTTCCCCAGTATCTGGCCCACAGTACGGGCCTTCGCCGGAGACTCTACGATCACCAGGTTTTTGCCGGCCGCACTGCTACGAGACGCCGGTTTCGTCGGTTTCTTGGTGGCGCCGGAAGCAGCCTTGCGCCCCTTGGGTTTAGCTGCCGGTTTGGATTTAGTTGCCATATACTTGGGATACCTCCCGGACTCTAACGTAATGCATGCACCCCACCTGTTGGATCAAACCCTTGATCTCCAATATGGCCAACATGCTGCTGGCAGCCGCGATGGGAATGTTAGCAGTCCTGCGAATATCGTCAATGTGCAGCGGTTCTTCGTTGAGATGCCTCAACAGCGACAGTTCGTCGTCATCCTCCGGCATCTCCGGCATGGGCATCTCCGGCATGGGCAAAGGCGGCTGATAGGCGACCGTCGTCAAGTTTAGCTCCTCCAGGATATCCTCGACGCTGGAAACCAGTTTGGCGCCGTCCTGGATTAACCGGTTGGTCAACTTGCTCATCGGAGAAAATATGCCGCCCGGTACGCAGAAGACTTCCCTGTTCTGTTCAAGCGCATGATACACCGTCCACCGGGCGCCGCTACCCTCTCCGGCCTCCACCACCAGTGTTCCCAGGGTCATCCCGCTGATCAGCCGGTTCCTGCGGGGAAAATTCCGTGCCTCGGGCCTGACACCCAGTGGGTACTCGCTCACCACGGCCCCGTTTTCGGTAATCTGTTGCGCCAGGTTGGCGTGTTCAGGAGGGTATATCGTGTGCAATCCGTTGGCCAGGACCGCCACCGTGCGCGCTCCGCCTTCTAATGCAATGCGATGGGCAACGCTGTCAACGCCGCGGGCCAAGCCGCTGACGACAGCAATTCCGTTTCTGGCGAGGTCTTGAGTTAACGCGCTCGCAACCTCCCTTCCGTAGCTGGTCGGGCCACGTGTGCCCACAACGGCCACCGAGCGTTCATCGGAGGGAAGTAGAGTCCCTCTGTAGTATAAGACAGCCGGTGGGTCGGCGATCTCCTTGAGGCGAGACGGGTACGTTTCGTTATGCCAATTTACCGCCTGCACCCCGGCGCGGGCAAGCCTCTCCATTTCCAGGTCCGGGGAAGTACGCGCCCTTACGGCGTCAACCTCTCGGATAACGCGATCGTCCATACCCGCAAACTTAAGGTCAGACGCGCTTGCGAGCCAAGCGCTCTCAAGGCTCCCAAAGCAGGCCTCAAGCTTCCGAAACTTGACCGTCCCCAACCGGGCAACTTGGTTCAACGCGATCCAATACTTAATGTCCGTCATGCGAGCGATTCTAGCATACGCTCAAATCGACAAACAATGATGCCCGTGCAGGGGGTCTTACAATGGGCTACGGGAATCTCATTTCTTGAATGAGAGAGGAATAAGTTACGTTGCACCGCGCACTTTACGTTTGGCGTTGTCCCGTAAATCGCCAGCCTATTACATTCCGGGAACAGTTAAAGTAACTCGGTTAGGGTCGTTTTCAATAGGTTTAACCTGCAAGATTCCCATCGTGTTCATGTGCTGCAAGACACTGGCAAAGGGACGGTTTAGACTAAATCCGGTGTCTTCCAACAACTCCTCGTATTCGTCTCCTTCCAATCCGTCCTCTTCGAGAGCTACCCTGCATCGGTTGCCGAATGCTCCCTTGGTAATGGTTTTGCCAACCAATTTGCGAGCCACCTCGTAGCACTTGGCTACCATGTAAGGGCGTTGCCACGGAATGAAGTGATCACCCCCCACGACGGCTCTCAGCCTCTTGGCACACTCATTTGTACCATGAACAAACGTTTCAACACCGGCGGAGCGTAATTCTTTCAGGTAGTCTGCATAGTCGCCATCATCCGAAATCAGAACGTAGACAGATTCTCGAGGCCTGAAGGAGTCTTGGAATGCGGCCCTGCCATCATCCATGATATGGCGGTCAGCATCGGAATGACAAGAAACCATTGTGAAACCAGTGCTTTGCAAAGCCTTACCCTGTGGTGAGTGCTCAACTCCCCACATCCCGCCTATGCCATGTGGAACGTAAGCGTACAGCACGGTGTTGGCTTGGCTGCCGCATAGCAGGTCTATGTACTGGCGCAATTCATCCCAGACCTCATCTATGCCCTCTGCATCGACACCCAGATTCTGGAAATCCCAATCGACGATTCTGTTTTTCCAATTTCTACGCTTGCTAATGACGATCCTCCTTTTCTTGAAAAATTCGGGAGTGACACCGCGCTCCTTGGCGATGGAAAACAACGCGGCCAGCGCGTTCGCGTCGGGAACGTTGCTCCCACGCTCCCAACGCGAAAGCGTATTTACCGGGACATCGAGAAACTCCGCCAACTGTGCTTGGCTGAGGCCCAACTTCCCCCGCAGTTCTGGCAGAACCGCTGCTTGGAAAACGAATGCGTGGTCTTCAGGTCGAATCGGGGCCATCGGAACCTCTACAAGTCATTTCGGTCACAAAAGTATTTTGCGACAATATAGTATTGTAGTCAACATTCTTGTAGACAACATATATGATTAAATAGCTGGTGTGGGTTGGAGATTTCAGGGGCACACTGCGTTCAACTATCTTGAGGGATTCTTTTCGGTCTGCTTTTAGACTTCACCAGTTATCCTCTCCAACCCCCTAATCTGACATAGTTTGACGTTTGGTGCCATCATTCCGAATTGACAATGGAATGAGCCTGATGTTATATTTCGAGACCGAGTGAACGAAGCACATCACACCTTTGAAGACAGCTTTTAAGGGCAATTCAGCCCTTTCTGCCCGTAGCCACCGACTACGATGACATCCATTATAAAATCTGCTTGCCCCAAATCACGGCCCCGTATTTTCCCTGACCCCTTTCCTATTGGACCCAGACTAGTCAACGTCGAACAGCGACGCGTGTCGCTCTGATCTCTAGCCGGGGAGGATTTCATATGGAAATGCGTGACTTTGTCGTCCGGTTCGCCGGCGAAGGCGGACAAGGGGTGGTAACCTCCGCCGAAGGTTTAGCTCAGGCCTCCACTCAGGTCGGCTATCACGCCCTGACTTTCGCCACATTCCCCTCTCAAATTCTGGGAGGCCCCACTTGGACCCAAGCGCGGATAGCCGTTGACCCGGTGCTAAGCCCCGGCGACGACGTGGACGTGCTGGTGGCATTCAATCAAGATGCCTACGACGAGCACAGCCCGGAAGTGCGCGACCAAGGCGTCATCATCTTCAACTCCAACGAATTCCAGTTGGAAGGAGACCCCCGGGGCTTTGGGCTGCCCTTCGACGAATTGGCGCGGTCCACCGGCAACGCCAGGGCCGCCAACATGGTCATCATTGGCGCCTTGGGCCACTTGGTGGACATGCCCCAAAAGTACTTGGAGCAGTTCGTTACGAAGCGTTTCAGCCGCGGTAGGACCGGCGACGATGAAATAATCGAGTCCAACATCAAGGCTATGTCCCTGGGCCGGGAGCACATGTCCGCCAGCGGGTTCTCCTTGGGCGCGTTGGCCCCGCCAGTGGCGCCGGACTACGCTCAGTTGATGCTCAAAGGCAACGAAGCGGTGGCCTTGGGCGCGTTGGCGGCGGGCTTGGATTTCTACGTCGGTTATCCTATCTCTCCCGCGACCACCATCCTGGTTTACATGGAAAGAAACTTGGTGGGAGAAGGCAAGTTCGCCTACCAGGTCAGCTCGGAAATCGAGTCCATCACCACTATCCTGGGCGCGGGTTTCGCGGGAAAGAAGGCCATGACCGCCACTGCCGGACCCGGTTTCTCTTTGATGGGAGAAGGTCTGGGCTTGGGGTGGATCGCCGAGATACCGCTGGTTGTGGTTGATGTGCAACGGGGTGGACCCGCAACCGGCCTGCCCACCAAGACCGAGCAGTCGGACCTGATGGCCTGCATGTACCCCGCCCACGGCGACGTGAAGTTGCCGGTCATTGCTGTGGGATCGGTGGAAGAGTGTTTCTACGGGGCCATCAAAGCTCTCAGTTGGTCCGAGCGGTACCAAGGCCCGGTTGTTTTGATGACCGAAATGTCCCTCGCCGAGCGTGCTCAAAATATAGCGAAGCCCGACTTGTCCCAGGTGCATGTCAACGGCCGGGAGGTCTACCGGGGCAACAACGGATACCACCGCTATGCCGGTTTCGAGTTGTCGCCCATGCCCATTCCCGGCAACCCGGGGGCCTACATAGCCAACGGCAGCGAACACGACGACATGGGTGATACCACCCACCTCCCCAGCCGGCACGTGCAAATGACTGAGCGGCGCTTCAGCAAGTTGAAGCTCCTCGAAGAGGACGAGTACGAACGCGACAGGCCCGAGGAGTCCATAGCGTTCATGCCTTGGGGCGGCTCCAAGGGGCCGGGACTGGAAGCTTACCGCCAACTCAAGGAAATAGGTGTGCCGGTAGGTTGGTACTACACGATGTTCCTGAGCCCGCTGCCGCCCAAGTTGTTGGAAGAATTGAAGCAGAAGGACTTGGTCATCGTCCCCGAGTTGAACTACCAAGGACAGTTTGCCAGCATCCTCCGGTCTTACGGAGTGCGCGCGGAAGCCATAACCCAATACACGGGCCTGCCTTTCAAGGTGCGGGACTTGGTGAACCGGGTCACGGAAATGACGGGATCCTTAAAGAAGGAGAAAGCCACGGTATGAGTAAAAAGAACCCGGAGTACGACTTCAAATGGTGTCCCGGCTGCGGGGACTTTGGTGTACGCCGCGCTTTAGAGTTCGCGATGATTAACCGTTTGGAAGAGACCGGGCTTCCAATCGAAAATAACGTGGTCGTCGCCGGAATCGGATGTTCCGGGAATCTGGTCCACCTTCTTGAGGGCGCCCAGCCCTACGGGTTCCACGGCATCCACGGAAGGTCGCTTCCTATCTCGTTGGGAGTGAAAATGGCCCGCCCGGACCTGAACGTGGTCGTGGTTGCCGGGGACGGCGACTTCCTGAGTATTGGCGGCGAACACATAGGCCCCCAAGCAGCCCGGAACCTGAACGTCTGCGCGGTTGTAATGGACAACGGCGTTTACGGCCTCACCAAGGGCCAGAGTTCTCCCACCACCAAGATGGGCGAGATCACCAGTTCCACTCCCTTTGGAAAGATTGAGTCGGCGGTAAACCCGTTGGAACTGTACCTCACCTTGGGCGTCTCCTTCGTAGCGTCCGGTTTCTCCAGTCAACCTCGCCCGTTGTCGAAGCTTATCACCCAAGGCATGGAACACCCCGGCTTCTCCATCGTTCACGTCCAATCGCCCTGCACCACTTATAACGACACCTATGAAGAGCTTAAGGGGAACGTGAAGAAGGGGATTGAGCCCTTGCTGTGGGCCCTGCCGGAGGACCATGACCCATCGGACAAGGCTGCCGCCTACAACGCCTTGCAACAAGGCGGTATCCCGGTGGGCGTCATTTACCAGGACGAAAGCCGTCCCTCTCTCAACCAACAGGTGGAAAACATGTGGACCAGGGCCAGGACCCGGACCGTTCAGCAGCTCATGGACGCCTTCGAGTTCTAGCCTTTAGCCTAACCCTCTCCCACAAGGAGAGGGTTAGGCTAAAGGCCACAAAATCGCCCCCGTGAAAAGCTCTCCGCGAATGGCGGAGAGCTTTATTTTTGGGAACTATCTGTAGTCCTTGGAAAAAACCGGGGTCAATTGGCCCCGGCATCATTCACATGAAGTCTGCCCGGATAGCGTGAAAGAGCTATCCTCACCCCCGACCCGCCAAAAACTGAGCATCCTCTATATACTGGCGCGTCTCGCTTATCAGGCGTTCAGTGTCCTCCACGGGCTCACAAACGCCGAAATAGAAACACATGCCATGTAGAATTTCCATCCGGGTATGGTAACGGCCCTGTAAATCGCGGAACTTCGCATCTCCATGAGCCAAATGTCTCAAGCCCTGAGTCGTTCGCAAAACGTGTCCGGTCAGTTGCTCAGATTTCTCTACGGAGTGCGCCAAAATCAAAGCGTCAGTGGCTCGTTTGGTGGCGCACCAAGCCTTCTCTGCCGCATCCCTGATGTCATTTTGCCCCAACCGTTCCAAGGCTGCTTCCTGAGTCTGGAAAGCATCCGCAAATATGTCGGAGGCCGTCATGTCCATAGCCTGATCGAGTGTCATTAAGAAGCGCCTCCTGAACATCGCAACGATAATCTGCTCCAGTCCAAGCATAACACGGTCAATAGCTATCCTTCAGGTTAGCTGGGACGGGTTTGTAACTTTGCCCGGCGTACCGCACCGAAATCAACTGCTTCTTCCGGGCGCGTCTCCCTGCGATGCCTCTTCTTCCAATGACCTGTATTTGGAAGGGCACTTTACCAGGATGGAGTCGGCGTGGAAAACCGCCTCCGTGCCATAGCTGCCTTCGAGGATTATTTCCGAATGGGGGTTAAAAAACAGGTCGGGAAGGACACCTACGTACTCCGCGTCAAGCTGAATCCCAAAAGGGCCCAATTCCTTGTCTTGGAGACGGAAACTGGAGGTGGTCGAGCGTTCCTGTCGCTGGAAGGAGCCGTCCACCAACTTCCCTGAAACCCTCAACAACCGCCCGTCGTGGACCTCGTCCTTGTTGAGCAGTTCGTCAACGGTCAGGAAGTACAAGGCGTTTCCGGGAAACGCAGCGTAAACCATGTACCCCAAGGTCAAAATCACGACTGCGGACACCACGATGAACCGGGTCCGATTACTGCGGGGTTCCCTATCAGTCTCACTCCCCGGTGTCGCCCCTTCGTGTGTAAGCCCTTCCAACGGTCCTCCCATAACAGTACTTATACTGTCAGATTATATAATGAAGCTCCAACGTCCAGCTACGATGCACGCAGTCGTCGACTTGGTTAACCGCTTCAACGCTCTTCCTGGTCCACTGCTTGCTGGGTCTCCAAAGCCTGTCTTAGCCCCCGGATTTCCTTGGCCATTTCCTGTTGACGCCGGTTAAGAAACCAAGCGTACAAAAAGAACACCACCCAGCTAACCGCGAAGGCGGCGAACAAGAAAGGCATATTCCCTGAAGACGCGCCGGATTGCAGCAATATCATTGGCATCAAACAGACTCCTCTACGCCGCGGCGGGCAACGTCATACCGGATACCTTCCGGCTCTGCGCAACACCAACCGCATTTCTCTCAACTTGTCTTCACTGTCCCGCAACGCCGCACGTTCCCATACCAGAAGCGCAAACAAGACCATGAAAGTAACGAGAGAAAACAGCAGCGTCATCAGCATAATCGGCTCAAGCGCTCCACTCTCGGCGAATGGCCCGACCACGGGCGACGGATGGATCGACCGCCACCAAACGACAGAGTAGTAGACTATGGGCACGTCAACGAACCCGATGATGCCTACGACTGCGGAGTAACGGGCCGCTTTGTCCTGGCTTGGAGCGTAAGAGCGGATCATCAGGTAAGAGACGTAGATAAGCCAGAGAATGAGGGTCGTGGTCAAGCGCGGCTCCCACGTCCACCAAGTGTTCCACACTGGCCGACCCCAGATGATGCCCGTAATCAGGGCCAACGATACAAATAAAACGCCCACTTCGGCGGATGCGTGGGCGACGCTGTCCCAGCGGCGGCCGCGCCGCACCAAGTACCCCACGCTGGCCACGAACACAACGAAAAACGCCAAAAACGACATGATAGCCATGGGGACATGGAAGTAGAACACCCGTTGGACGTCGCCCATAACTGCGTCGGTCGGCGCAATCATAAAAATCAAGTAGAGATCGGCCAGCATCAAAAGGCTGGCCACCAACAACAGTATAGTCCGCAAGTTCAGCATATTCCTGTGTCTCTCCAGCGGCTTACCCGGCTATTCTTCTACTACCGCCGCGAAAATCCAAGGACATATTACTAGAAAAAGCGCGTCGAAAACCGCAAGCAACGCCAGCCAAAGCTCCACTCGTCCCCCGGGCCGGACGCCTATGGCCGCCGTGCTGGCTTCGACCGCGCTTATAACGACCGGCAGTATCACCGGGAAAAAAAGCACCGGCAGCATGATTTCCCGGGACCTGGTCTGCACAGCGATGGCGGAAAATAAGGTCCCCACTACCGCGAAACCAAGAGTAGCCATCACGATGGTCAAAATCAAGGTAAAGGAGAAGGCGGAGAAATTCAGCAGAACAGCGAACACCGGCAGCAGCGCCGCCTCGACCAGCAACATGAAAATAAGGCTACTGAACGCTTTGCCCAGGAATATGGCGTCCCGGCTTACCGGCGTCAGCAGCAACCCCTCCAGCCCTCCTTGCTCCCTCTCGCGGACGAATGACCGGTTCATCGCCAGCGTGGCGGCGAAGGTGAACGCCAACCACAGGATCCCCGGCGCCAGAAAACCTATCCTTTGCGAGGTGGTATCCAACGCAAAGTTGAACAATACCACCACCAGCAGGCCGAAGAACAGCACCGAGACCACCATGTCCCTGGAGCGCCATTCCAGCAACAAGTCCTTCCAGACCAGGACCAGAACTGGGCCGACGAAGTGCATCAACTGGCGGCGTCCCCGGCCCCCAAGGAAGCTGTCACGAATTCCCGGAACCTGGCAGGGTCCGGGTAATCGGACTCGCCGCAGAAGTGAATCTTCCCGTCCATCAGCAGCCCCAGCTTACTGGCCCAAGAGAATCCCATTTCGATGTTGTGGGTGCTCATCACCACTGTATTGCCTGATGCCGTCCACTGCGCCAGCAACTCCTGAAGAACAGCAACGGAGCCGCGGTCCAGCCCGCTTTCCGGCTCGTCCAGCAGCAACAGAGGTGGTTGATGCAAAACCGCGCGGGCGATTGCCGCTCGCTTCCGCATTCCGTGGGAAAGCAAACGCACCCGCTGGTCGGCCCTGTCCGCCAAACCGACCCGCTCCAGCGCCTCTTCCGCTAGTTGGCGTGGCTCTTTCAAGCCAAAGAGCCGCCCGTAGTAAACAAGGTTCTCCAAACAGGTCAAATCGTCGTACAGAAAAGTCTCATGGCCCACCACCCCAACCCGACGCCGGACAGACTCAGGCCGTCGGCCAATGTCATAACCGGCGATTTCCACCAACCCGGCGTCGGCCTTGACTTGGGTGGACAAAATGCGGAGCAACGTAGTCTTGCCGGCCCCGTTGGCGCCAAGCAACCCCAGGCACTCGCCCCACCCCACGGTGAAATCCAATCCCCAAAGGACCGGCCAGTCGCCGAATGCTTTCTCCAAGCCCTGTACTTTAATTGCGTATCCCAAAGGACCGCCTGACACGATCAACCTTTAACCGGGCGTTAGCGTTTGACTGTACATATAAAGTGGGTCAGCTTTGGGAGGAAGTAATTTTATTTGACTGCGGCTGTCGAAAGATAGACCGTACCGGGCCAGGTAAAGGCCTCACATTCTTGAAAACAGGTTTTATGATAGTGCGCGGGTGATTAGGGGCACAAGAAGGCTGTAGCCAAACGCCGATGGTCGGCTACGGGTGCTTGATGCTTATCCCCCCATCCACCGCCCAAGTCTGGCCCGTGATGTATGAACCCGCCGGGGAAGCCAGGAAAACCGCTAGGTAGCCCGGCTCCTTCAAATGTCCTATTCTTCCGAGTGGCACGTCGTTTTTGGCCGATTCCTGCCGGGCTTGGTACGCCTCGGCGGTAATCTGGTCCGGGTCGGGGAAGATGCCCGGCGCGATTGCGTTTACGCGCACGCCGTACGGCGCCCACTCTTGCGCCAAGCACTCGGTAAACCGCAGCAACCCCGTTTTGGCGGCATCGTAGGCCGAGTATTGGGCCCTGCCGCGGAATGATGCCCAGCCGGAGATGTTTATCACGCAGCCCTCTCCCCGTTCCAGCATGTGGGAACCCAGGGCGCGGCAACCTTGAAATGCCTCGGTCAGGTTGATGTCGACGACATGGCGCCAGTCGCTTTCGGTCATCCCTTCCAAATCAGTCCCCGGCAGCTTCACCACCGGCTTCCTGATGGAGTCTCCCACACAGTTGACCAGCGTGTCCACGTGACCGAACTCCGCCAGCACCTGCTCCGCGATCCGGTCCATGTCGGCGCTCTTGGTCGCATCGCCCGCCAAAGCGACCGCTTGGCGTCCCAAAGCTCGCGCCTCCTCGGCCACCTTGCTGGCGCCGGTGGATGTCAGGCCGGTAATCGCCACGTCGGCGCCCGCCTCGGCGAAGACCATGGCAATCCCTTTGCCGATACCCCTTCCGGCGCCTACCAGCAGGACCTTCTGTCCGGTTACGTCGAATTCAGCGATACTCATGTCTCTGCCGACACTCCTGTAATCGATTGGTGGTCTTACGATGCCGGGACAGGACCGATGGGGTCGAGCAGCAACTCCCGCCATTCATCCCACAGCCCGATATCCACCGTCATTCCATTATTCTCCATTTGCGGGGAGGTCCGCGACGCGCAATCCGCTACCGGACACAGGTGACATTGGGGCGCCCTGGCGCAAATAAGCTGACCGTGCAACCGTAGCATTTCGTGGATGTCGACCATTGCTACAGCCCGCTCCGCCATCCATCCCCTGTTGAGTTCGTAGACTTCCTTGAGCCAGCTTCGCACCTGCGCGGTATGCGCGCTGCCTCTGTCGATAGGGTAACCGCAGATTCGGTCAACGACCCGCCGGCCGTTGCCGTCCATGGGCAAGGCTTCTTCGCCCCAGCCATAGGCCGAGACACATTCAGAGATTTTCTCGCCTACACCCTTGATCTCCATCAACTGCTGCCGGTCTCGCGGGACTTGCCAATCGTGCAGGGCCATAATCCCGACGGCCGACTCTACGAAGGGCGCCTGCCCGACCCGCACAATCCCTCGCCACTCCCAATCATCTACAAGCGGCCCGTCGGCAAAGGTTTTCCCGTTGGGGTACATCCGGAAGAACCGGGTGCACATATCCACAAGCAACCGGTCCTTCGTCCTCGCGCTCAGACCAAACAGCACCAGCGCCCGGTAGGGGCTGCGCCGGTGGCCGTCCCTGGCCCACACTTCAGACTCCCATGGGAAACCGCGGTACAGTCGCCCAAGCCCGTCAATAGCCGCCAGAATCCTTGCCGTGTTGTCCATTTGCTGTCCGCCGACCGCTGCGAGTGTATCCGACGGTCTGATAGCAGTCAATTGAAAAGTCTGAATCAGGGTTCTCAGGATGGAAGGATTTGCAGGATGCATTACCGTCATCCTGAACATCCCGAAATCCTGTAAATCCTGATTCAGACAATATGCGCCTTCCCTGACCCGCCCACCAATGCCGACGTATTGTCTGTTATCATCACAAACCCCAAGCCGCACACGCGCAAACCTCAACGGGAGGTATGAACAACTTGCTCTACTTCGTCCTGTTGACCATACACATCGCCTCAGGGTCCGTGGCCGCGCTGGTTGCCCTGATTACGGCCAAGGGCGGCGCCAATCATGTCCGGTCGGGACGGGTATACGCCTTGGCGATGACCGCCATATTCCTCACCGCCCTGCCACTCGCCTTGCTGGGCGCCGACATCTTCCTGCTCTTCATCGCCTTCTTCAGCTTCTATATGGTTTTCGCCGGGTGGCGTTTCGCCCGCAACCGCCGGGGGCGTCCGCAGCCCGTGGACTGGGCGGCAATTGCGATAATGGCCCTGACCGGCTTGGGAATGTGAGTATACGCCGTCCTTCTGGCTAAACAGGGAAACTCCCAGTGGATAACCCTCTCCCTTTTTGGTTTCATCGCCCTGGGTCTCAGCACTGCGGACGCCCTTTTCTACCGGGCAGAGCGGACGCCGTCTCGCCGTCGCATCGCCCGCCACCTTACCAACATGTTGAGCGGGACCATCGCCACCATCACCGCCGTACTGGTGGTCAACGTGGACACCAACCCTGCGTGGCTGGCCTGGATACTGCCCACCTTGATAATCACGCCGGTCATAGTCTGGTGGAATTTCCGCGTCGTCCGCCGGGGCGCCATCCGGTCACCCTGACTGGCCGCATAACCAAATCATGTCAATCAGAAGAATCACCTGAATCACAGTTCAGACAAACGGCCACCAACCTTTGACGCTCTCTCCCGGCCCGCGTAATATTCCCATGTCCAAGTGTCCAAGCCCCGGCAAGGGCCGGAGGCCAACAAGGAGGACCAACTAATGAAAGCAATATTCATACAAGAGCACGGCGGCCCCGAAAAACTGACCTACGGAGACCGGCCCGAGCCGGAAGTGGCTCCCGGCGAAATCATGCTCCGCGTCCGCGGCAGCGCCCTGAACCATCTTGACTTAGGCGTGCGCCGGGGCGGTTCCTACCGGGGAACCTTGCCCCGCATCCTGGGATGCGACATCGCCGGCGAGGTAGTCTCCATCAGCCCCAACGCCGCCACCTCGCTCCAAATCGGCGACCGGGTCATCCTGAACAACCGGGTCACCTGCGGAGACTGTGAGCATTGCCGCATGGGAAACGACCAGTGGTGCGCCAACCAGAAGCGCTTGGGCGTGGACCTGGATGGCGGCCATGCCGAGTACATCACCGCGCCCGCCGTCAACGCCCACGTCATCCCTGACTCCATGGGCTTCACCGAGGCCGCGGCCTTGCCCATCGCCGCCCACACAGTGTGGCACTGCATGGTCACCCAAGCCCAAGTCAAGCCGTGGGACGATGTACTGGTGCAGGCGGCGGGCAGCGGCGTGGGCAGCATGGCCATCCAGATAGCCAAGATGGTGGGCGCCCGCGTCATCACCACCGCCGGCAGTCAATGGAAGCTGGACAAGGCCAAAGAGTGGGGCGCCGACGAGGTAATCAACTACCGCGAGACCCCCAACTTCAGCGACCGGGTCAAGGAGATGACGAACGGCCAAGGCGTCGACTTGGTGTTCGACTGCGTGGGGGCGGACGTCTGGGAGCAGAACCTGCTGTCGCTGAACGCCGGCGGGCGCTTGGTCATCACCGGCGTAACCTCCGGCGCAACCGCCAGCCTGAACCTCTCGCTCTTACAGGGCAAGCCCCTTCACCTGATGGGCAGCGGAGGCCGAAGCAACCGCACCTTCGCCGACTTCATGAAGGTCGTCCACCACGGCTCCCTGCGCGGCATACCGGGCCGCACCTTCCCGCTCGACGAAGTAGGCGCAGCCCACCAAGCCATGGAGGACCGGGACTTCTACGGGAAGATTGTGATTGAGAGCTGAGGCTGGGGGAGCCGGTGGTTGTTACCCCAGCTTGTTCCGGTTGGTGGCGGGCTGCCAGTCCTGGATTACGGCGGTCTCCAGCGCCAGGGTCTCCTCTCTGCCGCTTGTGAAGGCCGCCGAAAACATCACTATGTCGCGGAACAGCCGTAGCTGCCGCAGCAATGCCAGGTTGGTCTCGTTCTGCAGGTGCTGCAACAGCCGCTGCCGCACACAGGCATGGGACATTCCCACGTACAAGGCGTCATACCCGCCGCCGGTTTCCGCCGGCAGCCATAAGGCATACACCCCGGTGCGGTCCCTGGGCAACTTACGGACCTCGTCCGAGTGGAAAGGACGAAGCTCCCGCTCCAGTTGGTACTTCAACCCGAAGGGCGTGGTGTCGCCGCCCCGGCTTTCCATTACAACAACCTGGGCTCTTCCGGCCCTTGTGCCCTGTCTTGGATGTTCGACCACTCCGTCACCAGGCTGTTGAACATCACCGAATTGCGGGAGTCTCCCTTGCGGTCATAGTAGTTGTATAAGATGCGGGCTAACCTTTCCACGCTCTCGGCGTTGCTGCCCATCGCCCGGGCAACCGCCGCCGCGCCCTCAACGCCGCCTCCATCCTCCCGGTTGGTGTCCAAGTGGTAGGCCATACGCAAGCAGCCCTCCCACGCCGTCATCTCCCCCAACCGGAGACGCCGCTCCGGGCCGTAGTGGTCCAGAGTCAGCAGTTGCACCACCCCGGCGCCGGCGGTCAGCAGGCCGCTGGCGTCCCTCAATTCTTCCACCGACACGTTCTTGGCCCGGGCCAAGTCCTCCGCCTCACCATAGCGGCCCTCGTTGTAGCCGTTCTGTTTGAACCAGTCCAAGCAGAAGCGAGTCTGCGTGTCCAGGTCACCCTGCTGCCGCTCGTCGTACTCCGCGATAACTCGGTTGATGTTAGCCAGCGCCTCCCGGACCGGCACCAGTTCGCCTCCGATGGTCTCGACCCGGCGGTAACGGGAATAGACCTGCATCCCCGGCCCGATGGCGGCTTGGGCCAGGTCTACCGGGGCAATGTGACCTTCACGGGTAAGCTGGTCCAACGCAACTGGCAACTCGGCCTCCAACGCGTCCAAGAATTGGCGGCGTGTCGCGGTTGGCGCATCTTCCGGGCGGGGACGGCAGGCCAGGACAACGGAGGATGCGAGAGAGTTGATATTGGCTTTGAGATTACCCGTGTATTCTGTTCGCATAGGCCAAGTGCCGTTTATCTGAAATCCGGCGTCAACCAGTGCCGTTAACATAGTATCCCATCCAGTGGATGTACGGCCTTCCCTTTCTTCCTCTTGTTGCTTGTACGCATAGAAGATGGACGACGGGAACTCAGGAGAACATTTCTCTTTGATTAGCCTCAGTGTCTGGTTCAGCATGTCCTCAAATCGCTCCCGGGGATTCTCGAAGCGGAACGGTGAAGCTATCATCTCTTCTTGTTTGGGGACTTGGATGCCCGCAAACAAACTAGGATAGATGTCGCGTAGCAGCGGACGTAGCCAAACGTAGAAGAAGTCCGACAAATCACCGTAGCCGATGTTGTCGTAATATGGGGGGTCGGTAACTATGATTGGTCCCTTCTCGGAGTTAATGGTACTGGATGCATCTGCCTGGTGCACTTTACCGTTGTTGACATCCAGCGGAAGTTGCTGCACCACCCTTACCACCCACTCGACTTCCGCCGACCAGTTACCACTGGACTGCGAAAAGGGATTACACTCTGGAAAGTCCCATACCATTGGGATTGCTTGACGTCCAAAAACTCCGGCCACTTTGTGGCCGGAGTTGTCCCAAATGTTAAAACTAGAACGCCTATTCGCATCCCTGCTCACGGCCAACGCCAAATAAGTACGCACAGCATCCGCATATTCCGAAGTGGCTCCGTCCTTTGCAAGTAGCTCGGTAACTTCCTCAAACAAGAGATCACTGAAAGTAGTTCTCCCCAATAGCTCGCGCCTCGTGAACAGTTGGTGCCAGTGGGTGAACCCATAGGATTGCACCCTAAAACCCAATGCCTTATCAGGTAAGGCACCACTCGGGTACCATGTAGGTTCAGCACTAGCCGCTGCCTTGACATGCTCCTGTGAAGGTGACAGAAACCGTCGCCCGCGTTCGCCTTCGGCAACAATACCAGTCATCTGTTCGCCCATTCTTCTAGCTCGTGCTTGCTCTCTGACGTACCCTAGGGGAACCGTGCCGCCACAGGCGATACATGTCGCGCCATTGCGATCGACCGTTCCTTCCGCTGGCACACCGTCCTGATGATCTTGCACTACGAACGAAACTGCCTTGGCAGCTTGGTCAACTATGGGCCGCGCCCACTGTTGATTATTACGTTTGGTGGAAAGACTAAAAGTCCGCATCAGGGGTAACGCTACTTCACAGGCAGGATTGGGACAGGGGACGGTCCTGGCCCATAACCAAGCGATGACAGTAGCCTCACCGCCGTCGGGCAGCTTGGCTCTGGGGTAAAGGTGGCCGATGCGTTCCCAAGCCATTTCCCTCATCTTCCGCCCGTAGTAGCGAATGTCGTCGGCCAGGCCCGCCGCTCCCCGCCAAGCCACCTTTTGAGCCTTCCTGCCCTTGCCGACGGTCATACCCATAGGATCGGCTTCCGGGTTGACCGGGGGCTTGTTGGCGAACTTGGGCGGCAACTCAATAAGAGCCTTGGTAATCAGCACGGCCACCGGATTGAGGTCGCTGCCCACGGCCCGCATACCCAGCCGCTGCGCTTCCAGGGGTATGGAGCCGCCGCCGCAGAAGGGGTCGTAGATGGGCTGGGCCTTGTCGCCCAAGTAGCGCAGCACGGCGTCCGGGTTGCCCAAGTCCGGAGGCGCTTCACCTCGGGAGCGGGCCACGGAACGGGCTATTTCCCATCTCGCCTCTGCGAGTAGCCTGGCGTCGTTGCTGTTCTCCCACACTACCAGCCGCTTGATTAGCTCGTGCAGGCGGCTGCGTTCTATCCGTTGCTCCTCCTCAGTGGGGAACTCCTCAGGACAAGACGACGGATCATCTACCATACTGGCGAAAATCACAGCGCGACAGGCGGCTAAGGGGCGGCGTGCCCACCAAAGATGCAGCGTGGAGGGGTGGCCGTGCCGTATCGACTTCTCCCGGGCCGACTCCCGGTTAATGTCGTCCAGGGGCAGGTCAACCTCAATGAGCTTTTTGCGCATAGCTCTATTTTGACGCAAGGATGCAATGGCGCAGAGACGCAACGTTTACTTCTTATGACATTGCGTCCTTGCGCCGTCGCGGCATTGCGTAATAACCTCCTGTACATGACTGAGAATGAAATAAGCCGCGAAATAGTCCGTTGCGCCCTCGAAGTCCACCGCACTCTGGGCGGCCCTGGGCTCCTGGAGAGCGTTTACGAAGAAGCCCTGGCTTGGGAACTGCGCCAAACTGGGCTGCCCGTGGCCCGCCAAGTAGAGTTGCCCATAATCTACAAGGGCAACAAGTTGGCCGCTCCATTGCGGATGGACCTGGTTGTTGGGCGCAAAGTGATTGTAGAGTGTAAGTCAACCTTCCGCTACAACCCGGTCTTTGAAGCCCAAACCCTGACTTACCTGAGGCTGTCGGGCATGAAGCTGGGCATGGTCCTCAACTTCGGCGAGCGTATGGTGAAAGACGGCATCCACCGCGTAGTCAACGGCCTTTAGGGACGCAATGGTTATTTGCGCCTTTGCGTCATTGCGCCTTTGCGTCACCGTCATGGCGTCTCCTCAATATCCAACCCTAACTGTACGCCGTTCTCCCGCACCGACCGGGCGATGCTCTCGGAGAATCCCTCCGCCTTAGTGGCGGAAACGATGATTTCCACTGTAACATCTCCGCCGTCGCTGGTCAGGTTGTGGATGATTTCCTCCCGCAGCATGTTGACGTCGTCCAACGATATATCGGCCCCGGTGGTCTTGCGGGCCACGATGCGGCGGGGAAGGCGGGGGCCGGGAGGGGGCGGCGGGTCCGGGGGCAGGGGGGTATCGGGACTGGGGACATCGGGACGTTCAGGGACTTCGGGGGGCGTTGGGACCTCCGCTTCTTTCTGCCGGGCAGCCGCCTCCGGGCGCACCAGGAACCCCGGCCTCCGGTTACGCTCACCTGCAAGACCGCTGGAATCGGCTATCGGTTCATCGTACCGTAACCCGTCGTACCGCTCTCCATCGTAACCGGCGGCATAGCCGAATACGCCTCCTTCCACTCCATCTTGAATGCAGCTTTCCAGGACCGCTCTGTCCTTCAGCCGGTGCATGTAAACGTTGCTGGTCATCAGGTCCCACAAAACATCGACGCTGAGATGGTCGCTGCTGTCTTCCCTGTTCCAGATGTACCGCTGCAACATGCTGGTCAAGGACGTGGAGGAAATGACGTTAACCAAGGCCTCGTCCTCCGTAAACTTGTCGAAGGCGCTCTTGAAAATTTCCCCGGAGTCCGGGGCACTGGTCTGGGACTGGTTCAAATCGTATTCCGCCTTCTGTGGGTCGCTCTGGAACGGCGCCAACGCCCAACGGTAGGCCCGGACCAACTCGTTCATCACCTCTCTATCGGCGTTGCTGACGGCGGACATGGCTTGGCCCAAACGGTCGCCGGTCAGGTTCTGGATCCTGGTCTCGCCGTTGACTATGGAGTGCCAAGCCAAGTATCTCCTGACGGCGTTCCTCAGGTTGCGTACTTCGTCACGCCGGGCGGCCAGGAATAGAAGCGTGTTACGGCGGACACGGGGGGCGTCGCCCCGTTGATGGAGTATCTTAAGCGCTTCCGGCGACGCATCGTCGCTCTCGGAAGACCGGCTGGGCAGAGATAGGGCAGGCGGCAACACCACGAGCCGCACAAAGGCGTCGTCCCGTATCTCACCGGTGTCATGGGCGTAAATGACCACGTCAGCCCGCCGGTTCCGGGCTTCTTCCAGCTTGTCGATGATATAAGCGTCTATCGTCCTGTTAGCCAGGGCGTCGGCCCGGTCGTTGGCTACCTTGTTCAGGTTCTCTTCAGAATAGAAGAAGTACCGGTCGCCGTTGTTGTACAGGTAGTAAAGGTTGCCGGTCATCCGGCTCAAGGCCTCGGTGTACGGGGTAACGCCCTGCCCAGGCTGCACCGTGCCCAAGTGAATCTGCCGGGGGTCTACCCCCCTGATGGCGCCGCTGCCGGCGCTGCCCAGGAACACGGTGCGGGCAATGCGCCGGGCGGCGCCTCCCACGTCGGCGAAGCGTTGCGACTCTTGGTCAATGTTGTCGGTCCTGGAGTTGTCGCTGTCCACCTCGGTGATCACAGGCCGCCACTCGCCGGGCAACAGCCTGATGAACTCGTTGGCCAGGGTCTCATCACTCAACGGAAGGTCGGCGGGCATAATCAATGGGTTGGGGTCGTTGCTCAAATACAGGCGGTTGACGCACTTGGCCATCATCCGCAACACACCGCGGGTGCGCTGGAACTCCGGGATAGAGGACCAGTCCGAATACAACCGGTCGAATATCTCGGGATGGATTGGGTAGCAGGCCCTCATTCGGTCTTGATAGTTCAGTTCGGCGACACCCTGCGGATAGTCCCGGCGGCTTCTGGAGTACATGTTGGAGAAGGCCTCGCAGGTACGGTCCCTGGCCGCCAAGTCGGTGACCGGCCCAAACAACCGGCGGCGCACCACTTCGAAGGTCTCGTTGATTGCCAGCGGCTCCCATACCGCCTCGATGCGGCCCAATATGCCCTCCAGCCGGTCCATGGTCTCGGCGCCGCCCTCGCCCCCGGCCTCCACTCTGCTCTGGGGCAGGGTAATCACCAAGGCAACGTCCTTGCTCCGGCGCACCGACTGAGTGAGGGCTTGGATGAAGGTATATATACTGTCCTGAGCGGCGCCGGCGTTGCGGACGTAGGCCACCGGCTCGTCCATGAGAATGACGCACGGGCCCACATGGTCGAAGAGGGCGTCAAGCTGGGCGCCGCCGGGCGCGGTGCCTTGGCGGGCGGCCTCCCTAACGATTTCGTAACCTTGCAGACCGCCCAGTTGGTAAGCCATGACACCCCACAGGGTGTTGAGCGGGTCGCCGCTCAGGGTCACCGTAGCATCGGTAGTGGCCAGGAAGGCTCCGTCCAACACCGCTACTTCCCCCAAGCCCTCGGGATCCTGGTCATACCCGGCCTCTTCTATGATGGACCGGATTTCGTCACTGGTCCGCGAGCCGTTACCGGCTTGGCGGTTTATCAAGGCCCCGGCGTTTCGCACCAAGTGGTACAGGGCGATGAGGCTGTGGGTCTTGCCGCCGCCGAACCCGGTCTTGGTCTGTATGACCGGGTCTCCCCCTGTTCCATTCAGTCGCTTGAGGGTATTGACCAGCAATGCCCTGATTCCGGGAGTAATGTAAGTATGGTCGAAGAAACTCACCGGGTTCCCGTACTGAGTGGTGTCGGCCCTACCATCGTAGACCTGTTGCAGGTCAGCCGCGAACTCTGCCTGCTGGTAGCTGCCTTGGGCAACATCCTGGTTGGGGCGGCTGACCTCCCGCCAAGGTTTTAAATTGCCGGCGGAGCGGGACTGTTGCCGCGTTCGGGGCTGGCCGTTCTGCTCCAAGGGCGTTGGCTCGGGTTGCTGTACCGCTTGTACCGGCTCCGCCGCAGGCGCGGGTGTGACTAGCTCGTCGCGGATATCCTCCACGGCCCGCTTCAGGTCCGGCGCGTTGATCCGGCCCAGTACGTCCGCTATGAGGTAAAGATGCATCCTGGTGAACTCGCTTTCCAGGTCCTGTGCACCTGGGTGCGACACTTCGTTTCGCGCGTCTTTAATCATCCATAGCTCGTTCTGGACCGTCTGGTCCCCGCCGAACTCAGTGGAGAATACTTCGCGCCAATTCTTAAAGTTACTGACCAATGGCGGAAAGAGGTTGACGTCCAATGCCGACTCCAGGTCGTCGCCCGACCCAAAGGCCATGCGGAAATTTTCGGCCTGCCTATCCGGCAGCGACTGCCTTATCGCAGCTTCAACCGTAACGCCGGGTATTCTTCTGAGGGACCGAAGTATGAACGGGCGCATAGCGTCCCGGTAGATGTCGATTGCTTTGGAAAGGGCGTCCCTGTTGGGGCGTGAGGTAGTCGTCATCGTATTTGGACCTCCATTGCCACCCTGCCGGCGTTACTTTTAAGTTTCTTCCGTAAAGACTGCGTGCGGGTCGGCCCATCCGCACTTTTAGATTACCCTGGCGTCATTCTAAAACAAAATTGTCAAGGTCAACCACCGCCGTGGTCGGGATTGTAGTTTGTCGACAGGTTCAGGCAACCCCATTTCGTGACCTATCGACAGGTAATCATCCCCCAAGCATCGCCTGCACTGACCAAGGCCTTTTCATTTTCCGGGTTGGGTTAAATAGGTCCCGTCTTTCCCGTGGCAGGACTACATAGATTCCCGCCTGCGCGGGAATGACGAGAGAATGAAAAGGCCCTGTGCACTGACACTTGCCCCTTTCCAACACGGACGACGCTGCCCTATCATGGTCTTGTACTGCTTGACGCCCCGGAGGTCTGGAAATGGCTCCAATCCTCGCCGGAACCTCAAACGGGACGGCATGAGAGGAAATGGGAGAGAAATCAAAAATCCGGCTCGTCCGCCAGTGCCAAGGCCCAATGTCCTGAAATGTCCGCGAATGTCCGGCGATTCAAAAAAATCCGTATGGCCCTTCGACATCTCGCTATGCGCCCATGAAAACCGGGCGAATGTGCCCGGCGTTGCCAACCGCATCCGGAAGCCAACCGGGGCGGCACGGGTTAGAATTATTCGGCATTCACGCCGCCCGACCCTTTTATGATTTCAAATGCTCATCAAACCACTCCAAGGTTTCTTGCCAAGCGGCTGTGGCGGCTTCTTGGTGGTAGCGTTGCCCGGTGTCGTTGAAAAACGCGTGTCTCGTTCCGGGGTAGGTTATTACCCGGTAGTTCTTCCCGTTCTGCTGCAACGCCGCCTCCAATTCTGGGACGCCGGAGTTTATCCGTTCGTCATCGCCCGCGTAAATGCCCAGGACCGGCACGTTCAGATTGGGGACCTCGTCCAGTGGCGGGGCCGACCCATAAAAGGGAGCGGCAGCCGCGATTTCCGTATTCCGCACCGCCACCAACCATGTCAAGCCGCCCCCGAAACAGAACCCCGTCACTCCAATCCGGTCCCCATTGACGTGGGAAAGTGTTTGAAGATAATCAACGCTGGCGTTCAAATCGGCTATAAAATCATCCCGGTCAATCTCCCGCAACGCATCCCTGGCTTGGTCACTGTCAGCAAAGACTCCTGTCCCGCCTTTGCGTGAAAGCAAGTCGACGCTCAAGGCGGTGTACCCTTCCAGAGCATAACGGCGGGTAATGTCAGGGAAATGGGGCTGCATACCCCGGTTCTCGTGTATCACCAAAACCGCCGGGTTGGGCCCGCCTTCTTTCGGTCGGGACAAATACCCCATCATGGTTGTGGCGGCGGTGGCGAATTCCACCGGACCAGCTTCGATGCGGGGGTCCTCAGGAGACACCGTTTCCCCCAGTCCCAGCATGGGGGCCACTGTGGGAGTGGACGTCTCAACACCGCAAGCCAGACCGCTCAACAGCGTTCCTCCCACCAGCGCGCCCCCGCCGATTATCGCCATCCGCCGGAGAAACTCCCGCCGGTCCACCTGGATGCTGAGCCAAGGGTTTCCCTCGCCAACCGTGTCGTCCTTAACGTTGGTCATAATCAGTCCCTCCTCCTTGGGAATACTATGTAAACCGTCTCCGGGAATACAACGTGAACCATCTCCTGGTAGTTCCCTGGAATTAACCAGTCAACTTGAATATGTTACTGCGTACAGTCAAGACTATTAAAGGTCGGTCCGGTAATTTACCGCAGAGACCGCCCTTATCTGAGGTAGGAACGTAGGAGTGCCCGTCCGGTAGCCAACCGGGGCGGCGCGGGTTAGAATTATCCGGCATCACGCCGCCGGAGCGGCCTGTTCCGGCGGCTCAAACCTGTACAGAAAAGCTAGGAGAATCCAATGAGAATCGCAAGGTATGAAGCACACGGAGACATTCACTACGGAGTCATAGAAGATGACTCAGTGACTGCGCTGAGCGCCAGCCCTTTTGAACCCCACGAACGTACCGACCATGTGCACAAACTTTCAGACGTAAAGCTGCTGGCTCCCGTTGTGCCGGGCAAAATCCTGGCCATGGGCTTGAACTACACCAGCCACATCGGTGACCGTCCCGCCCCTGAATACCCGATGATCTTCCACAAGACGCCCACCAGCGTCATTGGCCCCGAGGACTCTATCATCCGCCCCAAAGAGGTACAGCGGTTTGACGCCGAGGGCGAGATGGTGGTGATTATCAAGGATACGTGCAGGTACGTCTCCAAGGAAGACGCCCTTAACCATGTGCTGGGCTACACTTGCGGTAACGACGTTAGCGCCCGTGACTGGCAGCGGAAAGACCGTAACGAGAACAACTCGGACTGGTGGCGCGCCAAGTCTGCTGACACGTTCTCGCCCATGGGACCCTGGATCGAGACCGACATCGACCCTCATGCCCAGCATCTGCGGACGCGGGTGAACGGCAACGAGGAGCAGAACGAGACCACCAACCACCTGATTTTCGACGTGCCGACGATGATCGAGTTCATCACCCGCTACGTCACCTTAGAAGCAGGAGACTGCATCTTCACCGGCACTCCCGGCAGCACCCAGGACATGACCGACGGCGCAATCTGCGAAATCGACATCAGCGGCATCGGCGTGCTGCGCAACCCGGTTAAGCTGGAAGCGTAGACCCAAGCAGCAACCACGGTATCAATCGCCCTTGCTTCAGGCCATGCCGCGTTCCCGTCCGGTCTGCCTCGTTGCAAGGGCTCTCGCTTCTACGTGACAGCGTTGTCTCCCCAAACAAAGAAGGGAGAAGTATCTTGACTCGTAACCCACGATGGTGCGGACAATGCCGGATTTGAAGCCTCTCATCAACTATATCGTCGACCAAGTGAACGAACGGGAAGGCGTTGTTGGGAAGACTGCCTTAGTCAAATTAGTCTACTTGGTTGATGTGGAACACTATAGACGCCACGGAAAAGTGGTCACCGGTCTGAAGTGGCGATTTCATCACTACGGTCCGTATGCTGTCGAACTTGAAACGAACATCAACTCTCTGGGTGGAGTCATTGATGAGGATCGATTTACAGGGATGATTGGCGACCGACTGGTATCCGGCTATCGCTATGTCAGGGCCGGCGATTGGAAAGAAATCGAGAGTGCTTTCAATCCCCAGTACGGCGCGTCCGTAAAGTGGTCCGTTGACCAGGTTGTGGAACGCTGGGCGCTTGAACCGCTTTCTACTATCCTTGACTACGTGTATTTTGAAACCGAACCGATGCAAGACGCCAAACGAGGGGAATACCTGGATTTTTCCACGGTGCCATTGGAGTTGCCGACTCGCCGCAATACCGCAAAGCTCAAACTGCCAGAAGAAGCCGAGAACGGCCTGCACCGCCGGTTGAAAGAAAGAAGGGAGAAACCATCCCCGGAAATACGGAAGGCCACCGAGCCAGCCTACGACGACATCTATACCGAAGCGTGCAAGTTGATGGCGACAGAGGAAAGCCCGGGCCCTTACTTCCGGCGTTCCACCAAGGTGTCAGGCCCGAACAGCGAGTAGTCTAACCTTGATTGGCCTTCTGTCGGCTGATGAATACTATGAGGAACTGAGGCGCGGTCCAATCTTAGACCAGCTATATGGAGTTGGCCAATTCTTCTGGGCCCCTTCCCTGTTTTTGTTCGGCGAGCACCGACCCTATTTGGTGAGAAGCAAATACAGCCAAACCTTGGCAGACTATGAATACCAAATCGACGTGATGCGCCAATCAGGCGAGTTCGATGCCCCGCAAGAGCCCAACCATACATTGGGAATTCGCTCCGATGAACGAGCGGTTATTGTCGGTGCCAAACAACGTCCTGTGATCCTTATATCTAAGCCTGTCACCGGATGGACGGATAGAAATAGGAAACCGGAGGAGTCCTTCCTGGTGGCTCCCGTGTATTCTTTCGGTGGCAACGAAACCAAAACGGCTTACAGCCAGACATTCATCGAGCGGGTCAAAGGGTACGTCTACTGGCAGTTTTTCTACTTACCAACGAGTAATAGTAACCGAATCAGCGAAGGGTTTGTTCGTCTCGACCGAATTCAAGCAGTGCACAAGAATCTGCTCGACCACATGCGGGTGATTCTGACTGATGAAGCGCTGCTCACGTTGCGGAATTGGACTCGCGTGTACCTTGGGGAAGAAGTGGACGCCGTGGATGACATGCTATTCGACTACCGAGAACAGGCAATCGCTGACCTCAAGGCCAAGGGGCTAATGCCGTAATATAGTAGCCAAGAAACGGTCCTAAAGTCCCAAATCTCAACATGAGGGCAAATACTCCCCTACCCCAACTCCACCCTCCTGACCGTGTAGGCGTCGGATGCCATGATCTCCGGGATGCGGGGCGTCAGCGCGTCCAGGTCCTCCGTCACTGAGCTTATCAAGCGGCCGCTAAGTTGAGCTGAGTCGTCGCTGGCCAAAAACACCGCCAGGTCGGCAGCCCGGTCCATAGGCGCCCCGCCTCCGCTGGTAACCCGCCGGCCCAATTCAAACAACGCCGAGTCCCCTGCTGCTTCCGCACCGTCGCGTAACTCCTCCCAGAGACGGGTGTGAATGGATCCGGGACCAAGGACGTTCGCCTGCACGTTTGCGCCTTGCAGCTCGAACGCAATTCCCTCGGTCAGCCTGACCACCGCCGCCTTGCTGGTGGAATAAGCGGATGTACTTCGCCAAGCAATTGTGGCTCCGGCGCCGCCCAAATTGATAATCTTCCCCCGGTCGTTACGTAGCATTAGGGGTATGACTGCGCGACAACAGAGATACATCCCCACTACGTTGACTTGGATCGTGCGCACCCATTCGGCAACGTCGGTCTCGTAAATCGGCCCCACTGGACCAACGGCGCCGGCGTTGTTAACCAGAACATCTATGGTGGAAAACCGCTCAACGGTTTGCCGCACCATGTCCGCCACCTCCTCTTCGTTGGTTACGTCCACCTGTACTACCTGTGTCAGGGCACCCAACGCTTGAGCTTCACGGGCCGTTTCTTCCAACTCGCTGAGGGTCCGGGCCGCCAAAGCCAGGCGGGCCCCTTCTTTGGCGTAGGCCAGTGCGATAGCGCGCCCAATGCCACGCCCGGCCCCGGTTATCAACGCCACCCGGTCTTTTAGCCGCATGGGGTCCTCCCTTTCAAAATGGTCCGTCAGTCATGCTGATTACAATACCCAGATACAGTACCACAGGGTTGAGCGCGGCCCATTATGGCCAATCATCGCTTAGGCGATGCGAGGCCGCCACGGGTAGACGAGTTGGGCCTGCCGCTGTTCCGAGGGCCAGACAATCACCTTTCGCCCGTTCTGCCATTGGACGATGACACCAGAGCGGCCTTCCTGCCGCCCGGTTGCCGGATCGATCTTGAACCTTCCGTAGAATGTGGAAACGTCAAGTCTGGCTGCGGTCTCCCGCAACGCCCGGTCATCCAGCGTTCCGGCCGTTTCGACACAGCGTTGGGCGACCAACCCTGCCGCATAGGCTTGCACCATAGGATAGTCTATCGGGTAACGGCTTTTAGAGCGTAGCGACTCCAACACTTGTTCTCCGGTAGGGCCGTAGCCGTTGAAAAAACTCCCGGCACTCTCCCACTGGCTGGGCCCGACGAACCCCTCTGCGGCGTCGCCCAAGGCATCCTTGAATTGCTGAATTGGAGCGGCCACCACCGCCACAGTCCCTAAGTCTATCCCGCGATCCGCCAATTGTTTCGCGAACTGGAGATCGTTGTAAATCCGCCCGACGGCCAGTAAGACTCGATGACCGGCGCGCTCGACCTCGTCCAGCACGGGGTTGAAGTCTTCGATCGAAGGGCTGTATTCCCTCAGCAGGTCCATTTGAAAGCCCAACTCGTCGGCAGCATGCTCCACCCCGGCGCTGACCGCCCGAGCAAACGGCCCCGGAGAAACCCGGAGAACCGCTAAGGACTTGGCCTCCGGGTCAGCCTCCCGGACCAAGGGGAGCAGTCCCGATAAGTACCGGCTTGCCGGGGTGAGGACACCCACTACCCACTTGAAGCCCTTCTCGTAGATGGAATCGGATGCCCCGCCCTGGTTCCAAAGCAGCCTTCCATGCGCCTCGGATACCTCAGCGGCAGCTTGAGTCAGCAACCCGGAGTAAGGCCCAAAAAGAAGGTCAACCCTGTCCTGTGTAATCAGCCGCTCGGTGACGCTCTTCGCTACTGCCCGCTTGCTGCAATCATCGTAATGGACCGTCTCGATGGACGATCCGGGAGCCTGTCCTTTCAGTCTGATGCCGCCCGCCTGGTTTACGTCGGCAGCCCAAGCTTGCAGACCCGCCAAAGCCTGCTCCCCTTGTACCCGGAACTGTCCGGACAAGGAAACTGCAATCCCGGCTTTGACTGTTCGCCCACGGACCACGCTAGAACATTCCCTCTCCCTCTGGAAGAGGGCAAAGGTGAAGGGCCGCTAACTCTTGGCCCGGAACAGGCCAAAAGAGCTGGTGTACCCGTGCAGGAAGGTGGTTCCGCTGACGGGCCCGATTTCGCCGTTGCAGAAGAATCCGCCCAAGGGCACTTGCCCGAGTTTGTCTTGAAATATGCCGGTGTCGTGGTTCGCCCGTCCGTAGAGGTATTGGCCTCGCCCCAAGCACGAGAACAGAAGCGCCCCTTGAATCTGGTTCTCTCTGTTGTCGGCCGCGTAGCGGTCCAGTACCGACGTCAGGTCGTCGGTAGAGGTATCGGCGTCCCGCAGGTGGAATTGCACCACCTGGCCCTCTTTCAAGAGTTCCCCTATGGCCAGATTTCCGCTGCGTTCGTCCATTCCAACGACGTTACGGATTAGAAAGTCGCCCTGCTTGGGAGTGTCGAGAAATTCATCCATCACCACGCCCAGAAACAGGGAGTGCCGCATCAAGCCCCGGTCCCGTTCGTCTGACTGCTCAAACAACTCTCTCAGCACCGCCAGGGGGGACTTATTGTCCAACGACATCAAGAGATTGCGGCGGCTCTCCGTTATGCGCATAAGGTGTCCAATGGGACGGCACCCTTGCGCCACCACCGTGTCTACCGTGATATTGCCGTGCAGGGCCAACCCAACGGCCCCGGAGTGATAGGTCTCCTCACCCAGAAACAGCGCGTTGCCGCCCTGCTGCTGCCCGCCGCTGGCCAACCCGCCTATCTTGGCGGCGCGAGCGAAAGCGAAGTCCAAGCCGAGCAAAAGGTTCTGCGTCGGGAACGAAAAAGGGTCCGCCACCATCACGAACTGCGGATCATCACTGGGGGTTACCTTGACCAACTCCTCCCATGACCCCGGCCCGGCGTCCAAATCAGGGATAGCATCCGCTTCCAGATGGAATTCCACGATTTCAACGCCTGGCAAAACCCCGGCGGTAATGGATACCGCGGGGCGCTGCTCCACTTCGACGCCGTTGCCGATTATCCCTCCGCCGGAGCAACCGAAAACCCGCGCAGTCGGCAGGTATTGCCGCACCAACGAGACCACTTTCCCGTACTCGGCCCTGTGATGGGGAGACACAAACACCACCGCCAAGTCGGGCGGTTGCCCACCCAATTGGCTCTCCAGACTGCCGATACATTCTCCGATTGCAAATCCCAAGTCAGGTTGTTCGGAAATCGCAGATGCCCAATTCATACGGAATACCTCCCATCGTCGTGGCGGAGCGTTGCACTAAGTATACCAAGGGCATCAAACATTGGCATCATCGACGCCAGGCGAAACCGGTCTTAACCTGCCACGGTATCATGGTACGGTATCATGGTAAGGAGCGCCCACTACCCCAAAGACCTTCAAGAGCAAGATCTCTCATGACCACTGAAGTTGAAATGCTGCCCCGGATACGCCCCGAAGGAGACGACGGTTACTTCGAGGAGTTGACCAAGGCAATCTTCCAAGCGGGGTTTAGGTGGCAGGTGGTCCGCGAGAAGTGGCCGGCGTTCCAACAGGCGTTCAACGGCTTCAACCTGGAAGTGGTCGCGCGCTTCGGGCAAGAGGACATCGACAGGCTATGCAACGACGCCAGCATAGTCCGCAACCGGCGCAAGATTCTGGGCGCCATCGACAACGCCGCGCGCATGTTGAAACTGGTGGAGGAATATGGCTCGTTTTTCCGGTACCTCCGGTCTTTGGACGGTTTGGACTATTACGAAACGGCAGCCGCGCTGACGGGCCAATTCGTGGGCCTTGGGCGCTCCGGCGCTTTCGTGTTTCTATATTGCATCGATGAAGAAACTCCCGACTGGCGCGACCGGTAGGCCGCTGTTCTCTGGTTTTTGGGCCGGCATCCGAAGTCACTCTACCGCGCTCCGGTGACTTGGTACACCCACACCCGGTGCATCACTTCAGGTTCCCCCTTGGGCAATGGCTGGAACTCTTCGCTTGCCTCCACCAACCGCCACCTGCCTTCGGCGGCCAATCCGTCTTGCTTCTCTTTGAACTGGCCGTTCTCGTACAGGTCGGTGCGCAGGGCAAAAATGACATACCCGCCAGCATTGGTAATGCGGGCGAGCTCGTCCAGAGAGCTGGCCGGCGCATGACCCAAGGTCAAGACTCCCACCGCAATCACGGCGTCAAAGGCTCCGGTCGCAAAGGCCAACGTATCACCCATCACCATCTGATGCAGGTCCTTGTACACCCCTTTCTTGCGGGCTTGGTCCAGCATACCTGGCGACATGTCCATCGCTTCCAGGGTTTCGTACCCCAATGACGCCAACGCCTGTCCTACCAGCCCGGTTCCGGCGCCGGCGTCAAGGATTCTGGATTCCCGGGATACGTACTTGGCAAGGAACTCCGCGGTCAGCTCCGGCGACCGCCAATCGAACACATCCTTTAGGTCACTATCGTAGTCTTCGGCCCATTGGTCGTACCGGTCCGCCAATTGCTCATTGTTTTCCGCCGCGTATACCCACTGGACCCGGTCTTGCCTTTGCATGAGCTGTCATTACCTCCAATACGCAAGTTAAACCATCGACTCCAACGTGTTGGCTATCCGATCGACTCCTTGCATCACCTGCTCCGCGGGAGACCGCATCAAGGCAACACGGAAGTGCCCTTCTCCGGCGTTTCCGAACCCGGAGCCGGGGGTCACCACCACGCCATGTTGGTCCACCAGCAGACCGGCCATATCCTTGGAAGAGATCTCGGCCGAATAGCGCGGGAATAGAAACGTTGCGCCTTGCGGCAGGTTGCATTGGACGCCGGGGACCGCGTTCAGCCGGTCGGTCACCTGCGTTGCAAGTTGCTCGCATTGAGTCCGCCATTCCGCAATGTGGCCCTGCGGCCCGGTCAATGCTGCTACTCCTGCCTTCTGGATGAATGGCGAAACGAAGCTGGCGGTATGGGAGTGTATCTTCAACAGGGGTTCCAACAGCCTCTCCGGGCCAACGATGCAACCGAGCCGCCACCCAGCCATGGAGTAGGACTTGGTGAAGGTGTAGCTGGTTAAGGTATGGTCCCACATCCCCGGCAAGGTCGCTAATGTCCGGTGAGAATTGGGCCCGTATACGAAATATTCGTAGGTCTCATCGCAAATAACCAGAAGGTTGTTTTCCAGCGCCACTTGAGCTACCGCTTCCAACTCTTCCTGGGAGTAGACCCTTCCCGTCGGGTTGTTCGGGTTGTTGATTACCATAGCTTTGGTCCTGGGGGTAACGTACCGGCGCAAACCTTCGACGGTCAGCGTGTACTCCTCCTCTTCACTCAAGGCCACCTCCACCGGGACACCTTGGGAAAGCTCAACCTGCTGCCTAAAACTCACCCAGGTAGGCTCCACCAGCAACACTTCGTCTCCCGGGCCCACGTAGCCGTTCAGCGCGTAGTACAGTCCCTGCTTACTGCCCGGAGTCGCCAGGACGTCTACCGCCGGATCGACGGTTAACCCATTGTGCCGGGCCAGCTTCTCAGCCATGGCCTCCCCGAACTCTGGAAGGCCCTTGGGTGATTCGATATTAGTGAAGCCGTCTCGAAGGGCTTTGATGCCCGCCTCAACTATATGGGCCGGAGTGTCGTGATAAGGGCTTGACTGTCCCAAGTCAATTACGGCTTTGCCTTGCCGAACCATCTCCCTGGCCCGGTCCCCTGCGGCGACGGTGGCGGGGGGTTGGACTGCTTCGAGTCTTGCCGCTTGCCGTTCGTTCATAATTCGGCTCCTAGATGGACCACTGATTCAAGAATTCTAAAGCGGGGTCATGGTATCATACGAGCGCACCCCGATAACGCCGTCCACTCTCCGGAGACGAATTCGGAATGCCCGATAGTTCGGCAAATGTTAACTTGGGTCTTCTCTGTCAGCGGTTCGGGGAAATCAGGGACTCAATTTCCAAGCTCCGTCGATATTCTGACGTTCCGGTGGAAGAGTTTCTGATCGATGAAATTGTGGTCGCCGCGTCGAAGTATACGCTGCTGACCGCAATAGAAGCCGCAATCTCCATATGCAACCACCTTGCAGCCAGGATGCTCAATAAGTCTCCCGACACTTACGCCGAGTGTTTCACCATATTGGCGTCCGGGGGCCTCATCACCAATGAATTGGCGGACCGATTAGCAGCCATGGCCGGATTTCGCAACTTGCTGGTCCATGTCTATGATCAAATAGACGACGGTCGGGTTTGGGAGATTTTACGGTCCGACTTACGAGACTTGGAAGAATACGTGGATGCCGTCTGCAACGTCGTTGGGCAAGGGGAGTCATGAGTCGGCTTTTCAGGTTGTCGGCGGACGCCAAGGCGGACATCATCGAAAAACTGAAGCCGCCGTTGGAGGAGCGCCCGGAAATTTGTTTCGCCTGCTTACACGGCAGTTTTAATGACCATGACTTAGGATTCCAGGACATCGATATCGGGGTGTGGGTAGACCCCGAAGCCGTGCCACGGGAAGCGGTCATGAAGTATGGGATCCGCCTGAATGTCGTCCTGGATCGCCTGATTCACTATCCGGTCGACGTGACAGTCCTGAACTACACCAGCATAGGTTTCAAACATGCCGTGAGCGGCGGCCTGTTGCTGACGGCGAAAGACATAGAGGAGTGGTACGACTTCCGCGAACGGACATGGAACGAATACTTGGACTTCGTGCCGTTCCTCCGCCAGTCCCTTTTCGACCTTGGCCGACCCTGACAGAAGCGTTCAACTCTTGATCTGACATGAACAGCTTGGACGACCCTCGGACATATTCCGCCCTGGACCCTTCGGGGATGCGTGACCGGCTGTGGGACGGGCCGCACCAGTGCGCCGAGGCTTGGCAGCAAGTCTGCGCGGCCAATCTGCCGAATTTTCCGCCCATCACGGACCATGTGGTCATCTGCGGCATGGGGGGGTCCGCTATTGCCGGTGATCTGGTGTTTGACCTGTCGGCAGCCATCGGCGGCGCCCCCGTCACGGTCGTCAGGGACTTCCGACTACCCTTCATGCCCAACGAGAGGACCCTGGTCGTAGTATGCAGCTACTCGGGCAACACCAAGGAAACCCTCTCCATGTACCACCAAGCTGTCGAATCACCAGCCCACGTGGTGGCGATAACCGCTGGCGGCGAACTGGCTCGCTTGTCCAAGGAGCACAATACCCCGACGCTGCAAATAACCGCACAGGGCGAACCTCGCAGCGCTGTGGGCTATAACTTGATACTTCTCCTGGGACTCCTGGGGCGGCTGTACCAACCGTCATTCACCGGCGAAGAAGTGACTGCGGCGGTTGACACAATGCGCCGGCAGGTAGACTGTATTAACACCGCGGTACTCACAAAGGAGAACCCCGCCAAGCAACTGGCGGCAGCAATGAACGGCAAGCTGCCCATCATCTACGGAGGCGACTTCTTCCACGGGATGGCTCGCCGTTGGAAGTCGCAGTTAAACGAAAACGCCAAGGTATGGGCGTTTTCCGACAGCATCCCCGAACTGCTGCATAACTCCGTCGAACCTTTTCCGGCGCCCCGATCTTCCGGCCTGGAACTGATGGCGCTGGTGCTTCAGCCCGCCGCTGAAGCCGGACCCCTAACGTACTCTTATAGCGTTGCCACCGAGATGCTCCGACGGCATGATATACCCCACCGTATCCTCACCGGCTCAGGCGGCGGCCCCTTGGCGCAGGTCCTGTCCATGCTGGCATTGGGAGACTACGTAAGCTACTACCTGGCCCTGTTAAGCGGGACTGACCCGTCACCTACGCCAAGCATCGAAGAGGCCAAGGGCCTGTTCGGAGAATTTCCCGGATCATAGAGTTATGCGCAGTTTCATCCCCAACGCGCGGGTAATCCGCAGCACGGTGGTGAAGGACGGGTTGCCGTTTTCAGACAAGGCCTTATAGAGTCCCTCACGAGTCATACCGGCTTCCCAGGCCAAGTGGGTCATATTTCGCGCGCGGGCAATGTCATTCAGGGCGGCGCGGACTAAGGACCCGTCGCCGGGGTCTTCGTCCACGGCCGCCTCCAGATAGAGGCACACATCCTCTTTGGTTTGCAGATGTTCGGTAACATCCCAGCGGGTAAATGTTTCTGCCAAGATTCACCTCCGTTCCGCGGCCAACTGCTTGGCTCGCTCAATGTCGCGTTGCTGACTGTCCTTATCTCCTCCGCAAAGCAGTACGACCACGCTCGTACCTTCACGTATAAAATAAACTCGATACCCCGGACCGACATTGATGCGCATTTCGGATATTCCGCCGCCAACGGGTCTTGTATCTGCGAAATTCCCCAGTGATACATTCCTCAGCCGGGCGTTAACCCGATCCACTGCTCGCCGGTCCGCAGATTGCGGAACCACCGCTTAAACGTGGCGCTTTCAACTACAACGATCCGGCCCATACTTCGATTGCAAACCACAGTTCACAGTCCTGCAAGGCACAGGTACAAGACCGCAGCCCAGCCACGCCATCATAACAGCCCTCAACGTATCCCCCGCGAAGGAGGAACCTAACCCTCGGCGCCTGGATTCCTACGCCCACCATGGCAGGGGTAACTTCCCCCGCTGGAATGCCGATTCAAATCGGTGAATACCGGAGCAACGTCCAGTATGAGGTTGATACGGAATATATGGGATAATAGCTGGAGAGACGTGTCAGAAGAGGCCGACATGCCGGACGACCAAGTAATCAACCGAATAGCTGAACTGCGGCGGGAGATCAACCACCACAACCACAGGTACTACGTCCTGGACGACCAGACAGTGCCGGACGCCGAGTATGACCGCCTGATGGTGGAACTACGCGGGTTGGAAGAGCTGCACCCCGAGCTAATGACTCCCGATTCTCCTACCCAGCGCGTAGGGGCAGCCCCTGCCGAGGGTTTTTCTCAAGTCCAGCACCGGCTGCCCATGCTGAGCTTGGCCAACGCCTTCAACCAAGAGGAATTGGAGGCTTGGTACAAGCGAGTGAAAGGACTGCTGGATGACGCCGACTTCGACTTGGTCTGCGAGCTCAAGATCGACGGCTTGGCAGTAAGCCTGGTCTACGAAAACGGCGTGTTGGTCCAAGGCGCAACCAGGGGCGACGGTATTACCGGCGAAGACGTCACGTCGAACCTGCGCACCATCCGCTCCATACCTCTGTCCTTGGACGGTTCCGTCCTCCCGCGTCTCGAAGTGCGCGGCGAAGTATACCTGCCCGTCGCGGAATTCCGCAGACTTAACGAAGAGAGGGCGAAACGGGGCGAACCTCTCTATGCCAACCCACGAAACACCGGTGCCGGAAGTGTGCGTCAGTTGGACCCCAAAATCACCGCGTCTCGCAACATGCAGATATGGGTATATTCGCTGGGCAACCCCGACGAAGTAGGAGTGCTCGAATCTCATTGGGATGCCCTTGATTTTCTGGGCAACACGGGGTTCCGCATCAATCCCGAAAACAAGTTGTGCCGCACCCTAGAGGAGGCCAGCGACTACTACTATCGCTGGCTGGAAAAGCGGCACGACCTGCTGCCCTACGAAGTTGACGGCGTAGTGATCAAAGTGTCGCCCTTCACCTACCAGGACTCTCTTGGCGTGGTGGGTCGGGAGCCCCGGTGGGCCATCGCCTTCAAGTTCCCCGCCGAGCAGGCAGTCACCAAGCTGCTGGACATTAGAATCAACGTGGGCCGCACCGGCAGCCTGAACCCTTACGCAGTGCTGGAGCCGGTAATCGTCAGCGGCGCTACCGTGAAACAGGCCTCTCTTCACAACGAGGAGGACATCCGCCGCAAGGACATTAGAATCGGCGACTGGGTAACGGTGGAAAGAGCCGGGGACGTGATTCCACAGGTTGTTGGCCCGGTGTTGGATCATTGCCGTTTATGCCTACGTTACCCTGCCCACCGTTTATTCCACCTTAGGCAACCGGTGTTCCGGATGCCTTCCCATTGCCCTAAATGTGGTGCACAGGTAGTGAAACCGAAATCGGAAGCGATGCACCGTTGCCCCAACATATCCTGCCCGGACCAGTTTTTTGAACTACTCAAGCATTTCGTCAGCAAAGGCGCGATGGACATCGACGGATTGGGCGAGCAGTGGTGCAACATTCTCATAGAGCAGGGCTTTGTGAAAGATGTGGCTGGCCTGTACTTCCTGGATATGGCCGAGCTTCTCAAGCTGGACCGCATGGGAGAAAAACTGGCTACCAGGATAATGTCCAACATAGAGACCAGCAAGACAAGGCCCCTGCATCGCATCCTGTTCGCTTTGGGCATACTGCACGTGGGCGGGGAAATCGCCGAATTACTGACGCAGCGGTACGCTACCATCAAGGAATTGGCAGAAGCAACTCAGGAAGAATTGACCCAAATACCGGGCATCGGACCCAAGATCGCCGAGAGCGTGGTGGAATACTTCGCAGTTCCTTATAACCGCGCGGTCCTAGAAAAGCTGGACCGCGCCGGAGTAGAACTGTCCCACGACATCCCTGTGCTCACGGAAGCCGACCTGCCGTTGCTCGGCCAAACCTTCGTGGTCACCGGCACGTTGTCAGCCTTCCCCCGCCGGGAAGCCGAGGCGCGAATCAAAGCGATGGGCGGCGCGGTAACCTCATCCGTAACACGTAAGACGAACTACTTGGTGGCGGGCGAGTCTGCCGGCTCCAAGCTGGACACCGCCAACCGGTTGGGCACGGAAGTGCTGGATGAAGACGCTTTCCTTGCCTTGTTGGACCAGCACTCGGCGGAGTTGGTCAATTGATCAAGTCCCGTCCCACAATGCTTGTCATCGTAGGCTTGGGCAACCCCGGCGCCCGCTACCAAGGCACACGCCACAACGTGGGGTTCCACTGCGTGGACAAACTGGGTGAGGCTTGGGGAATACGCCAGTCGGACAAGCGGGCCAAAGCGGTGTTAGGCCAAGGACACCGCGGCGGGCAGCCGGTGGTGCTGGCCAAGCCCCGCACGTTCGTGAACAACAGCGGTGAAAGCATCGCGTACCTTATGGCTCGGTTCGGGGTTAGGACGCAAGACCTTGTGATCGTTTACGACGACATGGAGTTGGCCGTAGGCAGGCTGCGTATACGCCCCGCGGGTAGCGACGGCGGCCACAACGGTATCCGCTCCATAATCTCCACCATACAAACTCAGAACTTCCCCAGGATTCGGGTCGGCATCGGCTCACCCGCTCCCGGCGAGGACTGGGTCTCTCATGTGTTGGGCCGCTTCTCGGAGGATGAAGCCAAGGTTATCGCAGATGCAGAAGCCAGAGTGATCGAGGCCATCAATTGTATCCTGGACGAAAGCATCGACGCGGCCATGAACCGTTTCAATAGAACACCGGAATAGGCAAAGCGACCGTTCGCTCGGCTCCCTCGTTGCCCGATCTTGACCTGAAAAATCCCCTCGGCTACGCAAATGGACCGTTTTATCCTTCTTTTAGCATCCCTGCTGATCGTTGGGACGATTTCCTGCTCCCGCCAGGGACCGCAGACGCCTCCTGACGTACCAGCAACGGAACCCGGCGCCTTGACCGGCTCGACAACCCCACCGGCGACTGTCGTCGACGGTCCTATTCCGGCCACGCTCGTCGATACAAAATCAGTAGATGAAAACTCGGCGTCGGTTGCGGCCAAAGCCGCTTTCGGAGATGTGCTTACCGTCCCGCCTGACGCGGACTTGGCCAGCCTGGCCGTCGAGTTGGTCCCCAGTCTTACTTGGGAAGCGGTTAGGGATACAACCCCGCCGGTCGATCAAAACGAAGTCGGCGACATGGAGACCTTCTGGTTGATTGACTTGGTCGCGGAAGAAGCCCACCGGCCGGAGTTCGAGCTCCGGTCAATCACCGAACACGCTGATTGGTACGTACAAGCGGGCTTGGCTGTGCCTCAAGTTGACTTGACCCAAGCCACGAGCTTTTTCGAAAAAGAGGTCTACCCCCGCGTTGTCAGCACATTCGGAAAAAACCGGCACACTGGCGAGAACGGCGGTCCGCGGCTGACCATTCTCAACGCGGACATTCGTGGCGCGGGAGGCTATTTCTCATCGGACGACACACAGCCGTCCATCGTCGCGCCCTTCAGCAACCACCGGGAAATCATATACATAAACGCCGCCGTCATCCCTCCCGGCGGCCCTTCATACCAGGAAGTCATCGCCCACGAGTTGTCCCACGCTGTCCATTGGCGCCACGACCCGACCGAGGAGGCATGGGTCAACGAGGGATTGGCCGAGTACGCGATCACCGCCATAGGCGCGCCTCTAATGGCTACCCACCAATTCCTGCGAACTGGCCCTGTATCCTTGGTCCATTGGCCCTACGGCTCCAGTTCGTCAGTGGCCAATTACGGCGGAGCATCGCTGTTTATCCACTACCTTCTGGAACATTACCCCTCGAAGGGCGGCCCTCAGACCCTGATGGAGCAACCGGAGAACGGGGCCGCCGGGGTTACGGCTTACCTGAGGAAGACAGGCTATGACGTTGCTTTTCGCGGCGTGTTCAAAGATTGGGTGGTGGCCAATTTCCTGGACCAACCCGAAGGGAAATACGGCTACGCGGCCCTGCAAGCTAAGCCCAGGGTCCGGAAGATCATCGCCGATTTCTCTGAGTATGAATCAAGCATCCCTCAGTATTCCGTGCAATATATTGACCTCAATGACTTCTCTGGTCCCGTCCGGGTGAGGTTCCAGGGTCAGACCGAAACTCCCCTGCTGCCCACGGAAGCAGGCCCTCAAGGCTGCTGGTGGAGCAACTCCGGAGACTCCATAAACTCTACGTTGACCGCCTCTCTGGACTTGAGGGATTTAACCCACGCCACCCTTTCCTATGAGCTGTGGTACGACATCGAGGAGGGCTGGGACTACGCCTACGTGGCGGCCTCGTTGGACGGGGGCGCAAAGTGGTCAATCCTGAACGCCCCCGGGGCCACGGCGGAAGACCCGTTCGGCAAGAACTTCGGCGCGGGCTATACTGGGAACAGCGGTGGCTGGACTACCGAATCGGTGGACCTGAGCAAGTTTGCAGGGGAGCAAGTGTTGCTGCGGTTCCAATACGTCACCGACGATGCGGCCAACGGAATGGGCTTATGCCTGCGCCAAGCCGCCGTTACAAGCGCGAACTCTCCTCAGCCCATCGGTGACTGGCAACCGCAAGGATTCGTCCTTACCGGCAACCGGGTCCCGCAGGACTACATCGTTCAGGTGATTGAGGTGTCTGCCGAACCCCGGGTAACCACTGTTCCCTTGGATGAAAACAACGAGGGCCGGTTTTTAGTCGAACAGCCCGAGGACCTGGAGCAGTTGGTGGTAGCGGTGGCGGCGGTGGCCCCGAAGACTCGTCAACGGGCCGCCTACACTCTATTCTTTGAACCGCCAAGGAACTCCGAACCCTGATAAATCTTTCCAATCCGGATTCCCACTAAAGCGGGAATGGCGGGTGAGCGAGGCCGACCGATGGTCCTGTCGCTATGCGTAGTTGGTTGCGGAGAATTCGCGCGGACGTTCGCCCGGGCCATGCAGTCCATACCCGGTCAGGTGCAACTGCTGTTCGCCAGCCGGGACTCCCGGAGGGCGGCAGACTACTCGGCGCAGTTCAATGGCATCGGCCATTTCAGCTCATATCAAGCTGCTGCCGACGACCCCCGTGTCGACGCCATGTACATCTGCACGCCCCACCACCTGCACCTTGAGCACGGCGCAATGGCCGCTGCAGCCGGTAAGCACATATTGGTGGAAAAACCCATAGCCCGCTCCCAACATGAAGCCGCCGAGCTGATACGCGCGGCGGAGCGGGCGGGCGTAACCCTCATGGTCGCCGAAAACTACCGCTTCATGTCCGGCGTTCGCTTGGCCAAGAATTTAATAGACTCCGGGAGTATTGGCCACGTGCGGCTGGTGCAACTACAGGAGGAGGCGGAATTCAGGCCCGCTCACTGGCGGAACGACCATGATCTCAATGGCGGCGGCACATTCATGGACGGCGGCATCCACAAGGTAGACCTGTTCCGCTACTTGGCCGGTGAGCCAACGACCGTCTACGCATCCCGAGTGCCTTCGGTACAACAAGGAATAAACGCAGAGGACGGGTTGGCGATGATTGCCCGCACGGCCAACGGTGTCACCGGGATAATCAACCATTCCTGGGCCCGGACCGCCCGGCCTCAGCCAATGTGGCTGTCGGTAACGGGTTCCGCAGGCCGCATTTACTATCAACTCGGCTCTTCCGAGTTGCTGTTCGACGACGGGCGCGGGGAACAAAAGCTGCCGTTGGAGCCGGACCACTACGGCCTGAAGCCAATGGCGCTTGAATTCTGCGCCAGCATTGCGGAAGGCCGCCCCCCGGAAACGTCCGGGGCTGAAGGCCTGGCAGACGTTATGGTAGTCTTAAAGGCCTACGAGTCCATGGAAACGGGACAGGCCGTCCCTGTGATCTAAACATCTGGCCTTTATCCTTCCGCATACCTTGAGGCCTAAAGCGTCGGCAAATACCGTGAAACCTCGTAGTCGGTCACCGTCGCCCGGTACTCTTCCCACTCGATCTTCTTGTTTCTTATGAAACTGTTGAAGGTGTATTCGCCCAGTGTTTCACGCAGCAGGTCACTGTCTTCGGCCACCGCAATTGCCGATCCCAAGCTGGTGGGCAAGGTCTTGATGTTTCGGGACTCGCGCTCCTCCGACGACATGGCAAACACGTTGCCCTCCACCGGCGGCGGCGGGTATTCCTCTTCGATTCCCTTGAGTCCCGCCGCCAGCATGGCGCTGAAGGCGAGATAAGAGTTGCACGCCGGGTCCGGCGCGCGATACTCCACCCGCACCGAGCTTTCGTACCCAGGTTTGTAAGCCGGCACGCGGATCAGGTCCGACCTGTTCACGTGGGACCAGGAAATGTACACCGGCGCTTCGAATCCCGGCGCCAGTCGTTTGTAGGAGTTTACCCACTGGTTCGTCACCAAGGTGATCTCCGGCGCGTGCCTGACCAAGCCGGCAATGAAACGTTTTCCTGTCAACGACAAGTGATGTTCATCATCCTGATCGTGGAACACGTTCTTGTTGCCTTGGAACAACGATTGGTGGGTGTGCATCCCGGAGCCGTTCATACCGGTTATCGGCTTGGGCATGAACGAGGCGTAGGCACCCCGCAGCAGGGCCAGTTCCTTGATTACCAGCTTGGCGGTCATCACCGAGTCGGCCATGGTCAGCGCGTCGGTGTATTGCAGGTCGATTTCATGCTGGCCGTGGGCGGCCTCATGGTGAGAGTACTTCACCGGAACCCCCATTTCAGCCAGGTTCAATACGGTGTCCCGCCGCAGATCGGCGGAGGACGGGCCGGAGAGTTGGTCGAAGTAGCCGCTGTCGTCCAGAGGCTCAGGGGTATGGGCGTTCTTGAAGTAGAAAAACTCCAGTTCCGGCCCCACGTAGTAGGTAAATCCCAAACGTGACAGACGCTCCAGGTTGCGCTTGAGAACGAAACGCGGGTCCCCGACAAACGGCTCGCCCTTTGGAGTGCGTATATCGCAAAACATCCTGGCCACGGCGTTTTGCCGCGGCCGCCAAGGCAGGAGTTGAAAGGTGGAAGGGTCGGGAAAGGCCCTCATGTCGCTCTCATTGGTCCGGTCAAATCCCTCGATTACGGCCCCATCGAACCCCACGCCCTGTTCAATGGCGTCCTCCAAGTCCTCGACGTTAATAGCAAAACCCTTCAGGTTGCCCAAAATGTCGCTGAACCAGAGGCGCACGAACTGTACGTCGTTTTCTCTGGCGTTCCTTAGAACGAAGTCCCGCTCGGCAGCCCAATCCTGACTCATGAACCAGCCTCCAGAATGAACTCCTGTACCCGTTTACTCTATTCGTTATCAGCGCAGATTGAAAGCTTTAAGAAAGCAGCGACGCCGGTCTCAAGAATGAGGACCGGCGTCGCAATTGGTAGCCTTTCCGGAGATTTGTTAAGCGGCGGCCAACACCGCTTCGGAGACCGTTTCCATTATCAATCGGGTCACCACGTAGGGGTCGCAGTTGGCGTTGGGGCGCCGGTCTTCAATGTAACCCTTGCCGTCGCGGTGCACCTGCCAAGGAATTCGCACCGAGGCTCCCCGGTCGGAGACTCCATAGCGGAACTCCCGGTAGGAACAGGTCTCGTGAAGGCCGGTAAGCCGCTCCTCAATGCGGTGCCCGTAATTGGCGATATGCAAATCGTGACGGGTCTGCAAAGCTTCCGCCGCGAAGACGCAGGCGTCGTAGTTCTCCCGCATCTCTTTGGTGGAGAAGTTGGTATGCGCCCCGGCGCCGTTCCAGTCGCCCTTTACAGGCTTGGGGTCCAAGGTCGCGCTGGCATTGTGTCTCTCTCCGATACGGTAGAGCAGCCACCGGGCCACCCACAGGTGGTCGGCCGCAGTTGGCGAGCCTATCGGACCAATCTGGAACTCCCACTGCGCGGGCATCACTTCACCATTGATGCCGGAAAACATCAGGCCGGCGTACAGGCAGGCGTCCATGTGCTCTTCCACTATGGGACGGCCAAACACTTCGTCAAACCCTACGCCGCAGTAGTAACCCCCTTGGGGAGCAGGAAAGCCGTTGTTCGGCCAGCCGAGGGGCTTAATGCCTTCAAAGAAAGTGTATTCCTGCTCTATGCCGAACCAGTAGTCCATGTCTTTGTACCGCTCAGCGGCGGCGGCGCAGGCGGCCCGGGTGTTGGTCGTATGGGGCGTCATGTCGGGCAGCAGGACTTCGCACATGACCAGCTTGTTGTTCCCGCCGCGCACCGGGTCGGGACAAACAAAGACCGGATTCAGAACGCAGTCCGAGTTTTCGCCCGGCGCTTGGTTGGTGCTGGAGCCATCGAACCCCCATAGGGGCGGTTCCTCACCCACTGGAACGATTTTGCCTTTAGAGCGGAGCTTGGCCGTGGGCTGTTGACCGTCTACCCAGATATATTCCGCCTTGTAGAATTCTGCCATTATGCTTACCTCTCCGATGGTATTGGGGGTCCGATGGTATTGAGCGTACTCTCTGAAAATAATTGTAAGGGTTTCCGGCTATGTGAGATAGCCCTTTGGAGCAACTTTCCCAATCCGATTGGCGTTCTGGAAAAGCGGAAGTCCATGCTCTGGAGAAGTCCCCAAGCATGGACTTTCAGGGACCACTTACCCTGGCGTGTGCCCAACAGTCCATTGGCCGATCCGTTGGTGGGATTAAGAAATTACTTCTTCAGGAGTTTCTTGGGAAGCACCACCCACAAACCGAATAAACCCAGGAACGCAACCCCTGCTGCTATTGCCTCCATGCTTCCCTCCTTTCAGTTCATAAATAGTCGTTACTTACCATTCTAGGCAGCGGTGTTACAGACAATTTACAAACTTGTAAACTCTTTGTTACAGATTTCACATTCTTCACATCGCGCCCAAGGCGAATGCCAGGCAAACCGTCATCGCGCGGTCCAATCAAAAAGCGCCGGGGACCCTGGAGGGCTCCCGGCGCTTGGCCGCCGTTGCGACGGCAGGGAACGGTTGCTTCCCGTTGCGGTCTGCTAGTCCGCCGGATAGGCGATTAGTCCGTGTTCAGCAAGGTCCAGCCCTTCCATCTCTTCCTCCTCCGTCGCCCTCACTCCCATCGTCGCTTTCAGGACTGCAAACAGCGCAAAGCCTGTGACCAGGGCCCATGCCAATACCACGCCCATGCTGATCAATTGTGATACTATCTGCGCCCCGTTGCCTCCGATCAAGCCTGTCACTCCGTTGTTGCCGTTGGCGAATATTCCCACCGCCAATATCCCCCAGAGTCCGGTGGTGCCATGCACCGAAATCGCGCCGACCGGGTCGTCGATTTTGAGCACGTTTTCGATGAACGCTACAGAGGCCATCATGATCGGCGCGGCTACGGCGCCTATCACCACGGCGGACCACGGTTCGACGAAAGCCACCGGGGCCGTAATGCCCACCAGACCGGCCAGGGCGCCGTTACAGGCGATCAATATGTCCGTGCGGCCCGTCCGAACCAATTGAATGTAAAGGGCGACTACCGCACCGGTTGCGCCCGCGAGCAGCGTGTTCACCGCGTTGAGGCCGATGGAGTCGCCGGTGTTGATGTTGAACCCGAACCAGCCAAAGAACAGGATGAACGTCCCTATGACTACGTATGGGATGTTATGCCCGGACAGTACATTCGCCGAACCGTCGGCATTGAACTTGCCTTTGCGGGCCCCCACGACTACCGCTCCGGCGAGGGCTATGAAGCCGCCCACTGCGTGCACCACTCCCGAACCGGCGTAGTCCGCGGCCGCCGGAAGTCCAATGACTTCGAGATTGCCCAACCATCCGCCACCCCATACCCAGTGACCGTACAGGGGATAGATTACCGCCCCGATAATGAAGCTGTAGGCCAGGTAGGCCTGGATCTTGGTCCACTCGGCCACTGCGCCCGCCACGATAGTAGCGGCAGTGCCGGCAAAGACCATCTGGAACACCCAGTCAACGTAGGTCTGCCCATCGGCCGCTTCCGTCAGGAAGAAGTTGGTGGTTCCAGCAATCCCCATGGCCGAGGTGCCCCACATGAGGGCGAAGCCAAAGGCCCAGAACGACAGGGACGCGATGGCAAAGTCCATGAAACTCTTCGTCATATAGTTGGTCGTGTTTTTGGACCTTATCAACCCGGCGCCCAAAAAGGCGAATCCTGCCTGCATGAAGAACACCAGGAAAGCCCCAACCATCCAGATAACATTGGCGCCCTGGTCTAATTTTTCCGCATCCGAGGTAATGTCCTGGGCAAAGGCCACGTTGTACCCCGTTAGAATCCCCGCTGCCAGCAGACCCACCATGGCGATAATCAATACCCGGCGCATCATTTCACACCTCTCGAGGGAGAATTTGTCCCACTCTATGGCAGACCTGTTACGCCGGTATTGCCGATTTGTTACGTTGCAATTGCGAGTTTGTGACAGGAATATTAACGCCGTGACGCGGTTCCGTTGGGGGTCTACATGCCCAGGACAAAGCGTAGGCAGTGTGATACCAGACCGTAAATCTTCTGTTGACACGCGATTGCCTCAACGTTAGCATTGGGCCTAAGTCGATCTCATCAAAACCTTGGCCCATGGCAGCCGTCGCGGGACCACAGCGACGCTGCATTGTCCGCCAGATGCGGTTACCAGGAGGTGAAAATTGGCCGCTTACTTATTGATAGAGTCCCGGGACCCATTCGAATATGCCGACACCACCTACATGTACGACCTCGCCGGCAACTTGGCGGAACGCGGGAACAACGTCACCCTGTTTCTCATTCAGAACGGCGTGTTCTGTGCCCGGAAAAATGTTAAAGACAACCCGGTTACAACCCTGCGCAGCAGCGCCCCCTCGGTGACCGTACAGGCCGACGATTTCTCCTTGAGGGAAAGGGGGATTTCCACCGGGAACCTTGAAGAGGGTGTATCGGTTTCCAACGTTGACAACCTGGTCGACAGATTGGTGGACAGTAACACCAAAGTCGTCTGGCATTAAGTCCAACAGCAAACTTTAAGGAGATCATTGTGGCAAAGCTAACGATCGCATTGATGGACTCACCTTACGAATCAGGCACCACAACCACGGCCATGCGCATCGTCGACGCGGCAGTCAAGAAGGGCCACAGCGTCAACGTCTTCGCTTACGAGGGTGCGGTAAGCCTGACCATAAAGGACCAGGCCCCGCATCCCAACCCGGTCAAGGGCACCTCGGTCGAGGAACAGGACCATCCCACCACCGCCAACTTTGTCGCAGGGCTGCTGGCCACCGGCAAAGTGGACTGGATCAACTGCGGCATGTGCGTGGATGAACGGGGCGCGGGGAACTGGATCGACGGCGCAAGGCGCGGGGGGCCGCCCGACTTGGTCAACTGGTCTAATGAAAGCGACAACACCCTGATTATGGGTACGAGATAGGAGGCCGCCGTGGCTAAGATTTTGTCCATTGTAGAACGCGCTTATCACGGGACCATTGAAGAGCAGGATGACACCATCCTGTGGGTCAGCCACATGTTCAAAAACGCCGGGGCCGATATCTCCATCCTCCTTCGGGGCAATGCGGTGAACTATGCTGTCATGGGGCAGGACGCCAGCGGTCTCACCTTTGGCTCCGTCGCCTTGGACGTGCCGCCGACGCTGGACCAGGACATCGTCAACCTCATCTCCGCCGACGTGCCGACCTACGCGGTCAAAGAGGACCTGGAGGACCGCGGCATTGGTCAGGACGAATTGGCAGACGGATTGAAGGTGATCAGCCGGAACGAGATCGCGGACTTGTACGATTCGCACGACTCCATTTGGCACTGGTAGCGGACGTGGCTTGACTAACGCTGACGTATGGCGGGGCCTTTTGTATGTTGTCGGCGGTCTCCTCCTTCCCATTGATAAGAGATTCCAGCTTGATAAGAGATTCCAGCCTCGTAGTCAAAAGGTCCTGCAGCGCATAATCCCCTCCGGATGCCCTTGTAAAATCACCAACCTTGTTCGTAATATGCAGCCGGTGGGGCCAATTAGCCTCATCGGGTTTTGCATTTTGTCCACCAGTCCATTATCATCGTATTCGCCAATACACAAAAGGTCTTTGGGATAGGAACCTCAAGAGGCTGGAATGGGAAGCAATCGATGGCTAAGAAATAGCTTCGTTTACCTGCTGGTCATCATCGGCGTCATTGTCATCTTCTATACCCTGTTGCCTGGTATAGGGGGCGGGAACGAGTTGCCTATAACGACCGTTATATCGATGGCCAAAAACAACGAGATCCGGGAGATTATCGCCGACGGCAAAAAGCTTACTGTTGTCCCCGAGCCTGGCAGCAGGGTCGGGAACGACCGGTTCACCAGCCGCGTCGGCACCAACACTGAGGTGATGACCCTTCTAGTGGAAAGCGGCGTCGCAATTGGCCCACCCAACGGGGTCACGGTGAATTACAAGGGTGGAGGCGGACTCGGCAGCGTCTTTGGACTCTTGATCAACTTCCTTCCGCTGATATTCTTCGGCGGCCTCATCCTGTTTATGATGCGGCAAGCCCAGGGAAGCAATAACCAGACCCTTAGTTTCGGGCGCAGCAGAGCGCGCATGGTGCCCCTCAACCGCCCCACGGTAACCTTCACAGACGTTGCGGGTGTGGACGAGGCCAAAGCCGAACTGCAGGAGGTCGTGGAGTTCCTCAAGTTCCCGGAACGGTTCCTTTCCTTGGGAGCCAGGATCCCCAAGGGAGTGCTTCTGGTAGGCCAACCGGGAACGGGAAAGACCTTGCTGGCACGGGCGGTAGCCGGAGAAGCTGGTGTGCCGTTCTTCCATATCAGCGGCAGCGAATTCGTTGAGATGTTCGTTGGCGTAGGCGCCGCCAGGGTCAGGGACCTCTTCGACCAAGCCAAGCGGAATTCCCCTTGTATCGTGTTCGTCGACGAAATCGACGCAGTGGGGCGTCATCGGGGGGCCGGCTTGGGCGGCGGCCACGACGAGCGCGAGCAGACCCTGAACCAGATCCTGGTGGAAATGGACGGGTTCGAGACCAACAACAACATCATAGTGCTGGCAGCCACCAACAGGCCGGATATTCTGGACCCGGCTTTGCTCCGGCCGGGGCGCTTCGACCGGCGGGTAACCCTTGACCTGCCCGACATCAAGGGCCGAATGGCTATCTTGAAGGTCCATGCCGCCGGCAAACCGCTGGCGCCGGAGATCTCTATGGAAAGCCTGGCCAAGGAAACCCCCGGATTCAGCGGGGCGGACCTTGCCAACTTGGTGAACGAGGCGGCAATCCTGACCGCCAGAGCAAACAAGAAGACTATCTACATGACCGAGTTCGAAGAAGCGGTAGACCGGATCATCGCCGGGCCCGAACGCAAGAGCAGGGTCATCAGTTCGCGGGAAAAGGAAATGACCGCTTATCACGAGGCAGGTCACGCCCTGGTAGCCCACATACTGCCCCATGCCGACCGGGTCCATAAAATCTCCATAGTGTCACGGGGCAACATGGGAGGGCACACGTCGTTGTTGCCCGACGAAGACCGCTACCTCTGGACCAAGAACCAGTTCAGCGACATGCTCTCCGTAACTATGGGCGGCCGCGTAGCCGAAGAGCTGATTTTCGATGAGGTCACCACGGGCGCCAGCAACGACTTGGAGCGCGCAACCAAGGTGGCTCTCAGCATGATCAAGCGGTACGGCATGAGTTCCGCCTTGGGGCCTCGTACTTTTGGCAAGGTGCAGGAACTGGTGTTCCTGGGGCGGGAGATCAGCGAGGAACGGGACTATGGAGACAAGGTCGCCGAGGAAATCGACGAAGAAGTCAAGGTTCTCATCAACGGGGCCTACCGGGTTGCCCAGGAGCTACTAATCACCAACAAGCCCAAGCTGGTGCAGCTTTCAGAGTACCTGATTGAACACGAGACCATCAACGCCGTGACCCTTGCCTGGCTGATCGACGATAGGGAGATCGGGGAAGGCCCGGAAACGCCGGCCATCCTGCCCGACGCTCCTCCGTACTCACCTGCGCCGCCGCAAGCCCCTATAGCCCAGCCTGCGCCGACGCTTTCCGGCAACAGCGCACCGTTGCCGGCCTCGGGCGACTCCGACGATTGACCCTAACTTTCCTCAGACAATCGGTACCGTGAAAGGCGCGAATTCCTGCTTACGCAGAGTTCGCGCCTTCTTCTGCCTCGATGGGCAACTGCCGGTAGTAGATGCCCCAGTCCTGCATCAGTTCCTTTACCGACGGCTGTTTCAACGCGATTAGCTCGCGGAAAAACCCGGCCAATGCGTGGGCTGGCATCATCTCTTGCGAGCACACCCAACTCCGCTGGGCCGGGACCACGTAGATTAACCCGCTTTGATGTTCGCACGTCGCTTGGATCCGGGTCATCCCATCACTTGGTGTCACAGTCAGTCCGGTTTCAGCCATTGGTACAAACCTCCGCCACCTCTGAATATTCGTGGATATGGGCCCACCCGGTACGCCATTGAGTGGCCTACCGCCAGGCGCTTGCAATGAATTTCGCCAATGATTATAACTCGAATGAAAATTACACAAATTATCAAATCAAATGAATCATGGTTCAAGACAATGGCGATTGACCTTAAGCGGTCTACAGGGCAATCGCGTTATAAAGCGTGGCGGCCCATTTAATCCCCCGTCTTCACGGGGGCAGGCGTCATTCCCGTGGAAACGGGAATCCATAGTCGTTGGAAAGGGTAAATTTGCCTATGGGAGACAGTGTGGATTCCCGCCTTCGCGGGAATGACGGAAGGTTTTACGGCAGATTTGGCCTGTCTGGTGCACTGATAGTTAAAATGCGATTGACCTTAAGCGGTTGATGAGTGGGCGGGCTACTGACCCTGGAAAATGGTAGAATGAACTTTGGCGTGTTTTCTTGGCACAGTCCGATTATGCGCCGCACTCAATCAACCACGAGGTAAGGACGCTCTGCTATGTACCCACCAGGAGGACCCAGGCAACCGGAAGTAGACTTCGACCAGATTATCGGAGGGTTCAGGAACAACCTCGGCAGAATCGCCGGCCGGTTAGGCGGCGGCGGTGTTGGCGGGATTATTGTCCTGGGCATCGGCCTGATAGTGGTCATCTGGATAGCCACTGGCATCTACCGGCTCGGCCCCGGCGAACAATCGGCCCAACGCCGCTTTGGCGCAATCTGTGGAGAGATTTTCGGGCCATGCTCCGATGTCTCCGGCATAGTTACGCAAACGGGACTTCATTGGTGGTGGCCCACCCCCATCGGCAAGAAAGACAGGGTGAAGGTAACGGAAACCCGGCGCATGGAGTTGGGCTTCCGCACCGGTTCTGCCGAAGGCGTCGCCGTGGAAGGCCTCATGATCAGCGGCGACCTCAACATCGTCGACGTGCAGATGGTGGTGCAATACGACATTAAAGACCTGGCCGGTTTCCTGTTCCAGGTGGACGACCCCGGTGAGGTTGACCGGGACATACTGGCCGGTCAACCTGACGGCCGTACACTGAAGGATGCTGCGGAAGCCGCCATCAGGCTTGTAGTGGGGAAACGTACCATTGAGGACGTGCTGACGGAACAACGGACCGAAGTGGAATCGGAAGCCAAGGAACGTCTACAGGGCGTCCTCGACAGTTACGGCACCGGTATCAACATCCTCAGCGTGCAGTTGCTGAAGACCCAAGCGCCCGAAGAAGTCTTCGAAGCTTTCGAAGACGTGCTGCGCGCCCGCCAGGAAAAAGAGACCCGCATAAACGAGGCTCGTACTTACGAAAACAGCATCATCCCAAGGGCGCAGGGTGATGCGGAGAGGATCAAGCGGGAAGCGGAAGCCTTCCAGCAAGCCCGCGTTTCTCGCGCACAAGGTGAGGCCGGCCGTTTCATTTCGGTGCTCCAAGCATTCCGTGACAATTCCATTCAGTTGCGCCACGAGCTACAGGACACCAATAACGCCGACGGTGACGGCGAACCCTCTACCGGAATAGGCTTGGCCGACGTCATAGTGATAGGCGGCAAGCAGACCCCCAACGGCGGGTTCGACATCCTCGTGGACTCACTGGCGGTGATCGGAACCGACCTTGACAATCCCTCAAGCTGCGTGTTTTCCGACCGCGCGCTAAAGGCAGCCGGACAAGGCGCAACCAAATGCGCTTTTAGCGTTACCTTCGAGGCCAGGGTCGGGGACCCGGTGACCGGCGAGCGGTTCTCCATTGCCTACTTGGGGAACGAAGATGTAGTCCTGCCGGCGCTGGTTGGGTCCGGTCCTTTTGAAGTCAGGCTTGGCAACATCGTTCTGGATACTGACGATGGAGACGGAGACGACGACATGTTCACCGGTATCACCGCCTCCGACATTGCGGTGGTCGCAGGACCCGACGGCGGCAACGCCCCCGGTGTTGACATGAGCGTTTCCGGGTTCGATCAACGCACCAACATCGTAACCTTCGACGTGCAGCAAGGCGAATCATTGACACCCGGTGACGTGTTCACCGTCCGGTATTTGAACCAGGAAGACCTTACGATACCGGCGACGAGTGAGGTAACTCAGCAACGGCTCTACTTGGAGGCGATCGAGGGAATACTTCCCAACGTCAACAAGATAATCGTCTCCCCCGACGCGCAATCCGTATTGCTCTTGGGAGGCAGGGGTGAAGTGACCCCGGTGCCGCTGGGTCCCAGGCCCTCTCCCTAAACTTATCTATACCAGCGCAGGAGTCCTGACATGAGAAACTTGGTCATCCTCGGTATCGTGGTGATAGTCGCGCTTATAGTTGTTTCGCAGGCGCTATACGTGGTTGACGTCACCGAACAGGTGCTGGTCACCCGGTTCGGCGACCCCAGGACCGTGGCGACGGCTCCCGGCTTATACCTTAAAGCGCCCGTTGCCGACACCGTCCTCAGGTTCGACCGGCGCGTGCTGCGAATTGACGCCCAGCCCGTATCCATGCCTGACATCGACAAACAGAACCTCACAATCGACTCTTACGCACGTTACAAGATCGTGGACCCCCTGAAGTTCTTCAAGACCCTCCAGAACGAGAACACAGCGGCGACAAGGATTGGCGACGTTGTTACTTCCAGCCTGCGTGACGAAATCGCGGTGAGACAAAGGACCGAGATTATTGGCGCAGAGCCATTGGTGGACCCGGCCACCGGGGAACAGTTGACCGATGAAGAGGGACTGCCTCTCATCGAAGCCACCGAGTCCAGGACCGAGCTGTTGAAAATAGTCTTTGACGCCGTTCAGAAACGGGTAGAGGAAGGCGAATTCGGAATCCAGATAATCGACGTCCGGTTGAAACGGGCGGACTTCTCAGATCGAGTGCAAGAGACCATATTCAACCGTATGAGAGCCGAGCGTAACAAAATCGCGACAAGGCTGCGTTCAGAGGGCGATGAACAAGACCTGAGAATCCGCGCCGAAGCCAACAAGAACCGGGAGATTATCCTAGCGGCAGCCGAGCAGGAGAGCAACGAAATCCGGGGCCGCGGCGAAGCTGAAGCCATTGGCATCCTGGCCGACGCTCTTAACCGGGACCCGGAGTTCTTTGCCTTCCGGCGTACCCTGGAGGCTTACCCGAAGTTCCTGAACCAGCAGACTACCGTCATCCTGTCCTCGGACGCGGATATTTTCAAGTACCTGCAGGAACCTCCGGGACAACTCGGCTTGGCCAGGGAATAGCAGGCTAACGCCCGCTGATCCGTCGGCCCTCCTCCAGTCCGGGGTTCGATTTCACCGGGGAGGTGATGATGATGCGAAAGCCCTGCTCCAGTCGCATCGGAACCTCCTCGGCGGTCGCCCCGGTGGCGCAAGGCACCCCCGCGTCCAAGCAAGTGCGGAGAATGCGCAACAGGTTCTCCTGCACCTCCGGGTGGTTGGCATTCCCCCGGTGCCCCATGGACACCGACATGTCGCCGGGACCGGCCCAAATGGCCCCTATCCCTTTGACCTCCCGCAGGATGTCCGGCAGGTTCCTGACTCCCTCCGGCTCTTCCACAATGCCCATCAGCATCATGTTGCCGTTGGGGTCAAGGGGCCACAAGTCCGCAGCGTCGTAATACTCTTGGGCTGACAGTCCCCAATACCGCGGCGCGATGCGCTGCCACCACCCCCGCTCTCCCTGCGGTTCGAAGTCGGCCACTCCGGGCACCTGAGGATACCGCGCCGCCACCACCGCCGCCCGCGCTTCCTCAACCGTGTTCAAGTGGGGCAGAACCAGCCCATACACGCCGGTGTCCAGAGTCTGCTTTATCACCCACTGGCTTACCTCCCTGGAGTTGGGGGGTATCCGGACGAAGGGCGTCGGGCTGGCTTGAAGGGCGCCTCCCCCCGCTATCCGCTTGCGGTTCAGCAAAAACTGGAGCGAGGTCCGCAGGTTGTTGAAGCTCAACCCCTCGTGCTCCATCTCCACGATAACCATGTCGTATTCCGAGTCGGCGATGAACGTGATGTCGTCCAAATTGCCGTTCCACACCAACCCGGAGCAGAACACCGGGCGGCCCTGCTCCAGCAGGTCGACAACCCTGTTGTAGCGAACGTTTTCGGCCATGATATTCCTCCATCCTGCAATTTGCTTGGCCCTGAATGTAAACGCCTGTCTCGATTGACTGCCAGCTAAGCCCTTTTTAAACACCTGGTATATGCCCGCCGGTGTCGTGACGCTCAAATGCTCCTCCAATCTCGGATTATCCGACCCGCGCCGCGTTGTTGTCCACCGGCCCGGAACCCACAGGTCATTTGACGAGTAGGACAAAATCCAATAAATTGGATTCGTTTCCCGCGAACATGAAAATATCCCGTGCGCCCAAGCGCCCAAGCGCCCGGCTTTCGGCGGCGGATGCGGTGGTCCGGACGGCACCAACCAGGAGCGTCTATGAGGATCCATGAATATCAGGCAAAGGAAATCTTCGCCCGCTATGGCATTGCGGTCCCGCAAAGCCGATTGGCAGCCAGCGGCGAAGAGGCCCGGAAAGCCACAGCGGACCTCGATGGGCGGGCCGTGCTGAAGGCGCAGATACATGCCGGGGGCCGGGGCCACAGCGGAGGCGTCAAAATTGTCAACTCCCCTGACGAAGCCCGGCAAGTCGCCGACGCGTTGCTGGCCGAACGTCTGGTCACCCCCCAGACCGGTCCTGAAGGGGCGCCTGTGCACCACGTCCTGGTCGAAGCACTGGCCGACATAGCCCGAGAGTTGTATCTCGCCATCACCATCGACCGGGTTGCTCGAAGTCCTGTCCTTCTGGCCAGCCCGGCGGGTGGTATGGACATCGAAGAGGTCGCCGCCACCAGACCCGAGGACATCCATAACGAAGTCATTGACCCTGTCATGGGCTTTATGCCCTTTCAGGCCCGGCGCCTGACGGCCAAGCTGGGCTTGGAAGGCGCTCAAGCCCAAGCCTGCGCCGGTGTCATGGGCAACCTGTACCGGATATTCGCCGACAACGATTGTTCGTTGGTGGAGATTAACCCCTTGATTGTCACCGGCGGCGGCGACTTGGTGGCGTTGGATGCCAAGATTAACCTGGACGACGACTCGCTGTTCCGGCACCATGACCTCCTGGCACTGCAGGACAAGAGCCAGGAGGATGAACTGGAAGCCCGCGCCGCCGATATGGATATAGCCTATGTCAACCTGGACGGCGAGGTGGGTTGCTTAGTCAACGGGGCCGGCTTGGCGATGGCGACCCTGGACGTGACCAACGCCGCCGGCGCGGCTCCCGCCAACTTTCTGGACGTGGGCGGCGGCGCAACCGACGAAAAGGTGGCCAACGCGGTTTCGATCATACTGTCCGATCCCAAGGTCACGCGGGTGCTGGTCAACATTTTCGGTGGTATACTCCGGTGCGATGTAGCTGCCAGGGGCGTCGTTCAAGCGTACCGGCAAATGGATTCCAACCTTCCGTTGGTGGTGCGGCTGTTGGGCACCAACGCCGAAGAGGGCCGCAGCATTTTGCGGGACTCGGGGCTGCAGGTCACTTTCGCCAACACTCTGTCGGAGGCGGCTCATGCCATCCGGCAATCCCGCTGAACTTCAGCCGCGCAAAACTTTCTTTCGCCCTTGAGTGCAAAGGTCAAGATGAGGATAAAAACTTCCCCGGGCAACTACTCTCCAAGGCAGGGACTGGAATGAGCATCCTGGTGAATGAAAATTCTCGGATAGTGGTGCAGGGCATCACCGGACGAGAAGGGAGCTTCCACGCTTCCGCTTGCAAGGCCTACGGCGCTAACGTGGTCGCCGGAGTCACCCCCGGCCGCGGCGGGCAGGTCTTCGAGGATGAAGTCCCGATCTTCGACTCAATGGAAGAGGCGGTGCAAGCCACCGGCGCCAACGTCTCCCTTATTTTTGTGCCGCCGCCCTTCGCTGCGGACGCGATTGCAGAGGCGGCCGACGCCGGGGTGCCGTTGGTCGTGTGCATCACCGAAGGCCTCCCGGTGCTGGACACTGTCCGTATCAGCCGGTACTTGGAAAACAAACCTGTGCGGCTTATCGGCCCCAATTGCCCCGGGCTTATCACGCCCGGCGCCCGTTGCAAGGTCGGAATCATGCCCGGGGCCATCCACAAGCACGGTAGGACGGGCGTAGTGTCCCGCAGCGGCACTCTGACCTACGAGGCCGTGGGCCAATTGACCGAGCTTGGCATCGGCCAGTCCAGTTGTGTGGGCATTGGCGGAGACCCTATTATCGGCACCAGTTTCATTGACGTGCTGCGGCTGTTTAACGAAGACCCGGATACGGACATGGTAGTGATGATCGGGGAGATCGGCGGCACTATGGAACAGGAAGCCGCCGCCTACATCAAGGAGTCTTTCACCAAGCCTCTGTGCGCCCTGATAGTGGGGGCCACGGCCCCTCCGGGCAAACGAATGGGCCACGCCGGAGCCATCATCACCGGGGAAAGCGCTCGGGCCGAGACCAAGGTGGAAGCCCTCAAGGACGCCGGCGCTGTCATCATACCCACCCCGGCTGACATTGGGACCACAGCGCAGAAACTGCTGCAAAGCATCGCGTAGCCACGGGCCAGCCAGCGGCCTCACCGTAGCAAGACTAACTTTTTAGCGCCTTTGAACACATGAAGTACGAAACAGTCATCGGCTTGGAAGTCCACGTGCAGCTTGCAACCCAAAGCAAGATGTTCTGCTCCTGCCGGGCCGACTACCAGTCGGCGGGGGTGAACACCAGGGTCTGCCCGGTCTGCCTCGGTCTGCCGGGCGCTTTACCTGTAATTAATCGCAAAGCCGTGGAGTACACCGTCATGACCGGACTGGCGTTGGACTGCCGGATACCGGAGTACTCCAAGTTCGACCGCAAGAACTATCCCTACCCCGATCTTATGAAGGGCTACCAAATCTCTCAATACGACCTTCCCTTGGCCGTGGATGGGTTCTTGGATATCGAGGTTGAAGGGGGGCCGCGCCGTATCGGCGTGGAGCGAGTCCATTTGGAAGAGGACGTGGCCAAGTTGCAACACCTGTCCTCGGAAACAGGCGAGTCCTACAGCTTGGTGGACGTAAACCGTTCCGGTGTGCCCTTGATGGAAATCGTCAGCCGTCCCGACTTGTCATCTCCGGAAGAAGCCCGCGCCTATTTGACCACTCTCCACACCATATTGGTGTACTTGGGGGTTTCCACCGGCAACATGCAGGACGGCAGCTTCCGGTGCGACGCCAACATCAGTATCCGACCTGAAGGCAGCGCCGAATACGGCAAGCGGGCCGAAGTCAAAAATGTGAACAGCTTCCGCAACGTGTTCATGGCGTTGCAATACGAGGTTGACCGGCAGCGGCAGGTAGTGGACGGCGGCGGCGAGGTGGTCCAGGAGACCCGCGGCTGGGTCGATGACCGGAACGTGACCGTGTCCCAGCGCAGCAAAGAATACGCCCACGATTACCGCTACTTCCCGGAGCCGGACCTCCCTCCCTTGATTCTGGACCCGGTCTGGGTGTCGGCAATACAAGAACGCCTGCCGGAGTTGCCCGCCTCCCGCCGTGCGCGGTTCTCCGAACAGTATGGCCTTTCGGGCTACGACGCCAGTCTGCTGACGGCATCCAAGCCGGTGGCCGATTACTTTGAATCGGCCGTTGGACCGAAGCAGCTTGCCGGCGCCCAACTGCAAGACTTCTCCAAGAACGCCTGCAACTGGATTCAGGGAGACTTGAGTCGGCTGTTGAAGTTGGAAAACAAGCCCATCGCCGCTTGCCGGGTTACTCCCGACCACTTGGCCGAGTTGGTCGCCTTGGTGCAATCTAGCGCTATAAGCTCCACTATCGCCAAAACCGTACTCGAGGAAAGCTTCTATAGCGGCGACTCTCCGGGTAAAATCGTTAGTGACAAGGGCTACGCCCAGATCAACGACTCTTCCACAGTGGAAAAGGCTTTAGCCGAGGCGCTGGAAGCCAACCCGAAGGCCGTAGACGACTACATCCAAGGCAAGGAGTCGGCGGCCCGTTTCCTGGTAGGCCAAGTGATGAAAATCACTCGCGGCAGCGCCAATCCCGAGTTGGTCAACCAACTGGTCACCAGGGAGTTAGCCGCGAGACGAGAGGCGGCCTCTCAACAGGCTCCATAGTCAATTCGTCTTGGCCTTCCGCCAGCACAAGAAATCGTAGGGTGGTATAAAGTGAACCTGGGAATATATCTGAACATTGCCCAAATCTTAATCTCAGTCGTTATCGTTATGGTTATCCTTCTTCAAGTAAAAGAGGGCAGCGCGGGACTTTTCGGCTCTCCCGGCACAACCGTCCGGACAAGGAGAGGACTGGAAAAGACGCTTTTCCAGTTCACTATCGTGCTGTCCGTAGTCTTCCTGGGTTTGTCTATCCTGAGCGTCCGGCTGGCGTCATTCTGACCACTCGACGCTCCTAAGCCGTTAACGGACGCTTAGAAAGCCTTCCGCGGCGCTCATGGAAACTTCCCCCATAGTCCTCACCACCGACTTCGGTCTTGCCGACCCGTATGTGGGAGTGATGAAGGGAGTAATCCTCAGAATCAACTCTCATGCCACAGTCGTAGACCTGACCCACAACATCCAACCCCAAAACGTGCGGCAAGCTGCCTTCCTGTTGGGCACAAGCCACCGGTTCTTCCCTCAAGGCGCCATCCATGCGGCGGTGGTAGACCCAGGGGTTGGCACCAATCGCAGACCGGTGCTGTTGGTGACGCCCGCCGCCAAGTTCATAGCTCCGGACAACGGCCTCCTCAGCCAAGTGTTGGCGGCCTGCTTGGACGAGCCGCCAAGCCAGCCCGGCCGGGTATTCGTGCCGGACGGTTTAGAGGCTTACCATTTGACCAACGACGAGTATTGGCTGCATCCCTTGAGTAATACCTTCCACGGACGGGATGTGTTTGCGCCTGTAGCAGCGCACTTGTCGCTGGGTGCGCCGCCTAGCGACTTTGGGCCGCCGGTCCAGGAACTGGAGTGGAGTCCCATTCCCCAGCCGGTGGCGCACGTCAACAGCGTTGAGGGGGAAGTGGTCTATGTAGACCACTTCGGCAACTTGGTAACCAACGTTCCAATTGAGAACATTGCCGGCTGGACCAACATAGTAACGGAGATAAACGGCGTCCAAGTACACGGCTTAAGCCGGACGTTCCACTCCCCAGAGCCCTTGGAGAACGAATCAGCCCGCCTCATAGGCGGCAGCCTTGGCTATCTGGAGATCGCCGTGCCCGACGGACACGCCGCCGCCGCGTTAGGGGTCACGGCCGGCGGACCGGTCCGAATCAGCCATTCCCCTCCTGAACAGGCCTTTCTTCACCGCTGATCCGCCTGTCGGAAATCGGTATTGACATCCAATTGCTCCATGCTACTATGGGGGAAATTCACGGCCAGCCTGCTGTTAGGCACGCTTGGGGAGGGACCATGGAACTTGACCGCGAGACTCTATTGAAGCTCTATACCACCATGGCCACCATTCGAAATTTCGAGGAGCGGGGCATCCCCGAGACCGGGCAACGCCGCATGTCCGGGTCTGTCCACTCTTCAGCGGGCCAGGAAGCTGTGCCCACGGGGGTATGCGCCCACCTGTCCGAAAACGATTATATCGGCAGCACCCACCGCGGCCACGGCCATTGCATCGCCAAAGGAGTTGACCCCAAGGCGATGATGGCCGAGTTGTTCGGCAGGACCACCGGCCCCAACAAGGGCAAGGGCGGCTCGATGCACATCGCCGATATGAGCAAAGGGATGCTGGGCACCAATGGCGTAGTTGCCGCCAGCGTCCCCTTGGCGGTGGGAGCAGCCCTGACGTCGAAGCTCAAAAACCTGGGCCGGGTTGCGGTCGCCTTTTTCGGCGACGGCGGCGCCAACCAAGGCATTCTCCACGAATCGATGAACTTAGCGTCCGTATGGAAGCTCCCTGTCATTTTCTGCTGTGAAAACAACGGCTACGCCGAGTCCACGCCCGTTGAGTACGCGCTGTCGGTGGCCAACGTGTCCGACCGCGCCCCCGGTTACAACATGCCCGGTTTTAACGTTGACGGCATGGATGTATTCGCCGTGTACGACGCCGCCGGTCAAGCGGTTGCGCGGGCCAGGGCCGGAGAGGGTCCGTCCCTGCTGGAGTGCCGGACCTACCGGTACTATGGCCATACGGTCTTCGATAACCCCCTGTCATATCGGACCCGTGAAGAAGAGGAGCATTGGCGGAAAAGGGACCCTCTGCTCCAGTTCCGTAACGCTGTCCTTCCCTTGGGTGAAATCACAGCCGAAGAGCTGGACCAGATCGATAAAGAAGCCGCCAACCTGATGGAAGAAGCAATCCAGTTCGCGGACGCGAGCGATTGGCCGGAACCGCTGGAGATCTACGAAGACGTTTACGTCAACTATTCGACCGACCTCTTGAGGCGCGGCACCAATATGGAAGTGTAAACAGAGGGCGCGGACAGTGTTGGAAGAACCCCAACTGAACGGGCGCATTGCCAGCGTCATCAACAAGCTGACCGACTCGGCTGGCTGGCAGGCCCGTGAAGAACTGCGGAGGGCCTTGCGCGGACCGAAAACCAAGCCGGATGTGCTGATTACCCGCGCAGGCGGCCCGCCCATAGTGCTGGAAACCGAGTACCCGCCGGCAGCAACGGTGGCCGACGACTGTATGAAAAGCATCGGCCGCGAACTCGATCCGGTGGTCGCAGACGCCGCCGGCAAGGTCAGCGCTGTTATCGCCATCCGCGCCACGGAAGAGTTACATCAATGCGCCACCGGCGACGATGCCCAGCGGTTGCTGGAAGACGGCCACGAGATCGAGTATGCCGTCTATCAGGGCACGGCCCAAGAGCAGACCCGGTTCCCCCAATCCGGGTTTATCAAGGGAAACATCCGGGACCTGGTCGACTTCATCCGTCCCGCAGCGGAACCGCAGGACACCATTGACCGGGCCACCGAGGTTTTCGAGTATGGCGTGGCTGACGTCGCCATCCTGATACAGGGTTGCGCCCGGCATACCGGCATCGGCGAAGCCATCGGGACCGAACTGCGCCAGCAGTGGCCGGCCTATCCTGAAAAAGAGCCTGTCAAACCCGATGAGATAAAGCAGGAAAAGGCCGACCAGAACGCCCGCGAGCAGACGGCCAAGATGACCGCCGCTATGCTGATAAACGCCTTGTCCTTTCAGCAGAACCTAGCCGGATTCTCCGCCGAGGTCGAAGTTGACGGGCGCAAAGAAACCCACACCATCAAAAGCCTGGGGCAAGTCCGCCAAGCTACCGGCGGTCTGCATCCCGACGATGTAATCGCCGAGTGGGACAATATACTGTCCATCAACTACTGGCCGATATTCCACATCGCCAAGAAACTCCTGCTGCTTATCCCACCCACTACCGCCGCCCGGCTGCTGGACGAGATGGCCAAAACCGCCAATACGATACAAGACGCCATCAAGCAGAACGACGTTGCCGGTACGGTATTCCAAAGACTGATTGCCGACCGGCAAACGTTGGCTACTTACTACACCCGCCCGGAAAGCACCACCCTGGCAGCCTATCTGGCCGTGCCGGACAGCCTGGACTGGGCAGATCCCGAAACGCTGAAGAATTACCGCATCGCCGACTACGCCTGCGGCTCTGGCGGGCTGGTGCTGGCCGCATACCAACGGGCTAGGGAACTGCATCGCAATCACGGCGGCAACCCCGACAGCGTACACGCCTATATGATGGAGAACAGCCTCACCGCCTGCGACATAATGCCCGCCGCCGTGCATCTGACCTCATCCCTGCTGTCGTCGGTGGCGCCCCGGGAGCGCTACACCGGAACCCGCAACGTGCTTTATCCCTTTGGCGGCACGAGAGAAGTGGACAACAAGGGAAAACCCATCGTGGACATCGGGTCGCTGGAACTGCTTGACCTCAATACCACCAGACACCAAGCGGTTCTGCCGTTGAACCAGCAGATGACGTTGGGCGCGACCCAGGAACGCCGGGCCATTGAAGTGGATATGGCCCCGCTCAGCCAGTCCCTGGTGATAATGAACCCGCCCTTCACCACGCCCACCAACCACGCCGCCGACCACGCAAAACCCGGCAACCCGGCCTTCGCCGCCTTCAACACGACGCAAGCGGAACAGAAGGCTATGTCGGATAAAGTAAAGAAGCTGTCGAAAGGCACCATCAGCGACGGCAACGCCGGGCTTGGCACTCAATTCACCGCCATCGCCAATAATATGGTCAAGCCGGGCGGCCATGTTGCGCTGATTCTGCCCCTATCCGCAATGCTCGGCGGGAGCGACAGCCCATCCGCGAAAAGTTGGCTGAAATTGCGCGGCCTGCTGGCCAAAAGCTATAACGACATCATTGTCGTCAGCATCGCGCAGAACGCAAGGATTGACTCGTCATTTTCGGCAGACACCAACATGGCGGAGGTAATAATTATCGCCCGGCGTCTGAAGCATGGCGAAAAGCCCCGGTCATTGGCTTACTTCGTCAATCTTGCAGAACGCCCCGCCAACAAACTGGCGGCGCAGGAAACCGCCAAGTCCATCAGGCAAACGATTGCCAATCTGACCAGACCGGGAACGCACTCCGAAGTTTATATTGGCGACAACCCGGTTGCGTCCATCCGGCTGGAAAAGGTCAATCCATCGGAGAAGTGGACCACCGTCCGCGTTGCGAGTCTTGAACTCGTGCAAGCTGCGGAAGAATTGTCCCGGGGGAAGCTACTGCTGCCTCAACGCAATAACCCCGTGCCTGTCCCGATGACGCGAATGGGGAAAATAGGCAGAGTGGGGCCCGTGGATAGAGACATCGCCAGCGGCCCACGGGAACCCGGCCGGGGCCCTTTCACCAAGCACGACGGGGCCAACAGCGGGACGGAGTGGCCGTTTCTTTGGAATCACGACAGCAAGAGCCAGCAGTGCATGATGACAATGCCGGACAGTCACGGAATTCCAAAGAAAGATAGAAGAGATGACGCTTCCACTCTTTGGGAACGGGTAAGCAACCTGCACATTAACCGTGATTTCCAGTTCAATGCCAACTCTACCAGTGCCGCCTTCACTGAAAGAAAGTCTGCTGGAGGACGGGCTTGGCCCAACTTTCGTATGAAAACCCCGGAAATGGAAAAAGCTGTGTGCGTTTGGTTCAATGGAACACTGGGCCTCATCAGCTATTGGATAAACAGTAACCGTACTCAGAGCGGGCGAGGCGGCACTACGGTAACAGCCATTCCCAACATCCCTACGTTGGACGTCACCAAAATTGACGCAGTGCGGCTTCAAGCTGCTGTCGATATTTTTGACGCCCTTTGCCAACAATGGATGTTGCCCGCCAACGAAGCCTACCGCGACCCCGTGCGGCAGGAACTCGATCACCGACTGATGACGGAAGTTATGGGCTTGGACGACAGCGCCGTGGAGCAACTGGCGATCCTGCGCAACCAATGGTGCCGGGAGCCTACGGTCACCGGAACCAAGAACACCGGGCCGGTCGACTAGCGGCTCCGTTTGCTTATAGCGGACGGGGTGGTAAACTACCCCCACGCTATCCTAACGGTTGTGGGTAAGAGAATCTCCCGCCTTCAGGACTGCCCCGATGCGGGGGCTGAGGTTGACGCTATGGATTGGACACCGTGGTTGCCTTTGATAACAGGCATCATAACCGGAGGGCTTACTGGAGGGATTGCCCTGCTTGGGATATGGGGGTCAATACAGCACAGGTTAGGAAGACTGGAAGCGCGGATAGACAACTTGGAGCGGCTGTACCAGGAAGCCAGAGCCGAAAATATCCGGCTGCACGAGGAAGCCAGAGCCGAAAATATCCGGCTGCACGAGGAAGCCAGAGCCGAAAATATCCGGCTGTACCAGGAAGCCAGAGCCGAAAATATCCGGCTGCACGAGGAAACGCGGGCTGAAATCCGCAGGGAAATCCGCCTTGTGTTGCAGGTGTTGCGGGAGCATACTCACTCCGACGGCAGTCCGGCCGCTACGCCCATACCGGTGGATGGAAACTAGCCCCGCTAACGCAGGCCCCCCTGGACCGGCCCGTCAACTACGGGTAAACGGAGCAAAGGAGCGATAATGACCACCACCGCAACCAGGGAAATCCAATACCGGCAAGCCATTAACGAGGCCCTACACCAGGAGATGGCGCGAGACGAGACCGTCATCATCATGGGCGAGGAGATCGCCGGCGGCGCGGGCAGAGAACACTTGGGTATCGTAGACGCTTGGGGCGGCCCGTTCCGCACCACGGTGGGCCTCATTCAGGAGTTCGGCAACCAACGGGTGCTGGACACGCCGTTGTCGGAGGGGGCGTTCGTGGGGGCGGCCATCGGCGCGGCGTCAACCGGAATGCGCGCGATAGCCGAGTTGATGTTCGTAGATTTCGTCGGCGTCTGCATGGACCAATTGTTGAACAACGCCGCCAAGATGCGCTACATGTTCGGCGGGCAGGTCAAGATACCCTTCACCCTGCTGACCCGAATCGGCGCGGGATTCGGCAGCGCAGCCCAACACTCGGAGTCCTACTACTCCATGTTCAGCCACATCCCGGGCCTGAAGGGGGTGGTGCCCTCCGATCCTTACACAGCCAAGGGACTGCTGACAGCAGCGATACGCGACGACGACCCGGTGGTCTACTTTGAACACAAGGGTCTTTACGGGATGACAGGCCACGTGCCCGAAGAACCCTACGAATGGCCCATTGGCAAAGCCCGGACCGTGCGGAAGGGATCTGACATCACCTTGGTGGGCATTTCCAAGATGACCTGGGTCTGCACCGAAGCCGCGGAGGAATTGGCCAAGTCCGGAATCAACGCCGAGGTGGTGGACCTGCTGAGCATATCGCCCATTGACTACGACCATGTGATCGACTCGGTCCGTCGCACCCATCGGCTGGTCGTCGTAGACGAAGACACCCCCATATGCAGCCTGGCTTCGGAAATTTGCGCCAGGGTCGCAGAGGAGGCCTTCGACTATCTGGACGCCCCTCCATCTCGTGTAACCGCGCCGCACACGCCTGTCCCGTACAGCCGACCGCTGGAAAACATCTACATCCCCAACGAGGCACGGGTTATCAAAACGGTGCAAAACCTTTTCGCCAGGGGTTAATGGAAAGGAAGTCCGGCAAAGCCGCCATTCGCCATAAGTGCAGGGGCTTTCTATTCTCGATACCCATGGCACACCATAGTGGCAACCCTTGTGGGTTGCCACTACATTAAGGCAATGTGTAGCCCGTTAGGGGCAACCCTCTTGGCTGCCTTGGACGAAGATTAGAACGCCACCGGCCAGAGGTGAATTCGTAATTGACAGTCCCTCAAATCGATGTGCAATATACATATGCCTTAATCATACCAATGGCGGGTCATGATGGACCACGGTCAATAGCCATAGGGTCCATAGGTTAGGCTACACACCGTGGTGTTCACCTAACGTGGCGAAAACACCCGCATTGTCAGCCTGCGTAAAGCAAGCAGACGAGAGAGCAGAGACTATAATGTCCAACGCCAAACAGGAAATCATCTACCCGACCCCTGAAGAAGACGCCGCTATCGCGGCTGGCATAGCAGCCGACCCGGACACGATAGAATTAACCACTGAAGAAATCCGGCGGATGCGACCCGCAAGCGAGGTGGCCCCGCATATTGTGGAACGGCATAGTCGAGCGCGTGGCAAGCAAAAAGCGCCTTCCAAGGAGTGTATCCCGGTTTATATCGACGCCGACCTGGCCGCCCACTTCAGAGACACCGGCCCCGGCTGGCAGACCCGCCTGAATGACACGCTGAGAAAGTCCGTGTTCGGTGCCTGAATCCCCGCATCTAATGGAAAAGTATCCCTCCGTTGACGTTATAAGCCTGCCCCGTAACGAAAGAAGCGTCGTCCGAGGCCAGGAACGCCACCATGTTGGCTATATCCTCGGCCTCGGCGATTCTCCCCAAGGGTGACCTCTGGGCCGAAGACTCGACTATTTGGCGGCGGAACTCCTCTTGGGACACTTCTTGTTCCCTTGCTTGGTCCCTTTCCCAATAGCTCATACGGTCCGTATTTATTGGCCCGGGGCAGACGGCGTTGACCGTAATGCCATACTGGGCTAGGTCGAGAGCGGACGCTTGGGTCAGCCCCAGGACAGCGAACTTGGACGCCGAATAGGCGGCGCCCATCGCGCTGGCCTGTTTTCCCGCGTTGGAGGCGATGTTGATAATCCGCCCTCCCGTGCCCTGCTTCACCATCTGCTGCCCCACCAGCTTGGTAGCAAGAAATACAGCGGTAGTGTTGATGGCCAGGAAATGGTCCCACACTTCCTTGTCCAAGTCTGTAACCGGCACCCGGTCCCGTCCGATGATGGCGCGGGCGTTGTTGACCAGCACGTCTATACGGCCATAGTGAGCGACCACTTGGTCAACCATCTCTTCCAGTTGGTCGCCGTTTCCCAAATCGCAAAACACTGTGAAACACCGGCTTCCCAACTCGCTGACTTCCTCCGCAACGCTATCCAAGCCGCGCCATCCGGTCCGGACCTCCCCGGGAGGCAAATCTGGCGTCTCTCGTTGAACGTCAGTGAGAGCCAGGTCGACCCCTTGCTGGGCCAGCTTCAGGGCGGTTGCACGCCCCACACCCCGCATTCCTCCGGCTCCGGTTATCAGAGCAACCTTACCTTCCAATCCCGGCATGTAGCACCTCCCGTATCCGTTTCACCAATAACAGCAGTCAAAATAACCAAGGGGTCTCACAGAGCCGTTAATGACAAGATGAGGCCTGCCGCTTCCAGTAACTATTCTCACAATGTCCGGACTTCCAGCTAATATCATTCGGCCTGCGGTATAATCCACTTCATGCGGCTCTAATGGCCTTTGCGAGGTTAGATCACCCACTGGCTTGGTAGTTTAGCCTTACTTAAGATAAGTCACCTGAGTTATAACAGCAACCGAAGAGAGGTGATCATCATGCCCACGTCACTCATCCGCGGCAAGTACATTATCTGCCGGGCGGGCTCCGACGCGGAATCAAGCACAGTCATCGCCAATGGCGCGGTATTTCAACGGGACGGCGTCATTGAGCAAGTGGGAGCTTATGAGGAGCTGAAGGCCTCGTGCAACGCCGATGAGGAGATAGGCGGGCCCAACTACGTCGTTTTCCCGGGGTTGGTCAATTCCCATCACCACGGGCGCGGCGTTACCAGCCTGCAAATGGGGTATTGCGACAACTCGCTGGAGACCTGGATTCTCAACGGCTGGACTCGCCGTCCCCACGACCACTACCTGATGACCCTTTTCACGGCGATGCGAATGATAGAGTCCGGCACCACTACAGTCATGTACAACCACGGGCAAACCCCGGCCCAGGGGTTGGAAGAAGACCTTAACGAGGTGCTCCGCGCATTTAATGACGTGGGGATGCGGACGGCTTTCTCGGTCTACTATCGGGGCCAGAATCGCGTCGTTTACTCTGACGACCAGCAGTTCATCGCCGGGCTACCCGCTGACTTGGCGAACAGCCTCCGAAACTTCCTTGCCGCCAATGATTTGTCCGTTGACGACTATTTCTCCATCTTCGAAAGCCTGCACCGGCAATACGGCAGCGACCCCAACAGCCTGGTGAACATCCTGTTGAGTCCCAGCAACGTTCAGTGGGCATCGGATGATTTTCTACAGCGCACCAAGGAACTTGCGGACAGACATCAAGTCGGTATCCACATGCACTTGGTGGAAAGCTCCTATCAGAAGGAGTTCGGCGTCAGGACTTGGGGCAAAACCCCGGTGGCCCATTTACAGGACCTGAGATTCCTGGGTCCCGAACTCTCGTGCGCCCATGCCGTGTGGCTGACGGAACAGGACATAGACCTTCTGGCCGGACACGGTTCAACAGTTTGCCATAACGCCAGCTCAAATTTGAGGCTGAAGAACGGCATCGCCCCGGTTAACGCGATGGCCTCCAGAGGGCTGAACGTCGCCATGGGTACCGACAGCACCGCCCTGAACGACGATGACGACATGATCCAAGAGATGCGCTTGGTCTCCAAGCTGCACCGGGAGCCAGCCATTTTTTCACCGGCGGTAAGCTCCCATCAAGTCCTGGCAATGGCGACCATCAACGCCGCCGCCCCGACCTTCTTCCACGACCGGATCGGCGCTTTGGAAGTGGGCAGAAGGGCCGACATGGTGCTGCTGGAAATGTCGGCCATCGAGGAACCCTATATGGACCCGGACGTGGATATCATAGACGCGCTCCTGTACCGGGGTAAGTCCAGGCACATCGACACGGTGCTCATAGACGGGAGAGTGGTGCTGAGAGACGGCGAGTTCCCGGGGCTGAGCAAGGCCGACGTGGCCAGAGAGTTACGGGAACAACTTGCTCGGCCCATCGAACCCTCGGTCCTGGAAATGCGCAACATGGTCCAGCAGCTAACGCCCCACGTGGAGCGGTTCTACAATTCGTGGAGCGACGGGGAAGGACAGCCCCACTACCGTTACAACAGCCGCGTTTAGCTTCCTCAGAGGACATTTATAATCCGCTCTCCTTCTGGAGAGCGGCGAAAAATCCACGCCCCCACTGAGGGTGCCTAAAAAATGGGAATTATGCCGCTATTTACCCAAGTCGCCCAAGCACCCGAGAATATTTCCTTTACCGTGACAGTCATGGTCATGGGCTGCTCTCCATAAGGTACTCTTGCGCCCCTCCCGCATCCGGTAGCCACCCAGGTCCCGGAAATTAGAACCGCCAATGGCCTGGGACAGCCGGTGCAGGTTTTCAGCCAGCCAAGGGGTGAAGTCGTTGGCCTCGTGTGGCCAGGCTTCCCGCAAATCGACGTCTATAAGCTCTCCGAACTCCATCCCGCCTCCGGCTTCAAGAATCGGTCCAGCCGTTTTATCACGGCCTTTCAGGTTGAGAGATGCTCCCTCCAAGGGCCGACGGAGCCTTTTCATTGTCACAATCGTCGCAGCCCCGGGCCTTCAGGGCAGCCTTCTGCCAAAGACCACGCCAATCATCCAATGCAAACCCCTCCTGGACCAGGACAACTACTGACATTTGCCCCTTTCCAACTCGTGAAACACCCTGCTAACATAATACCTGTCTCGTACAGCTCAGACGGGTCTGGCTAAAACTGGTTGGCCGATTGGGATGGGTTGGGAGCGCGGGCGTCCCGCCCGCCATACGCGGTGAGCGAAATGTCCGTAAATGTCCGGTATTCTGAAATTGCTGCTCCTCCTCCAACGCCTGGCCGCCGTTCTCCTCCCTTGGGGCCGACGATATCTCACTTCTTGGCTTGGCTGACCGGTGAAAATGGAAAGGCCCGCCAAGGACCGACGGAGCTAAGGCTCACGCAGGGAATATCTCCTCCACCCGGAAACTGAACCCTTCCAGGGTGGGGGAGGTCACGGTATCTCCTTCTTTGTAGACGCCCGCCTCCACGAAATCGCCGTCGCCCAACAGCAGGACCCGCACCGTTCTGGCTTCGGGGTCCACCGGCCAATACTCTCTTACGCCGTGCCTGGCGTACAACTCCCGCTTGGCCGTCAAGTCGCGTTGGGCCGTGGACGGGGAATGGATTTCGACCACCAGGTCCGGCGCGCCCTGGATGTTAAGGCGAGTGATAATGTCCATCCGATCCCTGGAGATGAACAGCAAGTCCGGCTCCACGGTGTCCGTGTCCGACAGCACCACGTCCGTGGGCGCGGCGAATACTATCCCCAGGTCTCTTTCTTCCACAAATGGAGCCACGCGCAAGGCCAGCTGCATCGAAATTACCTGGTGGGCGATATTGGGCGATGGCATCCTGAATAACTCCCCGTCAATCAACTCCCATCGCTCGTCGTCGGGGGTCTTGGCGTAGTCCTCGTAGGTTAGCTTGGTCTTTGGTTTGGGGCTGACCATCTTTGCCCTCCGGTGGCGCGGCGTTTTTCAAAACAGATTATCCCACATGCTCAATCCAATAGTTAATTTGGAGTGCGGGTTTTGTTATTGGCTTGGACTTGCACATGTCCTGAGGTAAGGGTAAGGGACGCTCTCCCAAGCACTTGTCAGGACGCCTTTACAGAGTGTAACGTCGTAGTATGGTAGTATGATGCCAGCAGGTGTCATCGGAGGTAGGAATAATGACTACAGTAGGCTCAGGTAAATACACTTACACCCTCATTCAGGACTGGGCCAAGCTGCCTCCGGGACAAACGTTCGGCTCGGTCAGCGCCGTAGCCACCGACTCGCAGGACCGGGTCTACGCCTTCCAGCGGGCCGAGCCCCCGGTAGTGGTCTTCGACCGGGACGGGAATTTCGTGGGGTCATGGGGCAACGGAGCTTTCGTCAACCCTCATGGCATCTACATCGAAGACGATATCGTCTATTTGACCGACCGGGAAGGGTCGGTCGCTATGAAATACACCCTGGACGGCAAACCGTTGCAGATTATTGGCGAGCATGGAGTCTACTCCGATACGGGTTGTGAGGTTTCCGGGGAAGTTGTGCCGAGGGCGGCCGGGCCGTTCAACTATCTCACCGAGTTGGTTCCCGCAGCCAACGGAGACCTCTACGTGTCCGACGGCTACCGCAACGCCCGGGTACACCGTTTTTCCAGCGGCGGGCAATTGCTCTCCTCTTGGGGCGAGCCGGGCAAGGGCGGCCCCAACCAGATGCACCTGCCCCACAGCCTGATAGTCGGGCGGGACGGCAGGATCTATGTCTGTGACCGCGAGAACAGCCGCATCCAGATATTTTCGGCTGAGGGCCAATATATTGAGATGTGGACCGACATGCACCGGCCCTTGGACATTTCCCAAGATGCGGAGGGCGTGTTCTACATCACCGAACGGGCGGAAGACGGCTCGCCCCCGCAAGTCAGCGTCCTGGGCCCGGATGGGCAGGTGCTCGCCAGGTTTCCTTCCCGGTCAGGACACGGGTCATGGGTTGACGCCCATGGCGACATCTACTTGGCGTTGACCGCCGAGAAAAGCATCGACAAGTACGTGCGCCAAGGTTAAGTCCTGTTGACATTTCCCCCGTCATTCCCGCGCAGGCGGGAATCCATAGGCTTGGGCCATCGACGAGTGGATGCCAGCAGAACCAGTCTGTTTTTGAAATAGTTTCTTCCACATCACACCGGCAGGAAATGTAAATGGCTGCTAACCCTCGGTCATCCACCGATGGCCCGCAGGAATTTCGTACTTTGTCGGGCCTCGACATCAAGGACGTCTACCGGCCCGCCGACGTGGGATTGGACTACTCGCAAGACCTGGGTGACCCGGGCGCCTACCCGTTCACCCGCGGGCCTTACCCGACCATGTACCGGGGCCGATTGTGGACTCGCCGCCAGATTGCCGGCTTCGGCACCGCCAAGGCCACCAACCAACGGTACCGCTTTCTGCTGGACCGGGGACAGACCGGCATAAGCACCGACTTCGACCACCCGACCCTCACCGGGTACGACTCTGACCACGAGTTGGCGGAGGGCGAGGTTGGCAGGCTGGGAGTGGCCATAGACACGCTGGCCGACATGGAGGAACTGTTCGAAGGCATCCCCCAAGATAAAGTCAGCGTCTCCCTTACCATCAACCATCCCGCCATTGTCATGTTGAGCATGTTCCTAGCCGTGGCCCAAGGCCGGAGCATACCTTGGTCAGCGCTTCGGGGCACGGTACAGAACGATTCACTAAAGGAGTTCCACGGCCAAAAGACCTTTGCGCTCCCCCCAAGCCCGTCCCTCAAGCTTACGACCGACATCGTCGAGTTTTGCACCAAGCACGTCCCGAATTGGTACACGATATCCATTTCCGGCTACCACACCCGAGAGTCGGGGGCCGACGCTGTCCAGGAGTTAGCTTTCACTCTGGCGCAAGGTATGGCTTACGTGGAGTCGGCCATGGAGCGGGGGCTGCCCGTCGACAGTTTTGCGCCAAGGCTGTCGTTCTTCTTCGGTTGCCACAACGACTTCTTTGAAGAGATAGCCAAGTTCCGCGCCGCCCGTCGCATGTGGGCGCGAATCATGCGCGACCGCTACCACGCCAAGCGGCCCGAGTCGATGCGGCTTCGCTTTCACACGCAAACGTTGGGGTCCACCCTGACGCGGCCGGACCCCCAGAACAACATCGTTCGCGGCGCTTTGCAGGCGTTGGCGGCGATTATGGGCGGCACCCAGTCGTTGCACGTCAGCGGCTACGACGAAGCCTATGACATCCCATCTGAAGAAGCCATGCGCATGTCATTGGCCACTCAGTTGATCGTGGCCCACGAGTCCGGTGTCACGAACACCGTCGATCCTCTCGGCGGCTCCATGTTCGTTGAGTCATTGACCAACACGATGGAAGAAAAAGCCAACGAGTACATTGCCAGGATCGATGAGATGGGGAACGGCTCCCTATGCCATGGAATGCTTGAGGCCATCGGGAACGGCTACATAGAGCAGGAGATCGCCCGCGCCTCGTATGAGTACCTCAAGAAAGTGGAAAGCAGCGACTACGTGATAGTAGGCGTGAACCAGTACCAGCCCGCCAGCAGCCAATTGCCGGAATTGTTCGAGTTCGACCCCGCGGAAGAGGAACGGCAAATGAAGCGGCTGGCCGAGGCCAAGCGTTCCCGGAACGGGGCCGATGTAGTCGATTCGTTGCGCAACCTGAAAGCGGCAGCCGTCAAGGACGAGAACCTGATGCCCCACGTTCTGGAGGCAGTACGGGTCCATGCCACCGAGGGCGAGGTTATGGCCTCGTTGCAGGACGTGTACGGTGAGTACATAGACCCGGGGGTGTTTTAACACGGGAATGACCACCCAACCTCAACATAGAAACATCAAGGTGTTACTCGCCAAAATGGGCTTGGACGGCCACGACCGAGGCATCAAGGTCATTGCGCGGGCCTTTCGTGACGCCGGAATGGAGGTGGTCTACCTGGGTATGCGCGTAACCACCGACCAGATAGCCCAAGCCACCCTTCAGGAAGACGCCGACGTGGTTGGGATAAGCATCCTTTCCGGCGCTCACATGCGCTTGGTCCCGCGGCTGGCTCAAGCGCTGACCGAAAGGGGCATCATGGACGACGTCCTGCTCCTCGTAGGCGGAACAATCCCGGACCAGGATGTAGAGCCATTGCAACAAATTGGAGTCCAAGGCGTGTTCCCGGTGGGTACATTTACCGCCGAGATGGTGGAGTTCATTCAGGCCAACGTAAAGAGCGGCAAGTCTTCTCCGGCTCGATACCAAGCCGAAGACCCTGAGCGCGTCAACCCGTCAAGCGGCGTCATCCCCGAAACGGGGCGAGGGTGACCGCCAGATGAACCAGTGGCCTCCTCAATACCCGGCCGATTACGTCCCCGCTGAAGATTCGGAATATTGGGCCAAGCAGTTGGAAACCATGCCGCCTCAAGAGCGGGACCCTATCATCCTGGACAAGCTGCGCCGCCAGATCAGCTACGCTTACACTCATTCCGAGTTCTACCGGGAACTGTACCGGGACGTACCGGTAGACCCGAACAACATCCTCAGCTTCGAGGAGTTGGACCAACTTCCGATTTTGACCAAGGAACACATCCGCGCCGAGCAGGAGGCCCATCCTCCCTACGGACGCTTTCTCTGCGTCAGCCCGGACGATGTGTACCGCATCCACGGGACATCGGGCACCACCGGCCGCCCCACCATCTTCGGGATCAGCCGCGGCGACTGGGAGCGGATCGCCGAGGCCCACGCCCGCATTTTATGGAGCGTCGGCTTACGGCCATCGGACCGGGTGATGGTTGCGGCGGCATTCAGCTTGTACATCGGCAGTTGGGGCGCGCTGGTAGGGGCCGAACGGCTGGGGGCCACCTGCTTTCCATTCGGCGGCGGCGCGCCCGGTCAAACCGAGCGGGCGGTCGAGTGGGCCTCCATGGTCAAGCCAACGGCGTTATACGCCACGCCCTCCTACGCCCTTTACTTGGCTGAAACGGCCAAGGAGATGGGCTACAACCCGCGTGAAGACTTTTCGTTCCGCCTGATGTTCTTCTCCGGAGAGCCCGGCGCAAGTGTGCCCGCCACGCGAAAGGAGATAGAGGACACTTTCGGCTGCTATATCGTGGACCAAGGCACTATGGCCGAAATGACGCCTTGGATGAGCAATTCCGGGTGCCGCCACCTTCCGAAGGGGATGCACCTGTGGCTGGACTTGGTTTACACGGAAATGGTGGACCCCGCAACCAAAACGGCGGTACCTTTTGGCGGCGAAGGCGTACCGGTCTATACTCACTTGGAGCGCACGTCACAGCCCATGATTCGTTACTGGTCCGGGGACATCGCCCGTTGGGACATGGTTGACTGCCCCTGCGGACGCACTTACCCCACCCTTGTCACCGGAATCTACGGGCGCACCGACGACATGATAATTGTCCGGGGGCAGAACGTATTTCCGTCCCACATCGAGGACGTCCTGCGTAGCATGGATGAGTTCGGGGGTGAGTTCCGCTTGGTATTGGAAAGGGACCGGGGCCGCTTGGACCGGCTCACGGTTCAGACCGAGGTAACCGCAGGCGTCTACTCCAAGGCGGAGTATGACGTGCCCGCCATGACCGCATTGACGGAAAAGATTGCTGGGCAACTGCGGCAGGCGCTGGGGATAAGCGTTGCCGTGGAGTTGAAGCCGCCAGGCGAATTCGAGCGCACCCAGTTCAAGTCCCGGCGCACCATCGACCTTCGACAGGACACCGCACCCACCCAATGACGTTCACCGGCTTCTTCATCCTGGGTTCCGGTATTGCCCTAATTGCCGTAGCCATCCTCCCCGGGATCGCCAGATACCTGAGGGGAGGCGCGATCAGGTCGCTCAGGGAAAGCCCCAACTACAAGTACTGGGGTTTCATTGCGATAGCCATCGGCCTTTTCTCCTCGGTGGTGGACCACGGCAGCGTCAACGTGGCCCTCCCGACCATAGCCGAACACTTCCACACCGATCTGCCCACAGTCCAGTGGGTCATCATCGGATATGCTCTCACCATCAGCGCCACCCTGCTGCCCATGGGACGTGTATCCGACATGCTGGGCCGCAAGGAAGTATACTTATTCGGCTCCGTCATCTATGTAATCTCTGCCGCGCTGGTGGGATTGTCCCAGCACTTCACCTTTCTTATCCTGTTCCGCATCATACAAGGGATTGGCGCGGCCATGACCCAGGGAACGGGGATGGCCATCATCACACAGATATTCCCCCCCAACGAAAGAGGCCGGGCCATCGGCCTCGTCATGACCATCGTCGGAACAGGACAGGTGGCGGGGCCGGCGATAGGAGGCGGACTGGTCAGTTGGCTGGGATGGCGGGCGGTCTTCTTCCTGAACGTTCCCTTGGTGCTCATCGGGATAGTCGCCACCGTCATGGTGTTGGACTCCGGGCGCGTACTGCGGGCAGCTTTGGGGAGAGTACAAGGGCGCTTCGACTTGCCCGGCGCGGTTTTGTCCACCGGGGCCTTGGTGACGATGTTGCTTGCCATCATGTACGGTCACCGGGAGGGATGGACATCGGGTTGGATTCTGACGGCGGGGGCGTCTTCCGCGGTCCTTGTGACCACGTTCATCTTCTGGGAGCTCCGAGCAACCTCGCCAATGCTGGACGTCAGGTTCTTCCGGGACAGGACCTTTTCCTTCGGCGTGGCCGCCGCTTTCATGATATTCCTGGGAAGTTCGGCAATCCAGTTCCTGACACCCTTCTATGTTCAGGAGGTCTTGGGTTACAGCGCGGTGGAAGCCGGATTGTTAATTGTGCCGGGGGCGGTTTGCATGTCGATGCTAGGCCCCATATGCGGCCGCCTCTCGGACACTTTCGGCTGGCGAAAGTTTACGGTCGGAGGCCTGATCGCCTCCGCAACCGGGATGCTGTTGATGTCCACCCTGCACGAGAGTTCCTCTGTAGTAGTGGTGATAATTGGGTTGATCCTTACTTCCAGCGGGATGGGGATTTTCTACTCGCCGAATACCAGTTCGGTGCTTAGTGCGGTAGAACCCCGGAACTACGGAATTATCTCCGGCTTTCTTAACCTGATCAGGAATTCCGCCAACGTATCCAGCGTAGCGATGGCCACCGCAATAGTAACCGGGACAATGGGTTCACTGGGCTACGAACCGACGCTGGCGGCAGTTTCATGCGGAGGCGGCGCAGCCGTTTGCAGCGCCTTTACCATCGGCACCCGCAACGCCTATCTGATGATGGCGTCCGTACTCTTGACCGCAGCCAGCATATCGGCGTTCAAGTTTCAGCCCCGCCAACAGATGGTCCCCGCACCCTCTGCCAGCGACTGATCGCCGCCAACCCCTGTCTGACCAAATACTACGCGGAAAGAGAGTCCGTTACGCGCTCGGCGAGAGCCTCCCCAAGGGCGCGGGACCGTTGATGGCTCGAATTTCCTCGGGTGTCTTGTCCAGCCTCACCCGGCGTTCCCACTCCCGTCCCAGTTCGTCCTTCACATGGACGGTAAGTTTGCCCAGCCCCTCGGTCTCTACTTCCAGGCTATCCCCATTCTGAATGGCGCAGAGGCCGCGGTGGTTGGTGCCGCAAGCTATAATGTCTCCGGGCTTCAACGTGGTGAGCCATGTGGCCCACTCGACTACCTGGGGAATGGCGTTGGCCATGTCGCTGGTGACGTAGTCCTGCATCAACTGGCCGTTGATCCAACTGCGCACGTTCAGGTCCATCGGCTTGGCCACCTCGTCAGCCGTGACAATGGCCGGCCCCATGGGGCCAAAGGTGTCCCACGTCTTGCCCCAGAAGAAGCTCCCACGGTTCTCCGGACGGAACCCGCGGGCGGACACGTCGATAAAGTTGGTGTAACCGAAGATGTAGTCGTAGGCATCCTCAGCCTTGACCTTGCTGGCCGTCTTGCCTATCACCAACCCCATCTCGGCTTCGCCTTCGAAGATAGTTGCCTGGCAGTCGGGAAGCACCACCGTGTCTCCATCGCCAATAACGCAACTGGCCGACTTGTGGAAAGCGTCGATGTCGGCAGCCCTTTCCCGTGTGCCGTTCTCCATGTAGTTCACCGCCATCGCAACGATGCGAATGGGCTCAGGCAAGGGAGCCCGCAAGCGCACGCCGCTCACCGGAGTCCCATCCGACGCGGCTACGGCTTGCTCGACGGCCTGACGATGATTATCGAAGTCGCCTATGAGCCTGTTGATAAGGTCCTGCGGCGACGTGTGAACGATGCTGGACACCGCGCTTGTCACGTCCACCACGTTGTCGCCCTTCAAAACGCCCAGTTTGAAATCGTCAAAAAAGACCAGTTTCATGTCTCCTCCAAAAAGCCGTGCTGAATAGAACTCTGCGGTTGCCTGATAAGTCCTGGCGCCCAAGCCGCCGGTGGAGGTCTACTGGAAGTGAGGCATGATCTCGTTAACGAACAATTCCATAGACCTCATGGTCTGTTCGTGAGTGAGGTTTCCAAAGGCGAATATAGGGCAGAAGTAATTTACTCCGGACTCGTCTATCGTCTCCCGCACCTGTTCCAGCACCGACGGCACGGAGCCGGCGATGATAGCTCCCCTTTCCAGCAACCCGTCAAAGTTCCTCAGCGGTTCCAAGTGCCGGTCGCCCGCCTGCTCCCAAAGGTGGTTGATGTTGGAGAACCACACGTCATAGGCCGAACGGGCATCGGCGATGGCGTCCTTGTCGTTGGGACCTACGTACAGGTGGCGGGCCAGCCCTACCAACGGATGTTTGACATGATCGTTGAGCCTGCCGTCATCCGCTTCGTGTTCCTTCCAAGTCTGCTTGTACAGGTCCACGTGGGGCTTTACCGCGCTTGAAGGAGAGAAGACGGTGCAGGTGTTGAAACCGTGACGGGCGATCCAAGGGATCGTCTCTATGTTGTTGCTGGCGTACCAGAGAGGCGGGTACGGTTTCTGGAATGGGTGCATCAACAGCCGCGTCTCTTGATATTGGTAATACTTGCCTTCATAGCTCAACGACTCTTGGGTGAACCCTTTGATCAGGACCTCCAGGGCCTCCTGGAACATCTCCCGTCCATCTTTCTCCAATGCAAAGCCGTAGCGTTCCGCCTCCATGGACACTATACCGCGACCTATCCCCAAGTCCAGTCTGCCTTGGCTTAGGTGGTCCAACATGCAGATTTCGTGCAGCAATCGGAAAGGGTTGTAGAAGGGCAGCAGGTAGACCAAGGGACCCAACCGTATGTTCTTAGTGCGCTGGCAGGCGGCAGCCAGGAAGATGCCCGGAGAGGGAGCGATGCTGAGGGGAGTGATGTGGTGCTCGGCCAAGTGATAGCTATAGAAGCCTGCCCGGTCGGCATACTCCAACATCTTCAAACGTTGTTCGTACGTTTCGCTGTCCGGATGGTCGTATTGTTCAATCCAGTCGAAAAGCCCGAACCGGATATTCGGTTGGCCTGCTAGGTCCTGGCTCATTCAAGCGCCTCCCACAGCCAATTCCCGGCGTCAAATGCTAATTGGAGGATTCAAACGCCAGGGTTGCGAACCGCATGAAAATCCCGCCCCTAGGTTCGGCCAAAGGGCCGTTGGCCACCAGGCAGGCGATAACGTGCCTCTCCCCGGGCGTCGCGCTGTTGCTTATTTCGATGCGTTGAGGCGCGTTCAGCCCAACGATGGTCCCGATGCCGCGTTCTACTTGGCCGTCAATCCAGACCTCGCCGTAGTTATCCGGGTTGGTCTCGAAGAAGGCCCGGGAGCCGGCCAATGCGACGCCGTCAACGGCTTCGGGGAACTCCACGGTGATGCGGTACCACGCGAAGGTAAACCCCACCGAGCGGCTGTCACGAATGTTGGAGCATATATCCCACGAAGAATCGTCGTGGTCGGCCAAGCGGGCCGGAGTGGCCAGCAGTTGAGAGACCAGCCCCTCGTTGGGTTCGCCGGGAACCAAGCCGTCGGCAACCCGCCACTGCCCCTTGACGATTTCCCTGTGCTCAGCGTTGTTCAGGTCCAAGGCCACTCTAGGCATGAAACTCTCCTATCCAAATCGTGCAGGCTATGACGCAAGAAATGAAAAGACGCCAAAGTACAAACAGGCCGCTCATGCAAAGCGCCCACTCAATGAGCGGCCCTGCCTACGCCAAACTGCCCGGCCCGTGCCGCGCCTCCCGGACACTCCAGAGAGGCTGCGGACTGGAAGACAGGGACTATCTGGCCGCGGCGGTCTGAGGGGTCAGGTATTCATCCCAAGGTCCAGGGAACCTGCCCTTGCCCACACCTTCCCCAAAGAGGACGTTGTCCTTCCGGGGCCACTCGCTGCGGGGCATCTCATAGGAAACCTCGATGCCATTACCGTCGGGGTCGTGGATATAGATACCTATGGAGATGCCATGGTCCGACACCCTTTCTATCGGGACGTTCTTTTCTTTGAGCCTGTTGTAAAGCTCCTTCAAGTCGTCAATGCTCTCCATCATCCACGCCATGTGGTTGAGGCCGACACGGCCCTTTTCCGGACCGGCTGCATCGTCGCCGACTTCGACTAACGCGATTTCGTGGGACTGGTCCAAATCAGCAGCCATGAAGGCTGCGCCCGGCCTGCGGTCATAAAGGTGCAAGCCCAGAACGTCGGAATACCACTGTTGAGCCCTCTCCGTATTCCGCACATACATGTTCACATGCCCAAGGTACTTGGGTTTGTAGCTCATATTGCTTCTCCTGCTGGGAGATTCAGTAACACGGCCAAAGGTATCACACACACTTGGGCCACGCAAGAAACCAGGAGGCCGGACCGCCGCCCCGCAGTTATTCGAACTTTGAACATGGCGGCCTGATTACTTGAGGAACATGCCTTGCCGCCGGTTTGGCCATAGTTACAATCAAGTAGCTATTCTGGGAGCAGCCAGTGTATTGGACTTGGGACCTAAACAAGAACGAGGCGAACCGGCAAAAACACGGGATTGATTTTGAAGTGTCGCAACTGGTGTTCAGTGACCCATTGGCCATAACCACCGAAGACTCTTGGCCCTACGAACAGCGGTGGAAAACCATAGGAGCAATCAAGAGAACGGTCGTAATTGTCATCGACACTTGGCCAAACCCAAACCCGGACCCCGGTCGCGAAGCCGGACGAATCATCAGCGCCCGCAAGGCAACTCGACGCGAAAGAGCCGCTTATGAAGAAGGATAATGTGAAACTGACAGAAGACCAGGAAGCCCAGCTTCTTGCATTGGAGAATATGCCAGAGGACCAAGTTGACACCTCGGACATCCCCGAAACCCTTGATTGGACCGGGGGACGGCGGGGAGTGTTCTACCAGCCGGGAAAAAGGCGCTTTACACTGCGGCTCGATTCGGACGTGGTTGAGTGGTTCAAATTCAATGCCCAGGATAACCGCAGCTACCAAGCGGACATAAATCGCGTGTTGCGCGAGCACATGCAGCAGTCCCGGCTCGAATGGCCGTCCCAAGCTGCCACCTCCGCCTGAGGTTCGCAATCTGCCGGGTACGTTGTTCGTGCGTTGCAATTGTGCTTTATAATGTCTCGGCGCAACAACGACTCTGGCTCGCAGGATACGGAGGGTGGAATGCAGTCTGACCGGCCACCAATACGTTCGGAACAATTCGGCCCTCTACAGGGAGTCCGAATCATCTCCAGCGGCACAATTATTGCCCAGCCCTTTGCTGCCGGAATGGCCGCCGAAATGGGAGCGGAAGTTATCCACATCGAGCGGCCCAAGCTGGGCGACGTTTGGCGAAGCGTGGAATTTGCGGTGCCCAAAGAGAGCGGCGGCACCATCGCCGCCGGCTGGATGCAAACCCAACGCAACACCTACGACATCACCTTGGACCTTTCAACCCCTCGCGGCAAGGAGATTTTCCTCCAGTTGGTCTCACAAGCTGATATATGGATGGAGAGCTCCATTCCAGGCACATACAATGAGTGGGGCCTGGACGACGAAACGGTCCACAAGGTCAATCCACGCTTGGTCATTGCCCACGTTTCCGGCTACGGGCAGACCGGACATCCCGACTACCTGACCAGGGCGTCTTACGACATGATCGGACAGGCTTTCGGCGGCCTGATGAACCTGACGGGGTTCCCCGATCCGGAACCGCCGGTACGGGCCGCGCCCTGGACGGGCGACTTCATCACGGCTCTGTTTTGCCTCTGGTCGTCACTGGCCGCCTATGTCTACGCTCAACGCACCGGCGAGGGCCAGTCTATAGACTTGGCCCAGTACGAGGCGGTCCACCACGTCCTGGCTGGCACCATGGTCTCCTACTACGAGCTTGGGTTGAACCGGGGGAGGTCCGGCAACGCAGCAGGGCTGGTCCAACCCTACGACTGCTTCCCTGCCAAGGACGGCTGGGTCGTAATCGCCACCGTCGGCTCCGTCTTTGACCGGGTGTGCCGGGTCATCGGCTTGGACCCCGACGAGGACGATTGGCGTTCCGCCCACACCGACGTTGAATCGGTCAAGGGAATAGAGTTCAACGCTATCCTGCGCGGGTGGATTGAGGAACGCACCGTGAAAGAGGTGGTGGACACCATGAACGCCGCCCAAGTCGGTTGCAGCACCATAATGACCCCAAAGGACATGGCCGAAGACCCCCACTACCAAAGCAGGAACATGCATATCGAGTGGGATGACCTGAACGTAGGTCGAAGGGTGAAGGGAGTAGGCATCACCCCCAAAATGTCCCTCACCCCCGGCCAGATTTGGCGGGGGTCAGTCCCCATGGGTCACGACAACGACGCAGTGCTAGGGGATCTCCTGGGCCTGGACGCAGCGGAAATCGACAGTTTACGGGAGCAAGGCATCATTTAGTAACCATCAGAAACTACCTCAAAACTTGGCGCACCATCCAACCCGCCAGCCCCGCTCCCCAGTCGTCATTCCCGCGCAGGCGGGAATCCACAGGCTTCAGTCATCGAAGATGGCTTGAGCCTGGAGACAATTGACCTTGAGTAGTTTCTAACCGTATCTGGCCATCGCCTTCCTGTACGCCCCTTCCGCCAGCCACTCCAGTACGTCGGCCAAGGGCAGCACGTCGGCGTACTTCTGGTCCATGTCGAACAGATTGATTGCATGGGTCGCTTCATGCCGGTCGAACACGCACTCCTCTACCACGATCATGCGATACCGGTAGGTGCACCCGTCCACCACGCTGGCCCTTACACAGCCGCTGGTGCTCTCTCCGCAGGTGATGATCGTGTCTACTCCCAAGTAGTTGAGGTGCCCCATCAAGGGTGTGCCCCAGAACACGCTGGGGGAAGACTTTCGCAGCACCGCCTCGCCGTCGATGGGCGCAAATTCATCGACGATGTCGAAACGTCGTTTTTCTCTGTCGATTTCGGCCGGGTCTTTGACACGGTCCTGCACATCTCTCTTTTGAGCGTTCCACGATTCGATGCCGGCGTCGCCTAACCCGGTTACATGCACCACCGGTATCCCCGCTTTCCTCGATGCTTCCAGCAGCGTCTGGATGTGCGGGACAGCGTCCCACGCCGCCAACCCGCAACTGCCCGGCCAGTCCTCTGTGGCCTCCAGTAGAGGTTGAGGCTCGTCACCGTAGACCCACCGGTAAAGGTCAACCAGAAGCAACGCCGGCTTCTCCCCAAATCCCACCGATTGGTGCGGCGACATCGCCAAGTGGGCCCGGTCTTGCGCGGTAATGTATGGGTCCCATACTCGTTCCGGCATTAGCTCTCTCCTCTTGACTTGAACATTGATGAACTGGATGTACAGCATAAAAGAAAACCCTTATTCCGTATATCCTGTTCATCCAATTGGTTTGTGAATTACCATGAAAGAACGGCATGTTACGGTATGTTATTGAAGTGAGGCTTGCGAACGGGAGTGCGGAGCGCAACAAGGGTGGTCTATTATTGACACTGGGACAGTCGCGTATCAGAATGAGGACACATTGGCATTTGTCAGTCACTCAGGAGGTCTAAATGACACAAACCACCACTTACACCATGGAAGGTTTTTTGGACGACGTAAGGCACATATTTGAGTCGACAAACGACCCGCTGGCCCAAGCCAAAGCCGTTTCCGGCCACTTGAAAGACCTGCTGGCAGTCCCTGGTTGGTTGGAAGAAAGGCTCGATCTGCCCGAAGAGGGCGGCTATGGCCCTGTTAGCCTTCACTTGGAAGAGGAAGCTGGGCACCCCGGCCCAGGATTCTGGCTGATGGCTTCCGTACAGAAGCCCGACCAGGACAACCTTCCCCACGACCATGGGTCCGCTTGGGTAGTCTACGGAGTTTACCAAGGGGAAATCGAACAGACGAAATGGCGTTGGTTCTACCCGGGAGAAGGCGTCGATGAAATTCAGATACAAGAGACCGGTCAATTCATCCAAGGCGACGGAGCGGTCTCGTTCTTCCTGCCGGGAGAGATTCACAACACCCGCAATACCACCGGCGGGCGCGCCCTGGTAGTCCGACTCGAGTCGCAGAAACTGGACCGCGTGACCAGGTACCAGTACAACCCCGAAGAACGGACCATCAAGGTGATGGACCGGTAGCCCGGCGACAAACGCAAACCGTCTCTACCTTTGAGAGTCATGGCGGCCCCACCCCTCAGGCCTTTGTTGCGGCAGCGGGGCGGCCGCCATTATTTTCGCCTTCTTTCCATCCGCCTAACGGCGGCCAAGCACGTACCAGTCTAAGTCAGTCCGATTTCGTACCGCCCCAGGGAGGTCTTCCGTAGTGGCGTTGTCCCTCGCCGTTCATCCCGTCGACAGGATTCATTCCAGCAATAAGACCAAGCTGGAAAGCAGCGCCCTATCTGTAAACATTAGCGAACTGCGGGGCTACTTGCTGGAAGACCGTCGGCTCGAAAGCGTTGACCTTGAGATAGTCCATCCAGGAGACAGATGTCGCGTTGGCTATGTCTTTGACGTGCTGGAGCCCCGGGCCAAAGCTCCGGGCGACGGACCGGACTTTCCCGGCATCCTGGGGCCGCTGGAGCCGGCGGGACGGGGGACCACCCACGTCCTGCGGGGCGCGGCGGTCACCGTAGTTGATGGGGGGCAGCCGGGAGGCGAGTTGGGTTATTCGTCCAGAAGGGGCGGAGTATCAAAGGTACTGGAAATGAGCGGCCCCGCTGCCGAGGCATCAGCCTATGGCCAACTGGCCCACTTGGTTGTCGTCCCCCATGCGTTCCCGGATGTTACCCGTCATGCCGTCCTGAACTCCCTGCGGTTGGCTTCGGTGAAAGCGGCGGCCTATCTGGCCAAAGCGGCAATAAGCAACCCTCCGTCGTGCAAAGAAGTATTTGACCTGGATTCGCTTGGGCCGGAATCAAGAGAAGCCCCGCCCAAGGTAGCCTACATCGGGCAGGTGCACGGCCACCAGCACGGCACCGAGATAGACGAGCACATCCTGTACGGCGGCAACACGCTGGGCATGATGCCCGTCCCTTTGCATCCCAACGAGTGGATGGACGGCGCGGTGGTCATTTCCTATTCCTGGGGAGCGCGGGGGCTGGAGACTTACTTCCACCAGAACCACCCCATCATCCTGGACCTCTACCGCCTGCATCAAGCGGGCGAAATCGTCTTTACCGGCGCGGTTGCCACAATCTCGTCGGACCGGCGCGACGAACTCGACCGCAACAGCATGATGGCCGCTAACATCGCCAAGTGGGACTTGAAAGCCGACGGCGTCGTTCTCACCAAGTACGTGGGCGGCGCGCCTCATACCGACATGTTCGAGACGGCGCGGATATGCGAGGAATTGGGCATAAAGACGGTCGCACTGGTCAGCGACACCGCCCTTGACCGGCGATGGGAGTCTGCTACGTTGATGAATATACCCGGTGTGGACGCTGTGGTGAACCACAGTGAGGGCATGGACGTTTCCTGGCCAGCCAACCCGGTGGAGCGAGTCATTGCCGGCAACCCGGAAGTAGCGTCCGAGTTGGCCGAACTGCGGGAACTGGTTGCCGTCAACGTGTGCGGCGTGGCCAACAACCAAGGCGCGTCACGTCTACGTTCAATGCTGTTTTAGAATCCACATGCCGACGAAGGGAGGACCAATGCGAGTAGTCCACTACATCAACCAGTTCTTCGGCGGCTTGGGCGGCGAGGAATACGCCGGCATCCCCCCGGAAGTCCGTGACGGAGCCGTGGGGCCGGGTCGTCTCTTGGACCAATTGCTGCCTGGCGATGCGGAAGTCGTGGCGACGGTTGTCTGCGGGGACAATTATGCAACGGAAAACCTGGACGAGGTCACCGCGGCGGTGGCGGCGCGGGTTAAAGATGTGCAAGCCGACCTGCTTATAGCCGGACCGTGTTTCCAAGCAGGCCGCTACGGCATTGCGGCGGGCGCTGTGTGCGCCGCGGTCCATCAACAACTCAACGTCCCGTCGGTGACCGCGATGTCTCAAGAGAACCCCGGTGTGGACCTGTACCGTGAGCACGTTTACATCGTTGACTCCGGCGGCGACGTCGGGCAGATGAGAGACGTCCTCGCCAGGATGGCGCTGCTGGGAACGAAGCTGGCCAACGGCGAGGAGTTGGGGTCTCCGGCGGCCATGAGTTACTTCCCCCAAGGATTGTTGCGCTCCCAGTTCGTTCAAGAAACGGCGGCGGAGCGTTTGACCGCCATGCTGCTGGCAAAGCTCCGCGGCCAACCTTATGAACCGGAGGCGCCCATCGAGATTGCCGAACCGACTGCGCAGCCATTACCGGTCGCCGACCTGTCGAAGGCGGTCGTAGCGTTGGTCACCGACGGCGGCTTGGTGCCCAAAGGCAACCCCGACGGGATCCCTCTCGCGTTTGCCAAAGTGTGGGGAGCCTACAACATTGCTGGAAAGGAAACATTGTCCGCAGACGAATACGACGTAAGCCACGGCGGGTACGACAACCGGCCAGTGCGGACAGACCCGCACCGGCTGGTCCCGGTTGATGTGCTGCGGGACATGGAACGCGACGGCCTGATAGGCGGCCTGCACCCCGAGTTCCTGTCAACCACCGGCAACCTCAACCCTATCAACAACAGCCGCCGGATGGGGAAGGAGATGGCACAAAGGCTGACCGACGCGGGCGTTGATGCGGTGGTCCTGACTTCCACTTGAGGGACCAGCACTCGCAGCGGCGCTGCGATTGTGAACGAACTGGAAAAGGCCGGGATGCCCGTGGCCCACGTGACTGCCATACCATCGGTTGCCAAGTCGGTGGGGTCAACCCGCATTGTCCGGGGCGAGGGAATCGTGAACCTCTTGGGGAACGCCGCCTTGGAGGCTGATGAAGAACGTAAGCTTCGCCGGGAAATAGTGCTGCGGGCTCTCGAAGCTCTGACAACGGCGGGTGAAGTAACGTCTTAAGGAGCGCCTTAGCCGTCGCCAGTGACGGAACGCCGAAGTATTACCGCCCCAGCCGGAACAGCCTCTTGAATTTGTCTACTACCACGTTCCGCTTGAGACCTTGGATGGCCCGCGTGATGGGTATGCCTTTGGGGCAAACTGCGGTGCATTCAAAAATGGTGTGACAGCGCCACAACCCTTCCTCGCTGGCCACCGCCTGTAGCCGCTGCTTGCCGGCGCCGTCCCGGCTGTCGGAAACGAGGGCGAATGCCCGGTTCAACGCGGCCGGTCCCAGGAACCCGGAATCCAACCCCACTACCGAGCAGGCCGAATAGCAAAGCCCGCAGTAGATACACTCGCGGTGCGGGTTTATGGTGCGTCTCTCCTTTGAGTCCGGCGACAGCACCACCGGCTCCTGGACATCCGGTCCGGGGATGAAACCGGGGTCCACGCTCCGCAACCGCTCAAAGAACACTCCCGGGTCGATAACCAAGTCTCTCACCACCGGCAGGTGCCGCAGCGGTTGGACCCGCACCACACCACCGTTATCACTCGCCAGCGAGCGGAGCGGAGTGCCGCAAGCCAGCCCTTCCCTTCCGTTTATCACCACGCCACAGGTACCGCACATTTGCACCCGGCAAGCCCGGCGAAAGGCCACCGACGGATCGGCGTTGCGCTGCACCCAGATCAAGGCGTCCAGGACGCTCATGGTCTCAGCGAACATTGGCACGTCGAATTCCTGCCAATAGCCCTCCGCGCCCTCTTCCGGCGGCTTGCGTCTGACCGACAGCGTTACATTGTCCATACAGTAGCCTGTTTCCTATCCGGATTCGTTCACAAAATAAAGGCCAGTAAGGCCCAAGCGCCATAGGCGAACGTTGAGACGCCAAGCACCCACAGCCCCACCGTCATGCCCTTTGCCCTTCTGGCCGCCGGACCCCACTCCAAGAGTATGTTTCGCATTCCGTTCAGCCCGTGGTACAGGACCAGCGCTAGCAACGAGAAGTCCACGAAGATAAACAGCCCATGGGTCAGGCGCTGCTTGACTATCTCGAACAGCACCAACTCCTCCTGTTCCCCTTTTATCACGTCGCCCAACCCGGAGAAGTGGGTCATCCAGATGTGAGTACCAACCAGGAATATCAGGAGCAACCCGCTGACCCGCTGATAGAACCAGGGCCAGAACCCGATTACTAAACGCTCCTCGTTGTCGGTCAACGGTGCGGCCACGTCTCTCGTTACAACTCCCTATTCCCTGATAATCAATGGCAGGCTGAAGTATCCGGCCACGCCGGTAATCACGGCGGTCAACAACATGCAAATCCAGAACATCAATGCTTGGTGCTTGATGGCGATGCCCGCGTCGAAGAGCAATACCCGGACGCCGTTCAAGCTGTGGTAAAGGACCGCCGCTATCAGGAGCAGGTCCAGCGCCACGAAGAAAGGCTTCTGCAGCACAATCAGCACGGCGTCAAAAGTATCGGCCCCGGCCCTCGCGGTCGAAATAACGGCAATGTGCAGAAAGAGGTAGCCCACAAGGGCCACGCCGGTCAAACGCTGCAGGAACCACGCCCACCAGCCGGAACTCGTTCCGGAGTAACGGTCCTGCAGGGAACTACCGTGAAGAGGCAAGCCTCGGAAAGAAAACGCCAACGGGGACTCCTAGAACAGCTCTATTTCGGGTCGTTGTTCTTCACCCATGCGCCCGAACACCGGGGGCTTCAACCCTTCGTACAATGGCCCTAATTGCTTATTTATGCCCTCGTTGACCTTAGTAAAGAAGCTGTTGCCTTGAACGTCGCCCTCCACCAGCAACGGCCCCAGCCGGTCCACCTCGAAAGTCCACAACGCCTCGGAGATGCCAAGTTCTTTCACCCAGTAGACCCCCAGCACTTCCTTGATAGCCCGGCCGTAAATTGCGCCCAGGCCGTAGCCGACTGTAGTGAGACAGATGGCGCCGTGTTTCCGGAAAACTTCCTGATAGATCTGCTCTGACATACCCCCTTTGCCCACCACCGCCTTGACCCCGAATTCTTCCAGCAACTGGGGCATGTACTGAGCGTAACGGAACCCGGCGGTGGCCTGAAGCGAGGCTACCTGGAATTTACCCGGAGACACTTCCACCCCGGCAGGCGACGACTGCAAGCTGACGTTGGTCAAACCCTGCAAGTCTATCGGCGGGGGATTGCCGTCCACCAGCATGTGCTTGTAGACGCCGTCCCGGGCGGTATACACAGGTCCACTAAGGTAGACCAAGTCTCCCGCCGTCAGTTTTTCAATGTCGTCCTGCTTCAAAGGGCAGGTAAGATGCCACTCCCGGTTTTGGCCCTGAGACACTATTCGTCCTCCCGCATCCGTAATCAGTCCTCGTCCTCTACTCTATGCCTTCCCGACGATAGTACGGCGTGAACCAGTTGGGGTCTTCTCGAAATTCCACTTCGCCGCTGGGAAAAACTCGGGCCACGGAGCGGCGGTAGGCGGTGCAGAATTGGGAAATTGCGATGGGCAACCCGCCGGTGTGGGTATAGGCAATCTCTATATGAACGTCGAGGGCCGTCGTGTCGCCGCCCACGCCCATGACGCCAAAGCCGGTCTGGTTGGCCAACAAACGCAACTCCTCTTCCAGCTCCGCCACTTCCGGCTCAGGGTGGCGGTCGCCGATAAGACGCAAACACGCGGCCTCCTTGGACAGGCTGACGGCTTGGTCCTTGGTGCCGCCCAGCCCGACGCCCACCACCACCGGAGGACAGGACAACCCCCGGCGGGCGAACTCCGCCATGTTATCAAGAAGGAACCGCTTGATGCCGTCGGTGCCATCGGCTGGGAACAGCATCCGGTAATCGGTGCCGAACAACCCGCCCTTGTGGATGGCGATTATGTCAATCCAATCGCCGTCGGGCTCGAAAGAATAGTCTATGTTGGGGGCAAACATTCCAACGTTGTTACCTGGGTTGCGCCGAGTCAGGGGATGGACCCTGTTGGACCGCAACTGGATGTCCTGGGTCACGTCGGCCACCGCTTGCCGCAGCGCCCGTTCCAATGCCACGACGCCGCCGTCTATGCGGGCCTCATTGCCCATTTTCACGTAGTAGCGGGGCAGGCCGGTGTCGCCGCACATCGGGCGCGCATCGAGGACCGCCAGCTTGGCGTTTTCAAGAATCTGGCCCAGGATGAAGTGGGCGAGCGGCTTGCTCTCCCGCTCAAACGCCTCACCGAAAGCCGTCAAACCGTCCTGAGGCACTACTATGGCGGCCCGCTTGTTGGTCTCGTAAGCGACTTGGTAAATCAGTTCCCGGGAGATCGCGATAGACGTGGTGGACATTGCGTTACCCCTTCGTCCAGTTTCAGCCGGTCAAATTGGCGTTGCAGGCCTTTCAGCAAGAAAACAGCCGCCGACCGGCAGCCCGTTAAACATACCATACCCTTGATTGGGCCGAAAGACCCCATGACGACAGGAGCGGGGACGATGGCAAAGTCGCGTCAGTTAATCCAACAGTTCACTCCGCTGTCTTCACGGGGGCAGGCATCATTCCTGCTTTCGCGGGAATCCAGAGTCATTCGCTGACGGTAACGTTCCCTTACCTACCCGTATATGGATTCCCGCCTGCGCGGGAATGACGGGTTGGTGTGGGATCTCGCTATGGGAAAAGACTTTGCAAAGCCCATGACGACAGGAGCGGGGACCCGTTCGCAGGGGCATTGCCGGGAAGCGATGGACCAAAATTGCAAAATCTGTATCAAAGTGTGTCATTCAGCTTTGGGAGCGGGGATAAAAGTGTGGCATTCCGGCCGATATGGAACCACATATTGCGTCATTTGTGCCAATTTTGTGTCTATATGTACCACTTTGTGTCGTGAAATAAAGGTTGCCAAGGCCGATGGGGAAACCTGCCCGGCTGGGCTATGCGCATAGTTGATTAATATTGTACCGGCTTGCCACCGGAGTTGGAAAGGGGAGGATGTCATAGCCGGAGGGAGCGAAAATGGGACCTTCCGGCCATGGCGACACTACAATAGGGAATGGTATAACCAGCGACAGACCGGCTTACGTTGCCACCCGGTAGAAACTGGCTTATATTTGGCGGGCCGAATCATTTTGAAGCACGGGGCGCCATGCAGGAACAACTGGACGCGGACATATTGATCATAGGCGGAGGCGGAGCCGGCTTGATGGCCGCGTTGCACGCCTACCGCAAGAACCCCCGCTTGCGTATCGTAGTGGTAGCCAAGGGGCAGATAGGGCAGAGCGGCTGCACGCGGATGGTGCAAGGCGGCTATAACGCTGTTCTTGACCCCAATGACTCTTTCCAGCAACACTTCGAAGACACCATTCAGGGCGGGGCGTTCATCAATAACCAGGAACTGGCTTGGGTGCTGGTCAATCACGCACCCAAGATCATCGCCGAACTGGAGCAATTCGGATGCTTCTTCGACCGTGACAGCCAAGGTCACATCTTCCAGAAGGCCTTCGCGGGGCAGAGTTTCGACCGCACGGTGCACCGGGGAGACCTGACCGGCATCGAGATCATGTCCCGGCTGAAGGAAAACGTCCTGGCCTCCAACGTGACGCTGCTGGACGAACACCGGGCAGTATCGCTGCTTCACGACACCACCGGCGGCATCGGCGGATCCTTGCTGCTGAACGTGCGGACCGGCGAATTCGTCACCGTGGGAGCCAAGGCAACGCTCATGGCGGCGGGCGGCGGCGCAAGGATGTACACCATCGCCGCGCCGTCCTTGGAGAAGTGCGGCGACGGCATGGCCTTGTGTTACTGGGCCGGTTGCACCCTTCAAGACATGGAGATGTACCAGTTCCACCCCACCGGGCTGATTGCCGGGGGGACCATCATTACCGGCGCGGTGCTGGAGGAGGGCCTACGGGGAGTGGGAGGCCGGTTGTTGAACAGCCTCGGCGAACGCTACATGGAGCGTTACGACCCGGAGCGGATGGAGCGGTCCACCCGCGACATGGTCTCGCGAGCAGGATACATGGAAATCCAAGCGGGAAGGGGCACTCCCGACGGCGCGGTGCTGCTGGACGTTTCCCATCTTGGGGCGGAGTTTGTTGAGAAGTCCTTCCCAGGGATGGTGGCCCGCTGCCGCGATGTCGGTTTCGACCTGGCCCGGGAGCCGGTCAAGGTGTCTCCCACCGCCCACTTCCACATGGGCGGCGTTCGGATAGACAAGTATTGCCGCAGCGGGCTGGACCGGCTGTTTGTCGCCGGAGAGGACTCTGGCGGTGTCCACGGGGCCAACAGGCTCGGCGGGAACGGAGTAGCCGAGTCCACTGTGTTCGGGGCCATCGCCGGAGATGCCATGGCTGAGTTCGTGGTGGACCGCACTCTGCCGGCGGTCGACCAGCGTCAAGTGGAATCGGCCATCATAGCCACTATGGGTCCATTGGGTGGTACCGGCAGCGAGAATATCTTCTCCATCCGCCAGGAAATCGAGTCGTTGATGTGGGACAAAGGCGGCATAGTGCGCAACGGCCCTGACCTGGAATCGGTCATCGCCTCATTGGAAGAACTGGGGCATCGTGCTGAGCACGCGCAGGTCCCGGCCGTCCGCCAGTACAACCAAGCTTGGCAGGAGTGGCTGGACGTGCGGAGCATAATGACCGTCGCCCAAATTACCTGCTTGAGCGCGCTGGCCCGCAGAGAGTCCCGCGGCTCCCACTTCCGCAGCGATTACCCGGAGCCCAACGATCACGACTGGCTGTGCAACGTATTGATTCAGCAGGACTCGCAGGGCCGAGCCGAATTATGGCAGGAAGGCGTGGAGTTTACCCGGATGCGCCCGAAAGGGGCCAACGGCCAAGAGTAGACCGGTTAACCGGCCTTGCGGACGGCGTGTCCTCCAAAGCACTCCTCCGGGTTCAGCAGCCGTAACATCCAGGAGAAGGTGTCGTGGCTGAGAATACCGGCCTTCAGATTCAAAAGGAATAGGCAGGTACGCCATTTATCCCTTATCACCCTCCCTACTCCCCATCCGATATGCGATTGCTCTGAAGGCTTATGCCGCAAGGAGAACCCTAAGAGGGATATGTCTCTAACTTGCAACCGACCGTTCCCTGTAAGTTCCGCCAGCCGTCGTCAAGGAACGAATTATCAACAAGTCTCGGCACAGTGCAGTTGGCTTACCCTTCTGTGGTTACATTTCGATGAAGTGTTCTTGCAAGCCGGCGCACTACTCCGTCAGTTCAAGCGTGCACCTGGTCGACAAAGCGTAGTCCGAGTCCTGGACGCTCACGAAGTACGATCCGATAGCATTGTCATTGGCAATGAGATCGGAAAAATCGCCTGATACACCACTCAACCTCGACCAATAGCACGATTCCATCGCGCCGACGCCCGCTTTGCCTCGATACGTACCCGGGGAGATGTCCCTTCCTATCAGATATGTGCCAGGTTCAATTTTCGATATTGGCATATCCGGCTCGGGCCACGTGTCGAGTGGGGTCACGACGCAGTCAGTTTTGAAGTATGCGTCGGTATTGAGAACCTCTACATAAAACTGGCCGGTAGCATTGTCATTGGCGATGAGATCGGAAAAATCGCCTGATACACCCTTCAACCTCGACCAATAGCATGAATCCAGCAATCCAGTTCCGGCTCGTCCCGCATATATTCCAGGCCGAATGTCTTCACCGACTTGGTATGTTCCAGGGCTAAATCCCACTTGTGGCGTAGGTGTTGGATCTGGGGTCACGGTGGCAGTTGGCTCTAACTCCGCAGTAGGAGTCGGCGTGTTCATAAGCAGAGGAGTTGAAGCAGGTGTCGGATCTTGAGTCATGGTGGCAGTTGGTTCTAACTCCGCAGTAGGAGTCGGCGTGTTCATAAGCAGAGGAGTTGAAGCAGGTGTCGGATCTGGAGGCTTCGTCAGTTCAAGCGTGCACCTGGTCGACAAAGCGTAGTCCGAGTCCTGGACGCTCACGAAGTACGATCCGATAGCATTGTCATTGGCAATGAGATCGGAAAAATCGCCTGATACACCACTCAACCTCGACCAATAGCACGATTCCATCGCGCCGACGCCCGCTTTGCCTCGATACGTACCCGGGGAGATGTCCCTTCCTATCAGATATGTGCCAGGTTCAATTTTCGATATTGGCATATCCGGCTCGGGCCACGTGTCGAGTGGGGTCACGACGCAGTCAGTTTTGAAGTATGCGTCGGTATTGAGAACCTCTACATAAAACTGGCCGGTAGCATTGTCATTGGCGATGAGATCGGAAAAATCGCCTGATACACCCTTCAACCTCGACCAATAGCATGAATCCAGCAATCCAGTTCCGGCTCGTCCTGCATATATTCCGGGCCGAATGTCTTCACCGACTTGGTATGTTCCAGGGCCAAATCCCACTTGTGGCGTAGGTGTCGGATCTGGAGGCACGGTGGCAGTTGGTTCTAACTCCGCATCTTCTCCAGAGGTACCCCCAGAACAGGCCATCACTATGGCCACCAGAATAGAACTGGTTAGGACAAGAATGGTACGCATGATGCACCTAATCAAAGACGTTGGACTGCTACAGCTCTTGGAAAATCTGCTCGTTATGATGGAGACTCAGCGCGATTTAGTATACCTTACGGACGGCGTGTCCGCCGAACTGGTTGCGCAACGCCGCAAGCAATCTCGCGCCGAATGGCTGCTCCTGGCGTGACCTGAACCGTTGCTGCAGGGCCGCGGTTATGACCGGAGCGGGCACTGCCAAGTCCACCGATTCCTGGACAGTCCAGCGGCCTTCGCCGGAGTCATCCACGTAGGCTTGCAAACTCTCCAGGGCAGGGTCCTCTTTTAACGCAGACGCCGCCAAGTCCAACAGCCAGGAACGCACCACGCTGCCGTAGCGCCAAGTCTCGGCGATTTCGGCCAAGTCCAATTGGAACTCGGACTTGGCCTGCATTATCTCGAACCCTTCGGCGTAGGCCTGCATCAAGCCGTACTCGACGCCGTTGTGCACCATTTTGACGAAGTGGCCGGCCCCGGCCGGGCCGACGTGGCTCAACCCCTTGTCCTCCGCGGGGGCAAGGGTCTGGAATACCGGCTTCATTCGTTGGTAAGTCTCATCCTTGCCGCCCACCATCAACGAATATCCATCGACCAAGCCCCAAACGCCGCCGCTGGTGCCCACGTCCATGAACTCCAGATTGGACCGGGCCAGCTTTTCGGCCCGGCGCATACTGTCCTTATAGTTCGCGTTGCCGCCATCGAGAATGATGTCATTTGGGGACAGCAGGGATATCAAGCTGTCTATGGTGGACTCGGTCGGCTCACCAGGAGGCAACATGATCCAGACCGGGCGCGGCGGAGACAGGGTATCCACCAACTCGCTCAAAGAAGACGTCGCAACGGCTCCGTAGCCGCGGCTGGAAGCAACGGCTTCCGGGTTCGCGTCATAGGTCACCACCCGGTGGCCTCCCCTCAACAACCGCTGCGCCATGTTGCCGCCCATCCTCCCCAAGCCTATCATCCCTATTTCCATGAAGTTCTCCCGCTACCTCAGCTCTTCTATCAACCGGTTGATTCCGCCCTCTGGACTGCTTCCCAAATGCACCCTTACCGACCTCCGGCCCGCGCTCCTGAGCGCTTGCAGGTCACCCGCCGCTTGGGCATCGGCCAACACTCTAAAGCCGTATGACTGACCGGGTATATCCACTTCCTGATAGTGGCCCGCCACAAGCTGCAAAAACAGGCCGGATCCGGGCCCGCCCTTGTGCAGTTGCCCGGTGGAATGAAGGTACCGAGGGCCGTAGCTTGCGGTCGTGGCGACTTTGTAACGCTGCATCACTTTACGCCGCAGGGTTTGCAGCGCCTTGTCTACACCCGGCGTCTCGACAGCGTAGACCATAACCGCTAAGTAGTCGTCTGGATTGGCTTGGTCCAGCAACTCCCGCAGCGAGCCGGAGGGTCCCACATGTGGAAGCGAGCCGGTACGCAGGAAGCCGTCTAGCACCGCGTCCGTCATGTCCTTGGCCGATTGGACGTCCGGCTGGTCAAAGGGGTTTACCTTCAAAACAGACCCGGCCACGGCAGTGGCGAACTCCCAACGAAAGAACTCGGCGCCAACGTCATACTTGTCATGCAGGTCTATACGGACTACCGGATGTCCTGCTGCCTGCAACGACCCCACCGCAGAATCAATTTCTTCGTTGTCGTCGCCTTCCAGCCTCAGGTAAACGAACAGCCGATCGTAGCCGTATTCCTCCGGCAGCCCCAATGGTTCGTTGGCTATGGGAACAATCCCCGTGCCCTCTTTGCCAGTGCTCTCAGCCAACAGTTGCTCTGCCCAAATCCCGAAGCTGCCGATGGCGGGAGAGGTCACCAGCGTCGCTTTGTCCCGGCCTCGCTGCGCCAGCAGACCCACTATGGCGCCCAACCGTGCGCCTGGGTTGCCCGCGCACGATAATCCTGGCAGGCAACGGTCCTTCATTCGGTCCGCGCGGGCCAGTAACTTATCAAGGTCAATGCCAATCAGCGCTGCGGGCGCCAAGCCGAAGTAGGACAGCACCGAATAACGGCCGCCGATGTCGGAAGGGTTCAAGAAGACCCGCCGGAATCCTTGAGCTGCGGCCAAGGCCTCCAGCGATGTACCGGCATCGGTAATAGCGACGAAGTTGTCCCCGGCCTTTTCCGCGCCCACGGCCTTTTCCACCAAGCGGCGGAAATAGGCGTAGCAGGTGTTTGACTCGATGGTGGAGCCAGACTTGGAGGAGATTACGAACAGTGTTCCGGCCGGGTCGACAGCCCTTTCAACCGCAAGCACCCGCGCGGGCAGGGTGGAATCCAAGACTATGAGTTCGGGAAAACCAGGGGCGCTGCCGAAGGTCTGCCTCAGCGCCTCCGGCCCCAAGCTGCTGCCGCCCATGCCCAGCAGCACCACGTACCGAAACCCCGCTTGGCGGGCTTCCTGAGAGAAGGCCGCCAATTCAGAGGTATGCCGCGCCATGCCCCCGGTCACCGTGAGCCAGCCAAGCCGGTCGGTAATCTCAGTCGAGCCTGACTTCCAGACCGTATGGTCCTGCCGCCAAATCCGCCCTACAACGTCTTCCCGGTCCATAGCGACCAACACGGTCTCTATGTCTGGGACATAGCACCCAAGATGCTCTCCCGAAGCCTGTTCCCCCTCAGCCATCAATCACCAATTACGCCAATTGGACTGTACCTGACGATTACACCGAGCCAGGCGCAAGCCGGGAAAGGGTATTCTCCTCCTTGGTCATAAACTCGATGAGGGCGGGTTGCCTGTTGGCTATGGCAGCCTGCGCCCGTCCGATGGCGGGGATAATCTGGGCCGGGTCTTCCACCCTTTCCCCATAGGCCCCCAATGACCGGGCCAGGTCGGCATAGTTGCCGTATAGGTTGGTGAAGGCAAAGCTGTCGGCCGCCACCGGGTAGTTGGCTGCGTAACCGCTGAGGACGTGGTTGTTCAAAACTATGGTCAGGATGGGTATCTCGTGCCGCACTCCGGTCTCGATGTCCATGCCGGCCATGCCGATGGCGGCGTCACCCATGATGTTGACCACCAGCTTGTCGGGCGCGCCCAGCTTGGCTCCCAATGCGATGCCCAAGCCGTAACCCAACTGGGACGAATTGCCCCAGCCCAAGTAACCCCTGGGAACAATGGACTCGTAGAACGGGATGGTCTGGTCGCGGGGGTGGCCTGAGTCGTGGGTAACGACGGTCTGCGTCCGGTCCACGGTGTGCATCAAGTCCCAGATTACCCTGTAAGGATTGATGGGCACCTCGTCCGAGGTAAGCAGGGGCATCCACTGGGCCAGCCACTCGTCTTTAATGCGCTTTATCTCCGCTTGAACCGACCCATTGCCCCGTCTGCCGCTGGCCCCGGCCTGCATCCTGACCTCTTCAGCCAGTTGCGCCAGCACCAGCTTGGCGTCCCCAATTACGGCGTGGTGAATCTGCTCTTCCTTGTTCAGGTCCTTCTCATCGACGGTGCATTGGACCAGTATCTTCCCTTGGGGAATCCCCACCGAGGCCAGGTTAGTGGTGAAGCTGCAACCTATTCCAAATACGAGGTCGGCTTGGTCCAGGTAGTGGCGCGCCATCCGGGTCATCGTTCCCGCGCCTACTCCTACCGACAGGGGGTGATTCTCCGGGAACGCGCTCTTGCCGGTGTTGGTAGTCATAACCGGAACGTTCACCAACTCGGCGAACTGCACCAACTCCTCGGATGCCTCAGCCCACAGGACTCCCTGCCCTGCGTAGATGAGCGGGTTTTTGGCGGCCAGCAGGGCCTTCACGGCGTCGGCAACGTCCGCCGGGTCCCCTAAACTCCTGTAGCCTTTTACCGGACGATAATTAAAGGCGGCCTCGTCCAACTCAGCTTGTCCGATGTCGCGGGGCACTTGGACCAAGACCGGGCTGCCCCGGCCCGACCGCAGGAAAGTGTAGGCTCGCCGCATCATCTCCGGAATCCGCTCTACCTGGTTGATCTGGGCGGCCCACTTGGTGACGCCCCGGTAAGCGAAGATCGCGTCAAAATCGGGGGATTGACCTTGCCGGAGCGTCTCGGTGCCTCCCGGCAGCACCAGGATTGGGGTTGACTCGGCGTAGGCGTGGGCAACGCCGCCGAAAGCGTTCTCTATCCCCGGACCCGATTGGGTCACCACCACGCCGGTGCGGCGTCCATTGGTTACGCGGGTGTAGCCGTCGGCCATGTTAACCGTTGTCCGCTCGGTCCGGGACATGATTGGTTGAATCCCGGCTATGGCTGCCGCCTCAATCAAGCTGTTGGCCGGGTAACAGAAGAGATGCTCGGTCCCTTCCATCCTCAGAATATTCGCAATAGCTGTATCGCCGTTCACGTTAGTCCTCCTGTAGGCGCGATATGAACACCATAGGGAGGCATGTTCACGCACAAACTTCCCGGTGGCGCCGCCCATTTATAGCCGAATTGATTTTCCCAGTCAAGGATAAGCGGACTGCGGAACTCGGGCGGCAACCGTTCAGCCGCGATTCGGGATTTGGAGCCAGTCCATTGTTAACCGGCGTCACACCCTGCTAGACTTCTCAAGTGATTCAGTCCTTCAGACACAGGGGTCTAAGGGCACTGTACGATGAGCGTAACACAGGGAGAGTAGCCCCGGCGCATGTTCCAGCTAAGGCTGATTCTTGGCGTTCTCGACCGAAGCCGCGGCCCGAGGGACATGGATATACCGGGATTCCGGCTGCACCCGCTGACCGGAGTACTCAGGGGTCACTGGGCGGTTTCCGTGTCGGGGAATTGGCGGGTAACATTCAGATTTGAAGACGGTAATGCCGTGGATGTAGATTATACTGACTATCGCTAGGGAGATGGGACGATGCCAATGCAAGACCCTCCTCACCCGGGCGAAATCGTGATGCGTGAATGTATTGAACCGTTGGGGTTGACCGTCGGAAAGGCAGCGGAAGGCTTGGGTGTACCCCATGACGTACTATCGGACTTGGTGAACGAGAAGTGCAGTGTAACGGTCGAAATGGCGGACCGGCTGTCCCGGGCTTTCGGCTCGACGCCGGAGACGTGGCTTGGCCTCCAAACTGCATACGACCTTTGGCAAACGCGGACATTGAGAGTAGTCGAATGAAGATTACCGACGTAAAGGCCGTTTATCCCAACTACCGCCATGTCGTACCGTCCTGGCGGACTCACTTGTGGCAGATCGCGGTGCGGATAGACACGGACATCGGCGTCACCGGGTATGGCTATGGCGGAGGCGGCGTGGCCGCGGTGGAGGTCGTCAACACTCATTTCCGGGAGTTGCTGCTGGGCCGCACGGTGGACTCCGTTGAGGACATCGCCGCTGCTTGGGACTTTCTTTACGCCGCTTCGCTCCCCTACGGGCGCAAGGGCATAGCCATAATGGGCTTGAGCGGCGTGGACCTAGCGTTATGGGACCTGCTGGGCCATGCAGAAAACAAGCCTGTGTACGACCTGTTGGGCGGGAAAAAGAAACAGCGGGTGCCCGTATACGCCACGGGGGGAGACTCCGAATGGTACCGGGAAACCGGGTTCAAGCATCACAAGTTTCCCCACCGGTGGACGGGGAGTGATTCCGACTACGACACCGCCGTGGCGTCGGCAGCCAAGGCACGGGAGTTGTTCGGCCCGGACGCCATGATCATGATCGACACCTACATGACTTGGAGTTCCGAGACTACCTTGGAGATGGCCCGAAGGCTATCGGACTTCAACATTTACTGGTTCGAAGACGTGCTTACTCCCGACGACCTGGCCGGGCAAGCCGCTTTGCGTCAGCCGGTGAAGCCAGCCCTGATTTCCGGTGGGGAGCACGAGTTCACCCAGTACGGCTTTGCCGACATAGCCAGAATCGGGGCTCTGGACCTCTGGCAACCCGACATTACTTGGTGCGGCGGCATTACTGCAACCAAGCGAATCCTGGACATCGCCCGGGAGGAATCCATCCCGGTTGTGCCCCACCGGGGCGGCGAGGTCTGGGGCCTGCATTTCATCGTCGCAACGGACTGTATGGACTTGGCGGAAAGAAACCCTGGCAACCGGGGAGAGGGACGGGATGAACTTTGGCTCAACGAGCCCGCCGTCACGGAAGGATTCCTGGAGCCGTCCGACGCTCCCGGCTTCGGCGTGACGCTTAACGAGTCAATGGTGTAAGGGACGCCCGCATGTTGGTAGGAGTCATCTCGGATACACACGGCTACCTGCACCCCGACGTGCCCAAGCTTCTGTCCGGCGTGGAACACATTCTCCACGCCGGGGACATCGGCGACGACGCCATCATCCACGAACTGGGCAAGCTTGCTCCGATAACCGTGGTGCGCGGGAACAATGACCGCACCGGCCCCGAGTCCCTGTACTCCGAGGAGGTAGTCTTGGAACTTGGCGGCCGCCGGTTCTTCCTAACCCACCAAGTGAAGGTCCCCAAGCGTCCCACCGAGGCAGTGATGAGGCCCTACGTGGAGAGGGGCGCGGACATAGTCGTATACGGCCACAGCCACATAGCGTTTCAGGAGTGCATCGGAGGCGTACTGTTTTTCAATCCCGGAGCAGCGGGCAAACGCCGGTTCAAAGTGGTCCCGTCAATCGGCCTGTTAGAGTTGTCCGAGGGCCGGATAGACGGGACTATTGTTCCTCTTTAACCGCTACTACCGGGCCAAGGACCCCATCGGGTCCCATGGCGGCAGCACTATGGGCTCCAGTTCCAAGGCAGATTGCAACTCCGCGGGCAGATAGCTCTTGGGAGCGGCGATCTCGAACATATACTCCGCGAACCAGGAGTCGTTCATCAGGAAGAACCCCTTGTCTCCCACCTTGTCGTCCCAGCTATTCTCCACACGCCAGCGCCGCGGCTGCCCATCGACCACGTCCACGCCGGTAAACAACATCGCGTGGGTCATGCGGGTCTGATGGTATTCAAGGCGGGCCGCTTTATCCATGGAAAAGTCGGCGTTGTACACTGAAGCGTAGTCGAACAAGTCCGCATCCCACAGCCCCAGGTCACGGTGCATCTGCTTTCCGGTGTCGCAGCCCATCCAGACCGGCTTGCCGTCCTGAAGCAAGCGCAAGGCGATGTCTTTCATCACATCGATTTCCACGTTGAGATACTTGATGGGCGGGCCGTCCACTATGTTGCCCAAGTAGGCGATGGTGTAGGTGCGCCCGGTGGGGGAGGTTTCCCGCGGGTCGTGCACCAAGCAAACGTATTCCTCCCAAGGAGTGTCCACGTACTTGGCGACAAAATCGAGCGGCGTCATTTTTCCATCGCGGTGGAACTCGTCGTCTTTGTCTTTCCACTGCCAGTCAAAGCTGTCCGGTGGAGTGCCCAAGTGGATGCACAGAACCTGATAGATGGCTTGAAGCGCCTCGTTTTTGGACCTCCGCATCTCTTCCAGGCCGGACTCGTTGGCGTAAAGCTCTCTTATCGTTTTGGCGCCCTGACGCATCTGGTAATTCAAGCTGGCGTTCATACGAGCCGAGCTTGATGAACTCTGGGTTTCCGTCATAACACTCTTGGGCGCGACGCCATGCTTCTTCACCAACCCCACGAACATGTCCCACTGGCCGCCGTCCTCGATGGACCGTTGCAGCAGCCAAGCCACTGTGCGGTCATCCACCGGCAGATGGGCGGTCTCGATGATCGCCTCCAGCACGAAGTTGGCCCGTTCCAGCTTGTCCCAGAACATCAGGTAGCTCTGGCTGAACTCAAATTGCTTGAGGTTGAGAAGTTTCCGGGTGTCGGTGCGGAACAGGTTCAGGCCTGCAAACATCCAGCAGCGGCCCGTCCTGGCTTGGTTGGTGACCGACCAATCGTCCAGCACCGTGGAGAAGGAATGGGTAGCCTCCGCAACTATCGACCGGTCCAGCGCCACGTCGTTCACGTCGTGCTGGGTCACCACGTTTTGCATCAAACGGTTGGATGGGTTGCTCTCAAAGCTGTGCCGGAAGTCCTGGAGGTTGGCGGCGGTTAAAGTCCCGCTATCGGCTCCAACCTGGCCCGGCCCTGATTGCGTTGTCACCTCAGTTGTATCGCTCATAAAGTCGCTCTCCGGTATCGATAATTACGAAAACGGCATAGTGTGGCTTGATTGTAACCGGGACGGGAATGGTGTCAAGTTTGACAAATTAGACTGCTCCATCCTAACATCCGCCAGCCGCTACAACCGAATCCGTTACTTGGCGTGTGGTACATTACTTGGGTAGAAGTCCCGTTCGACCATATCGGCAGGCCGTTACTTGGAGGCAGCGCATTCGGATATCGAATACGCACCAATTGACATCGGCCATACCGGTCAGGTCAGCATGGTCAAAGGAGCATCCAAGATGTCGTCAACTCGGTCTGCGTCAACGCGGGCGAGTTCCCGTCGAACCTATCGGGTCAACAAAGTCGTCCGGCGACAACGGATCGCCCAACAAACGAGGTTTAATTCTCGTAGAAATGATTCGTTGGCCAAGCGCCGGGCACAAGGACAATATCCCCGGATTCGGCGTCATTCATCGGATTTGAAAGATGCTCTGCAAGACCTTGGAGAGGTCTCTGTCGCTGCTCAAGAACAAGAAATTCAACAACCTTCAGAAGTTGCTTTTGCAAGCGCTAGGAGACTCATTCACGAAATGTACTCAATTTCGCCACGTCGCTTCATAGTATATCCAATGCCTGAGGGCTACATTGCCATCGATGGCCGCAGTGGCAACGACCGGGCCGTGACGATGATGTGTGGGTCTGATGGAGATGCACGATGTATCGTTACCATTAATGGAGAGGACCGCAGGGCGCACTACTCAACAAGTCAACGGTTGCCTGACGATTTTGTCCGCCAAGCCTTGAACGAATTGGAAACAGGGCTTGTGTCATGACCGACCCGGCTAACGAGGCCGACGCAGCATGGAGTGCGATTACAGACACCGAGGGGTTAGGGCGCGGAATGTTTTCAAGCCAGCAAGCCAGCAAGCCAGCAAGCCAGATTATCACGTCAAAATGGTGTTCCTGCCTCGGTGTTTCGGGAACGAGACGGGCATAGACAAATATCGGTGGACCGGCTTTCCGTGGCTCCGATAGATCAAGCAGTGAAGAACGGTGAAGCTATAGCCAGGGCGAGAGGGCCTAACAGGATGTTTTATGGATGGGCGGTAATACTCGCCATAGATGTGAGAAATACCGGTTGTGATGTAGAGGCTGCGCCTCTGGCTGATGGCACCAATCTGTATCATGCGAACATTATTCTTCCAGAAGCTGGGGTTGCCGACTCCGGCGAGCAGGACCAGTACGCCCAACGACTAGCAATCAAGGCTTCCTGGAAAGACCGTCCGTCGCATTCTTAGCTTCCATCGAAATAGGTTGAGTCCATTTGCTTCCAGACAATAGGAAAGGCTATCATGGGGCGGCTAAATGATTATTGTTGCCTCTCCAACCCCTCCAGACACGGATATGCTCACTGCCGCGCTTGAATGCACCATAACCTCCATCGGAGATCCAGCCTTTGCGTTGCTGCCTCCGCAAGGTCGCATAGGGACGGTGATTGCCTCCTTCAGCCGTTCCTGCTGGTTGGAAGTGCCTGAAGGCGGGCTCTTTGCTGTCGCCGATCACGAGTTAGGAGAAGGCCCTCTGACCGTTGGGGTGACGCTGCCCGACGGATTTACCATGTCCGAACTAGACGTTTGCGAAGGGGGCAAATTAGTCGCCGACGGGCCGGACTTCCGGTTGGGAAGCCGTCTAATACTACGGATGGCTGCAACAGCCCTTTGGCGTCCCGCGCCGCTGGGACCGCGAGCATCAAACGGTGATGTGGCGCGCCGCTTGAGGGCTTTGATTGATTCCGTGGCAGCCGATGCGCCGGCAGAAGGGCTGGCGCCGCTAATAGGCTACTTGGGACAATTGGCTTGCGGGGATGAGCCTGGACCGGCTGACGTTGGCCTTGTACCCCGCCTAGCCATGCCCAGCGTGGCCCTGCTGGCCATGGGCGTCGTTCGGGGTGACGGCGGCGCAGTCGACCAAGCCGTGCAGGGACTGATAGGCCTTGGGCCAGGGTTGACGCCATCGGGCGACGATATGTTGGGGGGCCTGATGGTCGCGTTGCGGACAGTGCTGCTGCCTGTTTCCTACGGCGAAAAACCGCTACGGGAATGTCCTGAATCAAGCAGCGTCCTCATCATAGACGAACTCTCCCGAAGCATATCCCGCCATACAACCCGCACCAACAGGATAAGCGCCGCCCTGCTGGAACAGGCCGCGTTGGGCATTGGCAGCGCAGCCCAGCACCAAGTATTGGAATGCCTCCTGGAACTGACGCCGGCAATAGACTTGGATAACTCGATTGAGAGATTGGTAAATTCGGGACACACTTCCGGCTGGGACACTTTGACCGGGCTTTTGTTCGGCATCGTCCTGGCGCTCCGGCTTGTTCAATACGGCCTGACTCACGCCGGGTCCGTCAAAGCCGCGATTGATAGCCGCCAAAAGGCCGGAGCCGGGACCTGATGCTCAAGAACCATGTCCTCAAGAACGTATACCGCGACTCGGTGGCGTTGATGCGGTTGTCACGGGAGATGGAGTCCCTTGAGAGCATCTCCCAAGCCACCGCCATCATGGGCACCGAGAACAACAAGGAGCTACTGCGGCAGGCGGGCCTGTTGGACGATGCGGGCCTCGCTGCCGGTCCCAACGACCTGATAGTGGCGTTCGATTTAGCCTCCTCCGAGTTGGAGCCTGGGACGTTATCGTGGTTCCAGGAACGATTGGAAGCGCGGGAGCAAGGCTTGAGCGCCGGCCAGGACTACCGCCCCAGGTCACTGGAAGGGGCTGTCAGGGCATTGCCGGAGGCAAACCTGGCTATTATCTCGGTGCCGGGAGAGTATGCGGCCCGCGAGGCGAGGAAATCCCTCGATTTGGGCCTCCACGTGCTGATGTTCAGCGATAACGTGCCCATCGAGGATGAGGTGAGCCTGAAGCAACACGCCAGGAACCTGGGCCTCTTCATGATGGGGCCGGACTGCGGCACGGCGGTGGTCAACGGAGCGCCCTTGGGATTCGCCAACGCCGTCCCCAAAGGGAGGGTGGGGCTGGTTTCCGCATCAGGCAGCGGCTTGCAGCAGGTGATGTGTCTCTTGGCCCAAGCAGGTGAAGGCGTCTCCCACGGGCTTGGTGTCGGGGGGAGAGACCTCTCGGAAGAAGTCAACGGGATAATGATGCTGGAGGGGTTGAAGGCGCTGGAGCAAGACCCGGATACCGAGGTCATCGTCCTCATCTCCAAACCTCCGGCGCAAACCGCCCGGGCACGAGTTATTACTGCCGTAAGAACGTCCCCCAAGCCGTGTGTTGTCGCCTTCCTGGGCGAACTCCCCGAGGTCGTTGCCGAGGGCCGCGTTTATGCGGAAATGACTTTGGAAGATGCGGCATTACGAGCGCTGGCTCTATTAGGGAAAGTAGACCCTCCCTGGCTTGGCGTCAGCCGGGAGAACACGAAAAGAATAAAGGCCGTCTCCGGCAGTCTGTCCGGCTCCCAACGGGGTATACGCGGGCTGTACTCTGGCGGCACCTTGTGTTATGAAGCCCTGGTTCTTCTGAAGGAGATGGGCCACCAAGTTTGCTTGGAGGAAGACCTGAGCAACGGCGAAAGTATGGACAGCCGCGCGCTGACCGCCAGAGATGTGCTGACCGACTTGGGCGACGACCGGTATACTATCGGGCGTCCGCATCCAATGATCGATTTCCGGACCAGGTGTGAACGGGTGCTTCAAGCAGCATCCCAGCCCGAAATCGGTGTCCTGCTTCTGGACGTCATCCTTGGCTACGGGGCGCACCCCGACCCGGCGGCGGAGTTGGTTCCCGCCATGGAAGAGGCCCAACGTATAGTCCGTTCGTCGGGGCGGGAATTGGCGTGTGTAATATCGTTGTGCGGCTCGCCGGAAGACCCGCAGGGGCTTCTACAACAGCAGCAGGCTTTCGCCGAGGCGGGCGCGGTGGTGGCGCGAAGCAATGCTCTTGCCGTTCGCATCGCCTCTGCCATCAGCAGGAGCGACTTAGCCGCCCTGCCATTGGGATGATTGAAGATGCAACAGAGAAAAGACCTGTTGGGCCAAAAACCAGCCATTGTCAGCGTGGGACTGGAGGTCTTCGCCGAAACATTGTCTGAATTGGGATTCCAAGTAGTGCAGGTTGACTGGAGGCCGCCCGCGGGAGGCGACCGGCGGTTGGCGGGGCTGCTGAGCCGTTTGGAGACGAGGAGCGAACACCGTTGCTAAACCTCATTGACGAAGCCAATCAGGCCGCCTTGGAGAAGGTCCAGAACGCCGAGCCGGTGCTGATAGACGTTATTCCGGCCCGCGAGGCCATGCCCGGACTCGTGGAGGGCGTACTGCTCCACGCCGGGCCTCCCATACAGTGGGAATCCATGGCCAATCCGATGAAGGGCGCGATTATAGGGGCCATCAGGTACGAAGGATGGGCGCCGGGTGAGGCGGAAGCAGAAGCTTTGGCCGCCGGTGGCTCCGTTGCCTTCCATCCGGCGCACCACTTCGACGCCGTGGGACCCATGACCGGCATCATAACCCCGTCAATGCCCGTGTTCGTGGTGGAAAACCGCACCGGAGGCAACAGGGCCTATTGCACCATCAACGAGGGGCTGGGGAGGGTGTTGCGTTTCGGCGCCAACGACGATTCGGTGATAGACAGGCTTCGCTGGATTCAGACCACGTTGGGGCCTGCGCTCAAAGAGGCGGTCAACCAGGGTGGCCCTATCGAGTTGCGTCCCCTCATGGCGCAAGCCCTCGCAATGGGCGACGAGATGCACCAACGGAACGTCGCCGCCACGTCGCTGTTCTTCCGCGCCGTCGCCCCCAGTTTGGTGAGCGTCTCAGACGGCGGTGTATCGTTGGAGGAGATAGCCAGGTTTCTCGTGAGCAACGACCAGTTCTTTCTGAACTTGGCTATGGCCGCCGCAAAGGCGACGATGGACGCCGCAAAGTCCGTGGAAGGGTCCACCATGGTCTACGCGATGAGCCGCAACGGAACGGACTTCGGTATACGGGTGGCCGCATTGGGAGACCGCTGGTTCACCGCTCCCGCGCTAATGCCCGACGGGCTCTATTTCCCCGGATTTAGCGCCGAACACGCGAATCCCGATATGGGCGACAGCGCGATTCTGGAAACCTTGGGTTTGGGAGCATTCGCCATGGCCGGCTCTCCCGCCGTCGTGGGGTTCGTTGGCGCGGGAAGGTTTCGAGACGCCCTGAACTACACGCAAGAGATGGGGGAGATTACCGTAGGCCGGCATACCCATCTGCTGATTCCCAACCTGGACTACGAGGGCGTACCCTGCGGGATAGACCTCCGGAAGGTTGTGGAGACGGGCATCGCTCCCGCCATCAACACCGGCATCGCCCACAAAGAGGCCGGGGTAGGCCAAGTAGGCGCGGGCATTGTACGCGCCCCAATGGAGTGCTTCCACCAAGCCTTGGAGGCGTTGGTGGAACAACTTGAGGCGGCATAAACCGGCCGCCGAACCAGGAGGCACGAATGGACATAGTCAGGAAAAACTACCCGGAACTTCCCGCGACCGGCGCGCCACACTTTCAATCGGTCCGCGCCGGAAATCTGCTGTTCCTCGCCGGGGCCACCGCCAGGGATACGGAGGCCGAGTACGGCGACATCGCCGAGCAGACCGACGTCATTCTAAAGCGAATTCAGCATATCTTGGAAGCTGAGGGCGGCTCCTTGGATCACGTGGTCAAAATCACCAGCTTCGTAACCGAGATTTCCCATGAAGCCGGCGCCGCCACCCATGCCGTGCGGGTTAAGTATTTCGGAGAAAACCTGCCAGCCAGCACCAGGGTGCAGGTGGCCGGGCTGGTGGAACCCCATTTGAAAATTGAAATAGAAGCCATCGCCGTCTTGCCGGAATAACCGCTGTCCCCCAATTCGAGAAACAGGTGTAAACCATGGACCAGACAACCATCGAAAAAGTCATCAGCCAGGTTGATGAGGCCGCCATCGTGGGGCTGGCAAGCGACCTGGTCAGAATCCCAAGCTTCAAGCCCGACGAGACCGGAGTGGCAAAGTTCCTGGAAGGATTCTTCCAGGAACGCGGCTATCAAGTTGACCTTCAGGAAGTTGAACCCGGAAGGTTTCAGACCATCGCCACGCTGCCCGGCAGCGGCGGCGGCCATAGCTTGATGCTCAACGGGCACACCGACATAAACTCCCTGACCCGCCGCTGGCGGCGCGACCCTTGGACGCCCACAGTGGAGGGAGACCGTCTTTACGGCCACGGCATCCAAAATATGAAGGGCGGCTTGGCCAGCATCATAATGGCCGCGGAAGCGGTGCGGCTTTCGCAGGCCGAGATGAAGGGCGACCTGGTGGTGGCCTGCGTGGTGGGGGAAACCCAAGGTGGAGAGGGGACGCACTTCCTGATTGAAAGCGGTCTGCGGACCGACATGGCGGTGGTGGCCGAACCCTTCGGCGCCCACAACCTGGTTACGGTCCACTGCGGCGTCGCCCACATGGCGATTCACACCTACGGGATTACCGGGCACATCCGGCAGGTGGAAAGCACGGTCAACGCCATCTACATGATGAACAAGGTGATAGACCGCCTGCAGCAGGTCCAGTTCACCTACCAACCGCGAAAGGACATGGAAGCCTTGCCCCGCTTGAACGTTGGCGGCATCATCGGGGGCTTGGGTGCGGACTACGTGCTGGTCGAGCCTCCATACGTGCCGGACATCTGCACCATCATAGTGGACGTCCATTTCGTTCCGGGGCAAACGGTTGACAGCATACTGGCCGACCTTCGCCAGGCCCTGGAGCCGCTGAGGGACGAAATACCGGGGTTGAACTACGAAATAGAAATGCCGCCGCCCGCGTCCTTCAAAGGCCGCAGGCGGTTGGTGATGAACCCCTTGGACGTGCCGCTGGATACTTACATAGTCGAAGCGGTGGCACGCAACTACGAGGTCGTGGCGGGTGAGCCTCCCAAAGCGGTCGGGTCCATTCTGCCGTTTACCTATACTGCCAACGATACCTGCCACCTTTGGGAGGCAGGCATCCCATGCCTGCTGTACGGCCCGGGCGTAATACGCGGCAATGCGGACGAAGACGATAGTTGCGTTATCATCAGTGAAATGGTCCATTGCACCAAGGTGCTGGCGCTGACCGCGCTGGAAGTGTGCAACCGGGAGCCGGGGTAGGGGCCAGTATTAATACCCGGTCGTGCTTAAATCGACAAATTGATGTTGTCAGGAGGTAGCAGGTGACTACGTTGCCAGGTATCGAGTATCACACCTTTTCCATCACGGGCAGGTGCCATCGGACGGGGATGCTGGGGATAGCCATAACCACAAGCGACATCGCGGTAGGGGGGCGGTGTTCCTACGTCAAGGAGTTGGTGGGCGCGGCTGCGACACAGGCCACGACGGACCCGCGCTTGGGGCCCTTCGCCCTGCGTTTGATGGAGTCAGGCTATTCCGCTGTAGGAGCAATGCAACAACTGGAAGCCAGCGACCCTCACATCGAACGCCGCCAGTTGGGCTTGGTGGACCGGGACGGCCATTCCGCCGCCCGCACCGGGGACCTTAACGGCGCTTGGGCCGGACACATAGCCAAGAAAAACTTCGTAGCGATGGGCAACGGCCTTCTGAACGAAGGGGTGGTGCAGGCGATGGCCAGCGCCTTCGAGGAGTCGGAATCAGATGCCTTGGAGGAACGGTTGATGCGGGCCATGGAAGCCGGCCAAGCGGCGGGGGGAGAGGCCAAGGACGCGACACCTTACCATTCGGCGGGGCTGCTGGTCTATTATAACCAGATATTCCCCAGCGTAGACCTGCGGGTGGACGAGCACGCTGCTCCGTTGGTGGAGTTGCGCCGTATTCTGGAAATTTACAAACCCAGCACCGACTATTTCAACCTGCGGGCTGCCAATCCGAACGTTGGCCCTGAAATGAGGGATTTCCCCGCGTAAAATGGAATGGCGGCGCACCTCCTTCCTTGAGGAAGATGGTGCGCCGCCATGACAGGACTACTTGATCGCGCCCTGGGGCGGCCCCAACTTCTCCTCGAAAGACTTGGAGAAGGCCAGCAGTTCATCGGCGGGCTTGTCCAGGTCAATGTGCTCACCCAAGGGCTGGCGGATGTTGTACCCGGTCTTGTAGTACAGTTCCACCCGGTTGTCCTCGGGGTCGAAGAAGTAGATGCTGCACGAAATACCGTGGGTAACCGTCCGGTCGATCTTCAGCCCCTCGTTCTGCAACCGGTGATAGAAGTCAGTCAGGTCTTCCATACTGTCGACAACGAACGACACCTGTTGCAGATACTGGGTGGGGTGACCGCTATCGGGCAACTTGGCAAGCGCCAATTCGTGGTGTTCGTTCTCAGGGTCGGCGCTGAGGAAGCAAATCCCACGGTTCATATCCTCGTCCGTGATGGTCATGCCCATGAAACGGTTGTAGAAGTCTCTCATTTTCCCCAGGTCCTGGCAGTAAATTCCCAAGTGCCCCAAACTGGTGACGGCTGGCATAAGGTTGACCTCCCATCTTTAATGTAACTACTGTCAGGTATCACTACTGTCAGGTATCGGACGGATGCTCATCGGGAGCGACTGGACTCCGTCTCATGTACTAAAGAATAGGGCGACGGCAGAGACTTGGCACCCGGCACGTCCTCAACCACCAACCGAAGCCCCACGACCTTGAGCGCTCGTTCTACCGTGCTCATGTGGGAGCCGTGGCGAGGGTCACAAAGCTTGACCACAGCAGGCTCCTTCATGCCCAGTTCTTCCGCAAGCGCAACCTTTGTGATGCTATTTTTTTGCATCGCCAAGTTAAGAGCAACTTTGGCGGCTGGGACAGGCGGGAGACTTATTGGCACTTGTCCTTTAAATATGGGACTAGGCAGCGGGAAGTCCTTTCCCAGTCGGTAATAGGCCCCCAAAGCGGTAACCAACCCATCCGCGGCCATTTCTACGGCTTCCTCCCAAGACCATCCACAGGTTATGGCTGCTGGAACATCAGGGAACGTCACACCATAGGCTATCCGTCCCGTCATTGCCTTCTCTTCTTCATCGACAACGATGTTGCAAGGGTACACGTACTTCACCGATCAGAACTCCCTTGGGTTAATGTTGAGTTGCCGCAGCATAGATACCAAGGTTCCGGGTGGAATCTCTCCATGCTGTACGATGGTGGTACGGTCATCAATATAGACAGTCCAGTGGCTACCCTTACCTCATCCTCTATCAAGATAGAAGTCTCGCCTTGCCCTTCGGGCGTACCTCTTCACTCTCCTGATAAACTCCCGCCCAGTCATTCTAGGCCTGCGATATCAAGTAATTTATTCCTCCGCAGACAAAAATGCTGTTGGGACGATGACACTGCCGGAGCCAACGCCGGTGGTGTCGCCGTTCTGGTTCTCAACCTTGATCTCCACCGACACCCTGTTGCCGTTGGCTTCCTTGGTCATGTAGGTGATTTTGCCGGTGAAGGTGATGGTGTCGCCGGGGCGGACAGGGCGCAGGAACCTGAGATCGACCATGCCGGTGTGGTTGACGACCGCGCCGCCAAAGTGCCTCCGCAGCAGTTCAATGGCAAACGCCAGCGACATCCGGCCGGAGGCAACGGTGCCCGTGGTGCCTAACGTCTCCCTGGCGGTAGCCTCATCAGTGAATTGGGAAGGACCTTCTTCGCCCGAGCTTTGTTCAAAAAGGTTAATGGCCTCTTGAGACATTTGCTTCACCATGGGTCCCACTTCGTCACTAACTTGGTGGTCCTTGATTAGCCCCCCCATTTCTTCCCAACCTCTGTGGGTTGCTTCAATTCGTGGGGTTATGACCCTGTCGATCAATCTCCCGTCTTCATCCACGGACACAGCCTCGGTTACTATGTAGTTCTTCCCTCGCCGCAGGTACTTGTCAGCTATCCACGCCGTAACCGTCAATTTCCTGCCGGGGAGCGGCGGGTTGTAGCAATAAAAAGCGCACCGTGCGTTTACCGAGCCGGCATCACGGTACTTGGCGTTGTACTGCTTCACGTCGACCTTGTGGGAAATGGTTGGGAAGCCGGCTTCCGGATCCATCACGCCCTTTCGATAGGTGTCGATCATCTCCTGGGTCAAAATGTACTCGTACTTTTGGAAGGTCTCCCCCACTTCCAAGGCGTCCCAGTCGAGTAATATTCGTTCGTCCGCCTCTACCATTTTTCCTGTCCTTTCCAGATCCGTGTATTACGACCAAGTATAGAACACAACCTCCGGCAAGTCATCCGACGCCTGCCTTTAAGCCGCGATGGACGACGGGCACACACGAAACGACAGGGTCACCATCTTGCCAGAAGCGATACGCCTCCGGTCACCATTAACACTTCGACCGCCAACTCAACCCACCGCTGGGGCACCCTGGTTATGATCAACCGCCCCAGGAACGCGCCCACAAGCGCGATGGCGCCCAGACCAAAGCCGAACCACAACACCCGGGAGACAAAAAGATCAGACGTGGCAAACACGACCATTTTGGGTAGCTGGGTAGACAGCAAACAAGCGGAGAAGGTCCCGATGTAAGCCCTGCCGGAGAGTCCATGAGAGAGGATAAAGGGCGCAGCGATGGGTCCCGGCGTACCCAGGAACCCTGACGAAAACCCGCTAGCGGCGCCTACTGCGGAAAACCCTTTCAACCCCAAGGTCCACTCACGACCCCACCGAGTATGCCGGTGTATCACCAGCAATATCAACAAACACCCCAAAAGGCGCGCCAGGATATCGGGCGGCGTGATGACGAACAGCAAGCCTCCCACGGCGGAGACGGGCAATGCTCCGAGAGCGAACCACTTGGCTACCGGCCAGGAGACCTCCTTGATATTCAGGGAAGTCCTGGCAATTATGGACAGCGTTTGCACGATGGCAATGATGGGGACGGCTTCTCTTGCCCCGAAAAACCACACCAGCAGCGGCAAAATGGCTATGCCACCGCCGAAACCGACAACGCCCGCCACGGTGAACACCAGGACGGAGACGGTTATCAGGACGGCCAACTCCAGGGGGTCAGGCATCCAAGCCTCGAGGAGGGAGAGACGAAAAAATGACGCAGCAACGCGGCAGCATACCATGTTGCAGGGGGAAGGCGGTCATGTGAACGGGGAAGGCGTCCTTGCCTTCCGGCGGGTAAACAGTCAAAAGGACACAGCCAACGGCATATCCACCGGCGCGGGACCGCGGGAATTTCAGGCGGTATCTGGGTGGTTAGTTACGTGATCATACCCCGTGGCACCGCTTGTATTTCCTGCCGCTGCCACAGGGGCACTTCTCATTTCTGCCGATCTTCCGGTTTTCCAGTCGGTGTACCGTGCGCTTGTCCTCGCACTGGGCGCAGGTGCAAGCCGTCGGGTGTTCAGCGTACCAATTGGGTCTTACCATATCTCACCTGAGCCGGTGTACGAAAGGTCAGTAATTGGACAACCCTGCCTCGGGATTCTTTCCGGTCACCAAGTATATCACCCGTTCGGCTATATTCGTGGCCCGGTCGGCTACGCGCTCCAAATCGTGCGCCACCCAGAGGAGGTAAGTAGCCCTCTGGATTGAGTTAGGGTCCTGGATCATGTAGGTCAGCAACTCCCGATACACTTGATCATAGAGGCCGTCCACCTCGTCGTCTGCTAATAATACACCCATCGCCGCTACGGTATCGCGGTTCACCAAGGCGTCGAGGCTGCGGCGCAGCATGTCGGAAGCCTTCTCCCCCATCCGGGGGATGTCTATCAGAGGCTTCAACGGCGGCTCTTCGCCCATCATAAGGCTGATCTTGGCTATGCCTTCCGCATAGTCTCCCATGCGTTCCAACTCCACGGCGATGTGAAGCGTGGTTATGAGCCTGCGCAAGTCGCGGGCCACCGGCTGGTGGGTGGCAATCAGTTCGATGGATTGTTCCTCCAACTGGACGCACTGACGGTCTATTTCATCGTCTTCTTGGATAACCTGCGATGAGGCTTCCAAGTCCCGGCGCTTCAAAGCGTCCAAAGACTTGGCGAGAGCTTTTTCCACCATGCTTCCCAACCCCAGAAGGTCGTCGGTCAATCTGTCCAGACTGGTGTCCAGATTCGGTCGCACCATAATGGTCCCTCCTCATGCCATTCGGTGAAATCCGCCAGGCTAGCTGAACCGCCCGGTGATATAGGCCTCGGTACGCTCGTCCTTGGGGTTGGTGAATATCTCGGGGGTGGCGCCGTGTTCCACCAGATATCCCGCCCTATCCTCGCCCATCATGAGAAACGCGGTCTGGTAAGAAACTCTGGCCGCCTGCTGCATGTTATGGGTAACAATGACGATTGTAAGCTCCGGGGTCAACTCCCGCATCAAGTCCTCTATCGCTAAGGTGGCGATGGGGTCCAGCGCGGAGGCCGGCTCGTCCATCAGGATTATTTCCGGCTCCACCGCCAAAGCCCGGGCAATGCACAGCCGCTGCTGCTGCCCCCCGGATAACCGGAGGGCGCTGCTGTTCAAGCGGTCCTTGACCTCGTCCCACAAGGCAGCGCGACGCAGCGACCGTTCAACCACCTCTTGCACATTCCCTTGAAACCCGTTGACCTTGAGGCCAAAGGCCACGTTATCGAAAATCGACTTGGGGAACGGGTTGGGTTTTTGAAAGACCATCCCTATGCGGGCGCGGATTTCCGTCGGGTCTACGTTAGAGGCGTAAATGTCCTGCCCTTCCATCAAGATACTGCCAGTCACCGATGAGTTGGGCAAAAGTTCATTCATCCGGTTGAAACACCGGAGCAAAGTGCTCTTTCCGCAGCCCGAGGGGCCGATAAAGGCAGTCACCCGATGGCGCGGTATCTCCAAGTCAATGTCCCGCAGGGCGTGAAACTCACCGTACCATACGTTAAGGCCCTGGGCCCGCAACACTATCGAATCCTGTTCCATACTACTCTTCGGACCTCGACTGATAACGGTTGCGCACGAAGGCGGCAACCGAGTTCATCGACAGGAGAATCACCAGCAAAACAATTATGCCTGCCGCCGCCAAGCCCCGGAAGTCTTCCTGCGGGCGGGACATCCAGTTGAAAATCTGGATGGGCAGCACGGTGAACCGGTCAAGCGGGTCTACTGGGACGAAGGTCAAGTATACCAAGGCGCTGATGGCAATCACCGGCGCCGCCTCACCGATGGCGCGGGACATCGCCAGGATAGTCCCGGTGAGAATCCCGGGCAAGGCCGCCGGAATGATTACCCGGCGCACCACTTCCCATTGAGTCGCTCCAAGTCCGTAGGCGGCTTCCCTGTAAGTATACGGCACCGCCTTGATTGCTTCCCGCGACGAGAGAATCACAATGGGGAGCACCAGCAGCGAGAGAGTGAGGGCGCCGGCCAGGAGGCTGCGGCCCATGGACAAAGCCTGCACAAAGAGAGCAAGACCCAGCAGTCCGTAGACTATCGAAGGCACACCCGCCAAGTTGGCGATGTTGACCTCGATGAACCGACTCAGCCGGTTTACTGGGGCGTATTCCTCCAAGTAGATTGCCGCGCCCACCCCCACCGGAATGGTGAACACCGCGGTAAGAACCATGAGCCAAATCGTCCCTACCATGGCCGCTTTTATGCCCGCCTCTTCGGGATGCCGGGAAGAGTAGTTGGTCAGGAAGTGCGGACTCAGCCACGGCAGTCCTTCGATCAGGACCTGCACCAACAGGGTTACAAGCCCGATGAGGCCCACCATTACCGCCAGCAGGAACAGCACATAAGCGATGTTCCCTACCAGTTTCCGGGCCGACGGCCGGTAATGGAGCGTTCCCGCTCCGATGTTTTTTAGTACCTCTCCTGCCATCGATGCACCACCCAATTGCCGAGTATGTTCATGCCCAGGGTCATCAGGAAGAGGAGCAGTCCCACGGCGAAGATAGTGTTGTATTCCAAAGTGCCGTGGGGAGTTTCTCCCAAGCTTAGCTGGACTATGTAAGCTGTCATGGTCTGAATGCTTTCCAGAGGATTGAAGGTTGCTCTGGGAGTGGCGCCGGCGGCTATGGTGACCAGCATCGTTTCGCCGATGGCCCTGGATATGGCCAGGATGAAAGCCGCTACGATTCCTGAAAGCGCCGCCGGGACTACTACTTTTATAGCTACCTCCAGCCGGGTGGCGCCCAACGCATAGGCGGCCTCCCTAAGAGACCGGGGCACCGCCAACATGGCGTCTTCGCTCAACGAGGAAACCATGGGAATAATCATCAACCCCATTACCAGTCCCGCGCTCAAAGCGTTGAAGACAAGCAGGTCCGGGATAATTCCCTGCAATAGCGGGGTTACAAATGTGAGGGCGAAGTATCCGTATACCACCGTTGGCACGCCGCCCAGGATTTCCAGGAAGGGCTTGATGATCCGCCGGGTCTGGTTCGGAGCGTATTCCGACATGTAGATGGCGGTAGCCAGCCCCACCGGCACCGCGACGATAGCGGCGAGGAATGCCACCAGCAAGGTGCCGCATACCAGCGCAAGGACGCCGTAGGACTGGGGAATCAAAATGGGAGACCATCTTGTGCCCAAGAGGAACTCCCACAAAGGGACTTGCGTAAAGAAACCCATTGCTTGGGAAACTAAGCTCACCACGATACCGATCGTGGTGAAAATCGAGATTAAGGCGCAAGCAAAGAAAATTCCCTTGACTATCCGGCCTTCCAAGGCCACCCGCTGACGGTGGCGGGCTGCCGACTCCATCCCCCAAGTCCGCTGCACGGGGGAATAATTCTCCGGGGTCCTGGCCACAAATTTGTCCAAATCCAGCTCCGTCTGCCATGTTTGTCAGATGGGGAGGCGGCAACGCTGGTCTCCCCATCCAGATTGCCGCACTTTCCATCACCAACCTGCCGGGCGAAAAACCCTTACTGGATCTTCGCCAAGCTCTGTTGGTACACTTCGTCGGCCTGAGGTATGTACCCCACCTCACGCACCAACTGCTTCCCTTGGTCCAGGTAGAACTCTACGAACGACTTGACCTCCGGCCTCTCCAGGCTCTTCACGCTGACGTAGATGAACAAAGGCCGCACCAAGGGCTTGTATTCCCCAGCCTCAATCGTCTCGTCCGTCGGCATCACGCACCCGTCTCCAGAGTCCACCGCCACCACCTTCAGCTTGTCCTGGTTCTCCGCGTAGTAAGCGTACCCGAAGTAACCCATCGCGCTCCGGTCTCCGCCTATACCCCGCACCAGCACGTTGTCGTCCGCGCTCGCGGTGTAGTCCGACCGGCTCGCACGGGCTTCTCCCACTATCTCCTCGGTGAAGTAGTCGAAGGTGCCGGAGTCGGTATCGGGGCCGTAAAGCCTCATCTTGTCCGCCGGCCATTCGGCGCGAACATCCTGCCACGTCTTTACGGTGGAGCCGGGCTCCCAAACGCGCTTCAATTCGTCCACCGTCAAGCACTCTACAAAGTCGTTGCTGGGGCTCACCATCACCGACAGCCCGTCGGTGCCTACCTCCAACTCTATGTACTCAATCCCGTTCTCCACTGCGGCGTCACTTTCTTTCGCCTTAATGGGCCGGGATGCGTCGCTGATGTCCGTCTCGCCCACTACGAACCTCTTGAAACCTCCGCCGGTCCCGGACACGCCAACGTTTACTTGTACTCTGGGGTGTAACTTGTGGAACTCCTCGGCCACCGCTTCGCTCACCGGGAATACCGTGCTGGACCCGTCTATCTCGATAGTACCCTTGAGTTCCATCGACATAGATTCGGACGATTTCGATTCCTTCCCTTGCGCCACGGAAGGCGCCGTAGTAGCCGCCGGACTTGCCGACGCCTTTGACCCTCCGCAACCTGCCAGCACAATGGCCAACAAAACCGGAATGAACAGAAGAACCGCGGGTGTGATCCGATTCATCACTTGTGCCATAGGTCTAAACATCTCCTCGTCAGTGTAGTTCAGTGTAGTAAGGGGGAATTAATGGCCTGTGAACAAATAATTAACAACGGGTTAACAATGGATGCCTCACCGCTGTCGTGATGATCTCCAACCCCCTCCTCTGGCTGCCGGCATCAACATTAGCAGGGGAGTGTTAACCGGCAATTACGCCAAGTTCAACGGAGGATTAACAAACCGTTAAGGAACTGCAAACAACGACCCCTCCGAACGGAGCTGACAAGGGTATGTATTTCATTTGGGACTTTACGCAGTTGAACGTGAGACCGGCATAGTAGGGTAGGCTTGCTCAAATACAAAACCGCCCCCAAATGCTCACTATCGGGCCCATTCCGTCATTCCGGCGCAGGCCGGAATCCAGGCGGACCCATTCCGTCATTCCGGCGTAGGCCGGAATCCAGGCGGACCCATTCCGTCATTCCGGCGTAGGCCGGAATCCAGGCGGACCCATTCCGTCATTCCGGCGTAGGCCGGAATCCAGGCGGACCCATTCCGTCATTCCGGCGTAGGCCGGAATCCAGGCGGACCCATTCCGTCATTCCGGCGTAGGCCGGAATCCAGGCGGACCCATTCCGTCATTCCAGCGTAGGCCGGAATCCAGGCGGACCCATTCCGTCATTCCAGCGTAGGCCGGAATCCAGGCGGACCCATTCCGTCATTCCAGCGTAGGCCGGAATCCAGGCGGACCCATTCCGTCATTCCAGCGTAGGCCGGAATCCAGGCGGACCCATTCCGTCATTCCAGCGTAGGCCGGAATCCAGGGGCGGTGGGGCCGGTTCGTAGCTATAATCTCAATTTTACATACCCTTGTCAGCTCCGAACGGAGGGGCTTGGAGGGGTTGAACCTGGGTTGAACCGAGGATAGTTTTGGGCGGTTTAATCGGCCCGCGGAATGGTGAAGCCGAAGGCGCTGCCGGAACCCTCGCGGCTCTTGACGAGCACTTCTCCTCCGTGGGCTTCGATGATGTGCTTCACGATGGCAAGCCCAAGCCCTGTGCCTCCGTCGCGGCGGGCCCGGTCCACTTTGTAGAACCGCTCAAAAATATGGGCCAGATGCTCTTCCGCAATTCCAATGCCCGTATCTTCTATGCAGACCTCGGCCGACCTGTCGTGAGGCCGCGCCAACACTGTGATTTCCCCTTGCTCCGGCGTGAACTTCAGCGCATTGTTCATCAAGTTGACCAAGGCCTGCCTCAGCTTCTCTTGATCGCCCACCACCGGGGGCAGGTCATCAGCAACGTCGGACTTCAGGACGATGCCGCGGGAGAGAGCATTCGGTTGGAACTCCTTGACCAACTCACGGATCATTGGCTCGAGGTCTACAGTCCGCAGGTCCAGCGACTCTTGGCCCGTTTCCAGCCGGGCGAGATGCAGCAATTCGGACACCAGGTTGGACATCCTGTCCACTTCCCGGTGAATCCGTTGCAGAAAGTCCCTGGCGGTCTCGCGTTCTTCGACCGCGCCGCCCTCCAAGCTTTCGACCAAGGCCTTGACCGACGCTATTGGGCTTCTCAATTCATGGGACACGTTGCTGACGAATTCCCGGCGTGTCGTTTCCACTTGGCGCATCCACGTCAGGTCGTGCAGGTTTAGCAGGGCGCCGGAGGACTGTTCCGAGTTGAGCGGCATGGCAATGGCGCTGAGGAAACGTCGGGGGCGGAGCAACTCTATTTCTCCGAAACGCGGCTCCCGTTCGTTCAAACAACCCAGCAGAAGCTGCTGAAGTTCGTGGTCTCGGACCGCCTCTATGAAACGGTGCCCCTCGATTCGATTGCTGTTGACTCCAAGAAGCCTCTCCGCCGCTTGGTTCGTAAGCTGGACCCTGCCGTCTTCCCCGACGACCATCACGCCGTCGGCCATTGTGTTGAAGATTGCGGCGAGTTTGGCCCTCTCACCCGACAAGTCATTGATTGAAGTCCTCAGCGCGGCGGCCATTTGGTTGAAGGCGTTGGCCAACTCTCGAGTCTCGTCGTCGGCTAGGGGGTCTACACGTTGGTCCAAGTCGCCTTGGGCCAGTTTCTGGGCTGCATCGGCCACCGCCCGCACTGACCGGGAAGTGCGGCGAGCTAGAACATAAGCCACCACGAGGGAAAAGAAGACCACCGTAAACGCGAAAAAGGCGATCAAGTATCTGATGCGGTTTACGTCGTCCTGCACCACCGACGCGGGGACTTCCAGCCGCACGACGCCAATCACCGAGCCGCCCGGCTGAATCGGCGCCGTGCCATACACTACGTCCTCACCGTCTGGCAGCCGCAGAGTCATAGAGCCGGATACACCCTCATTCAACGCATCCCTTATCTCAGGGCGCCCCAGCAGGTTGCCGGCGGCTTCCACGTCTTCCTTGGTGTCCGCCAGGACCGTTCCATCCGCAAGGATGATTGTGACCCGGGCGGGGCTCCCGCTTTCGCGGGAGTCACGGGGAGAGAGTCCGGAGTGGCCGGAAGGGAGTTGAGAGTAGCTGGAAGGAAGTTGGGAGAGAGCGCTTTGCAGAGAGGCCGCATCGCTTTGGGGACCCGAGCGGGCCGACGCTATCTCGGCCAGGAGCACAGCTTCCCGCCGCATTTGGGCCTCGAGGTCGGCAAGGTAGCCGTCCCTGAAAACATCCGCCACGAAGAAACCCACCGCCGCCATTGCAAGACACACCAAGCCGATGCCGGCGAAGACAACGCGCTTCCGGGAGTCAGGCAGGGACCTCATCGCTCAAAACGGTAGCCAACGCCGCGGATCGTGATGATGCGCTTGGGCTTGCCGGGTTCGGCTTCGATTTTTTCCCGCAGCCAACGAACGTGCACGTCCACCGTGCGGCTATCGCCAACGTAGTCCTGTCCCCACAGCCGCTGCAACAACTGGTCCCTGGTGAACGCCCGCCCGCGGTTGCTCATCAGTAATGCAAGAAGCTCAAACTCCCTCGGTTTAAGCTCCAAGGTACGGTCTCCCAGGACCGCGGTATGGGCGGTCAGGTCCACCACCAAATCGCCGGCGCGTATGGTCTGGGGAGCGGCTGAACCATCCGGGCCATCCTGCCCCATCCGGGAGCGGCGGAGCATTGCCCTGGCCCGGGCCATCAACTCCCGCATACTGAACGGTTTGGTCACGTAGTCGTCGGCGCCCAGTTCCAAACCGACGATCCGGTCCACCTCTTCCGCCTTGGCCGTGAGCATAATGATGGGAACGGCGCTTTCACGGCGAATGGCCCGGCACACCTCCAGCCCGTCCAGACCGGGAAGCATAATGTCGAGGATAACCAGGTCATGGTTGACAGCGCGGGCGGAATCCAAGCCGCCGGGGCCGTCCAAAGCAGTGGTAACTGCGTACCCTTCCCGCTCCAGGTTGTACTTCACAGCCGCAAGCAGGTTTTCCTCATCCTCAACGACAAGAACTTTGCGATCTGACACATCACCCTCTCAAAGAGTTTTCCACCCCTGTGATTCTATCAGCCAACCCATTCGCGGCAGACTTGGGGCGGGAACGAGGTTATTCAGGAACGGCATTGAGGGGAAATTGCCGTTTGTTTCAGGTCAGGCTTGAGACTTTAGACGCTTCCTGGATTGCACGCCAGACTTTTTCCGGTGTAAACGGTATATCCAAGTGGGTTATCCCCAAGTGGGCCAAGGCATCCATCACCGCGTTGGCTATCGCCGGCGGCGCGGCGATCGTGGGGGTTTCCCCCATCCCTTTCGCTCCCAAGGGATTGAGAGGGCTGGGAGTGTGCCTGCTTTCTATTGTAAACTCCGGGAGTTGGTGGGCGGAGGGCATGGCGTAGTCCATGAAACTGCCGCTGAGCATCTGGCCATTCTCGTCGAACACCGCCTGCTCGAACAGGGCCGCCCCGATGCCTTGGGCCAACCCGCCATGAATCTGGCCGTGCACCACCATCGGGTTGATTACCGTGCCGCAGTCGTCGACCGCCACAAACCCTGTCAAGTTGACCACCCCGTTATCCACGTCCACTATCACCGTCGCTACGTTGGCGCTGTAGGCATAAGTCTGGGCGGGGGGTTCCCAATAGACGATTGCTTCCAAGCCCTTTTGCATACCCTCCGGCAGCGTCTGCCCGCTGTAAGCCCTCTCGGCCACATCGGCCCAAGTGACGTAGCTGCCGGGAATGTCCTCCACCGAGAACCTTCCCCCTTCCAGGGTGACGTGCTCAGGGTCGATGTTCAGGAGGCTTGCGGCGATTTTCACCGCTTTCTCCTTGATTTCCCGCCCCGCCATGACGAGAGCGGTGCCGCCTATGACCAAGGAACGGCTGGCGCGGGTGCCGGTGCTGCTCGGAGTAACGGCGGTGTCACCGTGTATGACCTCTACCTCGTCAAATGGTATGCCCAGTTCGTCGCTTACTATCTGGGCGAAGGTCGTCTCGAATCCTTGTCCATGGGGTGAAAGGCCGGTCATTGCCGTGGCGCGTCCGGTGGGGCTGATTTGCAAGCTGGCGCTGTCGAAACCGGGTCGAGCGCTGAGGCCTCCTGGTGGGCCGGCCGCGGTGGCGTCTATGGTAGTGGCGACACCTATTCCCATAACGACGCCACGCTCCCGCAGCCTCTCCTGTTCCGTCCGGAGTTGATGGTACCCAGCCAGCTCCAGCACTTGGTCCAACCCGGCCTCGTAGTCCCCGCTGTCATATTCCCGGCCCATCCCCGACATATAGGGAAAAGCGCCGGGAGGGATGAAATTCTTTCGACGGATGTCAACCGGGTCCATACCCAACTTTCGCGCGATGAGGTCCATCACCCTTTCTATCACGTAGGCGGGGGCGTGGTGCCCGTAGCCCCGGTAGGGACCCACCGGCACCTTGTTGGTAAAAACGCCGTGCCCAGTCCATTCCAGGTTGCGAACGTGGTAAGCGCCCTGCACGCCGGAGGGGGTCAGCACCTCCACTACAGAGTGGGTGCCGCCGTTGGAGTAGGCTCCAAGGTCGGTGTAGTACCGCCACTTCAACCCTGTCAGTGTACCGTCGTTCTTGTAGGCAGCCTCCACGTGTTGGACTTCTCCCCTGCCGTGAATCGTCGCCAGGAAGTGCTCCTGGCGGTCCTCAACCCACTTCACCGGGCGGCCGTGTTGCATAGCCATGATTGCAGCGATAACCGTTTCCGGGTACGTGTCTATCTTGCAGCCGAACCCGCCGCCCACGTCCCTGGACAGAATCCTTATCTTGTTTTCCGGCAGGTCCAACATTTGGGCGACGACTGTGCGTTCCAAGTGCGGCGCTTGGGTGGAGAGCCACATGGTCATATTCCCGGTGCCGCGTTCGTAGCTGGCCACCACGGCTCTGGACTCCATGGGGTTGGGTATCAACCGCGGCATCACTATGCGCGCGGACACCACCCCATCCGCTTCTCGAAACGCCGATTCCGGGTCTCCGGCAGTCCCGGAACACAACACGGAAACGTTGTTCCCCAAGTCCTCGTGCACCAAGGGAGACCCCGGCTCCGCCGCTTTTTCCAAGTCCACGATGGCGGGCAACGGTGCATACTCAACGTGGATACGCTCCAAAGCGTCCCGCGCCGCGCTGTTGCTGTCCGCTACGACAGCCGCCACCGGCTCCCCTTCATATTTCGCCGTGCCGACGGCCATCGGCCAACTGCGTTTGACCTTGGTGCCTTCGTTGACCCGGTTCAACGGGAATTGGGCTTTGCACCGGTCACGCACCTCTTCCCCGGTGAGCACACCCAGCACGCGCGCATCGGCCAGTGCTTGGGAAGCGTCGATATTGACGATACGGGCGTGGGGGTAAGGACTTCGGAGGACTGCCATGTAGACTATTCGTCTCAGGTCTACATCGCCGGTATAGACACTGTCGCCCATGATCAACCTTGGGTCTTCCTTTCTCTTGACCGACGCACCGATCATTGGCCCGCTAGCACTTGAAACCATGTTCAACCTCATCAGGTACGCAGCGCCGCAAATGAGCGCTGCGTTATATGCCTTCCCGCCGTTATGCCTTCCCGCCGTTATGATTAATCATTCGCCGTAGCCTGTCGGGGCTCAGGGGCAGGTCATGTACTTGGACGCCCTTCGAGCTAAGGGCGTTGGAGACCGCGTTGGCTATGGCCGCGCCGGTGGCTACGATGCCGATCTCGCCCGCCCCCTTCACTCCCAACGGATTCCGAGGCGATGGGGCAAGGTCCTCGACCACGCTGTCGATTACGGGAATATCCAAGCTGGAGGGCAGCAGGTAGTCTACCAGGGTGCCCGCCAATGGCTGTCCGTTTTCGTCGTAGACCAACTCTTCCAGGATGGTCGCGCCTATGCCCTGCGCTGCCGCGCCCACGATCTGCCCTTTCAACAACAGCGGATTGATCACGTGGCCCACGTCTTCCGCCACGGCATACTTGAGTATCGTAATTTCTCCGGTTTCCGGGTCTACCTTTAGATGGACGGCGTGAGCGCCGCAAGGGTAGCAGTCCTCGGTCGATCTGAAGTAATCGGTTGCTTCCAGCCCGATTTCCCCTTGGCTGTGTGCGCTGGCCGGGTTGGCCAGTTGCAGCACTTCTCCCAAGTGCAGCAAGGGAGAATCCGGCCCGTCGGCCTTGCGATGGACCTTCCCTCGGGAGAATTCCAACTCTTCCCGATCGATCTCCAAGTAAGCCGCGCTGATCCGAAGGATTTTTTCTTTAAGACTTTGCGATGTCATGTAGACGGCGTTGCCCGCCATGATAGTGCCCCTGCTGGCGTGGGTGCCCCCGCCAAAGGGCATCAGGTCGGTGCTTCCATGATAAACGGCCACGTATTCTATAGGCACTCCCAGTCCCGATGCGCATATCTGGGCCATAACCGTTTCGTGGCCCTGGCCCATAGTGGCGATACCAAGATACACGGCCACGGCCTCTCCACCCGTCACCACCACCTTCGCTCCCTCGAAGGACTGCCCGCCGCCGGTGCTCTTCACGAAACAGGCGACGCCGATACCGTGGTAGTCACCGTCCACCTGTTGCCCCTGCAGGTGTTTTCGGTTGTCGTAATCAAGCACTTCGAGGACTTTGCTGAGCAAGGCCGGGTAGTTGCCGCTGTCGTAAACAATCGGGGTCGGGTCCGGGCGGGTGAAGCCAACCCTGTACGGCATCTCCGAGGGTTGAATGAGGTTCTTGCGCCTTAGCTCAACGGGGTCGATGCCCAAGTCTTCCGCCACAATATCCAGCATCCTTTCCCTGAAAAAGCACGACTCGTAACGTCCCGGAGCACTGAAAGTCCCCATACCTACCTTATTGGTCAAGTAACACTTTACCCGCCACTGGTAGCTGGGTATGTGGTAGGTCCCGGTCAACATCGCGGCGGTTAAAATGGGGACCGTTGCGCCGTGGGTGCGGACGTAACCTCCCAAAACCCCGTAGACCTCCGCCCGCATCCCCAGGATGGTCCCATCACGGTTGGCGGCAATCTCCAAGCGGCAGACGTGCTCCCGGGAGTGGTTCGCCGCGATCAGGTGCTCCATCCGGTCTTCCACCCATTTGACGGGGCGGCCCAACTTCAAAGACGCGAATGGGACCAGAAAGTTTTCCGGGTAAAACTCGCCGCGAATGCCAAAGCCTCCGCCAACGTCGGGTTCGATGAAATGGATGCGGTGTTCGGGCATTTGCAGCAGGTTGGACAGCACTCCCCGGTTGAAGTGGGGCACTTTGGTCTCTCCCCACACGGTGAGACGCTCCGCGCCGGGGTCGTAAGAAGCTACCAGACCCCTGGTTTCCAGCGGATTGCCGGTGTGCCGGTGGCATCGGAATTCCTCCGCGCGAGTGTACTCGGCCTGTTGGAAGGCTGCGTCAATGTCGCCTTCAGTCCCAGCAAACTCCATCGCCAGGTTGGTGCCGTGCTCCTCGAAGAGAAGGGAGTCGCCCCTCTCTGACTGGAACGCATCCACAACCGGCGGAAGGGGATCGTAACGCACTTCAATCGCTTCCAGCGCGTCCTCGGCAAGGTAGCGGCTGGCCGCCACCAACATCGCCACCGGCTCGCCGACGTAACGCACCTTGTTGCTTGCCAAAGGGTATTGGAGGAAACGGTCCAGCCCTCCGTAGACACCCCGACGCATGGGGATGGGCCGGGGTTCCACCGTATCGAGGATGTCTTGATAGGTGAAAACGGCGGCGACGCCGGGCATTTTCAGGGCCGCGCTGGCGTCGATGGACAGGATGCGCGCATGGGCGTGGGGGCTGCGCAGAATGGCGGCGTGTAACATCCCCGGCAGCTTGAAGTCGTCTACATACCGCGCCAGCCCGGTAAGGAACCGCCGGTCTTCCTGGCGAATGATGGGCGCCCCAATGTAGGTCTCGCTCACGATTCCCCCAGACCTGGATGGATTGGGCGGCTGTCACCGCCGTATGCAACCTGTTATTGTTCCGGCGGCGACCTTAGCATATTATATGGTGAAACGCCGGTAGTCCAACACTAAGGGCTGACAGGGGTATGTATTTCATTTGGGACTTTACGCAGTTGAACGTGAGACCGCATAGTAGGGTAGGCTTGCTTAAATACAAAACCGCCCCCAAATGCTCACTATCGGGCCCATTCCGTATCGGGCCCATTCCGTCATTCCGGCGTAGGCCGGAATCCAGGCGGGCCCATTCCGTCATTCCGGCGTAGGCCGGAATCCAGGCGGGCCCATTCCGTCATTCCGGCGTAGGCCGGAATCCAGGCGGGCCCATTCCGTCATTCCGGCGTAGGCCGGAATCCAGGGGCGGTGGGGCCGGTTCGTAGCTATAATCTCAATTTTACATACCCTTGTCAGAACACTAAGGGGGTGATTCGATGTCCAGGGTTACGATGATCCATCACATCAATATCCAAGTCAGCGACCGCGAAAAGACCCAAGAATGGTACGAAAAGGTGCTGGGAGCCGAGTTTCTTGACCGCGGCCCAACGTTCAACCGGCAACAACTCCAATTCAGAATCGGGAACGCGGAGGTCCACACCAACGACACTCCCAACCCGGTCCAAGTTGCAGCCGTCCACTTCGCGGCGGAAATCGCCGACTGGGACGAGTTGATAGCCCATCTGGATGAACTGGAAATTCCTTATTCAACGGCTTTGCGGAGGCCGCCGGGGTCCGAAGAGAAGTCGTCCTGGGGACGCCGGGAATATTCGGGGAATCATTACACCTACGTCACCGACCCCAACGGCAACATCATCGAACTGGTCCACCATCCTCTCGGAATTGCCGACTCCCATGGCAACAAGGTCGAGATTGCCCACAACGCCGACAGTCTTCAATGGGTGAAACGCGCTGAGTACGACGATTCTCGCTAGACCCAAGAGCAAGGCGCGGACGGGGGGCGGTCTCCAAAACAAAGCAACTTAAGAGACTGGTTAAACATAGGCCGCCCTCGTTCCTTCTTATCGCGGAGCATGATTTCTCCAGATAACTAGCGTTGGGACGGCGGAGGTTCGTCGAAAGGTTCTCCGGCCGCCATAGCGGCCCGCCTGCGTTGGTCCCACACCTCCCACTTCCGGCGTTCCTCTTCACGCCCTTTTTTCTCACCCTCCAAGAGACCCTCTTGATAGCGTCTTTGAGTGTAACGCTCTGATAACATTTCGCTCCCCTCTATTACTACCACTGTAGTTCCCGTAACGACGATGAATATTGGTCCCATTCCCTGCGCAACCGCAAGGGCGGTTGGTATAACTTCTGGACTTGCAGGTGTAATCTCATGGTAGAGAAGGAGGGCGAACCACGCCGCAATTTGAACGACGAAAAGGATCAGGAATCGGCCTTCCCGTGTCTTACCTACGCTGAGCAAAGGTTATGACCCCCGATAAGGCGGGGATCACATTGGTAAAAGGCCGGCCTCGTTCCTTATAGGCTATACCGCAACCCATAGCCGCTGTGAGTATGATCGGGCGGGCGCCTATGTCGCGCGAGTCTCCGGGAACTCATCGTACCCGCCCAATGGAAGGCCGTGGGGGAACCTGGGGTTAGCTGTACTCAGCCCGGAGTATCTTGGCTGCTTCAAACATGGCGTGCAGCTTTTTCTGTGCGGCCTCCGGAGTATTCACGTTTCTCTCAGCGAAGGTGCCGAACCCGCAATCGGGGTTCAGGTAGATTTTGTCCGGGCCGAAGTACTTCAGCAGTTCCTTCACTCGGGCAACGATTTCATCCGGGGTTTCAATCTCGTCGGTGCGCGGGTTCACAACGCCGAAGCCGATTTCCTTCTCGTTGCTGTACTCTTTGAAGACCTCCATCTCTCCGGCCCTGGGAGTAGCGCACTCCAACACCAGTTGGTCGATGTTCATCTGCACCAAGTAGGGAAGCATGGGACCGTAGTTGCCGGTCAGCAGCACGTCTTCCCGGCGGCTCCAGTTACCACGGCAGACATGCACGCCCAGCTTGACGCCGGAAATGCCCTCCACCGTTTCGTTCATCAGCCGGACAGCTAACTCCAGCTCATCCGTGGGGTCCCTGCGCTGCGGGAGTTGAGCGCACATGAAGGTCTCTGTCGATTCCTCTCCAAATACTACTTGGCTAAGGATGGGTTCGTCCAACTGGATGAAGTCAGCGCCTCTTTCTTTGAGGGCCAGTATCTCTTCCCTGAGGATCTTCACCACGTCCTGGGCCAACTCGTCAACCGATCCGTAGACTTGGTCGGACAAGCCCTCAAACCAACTGGAGCGGGTCAGCATGTAAGGTCCGGGAATCGGTATCTTGATTTGCCGGTCGGTATTCTTCTTAACGAATTCCAACTCGTCCAATGCCAAGCCGTTCTGGTTCTCCAACTTCCCAACCACGATAGGGCTTTTAATAGCGAAGGCCGGCACGTCCAACGCCCGCAATACCTCTTCCATACGGGCGCGGTCTTTCGCGTAGTCCAGCAGGTCCGACACACTCATTAACTGCATGCCGGCCAGCTTGTCCACGGCAAAGGAATAAAAATTGTCCCGCCGCTGCTCGCCGTCAGTGAGGATATCCACCCCAGCTTCTTCCTGGGATCTTAACGCAGCGATTACTTCCTTGTCGGCCACAGCGTCGAAGTCCGCATCGGATATCTCTCCCGCTTGCTTCTGACGCAAAGCCCGGATAAGAGCAGTTGACCTGGGCCAGCTTCCCACAACGGTTACGGGAAAGAGAGGAGTCGTTGCCATGTAGAAAACCCTCATGTTAATAGGCTCTGAGCACGGCGCTCAGTCTCGTAAAGTCCTCTCACATGGTACTTGCGATGCTGAACATCGTCAACATGGACGGCAGACGGCCAGCGCCTTTCTATTCTCCTTGCGGGAATCCACGAATGCTGGACTCATGGAATGCTGGACTCATGCTTTCTCAGGAGTAATGGAGGGTAATCTCCACAGGTCTTCTGACACCAACGGCACATACGGCCGGGCCGCAAAATCGGCCTTCAACTGCTCCTGATTCCAGACAAATTCAGGCATATATGTGTTAAACTCCTTTTTAGCGACTCGGATTTGCCGACTAGCGACGGGACTACAGTCAAAAATACCGGCTCTACCCATGGTGGGCGGCGCCCACCCGTGTTTATACGCGGCCAAAATAATTACGAGCCTGATGCCCGAGGCGCGGTCGCCGCAGGCATCCCTCTTGACCGACAGCCTCCGCCAGCTGCGCTCAGCATGTGCCACGTCGGCATCGCTATCATGCTGATAACTAAGGAGGCGTCTCACCGAACGTTCCATCCTCTTCCTTGACGCCCTGCTTGGGGTTTGCCGTAGCCGCTTGGCCCATCCGGAAGCGGTCTGCTCATCATCGTTACACAACGGTTGCAATCCCCATAGGCGTGAAGGCTTTCTTTTTGAATGAATAAGTCCTAACCACTTGTTATTTGGGAAGGTGAATATATGGTAGGTCCAGCTTCAAGGCGGCTCATATTCGCACTGCTCGCGGGACTGTTGAGTGCAATGTTCCTCGCCGCTTGCGACCCTCCGGCCCCACCAACTGTCCTCGAGTCGATGGTGGAGGTCAGGCCCATTCCGGTGATGGTGGCCGCGGCCGCTACGGGGAGCATCAGCATCGGTTCTTCATACGCGGCGACGGTTGCAGCCTACTCCTCGGTGGACGTGGTGCCGCTGCCGACGGGAAGGGTCGAGAAAGTGTTGGTGGACGTTGGCAACGAGGTAGAAAAGGGACAGGTCGTCGCGGAATTAAACCGGGGGGCACTCGACCCGGAGTTAATGGCGGCCAAGGCTAATCTGGCTGCCGCCAAAGGAGCCGCGGGCCCCAACGAACTTAAAGCTCAAGCGATACTGGAAGCCGCCAAGGCCCGGCTGGACGAGTTGTTGAACCCGCCGGCAGACGACCTGAAAGCGGCCGAAAGCGCATTGAAGGCTGCCGGGACTAATTTGGAGACCGCTGAGAGCGGATTGCAGCGTCTCCTCAATCCCAAGATGTCAGACATCCAAAAGGCGCAGACTGCGGTGACAATCGCGGAAAGCAGATTGGACAGCGCGAAGACCCAGCTGGAAAAACTGCACGATCCGCTGATGACCAACGTACAAGTCGCCCAAAGCGCTTTGGCCAGGGCGCAGAACAACCTAGCCAGCGCGAAGATCAAGCTGGACGAAGCGCGAAACCCTTCTGCTTCCAATCTACAGAAGTCTCAGAGCGCGGTGGAAACCACCGCCCGTAACTTGGAGAGCTCCCAAACCAGGTTGGACGAAATACTAAGTCCGTCAACCGGAGACATGGCGTCGGCACAAAGGGCAGTACAAAACGCCCGGGCCAGGTTGAGCAACGCCCAAAACACTGTCAACGCGGCCATCGCCAAGCAACCCGGCACTACGTGGCAGAGCCTGCTGAGTGCGCGGACTAGCTTACAGGCCAACCAAGGCGTCCTGGACAGCGCGGACTTCAACGTGCAACTGAGACCGGAAGATATAGCGGACGCCCAGGAAGCTATCGCTCATAACCAACAAATTATCGATGAAATCGTAGCGGCGATCAGTGTTTCTCCATTGGGAGACCGGGACGACGTTTCCAACACCAAGTCCCTCATTCCCGAGGACATCAGGGCAGCGGCGTGGTCCGAGTCAGAAGCTCATAGAGCGCTGGAGGCAGCCAAGGAAAGCCTCAACGACTTGGAAGACCCCGGCCCGGACATCCTTGTCCCGGCGCGAAACGCTGTAGCCATCGCTCAAGCGGCCTATGACTCAGCGCGGGAATCCCTGAACGAATTGGAAACCCCCACCGATAGAACGTTGTCGCTGGCCCAGAACAACGTGGCTATCGCCCAAGCCGCTTACGACTCCGCTGTCGAAACGCTCAAGGAGTTGCAAAATCCCAGCGACAGCACTATATCGGTCTCGGAAAATGACCTGGCCATCGCTCAAGCAGCTCTTGATGCGGCAAAGGCCAACCAAGCGGAGTTGCAAAATCCCAGTGCTGACGTGGTCACCAAGGCCCACCACATCGTAGACGCGGCCCGGGCTGCAGTTGACGCCGCTTCGGCTCGATTTAATCGCCTGAAGTCTCCTACCGCGGCCTCTGTGGCAGCGGCGAGGGCAGCGGTTGCATCCGCAGAGCAAGCCTTGGCCCTCAGTGAACAGTCCCAGGCTCAACACGTCATAGACGCCGCCCAAGCAAAGGTAAGCCAGATTGAGGAACGCATCGCTGAAACCCGGGTCGTGGCCCCCTTTGATGGTTACGTCACCAAGGTATGGGTATCCGGCGGGGCCACGACCATCATCAACCGGGCGACGCCGGTGGTGTCTATCGTCAGCAAGAACGTGTTGGTGTACATCCAAGTGGAAGAGACATTGGTGGGTTCTATCGAGCCAGGGCAGGAACTTCAGTTCTTGAGCCCCGCGCTGCCGGGACAGATGGTGAACTTGAAGATCGACAACATCTCGCCGGCGGGCGAGCAAATGGCCCACACCTTTACGGTGCAGTTAAGCCCCGTGGCCAGCGTCTCGGCCCTTAAACCGGGTATGTCCGGCCAAGTGTCCATTCAGACCCAGCACGACCAAGTCCTGCTGGTGCCCAAACAGGCCATCCAGAAGAAAGGAACACAGTCCACCGTATTCGTGGTGCAAGACGGGCAGGCCCGCCAAGTGCAGGTCCACTTGGGGTTGATAGACCGGAAGTACGCCGAGATACTGGGCGGGGTCAGTCCAGGCGACGAAGTAGTGGTGCAAGGCCAAAACCTTCTTACCGAGGAGGCGGCGGCGGTCACAATCATGAGGAACTAATTTCAACGTAGATATTGGAAGAGACATCAACTGGAGGCCGGACAAATGAAACGGACGCCGGTGGAAACCTGGTCCGGCAGGCCCCGTAAGCAGCAACTGGAGGTTCTAATCTGTCATGCAGAGTCGCTATAAAATCCTGCTGGTGGCGGGACTGATTCTGGTCATCGTCGGCGGCAGCTTCGGAGGGTACGGGCTCTGGTCCCAATCCGACCTGTCAGGAAGTTACGTGTCCACCAACAACGCTCACGTCGCGGCCCGCTTGGTTCAAGTAGGGTCCAGCAACGCCGGCCGAATTGTCACGATGGACGTGGACATCGGAACTGCCGTGCTTGAAGGCCAGGTCATGGCTACCGTAGACATACCCACCAGTGTTTCGCGTTCGGCAACCACGGCCACCACCAAGCTGGGATTTCGTGACGTGCAGGACCAGTTGGCGGAAGTTGTCGCACCCAGATCGGGAGTGGTTTCCGCCCGCTGGGCCAACGAGGGCGACACCGTCCCGCCGGGCCAACCGATCGTAACACTGATAGACATGCGGAACGTATGGGTTGAAGCCAACGTGGAAGAAGGAAAGATCGGAAGGGTAAGGCCGGGGCAGTACGTTTCAATTGACGTAGACTACTTGGACGATACCCTGACAGGCCGGGTAGTAACGGTATGGCCCGCCACTGCCGGCGCTTCCGGCAGGCCCCCGGAGCGGAGCCAAGCCTCTACTCCCAGCAGGCTCGATCGAGTCATTCCCGTCAAAATCTCCTTGGATGACCTGAATCCGCCACTCATACCCGGATCAACCGCAGACATCAAAATCTGGACCCGCTAGGCTGACAGGACAAATCATTGGCGGAATCCGCAACATATTCTTTTGTTCCCCAGCCGCCACACAAATAGGCTGCGCGTCGGACTAGCCGGGATATGATCCCCATCAACAGGGTATTTGCGTTAACAGGGGATCTAACCCCGGCTACAAACCCATCCTTTAAGAGAAATATATTCACCGATAGCGGCGCTGCGGTCGTGACGCGGTTCACCGCGCGAGATAACCTTCGTCGCGGCTATCCTGCTCCTCTCCCATGACGTCAGTAGGCTTGGTTCTCTTGGCCTTCGGTCTCTTATGCGTGACCATGGCTGGGATTCCTTGGGTAAGGCCATGGGCCACCGGACTGTTCTACGGATGGTGGCTGGTCCCCATCACCGGGTTTATCAGGGTGCTGACCTCAGCACCTCTTTTCCATGCCATGACCATCTGGTCGGTGGCATTGGAGGTCCATTTCGGTTGGAGCCGCACCCAGTTATCCATGGCGTTCGCCTTCACCCGTATCGAAGGCGGCATCATGGGGCCCATCGAAGGGTACCTCACCGACCGCTTTGGAGCGCGGCTGATGGTGCTCATCGGGCTGCTGGTCATGGGATTAGGCTTCGTGTTCTTCTGGCAAGTCCGCAGCCTCTGGATGTTCTATGTGGCTTTCGTGATCATGTCCTTGGGCCACGGGCTTGGCGGATGGGTGCCCATGACCACCCTGCTGAACAACTGGTTCAACAGGCACCGGGCGAAGGCTATGGGCTGGTCCAACACATGGAGCCGTTTGGGGGCCCTGATCCTGGTGCCGGCGATAGCCTGGGCCATCAACCCTGAGCAGGACCGCCTGGGTTGGGAACTTACTGCGCTGTTTTTGGGATTGTTTACCCTGGCGACTGCTGTACCGTTAGCCAGGATGATAAGAGACCGCCCGGAGGACTACGGACTTCTGCCGGACGGAGCGCCGCCCTCGCCTTCAACCATGCCAGCCTCATCCCCTCGGGCGGCCCAACCGGCTGCCGCCGCCACTGACTTCACCACCGCGCAAGCTCTCGCCACGCCCGCGTTTTGGCTTATCTCCTGGGGACACGGTTTTACGTCCATGATCATCATCGCGATCATGGCCCACTTGGGCCTCTTCATGAATGACCTGGGATTCAACATTCAGACCACCGGGTTGGTTGTGTCGGTCTATTCCGCCGTCTCAATGGTCTTTCAGGTGGTGGGGGGACACTTGGGCGACCACATACCGAAGAACCTGGCCATATTCATCTTCAGCACCATACAGGCAGGCTCGGTGGTGGTGCTGACGTTCGCAACCAACGCCTTTATGATTTACAGCTTCGCCGTACTGTTCGGCATCGGATTCGGTGGGCGCAACCCGCTTACAACTGCGATACGAGGCGAGTATTTCGGACGGTCTTCCTTCGGGATGCTGTTGGGGATTTCCACGGTGCCGATGAACTTCCTGCTGATTATCGCCGCGCCGTTACCCGGCTATATGTTCGACACCCAAGGCACCTATACCGTGGCGTTCCTTTCATTGGCCGCGTTGAACCTGCTGGGAGGGTTCTTCTTTTTGCTCGCAAAAAAGCCGGTGTTGAAACCGGCGCAAACGCCGCCGGTAGCAGCCCGGCGAACGGCGTAATTCCAGTTTCAGACAACCGGCTTCAGCCTACCTTATCACCGCAGAGACCGCAAAGTCCGCCGGGAAAACCAAAATAACACCCCGCGTTCTCCGCGATGAACAAGAGGCCCTACAGGCCCAAGGCCGCTAACCCCGCCTTCGAGATGGACTCGTCATCGATGCCGCTGGGCAGGCCTCCGACGCCGATCGCGCCGATGACGGCGCCTTCGTGCATCACCACCACTCCGCCGGCAAGGGCAATGAGCTGGGGATCGCCAAAGGAGTCAATGCTGCGGCCCGAACTGCTCAGTTGCTCGGCGAAGGCTTGCGTGTCCATGCCGCGGACCGCAGACGTATATGCTTTGCGAAGAGCAAACGTCGGCCTCAAGCAGCGGTCCATGCGGGCATAGGCCAGCAGGTTCCCAGCGTCGTCCACCACCGCCATATCCACCTTGCGGCGATTTGGGTCCCTGTTGTAGTCCTCTATCATCGCCGCGATTGCGGCTTGGGCTTGCTCCAGGCTCAACATGTTCTTGGTGTACATTCGTGCATCCTCCTGTAGTTATTAGAGATCAAGATACTATTAACCCGGCGTTCCCGCAAAGAGACTGCGCCCGGTCGAGCCGCTTCACGTATCGACACCGTAGACCCGCACTGCCGTATCATGAAACAGTGCCGCCCGTTCCGACGCCGAGTATCCTTGGGTTAGCCGCTTGAAAGCATTGTAAAGCACGTTGTATGAATACGAGACCTTATCCACCGGGAAATTGCTCTCGAACATGCACCGGTCCGGGCCGAACTGCTCGATGCAGTAGTTGATCAACGGCCCGATGGTTTCGGTCAGTTCTTCGGAGCCTATGGGCTTGTCCCGCAGATGCCACTCGTACCCATACCGCAGTTGACCAATGCCTCCGAGTTTCATCACTATGTTGGGGCATTGGGCTATGGCGGCAACCCCTTCCCGCCAGGACTGTATCACTTCGCCGTCCCGGTTGGCATAAGGACCCACCCGCAGCAGGCCGCCGATGTGGCATACGATGATGGTAAGGTCGGGAATGGCTTGGGCGAACGCCACCAACTCCGGCAACTGGTGAAAGTAGAGCGTATTTTCCAAGCGCAAGCCCATGCTCGCCAGCACCCTGGCCCCGGCTCGGTAGCCGTCGGTGGCAAGGGCGCCCCGCGCTTCCCGGCTGGCCACCCCCGGATAACTGTCCCAGCCAACGGAGTGACGGACGCCCCGGAAGCGGTTGGGGCTGGCCGCCTGCAGTGCTTCAAGGACCGGCCTCACCCCGCTTCCCATCTTCAGATCGGCATAACCGATGATGGCCGACGCCGCCCGGCCGGGACCGTATAGGCCGCTTGCGCTGGCGGCGGCCAACCCCTGCACGAACTCCACCTCTCCCACGGACCGCATCTCCGGCGGCCCGCCGGGGCGGTACATCGAACTCGCTTCAATAAATACCGTGGAGCGGACGTTATGGCCGCCGTTAATGTCGCTGCTGAGCTCGTGGAGAAGGTAACGCTGGTAGGGTATGTACTCGGGCCGGAAGTCCCAGAAGTGGTGATGGCAATCGCAGATAGGAATTTCCGGCTCCAGCGCCTCTTCGGGGGTCAAAGCCAACCAGTCAGCTCCTCCGTAGGGCATGGCCAATCCTCCAATCTGGATTTTAACGTAACCGAATCCGAAGTCTAAAGCAGAGTCGTACTAACTGATGAACTTGGCCCACTCGTCAATCAACGGCACGACCACGTCCCTCTCCGCAGACGGCAACGAAAAGACGACCCTGTCTACACCGTCACTCTCCATTCGTTGCACCGTCTCGGCTGACGGCCGCGTGTTGAAAGAGGATATGGTTATAGAATCAGGGTCCCTTCCCGCGTCCTCAACCCGCCGCTTCAAGGTGGCAATTTTTTCACCCAGGCTGGGCCCTTCAGTCTGGCGGCCTGATATGGGCATCCAACCGTCGCAGTATTCCACCACCCGGTCAAAGGTGGTAGGGCCGTCGCCGCCCATGATGATGGGCGGATGAGGCTTTTGCACCGGCTTGGGGTAAGACCATATTTTGTCAAAAGAGACGTACCGGCCATGAAATTCGGACTCGTCCTGGGTCCAGATCTCCTTCATGGCCAGGATGTTCTCCCGCATCACCCGCCAGCGGCGGCGGTACTGCGTGCCGTGGTTCGCCATCTCTTCGGCATTCCACCCGCCGCCGATGCCGAAGATGAACCTGCCGTTGGAGAGCATATCAAGGCTGGCAACTTCCTTAGCCGTAGTTATGGGGTCTCGTTCCATTATCAAGCAAATGCCGGTGCCCACCTTGAGATTGGTAGTAACGCTCGCTGCCGCGGTCAACGCTACAAAAGGATCGTAAGTGTGCCAGTAGTTCTTCGGGAGATCGCCGCCTCCCGGCCAAGGGCTGACCCGGCTCGCCGGTATGTGAGTGTGCTCCGGGACCCACATAGACTCGAACCCGCGGTCTTCCAGCAACTTCGCCAGGTCGTCAGGCCTGATGGAGTAGTCGGTGGAGAACATTGACGCGCCAATTTGCATTGCAACCTCACTGGAAAATGGAATCTGGCAGTAGTATAGCATCGTAATACAGGGTGGGTTTGCGTCAGTCCCGCACCCTGCTTAAGATATGCGTTGAAATCCTTGGGCTTGGCGGTGAAGCTTGGCTGACAGAGAAAACGGGAAACAGGACACCGGAAAACCGCGGGGCCTGAGCGTCTTGTTTCGAGAAATGAACGACAACTACCGCGGCGAAGTGGTAAAGCGGGCGCTCGATTGGCGCTCCTCAGTTTCCTCCGGCGCCCGCGCTGCGTTGAACAATGCTATCAATTCCTACGTTGACGTGGACGGATTCAGAAACGCGGACAGGGCGATGACTCTGCTGCTCCTTAAACCCGTGACCGATAAGGCCGGTGCTCTCGATGCAATCGCCGGCGGTGTATTGAGGGTCTGGGCGGAGTCGCATGGGTCATTGCGGGATGAAGTTGTCGCTTTCTTCGAGGAAGAATCACTGTTGGACGGCGGCGGCGATTATACGGCGGAAACGGTCCTGACGTCTCCTCCGGAAAGCCGCTGGGACGACGCGACAAACAAGCTGATTGAGCGCCACCCCGATGTCAGCAAAGACGACGTTCTGCTGATGAGCTACTACATTAGTGGGCGAATGCCCGATGTCAGCGAGGAGTCGGAGTCGTTGGATAACCCGGACAGTCCGCCAGAGCCGGCAACCCCTGATGAAACCGGCATTGGCGTCGGCGAGATATTGGCCGAAATCCGCGGGCGGCTGCTCTCTATGCCGCGGGACGACTCTTTCGAACAATTGTCAGCGGGACTGATTGACGAATTCCTTGACCGCTTGAGAATCCGTTGCCCCGACGGCATAGGTGACGAGTTACAGAGTCTCGACTTTACCGAGGCCGTCAAAGAGGTCCAGAAGGCCAAGTTCATCGAGCAGACGTTAGCAACCGGACTGGCTGCCGCTCTGTCCAACATCAAGAATGAACACTCTGGACTGCTCGATTTCTTTGAACTGGACGAAGACCGTCTGGCTGCGTTAATTCCGGGACCGGACGACTCTTTGGATGAGTTAGCTGAAAGGCTGAGAGCGTTTCTGGAGGAACACACGCGCCTGCGCCTGCATCGCCTTGCCCGGAATATGCTGGAAGTGGACTCGGTCTCCCGCAAGCTGGACGAATACGGTCCCATTCACGGCCAAGCGGCTACGTTCAAAGAGGAGCAATTTCGCAATTCACGGCGCTCCGAAATGCAAGAGGCCATCGACAGGGACTTCCGGCAACTTGCCAGTCTCATTTCCAGTGCGCCTCCGGTTGGAAATCCGGAAGTCGAACAAAGTGTTCAAGGACCCGGCGCTCAGATAAAAGAGGATACATCCCTCGACTCGCAAATCGCGGACCCCAACCCTGGGCCTGAGACCGCGCCCATTGCTTGCTCCATAGACCATTACTTGCCTCTCTTGGAAGAGGTGCGGGACTTGCGCGAACAGAACCAGGACCTTGAGCAAGAGAACGATGAGCTTGAGGAAACCTGCAAACGACTGCGGCAGCAGTTGTACGACGCCCAGAGCAAGGAAGCGGGTCTGCGATGGGCCCTGGCAAGTCAATCAGACCCCGGCGTTGCTCACGAGGCAGCGGCGGAAGTAGCAACCGTTGAAGACGCGGTCAGGCTTGCCCGGAACAGTTTCGCCCACCGCTTGGTGATTGCCACCAATTCCGAGTCGAAAGTCGAGGAAAGCCAGTTCAAATGGCCTGACAAGGTATTGAGCGCGCTGGAGTGGCTGGCAACAACCTACTACGATTCCCGGTCGGGACAGTTGACGGTTACCGACCTGGACGCGTCTTGCCGCGAGCACTGCGACATGTGGTACAAGTCCAGCCAGGGCGAAACTACCATGATCGCCTACCCCAACTCGTACACCACCGTGGTGGACGGCGACCAGATATGGTTGGAGGAACACATCGGCAAGGGAAACAGCTTTGATCCGCGCCGGACTATCCGCATTGCATTCAATTGGGACAAAACCCGGCAGCAGGTGATAGTGGGCTATATTGGCCGGCACCAACGCACGCGGGCCTCATAAAGCTGGGAGCGTAGGACAGGGGCTTGCGGATAATTATGGGGCAGTGGGAAGATAAGCGTACTTCGCCGGTGACTTATCCAATTTGTGGTAACCTGATCACCGCCGACCGCACCAATGAGAGAACCTATCTGGCCTCGACAAACATGATCAACCAATTCCGCTCCCGTTGGAGGTACTATGCCAGAACCCAGAGTAATTTACCTGCCCAAACCCGGCAGCCTCATTGACGTTGACCGGGAATTTTACGGACGTATAGCCCAGGAGACGGAGACCCGGAGCCTGGTTGAACAGTTCGAGGTGCCGATACGCTCCGGCAAGGCTTGGCCAGTCCTGGCGGGCCAGATTTGCCGCATCGTCGTGGTGGAAGGGGCGCAGGTGGCTGACTTCAACGCGTGGAACCTGAACAACCCCCGGGAACGATTCTGGGCGGCCCGCACCAAGCAGTTGCACCGGGCCCATGTGACCACCTTCGACCGGCTATGGTCCTGCCTGCCCTACTTGCGGCCAATGCTTACCATCACCGGCGATACGGTGGACTATCCCTTGGACGAGGACGGCGCCGGATGCCATGACCTGCTCGGCACTCGCTGCGACCCATACGTTCACAAGCTGCTGAACGGTGAGGACTTCGACTACTGCTGCCACTCCAACCTGGTCAGGGCTGTCACTCCGTACCATCTTGACGAGAGCGACGTCCACGACGTGCTGAACATCTTCCAAGTGACCGGACTCACCAAGGACGACCGTTACTTCGTGAAACCTTCACCGGCGAAGCAAGGGGACTACTTCGAATTCTTCGCCGAGATAGACCTGCTTTGCGCCATTTCCACTTGTCCCCACGGAGACCTCTCGGTCCAGGTTTGGGGAGAAGAAGACGCCGTCGACCCCATCGACACTTGTCACCCGCTGGGCGTCGAGATTTATCAACCTCGTCAGGAACTCCTGGAAGGTTGGCAGTCGCCTCCAACAGTCGACTACCGCGGTATCCACGGACTTGATAAACCATGAGAAGCCGGTAGTCCGTATGTGGTGGGCCGGTCGAATCATCAACCAAGGGAATTAGCCGGAGGAAGCGATGATAGTAGTAACCGGAGCAGCAGGGAGACTGGGACGCAGGGTGGTGCAGTTGCTGGTGGACCGCGGCATTGAGGTCCTGGCCACTGACATACTGTCGGCCGACGACCTCCCAACGGAATTCGTTCGCTGCGACCTCGGCGACGCCAGCGCCGTCGATGACCTCCTGAAGGACACGGAAGCCGTTGTTCACATGGGCGCCATACCCGGGCCGCTGCGTGACCCTCCCCGGGTAATCTTCGACAACAACGTAGCCAGCACCTTCAACATCATGATGTCGGCGGCGGAGTTGGGGCTCCGCAGGATAGTGTTCTCGTCCAGCGCCTTCGGCATGGGTTGGGCCCACGACGGGAACGCTTTCGTGCCGCTGTACCTGCCATTGGACGAGGAACACCCCATGATGCCCTTCGAGCCTTACGGCCTATCCAAGCAGGTCGGGGAAGACATTGGGAGGATGATCGCCCGCAACTCGGCAACGACCGTCGTCAGCCTGCGATTCACCAACGTAGCGCTGCCGGAGATCCAAGCGGAGTTTCCTTGGCCGGCGCCCACCCCTGAGAATCCCCTGACCCTCGTGATGTGGGCCTACGCCGACGCCAGGGACGTGGCAGAGGCTCACGTGCTGGCGCTGGATGCCGACATAGAAGAATATGAGGCATTCATGATCGCCCAGCCCTCCAGCCGTTTCAACGAGCCGACGGTGGACATCATCAAGAATAACTTCGGCGACCGCGTCGAGATACGGGAAGGGCTGACCGGCACGGCCAGCGTGATCAGCACGGAGAAAGCCCAGCGTATGCTGGGGTGGCAGCCCCGCCATGACTGGAGGGCTGCATAAAACTTACCGGCGCCGGACTACCTGCGGCCCAAATCCAGCGTCATAAGTTCTTCGCCGAAGACCAACTCCCCGTCGTAAATCCTCTTCACGTCACCGATGCCCTTTTCCATCGGGCCGTGCTGGCTCAGGTGAGGCCCGGTGTGTACCAGGACAAGGCGTTTAACCCCCGCCTCCTGGGCCATACCGGCTGCGCCCCTCGTGCCGCACATGCTGTTTTGTCCTTCCCCCGTGGCCTCCATCTCATCCGAATCGTCCCAACACATGCAAAGCATCACGTCGGCGTCTTTGGCCAAATCGACCACAGACTGGCAGGGACGGGTGTCACCGGTGAATACTACGCTGCCATCCGGCGTATCTAACCGGTAAGCCAGACAGTCCAACCAAGGCTGAGCATGTTCTGCGATAGATGCTGTCACGGTCCAGTCGCTGCCCGAATGCACCAGTCCGGGGCCAATGTCCCGAACGTCCACTGACGGGGGCTTGCGTGGCAGCGTGCCGCCGCGGTTCACAAAGACCCGTTGGCTTCCGGGGGAGTTGATGCGGGCCCGCCAGTCGTGGGCGAACGCGCCATGCTCCTCACTCAGAATACGCTCTGTAATGGTTTCGGTCAGAGTCGGGCCAAACACCCGCAGTTCGTTTTCCTTGCCGGAGCTTTGGTCCCACCGGCACAGCAGGAAACACGGGTAGTCAACGTCATGGTCGAAGTGGTGGTGGCTGAAGAAGAGATTGTCTATCTGGGTGGGCCACAGCCCCGCCTGTACCAGCTTGTAGGTGGTAGCGGGGCCGCAATCGAACATAATATATTGGCCCCCAACCTCGACAACGTGGGAAGAACCGAACCTCGTAGGCGTCGGAGTGGGAGTCCCGGTCCCCAACAAGTATATCTTGGCCAACTGTTCACACTCCTTTCTAGGCTACCGCTTCTGGTACACTTGGAACCGGTGCCGGTTGGTTTCGGTGACGTAGAGCCGCCCATCCTTGTCCAACGACACTGACACCGGGCCCCAGAAGTACGGCTCGGTCTGGGACGATACGTGATAAGGGGCCGTCAAATGCTCCGGCAGCTCGGGGAAAAGGTCTGACGTATCCCTTTCCCTCTTCTCCTCGGGGTTGACCTCAAGGTACTCCGCCGCCCACTTGGAAACGGTCCCCTCTCCTCTCAAAAGGACTTGGAACCCGCCGTCGGGGCCAAGTATCTGCACCCGCTCGTTGCCCCAGTCGGCCACGTAAATGTAGCCCTCTCCGTCCACGGCCACAGCGGACGGCCGGTTGAACTCTCCTTCATCGGTCCCTGGACTGCCGTAGCTGGCAATGAACTGGCCGGTGTTGGTGAACTTCTGGACCCTGTCGTTACGCCAGTCAGCCACGTAAACGTTGTCGTCTCCGTCGACGGCAACTCCCCAAGGGAGGTTGAATTGGCTCTCTCCGTCACCCGGGCCTCCCCACCCCAGCAGAAATGCGCCGTCGGGGGTGAATTTCTGCACCCGGTTGTTGTGCTGGTCGGCGATGAAAACGTTGTTTTGAGAGTCGAACGCTATCCCGGCAGGGCCGTTGACCTGGCCTTCCCCGGCTCCTGCCTCGCCCCACTTGCCCAGGAATTTGCCCGACGAGTCGTAAATCGAGACGCGGTTGTTGTACTCGTCGGTAACGAACAGGCGCTGCTCGGCGTCAAATACGATGCAAACGGGCCAGACCAACTGGCCGTCGCCCGCGCCGTAACCGTAGCCGAATTCCCCTAAGTAGTCCTCATCCAGGTTGCAGATGCCGACGCGGATTCCCGCCGCCCGGCCCGGGTCGCACCGGTTGAGTACGAAGATTCTTCCGTCGTCGGCCACCGCCAAGTCGGAAGGCGTCGAGAAGCCGCGTCCGTTCAGGCCGTTGTTGACGATGCCAATGGTCTTGACGTAGTTGATTTCAATGGTCTTGGCTGAGGCGTGGGTGCTCACTGAATAGCCTCCATCTGTCTCGGTAATACCGGCCCAGGCTTTACTTGCCGCCGGAAATACGGGCGCCTCTTGGTCGCTATCTCAAAGATTGGCGCACTACCCAACCCGTCATTCCCGCGAAGGCGGGAATCTATGGCCTTCAACCATTGACGAGTCAATGCCAGAAGAACCACCAGGTTGTGAAATAGTTTCTTAACCTGCCAAGGGCTGCGCAATATCGCAGCCCTTGAATTTGCAGAGGACACTATTGGCTCCACCCGTTAAACGGCCTGACCATTCCGGGAATCAAGCCAACTGGAACTCCCTGGTGGAAGCAACCAGCCGGAGCATGTTGCCAACCCGCTGCTCCGACTCGTCCCCCGGCTGCCGGCCGGTCAGGTCCAACTCGCCTTGGTGAGCCGCGTAGGACACCAGCGCGTTGTGGGTCGAGTCTGATACGGTTATCGGCCCCACAATGTCCAGACACCGGTCCACCAACTCTTCCGGGGTCAGCGTTCCCCCTGTTTCATGGGCCAGCCGGTCGATTATGGCCCTGACCCCAGGCCTGTTGACGTTGCTCAATTCCTTGGCGGCAAAGTTGAGCCGCTCCACGAACGAACCGCTGTCAATCCACTCGACGCCCTCATGCCACCCTTCAACCGTGGGTGGCTGGAGGAGGCCCTGCCCCATGAACAGCGATTGGTTGGTAACCTTTTCAATGCCCAGCGTAGGCGTTTGGTAACTGCCGGCCATGCGCATTGCCCCGACCATAAGTTCAACAGGGCCCTTCACTCGGGCGAAGTGGGCTTTCCCGGACTTGAAGTAGTCCGAGTGGAAGAGGGTACGGAGCATCGACCGTATCTCGTAGCCCGACTCGAAATAGCAGCGCATCATGTCCTGTATAGCCTCTTCGCCCTCAGCGTCAATCTCATCGGCGGCGAAGAACTGGAACAGCCTGGTTGAAACGAACCGGGCCGTCGCCTCCTGTTGCACAACGATGTCGATTATGTCTTCCCCGTTGAAGTTGCCCGTATGTCCCAGGAAGGTTTTCTCACCATCGTCATGGTCCTCTTCACGGTACTGGAAGTGCCACGCGATGCGGCTGTAGGGCCAGATTGAGTCCTTGCTGGCGCGGATGGACATGTACTCTGCGTTGGCCATAGTCCAGCCCGTGAAAGCCCGGGAGCCTTCCTTGATGTCCTGCTCGGAGTAGTTCCCGATGCCCATGGAGAAGAGTTCCAAAAGCTCTCGCCCGTAGTTCTCGTTGACGGCGCCTTTATGATTTTCGTTATTGTCCAGCCACAGGATCATCGCCGGGTCTTTGGACAACTCCACCAGCAGGTCCTGGTAGTTACCCAAGCCGCACCGTCGGAACATATCAACCTGGTTCAACAATGCCCGGGCTTGGTTGAGCTTGGCATACCCGGTGGCGAATAACCCGTGCCAGAACAGGGCAATCTTCTCCTCCAAGGGGCACTTGGTGCTGATCATCCGGTACATCCAATAAGCGCCGGCTCCCGCTATGTCCCTGGCCTCCGACATCTCGGCGTGATACCGGCGGATCAGGTCGTCGGGAATATTCTGGGCATCGCCGGGGTACAGAAGCTCCTCAACAACGGCATCGTACCCTTTTGCCATGTACTGGTCCAACTCATCAGGAGTCGCCCCAAAACCCGCCCGTCTTAAAAGGTGGGCCATTAGAGCGGTGTCTTGATTGGTCATTCTTCCTCCACGGTGTCACCGGACTTTGGTGAGAACACTTGCAAAAACGTCATTCCCTTGCAACATCGTCATCCCCACGCAGGCAGGGACCCACATCGTCGTTCCTCCCGCAGGCGGGAACCCTCCCGCCACAACATCATCATTCCCGATCGTCATTCCCGCGCAGGCGGGAATCTATACGGTACTATCTCCTGATCAGGTCGAAGGCCTCAAACCGCCCGTTGACAATGGGCGCCGAGTCCAACTCCAAGCACTGTTCCAATACGGCGGTGTAGGTGCTGCGGAAGTCGTTATTGGACTTGAGGTCTCCCTCCAACTGGTCCTTTTCTTCGAGTGACGGATACTCGCCGTACAGTCCGCCCTTAACGGAATTGCCTATCAGGAAGGCCACTCCTCCGGAACCGTGATCGCTGCCGGAACCATTGTCCCTGATGCGGCGGCCGAACTCCGAAAATATCAGAACAACCGCGTCATCCGCCCGACCATGTTCCGCCAAGTCATCCGTGAAATCACTCACGGCCCTGGAAACCGATTCCCAGAGCTTGGCGTGGGTATCCAACTCTCCGGAGTGCGTATCGTAGCCGCCGTGGATCGTGTAGTAGATGCGAGTGCCCAAGTCGGCGAACAGCACTTGGGCCATGCTCTTCATATTCTGGCTCAACCCGTCCGGGCCGTACTCCACCGACGATGAGTACATGGCGGGGGCGGTGCGCAGTATGTCCGCGCCTTTCAGCGCGTCGCTGCCAGTCTGGCCTATGTAGTCCAGAACGGCCCCTCTGCCTACTGCGCCGCTGTACATCTGGGAAAAGCACTCCAGCGTGGCTTCACGGAGCGGGTCGTCTTCCAAGTCCGGGTACAATCCGTAGGTCTGAAGGTCACCGACCGATGCTACTGGGACTCCCCTGCAGCCCAGGGCCCTCGGCAGGCCGCGGCCGAAATGGATGGTGGTCAGCACGTTCTCGCCGTGGAGGTCCAAGTCTCTGGTGGCGCGGCCAAGCCAACCTTCGGTGCCGATGGCGTCCGGTTCGGCGGTGTGCCAGATGTCCATAGCCCGGAAGTGGGACCGGTTGGGCTTGAAGTAGCCGATGCCGTTAATGACCGCCACGTTTCCTTTGTCCCACAGTTCCTTGATGGGACCCAACGCCGGTGCGAAACCGATATGGTCGTTTATTGGAAGGACCCTGTCCTGGTCTATGTGCACCACAGGCCGGGAATCGTAGTACAGCCCGCTGCCGTGGGGCACCACTGTGTTCAAATAGTCGTTGCCCCCCGTTAGTTGTATCACCACGAGAGACTTTTCCCGCGTATTAGTGGTCATCGACCCCTCCTGACAAAGCCGTTTGTAGCCGTTATCAGACACGTTGCAAAGCCATAGCCTAGTCTGAGGCAATGCTCTAAGGATGCGCCTTACTGTAGTACAATCCCGTCAACATTTCAATCTGAAGGCTATCCACGGGTGTGATTAAAACTGGTTGGTTAGGATGGGAGCGCGGGCGTCCCGCCCGCCATATCCCATATCGAAGACTTCTGCCTCGGTGGATATACCATCCCTTAGATATTCCCACTACTTTTAATCATACCCACTATCCACTGGTGTCCGCCGGATTTTTGAGCCTCGACCAGAGACTCCGCGTAACCTGCCGGACATGTTCTTGAATACTGGCCGTATTCTACTGAAAGACATTTTCCACGCTTTAGTTGGCGGAACTCGCCAAATGATATACTCGCGATGCCTGCCACAATAGGGTGCAATCAAGCAACATCCATCCATAAGTTCGGGGGCGCTCTTGACCGGATATCTTGCCCGAGTTTGTGCTAGAAGGCCGTTTATTGCTATCGGCGCATGGTTAGCGCTGATCGTAATAGCACTGGTAATCATCCGTGTTTTGCTGCCAAGCGCCACTACCACCGAGTTCAGCCTGGCCGGCAGGTACGAGTCCGAACGGGCATCGTCCTTGCTGGAAGACAGGCTGAGGGGCCCAAGCCGCTTTCCGAACTGGTCCTCGTTCAGTCCCCGGTCCTGACTGTCGATGACCCCGAATTCCGCTCCAAGGTCGAATCGGTCCATGCCAGCATTGTTGCCCTGGGACCCGAAAAGGTACTGGGGGGACAGCATTACTTCCTTGATAACGATGCGCTCCGTGTATCCCCCGACCGCAGCACTACCATTATGAACTTTGTCTTGGCCGGGGACTTTAAGGAAGCCACGGAGAATGTCGAAGAGGTTATCCACGTCGTTGAGGAAGCCAACAACGACGACGGCTTTCGCGTGCTCATTGGCGGAGACGCCAGCGTAGCCTTCGAGAACGGCGAGTTGAATGCTGAAGACCTTGAGAAGGGGGAACGCATCGGCATACCCGTAGCGCTGATTATCCTGCTGGCGCTGTTCGGGGCCGTTGTCGCCACTCTGTTGCCTTTGGGATTGGCCATTGTTGCCATAATCATTGCGCTGGCCGCGGTCGGGATCATCGGACAGGCATTCGAGTTAATCTTCTTCGTAACGATGATGATCACCATGATCGGCCTTGCGGTGGGCATCGACTATTCGCTGCTTATCGTTTCCCGATTCAGGGAGGAGATGAGCCGTGGCTTGGACAAACGCGCGGCGGTTGAAAGGGCGGGCGATACGGCAGGCCGTACGGTGCTGTTCAGTGGTGTTACAGTGGTGCTGGCCCTGCTGGCCCTGCTCATTGTCCCCGTGTCTTTCTTCCAGTCCCTCGGCCTGGGGGCGATCCTGGTGGTCATCGCCGCATTGGCCCGCTACCTTGACTCTTTTGCCCGCCGTGTTGTCGCTCCTTGGCCCCAAGGTAAGTCTCTTGTCCATCCCTTTCCTTGCTAAGTTCACGCTTAAGACCCCGGAACCGTCAGGGCATGGTTTCTGGGTGACTGTTACCCACGCCGTAACCCGCTTCCCCGTCGTCAGCATACTTGTCATCGGCGTTCCGATGATAATCTTGGCGACGTTCTACTTCAGCATCGAGACTGGGCTCAACGACGTCAATACTTTCCCCGAAAAGTCTAAGACCAAGGAAGCCTTTACCGTATTCAAGGAAGAGTTTTCCGTGGGGGAAGTCAGTCCTGCGGGTTTCCTTAGCCCGGCGGAGATAGTTATAGAAGGCAACGTCAACAGTCCCCAAGTGCAGGAGGCGATGGCTCGCTTGGTGAAGTCTATTGTGGATGATCCGGCCTTCCCCGTCCCTCCCTCACTGGAGGTCAACTCGGAAGGCAGCCTCGCTTTGCTAACGCTTCCGTACCCGGGGGAACCCAACAGCCGGGCAGCGACTGCCCAAATGGCTATTCTCCGTGAACAGCACATTCCTGCTGCCTTCGACGGAGCCCCAGCTGAGGTTTACGTCGGGGGCGTAACCGCGGAAGCCGCCGACTTCTTCGGCATAGTCGACGTCTACACGCCCATCGTCTTTGCCTTTGTACTTGGGCTCAGCTTCATAATATTGATGCTGGTCTTTCGGTCTATAGTCATTCCGATCAAAGCCATCATTATGAATCTGCTGTCGGTGGGCGCTACGTATGGCCTGTTGGTGCTGGTGTTCCAGAAAGGCATTGGCGCGGACCTGCTGGGGTTTCAACACGCCGAAGTCATCGATGCATGGATACCCCTGTTCCTGTTCTCCATCCTCTTCGGGCTGTCCATGGACTACCACGTATTCTTGCTCAGCCGTATCCGGGAAAGGTATGACGAGACCGGGAACAACGCCCAAGCCGTAGCCTACGGCTTGCAGTCCACGGGGGGATTAATTACCGGAGCCGCACTTATAATGGTTGCAGTATTCGGTGGATTCGCGGCCGGCGAAACCATCATCAATCAACAGGTTGGATTCGGGCTTGCTGTCGCGGTATTCCTCGATGCGACACTGGTGAGGTCGGTGTTGGTCCCGGCCAGCATGGATGTCCTGGGCAGGGGGAATTGGTACCTGCCATCGTGGTTGGGTTGGCTTCCCGATTTGCGAGTTGAAGCTGAAGAAACATGAAATAGAGGTAGTTCACATGGTGGGACTCAACCTTGAAACTCACGCCCAGGAACTTCTGAACATACCTACCGACTACAGGGCGGGCTACGAAAAAGCCATCCAACTCGCCCCGGAAATGGCCTACAATTATGTCGCCCACACCCGCGTTGGAGACCCGCTGGCCGAAGCGATGACTGAAGACCTGGCGGAACTTGGGCCAGGCGAATCAATGCGGCTCATCCAAGCGGTTATGGACCAGGAGGAAGGGTCCCTGCGTGACGCGCCGGCCTCAATGCGAGAATTCTTCAAGGATGCGGAAACTCCGCCCGAATGGCTCGACTATGCGGCGTTCGCCCCTAGAAACGTGGCCGGAAAGTCCTGGTTGGGTAGGGGGATTTGGGCAATAAAGCCGACGTGAGCAGGATCACGGAGCACAGTTGTCCGAGCCGGACCGCGCAGAAATTGGCCGCAGCATGGGCGACAACAAAGGGGACAATATTGAGGACGACGCTGCGGCCTGTTGCGCCGCCACCGGTACGGCCCGACCACCCGAGTTTCCCGGCCACCAGGGTCAGGTTGGCTACCGTGGCAGCCAGATACAGCTGGAACCTGGTCTTGACCCTGCCGAAATAGCGGGACTGGCGAAGGCCCAACTGGACCAGCCGGGCCAACCGGTGCTCCACCACCACTCGGCGCACTCGATATTCGTCATAGTGAGTGCTTTGCTGCAACGATCGGGCCTGCTGCAGCAGGGCTTCCTGGGGATGGACCAGCACCCGCCGCCCCCTGCTCCCCTTGGCTGCGATGCACTGGGACCGCAGTGGACATGTCCGGCATTCGGCCCCGTCGAACTGGAAGGCCTGCAAGCGGTGGACCCGCCCCCTGCGGTCCGTCCGCTTTCCCGCCGGCACGATGGTGTGGGTAACCTGTCCCGCCGGACAGGTGCAACTGCCCGCGGCCAGGTCGATGACAAAGTCATCCTTGGGAAAGTGCTTCCGGCCGGGCCGTCCCGGCACTCTGGCCACCAACCGGCGTCCCGCATCGGCGAAGGCCTGCCTGGTATCGCCATCCCCATAGGCGGCGTCGCCCATGGCTTCCTCCACCGGCACACCGGTGTTGGCCTCGCTCTGCTCCACCAATTCCAGCGATCCCAGGTTGTCCGGAGCGTTGCCGGGCAGTACCTCCACGGCGGTGATCAACTGGGAATCCGTGTCCACCACAATCGCCGCCTTGTGCCCGTCAAACCGTCTACTGCTGCTCTTGTGGCCGTGGCGCATCTCCGGGTCATGCACCGACATCATCCGGTCCCGGCTCACCCCGTCCTTGAGATTCACTCCGTCATCGGTCCGCTCCACGTCCCCCGTTCGGGGCCGGGGGCAGGCTCTGGAGCAGCAACTGCCCCAGCAGTTCCGCCGCCGCCACTATCTGCTGCCGCTCAGCGCTGTCCTCCCCCAATTCCCCCTGCGCCTGCCGCGACAACTCCAGCAACCGGTCGGCGTCAGCTACTATCAAGGACAGCAGCGCCGCCCGCGCCCGTTTGTCGCTCCAGTCGATGGCGGCTTCGCCCTTCACGCTGGAACCCAGGTACCCCTCATATCCCCGGGCCTTGCCCCATTCCTTGACGCTGGACTTCTCCACCGCCGCCAGCGCCCGCAACAGCTTGACTATCCCGTCCGCCAACAGATTATACGTGTCCTTCACCGCGCCACGGCCCAGGATGTTGGTCGTGTCCAACGCCACCCGCATCCCGCGCCCTTTCAGATACCCCGACTCCCGGGCCAAACGCAGGCTGGACTCGAACACCTCCCGCACCTTGCCGTGCAGTATCAGCTGGGCGCGGAACACCTGCAGCGTACTCTTGGCGAAGGGACGGTCTTCCACCTCAATCCCCAAGGCCACCCCCGATCGTGGCCGAGGGCAGGCTCTTCCACCGGAGGTCAAAGTCGGCCCGGGCCTTGGCCTCGGCGTCGCTCACCTTGTCGTGGGACTGGAGCAGCAACGCTGTCGCCAGCAGGCTGGGCGGCACACTGTCCCGGCCGTTGTCGGCGCAGTAGAACCCGGCGAAATCAGGGTCCCGGAACAGGCGGCCCCGCAGTGATGCCAACAGTCCGTAGTAGGTGTCCCGCCCCACGTGGTCCAGATACAACCGGTCCGCTTCCCAGAGGCCCCTCTGGTCCGACCGCTCTCCCATCATGCTCAAGCCCTCGCTATTTCTTGATGGCTCAAGTATAGCTGACCACCCGCCTGAAGCCAGTTTCCGGCCACGTTTCTAGGAGACTCATGTTTCACAGAAATTCCCGCGTCATCCTGGCCGCCTTCGTCGCCGGAGTCCTGATTGAGGGTTTTACCACTAACATAGCGAAGTCTTTCTTCATCACCGGAAGAGTCCGTGAGCAGGGTCTCCGTCGATTGGGGCAGAATAATCGCCACATGGTGGAAATATTCCTTCCTGGCGGCTTGTACCGGAATGGCGATGGATGGAAACTCTCCGTTCGGATCCGGATAATTCATGCACGGATAAGACACCTCCTGAACCGGTCGGACGAGTGGGATTTCGAAGCTTGGGGGGTGCACATCAGCGCGGCCCACTTGGGCTATGCCATTTCCTCTTTTTCGGCCAGGTTGTTGAAACACATGAAAACCCTGGGCGCGAAATACAATGACGCAGAGTACGCCAGTTTCATGGACGTTTGGCGTTACAGCGGTTACTTGATGGGTATACCTGAAACTATCCTCTTTCACGATGCTACCGACGCCTTGAAACTTTATGACGTCGGTAGTGTGTGCGAGCCTAAGTACCAGACCGAATCGGTATTGATGGCCCATTCTTTGGTCAACTCGGCCCCATTAATTGCCGGTATGACCGAACCGGAGGAACGGCGCAACTTGGCCCGGTATGTGTACCGGGTTTCCCGTGGACTTATCGGAAAAGAAACCGCCGACGCACTGAGGTACCCTCGGCTTTCTTCTTTTGGAGTCGTCCAGTGGTTCAAGATGCAACAGCGTTATGACTACATCCTGAGCAAGTTGTTTCCTGGTATGGCCAAAACCAACAATTTCACCAGGTTCACCGGCCTGCTGGACGCTTCGTTAGTTTGACGAGGGAGGAATCCGCTACGAATTGCCCGACCACGTATACGTCGAAGAATCCAGGCAGTGGTGACGGGAGCGCATCCTCCCATTCTATTCCCAGCCTTCCCAGCACATCCTGGGAACATCCCTCGTTTCAGGGCAATCGCATTTTTAACTACCAGTGCACCAGACAGGCCAAATCTGCCGTAAAACCTTCCGTCATTCCCGCAAAACCTTCCGTCATTCAAAACCTTCCGTCATTCCCGCGAAGGAACGTCACCCCCGCGAAGGCGGGGGCGGGAATCCACACTGCCTCCCATAAGCAAATTTACCCTTTCCAACGACTATGGATTCCCGTTTCCACGGGAATGACGCCTGCCCTCGTGAAGACGGGGGATTAAATGGGACGCCAAGCTTTTTAACGCGATTCTCTATCCCTCGTTTGCGTTGGCCTTGGCGGTGTTTTATGATTAGCTCCGGATCGAGGAGGGGCGTCACGCCAACAACCTCAAGGAGCTACGAGACAATCAGGAGTGAACTGTTATGAGTCGCCAGGCCATTAAGACCGACCAAGTAGACCGGGTCGCTATCGTCACGCTGAACCGTCCCGATGTATTGAACGCCCTGAACCTGCAACTGGTCACCGAGTTGGACGAGGCCATCAGTGAGATGGAGCGCGACGACGGTGTTGGGGCTATCATCATCACCGGGGCCGGTGAGAGGGCCTTTTCGGCCGGCGCAGACATCCACGAGAACCGGGAACTGTCCAACGATGATAACCGGGAGGCAATCACTGAGAAGAGGTCCGAGTACACGTGGCATCTTGCCACCTGCGCCAAACCGGTGATCGGGGCCATCAACGGCCTGTGCTACGGGGGCGGCACCGTAATGGCCACGTCGCTGGACTTCCTTGTAGGCTGCGAGCGTTCCAGCTTTAGGTTCCTCGCGGTGAACTACGGCCAGATGAACGCCACATGGAGCCTTCCCGTTCTGGTCGGCCTGCCAAGGGCCAAAGAACTGCTGTATAGCGGACGTGAGGTATTCGCCGACGAGGCCTACCACATGGGATTGATCAACCACTTGGTGCCGTCGGAGCAGTTGATGGACAAGGCGGTGGAGATCGCCGCCGGCATCGCCAAGAACCGGGTCGAGGGCGTGGCCAACATCAAGCAGATGCTGCACGAACACAGCGGCCTCTCCATGGAAGAGCAGTACCGCAACGAAATAAACGCCCGCTCCGGCCGGTTCAAAGGCCTGTCGGTTGAAGACGGCTTCAAGGAATTCCTGGACCGCAAAGGGCGCAAGCCTATATCTTCCTGAAAAGGCCCAGACTCCCGAATATCTTACCGCCCCCAGCCAATGCGCTAGGGGCGTTGATTGAGGCCCTCAAGGCCGGGTGCTCTTTGCGCTATACGTTTCCCCTCACTATCAGCCAAGGCTTTCCGATGGCGTTGAAGGCAGGTACGGCCGTTCTGGTTTTCTTCGCCGTGCTGTTGGCCCCAAGCCCCGATGGTTTGACGCCCGAAGGCCAAAGGGCGCTGGCGGTCATGGCTCTCGCGGTAGTCCTATGGGCCACTGAAGCCGTACCCATTGCCGTGACCGGCCTAGCTTGCGTGGTGCTGCTGGTGCTGGTCAACGCTGTCTCAGGCGTCGGCCAAGCCCTGTACGGCTTTTCTCAGCCGGTGTCCTATTTCCTGATCGGAATACTCTCCTTGGGGTTGGCTGTCCATAAGTCCGGACTCGCCCAGCGCATCGCCGTATATCTCGTCCGCTTGGCGTCGGGCAACCCCAAAAGTCTGTACTTTCAAATGCTGGTCTCCTTCGCGGTGTTGACCTTCGCATTACCGTCGGCCAGCACTCGCGGCGCCATCATGGTGTACATCTACGAACAGGTTCTGGCCCATTGGCAAGTGCCTGCCGGGACCACCCTTCACAAAGGGATCATGATGGCCATGGGATCACTCAACCGGCTGGCGTCCACCGCCTTGCTCGCCGGAGGCATCACTCCCGTCGTGGCGTCGTCGCTGCTTGGAGACTTTTCCTGGGGCCGTTGGTTCGTCCTGATGGCCCTGCCCTTCTACAGCCTCCTGCTCTTCGGCGGGTTGGCGTTGTTCTTTGTCTACAGATCAGGGTTCAGAGTAGCGCCGACGTCCAACTTGGAGTTGCCTCTACTCGGGCCGGTGACATGGGCCGAGAAAAAGGCTGCGGCAATCGCGACGTGCACCGCCCTGCTCTGGTTCACCGACTTCGCCCACGGACTGCACCCGGCGGTGCCGGCTCTGATCGCCATGTGCGCCATCCTCATGCCGGGCATCGGCCTGTTGTCGTGGCGCGACCTGGAACGGGAACTGGGTTGGAGTGTATTCATCGTCGTTGCTACGTCCCTGTCGTTGGCCCAGGCCCTGGTGATTACCGGCGCCGCATCCTGGTTCGCCGAAACCTTGGTCAGCGGCGCCGACAGCTTGCACGATTCCCCGCTCATCCTGCTGCTGGCGTTGTGCGTTGCTGCTGCTTTGGTGCGAGTGATGATGACCAACATAGCCGGGTATCTGGCCTTCATGGTCCCGGTAGTGATGGCCGCTGCCGGTCCCTTGGGGCTCAACCCGTTGGTTTGCGGCCTCGTGGTGGTGGTGGTCGGAGACTCCATAGTCTATTATCCGGCCAGCGCCACCGCCAGCGTAATCATCTACCAGCGGGCCAACCTCCCCGCCTTGGAGGTGTTGCGGTTTGGCCTCATCATGACCGTCGTTACCGTGCTGGTCCTGTTCGCCATCATCATCCCGTATTGGGACCTGATCGGCCTCCCTTTAACCTCATAACCTGATCGGTTTCCCTTTGACTTTATGGAGAAAGGCATGTCTCAACCACCGCTGCCCCCTTTAGCCAGACGGGCCCACGACCCTGATGTCATCGCCCCCGACGGCTCCGAAATCCGGTTGCTCGTGGACGCCCGCCATTCCGCCGCCCGCGCCAGCATGGTCGAGGTAACCCTTCCGGCAGGCCAAGTATCCCGTCCGGTCTGGCACCGCACCGTGGAAGAAATCTGGTACATCCTGGAAGGCCGGGGCCGTGTGTGGCGTTGCCCGCCCGGCGCCTCTCCTGCTGAATCTCCTCCCGTCGAAGTAGCCCCCGGCGACGCCCTGACCATTCCGTCGGGATGGCGCTTCCAGTTCAGTGCCGACAACGATGCGCCCCTCCGATTTCTATGCTTCACCTCCCCACCCTGGCCCGGCGAAGCCGAAGCCGTCCCAGCGGAGGAAGGAGGTCTGGGGGAAGCAACGGTTTAGGGAAGTCGTAAACAAAGGCTGCTAAACTAATTCATCGGGCAGTAGGACCGTCATATAGGACTCAAGGGTAAGTACGAAAATGGCTGAACAGAACAAGCAGTTCATTAAGGACATTCATTTCACCGGCGGGCGCTTTGCGCAAACCCAAGGCTGGCTGGACTTGGACGTTTTGAACGAACTGCTGGTTTACAAGGAGATACTCGTTGCTGCGGCTGGAGAAATCTGGCTACGCCAAGACCAGGCCAGGCTTCGCGTACCGGGAGGATTTGCCAACGATTTTCGGCTGGGATTGACCGAGATTGCCGCAGGTTCCTGCTCAGTACGCTTGGAGTGCATCGTGTCGGAAACGCCCCTCGAACAGGCTGAAATTTTGCGCGACGCTGTCCACGCCGTGGATTCTACCCTCATTGCATCCCAAACCGCCGAGCCGTTACCGGAGGAAATGCCGGCTTCCGTCCTTAATATGTTCGAGAACTGGGGAAAGACGTTAAGACCGGACGAGAGCATCATGCTCACAGCGTCGGATGGCTATGTTCCTGTGTTCAATCGCGAAATTCGCGACAAACTGGCCGTCAGGACTTCTGAAATGATGCCAACTCCGTTAGTCAAGGAAGATGAGCTCGCCAACCTCACTTCCGCTGAGTCAATTCTGAAAATGGTCGCTGAAATCCACCAATCCAATCCCGAACCGGAAGGATATATTCCCCCGCCTTCCGATTTTGCCAAGAACTACAAGCACTACCTCTATGGCTTCCCGAAAGAGGAGTAATGGGGGAGGTCTTCGCGGATACCGGCTACTGGATTGCAATAGTAAACCCTCGTGACGGCTTGCATCAGAGGGCGCAAAGTATTGCCCGACAGCTTGGCCCCAACCAGATAATTACAAGCGAGATGGTGCTGGCCGAGTTTCTAAACCACATGTCACAACTTGGACAACATGACCGCCGTCTCAGCATTGAAACGGTGAGACGGCTCCGGGCCAATTCTGCCTTAGAGATTGTGCCGCAGACCAGCACACAGTTCTGGGCTGCCACCGGGCGCTACGGAGAGCGCCTTGACCAACGCTGGAGCCTTACCGATTGCGCAAGTTTTCTGATAATGGAATCCCGGGGCATACGGGAAGCCTTAGCGCATGACGTTAATTTCGTCCAAGCAGGCTTCACCGCCCTATTGCGGGGTGTTTAGGGCAGCACCCGAAAGTGACATCTGGCCGTAGTACCCGGATGACCGTGTTGCCAGCGTTCTATCTTGACACCACCCGCAACAACCGCCCATACTGGCTAATAGACAATCAAATATTCCAAAGGCTGTGAAGGGGAGTAGTAGTCTTCTAGCGTGGCCCAGAGAGCCGGGTTAGGTGAGAGCCGGCGCCAAGCGCGGAAAGACGAATGGACCCCGGAGCCGCAGGCCGATCATCCGAGTCCTTGGTTAACTCGGTGCTAGGCTGAGACGGTTGGGCGCCGTTACAGGCCCCCGGCACAGGGACCGCGTAGACTAAGGTCTCTCCCGCCGATTGAGATTCCGGTACGGCCCGTCTACACCTTGGGGCCAGTCTGGAAATGAGGGTGGCAACACGAGTGAGACCCGTCCCTTGGGGCGGGTCTTTTATTTTGGTTTATTCTTAAGGAGATCCTCCATGTACTATCCCTCACTTGAACAGGTCAAGGCTATGGCGGGCCAAGGCAACCTTGTCCCGGTCTACAAGTCCATCAACGCCGACTTGGAAACCCCCGTGTCGGCCTACCTCAAGGTGGCCCGCGGCCCCTATTCCTACCTGCTGGAAAGCGTGGAGGGCGGGGAGCGGCTGGGCCGTTACAGTTTCATAGGCACCGAGCCGTACAAGGTGGTGCAGACCGGCGCGGGCCTGCCGGGAGGCGAGGTCGACCCGCTGCTGCTGGTTGAGGAGGAGATGGGTCAGTACCGGTACATTCCGGTCGACGGTCTGCCCGGCTTCCACGGCGGGGCCGTGGGTTACTTGGCCTACGACACCATCCGCTACTTCGAGCCCCGGGTGCATCCCATGCCGGCTGACCCGCAGGGTCTCCCAGAGTCGGTCTTCATGTTCGGCGAGACGATCCTGATATTCGACCACCTGCGCCACGACATCAAGGTGGTCAGCCACGCCTATCTCTACGGCGACGTGGAAAAAGCCTATGCCGAAGCCATCCGCCGCATCGACGAAATGGTTAACAGGCTGGCCCAGCCCCTCACTCTACCTCCTGAGTTGCAGGACGGAAGTTTCGGCCCGAACGGGTCCGCTCCCATCGAGTCCAACTTCACTACCGAACGTTACGCCGAGGCCATTAACAAGTGCATCGAGTACGTCTATGCCGGCGACATTATCCAAGTGGTGAACTCGCAGCGTTTCTCCCGCCGCACTGATGCCCACCCCTTCCAAGTGTACCGCGCCCTCCGCAGCGTGAATCCTTCCCCCTATATGTACTACCTCGACCTTGACAGGTTCCAGATAGTGGGCGCGGCGATAGAGACCGTCGTCAAAGTTGAGGACGGCATCGCCGCCACCCATCCCATCGCCGGCACCCGGCCCCGCGGCCGCACCCCCGGAGAGGACGACGCCAACGAGGCCGAGTTGAAGAGCAGCGAAAAGCAGCGGGCCGAACACATTATGCTGGTGGACTTGGGCCGCAACGACATCGGCCGGGTCAGCGACCCGGGCACGGTCCACGTTACCCAACTCATGGACGTGGAGCGGTTTTCCCACGTCATGCACCTTGTGTCTCACGTAGAAGGCCGGCTGCGGAAAGACCTGACCACCTACGACGCATTGCGCTCCTGCTTCCCGGCGGGCACGGTCTCAGGCGCGCCCAAGATACGCGCCATGGAGATAATTGCCGAGGTGGAGGGTGAAAAACGCGGCCCCTACGGCGGCGCGGTAGGCTACTTCAGCTACTCCGGCAACATGGACACCGCCTTGGTGCTGCGCACCGGCATCTACAAGGACGGAACAATGTACGTTCAGGCCGGTGGCGGCATCGTAGCCGACAGTGTGGTCGAGGACGAATACCAGGAGACCCGGCATAAGGCGGGCGCCATGATGCGGGCCATCGACCGTGCCGAGGGCCGGGAGTGAGCCCCGGAAACATACCGGAATAGGACTTGCCTGAAAACATGGAGTTGGTCCAATGCTTTTGATGATCGACAACTACGACAGCTTTACCTATAACCTCTACCAGTACTTGTCGGAGCTTGGGGCAGAGGTGATGACCTATCGAAATGACAAGATTACCCTGGAAGAAATAGAGGACTTGGAGCCTCAGGGAATCGTCATTTCCCCCGGCCCGTCCACCCCACTTCAGGCGGGCATTTCCAACGACGTTATCCGCCATTTTGGCCCGAAGCTACCCACGTTGGGCGTCTGCTTGGGGCACCAGTGCGTCGGCCACGTCTACGGGGCCAAAGTGGACCGGGCCGGCGAGATCCGGCACGGCAAGACCTCCATGATCCACCACAACGGCGCCGGGGTCCTGGCCGGACTGCCTCAGCCCTTCGAAGCAATACGCTATCACTCCTTGGTGGTATACCCCGAAACCGTCCCCGATTGCTTGGAAGTCACCGCTTGGACCGAAAACGGACTGATAATGGGGCTGCGCCACAAGGAATACCCCGTTGAAGCCGTCCAATTCCACCCGGAGTCAATTATGACCCCCGACGGCAAACACCTTTTACAGAATTTCCTCGACACGGTGGAAGCGAATGGGTGATCCGCAGTACTGTGTGTTGTTAGACGTTCACCCATCAAAGGTGTAGTCTGAACCAGTATCGTTGAATTGGCGTAGGACTAACGGTGTAGCTCCATGAAACGGATGAAAGTTTTGGTCGAGAAGCACGTCGACGGATTCGTTGCCTACCCGGTGGGCCTGAAAGGCGTCATCGTGGGACAAGGCGACACTTATCAAGAAGTTTTGGCAGACGTAAAGTCGGCAATTTGCTTTTATGTAGAAACCTTCGGCGAAGATTCGTTGGAAGAATATACCTCAATGCTCGAAGCATATTTGGTTGACGCCGAAATTCCGGTTTGAGCCGAAATTCCGGTTTGATAGGACGATTCCCCAGAGATTTATCAAGGGGCAGAGCAATCAGGGTGTTCGAGGTACTTGGATTTCGGATTGTCAAGTTGGGCGCACATATAGTCATGACTAGAGACAACGGTGACGGGGCCGAAACCTCTTTGACTATGCCAAATCATCGAACCTTGAAATCCTCCACCTTGAGGGCTATGTGTACCCAATCGGGCGTCAGCAGGGAAGAATTCCTGCAAGCCGTCAGTCGCTCCTAAGGGTGGTGAATCTGTTCGGTTATGAACCTGAGGTCCGTCGCCTACGACACAATGCACAACTAATTGACCCAGAGACATCACCGAGGCATCAACATGACCGCCAAACAGAAAATTCTGGACCTGATACAGGGATTCCCGGACATCTTCACTTTCGACGAGGCAATTGTCGGGCTAAGCAAGCTCTACACGATCCCACTTTCAGTGGAACAGAAGAGGCATGGAAATAAAACCACTCCCGGGGCCGTATTTCCTCTCGAGAAAGGCCGGGTAATCGAGTCGTTCCAGCGGTTGGCAGATGAACTACCTTACGACGAAACGATTGATGAAGCTTTATATTGGCTATACGTGATATTTGAGATTGAGCAAGGACTTGACGAGATCAACAGGGGTGAAGGAATCCCCCATGAAGAAGCCATGAGAAGGTTAGCTGAGTGGCGACGGTAATTTGGTCGCCGCGAGCCCTCCGCCGATTAGGAGAGATATGGTTTTTCATCGCAGCAGGTTCAGAGACGAACGCAGACTCGGTTTCCGAACGCATCTCCCAAGCAGCCCTGAGTCTGTCCGATTTCCCCGAAGCCGGCCGTATGGTGCCGGAATTCGAACGCCGAGATATTCGTGAGATACTGGTGCGCCCCTACAGACTAGGTTCTGTTGACATTTCCCCGTCATTCCCGCGCAGGCGGGAATCCATAGACTTCTAATCGGAGAGAACGTGACTGGCTGATAGTGCTTCTGGATTCCCGCTTTCGCGGGAATGACGTTATGGGGTTACTGGACTGCCTGATTTCGCAAATGTCAACAGAGCTTAATCTATCGTATTGACGGCAACACGGTTGTGATAATTACAGTAATTCATGGGGCGCGGCGAATCAGCGAGGTCGACCTGGTACAGTAAACCCCGCCCTTTTGCCTTTATAACCTTCTTGGAGCAGCATCCTTGAATATCCGTGAAGCAATCGACGAAGTAGTGTCCGGGCGTTCCCTAGACATGGCCGACGCATCGGCGGTGATGCGGGAGATCATGCAAGGAAAAGCCACCCCGGCCCAACTTGGCTCCTTCCTCACCGCCTTGAGGCTGAAGGGCGAGACCACCCGGGAACTCGCCGGTATGGCCAGCGTCATGCGGGAGTTCGCCCTGCGAGTGGAAGTCGACGGACCGTTGGTCGACACCGTCGGCACCGGCGGCGACGGCAGCAACACCTTCAACATCTCCACCGCCACCGCCTTTGTCGCCGCCGGCGCTGGGCTGAAGGTAGCCAAACATGGCAATCGGGCCGCCTCCAGTTCCTGCGGCAGCGCCGACGTTCTGGAGGCCCTGGGGTCAAGAATCGAGCTTACGCCCGAGGCGGTCGCCCGTTGCATCAATGAAGTCGGCGTAGGCTACATGTTCGCCCAAGCCTTCCATCCCGCCATGCGTCACGCTGGCCCTGTGCGCCGGGAAATAGGCATCCGCACCGTGTTCAACATCCTGGGCCCGCTGACCAACCCGGCCGGTGCCCAAGTCCAGTTGCTGGGCGTTGCGTTCCCTGAGTTGGGCGCGACCATGGCCGAAGTCCTGCGGCTCCTTGGCTCCCACCATGCCATGATTGTCCACGGCCACGGCGGCTTGGACGAAATATCTCTATCCGGGGACACCTTGGTCTGGGAACTCCAAGGAGACCACGTCAGGGAATGGACGGTGCGCGTGTCCGATACCGGCCTTCCCCATACGCCGGTCGAGGCCGTCCGCGGCGGCGACAAAGAACAAAACGCCGCCACCATGCGCCGCGTCTTCCAAGGTGAGTCGGGCCCGGTCCGCGACATGGTCTTGCTCAACAGCGCCGGTGTATTGCTGGTGGGTGATCTGGTGGCAACCATCCGGGAGGGTGTAGAGTTGGCCGCGGAAATCATCGACAGCGGCGCGGCCTTGGACAAGCTGGACCGGTTTGTGGAGCTTACACAACGCTTGGGAGGAGACTCCGCCTAGAGTCACTGATATGCCAAACATCCTCGACGAAATAGTTGCCGCCAAGACCAAGGAACTTGCCCGGCAAAAGCTTGCCGTATCCTTGGAGGCGCTGACGGACAAAATTGCATCCCAACCGCCTGCACTATCCCTGTCCGACGCCCTCAAAGTGGGGGGCGTCCGTCTGATCGCCGAGGTCAAAAAGGCCTCGCCCTCCCGCGGCCTGCTCCGGCCCGATTTCGACCCGGTGGACTTGGCAGGGACCTATTCGGCCAACGGCGCCTCGGCCATCTCGATACTCACCGACCCTCGGTTCCAAGGCGAACTGGAGCACATTGTCCAAGTGAAAGCCGCCGCGGCTCATCTCCGAGGTCAAAGCGGGGCCGCCCCGGTGCTCCGCAAGGACTTCATCTTCGACCCATACCAAGTCCATGAAGCCCGGGCCGCCGGCACAGACGCCATCTTGCTGATCGTAGCCATCCTGACTCCTTCCCAAGTCATAGAATATCTCCAACTGGCGCGCGCCCTCGGCATGGACTGCTTGGTGGAGGTGCACGACCCCGACGAGGTGCAGGTAGCTCTTGACGCCGGAGCGGAAATCATCGGCATCAACAACCGTGACTTGCGGACCTTCGTAACCGACCTCAAGGTCACCCGGGACCTGGCCCCGCTGGTCCCCAAGGACAAGGTGCTGGTCAGCGAGAGCGGCATCCACAGCCCCGACGACCTGCGCGCCTTGTCGCCTTTCGGGGTCAATGCCGTCCTGGTGGGCGAGTCCATCGTAACCTCCGAGGATGTCGCCCAAAAGGTCCGGGAGTTGGCCAGCGCCGTCGTCCCCATGGCAAGCGCATGACGCGGGTCAAGATTTGCGGAATCCGCACCTTGGAGGACGCCGAAGTTGCCGCCGCGGCCGACTTCATCGGCCTGGTTTTCGTTCCGGGGCGCCGGAGACGGCTGGAAACCGAAGCAGCCCGCGAAATTGTGGACGGATTGAAAGGCTCCTTGGAAACCGCTCCCAAGGTCGTCGGCCTGTTCGCCGACCAGCCACTCGACGAAGTCAACCGCATCATCAACGCTTGCAACCTGGACTTGGCTCAGCTATGCGGCGCGGAATCGTTGGCCTACTGCCAACAGACGGCCGCCCAAGTCATCAAGGTAATTCACATCCCCCACGGTCAACCCTCGGCGGTATCCGGGCAAGAACTGGAAGAGAGGGTCCTGCTCCACCGGGAAGCTGGTCACCTGGTTACGCTGGACCGGCTGGTTGAAGGCCTCCAAGGCGGCACCGGGGAAAGCTTCGACTGGACCATCGCTGCGGAACTTTCCCAGCAAGGCCACAGCTTCCTGATGGCCGGTGGCCTGTCTCCGGACAACGTAGCGGACGCGGTGGCAATGGCGCATCCTTGGGGAGTGGACGTCTCCAGCGGCGTGGAAACCGATGGCGTCAAAGACCACCAGAAAATCCGCGATTTCATCCAAAACGCCAAGTCAGTGATCAAGTGATCACATGTTGACATTCGCCCACAATTCCCGCGCCCGCAATTCTCGCCTTCTTCCCGTCATTCCCGCGCACTCCCCGTCATTCTCGTCTTCTTCCCGTCATTCCCGCGCACTCCCCGTCATTCCCGCGCACTCCCCGTCATTCCCGCCCTCTCCCCGTCATTCCCGCGCAGGCGGGAATCCAGAGATTTCTTGAGAGAGAATGCGGTTGCCTGATCTCGCTAATGTCGACACAACCTGGCCACTGACTACCAACCATTTTATTCAAAGAGGTCTTCTAGCATGGTAGTGGAAAATCGCACCTCGCTTCCCGACGAACAGGGCCACTTCGGCGACTTCGGAGGGAAATTTGTCCCGGAAACCCTCATGGCCGCGTTGGAGGAATTGGAGACAGCCTACGCAGCGGTCAAGGAAGACCCGGACTTTCAAGCCAAGCTGGGCCATCTACTTGACACCTACGCCGGGCGTCCCACACCCGTCTACTTTGCCGAGAACCTCACCCGGCATTGCGGCGGCGCGAAAATATATCTCAAGAGGGAAGACCTGGCCCACACCGGCGCCCACAAGATAAACAACGCCCTGGGCCAAGCCCTCTTGGCCCAAAGCATGGGGAAAAAGCGGATCATCGCCGAGACCGGCGCGGGCCAGCACGGCGTCGCCTCCGCCACCGCCTGCGCCATGCTGGGCTTGGACTGCATCGTCTACATGGGCGCCGAGGACGTTCAAAGGCAGTCCCTGAACGTCTTCCGAATGCGCCTGTTGGAGGCCGAAGTCATCCCGGTGGAGTCGGGCACCCGCACTCTCAAGGACGCCATCAACGAGGCCATCCGCGACTGGGTCACCAACGTCGAAACAACCCACTACCTAATCGGCAGCGTCGTCGGACCCCATCCTTACCCCATGCTGGTGCGCGACTTTCAGCGCATCATCGGAGTGGAAGCCCGCCAGCAGATGCTCGATACAACCGGACACCTCCCCGACTACATCGTCGCTTGCGTCGGTGGAGGCAGCAACGCCATCGGCGCTTTCCACGCCTTCCTGAACGACGACGGCGTCAAGTTGGTGGGCGTCGAGGCTGCCGGCGAGGGCATCGACAGTGACAGGCACTCCGCTACTCTAACCGCCGGGCGCACTGGCGTGCTCCACGGCTCCAAGTCCTACCTGCTCCAGGACGAGCACGGCCAAGTCCACGAGACCCACAGCATATCAGCGGGCCTCGACTACCCCGGCGTCGGCCCCGAACACAGCTACCTTAAAGAGTCTGGCCGCGCCTCCTACACCGGCGTCACCGACTCCCAGGCCCTCGAAGGGTTCCACCTCCTCTGCCGCACCGAAGGCATCATCCCCGCCCTCGAACCCTCCCACGCCATCTACCACGCCGCCCAACTAGCTAAAGACCTCCCCCAGGACCAGACCATCCTGGTCTGCCTAAGCGGCCGCGGCGACAAGGACATAGACATAGTAGCGAGGGCCGCTGGTATAGAGTTGTAGGCCAGACTTCGGTGGTGTAGCCTCGGCACAAGTTGCTTGAGGATTTGGCTTTGCTTGGCAGTGGGAGACACATCCGGTCTGTCAGGTGAGGGTTTCGAAGACCCCCTCTGCAAAACTGGTAAAATTGTAATAGACCGTGGGGCGTCACGCTGGCTCCTTGACAAAATATGTTGGAAAGGGAACAATCGCGGCGTGATAACAGAGCCGCTCGGCTCTGGGCAGTTACCTTTTGGAAAGGTTACTAGGGTATGACTACTGAAGATCTTCTCGGCAGTGCCATCGCTGTGGTCTATGATTCCCTGAGCACGCCGGGGAATTTTTCGGCTGAAACGTTGCGCGGTTTCTTGCGGCCGCCTCTGTCTGTAAATCCTTCTATGGATTCTTTCAGGGTGATGAGTCACCGGGACCAGGTTGAGGTTTTACAGTCCCCGTATAGGACAGAGGTTCGTGATCTTAGTTGGAACGTAGAAGAAGCTTCACAGAAGTTACCGGGTGTTCTTACGGGCGTTTTGGGATTGCTTGGCGATGTGAATCCTCGGTCCTACGAAATTATTTTTTTCTTTGAACAGGAAATGACCGATGGAGAGTCCCCTGGGGATTGGCTTGGCCAGAGGTTCCTGCGGGATGAACTGCGAGGCGAATTGGGTACTGGGTTGTCTTGTGATCTGATGACGCTTTCTTACCGGGAAGGTTCCAAGAGCTATAGTATTGACGTGGAGGTTGTTGGGGAATCCAGGTTTATGTTCAGGGCCTACGTGAGTGAGCCCGTTGATGGCTTGCTTAGTAGCGATGAGCTTCGGGGTCATTTTGGACAAGAACGCCAGAACTTGATCAGTCAGTTGATAAAGATTGGTATCAAGTAAAATGACTTCACCGCCTGCGAAGACCAGGTTTCCAGCTACCGATCCTTTTGGCCGGAAGCGTTCGGGTGCCAATCCATTGGATCTCGGGTTGGCCTTTGGTGGGAACGTAGTTGCAGATGCTGTTCATGGCCCTGCTTCTTTCATTGGACGGGAACAGTTGCGTTCCAGCCTCAGGGACATGGTTGCATTTGGCAAAGTGAAAGTGCACTCGAAGTCTGATGAGATTCCCAGCGGGCCGTGGTCTAGGCAGGGTCTTGAAATTGTAAAGGATTTCGATTTTAGACTCGATCCCCGTCGGTTTTGTGGTGCCGAATCAATCAACTTGGGCAAGGCTATGGGTGACCTGTTTCAAGGCGGGTCTGCTACTGAAGCTATGAAGCGAATTGGGGAATCCATGGCCTTGAGTGGCGGCGGTGTGTTGGCGTTGGGGAGCGGTGGCCGAGGTGTGGATCAGGAAGCTTTTGAAAGGTGGTGGGAGGCTGCCTGTGCGGCCTCGACTGATGATAACGTCTACTGGGTAAGTCCGGAATTCAAGTATTTGGCGGGCTGGTTGAATCGGTCGACATTCGACCGGGATGAGCGGCATTGGGCACCGTCCGGCGAGGTTGTTTTGGACGGTGTGGCCTGGGATGGTACAAGAGTGGCTTGGGATGTGGAGGGCCAGCGCATAATGTTGGCTCCGAGGCCGAAGGGCAGGTTGCTGTGGGGTTTAATGGTTCGTACTGGAACAGTGGAGGGAAAGCTCCCAGTACAGGAGCAGCAAGGGCCAGTTCCCATCTTGTCAGAGATGCGGGTTCGTGGCCTTGGGGTTGTTTGTGACCGGTTGGAGTACCTTTATGAGCTTCAAGCTGATGATCCTGATGAGCCTCCGATCCTATTTGAGTCTTTGAAGTTGCTCAGTCGATTTCTGTTAGCCAATCCAAGGTTTGCGACGGACCGATTGGGAGTGGATTCCACGGGGTGTTTGACGGCCACGTGGATATTACGGCGGGAAGTGGATAAGGGGCCGGTTGAGGACGAGGACCTGGGTTCTGATAGCCGTAGCTATTGGGGCAACGGTGATGGCATTCTGGTCATGGTGTTCCAGCCGACCGGTTCGGTGAGGTTTGCAGCCAATTCTGGTCCGCCGGTTGATGGATTTGAACGGCTCCGATGTAATGGGATCCTTCCTGCTGAGTCGGTGTTGTCGGCAGTTTCCGAATTTATATGTTGGTGGACATCTGCGTGATTCAACGCACTATTCCTGCATCGGACCATGTGGCGCGGTATTGCAAGCCAAGCTCAATTGTTGAACGGGCCCCAGCTATGGTTGATGAGGTATTGCCCACTGCCTTTGAGTTCAAGCAGGACTTGAACGGCTGGGAAGTATCGGTCAACTGGATGGAGTTGTTATCTCCCGATCATGCTTTGGCGATGCCTCAGATCCGTGCTGCTGTTGGTGCGAAGTTGACGCTTCGGCCTAAGGGAAGATTCGCCGTCTTGAACGCGGGGCGCATACGTGGAATGGACTTAGCTGATGGCGGTCATCTGGATGTTGTTCATCGGCGTGAAGATAATGACCCTTCCCATGCTGGAATATTTGGGCCAATGACGGATAGCTTGCAGGTGGTCGCTGACTTAGCGGCACTGGTTAGGAGCGAGGGAGTTCTGTACCCTGCGGTGGTTTAGTACCGGGCATTCCGCAACCGAGGGTTGAGTTTGTGGGAGATGTGACGAACATGCAACCCGTCTTTAAGCCACAGTTGCGATGTTTCACATATCCGTTTTCCCCTGTTTCTTATACCCAATGTCCAGCTTGGGTTTCAGCCCTCTGGTGAAATTATCCAGTCGCCCGACGGGGTTTCGGAGACCTTCATGCCTCGGTTCGGCGCCAAGTTCTTCAGCGACTCCAGCGAAGGCGCCTCGTGGTATACCAGCCTGACATCATTGCCCATTTCGGCCATCAGTTCCCGCAATATCAGGAGAGTCCCATCGAAGAATGAAACGCCGATTCTCCGGACCCCCGATGTGTCCAGCGTGATTGCCCCGTTTTCCAACGCTGCCCGCATGGCTGGTTCGATTGCTCGCGCTGCCGGGCGAGTCCCCAACATGTGGGATCCTGTTTCTCTCAGCAGGTTGATCGTAGCCATAATGTCACCCGTTTATCACCAAGAATCCCGCGCCCGAGACTATCGCCAACTCGCCTCGATAAGCTCTTGCTCTCTCTGTCACATGATACAGGCCTACCTCTCGTCGTTCCATCGTACCGATGACACCTATCCATAGCGTCACTCAACCTTTGGGAACGAACTTCCCAAACGGCGCGGCTTCTCCCAATAACGGTTCCTGACTCCAGCACACATCCCCTGGCACCTCGCCTCCCCCCTTCGCCTCCCTCCTACATGTTGTATAATGGCCCACGGTCAGCTTCATTCATCCTCTCAGGAGTTCGTCCCATGGACCTTGGACTTCAAGACAAAGTAGCAATAATCACCGGCGGGAGTGACGGCATCGGCAAGGCCGCAGCCCTCAGCATGTCCAAAGAGGGCGCTAACGTCGTAATCGTCGCCCGCGGGCAGGAAATGCTCGACCAAGCCGCCGAGGAAATCCGGGCCGCCACCGAGGGCGCCGTCGTGCCCATCTCCGCTGACGTAACCGGCCCCGACACTGCCGAGCGGGTAGTGCAGACCACCCTTGACCGGTTTGGCCGGCTGGACATTCTGGTCAACAACGCCGGCACCTCCATGGCCAAGGGGTTCGAGCAGGTGAGTCAAGAGGACTGGGAGTTCGACTTCGAGTTGAAGGTCTGGGGCGCGGTGCGGCTCATCCAACAGTCCATCCCTGAAATGCGCAAGGTCGGCGGTGGCCGCATCATCAACGTGACCAACTTGGGAGGCCGCACTCCCGGCGCAAACTCCATGCCTACCTCCATCTCGCGGGCTGCCGGAATAGCCATCACCAAGGGCCTCTCCAAGGACCTGGCCCAAGACAACATCCTGGTGTCCACCGTATGTATCGGCCTGATCAAGAGCGGCCAGCACCGCAACAGGTACGAGGCCCGGTTGCAGACCGAGCCTGGCTTGGCGGAGGACGCATTCTACGACCAGTTGGCCAAAGGCAGGTCGGTCCCTATCGGGCGGGTTGGCGAACCTGAAGAAGCCGGCGACGTAATCGCCTTCCTGGCCTCCGACAGGGCCAGTTATCTGACTGGCATCGCGGTCAACATCGACGGCGGCGTCTCGGCGGTAGTTTAGCGGATCACTCTTGCCTCAGCGTCGCTAAATCCGCCAAGTCAATGAGATTTGTGCTGATCATGGTTTGAGTGAAATCATTGTATCCCCTTCCTATGAAGCCTTGGAATAAACCGTTGAAGGAGACGTGACATGCATCAACGGACTATTACCGCCGACGGCGTAAATGGCCAGGTGGAGATAATCGGAGATAAGTTAAAGATATCTCGTAAAGGGGTTTTGGCCTTTTTGAGCCAAGGCATGAAGGGCGATAAGGAAATCCTCATCTCACAAATTTCTTCGGTTCAATTCAAGAAAGCTGGACGATTGACCAATGGGTACATTCAATTTGCATTCGTCGGCGGGCAAGAATCTAAGGGCGGGCTATTTGACTCTACCAGAGATGAAAACTCTGTGATGTTCAATAATAAGCAGCAACCAGTATTCGAAGAATTGAAAGACCACCTAGATGCGGTTCGGAACTCTATTACTCGTGGGGCTCCAGCCCAATTATCCGAACTTGATGAGTTAGAGAAACTGGCATCTCTAAGGGATCGCGGAATTCTCAACGACGAGGAATTCGAAGCGAAGAAAAAACAGATTCTTGGACTATGAGTGTAAGGGTTACCGCTACGGTGGAGCATTCCTGGAATCTAAAGTCACTGATGGTGGAGGAGTAACGTATTGACTGAGCCGTACATGAGGGAACTGATGCCATCTTCCAGGATTCTTCTGGGGCCCGGCCCAAGCAGCGTACATCCCCGAGTCCTTCAGGCAATGACGCTCCCCGTTGTTGGACACTTGGACCCCGACTTCTTCCAAGTGATGGACGATGTCGCGGAGATGCTGCGGGAAGTGTACCACACCTCCAACGCCATGACGCTGCCTCTTTCCGCCACCGGCACCGGCGGCATGGAAGCGGCCTGCGCCAACATCCTGGAGCGCGGCGACACCATGATCGTTTGCCGCAACGGCTACTTCGGCGCACGTCTGGCCGACATCGCCGAGCGGTGCGGGGCCGAGACCCACATCGTGGACGCTCAGTGGGGGAAACCCGTGGCATTGGAAGACCTTGCCGCCGAGCTTGAGAAACACTCAGGAGTCAAGGCCGTGGGCGTGGTCCACGGCGAGACATCCACCGGTGTGCTGACTCCCCTGCAGGACATCGTCGACCTCGCCCACCGGCACGGCGCGTTGGTGATTGTGGACGCGGTGACCTCTCTCGGCGGCCACGACATACGGCTGGACGACTGGGACATTGACGTGTCCTACAGCGCCTCCCAGAAGTGCTTGGGCGCCCCTCCGGGCTTGGCCCCCGTCAGCTTCGGCCCCCGGGCCATGGAGGTGGTCAACAACCGCCGCTCCAAGGTGCAGAGCTTCTACTTCAGCATCAAGGACTTGGAAAGCTACTGGTCTCAGGCCAGGGCCTACCACCACACATCCCCCATATCGATGACCTACGCCTTCCGTGAAGCCCTTCGGATGCTCATGGAGGAGGGGCTGGAGGCCAGGTTCGAACGCCACGCCCGCGTCGCCTCCGCTTTGCGGGCCGGACTGCAAGCCATCGGCGTCGGCTTACTGGCTGACCAGGACCACCGGCTCAACCCCCTGACCACCGCCGTAATCCCCGACGGCATCGACGACGCCGCCGTCCGGGCCGCCCTGCTCCGTGACTACAACATCGAGGTCGGCGGAGGGCTGGGAGAACTCCGCGGAAGGGTGTGGCGCATCGGTCTGATGGGCGACTCAGCCCGCGAGACCAACGTCTTCGCGCTGCTCTCTGCCCTGGAGCGAATATTCACGACCCAAGGCTACGAAGTAGCCCAAGGGGCCAGCTTGGCAGCCGCCCAGCAGGCCTTGGCCAACGACTAAACTAAAGACAAAGCGGGATGTGTACTTTCCGGATGGATTACACCGTTTCGGCCCCTATTCAAGAGGTTGGGGGATCTTGACTGGAGTATCCCATCTGGTGCTTCGTCACTGCAGAAATGTAGATTCCGCTGTGGCTTGAGTTTAGATTGTTGGTGACCGTGAGATCCGGACTCGGTTGCCCCGTACTGTTATGATGGCCCTTTCTTCCAAGGCTTGGCCGTAGTGGGTGATTACCTCCTCGACCAATGCTATTCGCTGGGCCATGCGGACGTCCGGCAGGCGTATCAGACCACTATGGGGAATCCCGTGCAGGTAGATGAGTTCTCCGAAATCCTTGTCTGTCGTGACCAGTACTCTGTTTTCCAATTCGGCCCGTTCCAACAGGGCTCTGTCTCCAGGATCCGGCCCCAGGGTCCGGATGTCGACAACGTCGTGCCCGTTGTTACGAAGCCACTCCGCCAACCGGCGCCCTGCGCACCGGTCTACGATGAATCTCAAGGTTCTAAAACTGAGACTGGGGCCAACGTGTCCCCGGATATGACCGTGTGGGCATAGGCGATACAGGCACGGATGTCCTCTGGCTCAAGCTCCGGGAAGTCGTCCAGAAGTTCCTCCTGAGTGGCTCCTTGACTCATCAGACCCAGGATCAATTCAACGGAGATCCGCATGTTCCGGATGATGGGTTTCCCGCCAAATACGTCAGGGCGGGCTGTTATGCGCTTCAGGAGTGAATTGTTGTCGGGCATGATCTCCTTTCCCAATATGTGCTCACGTCGTACTGTCGGAAGCGCTCGTCATGTGAAACCAATAGCGTTGACCCCGTGGCTTTGGCCGAGGATGGCGAACTAGTTGAGGGAGACCTGCTCCCCGGCTTCTCTACTCCCGTTTGGAGGCTGTTTCGCCAACAGAAATAGTGGAAAGTGAGTAGTTGCCGTTGGTCGGCTGCTCTCCATTATTTACTCGGCCCGGTAAGCCTCGTCCAGAAGGTCCACCACATGGACGACCCTGCCGGGCTTGCCAAGCTCCCTCAGCCCCTGCTCCAATTGCATCATGCAGCCGGGATTCGCCGTAACTACCTGCTCCGCTTCCGTATCGGCAATGTTGCCCATCTTGGTGGCCAGGATTTTGGACGACAATTCTCTTTGCAACATGGAATAAGTCCCCGCGCCCCCGCAGCACCTCGACGCCTGCTCCATCTCCACCAACTCAACACCTGGAATGGCGTTCAAAATAACCCTGGGCGCCGCCGTAATCCGCTGGGCGTGGGCCAAATGGCACGGGTCCTGGTAGGTAATCCTGCGCCGCACGGACGCCTTGGGTGGGTCGAAAGGCAACGACACTAGCAATTCAGTGATGTCCTTGGTCAACCCGCCGAACCGTCGCGCTTGTTCGGCGTACTTCGGATCGTCCTTCAGCAGATCGTCGTACTCCTTCATGGCCGAGCCACATCCGGCCGACGCCGTAACTAGGACGTCCACTCCCGCCGCTAAGAAAACGTCGATGTTCCGGCGAGCCATGCTCCGCGCGTACTCCAGGTCCCCGCTGTGCACGTTGAGCGCGCCGCAGCAACCTTGGCCTTCGGGGACCACCACGTCGCACCCGTTGCGGGTGAGCACTCGCACCGCCGCCCGCATCGTGTCACCCTGCATCAACGGCATCACGCACCCCGACAGAAGCCCCACTGTCAGCTTTCTGTCCGATACCGCCTTGTACGTCCGCCCATCGGCTTTGAAGAATGGCCCGCTGAACGCCGGCAGTTGCGCTTCCAGCTTATCTACCCTGCCGGGCAGCACCCGGAGAACGCTGCTCCGCCGCACCAGCGTCTGCAACCCGACCTTCTGATAAACCCGCGCAAGCTGCGCCCCCAAACGCAACCGCCCCGGATGCGGCAGCGCCCCTCGCAGGAACAACCTGCTGACCCAACGCTGCTTGGCCGGCCTCTGGTCCTGCGCCGCGACTTGGGCCCTGGTGTTGGCCATAATCCGTCCGTAGGGCACCCCCGACGGGCAGACTGCTTCACAGGCGCGGCACTGGAGGCACATGTCCCAGTGCGACACCACCCGGGGATTGATGGCCAGCCGGCCCTCGTTGACCGCCTTCATCAGGGCAATGCGACCCCGTGGCGACTCCGCTTCCAGCGACAGCTCGCCGTAGGTGGGACAGGCGCTGATGCACAACCCGCAATGGACGCAACGGTACATGTCGGCTTCTGCCGGAGCGTCGACTCCGATGAAGCCGCTCACCGGCGTCACGCTCCCCGCGTGCAGGTGCGCGTCCGCTTGGCCTGAAGTCGTGCCGCCCGCCATCATATCCCTCCGACGAAGCGGCCGGGGTTAAGAATCCCCATCGGATCGAACCTCTGCTTAATACGCCTCATTATGTGCACCCCTTCGGGCGAGTCTCCCCATACGCTGACCCTGCCTTTGAGTTCCGGTGATGCACGCTCTACTATCGCCGACCCTCCGATACCCTTTGCCAATCCCTGTACCCTGGCTGTAAAAGCCGCCAATTGCTCGTCGTCCGTCCCGATCTCCGAACCGTCCGGCCATACAAACATCCGCACCAAGCCGAATCCGGGGTCTGCGATTATGTCCACCGGCGCGTCCAACGGGACTACCGTCGCCTGGGACGTATTACCTTCCCCGTCCGGCCCGGCTAACCACACAAGTACCTTGGCTACGTCCGACGGGGCTACGTTAATCTTCATTCCAAAGTAAGGCAGGTCATCCGGCTCCCACCCCAAGTCGGTCAAGGCGCGAAGCACCCCTGCGGACTGCCTCCCCGTGACCTCCACTACCTGAGAAGCCCCCTTTTCCCGCAACAACGCGGAGGCTTCCTTGAGCTTGCGTCTCACGGCTGAAGCCCGGCCTGTGAACAAGGCCAATGCCATGCACTCCCCCTGAGCGACCTCTGGCGATTGAAGGCCAAGGAGAGACGTCTGTCGTTTGACACTTTGTGACAACCGCCGGGCCAACCCTTGATTCAAGACTTGCATCCCTTGAGGCGCGTACACCTGCTTTACCAACAGGCCACCCGCATCGACCCCGGCTTGCATCGAAGGCAGCACGGCCATCAATCCCCCGGACTCGGCGGCAAGGGGGGCCAGCTTGAAGGTGGCCTCTACGATGATTCCCAACGTGCCCAGTGACCCGGTGTAAAGCTTGTCCAAGTCGTAGCCGGTGACGTTCTTTACTACCTTACCCCCCGCCTTGGTTTCCAGCCCCTGGGCGTTGACCACCCCTATCCCTATCAGCCACTCGCGCGGCAGGCCGACGCTGGACCGCAAAGGCCCGGTGGCGTTGGCCGCCAGGATGCCGCCAATCGTTGCCGCGCCGGAAAGGGGAGACTCCAGCGGCAAAAACTTTCCTCCGCCCGCAACGTGCTGCTGCAAAGCGTCCAGCGTGACCCCGGCTTCCACTGTAACTGTCAAATCGGAGGGCTGGAAGTCCAAAATACGGTTGCACCTGCTCAGGTCCAGCACAACGCCGCGCTTGCCGGGCGAGTTGCCCAGCGGCACATGCACACCGCCGCCTCTGGGGAAGAGCGCCACATTCTCCTGCCGCGCCCACCGCACAACCTCAGCAACCTGCTGCCTGTCTTGAGGCTGCACTACCGCGTCCGGCGCTTGGCCGTCTATCGCGTAGTCGCCGAGCAGGTCATCATCGAGCCAACAAGCAGCGTCCAACGGCCGGTTTACAGCAATCTGTGAGGGGCGCCTATCCACCATCAACCAACCACTACTAAGTAACTATCTCAAAACTTGGAGCGGTACCCAACAAACACGGTGCAGCACCCAACCCGTCATTCCCGCTTTCGACCCGTCATTCCCGCTTTCGACCCGTCATTCCCGCTTTCGACCCGTCATTCCCGCTTTCGACCCGTCATTCCCGCTTTCGACCCGTCATTCCCGCTTTCGACCCGTCATTCCCGCTTTCGACCCGTCATTCCCGCTTTCGACCCGTCATTCCCGCTTTCGACCCGTCATTCCCGCTTTCGACCCGTCATTCCCGCTTTCGACCCGTCATTCCCGCTTTCGACCCGTCATTCCCGCTTTCGACCCGTCATTCCCGCTTTCGACTCGTCATTCCCGCTTTCGACCCGTCATTCCCGTTCTCGACTCGTCATTCCCGTTCTCGACTCGTCATTCCCGTTCTCGACTCGTCATTCCCGTTCTCGACTCGTCATTCCCGCTTTCGACCCGTCATTCCCGCTTTCGACCCGTCATTCCCGTTCTCGACTCGTCATTCCCGTTCTCGACCCGTCATTCCCGCTTTCGACTCGTCATTCCCATTCTCGACTCGTCATTCCCGTTCTCGACCCGTCATTCCCGCTTTCGACTCGTCATTCCCGCGCAGGCGGGAATCTATAAACCTCAACCAACAACAAGTGGATGCCGAGAGAACCAGCCTGTTTTCGAGATAGTTTCTAATCTCTAGCCACTGACCACCGGCCACGGCTAAACCGTCATCCCCGGTTCCGGGCGGCGGGCCGGCGGCTGGTAATGAGTGCCATCAGGGAAAATCTTGCCCGGATTCAGCCGGTTTTCCGGCGCGAAAGCCTGCCGCACCAAGAGCATCGCGTCCATGTCGTCCTGCGAGTAAGACAAGGGCATCAACTCCTTCTTCTCCAACCCCACGCCGTGCTCGCCGGTCAGGGCGCCCCCGGCCTCTATGCAGACCTTCATTACCTCGGCGCCCGCTTCAATTATCCTTTCCATCGCCCCCGGCTGCCGTTCGTCGAACAACAAGGAGGGATGCAGGTTGCCGTCCCCCGCGTGCAGCACGTTGGCGATCAGCACGCCATACTCTTCGCTTATCCGGCTCACCTGCCGCAGCACTTGGGTCAGTTGTGTCCGGGGCACCACACCGTCCACCAAGTAATAGTTCGGCGCCAGGGTCCCAAGGGCTCCCAGTACCCCCTTGCGGCCTATCCAGAGGTTGGCCCTGTCGTCTGCCTCTTCCGCGACTCTGACCAGCGACGGCCCCGACTCCCAAAGGGCCGCCTCCACCTCCGCGCCTATCTCGTCGACCTCTTCCTGCAGACCTTCCAACTCGACCAGCAGCACCGCCCCCGCATCTTCCGGGTATCCCGCGTCCATAACGTTCTGCACCGCCCGGATGCTAAGCCCGTCTATCATCTCCAGCGCCGCCGGGACGATGCCGTGCCCGATTACTGCGGAAACGGCGGTGGCCGCCGAGTCCACATCAGGGTAGACGCCCAAAAACGTCTTCACCGCCTCCGGCACGGGCAGCAGCCGCACCATTATCTTGGTGGCGACGCCGAACGTACCTTCCGAACCGGTGAACACCCCCCGCAGGTCGTACCCCGGCGTCTCCCGGGCCGCGCTCCCCAAGTTCACGACGGAGCCGTCCTCCAGCACCACCTCCATGCCCAGCACGTGGTTGGTGGTGGAGCCGTAGGCCAAGCAATGAGGCCCGCCGGCGTTCTCGGCTATGTTGCCACCCAAGCTGCACGCCCTTTGACTGGACGGGTCGGGAGCGTAGCGAAAGCCAAAACGGTGCACGTGGGTATCCAGGTCCAGGTTGATAACCCCCGGCTGCACCGTGGCGGTGCAGTTCTCCGTGTCCACCTCAAGGATCTGGTGCATCCGCGTAAAGGCTATCTGGATGCCGCCCTCAGGCGCTATGGCCCCCCCGCTTAACCCCGTGCCGGACCCTCTGCCCACCACGGGTATCCCATCACGGTACGCCAGCGCCATCACCCGGCTCACTTCCTCTGTCGAGTTGGGAAGCACCACCGCCTGCGGAACGTTCCGGTCCACCGACCCGTCATACTCGTAAACCAGCAAATCGTCGGGATGGTGAATAACGTACTCGTCCCCTACTATCGCCCTGGCTTGGTCAAGAAACCCCTGCGTTACCAAAAAACACCCCACTATTATTTAGTAAATATCTCAAAACTTGACGCACTACCCAACCCGTCACCCCCGCGAAGGAACGTCACCCCCGCGAAGGAACGTCACCCCCGCGAAGGAACGTCACCCCCGCGAAGGCGGGGGCGGGAATCCATAAGCTTCGGTCAGCGATAGAGGTTGTCAGCGGAGACAATTGATTTTGAGATAGTTTCTTAATCGTTGCCAAACCTAACGGACCGCTTGGATGATAGACCAGCCCTTACCGTATTGGCAAGAAAAGAAGAACACGGTTTGCCCGGACCGGTCGGTAAAGAATCGCTGGAACAAAACGCGCTGGCAGCGTTTAACCCCGACCATTGCAGTCAGTTCAGCGTCCGGAGGTCCACCACAATCGTTGTTCCCCCACGTCGTCAATAACCTCTAAAGTGATGCAAGCTACTCGGAATCGGTCAGCGGCGCACGTGAACACCGCTGGTAGACCACCCGCAGGGGCGCGACGTCTTCTTGCCACGTCAACGGCTGGTACTTCGTCGTGCCAATGTCGGTTCGGATAACCTGCTCGTGGCGCAGCGTCTCCACGAACTTGCCTGCGGCGCTGCTGGATCTTCTCGGCCTGCGCATGACTGCGCCGCTCCCTGTTATTGGCTCACAAACGGGTTCAGTATCGTCAGCCTTTGTATCTGTTGGCCGTGCTGCATGTCCTCGCTGTAGAGCCGGCTACAGCCAGCCTCCAGAGCGCCGGCCACAATGAGGGAATCATAGAAGCTGAGGCTGTGCTGGCTCCGGAGGGAGATGGCCCTCTGGTACAGGGGACCCGTGGGGTTTATCTGCCACAGAGGAATCAGGACCTCGTCCAGAAGCCGACGGACCCGGTCGAGCGGCGTCCCAAACTTCCCGGTCAACACGTTAACCGTTTCCTGGACGACCTGATAGCTGATGCAGCCGCTGCCGTTGGTCAAGCTTTGGGCAACCAACTCCCGGGCACGCTGGCGTTTTTCGGGGACTCCTTCATCGACCGAATAAACAAGTACGTTGGTATCCAGGAAATGTTCAGCGCTCATTCATTTCGTCCCGGCTGAACTTACGTCCCCCTGTTTTTATGACTTCCGCCACGGCGTCAATGGCGGCCAAGGCCCTGTCTGCCTGCCGTTGCCGACCCACATAGTCGGCCAGCCACTGCCGGAACACGGCGTTCAGAGTCGTTTGCTCTGCCGCGGCCCGGCGGCGCGCGTCCGCAATCAGTTCTTCATCAGCGCTGAGCGTTATGTTCTTCATCACGACCCCCAGATCAAGCGTTTACACTGCTCCAGTGTACACTACCTTAGTGTACTGACAGAAAAATATGAATCAACCACCCGTCACAGGTCAGGCTCGATGTCATAAGCATCGGTGAACTCGGCAAAGGCCCAGCGTCCGTACTACCCCCACCGGGCCAGCTGACAAGGGTATGTATTTCATTTGGGACTTTACGCAGTTGAACGTGAGACCGCATAGTAGGGTAGGCTTGCTCAAATACAAAACCGCTCCCAAATGCTCACTATCGGGCCCATTCCGTATCGGGCCCATTCCGTCATTCCGGCGTAGGCCGGAATCCAGGCGGGCCCATTCCGTCATTCCGGCGTAGGCCGGAATCCAGGGGCAGTGGGGCCGGTTCGTAGCTATAATCTCAATTTTACATACCCCTGTCAGCACCGGGCCGGCCCGTCACCGCACCGTCATAACCTTCATAACCTCATCCCCCAAGTGGTTAATAACCTTAACGGCTATGCGGCCGGTTTCGGGCTTGGGGAACGGCCGCGACGTGGCGCTGTGCAGCGTGGCCCAAGCGTCCTCATCGATTTCGGCCCGCAGCGTGGTCTTCAGCGATTTGTAGGGGTCGCCGGCGCCCAGGAAGTAGGCGTGGCGGACGAAGAAGCTCTCCTGATTGTAGTCGGTGTCGATGAACCAGCAGGCGATGCCCTCCGGCCCGTCGCTGCGCACCTCGCCGGTGTTGGGGTGGAACACGTCCACGCCGTTGACGGTGACCTGTGTCCAGTGGTCAGTGGTCAGTGACAGGGGGAAGTCCGCGGCCTTCAAGTTCTGGACCGCAGCGAGCGTTTGAGTCCGTTCAGCATCCGTCCGACCTCGGACGCTTGGGCCAGCAGGGGCTTGACCTGTTCCTCCCGGGCCATCCCCAGCCGCTGTGACAGTATCAGAAACGTCTCTGTTTCCGCCAGCGACCCGCTGGCTATCCCCAGGAAGTTCAGGAACTCCCTCGTCCCGTGACGTTCCGCCCCCTCCGCTATGTTCGCTGCTACCGACAACGCTGCCCGTCTCACCTGTCCGGTAATTCCGAACCGCTCCTCCGGTGGAAGCTGCGCAGAGACGCGATAAACCATCTCCGCCAACTCCATTGATTTCTTCCAGACTTCCAAGTCCTGATAGCTCTTTAACGTGCTCATACTGCGCAACCATCCTCCCGCCACTGGCCACCAGCCACTGACCACTGGTCACTGATATATCCGGCTCGCCGAAGATAACAAACAGGTTCCCGTTGCCCGTGTTCTTCAACTCCCCGGCCATGTGCAGGTCAGCGTTCATGCGGGCCTTCAGCACCGGCACCCGCCCCAGGCTCTCGAACTCGGTGGTGTGAGCGTCGTAGTTGAAAGCGCAGGCAATCAGCACGTCGAACTGGCACTCTGCCGCTTCCCGCGCCGCCTCCACTAGGTCGGGACGCGACACCGTGCCGAACTCCGGGCCGACAAAGATGGCGGCGCGTTTCTCCGGGCCCGCCGGAGCATCACTGTCGTCAAGCTCACCACCTTCAATGTACCGCCCGTCGGCGCATACCAGCCGGCCCGGCCAGGGCGTCAGGGATGTGAAGGTGATGCGGTCTTCCTTGTGGGCCTGCTGGACGCCGGAGCGTTTCAGGTTCTCTAGGATGACCTGACCGAAGTCGTAGCCCGTGCCGTAGCCGTTTCGGGCCTCGGCGATGCCGTCGATCACGTCACCGTTCTCGTCCACGCCCAGCACCCGGTGGGGCGATATGCTCTCCACGGTAAAGGGGCCGGCCACCCGCACCTTGCTGCGGTCCTCGTAGGGCTTGTCGTACAGGTACTCGTACTCTGCCCGGGCGGCAATGGAGGCGTCAATCTCCCTCTGCCGGGCGATGCGCAGCTTCCAGTAGTCGGTGAGCCAGTGGTCAGTGTCCAGCGACCAATCATCCGGCCTTTCCCGGTGGATTTCCCATTCCTCCAGCGGGCCTCCCCCGGTTGACCACTGGCCACTGGCTTCTGACAACTGACGCCTGACCGGCTCCAGCTTCTCCTGGTGCTTCTCCCAGATGACGTCAATTTCCGTGTTGCGAGCGATGTCCCGCAGGGTGATGTGGGGGACCCGCTTGTAGACGAACCCCTGCCGCACATTGCCGTAGGTGGGCATCTCTGACGGGGCGCGGCGGGCGAGGTCGGCCTCCTTGAGCTGACCGTCGCGGCTGTCGGCTAGAATGTAGTAGGGATAACGGGCGCCCATGATGCGGGCGCGGGCCAGGGCCAAAGCGACGCGGGAGGTGTCGATAGTGATCCATCGTCGGCCCCACTGCTCAGCCACGTAGACAGTCGTGCCGGAGCCGCAGGTAGGGTCCAGCACCAGGTCGCCAGGGTCGGTCGTCATCAAAATGCAGCGTTCTATTACCTTGGAGTTTGTTTGTACGACATAAGTCTTGTCGTCTGTGAAATTGCCTGTACTCGTATCGGTCCAAATATTGCCATGAACAGCTAATTCAAAATCCTCGTGATACCGTACAAAACGTATGGAATTTCCCGCAGTATGCAGCCGCCCAGCCTTCGCAAGACGCTCCATTCCTGCCGGATAATTGGCCTTCCAATGGGAGTTCTTATTCCACGGATCATCGGTCTTATTTTGAAAAGTAAACGGCTGCGGACTGCGAGATCGACCTTGGGAGATCAGATTGTCTGGTGCGTAGGGTTTGGTTCCATCAGGAATTTCACCGGCTCTCCTTTCGGACGCTGTTACCCCTCGGCATGTGAAGTCCTGAAACATGAGCCATCGCGCATTGCCCTCACCTATTTGGAAGTTTTTCCTAAAAAACGGATTTCTCGATTTGCCGGTCTCCCTTCTCTTCGCATACCAAAGAACATAGTCCGAGATATTTCCGACATATTCAGACTGGAAACCAGTTGTTGTTTGAATAGATATTAAGCTGACAAAATTACCCTCCCCGAAAACTTCATCCATCAGTGCCCGTACCCGGTGCACATTCTCGTCGCCGATCTGTACGAAGATGGAACCCGACTCGGCCAGCAAGTCGCGGGCCACGGTGAGACGGTCTCGCAGGTAGGTCAGATAGGAGTGAATGCCGTCGCGCCAAGTGTCGCGGAAGGCCTTGACCTGCTCCGGCTCGCGGGTGATGTGCTCGCGGTTGCCGTCCCGCACGTCGCGGCTGGTGGTGGACCACTGGAAGTTGGAGTTGAACCGGATGCCGTAGGGCGGGTCGATGTAGATGCACTGCACCTTGCCCTGCAAACCTTCCCGCTCGGATAGGGAGGCCATCACCTGCAGGCTGTCGCCCAGGACCATGCGGTTCTGCCAGTAGCCCTCGTGCTGGTAGAACTCGGTGCGGTCGGCGCCCTCGGGCAGCCCGTTGAAGTCGGCGAACAAGTCCAGTTGCCGGTCATTCCCGCGCTTACTGGCCGCTGACCACTGGCTACTGGACACCAAGTCCTCTATGAGAACTTTCGGGTGCACCTTCTCCTGGATGTACAGGGGCGGAACGTTCACCACCAGGTCGTCCAGGTCCTGCTCGTCCTTGCCCCGCCAGACCAGTTGCGGGTCCAGGTCCCGATTGCGCCGCTGGTAGGCCGCGCGCAGCGGCGACTCCGTATCTTTCCGCACCATCGACTGGTACTCCGCCGTGGGTATGTTGGTGCGGGTCTCTTGCTCGTGCCGCAGCGTCTCAACAGATTTACCTGGGGACTTGCCGATGGCGGTCCGGGGCCTTCTGGCTCTGGGCATATTGGTTTCCTCCTGACAATTTCATCCACGAAGGGGTGCGAAGGTTCACGAAGGACTTGTTGGCCCGTCAACGGATTACCAGCAGGGATGAGCCGTCGGAAAGTTGGAAGTAAAAGAAACCCCGGTCAACCGTGAACACGCGGCGCAGCGACAGACTCTCTGCTGCCGCAACTAAGAAAGCGTCGGCCAAGTCCATCCGGCTGTCCTGATATTGGCGCATCAGGGCCTCCATCCGGTCTGTTTCCTGGTCATCAGTCAAGTGCATTGCCAACAGTCCGGCGCGGCGCATATCCCAGAGGCGTGCCTGGAGAGCAAAAACCCTGGTGCGTCCCAAGAAATGCATCGCCTCGGTAAAGCACTGCCAGGTCGTAACCATCGGTTCCCCTTGTAAGGCCTGCATCCTTGCTGCACATATAGCATGGTAAGGGTCTGAAGGATTTATATTGGCTACCAAGGGACCGGTATCAACGAGCAGCGTCATGCCTCATGTTTCCCTTCCACATGCTGTCGCTCGTACCTGAGGAACAAGAGGTAGAGCCTTCGTTGTTCTTTGTCGTGCCGGCCTTCTTCCTTCAGGAACAACAAGTGGCGTTCTCTATCGCTCAACCCCAACTGGCTCTCGTCCAGGTTGTGCTCGAATTCGCGAAAACGCAGCATCTCGGCTCCCTGGCGCAGGTGCTTCTCTTCCATGGTTTCGTAGTATGTCGGGCTGAGGTCCAACTCATCCAAGTGTTTCTCCAGTTCAGCATAATTTACCGGCTCCTGCTTGAAGCCGTAGTTGTGCAGGTCTTCCGGGGATTTGCCGGTTTTGTTGGCGCGGGGACCTCTGGCTTCAGACATGGCTGTTGGCCTCCTCTACAATTTCATCCACGACTAGGTTCTGTTGACATTTCCCCGTCATTCCCGCGCAGGCGGGAATCCATAGGTTCTGTTGACATTTCCCCGTCATTCCCGCGCAGGCGGGAATCCATAGGTTCTGTTGACATTTCCCCGTCATTCCCGCGCAGGCGGGAATCCATAGGTTCTGTTGACATTTCCCCGTCATTCCCGCGCAGGCGGGAATCCATAGGTTCTGTTGACATTTCCCTGTCATTCCCGCGCAGGCGGGAATCCATAGACTTCTAATCGGAGAGAACGTGACTGGCTGATAGTGCTTCTGGATTCCCGCTTTCGCGGGAATCACGTTATGGGGTTACTGGACTGCCTGATTTCGCAAATGTCAACAGAGCCTAGACACGAATGTTCACGAATAAAGAATCATGGCAAGGTATGGCCCTGCGCCAAAGCGCCCCAAGGCTTTCTTGTGGGCCTCCTCGTAAGAACTGTAGATACCGGCAAGCTTCCTGTTGTGCACGACCACCCAATCACCCCGATGTTGCATCTCCAGGTGTTCCCGTATATGCCCGTAGGCGGATATGTTCATCTCCAGTGGGTCCATAGTGTCCTCTATCAAAACCCGGTTTCACGCGGGAAATCCCGCTGTCTGGTAAGATCAACCCCTTCCAGCGGGGCAGCCGCCAGTCCGTAGGCGCATAATCGGCGTCCACGCCCAGTTCTCAACGCCTGCCAAATTGTTGGGCATTCTTGTAGACCATCACCATCCGCTGACCCCGACCGACTTTAGAAATCACCCGTCACAATTCCCCCAATGCCTCGTCAGGAGAAACTACTGTCAGCCCGTACGTGTCCTGAATCCCCGATTCCTGCAGGTCGTCTCGAAGAGCCCCGTCAGTCGTGACAAGTATCGCCCCGGACTCCACAGCCAGCCTCACGATATAAGTGTCGTCTGTACTGCCGGGCGGAATCGACCCTTCTTCATCGAAGGAAGGCGCGGTGTGACCCAAGCCGTCCACCTTGTTGACAATCGTAAGGGCGTTCCAAAGAACACGGAGTAAGTGAGATCCCATTTGGGGCAGTTGGTAACCGGGCCGGTTGAGTTGTTCGTCAAACTTGTCCCACAGAATGTCATCCACCACGATGGTGTGACATATCTCGATTATCTGTTGGACCAGTTCGGAGCAGACGGGGTTGGGAGCGCCTTCCTCATCAAGCCCCTGTTGAGCGAGTATTACAACGTTTTCGTCCAGGATGAAGCGGGGCGTCATGCTTTGGCGCGTAGCGCATCCACAAACCGCCGCATTTCGTCCAAGTCCGTCTCGAAGAAACTCCGCAGCCCGCCCACCACCTGACCATGCTCGGTTACTTCTATTTCCTGGGCGGAACAGACGCCGTTCTCGTCCTTTTCGAAGGAGTATATGACGACCTCTTCCGGCGATAGCTTCCCTTCCGCCACCAAGGTAAGCAGTCTTCCCGCCACATGCTCGCTGTGCGTGGTCATGATTATCTGCTTATTGTCCGCTTTAGCCTCCTCCACCAGCACCGACGCCAAGTCGGCTTGCGCCTTGGGGTGAAGGTGGACTTCCGGCTCCTCGATCAACACCGTAGCTCCCGGAACAGCCCTGACCACTTCAAACAAGAGGGGCACCAGAATGTTCGTTCCAAATCCCTCTGCAACAAGGCTGAAATCCCCAGCTCTGGCCTCGGAAATCGGTTTCGCCGATTGCGGAGGAACGGTGTCTGTTCTGAACCCGACCCCCGTCACTTGTTTCATTAAATGTGAAACCTTTTCGACATCCCGTCGAGAATAGGCCAAAGTGGTGGCCATGTTTTCTTCCTGCTTGCCCAGTCCTTCGCCACCGGAAATGTCCGCGAAGAGTTCCGGACCCAATTGATAGCTTCCTCGGCCTAACGCCCTGGCCGCAGGAACTATCTTCATTTTTGCCATGGTATTTGCGGGGGCCTGTGATATTTGCTCCCAAACCTCAGGAAGGGCTTCTACAAGCCCTGAATAGCCTGTTAACATGAAGTTGTTGATCCCATTTCCCTCTTGATAGAAGATACTACCTAAAGGGGTGTTGACACGCGCGGACCTTTCTGCTTGATCGAAAAACATCTGGCATTCCCGCCCGTGGATTCTGAACGTAGTTCTTCCACGCTTGTCATTGAGCCTCGCGTCACCCCAATAACCGAGATCAATCGAAAAATCAACCTGACTGTCTACTGTTTCTGACTCGATATGCCAACACCCGGACAATGATAACCCAACGGGTATCGATGCAGCATCGGGACTTTGAAGCTTGAAGGCTTCCGGCGCGAACCACACCAAATCACCCTGCAACTTCAATGACCTGAGATCGTCCTTTGATTGCTTGAGCAACATCAACGCCTGCAGAACCCCGGACTTGCCGGTTCCATTGGGCCCTATCAGGACCGTAATCAACTTCGGATTGACGCTCAGGTTCCCGAAGCACTTGAAGTTACCCAGTGTGATGTTCGTTATCATGCCGACTATCCTAGTACCGTTTCCAGATAGATTTGTTGATACGGTAAAGTTGCCTCTAACTCTGGATTCCCGGTTGCGCGGGTGGGAATGATTAACAGGTGAAACAGATATGCGATATAAGGCATATTCAAGTGGAAACGGTACTAGTGCGGATTATAACATCGGCCAGGATGCGATAGCGGATGCTCAACTACAAGCTCAGCGAGTCAGATCAATCGAACTCCGACGAGGCCAATCTACCCCTGATCGGTCCCATTATCTCGTTAGGCCGTCTCCATTAACCGTGTACCCACTCAGTGAGGTAGACTCATCAGTGTGCGGAGATTGGGACAACTTGAATCAATGGAAGCCTTTGACGGACTTGGACACACCTTTGAATGAGGCCGTAATATTGGCAAAGCACATTGCGTCGTTTGGAAATCATTACAATCCTGAAGAGGTGGACAATGCGTGTCACCGAATATCCAGACATACACGGTAGTCACCGCTACTACCTGAGAGTTGAAGGGTTACCTTTGGGCGGAAAGCTTGACCAAGGCGAGGCAGTCTTTCTAATGCGTAATCCGGCAACTGCCGTAGGAGACGAAGGGAGATATCACCATACCCGGAACATCTGCTGCCTTAGGTCTCAAAGCTGGGGATATGGGACTATCACTGAGATCAATCTCTTCGGTCTCAGGGCCAAGGATAAAGCCCAGTTGTTCAGGGCCCAAGGCCAAGCCACTAACTTGGTGGGGGATGAGAATGACCAAGTAATTTACGAAACAGTTTCGAATGCGGATTTAATTGTGGTTGGTTGGGGCACCACTGGCGGAAACAAAGCTTTTGCCAATAAGGTTCAGGACGTGATCAGACTCATTCAACCCCTGGGCAAACAACTCTACTGTTTTGAAAAGATTAATGGCGGGTCTCCTAAGCATCCCATGACTTCCAAGCGAGTGGACAATGTTAAAGACCTTACACCTTGGCCGTGAGGGACAAAAAGAGTCGGTTTCACATGGTGATACGGACATCTATGGGACGGCCAATCCCGACTCGTGGTTGGGCCATGCCGTTGCCATAACATTCGGCTTGCATACCCCAGCGAATCATATCTAGGCCGCGGTAGGGCCTCAGCTGGCCTGAAATAGACCAAGGTATGTAGGTTCTGTTGACATTTCCCCGTCATTCCCGCGCAGGCGGGAATCCATAGACTTCTAATCGGAGAGAACGTGACTGGCTGATAGTGCTTCTGGATTCCTGCTTTCGCGGGAATGACGTTATGGGGTTACTGGACTGCCTGATTTCGCAAATGTCAACAGAGCCTAGTCAACACAACGTTACGCCGGGACCCGAACAAATCCAACACAGTTCGAAACATCACAGTTATGTTACGGCTTGGGTGTCATAACCTTCGTTGTTTTTGAAGAGAATTAACCCACTCCAAGCTTGACAACGTCCGAGGAATAGACCTTTGCTGGTATCGTCCTGCAGCAGGAACATTAAATAGACACTGGTTCCAGGCATGAACCACAACAGCCGCAGGATTCCCCCAATCCCTCTCATCCCCAAAATCCCGACCCCAAACTGACACCCCGCCCCTTCCCAACTCGGAATACAACCCTCTAACATAAATGCAGGTCCAACGCGCCGTCCCGCCGGGACGCGGACCAAATCCAACCCCGCCACTGAGGCAACATGGTGTCCAATGACCAAAAAACGCTCCAGGACCAAGCATTCCCAACTCGCCCCGCGACCCTCGGCGCCCGCCCCCAAACCCGCCGCAGGGCCGGAATGTCAGGAAATGTCAGAGAATGACATGGAATCCGGAAATCTCGCCCTTACTCCCCGCCAGCAGACCGTCTTGCCCGTCATGGCGGCCGTCCCCACTATCGCCAAGGCCGCCCGGATATCCGGTGTGACGGAAAGGACCCTGTACCGCTGGATGGAAGATGAGACCTTCCGTGACGAACTGGCCCGCGTCCGGCGGGAGTTCGCCGAACTCGCCCGCCAAGCCCTCCAGGGCCTGATGCTCCAGAGCGTCTCCGTTCTGGCCGACTCCATGGACGACCCCGACAAGTCCCTCCGTTTCCGCGCCGCCCGCGCCTCCTTGGCTTTCGGCCTCCAGAGTTCCGAGATCGACAAGCTCACGGAGGAAATCAGGGACCTAGCGGAAGCCTTCCCCGTCTGGGCCGCTCACAACCCCGCCAAGTAAACGCATTCGGGTGCCGGGGCAATGGTTTCCTGTTCCCAACCGTCTTACCCCGCGAAGACAGACCTTCGCATACCCGTCATACCCGTCATACCCGTCATACCCGTCATACCCGTCATACCCGTCATACCCGTCATACAAACGTCATACCCGTCATACCCGTCATACAAACGTCATACCCGCCATACAAACGTCATACCCGTCATACAACCGTCATACCCGCCATACAAACGTCATACCCGCGAAGGCGGGTATCCAAACCCAAGTGAGGTGAACGTAAAAAATGAGCTCGTTAAGTCAACTCAGGTCCCGTGTCAACGCCCTCCGCCGGAAAATGGCCCTCCCACTGGCTATCGTCCGCGTCCGCCGGATGGCCTCCGACTATTGCCATCGGTGGTTCGTGGCCGAATCCAACCATGAGACCCTGCCGGACCCCCATCCCTTCATTCAGCGGATGGGTAGGGCCGGCATCTGGCTCCCATCCTTCGCCTCCGCCCGCAATTTCCTTGACGACTGCCGCCGTGCGAAAACCGCGCCCGACCCGGAACGCCTCGTCCGTATCCTCCTCCCCTGGTCCCGCCGCTACACGCAGAGCCACGTTATCCCGTAAGGGCAACGATGCAGGGGAGAAAGTTCAAGGACCAGAACACCGCAGAGCCGCGTTATCCCGTAGGGGCAACCGCCGGTGTGCCTGTGTCAACGGACTCTCGTTCCGCAGAGCCGCGTTATCCCGTAGGGGCAACGATGCAGGGAGAAAGTTCAAGGACCAGAACACCGCAGAGCCGCGTTATCCCGTAGGGGCAACCCTTGTGGTTGCCCTGGACTTCAGGGCCGGCGCAAAGTCTTTTCCCAAGGCGAGGTCCCACCCTCAACCCGTCATTCCCCCACTCAACCGTCATTCCCGCACTCAACCCGTCATTCCCGCACTCAACCGTCATTCCCGCACTCAACCGTCATTCCCGCACTCAACCGTCATTCCCGCGCAGGCGGGAATCCATACGCGGAGAGGTAAAGGAACGTTACCGTCAGCGAATGACTCTGGATTCCCGCTTTCGCGGGAATGGCGCCTGCCCTCGTGAAGACGGGGGGGGGGGGAACTGTTGAATTAGCCCACGCGACTTTGCACATACCCTGATCCCGTAGGGGCAACCCTTGTGGTTGCCCTGCACTTCAGGGCCGGCGCAAAGTCTTTTCCCAAGGCGAGGTCCCACCCTCAACCCGTCATTCCCCCACTCAACCGTCATTCCCGCACTCAACCCGTCATTCCCCCACTCAACCGTCATTCCCGCGCAGGCGGGAATCCATACGCGGAGAGGTAAAGGAACGTTACCGTCAGCGAATGACTCTGGATTCCCGCTTTCGCGGGAATGACGCCTGCCCTTGTGAAGACGGGGGGGGGGGTGAACTGTTGGATTAGCTCACGCGGCTTTGCACATACCCTGATCCCGTAGGGGCAACCCTTGTGGTTGCCCTGCACTTCAGGGCCGGCGCAAAGTCTTTTCCCAAGGCGAGGTCCCACCCTCAACCCGTCATTCCCGCACTCAACCGTCCTTCCCGCACTCAACCGTCATTCCCGCGCAGGCGGGAATCCATACGCGGAGAGGTAAAGGAACGTTACCGTCAGCGAATGACTCTGGATTCCCGCTTTCGCGGGAATGACGCCTGCCCTTGTGAAGACGGGGGGGGGGTGAACTGTTGGATTAGCTCACGCGGCTTTGCACATGCCCTGATCCCGTAGGGGCAACCCTTGTGGTTGCCCTGCACTTGACCTAATCTTGACAGGTTATTGATTCTGTACCAGAATCGGGAGAGTGCGACGCCTGACTTGGCCTGATTTGGCCTGATTTGGATGGTATCCAAAAGTCCCTTCTCCACTTGGGAGAGGGCTGGGGTGAGATGCGGTGGGTAGGGGTCGCCTCACTGACTGTGATCTGACCACAGGTCTATCTGGAGGGTCTTAATGACAACTACTGCCAGTCAATACGAGTCCAGGATAACCGTCCAAGGGGCCGAAGTACAAATGTTTTCCAGCGGCTCAGGCCCGCCCCTGTTGTTCCTTCACGGGGCCGGCGGAAGCCCCGGTTGGCAACCCTACTTGGACAACCTGGCCCAGAATTACACCGTTTACGCACCGTCTCAAGCGGGATTCGACGGGACTCCGCGGCCTCCCTGGATTTCGACCATTACCGACTTGGCCCACTTCAACCAAGCCATGGTGCATGAGCTTGGCCTCCAGGATTATGTCCTGGTGGGCTTTTCGATGGGCGGTTGGGTGGCTGCCGAGATGGCCGCTATGGACCATCACGACTTGAAGGGGCTGGTGTTGGTGGACGCGGCGGGGATCAAACCCGTCCACGGGGAGATCGCCGAGGTCTTCATGGTGTCGGCCCAGACCCGCGCGGGCCAGCGTTTCTACGACGTATCCCAAGTACCGGACGTGGAGCAACAGTATTGGACCCGTGAGCTAAGCCCTGAAGAGGCGCTGGCTGACCACTCCAACCGCGAGATGTCGTCCCGTCTCTGCTGGAAGCCCTATTTGCACAATCCCAGCCTGCCTCATTACTTGGGGAAAGTTGACACGCCCACGTTGATTATCTGGGGCAGGCAGGACGCGGTGGTCCCGGTGGAATGTGCTCATCTCTATGCCAATGCGCTTCCCAACGCCACCGTCCGGGAAATCGACCGGTGCGGCCATTTCCCCTTGGCGGAGAAACCCGCCGAGTTCAATCAGGTTATCAACGAGTTCCTGTCCGGCTTGGGCTGAACCCCACCCCTGGGTGAAACAAGAGGGGACGGCACGCCGTCCCCCTTTCTTAATAAGGAGGACTTATGCCTAACGACCGTTACGGACTCCCCATGTCCACCTCCTCCGGCACCGCGCTGGCCCACTTCGAAACGGGCTTGGACTTGGCTCTGGCCCAGAGCTTCGGCGCGGAAGAGGAGTTTGCTCACGCAGTGGAAGCCGACGAGGGGTTTGCCATCGCCCGCGCGGCATTGGCTTCCTTGCAGTTCCTCCGCGTCGCGGTTCCCGAGGCCAGGGAAAGCGCCGAGACCGCCGTCAAGCAGTCGTCGGGCATCTCCCAGCGCGAGCGGCAATACATCGACGTGGTGTCCAAGTTTGTCAACGGCCAGAACCTGGCGGCCACCGCCGCAGTGCACGAGCACTTGGCGGAGTTCCCGCTCGACGCCATGATACTCCGCTTGGCCCAGCGCCTCTACACCCAAGGCTGCACCGGCGCCGGCGTCCCCGACTACCCGCCCCGGTTCTACCATCTGATGACCGGCGTGGCGCCCAAATACGGCGACGACTGGGCCTTCATGGGCCAATATGCTTGGGCCAACCACGAGGTGGGCCTGATGGCCGAGGGATTGGACTTGGCCGAACGTTCCCTCAACCTGAAGCCCGACAACGGCGTGGCCGTCCACTCGGTGGCTCACGTCTTCTACGAATTGAGCCGCGATGAGGAGGGATCGGACTTCCTGAGCGGCTGGCTCGAGGACTACGACCGCCGCGCCGCCTACCGTGTCCATCTCTCTTGGCATCAAGCATTGTTCGAGCTGGCCCGGGGCCGCTATAGCGAAGCTCTGGGGTGGTACGAGAACGACATCCGCCCGGCGGTGCAGGGCCTCAGGTACCAGGCATTGGCCGACAGCGCTTCGTTGATCTGGCGGATGCGCATCTACGGTGACAAATCACCCAACACGCCTTGGCAGGAAATCATCGACCTTGCCGCGCCGGCCGCCGCCAGGCCCGGCCCGTCTTTCCGGGACGCCCACGCCGCCCTGGCCTTCGCCGCCGCCGGCGACGATGCGTCGTTCAACAAGCTGGTTGACGGTCTACAAGCGATGGCCAACAACGGGGACGCCTGCGCTCTCGAGGCCACCCTGCCCTTGGTCAAGGGCATCGGCGCTTTCGGCGAGGGAGACTATGCCGAAGCGGTGCGGTTGATGGAGCCGGTGTTCCCGCAACTGACCCGGGTCGGTGGAAGCCATGCCCAACGGCTGGTGTTCGAGGATACCCTGCTGGAAGCCTACTTGAGAGCCGAAGAGTTCGACAAAGCAACGGCAATGCTCAAGGACCGCCTGTCCAAGCGTGAGTCTCCCCGCGACTACTACTGGATGGCGCGCGCACAACAGGGGCTGGGCGACCTCATGGCGGCCCAGGAAAGCCTCGGCGTAACCAAAGAAGGCTGGCAGGGAGCCGATAACGACACCCCCGAGTACGCCGCCTTCACCCGCATAGCCCAAGGATCTTAACAACCTGCATATCGTCAAGCGATTCGTAAGGCCGGTCCCATGAAGAAGGACCGGCCTTAACCATTTGCAGGAAACATTCCCCAGGACGCCTTTGGCGGAAGCGTTCTGAAGGGCGGAAGCGTTTTGAAGGAAGGAACAGAAAACAAGAACACCTGACATAACAAGAGCGAGAGGAGGCCAACATGTCCAGTGAGTCCGGCCGCACGGAAAAACTAGGCTTCGCCGACTGCACCGTACCGGAGACTAACGTCACCGTCTACGAAGCCCTCTACCGCCGGCGCATGGCGTGGGACTTCAAAGACCAACCGGTGCCCAAGGATGCTCTGGACCGCATGTTGGACACTGCCGTTTGGGCGCCCAACCATCGCCTCACCGAACCTTGGCGGTTTTTCGTCCTGGAGAAAGGAAGCGCGGCGTTGGAGAAAGTGGCAGGGCTGGCCCATGACTTCGCCATGCAACGGAGCGGAAACGCCCAGCGCGCCGAAGCTACCCGCCACTCTTTGCTCAATACCCCTGTGCTCGTCTACCTGTACTCTACTCCCGGCCGTGACGAAGAAGGCACGCGGGAGAACTACGCGTCGGTCTGTTGCGCCGCCCAAAACATCGCCCTGGCAGGAGTGGCCGAGGGCTTGGCAGTGACTTGGGAGACCGGCGGCCCCACCCGCCACTCCGACTTGGCCAGGACTCTGGGCGCAGAAGACGACTGGACGCTGTCCACCATGCTCTCCATCGGCTACCCCGACGAAGACCCCAACTCCCAGCGCACCCCTGTATCCAACTTTGTTCGTTGGCTGGAATAGTCCACGCCTATCCAACACAGAGAGGAGGCGACATGCCCATTATCAGGAAAAGCGACTGGACCAAGAGAGAAGATACAACCTCTCCCGGCTTAGAGTCGTTCGGCATCGTCGACGCGGCCCACGGCAGTGCATCGCTGAGACTCGGGGAAGTGACTATCGCCAGCATGTCCCGCTTGCCGCGACACACTCACACCAACACGGAAGAAGCGATGGTCTTATTGGAAGGAGAGTTGGAGGCCCTGGTGGGCTCGCAGCGAATGACCATAGTACCCGGCGACGTGGTTCTCGCACCCGCCGGCACGGTGCACGGATTCGTCAACCGCTCCGACACCCCGGCCCGGTTGTTGTTCGTCTTCCCGATTCACGAACCCGACCGGGTTCTGTCTACGCCGCCGAACGCCCCGCCGTCGGGATTCCCGTCGGAACAGGGCCTCTCCGGCTATAGCTCACCCCACGACAGGCCCTTGGAGCGTGAATCTCAGACTTGACGGGCGTATTGTTGTTAGGTAAGGTGAAAACGACAACAAATCGCTACAGAAGAGAGGAAATTTAATGGCGGAATACGACAAAATTATCCGTAACGGTACGATTGTCGACGGCACCGGTGGAATGCCGGCTTTCCGTGGCGATGTCGCAATAAAAAACGGCAAAATCGCCATGATCAGCGGGCGAATTCAAGGATCTGCCACGGAAGAGTTGGACGCCACGGGCTGTATCGTCGCACCAGGGGCTATAGACCTTCATACCCACTATGATCTCCAGCTCAACTGGGAACCTTACGCCACCATGTCCGGCTGGCACGGCGTTACGTCGGTAACCATAGGCCAGTGCGGTTTCGGCTTCGCACCCTGTAAGCCCGAAGACCGGGAAGCGGCGATGCGCCTGATGACCAGGATCGAGGCCATTCCTATGAAAACAATGGAATTGGGCCTGCGCTGGGACTGGGAGACCTTCCCGCAGTGGCTGGACAGTTTGCACAACCATCCCCTCGGAGTCAACGTGGGAGCGCTGGTACCCTTCAACACGCTCCGCATGTACGTGATGGGGCTGGAGGACTCCCGCACCACGATACGCGCTTCCGACGAACAGATACGGCAAATGCAGGACCTTCTCCGCGAATCCATGCGCGCCGGCGCCTTCGGCTGGTCAGCGATGAAGACCTTGGCCAACCGCCCCGACGATGGACGTTTCATCCCCAGCCAAGTGGCCTCCAACGACGAATTCCTGGCGCTGGCCAATGTCTTGAACGAATTCGGCGTCGGGCACATCGGCTGGACCCGCGGCCCGGCGGAACGGCCGTTGCCGCCCGGTGAGCCGGATCTGATCGGCGGCGGAGACCCCGGAGCCATCGTGGCCGCCGTTACTGGCCAGTCCGCCATCCTGATGGACGCGGTAGAAGGCGACGCTCCCGGCAGGGGCCGCGAGGACTTCCTTATTGAAATGTGCCTGGCCTCCGGCCGGCCCATCCAATGGGGAGCGGTCTCCTTCAACGAAAACGCCCCTGGCCGCTACAAGGAACAGTTGGCGTTCCTGGAAAGGGCCCGTGCAGAGGGAGCTCCGATGTTCGCCCAGACCACGGCGTTCTCGCCCTCGCCGGTGTTCGAGTTGGCCGAATACAATGGCTTCGACGCCATGCCCAACTGGATCGACCCCTTCGTCGGCACCCCCGAAGAGCGGATTGCCAAGCTGAGCCTCCCGGAGAACCGGGACAAGATGCGCCAGGACGTGGGCGCATACGTCGGTCAGGGCGGCGCCGCCGACGCGGCCTCCGAGTGGTCCAAGATGCGGGTGGTGGAAGTCCGGGAAGAGCGCAACCTTAAGTACGAAGGCAAGACCATCGCCGAGTTGGCCCAGATGATGGGCAAGCATCCCATGGACGCTATGCTCGACCTGGCCATCGACGAAGGGCTGCGCACCGAGTTCACCTTTGACTCGGCCCAAGGTACCGACAAGACCGCAGTGTCAGAGATTCTGAACCATCCTTATACCCACCCCTGCGTCTCCGACGGCGGGGCCCATACCAGGTACCAGACCCTCGGCTCGTGGCCGGTCAATATGATCGCTGACCGGGTCAGAGACCAAGGAATGATGAGCCTCGAGAAGGCCCACTACAAGATGAGCAGCCTGCCGGCGACCATAGCCGGGTTCACCGACCGCGGAATCTTGAAGGAAGGGTTCGCCGCCGACATCATGGTCTATGAACTGGACAAGTTGGGGCTCCAGTTCGACAGCCCCATCTACGACACCGACTTCCCCGGCGGAGAACGCCGCATCATCCAGAAGGCCAAGGGAATCCGTTTCACCCTCGTCAATGGTGAGGTCACCTTCACCGAGGGTACGGTATGCACTGGAGCGACCCCGGGGAAGCTGCTGCGCAGCTACGACATGGTAAACAACCGGTAGACGACAGCCGGTTTGTACGTTTTACGCGTGCGCTCGCGAAGGCCTCCCCTTGGGGCCTTCGCATCGTAGGTCATCCCCTATGCCTGAAAGCGGTGCTCCCGCGTTGCGGGAATACCGCTTTCAGGCGCCACGACGCCAAGGTCTTGGCAGGATGTCTCTATGGACTGGAATATCCAAGGAAGCCGGCTGCTTCCCATTCGCGGACTTGGTCTTCGGAATAGCCCAGCTCTTTAAGAATATCCCAAGTGTGCTGTCCCAAGGCCGGGGACGCAACGTCCGCTGACATGGGTGTCTCGCTGAATCGGGCTATGGTGCCCATTGTCTTCACTTTGCCCGCGTCCCGGTGCTCCAGTTCCTTTACCAGCCCATTGGCCTTAATCTGCGGGTCGTCGAACAACTCCTCGACAAACCGAACCCGCCCGGCGGGAATCCCCCTCGCCTCTAAAATGCTCAGCCACTCGGCGGAGGTCTTTCGCCGAAACAATTCTTCCGCCGCAGCCTCCAGCTTGCGGGCCCGGGACTGGGCCTCCGGGTCATTGGGGCTGAACTCTAACTCCGGGGCCATCTCAGCCAGGCCCAGCGTTTCGAGCAGGCGGCGGCGTAACGGATCGCTGAGACAGCCTACGGCGATGGGGCCGTCCATGGTCAAATATGTCCGGTAGTACACGTTGGTGTGGTGCCTGGGACGGCGGCTTCCCGGAGAAGCGTCCAAGATATCCTGGTAGGACGCTGATTGGGCCCGCCTGTCCGCGATGTCATGCAAGGCCTTGGCCCGGGTCTCTTGGTCCAAGTCCTCCACTTGGAGGAACCGCGTGCCCAACAGGGATACCGCCGCACCTAACAGGCTGGTCTCTATCTTCTGCCCGCGCCCTGTCCGTTCTCTAGCGAACAAGGCGCTGCTGACGCACCAAGCCATGCAGAATCCGGCGGTCGTGTCTATCACCGGCGAAGCCCAAATCTGCTGGGGCACGCCGTTCTCCAGTTTGGTCTCCGCGGCCATCAGCCCAGTCAAGGCTTGCAGGATCATATCGTAACCGGGACGATGAGCGTCGGGCCCTTCCCGCCCGTAGGCGGTAATCTCGCAGTAGACCAACCGTGGGTTCAACTCGTTCAGAGTGGCGTAGTCCACTCCCAACTTCACGGCGACGTCCGGCCGGAAGTTGACCAAGACAACATCGACCTTGGGTATCAAACGGCTGATAACATCCTGGCACTCGGGCTTGGTCAAGTCTAAAGGAAGGCTGCGCTTACCGCCGTTGTAGGCCATGAATCCACGACTCTCTGTCGGCGCAAACCGCTGGGTAGTTCGCCACGGTTCACCCCAAGGAGGCTCCACCTTGATGACGTCGGCGCCCATTTCCGCCAGCAGCCGACCGGCCAAGGGTCCGGCGATGATCTCGGTAAAGTCCACTACTCTTATGCCTTCCAAGGGTCCAGACATAAGCATTCTCCTGTGAAGGACTACCACAGCCCCTGCTTATGGCGTAGGCCGCAGCGGGTAGGATAAACTTGCCATATTATGCCCACAGCCTATCCCGGTAGCAAGGGCAGCGCCAAGCCGGTAAAAGCATAAGCGGGAACGCCAGTTGAAGCCGCATAGCAGGTATGATATTCTAAACATGTCGGGGCGTAGCGCAGCCAGGTAGCGCACCTGCATGGGGTGCAGGGGGCCCCCGGTTCAAATCCGGGCGCCCCGACCAATTGCCAGCCCATCGTATATCGTCGAGAGTAAGGCCCCGTCAGTTAGAGCTGGGACGGGGCCTAAGCATTTCTACAGGAATTTTGAGCGCCGCCGTCTATGCGGCGACTACTTCAGAGACCAGAACTTCCAACCTTGGAAGCAATGGTGTGGAAATGTGACCCCCAGACCCGAAGTTCCCGCAATCGGAGAAATCGGCTTCACCAAGCCGAAGGACCTGGATGGAGTCGGTTTCCGGGTCTACCAGCCAATACTCCTTCACTCCATAGTTAGCGTAGACCTTGCGCTTTAACTGTCGGTCACGTTGGCTGGTGGAAGGCGATAGTATCTCGATCACCAGGTCTGGAGCCCCTTCGCACGCCCGCTCCGTAAGAATTCCTTCTCGATCTGCTGCTACAAAGAGGAGGTCCGGCTGGAGCACGTCTTCGTCGGAAAAAATGACGTCAACCGGGGCCGGTAAGAAGAGGCCCATGTTATGTTGCCGGACGAAAGGCCCGATCAACAACGCCAAGTTGAGCAATATAACCTGATGTCTCGTTAGAGGCGCGGGGGCCATATACAAATCACCGCCGATCAATTCGTAACGTTTGTCCTCGGGAAGCAGGCAGTAGTCGCTGTACGTGAACCTGACTTTGGGACGTGACGTGGACATGGATTACAGACCTCCAACTAAAAGCCCCAGGAAGGCTGATATTCCCCAAACACATCCCGGAAAACGTCCATCATTTCTCCCAGGGTAGCGTAGGCCTTGACCGCCTCCAGGAGGGGGAGCATCAGATTGTCCGACCCTCTGGCGGCCTGCTCCAAGACCCGTAGCTTCTCTTTCACCAAACGGTTGTCACGGCTGCGGCGGACCCGGTTAAGCCGCTCTATTTGACGTCGTTCACCCTCCCTATCTACTCGGAGCAAGGGTATCTCCAACTCATCGTCGGTCCGGTGTTGGTTAACCCCAACGGTTACCCGCTCGCCTTTATCCTCTTCTACTTGGTAGACGTAGGCCGCGTTGGCGATCTCCCGCTGGAAAAACCCCGATTCCAAGGCTGCCATCACCCCGCCATGGTCTTCGATCTGACGGAAGTAATCGTAGGCGCCTTCTTCCATTTGGTTGGTCATGGTTTCGACGAAGTAACTGCCGCCCAACGGGTCCACTGTGTCGGTGACGCCGGTCTCGTGAGCGATTATTTGCTGTGTGCGCAGGGCTTGCAGCGCGGCTTCCTCGGATGGCAGCGCCCAAGCTTCATCCTTCCCGTTGGTGTGCAGCGACTGACAGCCGCCCAAGACCGCCGCCAATGCCTGTAATGACACCCGTACTACATTGTTTTCCGGCTGTTGCGCGGTGAGGCTGGCGCCTGAAGTCTGGGCATGGAACCGCAACCAGCCAGACCGAGGATTTTGCGACTTGAACGTCTCGGCCATCTCCCTGGCCCAGATGCGTCTCGCCGCCCGAAATTTGGCGATTTCCTCAAAGAAGTTATTGTGGACGTTGAAGAAGAAACTCAGCCTGGGAGCGAAGTCGTCAACGTCCATGCCCCGTGCTACGCATTGACGCACGTACTCGAACCCGTCGGCCAAAGTAAACGCCAGTTCCTGCGTAGCGTTTGATCCGGCTTCCCGAATGTGGTAACCGCTGACGCTGATGGGGTTCCACCTTGGCATGTGATTGGTGGCAAATTCCACCGTGTCGACAACCAGCCGCATCGACGGCTCAGGGGGGAAGATGTACTCGTTCTGAGCGGTAAACTCCTTCAGGATATCGTTTTGCAGCGTACCACCGATGCGCCGGATGTCGGCGCCCTGCTTCTCAGCGACAGCGATGAACATGGCCCAAATGATGGCCGCTGGGCTGTTGATGGTCATCGAGGTGGTTATTTCATCGAGCTTGATGCCGTCGAAGAGGACTTCCATGTCGGCCAAGCTGGATACGGCTACGCCACAGGTGCCGAACTCTCCCGCCCCTCTGGGGTCGTCAGTGTCGTAGCCGTAAAGGGTTGGCATATCGAAAGCCACGCTAAGACCCGTTTCGCCGTTGCCGAGCAGCATCTTGAACCGCTCGTTGGTTTCCTCGGCCATGCCGAAACCGGCGAACATCCGCATCGTCCACAACTTTCCCCGGTACCCTGTCGCATGGACTCCACGCAAGTAGGGATACTCGCCCGGCAAACCTTGGTCCCTCAGATAATCGACCGACGACAGGTCATCGGGAGTGTAGACTGTGTTCACCGGAATCTGCGAGGGGGTCTTAAACGCCGGCCGGCGCTCGACTGACACAGAATTACTTTCGCGCCGTTGGGCAAGGCGGGACCGTAGCCGCCTCATCTGTTCATGGGAGTACAACGGACACCTCCGGTGGTGTTATGGGACGCCCCCAAACTTATGCCAAGGGGCAACGGATGGGCCCTGGACCAGCCCAAGCGTAGTTCGTGGCTTACAGTAGGAACCGCGCTTAGTTTTTGACCAAGCGTACGAATCGCCGCCGGCCAACTTTAAGAACGGTGCTGTGCTGCAGGTCCAACCTTGATGAGTGCTCATCCTGTTCCAGGGTGCGACTGTCTCCATTGGCTTCATCTATAGCTTGGACCGCTCCCTGGTTTATCAAGCGTTTCGCTTCAGTGACGCTGGGGGCCAAGCCAGCCTCGACGATGATGTTGCTCAGACGGCGGTTCTCATTTTGGTAAGCAGCCGTCAGAGACGGCTCGTTGAAGTCCGGGATTTCTTGAGGCAAGGCCCTGCGCTGCACCACCCGTTCAAAGTCCGCTTGCGCCTCGTCGGCGGCTGCCTGGTCGTGGAACTGAGCGGTAATCTCCCGCGCAAGCTGCTTCTTGAAGTCCATTGGGTTTACAGCGTCGTTTTCCAAGTCACGGGCGAGGGCGGCCAAGTCCTGATCCGGCATATCAGTAAGATATTCGAAATAGGACTTGATCAACTCATCGGGCAGGGACATTATCTTGCCGTACATGTCTCTCGGCAATTCCTCGACACCCACGTAATTGCCCAAGCTCTTGCTCATCTTTTGCGCGCCGTCGGTGCCGACGAGAATGGGCATAAGGAAGCATTGCTGGGGACGCTGCCCTTCCATCTCCTGCAACTCACGACCCACCAAGAGGTTGAACCGCTGGTCAGTGCCCCCGAACTCTACATCGGACTGAATCGCCACCGAGTCGTAAGCTTGAAGCAATGGGTACAGTAACTCGGTGATTGCGATAGGCCGGTGCTCGCGGAATCTCTTGGCAAAGTCGTCCCGCTCCAGGAACTGGGCGACAGTGAACTTTCCGGTAAGCTTGATTACGTCCTCCAAGCTGAACTTGCCGAACCACTCGCTTTGCCAAACAACCTGGGTCCGGTCTTTGTCCACAACTTTGAAGAACTGCCGCAGGTATGACTCGGCGTTGGCAACCACCTCGTCGTGGGTCAATACAGGCCTGGTTGCCGACTGGCCACTGGGGTCTCCTATCTGAGCGGTCCAGTCACCAACGATCAATATGACTTGATGGCCCAGTTCTTGAAGTTGGTGCAGCTTGCGGAGGCCGACTACGTGGCCCAAGTGAATATCGGGCCGACTGGGATCGAACCCCATCTTCAGCCGGAGGGGGGTGCCACGCCCTAACATGCGGACAAACTCGTCCCGGGAAATAATATCGGAAACTCCCCGCCGAGTTATCCTTTCTATGATGTCGTCGCTATGCAAGGGCAGCCCCCATGTCTTCGTTCAAGGCTGCCCTGGAGTCCTCAACGTCCCTGTTGATTTGAGCCACTAACTCATCGACGTTGCCAAAGGCCTCTTGGTCTCGGAGCTTGCTCACAAATTCCACTCCCAGCTTTTTACCGTACAAATCATCGTCAAAGTCCATCACGTACACCTCAATCAGTCGTTCGGACAGGTTGAAGGTGGGCCGGACGCCTATGCTGGTGGCGGAAGGATGGCGAACGCCGTCTATGATCGCCCAAGTTGCGTATATGCCGTCGCGGGGCAGCGCCATGTGTGGAGTAGGTTGAAGGTTGGCCGTGGGAAAGCCCAGCGTTTGCCCGCGTTGGTAACCCTTTACGACGATGCCATCCAGAGAGAACTTGCGTCCCAGGAGCTTGGCGCAAGTAGCGACGTCGCCCTCGGCCAGGTTCCAGCGGATACGGCGGCTTTTCACTTGGTCGCCGTCAACCACCAAGGGTTGCACCGCATCTACCCAAAAGCCCAGTTCCTCGCCTTTTCTTTTCAGGAATTCCAGATCTCCCTGCCGGCCTCGTCCTAAAGCCGAGTCCGGGCCAGCTACCAGCCCCCTCATTCTCAAGCCATTGACCATTTCGCTGACAAAGTCGTCGGCTGTAACTTGGGACAATTCTTGGGTGAAGTCCAGGCACACCACCAACTCCACTCCTTGTTCCTTCAACAGGCGCACCCGTTCTTCGGCCGTAGTTATGTAACGCACGTCGCTCTGGGGTTGCAGAACGGTGGTGGGGTGGTTGACGAAGGTGAGGACGGTGGGCAGGTATTGCGGGCGAGCCAGTTCAACCAAACGGCGCAGTAGGTGGCAATGGCCTTGGTGAACACCGTCGAACACGCCGACGGTTACTATTGTATCCCTGTCCGGGGCGACGGTGGCAAGGCACTGTTGCAACTTCATGCCGACTCAGGTTCCTTGGGTACCATCCCCCCGTGAAACGCTACTTTTGTAGGGAA